>NZ_CBDCRS010000004.1:1572500-3484988 GCF_965221235.1 Ruegeria sp.
TCGGCCCAAGAAATCCGGTTGCCGTATTTCTGCTTGATCGGCCACAGCAGGCGGCGCGCCTTATCGAGGTTGCCATTGTCCGGCCAGCTGTTCAGCGGCGCAAAGCGCTGGTTTCCGGTCGAGGCACCGCCGCGGCCATCCGCAGTCCGGTACGTCCCGGCGCTGTGCCACGCCATACGAATGAACAGGCCACCATAGTGACCGTAGTCGGCGGGCCACCAGTCCTGCGAGTCCGTCATCAGCGCATAGAGATCTTCTTTCAGCGCTTTATAGTCCAGCTTCTGGAACTCTTCTGCATAGTCAAAACCCGCATCCATCGGGTTCGACGCCGGCGCATGCTGGTGCAGAATCGACAGGTTCAACTGGTTTGGCCACCAGTCGCGGTTCGACCGCGTTCCGGCACCATGCATTACAGGGCAACCGCCCGTTTTGGGGTTATCACTTCCGTCCATGTCGATCTCCATTCCTGGCAAAATTCCGGCGTGGGTACGCCGCTGAAAACTCGGTCGATCAAGAACACATATAGATGACACTTTTACCCGACCAAGATGCGCCGTGTTTCAAGCACATCGCATGGGCGGATATCGGCGACTCTTCTGTCTTGTCACTGCAAGAAGTAGCAAATCACATTCATGCAAAAAAGTTTTGTTTAATGATGATTGTGATAGGTTAAAGTTATGATATTTTTAAACTCTGCCACGAACTCAGCCCCTCAGTGGTCACAACACCCAATAACCTTGGGTCACATCCAAGTTGCTCCGATTGTCTTTTACCGCTCCTCAGTCACAGTCTGTCACAGGGAGATGATGCGAGCCGCCCCATGCTCGCGTCCATGCGGGGAGAATCAGAATGGAATTCGACTATGTCATTGTCGGTGGCGGGTCTGCGGGCTCGGTCCTGGCCAATCGCCTGAGCGAAGATCCTGACACACACGTCTGCCTGCTTGAGGCAGGAGGGTGGGGCGACGGCATTCTGGTCCGCATGCCTTCTGCCGTGGTGGCCGCGCTGCCTGGGCGGCCAAAGATCAACAACTGGGCTCTTGAGACGGTGCCGCAACAGGGGTTGAACGGGCGCAAAGGCTATCAGCCGCGCGGCAAAGCGCTGGGTGGGTCCAGCGCCATAAACGCGATGCTCTACATACGCGGGCAGCGCCAAGACTACGACGGCTGGGCCGATCTGGGGTGCGAGGGTTGGGATTGGGACAGTGTTCTGCCCTATTTCAAGAAGTCCGAGAATAATGAAATGGGCGCAGACGACGACCACGGCGCCAGCGGTCCGTTGCAGGTATCCCACCAGAAAGAACCGCGCCCGATTACCCACGCCTTCGTCGAAGCGGCCGAACAGATGCAGCACCGCCGCACCGACAACTTCAATCGCGGCGACAATGAAGGCGTCGGCCTCTATCAGGTGACACAGTTCCACGACCCCGCCCGCAATGGCGAAAGATGCTCGGCCGCGGCGGCCTATGTATATCCTGTGATAGACCGCCCGAATCTGACGGTCATCACCCATGCCCACGCCAAAGAGCTGACCTTTGACGGCAAACGCGCGACGGGCGTCATATACAAGAGAAAAGCCAAAGGCCCCGACATCATGGTCAAAGCCCGGCGCGAGGTGCTGATCTGCGCCGGGGCCTTCATGTCCCCGCAACTGTTGCAAGTGTCTGGGATTGGTGACGGCGAGGATCTGAAGAAACACGGCATCAATGTGCGCCACAACCTACCGGGCGTGGGAAAGAACCTGCAAGACCATCTGGATTTCATTCTGTCCTACAAAACCAAGGACACCGACAATTTCGGGATCGGAGCCGCCGCAGGGGCCAATCTGATGCGTCACCTCTGGCGCTGGCGCAAAAACGGCGTGTCGATGGCCGCTACACCGTTCGCCGAAGGGGCGGCATTTCTGAAAACCTCTCCGGCACTGGATCGCCCGGACATACAGCTGCACTTTGTGATCTCACTGGTCGATGACCACGCCCGCAAGCTGCATTACGGCCACGGGTTCAGTTGCCACGTCTGCAAACTGCGTCCCGAAAGCCGCGGCACCGTCGGGCTGGCCAGCGCCGATCCCTTTGCCGCGCCCGCCATTGATCCGGCCTTTCTGTCCGACGACCGTGATCTTGAGACGCTGATCAAAGGCGCGCGCATGATGCGCGATATCCTTCAGGCTCCGGCGCTTGAGCCATACCGGCACAAAGAGATGTTCGGAACCGACACCGCCCAAACAGATGCAGATTGGGAGCGTCACATTCGCGCCCGCGCCGACACGATCTATCACCCGGTTGGCACCTGCAAGATGGGTGTAGATGAGATGGCGGTGGTCGACCCCCAACTGCGGGTCCATGGGGTCGAGGGGCTGCGGGTCATTGATGCGTCGGTCATGCCGACCCTGGTGTCAGGCAACACCAACGCGCCGACCATCATGATCGCTGAGAAAGCTGCCGATATGATCAAAGCCGCCGGATGAACCTCAGGCGTCTTTCATCAGGGCCTCCAGCCCGGCGCGATAGTCTGGGTACAAGAGCCGCACGCCCAGCTCATCCTTGATGCGATCATTCCTGACCCGCTTATTCTCGTTATAGAAACTGCGGGCCATTGGGGTCAGGTCAGCCTCGTCGAACGGAACCGCGGGGGGCAGAGGCAGGCCCTGCAACTCAGCGGCATAGGCGATCACGTCCTGAGGCGGCACCGGTTCGTCATCGCAGACATTGTAGATAGCACCGGGATTCGGGGCCGCCATTGAGGCCGCCAAAACCTGTGCGATATCAGCGACGTGAATGCGTGAAAACACCTGACCCGGCTTGATGATCCGGCGCATCCCCACGCGTTTGAGCTTGGAGAACGGGCCACGTCCGGGACCGTAAATACCTGCAAGCCGGAAAATGTGGATCGGCAGCCCGGGGACGCTCTGCCATTGCTGCTCGGCCTGCACGCGCCATTTGCCACGTTCAGCCGTCGGAGTCGCCGGGGTGGATTCGTCCACCCATTCACCCCGATGATCGCCATAGACTGCGGTTGTCGACAGATATCCGACCCATTCAAACTGTCCGGCCCGCGCGGCGATTTCATCCCTCAATCCCGCCAGCACCGGATCGCCATCAGCCTTAGGCGCCGTCGAGATCAGCAGATGCGTCACGCCCTCCAGATCGGGTGCCTGCCCCGGCCAGATCAAAGGCTCAGCGCCCGAGGCGCGAACAGTGGCGGATTGGGCCGGATCACGAGTGGTGCCGCGAATGCTCCAGCCCTGAGGTGTCAGCAGTCGGGACAAAGCCTGCGCCGAATACCCGTGACCAAATGAAAAGAGAGTACCTGTCATGCCGCCTTTGATGATCCGCAACGCAGCAGGATGCAAGCGCACAACCGGGAATACTTGATTCGAATCCCCCAATGCGCCTTTCTTTTAGGCATGAGTGAAAAGACACCCAATCTGCACGCCGCCTATGCGCTGGACTCTCCCGAGGATCACAAACGGCTTTATGCCGAATGGGCCGGAGATTACGACGACAGCTTTGCCGCGCTGGAAGATTATCAGCTGCATATCCACACCGCGCGCGCCTTTGTCGGCGCAGGCGGGCAAGGCCCGGTTCTGGATGTGGGCGCTGGCACCGGGTTGTGCGGTGCGGTTCTGGCCGGGCTGGGCGTCGGCCCAATCGACGCCACCGATATCAGCCCCGAGATGCTCGATGAGGCGATGCGCAAGGACATTTACCGGGACGCTATCGAAGCCGACCTGAACCAAGGCATTCCTGTACCGCGCGACAGTTATGCCGGGATTGTGTCCTCAGGCACTTTCACACACGGCCATCTTGGCCCCGAAGCCCTGCCCGCCCTGCTACGCATCGCCCGCCCCGGCGCGCAGTTCGCCCTGTCGATCAACGCGAAACACTATGAAAAACTGGGCTTTGCCGAGACCCTGCACAAACTGGCTCAAGGCCAAATTCAGAACCTGACCCTGCCCGAGGTGCGTATCTATGGCGATCTCGCCGCCGGTCCCAACAAGGACGACACGGCACTAATCGCGTTGTTCGAGCGGACCTGACCTTTACGTATACATCTGCTTCTTGAACGCGCGGGTCCGTGTGGTCGCCTCGGCTGATCCGTCGTGATAGGTGCCGAACCACTTGTCGAAAGGGATTTCCGAGGTGCCATAGTTGCACTCGAAATACCTGTGATGCAGCTGGTGGAAGAAGTCCCCAGCGCGGGCGGCATCCGTCTCACCGGCGCGCAGTTTCTCGAAACCAGAATGCGACAAAACCGGGCTGATTTGCTGGAAATAGGTGTGGAACAGCAGATGCAGCGGGTGCGACGGCACGATCAGGTGGATGAAGTAAGTGGTGAAATACATCAGGTTCTCATACCAATGGTTCGAAATTCCCGACCACGGCCCGATATTGACGTTGCGGTGATGCACGGCGTGGACGTGTTTATAGAGCTTCGGGTGATGCTCCAGCCGATGCACCCAATAGAAATGCAGGCCCGACCACATCGGGATGAAGGCCATCCACACAACACACCAGACCGGCGCGTTGGCCCAGGTGACGGTGGGGACGTAGCCATTCGCCATCGCCCAGTAGATGATCCACTGATACACCGTCGCGACCGTCATCGCGCTGCCCAGCGTCCACCAGATATTGTCCCAGACCTGATTGCGGAAGGTGAAGTTGCCGTTGTTCCGCGTTAGATCGCGGCGGTCGAACTTCTTGTACATGCCTTGCCCTTTGCGCATGTAGAGCCACCAGTGCAGCCCGCCCGCGACAAGGATCTGAGGTACCATGTTCAGCAACCAGATACGGAACATCCAGCCCGGCGCAAAGCTCTGCATCGTCTCTAACGCAGGGAAAAAGAAGGCATAGGCTGCCACCGCCAGTACCATGCACAATGTCAGCGCAGTGATTTGCAACCACGCGCCGCTATACCACTTCAGCACCGCTGCGGGGCGCGGCGGCCAGTTGAACAGCGGGTTCAAACTCACCGGCCCTTCGGGGTGATAGTGCCAGCGGGCGGATTCGGGGTCCTGAGTGGCGTCAGTCATGGCGGTACCCTTTATGTGGCATAGTCCGAGCCTTCGGCATCCAGCAGAGCTTTGATCTCACGCAGATGGGCCGCGGCCTGATCGGGATAGTCGTCGAGCTCTTGTGCAGTCTTTTCGGCAATCTCATCGGACAACACACGCAAAGGCTGGCCGGTTTGCAGAGCGCGGATATAGGTCTCAGCCGCGCGTTCGAAATAGTACAGTCGATTGAAGGTATCAGCCGGGTCGCTTCCGGTGACCAGCACGCCATGGTTGCCCATGATCATGACCTTCTTTTTCGGGTCCGACAGCATACCGGCACAGCGTTCGCCCTCACTCTCAAAAGCCAACCCGCCAAATTCGTTGTCAACGACATAGCGGTTGTAGAAGGTGGCCGTATTCTGGTCGATCGGCGGTAGAGTGCTATCCGCCAGAGACGCCAGAACGGTGGCAAAAATCGAATGCACATGCATCACGCAACGCGCATGAGGGCAGTGACGGTGAATCGAGCCATGCAGACCCCAAGCCGTCGGGTCAGGCGCACCGGGCTGAGACATGACCTCCGGGTCGTTGGCATCCAACAGCAACAGGTTTGACGCTTTGATCCGGGCAAAATGCATCTGGTTCGCGTTCATCAGAAACTGTGTGCCATCCTCATTCACGGCCAGGCTGAAGTGATTGGCAACGGCTTCATGCATATTCAGCCGCTCAGTCCAGCGGAAGGTGGCAGCAAGGTCGACGCGGTCCTCCCAGTGGTCGATATTGGGGCGCAGGTTTGTGACGGTCATGGCAAGCTCTCGGTTTGAGGGGCTGAGGTTTTTGAAAATCGTGCCTGTGCGGCAAATGTTTGACCAACGAAAAAAACGGACCTATTCCATTAGAAGAACTAATGGCAGAGTTATGCACATGCAGAAACCGCTTCCTCCGCTGGGCTGGCTGCGCACGTTCGAAGCCGCCGCCCGCCATCTGTCGTTTACCGGGGCGGCCCGCGATCTGAACATGACCCAAAGCGCGGTGAGCCAGCAGATCAAGTCGCTTGAGGGCTATCTGGGCCAACCCCTGTTCCTGCGCCGCCCGCGCGCTCTGGAGCTGACTGAGGCAGGCATCACCTATCTGCCCGTCGTGCGCGAGGCGTTTCGGACATTGGTGCGCGGCACGCAGGCGGTCACGGGGGCGCAGCAAAACGCGGTACAGGTGCAAAGCAACATCACATTTGCGGTCAACTGGCTGGCTCCGCGCCTGCCGCAGTTCCGGGCAGAGCATCCCAAAGTACAGTTGAATATCTTCACCGAGTTGTGGGAGCCGCGCGAAATGGCCGAGGGAGCCGCGGTTGAAATCCGCTATTCTCTACGGCCATCGGACACGGTGCGAACGGAATTGCTGCGAACCGATCATTACTACCCGGTCTGCGCTCCGGGATACGCAGTGACCTTGGACAATTTGCAACAACAGCCGCTTTTTGATTGCTCAAACCTTCTGTCGAATTGGGCAAATTGGGCGGAAGATCAGGCTCTAAATTGGGAAAATCCGCCGATCACCTATTCCACCACCTATTTGGTCAGTCTGTCCGTTGCGATGGCGGGAGGTGGCTTGTGCCTGACCCATGACACAATCGCGCGCGGGCTGATCGAGCAAGGACGGCTGGTTGCCCCGTTCGCCCATCGCGCCTCGATGCCCGAAGCTTATTACCTGTTGCTGTCCCCTCAGGCCGAAGAAACCCCTGGCGCGCTGGCATTTGCCTACTGGTTGCGCCGCGAGATGGAGGCTGATCGGCTGCGCTAATCCGGTGTTCTCCCGCCCATCGTCAATGCCGCTGACGCGGCATCTCCTCTGGTTGGGCCGGGCAGCGCTGGCGCGCTGCGTGACGGTTTGATGATAGCTGCTCGGCAGGGGTTGAACCTTTCCCCGCATTCGGGAAAGTTGAGCCATGGAATACACACCTTTCCCAAGCTGGCCCGATGTCGCCCCCCGTTTGATTGCTGTAGCCGCGGGACGGGAGGCCGCGGATATGGTCATCCGGGGTGGTATCTGGGTGAACGTCCACAGCCGTGAGACCTTGCCCGACCACGACATTGCCATCGCCTCTGGTCGTATTGCGTTTGTGGGGCAGGATGCATCGCATTGCATTGGCCCCGACACCCAAATCATCGAGGCGAAGGGCCGTTTTATGCTGCCCGGCCTGTGCGATGGGCATATGCACATCGAATCGGGAATGCTGACGCCGGCGGAATTTGCCCGGGCGGTGATCCCGCATGGTACCACCACAATGTTCACTGACCCGCATGAGATCGCCAATGTGCTTGGGCTGGACGGTGTGCGCATGATGCATGACGAGGCGCTGATGCAGCCGGTGAATATCTTCACCCAGATGCCGTCCTGCGCCCCATCCGCACCGGAGTTGGAGACTACGGGATATGAGATCACCCCGGAGGATGTAGCCGAAGCGATGAGTTGGCCCGGAATTATCGGGCTGGGTGAGATGATGAATTTCCCCGGCGTGATACATGGTGATCCGAAGATGCTGGCTGAGATTGCAGCGACGCAGCAGGCCGGGAAAACAGTTGGCGGGCATTACGCTTCACCTGATTTAGGGCCTGATTTCGCGGCTTATGTGGCCGGAGGCCCCGCAGATGACCACGAAGGCACCTGCGAGGCGGACGCCATAGCCCGCGTGCGGCAAGGGATGCGGTCGATGATGCGGCTGGGGTCGGCCTGGTATGATGTGGAAAGCCAGATCACGGCCATCACCGAAAAGGCTTTGGATTCGCGCAACTTCATCCTGTGTACGGATGATTGCCACTCGGGCACGCTGGTCAATGACGGGCATATGAACCGGGTGGTGCGGCATGCGATTGCCTGCGGGTGTGATCCGCTGGTCGCGCTACAAATGGCTACGATCAACACAGCGACGCATTTCGGGCTGGAACGTGAGATTGGGTCAATCACTCCGGGGCGGCGGGCGGATGTTATCCTGAGTTCGGACCTGAAGGAGCTGCCCATTGAGACGGTTATAGCGCGTGGTCAGATCGTGGCTGAGAACGGCGGAATTGCCGTGGATTGCCCGCATTTGAACTGGCCCGACACCGCCCGCAACACAGTGCATCTGGGCCATGCGTTAACCAGCACTGATTTTGAGGTCAAAGCCCCCGCCGGTGCGAACCGTGTGCAGGCAAACGTCATCGGCGTAGTCGAAAACCAAGCCCCGACAAAAGCGCTGAAATCTGAGCTGCCGATCATCGGCGGACTGGTCGAGGGCGAAGGCGAAGTCTGTCAGATCGCTCTGGTCGAACGTCACCGCGCGACCGGAGGGGTGACGAACGCCTTTGTCTCGGGCTTTGGCTATCAGGGCAGAATGGCGATGGCCTCGACCGTGGCCCATGACAGCCACCATATGATCGTTGTGGGGACCGACCGCGATCAGATGGCGCTGGCCGCGAACCGGCTGGCCGAAGTGGGCGGCGGTATCACCATCTTCCGCGACGGGCAGGAGCTGGCGCTGGTCGAGCTGCCGATTGCGGGACTTATGTCCGACAGCCCTGCAACCGATGTGGCCGCCAAGGCGGACCAAATGGTCGCCGCAATGCAGGCCTGCGGCTGCCGGCTGAACAACGCGTATATGCAGCACTCGCTTTTGGCCCTTGTGGTGATCCCGGAACTGCGGATCTCGGATCTTGGGTTGGTGGACGTGCGCACATTTGAAAAGATCGACCTTCTGGAGCCCCTTGCATGACGATTATCAGAACACCCGACGCTCCGACGCCCGAGAAGTTCACCGACCCTGCTGCAGCCGTTGCGCGCCTCGAATTGCTTTACCAACAGGCGACCGAATTCCTGTGCGACAGCTTTTCCAAAGCGATGCAGGGGGAGACTCCGACTGAACGATTCAGAGCCTATTACCCGGAAATTCGCATCAAAACCTCGTCCTATGCGCAGGTCGACAGCCGCCTGAGCTTTGGCCACGTGTCCGAACCCGGCACCCATGTTACCACTGTCACCCGGCCCGATCTGTTCCGTTCGTACCTGACCCAGCAGATCGCGCTGCTGATCAAGAACCACGATCAGCCGGTGACGATCGGTGCATCGAACACCCCGATCCCGGTGCATTTCGCGGTGGCCAACAACCCCGACCTGGTGGTGCCGCATCAGGGCGCCGCCGGGTTCACCCTGCGCGATGTGTTCGACGTGCCGGACCTGACCACCACCAATGATGACATCGTCAATGGCGTCCATGATACCGAAGATGAGGTCGGACCGCTGGCCCTGTTTACGGCACAGCGAGTAGATTACTCGCTGGCGCGGCTGTCACATTACACGGCGACCGACCCCAGCCATTTCCAGAACCACGTGTTGTTTACCAACTACCAGTTCTATGTCTCTGAGTTCGAGAATTACGCGCGCGAGCAACTGGCGGATCCTGACAGCGGCTATACCAGCTTTGTCTCCACCGGGAATGTCCAGATCACCACTCCGGACGGCGCGTTGGAGCAGCCCCTGAAGCTGCCGCAGATGCCGACCTATCACCTGAAGCGCGCGGACGGGTCCGGGATCACGCTGGTGAACATCGGTGTGGGGCCGTCAAACGCCAAAACCGCGACCGACCATATTGCGGTGTTGCGTCCTCATGCCTGGCTGATGGTGGGTCATTGCGCCGGACTGCGGAACACGCAGGCGCTGGGGGATTTCGTGCTGGCTCATGCCTATCTGCGTGAGGACAAGGTGCTGGACGATGACCTTCCAGTCTGGGTGCCGATCCCACCGCTGGCCGAGATTCAGGTGGCGCTCGAACGCGCCGTGGCTGAGGTCACCGAATTGGAAGGCTATGAGCTGAAACGGATCATGCGGACCGGCACTGTCGCCTCTGTCGACAACCGCAACTGGGAACTGCGGGATCAGTCCGGCCCGGTCCAGCGCCTCAGCCAATCCCGCGCGATTGCACTGGATATGGAAAGTGCCACCATAGCCGCAAATGGGTATCGGTTCAGGGTTCCGTACGGCACTTTGCTGTGTGTTTCGGATAAGCCGTTGCACGGCGAATTAAAGCTTCCTGGTATGGCTTCGGCGTTCTATACCACTCAGGTCAGCCGCCATCTGGCGATCGGAATACGCGCTATGGAACACCTGCGCGGCATGCCGTTAGAGCGTCTGCACAGCCGGAAATTGCGTTCGTTTGACGAAACGGCCTTCCTCTGAAGCAAAAAAGCAACGAAATCCCCCTATTTTTAGGGTTTTCCGCGCTACTATTCGTTGTGTTCGTCCACAATATCCCGTTACAGTTACGCGGTGAGGCCCTATTTATCGGGCACGTTAAGGAGACCAAGAAATGGCAAAGCCTATGACAAAGACTCAGCTGGTTGCTGCTCTCGCTGAGGAAATGGGAACTGACAAGAAAGCCGCAAACGCCGCGCTGGAGGCCGTGACCGGCCTGATCACCCGCGAAGTTTCCGCTGGCGGCGCTGTCACCCTGCCCGGCGTTGGCAAAATCTACTGCCGCGAGCGCCCCGAGCGCATGGTGCGCAACCCCGCCACCGGCGAGCAGTTCAAGAAAGAAGCCGACAAAGTGGTCAAGATGACCATCGCGAAGGCGCTGAAGGACAGCGTGAACGGCTAATCTCAGCTGTCACTGCGAAACGATTGAGGGCCGCCGGTTGGGGGCCCTTTTTCTTTGAGCCCATAGCGGCCGATGCTGCGGGTTGCACCAATGTCTGCAACGCAAAAAGATGCCTTTTCTAAGGCGTCGTGAAGGACACAGCGGCATGTCGTCATCTCATCTTAGTCGCTAACCCTGTCGTGCAGTTTTCCATGCGATCACCGCGGAACAGCCCTCAGTAGTGTTGGTGCGAAGCGGTAGGAAAGTCGCGCGCCGTGAAGCGTTGGTCGGGTTCTTCGCCAATGCGGGTGCGCTTGGAAGCGCGTCCATCACCGCAGGATACAGCAGGTTGTCTGCTTTTGGCGTATAATGCTTAGCCAAACAGACCGAATTGGGAGCGGAGTAACGATGGACGAAATCTACATCTTAAGGAAAGAGGACATTGAGGCGGTACAGGGTATGTCAAAAACCCACTTTCTCAACCCAAATGCCAAGCGCATCAACAAAAGCCTGGGAGATTTGACGGGCCTAACCGGGTTTGGCTTTCACCTTATCGAAGTAGAACCCGGATGTGACACGACAGAGCATCATCTTCACCATCATGAGGATGAGTGTGTTTTTGTGCTGGAAGGCGAGGCAACAGCCATGCTCGGAGACGAAGAGCACACCATCGGCCCTGGCGATTTCATCGGATATCGAAAAGGGGGGCTGGCTCACTCCATTCGAAATACCGGAAAACACACGCTAAGATGCATTGTTGTTGGAAACCGCAGCGCGCATGACGTCTGTGACTACCCTCAACTTGGCAAACGCATGTTCAGAAATGAGGGTATGCCTTGGGATATTGCTGATCTCGACGCTCTTGAAAATCCAAAAGAGGCCGGGAAGAAATAGGTTCCAGCTTCGTTAAAGCGGACCTCGGCACAGCCGCAGCAAAAGCTCACTTCGTCCCGCATTGCAGACACTGCCATGAATAGAAGCCATTAAAAAAGGGCGCCGAAGCGCCCCTATGTGTTTCTTTACCATGGTTGATCAGTGAACCGTCTCAACCTTGTGGAAGTCCAGATCGCGGTCTTCCGGCATCGAGTCGATGCTCAGCACCTCTTTGCGCTTGGTGATCAGGATGTAGACCACGCAGGCCAGATAGAGGCCGACGACCACGGCACCGATCCACTGGATCTGCAACCACTGGCTCTGGAACAGCAGGGTCAGGACAAACAGCAGTGCCACGTTGCCACCCACATAAATCGCCTTGCCGAAGCGTTCGACCGTCATGTTGAGGTTGTCGGTATAGAGCCTAATCAGCGAGTCCAGCGAGTTGATCACAAAGGTTACGCCTACGATCACCATCGCGATGTTGGTGATGCCTGCGGTGCTGATGTCGTTCAGGTGGTAGTAGTAGAGAACGGTAAACCAGATCGCCAGCGGGATCGACGGGAAGATCAGCAGTGCGGCCAGCAGTTGCCAGGTTTTCAGGCCACCGACAAAGCGCGAGGTGAACTGGCCGATCATGATCGACCATGCGAACCACCAGAACAGGTAGAAGGCGTGGTAGTCGGTCAGTGGCAGGACAAACTTGTGCAGATTGGTGAAGTACGCGCCGATATTGCTGCCGGTCTCTGCGAATCCGCCAAAGCCCATTCCAGCCGCGACCCACATACCGACGATCAATGTCAGGAACAGAAAGGTCGAGCCCACAGACAGGATGCGGACGTATTTAAGGTCGGTCGAGGAGTATGCCGCGGCCAAAATGACCACGAAAACGATGATATAGAAGGTTGTGACCACGGATTCGCCGTCTCCGACCTCGGGCAGGTAGCCCGGCAGGTAGATCAGGAACAGGCTTGCGGTGAAGGCGCAGGTTCCGATGATGACCACGTTGTTGATCAACTTGACCAGCGGGATTTCGAAGAACTTCACGCGCGGCTCAATCACACAGAAATAGAAGGCCGTCAGGAAGTAGAAGGCCCAGATCAGGAAACCCCAGAACCCGAACTCGATCGCCAGTGGGTTGGCGAAGGCATAGGCGGGGTCTTCGGCATATCCGCCAAACTCGGTCAGCGGGAACATGATCAGGCCGACATCCAGCCCGGATGTGAACAGGATCGCTATAAAGGTGAACAGGTGGACGGGCGTCACGCCGACGCAGCGCAGATTCCACCATTTCACGACAAAGAAAGCGACCAGGCCCAGGGCCAGCAAGACGCCGAATGACAGGATGTACTCCAACAACACTTAACACTCCTCCCTTTTTCTTATCGGTAAAGTGCCATCGCAGTTATCTTTAATTGGCCAGTCAATCAATAAAAACGTTAACGATTGTCCAGCTCCGCCGCAGATGTGTGTATTTTGGCAACCTAAGCTTGCAGCCAGATGGAAAATCGGGAACAGTCCGGGCCAAGTGACGGGAGGCCCAATGGATTTACGTGCGATCGCCATGGGGCTGATTTTTGCCTTCATCTGGTCATCGGCCTTTACGTCGGCACGGATCATCGTGGCCGATGCCTCACCTTTGTTTTCGCTGGCCTTACGGTTTCTGATCTCAGGCTGTCTGGGGGTCGCGATTGCCCGCGTCATGGGGCAAAGCTGGAACCTGACGCGCCCACAATGGCGCGCCACTATCCTGTTTGGAATCTGCCAGAATGCCCTGTATTTGGGTCTGAATTTCTATGCCATGCAGACGGTTGAGGCATCAGTGGCCGCAATCATCGCCTCGACCATGCCATTGCTGGTGGCATTGGCCGGATGGGTGTTTCTGGGGGAAAAACTGCGCCCCTTAGCGGTGATGGGCCTGTTCGCCGGGTTCGCTGGTGTCGCCCTGATCATGAGCACACGGATCGGCGGCGGCGTTGATCTGTTCGGCGTGACCCTGTGCTGTCTGGGGGCGCTGGCACTGACCTTCGCCACCCTGACCATTCGCGGGGCGACCTCGGGCGGGAATTTCATGATGGTGGTTGGGTTGCAGATGCTGGTGGGCTCGGCAGTTCTGTTCGTGGCCGCCCCTCTTTTCGAGACAATCTATATCCATCTGACCGTACCGCTCGCGCTAGCATTTACATACACGACCCTGTTCCCTGGCCTGCTGGCGACGCTGATCTGGGTTTTGCTACTGGACCGGATCGGGGCGACTCGTGCTGCGACCTTTCATTTCCTCAACCCGATCTTCGGCGTCACCATCGCTGCGATCCTGTTGGGCGAGAATCTTGGCCCGCTGGACCTGGTCGGTGTCGGCATCACGACTTTGGGTATTCTGGCAGTGCAGCTTTCGCGACAACCTGCTCAGGGCAGCAATCTTTCGACCTGACGCAACAGTTTGGGCGATTCCGGTTTGATATTGGCGCCAAAGGTGGCAACGACCTCGCCATCGGAATCTAGCAAAATCTTGTTGAAATTCCACCGAGGCACAAACCCCGTCTGCGTCGCAACCGCCAGATAGAAAGGATGGGCATCCGCGCCCTTGACCGGCGTGATGTCGGTCATTGGAAGGGTCAGATCATAGTTCAATTCACAGAACTCTTTGACCTCCGCCGCCGAGCCCAATTCCTGATTGAAGGAATCTGATGGCACTGCCAGCACCACCAAACCACGCTCGGAATAAATCTCATATACCTTTTGCAGAGCCGCATATTGTCCAGTGAATCCGCAATCCGAGGCGGTGTTTACCACCAACACAGGCTGACCTCTCCAATCCTCGATCGCGAAAGTGCCGCCGTCGATCGAGGCAAATTCACCGCTCAGCGGGGCCGCCTGTACGGCGCGGCCCAACAAAATCAATGCCGTTAGTACGAACAGTCTGATCATCGTCCAGCCTCCCTTTTTTCCTTTAACGCATGGAATACGTCAGCAGATCATTTTGCACGACTGCGCGAGTGCCTTGAAACAGGGGTTTGCTTTCCCTCTACTTACCCCCAGATTATGGCACAAAAGCAAAACGACCGGAGGAGCCATGACCCGATACACCAAATCCGCCGACGCCATCGCCGCCCTCTCGCCTGAAGAGTTCCATGTTACGCAGCGCAGCGGAACCGAGCGCCCCGGCACTGGCAAGTACCTGGGCAACAAAGAACCGGGCATCTATGTCGATATCGTTTCGGGCGAGCCGCTGTTTGCCTCGACCCACAAGTACGAGTCCGGCTGTGGCTGGCCCAGCTTTACTAAGCCGATCATCCATGAACATGTGGAAGAGTTCCGCGACACCACGCATGGTATGGTCCGCACCGAGGTCCGCTCGAAACATGGCGACAGCCATCTGGGGCATGTCTTCCCCGATGGTCCGCGTGAACACGGCGGGCTGCGCTACTGCATCAATTCAGCCGCCTTGCGGTTCATCCATCGCGATGAGATGGAGGCCGAAGGTTATGGCGAATACCTGATCCATGTGGAGGAAATCCAATGACTGAACAACGCGCTGTTCTGGCCGGTGGCTGTTTCTGGGGCATGCAGGACCTGATCCGCAAACTGCCGGGCGTGTCCCGCACCAGCGTCGGCTACACCGGGGGTGATGTCCCAAATGCCACCTATCGCAACCATGGCACCCATGCCGAAGGGATCGAGATCATTTTCGACTCCACCAAGATCACCTATCGCGAACTGCTGGAATTCTTCTTTCAGATCCACGATCCGACCACGCCAAACCGGCAGGGCAATGACCGCGGGATGAGCTACCGCTCGGCCATTTACTATCTGGATGACGACCAGAAACAGGTGGCAGAGGACACGATCGCCGATGTGAACGCCAGCGGCCTTTGGCCCGGCAAAGTGGTGACCGAGGTCGAACCCGTTGGTGATTTCTGGCAGGCCGAGCCCGAACATCAGGATTACCTTGAGCGTATCCCGAACGGCTATACCTGCCACTTCCCGCGCCCCAATTGGGTTCTGCCCAAACGCGACGCAGCTGAATAACCGGGCAGGGGCCCTTTTGGGGGCTACCCCGTCGCCACGCGGGGCCGTCCGCTGGCTTCGACGGTGATCATCGCCTCGACGAATACCTCCTGCGCCTCAACTCGGGCCGTGCGGATATCCCGGTCGACGACAACCCGGATGTCCGCAGCCCCGGCCTGACGTACGGCGCCCTCCGCCTCGGTTCGCAGAACGGATTCCAGTAGGTCCAACGCTTTGTCGGACTCGGTGAAATCCTGCGGGCCGTCTTCCAGATGCACTCGGAAGCGCCCCTCGGATGGTGACGTCACGGTGCCTGAGCGGCGCAGGGTCAACCGCCCGACAACCGCGCCGATGGCATTTGCGACCCCTGCATGTTCAGGCAGGATCATGCGTGCGTGCAGCTTTTCCCCAACCGCCGGATAATAGCTGGGGGCTGACGCGCCCAGTCCCACCACGTCTACGTTCAAGGCCGCATCCAGGGCCAGCAGCCCACGATGCCGTGCCAAGCCTTTTTGCGTCAGCACATGCCGGGCCAAATCAGTAGCGGAAACGCCGAAATCATCTGCTTCTTCGGCAAAAGCAGTCTCTAACAAGGTCAAAGCGGTCTGATCGGTTAGCTGGTCGACAATCATTTGCGCCAGCTCTTCCGGCCCCGAGGCCAGCCTGTCCCCGGTTCCGACCCGTTTGCGCGCCACCAGTTCCAGCGCCTTACGGGCAGCCTCGGCATCCCAGGCATCCAACCGGCCAAGCACATGGCTGGCATCCGACGGCGTCACCCCAGACACCTGAACGATCCCACGATCCACCAGCCGCGTGAGCGCGCCGTTTTCCATCCGGGTACGCAACAGGTCGCTCAGCGGCAGCACCTTGTCCCCCAGCCGTTGCAACAGCGCGTCTTCCCGCGCGCCCAACCCTTCGGCATGAATGCCGGGAACCCGGCGCGCGAACCGCGTGTCATGTTCCCCAACCGTTGTGGCCCGCAACTGCGTGTCGAGCACCGCATGCACAACTTCGGGCGCCTCGGATGCAATCAGGGACACGGGCAAAACTCGCCTCGGGCCAAGGAAAACGCCGCCGCCCAGCCCTTCGGTCACAACCTGCACCTGACTGTCACCGCCTAATCCATGCGTACGCATCGCTACGGCTTCGACCATGGTGCGGAACCCACCGACCTGCGCGCCCGAGGGATCAATGGCCGGTTTCCCATCGCGGATCAGCGCCACATCCGTGGTCGTTCCCCCAATATCCGACACCAATGCGTTTTGGGTCCCCGTCAGCCAGCTTGCCCCCACAATCGAAGCAGCCGGGCCGCTGAGGATCGTCTCAATCGGTCGTTCCCGCGCCTGCTCGGCGCTCATCAACGCGCCGTCGCCGCGCACCACCATCATCGGCGCCGTAATGCCCAGCTCCAGCAAGCGATCTTGTGCTCGCCCGATCAGCCGGTCGATCATCCCGATCAAGCGCGCATTCAACACCGCCGTCACCGCCCGCTTTGGACCGTTCAGCTTGGCCGACAAGTGGTGCGAGCATGTCACGGGCGCGCCGGTCTTTTCGGCGATCACCCGCGCCGCTTCAAGCTCATGCGCAGGGTTTCGCGTGGCAAACTGAGCGGCCACTGCGAAGCCAGATATGCATTTATGAGAGTCTAATAACGCCTCAATCGCCGCCGTATCCAACGGCGCGGCTTCACCTCCGGCATGGCTATGTCCACCTGCAACCACAAGCGCCGGATCGCCCTTCAACGCATCCCGCAACCCGTGCCTGTCCAGGTCTCCTTCCTTGAACCCGATATAGACCAACGCCACACGCCCGCCCTGTCCTTCGACCAGAGCATTTGTGGCCAGAGTGGTCGACAAAGATGCCATCGAGATCTGCTCCGGCTTGATCCGTGCCGCATCCAGAACCGCTTGAATCGCCTTGCCCACGCCAATCGCCAGATCGGCCCGCGTGGTCAGAGACTTGGCCGAGGCGATCACCTCTTTCTCATCCCGGATCAGCACCGCATCTGTATAGGTTCCGCCCGTATCCACACCCAAAGCCAGCGCCATCGGGTTCTCCTTCCTGTTCGCTGAAGAGGGGTGTAGCGGTTTGAACCGACACGTCCAGCCTGTTTGCGGCACTTACGACAGTTGTTCGACCGCCCAGCGCGCGGCATCGGCCACCGTTGGGTCTGGGTCATCGGTCAAACCCTGCGCCGACGGGCGCAGATCAACCTGCCCCGAGTTGCCGATGGCGTACAATACGTTCCGCACAAACCGGTCCCGACCGATCCGCTTGATCGGCGACCCGGAAAACTTCGCGCGAAACGCCATATCGTCCAACGCCGCGAGTTCCGCCAATGACGGGGCCTTCAGATCATCGCGCGCAGCGTACCGCATATCACTTGCAGCAACGGCAAATTTGTTCCAAGGACACGCCGCCAGACAATCGTCACACCCGTAAATCCTGTTGCCAAGCTTGGCGCGCAATTCCTCGTCAACCGGCCCCTTATGTTCAATCGTCAGATATGAAATGCACCGCCGGGCATCCAGTTGATACGGCGCAGGGAACGCGTCCGTCGGGCAAGCCTGCAAGCAGGACCGGCACGAGCCGCAATGATCCGCCTCTGCCATGTCCGAAGGCAGGTCCAGAGTGGTAAAAACAGACCCTATAAAGGCCCAATTCCCCCAATCCCGGCTCACCAGATTGGTGTGTTTTCCCTGCCATCCCAAACCTGCCGCCTGGCCCAACGCCTTTTCCGGCACCGGGGCCGTATCGACAAAAACCTTCACCTCGCCACCCGCCTCGGCAATCAGCCAGCGGGCCAGACGTTTCAGGCGCTTCTTGACCAGATCGTGGTAGTCCTTGTTCTGGGCATAGACGGATATCGCGCCCCGGTCCGGATGATCCAAAACCTCTGTCGGGTCATGATCAGGCGTATAGCTTTCGGCCAGCATTATCACCGACTGCGCCTCGGGCCACAGCGCCGCCGGGTCGCCCCGCCAATGGGTGCGCTCGGCCATCCAGCCCATCTGCCCATGATACCCGGCCTGCAAAAACGCCTCGAGCCGAGCGGGAACTTCTGGCACATCCCATGGCCGGCACACTCGGCAAGACACAAAGCCTTCGCTCAGCGCCTGCGCCACCAGCTTTTCTTTTATCCCTGATCCACTCTTCATCTGGCCAAAAATATCCTCGGGGGTCCGGGGCAGACAGCCCCCGGTCCGACCCTGAATATCAGAAATCCAGATCAGCGTAATGAGGCGGCGGCCGGAACCCCGGCACCTGATCCGCCAAGATCGACCGGAAAGCCGGGCGGGACTTGATCTTGGCATACCAGTCCTTCACCGCCTGCGACCGGTTCCAATCCACGTCTGAGATATAATCCAGTGCCGACAAATGCGCCGCGGCTGCAAAATCCGCCAGCGTCATCTGATCCCCGGCCAGCCAGCGGCGGTGATCCAGCAACCAGGCCATGTAGTCCAGATGATATTTGATCGCCCGCGCGCCTTCTTTGACGTTTTTGCTGTCCGGGTACCCCTCGCCCGTCACTTTCTTGTTCACGCGCTCATACAGCAGTTTCGCCGTCACCTCGTGATGGAACTTGTCATCAAACCATCCGACCAGACGCCGCACTTCGTACCGTGCTTCGGGTTTTTTTGGCATCAAAGGGGGCTCTGGGCGCGTATCCTCGATATATTCGCAAATGGCTGCACTTTCCGACATCATCTGCCCATCCAGCCGCAAAACCGGAACCTTTCCGGCAGGGTTGCGGCGCAGGAAATCCGGGTCTTTCTCCCAGTATTTCTCTTCTACCAGCTCAACCTCGATCTTCTTTTCCGCCAGTGACAGGCGGACCTTGCGGCAATAGGGGGAAAGGGGAACGTGAAACAGTCGCGCCATGGGCTTCCAATCGAACCAGTGTATACCCCTTAGCTTTAGCCCCGAGGGGTGATGAGTTTCAATCCTCGAAACAATCCGCGCGACCATCTGCGCGGATGGTGGCCGCCCCGTCCAGAATCGACGCCGCCCGTCTGCGCGTGCGTACAGACGGATCCGTCACCGACCGGTTGCGCGGTGAGGGCAGGATCGCCGCAATCCGGGCTGCCTGTACCGGGCTTAGCTGCGCCGCAGAGGTGTTGAAGTTGCGCCGGGCCGCTGCCTCGACCCCAAAGACGCCCTGCCCGGTTTCGGCCACGTTCAGATAAACTTCAAGTATGCGCTGTTTGCTCCAGATGATTTCGACCAGCGGCGTGATCGAGGTTTCCAGCGCCTTGCGCACCCAGCTTCTGCCCTGCCAGAGGAACACGTTCTTCACCACCTGCTGCGAGATGGTCGATGCCCCGCGCGCGCCGCCGTTTTCAAGCGCGTCGCGGATAGCCTCGACATCAAATCCCCAATGCAGGCAGAAATTGGCGTCCTCGGCAGCCACGACCGAACGCACCATGACCGGCGAGATTTCCTCAATCGGGACCCAATCACGCTCGACCTTGCCCAGCCTGCGCCATTCAGACCAGATTGTATGGGTGACGGGCGGGTTCACCACGGAAAACAGCGCCACCAGACCGACGACAAAAATCACCACGCCCAGCATGGCGCGCGTCAGCCAACGGCGAATTAGGAACGGGGTCTTTTTGGTCTTGGGCGCTTTGCTTTTTCGACTGCTCGACTTGCGCGCTGCTTTTTTTGCCATGCTGATGCTATACGATGCGGCGCGCGGGTTGGGAAAGCTTTATATCGCCAGCGCGCGCGCCTCACGCGGGCGAATAACGGGGCGGGCCGTTTCCGGCATCAACGCGCGTCGGCTGCGCAATTGCGGAAACAGGTGCAGCAGTTCGGCCTGTGTGTCCCGGTCAGCCTGTGTCACCGCATGGCCCGGATAATAGCTTTCGCTTCTGGCCCCGTTGGCAATGACGATCTCATGCCGGGCAAATAACAGATGGATATAGTCCACCGTGCCGCCTTCGACGCGGACAACCGAATCGCCATTGACCAGACAATGGGCTGCGATCAGCACTTCGGCATGACCGAACAGATAGGGCGCGCGCCAGTCTGACACCAGCATCCGGTGCTGCGGTGAGACGATCAGGTCACTGTCCAACCCCAACACACCAGCCGCAAAGCGAATAGGGGCCAGTTTACCCTGCGCTTGCACTGTTGTGCGCCCGACCCACATCAACGGCTGCGCTCCATTGTCGACGGTCGTCACCAGATCGCCGGGCTTCAACGCCTCGACCGGGCGCGGCCCCGTGGGGGTGTCGATCAGGGTGCCGGGGGTAAAGCAGGGCGGCCCAAGATCGTTGTTGTTGATATCAACAGATCCAAAAGACGCGCCCTGATCGCTGAAATCCGTCACCGATGCACTGACGAAGGTCCCGTCCTGCAAAACCTGGCCATCAGTGGGGGTAAACACCTCACGCCCATCGGCAAGGTAGAACGTGACGCCCGTATAAGTGACTTGCGTTCCGTCATCGAGCTGAATGGTCACCATATCGTCGAAGTAAGAGGCGGTGATATCCTGACCATCAACCGAGTCATTCGCCAGACGGTTGATCAGCGCATCGTCGTTCTGATCGACAATGTCGAATTTCTGCACTGAGAGGGTAGAACCCACCACCGTACCGTTGGCCCCGGGGTTCGCCGGATCCAGAACGAAGAACTGATCGGTATAGGTCGTGGGCATGTGCCTGCTCCTGCCTACTCAACTCAATTGGGATGCAGACTGGATGCAAATCCCAAAGAAACCGTAGATAAAGCAAAGCGTGATCCGCACAAAATCGCAATAAACGCGGAAAATTTGACCAAAAAAGACAAAACCCGCGTGTTTTATCGGACACGCGGGTTTTCAGGTTTTGGATGACAGTCCGGCTTATTCGGCGGGGACCGCTGCAACTTCGTTGGTCAACGGATGGCTGAGCTTGTTCAGCATCTCTTTCGGGCAGACCTGCACAAAGTTGGCCTTTTCCACATCCCAGTGTTGCAGGATGTCCGCTGCCTTGCGGCTGAAAGTTTCGGCCTGATGGGTTTCGATCAGCGTTTTCAGCTGCTCTTCCCAATGATCGACGGTTACCGGGCAAGTCACAAGCGTCTCTTTGTTCATCAGCGCTTCGGCTTTGCCGTCCGGGTCATACAGATAGGCCATACCGCCTGTCATACCCGCACCAAAGTTGGCCCCGATATCACCAAGGATCACCGCCAAGCCGCCGGTCATGTACTCACACCCGTTCGAGCCACAGCCCTCAATCACCACCTTCGCGCCCGAGTTCCGCACGGCAAAGCGCTCACCCGCGCGGCCTGCTGCAAACAGGTGACCATCGGTTGCGCCGTACAGCACGGTATTGCCGATGATGGTGTTCTCGTCTGCTTTTAGCGGGCTGACCTGCGGCGGACGTACAACGATGGTACCGCCGGACAGACCCTTACCGACATAGTCGTTGGCGTCGCCCGACACCTCCAGTTTCAGACCCGGAGCCGCAAAGGCCCCCAGCGACTGACCGGCCGAGCCTTGCAGTTTCACATGCAGATGGTCGGACTGGAACGTGTTCCGCATCCCGAAATTCTGCACGATATGGCTGGAGACGCGGGTACCAACAGTCCGATGGGTGTTCTGGATGGCGTAAGACAGCTGCATCTTCTCGCCATCTTTCAGGAACCGGGCCGCATCGCGCACGATCTCGGCGTCCAGCGTATCCGGAACGGCATTCCGCTCTTTGCGGCGATCATAGACGATGTCATGCGCGCCATCGACGGTGATCAGCAACGGGTTCAGGTCCAGATCGTCCAGATGCGCCGAACCTCGGCTGACCTGCGCCAGCAGATCGGCCCGTCCGATGATCTCATCAATCGAGCGCGCACCGAGGCTGGCCAGCAACTCGCGGACCTCCTGTGCGTAGAATGTGATCAGATTGACGACCTTATCCGCATTGCCGGTGAACTTGGCACGCAGGTCTTCGTCCTGCGTACAGACGCCTACCGGACAGGTGTTCGACTGGCACTGACGCACCATGATACAGCCCATCGCGATCAGCGCGGCGGTGCCGATGCCATACTCCTCGGCCCCCATCATCGCGGCCATGACGATGTCACGCCCGGTGCGCAAACCACCATCGGTCCGCAGGGTCACACGGTCGCGCAGGTTGTTCATCGCCAGAACCTGATGCGCCTCGGTCAGGCCCATCTCCCACGGCAGACCGGCATATTTGATCGAAGTCGCGGGCGAGGCGCCCGTGCCGCCATTGTGACCCGAAATCAGGATAATATCGGCTTTGGCCTTGGCCACACCCGCAGCAATCGTGCCAACGCCCGAAGACGCCACCAGTTTCACCGTCACTTTGCAGCGCGGGTTGATCTGTTTCAGGTCGTAGATCAGCTGCGCCAGATCCTCGATCGAGTAGATGTCGTGATGCGGCGGCGGCGAGATCAGCGTCACGCCCTTGGTCGAGTGTCGCAGACGCGCGATCAGGTCGGTCACTTTCATGCCCGGCAGCTGACCACCCTCACCCGGCTTGGCCCCCTGAGCAACCTTAATCTCAAGCTCTTCACACTGGTTCAGGTACTCGGCAGTCACGCCGAACCGGCCCGAGGCCACCTGTTTGATCTTGGCCGACGGGTTGTCGCCATTGGGTTCAGGCACGAAATGCGCCGGATCTTCTCCGCCCTCACCCGAGTCAGACTTCGCACCAATCCGGTTCATCGCCACATTCAGCGCCTTATGCGCCTCGGGGCTGAGGGCACCCAGCGACATGCCCGGTGTGACAAAGCGCTTGCGGATCGAGGTGATCGATTCGACCTCTTCAATCGGCACCGGCTTGCCCAGCGGTTTGAAATCCATCAGGTCACGCAGGTGGATCGGCGGGTTCGATTGCATCTTGGCCGAATACTGCTTCCACAGCTCATAGGAGGCACGGTTGCAGGCCATCTGCATCATGTGCATCGAAGTCGCTTCCCACGCATGGGTCTCACCCGATTTGCGCGCTTTGTAGAAACCACCGATGGGCAGCACGTCCAGACCGCTGTCCCAGCCCTTGGCGTGAATCTCTTCCAGCTTGGTCTGGATACCGGTCACACCGATACCCGAAATCCGGCTGGTCATGCCGGGGAAGTACTCGGCCACCATGGCGCGGCTGAGGCCCACGGCCTCAAAGTTCAGGCCGCCACGATAGGATGAGATCACCGAAATCCCCATCTTGGCCATGATCTTCAGCAGGCCTTGGTCGATGGCTTCGCGATAGCGCGCGACGTTTTCGGTCAGGGTGCCGTCCAGCAAGCCGCGATCAATACGGTCCGCCAGCGAATCCTCAGCCAGGTAGGCGTTCACAACGGTGGCCCCGCAGCCAATCAGAACCGCAAAGTAATGCGGATCAACACATTCGGCAGACCGCACGTTCAGCGAGCAGAAGGTACGCAGCCCCTGACGGGTCAGATGCGAATGCACCGCGCTGGTCGCAAGGATCATCGGCATCGCCACACGACCCTCGCCCGAGTTCATATCGGACAGCACCAGATGCCCTGCACCCGAGCGCACAGCTTCTTCTGCTTCGGCTCTAACACGGGCCAACGCGGCGCTTAGCGCCCCACGGCCCGGTTCAAAGCTACAGTCGATCTCGGCCAGCGGAGAGTTGAAAGTCTCAACCAACTTATCCCACTGCGTGTTGCCAACGAACGGGCTTTCCAGAACGATGATCTCGGTCTGGCTGCTGTCTTCGTCCAGCACGTTCTTCAGGTTCCCAAACCGCGTTTTCAGCGACATCACCCGGTATTCGCGCAAGCTGTCGATGGGCGGGTTGGTCACTTGGCTGAAGTTCTGACGGAAGAAGTGGCTCAGCGGGCGGTATTTCTTGGACAGAACTGCCGAGGGCGTGTCGTCACCCATCGAGGCCAGCGCCTCTTTGCCATCCTCGGCCATCGGGGCAAGGATCTGTTCCAGTTCCTCAACCGAGTACCCCGCCGCGATCTGGCGTTTGCGCAATTCTTCACCCGAGAACAACGGAGCCTCGGATACGCCCGCCAGCGTTGCGTCGAGATCGTTGATCTTGCCGACCCACTCGCCAAAGGGCAGCGCGCGGGCCAGTTTGTCCTTGATCTGTTTATCGCGGAACAACTTGCCCTTTTTCATGTCGACGGCCAGCATCTGACCCGGCCCAAGAGCGCCTTTTTCAGTCACAGAAGCTTCGTCAATCGGCACCATACCAGCCTCGGACCCCGCGATGACCAAGCCATCGCCGGTAACGACATAGCGCATTGGGCGCAGGCCGTTCCGGTCCAGACCGGCGCAAACCCAGCGGCCATCCGTCATGGCCAGTGCTGCGGGGCCGTCCCACGGCTCCATCACCGAGTTGCAGTAGGAATACATGTCGCGCCACGCCTGCGGCAGTTCCACCGCCTGCTTGGACCAGCTTTCCGGCACCAGCATGGTTTTCGCCATCGGAGCCGAGCGGCCCGCACGCACCAGAACCTCAAAAACCGAGTCTAATGCAGCCGAATCCGACGATCCGCCCGCGATGATCGGCTTGATATCCTCGGCATAGTCGCCAAAGGTCGCCGAGGCCATGCGGATCTCGTGGCTTTTCATCCAGTTGATGTTGCCCTTCAGCGTGTTGATCTCGCCGTTATGGGCCAACATGCGGAACGGCTGCGCCAGCCACCATTGTGGGAAGGTGTTGGTCGAATAACGCTGGTGGTAAATCGCAAAAGCCGATTCAAAGCGTTCATCCATCAGGTCGGGGTAGAACACCGCCACCTGCTCGGCCAGCATCATGCCCTTGTAGATGATCGAACGGCAGGACAGCGACGCAAGATACAGGCCGGAAATGCCCGCAGCAGCGGCGGCTTTTTCGATACGACGACGGATGACGTACAGTTCGCGCTCGAACGTCTCTTCATCCACGCCTTTCGAGTTCGAGATCAGAATCTGCTCAATCTCGGGGCGGGTCGCATTGGCTTTTTCACCCAGACAGGTCACATCAACCGGCACGTGACGCCAGCCGTAGATGTAATAGCCCATGCGCAGAACTTCGGTTTCCACGATGGTCCGGCAGCTTTCCTGCGCGCCAAAGTCGGTGCGGGGCAGGAAAACCTGACCAACAGCAATCAGCTCGTTCAGATTGGGCTCGTGGCCGGTGCGGCGGATTTGGTCATAGAAGAAAGGCACCGGAATTTGCACATGGATGCCCGCGCCGTCACCAGTTTTGCCATCTGCGTCCACAGCGCCGCGGTGCCAGATCGCCTTGAGCGCGTCGATACCCGCGTCGACAACCTTACGAGACGCTTTACCGTCCACAGAAACGACAAGGCCCACACCGCAGGACGAATGCTCTTCTTCCTCGGAATAGAGACCGTTTTCCGCCATCCATTTGCGCTTGGCTTCCTCGGCCCGCACCCAATCGGCATCATATTTGGTCATTGGCTGTCTCCTTCTTCCGGCTGGGCGTACATCGCTTCGACCTGCGATTTGGTCATCTGCTGGCGTTCACCTGCGAACGCGTACCCGTCGGGCTTTTTGTCGATATAAAGTTCCAGTTTCAGCGGGTTGCCTGTGTCTTCGAACAGGCCCGCTGCCATTTGTGTATGTCCGTGCATCTCGCCGGGCAGCGTGATCCGGTACCAAAGGGCCGATCCGCACTCCGAGCAAAACGCGCGCTCCGCCCAATCGGACGAAGTGAAGGTCTTGACCGGGCCAAGCGCGGCATAGCCTGGCTCGGCCTGAAACGTCACCAGCATCGAACTGGTCCAGCGGCGGCATTGGTCACAATGACAGGCGCCCAGCGAGTCTTTCGCCGGGGTCGCGGTGACTGTGACCGCGCCGCACATGCATTGGCCTTGCAATTCGGGCATCAAACCCTCCTGTCGCTGGGCGTTGGGTTATTCGGCGGCGATGGTCGCTTTGGCATTGAACCGGTCGAGGATCGCGTCAGCGCAGTCGCGGCCGTCGCGGATCGCCCACACGACCAGAGACGCACCGCGCACGATGTCCCCAATCGCGTAAACGCCGTCCATCTCGGTCTCACCGGTCTGGAATGCGGCCTTAACGGTGCCCCAGCGGGTGACGGGCAGGTCGGGCTGGCCGAACAGAGTGGGCAGGTCTTCGGGCTCGAAGCCCAACGCCTTGATCACCAGATCGGCATCTTCCACGTAATCCGCGCCTTCGATCACTTCGGGGGCCTGACGACCGGAGGCATCGGGCTGACCCAAACGCATCTTCTGCACCATCACGCCGGACACCGTGTCATCGCCGGTGAAACCTTTGGGCGCGCTAAGCCATTCGAAGATCACGCCTTCTTCCTCGGCGTTCTGCGTTTCCCGCTGCGAGCCCGGCATGTTTGCGCGGTCACGACGGTACAGGCATTTGACTGAGGTTGCCCCCTGACGGATCGAGGTGCGCACACAGTCCATTGCGGTATCACCACCGCCGATTACAACGACCTTCTTTCCTTGCGCATTCAAGCGCCCATTGTCGAAATCCGCGACCTCATCACCAAAGCTTTTGCGGTTCGAGGCAGTCAGGAAGTCGATAGCCTTCTCGATTCCATTTAACCCACTGCCGGGCATGGACAGGTCGCGCGACTTGTAAACGCCGGTCGCGATGATCACGGCGTCATGCTTGGCTCGAATTTCTTCGAATTTCGCGGCATCCACGTCGCAATTCAATTCAAACGAAACGCCGCCATCGGCCAGCAAATCATTGCGGCGCTGAACGATGTCCTTTTCCAGTTTGAAGCCCGGAATACCGTACATCAGCAGACCACCCGCGCGGTCATAGCGGTCATAGACAGTGACTTGAATCCCCGCACGACGCAGCATATCTGCCGCGGCCAGCCCACCGGGGCCACCGCCGATGATGCCAACGCTTTCGCTCCGTTCTGCGGTCGGAACGACGGGCTTCACCCAGCCGTTGTCCCACGCGGTGTCGGTGATGTATTTTTCAATCGTTCCGATGGTCACGGTTCCGTGGCCGGACTGTTCGATGACGCAGTTGCCTTCGCACAGACGGTCTTGCGGACAGATACGGCCGCATATCTCAGGGAAGGTGTTGGTGGCCTGGCTGGTCTGGTAGGCCTCTTCCAGACGGCCCGTCGCGGTCAGGTTTAACCAGTCGGGGATGTTATTGTGCAGCGGGCAATGCGACTGGCAATATGGCACACCACATTGGCTACAGCGGCTGGCCTGCTCTTGCGCCTTGGCCGACGCATATTCCGCGTAGATTTCGTTGAAGTCCTCTTTGCGCACCTCGGCGGCACGTTTTTCCGGCATGTCCCGGTCGATCTGTACAAATTTCAGCATCGGTTGCTTGGCCACGGGTCAGACTCCATGAATTGGCTTGGTGAAAACTCCTTACGGGATGGTATACAGGATTAAAAGTCAATTATACTGACCTACTTTAAAAATATTTACCCCTCAAAGCTCTCAGATTGAAAAATATGAGGAAATTTAAATCCGAATCGGACCTATTTGCGTGCTTTTCTTTCCGGTGCCGCCCTTATACCCCTAAAATCAAACAAAGCATGGCGACAGCGCGGCAGGGCAGATGAGTCTTTTCCAATTGATTCTCGTGGCGATCATTCAGGGGATCACAGAGTTCTTGCCAATCTCGTCATCAGGTCATCTGATCCTGTTGCCCAGCCTGACCGGGCTGGACGATCAGGGGATTGCCATCGACGTCGCCGTTCATGTCGGGACACTCGGGGCCGTGGTTCTGTATTTCTGGTCCGACGTCAAACAGGCAATCGCGGGCCTGCCCCACGCCCTGACCGGGCGGGTTGATACGCCGCAATCCCGGCTGGCTATGGGACTTATCGTTGCAACGATTCCCACGGTCATCGTTGGGGCCATCCTGTTCAAAACCGGGCTAAGCCAATCTCTGCGTTCAATGGCCGTGATCGGGTGGACCATGCTGGGGTTCGGCCTTCTGCTGTATTGGATGGATCAGAAAGGCCCGCAGACCAAACAGACCAACGACTGGAGCCTGCGGGACGCGGCCATTATGGGGCTGTGGCAGGTTTTGGCGCTTATTCCCGGCACTTCGCGCTCGGGCATCACCATCACAGGCGCGCGGCACCTTGGGTACAGCCGGGAAGACGGCGCGCGGATCGCAATGCTGATGTCGATCCCGACAATTCTGGCCTCGGGCGTGTTGCTATCAGTGAACGTGATCCACGAGGCGGACGCGCAGTTGGCCAAAGACGGGGCCATTGCAGCCGCCTTCGCCTTTGTTTCAGCCTTGTTGGCACTATCTCTGATGATGCGACTGCTGCGCAGCGTCAGCTTTACACCCTATGTCATCTATCGGGTAATCCTGGGCACAATCCTGCTGGTGATTGCCTATAGCTGATCAGGTTCGCAGGTTGTCGGCCGATTTCTGAATCTCGTCATATTGACCCGAGGGGCGGAATTTCCACAGGTAATCCGGCAAGACAGATTCCAGAGTGACCGCCTCGATACCCAGATCACCAAGACCCTTCGCTCCGTCAGACACCACATTATCGCGGCGCAGGTTCTTTAACTGGTCGCGGGTCAGGATAGGGTTCGGGAACAGCTGGAAACTGACGAATTTCACGATATCCAGCACGCCTGCCATGATCTTTGCGGCAAAGAACGGAATTCCGATGATGACACGGCGGCGGTAGATCACATCCAGCATTTGCTGCATCAACGCGCGGAAGCTTTTGACCTCAGGCCCGCCCAACTCATAGGTGCCTGCCTCGGCCTGCCCCAGAACGCCCTGAACAGCCGCCTTGGCCACGTCATCCACATAGACCGGCTGGAATTTTGTATCCGCACCGACCAAAGGCAGAAACGGCCCCATACGGGTCATCCCGGCGAAACGGTTAAAGAACTGATCCTCTGTCCCGAAGATGATCGACGGGCGCAAGATCACCGCATTCGGCATATGGGCCAGCACGCCCGCCTCACCCTGTGCCTTGGTTCGGGAATATTCGCTGTCCGACTCGGCATCTGCACCGATGGCTGAGATATGCACCATCCGCGCCACGCCCTGTTCCGCAGCAATACGTGCGATCCGTCCCGCCCCTTCGGCCTGTACCGCATTAAACTCGTTCTTGCCCAGTTCGTTCAGCACACCCACGCAATTCACCACCGCATCGGCTCCGTGCATGACCGCCGCAACCGAGGCGTCATCGCGGATATTGCACAGCATCGGCTCGACCTGTCCAACCACGCCATAAGGTTTGACGAACATCGCCTCATTGGGGCGGCGCACCGCAACACGCACACGCCATCCTTCGTTTGCCATGCGCCGGGCGATATACCGGCCGACAAATCCCGATCCGCCATAAATCGTGACCAGTTTGGACATGCGAGTGCTCCTACTGATGGGTCTTGACCCGATCTACCGCCCATAGCCCCGGCAAACAAGGCGCAATAACGCCGCGCGTACGGGAAAAACCTCCGATTTTCTGAAGGTTTCGGGAGCGGGTCAAAAAACTTTCAAAAATCTCGGCGAATCTGGTTGACGCCCCTCGCTGCTGGGCTTAAACGCCCCCTCACGACACCTGCCCAGGTGGCGGAATTGGTAGACGCGCTAGCTTCAGGTGCTAGTGTCCGTATGGACGTGGAGGTTCGAGTCCTCTCCTGGGCACCAAATCCCCAAATATAAACGACCTAGATGCCTAACTTCATTGAAGTTTTAGCCATTTCTGTCGGATTACCCACCTGTCATAGCCGCACCAAAACGAGCCGCACATTCGCGCGGCTCATCACAGGTGCTTTGATTCCGATTAAGGCGGCAAATCGGGCCGCTAGCTGAGATCAGGATACCGACTGCTCGGATACGATCTCACCGAAACGGGTGAAGAACTTTCCCGACAGCTTCTTGGCCGTACCCGCGATCAGGCGACTGCCCAGCTGGGCAATCTTGCCACCGACATCAACGCTCGCCGTGTAAGCCAGAACCGTCTCATCGCCATCTTCGGTCAGTGTCACCTCGGCTCCGCCTTTGGCAAAGCCCGCAGCACCGCCCTTGCCTTCACCGGTCAGGGAAAACCCGCCGGGCGCGTTGGAATTGTCGAGCGTGACCTCTCCGGCGAACTTGGCTTTGACCGGGCCGATTTTCAGAACGACCTTGGCCTCAAGCTCTTCGGGTGAATTCTGGATCAACTCTTCACAGCCCGGAATGCACTCCTGTAATATTTCGGGGTTGTTCAAGGCCTTGTAGACCACATCCCGCGGGGCAGAGATGCGGATTTCGTCACTCAGTTCCATTCATATGTCCTTTGTTCAACAACATCTTGGGTAAACCAAAAGCGCGGTCTCAGTCGCCTCTTCCGGCGTTTGTTCGGGGCGCGCAGGCCACAAAGCCCGCAAGCGGTTAAGCACGTTTCTCATCATCAGACGCCTCCCTCGTCTTGTCGGTGTTTCGCCAAAGCACGATTTCGGCCAGGATCGACAAGGCAATCTCGTGCGGATCGATCGCGTGGATATCCAGCCCCGCCGGCGATTTAAGCTGCCCCGCCCGCACCGGGTCCAACCCCTGAGCGATGAGTTTCGCCGTCAGCGTATCAGCCTTTTGGCGGCTGGCCACCATGGAAACGCGGGCCGCATCGGTTTGCAACGCCGCCCTGAGCGCATCGCCGTCCCCTCGGCCCTGAGATGCCACAACCACGAAATCCCGCGCCTCAATCCCAAGATCTTCAACGGTACCGGAGGTGAAGCGCTGGAAGGGGCCTTCAATCTCGGCAGTTTCGCTGATGCACACGCGAAACCCGGTCAACGCGCCATGAACGGCCAGAGCTTTGGCAATGGGCGACTCGCCAAAGATCACCAGTCTCGGCGCGTGCTGGTAGGGCTCGACCAACAGATCGACCGTGCCACCGGACGGGCAGCCGCTTTTGAAAGTTTGTACTCCATCGGGGTCGGTCATGCTCACCACCTTTTCCGAAGGTTTGACCCGGATCATCTGCGGCGCACCACTGGCCAACGCCGACTGCGCCAAAGTTCTTACCGCACGCTGCACGCAGGCCCCGCCAAGATGCCCCAGAATGCGCCCATCCCGCGTGATCGCCGCCTTGCCCCCAGCCTTGGCCGAAGTTGCATCTGCCGTGCGCAAAACCGTGGCGACACAGAACGCCTCTCCGGTCTGGCGCAGCTGTTCTATGGTGTCAAAAATATCGAAATTGCCCATATTAGACTCCTTCTACAGCTTCCGGAACTCAGGTTCGAGCGCGGCCAGAGCGTCCAATGTATTCGCAGGCAAATGTGCATCCAGATAAGGTTCAGCCGTCTGCATCGCGGCTGCAATGGGTTGGTATTCGTGCCAGCCTTTCAGCGGATTTAGCCATACGATCCGCCGCGCCTTGCGCCGGATACGCGCCAGCGCATCGCCCAGCGCCTGCGGGTCAGAACTGCAATAGCCATCCGACAGGATCAGCACGATGGTCCGACCGTTCAGCGCGCGCGCACCGTAACCGGACAGAAACGACTCAAGACTACCCGAGATATCGGTGCCACCGCCGAACCCCTCGGCCATCAGTGACAAGCGCCCGGCCGCGCGGATGCTGTCATGATCGCGCAGCGCATCTGTCACCCGCATCAGACGGGTGTGAAACAGGTAAGCATCCGCTTCGGTCCCGCTGCCAATCAACCCTTTGAGAAAGGCGAGAAACACGCGCGAATAGACGGTCATCGAACCGCTCACATCGCACAAAGCCACAATCCGCATCGGCCGCGGCGGGCGCGCCCGACGATACAGATCAATCGGCTCGCCCCCCCGTGCCAGACTGGCCCGCTGTATCCGCCGCATATCCAGCGCAGGCCCGCGCAACGCCTTCCTTTGGCGGCGTGACCGGCGATCCTGGATCGCTCGCGCCAAAGCCAATGCGGCCTTTTCTGCCTGAATTAGGCTCTGTTCATCCATCAATTCCCGCAAATCTCGACGCGACAGGTTGGCCGTACGGGTTGCAATCAGCTTCCCGTCTCTCCCCACGGCCTCCCCATCGCTCGGATCAGGTGGGATCTCCTGACCCGTATCCGCATCCATTTCGTGATGGCCCTGTTCTGCTGGCTGCTGCCAGATCATCGGCTTGGCGGACTGAACTCGGACATGCGAAGACTGAGCGCTGCCTTGGCGTTGCTTACCGGCATTAAACCAATAGGCATCGAACAGTTCGTCGAACCTCCGCCAATCCTCGGCATCGCCGGCCAGTACAGCGCACAACGCTTGCCGGACCTGCTCTGAGTCCGTCGCTTTGACCGCTGACAATGCGGCCAGAGCATCCCCGGTTTCCCGCGGGCCAACGCGCAGCCCATTCATTCGGAGATGCGCGATGAAACTGGACATCCGATCCGCCAATCCACCGGCGCGAGAAGGAAACCGAGTCACCTGCATCACGCCACCTTTCCGATCAGTCGATCCATCACTTGGGGCGGGGCGGCATCGTAGTCGGCGGCGGTTTTCAGCAGGCAAACGAGCGTCGCCTGAACTTCGTCGTGTGACTGCGCCAGATCGTTGACCCCAAGACCGGACAGTGCTGCCGCCCAGTCCAGCATCTCGGCGATACCTGGTGTTTTCTCCAGATCTTCTTTCCGCAGCGCCTGCACCACGCCAATGATCTGACGGGCCAAAAGCCCTTCGATCTGCGGCATCCGCGCACGAAGGATCGCCATTTCCGTCTCTTTCGTGGGGTAGTCGAGAAAGCTGTACATACAGCGACGGCGCAGCGCATCTGAAAGGTCCCGCGTGCCGTTCGCAGTCAGGATAACGATGGGCTTCGACCGCGCCGAAATCGTGCCAAGCTCGGGAATTGTGATCTGGAAATCCGACAGGACTTCCAGCAAATACGCCTCGAACTCTTCATCCGCACGGTCAATCTCATCAATCAACAAAATGGGGGGTGTTTCCGCAGAAATAGCCTCTAACAAAGGTCGTTTCAGCAAGTAGTCGTCCGTGAACAGCTGCGCCTCACTGGTCCCGCCCTGCGCTTCGCTGGCGCGAATGGCCAGCAACTGACGTTGATAATTCCACTCATAGATGGCGTGGCTTGCATCGAGGCCCTCATAGCATTGCAACCGGATCAGCCGCGTGTCCCGGTGGGCTGCCAGCGCCTTAGCGACCTCAGTCTTGCCCACGCCCGCAGGCCCCTCCAACAGCAAGGGCCGCCCCATCTGCTGTGCCAGATGCAGCGCCATCGCCAACCGGTCATCTGCAACATAGCCCTGCCCGGCCAATCCGTTCTGAACGTCACTCAAAGTCAAAACCAGGATCCAATCTTCATCTGGCCAAAATATCCCGGGGGAGGTGCGGAGGGGGCTGGCCCCCTCCGCCTCGGTCGGACCGGCATCAGCCGGTCCGAACCCGATTACCCATGCATCCCCAACCCGTTGGCGATCTTCCAGATCCGCCAATGGTCATGCGGCATGTGGCTTTGCACCAACCCAAAGGGTCGGAACGCATCATGCACCGCATTCGAGAAGCAAGGCACACCGCCTACATTCGGACTTTCCCCCACACCTTTCGCACCAATCGGATGGTGCGGAGACGGCGTCACCGTATAGTCAGTGATATAATTCGGCGTCTCCCACGCGGTCGGCAGGAAAAAGTCCATAAGCGTGCCGGTCTTTACGTTGCCCATCTCATCATAGGCAATTTCCTGACCCATCGCGATGGCCAACGCTTCGGTCACGCCGCCATGGACCTGCCCGTCGATGATCATCGGGTTGATCCGGGTGCCGCAATCGTCCAACGCATAGAACTTCCGAACCTCCCACTCGCCGGTATCGACGTCGATCTCCATGACGCAGATGTAGGCGCCGAACGGGTAGGTCATGTTTGGCGGGTCATAGTAGCTGACCGCTTCCAGACCGGGCTCCAGACCGGGGATCGCCTGATTGTAGGCGGCAAAAGCGATCTCTTTCATCGTCTTGAACCGCTCAGGCGCGCCTTTGACGGTAAAGCGATCCACGTCCCATTCGACATCGTCGTCATGGACCTCCAGCAGGTAAGCCGCAATCATCTGTGCCTTGGCGCGGATTTTACGTGCAGCCATGGCTGTCGCTGCACCCGCCACAGGCGTCGACCGAGACCCATAGGTGCCAAGACCGTAAGGCGCGGTATCTGTATCACCTTCCTCTAGCGTGATGTCATCGGCGGGTAAGCCGATCTCACTGGCGATGATCTGAGCAAAGGTCGTAGCGTGACCCTGCCCCTGCGAGATTGTCCCCAGTCGCGCGATTGCCGAGCCAGTTGGATGGATGCGGATTTCGCAGCTGTCAAACATACCCAACCCGAGGATATCACAGTTTTTCACCGGACCAGCGCCGACGATTTCTGTGAAATGCGTCAGACCGATGCCCAGCAGTTTACGGGTCTTGCCAGCCTTGAAGTCTTCGACCCGCTGCGCCTGTTCCGCGCGCAGACCGTCATAGTCCACCGCCTTCAGCGCCTTGTCCCAAGCGGTATGATAGTCGCCCGAGTCATATTCCCAGCCCAGCGCTGACTGATAAGGGAACTGATCAGCCTTGATGAAGTTGATCCGCCGCAACTCGGCCGCGTCCATGTTCAGCTTGATGGCCAGAACCTCGATCATCCGTTCGATGAAATAGGCCGCCTCGGTCACGCGGAACGAACAGCGATATGCCACACCGCCCGGAGCCTTGTTGGTATAGACCCCATCGACAGCCAGATAGGCGGTCGGGATGTCATAAGACCCGGTGCAGATATTCATGAACCCTGCAGGAAACTTGGTCGGGTCGGCGCAGGCGTCAAAGCCGCCATGATCCGCAGTGGTATGACACCAAAGCCCGGTGATCTTGCCATCCTTCGTGGCCGCGATCTTGCCTTGCATCCAGTAATCACGAGCAAAGGCGGTGGACATCAGGTTCTCCATCCGGTCTTCGACCCATTTCACCGGCTTGCCGGTGACGATGGAGGCAACCACCGAGCAGACGTAACCTGCATACGCCCCCACTTTATTGCCGAAGCCACCGCCGATATCGGGGCTGATCACCCGAATATTGTGCTCGGCCAGACCCGAGATCAGTGACACGACTGTCCGGATCGCATGAGGCGCCTGGAACGTCCCATAAAGCGTCAGCTTGCCGGTCACCTTGTCCATCGAGGCCACGCAGCCGCAGGTTTCCAGCGGGCAGGGATGGGTGCGGTGGTAATAGACCATCTCTTCAGCCACTACGTCGGCTTCGGCCAGAACGGCCTCGGTCGCGTCCTTGTCGCCTTGTTCCCAGGTAAAGATATGATTGTGATGCTTCCGAGGCCCGTGCGCGCCTTCGGTCTGACCTTCAAGGTCTTCGCGCAAGACGATGTCGGATTTCAGCGCCTCGAACGGGTCGGTCAGAACGGGTAATTCCTCGTATTCAACCTCAACCAATTCCACAGCATCTGCCGCGATGTAGCGGTCTTCGGCCACGACATACGCGACCTCTTGCCCTTGGAACAGAACCTTGCCATCGGCCAAAACCATCTGCTTGTCACCCGCCAAAGTCGGCATCCAATGCAGGCCCAACGGAGACAGATCTTCGGCAGTCAGAACGGCAACAACACCGGGCACGGCCAAAGCCGCCTCTTTGTTCACGCTGACAACGCGGGCATGGGCGTAGGGCGAGCGTACAAAGTCACCAAACAGCATCCCGTCCAGCTTGATGTCATCGACATAGTTGCCCTTGCCTTGGGTAAAGCGCACATCCTCGACGCGCTTACGAGCGCAGCCCATGCCTTTGAGGTTAGCGGCGCGTTCTTCGGGGGTCAGGGTCTGGTCGTTCATTCCGCAGCCTCCTTCTGTGCATTCAGCATGTCAGCCGAGGCCGAGATCGCTTTGACGATATTCTGGTATCCGGTGCAGCGGCAGAGGTTGCCTGCCATACCAAAGCGGATTTCCTCTTCAGTTGGGTTCGGGTTTTCCTGCAGCAAGCGATGCGCGCGGGTGATCACGCCCGGCGTGCAAAAACCGCATTGAAGCCCGTGATGTTCGCGGAACATCTCTTGCAACACACCAAGGCTGCCATCGTCATTGGTCAGCCCTTCGACGGTGGTGATATCGGCCCCGTTCACCTGTGCCACGAATGTGGTGCAGGATTTGACGGATTTGCCATCGATATCCACGGTACAGGCTCCACAATGGCTGGTTTCGCAGCCAATATGAGGGCCGGTGATCTTCAAATCTTCCCGCAGGAAGTGGATCAGCAGCGTGCGCGGCTCGGCCAGACCTTCGACCTCTTTGCCGTTCACGGTGAGTTTGACGTGCATTTTCGACATGGTTTCCCCTCCTCAACCCGCGCGGCTTTGCGCACGGTCGATGGCGCGGCGCAACATTACGGCGGCCACGTGTTTCTTGAATTCGACGGGGCCGCGATTGTCGGCCACCGGGTCAATCACGTCGAGCATTGCCGATACGCAGCCCTCAACATCTCCGCCCGCCAGAGCGGCGCTGGCAGCCTCGGACCAAACGGGCGTGTCCGACAAGTTGGTCATTGCAATCGAGGCCGTTCCGTTGCCGACCATCACCGCAGCGGCAGCAGTCGCGTAGTCGCCGATCTTTCGCTTTTGCTTTTCATAAGCCTGACCGACGCCAGCACCCGGCACGGGGATCAAAATACGTGTCAGGATTTCCTCATCCTCGCGCGCGGTGAAATACGCGGCCTCATAAAAATCGCGCGCGGCAACGCTGCGATTGCCATCGGGACCGGACAGTTCAAACGTCGCGTTCAGACATTACATCAGCCCCGGCATGTCATTGCCCGGATCGCCATTGGCCACGTTGCCGCCAACCGTCCCCATGTAACGCACCTGAGGGTCAGCGATTTGCAAAGCGGCCTCGCGGATCAGCGGAATAGCTTCAGCCAAACCGTCATGGGTGATCAGCTCATGCTGCGTGACCATGGCACCCAAGGTTACGGTATCGGAGCCGATCTCAATGCCCTTCAATTCATCAATGGCCTGAAGGTCGACCAGATGGCCCGTCTCTGCCATGCGCAGCTTCATCATTGGGATCAGGCTGTGCCCGCCCGCGATCACGCGCGCCTCGTCTCCGTGTTCCTGCAGAATGCCGATGGCCGAGGCGATGTCGCCTGGCCGGTGATACTCAAAACCGGCTGGTATCATGTTTTTCCTCCCTGGGTCCGAGCGGTATGCCTTGGGGGACCTTTGGATAGGAAAAAGCGGGATGGTCAGCCGTTCCAGTCAACGAGAACAGAGCGCGCGGCTTGTTTCACGAGTTGCGAATAGACTGCACGAATTGCGACTAAAGGCCCAGCGCGTCGCGAATGGCCGTCAGGCGGGATCGGCTGACCGGCACCTTGGCCAAGGCATCAACCCCGTCAAAATAACAGGTGCCGTTGTCCTTGTGACGCTCAAAGCTTGAAACATGTTTAGGGTTCACCAGATAACTGCGATGCGCCCGCAGAAAGCCATCTGGTGTCAGACGCGTTTCGGCTTCAGTGATAGACCAAGGGCAAAAAAGTTTCTCGGACCCCATGTAAAGCACCGTGTAATGCCCCTCGGCGCGAATGGCGGCGATGCGCCCGGGTTCGGTAAAAAAGGTCTGCCCTTCACGTTCAAAGGGCACTCCGGCGCGCAAGGCGGTCGGTTCGGGCGCGGGGGTCTGCGCGGGTGCTGCTTCGGGCTCGGGTCCGATAAAGCTGATCCCGGTCAGCAGGAAGGCCCCGCAAATCAGAAAGACCGAAACAGTGACCCCCATCGCCAGTACCTGATTGTTCAGCGCAGGGCCGGTACCGCCCGCATTGTCGCTGGCGATGAAATCGGTCAGGCCCGCAGCCACGAAGTGCATGGTAAAGACGGCCAGCCCGAAACAGACTGTCCCCAGCAGGATGTTGCGTTGCGTGCGATTATCATAGGCCACCCAGATGGCAAGAACCGACAAGAGCACCGAGGCCACAGTTGATATCGCCACGTCCCAGAAGGTGTAAACCGGGCGGCACAGCTCCATCCCGGCCATGCCAACATAGTGCATCACCACGATACCAAGGCCGACGATGACGCCTGCGGTTACCATGGTCTGCATCGTCCGAGGACGGAAATGCAGCAACAGCAGCGCAAGACCCACCATCAGGATTGCGACCAGAGCCGATATCAGGGTGATCAACGCATCGTAATAGAACAGGATCGGCAGTTGCAGGCCCAGCATAGCCACGAAGTGCATTGACCAGATACCACCGCCCAGAATGACCGCTGCCAATGCAACAACAAACTTGCGCTGCTGCGGCTTCAGGCCCGATGCCCCATGGGTCAGATAGAGGCCGGTAAAGCCTGCCATCAGCGCGACGGCCAGCGAGGCCGCCACAAGCCACGGGTTATGCGAATAGTCCAGCATTTGGGTTTACGCGCCCTCCCCGACGCGAGGGTGACGTTAGCAAACTGATTTGCCTCGGACAATTGGCTGCCGGGAACGATCTGATCAATGCGGAATGCGCACAAGACAGGAAGGCGCCGTTATTGAATCACTGCGTTTTCCCATGCGGACAGGAATTTTTTGCGCTTGAGATCGTCCAGAAAGGTCAACAAGGCGGGGTTCAGCCCAATCGTTTCGCGATCGGCTGAACCATCCGGTGAGGCAAGCGGCGGCAGCGACGACTGGCTTTCCTGAGGAGCAGGAGTCCCAGCCACCAGATAGCGGATAAAGGCCTCGGCCGCGTCCGGGGCTTGCGTTGCCTGCGATACCAAAGCCGTCCGCATCATGATCGTTTGAAAATCCGTCGGCAAAATCACCTCGAGGGCGTTCTTGCCCTCGGTCCGGACGGCGGCATAGCTGCCAAGCACGTTATAGGCGACCAGAATGGTTCCATCCGCCAGATCGTTGATCATTTCACCGGAACAGCAATACAGCCGCACATCCAGACTGCCCATGACCTCCATCAGACGCCAGTATGTCTCTGAGGCCCGCGCGTCCTGCGTTGCGAACAGATAACCAAGACCCGATTGGCGAACGTCATACGTGCCGACCCTGCCGCGAAACACGTCGGGGCGTTCGCGCAGGGTCTCGATCAAACCCTGACGCGTTACCGGCAGGTCCTGACCTTCGAAAGCCGCGCGGTTGATCACAATGGCTGCCGGTTCGGTCGTGAAGGAAAACAGGCTGTCATGCCACTGCGCCCAGCGCGGCGTCTCGATATCGTCAAGCGTGAGGGCATAGCCGTCATTGGCCAGCTTCAGCTGCAAGTCCATCGCGCTGGAGACAACAATGTCAAACGCATCCGGCGTTGCGCGAACGCGTTTGTCGATATCCGCCGTCCCCGAAACAAGGTATTCGACACTGACCGTTGGGTTCTGCGCGACAAAGCCCTCGATCAACGGGGCAAACAGCACCGTATCGGTGCTGGAGATGACACGCAGACGGTCACCCTCGGCCTCGGGGTTGAAGATCAGTTGATCCTCCCAATCCGCGGCCAATGCCAATTCCGGCAACACCAGCATGGCTAAAGCGATAAGATAACGCATGCGCCCCCCTTTGGCCTGTTTTCAAGAACGAGGGTTCCGCCATGGGCGGTCGCCACATCCTGCGCGATGGTCAGGCCCAGACCGGATCCGATCGTACCCGTAGCGTTTTTACCGCGCTCGAACCGCCGGGTCAGATGCGCGATCTCATCGGGCGGGAAACCCGGCCCGGCGTCGCTGACCCTGACCTCGGGCTTTGCTGTCACCTCAATCTCGACAACGCTGTCGGCTGGCGCATATTTCAGCGCATTGTCGATCATGTTGCGCAACGCGTTCTGGATCAGGATAGGATCGCCGGAATAGGGAACCGATGCCTCTCCGTTCAGGGCAAGAGACAGCTCTTTCATTTCCGCAATCGGCGTCAGGCGCTGAACCAGGTCGCTGGTCAATTCAACAAGGTCCACATCCTCGCGTTCCAAGCGGTCGGCCCGAGAGGTAATCATTGCGTGATCCAACAGTTGCCCCGCCGCGCGCGAGCTTTCGTCGATGGCCCGCACCATCGCACGCAGCGCTTCGCGGTTATCTTTGCGTTCAACCCGGTGAAGCGTTGCCTCGGCATAGGACCTGACCGTTGCCAGCGGTGTTCGGACGCGATGGGCGGCTTCGGCAATGAAATCCTCGGACTGGCTAAGCGATTGATCCAGACGTCCCATCAGCGAATTCAGCGACATGACAAGGGGCGCCATTTCCCGTGGCACCGGTTTCTTGAACGGGCTCAAATCCTGCGGACCGCGCCGCGTGACCGATGTCGTCAGTTTGTTCAACTGACCGATGGTGGATGACGTGACCCAAAAGGACAGTGCCGTTGTCAGCATAAAAAATCCCAGTCCCAGCAAGGCGGCATTGCGTGAAATCTGATCCAGCGTCTGTGACAGCGCGTCCTGCGTCTGGCCCAGTACGACCTCAAGCTCGGTCTGGCGCCCCAAACCAACAAGCGTTCGGCTGGCGCTGACCTGCCGGATGCGTTCGCCACGCAGATCCCGTGAGGTAAAAGACCAGTCGCTGGCCTCGGACCCGCCCGCCAGACGCAGATCTTCATACCCGGACAGGAACGCTCCGTCCTGAAAGATGGCATAAAACACCCGGTCATCCGACGGTGTGCTCAGCATCGAAAAGGCAGCGTAGGGGATGTCCACCTCAAGTACCCCATCCCTGAGCGCAGCGGCATCGAGGATCGAGGCAACAGATGCCTCAAGGATATTGTCCTGCCCCTGCTGAGCCACCTGCGCGGCATAGTTCCGAACCGCAAAGAAAAGAAGAACAGCCAATACTGCCGCACCTCCGATCAGGGTCAGTACAAGCCTGTTTCGCAAAGACCCTGATACGGTCGGGCTAGTGGTCATGATCCAACCTGTATCCCATGCCGCGCAGAGTGGTGATTTTCAGGCCCGAGTTCTCAAGATGCCTGCGCAGGCGGCCCACATAGACCTCGATGGCGTTGTCCGACACGTTATCGTCATAAGAGAACAACCGGTCAGACAGTTTCTGTTTGGAAAACACCTGACCCGGCGCATTGATAAAAAGCTCCATCATCCGCAATTCACGGTTCCGCAACGAGACGACTTGCCCGCCGACCGCCAGGTGACCGGCTACCGGGTCAAACACCACGCCGCCCATTTCGATCGTCGACTTCGCGCTGCCTGATTTTCGACGCAGAACCGCGCGGCAGCGGGCCTCAAGCTCGGCATGGTCGAAGGGTTTGGTGACATAATCATCGGCCCCCAGATCAAGCGAACCGATTCGATCCGAAACCTGACTGCGGGCGGTCAGAACGATCACCGGCGTGTCCAATCGGCTGGCCCGGTGGCGCTTCAGGAAGTCTCGGCCATCCCCGTCGGGCAGCATGATGTCCAAGAGAATAAGGTCATATTCTTCGGTTTCGACGAAAGCCGTCGCGTCCTCTAAATTTGCTGCATGATCAATGACATGACCATCCAGTCGCATGCGCGAACTGACCGCATTCGCGAGGTCCATATTGTCTTCGACAAGCAGAAATTTCATCGGGCCCAAACAGTATTTTGCCGCGTGACAGGTTGATGTCAGGTTGGTGTGTTTTTGTGTCCTTCAACTTGAGCCGCCCTGCGGCCGGTTGTCAAACGGGAGGAAAACATGACGACATTCAAACTGGGCCGTCGCGCCCTAATCGCAGCTGTGGCCGCTATTGGCCTGACAGGTCCGGCTTTGGCCGAAGATCAGGTTGTGGACAGCATCCACTTTCTGATCCCCGGCGGCGCTGGCGGCGGCTGGGACGGCACAGCCCGCGGCACTGGCGAGGCGCTGACCAAGGCGGGCCTTGTTGGCACGGCTTCTTACGAAAACATGTCGGGTGGCGGTGGCGGTAAGGCCATCGGGTTCCTGATCGAAAACGCGGACAGCAACCACGGTACGCTGATGGTGAACTCAACCCCCATCGTGATCCGTTCGCTGACCGGTGTGTTTCCGCACAACTTCCGCGACCTGACGCTGGTTTCGGGCACCATCGGTGACTACGCCGCGATTGTTGTGGGCAAAGACAGCCTGATCAACTCGATGGACGATCTGCTGGCCGCCTTTGACGCCGATCCGGGTGCTACGGCAATCGGTGGCGGCTCGGTTCCGGGCGGTATGGACCATCTGGTTGCGGCCATGGTGATGGAAGCGGCAGGCAAGGACGCGCTGGCCGTGAAATACATCCCCTATGACGCGGGCGGCAAAGCCATGGCGGCCCTGCTGTCAGGTGAGATCGCAGCCCTGTCGACCGGTTTCTCGGAAGCCGTCGATCTGGCGAATGCGGGTGAGGTCAAAATCATTGGTGTGACCGCCGATGACCGTGTCGCCGCAGCCCCTGACGCGATGACCATGAAAGAACAGGGCATCGACACATCCTTTGTGAACTGGCGCGGTTTCTTCGCAGCGCCCGGCTTGCCCGAAGACAAGCTGGCCGCCTATCAGGCCGCGATTGCCAAGATGTATGACACCCCTGAGTGGGAAGAGGTGCGCGCGCGCAACGGCTGGGTGAACATCCACAACTCGGGCGATGACTTCCAGTCGTTCCTTGAGCAGCAGGAACAGCAGATCGGCGATCTGATGAAAAAGCTGGGCTTCCTCTAATCGGATATTTGGCAGAGCGGCACACCGCTCTGCCATCCCCAACGAAAATGAAAAAAGGAGGGGGTGACATGGCGCTGGATCGCTGGATCGCGCTCGTTCTGCTGGGTGTGTGTTTAACATATGGCTACGCCGCCTGGTTCACGATGGATAGTAGCCTGCCCCCCTTCATGCAGCGAAACCCCATCTGGCCAAGCACCTTCCCGAAAGTGCTTTCCATTCTGGGGATCGTCACGACGACGATCATCCTGCTGGGCTTTGAAAAATCCGAACCAAAAGAGGCCGATATCGACTATCGGCGGTTGGGTGAATACCATCTGGACCAAGCCCTGATCTTGCTGGCGCTGATGGTCGTCTACGCCCTCTGCCTGCGCCCTGTGGGCTTCCTGATTTCGACCTCGGCGTTCCTGATCCTGGGATCTTTCATTCTGGGTGAGCGCAAGTGGCACATCATGCTGCCCGTTGCGTTCATCGCGACAGGTGCCGTCTGGTATCTGGTTCAGGAAGTTCTTGGGATCTACATGCGCCCCCTGCCGGGCATTTTCGGAGGCTGACATGCTTGAAGGACTTCTGATCGGCCTGCAAACGGCATTCTCAATCCAAAACCTTCTGATGGTCATCGCGGGCTGTCTGATCGGCACATTCATCGGCATGCTGCCCGGCCTCGGGCCGATGTCGATCATCGCCATCATGATCCCGGTCGCCATCTCGATGGGAGACCCGTCCGCCGCGCTGATCCTTTTGGCCGGGGTCTATTACGGCGCGATCTTTGGCGGCTCGACGTCGTCGATCCTGCTGAACGCGCCGGGGGTCGCGGGGACGGTCGCCTCAAGCTTCGACGGCTACCCAATGGCGCGACAAGGCAAGGCCGGGAAAGCGCTGACGGTCGCCGCAATTGCCAGTTTCGCTGGCGGCACACTGGGTGCTGTCCTGCTCATGGTATTCGCCCCTGCCCTGTCTTCGGTCGCGCTGCTGTTCCATTCGGCAGAGTATTTTGCACTGATGGTCGTGGGCCTTTCCGCCATTGCAGCCTTTGCCGGAAGCGGACAGGTCGCCAAGGCCGTGATCATGACGGTGCTCGGGCTGATCATGGCAACCGTGGGCGAAGGTGCGCTGTTCAATCTACCCCGTTTCACGATGGGGATCATGGATCTGCAATCAGGCTTTGGGTTCATCACGCTAGCCATGGCCATGTTTGCCCTGCCCGAAGCGTTGTTTCTGGTTCTGAAGCCAAAGGACCTGAAAGGCGACGATGGCAAAATCAAAGACCTGCGCATTACCAAGGCAGAGGCCAAAGCCATCGCACCCGTGGTGGGACGGCAATCTGTGCAGGGCTTTTTCATCGGGGTTCTGCCCGGTGCCGGCGCTACAATCGCCAGCTTTCTGGGCTACGCGGTTGAACGCAACATCGCCCCGAAGGAGGAACAGGAGGAATTCGGCAAAGGCTCGATCAAAGGTCTGGCGGCACCCGAAACGGCAAACAACGCGGCTTGTACCGGCTCCTTTGTTCCATTGCTCACGCTGGGCATTCCCGGATCAGGTACCACGGCGATCCTGTTGGGCGCTCTGATTGCCCTGAACGTAACACCCGGCCCGCGTCTGATGATTGATGAGCCTCAGATTTTCTGGGCCGTCATCATGTCGATGTTCATCGGCAATCTGGTTCTGCTGATCCTGAACCTGCCGCTGATCCCCTACATCGCCAAGGTGCTGGCGGTTCCGCGCAACTTCCTGATCCCGTTCATTTTGTTCTTCACCTTGATGGGAGCTTATATCGGGCAGAACAACGCGACCGAACTGCTGATCCTCGTTGGCTTCGGCGTCTGTGCTACGGCTTTGAAGTTTGCCGATTACCCACTTGCCCCGCTGTTGATCGGATTCATCCTTGGCGGGATGATGGAGGATAACTTTGCCCGGTCCATGCAGCTTTATGACGGTATAGCCTTCATTTGGGAGCGTCCCATGACGCTGGGCCTGCTGGTGATCGCCGCACTGCTGGTGCTGCTGCCCAGCTACCGCGCGCGTCGGGCACGGGCACGCGCAGCCGGGATTGCTGATGGCGACTGAGCCTCTGGCAGGGATACGGGTTCTTGACCTGACGAATGTTCTGGCAGGCCCGTATTGCTGCTATCAGCTGGCGCTGATGGGGGCCGAAGTGATCAAGGTCGAACGCCCTCAGGGCGGCGACCTTGCTCGCGTTTTGGGCGCTGACCCCAAGCGCAACAAGGCAGGGATGGGGATCAGCTTTCTCGCCCAGAACGCGGATAAGAAATCCATTACACTGGACATGAAATCCGCAAAGGGCAAAGCGCTGCTGAAGCGCTTGGTGCAGACCGCAGATGTTCTGATCGAAAACTTCCGGCCCGGCGTCATGGACCGTCTGGGTTTGGGGTATGAGGTGCTGCGCGCCGAGAACGCCAATCTGATCTACTGCGCGATCAGCGGCTTTGGTCAGGACGGACCGCGTCGCAAAGACCCGGCCTACGATCAGATCGTACAAGGCCTAAGCGGCGTTATGTCGATAACCGGCGCGGCTGATACGGCCCCCTACCGCGTTGGCTATCCACTGGCCGACACAGTCGGAGGCCTGACGGCGGCTTTCGCGATCAGCGCAGCGTTGAACGCCAAGCCGCGCGGCGCATTCTTGGATATCGCCATGTCCGAAGCGGTGATTTCCACGATGGGATGGGTGGTTTCGAACTATCTGGTTGGTGGCGTCACCCCCGGCGCGCATGGCAACGAAAACACCACCTCGGCCCCGTCAGGAACCTTTGCCACCGCAGATAACCCGATCAACATCGCTGCAAACCGTGACGAACAATGGCAGGCGTTGGCAAGACATCTGGGTCGAGAGGATTTGCTGCAAAACTCCGACTATGCGACGCGCGAGGACCGCAAACGGAACCGCCACGCGCTGCGGGCGGAATTGGAAACAACCCTACGCACACGGTCGGCCGGTGACTGGGTCGGCGAATTGAACGCTCTGGGCGTTCCAACCGGGCAGGTATTGACTGTGCCCGAGGCTCTGTCGGACGACCAACTCGTAGGTCGTGGTTTGATCGGCTCGCTTCCTGTAGGCGAAGAACAGGTGAAACTGGCAGGCAGCCCTGTCGTCATGGATGGGCAGCGCAGGATGCCGCAAACATCTCCCCCCGCTCTTGGCGCTGATAACACGGAGATCTGGTCGCAACTCGGCCTCTCACAAGCCGAGATCGACGCATTGAGACAGGAGGGCGTTCTATGAGCGATGTTGCCGACTGGTGGAGCACCGCCATCATCGACATGGAACCCGGGCGCATTCACCTGCGTGGCGAGCCCATTCAAGACCTCATCGGCACTCTAAGCTTTGCGGAAATGATCTGGTTCATAGTGCGCGGTGACCGGCCTTCGCCGGCGCAGGCGCATTTGTTCGAGGCCGCCCTAGTCGCTGCAGTGGACCACGGCCCGCAGGCTCCGTCCATCGCGACCGCCCGCATGGCGGTGACCTGCGGGTTGCCCTTGAACAACGCAATGGCCAGCGCAGTGAATATGTTGGGTGACATCCACGGCGGTGCCGGGGAACAGGCCGTGATGCTCTATCATTTCGTGGCCGCGCACCCCTCGGGGATTGGAGCGGCTATGGATGACTGGATCGCCACTCACGGAAAAATCCTGCCCGGTTTTGGTCACCGGTTCCACACACCAACCGACCCGCGTGCGCCGCGTTTGATGCTTTTGGTGGACGAAGCGATTGAACAAAACGCCTGTGATGGTCGCTTCAAAACTGTCGCATTGAACATCGAGGCGGAACTGGCCCGCCGCAAGGGCAAACCGGTTCCCATGAATATCGACGGCGCAACGGCAGTCATCTATGCCGAGCTCGGATTTGCCCCGCCCCTGGCGCGTGGCTTGTTCTGCCTGTCCCGGTCAGTTGGTATTCTGGCACATGCCTGGGAGCAAACCCAACAAGGTGGACGCAACAAAGGCCCAACGCCACCGAAGTACCGTTGGACTTATTTGGACGCTGCCGCGCAGGAAGAACCTGATCAATAAATCTAGCTGCTGAAGTCCGTCAGGCCTGTTTTTCAACCACGGGTTCGACATCGGGCCGAACGGGTTCAGCCTCCATCTCGATCACGTCGGGCTCAACCGTTTCCTCGACCTCTTCCATTTCCGGCTCGGGCTCCGGTTCGGCTTTATCCTCCAGCGCACCGACGATCAGCGGCAGCATGTGGACGCCTGTGGCGGTTGCAATCTCGGGCGTTTGCGGGGTTTGCCAACTGAGCGTATCGAAGCTGCCGCAGTTCTGACAGACAGGTCCCCATTCCGGCTGAATGTCATGGCAATTGTCACAGACCCATTGCGGCCCGCGCGGTGCATTCAGTGCCTTGGCCAGCCAGCCCTGCACAACCGCGTCCGAGGACCCTTCGCCGCGTTCAATCGCTGCCATCAGGGTATAGGCCCGCGCGTCGGCCTGTTTCTCAACCACATCGCCCAGCGCGCGGCGGGCTTCGGGGAAATCCTCGGCCACGATGTTCAGCTCGGCCAGAATCAGGCGGGTTTCGGGGTCTTCCGGGTGAATGCGAGTCAGCGCGGTAAAGCGTTTGATCCGTGCATCCGGCGTTTCATCCGGCGCAATTTCCGCAAAGGCATGGGCCAGATCGGGGTGCGGCTGCGCCTCCCACGCCTTTTTCAGAATCTTGGTCGCTGCGCGCGGCTTGCCCTTTTCGATATAGGCGCGCGCAGCCATTGCGGCGGCAGGCACCAGATCGGGCGAGAGGCGGTTGGCTTCGATCGCATGTTCCTGCTGTTCGACCGTGGCGCTGTCGTCCAGAATGTCCTTGGCCTCGGACAAAGCCAGCACCGCATCGCGGCGTTTGAATACATCGCGCGGCAAATGACCAGCCTTCAGCTTGGCGGTCAGGGTAGAACGCGCGCCGGTCCAGTCCTGCGATTTGGTCTGCAATCCCAGCAGGATATCCTGCGTTTCAGCGTGGCGCGGCTTGATCGCCAGCGCCTTCTCGGCCAGCTTGCGGGCGGTGTCGTCATCGCCCTCGGCCAGCTTCTGTTTCATAATCCCGCGTACACCGACAAAGCGGGTGGCGTTGTTCGTCACCAGTTTCTTGTAGGTCTCAGATGCTTTCTTGGTGTCGCCGTTCATCTCAGCCGCCTGTGCCACCAGCAGGTTGGTCAGTTCCGGCTTGTTCAGTAGCTTCTCGGCCTTTTGCGCCTTGGACATCGCCACGCGCCCCTCGCCCGAGGCCAGCGCCATCAGACCATCGGCCAGCGCCTGGTATCCGCGCTGCTGACGGCTGCGGTCGAAATAGCGCGACAGGGCGGTTTCATCGCCGTTCAGGAAATGAAGCGTCGCGATCAGCAGAGTTAGCAGCTTGAAGAACAGCCAGATCGCAAAGACCAGCGCGCCCAGTGCGATCACCGATTGCAACGGCCCCAGCGTGTATTCGACGCCCGCAACAGTGATCTGCACGCCGCCGCTGGTGTCCATCAGGAACAATCCGCCCATGGCCAGCAGGCCGACAATCGCTACAAAAACAAGGATCTTTAACAATGACCACAGCATGGCAGGTCCTTCAGTTCGAGTTGACGCTGGCTTGCAGCGCGTTTGCGGCATCCACGGCAGCCACCCGTGTCTGAGCCGCTTGTTCCCAATCGGCCAGAGCCGCCTTTGCCGCATCTGGCAGGGTATTGATCTCGGTCAGCGCGGCGGCAACATCTCCGCTCGACAGCGCGGCCTGAGCCCGCGACAGGACCGCATCGGGACTGTCACCCTCTTGCGGGGTAACTGACCGCGCGCCGGTCTGACGTTGCAGGAACGCGACCAGACCGGTGCCCTTATCCGCATCCCGCGCATCTGCCAGCGCCGTACGGGCAGCCGGGGTAAAGGACGACCGCAGTGCTGCCAACGTCGCTACGCCTTCGCCGGATGGCGCTGACAGAGCATCAGGTACAGTCACACCGCCCGCCGTCAGTTCAGAGATCAAACCATCATAGGGCTGACCCGAATCCAACTGACCAAACACCTGCGACAGGACCGCAGCATTGGCCGCAGCCTGCGCTTTTGCGGCAGCCTGCGATTCAAGTGCTTGCGCATCCGTCACCATTTTCTCAACTTCGGCCCGTTGCGCGGCCAGCGAGTCCTGAAGCTTTTTCAGTTCCGCTTCGAACGCGGCAGACGTTTCGGCCGACGCGCCTTGTGTCAGCGCTCCGTTTTCCAACTCACTCAGCCGGCTCGCCAGAGGATCAATCTTGCCCGCCAGACCTTCGAGGTTGGATTTCAGCGCATCCAGATCGGAACTGAGCGGTGTGATCTGATCCGTCAGTGCCGCAATCTTGCTGTCCACGTCCGAGTTTGAGGTGTCGGCCAAAGAGGCTGACAACGCCTCAATCTGCTTGGTCTGATCGTTGAGCTTTGCTTCAAGCGCAGCAATCGCGTCCGTATCACCGCCCGAGTTGAACAGTCCCGCGCTGCCAGCAGCAAAACCTATTGCGGCAGCAATTGCGCCACCCAGAAGGGCCGGCATAAAGCCGCCCTTTTTCTGTTCCTCAGGCGCGACTGTCTGTTCATGAACGGCAGCTTCGGCTTCGGCTTCGGCTTCGGCTTCGGCTTCGGCTTCGGCTTCGGCTTCGGCTTCGGCTTCGGCTTCGGAAAGGACCTCTTCTACAGGTTCATCCGCGTCAAGCGACCCGTCTTCCGGCTTGGTCGCGTCATCGGGTGCGGGTTCGTCCTTTGGTTCAGGAAGGTTGACAGACCCGTCATCAGATGTGGAAACGGGTTCGAGCGCATCTTCCGCAACGGGGTCTTCCACCGGCTTTTGATCGGACTTCTTCTTACCAGCCACCGCAATCTTCCCCTTATCGAATCCAAAAACACATCAAGAACAGGTCAGACTAAGTTAGTCGGTGGCCTCGCCGCCCTCAACCCGCATCACATGTTTCACAAGCTTTTTAACGGCTTTCCGCATTTTCTTCGGAGTCGGCTGTTTGGAAATCTTCAGATGCAAATGGTCCAGTGAATAAAGGGGATCAGCCGTCGCGGCGCTGATGGCAACCAGCCAGAGCGGCGCTGAACCGGGCCAAATGTCGGCAAAATGTCGCGCTGTCCGCGGCGAGAACAGAGGCGCAATCACCGGAATTTCTCCACGCGCGATGGTAGTGGCCTGCGGTGTCAGCGGTAACAAATGCTGCTGATAGACCGGCTGTTCCCGCACCGTGAGCCCTGATTCCGTCAACCGTTCAGCGATATTGCCGCGGCTGTGTACCCCTCGAAGATGCAGCAGAGGGCTGTCGGGCCGGTGTTTGAGCAAATATCCCACCAGTTCCTCGGCGCTTGCACCGACCATATGTGCCTCCCACCCCGCAGCATTGGCAGTGGCGGTGGTCGCGGGACCGACGCAAAAAGCAGGGATATCGCGGGCCACACCCAGCGACACAGCAGCGTTCACCGCATTGGCCGAGGTGAAAATCAGTCCCCGCATTCCAGTGACATCGACAGTGACCGGCAACGGTTTGATTTCCAGGATCGGGGAATAGATGACCTCGACCCGAGATCTGGTGCGGGTCGGCAGCTGCGCGACGAACCTTTCCGAGGCCGTGCGCGGGCGTGTCATCAACAAATACAACGGTTGGCGGCCTCGGCCTTGGGATTGTTTGCGCCCGCGCGGGGTGATACCCCGCTTGGCAATTATGGTGTAACGGATCAGGCCAATGGTGCAAACACTTACCGTTCTCGGATTGGAAAGCAGCTGTGACGACACAGCCGCCGCCGTGGTGCGCCAAACCGACGGCTCCGGTGCCGAAGTGCTGTCTTCGGTGGTGCATGGCCAGACCGAATTACACAGCGCTTATGGCGGCGTTGTCCCCGAAATCGCCGCCCGCGCTCATGCCGAAAAACTGGATATCTGTGTCGTTCAGGCGTTACAGGATGCGGCTCTAACTTTAAGGGATATGGACGCAATCGCTGTCACCGCCGGGCCGGGTCTGATCGGAGGCGTCATGTCCGGCGTGATGTGCGCCAAAGGGCTGAGCGCGGCAACCGGACTACCCTTGATCGGGGTGAACCATCTGGCAGGCCACGCTTTGACTCCGCGTCTGACGGATGGGATCGCTTTCCCCTATCTGATGCTGCTGGTCTCGGGCGGGCATTGCCAATACCTGATCGCTCACGGACCCGAGCAGTTCACGCGTCTGGGTGGCACGATCGACGATGCTCCGGGTGAGGCGTTTGACAAAACCGCCCGCCTGCTGGGCCTGCCGCAACCGGGCGGCCCCTCGGTCGAGGCTGAGGCGCGATCCGGTGATCCCAAACGGTTCCGGTTTCCGCGGCCGCTGCTGGACCGGCCGGGATGTGATCTGTCCTTTTCGGGGTTAAAGACGGCGCTGATGCGAATGCGCGACCAGATCGTCGCCGAAAAGGGTGGTCTGACCCGTCAAGACCGCGCCGATCTGTGTGCCGGGTTTCAGCAAGCCATCGTGGATACGCTGGCCGAAAAAACCCGACGCGCGATGGATCGCTATCTGGATGAAATCCCGTTCGACCCGGTGATTGCCGTGGCCGGTGGAGTCGCGGCCAATTCAGCCATTCGCGCCGTGTTAGAGACTGTTTGCACCGAAAAAGGCGCGCGTTTCACTGCGCCTCCGTTAGCCCTGTGTACCGACAACGCAGCGATGATCGCTTATGCGGGTCTGGAGCGGTTCCGCACCGGCGCCCGCGACGGACTGGACCTGACCGCCCGCCCCCGCTGGCCGTTGGATCAGACCAGCCCCGCCATGCTGGGCAGCGGTAAGAAAGGGGCCAAAGCATGAGCGTGGCGGTTCTCGGCTCGGGTGCATTTGGCACGGCGCTTGCAATCTCGCTGGCCGGAAACGGGCCAGTCACGCTGTGGTCGCGCAACCCAGAACACGCCGCACGGATACAAAACAACCGCGAAAATACCGCGCGGCTGCCGAATGTACCCCTGCCGGCCGCGATATCGGTGACATCGGACATTCGGGACGCCGTTGCCGCCGACGTGCTGTTGCTGGCCGTACCGATGCAGAAATTACGCGCGGCGTTGACAGAACATGCGCCCGCTCTGGCCGGGAAAACGCTGGTGGCATGCTGCAAAGGGATTGAGCTGTCCTCGGGGCTTGGACCCATTTCCGTTATCCAACAGACCATACCTGACGCGCGCCCAGCCTTGCTGACCGGCCCCAGCTTTGCCGATGACATCGCGCGCGGTCTGCCGACAGCGCTGACATTGGCCTGCGCAGATGCGGATCTGAGCGAAACGCTGCAATCCGAACTGACCACCGCCAATCTGCGCCTTTACCGCACCACCGATGTCATTGGCGCAGAGCTGGGCGGTGCCCTGAAGAACGTCATGGCCATCGGCTGCGGCGCGGCCATCGGTGCCGGTCTCGGCGACAGCGCCCGTGCTGCTTTGATGACCCGCGGATTTGCCGAGATGCAAAGGTTCGCGCTGATGCGTGGGGCGCGGCCTGACACGTTGATGGGGCTGTCCGGCTTGGGAGACCTGGTGCTGACCTGCTCCTCTGAACTGTCCAGAAATTACCGTTTTGGCCTGTGTTTGGGTCGAAATCAGCCATTCGACAGCCAAACCACCGTCGAAGGCGTCGCCACCGCCCGCGCCATGGCTGAAATCGCCAAGGCCGAGGGGCTGGACATGCCCATCAGCGCCACTGTGGCCGACCTGAGCCACGGGACCTATAGTGTTACTCAGGCCATTCAAACCCTGCTCAACCGACCCCTCAAGGAGGAATAATATGCTCATCGCCCTGATCGCCAAGGACAAGGATGGCGCCCTGCAAACCCGGCTGGACAACCGCGCCGACCACTTGGCCTATATCGAGGAAACCGGCGTAGTCGCGCAGGCAGGTCCCTTGCTGAACGGTGACGCCATGATCGGTTCGATGATCGTTCTTGAGGTCGAGGATATGGCGGCTGCGCAAAACTGGGCCGACAACGACCCTTATGCCAAGGCGGGTCTGTTTCAGTCGGTCGAGCTGATCCAGTGGAAGAAGGTCGTGGGCTAATGGCATATTGGCTGTTCAAATCCGAGCCTTCGACCTGGAGCTGGGATCAGCAGGTCGCCAAAGGCGAAACAGGCGAGGAATGGGACGGCGTGCGCAACTATCAGGCGCGTAATTTCATGCGCCAGATGGCCATCGGGGATCGCGGGTTCTTTTACCATTCGCAGAAAGACAAGGCGATCGTGGGCGTTGTCGAGGTCTGCGCCGAGGCCCATCCCGACAGCACCACTGACGATGAGCGTTGGGAGTGCGTGGATATCAAGGCGGTGCGACCTTTCACGACTCCGGTGACGCTGGATCAGATCAAAGCAGATGAACGTCTGGCCGAGATGGTGCTGGTCAAAAACTCGCGCCTGTCGGTGCAACCGGTCAGCGATGCAGAGTGGCAGGTGATCTGCGATCTGGGTGGCACACAGGCGGATTGAGCCTGTCGACTTCTCAAATACCCGAAAAAGTGCTATAAATTTAGGGTTCGCGCCTGTCTGGGGGCTTGGTAGCGGCTTTCACCCAAACCGGGTTCCCTTGGCGTATTGCGTAATTGGTACGTTCATTTTTGAAAGTTTTGACCCATGTCTGACGCCAAGGACAGTGATGGGACATTCGAGGACCTTCTTTCAGCGCATGACTCAGTAAACTGGGAAAAGCGCTTGGAACTTGCGCGCCAACAACGGGCTAAAGTGCTGGCACAGGCAAATGGTTCAGACCCGCCTCAACCGGATCAGAATTCAAAACCTGAGCAGCCCTTTGATCGGCCAGAACCCAGAACGACGGTCGAACAAGCCTTTATCGAACCACAGCCGGAACCTGAAAATCCCCGCAGGATGTTTGGAAACCGGCTTATCGTTCCAGTTGCGCTGATATGTGGCGCATTGGTGGGCTGGGGGTTATCGCAGTTCGCCAATGAATGGCAAGAGGCTCAGGCCATGCCTGCACCGCCGGTAGTTGCGCTTTCAGCGACCACTGAACAGCCCGACGCCTCAAAACCGGCCAATATCGGCCCCGAACCGGCCGAGCTTGGCTATGGCCCGATGGCGCAAACCACGCATCCCAGCCATTTTCTCGCCTTCATGCCGCCGGGTCAGGTTGTTCTCACCAACCCGCCCAGCCCGCTGCCAGTACCGGAAATGAACCCGGATTATGTCACCGTTGATAATCCGCCCCAGCCAAAAGTCGTTTCATTACCTGAAGTCACAGAGGAAGTCCCCGTTACGCCAGAGCCCGCGAATGTCACGCTCGACGAAGATGTGACCGACGCGGCAGTATCTGCCGAAGACACCGATCAACCGTCGGCGCTAAATGCTGTTCCGGCGCCCATTGAGGTCGCGCTATTTGTGCCTTCGACCGTGTCCACGGATACAAGCAACAGGGCGTTGGCGGCGTTGAAGAACGAGCGGAGCAACGTGGTCGCGACCGCGCGGGTTGGGTATTCGGTACGTGAAACTCATGTGCGGTATTACCACCCGAATGACGAAGCGCATGCGATCCTGGCCGCTGACGCGCTGGGTGGGATTTCCCGCGATTTTACCGGATCTGGAACCAAGACGCCCCCGGGGCGGATTGAAGTGTACATCCAAGGGACAGCACAACGAACCCAACCACGGAACGAGCAGACTGAGTTTGAAAGATTCCTGGCTCGCCTGATTGCAGAAATTCAGTAGCACGTTTGGAAGATTATGCGGGAAGGCCCTGACAGATGCAGAACCTTCCCGACCCCCGCGTGCTCCCTACTCACCACACGCGTATAGAAATCCTTGGTTCTGACCGTCCTGGTCACAGGATGACACTAGCCGAAAGACGCGGCTGCGCACAAATGCCAAATGCCTAAAATTGAAAACGCCCGCCAGAGTTCTGACGGGCGCTGCAAAGAAAAAGGCGGGATCAGCCGTAGACAGATTCTTTGCCGAAATGCTTGGTCAGCATGTAATAGACGACGGCGCGGTATTTGTTGCGCTCGGACATGCCATAGGTTTCCAGCGCTTTGTTGATCGCTTCCATCAGCTCGGGACCATCCGACAGGCCCAGCTTTTTGATCAGAAAGTTGTTTTTGACCGTCTCCAGTTCACCTTCCTGCGTGGCCGCCACAGTCGAGGCATCGGCGTCATAAATCGCCGGGCCACAGCCGATGGTGACTTTGGTCAGCAGATCCATATCGGCATCCATGCCACATTTGGATTTCAGGTCTTCTGCGTATTTGGCGATCAACTCGTCGCGTTTTCCCATGAAACACTCTCCCTTAAAGCCGTTTGTCCGTGATTTTTCACGGCTGAGAAACAAGTGCAGGCAGCTTAGTCAGAACGCTTAGGTGGACAAAGGGAAATTTTCCGGACTTTCCCCCTAAACAGTATCATTATGATAACTGGCGGTTCTGAAAAGATTTTTCAGCCAATTCGGAAAAGGCCCGAACCTTGCGGCCCGGCGTAGCGGTGCTTGCATGAACAAAAGAGATTGGCGCATCCGGCGACCGCAACAGCCCCGGTGTTATTTCCCGCAGAACACCGCTTTCCAACTCGCGTTGAACGGCCAGTCGGGACTTCACCGCAAGGCCCAGACCCTGAACCGCCGCTTCGGTCAGCATGTCCGAGTTTGACACCGCAATCTGCCGCGAGATGGCCAGCACCCCGTCGTGGGTGTCAAACCGGGTTTGCCACGGCAGACACGCCCAGCGCATCAACCGAAGGTCTTCGATGGTTTCGGGCGTCCCGTGGCGATCACAAAAGGCAGGCGCAGCGCAGATGATCCGGTCGTTGTCACTGAGCTTGCGCGCCTTCAGATTACTGTCAGCCAGCTGCCCCACCCGTATGGCGCAATCGATGCCCTCGTCCACCAATGAGACATAGCGGTCTACGGCCAGAAACTCGACGGTCAGGTCTGGATGCCGGGATTGGAACGCGTCCATCAGCGGCATGATGAAACGTGACAGAATCCAAGGGGACAGTGTCACCCGCAAATGTCCGCGCACTGCGCCGGTGCCGCTGCCAGCGTCCAATTCGGCCTCACGCAGGTCGGCCAGAATCGGTTCGATCCGGTCCAGAAAGATCAGCCCTTCGTTGGTCAACTGCACCTTGCGGCTGTTGCGATGGAAGAGTTTGAGGTTCAGCACCTCCTCAAGTTTGGTGATGCGATGACTGACCGTGGCGGCGGACAGACCCTGCGCCTTGGCCGCAGACCCCACCCCGCCGGTTTTCGCAACCGAGACAAAGGTCAGCAGATCATTCAGGTGGTACATTCGAAAAATCCTAACACTGGTTTCACAATTGAGGCAGTTATCGTGAATTATTTCAAATGATATTTGCGGCAGCAGCATCAGAGGAGGAACCCATGAAACCAATATACGCTGCTGCATGCGCCCTTGCGCTAACTGCCCCAGCATTAGCTGGCCAGTTAGAGACGTATCTGGAATTCGATAAATCCATTCCACCGGGCAATCTGGCCATCGGCCCCGATGGGCGCATGTTCATGTCGGTTCATGAGTTCTACGGGCCCGAGCTGCGCATTGTCGAAGTGATGCCCGATGGTTCGACCAAGCCTTACCCGACCGAAGACTGGGCGCGCGCACCACAAGACGACGCAGATGGGCTGAACGGCGTTCTGGGCCTGCGCGCAGATCGGGATGGCATCCTGTGGATGCTCGATGGTCAGGGCGAGAACCAGACCGGGCGCATCGTTGGCTGGGATACCAATACCGAGACCCTGCACGCGATTCACTACATCGGTGCGCCGGTGGCGCGTCCCGGTTCGTTCCTGAATGATCTGGCCGTCGATCGCGATCATGAGGCGATCTACATCTCGGACACCGGCGACGGTCAGAACTCGGCCATAATCGTGGTCGATCTGGAAACCGGACGCGCGCGACGCGTGCTTGAGGGATCGAAATACACCATCCCCGAGGACACGCCGATGATCATCGACGGGCGCGAGATTAAGCTGGGCGGCAATCCCGCCAAGATCGGCATCAATCCGATCACAGTCGACCCGACAAATACTTGGGTTTACTTTGCGCCGATGACGGCCAGCGCGATGTATCGCATCCGCACCACTGACCTGTTGGATGAAAGCCTCTCGGATGCCGATCTTGAGGCGCGGGTCGAGCGGTATGGCGACAAGCCAATCTCGGACGGCTCTACGGTGGATACTGGCGGCAATGTCTACATCACCGCGATGACAGACAATGCGCTGGGCGTGACCAAACCCGATGGCAGCTATGAGGTGCTGTACCAGTCGGATGATGAATTGCCTTGGCCGGATGGGTTCTCAATCGGGGCGGATGGCTATGTCTATGCCACCATTAACGAACTGCACCGCTCTCCGGTCCTGAACGGGGGCGAGGATGCCTCCCAAGGTATCTACAAAATCGTACGCTTCAAGGCGCTGTCCGATACGGTCAGCGGACGTTGACCCCCTTCCGGCCCTGCAACACGGGGCCGGAGAACCCCCTACCGGCAATACCCCCAGCCCGGTCCCTGCAAATGGAAGTGATCCGCATGCAGGCGATTGAAGTTCGGGCTTAGAACCACGCGGAACCAGTCACAGGCCCCCTGCCCGATCCGGCGCAGAAACGCGGCATCGGGTCCGGTTGCATTCCAATCCTGCAAGAGGCTGAGCGTTCGCCCATCTGCCAGATCGACCCCTGCAATGTCAACCGAATCTGCCGTTGCATGGCTGCTCCAACGACCGTCTTGCCCCTGCGCCGTGCGCATCCGGCGGCAATTGTAACTGCCGAGATGCCGCAAGGCCCGCACGTCAGTTCCCAGCACATCCCGCGCGGCGGGTTGCACCACATGATGTTCCCACATCGCCAGACGTAACGCGGTGGTGCAGCGGGTCTCGACCCCTCGCACCCGGGTACTGACCAGCCCGGACAGCTCTCCTCGACCTGAAATGCCGCAGTTCTGGTCAATCACAAGATCTTCCATCCGGGAAAACGTAACACCTGCCTCTGACAGCGTCGCCCGGCACTGTGCCTCATCGGCCAAGGCCCGGTTTAGCTGAAATTTCGTAACCAGAGTGACAGGGGCCGTGACGGTCAGGTCACGCAACGGGTTCCAATGATCGGGCAGCGGCGTTTTCGGATGGGACAGCAACAGATACCCAGATGAGCCAACAAGAAATAGAAATACGATGATAGAAAAGAAGGACGCCGCCAGATGCATGATCCGGCGGCGTCCTGTACGTTTCGTCATTTCCGTTCCGAGATCAGTAGCGGTAGTGCTCGGGTTTGTACGGGCCTTCCGGCGCAACACCGATATAGGCCGCCTGTTCGTTGTCCATCTTGGTCAGCTTCACGCCGATGCGGTCCAGATGCAGGCGAGCGACTTTCTCATCCAGATGCTTGGGCAGGATGTAGACCTCGTTGTTGTACTGGTCGCCTTTGGTGAACAGCTCGATCTGCGCCAGAACCTGGTTGGTAAAGGAGGCCGACATCACGAAGGACGGGTGACCGGTGGCGTTGCCGAGGTTCAGCAGACGGCCTTCGGACAGCAGGATGATGCGGTTGCCCGAGGGCATCTCGATCATATCAACCTGTTCTTTGATGTTGGTCCATTTGTGGTTCTTCAGGCTGGCGACCTGAATTTCGTTGTCAAAGTGACCAATGTTGCCGACGATGGCCATGTCCTTCATCGCGCGCATATGCTCGATGCGGATCACGTCCTTGTTGCCGGTGGTGGTGATGAAGATATCCGCGCTGGCAACTTCGTCTTCCAGCAGAGTGACTTCGAAACCGTCCATGGCCGCTTGTAGGGCGCAGATCGGGTCAACTTCGGTGACTTTAACACGGGCACCCGCACCGCGCAGCGAAGCAGCCGAACCTTTGCCCACGTCTCCATAACCACACACAACCGCAACCTTACCGGCCATCATCGTGTCGGTGGCGCGGCGGATACCGTCGACCAGCGATTCCTTACATCCGTATTTGTTGTCGAATTTCGACTTGGTGACCGAGTCATTCACGTTGATCGCCGGGAACGGCAGGTGGCCGTCTTTGACCAGCTGATACAGACGGTTCACACCGGTGGTGGTTTCCTCGGAGACACCCTGAATCTGGTCACGCATTTTGGTGAACCAACCGGGCGAGGCCGCCATGCGCTTGGCGATCTGCTTCTTGATCACCTCTTCCTCTTCCGAACCGGGAACGGGGATGATGTCCTCACCCGCTTCGGCACGAGCGCCCAGCAGGATGTACAGCGTGGCGTCACCGCCATCGTCGAGGATCATGTTGGGGCCGTCTTCGAACAGGAAGGATTTGTCCAGATAATCCCAATGCTCTTCCAACGTCTGGCCCTTGATGGCGAAGACCGGAATGCCCGCCTCGGCAATCGCCGCCGCCGCGTGATCCTGGGTTGAGAAGATGTTGCACGACGCCCAGCGCACATCCGCGCCAAGAGCGGTCAGCGTTTCGATCAGTACGGCGGTCTGGATGGTCATGTGCAGCGAACCGACGATGCGCGCGCCTGACAGAGGCTTGCTTTCGCCGTATTCCGCGCGCAGAGCCATCAGGCCCGGCATTTCGGTTTCAGCGATATCCAGTTCCTTGCGGCCAAATCCGGCCAGCGAAATGTCTTTGACGATATAGTCCCCGGCCATCAGGTGCTCCATTCCGGTAAATCTCAGTCCGGACTGCCCGTAGCATTCCTAGGGGCAGGTGGCAACGCAGATGGCAAGGGAGGGGTTATTCTGCCGCTAAAATCAGCTTGGCTCACCCTTGAGTGCAATCTTCGGGATCGCTTGGAAAAAATCGGTGCCAACGGCGACAATACAACTAATGCCGTTCGCCTGGGTCACCAGAACCGTGTAGCTTCCGGTTTCCTTCGAGGTCCAGACCTCCATCACGGCTTGCGCGCCGCGGGTTTTCTGCAATCCGCCAAATACCAGCTCTTCTGAATAGCTATCCTGCAATTTGGCGATCACATGCTCGCGCTGGGCGCAGCCCTGCGCCAGAGCAGGCGGTGCGGTGGCGGCCATCCCAAAGGCCATTGCAATTCCAAACAGTCGCTTAAACATAGTACGCTCCTTTCGATACGCGTTACGTTCCGAGAGGGGCACACCGGGAGGAGCGTGCGCCCCCCTCAGCACTAATGTCGGTATCACCACGCGCCGCTTCAAAGCACGACTGGTCAAGAAAAAGTTGGCAGCTGGTGATCTCGACAGGTACATCATAGCACAAAAACGAAAAACTTACGTGTCCCACTTCACAAGGCATGGCAAAATGGCAACACAACCCAGAGCATGGCAGCGGATGCTGTCAGGTCGCCGGCTGGATCTGCTGGACCCGACCCCGGTGGACATCGAGATCGAAGATATCGCCCACGGACTGGCCTTTGTGGCCCGCTGGAACGGTCAAACCAACGGAGATTTTGCTTATTCCGTCGCCGAACACTCCCTTCTGGTTGAAGAACTGTTTGGTCGGATTGCCCCCAATTCGCCGGTGAAATGGCGGCTGGCGGCTTTGTTACACGATGCGCCAGAATATGTGATCGGAGATATGATCTCGCCGGTCAAATCCGCCGTCGGCCCCGATTACGGCGCGCTGGATGACCGTCTGGCCGCAGCGATCCATATCCGCTTCGGATTGCCCGCCGAGGTACCGAAAACGGTGAAACGGCAGATCAAAAAGGCCGACAAGATCAGCGCCTGGATGGAGGCCACCCAGATCGCGGGCTTTTCCGAGGCCGAAGCGACCAAATTCTTTGGCCGCCCGGACAAGACAATCATCGAAGGCTTACAGATCAGGCTACGCCCACCGCTTGAGGTGCGACAGGCATACACGGATCGGCATGAGGCCCTTTTGGATCAGATGTAAGTTTTAGCCGAAGACGTAAAAGCACATTTTGTTGCCGTCCAGATCGCGTGCATAAGCGCCGTAGAACTGATCCGGGATGCGCTGGCCGGGTTCGCCTTCATCCGTTGCGCCCAGATTGATGGCTTTGGCGTAAAGAGCATCCGCCTCTTCTTTAGTGGCTGCGGGAAAGGCCACCATGTTGCCATTGCCTGCCGAGCACGCCTCGCCATCATAGGGTTCGCATACGGCCAGCATGGGGGAACCTGGCTCGCTGCCGATCAGCGCGATACGACCCGCATCCAGCATGACCTTGGCGCCTTTGTCCGCGAAAAGGTTGGTGTAGAACGTCTTGGCGCGCTCCATATCTGATACGCCGATGGTCACATAGCCGATCATAATTGCATCCTGCCTTTGTTGTTGAGGAACGGTTTGCAGGGACCCTTCCTCAACACACGCAAAGGTTCAAATCACCAAAGCGTCAGCAGACGGTCAGCACGAACCGTTACTGATAGGCACCGGCCGAATAGGTCAATTCGTAAGAGTGGCTGTAAAGCTCGAACACATTGCCGAACGGATCTTCCATATAGACCATGCGATAGGGCTTTTCGCCGGGATAGTATTTGCGCACCTGTTTCATGCGCTGCTTGCCCCCCAGTTCTTCGATGATTTTGACCCGCTCTTCCAGATTGTCGTCTTGTACACAAAAGTGGAACAGGCCACGCCGCCAGTATTCAAACGGGCGTTCTTCCTCGATCGTATTGGGGAATTCGAACAGTTCGATCCCGACACCATCACCCATGGAAAGATGCGCAATCCGGAACGAGCCCCAGCCTTCGCCGAACACGTCGTCACACATCTGACCAATTGCACTGTCGTCATGGTGAACCTCGGTTGGCTCCATCAGGACGTAGAGGCCGAAGGCTTTGGAATAGAACTCGACCGCTTTTTCAAGGTCTGGGACGGTGATGCCGATATGGGAAAACGTGAGTGCGGGCATGGCTGATTTCTCCTTAGGAGGTTACGCGCATAACGAAATATCAAGTAGTGCAGTGGCAGCTTACGACCACCAAGTGCCGCCTATCGCTCAGAGGTGGCCAGCTTCAGGGCAAGCGTCAGAAAAACCATCCCGCTGATGCGGTTCAGCCAGACCTGTGCAGAGGGTGAATCTTTCAGCCAGTCGCCTAACCATCCCGCAGCCAGCGCGACCACACCAAAGACCACGATGGTCGCCACGAACATCAATGCGCCCAGCTGGTAGAACTGCGCAATGATCGAGCCGTTCAGCGGGTCCACGAATTGCGGCAGGAACGCCAAAAAGAACACCGTCACTTTCGGGTTGGCAATGTTCATGATCAGGCCGCGTCGGAACTGTTGTGGCGCGGTTTCCGAGATCGCCTGAGACTGATCGAACCGCGACGCCGAGGCGCGAAATGCCTTCCACGCCAGATACACCAGATACGCGGCCCCGGCATATTTCAGAGCGGTAAACGCATATTGCGAGGTCTGGAAAATTGCGGCCACGCCAAGCGCGACGGCAGTGGTGTGAAAAAACAGGCCCGAGGCCAGACCCAATGTCACCACAAGTCCGGCCCGCCGACCATGCACCGCCGATTGCGTCAGTACGAAAATATTGTCAGGTCCCGGCACCGCCGCCAGCGCGATTGCGGCGCCGATAAAAACCAAGGCTATCTCGGGCGGGATCATCGGGGCCTCTTGTGTTGGGCAAGGGTCAGCGCGGGCTGCGCTTGGCCAAGATCCGCTGCAATGTGCGGCGGTGCATGTTCAACCGGCGCGCGGTTTCAGAGACATTCCGGTCGCACAGCTCATACACCCGCTGGATATGCTCCCAGCGCACGCGGTCCGCGCTCATGGGGTTTTCCGGCGGCGGCGGCAGTTCGTCGCCCTTGGTCAGCAGCGCATTGGTGATGTCGGTGGCATCGGCGGGCTTGGACAGATAGTCAGTCGCGCCGATTTTCACGGCGGCCACGGCTGTGGCAATCGCTCCATATCCGGTCAGAACAACAACCCGACTGTCGGGGCGCTTTTCACGCAGCACCTCGACCACGTCCAGACCATTGCCATCCTCAAGCCGCAGATCGACCACGGCATAGGCAGGTGGGCGGGCAGTGGAAATCGCGCGGCCAGCAGCGACAGAGCCTGCGGTTTCAACCTCGAACCCGCGCTTTTCCATGGCCTTGGCCAGACGTCTCAGAAACGGCTCATCGTCATCCACCAGAAGCAGGGATTTATCGGGGCCGATATCAAGGTCAGAGCTGTCCGCCATATTCCATTCTTTCCGCTATTTCACGCCTTTGGCTTAGTCATGAGTAATAGCAGCGCCCAGCCAAAGGTCAAACGCATCACAGCTTATCCAGAAAGCACCCGACCTTGTCCGCCATCTGCTCGGCCGTGTCATCGCGGTTGAAGAATTCAAGGAATCCCTCATCCGGCGTCATCAGATAGGTAAAGGTGGAATGATCGACCAGATAGTATTCGTCGCTTTTGTCATGGGCTTTGTAGTAGGTCTTGTAGGCTTGGCTTGCGGCCTTGACCTGCTCGGGCGAGCCGGTCAGCGCGATGGTTTTGCCGCCCAGATTGAAGGCATAGTCATCCACCACCTCGGGCGTGTCTCGATCCGGGTCGATCGAGATGAACAGCGGCGTCACCGACTGGCCCCGCTCGGCCAGAATGTCCACGGCTTCGGCGTTGCGGGACATGTCGAAGGGGCAGACATCGGGGCAGAAAGTATAACCGAAATAAACCAATGTCGGCTCGGTGATCACATCCGCATCGGTAACTGTCTCACCCTTGCCGTTGATCAGTTCAAACGGGCCGCCAATGGCCGCCGCGCCGCCCGCGATCTGGCTGGAGCGGCATTGCGCGAACTGGTCATCCGACCCCGCACCACGTGTCAGCAGCCACATGGCGCCCATACCGACGGCAAGTACAATGGTTGCAAGGATGGCGTAAAGACGGACCATGACATCTATCCTGAGATCAGAGGGGTTGTTGATCGTTTCGGCCGGGACACCTATCAAGATGATCAGCCGATGCAACAGGACATAATAGACCGATGGCAAATTCCAACATCACATTATGGCGCGGTCAGGAACGCAGCAGCTGGATTCGGCTGCGCACGCTGATCCTGTTGCGCTGGGTGGCCATAGTTGGCCAGTTCACCGCCATCACGGTCGCGCAGCAATACTATGATGTGCAGCTTGAACTGGCGCTGTGTTATCTGGCTATTGGCGTCTCGGTCATGGGCAACATGACGGCCATCCTTCTGTTTCCGCAAAGCAAGCGCCTGACCGAGTTTGAGAACTTCCTGATGGTGCTGTTCGACCTGACGCAGTTGGCTGTTCTGCTGTATCTGACAGGCGGGCTGAACAACCCGTTTGCCCTGCTGCTGCTGGGCCCGGTAACAATCTCGGCCAATGTGATGAGCACGCGTTCAACCCTGATCGTGGGCGGCGTGGCGATTGTCTTGACCAGTTTGCTGGCTGAATTCCATCTGCCACTCCGCACCGGGGCTGGGGTAATGCTGGAAATCCCCGATATTCTGCTGTTCGGCAACTGGGCCGCGATTGTCATCGCCATTGTCTTTATCGGCGCATATTCCCATCGCGTCAGCTCCGAGGTTCAGTCCATGTCCGAGGCCCTCTCGGCCACCCATATGGCGCTGGCGCGGGAACAGAAACTGACCGATCTGGGCGGCGTTGTGGCGGCCGCGGCGCATGAGCTGGGAACGCCTCTGGCTACGATCAAGCTGACCAGCTCTGAGCTGATCGAGGAATTGGATGACCGCCCCGACCTGAAGGAAGACGCCGCCCTGATCCGCGAGCAGGCCAACCGCTGCCGCGATATCCTGCGTGACATGGGGCGCGCGGGCAAAGATGACCTGCATCTGCGACAGGCCCCGCTGTCGACCGTCATTCACGAGGCCGCCGAGCCGCATATCCGTCGTGGCAAGAGCGTACATTTTGCGGAAGGCCCGGCCGAAGGCGGGGACGTGCAGCAGCCCTCGATCCTGCGCAAGCCCGAGATCATCCACGGTCTGCGCAACCTGATCCAGAACGGGGTGGATTTCGCCCGCGCCAATGTCTGGGTCGAGGCCGAGTGGACCTCAGATCACATCACTGTCACTATCATGGATGACGGACGCGGCTATCCGGCGCACATGATCGGTCGGATCGGCGATCCGTTCATGCGCCGCCGCCGCAGCGACAAAGATCAGAAAACCCGCCCGGAGTACGAAGGCATGGGATTGGGCCTGTTCATCGCCAAAACCCTGCTCGAGCGCAGCGGGGCCGAGTTGCATTTTGCCAACGGGTCTGACCCTTATCAGAACCTGAGCGACAATCCCGACCGCCGGGGCGCGATCGTGCGGGTCTCGTGGCCGCGCAAGCTGGTGGATGCGCAGACCGGCGATACCCCAGTGCCCTCGGGCGCAAACCAGCGCATTCAGGTCTGAATTAAGACCCCGTTAACCATTTCGGCGCATAGTCCCGGTTTGTGGTTTCAGACCCGAGGGGCATATGGTCGACTGGATTATTCTGGCAGCTATCAGTCTGGTTTCCGCCAGTCTGGCGGTGCAGTGGCTTTTGCCGCGCACCCGGCAGCGCGGCGATAATTTCGGCCTTTCTGCGCCTGCCTCGCTGTACGACGCTGTGTTTCTGTTCGACGGCGACAGGCTGATCAGCCATTCCGATATCGCATTGGAAGGGTTCGAAGCGGTCCGTGACTGGCAAGATTTGCGGCGTTTGTTGCAACGGGACTTTCCAAGCTTTCCCGAAACCCCCGATCTGGTCCGGCGTGACGGCACTCTGGTCATTCCGGCCATTGACTGCACGGTTGAGCGGGACGTGCTGTGCGAATGGATTGACGGCATCGTCAGGGTTCACCTGCGCGACCGCTCGGAATGCCCTGCCCCAGTTCAGCGCGATGCGCAGGATCCGATCCGCCTGGCAATGGAACAAGCGCCCTATCCGGTCTGGCTGTTGGATCATCAAAGCAATGTGCGCTGGTGCAATGCAGCCTATGTTGCGCTGGTGCGCAAAGTGCGGGGTCAGGATACCGATCTGACCGCACCACTGTTTACCGGCGCGGACGGAGATGCGCGGTTGGGGGCGAAGACCCGTATCTCGATCTCGTCCGAAGAGAATGACAACAAGCTCTGGTTCGACCTGACCCTTGTGGATCATCCCGAAGGCCATCTTTGTTACGCCGTCGATATCAACGCCATTGTTGCCGCTGAAACGGCCCAGCGCAAATTCGTCCAGACGATGACGAAAACCTTCGCGCAGCTGTCGATCGGATTGGCGATTTTCGATCGCAACCGGCAGTTGGCCCTGTTCAACCCGGCGCTGATCGATCTGACCACCCTGCCCCCGGATTTCCTCAGCTGCCGCCCCAGCCTGTCCAGCTTTTTTGACCGGTTGCGCGATCAGCACATGATGCCGGAACCCAAGAATTACCGCGGCTGGCGCAATCAGATGAACGACCTGCTCGAAGCGGCCGAGGACGGGAATTATCAGGAAACCTGGTCGCTGCCGTCAGGATCGGTCTATTCGGTCAGCGGACGCCCCCACCCGGACGGTGCCGTGGCCTTTTTGTTCGAAGATATCACCGCTGAGATCACGTTGACGCGCCGGTTCCGTTCGGAAATGGACCTGATGCAATCGGTGCTGGACAAGCTGGTCGATGCCATCGCGGTCTTTGGTGATGACGGAACGCTGGCCTTCACCAACCGCGCCTATCAGCAATTGTGGGGCGATACAGGTGAGGCTGGCTTTGAGCCGGATACAGTGCTGGATGTAACGCGCGGATGGCAGGAACAATGCGCCGCCTCGCCAATTCTGGGCGAAATCCGCGACTTCGTGGAAATGCGCGACAACCGCGCCGAATGGTCCAGTGCTCTGCGACTGCGCAATGGCACCAACCTCACCTGCACCGTCAGTCCGATGCAGAACGGCGCGACGATTGTCCGCTTTGCGGCGGATGAGCACGCAATGGCTGATACGCCGATCCAACAAATCAGCGCCTGAACCGGGTTGCAGCCGACCGGGCGTAAGGCCATTGTGACGCCATGACGTTACAGGCCCGTTCGATCACCCTGAATTCACCCGAAGATACCGCGGCGATGGCCACGCGGCTGGGTGCGGAACTGCGCCCCGGCGACATTCTGCTGCTCGAAGGTGAGATCGGCACCGGCAAAACCCATTTCGCCCGCAGTCTGATCCAGTCGCTGATGACAGTGCCCGAGGATGTCCCTTCACCCACTTTCACGCTGGTGCAGGCATACGACACGCCGCCCGGCGAGATCTGGCATTGCGATTTGTACCGGCTGAGCGCCCTGGAAGAGATCGAGGAACTGGGCCTGTCCGAGGCATTCGACAGCGCCATCTGCCTGATCGAATGGCCCGAGAAACTGGGGCCGCTGACGCCTACTTCTGCCCTGACTTTACACTTAAAAACAGACCCTAATATTATGGAAAAACGCCAACTGACCCTGTCATGGTCCGACCCGAAATGGTCCCGGAAACTGGAGAATACCCAATGACGAACCGGGCAGTACTGGCCGAGGCTCTGATAGCTCAAACACCCTGGTCCAACGCAACGCGCGCGCCTTTGGCCGGGGATGCCTCGAACCGCCGATACGAAAGATTGACCGATCCCGACACCGGGCGCACGGCAGTGTTCATGGACTCTCCTCCAGGCAAGGCCGAACCGGTTGAGGCTTTTGTCCGCATGGCCGAATATCTGCGTAAAATCGGCCTGAGCGCTCCTGAGATCTATGCCGAAGACACCGAGTTTGGCTTTCTTCTGCTGGAAGATCTGGGCGACGATTTGTTCGCCCGCGTTCTTGAGCAATCCCCAAAGATGGAACGCGAGCTTTATGAGGCCGCAACTGATGTGCTGGTCGAGCTGCATAAAGCCCCCACTCTGTCGCTGTCGTCTTATGATCCGACCCTAATGACCGAACTGGCGGCGCTGTCATTCACCAAATACGCGCAGGCCATTCTGGGAGATCACGATGCAGACGCGCGGGTCCGGTTCGAGCATCGTTTCTCGGACATTCTGCATCGCGAAACCTCGGGCTGCAAAGTGGTCGTACAACGCGATTATCACGCCGAGAACATGATCTGGCTGCCGGATCGCGAGGGGGTGAAGCGCGTGGGCCTGCTGGATTTTCAAACCGCCATGCTGGGCCATCCCGCCTATGATCTGGTTTCGATGCTTCAGGACGTGCGCCGCAACGTGGCACCAGGGACTGAGATGCGGATGGTGAACCGGTACATCTCAGCGACCGGTGTGGACGATCATGATTTTCGCACTGCCTACGCAGTGCTGGGAGCGCAACGGAACCTGCGGATTTTGGGTGTCTTCGCCCGGCTGGCGACGGAATACGGCAAACCCCAGTATATCGACCTGATCCCATCCACCTGGGCGCATCTGATGCGGGACCTGAACCACCCAGCCCTGATTACGGTTGCCGATCTGCTGCGAGAGGCCCTGCCCGCGCCTATCCCGGAAAATCTGGACAGGCTCAGACAGACATGACCCAACACCCCGATGCCGTGATGCTGTTTGCCGCCGGGTTCGGCACCCGGATGGGCGCTCTGACAAAGGACCGGCCCAAGCCGCTGATCGAGGTCGCGGGCCGTCCGTTGATCGACCATGCCCTGGATTTGGTGGACGATCTGGGACCCGATCGCACCGTGGCCAACCTGCATTACCTGCCCGATCAGCTTGAGACGCATCTGGCCCCGAAAGGCGTGCTGTTGTCCCACGAACAACCCGAAATTCTAGAAACCGGCGGCGGTCTGCGCGCCGCTCTGCCCTTGCTGGGGCCCGGGCCGGTCTACACCCTGAATACGGATGCGATCTGGGCCGGACCGAACCCGTTGGCCCTGCTGCGCGCGGCGTGGGACCCGGACCGAATGGACGCCTTGCTGATGTGCGTTCCTGTCGAACAGACAATCGGTCATGCCGGACCGGGCGATTTCACCGCTGACGTTCAGGGTCGGATCACCCGCGGTCCCGGCTTGGTCTATGGGGGTGCGCAGATCATGAAAACTGACGGGTTGGCGGCGATTTCAGACGGTGCGTTCTCGCTGAATGTTCTCTGGGATCAAATGCATAAACAGGGTCGACTGTTCGCCGCCACCTATCCCGGTCGCTGGTGCGATGTGGGCCGGCCCGAAGGGATCGCCTTGGCCGAAGGCTTGATCGCTGATGTTTGAGCCCAGTGCCGCGCCTCGAGTCTTTGCCGTGCCGCCGGGCGCGGACTTTCCCAAAACACTGGTAGAGGGGCTGCGCCGCCGCTCTGCCAACCGCCCGCCCGAGGCTTTGGCGCGCGTGCAGCTGGTGGTGAATACCCGCCGCATGGCCCGTCGCGTACGTGAGTTGTTTGATCAGGGTCCGGCCTGCCTGCTGCCGCGCCTCTCTTTGGTCACCGATCTGGGCGAAAGCGTGGATCTGGCGCAAATCCCACCCGCCATCCCGCCGCTGCGGCGCAGGCTGGAACTGACACAGCTGATCTCTAAGCTGTTGGAGCAACAGCCAGATCTGGCGGCGCGATCCTCGCTGTTTGACCTGTCCGACACTCTGGCCGCATTAATTGACGAGATGCAGGGCGAAGGGGTTTTACCCGGTGCAATCCGGCAACTGGATGTCAGCGACATGTCCGGCCACTGGGCGCGCGCGCAGGCTTTCATTGGTATCGCGGATCACTTTGTCGACTCGGGTCCTGATGCGCTGGACGCGCAGGCGCGGCAGCGGCTGGTAGTGGAAAACCTGATTGACCGCTGGCAGGAGACACCGCCGAAACACCCGGTGATCCTTGCAGGCTCAACCGGGTCACGCGGCACCACCCTGATGCTGATGGAGGCCGTGGCTCGCCTGCCGCAAGGCGCACTGATCCTGCCGGGGTACGATTTCGACCAACCGGATCATGTGTGGCAGGGGTTGGATGACGCGCTGACCTCGGAAGATCACCCGCAATACCGGTTCCGCAAGTTGATGACCCGGCTTGAGCTACAGCCAGACCAGATCGAACATTGGACCAATGACCCTGCCCCGTCCCCTGCCCGTAACCAGCTGATTTCGCTTGCTTTACGTCCTGCCCCGATCACCGACGCGTGGATGTCCGAAGGGCCGTGCCTGACCGATCTGGACGGCGCGACAAAAGATCTGACACTGGTTGAGGCGCAATCCCCGCGCGCCGAGGCATTGGCCATCGCGCTACGCCTGCGCGAAGCAGCGGAAACCGGTCAGGCCGCAGCGCTGATCACACCCGACCGCATGCTGACCCGTCAGGTCAGCGCTGCACTGGATCGCTGGAACATTCTGCCCGATGACAGCGCGGGCCTTCCATTGCAACTGTCACCTCCGGGTCGATTCCTGCGTCACGTGGCGGGACTGTTTGCGCGGCGGTTGGAGGGTGAAGCGCTGCTGACCTTGCTGAAACATCCACTCTGCCATGGCGGCGGCGATCGTGGCGCACATCTGCTGCATACCCGCGATCTGGAATTGGACCTGAGGCGGCACGGCCCGCCATTCCCCGACAGCGCCAGCCTGACCGCCTTTGCTATCCGCAAAGAGGCGCCAGAGGATTGGATGCGCTGGCTGATCACCCATTTCTGCGATCAGCACATCACCGGTGAGCTGCCTTTGTCTGACTGGGTCAACCGCCTGCGTGCATTGGCCGAAGCGATCTCGACCGGCAGCGAAGGTGAGATCGGCCCGCTGTGGGAGAAGAACGCAGGTCAAAAGGCGCTGTCGGTTTTGACCGCGCTGGAGGATGAGGCTGGACATGGCGGCCCTATGACCGCCCATGATTTCGCTGATCTGCTGGGCGCGCTGTTGGCGGGGGAAGAGGTTCGCGACCGCGACGCGCCGCATCCGCACATCATGATCTGGGGCACGCTCGAAGCGCGGGTGCAGGGGGCCGATCTGCTGATTCTGGGAGGGCTGAACGAAGGCAGCTGGCCCGAGGCCGCCGCACCCGACCCGTGGCTGAACCGTCAGATGCGCGATAAGGCCGGTCTTTTGCTGCCCGAACGCCGCATTGGTCTTTCAGCTCATGATTTCCAGCAGGCGGTCGGCGCACCCGAAGTCTGGCTGACCCGCGCGACCCGTTCCGATGACGCCGAAACCGTCCCGTCGCGCTGGTTGAACCGGATGACGAACCTGTTGCAGGGGTTGCCGGGGCAGGGTGGTCCCCAAGCTTTGACCGCTATGCGCGCTCGGGGTCAGGAATACCTGCGCTGGTCGGAACAGTTAGAGGCCGCACCCCGGATCGAACCCGCGCCGCGCCCGTCTCCGCGCCCACCGGTTGCCGCACGCCCGCGCCGTATGAGCGTCACCGAAATCAAACGTCTGATCCGCGATCCATACGCGATCTACGCCAAACATGTTCTGCGTTTGCGCCCGCTGGACCCGCTGGTGCAGGCCCCGGATGCGTTGCTGCGCGGGATCGTCATCCACGAAATCCTCGAACATTTCGTCAAGGACAGCGTGCTTGATACAGCTTTGCTGACCAGAGAGAACTTCCTGAAACGCGCCGAAACCCTGTTGGACAAGCATGTCGCTTGGCCGACTGCGCGCAAGTTGTGGCTGGCGCGGCTTGAACGGATTGCTGACGATTTCCTGACTGCGGAAATTGCTCGTCGTGGCGACGGCGGGCCAGTGGCCTTTGAAGCCGCGATGAAACTGGTGCTGTCGCCGCTGGATTTCACCATCGCTGGCCGCGCCGACCGGATTGATCACAACAGCCGCGGTGCGCTGCGGATCGTGGACTACAAAACCGGCACCCCTCCAACCGAAAGTCAGCAGGCCAAGTTTGACAAGCAGCTGCTGATCGAGGCCGCCATGGCTGAGCAGGGCGCTATCGAGGGCATCGACCCGTTGCCCGTGGCAGAGGCGGTCTTCATAGGCATGGGCGGCACCTACAAAGAGGTCGCAGCCCCCTTGGCCAAAGAGCCGCCAGACAAGGTTTTGGCAGAGCTAAAAGAGTTGATTTCTGCCTATTTAGAGCCTGATCAGGGCTTCACTTCTCGCCGGATGCTGCACAAGGACACCGATATTGGCGACTATGATCATCTGGCACGTTTCGGCGAATGGGACCGCACCGATGAAACCGATCCTGAGGTGCTGAAATGAGCGCCCGCAATGATGCGACAGAACGGCAGGTGCAGGCGGCGCGGCCCGATGCCTCAACCTGGTTGGCGGCAAACGCGGGATCGGGCAAGACGCGGGTTCTGACCGACCGGGTGGCCCGCTTGCTGCTGGGCGGGGTGCAGCCGCAGCACATCCTTTGCCTGACCTACACCAAGGCCGCGGCCAGTGAGATGCAGAACAGGCTGTTCAAGCGGCTCGGGGAATGGGCGATGCTGGGGGATACCCCCTTGCTGGCGCAGCTGACCGATCTGGGCGTGCCCGGGGTCATTGATCCTGACCGGCTGGCGCAGGCGCGCACCCTGTTTGCGCGCGCGATTGAGACGCCGGGTGGGTTGAAAATCCAGACCATCCACTCGTTCTGTGCCTCGCTTTTGCGGCGTTTTCCGCTTGAAGCCGGAGTCAGCCCGCAATTCTCTGAAATGGAGGATCGCGCCGCGGCCCTGTTACGCGATGAGATTGTTGAGGATTTTGCCGAAGGACCGCAGGCTACGCTGATCGAGGATGTCGCCCGGTTCGTCACCGATACGGGCTTTGAAAACCTCACCTCAGCCATCACTCACAAACGTAATCTGTTCGCGCAGCCGTTGGACTGGGCCGATCTGCTGCGAAAATTCGAACTGCCAGAGGGAATTGATGAGGACGCCCTAAAAGCCCGCGTGTTTCTGGGTGGTGAGGTCGACCTGATCCGCTCGATCCTGCCCGCATTGACGGAAAGCGGCGGCAACAATGCCAAGGCGGCGGTCAAACTGGCGTCATTTACCGAAGCTCGGATCGGCAGTCTGCCCATTTTGGAAAGCGTGTTTCTAACCGGAAAGGCCGCTAAGGAGCCCTTTACCGCCAAGATCAACAGTTTTCCCACCAAGGCCCTGCGCGAAGGGGCGTTGGCCGCGCAGATGCCGCAGCTGGAATCCCTCATGCTGCGGGTCGAAGCTGCGCGGGAACAGAGATTGGCGCTGATTGCCGCGCGCAAGACGCATGTCCTGCACCGTTTCGCCGCCGCCTTCCTGCCCGAATATGAACGGCGCAAACAACTGCGCGGCTGGCTGGATTTCGACGATCTGATCCTCCGCGCACGGCAGGTTCTGAATGACCCGGCGGTGGCGGAATGGGTGCTGTACCGACTGGACGGCGGCATCGACCATATCCTCGTGGACGAGGCGCAGGACACCAGCCCCGATCAATGGGATGTGGTTGAGAAACTGGCGCAGGAATTCACCAGCGGCGAGGGCGCAAGATCCGGGGTTGAGCGCACGATCTTTGTGGTCGGCGACAAGAAACAATCGATCTATTCCTTTCAGGGGGCCGACCCGGCAGCCTTTGACAGAATGCAGCAGGAATTTGGGCGCAGATTGGCTGAATCAGGCTCTAAACTGTGGGATTCGACGCTGGAGTATTCGTTCCGATCCTCCAGCGCAATCCTGTCTCTGGTCGATATCCTGTTCGAAAATCGGGCTGAGGCCGGGTTTCACAAGGACAGCCAGCACCGCGCATTCAAATCCGATCTGCCCGGCCGGGTCGATCTGTGGCCGGTTGTCGAAAAAGTCGAAGACGACGAGGATGGCGACTGGACCGATCCGGTCGACCGACCCGGATCGCGGCATCACACTGTCATACTGGCCGAGAAGGTGGCGCAATCCATCAGGAACATGATCGAGCGCGGCGAGACGATCCCCGAAGATGGCGAGGCCCCCGGCACTTTCGTGCGGCGTAAGGTACAGCCGGGCGATTTCCTGATCCTAGTACAGCGCCGATCCGATCTGTTTGCCGAGATCATCCGCGCCTGTAAGGCCGAAGGTCTGCCCATCGCAGGGGCTGACCGTCTGAAAGTCGGCGCTGAACTGGCCGTGAAAGACCTTGCTGCGCTGCTGAGTGTTCTGGCTACGCCCGAAGACAGCCTGTCGCTGGCCACCGTACTGAAATCACCGTTGTTTGGTTGGAGCGAACAGCAGTTGTTCGATCTGGCGCATCGGCGGCAGGAGCAATTCTTGTGGGCGGCTCTGCGTCAACGGGCTGATGACTTCCCTGAAACGCTGGAAATTCTAAATGATCTGAGGGGTCAGATCGACTTTCTGCGCCCTTATGACCTGATTGAACGCATTCTGACCCGCCATGACGGCCGGAGAAAGCTGTTGGGGCGTCTGGGGGCCGAGGCCGAGGACGGGATCAACGCGTTGCTGTCGCAGGCGCTGGCCTATGAACGCACGGATATTCCCAGCCTGACCGGTTTCCTTGTCTGGATGCAAACCGACGATCTGGAAATCAAACGTCAAATGAGCGGCGTCGGCAACATGATCCGGGTGATGACGGTGCATGGCTCCAAAGGGTTGGAAGCGCCGATCGTGATCCTGCCGGATACCGGCAAACGGCAGGCACCACGCGACGCCGAGATTATGGTGGGCGAGGGCACACCACTGTGGAAAGTACCGGCTGACGCGTCCCCTGCATTGATTGCGCAAGCCAGGGCCGAGGCGCGAGCGCGAGAGGAGAATGAGCGCCTGAGGTTGCTTTATGTGGCTCTAACACGGGCTGAAAAGTGGCTCATCGTCGGTGCGGCCGGGGATGTCGGTAAAGACGGAACCAGTTGGTATCAGATGGTAGAGGCCGCGATGTCGGCAGCAGGGGCTACTCAGCTGCCCGGTTCTGAGACACTTCGTTTGGCTCACGCAGATTGGGACTCGCTGCCGCTTGTCGAACACACGGAAGCAAAGATTGCCGAAACGCCTTTGCCCGAACATTTCAACTCTCCGGCCACCCAGCCAGATGTCGCGCCGATTACACTCAGCCCATCCGATCTGGGCGGGGCCAAAGCGCTGCCCGGAGATACGGGACAGGATGAAGAGGCTGCCAAGCTGCGCGGCACGCGCCTACATCTGCTGTTGGAGCACTTGCCTGCGGTCGCGCAAGAAAACTGGCCGCGGCTTTGCGCAAGAATTCTACCCGATATGCACGAGACCGAACGGCAAGAGCTGCTGACCGAGGCGCAAAATGTCCTGACCGCCGATCAGTTGCAATCGGTTTTTGCCGGTAACGCGCTGGCCGAAGTTCCGGTGTCCGCTGATCTGAGCGGTCATCGTATGCATGGCGTAATCGACAGGTTGATCGTGACCGATACCGAAGTGCAGGTGATTGATTTCAAATCAAATGCCACCGTTCCCGACGCCCCGTCGGCCTGCCCGGAAGGGTTACTGCGCCAGATGGGGGCCTATGCGCAGGCTTTAGCGCAGATCTATCCGGGGCGCGATATCCGAACGGCAATATTGTGGACGCGCACGGCCAGCCTCATGTGGTTGCCACACGATCTTGTGACGGATGCGCTGGCCCGCACCCAGATATCTTGACCTCGGACTGCGGCGACCCTACGTTCTGATCCCGAGTTTACCCCATTCAGGAGACAGAATATGTCGACCGTAGCCGTTACCGACGATACCTTTGACGCCGAAGTCAAGAATTCCGACATCCCCGTGGTTGTCGATTTCTGGGCGGAATGGTGTGGCCCCTGTAAGCAGATCGGCCCCGCTCTGGAAGAGCTGGCCGCCGAATATGGCGACAAGGTAAAAATCGCCAAGGTAGATGTGGACAGCAACCCGAACTCGGCCGCTGCAATGGGCGTGCGTGGTATCCCGGCGCTGTTCATCTTCAAAGACGGTCAGGTTGTTTCGAACCGCGCAGGCGCGGCGCCGAAGGCTGCACTGCAAAGCTGGATCGACGAATCCATCTGATCCGGTTGCAATCGGACAGAACGGGCATCGCGCTGCGGTGCCCGTTTTTCTTTGCCTAAGTCTCGGCCGCGCTGATCCATTCGTGTGGCAGATCCAGCGCCGGTGCTTTTGCCCGGTGCCGCCGGTCCAGCGGGTGCGGGAAGTTCTGTGCGGGGATCATCTGCTTTGCCCGATCCCGCCGCAGGAAGGTCGCCTCAATCACGCGCGGGAAATGCGCGTCGTCAACCTCGACCGTACCCGAAGCGTTGTTTGGGTGAATATGGGCACAGACATAGTTGTCTTTTAGCGCCGTCAGCGCCGGGAATGCGCGCTTGAACGATGCCGGTTTGATCAGGATCGACGGAATGCGGTGAAGTTCCAGCACGATGATGCGAAACCGGTTCAGATAGTCGGGCGGCAGGGTGGACAGAACGTTATATTCCGCCCCCTCAATATCCATTTGCAGGATCATGTCCCCTTCGGGCGGTGCGAACTGATCCATCCAGTCCTGCAACGAAATGACATCGGGGCCGGATTTCGCCGCCAGATGCTTTTTGACAAAGACCGCGTTCGGGATATCCAGCATCGGTTCATCCACCGACCCATCCGCCATGAACGAAGGAATCCCGTGTTTGGCCAGATCAAGCTCGAAACTGGATTGCTGCGACACACCCGGAGAGAAACAAGCGGCGATATCCTCAAGATCATTCGGCAGCAGATAGCCGCCATCGCCAAAATCCCCGATGCGGATCAGCTTGTACCCCAGATCATAAGGCCGCACGACATCGGCAAAAAACGCCCGTCGGTCGGCATTGGTCATGTCAGGGTCGGGTGTTGAGGGCATCAGGACTCCGAAAGGGAAGAATTCCGCTGGGTGTCAAAGTCTTGTCACGCGCTGATGCCAGTTTCAAGCGGGGGTTGGGACCTGTCGCCTGCCACAAAAAATAAAAGCCGCCCCAAATTTGGGCGGCTTGAGCTTTGACGGTCCTGACGCGGATCAGATTTTTCTGATGTCGCCGCGGATCAGACCGATATCGGCCAGTTGAGCGTCGCTCAGTTCCGACAAAACCTTGCGGGTTTTGCGGGTTGCGTTCCACTGAACCGCATTTTCGTAGGTGCTGTAGATCGCGTCCACTACGTGCAGGATGGTAGCTGCTCCGAGCGGCGCATGGATGTTTGCTGTAGTTGCCATTTGCGCATTCCTTGTAACTGAAACAGCCGACCCATTGTCGGTTGTGAGTTTCATTTAGGATGTTCCTCCGAGTCTCACAATTGCTCGTTCGACAGCCCCGATTTGCGATTCTTGCATATCTTTTAAGCGGTTTGTGAACTGTTGCGCTGCGGGCGGGTCCGGCCCATATAGGATGCCAGTCGAGAACGGAGGCTTTTATGGCGGACAACGAATTTCCCGGTTGGCATGGCACAACCATCATTGGCGTCAAAAAGGGCGGTCAGGTGGTGATTGCCGGTGACGGTCAAGTCAGTCTGGGCCAGACCGTGATCAAAGGCACTGCGCGGAAAGTGCGCCGCCTCACGCCAGGTGGATTCGAGGTTGTCGCCGGGTTTGCCGGATCGACCGCGGATGCCTTTACGCTGCTGGAACGGCTGGAGGCCAAGCTTGAGGCCACGCCGGGACAATTGGCCCGCGCCTCGGTCGAATTGGCCAAGGACTGGCGCACCGACAAATACCTGCAAAAGCTTGAAGCGATGCTGATCGTCACCGACGGCAAAGACTTGCTGGTGATTACCGGGGCAGGGGACGTGCTGGAGCCCGAGCACAACGTGGCGGCCATCGGATCGGGCGGCAACTTCGCTCTGGCTGCTGCGCGCGCGATGATGGACAGCGACAAAGAGGCCGAACAGGTGGCGCGTGAGGCAATGGCGATTGCCGCCGATATCTGCGTCTATACCAACGGCAATCTGACGGTTGAGACAATATCAGGCTAACAGCGTCTTTATCTCTTTCCCTTTCCAGCGGCGGTGCATTCCGATCAGGCCGCAGATCGCGGCGATGACCACGATGTAGTAGGGCACGCGGATGTCGATGCTCATCAACCCACCGCCGATCAGGGACATGACGCCGCCGGCCAAACAGAAGACGGCGGTGGTCACGCCCATGACCCAGCCCTGATCCGCCTCGCTGACGCTGGCCGAGAACAGGCCCAGCATTGTCGGGTAGGCAATGCCGAACAGGAAGTAGAAGAAGAAGACCGGCACATAGCTGAGCACGCCGCTGGGGCTGAATGCAAAACCCAGCCCGCAGATCACCATCACGATCAGCGAGGTGTGGATGATTGCGTGCTTGCTGAACCTCTCTTGCGCGGGTTTGACAAGGAAGGTGCTGGAGAAGGCCAGCGCAAAGCCGATGACCACCATCGCCATGCTGCCACCTATCACGCCATAACCAAAGGCGCTGGTCAGGAAGTTGTCGACGAAGACGTAGAAGGTCACGTTGGCAATCATGAAGAACGCATAGACCGGCAGGATTTTCAGAACCATCGGATGGCCGCGCACGGCGATCAAACTGTCGGTGATGTCGCGCGGGCGGAACACGAAAGGCGCGCGTTCGGCGCGGGTGTCCTTGAAGAATACCGCCACAAGGAAGATAGCAATCAGCACCAGAACGAAGGCCCCATAGAACGGCATTTTCAGGGTTGCATAGCTGCCCAGCAGGGCGGCATCGGACAGGACCGCTCCGATAATCGGGCCGCCGACAAGACCAAAGCTGACACCGGTCACGATGTATCCCATATTGCGGTCGCGGTCGGCGGCATCGGTGCTGCCATCAATCATCGCCGCCTGCGCGATGGGTTGGTTGCCAGCCGTGAAGCCGGTGATCGAACGCCCGACGATCAACAGCAACAGGCTGTTCATATAGAGCGCGGCTATGGTCAGGGCGTAGCCGACCAGCGCTCCGCCCAGACAAACCAGAAGTGCGTTCTTGCGTCCGATCGAATCCGAGACTTTCGAGACGTAAACGACCCCCAGAAACCACGACAGAAAGAAACACCCGATCACGAGACCGTAGTAGAAATGCCTCCGACCTACAGGCGTGCTGTCGGGCAGGAACCCGGATTTCGTTTCCATGATCAGGGAGTTGATGATCGGAAAGACCAGCCCTTGCCCGATCAGGTCGACAAATACCACGAACAACAAGGTGATCTTGGCAATCTTGGTCATAAAAAAACGCCCCCGGTTCCAATACCTTGGGGCGAGTGTAACAGACAGTTGTCCTGTTACCTAACCGAGTGTCAGAGGCCGGACGAACCGACCCCTGACCAGAGTGGTTATTTCAGCGATGCAACGCCCAGCGGTACACCGGCGACCTCGCACCAGATGTACACTTCGTTGTAGCCCGACACGTCCATGGTCGGCGGCACGGCATAGGATTGCTTGCCCGTCAGGTGCAGCAGCGCGCCCAGTTTGCTGTCGGGGGCGTACTCACCATCTTTGCCGAAAGCAACGCGCGGATCAGGGCCACCGTCCAGCGAGAAGTCGTCGCCCAGCTCAACAATGTAACGGTCGCCTTCCTTGACCAGCTTCACCGAACCGCTGGTGATGTGGTTCGAACGACCCTCGAACGAGCCTTTCTTTTTGGCGCCACCGGCCAGAGCAGTGGTAGTGCCGGCCAGGGTCAGGGCCGCGCCAGCGGCAGCAGCTTTCACGAAAAGCGAACGACGGTTCATCATGATCAGGTATCTCCATAAGACAGTTCCGGGCAGGGATGCCCGTTGCGGAAATATATGCAGCAATGAATGCTTGTATGGCGATTCACATCATCACGCATTTTCGTGTGCCTCGTGTGAGTTACCGTGATCTTTGCGTGATCGGCTTGTGTTTTCGCCCTGCATGATTAGGTTCCGCTGCGAAACAGACGGATAGAACGCACATGACCGACCTGACCCCGCGCGAGATTGTCTCGGAACTGGACCGCTTCATCATCGGACAGAAAGACGCCAAGCGCGCCGTTGCCGTGGCGCTGCGCAACCGCTGGCGTCGCAAACAACTGGCCGATGACATCCGGGATGAGGTTTACCCCAAGAACATCCTGATGATCGGCCCCACCGGTGTTGGCAAGACCGAGATCAGCCGTCGTCTGGCAAAACTTGCCCGCGCACCGTTTATCAAGGTTGAAGCCACCAAATTCACCGAAGTCGGATATGTCGGCCGTGACGTGGAACAGATCGTGCGCGATCTGGCCGATGCCGCCATCATCCAGACCCGCGAATACATGCGCGAAGACGTCAAGGCCAAAGCTCATCAGGCCGCCGAGGATCGCGTGATCGAGGCCATTGCCGGAACTGACGCCCGCGAAGGGACGCGCGAGATGTTCCGCAAAAAGCTGAAAGCGGGCGAGCTGGACGACACGGTGATCGAGCTGGAACTGTCCGACACCTCGAACCCGATGCCGATGTTCGATGTTCCCGGCCAGCCCGGCAGCCAGATGGGCATGATGAATCTGGGTGATATCTTCGGCAAAGCCTTCGGCGGGCGCACCGTCAAGAAACGCATGACCGTGGCCGAAAGCTATGACGCCCTGATCGGGGAAGAAGCCGATAAGCTGCTGGATGATGAAACCGTGAACCGCGTGGCGCTGGAATCGGTGGAGCAGAACGGCATCGTCTTTCTGGATGAGATCGACAAGGTCTGCGCCCGGTCCGACGCGCGGGGCGGCGATGTCAGCCGCGAAGGGGTACAGCGCGACTTGCTGCCCTTGATCGAAGGCACAACCGTTTCAACCAAATACGGCGCGGTGAAAACAGACCACATCCTGTTCATCGCCTCGGGGGCGTTCCACATTGCCAAACCCTCGGACCTGTTGCCGGAACTTCAGGGTCGCCTGCCGATCCGTGTGGAACTGCGTGCCCTGACCGAGGAGGATTTCGTCCGCATCCTGACCGAAACCGACAATGCCCTGACCCGCCAATACACGGCGCTGATGGGGACCGAGGAAGTCACCGTCAGCTTTACCGAAAACGGCATCGCGGCGTTGGCCCGGATCGCAGCGGACGTGAACCAAAGTGTCGAGAACATCGGCGCGCGCCGGCTTTACACGGTGATGGAGCGGGTGTTCGAGGAACTGTCCTTCACCGCACCCGATCAGGCCGGGGCCGAGATCACCGTGAACGCACAGTTCGTGGAAGACAATCTGGGTGAACTGACCAAATCCACCGACCTCAGCCGTTACGTTCTGTAACAGCCTCAGCCGGTTTTCGCCGTGCCAATGGCCTCATGTCGCTGGACGTGGGGCCAGAATTCGATAGCGTAGCGCAAAAGGCCGCAAGGACCCATTTATGCGCTATCTGATCGTTCTGTTTTTGTCTCTTTCACTAGGTGCCTGCGTTGACAGGACGGTATCCGAGGTCGTGCCTGCGGCGGCCACGATCGGCACGCCAAAAACCGTCTTTGCCAGCACGACCCGAGCGCGTGAGCCAGATGGGTCTTATGGGTTCAAACGCGGCGAAACCTTGCAGTTCTTGGAAACCACGGTCTCAATTCCGCCGACGCACACGCCGGGGACGCTGAAATTTTCCTACGCAGATCCCAATCCGCAAAAAGAGTTCGTCTTGGCCAGTGTGACTGAACTGGACGGGTCACAGGGGTTGCGCGAACATCTGCGCGGTCAGGATGATGTCACGATCTTTGTGCACGGCTATAACTCAACCCAGACCGAAACCATCTTCCGCGCGGCACAGCTGACCCACGACATTGGCATTCCCGGCTCGATCCTTGTCTATTCCTGGCCCAGCCGGGCGACCGGGTTTGGCTATGCCTATGATCTGGACAGTATGCTGTTTGCCCGTGACGGTCTGGAGCAGACCATCCGGGAATTGAAATCTATGGGCGTCAAACGGGTTCTTCTGGTGGCGCACTCCATGGGCAGCGCTCTGTCAATGGAGATGATGCGTCAGGCCGAGTTACAGGAACCTGGCTGGGCCAAGCGGAACATCGAAGGCGTCGTACTGATCTCGCCCGATCTGGATGTCGATCTGTTCCGGTCACAGATGGGCCGGATCAAAAACCCGCCTGACCCTTTCATCGTGATGGTGTCTAGGAAAGACAAAATCCTGAACGTCTCTGCGCGTCTTCGCGGAACGGCCGAAGGGGAAAGACTGGGCAACATCAGCTCAATCGACACGTTGGAAGAGTTTCCGATCAACGTGATCGACACCACCGCCTTCAACAGAGACGCCGAGTCTTCGCATTTTGTGGCGGCGACCTCTCCGGCGCTGCTGGCAATCCTCAGTTCAATCCGGCGTGTCAACAATACCTTCGGGCCAAATGAACGGCCGGCCATCGACGTGCTGGTCCCGCCCAGCGAACGCAACCAGGCTGGCGCAACCGAGATTGTACTGACAGAAACCGGGCAGGCAGAGGTGTCCACTCCGTGACGCCATTCAGCCTGCGTCGGTATCTGGTCGAAAACGCGCATTGGCTGAGCGCCGGAATTCTTCTGACCTTTCTGTCCAGCTTCGGGCAAACCTTCTTCATCTCGGTCTTTGCCGGTGAAATCCGCGCTGCATATGGGCTGAGCCACGGGGCCTGGGGCGGGCTGTATTCGCTGGGCACCACGGCCTCGGCCATTGTGATGATCTGGGCGGGCGGGCTGACAGACATTTTCCGCGTTCGTAGGCTGGGGCCGGTGGTTCTGATCGGGCTGGCTTTGGCCACGCTAGCCATGGCGATGAACCACGCGGTGTTTCTGCTGCCTTTGGTGATCTTCCTGCTGCGCTTTTTCGGGCAGGGGATGAGCGTTCATCTGGCGCAAGTCGCCATGGCCCGCTGGTTTACCGCAACACGGGGCAAGGCGCTGTCGATCGCCTCATTGGGCTATGCTATCGGCGAGGCCGTGCTGCCCGTGGCATTTGTCGCTGCAATGGCGTTTTTCGATTGGCGCGTGCTTTGGGTCGTGGCCGCAGGTGTAATCATTCTGGGCATCCCGGTTCTGACCCGCTTGCTGCGGCAGGAGCGTACACCGCAAAGCCTTTCGGGGGACCATACCGCCACCGGAATGCGCGATCATCACTGGACCCGACGCGAGGCGCTGTTTCATCCGCTGTTCTGGTTTATGGCCCCGGCGATCCTTGGGCCATCCGCCTTCATCACCGCGTTTTTCTTTCATCAGGTACATCTGGCGCAGGTCAAGGGCTGGCCGCATCTTCAGCTGGTGGCGCTTTTCCCAGTGTTCACCGGGATTTCCATTCTGTCGATGTTTGCGGCAGGATGGGCACTGGACAAATGGGGCACCGCGCGGATCATGCCGTTCTACCAACTGCCCATGGCCGTCGGATTCACCATTCTTTCCTTTGCCAACACAATCGGTGGCGCATTGGTCGGGTTGATCTTTCTGGCCCTGACCGTCGGTGCGCATAGCACGCTTCCCAGCGCCTTCTGGGCCGAGTTCTACGGCACCCGCCATATCGGCGCGATCAAGGCATTGGCAACGGCGGTCATGGTGTTGGGCTCAGCCATCGGCCCGGCCCTGACCGGAGTGCTGATCGACTATGACGTTGCGCTTGGCACGCAGTTCCTGTGGATCGCGGGTTTCTTCGTTCTGGTTTGCGCGCTGATCTGGATTGGCATCCGCCGCGCCCGGGCCGAGTTTTAACGGGTACGTCGTAGATACACGTAATAGGCCCCATCGCCGCCATGGCTGATATGGGCTGGCGTCACCTGCATCACCGCCTGCGCCAATGGGGGAATGGACAGCCAATGCGGCACCTGATTGCGCAACACGCCGCGTGGGGTGGGGATCGGGCCGGGCTCGTCCCGGTCTTTACCCTTGCCAGTCACAACAAGCACTAGCCGTTTGCCCTGCGCCTGTGCGGTGAGCACAAAACGGATCAAGGCCGGGTGCGCCGTATCCACCCGCATGCCGTGTAGGTCCAGTTTGCCTTCGGGCTTTAGCTTGCCGCGCTTCATCCGGCCAAACGCTTTGGTATCCATCTGCACCGGGCTGGCCCGCAGACTATCCGTGACTGAGGGCTTCAACGCATGTTTTGTGGGCTTTGACACTGCATTCTGTCCAAGCTCAAAGGCTTCGATCCGTGCCTTTGGCGTTTTCGTCGGCTTGGGTTTCGGCAAGGTCACCGGATGCACCGACTGCGGCAGTTCAGGGTGCAGACGTTCGGCCTGTTTGGCGACCTTGCGCCACAGCTCGATCTCTTCTTCGGTCAGTTTGCGCCGGGTCATCAATATTCATCCGGGATCAGGGCATAAGCGCGCTGGATCGGCAGCAACAGCACCATGCGGCCCGGGTCTTTCAGCCGCCCGGCTGCCTGACCGGCGTCATCCCCGGTGCCAAAAAAGATATCCGCCCGCTGCGCCCCTTTGATGGCGGCCCCGGTATCCTGTGCGATCATCAGGCGGCGCAGGGGGTGCTTGCCGTCCTTCTCTACCCAGACCGGAGCGCCCAGCGGCGTATAGGCTGGATCAGCAGCAATGCTGCGCATCGTGGTGACTGAACGGTTCATCGCCCCGAGCGGCCCTAATTCGGGCGCGACACGGGTGACTTCCCGGAAGAACACGTACGAGGGATTGTGAAACAACAACTCGGCCCCGGCTTCGGGGTTGTTGCGGACCCAGGCGCGGATCATCTGGGCGCTAACCTCATGCGCACCCAGGGAACCCCGCCGGATCAGTTCCGCCCCGATCGAGCGATAGGGGTGCCCGTTTGCACCACCATAACCAACCCTCAGCGCACCGCCATCGGGCAGACGTACCCGACCCGAGCCCTGGATTTGCAGAAAGAACAGCTCAACCGGATCATCGACCCAGGCGATCTCTAACCCACGGCCTGCCATTACGTCCCCAGTCAGGATCTCACGACGGCTCAGCCACGGCCCCTCGGCGCGTGCCTCGGGCGGCATCTTGTAGATTGGGTATTTGAAACGGTCGGTTCGTGTGCGCGACCCGTCCAGCTCGGGTTCGAAATAACCGGTGAACAATGCGTCCTTGCCGTCCTCGACCAAAACCGGACGAAAGAACAACTCAAAGAACGCCCGCGCAGCGTCTGTCTCATAGGTCCGGGCCACGCCGCACAAGGCGCGCCAGTCCGGATCATCCAAATCTCCGCAAGTGTTCAGAAAAACCGAAAGGGCGGCCCCGTGATCGTCGGTAGCCCAGCCTTCAAGGTCATCAAACGACAGGATCGAGCGCGTCGCCACGGCTCCGGCGGCGCTTGCGGTGGTCATCGCACCCACCAGTAAAAGCGACCGGAGTGCGGCAATCATGCGTCCGTGGCAACAAGCAGCCAGTTCGGATCGTCCGAGCCCATGATACGGGCAAAGGTCCAGCTGTCCTTTTGACGTTTAACGGTGTTTGGGTTGCCTTCGATGATATCGCCACCACGATCCCGCACGACCGAGGTCAGCTCACCCACGAATTTCATGGTGATCTCGGCCTGATTGGTATCCTTGTCGAACTTCGCATCAGCCAGCGTGGTCTCACGCACACCGATAAATTCGGCCTCGATGGTCAGGCCCCGGTCTTCGCGATCGGCGACGACGGAAACGAATGTGTCAAACACCTCTTCGGACAGGAAGGGCTGGATTTCGTCCAGATTTCCTTTTTCGAACCCCATGACGATCATCTCATAGGCGCCACGCGCGCCCTGCACGAATTCACTGACCGAGAAGCTGGGCTCAATCCGCTTCATCGCCGCCAGAGTTTGTGCCTGCTCGCTGTCTTCGGCAACATGATCAGTGATGTCGTGATCCGGGCCGCCGTCGATCACTTCGAACCCGCGACGGGCATTCTGCGTATCAGGCTGCTGCTGCACAGGCGGTTTCTCGAAACCCTCACGCGTACCCAACACACTTTTCAGGCGCAGGATCAGGAAAATGGCAATTCCGGCCAGGACCAGCAACTGGATCATCGGTTCGTTCATTTCATCCTCTTTTCAGGCTGCGACTTTGTATACGCGGCCTCATGCCACTATGTAGGTGACAGTTCGTGGCAAGTCCACTGCCCGACCTCTGGTAAAGGATAACGCAAATGTACCTGTTCTTGGCATTTTTATTGGTCCCGATCATCGAGATTGCCCTGTTCATTCAGGTTGGTGGTCTGATCGGCCTGTGGCCAACCCTTGCAATTGTGGTGCTGACAGCTGTTCTGGGTACTGCTTTGGTCAGGACACAAGGTCGCATGGCGCTGGCCAATTTGCAGCAGTCCTTTGCCAAACTGGATGATCCGACCGAACCGCTGGCCCATGGCGCGATGATCCTGCTGTCAGGTGTTCTGCTGCTAACGCCCGGATTCTTCACCGATGCGGTTGGTTTTGCCCTGCTTGTTCCGGGCATTCGGGTGGCAGTGTTCCGCTATCTGAAATCAAAAGTGCAGATCACTCAGTTCCAGATGGGCACTGGCGCGCAATTCCGGACCGGGCCGACGCCGTTTGACGATGACGTCATTGACGGAGAATTTACCGAGGTCCGGCCGCGAAAAGACCCCGCGAAGCCGTCGAAATGGGTCGAAGGCCACCACCAGCATTGAGGTGCCGCGCCCAACTTGCTAAGCAGTGGCGAATTTCATTTTTGGAGTAGATCCATGGCCGAAGAAAAAGCTGCAGAAAACACTGCGGCGCAAGCAGCCCCTCAGGTTCAAATGCGCGTTCTGGGACAATTCATTCGCGATATGTCCTTTGAGAACGTGATGGCGCAAAAGGGCGTGTCCGGTGACGTGCAGCCCGAAATCGCAGTTCAGGTAAACCTGGATGCGAAAAAGCGTCAGGTTGAAAACCAGTACGAAGTTTCGATCAAGCTGAAACTGACGTCCAAGGCAAAAGGCCTCGAAGACGTCCTGTTCCTGTGTGAGCTGGACTATTGCGGTCTGTTCCACGTGGAAGGCGTTGCCGAGGATCAGCTGCACCCGTTCCTGCTGATCGAATGCCCGCGCATGCTGTTCCCGTTCCTGCGCCGTATCGTCAGCGACATCACCCGTGATGGTGGTTATCCGCCGGTGAACCTGGACAACATCGACTTTGTTGCGCTGTACCGCAATGAATTGATGCGCCGTCAGGCCGAAGCGCAAAAAGCCGAAGCCTGATCAGGTTTGACCCGCGCCGGGTTTGACCTCAGGCGCGGGTCCACAGGGCGTTTTCGCCCAGTTTCTCTACAAATGCTTCATGCGCCGCGCGTTCTTCGTCGGTGATTTTTGACGCCAAGGGGGTCGGACGCGCCGTTGGCCGCCAATCGTCCTGCCCTCCGGCACCCGACGCCGCCGAGGTGGACAGTCCGAAATCCGGCTGCCGCCCGCCGATCAGTTCCAGATAGACCTCGGCCAGAATTTCCGAGTCAAGCAAGGCCCCGTGCAGAACCCGGTTCGTGTTGTCGATGTTGAATCGTCGGCACAGCGCATCCAGTGACGCGGGCGAACCCGGGAACCGTTTGCGCGCGATGGCCAGCGTATCCAGCGCCTGATCCATCGGGATCTGCGGCAGACCCATCCATCGAAGTTCCGCATTCAGGAATTTCATGTCGAAGGACGCGTTGTGGATCACCAGTTTGGAATCCTGGATGAAATCAAGAAAGCCCTGACCGACCTTGGCAAAGACCGGTTTGTCCTTCAGCGTGACCTCACCCTTTTCCGGCGGGCGCGGGTTGTCCAGCAGGTCGGGGCCGATGCCATGCACGCCGAACGCCTCATCAGGCATCGAGCGTTCAGGGTTGATATAGACGTGGTAAGTCTCACCCGTGGCCACGTGGTTCCACAGTTCGACCGCGCCGATCTCGACAATCCGGTCACCGCTTTCGGGATCGAACCCTGTGGTTTCGGTATCGAGTACAATCTCACGCATCTGCCATCCCCGCCCGTATCTGCCTGACCACATCCTGCACCTGCGCGCGGGCGTGGTCCAGTGTGTCCGTGACGATCACGTAATCCGACCGAGCGCATTTTTCGTCATTCGGCATCTGTTTGGCGCGGATCTGTTCGAACTGCGCCTCGGTCATCGTACCGCGCGCCATCACGCGGCGTTTTTGTTCATCCGCCGGGACAGAAACACAAGCAATGGCATCCATGGCGGCATTTCCGCCGGTCTCGAACAGCAGTGGTATGTCGAATACCAGAATATCCGCCGAAGTCCGATCCCGGAACGCCGCCCGATCAGCGGCGACCAGCGGATGGACAATCGACTCAATCTGTTTCAGCGCCGAAGGGTCCTGAGCGATGATCTGTTTCAGCACATCCCGGCTTACTGCGCCATCGACAATGGCCTCGGGGAAAACCGCTTGCATGGGCTCAACTGCGGCTCCACCCCTTGAATAGAGTCTATGTACGGCTGCATCCGCATCCCACAAGGCACAGCCTTCGTCAACGAACAGTTGCGCTGTGGTGCTTTTGCCCATGCCGATCGAGCCTGTCAGACCAAGCGCAAAACTCATGCCAAAACTGCCGCGCGCAAGTCGTCCGTCACCTCAGGACGGATGCCAAACCAGAGTTCGAACCCGGGCACGGCCTGATGCAGCAACATGCCCAAGCCATCAACGGTCGTGCATCCAGCCTCTTCCGCCGTTTGCAGCAGATGTGTTTGCAGTGGCGCATAGACCAGATCGGTGACCACCGCCCCCGGCTGCAACCCATCCAATGGCACCCGCAATTCCGGCTGCCCCTGCATGCCCAAAGAGGTGGTGTTGACCACCAGTTCAGCCTCTTCGATGACATTCCCGGCCTGCACCCAGTCGACCACGGTGATGCGGTCGCCAAACTCCTGCTGCAACTGATCCGCCCGCGCGCGGGTGCGGTTGGTCAGCATGATCTGCGGCACCCCGGCCTCCAGCAAACCTTGCAGCACCGCCCGCGCTGCACCACCGGCGCCAAACACCACGGCCGGGCCATCCGACGGCGCCCAGTCCGGCGCACCGCTGCGCAGGTTCTCCATGAACCCATAGCCATCGGTGTTATCGGCATGGATCGTGCCGTCTTCCTGAAACACAAGCGTATTGGCGGCCCCGATCAACGAAGCACGGTCCGAGACGTCGTCCGCGATCCGTAACGCGGCCTCTTTATGAGGTACCGTCACATTGGCACCGACAAAACCAGCTTTGGGTAGGGTGCGCAGAACCGTCTCAAGATTGTCCGGGGCCACATCCATCGGGATATAGTGCCCCGTCAACCCATAGGCTTTCAGCCAATGCCCGTGCAGCTGAGGCGATTTCGAATGTGCAATCGGGTGTCCGATCACCCCGGCCAGCGGAATACGGTTATGCGTCATTGGTCGATCACCCCTTTAACGGCCAGATAGTTGAGCAGTTCCAACAGGGGCATACCCAAGACATTAAAATAGTCTCCGTCAATGGTAGCGAAGAGGCGAACGCCTTCCTCTTCCAGCTTGTACGCCCCTACGGCGTGCCGGATGCTGTCCCAGTTGCGGTCGATGTAATCGCGTAGATATGCGTCGGAACTCATCCGCATCCGCAGGCGTACCTGACCAACATGCCGCCAGATCGGCTCACCATCCTGATAAATCACCGCCGCAGACAACAGCATGTGTCGTTTTCCACGCATCATCTTGAGCTGCGCCAGCGCGTCTTCGGGCGTTTCCGGTTTCGACAGCAACTGCCCATCAAAATCCAGCACCTGATCACAGCCCAGAACCATCATGCCCGGGTTCTTGTCGCTGACCTTGCGCGCCTTCATCTCGGCCAGCGCATCGGCAATGTCGCGGGGTGAGGCTTCCTCGGCAAGCAGCGCGCGTTTCATGGTATCCTCGTCCACGCGCGCGACCTGAACGGAAAACGGCACGCCTGCGTTTTCCAGCAGCTGCGCGCGAATGGAGGAGCCTGAGGCCAGGATGATGGGGACAGACATGTGGACAACCCCGTGTGCAAATCGTTGAGCGTTCTTGAACGGTTTGTATGGTTTTCCGATTGACACGCAACCCCGGGATTTTCGCGCAAAACTTCCATGAGTCGCCCGAACACTGTCCATCCGGGACAAGGATAAGTCAGAACATCGGGATAAATCGATCTTCCCGATTTACCCAACGAGTTATCCTCAGGGGTATTCGTGAAGGATAAAATCAAGTCATTGATTAAATTAGGTAAAATATAGAACTCACAGAATCAGCTAAAAATTCCGAGACTCTTTCCACCTGGGGAAAACAGGTGTGTAAAAAAGTAATCCACGGAATTTGTTCTCCCTACAAAACCATCTTCCTTTTTCTTTTCTTATTTTTTTTATAGGGAGAGTTCCGAACAACACCCGGAGCCGGAATGACCGATCTTCTTTTCACGATTTACCCGTGGGTGAAGTCCTTACATATCATGGCCGTGATCTCGTGGATGGCCGGTTTGTTCTATCTGCCCAGATTGTTCGTCTATCACGTAGAAAAGGCACAAAGCGTCGACGGGGCGGACACTATTTTCTTTGAAATGGAAGAAAAGCTACTGCGCGTGATTATGCGCCCTGCCATGATCGTGGCATGGGTCTGCGGGCTGATCATGGTCTTCACACCCGGCATCGTTGGTTGGGATTTCGCATGGCCGTGGGTAAAAGGCGCTGCCGTGATCGCGATGACCTGGTTCCATCATTGGCTGATGGCGCGGCGCAAGGATTTCTTAGAGGGCCGAAATAAGCTCACTGGGCGGCAGTATCGCATGATGAACGAGGTCCCGACCGTTCTGATGGTTGTCGTCGTTCTGGCGGTCGTTCTGAAGTTCTAGGCATCTTCTGTTGCTTTGAAGAAAATGTATTGAAACGCGCGTTCGACCGAGGGGAGAGGCAGCGTGTTTCAATTCCAGTCAAACAGAAAGTGCTTTGAGGGGCCGTTTGACTCCAACCGCCGCCGCGCTTATGTAGGGATCAACACGCCCGTCCGGGCGGCGTATTTTCCGTACTGAAATTCCACTTCGAACCGCAATCAGCGGTGAAGGTATGTATCATGTCCAATGAATCCCTGAATCTGGCCGACCTGAAAGCCAAAAGCCCCAAAGACCTTCTGGCGATGGCCGAAGAGCTGGAGATTGAAAACGCCTCGACCATGCGAAAAGGCGAGATGATGTTCCAGATTCTGCGCGAGCGCGCGGATGAGGGCTGGACTGTTGGCGGTGATGGTGTGCTTGAGGTCCTGCAGGATGGCTTCGGCTTTCTGCGCTCGCCCGAGGCGAACTATCTGCCGGGTCCGGACGATATCTATGTCTCGCCCGATATGATCCGTCAGCACTCGCTGCGCACCGGTGATACGGTCGAAGGCGAAATTAAAGCGCCCGATGACAACGAGCGTTACTTTGCGCTGACAAAGGTCACTAAGATCAACTTTGAAGATCCTGAGAAGGCCAAGCACAAAATCCTGTTCGACAACCTGACGCCGCTCTACCCAGATGAGCGTCTGAAGATGGAGATCGAAGATCCTACCATCAAAGACAAGTCCGCCCGTGTCATCGACCTTGTGTCGCCTATCGGTAAAGGTCAGCGGTCTCTGATCGTGGCGCCGCCGCGGACCGGTAAGACGGTGATCCTGCAAAACATCGCGCACTCGATCGAACAGAACCACCCCGAATGCTACCTGATCGTCCTGCTGATCGACGAACGCCCGGAAGAGGTAACCGACATGCAGCGCTCGGTGAGGGGTGAGGTCGTATCCTCGACCTTCGACGAACCGGCAACTCGCCACGTGGCCGTGTCGGAGATGGTCATCGAAAAAGCCAAGCGTTTGGTCGAGCATAAACGAGATGTTGTTATTCTTCTAGACTCAATCACAAGACTTGGTAGGGCGTTTAACACCGTGGTCCCGTCCTCGGGTAAAGTTCTGACCGGTGGTGTGGACGCGAACGCCCTGCAACGGCCCAAGCGGTTCTTTGGTGCGGCGCGGAACATTGAAGAAGGTGGTTCGCTGACCATCATCGCGACCGCGCTGATCGACACCGGCAGCCGGATGGACGAAGTGATCTTCGAAGAATTCAAAGGCACCGGTAACTCGGAAATCGTTCTGGATCGCAAGATCGCAGATAAGCGCGTGTTCCCGGCGATCGACATTCTCAAGTCCGGTACAAGGAAAGAGGACCTGCTGGTCGACAAGGGTGATCTGGCGAAGACCTTCGTTCTGCGCCGCATTCTCAACCCGATGGGTACGACCGACGCAATCGAGTTCCTGCTGTCGAAGTTGAAACAGACGAAGACAAACGGAGAGTTCTTCGATTCAATGAACACCTGACATAGGTCTTAAACGAACGCGAGGCCTTCGAATGGATACGATATTCGCCTTGGCCAGCGCGCAAGGCAAAGCAGGGGTGGCGGTCATCCGTCTCTCTGGCCCGTTGGCGCATTCCACTGCGGCTGTTCTGACCGGCAGCTCGCTGCCGCCCCGCGGGATGCGGGTTCGGTCATTGCATGCCGCTGATGGTTCGCGATTGGATGACGGGTTGGTTTTGACCTTTCAGGCCCCGGCCAGTTTCACCGGTGAAGACGTGGCCGAGTTACAGATTCACGGCAGCACTGCCTCGGTCAATGCAGTCATGCGCTGCCTGTCGGATACCGATGGGCTACGCCTGGCCGAACCCGGAGAATTCACCCGCCGCGCGTTGGAAAACGGCAAAATGGACCTGACGCAGGTCGAAGGGCTTGCAGACCTGATCGACGCGGAAACCGAAGCGCAGCGAAAACAGGCGCAGACCATTTTGGACGGTGAACTGGGTGGACTGGCTGAACGCTGGCGGCGCGACCTGATCCGCGCAGCCTCATTATTGGAAGCGGTCATCGACTTTGCCGATGAAGAGGTACCCACCGATGTTACCCCCGAAGTAACGGCGTTGATCACAGGCGTCATGCGGGACCTGCAACGCGAGGCGGATGGTGTAAAGATCGCCGAGCGTATTCGAACCGGGTTTGAAGTGGCTATTGTCGGTTTGCCAAATGCCGGGAAGTCGACCTTGCTGAACGCTTTGGCCGGGCGAGAGGCGGCGATCACCTCGGAGTATGCGGGGACAACCCGCGATGTGATCGAAGTGCGGATGGATCTTGGAGGCCTACCAGTAACTCTGCTGGATACGGCGGGCCTACGCGAAACTGAAGATCACGTCGAAAACCTTGGTATCGAACTGGCCCGTAAGCGCGCCGAAGCGGCTGACCTGCGTGTTTTTCTGACCGAGGATATGGCGGAATTGGGTGTTCCCATGTTGGATGGCGATATCCAACTGTTGCCGAAATCTGATCTACGCGGTGAGGTAAATGGCGGCATCTCAGGAAAAACAGGGCAGGGGATTGATCGCCTAATCTCCCACATATCGTGTGTGTTGGGTGAACGATCTACCAGTCATGGTATTGCAACCCGCGAACGCCACCGGATTGCATTGACCAATGCCAGGACGGCCTTGGACGCGGCAATGACGGTTCTGGAATCGGGTCCGGACTTGTATGATATCGCGGCAGAAGAGTTACGCACTGCAATCCGAGCTCTGGAAGCTCTGGTCGGCAGAATTGGAGTTGAAGACCTGCTGGATGAAATTTTCTCCAGCTTTTGTCTAGGTAAGTAAGGAGTGTTTCACGTGAAACATTCGGAGTTCGATGTCGTTGTCATTGGGGCGGGCCACGCCGGAACCGAGGCTGCCCATGCCGCCGCGCGTACGGGAGCTGAAACCGCACTTGTCACCTTAACTGCGTCCGATATCGGCGTTATGTCCTGTAATCCCGCGATCGGAGGTCTGGGAAAGGGACATCTGGTGCGTGAGATCGACGCGCTGGATGGCGTTATGGGGCGTGTCGCAGATGAGGCTGGGATTCAGTTCCGTTTACTGAACCGTCGCAAAGGGCCAGCGGTTCAAGGCCCCAGAACCCAGGCCGACCGAGCGCTGTACCGCGCAGCGATGCAAAAAGAAACGCAAGTTCAGCCAAATCTGTCCGTCGTCATCGGTGAAGTTGTTGATTTCCTGATGGATGGCCGGAAAGTGGTTGGAATCAAACTGGCGGATGGCTCAGAGCTCCACGCTAAAGCCGTGATTTTGACCTCTGGCACGTTTTTGCGCGGCATTATTCACATCGGTGATGTGTCACGTCCTGGCGGCCGGATGGGGGACCGCCCCTCTGTGATGCTGGCAGAACGGTTGGATAGCTTTGATTTGCCACTTGGGCGCCTGAAAACGGGCACACCGCCTCGGTTGGATGGCCGCACAATTGATTGGTCGGATCTCGAGCGTCAGAACGGCGACGAAGATCCGACATTGTTCTCGTTCCTATCAACGTCTGTGGTTGCACCGCAGATTTCTTGCGGAATCACGCATACAAATACCCGCACTCACGAGATCATTGAGAAAAACCTGTCACGCTCGGCCATGTATGGCGGGCATATAGATGGCGTTGGGCCTAGGTATTGCCCGTCGATAGAAGACAAGATTGTTCGGTTCGCGGAAAAAGAATCCCATCAGATCTTCTTGGAGCCCGAAGGTGTGAATGACCACACCATCTATCCAAACGGTATTTCGACGTCGTTGCCGCAAGACGTACAATTTGACTATGTGCGTTCGATCAAAGGGCTTGAAAATGCCGAAATATTACAACCCGGTTACGCGATTGAATATGACTACGTAGATCCGCGTGTGTTGACGTCGTCCCTGTCTCTCCCAGAAGCTCCGGGCCTATATCTTGCGGGGCAGATCAACGGGACCACAGGATATGAGGAAGCAGCCGCGCAAGGTTTGGTTGCAGGCCTGAATGCTGCGCTGGAAGTTCAGGGCCGAGATCCGATTCACTTTACTCGCGCAGATAGCTATATCGGCGTCATGATCGACGATTTGACAACACGCGGTGTGGCCGAACCCTACCGGATGTTCACATCTCGCGCTGAGTTTAGACTGTCGCTTCGGGCGGACAACGCTGATCAGCGACTGACTCCAATTGGCATTGATCTTGGATGTGTTGGTTTAGAACGGCGAGCCCATTTTGAGGAAAAAACAGAGAAATTAGAAGCAGCTAAGTCTGTTTTGACCGGTTCCACCTACACTCCGAAAGAAGTGCGGGCTGTTGGGATTAATGTCAATCAGGATGGAAATCGCCGCGATGGAATGGCGCTTTTAGCCTTTCCAGATGTGGTATTTGAAGACCTTGTCCCACTAGCTCCGGAGCTGGGGGATGTCGATCAAGATATCCGGCTTCAGGTGGAGCGGGACGCGCTGTACGCAAACTATATTGCGCGGCAAAAAAAGGACGTCGAAGCGATAAAACGGGATGAATCCTATGAGATTCCACGCAATTTTGACTATTCTGCTTTGGATGGCCTGTCTGCTGAAATGAAGCAGAAGCTGTCGCAGGCTCGGCCCGTTAATATTGCTCAGGCGGGAAGGGTCGAGGGGGTCACACCTGCGGCGCTGACCTTGCTCTTGGCAAAGCTGAGGCGAGAGCAAAAGGTGCGAAAGGCATGAGTCTCGAACTTTTTGAGGGATTGGATGTTTCACGTGAAACATTTAGCCGACTGGAGACCTATGTCGAACTCGTTCAGCGTTGGAATCCCAAGATAAACCTGGTGTCCCGCAATAGCTTGGCCGAAATTTGGACGCGACATATTCTGGATTCTGTTCAGGTTTTTCGCTGTGCGGGGCCTTTCATAAACTGGGTAGATCTGGGGAGCGGGGGCGGTTTCCCCGGCATGGTCTGCGCGATTATGGCGATCGAAGAAGCGCCGAACGCCCGGTTTACTTTCGTTGAAAGTGACCAGCGCAAATCAGCTTTTCTGCGTAGTGTCGCGCGGGAATGCGGTGCAAATACCTCGGTAATCTCTAAACGGATCGAAACAGTGGATCCCTTGCGGGCTGATATCCTATCCGCCCGGGCGTTGGCTGATTTGGGAACCTTAATGTCCTTCTGTGACAGGCATTTAAGCAAATCAGGCACCGCTCTGTTGCCGAAAGGCGCAAGCTGGAAAAAAGAGGTGGACAGCGCACGCGAGGAATGGAATTTCGATTGCGAGCCGATTACAAGTTTAACTGAGCCCCAAGCTGTTATCCTAAGGATCAAAGGAGTTTCGCGTGGTTGATCTGTCTCGTCCCTCAGGGCCCCGGATAATTGCGGTAGCCAATCAAAAGGGCGGGGTGGGAAAGACAACGACAGCGATCAATCTGGCTGCTGGTCTGGCTGAGGCAGGGTGCCGGGTATTGGTGGTTGATTTGGACCCGCAAGGGAACGCATCCACCGGATTAGGCGTCGAGGACCGGGATTGGACGACTTACGATTTGATTCTGGATGACGCTCCGCTGGAAGCGGTGGTGCAGGAAACTGAAATTGACGGTCTGCTGGTGGTGCCGGCGACAGTCGATCTCAGCTCGGCTGATATTGAGCTGATTTCCAACGAAAAACGCAGCTATTTGTTGCACGACGCTCTGCGGCAGACAGCCGTAGATAAGTTTGAGCTGGATTTTATACTGATTGACTGCCCGCCTTCGCTGAATTTGTTGACCGTCAATGCCATGGTTGCCGCTCACTCGGTTTTGGTGCCGCTGCAAAGTGAGTTCTTTGCGTTGGAGGGGTTGTCTCAGCTGATGCTGACCATTCGTGAGGTCCGTCAGACCGCGAATCCGGACCTCAGAATCGAAGGTGTTGTGTTGACCATGTATGACAACCGCAACAACTTGTCCCGTCAGGTCGAAAAGGATGCGCGTGACAATCTGGGTGAGATGGTATTTAAAACCAAGATACCCAGAAATGTGCGGGTCAGCGAAGCGCCGTCATACGCTTTGCCGGTTCTGCAATATGACTCGGGATCGTTGGGTGCGATGGCATATCGACATCTGGCGCGTGAAGTCATTCATAAGAATAAGAATGTCGCCGCTTAAGCGACGGTGAGGAGGGCTCAGTGGCCGCCAAAAAAGGAAAACCCAGAGGATTGGGCCGGGGCCTGTCCGCCCTGATGGCAGATGTGACACAAGAGGCAGAAGGCCTGGCACCGTCAGAGCCGCGTCGCCCGGACATGAAAGTGCCGATCGAAAAACTGCGGGCCAACCCAAACCAGCCGCGTCGGACGTTTTTGCCCGAGCAATTGGATGAGCTTGCAGCCTCAGTCAAAGAAAAAGGTATCATTCAGCCGTTGATCGTGCGGGAAATCTCCGGCGGCGAATACGAAATTGTTGCCGGTGAACGCCGTTGGCGAGCGGCGCAGATGGCTCAGCTGCACGATATTCCGGTTATCGTGCGCGAATTCGACGATACAGAAGTCCTCGAAGTTGCCATCATCGAGAACATTCAACGGGCTGATCTGAACGCAGTCGAAGAGGCTGCCGGATACAAGCAGCTGATGGATCGGTTTGGGCATACGCAGGAGAAACTGGCCGAGGCTTTGGGGAAAAGCCGCAGTCACATCGCAAACCTGCTGCGGTTGCTGTCTCTGCCGCTGGACGTTCAAACACTGGTGATCGAGGGGAAACTGTCCGCCGGTCATGCTCGGGCGCTGATTACAGCCGAAAACCCTTCTGAATTGGCGAAAATTGTCGTCAAAGACGGGCTTTCAGTACGGGCAACCGAAGCTCTGGTCAAGAAACAGCAGGGGGATCCGGTCAAAGCTGCGCCGCGCTCGCGCAATTTAGATGCGGGCAAGGATGCGGATACGCGGGCGTTGGAAAAAGACCTCTCGGCCATTCTGGCGATGAAGGTGTCGATCAATCACAAGGCCGGAACGGAAACGGGTCAGGTGGTTCTGACCTATGAAAACCTCGATCAGCTGGACGATCTTTGCGCCAAGCTCAGCCGTTAGGACGGGTCCAGATAAAGATCATGACCGCGCTCAACACCACGGCCTGAATGATCAGGACGTGAGAGGGCAGGGTCAGCAGGACAGATAGTCCAAACACGGCGACGACCGACAAGGTGGCCGCCTTTTTTGCGCCGGGGCGGATAGCACCCGACCGCTGCCAGTCCAGGATCAAGGGGCCAAACGTGCGGTGTGTAACCAGCCAGTTATGCAGGCGTGAGGAGGATCTGGCGAAGAAAAACGCGGCAAGCAGCAGAAAAGGAACCGTCGGCAGCAAAGGCAGAACGACGCCAATCATCGCAAGGCCCACACAGATCAGCCCCAACGTGGCCCAGAGATATTGCATCCTCTATCCCAACAACTCTCGGATGACCGCGTTCAGAACTGCGCGGCCGTCTTTGGTGGCAATCAGGCGACCATCGGACTGCGTTATCATTCCGTATTCGATCAGATCATCCAGCCTGTCCTGAGGCAGGGGATGATCGGCCAAGGCGTTAACTCTATCAATATCTAGTCCTTCTGCAACACGTATACCCATCATAAGGTATTCAGTTGCCTGATCATGCGTTGATAGTTGTGTCCGGTCTTTTTCACCGTTGCCTTTCGCAGCCGCGGTCAACCAGGCATTGGGGGACAGGTAGGTCTCTGTCGCCAGTTTTTGACCGTTTAAGGTGATCCGCCCATGCGCGCCGGGGCCAATGCCGATGTAATCGCCATAACGCCAATAGATCAGGTTATGCTGTGACTCCGACCCAGGGCGGGCGTGGTTTGAGACCTCATACGCGGGGAGGCCGTGTGCCTCACAAATCTCTTGCGTGGCCAGATACATGTCGGCGGCGCTGTCATCCTCGGGCAGGCCGCGCAGTTTGCCGATGGCATATCGGTCGCCGAATGCGGTGCCATCCTCAATGGTCAGTTGGTACAGGGACAGGTGGTCGACAGCCATCGACAGCGCCTCGGTCAATTCCGCGCGCCAGGCATCCAGAGTTTGGTGTTGGCGGGCATAGATCAGATCAAAGCTAACCCGGTCAAAGCAATGCCGCGCGATGTCAAACGCAGCCCGAGCTTCGGCGACGGTATGAATACGGCCCAGACGACGCAGGTCTTCGTCATTCAGCGCCTGAACACCCATTGAAATGCGATTCACGCCTGCATCGCGGTAGGCGGTAAACCGGCTAGCTTCGACCGATCCGGGGTTAGCTTCCAGCGTGATTTCCATGTCATTGGCGGGCCGCCAGAGGGCGCGGGCCGTATCAATCACTGCGGCGACGGTGTCGGGATCCATCAGCGAAGGCGTGCCGCCGCCAAAGAAGATCGTGTTCAGGACGCGATCCGGGGTCTCCAGCGCTGAGCGGCGCAGTTCGCCTAGATACGCGTCAAGCCATTGTTTTTGATCAATATTTCTGGAAACATGGCTGTTGAAATCGCAATAAGGGCACTTGGCCTCGCAAAAGGGCCAATGCACATACAGGCCAAAGCCCCCATTGCGCCAATCATCCGCCAAAGCAGCCCTTTACAAACATTTCGACCGCGCGACCGCGATGGCTGATCTTGTTCTTTTCCCAGCGATCCATCTCGGCAAAGGTAATGTCGTGCCCATCTGGGACAAACATCGGGTCATAGCCGAACCCACCCTCGCCACGGATCGGCCAGACCAGATGGCCGGGCGCGATGCCTTCGAACACTTCGTCATGACCATCGGGCCACGCCAGAACCAGCGTACTGCGGAATTGCGCCGTGCGTGGATGCGCAGCGTCTTTCGCCTCAAGCTCATTATGGGCGCGGGTCATCGCCATCAGGAAATCGCGGCCGTTGCCGGTTTCGGCCCAATCGGCCGTGTAAACGCCGGGCGCGCCGTCCAGTGCGTCGATGGTGATCCCGGAATCGTCCGACAGGGCAGGCAAGCCGGTGGCCTTGGCAGCGGCATGGGCCTTGATCCGGGCGTTGCCGACGAAGGTATCCTCGGTCTCGTCCGGTTCGGGCAGGTTCATTTCACCAGCGCCAACAACGGTCACACCAAAGGGCTCAAGCAGATGCGCCATCTCCTCAAGCTTGCCTTTGTTGTGCGTGGCAACCAGCAGCCTGTCACTGTCGAACTTGCGGGTCATGCGGTGGCAGCTTTCTGTGCGGCAGCCAGTTCACCCACGCCTTTTTCGGCCAGATCCATCAGCTGATCCATCTGTGCGCGGCTAAAGACGGAACCTTCGGCGCTCATCTGCACTTCGATCAGCTTGCCCGAACCGGTCATGATGAAGTTGCCATCGACACCGGCTTCGCTGTCTTCAGGATAGTCCAGATCCAGCACCGGCTGACCGGCGTAGATACCGCAGGACACGGCTGCAACAGGGTCTACCAAGGGGTCTGAGATCACATCACCCGCCTTCATCAGCTTGTTTACGGCCAGCCGCAGCGCAACCCAGCCACCGGTGATCGAGGCACAACGGGTGCCGCCATCGGCCTGGATAACATCGCAGTCGACGGTGATCTGACGCTCACCCAAAGCAACCCGATCTACACCAGCGCGCAGGGCGCGGCCGATCAGGCGTTGGATTTCAACGGTACGACCGCCTTGCTTGCCGCTGGCGGCTTCGCGCCGCATCCGCGTATTCGTCGCGCGGGGCAGCATGCCGTATTCGGCAGTCACCCAGCCCAGGCCCGAGCCCTTGATAAATGGCGGCACGCGATCCTCGATCGTGGCGGTGCACAGCACATGGGTGTCGCCCATCTTGATCAGGCAAGACCCTTCGGCATGTTTGGTAAAGCCGGTCTCGATTGAAACCGCGCGCATTTCGTTTAGATCACGTCCTGAGGGTCGCATGGGAATTCCTTTGTTTGCTGGGTTGGGGATAACGCCCCGTGGCGTTACGATGCAACCCCGATTGACCTTTCGGATGCCTGCGATTTAATGACGGCCCAGCAGGGGACCGCCGATGAGCGAAGCGAGCAACATTCTGAACGAGATGAACGACCGGTCGCGTGAGGTGTTCCGGTTGATCGTCGAGAGCTATTTGGAAAGCGGTGAGCCTGTTGGCAGCCGTACCCTGACGCGCACCCTGTCCGAGAAAGTCAGTGCAGCCACCGTGCGCAACGTGATGCAGGATCTTGAGTTTCTTGGTCTGCTCGACAGTCCCCATGTCTCGGCCGGTCGGATTCCAACGCAACAGGGGCTGCGGATGTTCGTGGACGGATTGCTTGAGGTTGGTGATCTGGGGGCTGATGACCGGCAGAAGCTGGACCAGACTTTAGGCTCTAACGCAGGCGACGTGGGTGGAATGCTGGATCGCGTGGGGTCAGCTTTGTCACACGTGACACAAGGGGCCTCGCTGGTTCTGACCCCTAAGCACGAAGCTGAGATCAAGCATATCGAGTTTGTCTCATTGGGCCATGATCGGGCTCTTGTGGTGCTGGTTTTCTCTGATGGTCATGTGGAGAACCGGCTCTTCACGCCGCCGCCGGGTCAAACGCCCAGTTCAATGCGTGAAGCGGCGAATTTTCTGAATGCATTGATCGAAGGACGCACGCTTGGTGAAGTGCGCCGGCAGATGCTGTCCCAGATTGATGCGCGCAAGCAGGAAATCGACATTCTTGCGCGAGAGATGGTGGAAAGTGGCATGGCAGCCTGGGACAGCGACGGGGGTGACTCGGCCCGACTGATCGTGCGCGGACGGGCGAATCTGCTGGGTGATCCCGGCGAGGCCGAGGAACTTGACCGTATTCGCACTCTGTTTGATGATCTGGAACGCAAACGTGACATCGCGGAATTCCTTGAATTGACCGAAGAAGGCGAGGGTGTGCGCATTTTTATCGGGTCTGAGAACAAACTTTTCTCACTTTCGGGTTCCTCTTTGGTGGTGTCTCCATATATGAACGCTGATCGAAAGATAATTGGTGCGGTCGGGGTCATCGGGCCCACGCGTCTGAATTATGGACGGATCGTGCCGATCGTGGATTATACGGCGCAACTGGTCGGCAAGCTGATATCCGACCGGAGCTAGAGGGTAAGAGATGGCAGAGCCCAAGAACGAAGAATTTCTGGACGACATCATGGCCGCAGAAGCGGAAGAGCTGGCCGAGGAGTTTGCTGAGATCAGCGACGAAGCGCTGGAGCTGGATGAGCTGCGTGCCGAGCGTGACGATTACAAAGACAAGTTCATGCGCGCGCTGGCCGATGCCGAGAATGCGCGCAAGCGTGGCGACAAGGCGCGTCGCGATGCGGAACAGTACGGTGGATCCAAGCTGGCCCGCGACATGCTGCCGGTTTACGACAACATGAAACGTGCACTTGAGGCCGCAACCGATGAACAGAAAGAGGTTGCTGCTGGTCTGCTGGAAGGAGTCGAACTGACCATGCGGGCGCTGAAGGACGTGTTCCAGAAGCACGGAATCGAGGTCATTACGCCTGAAGTGGGCGACCGGTTCGATCCGAATGTACATGAGGCGATGTTTGAGGCTCCGGTGCCGGGCACACGTGCCGGGGATATTATTCAGGTGTCTGCCGAAGGCTTCATGCTGCACGACCGGCTGTTGCGCCCGGCGCAGGTTGGGGTGTCGTCGACACCTGCGAGCTGATTGGCCTCTGCGAGGCCAAGCCTCCGGCGGCCGTATTTATGAACAAGAAGAAGGGGCGGTCAGGATTTGACCGCCTCTTTCAGTTTGTAGATCAGATCAAGCGCTTCACGCGGAGTGAGTTCATCCGGGAGGATGTCGTTCAGCATATCGACGGCGGGGGAAGATTTTGCCGCTGGTGGCGGCGGTGCTGGCGCGGCGGAGAAGAGGGGCAGGTCGTCGATCAGGGCCTTTTGCTTGCCGCCTTCGCGTTCGGTTTTTTCCAGTTGATCCAGAACGACCCGGGCGCGTTCGACGACTGTTGCAGGCAAGCCGGCGAGTTGGGCGACTTGCACACCATAGGACCGGTCGGCGGCGCCTTTGTGGACCTCGTGCAGGAAAATGACCTCGCCTTCCCACTCTTTGACCGCAACCGTGGCGTTGTCGACGCCTTCCAGCTTTCCGGCCAGAGCGGTGAGCTCATGGTAGTGGGTGGCGAACAGTGCGCGGCATTGGTTGGCGGCGTGCAGATGCTCCATTGTGGCCCAGGCGATCGACAGGCCGTCATAGGTGGCGGTGCCGCGACCGATTTCGTCTAGAATGACCAGCGCACGGTCGTCGGCTTGGTTCAGAATGGCGGCGGTTTCGACCATTTCGACCATGAAGGTCGAGCGGCCTCGGGCCAGATCGTCGGATGCGCCGACACGGCTGAACAACTGGCTGACGACGCCGATTTGGGCCTGCTCTGCCGGGACGTAGCTGCCCATTTGCGCCAACAATGCGATAAGGGCGTTCTGGCGCAGAAAGGTTGATTTACCGGCCATGTTGGGGCCGGTGAGCAGCCAGATTGCCGCGCCTTGATTGGCGCTCAGGTCGCAGTCATTGGCGATAAAGGTGTCGCCGCTTTGCTGACGCAGGGCGTGTTCAACAACCGGGTGGCGCCCGCCTTGCACGTTGAAGGCGCGGGAGGTGTCGACTTGGGGGCGGCACCAGTTTTCTCCGCGCGCGAGATCCGCCAAGGCGGTGGTCAGGTCGAGTTCGGCCAGCCCTCGGGCGGCCTGGTTTAGGCGGGCGGCGAGAGCCAGAATCTCATCGGAAAGCCTTTGATAGAGCCGCTTTTCGATCTCAAGGGCCAAATTGCCCGCGTTCAGGATGCGGGTTTCGATCTCGGAGAGTTCGACAGTGGTGAACCGCACCTGATTGGCGGTGGTTTGGCGGTGGATATAGGTTTCCGAGAACGGCGGGTTCAGCATTTTCTCGGCATGGGTGGCCGTAGTTTCGATGAAATAACCTAGCACATTGTTGTGCTTGATTTTCAGCGAGGCGATGCCGGTATGCTCCGCATATTTCTGCTGAAACCCAGCGATGACCGAGCGGCCCTCGTCGCGCAGTGTGCGGGCCTCGTCCAGCTCTGCATCGAAGCCGGGCGCGATGAAGCCGCCATCTCGGGCCAGTAGGGGCGGTTCGGCGACAAGAGCTTCGTCCAGTAGGGTCAGGAGCTCGTCGAAACCGATGAGGTTCTGTACGGCGGTGGCGATCAGAACAGGCAGATTCCGCCCTTTGCAAATTTCGGCAATCGTCGCCGCCTGCGCCAGTCCGTTTCGGATCGCTGCCAAATCGCGCGGACCGCCCCGTTCCAACGACAGGCGCGACAAGGCACGGTCCAGATCGGGGGTCTTGCGCAGAGCTTCACGCAGATCTGATGCAGTCAGGCTGTCCTCGGCAGCGAAACTGACCGCGTCCAGCCGGGAATGGATCACGTCCAGATTGCGGGACGGGCTGGAGAGGCGCTGTTCCAGCAGCCGCGCACCCCCGGGGGTGACGGTACGGTCGACAACGGATAACAGCGATCCGGCGCGGCCGCCGGACAGGGATCGGGTCAGCTCCAGATTGCGGCGCGTGGCGGTGTCGATTTGCACCACGCGGTCTTCGGATTCCTTGAGCGGCGTTTGCAGCAGGGGTAATTTGCCCTTCTGTGTAATCTCCAGATAGTCAATCAACGCGCCCATGGCTGAAATCTCGGCGCGGCCAAAATTTCCGAACGCGTCCAAAGCACCCACGTGAAACAGCCCGCAGATGCGTTTTTCCGCCGCCGTGCTGTCGAAACTGGCGCGTCCGACTGGAGTTAGGGAGATACCTAGATCGCGAACCGGTTCCTGCAACGTCTGTTCTGACCCATCGGCCACGATCAATTCGGAGGGGGCGAGCCGCGCCAGTTCCGGGCTGAGCCGCACCGATGTCAAGGGCATCACGTGAAACGCTCCGGTCGAGATATCGGCCCATGCCAGCGCGGCCTCGTCCCGAACCTCGGCATAGGCGGCCAGAAAGTTGTGGCGACGGGCTTCCAGCAGGGCGTCCTCGGTCAGTGTGCCGGGCGTCACCAGACGCACGACATCGCGCTTTACCACCGATTTAGAGCCTCTTTTCTTCGCCTCGGCTGGGCTTTCCATCTGTTCGCAGACGGCCACGCGAAAGCCTTTGCGGATCAGGGTCAGCAGATAGCCCTCGGCCGAATGCACCGGCACGCCGCACATCGGAATGTCGGTCCCATTGTGCTTTCCGCGCTTGGTCAGGGCGATATCCAGTGCCTCGGCAGCGTTGACAGCGTCTTCGAAAAACATCTCGTAGAAATCACCCATGCGATAGAACAGCAGGGCGTCTGAGTGGGCCTCTTTGATCTCAAGATATTGCGCCATCATCGGCGTGACTGTGGACAAAAGCGGCCCCCTTTTGGCGTATTTCGGGCGCGACCTTACAAATCCCCAACCGGTGACGAAAGGTGAAAACGCATTGCCGTTGAGACGCGCCCCAGCCTGCGCTATGAGGCGTAAGTCCCGAAGTCATGGAAACGACCGTTAAGATGCCCAAAGCGAAGATCACCAAAGAAGAGGCGCTGGCCTTTCACCTGGACCCGACCCCCGGCAAGTGGGAGGTGCAGGCCACCGTTCCCATGACCACGCAGCGCGATCTGTCGCTGGCTTACAGCCCCGGTGTGGCCGTGCCTTGCGAAGCCATCGCCGAAGCCCCTGAGACGGCCTATGACTATACCAACAAGGGCAATCTGGTGGCCGTGATCTCGAACGGGACAGCGGTTCTGGGTCTTGGCAATCTGGGCGCTCTGGGATCAAAACCGGTGATGGAGGGGAAATCGGTCCTGTTCAAACGGTTCGCCGATGTGAACTCGATCGATATCGAGCTGGACACCGAAGACCCGGACGAATTCTGCCGCGCGGTGCGTCTGATGGGGCCGACCTTTGGTGGCATCAATCTGGAAGATATCAAAGCGCCTGAGTGTTTCATCATCGAACAGCGCCTGAAGGAAGAGATGGATATCCCGGTCTTCCACGATGACCAGCACGGGACTGCGGTGATCTGCGCGGCAGGTCTGCTGAATGCGCTGCGCATCTCGGGCAAGAAGATCGAGGATGTGAAGATCGTTCTGAACGGTGCCGGTGCTGCGGGGATTGCCTGTATCGAATTGCTCAAGGCGATGGGTGCGAAGCACGAGAACTGTATCGTCTGTGACACCAAGGGCGTGATCTATCAGGGCCGGACCGAGGGCATGAACCAGTGGAAATCGGCCCACGCGATCACCACCGATCTGCGCACGCTGGAAGACGCCATGAAGGGGGCTGACGTATTTCTGGGCGTGTCGGTCAAAGGGGCCGTGACGCAGGATATGGTTGCCAGCATGGCTGACAACCCGGTGATTTTTGCCATGGCGAACCCGGACCCCGAGATCACTCCGGAAGAGGCGCATGAGGTCCGCGTCGATGCCATCGTTGCCACCGGGCGCAGCGACTATCCGAACCAGGTGAACAACGTGTTGGGCTTCCCCTACCTGTTCCGGGGTGCGCTGGATATTCACGCCCGTGCCATCAACGACGAGATGAAGATTGCCTGCGCCCATGCGCTGGCCAATCTAGCGCGTGAGGATGTGCCGGATGAGGTCGCCATGGCCTATGGTAAATCACTGACCTTTGGGCGCGATTACATCATCCCGACGCCGTTTGATCCGCGTCTGATCCACCGTATCCCGCCTGCCGTTGCCAAGGCCGGCATGGATACCGGCGCGGCGCGGCGTCCGATCATTGACATGGAAGCTTATGAGCTGAGCCTGAAATCCCGCATGGATCCGACTGCCAGCATCCTGCGCGGGCTCAACGCCCGTGCCCGTCAGGCGCAAAGCCGGATGATCTTTGCCGAGGGTGATGACCCTCGCGTCTTGCGCGCCGCTGTGACCTATCAGCGCTCGGGCTTTGGCAAGGCGCTGGTTGTGGGCCGTCCGGATGACGTCAAGCGCAAACTGGAAGAGGCCGGTCTGGGCGATGCTGTGCGCGAGATCGAGGTGGTCAATGCCGCCAATACAGCGCATCTCGAAACCTATTCGAATTTCCTTTACGAGCGTCTGCAACGCAAAGGGTTTGACCGAAAGGATATCCACCGTCTGGCCGCCCGTGACCGGCATGTGTTCTCATCCCTGATGCTGGCGCATGGACATGGCGACGGTCTGGTGACAGGGGCCACGCGCAAATCGGCGCATGTGCTGGACCGGATCAACCATGTGTTCGACGCGGATGCGACCCATGGAGCGGCGGGTGTAACAGCCTTGTTGCACAAGGGTCGGATCGTGCTGATCGGGGATACGCTGGTGCATGAATGGCCGGATGAGAACGATCTGGCCAATATCGCCGAACGCTCGGCCGCTGTAGCACGACATATGGGGCTTGAGCCACGTGTCGCTTTCGTCAGCTTCTCGACCTTCGGCTATCCGGTGTCGGAACGGGCCGAGAAGATGCACCTTGCCCCCGCAGTGCTGGATCAGCGCGGCGTCGATTTCGAATACGAAGGCGAGATGACCGTTGACGTGGCCCTGAACGTGGATCAACAGGCCAGCTATCCGTTCCAACGTTTGACCGGACCGGCCAACATCCTGATCGTTCCGGCGCGGCACTCGGCGTCGATTTCGACCAAGCTGATGCAGGAAATGGGCGGAGCCACCGTGATTGGCCCAATCCTGTCGGGCATCGACAAGCCGATCCAGATTTGCTCGACCGTGTCGACGGCAAATGACATCCTGAACATGGCCATTCTGGCCTCGTGCGATATTGGATAAGCCATGACGATCTGGAACCTCGGCTCGATCAATGCGGACATGATCTATGACGTGCCGCATTTGCCCGGGCCGGGGGAAACCCTGTCGGCCAACCGGTTGGATCGCTTTTTGGGCGGCAAGGGGGCAAATATGTCCGTCGCAGCCGCTCGGGCGGGCGCTCGGGTTGCTCATATCGGGGCGCTCGGGTCGGATGGGCGCTGGGCCATGGATCGGCTGACCGAATACGGCATCGACACCCGCCATATTGCCGAGGTCGCGCAACCCACAGGCCACGCGATTATCGCGGTGGATGCGCAGGGTGAAAACAACATCATCCTGTTTCAGGGCGCAAACCACGCAATCTCAGCAGATCAGCTGGGGCAGGCGTTGTCCTCTGCTGCTCAAGGTGATCTGCTGGTGATGCAGAACGAAACCAATCTTCAGGTTGAGGCCGCGCGTATGGGTCGCGAGCTGGGTTTGACCGTCTGCTACGCCGCCGCGCCGTTTCAGGCCGATGCGGTGCAGGCCGTGCTGCCCTATCTGGATTTCCTGATCCTAAATGAGGTCGAGGCCGACCAGCTGCGCAGCGCGACCGGCCAATCCGTAACGGATCTGGAGGTTGAGCATGTCATTGTCACGCTGGGGTCAAAAGGCGCGCGCTATTTCCATCGCGGCGCAACGTCCGAGTTTGCGGCCCATAAGGTGCAGGCCGTGGACACCACCGGAGCGGGTGACACCTTCACCGGCTACGTTCTGGCGGGGATGGATCGCGGCATGCCGATGGCGCAGGCCATCGCACAGGCAAATCGTGCCGCGGCCCTGATGGTCACGCGGCACGGTACTGCGGATGTTATCCCCGACCTCAAAGAGGTGCGCGAGGCGCGGTTCGATTAAGACCCTGCAAAAGGTGCATCGCTGCCCCACAGTTGCTTGACCCGAGCATCGCGCCCGCAAGCTTTGCGGTACGCCTTGTAGGCGCTGTGCTGGCGTTTTGGGCCAAAGCGGGTGAAGACCAGCTTGTTCCCTTTGTAGTAATCCTGATGATACGCCTCGGCCGGGTAAAATGCGCCTTCTTGCAGGATCGGGGTCACAACCCGCTGTCCCAACGCGTTCTGAGCATTGGTCTTGGCCTGCTCAGCCAGCGCTTTTTCCCCTGCATCAGAGACAAAAATCGCCGTCCGATAACTGTCGCCCCGGTCACAGAACTGACCGCCCGCATCCGTCGGATCGACCGAGCGGAAGAACATGTTCAGCAGCGTTTCACGGGAAACGCGGGCCGGGTCAAAGGTGATCTGAACCGCCTCGTAATGGCCGGTGCCACCCTTGGTGACCTGATCATAGGTTGGGTTTGCCGCAGCGCCGCCGGTAAAACCCGATACCGCCTCGATCACACCGGGTACGGATTCAAAATCGGATTCGACACACCAGAAACAGCCCCCCGCGACTGTCAGCGTTTCGGTCCCCGCAGCCGGAGCAGGTGCTGCACGCAACAGGGCGGCCAGAGCCATCAGCATGAACAGAAGCGTTGGTTTGAGAAAGTCGAGATAAGCGGTCCGGGTCATGGCAAGTCTCCTTCTGAGATCAGGCTGCCCCGAGTTTTCCGCCAACGCAATCGGCTGACATGGTTTGTCACGCGGTGGTGAGACGAGTTTATCGCCTCAGCCCAGCAACTGCCCCAATTTCATCGCCACGCCCATGTTGCCCGAGACCTTGAGTTTGCCCAGTGCCACGCCGGTCATCGGGTTCAGCTTGCCGGTCAGCAGTTTGGTCAGGTTCTCACGCGAGATACGGATGGTGCAATCGGTGTCCTGGTCCTGTGTGGTGGCCTGATTATCTGCCAGAACGATAACGCCATCCGCGCCGCAATCGAATTTGAGCGACCCGTCAAAGTTTTTACCGTTCAGGCCCTTTTGAATTCCGTCGGCGATCTCTTGCAGCATGTTATGTCCTTTCAAGTCTGACACATGGGTTAAAGATATGCCTCGACATCCGGCAAGCATGACGCTGGGTCGTTTGAGCAAAAGAAAACCCCGGCGCCGTTTCCGGGGCCGGGGTTCCGCATTCGAACCGAAATGCGTTACTTGGACAGGCGCTTATCCCGCGCCGCCAGCAGTTTCAGCCGCAGCGCGTTCAGCTGGATAAAGCCTGCCGCATCTGTCTGATCATACGCGCCAGCGTCTTCCTCAAAGGTCACATGCGCCTCGGAATACAGCGAATGATCCGACCAGCGGCCCACGGTCGAGGCCAGACCTTTGTACAGTTTCACGCGGACGGTACCGGTGACATGTTCCTGAGATTTGTCGATGGCTGCTTGCAGCATCTCACGCTCGGGCGAGTACCAGAAGCCGTTATAGATCAGCTCGGCATATTGCGGCATCAGCTGGTCTTTCAGGTGCATCGCGCCACGGTCCATTGTGATGGATTCGATGCCACGGTGTGCTTCCAGCAGGATGGTGCCGCCCGGTGTTTCATAGATACCGCGCGATTTCATGCCAACGAAACGGCCTTCGACCAGATCGAGACGGCCAATGCCGTGCTTGCCGCCATATTCGTTCAGCTTGGTCAGGATGGTGGCCGGGCTCATCGCCTCGCCATTGATGCTGACCGGGTCGCCTTTTTCAAAACCGATCTCGATGAACTCGGGCTCATTTGGCGCATCCTCGGGGTGGACGGTGCGCTGATAGACGTAGTCGGGCGCCATATCGGCGGGGTCTTCCAGAACCTTACCTTCCGACGAGGTGTGCAGCAGGTTAGCATCGACCGAGAACGGAGCCTCACCGCGTTTGTCCTTGGCAATCGGGATCTGGTTCGCTTCGGCAAATTCCAGCAGCTTGGTGCGGCTGGTCAGATCCCACTCACGCCACGGCGCGATCACCTTGATGTCGGGGTTCAGCGCGTAAGCAGCCAGTTCAAAACGCACCTGATCGTTGCCCTTGCCGGTTGCACCGTGGGCGACGGCATCAGCGCCGGTTTCTTTGGCGATCTCAACCAGACGTTTCGAGATCAGCGGGCGCGCGATCGACGTGCCCAGCAGGTACAGCCCCTCATACTGCGCATTGGCGCGGAACATCGGGAAGACGAAATCGCGGACGAATTCCTCGCGGATATCCTCGATATAGATGTTTTCGGGTTTGATCCCCAGCAGCTCGGCCTTTTGGCGGGCGGGCTCCAGCTCTTCCCCCTGACCCAGATCGGCGGTGAAGGTGACAACCTCACAGCCATACTCGGTCTGCAACCATTTCAGAATGATTGAGGTATCAAGGCCACCGGAATAGGCCAGAACAACTTTCTTGGGCGCGGACATCTGACTTCCCCTTATGCGTAGAACGCTTGGCCCCTAACGGGTTTTGAACGCGGGGGCAAGCTGTGTGGATTGACGCAGGGCGGGAATTGCGGTGAAACGGGCGGACAGAGAACAACAATTGGTTGAGAGGGCAGAATTTATGCTGGGGTTAGAGATTTTCGTACACTCGGTGAAGATGGTTTTGAGGAACCTCAAGCAGGCCATTCAGGTCTCGCTTGTCCCCGCGTTGATCGGCGGCGTACTGATCACCGGCCTGTTCTTTCTCTTTGATATTCCGCTGGACGCACTCGACAACGCCGAAGCTGGACTGCCCGAAGACGTATCGGCTGGCGCGGCTCTCGGATTCCTGTTGGGATTGTTAGCTGTCTTGTTTGGTACGGTTTTCTGGATTGTCGTGTCATGGCACCGATTTGTTCTGCTCGAAGAGTACCCGACTGGTTTCGTACCCCCGTTCAGATTTGACCGGATACTTGCCTATTTCGGGCGCGTCCTGTTGCTGGGCCTATTGTGCGGCATCGCATTTGTACCGTGCACTTTTGTCGTCGGAGCTGTTTCAGTTGCGTCGGTGCCAGTCAGTGTCGCGCTGATGGTCGTTCTGTTTATTCTGATCATTGTCCTGTTCTACCGATTGTCGCCGATCCTGCCGGCCGCCGCCATCGGGAAGCCGCTAAGCTTCTCTGAGGCATGGTCTGCGACCTCGGGCGCCAGCGGTGCGATCCTTTTGCTGATTATCGTAACTTCGCTGTTCCAGCTCCTGATGCAGTTCGTCGGTGGGTTGTTGTTGTTTATCCCTGTGATCGGGCCGCTGGTCCTGATTTTCGTAGCAATGCTGGTGCTGCCTCTGATCAACGTCAGTATTTTGACCACCATGTACGGCGTTTTCGTCGAGAAACGCGAACTCTCCTGACTTGCGTACACATATGTATTCCTTGCCCTTTCGGCGGTGATGCGGCACTGAAACGGTCATGAGTGATTTCATGACCCGCGCCCGCGCCGCCGAACAGGCGATGCGTACTGTTTTCCCTGCCACGCCATTGCAGCGGAATGCCCATTTGTCTGACCGGTACGGGGCAGATATCTGGCTGAAACGCGAAGACCTCAGCCCGGTGCGGTCGTATAAGATTCGCGGTGCGTTCAACGCCATGCGCAAGCAACAGGGGCAAGACCTGTTCGTCTGTGCCAGCGCGGGCAATCACGCGCAGGGCGTGGCCTATATGTGCAAGCATCTGGACGTGCGCGGTGTGATCTTCATGCCGGTGACCACGCCGCAGCAGAAAATCCAGAAGACGCGTATCTTTGGCGGCGACAATATCGAGATTCATCTGACCGGCGACTATTTCGATGACACTCTGGCCGCCGCGCAGGCGTGGTGCGCGCAGCAGGGTGGGCATTTCCTGTCGCCCTTCGACGATGAAGATGTGATCGAAGGTCAGGCCTCATTGGCTGTTGAGATTGAGGCACAGCTGGGTGGATTGCCCGATCACGTCATCCTGCCGGTGGGCGGGGGTGGCATGTCCTCGGGCGTGGCAACGTGGTTCGGGGATCGGACCCATTGCCTGTTTGTTGAGCCGAAAGGCGGGGCCTGTCTGCATGCAGCGATGGCGGCAGGGCATCCGGTGGCGCTGGATCATATCGACAACTTTGTCGACGGTGCGGCAGTCGGTAAGATCGGCGCGAAACCTTTTGAGTTGCTGAAAACCCGGCACCTGTCAGACGTGCATGTTCTGTCCGAGGATCGCATCTGCACCACCATGATCGAGATGCTGAATGTCGAAGGCATCGTTTTGGAACCGGCTGGTGCGCTGGCGATTGAGGCGCTGGGCGATATTCAAAGCTTTATCCGGGGCAAGACCGTGGTCTGTGTCACATCGGGCGGTAATTTCGATTTCGAACGCCTGCCCGAGGTCAAGGAACGTGCACAGCGCTATTCCGGTGTTAAGAAGTACTTCATCCTGCGCCTGCCGCAGCGTCCGGGTGCTCTGAAGGAGTTCCTGAGCATTCTCGGCCCCGAGGACGACATCGCCCGGTTCGAGTACATGAAGAAGTCGGCGCGCAATTTCGGCTCGGTCCTGATCGGGATCGAAACCCAAAAGCCCGAGAATTTTGCCCGCCTGTTTGCCCATCTGGACGAGGCCGGGTTTACCTATACCGACATCACCGAAGATGAGACGCTGGCGCAGTTCGTGATCTAGGTCAGGTTTGCAGCTTTGTCCGCGATGAACACGGCGCGCGAGTCATCATAAACCTTGAGAATGGCGGGCAGATCGACTTCGCTTGCCTGACCGGCTGCGGCAACACGCTCGCCGTCCTGACAGAGTTTCGAGAACCGGTCAAAGCCAAGGCTCAGCGCGCTGCCTTTGAGGAAATGCATGTTCTGTTCGAACTCGCGCCGGGTAGTGTCCTTGTGCAGGCGTTCGATGGTTTCCTGCACCTCGTCCAGGAATATCTGCACCACCTCGTCAAACTCGCTGGCGCCGACCTCATCCCGTAATTGTCTGACCCTGGCCCAGTCGATCATATCCGGCCTCTCCACACATATCGCGACATGACTTTCCTAAACGCGGGTCGGTAAAGGGCAGGTTAAGCAATCAGAAAAAGCCGCCTTCACGGGATGTTAAACCCGTGCGCGTTAGGGTCGCGGCGTTCCGTAACGGTCACAGTGCAGAGGGTTCAGGTGTCAGAGGGCAGTCAGGCAGAGGCCAGGGCAGAGCTGGATTTTGGTGCCATCCAAAAGGTGCTGGTCGTCGATGACAGCCGCCTGCAACGCCGGATTCTGGTGGCTTCACTGAAAAAGTGGGGATTCGAGGTTCTTGAGGCCGACAGTGGCGACATCGCGATCGAGATGTGCGCCGATGACCCTCCGGATCTGGTGCTCAGCGATTGGGTCATGCCGGGGATGAGCGGTCTTGAGTTCTGCCGGGCGTTCCGGGCGTTGGACAGCGATCAGTACAGCTATTTCATCCTGCTGACCTCAAAAAGCGAAAAGCAGGAGGTGGCGCGGGGTCTGGATGCCGGGGCGGATGACTTTCTGATCAAACCGCTTGAGGCGGATGAACTGCGCGCGCGCATATCCGCCGGGGCGCGCATTCTGGACATGCAGCGCGAGTTGTCCGAGAAAAACCGCATGATCGAAACTGCGCTTGAGGAACTGCGCGTGGCCCATGACGCCATCGACAAGGACTTGATTCAGGCGCGCAAGATTCAGGAATCACTGGTCCCGGAACTGACCCGAACCTTTGGCAAGTCACGGGTGAGCCTGCTGTTGAAGCCCTGCGGCCATATCGGCGGCGATCTCGTGGGGATGTTCTCGCCCGGCGTCAATCGGCTGGGGTTCTACAGCATTGACGTGTCGGGCCACGGTATCACTTCGGCAATGATGACGGCGCGGTTGGGTGGGTATTTGTCCAGCAACCACTTCGAACAGAACGTGGCGATGGAAAAGCGGTTTGACAAATTCTATGCGTTGCTGCCGCCGGAACAGGTGGCCGAAATGCTGAATTCCCGACTGATGGCGGACGCAGGGGTCGAGGAATACTTTACCATGGTCTATGCAATCGTCGATCTGCGCAACGGGCACCTGAAGATGGTGCAGGCGGGGCATCCGCACCCGCTGGTGCTGCGTGCGGATGGCAGCACCGAGTTTCTGGGCGATGGCGGTCTGCCGATCGGCCTGTTGCCGGATGTCAGCTTTCAGCGCACCGAAACCTATTTGAAACCGGGCGACAAGCTGCTGCTTTATTCGGACGGTTTCACCGAATGTAGTTTGGGCGAAGGCGGGCTATTGGAAGAAGAGGGTTTGCGGAACATGGCGCTTGAATGCGCGCCGGGTCGAAGCGGGCCAGAGTTTCTGGACGATATGTTCTGGCGCCTGACGCAGGCCATGGCACCGGGCAGCGGTATGGATGACGATGTCTCGGCCGTGTTCTTTGAATATAGTGGGTCCTAAAGACCGCTGAGGTGCCGGGCGGCAAAATGCCGGTCGCCCTCATTTCCCAGCATATGTGCGGCGGTTGAAGCCTCTAGCCACACGGCCTCATGAAATTCTTCGCGGGGTGGTCCCATTTGGCGTACGGGGCGGGCACTGAAGATGGTGCAGATTTTCTCGGCCCACAGATCGTATTCGGGCATATAGGTGAAGCGGCGAAACGCGCCGACCCGGCGGGGCGCGGCGATAAGCCAACCGGTTTCCTCGAACACTTCGCGATGCAGCGCGGTGATCGGGGACTCACCGGGGTCGATACCGCCGCCCGGCAATTGCAGTTCGGGGTTCAGCCCATCGTCATACCACGTGACCAACAGCCCCTTGCCCTGCGGCAGCAAGGCATAGACACCCGGTCTGCGTGTATAAATGCGCCCCGTTTCCGGGGTTTCGCCGAACCGCCTGATCATGTATGGCCCCTTACAACCCAATTTCTGCGACCTATATGGTGCCGGTATGCCAACCCGTGGCGTGTAAGGAAACCCCATGTCTCTTGGAACGAAAATCGCGTGGGACGACACCGTCCTGCCCTTTCAACTCGATGTATCGGATATGCGCGGCCGCGTGGCCCGTCTGGATGGCGTGCTGGACGGCATCCTGAAACAGCACGACTATCCGGAAAAGGTCGAGGCCCTGGTGGCCGAGATGGCCTTGCTGACCGCGTTGATCGGTCAGACCGTCTCGTTGCGTTGGAAACTGTCGCTGCAGGTTCAGTCCAAGGGGCCGGTGCGCATGATCGCCACCGACTATTACGCGCCTACGGAAGAGGGTGAGCCGGCTCGTATCCGCGCCTATGCCAGTTTCGACCGGGATCGCCTGACCGACGGCGCACCGTTTGATCAGGTGGGCGAGGGTTATTTCGCGATCATGATCGACCAGGGCGAAGGTACCCAGCCCTATCAGGGGATCACCCCACTGGCAGGTGGGTCCATCAGCGCCTGTGCCGAGGCGTATTTCGCGCAATCCGAACAGCTGCCTACCCGGTTCTCGCTGAGTTTTGGCAAATCGACCGAGCCGGGCGTCGGCGAACACTGGCGCGCGGGTGGCATCATGTTGCAGCACATGCCCAAAGCATCGCCTTTCGTGGCGTCCGGTGAAGGCAGTGGCGAGATTCTGACGGCGGATGATCTTGTGGACGGCGAAGAGGGCGAGAACTGGGGCCGCGTCAATATCCTGCTCGATACCGTCGAGGATCTGGAACTGATCGGCCCGTCCGTGGCACCGACTGATCTGCTGATCCGGCTGTTTCACGAGGAACAGCCGCGGGTTTATGATGCGCAGTCGGTGCAGTTCGGCTGTACCTGTTCCGAGGATCGCGTGCGCCAAAGCCTGTCGATCTACTCGGCCAAGGACATCGAAAAGATGACCACGCCCGAGGGCAAAGTCACCGCCGATTGCCAGTTCTGCGGCGCCCATTACGTGTTGGATCCCGGTTCGGTCGGCTTTGATGCGGACGACGCCTGACCCAACAGAACAACTGCGGGCGGCGCTCAGCCGCCCCGGCCACGGGTCGAGCGATTTCGACCTGAACCCCGAAACTGTCCTGCCAGAGGGTCGCAAGCTGCGTCCGGCAGGGGTGCTGGTGCCGATTTCACTGGTGGATGACGTTCCCCGGCTGATCCTGACGAAACGGTCCTCGGCGTTGAAACATCACCCAGGGCAGATCGCCTTTCCCGGCGGAAAGCAGGACGAGGGTGATGCGAATGTGACCGCCACCGCCCTGCGTGAAGCGCAGGAAGAGATTGGACTGCCGCCCGAGATGCCCGAGATTTTGGGGCATCTGTCAGCCCATGAAACGGTGACGTCCTTTACCGTAACACCCGTGGTGGCGATCCTGCGTGATCCATTTGAATGGCGGCCCGAACCGGGCGAAGTGGACGAAGTGTTTTCGGTTCCGCTTGCACATGTGCTCAACCCTGCGAATTATATCGTTGAATCGCGCCGCTGGCGCAGTCAGAAACGGTATTATTTCACGGTGCCGTTCGGCCCCTATTACATCTGGGGCGCGACGGCCCGAATGTTGCGGGGGTTGGCCGCGCGGGTGAGTGAATGACGCGAATTGATGAGGTCTGGATTTCTGATCCAGCAACCCAAAAAGTTTGCGCCGCTCTGACGGATGCAGGGGCGCAAGCCCTGTTTGTCGGTGGTTGTGTGCGCAACGCGCTGCTGGGCGCTCCGGTCTCGGATATCGACATCGCCACAGATGCGCGCCCCGAGCAGGTAATGGAACTGTCACAGGCCGCGGCGTTGAAGGCGGTTCCAACCGGGATCGACCACGGAACCATTACCGTGGTCAGCGGCGGCATCGCACATGAAATCACAACCTTTCGCCGCGATGTGGAAACCGACGGCCGCCGCGCCGTGGTCGCCTTTTCCGACCGGGTAGAAGAAGACGCCGCGCGACGCGATTTTACTATGAACGCGATCTATGCGCAGCCCGATGGCTCCGTTCTGGACCCGCTGAACGGGTTGCCAGATCTTCAGGCGCGGCATGTGCGCTTTATCGGTACCGCCGCGAACCGCATTCGCGAGGATTACCTGCGCTCACTGCGGTATTTCCGGTTTCACGCCTGGTATGGCGATAGCAAAGCCGGGTTCGACCCGGACGCTCTGGCGGCAATTGCAGAAAATCTTGAGGGTCTCGCCGGGCTGTCCCGCGAACGGGTCGGGGCTGAGATGTTGAAACTGCTGGGTGCTCCTGATCCCGCACCCTCGGTTGCTGCAATGCGTCAGGCGGGGGTTCTGGCGCAGGTTTTGCCGGGGGCTGAGGATCGCGCACTGGCCCCTTTGATCGCGTTGGAGGAACAGGCCGGGGCTGAGCCTGAGCCAATCCGCCGTCTGGCTGCAATTGCACCACCTGAGATCGCCAAAACCCTGCGTCTGAGCAAAGCGCAGTTACAGCGCCTGACCCGGATGCGGGACGAAGCGTCCGGCACCGCCACCGTGGCCGAGCTTGGGTTTCGTTATGGCGAAGAGGGCGGGTTGCACGAAACCCTGCTGCGCTGCGCCTTTCTGGAACAGCCGTGGAGCGAAGACCTTCGGCACGCGCTGCGCGCAGGGGCCGAAGCCGATTTTCCGATAAAAGCCACCGACCTGATCCCCGATTTCACGGGTCCTGCGCTGGGCAAGAAACTGGCCGAGCTTGAGGCCCGCTGGATCAAGTCCGGCTTTGCGCTGACCCGCGAGGATTTGCTGGGCCACTGAGGCGGAGTCTCAAAAGGGGATGACAAATCAAATTCTTTGTGGTTACGTGCGGCTGTCACATGAATGGAGGGATGCGAATGTATTACGGGATCTGGTTCGGCTAAAGCCGGGACACTTTGACCCGTAAGGGTGGTGTTCTGGCGCCATCTTTCTTCGCATGACCTATTTTCTGCTCAATCGGAGCACTCTCCATGTTTCGCTATTTCGAAAACCTTGTTGACCCTTTTGCCGCCTATCAGGAAACCAATGCACCGCCGACGCGGCTGTGGCCGTTCATGCTGGAATACACGCGCCCTTTTTTCCGCGTGTTCATCTGGACCGGGCTGATTTCGGTTCTTGTTGCTGCGGTTGAGGTCGGGCTGATCTACTATATGGGTCGGGTGGTTGATCTGCTGTCCGGTCCTCCGGCTGAGGTCTGGCAGGTCCACGGCACTGAATTGATCTTGGTGGCAGTGTTCGTGTTGTTTCTGCGCCCGATCCTGCATGTGGTTGACGTGATGCTGCTGAACAATGCGATCCTGCCGAATATCGGTACGATCTTCCGCTGGCGCGCGCATAAACACGTGCTTCGACAGTCGGTGGGCTGGTTCGAGAATGATTTCGCGGGCCGCATTGCCAACCGGATCATGCAGACGCCCCCGGCGGCGGGCGAAGCGGTGTTTCAGGTCTTTGACGCGATTTCCTTCTCGCTGGCCTATCTGATCGGTGCGGCGATCCTACTGATGGCCGCAGACCCTCGTTTGCTGTTGCCGCTGCTGATCTGGTTTGCGCTTTATGCGCTGCTGGTGCGGTGGACGGTGGCGCGGGTTGGCCCAGCGTCCAAAGCGGCGTCTGACGCACGCTCAGCAGTGACCGGGCGGGTGGTGGACAGCTATACCAACATCCACTCGGTCAAGATGTTCGCCCATGACACGCAAGAGCTGGACTATGCCCGCGAAGCCATTGAGGAAACGCGTCGCACGTTTCAGATCGAGATGCGGATTTTCACCATCATGGACTCGGTTCTGGTCGCGCTGAACGGCTTGCTGATCGTTGGTGTTGTTGGATGGGCCATTGTGCTGTGGATGCAGGGCAGCGCCTCGGTCGGTGTGGTCGCTGCCGCAACCGCGCTGACCTTGCGGTTGAACGCGATGACCGGATGGATCATGTGGGCGCTCACCAGTTTCTTCCGTCAGCTTGGCGTGGTGGCCGAAGGGATGGAGACGATTGCCCAGCCCATCGACCTGCTGGATGAGGCCGAGGCCAAGCCGTTGCACCTGACCAAGGGCCAGATCGACATTCGTGATCTGTCGCACCATTACGGGCGCAAAACCGGCGGTCTGGATCACATCAACCTGACGATCCATCCCGGCGAAAAGATCGGCCTGATCGGGCGGTCTGGGGCCGGTAAATCGACCCTGGTTAAGCTGCTTTTGCGATTTTATGACGTAGAGCAGGGCGCAATCCTGATTGACGATCAGAACATCGCCGGGGTCACGCAGGATAGTTTGCGCAGTCATATCGGCATGGTTCAGCAGGACAGTGCACTGCTGCATCGCTCGGTGCGTGACAACATCCTTTATGGTCGGCCCGGCGCGTCCGAGGCGCAGATGATTGCCGCCGCCAAACAGGCCGAGGCACATGAGTTCATCCTCGACCTGCAAGATCCGCAAGGGCGCACTGGCTATGACGCTCATGTGGGGGAACGGGGTGTGAAACTGTCCGGCGGTCAGCGGCAGCGGGTGACGCTGGCGCGGGTGATCTTGAAGGACGCACCGATCTTGTTGTTGGACGAGGCGACATCCGCCCTAGATTCCGAGGTCGAAGCGTCAATTCAGGAAACTCTCTACGGCATGATGCAAGGTAAAACCGTGATCGCCATTGCTCACCGGCTGAGCACAATCGCCCAGATGGACCGTATTCTGGTCATGGATGGCGGGCGGATCGTCGAAGAAGGCGCCCATGCTGATCTTTTGGCGCATGGCGGGCTTTACGCCCAGTTCTGGGCGCGGCAATCTGGCGGCTTCCTCAACCCGGAGGCTGCGGAATGAAGCTTGCCGACCTGATCGACCCGTTCAAAAATATCGAAACGCCCCCGCCGCAAACGCTGGGGGCGTTTATTCGCTGGTGTCTGTCGGGTGCCTGGCCGATGATCTTTGTCGCGGCTGTTTTCTCGGCTTCTGCAGGCGCGATGGAGGCCGGAACCGCCTGGATTCTGGGTTTGGTGATTGATCTGGCGACTCAGAGCGGGCCAGAAGGCATTCTGTCTGGCAACAATCTTTGGATGATCCTTGGTGTTGTGGCGTTCTTCATATTGCTGCGCCCTGCGTTGTTTGGCCTATCGGCGTATTCCAACGCCTACGTCGTCATGCCCAATATTCCGCCAATGGTTCTGGCCAAGCTGAACCGTTGGACGTTGGGTCAATCCGTCACTTATTTCGACGACGACTTCGCCGGTCGGATCGCGCAAAAACAGATGCAAACGTCAAACGCGCTGGCCTCGGTCGTGTCGGAAACGATCAGCGCGATTGTCTTTGCATTGGCGTCACTGGTTGGGTCTTTGCTTTTGTTAGGGTCTATTCATCCGTTGGTGATGTTGCCCTTTGCGGCGTGGCTGGTGGTCTATTTCCTGCTGATCCGTTGGTATTTGCCGCGTATCCGCGTGCGATCCGCCGCCCGGGCCGGGGCACGAGCCATGGTGTCGGGGCAGGTGGTCGATACGATCACCAATATCAAAACCGTTAAACTCTTCGCCCATTCCGCGTTCGAGGATCAGGCCGCGCGAAACTCTATGGTCGACCTGCGGGAAAAGATGCTGGCCTTTGGCGCCTTGTCCGCCAGTTTCCGCTTTATCCTGATGGTACTGGCAGGGGTGCTGCCTGTGTTGCTGCTGGGCGCGACGCTGCTGCTGTGGCGGAACGGAGTTGCAACAGCAGGGGATATCGTAGCGGCGGGTGCTGTGTCGATCCGCATCGCACAGATGACCGGCTGGGTCAGTTTCACACTGATGGGGCTATACGCCAATGTGGGTGAGGTCGAAAACGGCATGAAGACGCTGGCCAAGCGTGACCGGGTTGAGGACGCACAGGATGCTACCGCTCTTACTGTCACGGAGGGGCAGATTGATTTCGACCATGTCAGCTTTGCCTATGGCCGCGATGTGGGCGGCGTTTCGGACGTCAATATGACCGTTCATCCCGGTGAGAAGCTGGGCATTGTGGGCGCCTCTGGTGCCGGGAAATCCACCTTGGTTTCTCTGCTACTCAGGCTCTATGATGGGGAAAAAGGCGCAATCCGCATTGATGGACAGGATGTGTCACAAGTGACGCAGGACAGTTTGCGCAGCCGGATCGGCATGGTCACGCAGGAAACCGCGATGTTCAACCGCTCAGCGCGCGAGAACATCCTGTACGGCCGCCCGGATGCCTCAGAGGATGAGATGGTCGCGGCCGCGAAGAAGGCCGAAGCGCATGAGTTCATTCTCGGCTTGCAGGACGCCCATGGCCGCAAGGGCTATGACGCGCATCTGGGCGAGCGAGGGGTGAAACTCAGCGGTGGTCAACGGCAGAGGATCGCGCTGGCCCGGGCTATCCTCAAGGACGCTCCGATTCTGGTGCTGGATGAGGCCACCTCGGCGCTGGATTCTGAGGTCGAGGCTTCGATTCAAACTGCGCTGCATCGCGTGATGCAGGGCAAAACGGTGCTGGCGATTGCGCATCGCCTGTCGACGCTCAGCGAGATGGATCGGATCATCGTGTTGGATCAGGGGCGGATCGTCGAAACCGGCACCCATGACGCGCTGCTCAAGCAGGGCGGGCTTTATGCGCGGTTCTGGCATCGCCAGTCCGGTGGGTTCATTCAGGCCGAAGCCGCCGAATAAGGCTTTTGTTGCGCGCAAAGCCCCGGTATCAGGCCCGGTATGACGCAGCAGTTCACCATAACGCGCCTTGGTCACCAAGGCGACGGCATCGCCGATGGCCCCGTGTATGCGCCGCGCACCCTGCCGGGCGAGGTGGTCAGCGGTACGCTTAACGGTCAGGTGCTGACCGATATCCGGGTCGAAACACCCTCGGACCAGCGCGTCAAAGCGCCGTGCCGCCACTACAAGGCGTGCGGCGGTTGCCAATTGCAGCATGCCGCGGATGATTTTGTGGCTGGTTGGAAGGTTGAAGTGGTGCGCAACGCGCTGGCCGCGCAGGGGCTCGATGCCCCGATGCGGCCCATTCACACCTCATCCGAGCGCTCGCGCCGCCGCGCAACGATCGCTGTGCGCCGCACCAAAAAAGGGATGTTGGCCGGGTTTTATGGCCGGGCGTCCGAAACGATTACCGAGATCCCTGATTGCCATCTTCTGCATCCCGATCTGATTGCCGCGATCCCGGTGGCCGAGGCGCTGGCGCTGCTGGGCGGCAGCCGCAAGGGCGTGCTGGCGGTGACGCTGACCTTGTCAGATGGTGGTCTGGATGTGGCTGTCAAAGGCGGCAAGCCCCTTGATGGGCCGTTGGAGCTGGCTCTGGCGCAAGCGACTGAGAAGCATGGGCTGGCGCGGCTTAGCTGGGATGGTGAGGTAATCGCCATGCGACACCCTCCGGTCCAGCGCTTTGGTGTGGCCGGTGTCGTACCGCCTCCGGGGGCTTTTTTGCAGGCCACAAAAGACGGAGAACAGGCTCTATTACAGGCTGTTTTGCAGGCAACTGAGGGCGCAAAGCGGGTTGTGGATCTGTTTGCCGGCAGCGGAACCTTTTCGCTTCCCCTTGCTGAAAACGCTGAGGTTCATGCGGTGGAAGGCGAAGCAGCGATGACAGAAGCTCTGGATCAGGGGTGGCGTCGGGCGCAAGGTTTGAAGCGTGTGACAACTGAGGCCCGCGACCTGTTCCGCCGCCCATTGATGCCGGATGAGTTGAAACACTTCGATGCAGTAGTCATCGACCCGCCTCGGGCCGGGGCTGAGGCGCAGGTTGTGGAACTGGCGCAGGCACAACGCCGGGTGATTGCCTACGTCTCATGCAACCCTGTGACCTTCGCGCGGGATGCAAAAACGCTGGTTAACGCGGGCTACACCCTTGAATGGGTACAGGTGGTGGACCAATTTCGATGGTCGTCACACACGGAACTTGCCGCGCGGTTTGTATTGGGGTCCGCAAAATGAGCAGACAGGAGAATTTGACCATGGGATTCAATCAGCGACTGCTGGGTATCATTGAAAATCCCACCTTTGGCCGGTTCATCACTGCGGTCATCATCTTCAATGCCATTTTGCTCGGGATGGAAACCTCACCGACCTTGATGGAGGTTGCCGGCCCGCTGATCGTCACGCTGGACAAACTCTGTCTGGCGATCTTTGTGGCAGAAATCACCATGAAGCTGGTGGCGACCGGACGGCGGTTCTTTACCAGTGGCTGGAACGTCTTCGACTTTATCATCGTGGGCATTGCCCTGGTCCCCAGTGCAGGCGGCTTGTCGGTGCTGCGGGCGCTGCGCATTCTGCGGGTTCTGCGCGTCATCTCGGTCGCGCCGCGCCTGCGCCGGGTGGTCGAGGGGTTCATCTCGGCCCTGCCGGGTATGGCCAGTGTGTTCCTGCTGATGGCGATCCTGTTCTATATCGGCGCGGTGATCTCGACCAAGCTGTTCTCGGCGTCCTTCCCGGACTGGTTCGGCGATCTGGGTCTGTCGGCCTACACCCTGTTCCAGATCATGACGCTGGAAAGCTGGTCCATGGGTATCGTGCGTCCGGTGATGGAAGTCTATCCCTACGCCTGGCTGTTCTTTGTTCCGTTCATCATGGTCACCACTTTTGCGGTGGTGAACCTGCTGGTCGGTCTGATCGTGAACTCGATGCAGGATGCGCACCATGCCGAGGATGAGGTGAAAACCGACGCCTATCGTGATGAGGTACTGGAACGGTTGGAAAGCATTGAACGCCGCCTGACCGAGCAGCAGAACAGCAAAAAGTGATTTCAGTTTTTCGGGATTCTGGCATAATGCTGAAAAAAAAGAGCAGCAGGCAGTGAAACATGGATCGTCGAGCATTTGGATTGGGTGCCGTAGCAACGCTGAGCCTTTCGGCTTGCGCTTCGGCCAGCCCGCGGTTTCTGAACTATGATGGCCCCGAGGTGACCTCTTTGGTCATCAACAAGGGCGCGCGGAAGATGTATCTTCTGCACAACGAACATATCCTCAAGGAATATAAGGTCGATCTGGGTTTTGCGCCGACCGGCACCAAGACCAAACGGGGCGATGGCCGTACGCCCGAGGGCACCTATCTGATCGACCGCCGCAATCCCAACAGCCGGTATCACCTGTCGCTGGGGATTTCCTATCCGAACTCAAGTGACATCGCGCAGGCCAAGGCAGCTGGTGTTGATCCGGGTGGCGACATCTTCATTCACGGGCAGCCGAAGCGGCGGTCGGAATTGAAGCGCGCCAAGAAGACGCCGGATTGGACCGCGGGCTGCATCGCCGTCAAGAATGACGAGATGGAAGAGATCTATGCGATGGTGAACCGGGGTACGGTCATCACTCTTCGCCCGTAAGGGGCACCCAGTCTCTGAACCCGAATTGCAAATAATCGCGCTGGTAAGCCTCGGCTGCCAGCGTTTCCAGTTTTGCGTCATAGATTTCGGCCAGCGAAAACGGCATGTCCGAAGCGCTGATGCCGGGTGTGGGCGGAGTGGTATGACCCATGCGCCGCGCCAGATCGGGCAGGGCCGTGGCGATCTCATCCTCGCGCAGGATCAGATCGGGCATCGCGAATGAGGACATCCCGTCCAACACCTGCGACTGGCTGCCCCAAACCCCATCCACGCGCACCGGCGTCTGCCCCGCAAGGTTCTGGCGCAGGAAGATCAGAAAGGCGGCAAGTGCCTCATGATGCTGGTCGACCGAGTAGTTCCCGTCGCGCAGCTGTCCGGGAATCGGAAGCTTGAACCGGTTGCGCAACATATTGCGGATCTTCAGATAAGCCCCCGGTTCGGTGCTTAGAATATAAGAACAAAAGGCTGTATGCGCCCGCGCCAGAGGGTGCCTCAACACGGTGAATTTCCGGTGGCCGGGATGGGCCTGCAACCACCGCCGCATCTGCTTGCGGTTTTGGTTGGTGATCAGCTCATCCGTCTGGACCAAATCCAGATCGGCCAGCCATTGCGTGACAGGCCACTCAATCCCGCTGCGTATCGGCAAATAGATCAGTGACGTGTTCGGCGCGGCGACATAGTTGCCCACCGCCGGGCCGCGTCTGGGTTCAAAATTCGGCGTGCGGTGCAGATTGAAACTGTCGATCCGGCTGAGCGCCTGTTCAGTGTCTTCGGGGTTCGTCACTTTAGACAGCGCCGGTTCGGGGTTTTGCGGCTTGAGCGTGTCGTCTATCGCGGACAACCGACCTGAAACCCCCAGCCATGCCGCCAATCCGTTCAGCACCTCAAGATCGGTCAGATCGTCATAGGCGATGTAAAACCCAGTCTGCCCGGTCTTTTGCAGATGGTGCAGCAGCAAGTGCTGGAAATCCTGTTGCTGATCCAGATATTTTTCAAATTCCTGCGCCTCGAATTCCACCTGCGCCTCGCGGCGGCGCTTGATGTTCTTCAACTGCCATTGCTTGGTTTCGCGCGCGATTTTCAATGAGATATAGCTATCCAGCGGATTGCGCGTCAGAATGATCTTGGCGCAGCGGGGGTCGGACAAAGCCGGCTCTAACACGCGCGGATCATGCCCATTGAAAAAGCGAAACCCATTCAGCTTTCCGGGGGCCGAGGTGATCGCACGGACCAGCGCCATGGGGTCCTTGTCGCGATCCTCGAGCGTGATGCCCAGCAGGTCGTCTGATTTCAGCCGCCCGATGAAATGCGGGTTAAACGCCTCGCCATAACTGGTGACACCGTCCAGCGCGTTCAGATTGGCCTCGAGCAGGTTCGAGCCGGTGCGCATGGCCGCGAGAACGATGAAATAGTCGAACTTGGACGCCATGGCAGATTATTGCACCAGATATGGTTTTCTAAATGGCCGCATTTGCGCGCCAAATACGTCATCCACCGGGAAATCACCCATCAAGTAGGGGTGCATACCCTGGTTCTTGAGGTTTTGCAGAAATTGCCCAAAGCCGGTCAGGTCCACCATCTTGGGCGCTTCGGTCAGATGACTTGCGTTTTTGGTGCCAATCTCTTCGATCACGGCTTGCAATGCTTCCATCGGGGATTCCACGAAATCCGCCAGCGACCACGTCCGCGCCCGCGCTTTGGTCCAGACTGAACGCAGAACTTCAAGCTGTTTGGTTTCGATCTGTTGCAGGCGGGCCGCCTCGTTGCGGATATCTGCAAAGTTCCTGTTCGATTGGAACAGCGGAATCGCCCAGGCCCCGGTGATGATTGAGATTTGCGCGTTTTTGTCCCGCGCCAGAAACCAGTTGATGTTTTGCGTGTCCGCGGGGCCGAACTGAAAACATTGTCGTTCGCCCCGCGTGTTCCATATCAGGTTCGAGACAAAGGCCGTGGGATTGTAATCCCGCAGCACCGCGCAATCGCTGAGCGCGCCGTTAATAATGGTCTCGCCCCCGGCGAACTCGGCACGGTCGGGGCCGAACAGATGGCCATGCACTCGTGTGCCCGTTGTTTCGGCCAGCCAGGGCTGGAAATCTTCGAACAGTTCGGTGAATCCCTGAAATACGGAATACGGAAAACAGGTCAGTCCGTTTTCGCTGCCGTGGCGGGGAAAGCGGCTTTGCATATACAGGCCATCGCGGCCACGGGTTCGACGCTCGACCGCTTTGGCAAACACCCTGTCAATCTTGCCCGGGTTGGGTTCTGCGGGTTTCACGGCACATTTCTGATCGGTCAGAAAGCTCTGATACAGCCGATCAGCGCGAGGCCAGATTTTACGAGCGACAAAACAATCCGACCGGCGCAGCAATTGCAGGTGATCGTCATAAAAGATATGCGGCCGCCCCTGATAGTCGAACTTGGACAGGGTCAGAGACCGGCTTTCGATATGGGTCGAATACAGCCGTGCCAGCGTTTGGAAATAGCTTTCATCCGGAATCCAGACATGGCGGAAATACCGGTCATACACCTGTCGCTTAGGGTCTTGCAGGATGGCCGACAGAGTCTGCCGTGTCAGACACCACCACTGGCTGCCCATATGGGGCATCAAACCTTCGGGGATTTTGCGGCGCAGGCCCAGCCGGCGCTGAAGTTTGACATAGGTGTCGAACAACCTGCGCTGTCGACGCCAGGAGAACGGAAACCGCAGGGTGAACCGTTCCTGATCCAGGCCACCAATGGTCCAGCTGACATCGGCGGTTGTGGCGCTTTCGATGAAATCAACCCGGGGGCGGTCGGCCAGATACTCGATCAGTTCGCTGACCGGGCGCAGCGGCAGGCAGGCACCGGATGAGAGGTAGACATGATGCACATCCTCAAATGCCTCAAGCATCAGTTGGGACGCGGATTGTGAGGCCGCAACGATCCCCCAACCACCCCATTCACATGTGTGACGTTCGCAAAACCGGATCAGCGGGTCATCCGCACAGGCAGCAGAGAACGCGGTAAAATCCTTGTCGGACACTTTACGATCGACATGGATCACCACTGGGCAACCTGCTGCTGTCCAGTGCCGTGCCACCTGCTCGGCCCGATGCAGGGCCGTGTGTACCAGCATCACAACGCCCAGACGGTTCATGCCCAGTCCCCTTTTGACATGAGGCCCAGAATCTCAAGCTGCCGCCAGTTGATGTACTTTTCGGACCAGTCGCAATGAAAGACCGGCTTGCTCGCAAGATGATCCGCATAGGCGCGGTATTCGGATGAGGCGCGGAAATGCTGGCCGCGCTGCAATTCTTCCCGCGCTTTATCGCCCAGCGTGTCGATCAGTTTGGCGTGCAAAAGCGCACCGCTGATCTTTTCGCCGCCCCATTCGTCATAGACCTGATTCAGCCCCCGCGGCAGCAGCGAATGGGTCGAGCTGACATAGACATAGCGACGGCTCCATTTCACCAGCGGGATCTTGTTGAGGGCCGGGGCCTTGGAGGGCCTGTCCCTGAAAAACACCCGCGCACGGGGGCCGCCCTGTATCCACAGGTTGTGGTAATCGGGGTTCTTACTGATCACGTAATTCCCGGAATCAAACCAGTTCGCGATTTCAAACGGGTTCTGACCTTCGCGATAGGGGTGTTCGTCGACCGGACCCCTTGGATACATATCAATCAGCATCGTGCCGAAACTGCGGACAGAACAACTGTCCAGCCAGTCCGTCAATGCCTGCACAGGGCGGGTGTCGCAGAAAGGATAGATAAAGAACTCATCTGGATCGACGCTCAGGACCCAATGGCCGTCAGCGTATTTCCGCAGCAGATAGTTCGACCAATCCAGCCCGAAGGACGCGCGTTTGTAACTGCTATCGGCCCGCCAGAGCGATACGTCCGGCTGCGCGGCCAGATAGTCCCGGCTGCCGTCATCGCTGTTGTTGTCGACAATCATAAAATGGTCGACGCCCAGTTTGCGGTAGTATTCCAGAAAATAGGGCAGGCGGATTTTCTCGTTCCGCATGACGCTCATCAACAGGATGTCGTCAGGCCGGATATCCGCGGTTCGGTTGGCAACCGGTTTCAGCTCGCGTCTTTTGCGCAGGCAGCGCACGAGGCGACGCCTGCGCCGTAATCTCATGCGGTATGACTCCAGCAGGCTCACGCGTCTGCTCAACCTTTATTATCTGGGCGCGTCTACCCGGGGATTGGTGAGTGAGAGTGGTCCCGGGCGAGTGCCGTTTTATGCCATTCTTCCCTGTATCGAATCAACGGATTTAAAATCCGTTATTCATATATGCCGCGTTTCATCGAAGTTTCCCCATCAGCCCCAGCCGCTGCATCTGTTCCCAACCCTCAAAACAGGCTGACTGGGGTGTCCACATGTCCGGCTGGTCTCGTATCGCATCGTAATATGTCGCAAAAAGGTCGGGATCATGAAAATGCTGACCGCGCGCCTTTTCGGATGTCGATTTGTCCACCACTTCGGGCAGGAACTTGGTGTGCAGTAATATGCCTGAGGGGGTGTCCCCGCCCGGTCCGTCATAGGCTGCGTTCAGGTGCCGGGGCAGGGCAGAGTGGCTGGAATTGACATAGGCGTACCGGCGCGACCATCGCACCAGTGGGAGTTTGTTCAACGTCGGAGAGCGGCGCGGCGCATCTGCAAAAAATACCCGCTCGCGGGCACCGCCCTGCACCCAAAGGTTACCCAAAGGGCTTTGCCGCTGCACCCGGTACGGGCCGGGGTCGAACCAGTTGAGAACGCGGGTCGGGTCAGTTTCGGGATCATAGTCTTGCGTCCCAAGTGGCCCCTTGGGATACAGGTCCAGCATCAGCGCTCCAAATGCCGTGCGGCCCTGCCGCTCCAGACAGGCGGTCAGGTCTGACAGGGGGCGTGTGTCATGCTCGGGATAGATCAGCAACTCATCCGCATCCACTGTCAGCGTCCAGTGAGCGTGGCCATAGCGCATCTGCAACCAGGTCAACCACAGCACCCCATATCGCGAGGCGCGATAGCTGGCGTAGGTTTGCCAGATCGAGACATCGGGCTGTTGCAACAGATAGTCGACCAAGCCGTCATCGCTGCCATTGTCGACGATCAGAAAGTGGTCGACCCCAAGCGCGCGATAGTGGCGAAAGAACCATGGCAAACGGGTCATTTCGTTGCGCAGGGTGGTAAAGGCCAGAATTGCACCGGGCCTGATCTGATCGGTTCGGTTGCTCAGACTGGTCAATTGATGACGGCTGCGAAAAGCTTGCCACAACAGCCGTCTGCGTTTCAGGCGCAACCGGTATTTCTGCGTCCATCCGATAGGGGGAAGACTGTCGGTTCCCGATCCTGTCACGCGCGGCTCATTTGTCGTAGTGGCCGTTCTGGTGCCAGCGCCATGCGTCGCTGATCATCGTCTCTAACGTTGACCTTTTTGGCGTCCAGCCAAGCTCCTCTCCGGCGCGATCCGAGCCAGAGACCAGCTTGGTGCAATCCCCGGCGCGGCGGGGGCCGACGGTGTAAGGGACCTCGCGGTTGGTAACGGCTTTGGAGTGGTCGATCACTTCCATCACTGAAAAGCCCGAGCCGGTGCCCAGATTGAACACTCGGCTGCCTTTGCCCTGTTCCAGCCAGTTCAGCCCCAGCACGTGCGCATCGACCAGATCGCAGACATGCACATAGTCACGAATGCAGGTGCCGTCGGGCGTGTCATAATCAGTGCCGAACACCGTCAGCCCCTCGCGCTTGCCGTCGATGGCGTCCAGCATCAGTGGCACCAGATGAGTTTCCGGGCGGTGGAACTCACCCACTTCGCCCTCGGGGTCGGCTCCGGCCACGTTGAAATAGCGGAAGATCACATGGTTCAGCCCATGCGCGGATTCGAAGTCACGCAGGATTTCTTCGATGGCGCGCTTTGAGGCCCCGTAAGCGTTCAGCGGTTCCTGCGGCGTGTTTTCGTCCAGCACCACGTTATCCTGATCGCCATAGGTGGCGCAGGTCGACGAAAAGACGAAGTTCAGGCATCCCGCCGCCACGGCAGCTTCGATCAGGTTCAGAGAGCCGGTGACATTGTTGGCCCAATACCTACCGGGTTGAGACATCGCCTCGCCCACCTGGCTGAGGGCTGCAAAATGCATCACGGCAGCGGGCTGATATTTGGCGAAAACCTCGTCCAGCCGCGCGCGGTCCAGCAGGTCGCCTTGCTCAAACGGGCCGAATTTCACCGCGTCCTGCCAGCCTGTAACCAGATTGTCATATGTCACCGGCGTATAGCCCGCCCGTGCCAGTGTCTTGCAGGCGTGTGATCCGATATAGCCGGCACCGCCGGTGACAAGGATGTTGGTCATCTATCTTTCCGATTTCATGTGGTTAGACCAGCTATGTTTTGAGGCACGCCGGAGTCATGGGGAAAAGAGCTCAATCCAGCCCCATCGCGGCCATCATTTGTTCCAGCTTCGGCACGTCCTGCGGGTTGTTCAGCTCCCAGAACTGACGACCTTTGGCTTCGACCTCGACACACAGGACCTTGCGGCCATTCTCCATGAAGCGCAGCTGCTCCAGACCTTCCAACTGTTCCAGCGGGCCAACGGTCCATGTTGGATAAGCGGCCAGCGCATCCGGGCGATAGGCATAGACACCGACATGGTGGAAGACAGGGGTTGCGTCGCCCCCTGCATAGGTCTGAGACGTGAACGGCACCACCTCTTTCGAGAAATACATGGCGCTGTGATCGGCGGCGAAAACGGCAGTGGTGCCGCCGACGCGCCCATGTTTGCGGTCGTTCAGCAGGCTGTTCAGCGCGTCGCCATCGCAGCGCAGGACCGGTGTGGCCACTCCGGCCTCGGGCGCGGCGCGCAGACCGGCGATCAGGTCCTCAACAAACCAATGCGGGGTCAGGGGCGCGTCGCCTTGCAGATTCACCACGATCTCATACCCCGCACCCAGATTGGCGTGGGTCTCGGCGCAGCGTTCGGTGCCGTTCTGGCACTCTTCCGACGTCATCACCACCTCGGCCCCGAACCCTTCGGCGGCTTCGCGGATGCGATCGTCATCGGTGGCCACAACCACCTTGTCGACGCCCGAGACGGAACAGGCCGCCCGCCACGACCGCTCGATCAGCGTCATCGCTTTGCCACTTGCGCCGGTCAGCGGCACCAGCGGTTTGCCGGGATAGCGGGTCGAGGCGTAACGGGCGGGAATGGCGATCAGAACGGACATCAGGCTTCCTTCAGCTCAACACCCGGAGCGTAGGCGATAAAGAACGGGTTTGCATAGCTGTCCTTGCCATAAGTCAGCGGTGAGTGGTCATCAAAGCGCACGACCTTGCCACCCGCACCCGCCAGAACGGCGTGACCTGCGGCGGTGTCCCATTCCATTGTTCGGCCAACGCGGGGGTACAGATCCGCCTCACCCGTCGCCACAAGGCAGAATTTCAGTGACGAGCCTGCGCTCTTGCTGTCCTGAACGGCGTATTTGTTGATGTAATCCTCGGTGGCCTGATCCCGGTGCGATTTCGACGCCACAATCAAGAGCGCTGAATTGTCTGGTTTAGAGACTGATATTGGTGTCATCTCACCAACCTGTGCCTTGTCCAAAGCACCGGTTTCTTCGACCGACTGGCCATCCGCCTGCGTATAGAACATGCGCCCTTTGGCCGGAGCATAGACGACGCCGCGGGTCGGAACGCCGTTTTCGACCAACGCGATGTTCACGGTGAAATCGCCGCGACGGTTGATGAATTCTTTGGTGCCATCCAGTGGATCAACGATCAGAAACGTATCGCCTTTTTCGGAATGCGATGCGGCCTGTTCTTCTGTTACCAGCAGGATATCGGGAAACGCCTCGCGCAATCCGGCCGAAATCAGTGCATCAGCAGCTTCATCCGCTTCGGTCACGGGGCTGGCATCAGATTTGACTTTGACGTCGAAATCATCTGCCTCATAAATCTCCATGATCTTGTCGCCCGCTTCCAGGGCCAGACGTCGGATGACAGGGATGAGGGCGTCATAGGTCACAAAAAAGCTCCGTTCCTGTGATTTGTTGATCGAAAAGGCTGACGGCCTTATGATGCGCCGGTTACGGAACGGCAAGAAATTCGTGGCAGGTTGAAGGCGAAAAAACAGGAAAGACGCGTCGGTTGTATTATTTCAAGCGAAACCAGACCTTGCTGGGCGGGGCCTTTACAACGGCTGAGCTGATTTTCCATGCCGTGGTGCGCAATGTCCGCTCGCAGCATTCAAATGCGGTCCTGGCGATCCTGATCAATATCCTGCAAGTTCTCGCTCTGGTCGCAGTGTTTTATACGATCATGTCGTTCATGGGGACGCGCGTCGCCAAAATCCGCGGTGAGTTGGTGTTGTTCCTGTTGTCGGGCGTGTTTCTGTTCCTGACGCATATCAAGGCGGTTGGCTCGTTGTCGGGTCTCAGCACGGGCAATAATCCGATGATGCTGCATTCGCCGATGAACATGATGGTCGTCCTGCTGGCGACCGCATGTGGGTCGCTATACACCCAGATGATGACGATCATCATAATTCTGTTTCTCTACAGTGTCGCGATATCACCGATCGAGATTCAGGATCCCGGTGGTGCCTTTGCCATGCTGATGCTGGCCTGGTTTACCGGGTGTTCGGTTGGGGTCGTGTTCATGGCGCTGTCACCATGGTTTCCGACAACGGTCACGATGCTCAGCAATATCTACAGGCGGCTGAACATGATCTTTTCGGGGAAGATGTTTGTGGCAAATGCGCTGGGCGGGGCGATGCTGGGCATGTTCGCCTGGAACCCGTTGTTTCACATCATCGACCAGTGCCGCGGCTTTGTGTTTCGGAATTACTTCCCGCGCAACACAAGCTGGGAATATGCGCTTTGGGTCGGGATTGTCCTGCTGATGATCGGGCTGCTGGGGATTTTCTTCTCGCGCCAGCATGTCTCGCAAAGCTGGGGCGCACGGCGCTAACTGGCAACGCGCAGGGTCAGGTTGATCCGCCCACCCTTGGGCAACAGTTTTGAAGAGCCAAAGCGGATACGGTCGATACCGTGATAGGTCAGCCGCGCCGGGCCGCCCATGATCACCACATCGCCCGAGTTCAGCCAGATCGATTCAGTCTTGCCGCCACGGGTCTGGTTGCCGATGCGGAACAAGGCATCATCTCCCAGGGAAACCGACAGGACCGGCCATGAAAAATCAGCCTCGTCCTTGTCCTGATGCAGCCCCATGCGGGTGCCTTCGCCATAATAGTTGATCAGACAGCAATCGGGGTCGCGATCCGGGCCAACCAGCGCCCGCCAGATGTCCAGCACCTGTGCCGGAATTTCGGGCCAATCGGTTCCCTTGGGGTGCTGCGCTTGATACCTATATCCGGCCTTGTCCGTGACCCAGCCCAGCGACCCGGCCGAGGTCATGCGCACCGACATTTCCTTGCCCGACGGCGTCACGGGCCGGAACAGCGGCGCAGATTTCAGAATCGGGCGCAAGGCTTCGATCAGCTGTGCCTGCGCCGGGCTATCCAGCCAGGCTTTCCTGATATCAAAACCGCGCAAAAGTAGCCGCGCCATCCGAGATTCCCCGATCCTTGCCAAAAGCTTGCCAAAAAGGCCACAGATTCCCGAAAACCTGCGATTTACAGTGCTTGCAGGCTTTTGGTCTCGCCCTTATATACGCCGGGACGCGCGATGGTGTAGTGCCGTCGCGCATATCAGATCGGGGCAGGATGCCAAAACGGGTCCGACCCTCGGGACATCGCCTTGAAGAGAAAGGGATTGCAAATATGGGAAAAGTAATCGGGATTGACCTCGGAACCACAAACTCGTGTGTGGCTATCATGGACGGCTCGCAGCCGAAGGTCATCGAAAACGCCGAAGGGGCGCGGACCACGCCCTCGATCGTCGCCTTCACCGAAGATGAGCGACTGGTCGGTCAGCCTGCGAAACGTCAGGCGGTCACCAACCCCGACAACACGATCTTTGGCGTCAAGCGCCTGATCGGTCGTCGTGTGGATGATGCCGAAGTCGAAAAAGATAAGAAAATGGTGCCGTACACCATCGTTGATGGCGGCAATGGCGACGCGTGGGTCGAAGCCCGCGGTGAAAAGTACTCCCCAAGCCAGATCTCGGCCTTCACTCTGGGCAAGATGAAGGAAACCGCCGAGAGCTATTTGGGTGAGGAAGTCACGCAGGCGGTTATCACCGTTCCGGCATATTTCAACGACGCGCAGCGTCAGGCCACCAAAGACGCCGGTAAAATCGCCGGTCTGGAAGTGCTGCGGATCATCAACGAACCGACAGCTGCCGCGCTGGCCTATGGTCTGGACAAGGAAGAAACCCAAACCATCGCGGTTTACGACCTTGGTGGCGGTACCTTCGACGTGACCATTCTGGAAATCGACGACGGCCTGTTCGAGGTTAAGTCGACTAACGGCGACACCTTCCTGGGTGGTGAAGACTTTGACATGCGCATCGTCAACTATCTGGCAGATGAGTTCAAAAAGGAACACGGTGTTGATCTGAGCCAGGACAAGATGGCCCTGCAGCGTCTGAAAGAAGCCGCTGAAAAAGCCAAGATCGAACTGTCCTCGACCTCGCAGACCGAAATCAACCAGCCGTTCATCTCGATGGGTTCGAACGGTCAGCCGCTGCACATGGTCATGAAACTGACCCGTGCCAAGCTGGAATCGCTGGTCTCGGACCTGATCAAAAAGTCGATGAAGCCTTGTCAGGCTGCGCTGAAAGACGCCGGTCTGTCGGCTGGCGACGTCGATGAGGTTGTTCTGGTCGGTGGTATGACCCGGATGCCGAAAGTGATCGAAGAAGTCACCAAGTTCTTCGGGAAAGAGCCGCATAAGGGTGTGAACCCGGACGAAGTTGTTGCAATGGGCGCCGCCATTCAGGCCGGCGTTCTGCAGGGCGACGTCAAGGACGTGGTTCTGCTGGACGTGACCCCGCTGTCGCTGGGCATCGAGACGCTGGGTGGCGTGTTCACCCGTCTGATCGACCGCAACACCACGATCCCGACCAAGAAATCTCAGGTCTTCTCGACCGCCGAAGACAACCAGAACGCTGTGACCATCCGCGTGTTCCAGGGTGAGCGTGAGATGGCCGCGGACAACAAGATCCTGGGTCAGTTCAACCTCGAAGACATCCCGCCTGCACCGCGCGGCATGCCTCAGATCGAGGTGACCTTCGACATCGACGCCAACGGCATTGTCTCGGTTTCGGCCAAGGACAAAGGCACCGGCAAAGAGCAGAAGATCACCATCCAGGCCTCGGGCGGTCTGTCGGATGACGACATCGAAAAAATGGTCAAGGACGCCGAAGAGAACGCGGAAGCCGACAAGGAACGCCGCGAGCTGGTCGACGCCAAGAACCAGGCGGAAAGCCTCATCCACTCGACCGAAAAGTCGATGGAAGAGCATGCCGACAAGGTCGACCCGACCACCATCGAAGCCATCGAGCTGGCAATTGCCGCGCTGAAGGACGAGCTGGAAACCGAAAATGCCGACAAGATCAAGTCGGGCATCCAGAACGTCACCGAAGCGGCAATGAAGCTGGGCGAAGCCATCTACAAGGCGCAAGCCGAAGAGGGCGAGGATGAGCCGGCAGCAGCAGACGAAGCGCCTGCTGGTGATGATGACATTGTCGACGCCGAGTTCGAAGATCTGGACGACGACAAGCGTAACTAACGGGTAACCGGGCCAATGCGGGCCGGTCCGGTCGCCGGGCCGGCCCGATTACGTTGAGGCAGAAGGAAATACTGATGTCAAAACGCGACTATTACGATGTGCTCGGCGTATCCAAGGGCGCATCGGCGGACGAGATCAAGAAGGGTTTTCGCAAGAAAGCCAAGGAATTGCATCCCGACCGCAACAAAGACAACCCGGATGCCGAGGCGCAGTTCAAAGAGGCCAACGAGGCCTATGACGTTCTGAAAGACGCCGATCGGAAAGCCGCGTATGACCGCTTTGGCCATGCCGCTTTTGAGAACGGCATGGGTGGTGGCGGTCGTCCCGGTGGCGGCTTTGGTCAGGGCGATTTTTCCAGTGCGTTTTCCGATGTATTCGACGATCTATTCGGCGATTTCATGGGCGGTCAGCGCGGTGGTGCCGGTGGCGGGCGTCGCGCCGCACGCGGGTCTGACCTGCGCTACAATCTGCGCGTGACGCTGGAAGATGCGTTCTCAGGCCTTCAGAAAACTATCAATGTCCCGGCGGCTGTGGCCTGTTCCGCTTGTGACGGCTCGGGCGCAGAAGGCGGTGTGGAACCGACCACCTGTCCGACCTGCTCGGGCATGGGCAAGGTGCGCGCGCAACAGGGTTTCTTTACCGTTGAGCGTACCTGTCCGACCTGCTCTGGTCTGGGCCAGATCATCAAGAACCCTTGTAAATCCTGTGGTGGCGCAGGCCGCGTCGAAAAAGAACGCGCGCTGTCCGTCAATATCCCAGCCGGTGTAGAAACCGGAACCCGCATCCGTTTGGCTGGCGAGGGTGAGGCCGGAATGCGCGGTGGCCCTCCGGGCGATCTGTATATCTTCGTCGAAGTGTCCGATCACAAACTGTTCGAGCGTGACAGTGTGAACCTTTACTGTCGCGTGCCGGTCAGCATGGGCAAGGCCGCGCTGGGCGGGTCTATCGAAGTGCCGACCATCGACGGTGGCCGTGGTCGCGTGCAAATCCCGGCCGGCAGCCAATCGGGTCGCCAAATGCGTCTGCGCGGTAAGGGCATGCCTGCTTTGCGCGGCGGTGGTGTCGGCGATATGTTCATCGAACTGGCCGTGGAAACCCCGGTCAACTTGACCAGCCGTCAGAAAGAATTGCTGCGGGAATTCGATGAATTGGGTGAAGATAACCATCCTGAATCAAAAAGCTTTTTCTCGTCCGTCAAGTCATTCTGGGACGGGATGAAAGGCTAAAGCCTTATCGCCGCAACAAAGCAAGAATCAGCCGGTTCCCAAGGGCCGGCTTTTTCATTCTATAAGTCCAGTTTGACCGCCGGCTGCGCCAAAATTGGCCCTTGATTCCCCCGCCAACCCCTGAGATTGTGCGCCCAACCGTTGGGGTGCCCTGATCAAAGGGCTGAGAGGCGTGAATGCGCTAACCCATCGAACCTGATCCGGGCAATTCCGGCGTAGGGAACGGTCTTATGCATACAGACGTTTTCCATGCTGCGTTGCCCCTTGATGATGGAGCAACGATATGGCGCATATTGCCCTGACAATTGCCGGCTCGGACAGCGGCGGCGGAGCGGGTATTCAGGCCGACCTCAAGGCCATGTCCGCATTGGGCGTGTACGGTTCCAGCGTTATTACGGCGGTCACAGCGCAGAACACGCGGGCCGTGACTGCGGTGCATGGAATTCCACTGGATGTGGTCTCGGCCCAGATCGAGGCGGTTCTGTCCGACCTTGATGTAGGTGCGATCAAGATCGGGATGCTGGCAACACCAGAAATTATCCAGACTGTTGCTGACAGCGTGGCCGCGTTCAAAGGCCCGGTGATTCTGGATCCGGTTATGGTTGCGAAATCCGGCGATGCCCTGCTGGCGCGGGATGCGGTCAGCACTCTGCGCGATGTCCTTTTGCCACGCGCAACGGTGCTGACCCCGAACCTGCCCGAAGCGGCGTGTTTGTTGGATTGTCAAAGTGCCGAAACCCCGGAACAGATGATCGACCAGGGTAAGGCTTTGTGCCAGCTGGGCGCGCGATTAGTGCTTATGAAGGGGGGCCACGGGCGCGGTGAGATCTGCCATGACCTGCTCATTGACGCCTCGGGCCGGGTGTCTGAATTTACCGCCCCTCGGCGCGACACGTGCAATACACATGGTACGGGATGCACGCTTTCTTCCTCAATCGCTGCCGGTATGGCGCAGGGTCTGAGCCCCGTCGATGCGGTTGCGCAAGCGCATGACTATTTGCAGGGCGCGATTGCCCGCGCGGATGATCTGAGGATCGGGCAGGGCCATGGACCTGTGCATCATTTCCACCGGGTATGGCCGACGTGACGGTCTGGTCCGTTATAGGGTCCGGCGTGGCGGGGTTGGCTGTGGCAAGCGAATTGGCGTCACGCGGCGCGCAGGTTCAGGTCTTTGATCCTTCTGGTCCTCCGGGCCCGCATGGATGCTCGTGGTGGGCAGGGGGCATGCTGGCCCCGTGGTGCGAGTTTGAAAATGCGGAAGAGCCGGTGTTGCGTCTGGGTCAGTTGGCGCTGGATTGGTGGGCCAAGCGAACCACTGTGACCCGGCACGGTACCTTGGTTGTGGCAAATCCACGCGATCTGCCCGACCTTCGGCGGTTTGCACGACGGACGGAAGGATACCGCGCGGTTGATCAGGGCGAAATGTCCTTATTAGAGCCTGACTTGCATGGTTTCTCCAAAGGCCTGCACTTCCCGGATGAGGCGCATCTGAATCCGCGTCAGGCCTTGCTGGACTTGCACCATCAGCTTCTGGCCCATGGCGTTACGTTTCACCAAAAACCGGCCCCGACCGGATTGGACAACACAATTGATTGCCGTGGCTTGCATGCGCGCGATGTTCTCCACGACCTTCGAGGCCTCAAGGGCGAGATGTTGGTGATCCGCTGCCCGGATGTGGCACTGACCCGCCCTGTGCGCCTGCTGCATCCGCGTATTCCGCTCTATGTCGTACCGCGCGGGGATGGCGTCTATATGCTGGGCGCGACGATGATCGAAAGCGAAGACAGCAGCCGTATCACCGCCCGGTCGATGCTTGAGCTGCTCAGCGCGGCCTACGCGCTCAACCCCGCTTTTGGAGAGGCCGAAGTTCTGGAAATCGGCGTCGATCTGCGCCCGGCCTTCCCGGACAACCTGCCGCGCATCCGGCGCGTCGGGCGGACGATCTATGCCAACGGGCTGTACCGCCACGGCTATCTGCTGGCGCCTGCACTGGCACAGGGGGTGGCGGATCTGGCCTTGGACAACACACATTCGGAGATGGTCGATGAAGATCGTGCTTAACGGTGAACCGCGCGAGGTGCGCGCTGAAACGCTCTCGGGCCTGCTAGAGGAATGCGGGTTCTCGGGTCGGGTGGCGACGGCTGTGAACGAAGATTTCGTACCTTCAAGTCTGCGTATCGGCCACAGACTGGCGGATGGCGACCGGGTTGAAGTCGTCGCGCCGATGCAGGGGGGCTGAAGATGAAGGCGTTCTATGGCACCCACCTGCCCAATCCGTTGATGCTGGGAACCGCGCAGTACCCCAGCCCCGCCATTCTCGAGCAAGCCTTTCGCGACAGTGGCGCGGGCGTGGCCACCGTGTCTCTGCGCCGCGAATCCGGGGCGGGCCAAACCTTTTGGCAGATGATCCGCGATCTGGGTGTTCTGATCCTGCCCAACACAGCCGGATGCCACACTGTGAAAGAGGCCGTGACCACCGCGCATATGGCGCGCGAGGTGTTCGACACCAAATGGATCAAGCTGGAACTGATCGGTCACACAGACAGCCTGCAACCGGATGTGTTTCAGCTGGTCGAGGCCGCGCGCATCCTCACCGAGGACGGATTTCAGGTCTTCCCCTACACCACTGACGATCTGATCGTGGGGGAACGGTTGCTGGCCGCCGGGTGTGAGGTGCTTATGCCCTGGGGCGCACCGATTGGATCGGGGCGTGGGTTGAACAATGAGTATGCTCTACGGGCGATGCGGGCTGAATTCCCGGATATACCACTGGTGATCGACGCCGGGATTGGTCTGCCCAGTCACGCCGCGCGGGCGATGGAGATGGGGTATGATGCGGTCCTGCTGAACACGGCAGTTGCCCGCGCCGGAGACCCCGCGGCCATGGCGCGAGCGATGATGCTGGCGATTGAGTCCGGACAGCTCGCCCATCAGGCCGACCCGATTGAGCCGCGCGATATGGCGGAACCCTCCACTCCGGTGATCGGAAAAGCGTTTTTGTCATGATGCTGGATCGTTTTTATCCGATCTTTGACCACTCGGACTGGCTGCGGCGGATGTTGCCCTTGGGCGTGAAGCTGGTGCAGCTGCGCATCAAGGATCAGCCTGACGCAGAGGTGCAGGCTCAGATAGTCCAATCGCGGGACCTGTGCCGCGAACATGGCGCGGTTCTGGTGGTCAACGACTACTGGCAGACGGCGATCGACGCAGGGTGCGAGTGGATTCATCTGGGTCAAGAAGATCTGGATGACGCCGATCTGAAAGCCATACGCAAGGCTGGGTTGAAGCTGGGTGTTTCGACCCATGACGATGATGAGCTTGAACGCGTGTTGGCCATGGACCCTGACTATGTGGCGCTGGGGCCGGTCTATCCGACGATCCTGAAAAAAATGAAGTGGGAGCAGCAGGGCCTGCCCCGTGTTACCGAGTGGAAGGCGCGGGTGGGTGAAATCCCTCTGGTCGGGATCGGCGGAATGAGTGTCGAGCGTGCGCAGGGCGTTCTCGAGGCTGGTGCCGATATTGTCTCGGTCGTGACAGATATCACTCTGAACGCGGATCCCGAGGCCCGTGTGCGTGCATGGATCGAGGTCACGCGATGACCCGCTATGCCCGCCAGATGATTCTGCCCGAGGTTGGACCCGAAGGTCAGGCCCACCTGTCTGCCGCGCGCGTTCTGGTGGTGGGCGCAGGGGGACTGGCCGCGCCAGTTCTGCCTTTGCTGGCCGGGGCCGGGGTGGGGCGCATCACGATTGTGGATCGCGATACGGTCGACCAATCAAACTTGCACCGCCAGACTTTGTTCACCGAAGCAGATTGCGGGCTGGCAAAGGCCAGTGTCGCCGCGGACCGCTGTCGTGCGCTGAATCACGAGGTCGAGGTTTTTGTCGAAGAACAGTCTCTAACAAGCAGAAATGCGCAGTCTTTGGTGAAGCAATCGGACGTTATACTGGATTGCGCAGACAGTTATGCGGTCAGCTATACCCTGTCCGATACCTGTCTTGAACAGGGCAAGCCGCTGATCTCAGCGTCTGTTTTGGCGATGACGGGATATGTCGGCGGGTTCTGCGGCGGTGCGCCGTCGCTGCGTGCGTTGTTCCCGGACGCGCCGGATAGCGGCGCAAGCTGCGCCTCAGCCGGGGTGCTGGGGCCGGTCGTTGGGATGGTTGGCGCGATGCAGGCGCAGATGGTGCTGAACCTGATCCTTGGCTTGGCACCCTCACCGCTGGGCCAGATGGTGCAATATGATGGCCGCTCCCTGCGCAGCAGCAGCTTTCGCTTTGACAATGCGCCCGAGCCGGAGCGCTGTTTCAGCTTTGTCTCTGTCGAAGACCTGACCGCAGACGACCAGATCATTGAGTTGCGCGATCATGGTGAAGCTCCTGTCCTGGCACATCCACACGCGCTGCGCATGTCACCGGATGAGGTGCAGAACATAGGTCCTAATCAAGGACAAAGACTTGCTTTGTGCTGTGCGACAGGCCTGCGGGCGTGGCGTGCGGCAGAACAGATTCAACCGAATTGGCCGGGCGAGATTGTGCTCGTGTCGGCCTCAACCTCGTGAGCGAAAAGGAAACGCGAGAAATGAAGAAACTGATCACCGCCATTGCCCTTGTGGCTGCCGTGCCAGCATGGGCTGAGGACAAGATGACCGTGTTGCTGGATTGGTTCGTCAATCCCGACCACGGCCCGATCATTGTGGCGCAAGAGAACGGCTATTTCGCCGATGAGGGGCTTGAGGTCGAGATTGTCCCACCCGCCGATCCCTCTGCCCCGCCGCGTTTGGTTGCGGCAGGTCAGGCCGACCTTGCGGTGTCCTATCAGCCGCAACTGCACCTGCAAATCCACGAAGGGCTGCTGCTGAAACGGGTCGGTACGCTGGTGGCGACCCCGCTGAACTGCCTTTTGGTGCTGGAGGACGGCCCGATCAAATCGCTGGCCGATCTGCGTGGCAAAAAGATTGGTTTCTCGGTCGCCGGTGTCGAAGAAGCGATCCTGACCACTTTGCTTGGACAGCACGATATCGGTCTGGACGAGATTGAGATGATCAACGTCAACTTTTCGCTCGGGCCGTCAGTGATGTCTGGTCAGGTCGATGCCGTGATCGGTGCCTTCCGCAATTTTGAACTGAACCAGATGGACATCGAGGGCGTCGCCGGCCGCTGTTTCTATATCGAGGAAGAAGGCATCCCGTCTTATGACGAGCTTATCTATATCGCCAATCCCGAAACGATGGACACCGACAAGATCGCCCGTTTTCTGGCTGCGACTGAGAAAGCGACCCAGTATATCGTCAACAACCCGGAAAAAAGCTGGGAGATTTTCGCCTCCACCTCGCCCGAATTGCAGGATGAGCTGAACGCCCGTGCCTGGGTCGACACGCTGTCTCGTTTCGCTCTGCGTCCTGCCGGGTTTGATGCTGGTCGTTATGCCCGGTTTGAGGCCTTCCTGAACGACAGCGGCATGATCGACGGCCTGAACCCGGTCAGCGCCATTGCCATCGACGTGACCGCGCAATGAGCGAGTACGGAAAAGCCTTCGGGCTGATGCGTGACGCGGCGCAGGGGCCGTGGCGGGATTACACCCGCCACGCCTTTGTCGAAGGGCTGAAAGATGGCAGCCTGCCACGCGCGTCGTTCCTGCACTATCTGCGGCAGGATTATGTGTTCCTGATCCACTTTTCCCGCGCCTGGGCGTTGGCGGTGGTGAAGTCCGAGACGCATTCGGAAATGCTGACAGCGGTGGCCACGGTCAACGCGCTGGTAGCAGAAGAGATGCAACTGCATATCGGAATCTGCGCGGCCGAAGGCATTTCTGGCGAAGAGCTGTTCGCAACCGAGGAACGGCCCGAGAATCTGGCCTATACCCGCTTTGTACTTGAGGCCGGTTACAGCGGTGATCTTCTGGATCTTTTGGCGGCATTGGCGCCTTGTGTGATGGGATACGGTGAGATCGGTTCCCGTCTGGCGTCTGAGGCGACCTCGGAGGCGTATCGCGACTGGATCAATACCTATGCCAGCCCGGATTATCAGGACGCATGTAAAGCGGTAGGGGAATTGCTGGATTCGGCTCTAACTCGACGCATTGGGGAACATTTCGAATCCTCTCCGCGCTGGACCCGTCTATGTCAGACGTTCCGTACTGCGACCGAGTTAGAGGTCAATTTCTGGCAAATGGGTCTGACCCCATGACGCAATCCCCAGACCTGACCTTTAGCGGCTCGGCCACGATCAGCGGCGTATCTTTATTTGCGCCCCTGACCTTAACGCTTGAAGCTGGGCAATGGACCTGTCTGCTGGGCGGATCGGGGGTTGGTAAAACCACCGTCCTGCGCTTGATCGCAGGATTGGAAACCGGTGCCACGTTTACCGGCCAGATCACGGCCAGCGACGGCCTGCCGGTTGCAAAACGGGTCGCATATATGGCGCAGGACGATCTGCTGCTGCCTTGGGCGAGCGTGGCGCAGAATGTCTCGCTGGGCGCGCGGTTGCGGGGGGAAACGCCGGACATTGCTCGCCGGGATAGATTGATCGAACGTATGCGCTTGCAGGATCACGTTCACAAGAAGCCTGCCGAACTCTCTGGTGGTCAGCGTCAGCGCGTGGCGTTGGCCCGTACGCTGATGGAGGATCGTCCCATTGTGCTGCTGGACGAGCCGTTCTCGGCCCTCGACGCGCGCACGCGCGCCGATATGCAGGACTTGGCGGCTGAGGTATTGCATGACCGTACCGTTCTGCTGGTGACGCATGACCCGGGTGAGGCCGCACGTTTGGGGCAATCCATCATGGTCATGACCCATCACGGCCTGACCGCATGTACCCCGCCGCGCGCGCCCGCGCCCCGCATGGTGGACGATCTGGAGACGCTGGAAACTCAGGGCGCGCTGCTGCGCCTGCTGCGGGATGAGGCGGCATGAAGATAGTTTCGGGCGTCGCTGCGACGCTGTTCGCGCTTGCAGTTTGGCAGGGGATCGTCACCGTGACCGGCCTGCCAAAATTCATCCTTCCCAGCCCTGCGTTGGTGGCCGAGACCTGGTGGCAGAACCGCTGGGTGATTGCCGAACATACGTGGATCACGGTGATCGAAGTGGTGATTGGCCTCGCCTGCGGAACCGTGCTGGGCGTGATCACCGCGCTGCAACTGGCCACATCCCGCGCCGCGCGGGTGTTGGTTCAGCCGATGCTGGTGTTTACGCAGGCGCTTCCGGTCTTTGCATTGGCCCCGCTGCTGACCCTGTGGCTGGGCTATGGGTTGTGGTCCAAGGTCGCGATGGCGGTGCTGATCATCTATTTCCCGATCACCGCGTCCTTTTTCGACGGGTTGATGCGGACGCCGTCAGGATATCTTGATCTGGCGCGCACGATGCAGGCCAGTCCGCGCGCGGTGCTGTGGCATATAAGGATACCGGCGGCCTTGCCGTCTCTGGCGTCAGGGTTGCGATTGGCGGCGGTTTATGCGCCGATTGGGGCGGTGATCGGTGAATGGGTCGGTTCGTCACAAGGGCTGGGCTATTTGATGCTGCTGGCCAATGGGCGCGCCAAGACCGACCTGATGTTCGCGGCGATGCTGACGCTGGGCGTGGTATCTGTCCTTCTACACCTGATTGTGCGCCGTGCCACCGCGCGCATGGCGGGTGAGGTGCGTTAACCATTCAGAAACCGATTCTGCTCCAGTCTAAGCGCATGACTCAGGACGCCTTTGCCGAAGCCCCGATGCTGTTTGAAACTGACGAAGCCCCGATGGAGCCTCTGCCCTCGGGTCGGTTGCCGTCATACATCAAGGATCATCGCAAACGCCTGCGCGAGCGGTTCATGTCGGGTGGGTCCGCCGCCATGCCGGATTATGAGCTGTTGGAGCTGGTGCTGTTCCGATCCATTCCGCGGCAGGACGTGAAACCGCTGGCGCGTGCGTTGATGGACACGTTCGGCGATTTCAACCGCGTTCTGACCGCGCCCGAGGAACGGCTGCGCCAGATCAAAGGCGTCGGCGATACGGTGATCACTGACCTGAAAATCCTTGAGGCCTGCGCCCACCGCATGGCCCGCGCGCGGGTGATGCAGCGACATGTGATCTCGGGCTGGGACGCCTTGCTGGACTATTGCCACACCACAATGGCGCATCGCGAGACCGAACAATTCCGGGTGTTCTATCTGGATCGCAAGAACGTGCTTATCGCGGATGAGGAACAGGCCAAGGGCACCGTTGACCACGTGCCGGTTTACCCGCGTGAGGTGGCGAAGCGGGCGCTGGAACTGAATGCCTCGGCCCTGATTCTGGTGCACAACCACCCGTCCGGCGATCCAACGCCATCACAGTCGGATATCGACATGACCAACCGGATACAGGACGCCTGTGTTGCCTTGGGGCTGACCCTGCATGACCACTTGATTATCGGTAAATCGAACGAACTGAGTTTCCGGTCGGAAGGCTATCTGTAGCCGTCACTGCACCCAGATTTCGACCCTGCGATTGACTTTGCGGCCCCAATCCGTGTTGTCGCAGGCCATGGGCATCGCCTCGCCAAAAGCGTCAACTTCAAGGGTGACCGACTTGGGAATCGCTGTTTCCACCGCCGCCAGAACTGCATTGCGAACGGTTTTGGCGCGCAATAGCGCAATCCGTGCGTTTGCCGCTGCACCGCCATCGCCATCGCTGAATCCGATAAATACCAGCTTGCGCGCATCCAGCGTCCCGGTTTCAAGCTGATGCGCGAGTTGTCGGATGTTTGACCGCGATTGCGCGTCTGGGCGGGACGAACCGGCCTCGAACCGAACAGACAGCGACAGTCGAGACATGGGGCGTAGCGTTTCAATCATCCGTTGTAGCTCTTCCAGCCCCACCTCTGACGCACCGGAAGCTATTGCATTTGCCAGCCTGTCGCCTTGCAAGCCCAGATGCGTCATCTCGGGGGCCTGATCCACAAAACCCGCCGACCGGATCGTCATCTGAGCCGCGTCGCTTTGCGTATACGCCAAAAACTGTCGCGCAATGCGGGGCAGGCGGCGGTCCGGCAGGTACAGGAACATCGGCGAGGTGAGCGGATAATCCTCGGTCTTGATAGCTTGGCGCGTCGCGGACAACGCGTGACCGCAACCGCCTGACAGGGGCAGAGTCCGCGCGCTGTCGGCTTCGGCCAGACTGGCGATACCGATGGCAAATGAGTCACTTGCGACTTGTCGAACCAGATCGCTTCCACGGTCATGCCGGGTTATGGCGTCCGACAAGGACACTCCCGCAGGGCCAAGCAAGCGGTCTTCGATCCCCTGCGCCAGCCCTGACCCTGCCGCAGGCAAGTGCAGAGAAATCGGTGCATCCGGGCCGCCCAAGTCTGCCCAATTGTCGATCTGCCCGGAAAAGGCCTGCGCCAACTCGACCGGTGAGATGTGCGCGACCGGATTGTCCGGCGCTACGATGGGTACCAGCGCGTCCAAGGCTATAACCCGCGAACGGCGCGCATGGGCGAGATCGCCCAACCCGGCGGATTTCGCCGCCTCTTGCTCTGTCGGGCGGACCTCGCGCTGCGCCATGACGATATCGGTCTGGTCCACGATCAGATCGGAAAAGCCCTGGCCGGTATTTCCGACGTTGAACAGGAACCGTCCCAGAGGCGCTTTGCGACCGGGTCGGAGAAGTTCATACGTCAGACTGTTGGCATCGGTTTCCTGAACAGCGATTGTAAGGCCTTCCTGCGCGGCAAACCCGGCTAAGAGGGCCGGTAAGACCTTCTCGGCCATCACCGAAGACCCTGAGAACCGAAGTTCGGCGACGAAATCGATCAGGCTGGGGCAAGCTGGGCCATCGCAGGTGACGCCTGACCCGTCGACCGTCAGCTCTCCGAACTGCGTGTCGACGCGGTAGAACTCACCGTCATAGCCCAAAAGGGTGCCTGTGACCTCGACCTTGCCGTCATGCGAGGTCAGCGTGATATCCTGCGCCGACACAGCCGGGGCGAAGGTTGCCGAAATCAGTGCGACTGCCGCCACACGAAAAAATGTCATCAGAAAGTCGAGCCTGCCTGCGGATTACTTTGCCGCGATTGTCAGGTCTTGGAACAGATTATTCAACACCAGAAACTCTCCGGTCTTCGAACAATCCGGGAAGCTGAGCGTCAGATCGCTGGAACGCAATTGCCGGTCGCCGCGCAGTTCCAGCGATTGCACGTTCAGATCGCGCCCACAATTGCTGGCAGTCACTTCGGCCTCAACGGTCAATTCGATCGTGCCTGTTTGCGGGGATTGCGTTGCTGGGAAAGAATAGATCTCGATATTGCCAGCATCACTGAGCCCGGTTTGCCCCAGATTGACGACAGTGCCGAGGCCCTGCGTCTCTGGATCGGCAGAGACGTGCCCCGTGCCGCCGTAATTGGCGCCGAATTCCAGGGCGTGGATCTGAAGATCCGTGTCACCCTGCCATTGCAGGGCGACACGGTTGTAATGGGCAATGTCAGGGATGTGAGTGGTGGCGACGGTGCCCTTTTGATCTTCGAGCGAGATCAGGAAAATTGCGTATTCCGACAAGGCCGGAATGGTCAGGTCCAGCCTTCCGTTGGAATCGGTCTGCTGGGTTACGGTCAGGCCGCTGTGATGCACCTCGATCCGTTCATTGCCGTGGCAGGGGGCTTTGACGGTCAGGCGAGCAGCGGCACCGGTTACGGCTGTGGCGCGGGCGCTGATGCTGCAATCGGCGTGGTCAGTGGGGGCTGACCGGCTGGGCTGTAGGGTCCTTTGTACCCTGTTTGGCGTCGGGTTGGTGGTAAAGGCGGAAGGTGAGGAGGTCAGGACAATGCCTTCCAGCCCGGGTACAACCGACGCGTGTTCAGCAGCCACACGTTCAGGTGCCTGCGCGCCATCGGGCGCAGGAGTTCCATTCTGCATCAAGTAACCAATAGCCAGCGCGCAAAAGGCAGTGCCGCCGGTGGTCACATAGTTCTTTATTACAAACAAGACACCCTCCCCAGTTGAAGGAGCGAGTCGCACTGTGGCGCTGAATCACGGCCAATATGTGGCCGTGAATAGGACTCAATGTGTCTGAATTAGGGTAACGTCAGGTCAGGCGACCGTGGCAATGTTTGAATTTCTTGCCCGATCCACAGGGGCAGGGATCATTGCGCGAAGGGTTGCCCCAAGTGCTTGGGTCATCCTCGACAAAGCCGGGGCGCGCATCGCCCGAAGCTTTAGCCTCGGCCACCGCTTCGGCCTGTCCGGCGGCCTGATCAACTGCTTGCTGGGCTTGTGCCTGTTGAGCCTGCATCTGCGCCAGCATCTCGCGCTGCTCTTCCTCGGTCAGCGGACGTACGCGCGACAACTGCTGGGTCACGGTTTCGCGCAGGGAGTCCAGCATGCTTTCAAACAGCTGGAAGCTTTCGTTCTTGTATTCGTTCAGCGGATCGCGCTGGGCGTAGCCGCGGAACCCGACGACCGAGCGCAGATGTTCCAGTGTCAGCAGATGTTCGCGCCATTTGCCGTCAATGGTGTTCAGCAGCACCTGCTTTTCAATGTTGCGCATGTTCTCGGGGCCAAAGGCAACGGCCTTCTGCGCCATCATTTCATCTGCCGCGTTAACCAGTCGCTCGCGCACCTGTTCGTCATCCACGCCTTCTTCGGCGGCCCAGTCCTGAACCGGCGCGTCGATGGTCAACTTGTCTTTGATCGCCTCGTGCAGACCGTCGGTGTCCCACTGGTCGGCATAAGATTTCGGCGGCATGTATTCGTCGATCAGGTCGTCGATCACCTGTTCGCGCATGTCCGAGACGATTTCAGACAGATCATCCGAAGACATGATTTCGCGCCGCTGGCTGAACACCACCTTGCGCTGGTCGTTCATCACGTCGTCGAATTTCAGAACGTTTTTGCGCATGTCGAAGTTGCGGCCTTCGACCTTGGATTGCGCCCGTTCCAGCGATTTGTTCACCCAAGGGTGGACGATAGCCTCGCCCTCTTTCATGCCCAGTGTGTTGAGGACCTTTTCCAGACGCTCAGATCCGAAGATGCGCATCAGATCGTCTTCGAGGCTCAGGTAGAACGCGGTACGGCCCGGGTCACCCTGACGGCCAGAACGACCGCGCAGCTGGTTGTCGATGCGGCGGCTTTCGTGGCGCTCGGACGCCATGACATAAAGACCGCCAGCGGCCAGAACCTTTTCTTTCTCTTCCGCATGGCGCGCCTCTTCGGCGGCACGCAGCTGGGCCGGATCGGACTCGGGATTCTCGGCCAGCGCCTGAAGAACCTTCATCTCGACATTGCCGCCCAGCTGAATGTCAGTGCCGCGACCGGCCATGTTGGTGGCGATAGTCACCGCGCCCAGACGACCGGCATCGGCAACGATCTGCGCCTCTTGCTCGTGCTGGCGGGCGTTCAGAACGTTATGTTCGATGCCTTCTTTGGTCAGCATCTGGCTCAGCAGTTCGGACTTCTCGATCGAGGTGGTGCCGATCAGAACAGGCTGACCCTTGTCACGCGCTTCTTTCGCCTCTTCGATCATCGCGCCGTATTTTTCGCCAGCAGAGCGATAGACCTGATCGTCTTCATCCACACGGGCGATCGGCTTGTTGGTCGGAACTTCGACCACGCCCAGACCGTAGATTTCCTGAAATTCCTCGGCCTCGGTCAAGGCCGTACCGGTCATGCCGCCCAGCTTGTCATACAGGCGGAAGTAATTCTGGAAGGTCACGCTGGCCAGCGTCACGTTTTCCGGTTGGATCGGCACGCCCTCCTTGGCCTCGATGGCCTGATGCAGACCTTCGGACAGGCGGCGGCCCGGCATCATGCGGCCGGTGAATTCGTCGATCAGAACCACGTTGCCGTCGCGCACGATATAATCCTTGTCGCGCTGGAACAGCTTGTGGGCGCGCAGGCCCTGGTTCACGTGGTGGACAACAGTGGTGCTTTCCGGATCGTACAGCGAATGGCCTTCGGGGATCAGGCCAGCCGCGATCAGCTGTTCTTCCAGAAACTCGTTGCCTTCATCGGTAAAGGTCACATTGCGGGACTTTTCGTCCAGCGTGTAGTGATCTTCTTGCAGAGAGGGGATCAGCCCGTCGATCGCAGTATAAAGATCCGAGCGGTCCTGCGACGGGCCCGAGATGATCAGCGGTGTCCGCGCCTCGTCAATCAGGATCGAGTCGACCTCGTCCACAATCGCGAAGTTGTGGTGTTTCTGGTAAATCTCGGCCAGATCGGCCTTCATATTGTCGCGCAGATAATCAAAGCCCAGCTCGTTGTTGGTGGCGTAGGTGATATCGCAGGCATAGGCGGCTTTCTTCTCGGCATCGGGCTGGCCGGACCAGATTACGCCAGTGGTCATTCCAAGCGCGCCAAACACCTTACCCATCCACTCAGCGTCGCGTTTGGCCAGATATTCGTTCACGGTTACGACATGCACGCCCTTGCCGGTCAGCGCGTTCAGATAAGCCGGGAAAGTGGCGACCAGCGTCTTACCCTCACCCGTTTTCATTTCCGAAATATTGCCCTGATGCAGGAATGCGCCGCCCATCAGCTGGACGTCAAATGCGCGCAGACCCAGCGCGCGTTTGGCACCTTCTCGCACGTTGGCAAAGGCTTCGGGCAGCAGGGCATCCAGGCTTTCACCATCCAGCGCGCGTTTGCGCAGCTCTTCGGTCTTTTCGATCAGGCCCTCATCGGACAGTTTCTCGAACTCGGGCTCCAGCGCGTTGATCTTTTCGATCAGGGGGCGGGTCGCCTTGATCTTGCGGTCGTTCGGTGTTCCGAACACCTTTTTGGCGAGCGTTCCGAGTCCCAGCATGTTCACTCCAGCGGATCTGTTCTTGTCTTGGTTGCGACAGGCTTGCCTACCTTGCGCGCAACCCATAGATACGGGGGGTGAAAGGCGGCCCTGTCCAAGGCTTCAAAGCGATGTAAGCGGCAGGTTCCAGAGTGTCAACGCCGCGCCCTGTCGCGGCAAAGAAATAGGATGATTCCATGCCCAAAGGCCTCACTTTTCTGCCATCGCTGGCGCTTGCTGCCGTGATGGCCCTGCCGCTGGCCGCCGAAACCAAGCCCGATGCCAGCACCGTGGTGGCGGTTGTGAACGGGGACGAGATCACATTGGGTCACGTTATCGCCACTGCGGCGACGCTTCCGCAGCAATATCAGCAGGTTCAGGACGACGTTCTGTACGAGTTGATCCTGGATCAGCTTATCCAGCAGCAATTGCTGGGCCAGCAGCAAGAGGATCTGACCACGTTGAACGCGCTGGCACTGGAAAATGAAGGTCGGTCGCTGCGCGCAGTGCAGACCGTGACCGCGCTGCTGGAGCAAGAGCTGTCGGACGAGGCGATACAGGCGGCCTATGACGCGCAATACGCTGATTTCGAAGGCGAGGATGAGTTTGACGCAAGCCATATTCTGGTTGAAACCGAGGAAGAGGCTAATGCCATCAAGGCGCAACTGGATGACGGCGCCGATTTCGCCGAGCTAGCCAAAGAAAAGTCCACCGGCCCGTCCGGCCCCAACGGCGGGGCGCTGGGCTGGTTCGGCAAGGGTCAGATGGTGCCGGAGTTTGAAGGGGCCGTGCTCGGGTTGGAAAAAGGTCAGGTGTCGGACCCGGTTCAGACCCAATTTGGCTGGCACGTGGTCATTCTGAACGACAAGCGCAAATCCGAGGCACCGGCGCTTGAGGCGGTGCGTGGCGAACTCGCACAGGCGATTCAGCAGGAAGTGATTCAAGCCCGCATTGACGAGCTGACACAGCAGGCGCAGATCGACCGCCCAGCGCTGGAAGGGGCTGGCCCCGAAGTGGTGCGGCAGCTGGACCTGATTCAGGAGTAACCCAAGTGGCCAAGATCACCAAAATCTCACCGCTGGCCCCGGCGGCCTTTCCCGACTTGCCCGCAATTGACGGTGTGCGCTTTGCCACCGTCGAGGCGGGCGTGCGCTATCAGGGCCGCACTGATGTCATGCTGGCCGTACTCGACCCTGGCACTTCGGTGGCCGGGGTATTTACCCGTTCGGCCACGCGCGCGGCTCCTGTTCTGGACTGTCAGGACAAGATCGGCGGGCCTTCGGATGGGCCAGCGGCGATTTTGGTGAACTCGGGCAATGCCAATGCCTTTACCGGCCATTTTGGCCAAACCTCGGTGTCCGAGGTGACACAGGCTGTCTCCAAGGCCACAGGCGTTCCGGTCGATCGGGTATTTACCTCTTCGACCGGCGTGATTGGCGAGCCACTGCCGCATGAGCGGATCGTGGCGCAGCTTGAGGCGCTTACATCAGGCCTCAGCCGTCATGCGGTTGAGGACGCAGCCCGCGCGATCATGACCACCGACACCTTCCCAAAGGGCGCGTCGGCGCAGGTCGAGATTGGCGGCAAAACAGTCTCTATTGCGGGGATTGCCAAGGGTTCGGGCATGATAGCGCCCGATATGGCGACGATGCTGGTCTATATCTTCACCGATGCGCAGGTTGAGCAGTCGGCGCTTCAATCCCTTCTGGGCGCGCAGACCGACCGGACCTTCAACTGCATCACAGTGGACAGCGACACTTCGACCTCAGACAGCCTGCTTCTGTGCGCGACCGGCGCATCGGGCGTGGATGCCACGGGCAACGCAGCGTTTGAACAGGCGCTTGAAGCGGTAATGCTGGACCTCGCGCAGCAGGTCGTGCGCGACGGTGAAGGGGCCACGAAATTCGTTGAAATCCGCGTGACCGGGGCCACCACGGATGCCGACGCCAAGACGCACGGGCTGGCGATCGCCAATTCGCCGTTGGTCAAAACTGCCATCGCGGGCGAGGACCCCAACTGGGGTCGCATCGTCATGGCCATCGGCAAATCCGGCGCCGCCGCCGACCGCGACCTGCTGAGCATTTCCTTCGGAGATATCCTTGTGGCCGAAAAAGGCTGGGTTAGTCCCGACTACCGCGAAGAAGACGCCGCCGCCTATATGAAAGGTCAGAATCTGGTGATTGCGGTTGATCTGGGGCTGGGTGCAGGGGCTTCCACCGTCTGGACCTGCGACCTGACCCACGGCTATATCGAGATCAACGCGGACTACCGTTCATGAAAACAGTATTAGTGTCTGCCGTGGCTCTGATCGACATCGAGGGCCGTGTCCTGCTGGCGCAGCGGCCCGAGGGTAAGTCCATGGCCGGTCTGTGGGAATTCCCCGGCGGCAAAATCGAACCCGGCGAAACCCCCGAGGCCGCCTTGATCCGCGAATTGCATGAGGAACTGGGCATCGACACCTGGGCCTCGTGCCTCGCACCGCTGACCTTTGCCAGCCACAGCTATGACGATTTTCACCTGCTGATGCCCCTGTTTGCCTGTCGGAAGTGGGAGGGTATCCCGCAGTCCAAGGAAGGGCAGGCGTTGAAATGGGTCCGCGCCAACGATCTGAGGAACTACTCGATGCCCGCAGCGGATGTGCCTCTGATCCCGATTTTGCGGGATTGGTTGTAGTCTCGGGCTCAAACCGAATTGCAGTTTAGTGTCTGGATTGCGGACGAAGCCGACATTTGGTTTCCAACAATGTCAGTGATTATTCCAACGGCAATGGGTCATCGCTTTGAGTGCGCAGATAGGCAATGACCGCCACCCTCAAAGTTCTGTCAATCTCGTGCCCATGCCCCATAGCCGTACCCGGCACGTTACCAGTTGGGTCTGCCAAAAAACGATTTAACTCTTCAAATGTCCATGTTCCGTCTAGGGCTTTCATTGCGTCAGAATAGGGATAATCCGGAAAACCGCCTCTTTCCCGACCAACAATGTTCCATAGATGGGGCCCGGGAGCCGGGCCTTTGGTTTCTTCTTCTTTTTCGACCGCGTGACAATATTTACAAGCAAGCACCCGGGCACGGCCTTCTTCAATGTCTGCGGTTGCGAGTTCGCTTTCCGTTAGAGGTTCAACTGAAAGTGGCGCTGCACCTTGTTCCTGAAGAAAAGAAACCATTTCAGAACGCTCTTTGAATGCCGCCAAGTGTATCGGTGGCTGGTCCCATTGCGCACGACTGTTGATGTCTGCGCCATTCGCTAGAAGCAATTGTGCAGCTTCCATTGCACCCCGTTCAGCGGCATCATGAAGAGGTGTGAAGTGTTTATCACCACCAGAGATGTTCGGGTCCGCGCCATTCTTCAAAAGAAGCTCAACTATTTCGATTTTGTTGCCTCGAGCGGCAATCTGAAGTGCAGTCCCGAAATCCGTCACAATATTGACGTCCGCTCCGCGACTGACCAAAAGCTCAACAACGTCCAGATGGCCTCGCTGGGCCGCAAAATAAAGTGGCGTAGCAACCGTTTTCACATTCACATCTGTGCCTTCGTTCAAAAGGCTTTCAACTTTGGCCAAATCGCCGTCGCGAGCCGCATTGATAAGCGGAGATGCATTCGCTGGTTCAACAAAGACAGCCAAAAGGACTAGTGCTGTAACGACACGGCACAAAGGATTGCAAGTCATGTTGCCTCTCCTAGTGACTTAAAGGGAATAACAACAGCCTACCATATTTGCGAATGTTAGTCGATTTTGGTGCTGGATAAACATCTATGGCCCAATTGGCAGGGGCTGAGCATGGGTCCGCATTGGGCTCACAGCGGCCAATCCCGCAACATCGAACTCTATCCTTTCAAGCAAGATAGGATGCCTGAGAATATCCCAGGCACCATGTTCTCAACCCGAAATACCTACATATTCGGGAAGTAATCCTCGCACTCTCCATCGCGATAGACATCCGCCGTGCAGCAATGCAGGCCGCCGCCAAAGGCGTAGGCGTCGCGCAGGTCGACCTCGACCACTTCCATGCCCAGCTTGTCCATCTGCTCGGCCTGATAGACCTCGGATTTCTCGACGCAGACGGTTTTCGGGTCCAGCACCAGCACGTTCATCGACAGCCAGGTCGAAGAATAGCACAGCGGCGGCGGCGTGTTGTGGGCGGGTTGGGCAGCGTCCACGATCTCCCAGCCGTTTTTCTCGAACATGCCGCGCTGATCTTCGGGCAGGCGGCGCTGGGGGTTGTTGAGGATCAGCCCGGGGCGCAGAGGCGTGAAAGTTGCGTCGATATGGATCGGATAGGGGTCACCGGGGAAGTTTACCGTGTGGACGCGGTGGTCGGGGAAGTGACGGCGCAGCCATTCGATCCCCTTGAGGTTGGTGGTAAACCCGTGCTGCACCACCAGATCGCGACCAAAGCGCAAGACGTCGGCTGCATCGAACAGCGGCTCTTCCTCGGTGGTGACAAAGAACTTTTCGGCCGCCCATTGCAGGCGCTTTTCGACGCCGATCTTCTCGCTCAGGTAATCGGGATGGTAATCCGCATCGGTCAGGCGCGGCTTGGGCGCGGCCTCGTGGCGGAAGTTTGGGTCTTCGTCCCAATATTGCTGCATCAGCGGGCGATAGTTCAGGTATTCGAACCAGCGGCACCGGTAGGACATCGTCGCTTCGAGGATCTCGTGCCCGACGGTCAGCAGCACATCGCGCGGAGGCATGCAGCCGAACTGGCTATCGGTGTGAAAATCCGGGGTGGTGGCCGGTTGCGAGTGGTCGATGGATGTTGGGCGATCCACGCGAATACCGCGCTTGCGCAGTTGATCAGCGAAATTGTCCAGCAGTTCGTTGGCCCGGTCGATCGTTTCCTGAGGCCTGCGTCCCCATTGGCCGCGCATGTCGCTGTCTTCAGGCACTTTGGCGTCCAGAGCGGGTTCCTCAGGCGGAATGTGACAGTCATCCGCGCGGCCCACGATAACGTGGCGCAGGGTGTCCCATTCGTTCCAGCTTTTGACTTCGGTTTTGTCGGGGGACCAGGCCATGGCTGTCTCCTGTTGATACGGAGATCAGGACGGGCCCTCAATCTCCTGATTGAAAGTCCCGGCGTACAGGATATGGGTTTCATCGCTGAATAACTCTGGCGACGCCATCGCCAAAAAGCTTGCCGGGCGTCATATCATTGCTTGCCGGTGTTGGGAAGAAGACCTTTGCCAACGTCACCTGCATTGATGGGGTTACACCTGTTACAATTCGTAAGAATTGAGAAAACATCAGGCAAAACTTGACGCTGATCGTTGTCACTGCCCTTAATCGGGCATTGGCGTCCGGGGACTCAACCTGGACCCGCCATTTGCGGCCCGGGGAGGGGTCGGATGGGGAGGAGATGAAGATTGGCTCAGACGCAGTCAGGTGTCGAGGGAATGCTGTCCCTTCCGGCGCTGTTACACCGCAATGCGAGACAGTTCGGGGATGCCCCGGCCTATCGGGAAAAAGAATTCGGCATCTGGCAATGCTGGAGCTGGGCCGAGACGGCCAGTGAAATCCGTGCGATTGCGCTTGGGTTTCTTGAGATTGGCGTTGAGAAGGGCGACCATATCGCTGTCATAGGTCGCAACCGCCCGGCGCATTACTGGTCGATGGTCGCCGCTCAGATGGTAGGCGCGGTGCCGGTGCCGCTCTATCAGGACGCGGTCGCCGAAGAGATGGCCTATGTGTTGGAACATTGCGCCGCGAAATTCGTCGTCTGCGGAGATCAGGAGCAGGTCGACAAGGTCATCGAAATCCAAGAGAACCTGCATCAGGTCAAACACATCCTCTACACCGACAAGCGCGGGATGCGGAAATACGACCACGCTCAGATGAACGCGCTGGAAGACATCATGGCCGAGGGCAGCGCAGGCCACGCACGGTTTGATGCCGAACTAGATCGTCGGATTGCCGACATCACCTATGACGACACCTGCGTGATGCTGTACACCTCGGGCACCACGGGCAAACCCAAGGGCGTGGTGCTGTCGAACCGTAATGTGATTGAAAGCGCCAAGAACTCGGCCAATTTTGACCATCTGACGCAGAACGAAGACATCCTGTCTTATTTGCCGATGGCCTGGGTTGGCGATTTCATCTTTTCCATTGGTCAGGCCTATTGGTGCGGTTTCTGTGTGAACTGCCCCGAAAGCCACGACACGATGATGACCGACCTGCGCGAGATCGGGCCGACCTATTTCTTCGCCCCGCCGCGCGTGTTTGAGACTCAGTTGACCAATGTGATGATCCGGATGGAGGATGCGGGCAAGCTGAAGCAGCGCATGTTCCACCATTTCATGGCCCACGCCAAAAAGGTGGGTGGTCTGTTGCTGGACGGCAAGCCCGTCGGCTTTGGCGACCGGGTGAAATATGCGCTGGGCAATACGCTGGTTTACGGGCCGCTCAAGGATACGCTGGGCTATGGTCGCTTCCGGGTGGGTTACACCGCGGGTGAGGCGATCGGGCCGGAGATTTTCGAGTTCTATCGCTCACTGGGCATCAACCTGAAACAGCTGTACGGCCAGACCGAAGCCACCGTGTTCATCACCGCGCAACCTGATGGCGAGGTGCGCGCCGATACCGTGGGTGTTCCGGCGCCGGATGTTGAGCTGAAGATCGACGATGCGGGAGAGATACACTACCGCTCACCCGGGGTATTCGTCGAGTACTACAACAACCCGGAATCCACCGCCTCGACCAAGGATGCTGAGGGGTGGGTGGCCACGGGGGACGCCGGTTTCATTGAGGAAGACACCGGCCATCTGCGCATCATCGACCGCGCCAAGGACGTGGGCAAAATGGCTGACGGGTCGATGTTCGCGCCGAAATATGTCGAGAACAAACTGAAGTTCTATCCCGATATCCTCGAAGTTGTTCTGTTCGGCAACGGCAAGGATCGCTGCGTCGCCTTTATCAACATCGACCTCACCGCGGTTGGAAACTGGGCAGAGCGCAACAATGTGGCCTATGCCTCCTACCAGGATCTGACCAGTCATCCCCGTGTGTTAGAGACGATTCGAGGACATGTGGAAGAGGTGAACAAATCCGTTGCCGCGGATGAGATGCTGTCGGGCTGCCAGGTGCATCGCTTTGTCGTTCTGCACAAGGAACTGGATGCCGACGATGGAGAGATGACCCGGACCCGCAAAGTGCGCCGCCGCTTTGTCGAGGAGAAATTCCAGGACATCATCGACGCGCTTTATGATGGCTCGGCATCCGTTTCGACCACAACCGAAGTGACCTATGAGGACGGTCGCAAGGGTTCGATCAGCGCGACGCTTGAGATCGTGGATGCGCCGGTGGTCGAGGTGGCGCAGCACAAGGTGGCTGCGGAATGATGTTCATGGTCCCCGTATTGATCGTCGCATTGTCGATGGGCATCGGAGTTGGAGCTGTCTCTTATGTTTCTGACCGAGTTTCAGGCGCTTTTTCGTATGTTCTCAGCGCGGTCATTGGAGGGTTGATCGGATTCATGTGCGCCGTCGCCTATCCCGAGAAAGCTTACGATGGTGGTGCAATCTACGGATATCTCGGCGCAGGCGTGTTGAGCTGTCTTTTCTTGAACCATGTTATGAAGTGGGCGAAAGATGCTTGATTCTACCGAAGGGTATGTCACCGAAGACGGCCGCAAAATCGGCGGTGTGGTGATGGAGATGAAGAACATCACTCTGCGCTTTGGCGGTGTGGTGGCGATCAAGGATATCTCATTCGATATCCGCGAGGGTGAGATCCGCGCCATTATCGGGCCGAACGGGGCCGGTAAGTCCTCGATGCTGAACGTGATCTCGGGGTTTTATGTCCCGCAAGAGGGTGAGGTTTGGTTCCACGGAGCCAAGCGCCCGCCGATGCGTCCCTATGAGGTTGCGCAGCAGGGAATTGCGCGGACATTCCAGAACATCGCTCTGTTCGAAGGCATGAGCGTGCTGGACAACGTCATGACCGGGCGGCTCAGCTTTATGAAGACCAATATGTTCCAGCAGGCGTTCTGGAAGGGCAAGGCCGAGGCGGAAGAGGTCGAAAACCGCGAGGCCGTCGAAAAGATCATCGACTTTCTGGAAATCCAGCACATTCGCAAGACGCCGGTGTCTCGTCTGCCTTACGGCTTGAAGAAACGCGTCGAACTGGCGCGTGCGCTGGCGGCGGAGCCCAAGCTGTTGTTGCTCGACGAGCCTATGGCAGGGATGAACGTGGAGGAGAAAGAGGACATGAGCCGCTTTATCCTCGACGTGAATGATGAATTCGGCACCACCATCGCTCTGATCGAACACGATATGGGCGTGGTGATGGATCTGAGCGACCGGGTGGTTGTGATGGATTACGGCAAAAAGATCGGCGACGGCACACCAGACGAGGTGCGCAGCAATCAGGACGTCATCGACGCCTATCTTGGGGTCAGCCATGACTAAGCAGTCGACAGACATGGGGAGAGGCGCAAATGCCTGAACAACTCGTTTTTGCGATGGAGGTCATCCTCAACGGCCTGATGGCCGGGGTTCTATATGCGCTGGTCGCGCTGGGCTTTGTTCTGATCTACAAGGCTTCGGGGATTTTCAATTACGCCCAAGGGGTTATGGCCCTGTTCGCTGCCATGACATTGGTCGGGATCATGAACGGGCAGGTGCCGTTTGCGCATCTGATCAATGCGACTTTTGGCACGCATATCCACTACTTCGGGTGGAACGTCCCCGCTTTGGTGGCGATTATCCTGACCATGGCGGTGATGGTGCTGCTCGCCTGGGCGGTACAGCGTTTCGTCATGCGGCATCTGGTGGGGCAGGAGCCGATCATCCTGTTCATGGCCACCATCGGTCTGGCTTATTTCCTTGAGGGCGTAGCTGATCTGATGTGGGGGTCCGAGATCAAGACGCTGGATGTGGGGCTGCCGCAGGGGATCAACCTTTGGATTGATGAGAGCACCTTCAACATCTTCGGTTACGGCTTTTTCATCGACAATCTGGATATCGTGGCGACGGTGATTGCGGTGCTGCTGGTGGCGGCCTTGGTGGCGTTTAGTCAGTACACCAAACAGGGCCGTGCGATGCGCGCCGTGGCGGATGACCATCAGGCGGCGCTGTCGGTGGGGATTTCGCTGAACTTCATCTGGATCATGGTCTGGTCGGTGGCCGGGTTCGTTGCACTGGTTGCGGGCATCATGTGGGGCACAAAATCAGGCGTGCAGTTCTCGCTGTCACTGATTGCGCTCAAGGCGCTGCCGGTCCTGATGCTGGGTGGGTTCACCTCGATCCCCGGCGCGATTGTCGGCGGGCTGATCATTGGCGTGGGTGAGAAACTGTTCGAGTTCGCCATCGGCCCGCTGGTCGGCGGTGCGACTGAGAACTGGTTTGCCTATGTCCTGGCGCTGATCTTCCTTGTGTTCCGGCCGCAGGGTCTGTTCGGCGAGAAGATCATCGAGAGGGTGTAGCCATGGCCAAACTCATCGCCATCATCAACGTCATCGCATGGGCCGGGTTCTGGGCGTTTGGCTATATCGCCATCACTTCGGACGATTTGACTGACAGCCAGCTGGTCGTGGCCGCGATCCTAGCCTTTGCCGGGTTGGTCACAGGCATACTGGCCTACATGAAACTGGTGCGCAGCTCGGAGGCGAGCGGGTATGCCAAGGGGTCCAACCAACTGAACGCCGAGGCCCGCAACAAGGCGCAAGAAGAGTGGGGGAAGTAACAGATGTTCTATCGTGAGGCCGGGGATTTCAAAACCTCGTATATCGACGACAGCCAGACCTTCCCGATCAAGTTCGACCGGTATCGGTATTATGTCGTGCTGGCGGTGGCGTTTGGGATCATCCCTTTCATCATCAACGATTACTGGGCCAACGCTCTGCTGTTGCCCTTCCTGATCTACGCCATTGCGGCGATCGGGCTGAACATACTGGTGGGCTATTGCGGGCAGGTCTCGTTGGGGACCGGAGGCTTCATGGCTGTGGGCGCCTATGCCTGCTACAAGCTCATGACCGCCTTCCCAGATGTCAGCATGTTCATCCATGTGATCCTCGCCGGGGGTATCACGGCGTTGGTGGGCGTGCTGTTTGGTTTGCCATCTCTGCGGATCAAGGGGTTCTATCTGGCTGTGGCCACGCTGGCGGCGCAGTTCTTTTTGGTCTGGCTGTTCAACCGGGTGCCGTGGTTCTACAACTACTCGGCCTCGGGCCAGATCAACGCGCCCGAACGGGATGTGTTCGGCATCGTCATCACCGGTCCGAACGCCTCGGCCTGGGCGACCTATCTGTTTTGCCTGATCTTCCTGACCATCAGCGCCATTGTCGCGCGTAACCTGACGCGCGGCACAACGGGACGTACATGGATGGCGATCCGCGATATGGATATCGCCGCCGAGATCATCGGGGTGAACCCGCTGAAAGCCAAACTAACCGCTTTTGCTGTCAGTTCGTTCTTTGTCGGAATCTCGGGCGCGCTGTTCTTTGCGGTGTACCTGGGCGCGGTCGAAGTGGGCGAAGTGTTCGGCATCCAGAAGTCATTTCTGGTGCTGTTCATGATCATTATCGGCGGATTAGGCTCTATTTTTGGCTCATTTGCGGGGGCGGCGTTTCTGGTGCTGCTGCCGGTGGTGCTAAAGGTCGTGGGCGCCGACTGGCTGGGCTGGCCCACTGATATCGTGGCGCATCTGAACCTCGTCATCGTGGGCGCGCTGATCATCATGTTCCTGATCCTTGAGCCACATGGTCTGGCGCAGCTTTGGCGCGTGGCAAAAGAGAAACTCAGACTGTGGCCGTTCCCACACTAGAGGCCGGTCCAATCCAATAACGGGCGGTACACGCCCGGCCCCAACATCGGACTAACCAAGGGAGGAGACACCCGATGAAATTGAAACTAGCAACCGTGGCGCTGGGCGCCGCTCTGGCGGCAGGCCCCGTTATGGCCGACCTCGTGTTCCCGTCGCTCAGCTATCGTACCGGGCCCTACGCGGCCAGCGGCATTCCGTTTGCGGATGGGTATGCGGATTACTTCACGCTGCTCAATGAGCGCGATGGTGGGATCGGCGGCGTTCCGGTCCGGGTCGTCGAATGCGAAACCGGCTATAACACCGAAAAAGGTGTTGAGTGCTACGAGTCCACCAAGGGTGAAGGCGCGTTGCTGTATCAGCCGCTGTCCACTGGTATCACTTATCAGCTGATCCCCAAAACTACTGCTGACGGCATCCCCATGCACACGATGGGCTATGGTCGGACCTCGGCCAAGAATGGCGACGTATTCAGCCATACATTCAACTATCCGGCCAACTACTGGGATGGGGCCTCGGGCGCGATCAACTATCTGCTGGATGAGAATGGCGGCGACCTGAGCGGCAAGAAAATCGCGCTGGTCTATCACAACTCGGCCTATGGCAAGGAGCCGATCCGCACGCTTGAGGAACTGTCGAAAAAGCACGGCTTTGAGCTTGTGGCCCTGCCGGTCGACCATCCCGGTCAAGAGCAGAAATCGCAGTGGTTGCAGATCCGCCGTGATCGTCCCGATTTTGTCCTGATGTGGGGCTGGGGCGTGATGAATCAGGTCGCGGTCCAAGAAGCGGCCAACATCCGGTACCCGATGGAAAACTTCATCGGCATCTGGTGGTCGGGCTCGGAAAATGACGTGATACCTGCGGGTGAGGCCGCGAATGGCTATAAGGCCCTGACCTTCCACAATGTCGGCGCGGACTATCCGCTGTATGAAGAGCTGAACAAATACGTGGTCGACGCCGGCAAGGCAGCCGGTGCAGGCGATCAGGTGGGTTCAGTTCTCTATAACCGCGGTCTCTATGCCGCGATGTTGGCAGCCGAAGCCGCGAAGAAAGCTCAGGAAATCTCGGGCAACGCTGAAATCACCCCCGCAGATATGCGCGAAGGGATGGAGGCACTGGAGATCACCGAGGCCAAGATGGCCGAACTGGGGCTGCCGAACTTTGGTCCGGCCTTCTCGGTCAGCTGCCAAAACCACGGCGGTGACGCGCTGGTTGGTGTGACTCAGTGGGATGCAGCCAGCAAGACCTGGAGCATGATTTCCGAGTTCAAACCGACCGACAGTGACGTGATCGGCCCGCTGATCACCGAAGATTCCGGTGCCTACGCGTCGGAAAACAACATCGCACCGCGCTGCTGATACCAGCGCCTTGAACAAAGGGACGGCGGTGCGCCGCCGTTCCCGAACCCAACACTCGCACAAGGATACGCGCAGATGCTGGATGCGGCTCAAACCACCGAAGTTCAGGCGGAAACCCTGCTTGAGGTCAACAATATCGAGGTGATCTACAATCACGTGATCCTTGTCCTGAAAGGTGTCAGCCTGAGCGTACCCAAGGGGGGGATCACCGCTCTGCTGGGTGGTAACGGCGCGGGCAAGACCACGACGCTCAAGGCGGTGTCGAACCTGCTGCATTCAGAGCGGGGTGAAGTGACCAAAGGCACGATCACCTATCGCGGCACCAGCGTACATGAAAGCGACCCGGCTGATCTGGTGGAAAAGGGCGTCATTCAGGTGATGGAAGGCCGCCACTGTTTCGAACATCTGACGGTCGAGGAAAACCTGCTGACCGGGGCCTATACCCGCAAGGACGGCAAGGCCGCGATCCAAAAGGACCTTGAGCTTGTCTATTCTTATTTTCCTCGACTGGCCGAGCGCCGCCGCTCCCAAGCCGGCTACACTTCGGGTGGTGAACAGCAGATGGTCGCCATGGGCCGGGCGTTGATGTCACGGCCTGAAACGATCCTGCTGGACGAACCCTCGATGGGGCTGGCGCCGCAGCTGGTCGAAGAGATATTCGGCATCGTGAAGGACCTGAACGAGAAAGAGGGCGTGTCGTTCCTGCTGGCCGAACAGAATACCAATGTGGCTCTAAGGTTTGCGCATTACGGCTATATTCTGGAATCGGGCCGGGTGGTGATGGATGGCCCGGCAAACGAATTACGTGAAAACCCCGATGTGAAAGAATTCTATCTGGGTATGTCCGACGAAGGGCGCAAAAGCTTCCGCGACGTGCGCTCGTACCGCCGCCGCAAGCGGTGGCTGTAAACGGATGGAGGATCTGGTCATGACGAAATTCTACGACGCGCTCGAGACCCGGTCTGCCGATCAGCGGGTGGCCGATCAGTCTCAGGCGCTGAAGGTTCAGTTGCAGCGGGCGCTGTCTGCGCCGGGTTTTGCGGCGCATCTGGACGGGGTTGATAGCAGTGTGGTCGCTTCGGTCGAAGATTTGGTGAAATTGCCGGTTCTGCGGAAATCCGATCTGGCGCAGGCGCAGGCTTCGCGGCCTCCATTCGGCGGGTTCACGGTCAAGCCGGCGCGGCATTTCCATCACGTGTTCCAATCTCCCGGCCCGATTTACGAACCCGGCAGCACTGATGCCGATTGGTGGCGGATGGGGCGGTTCCTGCACGCGGCAGGCGTCGGTCCGGGGGACATCGTGCAGAACTGTTTCGGGTATCATCTGACGCCTGCGGGCATGATCTTTGAAAGCGGCGCGCGGGCTGTGGGTGCTGCTGTTCTGCCTGCCGGTACGGGTCAAACAGAATTGCAGGTTACCGCCGCTCGTGATGTCGGCTGCACCTCTTACGCGGGTACGCCGGATTACCTGAAAGTCATTCTGGACAAAGCGGATGAGATGGGTGTCTCACTGCATTTCGCTACAGCTGTTGTCGGCGGCGGCGCGCTGTTCCCATCGCTGCGTCAGGAATATGCCGATCGCGGGATTTCCTGCCTGCAATGCTATGCCACTGCCGATCTGGGCAACATCGCCTATGAAAGTCCCGCGATGGAGGGGATGATCATCGACGAGCATGTCATCGTCGAGATCGTCACGCCCGGCACCGGAACACCTGTGGCCGAGGGTGAGGTGGGTGAGGTCGTTGTGACCTCGTTGAACCCTGATTACCCGTTGATCCGTTTCGCCACCGGTGATCTTTCGGCGATCATGTCTGGCCAGTCGCCTTGCGGCCGCACCAATGCGCGGATCAAAGGATGGATGGGCCGGGCCGATCAGACCACCAAAATCAAGGGCATGTTCGTGCGCCCGGAACAAGTGGCGGCGCTGGTCGACAAGCATGAAGAGATCGTCAAGGCCCGAGTCATCGCCGCCCGTCAGGGCGAGATGGACACAATGACGGTTCAGATCGAAAGCCCGTGCAGCGATGACGTGGTCTATGCCAAGTCCGTGGCTGAGGTGCTGAAACTGAAAGGCGCGATTGAGGTCGTGGCCCCCGGATCTTTGCCCAAGGACGGGTTGGTGATTGAGGATCAGCGGGTTTACGAATAGGTCTCTGGGATGATCTGCGGCAGTTTGTGCCGCAGATTTGTCTTACCGCACACTGGTGTTTCTTAGCGTTTTAGTCGATTAAAGGCAGAACCTGCGCCTTTACCTGTCACAACCGGAAACATGGCCGAAATCGAGTATTCAGAACACGGAACGCGCAATCGGGGCGTGTTTGGCACCCGGTTGGTGGCCTCGGTTGCTTATCTGGTGGCGGCTGCCTGCTTGCTGCCGATGATTGCTGTTGTTCTGGCTGCGGTGACGGGCGGAACAGATACGATCTCGCATCTGCTCGCGACGGTTCTGCCCGGCTACGCTCTGACGACGTTGTTTCTGGTGGTTTTGGTGGCGATTGGAACGCTGTGTATCGGCGTGGGGGCGGCGTGGCTTGTGACCATGACGCGGTTCCCCGGCGTTCGCGTTCTTGAAATTGCGCTGGTCCTGCCGCTGGCCTTCCCGGCCTACGTGTTGGCCTATGCCTATACGTTCATTCTGGATCATCCCGGCATCGTCCAGACCACGCTGCGCGATGTGACCGGCTGGGGCCCGCGCGACTATTGGTTCCCTGAGATTCGCTCGACCGAGGGCGCAGCGTTGATGCTGATTCTCGTGTTGTACCCTTATGTGTATCTGCTGGCCCGCGCCGCGTTCCTGCAACAAAGCGCAACGGCCTTTCTGGCCGCCCGCGCGCTGGGCAACAGCCCGTGGCAGGCGTTTTGGCGGGTGTCTCTGCCGATGGCGCGCCCGGCGATTGCCGGAGGGGTCCTGCTGGCCATTATGGAAACCATCGCCGATTTCGGGACCGTGGCCTATTTCGGTGTGCAGACCTTTGCCACAGGCATTTACACCAGTTGGTTCTCGATCGGAGACCGCGCCGCCGCTGCGCAATTGGCGCTGTGTCTGCTGGGGTTTGCACTGCTGTTGGCAGTCATTGAGAGGACCCGGCGCGGTAAGGCAAAATACTATCAAGCAGGCAAAAGCCACGCCGCTTTGCCCGCCGCGCAGTTAAAAGGCTGGCAGGCTGTCGCCGGGTTTACGCTCTGTGCAATTCCAGTGGTTCTGGGCTTTTTGCTGCCGGTTTGCATTTTGGTTCTGATGGGGGTGGAGTCCGAACAGAACCTGATGTCGCGACGCTATATCGGATTTATCCGCAATTCTCTGACATTGGCGGGCACGGCTGCTGTGGTCACGGTATTCGCGGCGATCTGCGTTGGGTTCTTTCAGCGTCTGCGCCCGGGGCGCGGGTCTTCGGCGACCGGCTATCTGGCGCGTCTGGGTTATGCGGTGCCGGGCGGGGTGATTGCGGTCGGTCTGATGGTGCCGTTTGCCAGCTTTGACAATGCCTTGGACGCGTGGATGCGGGAAACTTTCGATGTTTCGACGGGGCTGCTGGTGACAGGGTCAATCTGGTTGCTGGTCGCGGCCTATATGGTGCGCTTTCTGGCCGCCGCGCTCAGCGCCTATGAGGGCGGGCAAAGCACTGTTCACGCGAATATGGATGCCGCGGCGCGGTCACTGGGCCAGACGCCGCTGGGAACACTGCGCCGGGTGCATCTGCCGATTCTGACGCCATCGTTATTGACAGCTCTGCTGATCGTCTTTGTCGATGTGATGAAAGAGCTTCCTGCCACGCTGATCATGCGGCCTTTCAACTTTGATACGCTGGCGGTGCAGGCCTACCGCCTGGCCTCGGATGAGCGGTTAGAGGGCGCGGCTGTACCGTCGCTGGTGATCCTTGCGGTGGGGCTGTTGCCGGTGATTCTGATCTGCCGTCAGGTCGGTCGGCGCTAGGGCGCGGCGGACCAAATTACCACACCTGAATGCAGTTGGGCTTGATTCAAACGCGTTTTCCGGCAAGGCTGAGGGTATGAACATGCAGCCTCCCAGCCGGTTCTCTGCAAACTCGGCACAGATGCCCGTCGCGTTTAACCGGCACGAGATGTCCCATATCCTGTCCGTCTATGGCCGGATGGTCGCCGCCGGAGAATGGCGGGACTACGGAATTTCCAATCTTCGGGACATGGCGGTGTTTTCCATCTTTCGCCGCACAGCGGAACACCCGATCTATCGGGTCGAGAAACATCCGCGTCTGCGGCAACGGCAGGGGATGTATTCTGTGGTCGGCATGGATGGCCGCATCCTGAAACGCGGCCACGATTTACGGACTGTCTTACGGGTGCTGGAACGCAAGCTGATCCGCTCGGTTGACCTTGATTAGAGCCGTTTATGGGCCGTAACCGGGCCATCCCCTTGCTCTAGAATGCGCGTGATTGCCTGATCTATCGGCTCAAAGGTGACGTCCATGTGATAGGCATTGGCGTGCAACAGCATGTTGTCGCCATAGACCCAGGCCACGTGGCCTTTCCAGAACAAGAGATCTCCGCGTTTGGGGGCGGTGCCTGCGGGCAGCGCCTCACCCAGTTCCCGTTCCTGATCGCCACTGTCGCCAGGGCAGGGGATGCCGCAGGCCAGTAACCCGGCCTGCACAAGGCCCGAGCAATCCAGCCCAAAGCGGCTGTTGCCGCCCCAAAGGTATGGCGTGCCCAGAAACAACTCGGCCACCGACACCGGATCGGTCAGCCGCGTTGTTTTGAGCTTGGCGTGAACGGCGGGGATGAACCCCAATTCGGTTTCTAAATACCGGTCCTGTTCCGATAAGACCTGTACCCGGCTGCCGAAACTCAGCGAAACGCGGTCCGGGCTTTTCATGTCCGGTTCGGCATAAGCATGGGTCGCGGGGGCGGTGATCCAGTGGCTGTCAGGCACCGGCGCGCCCAGCTGATCCGAGGTGATCCAGCCGGAGTAGCCATCTTTGTCAGCCGTCACGCGGCTCCAACCGTTCTGGGTTTCCGTGACATTCACGGTATCACCAAACAAAAGCTGCCGGTCGCGCGGTCCATCAGGACGGCGCAGCAGATCGGCCACGGGGTGTATGATGCGCTGTTGCGTCATAGGCCCAGAATCTCGGGCAGTGCGGTCAACAGCGCGCGCGGACCCTGACCGAGGCCGCCTTTGCTGCGGCCTGGTGCCTTGCTGGGCTGCCAGGAATAGATGTCGAAATGCATGTAGCGGTTATCACCCGCAAACCGCCGCAGGAACAAGGCGGCGGTGATTGATCCGGCAAACCCGCCCGAGGGCGCATTGTCCAGATCGGCAATCCCCGGCTCAATCATCGCCTCATAGGGTTCATGGAAGGGCATCCTCCAGACCGGGTCGGCGGCTTGTTTGCCCGCCCGCGCCAAGGCATCCGCGGCGGCGTCATCATCGGTGTAGAACGGGGCCAGATCAGGGCCGACAGCCACCCGCGCCGCGCCGGTCAGCGTGGCCATCGAGATCACCAGATCCGGCGCGCCCTCATCCGCCAGTGCCAGCGCATCGGCCAGCACCAGCCGCCCTTCGGCATCGGTGTTGTTGATCTCAACCGTCAGACCTTTGCGCGAGGTCAGGATATCACCGGGTCGAAACGCGTTGCCAGCAACCGAATTCTCAACCGCCGGGACCAGAACTCGTAACTGTAGCGGCAGTTTCAGCGCCATAATCATGCGCGCCAGACCCAGCACATTGGCCGATCCGCCCATGTCTTTCTTCATCAGCGCCATCGAATTGCCGGGTTTCAGGTTCAGCCCGCCCGTGTCGAAGCATACGCCTTTGCCAACCAGCGTCAGCCTGGGACCGGCGCTACCCCAGTTCATTTCGATCAAACGCGGCTCTTGCGTGGCAGCGCGACCGACGGCGTGGATCATTGGGAAGTTCTGATCCAGCAGATCATCGCCCCGGATCACGTCGAATTTGGCCCCGAATTCCTGCGCCAGAGTCTCGGCCGCGGCTTGCAACTGGTCCGGCCCCATATCCGCAGTCGGCGTATTGACCAGATCACGGGTCAGAGCTTCGGATTGCGCCATAACCTCGATCCGCGCAGCATCGGCGCCTTCCGGTGCGATCAGGCGCGCCTTGGCCGGGGATTGTTTGGCATAGCGATCAAAGGCATAGCCGGTCAGCAGCCAGCCGAGGCATTCGGTCTCCAACGTGTCATCGGGAACGCCAGACGCGATGTGATAGGTGCCTTCCGGCAGCGCCTCAGCCGCTGCCGCGAGCGGAAACCGCTTGCGTGTGCGCCCGGATGCTTTGCCATAGCCCGCCACGGCAAACTCTGGTGTGCCATCTGGCCCCGGGATCAATGCAACTTGACCCATTGCGCCGATAAATCCGACGGTACGAAGCCAATTCGCCACGGTGTCCGGCTGGCCCGCCAACCAGTCATCCAGATCGGGTTGCGCAATGACATGCAGCGGCAGGGACGGGTCAGGGGGCGAAGCGAAGGACAGGGTCATGGGCATCTCGGCTGGTTCAATTCGCGCCCAGCCTAGCCGCCTACGGCCTGTCTGCAAGCCCCGTCAAACCGATAGATCCTGCTGATCCCAGATCACGGTCAGCGATTTCTCACCCACCCGGATCAACCGGGACAAGGTGGCCCCGGTGGCCACCGCATCCCCTGCGTCGACAGAATGCGCCACATCCCCGGCCACCCGTGCCAGCGCAATCATTCCGATCTGTTCGGAAATGGCGACCAGCGATCGTGCGCATTTGCGCAAGCCGACCCAGTCGCGCTGCCGCCAGAAGCGTTCGCAGTTTGACAGGCGCACGGCCAGTTCCTCGACCGTGCGGCACAACACGTCCAGCGCGTTCTTGTCGCCCAATTGCCGGTACAGCCCGTTCAGCTGATCCGGGTCCAGACGGACGGTTTCCTTGTGTTCAAGCGTGAGTATCTTATCCACCACATTCACCCCAATTCTTGATGCCCCCACGGCACAGGGCGACTTTGGCGCGGAATTCCTTTGCAAAACCTTGCCATCGCACGGGATAATTGCTCGAATTTTCCGCGAATTCGGGCTAGAGCAGCCTGAACGACTAATTGAGGGACAATTGAATGGACCATGCCAAACCTTTGCCGTCCTATTTGGTAAAGCGGTATCATGGCTGGAAAGCCACCACATACTCGGAAAATCAGGTCTGGTATCGCCGTCTGGCGACCGAGGGGCAACGCCCGCGCGCGATGGTGATTTCCTGCTGCGACAGCCGGGTCCATGTGACCTCGATTTTCGGGGCCGATCAGGGTGAGTTCTTTATTCACCGCAACATCGCCAATCTCGTCCCGCCCTACGCGCCCGATGGCGATCATCACGGTACCAGCGCTGCGATCGAATACGCCGTGACCGCGCTGAAGGTGGCGCATCTGATCGTGCTGGGCCATTCGCAATGCGGTGGCGTACAGGGCTGTATCGACATGTGCAAAGGCCAGGCCCCGCAGCTGGAAGCAAAAGAAAGCTTTGTTGGCCGCTGGATGGATATCCTAAAGCCGAAATACGATCTGGTCGCTGATGTCGAGGATGCTCAGGATCAGGCGCGACAGTTTGAACGGCAGGCGGTTGTCGCCTCGCTTGAGAATCTGATGACCTTCCCGTTTGTCTCGTCGGCGGTTCAGGATGGCTCGCTCAGCCTGCATGGGTTGTGGACGGATATCGGTGAGGGCGGGCTGCAATGCTACGACCCCGAAGAAAAGAAATTCGTGGTCGTCTGAGCCGCAGATAAAGGTCGTGCTTGCCGGACGTGGGATCAGACCTCTAATTCTGCGTCCTTTTTTGTTATACTCGCCGTATCCGGGATTGGATCGGAGATTTTTCATGCGATTTATCAAGCGTATTTTAAGTGTTCTTTTGCTTTTGGTTCTTTTGCTGGTTGGTGTGTCCTACCTGCTGCCCGGTCAGGCCGAAGTGTCGCGCAGCGTTACCATCGACGCCCCGCCCAGTGCCATCTTTCCCTATGTGAATTCGATGCAGGAGACCGAGAAATGGTCGCCCTGGCTGTCGCATGACCCCGAAACACAGCTGAACTATAGCGGGCCTGAGGCTGGGGTGGGAAACACCCTGAACTGGAGCTCTGAGCATCCGCAGGTCGGCAGCGGGTCACAGGAAATCATCGAAAGCGTGCCGGATCAAACGGTTCGTACTGCGCTGGATTTTGGGTCGATGGGGACAGCATTGGCCTTTTTCGATCTTACTCCCGAAGGGAATCAGACCAAGGTCACATGGGGGTTCAGTTCTGATCTCGGGCTGAATCCGATGGCGCGCTGGATGGGGCTGATGATGGATCAGTGGGTCGGGGGCGACTATGAGAGGGGCCTGGCCAATCTGAAAACTCTGGTCGAATCGCAAGGCTGATTATCGCCTTCAAACCTTTGTCCAGCGCCGGTTTTTGATGGATGGCCCGAACCTGCGTCCGTCGGAAAACACGTTAAAAAGTGGTCACTGCGCCAAATTCTTGTACTTTTCTGTTGCCGAAACCGGTTTCGGAAAAAATAAATGAAAAAGATGGCTGCGAATCTTTCATATCCCTCACGCCCCTTTGCGGCGCGTAACCCGGTTTCAGGACGGGTTAAGCTGGACGAGTTGGCGGCACATCTGGGCTTGTCGAAAAGCACGGTGTCGCGGGCGCTGAACGGATATTCCGATATCTCTGAATCGACGCGAAAACGGGTAGAAACCGCGGCGCACAAGCTGGGCTACCGTCCGTTGAGCCACGCTCAGGCAATCCGCACGGGTCAGGTCCGCGCGATTGCGATGGTGCTGAACACCGACGAACCGGACCAGCACAACCCGTTCCTTCAGGACTTTTTGGCCGGAGCCTGCGAAGCCGCCAGTGGTCTGGACTGGACCATGACTATTTCGACTGCGACGTCAGAGCAGGATACACTCAAGGTGCTCAGCCGCTTGTATGAAGAGCGCAAAGCCGATGGTTTCATCCTGCCGCGAACAGCGGTTCAGGATGCGCGTGCAGATTATCTACGCAATCTGAAAGTGCCGCATATCCTGTTTGGTCGCATCGGCTATGGTCAGTCGGACCCGTGCAAAGAGACGTCCTGGTATGACATCGCCGGTGAGATCGCGATGCGCGAAGCCGTGCAACGTCTGGCGGGTTTGGGTCACACAAGGATCGGCTATGTCGGGAGTGATCTGAAATTCAACTACAGCCACCTGCGCCGGGATGGATACGTCGAGGGTCTGAAGGCTGAAAACCTGCCGCTAGATCCTGATCTGATCCGCGACGGCGCACGCACGCGGAACGAAGGCGCCGCGCAGGCTCGAGCCCTGATGGCGCTGGACCAGCCTCCAACAGCGATTGTCTTTGCCACCGATCTGGCGGCTCTGGGCTTTTACTCGCTGGCCGAAGACCTTGGTCTTGAAATTGGGAGCGACGTTTCGGTCATCGCCTATGACGGTATTCCTGAAAGCCGTTATGCGCGACCGGCGTTGACAACCTTTGCTGTCGACTCGCGCAAAGCCGGGCAGCAATTGGCATCCCTGCTGATCCGACAAATCCGGGGTGAAGCCCCCGCCGAGTTACGCGAACTGGCCGAAGCCACCCTGATCGAGGGGGATTCGGACGGCCCACCGACTCTGACGTCAGACGAACTGGCGCAGAAATTTCAACAAGCAACGTGAACACAACCGGGGAGGAAACCACCGATGAAACTCACACCCAAAGCCGCGAAGCTGATGCTTGGCTCGTCGCTTGCACTGGCGCTGACCGCGCTGTCCGTGCAGGCCGACACGATCCGCTTTTGGACCACCGAAGAACAGCCCGAGCGTCTGGCCAAGCAACAAGAGATGGCCGATCAGTTCAAAGCTGAAACCGGCACAACGGTCGAGGTAATCCCGGTCACAGAAACAGATCTGGGAACGCGTGCAACAGCGGCCTTTGCTGCCGGTGACCTGCCTGACGTGGTGTATCATCCGCTGCAATACGCTTTGCCATGGGCCGAAGCGGGTATTCTGGATACCGAAGCTGCGACCGAAGTGATTGAAGAGCTGGGCGCAGATACATTTGCCCCCGGTGCGCTCGGCATGGCGGCGTTCAACGATGAAACCGCCTCGGTGCCGGTTGATGGCTGGACCCAGATGGTCGTCTACCGCAAAGATCTGTTTGACGAGGCAGGTCTGGAAGCCCCGGACAGCTTTGCCGACATTCAGGCTGCGTTGGAAGCCCTGCACAACCCGCCGGAAATGTACGGCTTTGTCTCGGCCACCAAGGTTGACGAAAACTTCATGAGCCAGGTTCTGGAGCATGTATTCCTTGCCAATGGCGTCTCGCCTGTTGGCCCCGATGGGTTCCAGCCGCTGGACGAAGCCAAGACCACCGAGGTTCTGGATTTCTACAAAGCGATCTCGAAAGCGTCGCCTCCGGGTGAGCTGTTCTGGAAGCAATCGCGCGAGCTGTATTTCGACGGCAAAGCCGCGATGATCATCTGGTCGCCCTTCATTCTGGACGAACTGGCCGGTCTGCGTGACAGCGCTCCGCCGACCATCAATGACGATCCGACCTCGCGCGATCTGGCCAGCAAGACCGGTATCGTGACCAAACTGTCCGGTCCGTCGAACCCCGATGGCGCGGCCTGGGGTGACGTGCGTTACTTTGGCATCACCAACGACGCCGATACCGATGCGGCGATGGAGTTCGTGAAATACGCCATGGATCAGGGCTACACCCAGACGCTGGCAATCGCGCCCGAGGGTAAGTTCCCGGTCCGTCGCGGCAATGCCGACAACCCGACCGCGTTCTCGGAAGCTTGGGCGGAACTGCCCGTAGGTGTCGACCGCAAAGCACCGCTGGGTGAGCTTTATGAACAGGCGATGATCGACGAGATCGTCGGTGGTCTGGACGTGGCACAACGCTGGGGCGTGGCCGAAGGCCAACTGGCACTGGCGTCGAAAATGATCAACAGCCAAGCCATCAACCGCGTTGTCCGTCAGTATATCGACGGTGAAATTGATGCAGCAGCCGCAGTTGCAGCCATGAACGAAGAACTGGCCAAGGTTCAGTAACCACCAGTCTCTGCAGCGGCGTGCGCGCCGCTGCGCTCCAACCCTTCGAGGTAACCCCATGTCATCGGCCACCCCACCGACAGGAACCGGGGCGTTAGCCAAACGCGAGGCGCGTCTGGCCTGGACGCTGCTGGCTCCGACCATCATCAGTGTGTCTTTGGTTGTGATCCTGCCCCTGCTGGCGATCTTCTGGATCAGCTTCAAACCCTTCACCCTGTCCGACCTGCGCCCGCCTGCACCAGTCGTACGCGAAAGCCTGCGCGGATCGGGTGATGATCTGCGGATCGAATACCGCCTGCGCAACTCCAGTCAGGAGATTGCGATTGCCGGAGTCACCGTTCGAGACGTCCTGCCCGACGGTGTAACGCCTACAGGTGAAGTTGCAGCACCCTGTGTGCTGGACGGGCAAGCGCTGTTTTGCGATTTCGGCACGTTGGAAGGCGGCCAGCGCGAGCGTATCCGAATTCCAGTCTCGGTCGATGGAGACCCGGACGCCTTCGAAGAACTGGTCGAAGCCTCAGAACCCGATGTGACTGGCAGCGGTCCCAGTGTGTTGACCAATTTCGAGTTCAGCCTGGAAAACTTTGCCCGCGTGTTCGACGGGGATGAGTTCTGGGGCGTCCTTTGGGTCACCCTGTTCTACACAGTCTTCGGCACCATCGGTGCGCTCGTCATGGGCCTGTTCGCGGCGCTTCTGCTGAACAAAAGCTTCCGGGGCCAAGGCTTCATCCGTGGCCTGTACTTATTCCCCTATGTCGCTCCTGTCATCGCCGTAGCCTTCACATGGGTAACGCTATTCGACCCGTTCTCGGGCTCGGCCAACGCGTTGCTGGTGCAGATGGGATTGAGCAGCGAGCCGATCAACTTCTTCGGGGAACGCCCCTTGGCATTGATCATGGTGACGGTGTTCGAAATCTGGCGCTATTTTCCGCTGTCCTTCCTGTTCATTCTGGCGCGGATGCAGTCCATCGACTCCAGCATGTACGAAGCGGCGGATATGGACGGAGCTTCGCCTTTCCAGAAATTCTGGCTGCTGAGCATCCCGCAACTGCTGGGCATCTTGTCGGTGCTGTTCCTGCTACGCTTCATCTGGACGTTCAACAAGTTCGACGACATCTTCCTGCTGACCGGCGGTAACGCGGGCACCCGCACGCTGACCGTGAACGTCTATGAACAGGCCTTTGCAGTCTCGAATATCGGGGCAGGCGCGGCCGTGGCTGTGGTTATCCTGCTGTGCCTGATCGCGTTCAGCTTCTTCTTCTTCAAATTCATCAGCCGTGAGGAGGGTTTGTGATGCGCAATGGTTTTGTCACTGGCCCGGTTCTGGGCGCGCTATGGTTGGTGGTGATCGCCACCACCATCGCGGTTACCATGTCCTTCGCCACAGGCGCGGCTTTCCGTCCGCAGGTTCTGCTGAGCCTGATCTGGGGCGCACTCGCGGGCTTGGCGTATGTCCGGTTCCCGGAACGCCATGCCGCAGCGCGTCTAGGTATGTCGGCCCTGTTGGGTCTGGCTTGCCTGACCGGCTTTGGCCCGGTTCTGATCGGGTCGGACACCACGCTGCTGGCATTGCTGGTCACCGTGGGCGCGATTGCAATCGTCATGCACCTGTCGATGGCCGAAATCCTGAAGGAACTGCCCTTCGGTGAATTGACGCGTCATGAATTCGAGGACGCGGTGATCCGCTTCTGTACCGGTTTTGGCTATATCTTCTTCACGGCCATCGTTGTCATCCCCTTCTACGTGATGGTGATGACCAGCCTGAAATCACAACAGGCGCTGTTGCAGAACCCGCTGGATTTCTCGCTGGATCTGGATCAGGGCTGGGCGCTGTTCCGCAGCTACACGGAACTGTTCCGCGACTTCAATTTTGGCACCTACCTGTGGACCTCGTTCTATGTCTCGGTCCTGACGGTCTTCATCACACTGGCCTTCAGCATTCCCGGTGCCTACGCGGTCGCGCGGTTCCGGTTCAAAGGGCAAAAGGCGTTCTCGCGCTCGATCCTGCTGATCTACATGGTGCCGATGATCGTTCTGGCGCTGCCGATCTATATCGCGTTCTCGCTGACTGGTCTGCGCAACTCCATATTGGGCATCGTGATGATCTACCCGGTCACGACGATCCCAGTCGCGCTCTATATGCTGCAAGGCTATTTCCGAGGACTGCCCTCCGAGGTGGAAGAGGCCGGTCTGATGGATGGCCTGTCGCGTCTTGCTGTGATCTGGAAAATTACCCTGCCGCTCAGCCTGCCTGCGCTGGCGTCGGTCTCGCTCTATGTCTTCATGATCGCCTGGAACGAATTCCTGCTGGCCTTCATGCTGCTGGACGATCCGTCGAAATTCACCCTGACCCGAGGCGTCACGATGCTGAACTCCTCGGAAATTCCCCGCCAACACCTGATGGCCGGTGCGGTGATTGCCACCGTTCCGATCATGGCCCTGTTCCTTGGGCTTGAACGTTTCATGACCAAAGGCCTGACAGCCGGATCGGTCAAAGGATGACAGAAATGAACCACCATACAACGCCGAGTGAATCGGCCCGCAACATCCTGATTGCCAACGATCGGGGCGGCTATACGATCCCGACCAGCGGCCTCTATCCGTACCAGTGGAACTGGGACAGCGCCGTCGCCGCGGTGGGCTTTGCCGAGTTCGACATCGACCGCGCCTGGGTCGAGCTTGAGACGCTGTTCTCAGGCCAGTGGGACAATGGCATGGTCCCGCACATCCTGTTCCACAAACCCGATCCGGGTTATTTCCCCGGACCGGATGTCTGGGGTGGCACCGGGCCGATTGCCTCGTCGGGCATTACCCAGCCGCCGCTTGCCGCCACCATGGCGCGGCGGGTCTGGGAAAAGGACCGCACAGCCGGTGAGGCCCGCATCCGCGCCCTGTTCCCCGCCATGCTGGCCTGGCATCGCTGGTTCATGACATGGCGTCTGGATGATCATGGTGCAGTATGCACCACCCATCCCTGGGAAGCCGGGCGCGACAATGCGCCGGATTGGGATGGCGCGATGGAAGGCATCGACGCGTCGGATGTAGGTGAGTACGAGCGCCGCGATACGACCCATGTGAACAGTGCCGACCGGCCGACCAAATATGACTACGACCGGTATATCAAATTGGTGCAGATTGGGCGCTCGGTTGCTTGGGATCAGCAGCAATTGCTCGAGCTCAACCCGTTTCGTGTTGCCGACCCAACCATGACCTTCACCACCCTGCGCGCCGCCCGTGACCTGCTGGCGATCAGTCAGGAGCTGGGGCTTGAGGCCGAAGGGCTGGACGCAGATATCGCCCGGTTGGAACAGGGCGCGCATTCGTTGTGGAACGAAGCTCTGGGCTCGTTCGATGCCCGTGATGCCCGGACCGGGAAATTCGCTGAAAGCGTCTCTAACGCAAGCTATCTGTGCTGGTATGCTGGGATCGAGTCGCCGCAGATGCTGGAGCGTTTGGGAACCATTCTGACCATCGTTCCGCACCCGATCCCCAGCTATGATCCAAGCATGCCCAAATTCGATGCGCGCCGCTATTGGCGCGGACCGACATGGGCCTTCATGAACATGTTGGCCGGTATTGGTCTGAAGGATATGGGCCACGGTGACGAGGCCGAAACCCTGCGTCTGAAAACCGGTCGTCTGATCGCGGGCCATGGCTTTGCGGAATATTACGACCCGACCACCGGCAGCCCCGCCGGAGGCAATTCGTTCACATGGACAGCCGCCGTCTGGCTACATTGGGCAGGGAGGAACTGATGGGCAGCATCGAACTCAAATCCGTCGAGAAATGGTTCGGCGACGTGCAGGTGATCAAAGGCATCGACCTGCAAATCGAAGAAGGCGAGTTTGTCGTCTTTGTCGGCCCTTCGGGCTGTGGGAAATCGACCCTGTTGCGCATGATTGGCGGGCTCGAGGATATCTCGCGCGGATCACTTCTGATCAACGGCGATGACGTTACCGATCACCCGCCCTCGAAACGTGGGCTGACGATGGTGTTCCAGTCCTACGCGCTCTATCCACACCTGACCGTGGGTGAGAATATGGGTTTCTCGCTCAAGGTCGCCGGGGTCCCCAAGGCTGAGATTGCCGAGCGTGTCGGCAAGGCTGCCGAAGTGCTCAAGCTGGAACCTTATCTGGAACGCCGTCCCAAGGATCTGTCCGGCGGACAGCGTCAGCGCGTGGCCATCGGCCGTTCCATCGTGCGTGACCCGACCGCGTTCCTGTTTGACGAACCTCTGTCGAACCTTGACGCCGCGCTGCGGGTCGAGATGCGGTATGAGATCGCCAAGCTGCACCAGAGCCTGAACCGCACCATGATCTACGTGACCCACGATCAGGTCGAGGCGATGACGCTCGCCGACCGTATCGTGGTGCTGGAATTCGGTAAGATCGCGCAGGTCGGTACCCCGCGTGAACTGTATGAACGCCCTGCCAACCTGTTTGTGGCGCAGTTCATCGGCAGCCCGAAGATGAACGTTATCCCCTGTACTGTCTCTGGCGATCAGTTCCAGCTGGAAAACGGCGGCAGTGGTCCTTTCGACCGCACTGGCGCGGCCACCATGCTGGGCATCCGTCCAGAGCATATCAGCGTGGTCGAACCCGGCGCGGGCCATAGCGATGGCATGGTCGAGGTGGTGGAATACCTTGGCGCAGACATGTTCGTCATTGTCGATTGCGGGACCGAGGAAAAGGTCACTGTGCGCCTTGGCGGTGATACCCAGCTGAAACCCGGTACCAAGATCGGCCTGCATTTCGCGCCGGAGAAACTACAGTTCTTCGATGCCGAGGGGCAGGCGCTATAGAACTGAAATAGATTGCGGTGAGTGACAAGCGTCACTCGCCGCAAATTACTGTAACGGTTCCGTCTTGGGATGTTGTTGTCATACCCAGAACACAGTGTTCGGTGTTAAAGTGAAACAGCAAAAATGCTGCTAGCATCGTTATTGTGAATGATCCCAAAAAAAGCACAGCGTTTCTGGCAAGCACCCAGTTTGCGTTCGCGTTTTCCTTGTAACGCAATACGCGCCACGCTGACATAAAGCCCCCGGTCAATAAGTGTTCGCCGGGCCGATCTTGTCCCGCCTTGCTGGTGGCGCCGATAAGACTCGAAAACGAAGCCAGCAAAAAGACGAACCGAATAATGGTTGTGACGAACCCTGCCAAAATGAGCAACACCAAGAGAAGGATCATTATTCTCAAGTCTTTTGTTCCTTTCGGCGATCTGGTCGAATCTATGACTCGCCAGAGTATTAATTCATATATTACAATGATTTAAAGTACGGAAAAATCTTTCCGCACATTGATGCAATACTCAAAAAGCCTCGCATTTTCACGCGGTTTCTCGCTGCTGAGCGGCGGTTTTCAGCGAAACCTCGCCGCTTTGGACCTGAATGCGGCAAGTGACGTTACTCTGCCAAATTCTTGACAAAATTAGCTCAAAAACTCCCGCAGGAAACGGAGGCAGGGTGATGTCACAGGCCAGCGATTTAGAACGTGAAATGCTAGACCTTATTAACGCCGAGCGGCTCGCGCTTGGCCTTAATCCGGTTCAATTGGAACTCCAGCTGAATGCATCGGCTGAGGATCACAGCACGTGGATGCTGAACACAGACACTTTCTCGCATACCGGGGTCAACAACAGTTCGGCCACGCAGCGCATTCGGGATTCCGGCTTTGATTTGACCGGAAGCTGGCGCACGGCGGAAAACATCGCATGGCAGAGCCAGCGCGGCGCGGCGGGGTTCAGCGATGATGTGGTTGATCTGCACAACTCTCTGATGGCCAGCCCCGGACACCGGGCCAATATTCTGGATCCGAACCTGACCTATATCGGTATCGGCATTGAGATCGGGACCTTTAACGGGGTTCCGGCGGTGATGGTCACTCAGAATTTCGCGCATACATCAGCCCCCGTGCAACTGGACACAGGCGGCACGTCCACCGGCGGCGGAGGCGGCTCGACTCCGGGTACGCCACCCGCACCCCCGGCACCAAACCCGATCACAGTTATTGATGTTCCCGGGGACGGCTCGGGCCAAGGGCCGACAGCGTCTACTGAGACTTTTGACTTTGGCAACGCAGCCGGAACCCTCAGCGGTACACCCGGTGAATTGAACGGCGATCTTCTTCAGGGTTTTGACCATAGCAATACGCTGGTTCTGGAAGGCGTCGCGCCAGGACGATCCAATATCCGTTTCAACCAGAACTCTGAGATTCAGGTCGATACTGACGGCGACGGCGATTACGACGTGACCATTTCGCTGAATGCCGGACTGCCAAATGGGGACATCTTTGCCGTGGCCAAGGGTGGGGATACGGTTATCACCTACGCAGATTACCTGCCCGGTTTGTCTGATGGTATGCAAGTCGGGCGCGATCAGGTGAACGGCATTGTCAACAAGGACTATCTGGCCGGTGACGGATCAACCGATTTCCAGATTCAGATGCTGGATATCGGGTTCGCTGGGTTCGACAATGTTGTGGGGGTCTACGAAATCGATAGCAATGGCGAAATCTCGAACGTTCAGCTGATCTATACCAACGCCAATGACGTCAACGGATTGGTAAACCTTCAGGATGTGACGGACGGCAACCGTTTGGGCTTTTTCATCGTGCAGGATGCGGCAGAGTGGGCCGAGGCATTGTCCGGTTCGGATGTGTTGGATTTCCAGGCCAGCAACGGCGCTGTTGCAGATGTTGATGATGGCCTCGACCTGTTGCTGACGGTCAACGGAGAGGTGGCAAACGTCACCACATTTCATGCAGAAAACGCGTTGCTCAATACCGATAATGAACAACATGCGCTGTCTGGTATTGCCCCCGGCGGAGACGCAATGATCGTCGGTTTTGAAGATCTGTTGGGCGGAGGAGATTACGATTTCGAAGACGTCGTATTTTCCGTAACCCGGATTGAGTCTGACGCACTTTCCGTCGTCTGACCCCAATATGCACCAGAAGGGCCGCCCGCGACCGGGTGGCCCCTCTGGGTTGGGCGGTTAGCCCTTTTTCAGAACCTCACGGCCCAGCAGCTCGGCGATCTGGACTGCGTTCAGGGCAGCGCCCTTACGCAGGTTGTCGCTGACGCACCACAGGTTGATGCCGTTTTCCACGGTCGAGTCCTGACGGATGCGGCTGATGAAGGTGGCGAAATCGCCCGCGCATTCGATGGGCGAGACGTAGCCACCAGCTTCGCGCTTGTCGATCACCATGATACCCGGAGCCTCGCGCAGGATGTCGCGGGCTTCATCTTCGTCCAGAAACTCTTCGAACTCGATATTCACGGCCTCAGAGTGGCCAACGAAGACCGGAACGCGGACGCAGGTGGCTGTGACCTTGATCGACGGATCGACGATCTTTTTGGTTTCGACAACCATCTTCCATTCTTCCTTGGTCGAGCCGTCTTCCATGAAGACGTCGATCTGCGGAATGACGTTGAAGGCGATCTGCTTCTGGAATTTCTTCGGCTCGACTTCGGTGGTTGGGTTGTAAACGGCTTTGGTCTGATCCCACAGCTCGTCCATACCCTCTTTACCGGCACCTGACACCGACTGATAGGTCGACACGACAACGCGCTTGATCTTGGCGCGGTCGTGCAGCGGCTTCAGCGCGACAACCATCTGCGCGGTCGAACAGTTGGGGTTGGCAATGATGTTCTTGTTCTTATAGTCGTGGATCGCCTGCGGGTTGCACTCTGGCACGATCAGCGGAATGTCCGGGTCATAGCGATACAGCGACGAGTTATCGATCACCACACAACCAGCCTCGGCCGCCTTGGGGGCATAGACCTTGGTTGCGTCCGAGCCAATGGCGAACAGCGCCATGTCCCAGCCGGTGAAATCAAAGGTATCGATGTCCTGGGTAGTCAGTGTCTTGTCGCCAAAGCTTACTTCTGTACCCAGCGAACGACGGCTTGCCAGCACGGCAAGTTCATCGACGGGGAACTGGCGTTCTGCCAGAATGTTCAGCATTTCGCGGCCCACATTACCTGTGGCGCCGGCGACAACGACGCGATAGCCCATTTCATGTCTCCAAAGTTAAGGACGCGCGTTCATAGCTGCGTTGCAGCAAAGAAAAAAGGGTTTTCGGCCGTTATTTCGCACAATGACGCCGATTTTACGCGCTGGCGCGGGTCAGGCGTCGTTCAAAAGCCGCTCGTAGAGGGCGACGAGGGTTTTTGCCTCGCCGTTGATGTCGAAATTCTGCTCGACATGGGCACGGGCGGCGGTGCCACCACGGGCAAGGGAATCGCGGTCAGACAGCATTTCAGCAGACGCATCGGCCAATGCAGGAATATCGCCGGGTTCGACCACGCGGCCCAGTGACGGGTCGGTGACAATCTCAGAAAACGCACCAACATCAGTGGCCACAACCGGCACGCCGCAGGCCATCGCCTCAAGCGGGGTTAGACCGAACCCTTCCCACCGTTGTGGGGCGATGAACAGGTCCAGAACCTGATACCATTCGGCGATCTGGTCGACGGTGACTTCGGGCTTGAACAGGATGCGGTCGGACAGACCTGCCTCGGCGACTTTGTTCTTGAGCTCAGCCAGATAGCCGGTGTGTTTCTCGGTTGCGCGGCCCATGACAATGCCGTGGACATCGTCGAAGCGGTCGCACAGGTCGATCATTGCGTCGACAAAAGCGTCGGTGCCCTTCTGGTGGCGGATGCGGCCATAACACCCCAACAGCAGACCATCCGGCAGCCCCAGACGGGCGCGGACGGCGGCTTTGTCCTCGGGTGGCGTGAAATCTTGCAAGTTGATTCCGTGCATGATCACCTGCGCGTCGCGTTCCAGATACCCGGCGGTTTTGCGAGACGTGGCGACCACCGCATCCATCTTGTCGATCAGCCATTTGGTATAGCCCGTATGGGCGCGTTGCGAGGCGCTGGTGAACAGCAGCTTCAGCCGCAGCCGGAAAATGTTGCGCAGCATCAGGCCCAGCAGCATCTCGGTATTGCGCCGGGCGTGCCAGACACGCAGGGTCTTGCGCGACAGAAAGGGCAGGCGCCCAAGCGGGATGTGCGGGATGTCCTCGGGCAGGCCCGGACCCGTCGCCGCGATGTCGATCCATTGCACCTGCAACGGCACCAGCCGCGCAATCGTCGCCGTCACGCCGGAAAGCCTGCGTTTGAGGTTGGGGGCGATGACGCGCGGGTCGGACATGGATGCTCCTGACGGTTTCAGCGTCAGTCGACGCTATCCCGGCTGAATAGATAGATCACGCAGCCGATGGCAAGCGTGACGGCGAAATAGCCGAATATCGCTGTGTAGGGCGCGGTTGGGCTGATGTCCACTGTGGCGGCATGGATGCGACCGGTGGCGAATTGCGCCACGCCGACGCCGCCCACGCCAAACAGGTTCAGCAAGGTCATGCCGCGCCCGACCAGATGCGGCGGGGCAAAGGCCCGGCCATGCGCCATGATGACCGGAAAACTGGCTCCCAGGAAGCCAATCACAGCCATCAACGCCACTGACAGCCAGACGTTATTTTCAAACCAAAGGAACAACAGCGCCAGACCGACCACAGCCAGTGCATTACCGCCGAAGATGACCCATTTCCGCGTGCCGAGCACCCGATCCAAAGGTCCATAGGCAAAAGTTCCGGCAATCATTGCCGCGCCCATGATCAGCGTCGCCTGACCGATCTGGGTTGTGCTGAGGCCGAAAACGTCGCTCAGATACGGCCCGGCCCATAGCCCTCGAATTGCGCCGGACGGTGCGTAAGAGACAAGCATCAGCGGCAGGATGGTCCACAGCGCCGGTTCCCTGAGAAGATCCAGAAACGAGCCCTTTTGTTCGGTTTGAATCTTTTCAGGGTCCTGTACGCTAAGCCAGATACCCAGCGCAATTGCGCCGGAAAACAGCGCCAGCACCCACATCGTCGCGCGCCATCCCATCAGCTCGACCGCCAGCGCGGTGGGGTAAGAGGCGACCAGATTGCCCACCGACCCGACCCCCAGCATAACGGCTGCCAGCGTGGCAAACCGTGCGGGCGGGTATTCCCGCGCGAAGATGTAATAAGACGCCATTAGAACCGGAGAGCAGCCGACGCCGATCAATCCCATGGCGATCGCAACGTGAAACGGCGTGCTGGCCACGGCAAAAAGGGCGGCTCCGCCCGCACCGCCGACCAGCAGCAAAACGGCTGCGGTCAGGCGCGGCCCGACCCGGTCCAGCGCCCAGCCAACCGGCAACTGCATCGCGGCAAAGATCAGAAACCAAAGCCCCGAGGCAAAGGCCAGATCCTCGGGCGTGGCGCCGATATCGCGGCCCAGATCAATGCTGAGCACAGCCAGAAAGGCGCGGAAAAACTGGCTGAGCACATAGCCCAGACACAACACCACCAGACCTGCCTTCATGAAACGCCCCTTCTCCCCCAAGCTGCGTGGCAAGAATTGGCACGGCACGCTGCGTCACACAAGGACGTGTGTTATACTCTTTGCACGAGACAGAGATCACAATCGGGCTATCTTGTTTCTGAGTGATCACCCTGAGGTATCAATGAAGGACGCACAGGCTGCCTTTTACGAAAACCTACCCTTGCAAAGGGACTTCACCCGTTTGGCGCAGCCAACGCGGTTTACCGCCGTGCCGGATGATTGGACATTGGGCGTTGCTGATATCGTGGATTCCACCGGAGAGATTGCCAAAGGGCGCTACAAAACCGTCAATATGGTCGGCGCGGCGGTGATCTCGGCCATGATCAACGCGCTGAAGGGGCAGGAGTTTCCCTATGTCTTTGGTGGAGACGGCGCGGGGTTTGCCATTCCGGCCAGCGCGGTCGACACGGCCCGTTCGGTTTTGGCTGACCTGCGGCGCTGGGCGGACGAAGAGTTCGCGATCACCCTGCGTGGCGCTTTGGTGCCAGTGTCCGAAATCCGTCTGGCAGGGCGCGACCTGCGGGTGGCGCGCTATGCGCCCTCGGACGGGGTGGATTACGCAATGTTTTCAGGTGGTGGTTTGGCCTGGGCCGAAGCACAGATGAAGCAGGGTCAGTTCGAAGTGCCGCCCGCCGATCCCGGCGCGCAGCCCGATCTGACCGGTCTGTCCTGCCGCTGGTCCAACAGCAAAGCCCGGCACGGCAACATTGTCTCGGTCGTGGTGCAGCCAACTGCCAAGGCGACCGAGAGCGACTTTGCCGATCTGGCCCAATCCGTCTTGTCCGCGGCCGAGGGGCTAGAGCGTTCCGGCCACCCGGTGCCTGAAAATGGTCCCCCAATCAGCTGGCCGCCGCCGGATACCACGCTGGATGCACGTGTGTCCCGCGCCGGAGGCAACCTGATTGCGCAGAAATTAAAGCTGTTGAGTCAAAACCTGCTGATTGCCCTGCTGTTCAAGACCGGCAAGCGCATGGGGCAGTTCGATCCCGAGCATTACAAGCATATGGTCAGCCGCAACGCCGATTTCCGCAAGTTTGACGATGGGCTGAAAATGACGTTGGATTGTGATCCGGCCACCTTGTCGAAAATCCGAATTATGCTGGAACAGGCCCGCGGCCACGGCAAAATCCGCTATGGGTTGCACATTCAGGATGAGGCTATGATGACCTGCTTTGTGCCGTCTGCTATGCGCGACGACCATGTGCATTTCATCGACGGCGCCTCGGGCGGGTATGCGCAGGCTGCCGCAGATATGCAGGGTTAGGGTCTATTTGGCTTTCCATTTGGCCGCCAGTGCCCGTGCTGCCTGTGTCAATAGCATCACGTCGATCCCAACCGCCAGAAACTGCGCCCCCATGTCCATATAAGCCTGACTGGCTTCATCATTGGTGCCCAGAATACCGGGCGCTTTACCCGCCGCTTTGATCCGTTTGATCGCGTCGGCAATGGTGGCCTGCACCTCGGGCGCGGCGCTGTTGCCCTGATGGCCCATATCAGTGGACAGGTCTGCGGGGCCGATGAAGACGCCGTCGACGCCCTCGACCTTTAGGATGTTGTCCAGCGCCGCCATCCCGGCGCGGTTTTCCACCTGTACCAGCAGGCAAATCTGCTCATCTGCGGTCTGGATGTAGTCGCTGAACGACCCATAGCCAGTGGCCCGCGCTGCCCCTGCGCCAACACCGCGCAGGCCGTCCGGGGGATAGCGACAGGCGCGCACCAGCTCTTGCGCCTGCTCGGCGCTGTTGACCATGGGTACAAGAATGGTCTGCGCGCCGATATCCAGCACCATTTTGATCAGGGCGGTATCGCCGACGGGCACCCGCACTACCGGGTGTGTGGGGCTTGCCGCCAGCGCCATCAACTGATCGCGGATCGAGCGGATGTCATTAGGCGCGTGCTCACCGTCAATGACCAGCCAGTCGAAGCCGGCGGTTCCCATGATCTCGGCGGTGATGGCTTCGCCGAAACTGCTCCAACAGCCGATCAGCCGATCGCCTTTGATTAGAGCCTGTTTGAAGGTGTTTACAGGTGCGGACATTGCGGTACCTCTAGGTCAGAGAGCGGGCGATTTCAGTGATGACGTCATACGCCATGCGAACGTCATCCTCGGTGGTTTCGAACTGACCGGCCTGAAAGCGGATTGCCAGATCGCCATCCACACGGGTTTGCGTCAGATAGATGCGGCCATCGTCATTAATGGCGTTGACCAGCCGCAAGTTCAGATCGTCCAGATCGGTTTGACCGTCAGGAGCATAGCGGAACGTCCACAGCGACCACATCGGCGGAGTCACAATCTGGAAATCTGGTTCCGCCGCCAGCCTATCATGCAGATCAACGGACCAGTTCACATGGTTGCGCAGCCGTTCCCGCAACCCCTCCAGCCCATAGGCGCGCATCACGAACCACAGTTTCAACGCCCGGAACCTTCGGCCCAAAGGCACCGACCATTCCGAATAGTTGATGATCCCATCCTTGCCATGGGTCTTGAGGAACTCAGGACTGATTGCCAGCGTCTGCACCAGATCGTCAGGGTCTTTCAGGAAATGTGCGCAGCAATCGAACTGAACGCCCAGCCACTTATGTGGGTTGAACACGATACTGTCGGCCTGATCCACGCCGGGCCAATAGTGGCGGTATTCGGGACAGATCATCGCTGAACCGGCCCATGCCGCATCCACATGGGAATAGAGGCCATATTTTCTCGCGACATTTAGGCATTCGTCGATCGGATCCACCGCTCCCACGCTGGTTCCGCCGACGCACAGGATGACGCCAGCAGGCTGCAAGCCCGAGTCTAAGTCAGCCTGAATCGCCGTCTCCAGCGCTGCGGGGTCCATCCCACGCCAGTCACCTTTGGTCGGAATACGCACCAGATTATCCTGCCCAATCCCAGCCACCCAGATGGCGCGATCCACCGAGGTATGAACCTCGGCCGAGCAATAGACCCGCAGCGCTTTCTGCCCGAAAAGCCCATGCTGATTACCGCGCCAGCTCAGCGCCTTTTCCCGCATGGTCAGTACCGCAGCCAGCGTCGCCGACGACGCGGAGTCCTGGATGACGCCGGCAAAGCCTTCGGGCAGGCCCAGCGCCTGTCGCAGCCAGTCCATCATCCGCGTCTCCATCTCGGTCGCGGCGGGAGAGGTCTGCCAAAGCATGCATTGCGGCGCGATGGCGCTGGCCAGAAACTCGGCCAGAACCGACGGGGCAGAGGCGTTCGAGTTGAAATACGCAAAGAACCGGGGGTGTTGCCAATGGGTGATGCCGGGCATCACGATATCCTCGAAATCGCGGAAAATATCCTCGACAGGCTGCGGCTGCTCTGGCGGATGAGCGGGCAGGGCGTTCAAGACGTCGCCCGGTTCCGTGCGGGCACGTACCGGTTTGTCGCCGACTGTCAGGTGGTAATCCTGCGTCCAGTCGGCAATCATTTTTCCCCATTCCGAGAACTCATCCCATTTCATCTGATACCTCAGCACCGTTGAGCATGGGGTGATCCCCCCTGTGACAGTGATCAGCATCCGTTGCCGGAGGTCAACGATCTTTCACGCGCGGATCATTTGGCACACAGTCATTGAAGGATAATGCGGGCCTATACAGGGCTAAATCTCACTAATCATGCAGAAAAACGGATTGTTGAGTTGCAGAAAACGCGGATTTCGGCGACAATTTAGCATGACCAATGAAGTACCATTGACGTCACGTTCATTGCCCATTGCGTTACTTCGGGCTCGGGAACGGGTCATGGGACCCATTCGTAAAATGCTGGTGGATGCCGGTGTTACTGAACAGCAATGGCGCGTGCTGCGTGTCCTGAATGAAGAAGGTCCGCAAGAACCGACACATATCGCGGACCGCGCCTGTTTGTTGTTGCCCAGTCTGACGCGTATCCTGCAAAAGCTGGAAATAAAAGGGTTTATTATGCGCAATGCGCATCCCTGCGACAAACGCCGCCAGATCGTTGAGATCACCCCCAAGGGTCAGCAGATCATTCGGGACAATATCCAGATCACACGGCATCTGGCGGATGACCTGCGCGCCAAACTCGGTCCTGAGCGGCACGAGACGCTGCTGGATCTGTTGAACGACTTGCGCGATTTGGAAACGTGACATTCAGTACCCGAACCCCGCCGGAGTGTCTGCTTTGCTCCGACGGGGCGGCCAGACGTGTACTGAACTCGAAGCCTGGCCCAGGGCCGGGTGCGCCGGATAGTGTGCGGCGATCCGTCCTGCGCTTCGAAGAACATGCCAGCCTGAAAAATAAGCCAGCGAAATGGTCAAAGACATTATTGGGGGTACTGCCTTTGGCACTTGTTCCCCGAAACAGTCACATCCGGGTGGCCGGTGTGTGTGTCGGCCGGTTCGGATGTCTTCTCGCCACGGCGGACGCTTGGGTATCCGCCAGTTTGTGAGTGGCGGCTAGGGCGCGCTGCACCCCGATTTGCAAGCGATATTTCGCCCTGCCACCACACAACTTATAGCTGTCTGCGCGATTTCCAAGACAGAACACCCCAATTGTGAATTGGGTTTCAGAGGCAAGAAATCATCAGGGTTGGTGTTTTTATTTTCATTTCAATGAGATGGGTGCAGTTTCAGATGGTAGAACGCGGGTTGTCCCATCCGTCATCTCGGCTAAAATGCGCGCTCTTGTCGCAACAGGGGGCCGCAATGGCACATAGTTTGTTCACTCTGCCCGAATCGATCTCAATCCCGGTTCAGGGGCGGCAACAGACCTATCCGGTGGGTCGGATATTCTGTGTCGGGCGCAATTACGCGGCCCATGCGGCCGAAATGGGCAACGAAGTAGACCGCGAAGCGCCGTTTTATTTCACCAAGTCCGCGCCGAATGCGGTTCTGTCCGGCGCGACCGTGCCTTACCCTCCGGGTACCGAGAATTTCCACCATGAGATGGAGCTGGCCCTCGCCATCGGCAAACCCGTCTTTCGCGCCACCAGCGCGCAGGCGTGGGATGCGGTGTACGCTTATGGCTGCGCGCTGGACATGACGCGCCGCGATTTGCAAATCCGCGAGCGCAACAAACAGCGGCCTTGGGATTTGGGTAAGGATCTTGAGGCCGGAACGGTTTTCGCCCCCCTCACGCTGGCGTCCGAGTGGTCGCCTAGCGACGACACACGCATTCATCTGAGTGTAAATGGTGAGATACGTCAGGATGCAACGCTGGTAGAGTTAATCTGGAAGATCGACGAGATCATCAGCCACCTGTCCGGCTACTACCATCTTCGGCCCGGAGACCTGATCCTCACCGGCACGCCTGCCGGTGTCGGGCCAGTGCAGGCCGGAGATGTCTTGGACGGTGCGATTGACGGGTTGCAGCCGATCAAGCTGACCCTGTCCAAGGCAGAATAGACCCTATTTAGGGTCTTTTAGCCAATCCTTCGCGAATTCCACGTCGTCCAAACCTGCAAACCGGCGGACCCTGTCCAGCTCTGCCTGCAATCGACTGGTCCGCGCATCGGACCAGCGTACGGATCGTTCCGGCCACAGCGCGTTGACTTGCAAAACGCCGCGGTCGCGCTGTGCTTTCATGTCGATGCGGCCGATCATCCGGTCGCCCTCGAGCAGGGGAAAGACGTAATAGCCATAGGTGCGTTTGGCGGCAGGCACAAAGACCTCGATCCGGTAATGGAAGCCGAACAGCCTTTCGGCCCGGTTGCGGTCGCGCAGCATGGGATCAAACGGGCTGAGCACCCGGATACGGCCAGGTGCTGAGGGGAGTTCAGTCTCAGTCAGACCTGGCCTCGCCAGCAGTTTGCGAATGTTGCCGTTGGCGCAGGTTACTTCGACTTCCTGCAAATCACCCTGAGTTAGAGCCTCTGCACACCAGTCCTTCGCTTCCGAAACGCTGACTGTATCCCAGAATGCGGCCAGCTCTCCGGGGGTTGCAAAGCCCAGACGGTCCAAAGCCGCGTTACACAACCAATCAACGGTCGCCTCCGCGTCGCAAGGCATGTTTCCCGGGCACATATGGGTTTCGATCACCCGTTCGGTTAGGTCATAGCGCTTTTGAAAGCCATTGCGACCAATCACGGTCAGGGCACCAGACCGCCACAGAAACTCCAGCGCGGTTTTTGACGGGTGCCAATCCCACCAACCGCCCGAGCCCTTTTTCTCGTCCTTACCCACATCCGAGGACGACACCGGCCCATGATCGCGGATATGCTTTAGGACTGTGGCAAATTGCTGCTCGAACCCGTCGCGGCGCCAGTTCTTCCAGCGCGATTTCAGCAGCGCCTCGTCGCGCAGAAACCTCAGATGCCAATGGCGGTAGAACTCCATCGGGATTACGGCGGCATCGTGGGTCCAGTGCTCGAACAGCGCCCTGTCGCGCTCGTAAAGCCGCTTGAGGTTGTCAGAGCGATAAGTCGGCCTGCGCGAAAACAGGATCATGTCATGGGCGCGGGCGACGGTGTTGATACTGTCCAGCTGCACAAAGCCCAGTCGATGTATCAGGTCCAGTAAGTCCGCGCCCTTGGACGCGCCCGAAGGTTGCTCGGCCAGCGCGTGGCGGTCCATGAACAGGGCACGGGCCGCCTTATTGTCCAGCCGGGGGATAGCCACTGGTTTAGCGCCGTTTTAGCGTGTCGCCAAAGCTGATCGTGGGAGTCAGAGTCACGCGCGTGTCGATCTCGGCATTCGGGTCGGCCAGCTGCGCAGCGATGATCTCAGCGGCCTTGCGTCCGATTTCCAAGCGGCAGGCGTCCATCGTGGCCAATTTGCGCGGCAAACCTTGCAGCAGCTCGACGTTGTTGAACCCGGCCAGGCCGATCTGCCCGGGTATGTCGATACCCTGTTCCAGCAGATACAGCAAACCGCCTGCACCGATCATGTCGTTGGAATAATACAGAAAATCAAGGTCCGGAGAGCGTTCCAGCATGGCCTGTGTCATCTCTCGCCCCTTGGCCAGAGCGGAACCGCCGGAGTAAAACTCACGATCCTCAATCTCGATCCCGCTTTTACCCAGCACTTCGGTAAAGCCCTCGAACCGTTTCCGCGCCCGGTGGTCCAGCGGCATTTTGGTGCCCATAAAGCCGATATGTTCATAGCCCGCCTTCAGGATCGCCTCGGCCATCTCGCGACCGGCGCGGCGGTGCGAAATGCCGACCATCGCATCCACTGGCTTGCCGTCGGTATCCATGATCTCGACCACCGGAATTCCGGCCGAATCCAGCATGGCACGGGCGGCTTCTGTATGTTCAAGCCCCGCAATGATCACGCCCGAAGGCCGCCACGAGAGCATCTCATACAGAACCTTTTCTTCTTTCTCGGGCAGGTAGTCTGTGACGCCAACCACCGGCTGCAACTCGGTGTCTTCCAACACCTGATTGACCCCGGTCAGAACCTCGGGAAAGACCATGTTCGACAGCGACGGGATGATCACGGCGACCAGATTCACCCGGCTCGAGGCCAGCGCGCCTGCGATCTTGTTGGGCACGTATCCCAGCTCTTTCGCGGCGGCGAGAACGCGGGTGCGGGTGGCATCCGACACGTCGCCACGGTTGCGCAGGACCCGACTGACCGTCATCTCGGATACCCCCGAAGCCTCTGATACATCGCGAAGGGTAAGCGGGCGTTTTGTTTCAGTGGTCACGGGAAGGCACCTGCGTTGTTATTTTGTCCGATGGTAGCGTAAACGGAACGCGGTTTACAACTGTTCTACGTACCTGGCGTAATCCCCATGACAAGGCGAAAAAACACAGGTACAGAGACCCTTGCGCGGCCCCGTGGCTCAACTGGATAGAGCAGCCCCCTCCTAAGGGGCAGGTTGCAGGTTCGAATCCTGCCGGGGTCGCCAGACTGCTCTAAAAAAGTATGTGCTTTCCATACCTTAGACGCTTCCTGTACCCCGATAGGTGACACATGTCGAAGAACTGGTTCAGATACGGTCCAATAAGAATGACAATCAAACATGTTGAATGGCGTGGAGGTAGAGCGAACTACCGACGCAGGATACCGAAGGACTTACAGGTTCATTACTGTGGGAAGGAAATTCTCTTCGAGTCCCTTGGAACTAAAAGCCCAGCAGAGGCGGCTAGAAAAGCGCAGCAGATCACCAAGAGGTTAGACCGTGAGTGGCGACTCTTGAGGTCTAACGATGGTGGCGAACTTGCCCTTCGGGAGGAAGCGATGGCCATCCTTCGAAAACACGGTTTAAAACCCGGTCAAGCTGCTGAATACGCCAAATACGATATTGAGCCGGAGCGCTTTGTAAATGAGCTTCTCATCGAATCTCTGGATCAGGACGGACAAGCGCCGGGTATTGTAGCAGAACGGCTTCCACCCGGTTTGAGGCGCGCCGCCGAATTGTTTTATGCAGACCCAGAGGAGCTACGTGACCTCACCGTTCCATACTTTTCGGAGGTTAAGGACGAACACCTGAGATTTTACCCTAAAAGGGCGGAAGACACTCAGTTTGCTAGGTCTGTAGAGCGATTTACTGAGGTTAATGGTGAACTCCCCATCAATCAGTACTACAGAAACCATGGTAACGCCTTCGTGGAGGAACTGCTCAAGACAGTGACACCAGCAACAGTGAAGCGATACCTCAACCAGATCAGGCCGATATTCAACACCGCGATCAGGGAGCTGGGTGTCCGTATGGAAAACCCACTTTCGGACCTGATTATCCCTGAAAAAGACTCTGATTGGGAACCACCAAAGTTACCCTTTTCGCTGGAACAGGTTTGGGCAATTCAACAACGTTGCATGGAAGTGGATGATGAACGGCGCTGGGTTATAGCAGCACTCAGTGACACCGGTGCCCGAATGTCAGAAATAGCGGGGCTATTACATGAGGACGTTTTTCTCGACGCGGAAACTCCACACATAACGCTAAAGCCGAATAGGATAAGAGGCGTCAAAACCAAGTCTTCTGCAAGACGGGTTCCACTTGTCGGTGTTTCGCTGTGGGCGATTAGACGTGCTGCTGAAACATCTGACGGTGAATACCTTTTCCCGAAGGTGGTTAGGAACGGTGACTTCAACAAGAATTCGGTATCCGCCACTTTGAACAAGTGGCTGAAAGATCAGAAACTCAGGGGTGAAAAACAATCACTTCACAGCTTGCGTCATTCCCTTAGGGACCGCCTCAGAAACACCAACTGTCCACCAGACGTCGTTGACCGAATAGGCGGCTGGAAACGCGATGGTGTGGGCGAAGGGTACGGCCTTGGACATGAGGTTTCAGTTCTTAGCGCTCACATGAGCCAAATGCTCAAATGTGAAGCTGCATCAGGCAAGGCAATGCCACCTCTGATCCCCAAAGAACCAGAGTAACGAGTTCGGTTAACCAAGAAAACATGATGGATGGGTGGTTAGAAAACCATGGATCAAATTAAGCCAGACTTTGAACCGGAGGAACTGAGGGCGGCCAAAATGGCTTCTCTAGTGATGTGTCCCTTCTCGGAAGAAGCAAGCGATGCAATTGACGCTGTAATGGACGAAACAGTTTCCTTTCAGCGAATGCAGGGAACAAGGGTAAGGGGGTTAAGAGCGGAAACGGCACGATCCCTAAAGGCTACCATAGGGGCGTTGCTTGGGGACTTGCTGGAAGCAGCACTCAACATAGGCTCTGGGGGATACTGTTGGAGGGAAAGTAACAAGGACAAGTTCAAGAATACAAACGCAACCAGCAGGCATTATGAAACCCTGAAGTCTGTATGGCCCGAAATGGGGTTGATGGATGTCGTTAACGGTTTTCGAGGAAGCGACGATTTTGATGGTGAGATTTACCATCCGAACACCCCAAACAAACGATGGGCGACACGGCTTCGGGCCACCCCTTTGCTGCTTGAACGTCTGGCTGAGTACGGCATCACACCAAAGAACCTAACACTCCATTTCAGAAGCGACCGGAACAAAGCCCGACCAATTACGTTGAAAGCGGCAAAAATCAGTGGGGAGGCAAAGCCTCGGATTATCACGGACTACACAAGATCATCGACATCGGCTGCGATTGAAGCGGATGTGAACGAAATTAATGCTTTCTTGAATGAGTGGGAATACAGCTTTGGAGCGCCGCCAGTGTTGTTCCGTGTTTTCAATGATGGGGACAGGGAAAACTACCAGTGGGACTCTGGTGGCCGCTTCTACGGGTCTGAATCGACCTATATCAATTGGAAGTCAGAGGAGCGGAGGGGAATTCTGATAGGTGGTGAACCAACTGCTGAGATTGACATAAAGGCTTGCCAGCTGACCATGCTACTCGGCCTGATGGGGTTCGACTATGAAGTTGGGGTTGACCTGTACCAGATCGACGGATTGGACAGAGAAGAGGTGAAGCAAGAAATAAACGTTATCGTTGGAAAGGGTCGGATAGGGGGGCGAACTTCCCCGGTCATAGGCAAGATTCTGGAACGATACCCATTCCTAAATGACTTGGAGACAAGAGGTCTAAATTCTCTGCGCCTTCAGGCCATTGATTCCGCCATCATGAACCAGACGCTACTGATCCTGAAACGTCAGTACTGTATTCCAGCACTTCCAGTTCATGACTGTCTAATCGTCCGAGTTCGGGACGTCGACACAGCTCAAGAGGTCTTCAGTGAAGCGTTCTATGATCACATTGGGTTAAGGCCCACGTTAACGGTCGATCACTAACGGAAGTGCAGACCTAGAGTGCTTCTCTTAGGTTGGTTGTAGAGGAGGGGTTTGGTGTGGTGATGAAATAACCATCACTAAACAGGTTAGGCATATGCTATTTTTAGGGGTTCATAAGAGGGCATATGTTTTTGCTATCCAGAGATATACCTTATGACTACCTAACGAGTTACTATGAACGCTAAGGAATCTGCTGCAACCGTGGCATTGGTTGATGTGGCTAACGAACCTTCTTCTTGATTACCAAAACCCAACTATAGATAGCGGTCTCAGGCTATTGAATTGGCCAATCGATGGTTTTTCAGGAAGCCTACAAGTCTGTATTGTGGAATTCGCTGCTACTGTAAGAACGTCGCACAATCCAACGAGACAACCTTAGAAATATCCCCGTTTTGATCGTGTACTTCGTAGTACCTCTTCGAGTTGTTGGTTGCATTGTTTACTAGAAGGTGCAACTCATGTGGCTGATTGGGGTCGTCGGTTGATTGCCCATCATCAGATAAAGACCAGCGTACGCTGTGCGCGCCGCGTCGTATACGGTACTCCGCGCCTGCAATAGTCATATACCTGTAACGGTCTATTTTGGGGTCTTCGAGCAAACTGTTGAACGCTTCCTGATAGTGAAGCTTGTTGAACACCTCCTGATAGTGAATCTCGCCACTCATTGCGCCCAGAACCCTTTTTAAGGGCCTAAATGCCAAGACATCCATCCGTGGGTATTCTTCCATATTCAAATCCGGTATTTTGACTTGCAAGAATTCCGACTCTAAATCGACAAAAAGGTGCGGGTCGGTAGGACTTGGGCCACTCTGACGCACAATAAAAATGTGTCCGTATGGGGCGACATATCTCCAGTTAATAACCCCTGTGTCAGAGAACACCCAAAGGCCTTCCTCTTCGACTTCAAGGCAAATCATTGAAAGACGTGCAGTAAACTCCTCAGGTGCAGGGTCAAATGCAAAACCGAAAAGACACGAAAGCTCGGTCTCTATAGTCGAGGAATGATAGGTTTCGGTCAGATTTGCCGTGTTGTCTGAGGCAATCACCAACTCCACACTCTGATTGCCGGAAAGTTGTGTTACAAATTTTGGGGCACCATTCGCGCCCTGTATAAATCCGTCAAATTGATCCCGCGCCTTCTTGTCGTTATCCAATGCTTCGAAAATCTCATCTCGTGTGAGGTCATCGGGCACTGAAATGTAAGACAGTGATAGGCTTCCCTTCAATTCGGGTGGGTTGCCGCCAGCCTGCACGGCGGTGAGAAAATCAGAGCCGGCTAGGGTGATGTTTTCTCCGTTAACGTCATTCTCAGGTTTAACTTGCTCCAGAACAGCAACGACTTCAGGGCCAGTGCAAATAATTTGAAGACGGTCTGAACGTTCTTCGGCAAAAAGTTGCGATGCCATAATCAGAAAGGATAAAGCGACAGACAAAAAGCGCATGACTCAAAACCACCAGTAACAACTGAATATGTTTCATCTTCGCACAGGTTAGAGTTTTCTCAAAACCGGTGACCGACGCCCGGTAAAGATACTGATGTCGGGCCTTGATCTGGAGCAATCAGTCAAAAGGGCCACACTGTCCGTCGTCAGGAGTTTTGGGCCAGTTGGCAGTCTGAGCTAAGAGAGAATCTGACTCATCCGGTTCGCGTGATTATGCGGCGGATTTGCGGTGAAGCAAGCGACGCGTTTCGATTGTCTTTCGTTTGATCCTTTCTCGTTGTCTCAGAATGGTCTGGTCTCGTCCGAAGTAGACGTCAGCGGGCGTGAGGTTTTGCAGGCTTTCGTGGTAGCGACGATGATTGTAATGCTCGACGAAGGCGTCAATCTGCTGCGTGAGATCGCCAGGCAGATAGTAGTTTTCCAACAAGATGCGGTTCTTGAGGGTCTGATGCCAGCGCTCGATCTTGCCTTGGGTTTGCGGATGATATGGCGCCCCACGCACGTGATCCATTTGCTGATCTTCCAGCCAATCAACCAACTCTCCGGAAATGTAGCTGGACCCGTTGTCGCTGAGCAGACGCGGCTTATGCAACACGGTTGCCTGATCACAGCCTGAGCTTTGCAAGGCGAGGTCCAGAGTGTCGGTCACATCCTCGGTCTTCATCGTCGTGCAAAGCTTCCAGGCGATGACGTAACGGCTGAAGTCATCCAGGATCGTACTGAGATAGAACCACCCCCAGCCGATCACTTTCAGATAGGTAAAGTCGGTCTGCCAAAGCTGGTTCGGTCGTGTCGTTTTGTCTTGAAACTCATCCGCTGCGGACAAAACCACATAAGCCGGGCTGGTGATCAGGTCGTACGATTTGAGGATGCGATAGACGGAAGCCTCTGACACAAAATACTTTTCCGTGTCGGTGAAGCGGACAGCCAACTCACGCGGAGACAGCTCGCTTTCCTTCAGGGCCAGATCCTTGATCTTCTCGCGCACTGGTGTGGGAATGCGGTTCCAGACCCGTGACGGCGTGGGTCTACGATCTTCAAGCGCCTCGGGGCCACCGACAAGATATCGGTCGTACCAGCGATAGAAGGTGGTCTTCGGAATGCCCAGCTTTTCCAAAGTGCGTTTGGTCGGCAGATGCGATTGCTCAACCAAGCGGATGATTTCCAGTTTTTCGGATGCAGGATATCTCATTCCTCGTCGTCCCCATCCGCGATCATGCTTTTTTTGAGAAGCCGCAGTTCCAGGGCCTGTTCTGCCACAACTTCTTTCAGATCGCGGGCTTCACGGCGCAGGTCTTTGACCTCGGTCGATGTCGCGGCACGTGCCGTGTCGCCGGCCAGACGTTTCTTGCCGGCTTCCAGGAACTCTTTGGACCAGCTGTAGTAGAGGCTCTGTGCAATGCCTTCACGGCGGCAGAGCTCCGCAATGCTGTCCTCGCCCTTGAGGCCGTCCAGAACGATCCTAATCTTTTCTTCTGCGGAATACTGTTTGCGGGTCGCACGGCGAATGTCCTTTACGACCTTCTCACCGTGGCTCTGCTTAGTTCCGGGTTTCTTTCTCATCTCCACTCCTTGGCGGTTACGATGAGCCAGAAACCCTCTCTTATCAAATCAACCTAAACTGTCCCATTGGCGCTGACGTCAGACAAAAGGCTCAGCGACTGAAGTCAACTCATGTCGTTGTGACCATCAAAAAACCTAAGAAATAATTAGGTTTCAGGGCGGTTCTTCTTGGTGGGAGGGTCGCCCTGTTTTCTGAGGTCAATATGAATCAAAGCGATTCCGTTGTCTACAAATATCAAAATCTTCGCTGGTAGGAGAATTTTTCCAAGCTGAGGACGTGACTGGAATTGGCCAAAGAATGATCGGTAAAATTCGAGACAATCTCTTCAGGCTTCGGTCGATTGTTTGCCATTCGTGGTCCTCCGTTTCCTAAACATAACGGTGGACCAGTTCAGTTGGGGAGGCTCAGTAGCCTTGTGGACTATCAATACCGAGGAATTCAGGTTTTTGAATTTATAATCGTCTTTTAACATGATCGGACATTAAAATAGTCTCCGTTTGCACTGAAGATTTTTGAAATAGAAACCAACGTCTTCTGAATAGTCAGAATGGTGACACAAAGAGTGACACAAGCTGTTTTGCTGTTGACATAAGATACTGTAAATAAATAAAAACATACCTACATCAAGCGGTAAACAATCCTGCCGGGGTCGCCAGGTTTTCCATTCCACAGTGTCGGAAAAGTGGGAACGGCTAGCAGGTTTCGAGCAATCAGGAATAGGCCTCGGTCCGATCGGACAATTTGCCCGCGGTCAGTGCCGCCAGCGCGACCATCGCAGCCGCAGTACCCAGAACAAGGGGCAGGCCGCCAAGCTGGTAAGTGGCGCCAGACAGGACTGTACCCACCAACCGACCCGTCGCGTTTGCCATGTAATAAAACCCCACGTCCATGGTGACGCGCTCGGATTTGGTGAAGGCGAGGATCAGGTAGGAATGCAGTGCCGAGTTGACGGCGAAAATCGCTCCGAAGGCCAGAAGGCCCAGAACCAGTGTGATCGTCAGCCAAGTCTCGGGGCCGGACGAAAGTAAAACAGCAAAGGTTAGAGCCGTAGGGATGCAGAACAGGCCTGCCGCCCAGCTACGGGCCGCACGGATCAGGTCGCCTTCGGTTCGGTCGGCGGCGCGAAGGATTTTCGGGGCGCTGGCCTGGACGGCTCCGTAGAGGATCACCCAGACGGCCATAAAGGTGCCGATCATGAAAAACGCGGCGCGGTTGCCTTCCTCGGAGCCGTCCGACAGAACCGCGTAGAAGTAGATCGGGATGCCGACCACAAACCAAACGTCCCGCGCGCCGAACAGAAAGACGCGCGCCGCCGACAGCCAGTTCACATTGGCAGACTTGGAAAAGACCTCAGAGAATTTCGCGCCTTTACGCCCTTTGGGCAGGCCCGGAGGCATAAAGCGGATAACCGCAAACAGGATCACCGCAAGAACAGCGGCCATGATGAAAATGGCGGTCATGAAGCCCAGCGTTGCCAACATGGCCGCGCCCAGCAGAAAGCCCAAGCCTTTTACTGCGTTTTTGGACCCGGTCAGGATCGCGACCCAGCAAAACAGCCCTCCGCCTTCGGCCGGGGCCAGCAGTTTGACTGCGGATTTCGACGACATTTTGGCCAGATCTTTGGCCACCCCGCTGGCCCCCTGCACGATCATCACAAAAGCGACCGATGTGGCTACGGTCCAGTGAGGGTCCAAGAAAGTCATCGTCAGCAGCGCCGCAACCTGCAAGCTGAGACCGGCATAAAGCGTTGAGGTCAGCCCGAACCGCGCTGCGATCCAGCCCGCGGCAAGGTTCGTGACCATCCCGGCGATTTCGTATAGAACAAACAGATACGCCAGCTGCACCGGCGAGAAGCCCAGCGTATGAAAGTGCAACAGCACCAACATCCGCAGGGCCCCGTCGGTTAGCATAAAGGCCCAATAGGCCGCCGTAACCGCGATATAGGCCGACAGTCCTTCGGGCCTTTGGGTCACAGCGAGGCCCCGACCATCAGCGCCACGTCGACCAGACGGTGGGCGTAGCCCATTTCGTTGTCATACCACGCATAGATCTTCACCTGCGTGCCGTTCACTACCATGGTTGACGGCGCATCGACGATCGAAGACCGCTCGTCGTTGGTATAGTCGGTCGAGACCAGCGGGCGGGTTTCATAGCCCAAAATGCCCTTAAGTTCGCCTTCGGCGGCGGCCCTGAAGAAACCGTTGACCTCTTCGGCGGTGGTTTCGCGTTCCACCTCGAACACGCAATCGGTCAGCGAAGCATTCAACAGCGGCACGCGTACTGCGTGGCCGTTCAGACGCCCTATGAGTTCCGGGTAGATCAACGTAATCGCAGTGGCCGAGCCGGTTGTGGTCGGGATCAGCGAATTCAGCGCCGATCGCGCGCGGCGCAGGTCCTTGGCGGGGCGGTCCACAATGGTCTGCGTATTGGTCACGTCATGGATCGTGGTCATCGACCCGTGGCGGATGCCGAGATTTTCGTGGATCACCTTGACCACGGGGGCCAGACAGTTGGTGGTACAAGACGCAGCTGTCACAATCTGATGCGCCGCCGGATCATAAGTCTCGTCATTGACGCCCACCACGATATTCGCGGTCGGGCCATCCTTGACCGGGGCCGAAACCACAACCTTTTTAACGCCCGCCTCGAAATAGGGGGCCAGCTTGGCCTCGGTTTTGAATACACCAGTGCAGTCGATCACCACATCGACGCCTTCCAGCGGCAGGGCGCTCAGGTCTTTGGTGCCGATAAAAGGCAGGCGGGTGCCGTTTATGGTAACGCTGTCCGCATCATGGGAGAACTCCGCATCCCAACGGCCATGGACCGTGTCGAATTCCAGCAGATGTGCGTGCATCTCGGGATCGCCGACCCCGTCATTGATCCAGGCGATATCCGCACCCTTCTCCAGCAACGGTTTCAGCGCCAGCTTGCCCATGCGGCCCAGGCCGTTCAGTGCGTAAGTGGTCATGTGTGGTCCTCGAAAGACGTTCTGCCGATGTCATCGACAGCAGTTTGCAATGCGATCCGGTCAAGGCTTTCGACCGGCAAAGACGTAAAGGCCTGTATCCGGCGCTTGAGCGCGCCATAGGCATTTTGGAAGGCGAGGCTTTTTTCCGCATCGGTGCCTTCGGCCTTAACCGGATCGACCATGCCCCAATGACCGCTGATCGGCTGGCCCTCCCAAGCCGGGCATTCTTCGTTCGCCGCCTTGTTGCAGACGGTGAACACGAAATCCATTTCAGGCGCGTCAGGGTCCGAGAATTCAGACAGGGTTTTGGACCGCAACAGGTCGGTGTCATGCCCCTTGTCCCGCAACACTTGCAGCGCGAACGGGTTCAGTTCGGACGAGGCCTGCGTCCCGGCGGAATAGACATTGAACCGGTCCCCGGCGATGTCGCGCAGCAGCGACTCGGCAAAAATAGACCGCGCCGAGTTGCCGACGCAGATGAACAATACGTTGAATTTGCGATCCGTCATTGTGCCGTTTCTCTGCTGAAGGGGCGAGCAGATATCAGGGCGACCCCGGCAGCAATCGTTCAGCAAAAAGCCAAGCATGTGCTGCACGTTCTTCATATCAACTGAATAAAGCAGAGAGGTTCCCGACCGCTCCTGCGTCACCAGACCGGCCCGTTGCAGTGCGTTCAGGTAGTTCGACAGGGTGCTGGGCTTGATCCCCAATTCCGTCGACAGCTCTCCCGCTGGCACGGTGTCAGGAAAACGTCGCATTAACATGCGAAACACCGAGATACGCTGCGGGTGGCCAAGGATGGCAAGCTGGTTTGCTATTTCTTCTATCATATTTCATGAAATATAGAAATAAGACTTGAGCAGCAACCGGGGATTGGTGCCGTTACAAAAAATTCACAAAGAGTACCGGAAAACAGCGCAAAACTCGCCGCGTGTACGGTTCAGGCAGAAGACGACTTGCGTGCCTTTGTGTGACCGTTTAAACGATCCCTCGCTTGCCTCAATAGCTCAGCTGGTAGAGCAGGTCCTTCGTAAGGACAAGGTCGGGGGTTCGAGTCCCTCTTGAGGCACCAGCGCTCTTGGCAGATTTATCCAAAAATTGCAACTTTTGAGCATTGCGGTATGTCACGCGCCCGCTGTCCAGTAGGTGTGTCTGTTTGGCATTTTGGTGGGGCGCGGCTTAGTGCGCTGGGCAGTGCCCTCAATTAGATCGTGCCTCATCCTCGAAACTGATTTTAGAATTGGTTGCTTTCACCTTATCAGACCAAATTTTGGCAAATTCCTGATACGTTTCGGGTTCGTCACTATGCAGTGCCATTAACGCGCAGGCGGCCCACATGGCGACGTCACAATCCGCCGAGGTTTTCTGAAGCAGAAACGCATGTGCCGCAGCACTGCCGGGCGTGGAAGGTTCAAACACGTTATTTTTGGTCATAGTAAAAAGAAACTTACCAGAATCCCGAAGGTGAGCCATTGAAACATGACCAAGAACGTAAATGCAAAGTTCACCATACGGATGTCCATTCTCACGAATTGAGCATTTGTCGCGCCGTCGCATAGCAATTCATGACAAGAATGCAGGAATACCTTTGAATACACTGAGAACACTTCGTTAACCTTTTGTTAACAGTCGGCTCGACCCAGGCACTTTGTCACGAAAACTGAAAATATTTACCCCAAAAAGCAACCACTTACGCGCGGCGACACGGGCACAGTACCACCATCAAAAATAGTGGTGATGCTTGGGGTTAGCCGAACTGACCTGAAAATGCTGCATGAAAAGCGTTCCGAAATGTGTCCCGCGTCACAGACGAATCAAGCGAGGCCGGTCATACTGAGGTCATAGTTGATTTTGCGTTCATGTTTGGTTTCGAGCGCAGTTTTTTCATCATCCTCCCTGAGACTAGGGCGCGCTCTGCCGAGCGCGCCCAATTCATCTGTTTCAAAAACTGTCCGAACGGTTGCGCATGTGGTGGTGCAGCGTTGCTACAGGTCAAGCGCCGAATACCTTCGTCATAGCGCATTTCTGAGCTGCAACGCGGGATGTAAGCAAATTCGCGCCAGTGTCGCAGCGGGTTTACGCCGCGTCCGAAAGAGGTCTCTTTGCGAGACGACAAAATTATTCTACGTCGAGCGGGTCGTTTTGATGGGGGTCAAAATGAAGTTGAGTGCATTGGAAATATGTTGCGTGCTGCTGGCGAGCGTGGTGGCTGTGGTCGGGTTTGTTGGAGCTGCAAACGCGATCATTTCGGTCATGTGAGTTCGTAAAGATGGCGCTGTCTTGAGGCGAAGAGCCTCTGTGGGCGCTTCGTTCACAGTTTCTGAAACCGATCGCCTCACATGCGCTCAGGCGCGTTTTTCGCCTATGGTCGTCACGCCCAGAACCGACAGTACTTTGGCTTCGATATTCTCGGCATTCATGCCCGCAACGGCGTACATATCTGCCGGGTTAGCCTGATCAATAAAGATATCCGGCAGAACCATCGAGCGGTACTTGAGACCCTGATCAAACACACCCTCATCCGCCAAAAGCTGTGCGACGTGGCTGCCAAAGCCCCCAATGGCGCCTTCTTCGATGGTGATCAGGGCCTCGTGGTTTGCAGCCAGATCAAGGATCAGATCACGATCCAGCGGTTTGGCGAAACGGGCATCAGCAATGGTCGGGGTGATGCCGCGCGCAGTCAGTGCCTCGGCCGCTTTTTGCACCTCGGCCAGTCGGGTGCCAAAAGACAGGAGCGCCACGCGCGCGCCGTTCTGGATGATGCGGCCTTTGCCGATCTCCAAAACCTCGCCGCGCTCGGGCAGGTCGACGCCGACGCCTTCGCCCCGTGGATATCGGAAAGCGATAGGGCCATCGTCATGAGCAGCTGCGGTGGCGACCATATGCATCAGCTCGGCCTCGTCCGCCGCGGCCATGACCACCATGCCCGGCAGGTTGGCCAGATAGGCAATATCGAACGAACCTGCATGGGTCGCGCCATCCGCGCCCACCAGACCTGCGCGGTCGATGGCAAAGCGCACGGGCAGGCGCTGAATGGCCACGTCGTGCACAACCTGATCGTATCCACGTTGCAGAAAGGTCGAGTACATGGCGCAGAATGGCTTCATCCCGCCAGCGGCAAGCGCCGCCGAGAAGGTCACGCCATGTTGTTCAGCAATCGCCACGTCGAAACAGCGCGACGGGTAGCGTTCCGCAAACAGGTTCAACCCGGTGCCATCTGGCATCGCGGCGGTGACAGCGACAATCTTGTCATCCCGCCCGGCCTCATCCACCAGCGCATTGCCAAAGACTGAGGTGTAGGACGGTGCGTTGGACGGGGCCTTTTTCTGCTCGCCCGTCACAACATCGAATTTGGCGGTGGCGTGGCCCTTGTCGCGGGCCTGTTCGGCAGGGGCATAGCCTTTGCCTTTTTTGGTCAGCACATGGATCAGGATCGGACCTGTTGCGCGCGCCTTAACAGTGCGCAGAACCGGCAGCAGTTGATCCATGTCGTGGCCGTCGATCGGCCCGACGTAGGAAAAGCCCAGCTCCTCGAACAGGGTGCCGCCAACGGCCATGCCTTTCAGCATTTCTTTGGCGCGTTTCGCGCCTTCGCGGAACGGTTCCGGCAGCAGCGACACCGCGCCCTTGGCGGCGGCCTTCAGATCGTGGAACGGTTCTTCGGCGTAGATGCGCGACAGATAAGAGGACAATGCGCCAACCGGCGGTGCAATGCTCATCTCATTGTCATTCAGGATGACGATCAGGCGTTTCTTCAGGTGGCCTGCATTGTTCATTGCCTCAAAGGCCATACCCGCCGACATCGAGCCGTCGCCGATCACCGCTATCGCGTCGCCCAACCCTTCGGGTGTGACACCGCCCAGATCGCGGGCAACGGCAAACCCGAGTGCTGCGCTGATCGAGGTCGAACTATGCGCCGCGCCGAATGGGTCGTAGGGGCTTTCGCTGCGCTTGGTGAACCCGCTGAGGCCATCTTTCATGCGCAGGGTGCGAATACGATCACGTCGCTCAGTCAGGATTTTATGCGGGTAACACTGATGCCCAACATCCCAGATGATCTTGTCGCGGGGCGTGTCGAACACCGCGTGCAGCGCGGTGGTTAGCTCGACCACACCCAGGCCCGCCCCCAGATGCCCGCCGGTGACGGATACAGCCGAAATCGTCTCGGCCCGCAATTCCTGCGCCACCTGATGCAGTTGCGCGTCCGAAAACTGCTTGAGGTCCGCAGGGCGGTTCACAAGGTCCAGCAGAGGCGTATTCGGGCGGTCAGACATATGGCGTTCCTGCTTAGCTGTCCCGGGCAATAACGAAGCGGGCGGCGTCCTTCAAGGTTTCAGCCGATGCGCCATACCCATCCAGCGCGGCGCAGGCTTGATCGACCAGTTCTGCCGCCCGAGCCTTCGCCGCATCCAGACCCAGCAGCGACACAAAAGTGGCCTTACCCGCATCCGCATCTTTTTGCAGGCGTTTTCCGGCCTTTTCAGCATCTCCTTCGATATCAAGGATGTCGTCTGCGATCTGAAAAGCAAGTCCCAGTGCCCGGGCATATTGGCGCAATGGTTCGGTATTCGCTTGTGCCAACTGCGCACCGGCACAGGCCGACCATTCGATCAGCGCCCCGGTTTTGCCCGCCTGAAGGCGCGTGATTTCGTCCAGCGTCAACGGAGTCGCCGCCGTTTCGGCCGCAATATCCAGCGCCTGACCCAGCGCCATGCCCTGCGCGCCGCTGGCCTTGGCCAGTGTCAGGGTCAGCTCGGCGCGGACTTCCGCATTTCCGACCTCGGGCCGGGTGCAAAGCTCAAATGCCAGAGTTTGCAGCGCATCTCCGGCCAGAACGGCGGTGCCTTCGTCCCATTTCACATGCACGGTTGGACGCCCGCGGCGCAGGTCGTCGTCATCCATGCAGGGCAGATCGTCATGCACCAAAGAATAAGCGTGCAGCGCTTCGATCCCGGCGGCAGGCCAGATCGCACGATCCTCGTGGACGCAATGCAGACGCGCGCTCTCCAATACCAGAAATCCGCGCAGCCGCTTGCCGCCCTCGGTGGCATAGGCCATCGCCCGGGTCACATCCAGATCGTCCAGCGCCCCCAGAACCAGATCGAAATGGCTCTGAATTCGCGCTGCATCCTGCGCCAGTTTTTCGCGAAACATTTACTGACCTTCGACAGGCGTCGTCCCGGTCGGCTGACCATTGGCGTCCAGAGTGATCGCAGCGACCTTTTCCTCGGCTCGCTTCAGCTCATCCTCGCACCGCTTTTTCAACGCCGCCCCGCGTTCATACAGAGCGATGGACTGATCCAGCGCCACATCGCCGCGTTCCAGCTGGCCGACCACGGCCTCCAGCTCTTTCATCGCCTGTTCGAATGTCATCTGATCAACGGGGGTATCGGTCATCGGGCTGCCTTCATCAATTCTTCCACATGGGCGCGTGTGGCCTCGGCCAGTGCGTTCAGATCATACCCGCCTTCCAGAGTCGAGACGATACGTCCTCCGCACAGCTCATCGGCGATCTTGCAAAGCTCGGCCGTGACCCAGGCGAAATCACCCGTCGACCAGTTGAGATTGGCTAGCGGATCATCCTGATGGGCATCGAACCCGGCTGAAATGATGATCAGTTCAGGCTTGAAAGCGCGCAGACGTGGGAAGGCCTGCGTTTCATACGCCGCCCGCATCTCAGCCCCGCCTGATCCCGGTGCCAGAGGAATGTTCAGAACCGTCTCATATGCCCCGGTTTCATCGGGCCGACCCGATCCGGGCCAGAGCGGCATCTGCTGGCTTGTGATCACCAGCGCGCGTCTCTCGTCCCACAGCAAATCCTGCGTGCCGTTGCCGTGATGGACGTCGAAATCCACCACCGCAACCCGGTTTAACCCGTGATGATCCAGCGCATGTTTTGCCGCCAACGCTGCATTGCCGAACAGGCAAAACCCCATGGCTTTATCCGTTTCCGCATGATGACCCGGCGGACGAATGGCGCAAAACGCGTTCGGCGCTTCGCCCCCCAGAACCATATCCACCGCCCGCACCACAGCCCCTGCCGCCCGATAGGCGGCATCCACAGACCCCGGAGACATGAACGTATCCCCGTCAATCTGCGCAAAACCCTCCGCAGGTCGCGTGGCGCGAATATCCCGGATGTAGTCTTCGGGGTGAATGCGTAGCAAATCGTCATCCGCTGCCATAGGTGCCGTTCTGCGATCCAGATCCAGCGGTTCCAGCGCATGAAGAATATGCTCCAGCCGCGCCACCCGCTCTGGATGCCCGTCCGGTGTCACATGTCCCAAACAATCCGCATGAGTAAAAAGGGCAGTCTTCATTGGGATCCCCTGATCATTTGGATAAAAATACCTTTGCCGAAAGCAAAAATCCGCCGCGCAGCGGCCATATCAATCCGGCGCCAACATATACCCGGCACCCCGAACAGTCTGAAGATACCGAGGTTGCTTCGGGTCCTGCTCAATCTTGCGGCGCAGGCGCGTTATCTGCACATCCACCGCACGTTCTTGCGCCTGCCCTTTGTCGCGGCCCAGATCCTCGACCAGCTTGGCTCGGCTGATCGGCTCTCCGGGCTGGGCCGAGAAGATCTTCATCAACTGGCTCTCTGTCGCGGTCAGACGCACCGGGTCTTCGCCCTGCCACATCTCACCACGTTCCACATCATAGCGGATCGGCCCCAGGGTCAGGATTTTGGTCGCAGTATCCTGAGCAGGCGTTTCCGGCATCCGCCGCAGGATTGCGTTGATCCGCAGCAACAGCTCTTTCGGCTCGAACGGTTTGGCAAGGTAATCGTCAGCGCCTGCCTCAAGCCCGGCAATCCGGTGTTCGGTCTCGCCGCGTGCAGTCAACAGCAGGATCGGTGTGGTATGGGTCTCGCGCAGAGTCTTGGTCAGGCTCACGCCATCCTCACCGGGCATCATCACATCCAGCACGATCATGTCGAAATCCAGCCCTGACAACACTCGCCGTGCATGGGCGGCATCGCGGGCGGCCGTCACCAGAAACCCGTTCCGCATCAGAAACTTCTTGAGCAGATCACGAATACGCTCATCGTCGTCGACGATCAGCAGATGGGCGTCCATATCGCTCATGAGGTGGTATCCCGCAGTTTGGTGTAGGCATGACGCATATCAGCATCCATCATCGCTTCAAGCACTTTACGAAATCCTGACACGGCCTCGGGGCCGGCGTCCTTATACGCGGCGCGCATCCGCACGCGCTGGGCTTCAGACAGTTTTGCTTCAAGCGTTTTACCTTTTTCGGTCAGAAACAGATGTCGTTCGCGTTTATCCACCGTGCCAACACGGCTTTCGACCAGACCATCCTCGATCAGCGTCCGCAGCACCCGGTTCAAAGACTGTTTCGTCACGCCCAGAATAGCCAGCAGGTTGTTCACCGTGGTTCCCGGCGCACGGTTTATGAAATGGACAGCCCGGTGATGCGCCCGGCCATAAGCCATCTGCGCCAGAATACGATCGGGATCAGCCGTAAAGCCGCGATAGGCGAAAAACATCGCCTCAATCCCTTGTCGCAGCTGTTCGTCGGTCAGAAACAAAAGGCTTTCGCCGCCAAAGACTTGGGCGGGACGCGTATCCGACATGGTTTGCCTCATTCGTTACTCAGAACCGACTTTATGTCAGCGTTATTGACATTCCAAGGGTGGACAGGTATCGAATCGCAGTTTCTGCGCAACTTTATGTCCGCATCGGACTTAAATGGCGCAACAATCGCAAAATTCAACCCAAGGCTGGAGGTTTCGCATGGCGGGGTATGATGATCGTGACGGCGTGATCTGGTTGGATGGCAAATTGGTGCCATGGCGCGAGGCCAATGTACATATTCTGACCCACGCTATGCACTACGCGTCATCCGTGTTCGAGGGTGAGCGCGCCTATAACGGCAAGATCTTCAAAAGCCGGGAACATTCCGAGCGTCTGATCGCCTCGGCTGAGGCGTTGGACATGCCGATGCCTTATGACGTAGATCAGATCGAAGCTGCCAAGGAAGAAGCGCTGAAAGCCAGCGGTTTGCAGGATGCCTATGTGCGAGCTCTGGTCTGGCGCGGTTCGGGCGACGATATGGGTGTGGCCTCGGCCAAAAACCCTGTGCGCATGGCGGTCGCGGTCTGGCCTTGGGGCGCATATTACGGCGACGCCAAAATGCAGGGCGCCAAGCTGGACATCGCTGAATGGAAACGCCCCAGCCCGGAAACCATCCCGGTTCACGCCAAGGCGGCAGGTCTCTACATGATCTGCACGATCTCGAAGCATAAGGCCGAGGCCAAGGGCTGCTCGGATGCGCTGTTCATGGACTGGCGTGGCTATGTCGCCGAAGCCACCGGCGCAAATGTCTTCTTCGTCAAGGATGGTGAGGTGCATACCCCGCTGGCGGATTGCTTCCTGAACGGGATCACGCGCCAGACTGTGATTCAGATGCTGAAAGACAAAGGCATCACCGTCCACGAACGCCGCATCAAACCCGAAGAGATGGCCGATTTTGAACAATGCTGGCTGACGGGTACAGCGGCCGAGGTCACTCCGGTCGGACAGATTGGCGATTATACGTTCGAAGTGGGCGATCTGACCCGTGAGATCGCCGCAGAGTATGAGGCGCTGGTGCGCGCTTAACCCACGCGGCCGATGATTTAGGAACCCTCGCTTTCGGCGGGGGTTTTTCTTTGCCCAAAGTTCAAGCTTTTGTGCAGATCGTCCCGACGGGTGGACGAATGCGCAGCCGGGTATAGGTTTAACCCATGTTGGACCTGCTCAGCGATATCCTCACACGCCTGTCTCTGCGGGGGACATTCTATTTCCGAACCTCCTTTTCGCCCCCCTTTGGCGTTCAGGTCCCTGCCTATCAGAACGTGGCCCGGTTTCACTTTGTTCAGCGGGGGGAAGTGAAGGTTTATGTCTCTAACACAGGGGAAATGGTGCGTCTGAAGCAGGGTGATCTGATCCTGATCCCGCACGGGGCGGCCCATGCCCTGCTGTGCAATGAGGTTAATCCGATGGACGCCATTCCACTTGAGAAGGTGCTGGAAGAGGCCGGGTATCAGGGTGATGGTGTTCTGATCTATGGCGGAGAGGACAAAAGCCGCGATACGCAGCTGATTTGCGGTCATTTCTCGTTCACCGGCCCTCCGGGACGGCAAGGGACTGGGCATATGCTGATCGACCGATTGCCACCCTATATCCTGATCGAGAATTACGGTGAAGAAGCCGGAGCCTGGATCGAGGCCACGCTGCGCATGATCGGCTCTGAAATCGGCAGCGCGCGCATTGGTGGTGACCTGATTGCGCTGAAACTGTCCGAGGTGCTGTTTGCACAAGCCATCCGCGCCTATCTTGAACTGCAAAGCCCCACCGACTCGGCCCTTGCCGGGTTTGCAGATCTCCGCATCTCGCGCGCGCTGACCGCTTTTCATCAGGCCCCGGCGCAGGACTGGAGCGTCGAATCGCTGGCGCGAGAGGCCGGGATGTCCCGCACCGCCTTCGCGCAGCTTTTTGCCGAGAAAATGGCGACGACACCGATGCAATACCTGACCGACTGGCGGATGCAGATTGCCTGCCACGGGCTGACCGAGAACCGCTGGAACGTGGCCGATGCAGCGGCTGAGGTTGGCTATGCCTCTGAGGCTGCATTTTCCCGTGTGTTCAAAAAGCAGGTCGGCCTGTCTCCGGCAGCATATCGGTCTATGCACTGATCCGACCGGGTTTTGAACGATCTGCATGATCTGGCGAACGAACCGGGATTAAGCGACCGATGACGCGCCCCTACCTTGGCTTCATGCCAAGCTAGGAAAGGAAAGGCTCAGTTCGTAAATCGTATGCAAGCTTCACGTTTCTGATATGATCTTGGGAAAATCGAGGAGGTATTGACAGTGGATCACAAGCAGTTTCAGGAGTGGTTATCCCGCATAGACGGTCTCAGTCTGGCGCAGAGGCAGCAAGCACAGGCTGTGTTGCTGGGGGAAACTGAGCCATCCGCTTCGCTGGCAGCGATCGAAGCGCGCGTCGCCGAGGACCGTGAGTGCCCGCATTGTGGCACGCCTGGCGCGGTTTCGCGGGGCAAAGCCCGAGGGCTACAGCGGTATCAATGCAAGGCCTGCAACAAGACTTTCAACGCGGCAACGGGCACGGCTTTACAGGGCCTGCACAAGAAGGACAGATGGCTCGCCTTTGGGGGCTGCCTTGCGGATGGGCTGACCGTTCGCGCGTCTGCAAAGCGCTGTAATTTTGCCGTCTCTACGGCGTTTCGTTGGCGGCACCGATTTTTAGGCACGAAGGACCAGGACCCTCCAAAACTCAAGGGCATTGTCGAAGCCGACGAGACCTATGTTCTCAAGAGCCGCAAGGGCGATCGCAAACTTGATCGCAAGGCGCGCCGCAGGGGCGGCAAGGCCAGCAAGCGCGGTCTGTCAGACGAACAGGTTCCGATATTGGTTGCCGTGGACCGAGGCGGCACAACGGCGTGTTCCGTCCTTCCATCTGTCACAGCTGACAGCATACACAGCGTTCTGGAACCCCGGATTGATGATGACATCCTTCTGGTCACTGATGGAAACAACGTTTACCCGCCCTGCGCCAAGTCACTTGGGGTCAGACACGAAGCATTGAACCAGTCCGCCGGTGAACGGGTGCGTGGGGTGGCTCACATACAAACAGCCAACAATCGGCACAGTGGGTTGAAGGACTTCCTGCGCCGCTATCGCGGCGTTTCGAGCAAATACCTCGAAAACTACCTGCGATGGTTCGAACGGTGTGACCTGCTGAAATCATCGGCCAGATCCTGTCTCGCGACCGCGATTGGGACGTCATGCACACAATTTGCGAACTGAGCCAAAGGAAAACTCAATGTCTCTGCGTTTTGTTACCCGGTCAGTTCACGCCTATCTCGACTATCCCGTCGCCCTTGCGCTGATGGTTCTGCCCTTTGTCCTTGGGTTGGGGCAATCCAACCCGATGGCGTTGTGGCTGTCCGTCGCCACCGGGGCTGCGGCTTTTGTGCTGACTGTTCTGACCGATCATCACCTCGGCATTTGGCGGGTGTTGCCGTATAAATTCCATCTGGCCGTCGATCTGCTGGTCGGCGTCGTGTTTCTGGCCGCGCCTAGCCTGTTTGGGTTTTCGGGCCTCGATGCCATCTACTATTGGCTGAACGGCGCGGCGGTGGTTGCCGTTATCTCGCTCAGCGCGCCGGAAGAGGGCGTGACCGCCTGAACGGGACATCGCCAAGAAAAAAGCCGCTTGCTTGTGGGCAGGCGGCTTGTTGCAGTGCAACAGGAGGGTGAAGTTTTGAGAAACCGGACCCTCGTATTGCCCCTATTTAGAGTCTGATTCTCAGAAGTCCACGCCGCGCTGAGCTTTGATCCCGGCCTGAAACGGGTGCTTTTCCTCGGTCATTTCCGTGACCAGATCAGCATAGTCGCGCAGCGCCTGCGGAGCGTCGCGCCCGGTCAGGAACACGCTGGTCTTGTCTGATCGCGCCGTCAGCCCTTCGATCACGCGCTCGACCGAGAGGTACTCGTAGCGCAAAGCGATGTTGATCTCGTCCAGCACCACCAGATCATATTCACCACTGGCCATCAGGGCGCAGGCCTTGTCGAATGCTGCCGTGGCTGCTGCGATGTCACGCTCACGGTCCTGGGTGTCCCAGGTGAACCCTTCTCCCATCGTGTGCCAGGTCACCAGATCGCGCTCCTCGAAGAAACGCCGTTCGCCCGTTTTCCACTTGCCTTTGATGAATTGCACTACCGCGACCTTCTGACCCCAACCCAGCGCTCGGATCACAACCCCAAACGCCGCTGAGGATTTACCTTTGCCCTTGCCGGTATTGATCAGCACCAGACCACGGCCGGGATCGACCGCCTCAGAGACCTTTTTGCGGTGCTTGGCCTGCACCTTTTGCATCTTTTCCTTGTGATCCTGCGCATCGCTCATGGGAAACCCTCAATCTGTCTGTCGGGCACACCCTAGGGGAAGTTCTGCAAAGGTAAAGGTCAGCCTTTGGGATCGGTGACCGCGCGGGCCTTGCCGCGCTCCAGCCCCAGTTGGTGTTCGCGCCAGATCACCACGATATTGCCGGCAATGACCAGCGCTGCACCGGCCAGCATCACCAGCGTCGGCAATTCGCTGAACCAGACGTAGCCGATGACGATGGCAAACAGCATTGAGGTATAGTCATAGGGCGCCAGCATTGAAGCCTGCCCAAAGCGATAGGACGAGGTCACCAGAATTTGCGCCACACCGCCAATCAAGCCGGCCATAATCAGCAGCGCTGCTTGATCCCACGTGGGAACGACCCAGCCCCCAAAGATGGTCAGGCCAGAAAGTAATGAAGCTGTCATCGAGAAATAGAACACGATTGCCGCTGGATGATCGACCTGTACCAGTTGCCGGATGTGGATCTGCACAAAGGCGCGGGCAATGGTTGCACCCAGGATGCACAACGCACCGATCGTGGCAGTGGCCTCTAGATTGTTGCCGCCCAGCCGCGGCCAGATCATGATCAAAACACCCAAAAGGCCAATGGCAACGGCGGCGATTCGAATTGTGCGGATGCGTTCGCCCAGCATGATCGCCGCCAGAATCAGGGTGAAGATTGGGGTGGCGTAGCCAATCGCGGTGGCCTCGGGCAGGGGGATCAGCCCAAGACCCGTGAATGTCAGCCCCATCGCCGTCGTGCCCAGCACGCCGCGCCAGAAATGACCCATGGGTTTGCGCACAACAAAGCCCTGCGCCAATTCTCCACGCGACATCAGCCAGATGATGATCACCGGAATGGCAAAGAACGACCGGAAGAACACCAACTCACCCGTTGGAAACTCGTCCGACAGCGCTTTGACAACGGCGGCCATGGCGGTGAACAGAAACACCGCGCTCACCTTCAGAGCGACGGCCAGCAAGGGTCGATGCGATGTTAACGATTTCGCCATGCGCGCGACCCTGCGCTTTTACTTGGGAAAGATCAACGGCTCGTCAGAAATCCAATCGGCGGGCAGGGCGTTGCCGATCTCTTCCGAGAATTCTTCGAGAAATCGGATCATTCGCTGTACGCGTATCTGCGCGACGGCCTTGCCACCTTCGGTCATCATGTCAGCGGGCAGCGAAAGTAGCTTCACTTTCCAATGATCGAGCGAATAGGTCAGGTCGTCCAAGGGCCGGTGCGCTGCAAACGGGTCTGCCGGGTCATAGAGAGACCGCCCCAAAGCGCCGGATACCGAGAAGTTCCGCGCAATGCCAATGGCACCCAGTGCATCCAGACGGTCTGCATCGCGCAGGATGCAGGCTTCGGGCGATTCCGGAGTGATGTTGGCCGAGAAACTATGGGCCTCAATCGCATGTTGGATGGCTCGGATCTGGTCCGGAAAATAGCCGAGTTTGGCAAGAATAGGCTCTGATTCCCGCGCAGAACGACGTGAGGCCAGATGCCGTTCAGGATCGTCCTTAGACAGGTTCACCAGATCATGCAGATAGCTGGCAGCCAGCAGCACGGGCATGTCGGTCTGATCATCGGCAATGGCCTGAGCGTTCACCCAAACGCGGTCCAGATGGGCGAGATCATGCGCTGGATCGGTCTCCATCCGCTGCGCAACGACGGCGCGCAGGCGCGCGCGCAGATCAGCCGATCCGTCCACGGTTCTCTCCGATCTGGCCACGATGCAGTAGCAGGTGGTCCAGTATCACGCAGGCCATCATGGCCTCACCCACCGGCACGGCGCGAATGCCGACGCAGGGGTCATGGCGGCCCTTGGTGATGATCTCGGTCTCTTCACCGGATTTGGTGATCGTTTTACGGGTGGTCAGAATGGATGAGGTCGGTTTGACCGCAAAGCGCACGACGATGTCCTGCCCGGTCGAGATGCCGCCCAGAATGCCGCCCGCGTGGTTCGAGCTGTATTGCGGGCCGTTCTGACCCATGAAGATCTCATCGGCGTTGGCTTCGCCTGTCAGTTCGGCGGCGGCCATGCCTTCGCCGATCTCGACGCCCTTGACGGCGTTGATCGACATCATCGCGGCGGCCAGATCAGTGTCTAACTTGGCATAAACCGGCGCTCCGATCCCGGCTGGGACGCCGCGGGCGACCACTTCGACCACCGCACCGACCGAGTTGCCCGACTTGCGCAGGTCATCCAGATAGGCAGCCCAATCCTCGGCGGCTTGGGCGTCTGGCGTCCAGAACGGGTTCTGTTCGATCTGCGACCAGTCGAAATTGGCGCGGTCGATCCTGTGCGGGCCGATCTGGGTCATATAGCCGATGATCTGAACATTCGGCGCGATTTGCTTGATCGCTTCGCGCGCCAGCCCGCCAGCAGCAACGCGCGACGCAGTTTCGCGGGCCGAGCTACGCCCGCCGCCGCGATAGTCGCGGATGCCGTATTTCTGCCAATAGGTGATATCGGCATGTCCCGGACGGAACTTGTCCATGATATCGCCGTAGTCTTTCGAGCGCTGGTCGGTGTTTTCGATCATCAGTTGGACCGGGGTACCGGTGGTTTGACCTTCGAACACGCCGGACAGAATTTTCACCTGATCAGGCTCGCGCCGCTGAGTGGTGAACTTGTTCTGACCCGGTTTGCGCTTGTCCAGCCAGTGCTGGATCATACCCTCGTCGATTGCAACGCCCGGAGGGCAGCCGTCCACCGTCGCACCCAATGCGGGCCCGTGGCTTTCACCCCAGGTGGTGACGCGGAAGAGGTGTCCAAAGCTGTTCATCGACATAAGGCGTGCTCCTTTGCGGGTCGTGATTAGCGGGCGCGGGGCTTGGCCTCAAGCGGATTGTGGGGGAGGGGACGCTGTCCCCTCTCGAGCCTGCGGCTCAATTCACCCCTGCCGTATTTGGAACAAGAAGAAGCGATCAGGCTGCGCTTGCGATTTTCGTGCGGGTCTGGGTGATGCTGAGCGCGGCGTTGGCAGCCTCGCGGCCCTTTTGCACGAAATGCTCGCGGTAGATGGCGTTGTGATGGTCGGTTTCCTGATACTGGTGCGGGGTCAGCGAGACCGACAGGACCGGAACGCCGGTATCCAGCCCGGCACGCATCAGGCCGTCGACCACGGCTTGAGCGACGAAATCGTGCCGGTAAATTCCACCATCCACCACTAAGGCGGCACAGGTGACGGCGGCGTATTGGCCGGTTTGGGCCAGATCACGCGCCACAAGCGGCATTTCAAATGCGCCGGGGACGTCGAAGACATCAACCTGTTCCGCGGGGATGAGTTCAAGGAACCCGTCCAGTGCGCGGTCGACGATATCGGAATGCCAGTTGGCTTTGATGAAAGCATAGCGGGTGTGTGTCATTTGGACCTCCTGAGTTACTGACACGTCACCCAAGGCGATCACGGGCAAGCGTGCCGTATCACCGGCACGTTGCACGTTCTCTTTCATCCGGACTGTAACCGTCGGCTCTGGCCTCTCACCAAATCTGCTGACACCCCAGATCATCTGAGGCCGCTCGCGGGCTTACGGGTCATTGCCCGCATACCGCCGGTGGGGAATTTCGCCCCGCCCTGAGAACGACACGGTCCTTGCATAGAACGGGCCTTCTCTGCAAGAGATTTGGCAGGAGGACCGCAATGCACCCGAACCCCGCCTTTCGTGCCGAGGACCGCGCCCGCAACATCGCCTTTGCGCACGACCGGGGATTTGGGGTTCTGGCCCTGTCGACGGATGCTGCGCCGTTGATCAGTCACGTGCCGTTCCTGCTGTCTGAGGATGGGGCGGTTGCTGAACTGCATCTGGTGCGGTCGAACCCGATTGTTCGGGTTTTGAAGCAGCCTTGTGTCGCCCGGATCGCGGTATCGGGACCGGATAGCTATGTCTCGCCCGATTGGTACGGAGTCGCCGATCAAGTGCCAACGTGGAACTATGTGGCCGTGCATCTGACCGGAGTGCTTGAGCTGCGTCCGCAGAAAGAGTTGCTGGGCCTTTTGGATCGGCAATCAGAGTTCTATGAGGCCCGGTTGCTGCCCAAACCGCCCTGGGTCACCAGCAAGATGGGCGAGGACGCTCTGGCCCGGATGATGCGGATGATCGTACCGTGTCGGATGCGCGTGGACGATATTCAGGGCACGTGGAAGCTGAACCAGAACAAGCCGGATGACGTCCGGCTACGGGCGGCGGATCAGATTGCCGAGTATGGCATTGGGGTGGAACTTGCGGACTTGCAGGTGTTGATGCGTGCGGTCGGGGACACCGGGAATTGACGGGTTTTGTTTCAAACTTCGTGCTGTAAGGTCGGCGCAAACAGGGAGATTGCGAATGAAGCTCTATCACAGTCCGACGTCGCCATACGTGCGTAAAGTCATGGTCCTGCTGCACGAAACCGAGCAGTTGCAGGATGTTGAGTTGGAAACGGTTGCCAGCACCCCGGTGTCGCCTGCCGCGCCGTTGCTGAGCAAGGCGCCATTGACCAAGGTTCCGGCGTTGGAGCGGTCGGACGGCCCGACGCTATTCGACAGCCGGGTGATTTGCGCTTTTCTGGATGCACGTGCGAAGGCTGGGATGTATCCCGAAGGGTCCGCGCGCTGGGATGTGCTGACGCTCGAGGCGCTGGCTGACGGCATTCTGGATGCCGCCTTGCTGATGACTTATGAGGCCCGACTGCGCCCCGAAGACAAGCAATGGGATGACTGGGTCGAGGCGCAATGGGTCAAGATCGACCGGGCCTGCGCCGTACTAAATCAGCGGTGGATGGCGCATCTGTCTGGTCCTTTGGATATGGGGCAGATCGCCGTGGGATGTGCGCTGGGCTATCTGGACCTGCGCCATGATGCGCGGGGTTGGCGCAAGGGGAACGATGCGCTGGCGGCGTGGTATGCCGAATTCAGCGCGCGGCCGAGCATGGTCGAAACCCGCCCGCCGAGCTAAGAAAACAGCCCTGCGCTGTGATTGGTGCAGGGCGTTGTTTCACTACTGCGCGGTAAATGTTGCAAGATAGGCGGCGATGTCCTCGGCACCTTTCTTCAGCTTGACGCTCATGTTCGGGCGGGCTGTTTTGTCGTCCAGAAACTCTTGAATGTAGACGATCGGATTCTGAGAATAGGCAGCGATGTTTTCCTCGGTCCAGATCAGCCCTTCCTCACCTGCGCGGATCATGTCGTCGGTGAACATCCCGACGGGCAAACGCTCGCTGCCATAGCGATAGTCATTCTCAGACCCGGCCACCCGACCGACGACTCCGTAAAGATTCGGACCGGTGATGCCACCTTTGACCAAAACTTCTCCGTCTTTGATGATCGCGTGGCAGGAAGAGCATCGGTTATAGAGTTTTTCGCCTTTGGCCGGGTCACCGGCAGCCGTGGCCTGAGAGGCAAGTGCCAGAACAAGGGTCAATGTAGGGGCAATGAGCTTTGACATGGAAAACGTCCTGCTAAGGTTTGGGTTTTCCCGGCGCTTCTCGGATTCCCGTTAAAGGTGCAATCGGAATCCGGCGTTCGTAAGTCCATAAAAAATATCTATTTTCGACGCAGTTTTTATACGGTCACACATTTTGAGAAAGTGGAAAATTCGGTGTCAAAATCGGGTCAGAATTATGCTCGTTTGCTGCTCCTCTCCGGTTGGCGATTTTGTCCTCAACCGCTGGATTGGCCGCCGCGAATCACGTTGGTTGCGAATTTGGGTGAATGGCGTATTTCCCCACCTAAACCGGGCCATACCTTGAAAAATCTGCCCTCAGTAGTGACATGAATGCCCAGATGCGGCGTAGTGCGCGCCTATGACCGCTGGACGAACCGATTTCTCCCGGCTAGATAGCCGCGATGAGACGCCGCTTTGATGCGGTGCTGATGCATGTTTGCCCGGTATCCTCCGGGCGCCGGAATCGGAGAAAACCTCGTGTCCCACGCAGAAGACAACGAAGGCACCCGCAGAGATTTCCTCTACTACGTCGCTGGCGGCGCAGGTGTCGTTGCGACGGGTGCAGCCGTATGGCCCCTGATCAACCAAATGAATCCCTCGGCAGACGTTCAGGCGCTGTCCTCGATCCGCGTGGATGTGAGCGGCGTTGAGCCGGGGACACAGCTGACCGTGAAATGGTTGGGCAAGCCCGTGTTCATCCGTCACCGCACCGGTGCTGAGATCCAGAAGGCGCAAGAGCAGGACGCCGAAGGTGTTGGCGCGCTGCCCGACCCGCTGGCGCGGAACTTCAACCAGCCGGCGGATGCGCCTGCAACCGACGCCAACCGCGTGATGCCGTCGCCCGAAGGCGAGGCTGCCGGTGCATGGCTGGTTCAGATGGGCGTTTGCACCCACCTGGGCTGTGTGCCTCTGGGTGATGCGGGTGACTTTGGCGGTTGGTTCTGCCCCTGCCACGGCTCGCACTACGATCTGGCTGGCCGTATCCGCAAAGGTCCCGCCCCGGAAAACCTGCCCGTTCCGCCTGCGGAATGGACTGACAACACCACCATCAGACTCGGCTAAGGGAGACCCAACGCATGTCCGGAATTCCCCACGATCATTACGAGCCGAAGACGAACGGCGAAAAGTGGCTGAACAGCCGCCTGCCCATCGTCGGCCTGCTGTATGACACCCTGATGATTCCCACCCCTAAGAACCTGAACTGGTGGTGGATCTGGGGCATCGTCCTGGCGTTCTGCCTGGCGCTGCAAATCGTCACCGGTATCGTTCTGGTGATGCACTACACCCCGCATGTCGATCTGGCGTTTGCCAGCATCGAGCACATCATGCGCAACGTGAATGGCGGCTATATGCTGCGGTATCTGCACATGAACGGCGCGTCGCTGTTCTTTGTTGCGGTCTACATCCACATCTTCCGTGGTCTGTTCTACGGCTCGTACAAAGCCCCGCGTGAGATCACGTGGATCATCGGGATGCTGATCTATCTGATGATGATGGGCACCGCCTTCATGGGCTATGTTCTGCCCTGGGGTCAGATGTCCTTCTGGGGTGCGACCGTGATCACCGGCCTGTTTGGCGCGATCCCGTTTGTGGGTGAGGCGATCCAGACCTGGCTGCTGGGCGGACCCGCCGTGGACAACGCCACGCTGAACCGCTTCTTCTCGCTGCACTACCTGCTGCCGTTCGTTATCGCGGCGCTGGTCATCGTGCATATCTGGGCCTTCCACACCACCGGCAACAACAACCCCACAGGTGTTGAAGTACGTCGTGGTTCGAAAGCCGAGGCCGAGAAAGACACGCTGCCGTTCTGGCCTTACTTCGTGATCAAGGACCTGTTCGCGCTGGCCGTGATCCTGGTCGTGTTCTGGGCGGTTGTCGGCTTCATGCCGAACTATCTGGGGCACCCGGACAACTACATCGAAGCCAACCCGTTGGTTACGCCGGCACACATCGTTCCCGAATGGTACTTCCTGCCGTTCTACGCGATCCTGCGTGCCTTCACCGGCGAGGTCTGGGTCGTTCAGTTCGCCAGCTTCATCACTGGCGGTATCATCGACGCCAAGTTCTTTGGTGTGATCGCGATGTTCGGTGCGATCCTGGCGATGGCGCTGGCGCCTTGGCTGGACACCTCGACCGTGCGTTCGGGTAAGTATCGTCCGATGTTCAAATGGTGGTTCTACCTGCTGGTCATCGACTTCTTTGCCCTGATGTGGCTGGGTGCGATGCCCGCGGAAGAGCCCTATGCGACCTTCTCGCTGATCGCGTCCGCCTACTGGTTCGCTTATTTCTTCGTGATCCTGCCGATCCTCGGTGTGGTCGAGAAACCTCTGGCGCAGCCCGAGACCATCGAAGAAGACTTCAACGCGCATTATGGCAAGGCTGACGCCGACGCCACGCCGGCCGAGTAAGAAGAGGGACCGGAATCATGTTCAAGAAACTTGCAATCGGTGCCGCGTTTGCTCTGGCCCTTGCTCCTGCTGCGTCCTTCGCAGCAGGTGGCGGTGAGCAGCACATCGAAGACTTCGACTTTTCGTTCGAGGGGCCGTTCGGCACCTGGGATCAGAACCAGCTGCAACGCGGTCTTCAGATCTATACCGAGGTCTGCGCGGCCTGCCACGGCCTGCAATATGTGCCTCTGCGTGATCTCGAAGCGCTGGGCTATTCGGAAGAAGAAGTCATTGCCTATGCGGCAGGCAACTTCGAAGTGTTCGATCCCGAGCTGGATGATTTCCGCCCGGCGATCCCAACCGATCACTTCCCGGCCAATAACGGCGTTGGCGCACCTGACCTGAGCCTGATGGCAAAGGCCCGTGCGGGCTTCCACGGCCCTTACGGTCTGGGTATCAACCAGCTGTTCAAGGGTATGGGTGGCGCGGAATACATCGCCTCGCTGCTGGATGGCTATACCGGTGAGGAAAAGACCGAAGCGGGCGCGACCCTGTACGAGAACAAAGCCTTCCCCGGAGGCTGGATCTCGATGGCGCCGCCGATGTCGGACGATCAGGTGGAATTCGCTGATGGCCACCCGGCAACTGTCGAAGCCATGTCTGAGGACATCGCCGCGTTTCTGATGTGGACAGCCGAGCCGAAGCTGATGGAGCGCAAATACTCGGGCTTTGTCGGCGTCATCTTCCTGTCGCTGCTGTCGGTGCTGCTGTACCTTGTCAACAAGCGCCTGTGGGCAGGCGTTAAGGGCAAAAAGACCGCCTGATCAGACACTCCAAAGAGTTACGAAAGGCCCGGCGCGCAACGCCGGGCCTTTTTTGTTTGCGACCGTCCCGGTGTTATACTCGATTTGCCCCTCATTGTTCTGGGGCAACGCATTTTCAACGGAATTCATTTGGGAGGGCGGGTCATGGACACGCAAAGCAATGTCGAAAAGATGCGCAAGGCGTTCGCCGAGTGGAACGACTGCAAGGCGTCTGACGTCGGAATGTGGGAGAAATACACAACCGAGGACCTGTGCATGCGCTCGCTGGGCCGGGGTCAGTATGGGCTGGAATTCAGCTGCTCGCGCGATGGGCGGGCCGAGATGCAGGAATACCTCGAGGACCTGACCCGTGCATTTGAGATGCAGCATTGGACGCTGAAGGACACTATCGCTCAGGATGATCGGGTTGTCGGTATCGGTACATGTGCCTGGACGCATAAAGACACCGGCAAGACGGTAGAGACGCCCATCGTGATCATTTGCCGTTTTCGCGACGGGCTGGTTTGCGAATATGAAGAATACTATGACACTGCCGCTGTGGCAGCTGTTGTCAGCTAGTTGGGGCTGCCTCAGACAACCAACTGTGTCTTGCTGCAACCCAGCACTTTTGCTGTCACGATCTGCCCCTCGGTTTGCGGCGTGTCAAACGTGACTTCGGTGAATTGCTCGGTACGGCCCATATGCGGGTTCTCCATCAGGATGTGATGGGTTTTGCCGATCTGGGCGGTCAGGTGTTTGGCGACCTGAGCCTCACCAGCCGCACGCAGACGAGCAGCGCGGTCCTTGATGATGTTGCCATTGATCTGCTGCGGTATCCGTGCCGCAGGGGTGCCTTCGCGCTTGGAATAGGGGAAGACATGCAGCCAGGTCAGGTCGCAGTCGGTGACCAGTTTCAGCGAGTTTTCGAAATGCGCCTCGGACTCGGTGGGAAAGCCCGCGATGATGTCGGCGCCAAAGGTCATCTCGGGGCGCAGTCTGCGGGCCTCTTCGGTGAAACGGATGGCGTCATCGCGCAGATGGCGGCGTTTCATCCGCTTCAGGATCAGGTCGTCGCCGTGCTGCAGCGACAGGTGCAGATGGGGCATCAGGCGCGGTTCGGTCGCAATGGCCTGCATCAGGTTTTCATCAACCTCGATGGAATCAATCGAGCTGATCCGCAGGCGCGGCAGGTCAGGAACCAGTTTCAGGATTCGCATCACCAGATCGCCCAGCTTGGGCTGCGCAGGCAGGTCGGCACCCCACGAGGTCAGGTCCACGCCGGTCAGTACGACCTCGTTATAGCCTCGATCCACCAGCCGCTTGATCTGGTCCACCACGACGCCCGCAGGGACGCTGCGCGAGTTGCCGCGGCCATAAGGGATGATGCAGAAGGTACAGCGATGATCACAGCCATTTTGAACCTGCACATAGGCCCGTGACCGCGTGCCAAAACCGTCGATCAGGTGACCGGCGGTTTCAGTGACAGACATGATATCATCGACCTGAACCGCCTCAGTCTCGCCAATGAAATCCGCCGCCATGCCTTTCCAGGTCTCAGGCTGCATCTTCTCGGTATTGCCGATGACAGCATCGACCTCTTCCATCCGGGAAAAGGTCTCAGGCTCGGTCTGTGCAGCACAACCGGTCACGATCAGCCGCGCGTCCGGATTTTCCCGGCGCAGTTTGCGGATCTCTTGCCGCGCCTTGCGCACTGCTTCGGCTGTAACCGCGCAAGTATTCACCACCACGGCGTCGGTCAGACCCGCCTGCTGCGACAGTTCCTTCATCGCCTCAGTCTCATAGGCGTTCAGGCGGCAGCCCAGAGTGGTGAATTTCGGCGCGCTCATCCCTGCGACCTCAGGAATTCCGGCGTCAACGTGCCTGAGAACACATGGCAGGTCGGTCCGGTCATCCAGACCCCATCCTCGCGCCAGTCGATCCAGATGGTGCCGCCGTCCAGATCAATCTGCACCTTGCGTCCTGTAAGCCCTCGACGGGCCGCAGCTAAGGCAGTTGCGCAAGAGGACGAGCCCGAGGCCAAAGTAATCCCAACACCGCGCTCCCAGACTCGCATACGGATGTGATCCGGTCCGATAACCTGCGCCACCTGCACATTGGTGCGTTCGGGGTAGAGCGGGTGATATTCGTACCGCGCGCCAAATTCAGTCAGGGGGATCGCTTCGGCATCTTCGACAAAAAAGGTGCAATGCGGGTTGCCCATCCCGGTGGCGGTCGGCGCGCCTTCGATTGGCAGTTCCAGCGTGTCGACCTCTTCGGCCAGCGGAATCTCGTCCCAGTTCAACTGCGGTTGACCCATATTGACAGAGGTCAGGCCATCCCCGGCATCCCGCGCGTACAAGGTACCGCGCCCGGTGGTCAGGGTCAGATCGGTTTTCCCGGTTTCTTCCATCAGGAACCGCGCAATACAGCGTGTGGCATTGCCACAGGCGGCCGAAGTCGACCCGTCGGCGTTATAGAACACCAGATGCGCATCCGAGTCGCCGTTTTCGATGACGGCCAACTGGTCGAAGCCGACGCCAAACTGGCGATGGGCGATTCCCTGTGCCAGAGCGGGCGAAATCTCAACAGATCGCGCGCGCGCATCCACAATGACAAAGTCATTGCCCAGCCCGTGCATCTTCATGAAGGGCAAACCAGAGGTCAGTATTCGCTGCATGGCGGGCATATAACCCTGCGCTGCAAAGGAATCCACCCTGCGGTGAAGATTCCTGAAAAAAGGGGTTGACCCCCCCGCGCCACCTGCCTAATTAGGCCGCCTATCGGGACGCCGGAAACAAGTTAAGTGACGGTGAAACGAGGCGCAAATTAGGGCTTGAACCCATCCGGGAAAATGCCTTAGAGAGCGCCACGGATCGGCAAGATCCAACAAAAGAGTGGGCCGTTAGCTCAGTTGGTAGAGCAACTGACTTTTAATCAGTGGGTCGCAGGTTCGAATCCTGCACGGCTCACCACTTTAACCGATTGATCGGAAACGAAAAACCGCTGGGCGATGGCTCGGCGGTTTTCGGTTTTTTGCAACAAATTTGCAACGTCTATATTGAACTCATTCAATCCCTTAAGGCTTCCGCACTTTGTCGCGCCGGACTTGTTCGCAGTCATAACATGTGTCGTCACCGGGTATCCTACGCTCTCCATGACATTTTCGACATGGACGGTCAGTAGCAACATAATAGGCTTCTCCTCGCGCCCACGCTTCCGCTCTCGCCGGGTAAGGAGATGGAACACCTAGATCACCGCGATTGTAGGCATGCCATACAGCAACATTGGACACACCAAGCAGCTCAGCAATTTTCACACATTCTTGGGATTGGCTAAGATGCTTTTTCTCGCGATATAGGTTTCTCGAAAGTTCAAGCGCTCGGGGAAACTCTCTCAAATCGACCAGAGTTTTTCGTCTGTTGATCGCCACGCCTGTTAATCCTTGATCAGTCTAGCAAAGCGCCGACCTTGACACCCAGTGCTTTCGCCAACTTGTCCACGACGGTAATCGTGGGATTTCGGGCTCCGCGCTCAAGATCGCTGATATAAGTCCTGTGCAAGCCAGCTTCATGCGCAAATTCTTCCTGCGACCAGCCTTTCGACTGGCGCAGTCTGCGCATGTTTAAGCTTAACCGAGCACGAATGTCCATGCGGCAGTCAGGCCGCAAATGTCGGCAATCAGTCTACAGACGATCAGTGACAATTTTCTTGACTGACGGCAACTTAGATGTCTACCTAATGTCACTTATCGTCGACATGATGGGCTTTGATCTTGAACTTTGTCTCTATGTCTTTGGTTGCAGAGCTAGCAGATCAAATTGAGAAAACTGAACTCGAGATTCCAGTCTTGGCGGGCGAGTATCGCTATGCCTCTCTTCCGCTTTGTGTAATTGACGCAGTTTTCTCAATCAGTGCTCGCTACACCAGCACGCAAAAAACCGTGGAACGGTTCTGCCAATTTTCTGGTTGGACGCTCTTTTCTGACACTCGTGAGGGGCGAGGTTTCGGTGAACACGGAGTCAAAGAGTTCGTTTCAATTTGTGAGCAAACCGGCCCCGAAAAAATGGCCATATCTGTCTATGAAAACCGTCAACGAACTTCATCCCGGTCAGGCATATTGAAAGCCGAGGCAGTTTTTTTGTTTTGTCGCGCTTTGGAATACGCTGGGATTAATGGCTTCACGGACTTGAGCCTAGAACGCAGGGAGTTTGCTGAGGCCATAATCTTGGGACTACCAGGGCAATCCAGTGGAATCGCTTTCGATTACTTTATGATGCTCGCTGGCGATGATGATCTGGGAAAGCCAGATCGGCGGGTTCAAAAATTCATTGGCGAGGCCTTGAGATTGCAAGGCACACCTCAACCTCGCCAAACGTCTACCCCAACTGCCAAACGGCGCGTCCATGGTCAGCCGTTCTCCTTGAGGTGCCCAGCCACGGAGCCGGGTGAGGTTCGTCTTTACCGCCGTTTCGTCGATGAACACCACGCGGTCCGGCATTCGGGCGATGGCTGGCGAACGATAAGCAGACCAATCGTCGCGCTGTCGTCTTACCTTGGCGCGACGGCGTTCGGTGGCCACCAGCGACTTTTTTTGTGAGTGAAGCCAAGGCGCTTCAACAATCCGGCAATGGCCGAATGATGAACAGTGATCCCCACAGCATCGGCAAGCGCATCGCGCAACTCGAAAAGGGTAATGTCGGGGTCTTGAGCTAACAACTCGCGGAAGAACCCGACATGCGGTGCCAACTTTCCGCTGCCCGGTGGACGCCCCATCGGGGCAATTTGGGCCGCGCCAGACGCGTGTATCTGGCGTCTCCAACGCGCACCGGTCGCGGCGGACACCTGAAGACGGCGCGACGCCTCCCTCCCTGACAGCCCTTCTTCGATCAAGCGCGCAAAACGATCTCGTAGTTCCTTTGGCAACGGTGCTGGCATATTCCTGATCCTCCCAAAAAGGGTGAATCACAAATCAAACCTCAGGGGAACCCTGCCGATTCAAACTTTGCTCGAAAAGCTTTATCAAAAAGTTAAGCGGCGCACAAAGAACACATAGCATTCATGTGCGCCGATTGATGGCTTAAAACGGTGTTTCGTCTCGCACCCACCTTTGCGCCAGATACTTTTCAACCGCATCAGGATCACCACCATTGGGATCGGTGTCGTACCCAGGGTTAGGCGGCTGGTAGACGCGCCACTCGCCATCTTCTGGGTAGGTGTTACCTGTTTTGCGGGCGACCAACCGACGAAATTCACACAACGGAGGCAATACCACACCCGGCCTATCGGTCGAATAAACCGGCGTCACTGTCAGGATACCATTGCTATCGGTTCCACGATGTACAGTCTCAATCCACGTGCAGTTGCGGCCAGCAGTTTGTGCGCCGAACTTGTCGCGCATTTGGTTGGAAAATTTCCTTGGATGGTCTTTTCGCGACGCTCCTCGTGCATAGCACTCCCTCGCAAGTGTTGCGGTTGATACCTTGCCTGCGCCGCTGAGGTCATCTGGCAAAACGCCGGTTTCAGCGATCTCGTCCATCAAAGCCAACAGCGGATCAGAAGCGACCTTGTCACGCGATTTAGCTTCGGTGACGTGTCCATAGCGGATTAAGTCGTGGTCGACTTCAAACTGCAAAAGGTAGTCGAGAACAACACCTGGGTTGTCGTCAATCAGCCGGTAATATGGCTCCCACCACGCTATTGCTTCCTTTGAGTGACTATCAAACCGCGTGGGTACCTCGATTACAGTCCAACGGCGGTCGTCATGGTCGATGTGAACAGCTTGATCGTCATTAGTTGTCGCAATGATGCGGTGGACATTCTTGCCATCAAACTGAGCCAAATACTTCTGTTCATACGACCACGTATCTGAGGTAATGAACGATTTCGCAATTGCCGCCTGTCGCGACGACCCGGCAAACAAAGATTCTTCACACAACACAAATGTTGATCCGAACAGACCACGATTGAAGCGCGCAAACATGCGATCAGATTCCGCTATTTGCTGCGCGTGTGCAGGGCCAACGAGTTTTCGTATCGCGCGCCCAAGAAACGATTTACCAGCTCCTTGTCCACCTCGTAGCGCAAGCGCGCTGCCGGGATGATGCGACCATGGCCGTTGTACGCCGTCAGCTAGGTAGGTCATTACCCATTGCGCCAAAGCCGCGTCGCCTGAGCATAGTAGATCTTGGATGTATTCCTCCCAAAGCTCTGAATTGCCATTTTGAGGTTGGCACGCCCAGCCCTTAAACACATTGAAGCCGGGGCCGTTATAGTCTGGTGGTTCAACAACAATGCCGCGATACTCGGCTCGATCGATGTCATGCAACCAGAGTTTTGATATCGGCGTGCGATGTTTGCCCAGCATGACCATTTGGGGTGCGGTGGCATCAAGAAACGCGTTCTTGGCGTAACATTCGCCCTCTTCACGGTTCAGGAACTCCACCTGCCCGTTGACACGCATTACAGCCCATTCGCGATTGAACTTTTCAACCAGCCGATAGTGGAGTGGTGTTGGCGTGCCTTTTTCGCGTCTTTTCGCGGAGCGCAGCAGGTTCACGATTTCTGCTTCGGGTAGTGCGCCATCAACGAACAGTTCGTGGAAACCAGTGTCGCCATTTAGCCTTCGAATTTCCGCATCCATTTCCGTATCAGGCCAGCCGCGCGCCTGCATCGACATAGCGACCCTCATTAATAGATCGTTTCGTCCAGCTGGATTGTCAGGCACCTTGTAGCCGATTTCCGAAGTGTCGAATGCTGGTGTAGCATTAACGATATCGGTTACGATCTGTGTAGGTGTTCGACAGTGTTTATCGATGTGATCGAGCAACATTGACGTGCTGATCTCGTCGAGAGCACCTTTCATACTCTCATGATCTATCAACCAAGCGAACTCGCGTTTCTGGCCGTTGACTGGCAACCAGACTGCCGTTGGTTCATTGTCAGGCGCCACCACCGTTTGCGTTTCCTTTGGAAACACTTCGGTCTTCTGTTGCACGTTCTTTGGCAATCGTTTGCGTAGCGCGACTAGATACCGATGCATCAATTTCGCGGGCACGGGTTCGTCCACGAACACAACAATGTGCAAACCGCGCGACTTTGTTCTGAAAGCGGCAGAGCGTGCATGTATACGTTCACGGAGGGCGAAAACGTCGTCTTCGGGCATATCGTAGCAATCAACATCGAGCACGCCCCAGGTGCACGTGCTATCAACACGCACGGGAGCAACGCCAACGGGCTTTTCACCGGCGATGTGACGTGCAACCAATTGGGTGGTCAGCGGGCCCGACACCGTTTGCGTTTTACCATTCACTTTGCCTTTGTCGTTGGCGGCCAATTCGCCACCCATTTCAATGTGCCGTTTTTCATATCCGTCAAATAGGCGGAGCATAATACCGGCGGATTCGTTTAGATGTTTGTCCATTCCATTTTCAGGTTGGACCCGCATCACAAGTTCAGAGTTGCCGCGTGCTCGATTATAAGCGAGTTATCCAACGTACTTGCGGCATCACTGATCATGTGGGGCGGGTCGTTAAACCTGCCCCACTTCTTTCTGTTTCGCCCAAGCCATCACCGCATCACGGTCATACCGCACAGTGCGTTCTGACCAGTAGATTGCGGGAGGTGTATCACCAGCCTTCTTCCATTCGTAGAACTGGCGTTCTGAGATATGGAGGAATTCGCACACCTGCCGGGGTGTCATCAGTTGTGGGAGGTTAAGCCGTATTTCCAGCTCTTTAATGCGCCGTTCGAGCGCGCGTAGTTCGGACGTAGCCATAATCGACGGTTTCCTTCTGTCCAATCATGAACAGACAGAGGCCTCCGTTGATACTCGCTGGTTCGGCTCATCACCTAGGGCCGCTTCCAGCGCGGCGCTCCCTAGGCTAGTCTCACGCCCACCATAACGGTGCGCGGCGTCTCACGACGCGGCATTAGGCGCGTATCGAACATGGTGCGCTTAGTCGCTGAGTTCAAGTTCGAAATCAGGTGTTTGCTTTATGCGTAGCAAAATTACGTTCTCAATGTCGGCCACCAAATCCTCAATGGCGAGGTCTTCTTGATAATGCATCGCCATGTCGTCGTCGGTATCTTTGGATGTTATGTCACCCCGGAGAAATGCGACCGCATATGATGGAATTCGCGCGGGACCACATGCCGACGTAAAATGGTGACGTGCATCATGTTGGCGTAAGACCGGTGCACCCTCCATGATAGGCTCGCCGTTTTTGTCGGTGCGTCCGCTGTCTCGTATAATGGCCGGATGCCTGAGGGCGTCGAGATGATCTAAGTAACCCGTTTGGGACGACGCCGGGAACACTTGCTCAGAGCCACCGCCTCGGATCGACAAGAGTGCGCGAACCACTGTTTCGCAAATCGGTAGAGTCCGGTCTTCGCCATTTTTTAGTTTCGGTAGGCGAATGGTTTTGCGTTGTAGGTCCACCTGATCCCAACGTAGCGAGCGGACATCATCTGCGCGGATGCCGGTGAAAAGCAATACGACCCAAGCGATCCGGCGCAGTGGGTTTTTTACAGCCATGATTGCTTCCCACATGGGCGACCAATCTCGTCTGTCGATGTTTTCATCAGAGTCGCATAAGACTTTCCAAAAGGTGTCTCGTGACCCCACCTGTTTCAGCTTGATCTTACCGCGCTGGATTGGTGTCGGAATATCGAGCATTGAATAGGCGTTGTTGATTCCGGCTTTGACATGGTGCCGAGTCGAGACCGATGGAATCGCGTTTAAACAACGGCGGACATCCAAAAGCGAAACCTGCGTTGGGCTCTTGTCGAGTATGTCTGACGCATACCGTTCCAGCTTCCGCTCCATGTCGGTCAGGTGTTTTTCCGACGCCCGCTCGTTCGCTAGCGCATCGGCAACATACTCGCGCCAAGCGTCGCTCACCTTGCGGATAGCGGCGGTTGTTTCATTGCCATGGTGGGCCGTTTCCTTTGACGCCTGCTTGAGCGCCTGCGCCGCCGTCATGATCGGGAATACACCGAGTTTGACTGACTTGGTTTTGCCGTTAACCCGCGCCTTGAGATACCAAGTTGAGCGCCGTTTACCGACATTGAGATATAGGCCGGGGAAGGCATCGCCCTTGTGCCGATACATGCCGGGAGCGGCTTTCAGAAGCTGAGAATCTCGACGAAAATCAATTGCTGTGGTCATCTGTCTGGTCCAAATTTTGCAACGTTTTTTGCAACAGACCATTTCACTAAGACGCATTTCGGCGCACTGTCAACCGACTGATGTTCGTTGCAAAAAGATGATAACCAATTGTTTTAGATGATAAACTGCACCAAAGCGCACCAACCGTATAAATCCAGTGAGGTGTCTTTTAATCAGTGGGTCGCAGGTTCGAATCCTGCACGGCTCACCACTTTTTTCAAAGAGTTGGCAAGAATAGGCAAGATTTTCTCAAGCCTTGGTTTACTACAAAGAATCCACTCAGCACCCAAGTTGACTAAGCAAAACCGTCCCCGGCTTCATGGTTTGGTTGCGATTTTCTGACGTCCACTATGCGCCGCTTGTTTCAACGTCGTTTGGTGGACTTTCTGGCCACCAGGTGTGTGGCCAGCTCTTCGGGTTCAGGCGCTTTGTGGGCTGTGATCCAGTGCGCCAACGCATCCGCTGCGCGATCACCCATTTCAGAAACGGGTAAATGCACACTTGTCAGTGGCGGAACGGACACGGACGACGTGGGAAGGTCATCCACCCCCACCATAGAGATCTGGTCCGGGACGGCGATTTTCTGCGCCTGAAGGCCAAGTAAAACCCCTAGGGCGACGACATCAGACAGGCAAAGAATTGCGTCTGGTTTGGTGCTCAGGTCACCAAGGCGTTTTGCAACATCCGCACCACCCTGATGGCTGATCTCGGTTTCGAATGTCGAAAGCCTTCCGTCATAGGGAAAGGCTTTGAGGCCGGCAAGGCGTTCTCGGGTGCGGTCATTGTCGTGAACAGGGCCATGCACGACAGCGATGTCCCGATGGCCGAGGTCAGCAAGGTGCTTTAGGGCAAGTTGCGCCGCGGCTGCGTTGTTGTATCCGATGGTTGGCAGCGGGTTATCCGGATCAAAGAAAGACGTGATGATTGTTGGCAACATTGTGCGTTCGATCAGTTCGTGAAACGCCGGGCTGTGTGTCGCTCCGGTGATGATCAGGCCCTCTGCGCCGATATCCAGCAGGCTTTTGGCTTTCTCGGCTTCGATATCCAGATTTGCTTCGGTAGTCGCAACCACCAGAGATAATTTGTGGTCTGAAAGCCTGCGTTCGAGTGCTGCTAGAAAACGCGCGAAGATCGCATTGTCGAGAGTCGGGACAAGGGCGCCAACAAAACGGGTGCGACCAGAGTTGATCGCGCGGGCTGCCGCGCTTGGGACGAACTTTAGATCCGCAATGGCGGCCTGAACTTTCTCGAGCGTGTCCTTTTTGACAACCGCCGGTTCGTTCAACACCCGCGAGACGGTGGCAACGGATACGCCGGCAGCATTTGCTACATCTCTGAGGTTTGCGCGTTTTTTAGGCTCTGGGGCTTTTTCCATGCTGAGTTTTTGGGTCCGTTCCGCGGGTTTCTGAGTAAAGAGTTGACATATGTAACTAGTTTCATCAACCTCTGTAACTAGTTACATTTTGGGAATCCGGCAACGATATGCAGGGGTCATCTGTCTTACATACGTTCACGAATTCAGGGTTTGACGGCCCCGGTCGCCTGTTCCCCGGATTTCCAAAGGCGTCTGACACCCGAACGCATGTCCTTGCCCCACGTGAAGCAGCTCGACTGGTCGCAAAGCCCGGAGATTTACTTTCGATAGAAGGGGTTGGTCCAGAGCACGCACTAGATGTTGTGGCTTTCTATGACGATGGGCAACCGGGACTATCGGCATTGAGTTTGACGGCAACCGGGCTGGTCGAATGGGGTGACTTTGACAGTTCACGACTGCTGGCTTGGATCACGGCACAGGGCGGAGATCGGCAGGTTCCGCGTCACAGGCTGGACCATGCGCCCGGGCCGCTGATTCACCGCGCGGACCGCGCGGTTACGGTTTGGGTGATCTGTGCTGCCGGGATTGCAGGGGTGATCGCAGGCGCTGCGACCGGGAATATCACGGTCCTGCACAAGCCGGCGGCGACCAAAGGGCCGTTTTTACCGCCTTTGCTGGGCGACACGCGGGACGAATTCACCGTGCAACGCGGCAGCGCGTTGGCCTATGAGCTGAAGGCTGGTGAATTTGTTCAGATCATCGACGTTGAAGGCCAGCAATGTTCTGATTTCATGGCGCTGCGGGCCGCTGGATTGGATCAGGGGCAAGAGTGGACGATCGACTCGACCGCCACCCGGTCGATGGTGCGGCGCGCCTATCCCGGCCCCGGCTTGCTGGACAAGTTCTTTGATCGTGAGATGCGCCCGCTTTTGAACGTGGTGCAGGATACATGCGGTCGGCACGACACCTTCGGGCTGGCCTGCACCGCTCGGGGTTATGAAGAGCGGGGATTTCCCGGCCATCTGAACTGTTCGGACAATATGTCAAACGCTTTGGTGCCCTATGGCGTGGCCCGACGGGCGGCCTGGCCTGCAATCAACTTCTTCTGGAACACGTGGATCGACCCGACGAGCCATCACATTCTGACCGAAGAATCTCATTCACGCCCGGGTGACTATGTCGCCATGCGCGCGCTCGATGATCTGGTCTGCGTCTCGACCGCCTGCCCGGACGATATCGACCCGATCAATGGCTGGAACCCGACCGATGTGCATGTGCGCATCTACCGTCCCGAAACGCCCATCCGCCGGGCGGTTGCCTATCGCGAAAAGGAAGACGCGCCCATGTCGATCAGTCAGGAGTCCGCCTTTCATGACCGCCTATCGCCGCTGACGCAGCATTTTGCCCCGGCGCGCGACCTGTGGGCGCCGGTCAGTTATCCCGCTTTTGGCACGTTGGGCGAATACTGGGCCTGCCGTCAGGCGGTGACCGTGCAGGACATGAGCGGGTTGCGCAAATTCGACATCGTCGGCCCGGATGCCGAGGCTTTGATGCAATTGGCGACAACGCGCAACGTGGCGAAACTGCCGGTTTGGCGAGGGTCTTATACGCTGATGTGTGACGAAAGCGGTTCTGTCATCGACGATGGCACATTGTTCCGCCTCGCGCCCGAGATTTTCCGCTGGTGTTGCGGTGCCGAGGAAAGCGGGCGGGCATTGCAGGAACTGGCCGATGCGCGCGGTCTGCAGGTGCGGGTCCACGCGCTGCGCGGGGCGATGCCGAACCTCGCCATTCAAGGGCCGAAGTCTCGCGACCTGTTGCGCAAAATCGCCTTTACCCAACCGCATGTGCCCAGTCTGGACCATTTGAAATGGTTCGGCGTCACTGTCGCGCGGCTGAACGACCGTGAGGGTGCGCCGTTCATGCTGTCTCGCTCGGGCTATACTGGCGAATTGGGGTATGAGGTCTTCTGCTCCAAGTCTGATGCCGTCGAAATCTGGGACGCTGTCATGACCGCCGGGGAAGAATTCGGGATCACCCCTATGGGCTCGGCCGCCCTCGATATCATTAGGATCGAAGCTGGGCTGGCAGCGGCCAATGCAGAATTCGCGCCGGGCGTCGACGCGTTTGAGGCCGGGTTGGGCTTTGCTGTCGATCTGACCAAAACCGACTTCACCGGCAAAGCTGCGCTGGAACGCAATGCACGTGAGCCGCGTCGGGTGCTCAAAGGACTTTCGATCGGCTGCGATGATGTGCCTGCCCATGGCGCCCCGGTTTATGCGGGTGAGCGGCAGGTGGGGACGGTCACGTCAGCCACACGTTCACCGATGCTGGAACACGCAATCGCCATGGCGCGGCTTTCGGTCGAACACGCGGAGAACGGCACGCAACTAGAGATCGGCCAGCTCGACGGGTGGATGAAACGCCTGCGGGCCACCGTCTCGGACATTCCATTCATAGACCCGCAACGCAAGCGGGCGCGCGCCTGAAGGCGCATGTAATTCAATGCAACGGGAGAAAAGATATGAAAAAACTGACGCTTACGACAACCTTGGCTCTGGCTTTGGGGGCAACAACGGCGATGGCTCAAGAGAAGGTCATGGTGGGTGAACCCAGCTGGCCCGGCGCCAAAATCATGAGCCGGGTGATCGGTCAGGTCATCGAAACCCGCTTGGGCGGCGAAGCGGGCTATGCCCCCGGCGCAAATGCGGTCATCTTTGCCGCCATGGATGGCGGCCGCGGAGATATCGACGTGCATCCCGATGTCTGGTTGCCGAACCAGTCATCCTTCACCGATGAATATGTCGACCAGAAGGGGACTGTTGCGCTGTCCTCGGGCAGCTACGAAGGCCGCGCCGGGATTTGCGTGCCGAACTACATGGTCGAAGATCACAACATCCGCTCGATCTACGATCTGGCCACGCCGGTCGCGCAAGAGCTGTTTGACTCGGATGGCGACGGCATGGGTGAGGTCTGGGTCGGTGCCTCAGGCTGGGCCTCGACCAACACCTTCAAGGTGCGGGTGCGGGACTATGGGATCGAGACCTTCCTAACGCCGACCACCGAGGACGAAACCGTGTTCTATTCGCGGCTGAAAGATCAGATCGACCAGAAGAAAGGCGCAGCGTTCTACTGCTATGCGCCGCATTACGTCCACGCCTTGTATGACGTGACCATTCTGGAAGAGCCCGAGCATGACGCGACCACCTACAAGATGGTTCAGCCCGATCAGGACGCGGATTGGTTCAACAAGTCCCATGTCAGTACGGGTGAGCCGGTCAAGACCGTGACAGTGGCGCATTCGAAATCGCTGGAACAGCGCAACCCGGCGGCGGCCTCTTTCCTGGCCAATATCGACATGGATGCAGGTGAGCTGAGTGGCCTGACCTATGAGGTCGTCGTTAAAGGTCGCGACACCGATGAGGTCGTGGCCGAATGGATCGCCGCCAATGGCGATACCGTCGACAGCTGGCTGGGTCTGACCACCAACTAAAACCTGCGCGCCTTCGCCTGTCGGGGGCGCAAACCAACACAATTCCGATGGGGCCAATATGACAGCGGATATCGCAATCGACGCAAAAGGCGTGTGGAAAGTGTTCGGCGCACGCTCGAAGGAGGCATTGAACGCGATCCACAGCGAGGGGCTGAGCAAGGCAGAGGTGCTAGAGCGCTTCAACTGTGTGGTCGGCGTGGCTGATGCCAGTTTTGAGATTGAGCGGGGTGAGTTGTTCTGCGTCATGGGCCTGTCGGGTTCGGGCAAATCGACTCTGGTGCGTCACGTGAACCGCCTGCTGGAGCCCACCGACGGCCATATCTACCTAGATGGCGATGACGTGATGGGCCTGAATGACGAGGGCCTGCGCGACCTGCGCAATCGTCGCGTCGCGATGGTGTTCCAGAACTTCGGCCTGATGCCCCACCGTACCGTGCGCGACAACGTGGCGATGCCGCTGGAAATCCGTGGCACCGGCAAGGCCCGCCGCTGGGAAGAGGCAGACCGGGTGCTGGAATTGGTCGAATTGAACGGCTGGGAAGACAAATACGCCCATGAGCTGTCAGGCGGGATGCAGCAACGCGTGGGTCTGGCCCGTGCTATTGCGGCTGACCCCGAGATTTTGTTGATGGATGAGCCGTTCTCGGCCCTCGACCCGCTGATCCGCAAGCAGTTGCAGGATCAGTTCATGGAGCTGAGCCACAAGCTGAACAAGACTACGATGTTCATCACGCATGACCTAGATGAAGCGATCCGCATCGGCCATCGCATTGCGATCATGAAGGATGGGCGCATCGTGCAGATCGGCACGCCTGAAGAGATCATTCTGAACCCCGCTGACGACTATGTCGCCGACTTCGTGGCCGGGATTTCCAAACTCAACATGATTTTCGCGCATGCGGTGATGAAACCGGTCGATGAGTTCGAAGCGCATCACGGCGAAGTGCCGGGCGACGCAAAAGAAGCGCATCCGGATATGGATTTGGCGGACCTGATGAACCTCTGCGTTGACGGCCACGGAGTTGTGGCGGTGACGCAGGACGGCAAGACCGTGGGCGTGATCAACCGCGCGGGTCTGATCCGCGCGATTCAGGACAGTCAGGCATAAGGGGACCGCTATGAAACATGTTGATATGCAACAGATCCAACCGGAAACCGCCGACCGCCTGAATGGGTTGATCGGAGATTTCGTGGGGCAGGGGCAGGCTTACTACCAAAAGACCTTCGCCTACATGATGCAGGCCCCCGGTTATCGTTTTACGCTGAACAAGGCGGCGGCGATCCTGGGGCCGATCTGGTTCGGGGCACGGGGGCTTTGGTCCTGGTTCCTTGGGTTTTTGGTGCTGGAAACGCTGGCTTACATCCAGATCGGGCTTGGCCTCTTCGGTGATCTGGGTCGCGAATTCCGAGAACGGGCCGTACAGATCGAGCAGACTCTGGAACTGCGCCGCCAGCAAATTGCAGCGGCCGAGCAATCCGGTTCAGCCACATTGGAGTCATTGAAACGTGCGGCCGAGTCCCTCGAAGGGGCTCTCGCGGGCGCACAAGAGGCTGCGCGGACGGCGGATTCCACCGGCGTCACCTATCTGCTGATCGGGATCGTCCTGCTGCTGGCGGTCAAGTTTCTGGCGGCCTCTTTGGCCAACTGGACCTTGGAAGGGCAATTCGCGCGCTGGCGGTCGGACCCCAGTGTCGCAAACGGCTGGTCGATCCCCCGGCTGATTGTCGCGACGGCGCTGACGGCCGTGGTTGTGATCCTGTCGATGATCAAATTCGCGCAGCCGGATGCAGTGGCCGTCCTAAAGACCTTCCCCACCAACCGCGACTGGCGTCTGAATGTAGGCGACGGGGTGCAGGCGGTGTTCGAGTGGACCAAGACCGCCGGGCGCGGCTTCTTCGACGGGCTAACATATGGGATGCGCACCCTGCTGGATTGGATCGAGGTCGTGCTGGTCGATACGCCTTGGCCGGTGGTGGCTTTGGTGATCATCATGCTGGCTTACCTATCGGCTGGTCCCCGCGTGGCGATCTTCACCGGAGCGGCGCTGGCCTATTTGGGCCTGCTGGACTTCTGGGAAAAGGCGATGACCACAATTGCCCTGTTGGGCGCAGCAGCGCTGATCTCGATCACGTTGGGCATTCCGCTGGGCATCTATTGCGCTCGCCGCCCGCGCGCCTTTGCAATCGTGCGACCCATCTTGGATTTCATGCAGTCGATGCCGTCCTTCGTCTATCTGATCCCGGTTGTGGCCTTCATCGGATCGGGCAAGCCCGCAGGTGTGGTCGCAACGATGATTTTCGGCAGCCCTCCGGTGATCCGCTTCACAGTCCTTGGGTTGCAACAGGTGCCGGAAACCGTGCGCGAAGCTGCCTTGGCTTTCGGTGCAACACCCCGCTACCTGCTTTGGCGCGTGGACCTGCCCTTGGCACATAAGACCATCATGGCAGGCGTGAACCAAACCATCCTGATGTCGCTGGCCATGGTTGTTGTCGCTTCGCTGATCGGTGCGAAAGGTCTGGGTGAAGACGTGCTGGAGGCGTTGCAATACGCAGCTGCGGGTCAGGGCATTCTGGCGGGCCTGGCAATTCTGTTTTGTGCGCTCATCCTGGATCGGATTGTGGCTGGAAGGAAATAGGGGGGCAGGCATCTGCTCGCCCTTTTTCGCAGGTCTCGGACAGAACCTTATGGGCGCGATCAATCACCTCTCGAACCTCTGGTTGCCCGCACGGCTCGCTTTAGATCGCCCCGGCTAACCCTGGAAACGACACTAAAAGCGTTCCTCTACTTATTGCCTACAAAGGCGAGCATCAGATCTCGCCTGTCAGGCATCCGCCGCTATCAAGTCGCTGGCCTTTTCTCCGATCATGATCGCTGGTGCATTTGTATTGCCGCTGACGATCTCTGGCATGATCGAACAATCCGCGACCCGCAGGTTGCCGATCCCGTGGACTTTGAGTCTTGCATCCACAACCGACGCTGCCGAATTGCCCATCCCGCAGGTGCCGGTCGGGTGATAGATCGAGGTTGAGTTTGACTTGGCCCAATCCAAAGTGCCTTCGTAGTCGTCGCAATTCAGCGCGGAAGTTGGACGGAATTCTTCAGAAATCTTCGAGGCCAGAGGGTTCTGACGAGCGATATTGCGGGCGATGTTCACGCCATCGACAATCGTCCGGCGATCTGTCTCGGTCGACAAGTAGTTCGGGAAGATTTTGACGTGCTTTGCCGGGTCCGGCCCATCCAGACGCAGCTCGCCACGGCTTTCGGGTCGCAATTGGCAGACTGACATCGTGAAAGCCGAAAAGGGGTGGACACCTTCGCCCGGGCTGTCGGCGGACCAGGGTTGGACGTGAAACTGAATGTCCGGCGTTTCGACGTCAGGCCGGGTTCTCATAAAACCCGTCGCAAGGCTGGCGGCCATGGTCATCGGGCCAGCGCGGAACAGCGCGTATTTTAGGGCAATGCGTGCCTGATTGAACAAGCTTCGAACCTCATCATTCAGGGTGGGTTCGTTGCATTTAAAGACCAGACGCGCCTGTAGATGATCCTGCAATCCCTTGCCGACTCCGGGCAGTGCATGCATAGGCTCGATGCCGTTTTCCTTCAGATGGTTCGGATCGCCAATCCCCGAAAGCATCAGAATCTGGGGCGAGTTGATTGCACCGCCCGACAGGATGATCTCACGCCGGACCTTCAGGATCTGTTCAGCCCCGGACCGATCACGATACGCCAGTCCCGTGGCCTTTTTGCCGTCCAAAACCACGCGCGTTACCAGCGCATTGGTGATGATATTCAGATTTGACCGATCGCGCACGGGCTTGAGATAGGCCACAGCGGCGCTGCACCGTCGACCATTGCGGGTTGTGAGTTGAAAATACCCCACGCCTTCCTGATCGGCCCCGTTATAGTCGGGGTTGAACGGATAGCCTGCTGCCTGCGCCGCCGCGACCCAGGCATCGCAGATAGGGCGCTGAATACGCATGTTGGATACGGACAAAGGACCGCCAACGCCGTGGAACTCATCCTCGCCGCGTTCCTGATCTTCACTGCGTTTGAACAGAGGCAGTACGTCATCCCAACCCCAGCCCTCGTTCCCCATTTGCCGCCAGCGGTCATAGTCCTGCTGCTGTCCCCGGACATAGAGCAGGCCGTTCAAAGAAGATGACCCGCCCAGCACCTTGCCGCGTGGCCAGTCGATGGACCGACCATTTAACCCGGGATCAGGCTCAGTCCGGTAACACCAGTCGACCGAGGGGTTGTGCATAGTTTTGAAATAGCCCACCGGGATGTGAATCCACGGGTTGGTATCGCGGCCCCCGGCTTCGAGCAGGGCGACTTTGGTGTTTGGATCGGCGCTTAACCTATTGGCGATGACACAGCCCGCAGAACCGGCTCCGACAATCGCATAATCCACTTCCATAATCGCCTCCTCCCAAAGTCGCTGAAAAAAACTCTATGCAAGATGCAGGAATTATACTAGCCTTTTTTGAAACAAAACGTCTCATTAATTGCGATCAGGGAGGTAAGCAATGGAGATTGGTAAGAAACTAAGTGGGATTTCTCGGCGGGATTTCTTTCGCGTGGCGGGCCGCTATGGCATGAGTTCAACTCTGCTGGCGGCCGGCGGGTTTGGTGGGGCGATGAGTCTGGCCAATTTGGCGCAAGCAGCGGAATCCACATACGAAAAACGATTCTCGAAAGAGCCTAAACACACGCTGAAGTTCGGCGCGTCGGGCTTCAACACGCGCAACCTGTTGATCGAACGCGCAGGCGCGATCGAGTTCGCGCGCGATCTTGAAGAACGCACAGATGGTGAGATTCGGATTGAGTTCATCGGTGACAACCAAATCTGTGGTCAGCTGAGCTGTGTTGAGAAAACCCAGCAGGGAATCGTCGATATCTATGCTGCGTCAACGCAGAACTCGGCCGGTGGCGCGCCGTATCTGAACGTGCTTGACTATGCCTATATGTTCCCGAGCCGGGCGGCACAGTATCACTTCTTCTATAGCCCCGCGAGCCAGCGCATCCTGCGCGATCCGCTGGAGAAACGGCACGGGCTGAAATTCCTGTTCACCCATTGTGAGCTGCGCGGGTTGCAAATGGGCTCGACCTTCTCCGACAAGCCGACCGTCACCAAGCTGGAAGAGCTGTTCGGCACCAAGAACCGGGTGACCGGCACGCAGTTGGGCCGCATCGCGATGCAGCTGCTGAACCTGAACCCGGTGCCGGTGGCGTGGGAGGAAACGCTGGACGCGCTGAAAACCGGTCTGATCGACGGGGCCGAGACATGGGCCTCGGCCGTGGCTTATGCCAACATGGCGCCGGTGGTATCGCAATCGGTGAACCTGAAGTTCTTCTGCGGCACCGAGCATACTTCGATGTCGGCCAAGGTCTTCGACAGTCTGGGTGGCGAACTGCAGGACGCGGTGATGGAGTCGTCTTACTTCACACAGGCCCTGATTCAGGGTGCGAATGAAGCCGCGCTGCTGAACACCGTTGGCTTCTCGGACCCGCAGTTGCCTGACACGATCTTTGCCGAAAATGGTGTCCGCCCGGCCTTCCTTGCCGACGACCAGATCAAACTGGCCGAAGAGATGTGCGCGCCGAACTTCAACCCGGAGCCTTGGGCGCAGTGGCGTGAGCGTCTGAACAAATGGGCCGGTGGCATCGACACCTATCAGGAAATCTACGACATCGCGCGCGAGATTCCGGCAGATACACTGCCGGAAAACGTCGAGCCGCGCCGTTGGTGGATGGGCCAGGCCTGATAGACTTACAGAACCGGCCCGACACCGGGCCGGTTCAACCAAATACCGACTGGGAGGACGGGGTACATGTCTTTTTGGGCAGACATAGGCGCGATTTTCAGCGCCTTTCTGAGCCGGGATTCGTTCGAGATTCAATCCGCGTTGGAGTCCGATGCCGCATGGGTGTTGGGCGCGATTGCCTCGGCCCTTGGCGGGTTCGTGATCATGCTGATCTATCGGGCAGTGCCTTTTGTCGAACGACATTTTGAGCGTTCGGTCATGGTGTATTCCTACCTTGCCATCGCCCTGATCATCTTCTGGGGCGTGATCGACCGCTTTGTCTTCAACGACCAAGAGCCGTGGTCGACCACCATTCCTCCGCTTTTATTCATGGTCATGGCCTGGTTTGGAGCGTCCTACAACGTCCGCCTGCGCACGCATCTAAGCTTTAGTGAATTCCGCACTGCGATGCCCCGTGGTGGGCAGTTGGCGTGCCTGATCCTCGACGCGGTTCTGTGGTTCATCTTTGCAGTGATCGTCATCGTGACCACGACTCGACTGGTGGCGCTTTCGGCGTCCAATTTCCAGATCGTTCTGGGGACCGACAACATCATGCAGTGGTGGTTCCTTCTGGCCGCACCACTGTCGTTCTTTCTGATGGTTGGGCGAGTGTTTCAGAACCTCGCCGACGATCTGCACAACTGGAAAACAGGCGAGCCGCTGATCAAGCAGGCCGTTATCGGAGCAGACTGATGACAGATGGAACCATGGTCACACTGATCTCGCTTGGGGTCACCTTCCTGTTCATGCTGGGCGTGCCGGTGCTGCTGGTTATCGGCTATTGGGTGATCGGATGTTCCTTCGTCCTTGGCCTGACGCTGGACAATATGGGCGCCGAGCTGTTGAACGTCTTCAACAAGGGGTTCGCCCTTCTGGCAATGCCCCTGTTCATCCTGACCGGAGACCTGATCAACAAATCCGGCATTGCGCGCAGGCTCAGCGATTTCGCCTATTCCTGTCTGGGCTGGATACGCGGCGGTTTGGCGATGGCCTCGCTTGGGGCTTGCGGGCTGTTCGCGGCAATCTCGGGATCGAACTCGGCCACAACGGCCACCATCGGCTCGATGCTGCACCCCGAGATGGTCAAGGGCGGCTATGACGAACGGTTCAGCGCGGCGACCGCTGCGGCGGGGGGCACGGTGGGGATCATCATCCCGCCGTCGATTATCTTCATCGTCTACGGATTCCTGATGAACCTTCCAATCTCCGAGCTGTTCGTGGCCGGGATTCTGCCCGGTGCGCTGATGGTGATGGGGATGCAACTTGCCTGCTGGATCATCTGTCGCATGAACGGCTGGGGCCACCTGATCCCGTTGCAACTGAACCGCGTTCTGAAAACCGCGTTCGGCGCATGGCTCGGTTTCTTCGCTATCGGGCTGGTGCTGTGGGGCATCTATACAGGCAAGTTCTCCCCGACCGAAGCGGCGGGCGTGACCGTGGGCTTCTGCGTCATCGCAGGCCTGGTCAGCTATCCCATCAACCGCATCATGGGCGCGCGGAATGACATTCCACCCACCGAAAAGACCTTTGCCGAGATGTTCGTGGTCGAAGGCTTCACGATCCCGGAGATTCCGTCAATTGTGATCCGCTCAGCCCAGATCACCGGTATCCTTGCGCCGCTGATCGCAATCTCAGTGGTGATGCAGCAAATCTTGTCTCTGCTGGGGGCGCAGGAAACCATCGGAAACTTTGTGACGTCGATGGGCGGTTACCACGCGGTTCTGTTCACCTCGATGGTCATCGTCTTCTTCTCGGGCATGGTGCTGGAAAGCCTGCCTGTGACCATCATTCTCGCGCCGATCCTTGCGCCGATTGCGGCCTCGGTCGGAATTGATCCGATCCACTTCTCGGTGATTTTCCTTGTCGGGGCGTCCATCGGGTTCATTACACCACCTTATGGTTTGAACCTGTACGTGGCCTCAGGCGTGACGGGCGTGCCGTATTTCCGCCTGTTGCGCTATACGGTACCTTATCTGGCAGCGTTGTTGTCTGTTTGGATATTGGTGTCACTGGTGCCTGATCTGGCCTTGATCCTGCTGCCAAATAACTAGACTGTAAGGGGATGACCGAGACGGAAACACAAGAAAAAGAAGCTCAGATCCCCACCAATCTACGTCTGCTGTTGATCCTCGAAGAGGTGGCGCGGCGTGGGGTTCCGGTTAAACCATCGGATTTGATCGAGGCATTGGGCCTGGCCAAACCGACGGTACACCGCCTGCTACAGACCGCCGAATCCGAAGGGTTTTTACAGCGTGATCTGGATGGGCGGTCCTATGGGCCGGGGCGTCGCCTGCGTTTGTTATCGGTCAACACAATGTCTGCTGAACATCTGCGTACCGCCCGTCTGGCTATCCTGCGCAGCGTCGCCGAGGAGGTCGGAGAGACCTGCAACCTTGCCGTTCCGGACCGTGAAGGGATGATCTATCTGGATCGGGTGGAAACCAAATGGCCTTTGAGGATTCAGTTGCCTGTTGGAACGCAGGTGCCGTTTCATTGTACGGCCAGTGGCAAGATGTACCTGTCGACGCTTCGGCAGAAAATGTTGGAAGGGTTTCTCTCAGCGGGGAACCTGAAGCCTAGGACCGAACGCTCATTGATTGAGCCCAAAGCTTTGCAGGCGGAAGTTCGACGCATATCCGAGAATGGGTATTCGACGGATGACGAAGAGTTCATGACCGGAATGGCGGCCCTTGCCGTGCCTGTTCAAGATGGGCAGGGCAGGTTGGTTGGCACGCTTTCGGTTCACGCCCCAACTCAGCGACATGATGTCGGCAGCCTGATGTCGTTCTTAGGCACATTGCAAAAAGGGGCCGGTGCGCTCTCGGCGTTGTTGACAGAGTGATATGCACTCAGGACCACAATCAGATTGAAATTAGCGCGCCGTGTTTCTGCGCAACAAATAGCCGTGCCTCAAAACAGTGAAAGATAGCGCGCGTGGTATGCCTCGGCGCTGAGCTCCAGACCGGGCAGGCGCATTTCAGAACCGGGTCTCGGAACCGAAAAGAAGGCAAAGGAAAACCGTTCAGACAGGGCATCCTCAGGCAGGTCGACCTGATGCTCCAACGCAGGGACGCGGCCTGCGCTCAACACTTCCATCAGGTAACCGGGAAATGACAGGACATGCGGCTTTTGTCCCATCTCCTGTACAGCGCCTTCCGCGTCGACATAGGACATCCCTGCATCCAGCCCAAAGACAAAGGTTGTCAGTAGCGACACGTCCTTGTGCCGCGACAGGCGCGTGTTGCCACGGGCGGTTTGGCGCGTGCCTTGCGTCTTGGGGTAATAGTTGCACGACACCATGTGCCCGATGGACTCTTCGTACAGTTCGTCCAGACCGGGCACGTCAAGTGTAGCAATGATCTCACGCTCGACCTCTCGTACAGTCTTGCGCAGATCGGCCCAATCGGTCTCAAAAAAGCGCTGAAACCCGGCGGGGAAACGTTCGGGTGGCGTGAACTCCGAGATGACAAAGGAATGCAGCATATCCGTGTCATACTGGTTCTTGCTGTCACTCTGCCCCCAGTAGGAATAGCCGTCAAAACCCTGATCGAACCGGTCTTGCAGGTACGGGGCCTTCTCGGCCTCGGAAAGCTCTACAAACTCGCGCAGAGCTGTGTCCGGTTGCCGGGGAATCTGTGTATCAAAGACCATCCGATGCCGCCCATGCGATACCCTGCGGCGATGCCAACATCTTTTCCCGGGCCAGCGGGATCAGGCTGACGACGCCAAAAAGCGTTGCGATGATCTCAAGAGGCTCGTAGCCCAAGACGTATCGCCACTCGATCTGGGAAAGGATGACGAGGAGCCGGTCGAACATATCTGAGCCTCACTGCTTTTCGTATGTGGCTGCATTCCCCGTTCGTGACCAAAGGTCAACCTGAAAACTTGCAGGGATCGCAAACTGTGTTGTGCCGTCTTCATGACGGCCCAAACAATCGCAACGATAAGGCCCAAAGGCGCGCAAACATGGCGGTTGCCTTAGGCGCGCAGCTCGACGCCTTGCGTGTTCAGAACAGTTGTAGGTCCTTTGCGCCGCTTTGGATTTCGGCAAAATTGGGCATGTTCTGAATTGCGACAGGGGCGGGTTTGGCACCCGGCATGGCCACTGTCGGTTTCATGGCCGCCGCCATGCCGAAGGCCGGTTTGTCCAGTTCCCCCCGAATATCGCGCAACAGTGTCTTATGGTCCGGCATTGTCTTGATAATCCGCGCAAGGTCAGCTTTTGCGCGCTTCATACCCTGGAACCAGATCGGTTTCTTCAACGGCCGGATACGATCACGAATGCCGGTGCCATAGCCCGTGTCATACGATTGTTTGCCCAACAGAACTGTCTGATAAACGCGGTGGTCAAACAGCGTGGCGAACTCGACATCGTGATCCATCGGCAGGCGGTGCTGCCACAGTTCGAGGTTCTCGGCCAGCCGGTCCGGCAGCTTCATCTCGGTGCGGGCATCGATCCAGTATTGATCGTCTGTGCGGTTGCCGAGGCGATAGTGCAGGCAGATGAACTCCAGAACCTCGTTATAGAGTTTGTCCATCTGACGGTTGTATCTGGCCCGCAGAGATGGCTCGATGTCGCGCGTAGGCAGATGCTCGGCAAACCAGCGGACGGCGTGATCAATCATGTGGATCGCGGTGCTTTCCAGCGGTTCGATAAATCCGCCAGACAGGCCGATCGCAACACAGTTCTTGACCCAGGCATTTTCCACACGCCCGACACGCATGGGGATCACGCGCGGTGTCAGGCCCTTGCCGCTGTCGCCCAGCCACTCAAGGTATTCATCCGCCGCCTGGTCATCCGTGCGGTGGGCTGAAGAAAACACATAACCCGTGCCCACACGGTTATAGAGCGGCACCCGCCACGTCCAACCCGCGCCCAGAGCGGTCGATCGCGTGAGGCTTTCGATCTTTTCGGGGTCGGGATGTTCGATCTGCAACGCCATGGCGCGGTCGTTAGGCAGGTAGTCCGAATAGTCCAGGAACGGCTCGCCCAGCGCCTGATTGATGATCAAGCCACGGAAGCCGGTGCAATCCACAACCATTTCGATGTCATGGCGGCCTGCGCGTTCCAGCATCAGGTGGCTGACATTGCCCTGTTCATCCAGCTCGACCGCCTGCACCTCATCCTGAATATGTTCCACGCCGCGCTTGGTGCAAACCTTGGTCAGCATGCCCGCGAATTTCACCGCATCCAGATGATAGGCATAGCCAAAGCGCTGCTCAAACTCGGGTTGGCCCAACTGCCGTGCGCCTTTGCACAGACGGCCCAGATGATCATGCGGAGAGATGGATTGGGTGAAATCCCGGTCGCCATTGCCAAAGCGCAGGAAATACTCGGCAGCTTCCAACCCTTCGACCATCTGACCGTGGGCAAAGGGGTTCACATAGTCGATGCGATTGCCCTTGGCATCCTTGTTCCAGTTGCAGAACTTTACGCCCAGTTTGAACGATGCGTTTGTCTCGCGGAAAAAGTCCCGTTCCGAGATGCCGGCCTGACGCAATGTGACCGGCATACGTGGCACCGTGGCCTCGCCGACACCGACGGTCGAGATATTGGGGCTTTCGATCAGGCAGATCTGCGGGCGATCCTTGGGTCCTGAAGTGCGAGAAAACACCATGTCCATGATCAGCGCGGTCATCCAGCCTGCCGTGCCGCCGCCAACGATGGTGATTTTGCGCAAACGATTGTCCATATTGTCCTGCCCCCTGTTGTTTTAAGGGACTATAACAACTTTCCCGTACCTCGCTAGGGCCTATAACGCCGGGTTTGAGGCATTCTGTCGGGGCAATAGCATGGCAGAAATGACACGCCATTCGGTCAAGTTTAAGACAGTCGCCCAACTCTTGTCATTTTCCCTCATTATGAAACTCACGGCGCTTGAGGCTGAAGGATGCTTTTATGAAGTCCCCTCGGAAGACTGCTCAGGTTTTATCCGTTCAGGTTCCCGAACCCTTAAAGGGCAGGCGGGACGCGATTTTCTTTTTGCTGAATGAGATTGAGCAGCGCAAGAAGCGCCTAAAAGAACCTGCGCAACCAGAAACGCCTCCCGCCCAGACCGAGGTATCGCAGGACAGCGCCCCCAGCCGACCCAAGGCGTTCCTGCTGACGGACGAGTTTATCTTCACCTGATCGTGCCGTTCATCGCTGCAACCAAACCTGCGCATGGTTCTGCCTGTTGCCCTAGCTAAACATCACAAAGCTGTCGGCAGCCCTTTCACGTCTCAGTTGTCTTGGATATGAGGGAAGCAGCGACAGCGACGCCTTTCCGGGCGCTCGTGCCAGCACAGAACAACCGGGAGCGCATCCATGACGTTTCGCCGTTTGGCTTTAGCCGCAATTCTTCTCGCCCTGCCTGGGGTGGCGTTTGCCCAATCCGACACCCAGACACCGCCCGGGCTGAGCCTGGAACTGAACGCGGCGCATGATGTGGATGGGGCCTGTCGCCTGATCTTTCTGGTGCAGAACAATGCCGACACGGCAATAGATGCCGCCAGCTATGAATCGGTGATCTTTGACGCAAGCGGCACCTTTGTCCGCCTGACCTTGTTTGAGTTTCGCGACCTGCCCGCAGGCCGCCCCCGCGTGCGCCGGTTCGACGTCCGTGATACCAGCTGTGACAATCTTGGTCGTGTCCTTATTAACGGGCTGAGCAGCTGCACGGCAGGTGGGGCTGAAAGCACGGTCTGTGACCCAACCCCAACCCTGCGCAGCCGGACAGAAGTGGAGCTTTTGGGATGAGTTTTCTGGACGCCCTTCGTGAAATTCTGGCACTTGGCGGGCCGGTCGTGGCGATCCTGATCGCGATGTCCGTGGTGACGCTGGCGGTGACGCTATATAAGCTTTGGCAGTTCGCCGTTTCGGGCGTGGGGCGGCACCGGGTGCTGTCTCAGGCGTTAGCGGCCTGGGATGCCGGGGATGAACAAGCCGCCCGCGCGCGTCTGGCCAAAAGCCGCAGCTATCTGGCACCGCTGGTCAGCGTGGCGATGGATGCACCGGAGACGCCCGGTCTGGATCAGCGGCTGGACGCCGAGGCCGGGCTGGCGCTGGCCGGGCTGGAACGCGGGTTCCGCCTGCTGGACACGGTGGCGCAGCTGGCCCCTCTGCTGGGGTTGTTCGGTACGGTTTTGGGCATGATCGAGGCTTTCCGAAGCCTGCAATCTGCCGGGTCCTCGGTTGATCCGTCGTTGTTGGCGGGCGGTATCTGGGTCGCTCTGGTGACAACGGCGGTGGGTCTGGCGGTGGCCATGCCGACCTCGATGGTACTGTCATGGTTTGAAAGCCGCACAGCGCGCGAACGGGTGTTTGCCGACAAGGCATTGCGCACTGTTCTGGTGCCAGGGCAGGCTATACCGTTGCCGGAAGAGGCACAGAACATGGCGGCCGCCCCCGGACATGCGTAACGCGGCCCCCTTTGTCCGGCGACCATTGGCGATGACGCCTTTGATCGACGTGATCTTTCTGCTGTTGCTGTTCTTCATGCTGACCTCGACCTTTTCCAAATACGGCGAGATCGAGCTGAGCAACGCAACAGCCGGAGGGACCGCGACCGAGGCCACGCAAGACCGTGTTTTCGTGCAGCTTGGGGCTGACCGGCTGGTTTTGAACGGTGCCCCGGTAACGCTTGAGGATTTGTCGGCGCAGGTGACAACAGGTCAGGTTCTGGTCAGCCTCGATCCTGACGTGACAGCGCAACATCTGGTGGACCTGCTGGTCGAATTGCGCGGGCGCGATGGGCTCAGCGTGCTGGTGCTGGAATGATCCGCTTCAACCGCCCTCGCCGCAAACGCGACTCGACCATTGCGTTGATCAATGTCGTGTTTCTGATGCTGATCTTCTTTCTGATCGCCGGAACGGTGGCCACGCCGCTGGACCCTGATCTGAATCTCGTCGATACCTCCGAACTGGAAGGGCGCGAGCCGCCGGATGCGCTGGTGCTGCATGCGGACGGGACGCTCAGCTTTCGCGGCACGCCGACCGATCCCGAGACCTATTTGGCAGGGCGCGAGCCTGCTCCGGTGCGGATCGTGCCGGACCGCGACGTCGCAGGCGCGCGGCTGATCGAAGTCACGGGCGCACTGCGCCGTCTGGGGGCCGTTTCCGTGTTTGTGGTGACTGAAAAGGCGCTGGAATGATCCGCCGCTCCCTCGTCATCGCGGTGATTGCCGTTCTGCTGTCTCTGGTGCTTCATGCAATGGGGTTGCGCCTGACGGCCCCCAACCTCACAGAGCAGCCGGGCCGGGACGAAGGGCCGGATTCGGTCGAGCTGGGCAACAGCTTTGAAGAGCTTGTGGATGCCGTTGCAGAACCGGTTGAGCCCGAGCCGGAAGCCGCGCCTGACCCTCCGGTCGAAGAGCCGCCCGAGCCTGCACCTGAACCGGCCGAGATTCCCACCAGCGAGGTGCATGTGGCGTCGGATAACCCCGAACAGACCTTTGCGCCCGATACCGGAGAGTCCGAAGTGTTGCGCCCGTTGGAACTGGAACCGGTCCAACCAGAGCCGCCGGTTACAGAGAGCAGCAGCGAAGGTGAGCAAACCGCAAGCGATGCCGAGGATGAGACACCAACCGCAGAAAGCGCCGAGGTGACGGAAATACCCGAAGGCACACCCGAAGCTGCTGAAACCGTCGAAGATGTATCAGAGACGGCAGATCCCGCCCCCACCGAGCCCGAGGTTGTTGCCGAAGCGCCGGAGGCCACCGAACCTGCCGAAACGTCGACAGTGCCGGTCGTGCCATTGGAAAGTGAGGTCGCTGAGGCGGAGGTTGCCGTAACCCCGTCCGAACCGGTTCCCGACCAGGAGGTTGAGAGCCAGCAACAGGCTCTGACATCGTCGATCCGCCCCAAACTTGCGGATCGCCGCCCGCAAACTGACTCTCGGGGCGCGTTAAGCAGTGCGCGGGATTTCAGCGACCTGCGCTTTCCCACCCGACAGATCGAGTCGCCGTTGACGACCTATAGGCGGCGCGGTGTCGACGCCTTTACCTCGGGCGACAGCGGCACGCAGTCCGGCGGGCGCAACCCCGGAAACTCGGATCGAACGAACTATGCGGGGCAGGTCTTGATCCACCTGAACCGCGCGCCGATCGTCTATACCGCTGCCCGCGGCTTTGCGAAGGTGTTTTTCCAGATCAACCCGGATGGCACGTTAGCCTGGGTGGACGTGGTGGACAGCAATGGCACACCGGATGTTGAACGCGCGGCCAAAGCGCAGGTGCGCGCCGCTTCGCCGTTTCCCAAACCACCCGGCGGCGTCAGCCGAAAACTGTCCTTTGTGTATTCCAGCAACTGACGCACTGATCAGTGCCGCAACAGACCGACTCAGTAACGAGGTAGCGGTTCGCAAACCTGTTGGCTGATTGGGTTGAGTGCTGCGCTGATGATGAAACCCACATCGGGCTTGACCTGTCGGTTTTGGAGGTTTTGAAGGGGGTCAGATTATTTTTCCGGTTCAACTTTTTGTAATTTCCCACGGTACACGACGCTTCTTGAAACGAGGGGCGAAAAGGATTCGAATTGAAGATTCTTCACTACAAGGATCTTCAGGATGTTCGGATTTCTCCTCACCCCTCTGATGACAACGCTAAGCCCACATTTTGATCTGAGCAAGACGCGATTGGAGACCCTGGCCATAATGCTGATTGGTCTGGCAAACGGTCGAACTGTGAACCTTGGTCATCTGGCGAGTCAGTTCCCCGGCAGCGCTCTTCATGCATCGAGTTATCGCCGCCTTCAGCGCTTCTTCCAGCATGTTCGATTGGATGGAGATGTGGTTGCGCGGTTGATTATCTGCCTGCTTGATCTGAAGGGTCCAAAGCTCCTTGCGCTGGACCGGACCAACTGGAAGTTGGGCAAGACCGATATCAACTTTCTGGTTCTGGCGATCGTGACACGCCGCTTCAAGGTGCCTCTGATGTGGTCGCTTCTGGGTAACAGCGGTAATAGCTCAACGCGGCAACGCAAGAAGTTGATCCGACGATATCTTCGAGTGTTCGGGGCATCTTCCATTGAGGCTCTGCTGGCAGACCGGGAGTTCATTGGGGATAAGTGGTTGGATTTTCTCGCTGAAAACAACGTTCCATTCGTCGTCCGCTTACGCGAAAACATGCACATCCACACCGAAGACGGACGCCGGTTCCAGTTGCGTTCGCTGCTGCGCAAACGCCGCAAGGGCCAATGGAAAGGCTGGCTGGGCGGCATGGCGCACACGCCCAAGAACCTATTTCGCTTTCAGGGGAAACGGATCAAAGGTGGCGAGTTGATTTGGGTCGCAACAAACATCGACGCCCCAAAAAACCCACTCAAACTCTATCGCAAAAGGTGGGGCATTGAATGCCTCTTCGCAGATGCCAAAACTCGTGGCTTCAATATCGAAGACACTCACATCACCGACCCGCACAAGCTTGCGACACTCCTTACGATCGTTGCGCTGGCCATGACCTGGGCATACCGATGCGCAAGTCAGGCGATGGGCCGACAGGGGATCCCGAAAAAAGCCCACAAGCGGCGGGCAACGTCATGGTTCAGGGTCGGGTTCGACGCGCTCCGACGTTGGATCTTATATAACCCGGAAAAGGCTCTTCAGGCCTGGCGACGAACCTGCCCAAAGCGGTCGCTTTCAAGCCCCAAAATGGAGCGCGTTTGGCCATGAGTCGTGTACCATGGTAATTTCCGGGCGCATTCGGTTAGGGCTTTAAAAATAAATGAAAATTGAGCAACTGCAAATTCAGACAGTGCGTTTTTGCAACGCACTCCGCTGGCCGAAAGTCAGTTGTCACATGTCTGTTGTGAGCCGGGAGCACTTGAGTGAATACGCAGGCAGCTACTGTTTGCAGCCACTCCTCTCTCAAAACCTTATGGATTAACCATGAAAAAAATTCTCTTTGCATCGACAGCGTTGATCGCAACCGCGAGCGTTGCCGCCGCCGAAGTCAGCTTTAGCGGTTATGGCCGCTTTGGCATCGGTTACGAAGAAGATCGCAGCGGTGATGTTCCCAACATCTCAACCACTGCCGGTGGCGGCGTTGTAACTAACACCGCAACTGTCGATACTGACAACACCATCCTGATATCGCGTTTTCGTCTGAACATCGACGCAAGCACCGAAACCGACAGCGGGGTTCAGTTCTCGGCCCGTGTCCGCCTGCAAGCCGACGAAGACAGCGGCAATGGCGAGGCCGAGTCGGCTGGCCTGAACGGCGCGCGTTTCTCGGTGATCTATGGTGGCTTGCGCGTTGACGCGGGCAACGTATCAGGGTCCTTCGACAACTTGCCGAACTATTTCGGCATTGAACCGGGTCTGGAAGAATTCCTGGGTCAGTATTCTGGCGTTGATTACAGCTTCCTCGAGTATGAATCGACCAGTGCTGGCGACAACGCTGTTTTTGCCCAATACACCGTTGGTAATTTTGCCTTCGGCGCGTCCTATGACCAGCTGACCGTGGGTATCAACGGCTCTCCGACCGATTCCGACCGCTGGGATATCAGCGCGGCCTACACGTTCGAAAACATCACTGCAGCGCTGGCGTATGGCCGGACCGATCTGCCGGGCGGTGGTGACGAAAGCCTGACCGTTCTGACCTTGGGTGCCGAGTTCGGTGACTTTGAAGGCACCTTGTTCCTGGCGGATGACGACGTGGCGAATTCTGCTGAGAACGGCACCGCCTACGGTTTCTCGGGCGGCTACAATATCGGCGCTGCGACCACCATCACCTTTGCCTATGGCGATGGCACTGCCGACAACGATACTCAGCAATACGGGGTCGGCTTCATCTATGACCTGGGCGGCGGCGCGACACTGCGTGGCGCTGTCGGTGAAACCACCGTTGGCAATGGCGACGGTACGGTTCAGGCCGACTTTGGTGCTTGGTTCAACTTCTAAGCCGAAGTTTCTCGACGCAAACGAGGGGCAGGTTTTCGGACCTGCCCCTTTTTCGTGCGCCTACTCTTTCTCAAAGAACAGAATGACTTCTCCCAACCGGACGCCATAGCGCGAGACATAGGCGCGGTTCAGCAACCGATCATCGCTGAGCAACCACATCCAGTCATCGAAATTCACCCGCATCGTGCCGTCCTTGACCGGCAAGTCGATCTTGTATGTCCAGTTGAACGTATCGCCCCGTTCAATCCCGCTGGCGGTTCCCAACACACCCGGGGCGGTGCCGGTCCAACTGTCCTCACCGGTTTTGGTCAAGGTCCAGATGCGCTGCTCGGTTGCTCCGTCGTCATAGACGAAGTCTTCGACCAGCGTCAGGGTTTTGCCATCCCATGTGCCATCGATATCCACGGTGAAGCGGCGAGGGACATTGCCCAGCACGTCCTGAAATTGCCCGTAGGCAACGGTTTTACCCTCAAAAAACTCCTCAAGATTCAGTTGCCGGTCGGACAGGAACGTCTTCGGCACGCGTGGTTTTGCAGAACAGGCCGCCAACGCTGCCAGCCCCGCGATGGCGCAGGCCCAGATCAGGAACCGGCGAGCGGTCATTGCAGTGTCCTCGTCTCCGCCGTAGCGTCATAGCCGTTCGAGCCACTGACATACGCGGCCTTGGTGTCCGGGGCGGGACGCATGGTGGCGACCAGTTCAGCGACCTTGAGGCCAAACTTGCGCATCTCGGACCGGTTCATGATCGCACCGTTTTCCGTCAGATACATCCAGTCGGTGACGTCCAGAGTATGCCCCCCCGCATCTTCGGGCAGAATGATCTTGTAGGTCAGCTTGACGGTCGCGCCTGTGATGATGCCCTTGCCCTCACCCACAATATCGTCTGCGGTAGCGGTGAACGTGTTGCCGGTGCCCAGCGTCAGGTACCATTTGCGGGTCATCTGCTTACCGTTGGAATAGGTGAAATATTCGGCCAGTGTGCCGGTGTTGCCGTTCCATTCGCCGACCATGCGGGCAACAAAGCTGTTCGACATCTTGCCGTTGGGGCCATAGATCAGCCCTTCGGACAGGATCTCTCCATTCAGGGCCTCTTTCATTTTGAACTCTGGCCCGGTGCCTGAGTAATCGGACGGTGATTGCGACCGGAAGCTCAGGAAGCGGTTCCTGGCAACGAACAGAGCCAGAATGGCGAGCAACACAACAACAAGCGTATTCATTTGGCTGTAACCTCCGTAGGCAGCGTCAGGACCAGCCCGAACGCACCGAGTTTCAGGATGCAGGGCAGCACGGCATAGGCGAAGGTGAGTGTTCTCAAAGCCTCGGCCGAGTTTGTTTGCCCAGGTGTGAAGCCGCTGCGTTCCAGCAGCGGTAAAGTGAAAAAGGCAGCGAGCGCGAGGCCCAGCTTGCCCGCGAAGGACCAGATGCCAAATGCGGCTGAGGCATTCAGCCCAGCGCGTGTCAGCACGACCGAGAACATGGCGGGCAGTACCACCATATCTGCCCCAAGTGCTGCGCCGGACGCGAGGCAGATCAGGGCGAAGCCGGTCAGGTCTCCGGCGGATAAAAGGGCTGCGCCGACAAAGCTTGCGATAGAGAGCGGCATGGCAATTATCAGAGTCTGTTTCGGGCCAATTCGATTGCTGAGCTTGGCCCAGAGCGGTACCGTCGCCCCGGCACTGAGGAAGAACAGGATCAGCAGAGGTCCGGCTTTTCCGGGCAGTTGCAGGCGGTCCTCGACAAAGAACAGAAACAGGGTCGATGTGATTGCCACCGGCAAACTGTTAACCAGCGCCAGCACAAGTAGGCGCAACGCTCCGGCCTGACCGAGCCCAGCAAAAGAAAGCCCTTGGCCAGTGATCGGTGTGCGCCGCCACATAGGCAGCGTCAAAACCAAGGTGAAAATAGCCAAAAGGCCGAGGAACAAGCCGAACGCCGGATAGCCCTGCGCGCTGGCCCCCAAGGCCACAAACAGGGCCGGGGCGCTTGCGGCAAGCACCACGCCCGTCAATTGTCCGCCCTCGCGCCATGCGGCAAGTTTCATCAGTTCCTTGGCTTCGGGTCGTTTCGCCAGCGTCGCACTGCGGCCATAAAGCAGGATGGTTCCAAGGCTATAGGCCGAGAACAAAAGCACCAAAACAGACACTAATGCGGCGATACTTGCCCCTTCGGGCAGGCCAAACAGCAGTGGGAATCCAGTCACCAGCCCAATCGCAGCCAAGGCGGCAAACAGCATCTGCGCCCCCGGCCAGCGGTCAATGGCCCAGCCGATCAAAGGATCCTGCACCAGATCGACCAGCCGGATCACCAGCAAGACAGTTCCGATCACCCCCAACCCGATGCCCAGATTGACGGCGGCAAAGCGCGGCAGATGGATATACAGCGGAATACCCGCCGCAGCGAGCATCAGCGCATAAAGACTGACGCGTGGATACAGCATCACTGCCCGCGCAATCTCTGCGTAAAGGCGGCAGAGCGGGTTTTGTCCCCCAGAAAGACCGACATGAAGCTGCGTTTGATGCCCGGATAGGACATCGTGCAGGTCTTGCGACCGTTCAGCCAGAACGAGACAGTATCCGGCCCGTCCGAAACCGCCAGATAGCGATCCCCCTTGCTAACAGCTTTGAAGCAGGTCTGAAGCTGATCGCGTACTGGTGCGGCGCGACCTATGCGCTTCATCTCGTCCAGGGTTGAGTTGATCAGCGCCTTTTGCGTCACATTACGGCGGTATTTCAGTTCGAGCCCGAAATCTTCGGACCAGCTGAACGCTGCACCGTCCGGTGTGAACAGTTGAGCGTCATACAGAGGGAAGCCCAGATATCGGAATGTCGCAGTGCCGCGCAATTGCGGATTATCCAGCTCTTTCAGGCCAGACGATGCCGCCAACCCGCCGGGAGTCAGCATCACAATCGACAAAATCACTGCGGCGAACGGTTTATATTTCGGCCGAGGCAGGGATGGCCGGATCTTTTGCAAGAATGCCATTGTCAGCTCCGAGTGTTTGCGGGGTGCCGTTCATGCGCTCGACCACGTGCATCGCGCTGGCAATCCCGTCTTCGTGAAAGCCGTGCCGGTTATAGGCCCCGGCAAACCAGGTTCGGTTCTGTCCCTGCATCTCGCGGATTTGCCCTTGTGCTTTCAGGGCGGCCTTGTCGAATACCGGATGGGCAAACTCGACCTGATCATAGATTTTGTCCGCGGGAATTTCTGACGACGCGTTCAGCGTCACGAACAGCGGGTCGCTGTCAGGTATGTTTTGCAGTCGGTTCATCCAGTAGGTGACGCCGACATTTCCGGCCTGCGAGCGATAGGTCCAGCTGGACCAGCAGGCCCGCCGCCGCGGCATCTGGCGTGGATCGCAATGCAGGATTGCGGTGTTGGGTTGATAGCGAATAGACCCTAACGCGGACCTTTCTGCGTCAGTTGCTGCGTCACCCAGAATGGTCAGTGACTGATCGGAATGGGTGGCGAGGATAATCTCATCAAACTGATCGGCCTCCCCCTGGCTGTGAACGGTCACGCCGGTCTCATCGCGCTGAACGTGTTCGACGGGTGAGGCCAGCCGAATTTCGCTGCCACGGGCGCGAAGTGCCGCGTCGATGCGGCGAACATATTCAATGCTGCCGCCTTTGACCGTATACCACTGATGCTGATTGGCGCGGCCACTGGCCAGAAGGGCGTGGTTTTTGAAGAACTGCACCAAAGAACGCGCAGGAAACTGATCCACAAACTCAACCGGAGTGGACCAGATCGCGCCGCACATGGGCATCAGATAGTTGTGTCGGAACCAATGGCCCAGACGCAGCTGATCAACCAGCTCTCCGATCGTGGTGTCGTCGTTCTGTGCGGCCTCGGGGGCCTCTTTGCCGAATCTCAGGATGTCGGCGATCATCTTATAATAGGCGGGGCGGGCAAGATTGCGTTTCTGCGCAGTCAGCGTGCGCAGATTGTTCAGCCCGTATTCGATGCGGCCGTTGTCGATGGTGGCGCCAAAGCTCATCTCGGATTTGATGACCGGCACGTTCAACTCGTCGAAGAGGCGGGTCAGATAGGGATAGGTGACATAGTTGAATACGATAAAACCTGTATCGACAGGCTGATCGCCGTTTTTGCCGGCCATGACCGTGCGCGCGTGACCGCCAAGTCGCGGTTCGGCCTCAAACACCGTCACATCATGATTTTCTGACAGGTAGTAAGCAGCCGACAGACCTGAGATACCTGCACCGATTACTGCGATTTTCTTGCGTACGCCTCGGGTTTCGTCGAACATGCCATCCTCTTTGTGCGACATTTTACAATAGGATACGCATGGTATGCCGGGGTGGATCAATTGGATTAGAAATTTTTCCGGTGCGCACTATGTTGTGACGTCTGGTGATGTGATCCAGCCTAATGTCCCGCCCGTAAAAGATCAGACGCAACTGGAACGGGCGCATGAGCAGCTTTAACGGAAAAACCTATTGGATTGTCGGTGCAAGCGAAGGCTTGGGCCGGGCATTGGCCGAGGCGCTGAGCCGTCATGGCGCGCATCTGGTTCTGTCCGCCCGCAACGCGGATCGCTTGGCCGAGATCTGCGCAAGCTTGCCTAACGCGCGCGCTGTTCCGTTCGACGTCACCGATTTGGACGCCGTGCGTCGCGCCGTGGCTGAGACCGGAGAGGTGGACGGGTTGGTGTACAACGCTGGCGCTTATGAGCCGATGCGCTCGGGTGATTGGGATACCGAAGCCGTCTTGGCGATGACCGATGTGAATTATACCGGGGCGCTGCGGGTTCTGGGCGAAACGATGCCGGGCTTTGTCCGCGCGGGCCGGGGGGATATCACGCTGATCGGTTCTCTGTCCGGCTATCGTGGCCTGCCTGCGGCTGTGGGCTATGCAGCCAGCAAGGCGGCGCTGGTCTCGCTGGCGGAAACCATGCGGTTCGATCTGAAGGACAGCGGGGTGACGGTGCGGATCGTCAATCCAGGCTTTATCAAAACCCGCCTGACCGAGAAGAACAACTTCAAGATGCCAATGCTGATGACGCCCGAGGACGCGGCGGATCGGGTGGTCAAAGCAATGTCGCGCCGCCGTTTCCGCACTGATTTTCCGGCCCCGTTTTCCTGGCTGGTTCGGTTGATCGACTATTTGCCGGATTGGCTTGTCTATCGCGGAAAATAGACTCTAACCAAACTGTCCCTGACAGAACCAACCCGCCGACATGGTGCCGCCATGGCCGTAGAACAGCCATAGTCGTTCCCCTTGTTCAGTCACAACTACCCAGTAATCCCGCACACCGCTGCGCCAGTTGGGGTCGTCCAGCCACCATTCCGGCGCGATCCGTTCGGGGCCGGTGGCCTGCGTTAGTTGCCAGTCGCGCCCACGCCAGCGAAAGGCGGATGGAACATCCGGAGTTTCCGGGGCCATGACCGGTTCGGGCTGCCACATCTGCAAGGGGCGGGGGCGCGGCGGCGCAGGCCAGTCTCGCGCCGGTTCGGACCATGCGGCGGCCAGAACCTGCGCGGTTTTTTCAGGGATGTGCGAGGCGGCGGGGTGTCGCCTTGTGATCGCCTCCAGCCCAACCCGCGCGCCCAGCTTGCCGATCAGGTCATCGACGGCGGTGTTGCCTTCTAACCGGTTGCGGGCCACCTGCCGGGCTTCGGCATGGCCTGCCATGGTACGGGCGTGGATGGGCTCGGTCTGGATCGCCTCAAGCCGCAGCATGTCGATGCCGTAACCCGCGTCGATCTTGTCGATTTTCATCTCTAATAAAGGGCGAATGCGGTGTTTGTCATGAGTTGGCCGGGCCAGACCGACCTCGATGATCTCCGCCGCCTGATCGGCGCGATGGGCTTCCAGCCGCAGGGTGCGGACGCCGCGTCCCTTCTCTTCCAGCTTGGCGCAGAGCGTCGGCAGAATCCGATCCACAGCAGCCATTACGTCCTCAATCAACCCAATCGGATTGGGCAAGGTCATTCGTACTGCAAAATGATGCGGCGGGCGGGCCGGAGAAACCGGTTCGGGCGCGCTGCCCATGGCCTGATCCAGCCGCAGCACCAGCCCACGCCCGAACCGCCGCGCCAGAGAGGCGCGCGGCTGCCCCAGCAGATCGCCAATCCGACGCAGACCAAGACGATTCAGTTGCGCCACCATCGGATCATCCAGCCGTAGCGCCGCAATGGGCAAGGGGCTGAGCGCGCCATAAGACTGTCCCGGCGCGGCGATCCGCGCCCCTCCGCCCAATGCCACCACCTGCGGCGCGGCCCCGCCTTTGGTCCAATGCCGCCTTTTGCCTGCCCGGGCGCGGGTGGCGCGGGCCTCTTGGCTGATGGCGTCGCCATTGCGGTCGGAGGTGGCCTCGTGCCCGGCATAGCGGGCCAAGGCCCAGGCCGCGCCCAGCGTGTCGGCGATGCCCATCTGCACGCTCAGCCCCATATCGGCGCAGTCGGTTTCAAGCACGATCAGTAACGCCTCTTCTCCGCCGAACAGATGCGCGCAACCCGACAGGTCGACGATCAGCCCGTCCGGGGTCTCTTCAGCCACCCACGGGCTGAATTTGCCCGCCCAGCGGCGCAAAGCAGTCAGAAACGCCGCCTCGGCCGGGGCGTTGCAGGGGCGGGTGATCAGGTTGGCGCACATGGCGTGGGCGTCGCGCACGGGTTGACCGACGCGCAGACCGAGCAGCTGAGCCTCGGCGTTCAGCGAGGTGACGACCTGCATATTCGCCTGCTCGGCCACCACTGCCAAAGGACCATCCTGCAGGCCCCGCGCGGCGCGGACCAGCCGTTCAGCCCCCAGACGGGGGAACCAGAGAGAGAGTATTCGACGTTTGGGCATTGGCAGACATTAAAATGTTCCCACTTTGTTCTTACTGTAGAATCAATGCCCGAGTCCATGCTTACCCGCAGGTCAGGCGCTGAATGATCCCGGCCTCATCCACGAACACGTTCAGACGGTCGATGCGATAATCCTGTGTGGCAATGTCATCTGGCCCAAGCACGCGCGACCGTTCAGGCAGCGCGGCCTGAATGGCCGAAACCGGCTGACCGACAGAGTCGGCAAACGGATCACCCAGGCAAAAGGCCAGATCCACAGGCGCGGCTTCGGGTGGCAACGGGATGTCTTCCGGCGGCGGGGTTTCAGCGCAGGCCGCCAGCAGGGCCAGAACCGGGAAAAATCGGCGCATTGGCGTTTCTCCTTAGGACAATGTCGCTACTGCAATATCAAATGTTTAGCGAAGCTGTCATCAAAGCACAGTTGAAAATGCCCTGCAATTAACGCAGGGTCGGGGCAAATAAGACAGGGAGACAAGCACCATGCGTACCCGTGCCGCCGTCGCCATTCAGGCAGGCAAACCTTTGGAAGTGATGGACGTGAACCTCGAAGGCCCCAAGGCGGGCGAGGTTCTGGTTGAGATCAAGGCCACCGGCATCTGCCACACCGACGAATTCACCCTGTCGGGCGCTGACCCCGAAGGCCTGTTCCCAGCCATTCTGGGCCATGAGGGCGCAGGCGTCGTGCTTGAGGTCGGCGCGGGCGTCACCAGCCTGAAGCCGGGCGATCATGTGATCCCGCTCTACACTCCCGAATGTCGTGAGTGTGAATACTGTCTGCACCCCAAGACCAACCTGTGTCAGGCGATCCGTGAGACTCAGGGCAAAGGACTGATGCCGGACGGGACCTCGCGGTTCTCGACGCTGGATGGCGATCCGATCCTGCACTACATGGGCTGCTCGACCTTCTCGAACCACACGGTCTTGCCCGAGATTGCGCTGGCCAAGGTGCGCGAAGACGCGCCCTTCGACAAGATCTGCTATATCGGCTGCGGTGTAACCACCGGCATCGGCGCGGTGATCAATACCGCCAAGGTGGAGATTGGCAGCCGTGCCATCGTGTTCGGTCTGGGTGGCATCGGCCTGAACGTCATTCAGGGCCTGCGTCTGGCCGGGGCCGATCAGATCGTCGGCGTCGATCTGAACCCGTCAAAGGTGGAATTGGCCACCAAGTTCGGCATGACCGACTTCGTGAACCCTAAAGAGGTCGAAGGCGATCTGGTTCCCTATCTGGTCAACCTGACTAAGGGCGGCGCGGACTATACCTTCGACGCCACCGGCAATGTCGGCGTGATGCGCGACGCGCTGGAATCGGCGCACAAAGGCTGGGGTGAATCGATCATCATTGGCGTAGCGCCTGCAGGGGCCGAAATCTCGACCCGTCCGTTCCAGCTGGTTACCGGCCGCTCCTGGCGCGGCACCGCATTCGGCGGCGCGCGCGGTCGGACCGACGTGCCAAAGATCGTCGACTGGTACATGGAAGGGAAGATCGAGATCGACCCGATGATCACCCACACGATGGGTCTGGACGACATCAACCACGGTTTCGACCTGATGCATAAGGGCGAGAGTATTCGGTCCGTCGTAGTGTACTGAGAAAACTGAAATAATTTCGAAGGGCGGGCTTTTGCTCGCCCTTTTTTGTTCTTACATGCAGATTGCAGAATAATATTGAGTTGAGGAATTTGCGTGACGACGAAAACAGCGGACCGCCTTGCGGTTCTGATTGATGCGGACAATGTACCCGCAAAACACGCTTCAGAGATTTTCGAAGAAATCGCCACTTTGGGTGAGGCAGGTCTAAGAAGAATTTATGGAGACTTCTCCAACGGTTCGCCGCAAGGATGGAACGCACAGTCCATGGCTGAATACGCCATCGTTCCCCAACTGCAAATTGCGAACACCACCGGCAAGAATTCCAGCGATATTGCGATGGTTATTGATGCGATGGATATTCTGCATTCTGAACGGTTTAGCGGGTTTGTTCTGGTTTCTTCTGACAGCGATTTCACGCGTCTCGCCAGCCGAATTCGAGAGCAAGGGTTGGACGTGTTTGGTATAGGAGAGCGCAAAGCGCCAAAGGCGTTTGTGGCGGCTTGCAACCGATTCATTTATATCGAAAACATTGAAAAGCCGGAAACGGGTGTTTCGCAATCTAAAAAAGTTGAGAAGGCAAATTCGAAGCACGAGTTGAACCACGCCTATCAATTGATCCGGAATGTCGTGTTGAACACGAATGAGCCTGACGGTTGGGCTAGCCTGGGTTTCGTTGGAAGTCAGCTAGGCAAGATGTATCCGGATTTTGACTCCCGAACATATGGACACAAAAGGCTGAGCGATCTGGTGCGTGCTATCGACCGTTTCGAAAAAAGCGGCACAAACGGCGATCTAAAGATCAGGTGCAAAGAGTCTTGACGATTGAATCTACTCACCCGGCCGCGACGCCCCCGTATCTGACCGCGGCGAGCGCACGCGTAGAACCGGGGTATTGACTGACGACGTGTTCGCGCGGCTCTCGCGCCAGACCACGAAGACGCCGGATGCGATGATGATGCTGGCCCCGACGGCGACCCAGCCGTCTGGGCGCTCGCCAAAGAAGATCATGCCAAACAGCGTGGCCCAGATGATCTGGCTGTATTGGCTGGGGGCGACGACTCCGGCAGGCGCGGCGCGGTAGGCCAAAATGATCAGGTGTTGCGCGATGACCGAGAACACGCCGACCAGCGCCATCATAGCCAGATGCAGCAGCGAGGGCGGTTGGTACACGGCGGGTTGCATCAGGCTCATCACCACGATGGCCAGTAGCATGGGATACAGGATCAGCACGGCCGAGCGTTCCTCATTCCCGATCTTGCGCACCAGAACAGACCCAAACGCACTGCAAAACGCTGCTGTTAGGGCGGCGAGGTGGCCGAGGGTGATGTCTGTCGCGCCAGGGCGCAGGACGATCAGAACGCCGATCAGGCCGGCACCGACCGCCGCCCAGCGCTGGGCGCGGACGACCTCTCCCAGTAAGGGGATCGACAGGACGGTGACGAACAGGGGGAAGGCAAACAGAAGCGAATAAACCTCGGCCAGCGGCAGCACCGAGAAGGCGTAGAAGGCGCAGACCATGGATGTGACCACAAGGCCCGAGCGCAGCATCACCAGAAACGGGTGATGCGGCCGGAAATTCCCGGTTGTGCGATCTGTCAGGATCGTCACCGCCATCGGCACAAAGGAAAACAGCGTGGCAAAAAAGATGATCTGCATCACCGAATAGGTCCCGCCCAGCACCTTGATCAGCGCGTCATGGCTGGCAAAGACGGCAAAGCCCGCAAACGCATAGCCAAGGCCCCGGAGGGTGGTGTTCTGAGTGCTCATGGATCGGCCTCGGGTGATGTGTCGGTGTGAAGGGGCAGCGCAAAGGGGCTGTCTTGCCTCTGAGTAAACCCATTTGGCCTATCCGCATAGCCCCTATTTTACCGCTAACATCGCAAAGCCGCCATGTTCAGGGATCAACGCAGGATCGGTGGGGCGTCCTTGGGTTGGCGCGCCGATTGCACACCAGCCTTCATACCGACCCCGATACGCCGGGCCAGCGCGACCCATGGAGTGGCGGTTTCCGGGGGTAGGGTTTGGGAGGCGACCTCCTCGAACAGGTCGAGCCAATGGGCGAACATCTCGGGCTTTACATCGGGCCGTTCGATATGAACGCGCTGCGGATTGCCGTCATAGCTGCGCTCATACAGGATTGCGTTGCGCCAGAAGGCTGCGATCTTTTCCTCATGCGTGGGCCAGTCGGTGACATGGTTTCCAAAGACCGGACCCAGTACTGCATCCTCGCGCACGCGGGCATAGAAGGCGGCGACCTGAGCGTTGATCTGATCGGGCGTCGCCGGAAAGCGCGGCGGCAGTATGGGTCTGGTCATGAAAACACCGATTTCGACTTTGTTCCGGGCTATTATCCCGTTCGACCGTCATGCAACAGGCGTGGTTTTGTCGCGCGGCTCTGGCGTCAGCAGGTGTCGCAGCAACGCCACCGGATGCGCCCGTAGGCTGAGGCGGGTGGCGACGTAATCCTCGACCACCTGCTCGCCCAGCGTCATCTGCGGCAGATAGGCTTCGGGTTCATTCAGCGCCTCGCCCTCCAGATCCTGCGAGAACAGTGGCAGCGGTTTGGCGGTCGCAATCGCCTTGGCCTGCCACAACGCCTCGCGCCGGGTCAGATCGCAGGCGGCGAAGGCATCGGCTTCGGCCAAGCGTTCGATCACCGACGGGCCAAGCCCCGCGCGCCGCCAGACATCGTCGACCTGATGGTAGCCATTGCCGCGCGCGGCGGTGAGCCAACTGGCGTCTTCCTCGCTGAGGCCCTTGATCTGACGGAACCCCAGCCGCAGGGCCAGGCCGCCCTGACCGTCTGGCTCCATCACATTGTCCCAGAAGCTGGCATTGATGCAGACCGGGCGCACCTGAACGCCGTGCTCGCGCGCGTCGCGCACGATCTGGGCGGGCGCATAGAACCCCATCGGTTGGGAGTTCAGCAGGGCGCAGGCGAAGATGCCGGGGTGATGGCATTTGATCCAGGCCGAAGCATAGACCAGCAGCGCAAAGCTGGCCGCGTGGCTTTCGGGGAATCCGTAGGACCCGAAGCCTTCGATCTGTGAGAAGCAGCGTTCGGCAAAGTCGTCTTCATAGCCATTACGTTTCATGCCGCGCAGGAACAGCGCGCGGAATTCGCTGACATTGCCATGTTTCTTGAACGTGGCCAGAGACCGACGCAGCCGGTCGGCCTGTTCCGGGGTAAACCCCGCGCCAACGATGGCAATCTGCATCGCTTGTTCCTGAAACAACGGCACGCCCAGCGTTTTCCCCAGTACTTCGCCCAGCGCGTCCGAGGGGAAGCTGACCTCCTCCTCTCCGTTCCGGCGGCGGATATAGGGGTGAACCATGTCGCCCTGAATCGGGCCGGGTCGGATGATGGCGACCTCGATCACCAGATCATAGAAATTGCGCGGTCGCATCCGGGGCAGGAAGTTCATCTGTGCCCGTGATTCCACCTGAAACACGCCGACACTGTCAGCCTTGCAGAGCATATCATAGACACGCGAATCCTCGGGCGGAAGGGTGGCGAGGGTGTAGCTGGTCTGGTGATGTTGGCCGATCAGGTCGAACGCCTTGCGAATGCAGGTCAGCATCCCAAGGCTCAGCACATCGACTTTTAGGATGCCTAAGCTGTCGATGTCATCCTTGTCCCAGCAGATCACTGTGCGGTCCTCCATGGTGGCGTTTTCGATGGGGACAAGTTCGTCCAAGCGCCCTTCGGTGATGATGAAACCGCCGACGTGTTGCGAGAGATGGCGGGGGAAGCCGTCGATCTCATACACCAACATTAGAGTCTGTTTTAGCCGCAAATCCTCGGGGTCAAGGCCAATTTCGCGCATCCGATGCGCCTCAAGCCCTTTGGCCGAGAAGAAGCCCCAGAGCTGGGACGAGAGGGCCGAGATCGTGTCTTCGGTCAGGCCCATGGCGCGCCCGACCTCGCGAATGGCGCGCTTGCCGCGATAATGGACAACCGTGGCGCAGAGGCCCGCGCGGTGGCGGCCATAGCGGTCATAGATATGCTGGATCACCTCTTCGCGGCGTTCATGTTCGAAATCCACGTCGATATCGGGGGGCTCATCGCGTGCCTCGGAAACGAAGCGTTCGAACACCATCGTGCCCAGTTCGGGGCTGACCTCGGTGATGCCAAGGCAATAGCAGACCACCGAATTGGCCGCCGATCCCCGCCCCTGGCAGAGGATATCGCGCGAGCGGGCGAATTTGACGATGTCGCGGACGGTGAGGAAGTAGGGTTCGTATTTCAGCTTGCCGATCAGGGTAAGCTCATGGGCTAGCATCTTTTGCGCCTTTTCAGACGCGCCCGCTGGATAGCGCCATTTCAGCCCCTCATGGGCCAGACGGTGCAGGCGTTGGGTCGGGGTTTCCTGCTCATTGCCCTCGCTTGGGTATTCATAGCGCAGCTCATCCAGCGAGAAGGTCAGCTGTTCGCTGAGTTTATGCGCGCGGGCAACAGCTCCCTCATGACCTTTGAAGATGCGCAGCATCTCGACCTCGGATCGCAGCCGTTGCTCCCCATTAGCCAGTGCGTCCCGGCCCAGATCATCCACCTTGCGGCGCAGGCGAATGGCGGTCAGCACATCCCCAAGCTTTCGGCGGGCGCCGTGATGCATCATCGGCGCGGCGCTGGCGAGGGTTGGAATACCGAGTTTCTGAGATTTGGTCTCTAATAAAGAGAAATAGGTGCTGTCTGCACCGTCATACCGGGGATGTATCAACAGATGCATCCGCCCGGCAAAGCGGCGCGTCAGCTGTTGCGCCTGTGTCCACCATGCGCCCGCGCCGCCCGGGAACCGGTCCGCTTGTGGCCAGAGCAGCAGGTGGAGACCATCGGAAAACTCCATCAGGTCGGACAGGTGCAGGATGCAGTCGCCTTTCTCGGCGCGCAGGCGGCCTTTGGAGAGTATGCGGCACAGGTTGGCCCAGCCTTGCCGGTTCAGAGGAAGGGCGGTGACAGTAGGTGCGTCGGTAAAGATCAGCCGCGCGGCTGGGATCAGGCGCGGCACTGCGTGAATCGGATACGAGGGTGGTTTAGGAATGTGGTCAGGGCAGGGCGGACCGATGGATGTGTTCTGTGCCTCCCACTCCAGCCGTTCGCGCACCTTGCGGGCGATCTCGCGTCCTTGAGTATGGGCGCGGACGATCCCGGCGACCGAATTGTCATCGGCAATGGCAATGGCAGGCAGGCCCAGGGTCACGGCGCGCTCCATATACTCCTCGGGGTGCGAGGCCCCGGTGAGGAAGGTGAAGTTCGATGTGATCGACAGTTCGGCATACATGGCGAGTCACTATTATATTCACGTTTTGTTCTTTTTCGAGTCCTTTGCGCAGGAACCGGGTCGCTTGCAGCTGGTTGACTGAACATGGTTGTCAAAAAGGAGAGCCAAAATGTTCAAGATTACCGCATTACCCACCGAAGACGTCCGCGCCCTTCAGGCAGGCGGGCCGGATGCCTATGGCGCGACGCCCGAACGCGCAGTATCTACCGGCGAAGGCAATTCATGTCGCCACTGCTTGCAGAATATACCTGAAGGCGAGGCGATGCTGGTTCTGGCGCATCGACCTTTTTTAGAGACACATCCTTACGCAGAAACCGGCCCGATCTTTCTGTGCGCCGCGCCGTGCAAACGGTATGAGGGCGCGGAGTTGCCGGAGATTCTGATCACCTCGCCGGACTATTTGATCAAGGGCTATGGGGCAGATGACCGGATCGTCTACGGCACCGGTGCGATCACTCCCACGGACCAGATTAGCGCAAAGGTCGCGGATATCTTCGACCGAACGGATGTCGCCTATATCCATGTCCGATCGGCACGGAACAACTGCTATCAGGCGCGGATCGACCGGGTTTAAAGCTTAACCCGGTGCATCCCTCGGCGAGGTTGGTTCTGATCCTCGGCGGGTTCCTCAGCACGCGAAGATGTCAGAGCGAGGAATACGTCCTCAAGGTCGGCTTCCTCGGTGCGGACATCGCGGATGCGGATACCTGCGGTGCGGACGGATTCCAGCACTTGCTCGGCGCTGGTCTGCGCGCTGCGGTATTGCAGCATGAGGTTTCCATCGTCGCGCAGGGTGGCTTCGACACCGTCAGTGTCGGGCAACTCAACGACGGGGCTGTCGGGCGAGATGACCATCGTCCGGCTGTCCATTCGGCCCAGCAGGTTGGCGGTGCTGTCTTGCGCGATCTTCTCGCCGTGGTTGATGATGGCGATCTCGTCACACATCTCCTGCGCTTCTTCCAGATAATGCGTGGTCAGGATAATGGTCATACCCTGTTCGTTCAGCTTGCGCACATTGGCCCACAGCATCTGGCGCAATTCGATATCCACGCCCGCGGTGGGTTCGTCCAAAACCAGCACCTTGGGGTGATGTACCAGCGCCTTGGCCAGCAGCAGCCGCCGCCGCATCCCGCCCGAGAGTGTCCGTGCATAAGCCTCGGCCTTGTCGCTGAGGCCCACCAGTTCCAGAATCTCATCGCTGCGGCGTTCAGCCTTGGGCACGCCATACAAGCCAGCCTGAACCTCCAACGCACCGCGTGGGGTGAAGAAGGGGTCCAGGTTCAGCTCTTGCGGCATCACGCCGATGGAAGCACGGGACTGGCGTGGGTTCTGGTCCTGATCGAAGCCCCAGATCGACACATTGCCCGCCGATTTCACCACCAGACCGGCCAGAATGTTGATCAGCGTCGATTTCCCGGCCCCGTTTGGCCCCAGCAAACCAAAGATCGAACCGCGCGGTACGGTCAGGTCGACGCCCTTCAGGGCCTGCTTTTCGGGTTGGCCTTTGCCGCCGCGATAGGTCTTGCGCAGCCCTTCGATCCTGATTGCCGCATCGCTCATGTGGCTCTTGCTCCCGGTTTGCTCATCGCTCATAAACGCACCTAATACATGCCCACGAGGCCGACAACCGAAGAAGGATCGCCAGCCGTGACCATCGAAGCGCCGGAAACCAAGATCGTCGAGACCACCCGTGTCGCCTGTGATGGCGGCGAAGGTGCACTGGGTCATCCGCGCGTCTGGTTGCAGATCCCCGAGGATACCGGCTGGGTCGAATGCCCGTATTGTGATTGCAAATATGTTTTGAAGGGCACAGAGCAAGGCTGATCGCCCAAACACGCGTGTTTCGCCCAAATCTCGCCGCGCTTTTGATGGTAGTGCTGTCGCGCAACCAATCTGGGTGAGTGATATGACAGACGTTAATGCCTCGGACACGGCCCGCCCTGTTTTCGGCTGGACCGGGTTCAGTCTTGCGTCGATGGCGCTGTTTGCGGCGTTATTTGTATTCTGGGCCGGCCCGTTTGCTCCGCAGCAAACCACCGGCGTATCGCTGGGCGAACTGGCGGTTGAGATTGGTAAATCCACGTTGCGTTCAGCAGCCGGACTCGATCAGCCAGACCCTGTCGCCCCGGTGCGCGATCTGGACGACTTTCTGCAAATCGGTGTTGCCATGTTGGGCGGGCTGGCGATTGTCGTCTCGGTTACTGGTATCCTGCGCCACGAAAAACGGCGCCCGGCTATTGCGGGCGTGATGATCGGCGTAGGCGCGATCCTGTTCCAGTTCTTTGCGTTTGCCTTTTTCGCCATGCTCGGCGTGCTGGTCATTATGGCGTTGCTGAACAGTTTCTCGGACGTGTTCAGTGGTCTTTTTGGCGGTTAGGGGCAATTGGCGCCAAAAACAGTCTCTAACTTATGGGTTTTGAGGCTGCTTTGCACATATCCGCGGTATTGATATCGCCATACTCATTCAGCAGGAACTGTTCGACGTTAAAGCCGGTCCAGACGCGGAACGGCTCGCCGTTGCTGAGAAAACCGAGCCCGGTTGCAGTGCCGGTCTCGGGGTGTTGATAGGTAAAAAAGGCCCGCCCGGTCAGCGCATTGTCACAGGTGATTTTGGCTTCGCCCAGACCAAAAGACCCTTGCGACAGCCACTCACCGAAACATGCAAACGCCGCACTGCTTTGGCCTGCAAACGTCCCTGAATTCCAGCCAACCGCCCGGCCCGTGAAATACACGCCGTCCTGACCCAGACAAGCCAGGATTGGTACGCAATTTGCTCCTTTCGATGGATCGGGCACGCAATCTGTTGGCAGTTTGGGGCCGGAATTTGCCGGGACGGCGACAACAGTGATTGCGGTCACAAGCGGGATGGCGGATAAAAAGCGCTGAATGAACATGATCAGCACTTTAGGGGGCGCGACACCATGAGCAAGAGTGAATTCGGAAAAGGGTGTCACCTGCATCTGATCGACGGATCGGCCTTTATTTTCAGGGCGTATCACGCACTGCCCCCACTAACGCGCAAATCTGACGGGCTGCCGATCGGGGCGGTCTCGGGCTTTTGCAACATGTTGCAGAAATATGTCGAAGGGAACGCCGGACCGGACGCGCCGACCCATGTGGCAGTGATCTTTGACAAGGGGTCGCACACGTTCCGCAATGATCTCTACGACCTCTACAAGGCCAATCGTGAGGCGATGCCCGAGGATTTGCGCCCGCAGATGCCTTTGACGCGCGAGGCGACCAAAGCCTTCAACATCGCCTGCAAAGAGTTGGAAGGCTATGAGGCCGACGACATCATTGCCACGCTGGCCGTTCAGGCGCGTGAGGCTGGCGGTCGTGTGACTATCGTCAGTTCCGACAAGGACCTGATGCAGCTTGTCGGCGGTGGCGTGGAGATGCTGGACGCCATGAAAAACAAGCGCATCGACCGGGACGGGGTGTTTGAGAAGTTCGGCGTTGGGCCGGAACGGGTGGTCGATGTGCAGGCTTTGGCCGGGGATAGTGTTGATAACGTGCCTGGGGCTCCGGGTATTGGCGTCAAGACGGCAGCGCTGCTGATCAACGAATATGGCGATCTGGAAACGCTGCTGGACCGCGCCGAAGAGATCAAACAGCCCAAACGCCGCCAGACCCTGATCGAAAAGCGTGAACAGATCGAGCTGTCGAAAAAGCTGGTTCAGTTGGATGAGAACACACCGCTGGATTTCACTTTGGACGATCTGGAGGTGAAAGACCCGGATGCCGACACCCTTTTGGGCTTTCTGGCCGAAATGGAGTTTCGCACCCTCACCAAACGCATCGCCGACAAACTGGGGGCCGAGGCTCCGGTGATTGCCGATGCGCCCGCGCCAGAGGTTTCGGTGGAAGAGGCCGAAGCGCTGCCGTTTGATGCGTCGAAATATGAATGCGTGCGTGACAATGGTGCTTTGCAGAAATGGATTGATCAGGCCTATGAGCGTGGCTGGGTCGCCGTGGACACGGAAACCACCGGTCTGAACGAAATGATCGCCGATCTGGTGGGCATTTCGCTTTGCGTTGAAGCCGGTGAGGCCTGCTACATCCCACTGACTCATCGCGATGGAGCGGCGGATGATCTGTTTGGCTCAGACGCGCTTGCCGATGGGCAAATGCCGCTTGATGAGGCTCTAACCCTGCTAAAACCGATGCTTGAGGACCCGTCGATCCTAAAGATCGGGCAGAATATGAAATACGATGCCAAGATCTTTAAGCGCTACGGCGTGGATGTGGCCCCCATCGACGACACGATGCTGATGTCTTACGCGATGCATGGCGGTGAGCATGGGCATGGCATGGACACGCTGTCCGAGCGGTACCTCAGCCACACGCCGATCCCGATCAAACCGTTGCTGGGCTCTGGCAAGTCAGCGATCACCTTCGACAAGGTACCGATCGATGAGGCCACCGCCTATGCCGCCGAAGACGCAGACATCACGTTGCGCCTGTGGAAGCTGTTCAAACCGCAGCTGCATCAGGTGCAGGTGACGACGGTTTATGAAACGCTCGAACGCCCGTTGGTGCCGGTTCTGGGCGAGATGGAGATGCACGGCATCAAGGTCGACCGCGATGTGCTGAGCCGCATGTCGAACGCTTTCGCGCAGAAAATGGCAGGGTTAGAGGCTGAAATCCACGAGTTGGCGGGTGAGAACTTCAATGTTGGCTCGCCCGCGCAACTTGGCGAAATCCTGTTCGACAAGATGGGTCTGGAAGGCGGCAAGAAGGGCAAGACCGGGAAATATTCGACCGGGGCCGATATTCTGGAAGACCTTGCGACCGAGCACGAATTGCCCCGTCGGGTGCTGGACTGGCGGCAGCTGTCCAAGCTGAAATCGACCTACACGGACGCGCTGCAAACCCACATCAACCCGGATACGGGGCGGGTGCATACGTCTTACTCGATCACCGGGGCCAATACCGGACGTTTGGCCTCGACCGATCCGAACCTGCAAAACATCCCGGTGCGCACCGAGGAAGGGCGACGTATTCGTGAGGCGTTTATTGCCGAGCCGGGTAATGTACTGGTCAGTCTGGACTATAGCCAGATCGAACTGCGGATTCTGGCGCATATTGCGGATATCCCAGCGCTGAAACAGGCATTCTCGGACGGGCTGGATATTCACGCGATGACCGCGTCCGAGATGTTTGATGTGCCGCTGGATGAGATGACGCCGGATATCCGTCGGCAAGCCAAGGCGATCAACTTTGGTGTGATCTACGGCATCTCGGGCTTTGGTCTGGCGCGCAACCTGCGTATCCCGCGGGCCGAGGCGCAGGGGTTCATCGACCGCTATTTTGAGCGGTTCCCGGGTATCAGAGCCTACATGGATGACACCATCGCCTTTGCTAAAGAGCATGGCTATGTGCAGACCCTGTTTGGGCGCAAAATTCACACACCTGAGATCAATGCCAAAGGTCCGCATGCCGGGTTCTCGCGCCGGGCCGCGATCAACGCACCGATTCAGGGCACGGCAGCGGACGTGATCCGGCGCGCGATGGTGCGGATGCCCGATGCGATCAACGGGCTGCCTGCCAAGATGCTGTTGCAGGTGCATGACGAATTGCTGTTCGAAGTGGCCGAGGACTCGGTTGATCAGGTGATCGGCGTCGCGCGCGATGTGATGGAAGGGGCCTCGGACCCGGCCGTCAAGCTGGATGTGAAACTGGACGTGGATGCCGGGCAGGGGGCCAATTGGGCCGAGGCGCACTAAAGCGCGCGGCTCATCAGGCCCGACGGGCCCTCTTCGCAGCGGGTCAGTCCTGCGGCCTGACCATGCGGTTTACGAACCGTTGCACGGACGGCCCCAGCAGCAGGATGACGGTGAAGGCAATGGGCCAGCAAAAGGCCCATGAGGCCAGCCAGTCGCCGGTTGTCCCCGGTCCAAACCCGATGGCTTTGACCGTTGCGATGCCGGTTACGATACAGGACATCAGTCCTGACATGATCAGGCAAAAAACAGCGCGGGCATAGCGGGCAGGGATCATCGGCAGTATCCTCTGGGTCTTGATGCCCCTGATGTGCTGTATTTTTCGCCAGAATGCCAGACTCAGTCTCGCATCCAGGCGAGGCTGTCGGGTGTTTGTTGCACAGAAGGCGTATATTCCGCGCTGACCCAGCCTGAGAAACCCGCTGCGTCCATTGCAGTGAACAAGGCCGTGAAATCGGTCGGCCCACGCCCCGGTTCGGACCGGTCCGGGGCGGCTCCGATCTGGGCATGGATGACCCGCGGGTGGAACCGATCCCAGACCGCTTGCGCGTCGCCGTGGATCATATGAGCGTGGAAACTGTCATATTGCAGACCGACATTGGGGCGGTTCACGCGGTCCAGCACCTGTGCGGCCAGATCGTAGTCATTCATGAAGTAGCCGGGTTGTGACACCGGGTTGAGCGGTTCGATCGTGAATTGTTGTCGCGGTGCGAAATCAGCGGCCCATTGCAGGTTGCGGACAAAAACGTCCTGCGCATCCTGCCCCGAAGCGTATCCCGACATAATGTGGATCAGGCCCGGTTTCAGAACTTCGGCATAGCGCAAGACCCGGCGGATATCGGATTGAAACCGCGCCTCTCCGCCGGGAACAGCGGCGTATCCGGGTTCTCCGCCCGTATAATTTGGTGGCGGCGCGTTGATCAGCACCAGTTCCAGCCCGTTGGCCAGAAGGGCGCGGCGGGTTTCCTTGGCGGCCAACTCATAGGGGAACAGGACTTCGACCGCTTTGAATCCGGCTTCGGCGGCGGCCTGAAAACGTTCAAGATACGGAAGCTCAGTAAAAAGTAGTGAAATATTGGCGGCGAATTTGGGCATGGGCGGTCTCGGTCGGGTGGTGGTCGGACCTTACCTGCCCGGCGATTTTTGGGGAAGAGGATCAAAAACGACAGATTGTCGAAAATCGGCCAGATCGGGTTGAGTGAATCGGGGACCCTCTGACCCATTGCGGCGAATCATTTCCGAGCGCCGAGCCAACAGAAGGTCTGAGTCCCATGGCGATGAGCCCTGACCCCGCGCGCGGGAACGCCTTTTCTGTGCCGACTGATCGCGGTTCTGTCCTGTCCGGGAACGGCTTGGCGGTGGCGTCGATGCTGACATGGGCGGCTGGGTTCCCGGCAGCCGAGTTTCTGTTGCAAACTTGGCCACCTGTCGCTTTGTTTGCTGCCCGGTTGGGGTTGGCCGTGCTTGTCATGGTGCCGATCTGGCTGCTGATCGACGGGCCGCGCCGGGTGTTGAACGCCCGGTGGTTGCGCGCGATGTTCGTTGGCGGTTTCGGGATTGGACTGGGGATGTTCCTGATTATCGTGGCGCAGAAGCTGACCGATCCGGTGACGGTGGCTATTATCGCGTCTTGCGCACCGCTGATTGCGACTTTGTTGGAGATGGCCGCGGGGACGCGGCGGTTGCGATGGAATTTTGCGCTGGGCGTGCTGGTGTCGATTGTCGGCGGGTTAGTCGCAACCAGCGCTTTGGCACCGGCACAATTGGGTCTGGGCGCGGCTCTGGCCATCGCCTCGACCGGGCTGTTCTGCTGGGCCAGTATGGCAACCGCTCGGGATTTTCCTGAGCTGAGTCAGACCGGCCGGACCACGATCACCTTTATTGGTGGGCTGGTCATGGCCTCGGTGCTGCTGCTCGGCGCGGCGCAGATTGGGCTGGACGTGATGCCTGCCACCGCCTTTGACATGCAGCAGGCCGGGATGCTGGTGATGTTTTCATTGGTGTCGATGGGCCTGAGTCAGGTGTTCTTTGTCGCGTCCATCGGCAAACTTGGGGTCGCGATGAGCTCGTTCCACATCAATATTGCGCCATTCTACGTGATGGTAATCATGATGGTGATGGGCGAGGAGTGGAACGGCACCCGCGCTTTGGGTGCCGGAATCGTCGCGCTGGCCGTGGTTTTGGCGCAGGATCGCAGGTCGGTGCGCACGGCTTAGTTTGGTAAATCGTCCGAGCGGATCAACGGAAAGAACTGCCCGCCGGACCAGACGCCGAACCAGTCATCCTGATGTTCAGCGATATCCACCAGACGGTAGAAACTCTTGCGGTCGATGCGCGCCTCGAGGTTGGCACGGATCAATATATAGGGAGACGGCTCTTCTGTGTCCGGATCTATGACAATGCGGATCGGATGGTCTGGCCCGGCCGCCGCTGAGTCGCCGACATGGGTTGTGAAGGTCAGGTTCTGAGCAGCACCTTCCCCGTCGGCGTCGTAATCCACGGCGATGAAGGGCGCGTCTTCGACGGTGATTCCCACCTTTTCGACCGGGGTCACGAGGAAATATTTCCCATCTTCTTTCTTAAGAATTGAGGAAAATAGCTTCACAAGCTCGAACCGGTTGATGGGGGACCCTAAGTAACTCCATGTGCCATCTTTGGCGATCTTGATGTCCAGATCGCCGCAAAACGGAGGATTCCAGAGGTGAACGGGCGGTAAACCCTTGGTTTTGGTGGCTTTGACTGATGCAGCAATACCATCAGGGGAAGGGGTCACAGGTTTTTGTCCGCTCATTGCTTTTGCCATTTCATATTCGCGCGATACACTTCAATCATAATAGTCCACGGAAGGGAAAGTCATGACCGAACCTGCCGACCTCGTGTCCGAGATCGAAGCGCTGGAAACCAAACTGCAAGAGGCCAAGGCCTCGATCACCCGCCGCTTTATCGGACAGGAGAGGGTTGTGGACCTGACCCTGACCGCGCTGCTGTGCGGCGGGCATGCGCTGCTGATCGGTTTGCCCGGGCTGGGCAAGACCCGACTGGTCGAAACTCTGTCGACCGTGATGGGCCTGCATGGCAACCGCATCCAGTTTACGCCCGACCTGATGCCCGCAGATATTCTTGGGTCCGAGGTTCTGGACACCGCCGATGACGGCACCCGGCATTTCCGGTTCATTTCTGGCCCGATCTTTTGTCAGTTGCTTATGGCAGATGAGATCAACCGCGCCAGCCCGCGGACGCAATCGGCATTGTTGCAAGCGATGCAGGAACGCACGGTGACGGTGGCCGGTGAGGACCGCTCGCTAGGTGAACCCTTCCACGTACTGGCCACCCAGAACCCGATTGAACAGGAAGGTACCTATCCGCTGCCCGAGGCCCAGTTGGACCGCTTTCTTGTTCAGATCGACGTGGAGTACCCGGATCGTCAGACCGAGCGTGACATTCTGCTGGCGACCACGGGTGTAGAAGAAGACGAAGCGCATGAGATTTTCACCAAAGAGGAATTGCTGGCCGCACAGGTCCTGCTGCGCCGGATGCCGGTGGGCGACTCGGTGGTCGAACTGATCCTCGATCTGGTCCGCGCATTCCGTCCGGACGAAGCGGGCGTGTCCGAGCGAGTCGCTGAAACCGTTGCTTGGGGTCCCGGCCCCCGTGCCGCGCAGGCGCTGATGATGACCGTACGTGCGCGGGCGATGCTGCAAGGGCGGTTAGCCCCGAATGCCGAAGATGTGCTGGACATGGCGCGCCCGGTTCTCAGCCACCGGATGGCGCTGAACTTTGCCGCGCGGGCGCGCGGTGACAGCCTGTCTGACCTGATCGAATCCACAGCTGCCGGTCTTGTCCGAACCGAGGCTGCGGCGTGAATGCCGCGCTGACCCTTCGCGAAAGATCCGAGGCCGAGGCGTCCCGGCTGCCGCCCCTTTTGGCGCGCGCCGAACATCTGGCCGGAACCGTGCTGCTGGGCGACCACGGGCGCAGGCGGTCTGGTTTGGGCGATGATTTCTGGCAATACCGCCCCGCTCAGATCGGTGACAGCCGCCGGATGATTGACCATAGGCGCTCGGCGCGTGGGGATCAGCAATTTGCGCGCGAACGGGAATGGCAGATCGCGCAATCGGTGATGCTGTGGGTGGATCAGGGGGCCTCGATGCGATTTGCATCGGACAAGAACCATCCGACCAAAGCCGACCGAGCTCGCTTGCTGGGCCTGGCGACCGCCATCCTTCTGGTGCGTGGAGGCGAGCGCGTTGGCCTGACCGGTACAACGCTCCCACCCCGGCGCGGCAATGCGCAGATCATCCGGCTGGCGCAGGCTTGGTCTGAGGATGCGGAGCCTGACTACGCCCCGCCTGAACACCGGGCTATGATCCCCCATGCCCGCGCTGTGTTCATTTCCGATTTCTTGGGTCCAATGGACGAGGTCGAATTGGCCCTGACCAAGGCCGCTGATCGAGGTGTGCGAGGTGTTTTGTTGCAGGTGCTCGATCCCAGCGAAGAATCCTTTCCCTATCGCGGCCGCACCATCTTTGAGAGCGTCGGCGGCACGGCTCGCCACGAGACGCTGAAGGCCGGAGACCTGCGTGATCGCTATCTGGACCGCCTCGCCACACGCAAGGATGCGCTGACGCAACTCTGCCGCGCAACCGGCTGGCAATTGGGTCTGCACCACACGGGTGACAGCGCGCAAGCGGCTCTGTTGTGGCTATATCGGGCCTTGGACGGGGGAACGCGATGACGGTTCTGGCGGGCATCGGTTTCACTGCGCCTTGGGTGCTGCTGGGTCTGCTGACCCTGCCGATCCTGTGGCTGATCCTGCGCGCGGTGCCGCCTGCACCGATCCGCAGGCTGTTCCCGGCGGTGACGCTGTTGCTGGGGCTGAAGGATGACGAAAGTGTTTCCGACCGCACGCCGTGGTGGCTGTTGCTGCTGCGGATGCTGGCAGCGGCGGCGATCATCATCGGGCTGGCGGGTCCAGTCCTGAACCCCTCGCGTGATCAGACCGGAACGGGGCCGCTATTGCTGGTGCTGGATGCCAGCTGGGCCGGGGCAACCCGCTGGTCCTCGACACTGGACCAGATTGACACCCAACTGACCGAGGCCGGGCGGGCCGGACGCACTGTTGCGATCCTCAGCCTGACAGAACCCGAAGCGCCTGTGTTTCAGGCCGCAGAGGCGTGGCGGGGGCGTTTGCCGGGCCTGACACCAACAGCGTGGCAGCCAACTGAGGCGCAGATCGAACAGGCGCTGGCCGCTTTGGGCCTATTGGACGGCGGATTCGATACGCATTGGTTCAGTGACCGACTGGCTTATGCCGGGCAAGACAGGATTCTGTCTGCGTTGCAGGCACGCGGCGCGGTGACGGTGTATCAGCCCGCGACATCCGCAATAGCTATTCTGCCCGCCGCATATCAGGACGGCATTATTCAACTCACGGCTCAGCGCGCCGAAGCCGGTCCCGCGGATCGCATCACCGTTTTGGCGCAGGGCCGAGACCCGGCGGGTGCAATGCGGGTGCTGCAATCTGCCGAGATGGAATTTCCCAGCGGAGAGACGAAGGCACAGGTCGATCTGGCTCTGCCCTCTGAGCTGCGCGCCCGGATTACTCGGTTCGAAATTCAGGGCGAACGCTCCGCTGGTGCAGTGACGTTGACCGATGACAGCCTGCGTCGGCGCGAGGTCGCTCTGATCGCCGGAACGCTGAACCGCGAAGGGTTGGAGTTGTTGTCGCCGCTGCATTATCTGACACAGGTGCTCAGCCCCACGGCGGATTTCGTCGATGGTGGGCTGCTTGAGGTCCTGCCTGCCAATCCGGATGTAATCGTGCTGGCCGATGTGGCCCGACTGTCCGCCGGTGAACAGGCCGCGCTGATCGAATGGGTCGAACAGGGCGGGTTGCTTTTGCGCTTTGCAGGGCCACGCATGGCCGCCAGTGATCTGGGCCGGGATGCTGAAGATGCACTTCTGCCCGTGCGTCTACGCAGCGGTGGCCGTTCGGTCGGTGGCGCGATGAGCTGGGGTGAGGCCAAGGGGCTGGCGCCCTTCCCTGAGAACTCGCCCTTTTATGGGTTGCAGGTGCCGCAGGATGTCTCGGTCACGACGCAGGTCATGGCGCAACCAGACCCTAATCTGGCGGATCGGGTGATTGCGTCACTGTCGGACGGCACGCCTCTGGTCACGCGCAAGGCGCTGGGGCTGGGGCGGGTGGTACTGTTCCATGTCACCGCAGATGCTGAATGGTCCAGCCTGCCGCTCTCGGGTCTGTTCGTTGAAATGCTGGACCGTCTGGCCGTGGCTTCGGCTGCGAAATCCCGGCAGGAGTCGCAGTTGCAGGGCACCACGTGGGAGCCGATTCAGGTCATGGACGGTTTTGGCACCTTGTCTGACGCAGGCAATCTGGCGGGGGTGGATGGGGTCGAACTGGTCTCAGGCACAATTGGCCCGGATTTGCAGCCCGGCCTTTATGAAAGCGGCAAACAGAAACTGGCCCTGAATGTGCTGTCCGAGGACTCGGTGTTGATCCCTGTAGTCTGGCCGTCGGACGTGCCGATCAAAGGGCAGGAGGTCAACAATGAGGCACCGATCGGAGGCATCCTGCTCAGCCTTGCGCTGCTGCTGCTGACGATTGACGTGATCGCTTCGCTGGCCTTGTCGGGTCGCTTGGGTCTGGCCAAAGCAGCAGCCGTTGCGCTGGGTGCGATATTGTTGGTGCCCGAGGCACAGGCGCAGACGCCCGAGGATACAGAGTTTGCCCTGAACGCTACGCATGAGCTGGTTCTGGCCCATGTGCTGACCGGAAACGCGCAGATCGACGATGTGGCGGGTGCAGGCCTGCGCGGTCTGGCACAGACGCTGTTCTATCGCACCTCGGTTGAACCGGCCGAGCCCTTCGGTGTGGACCTGGAGCGCGACGAGCTTGCTTTTTTCCCGCTGCTCTACTGGCCCATAACGCCCGATCAACCACAACCTTCCGCTGAGGCCTATGCCAAGCTGAATGCCTACCTGCGGTCGGGCGGTATGATCCTGTTCGACACACGCGACGCAGATGTGGCCCGGTTCGGAGCCTCCAGCCCTAATGGCCGCAAACTGCAACAATTGGCCGCGCCGCTGAATATCCCCGCGTTAGAGCCTGTTCCGCGCGACCACGTTCTGACCCGTGCCTTTTACCTGTTGCAGGATTTCCCGGGCCGCTACGCAGGCACCGAAGTCTGGGTTGAGGCTGCGCCGGTGGACGCGGAACAGATCGAAGGGATGCCGTTCCGCAACCTCAATGACAATGTGACCCCGGTGGTAATTGGCGGCAATGACTGGGCTTCGGCCTGGGCCGTGGATCGAAACGGGCAGGCCTTGTTGCCGGTCGGGCGGGGCTATGCCGGAGAGCGACAGCGCGAACTGGCCAATCGCTTTGGCGTCAATCTGGTGATGCATGTGCTGACCGGGAATTACAAATCGGATCAGGTCCACGTGCCTGCGCTACTCGACAGGTTGGGACAATGACAGGAACCGTCATCTTTGATCCGCTGATCCCGTGGCCGGTTCTGGTCATTGTGGCCGCGGTCGCCGTGGCCGGAGTCATCCTCGCCCTGTGGCGCGGGTTGTCCGGTTGGGCCTTGCGCGGATTGGCGGCTTTGGTCGTGATCGCCGCGCTGGCGGGGCCTGTCTATCAGGTCGAAGACCGTGCGCCGCTGACCGATATCGTACTGATGATCGAGGATGAAAGCGCCAGCCAGACATTGTCCGACCGCGCGGATCAATCCGTACAGGCGGCGGAAGAACTGGCGGCTGAGATCGAATCCCGCGACAATACCGAACTGCGCCGGATCAAGGTTGGCGACGGAGATGGCGACGAAGGCACTCAGGTCATGGCCGCCCTGAACGCTGCGTTGGCCGAAGAACCCCGCGCGCGGATCGCGGGTATTCTTGTGGTGTCGGATGGCATCGTGCATGACGTCGATCAGGCCCCGGACCTGCCAGCGCCGATGCACTTGCTGCAAACCGGGCGCGCAGATGACTGGGACCGCCGACTAATTGTTCGCAATGCACCTGCCTTTGCCATTATCGGCGAGCCTGTCACCCTGACCCTGCGGGTCGAAGACAGCGGTGCCGCTCCTGTTGGTGCCGCAACCGCGCCGCTTGAGATTTCGGTGGACGGTGCCGAGCCTGAGCAGTTCAGCATTCCCATCGGCGTTGATGTCGAACTTCCAATCACGTTGCCCCATGGCGGGCGCAACGTCATCCAGTTCACGGTACCGCAAGCCGAGGGCGAGCTGACCGACCGCAACAACACTGCGCTGATCCAGATGAACGGTGTGCGCGACCGGCTGCGGGTGCTGCTGGTCTCGGGTGAGCCGCATCCCGGCGGGCGCACATGGCGCAATCTGCTGAAATCCGACAGCTCGGTCGATCTGGTGCATTTCACCATCCTCCGTCCGCCCGAGAAGCAGGATGGCGTGCCGGTCGACGAACTCTCGCTGATCGCCTTCCCGACGCGTGAGCTTTTTCTGGAAAAGATCAACGATTTCGACCTGATCATCTTTGATCGCTATAAACGCCGCGGCATCCTGCCGGCGATCTATCTGGATAACGTCACCAACTATATCAACGACGGCGGCGCGGTGCTGATCGCTGCCGGGCCGGATTTTGCCAGTGCTGACAGCATCTTCCGCTCACCCCTTGCGCCGATCCTGCCTGCGCAGCCGACCGCACGCGTGATCGAGGAACGCTTTGTCCCCATGGTCACCGATCTGGGCCATCGTCATCCGGTCACCACCAATCTGGGCGATTCTGAGGATTGGGGTGCGTGGCTGCGTCAGATCGACGTGAACCATCGCACAGGTGAACTGTTGATGACCGGCGTGGACGATCGGCCCCTGCTGGTACTGGACCGTGTTGGCGAGGGGCGCGTGGCGCTGCTGGCCTCGGACCATGCCTGGCTGTGGAGCCGGGGCTTTGAGGGCGGCGGTCCGCAGTTGGAATTGCTGCGTCGTCTGGCCCACTGGATGATGAAAGAACCCGAGCTTGAGGAAGAGGCGCTGTGGGCAGAGGCCAATGGTCAGGTCATGCGCATCATCCGCCAGACATTGGAAGATGAGGTCGGGCCGGTAACGATTACCCGCCCCGATGGTGAAACTCTTGAGGTCACGCTGGATGAAGTGACACCGGGCCGGTTCGAAGCACTCTACTACGGGCCAGAAATCGGGCTTTATCGCTTGCAGGAAGGCGAACAGATGGCAGTGATCGGTCTCGGTCCTGCCGCGCCAAAAGAGTTCGAGCGCACCATTGCAACCTCTAACGTTCTGGAACCGGTTCTGGCCGAATTGCGCGGCGGTGTGATCCGTCTGGAAGAAGGGCTGCCTTCAATCCGCAACGTCCGTGCGGGACGCCCGGCCGCTGGGCGCGGCTGGATCGGTCTGACGCCGCGCGAAGCGTATGAGACACGCGACGTCACGCAGGCAGGTTTGTTACCGCCCTGGCTAGTGCTGCTGCTGGCCGGTGGCTTCCTGCTGGGCGGATGGCTGCGCGAGGGGCGGCGCTGATCACTCGAAGACGACACTCACAGTTGGATCGTTGGGCAGGCCCGCATAAGTGGCTGATGCCCCGCCTTTACCTTTGGCGGGTGGGAAAAGTGGCCCGAATGACCCGACTGAAATCAAGTCTCCGGGTTTAAATTCGATCCCTTTCGACATCAGCCACAAAGCCGCGTTGGCAGGATGGCCTAGCACCGCCGCGCCCGGTGCCTGCGCCAGAACCTCTCCATCCGCGGCGCTGAGGGTGACGGTCATGTCCGCCAATGCCTGCGTCATTGCCTCAGCATCCGTGACGGGGATCTCAGAGCCTAATACGCCCAGTTTCGGCGCAACACCGATGGCAGTCAGCGTGACAGGTGTGATGGGTTCTCCCTCAGCCAGCGTCAGGTCGGGCAGTTCAATGAAGGGACGGATGGCAGAAACATTCGCGATGACCTCTGCTGGGGTCGCGGCCTGATTGATCGCAGTGTCGCCCACGACGAGAATAAGATCGGCTTCAAAGACTGGTCGGGCGCCCCACGCGGCGGGTACCGTTGCCCCGTCTTCGACCATCATATCGCGGAACAGGACGCCCTGAACCGGCTCGGATGCACCGAACCGTTCCTGGGCCGGGGCGCTGGTCAGGCCCGCTTTGTACCCGATAATCGGACCTATGTGCGGCTCTAACGCGGCGGCAATCTTAGCCTGCGTGCATAACGCGTCCGTCATGCTGCCATCAGCAGACAGAGCGGATGTGGCGGTGTTGGATAAATAATCCCGCACGTATTGCTCGACCTGCGCGTTCGAGGCGCAGTCTGCCCCGACCTGAGTGCCAAGAAAGGCAGCGCAAAGGATGGAAACGTAACGCATGGCGGACCTCCGGTTTTGGAAAACTCTATCGGCATTCCGGCAACGGCTTAAACACTTTTTCATGCTCTGTGCGGATGCTGGGCGCGGATTATCCGGGATCACCTCATATGAGTCTTGCAACCAAACTGGCACAGGAACGACGCGCGCGGCTTGCGGCTGAGCGGCTGTTGGAGATGAAACAGGCCGAGCTTTCGACAGCCAATCGAAAACTGGGTCTGCATGCCATGGCGCTGACCAAACGGATCGGCGAAACCCAGGCCGAGGTCGAGACGGTTCGAGATGAGAATGAAAAGGTCAAATCCGATTTGACCGAAGCCAACGCCAAAATCGAAGTGGCCGAGCGTCGCCTGTGGCATTCAATGCAAACGATTCAGGACGGCTTCGCGTTTTTCGACAGCCAAAGCCGCCTGATCGGTGCGAATGAGGCCTATCTCAGGCTGTTCGATGGGCTGGATGAGGTGACGCCCGGCGTCTCCTACGCGCGGATACTTCAGATTCTGACGGATGAAGGGCTGATCGACATTGGGGCAGAGTCCGCAGCAGGCTGGCAGGCCAGAATGCTGGAACGCTGGGCGCAGCCGCAGCCGGACTCGGAGGTGATCAAACTGTGGAACGGTGAATATTTCAAGTTGATCGACCAACGCGGCAAGGGCGGTGACGTGGTGAGCCTCGGCCTGAATATCACTGCCTCGGTCCGGCACGAAACAGAACTTGAGGCCGCGCGTGAACGCGCCGAGGCTGCGAACCGGGCTAAATCGGCCTTTCTGGCGAATATGAGCCATGAGATCAGGACCCCGATGAACGGCATTGTCGGGATGACTGAACTGATGTCGGAAACCCCTCTGGATGAAGAGCAGCGCCTGTATCTCAATACCATCCGAAACTCGGGCGAAGCGTTGTTGGTGATCATCAACGACGTGCTGGATTATTCAAAGATCGAGGCTGACAAGCTGATCCTGCACCCAGAGCAATTCGATTTTGAGCGCTGTATTCTTGAGGTTGCGATGCTGCTGCAACCCAGCGTTCGCGATAAGGGCCTGTCCCTACTTGTCGACTATGACCTGTTCCTGCCGACCTTGTTCGTGGGTGATCCCGGTCGTGTGCGGCAGGTTCTGACCAATCTGGTGGGCAACGCCGTCAAGTTCACCACCAAAGGCCATGTGTTGATCCGCGTGACCGGAGTGCCGAATTCCGACTCTAACACGTGCGATATTCACGTTGCGATCGAGGATACCGGTATCGGGATCGACGCCGACAAGATCGGGCACATCTTCGGCGAATTCAATCAGGTTGAAGACGAAAAGAACCGCGAGTTCGAAGGCACCGGGCTGGGCCTGGCCATCACGCAACGTTTGATCTCGCTCATGGGTGGGTCCGTCTGGGTCGAAAGTGAGCCGGGGCAGGGATCATGCTTTGGCTTTCGGGTGTCCCTGCCGACTGTAGAAGGCCCGCAACCGGCGCCGCCCGATCTGGCAGGCAATCTGCGCCATGTCGTTGTGGTCGAGGATCTGGCCGTGAACCGCGCGATCCTGTCGAAACAGCTGGGGCGGCTGGGGTCGCAGGTGACAGTCTGTGCCTCGGGCAGTGAGGCCTTGGCCGCTGTGGATGACAGCGTGGATCTGGTCCTGTGCGATCACGACCTGCCGGATATGGACGGGTTGGAGCTTGCGACCACGTTAAAGGATCGGGGCTGGGGCGACCTGCCAGTGGTGGTGATGTCGGCCAATCCGGGCGTGATCCACGCCAACCCCGCGCGGCAACTGATCGAAGGCGTGTTGCAAAAACCAATCCCCCGGGCCGAGTTGTATGCGCGTCTGACCGCGCTGGGCCGGACCCCCGCTGCGCCCAAAGTTCAAAAGATTGCGCCGGTCGCACAGCCCGCTGGTGGTCAGCGACAGATGCGCGTGCTGGCGGCCGAGGATAACCGGACCAATCAGCTGATCCTGCAAAAGATGGTCAAAGACCTGAACATCGACCTGCACTTTGCCAGCAACGGGCTTGAGGCGGTCGAATGCTATCAGGATTTCGACCCGGACCTGATTTTCATGGATATCTCGATGCCCAAGATGGATGGCAAACAGGCCACAGCAGAAATCCGGCGGCGTGAGATTGAAACGGGACGGCATGTGCCGATTGTCGCCCTGACCGCACATGCGATGGCCGGGGACGATCAGGGCATTCTGTCGGCCGGGCTGGATCACTATCTGACCAAGCCGCTGCAAAAGCGAAGAATCCACCAGATGATTTTGGATCACCAGCCGGAACAGGCGTTTCCGGTTATTGCTCAGGACGTGCAGGCTGACTAGGCTGGCCCGATGTCAGATCGTGGATTTCAGCCTCGCGCCTTGGGCGAGATTGCCATTCGGTGCGCCGATATGGGCGCAATGGTTCGGTTTTATGAAGAGGTGATAGGCCTAGAGCGCCTGACCGGTGACCACAATAGCGCGATCACCTTCTTTCGCATTGCCGAAGGGTTCTGCGGGCATACGCAGGTACTGGCCTTGTTTCATCACATGACCGCCCCTCGGCCCGGTCTGCACCCGACCAATGAGGGTAAACCGGCGACCGGGGGCGCATCGTCCCTGCATCACATCGCGTTGTCCCTGCCATTTGACGAGCAAGAGGCCGTGATGCGCTGGTATGACAAAATCGGTCAGCCTTACCGTGTTGAACAGTTCGGCTGGATCGGGTGGCGCGGCATCTTCACCGAAGACCCCGAGGGCAATACGGTTGAGCTGGTCGCCTATGACCGCTCAATGCTGTCTCAGGCCTGATAGGGGCGCACAAAAACCGGCTTGTCTTCTTCCGACAAGTCGGGCCGGTATGCGTAGCCGCCCGTGTCGAAATCCAGCAGGCCCTTAGGATCGGTCAGGCGATGCTGGATGATATAGCGCGCCATTGCACCGCGGGCCTTCTTGGCAAAGAAGCTGACGATCTTGGGGGTGCCTGCCTTGTCTTCCATGAAGACCGGCGTGATCACCCGCAGCTTCAGCGCCTTGGGATCGACGGCACCGAAATATTCCTGACTGGCGCAGTTCACCAGAACGCCCGAGCCGATCTCGGCCGCTTGCGTGTTCAGAGCCTTACTCAGCTGGTCGCGCCAGTATTCATACAGGTTCTTGCCGCGGCGGGTTTTCAGCTTGCTGCCCATCTCAAGCCGATAGGGCTGAATGGCGTCCAATGGGCGCAGCACACCATAGAGACCGGACAGGATGCGCAGATGATCCTGTGCCCAAGCCATTTCGTCGGCGTCCAGAGAAGTGGCCTCAAGCCCCTGGTAGGTATCACCCGCGAAGGCCAGCGCGGCGGGGCGGGTTACATCTGCTTCCGGCGCATCGGAAAAGGCGCGATAGCGGTTGCGGTTCAGGCGGGCCAAATCATCGCTCAGATCCATCAGCTTTTTCAGATCGCCCAGCGTCAGATTGCGCGCGGTTTTCGACAGACGGACCGCGTCGTCCTGAAAGTCGGGTTGCGTGGCTTCAACGTTTCGCTCTGCCCAATCCAGCCGCTTGGCCGGGGAAATGACTACCAGCATGTCCGCCCTCTTTCCTTGCCTGTCCTGCGGTATCTAGCTCGCCTCGCGCAGCACGTCCAGAAACGCAGCGCCAAACCTTTCGTGACGGCGGTCGCCCAGCACCTGTTCGACACCGCGCGTATCATCCGAGCGCAGCTGCGCCACCTTTGCCAGTTGCGAAGCCGAGCAAGTCAGCGGCTTGTCGATGCCCTCGGGGCCGCGCGACAATTGAGACTGAACTTCGAGCAAGCGGTCATAGATCTCACCCTGATCCCGGCCTGCCAGTTTGCGGCGTGCGGGGTGAACCGTTTCAACCTCGCCCGCGATCACCTCAAGGAACGTATCCCCGTAGCGTTCCAGCTTCTTGGCCCCTACGCCGCCGATGCGGGCCATATCATCAAGTGTCATGGGGCGCGTCTCGGCCATTTCGATCAATGTGCGGTCGGGGAAGATGACATAGGCGGGGACGCGAGCGGATTCGGCCAATGCGCGGCGCTTGGCCTTGAGAGCAGAGAGCAGCGGGGCGTCCTCCTCGGACACCATCATTTTGACGGCGGGGCGACGGGTGGTTTTGCGGATCGTGTCCTTGCGCAGATTGATCTGCGCCTCACCCTTCAGAATCGGTTTGGCGGCCTCGGTCATGCGCAGGGCGCCGTGGCGTTCAGGATCGGGGCGGACCAGATCATGGCCCATCATCTGCCGGAAGATCGCCTGCCATTGCGGGCGGGACCAGTCCTTTCCAATCCCCCAAGTGGACAGGCTGTCATGGCGGCGGGCGCGGGTTTTGTCTGTTTCGTTGCCTAATAGAATGTCGATCAGATGGCCCGCACCGAACCATTCCTCGGTGCGCAAGATGGCAGACAGGGCCATGCGGACGGGCGTGGTGCCGTCGAAAACCTCGGGCGGGGTATCGCAAAGATCGCATTTGCCGCAGGGCTGCGCGTGTTCGCCAAAGTAAGCCAGCAGGGTTTGACGGCGGCATTCCAGCGCTTCGGCCAGCCCGAGCAGAGCGTTCAGTCGCGCATGATCTACCATGCGCCGTTCAGGCGGCGCCAGCCCCTCGTCAATCTGAGAGCGGCGCAGGCGGATGTCATCGGGGCCAAACAGCGTCAGCGTCTCGGCAGGGCCGCCATCACGGCCCGCGCGTCCGATCTCCTGATAGTAAGCCTCGATGGATTTGGGCAGGTCCGCATGGGCGACCCAGCGGATATCGGGTTTGTCGATGCCCATGCCAAAGGCTACGGTGGCGACAACGATCAGACCGTCCTCGCGGGCGAAACGTGTCTCGACGATGCGGCGATCCTCGGGGTCCATTCCGCCGTGATAGTGACAGGCGGTGTGGCCTTCGTCGCGCAGGGCCTTGGCCAGCACCTCGGTCTTGTTACGAGTGCCGCAATAGACGATGCCGGATTGCCCCTTACGGGCGGCGGCGAAATCGAGGATTTGCTTGCGTGGCCCGTCCTTGGCCGCAAAGGCCAGATGAATATTGGGCCGGTCAAAGCCACGCAGAAATTTGCGCGGGGCGGTGCCGTCGAACAATTTCTCGACAATCTCATCCTGCGTTTCCGCATCCGCCGTCGCGGTGAAGGCGGCCAGCGGCACGTTCAGGGCGCGCCGCAGCTCTCCGATCCGCAGGTAGTCGGGGCGGAAATCGTGGCCCCATTGGCTGACGCAATGGGCCTCGTCCACGGCGATCAGGCTGACATTGATCCGGCGCAGCATGCCCAGCGCGGACCCGGCGGCTAGCCGTTCGGGGGCCATGTAGAGGAGTTTCAGGCGTCCTGCCTCCAACGCCTCCCACACTGCTTCGGTTTCCTCTGGCGTGTTGCCCGAAGTCAGCGCGCCCGCTTCAACGCCGGCCTCCTGCAACCCGCGGACCTGATCGCGCATCAGGGCGATCAGCGGGGAAATCACGACCGTCACCCCGTCGCGCAGCAGGGCAGGCAGCTGGAAACATAAGGATTTGCCGCCGCCCGTGGGCATGATGGCCAGCACGTTCTCACCCAGCGTCACGGCATCGACGATCTCTTCCTGGCCGGGTCGGAAGTCGTCGAATCCAAAGACATCTCGCAGCAAAGGCGCGGCGTCGAACATATGCGGGGTAGCCCTGTTTTAAGGTTTATCTGCTCTTAAGACAGGACAATCACATACTAAGATTCGGTGAACAAGAGGTCAGACGAAATAGACCATATTGTTGATCAGGATGATCCGCAGCGCATAGACGCCGACCAGTACGACCAGAGGTGTCAGGTCCAGCCCACCCATTGCGGGCAGAAAGCGGCGGACCGGGCCGTAAATGGGTTCCAATATCCGGTTCAGGCCGTACCAGATTTGCGCCACCAGCTGTTGATGCAGGTTGAGCACCTGAAAGTTGATCAGCCAGCTCATGATCACATGGGCGAGGATGATGAACCAGACAATGTCCAGGATCAGCAGCAGAATTTGGATCAGCGACAGCATGGGGCCTCCGGTAAGTACGCGAGAAGAGAGGTAAGCGCCCCCGCGACAAAGAGCAAGACCGCGCCAACAGAACGCTTGCGAAACCGGTCAAAGCCCCGTCTTATGAAAACAACAAAAAACAGGGGCAGTCATGGCAGAGATTTCCAAGCGAAAGCGCATTTGGGGCTGGTGGTTTTTTGATTGGGCCACGCAACCGTATCACAGCCTTTTGGTGACTTTTGTGTTCGGCCCCTATTTTGCCGGGGTCGCGGCGGGGTATTTCTCGGGCACCGGACTGGATGCCGAAGCCGCAGCGGCGCGGGCGCAGACGGTGTGGGCCAATTGCCTGACCATCACCGGCCTGATCATCGCCTTTGGCGCGCCTCTGCTGGGCGCGATGGCGGATGTGTCGGGGCGGCGCATCCCATGGATTTTCGCCTTTTCGGTGATGTATGCAGTGGGGTCGGCCGCGCTGTGGTTCACGCTGCCTGACGGCTCGAATATGTGGCTGATGCTGTCGGCCTTTGGGCTGGGCTTTGTCGGCGCGGAATATGCGCTGATCTTTATCAACTCGCAGCTGCCCGATCTGGGGGATGACAACGAGGTCGGAGAGATCTCGGGCTCGGGTTTTGCCTTTGGCTATTTCGGCGGGCTGATCTCGCTGGCGATCATGCTGTTGTTGTTTGTCGAACAGCCCAATGGCAAGACGCTGATCGGGATGGATCCATTGTTCGGACTGGATGCGGCGCAACAGCAGGGGACACGCTTTGTCGGGCCGTTCACCGCCGGTTGGTTTGTCTTGTTCATGGTGCCGTATTTTCTGTGGGTCCGCGACGATGCGTCGACAGACAAGAAAGGCAGCGTGGCTGAGGCGCTGAGCCTGTTGGTAAAGTCGATCTCGGACCTGCGTCATCGCGGCAGTCTGGCCAGCTATCTGGGGTCGTCGATGTTTTATCGCGATGCGTTGAACGGGCTGTACAGCTTTGGTGGTGTTTACGCGCGGCTGGTGCTGGAATGGGACCTGATCAAGATCGGCGTGTTCGGGATTGTCAGCGTGCTGGCCTCGGCTGTTTTTTCGTGGATCGGCGGTAAGCTGGATAAGAAATACGGCCCTAAACCGGTGATTATCGTGGCAATCTGGGTGCTGATCTTTGTCTGCATTACCGTGGTCATGATGGACCGGACACAGATTTACGGTTTCCCGCTGCCCGAAGGCTCTGGCCTGCCCGATATGGTGTTCTTTGGCTGCGGTATTCTGATCGGCGGTATGGGCGGCATTCTGCAATCGGCCAGCCGCTCGATGATGGTGCGTCACACCGATCCCGAAGCCCCGGTTGAAAGCTTTGGCCTGTATGGCCTGTCAGGCCGTGCCACAGCGTTTGCCGCACCGCTGCTGATCGGGATCGCGACCTCTGTGACCGGCAGTGCAAGGCTGGGGGTGTCACCCATCGTTCTGTTGTTTATTCTGGGGCTATTCCTGATGCGCTGGGTCAGACCGGAAGGGGATCAGAGCAGATGATTTTACTACGTTTTTTGGCGATTGTCGCCGCGATAACATTGGCAGGTACGGCTGGGGCGCAACCTCTGGCCAAGCAGTTGTTTGGGGCGCAAAAGCAAAGTTCACAGCAAAAACCGGCGGCATTCGGCAGTTATTCGCGCGGATGTGCTGCCGGATCGGTGCAACTGCCCGAAACAGGGCCGACATGGCAGGCGATGCGCCTGTCGCGGAACCGCAACTGGGGACATCCCGAAGCGATCGACTATGTGCGTGATCTCAGCCAGTTCGCGGCGCGGCAGCCGGGGTGGAACGGTCTTTATGTCGGGGATATCAGCCAACCGCGGGGCGGGCCTATGACCTCGGGCCATCGCTCGCATCAGCTGGGTCTGGACATCGACATCTGGATGCTGCCCGGCGACAACATGCGCCTTTCCCGCAAGGCGCGCGAGAATATTTCTTCGATCTCTCTGCGCCGCGCCAATGGGGCTTTTGTGAACGGCAACTGGACCAAGCAGCACCATGCCGTGTTGCGGGAGGCCGCAAAAGATAAACGCGTGGCGCGGATATTTGTCTTTCCCGGCGCCAAGGTGCAGATGTGCAAGGATGAGAAAGGCAACCGTGCCTACCTGCGCAAGATCCGCCCTTGGTGGGGGCATCACTACCACTTTCATGTCCGTCTGAAATGCCCCAGGGGATCGCGCGGATGCGTCAATCAGGACCCACCACCCAAGGGCGATGGCTGTGCGCAGGCGCAGGAATGGGTGAACAACATTCTCAACCCCCCGCCGCCCGATCCAAACGCGCCGCCGCCCAAGAAACGCCGCGAGTATGTTCTGGCTGATTTGCCCCAACAATGCACCGCCGTCTTGCAATCCAACTAAGCATTGCCGCTTTGCTGGCAGGGCCGCTTTGGGCGGTCGAGGTGAAAACGGCCACGCAACTCGGCAGCTATGTCTGGCGGCATGACGCGGACTGGTTTGGCGGGTTTTCGGCGCTGCACGTCTCGGATAACGGCCGCCAGATGATCGCGCTCAGCGACCGGGCGGTTCTGGTTCGCGCGGACATCATGCGGGACGGGGATGAGATTGCCGGGATTCGGGTCACAGACCAATGGCCGGTTCTATCCAGCAAAGGCCGACTTATGTCTGGCGGTGTGGGTGATTCCGAAGGAGTCGCGGTCAGACCGGATGGTAGCTATTACATCTCATTCGAAGGGGTGCATCGCGTGGCGTGGTACGCGGCGCCGGATGCAAAGGCGCGTGTACTGAGGCGGCCAAGGGCCTTTGCAGAGCTGGAGCAGAATGGATCATTCGAGGCATTGGCCATCGACACGCAAGGTCAGCTTTATACCCTGCCCGAGAAAAACCGGACCCAGCAGGGCGACATCCCGGTTTATCGTTGGGACGGGCAGGGCTGGACGACGCCCTTTGTCCTGCCGCAGCGCGGCAGGTTCCTGCCCGTTTCCGCCGATTTCGGCCCCGATGGGCGGTTCTATGTGCTTGAGCGTGGCCTGTCGCTGACCGGGTTCCGCAGCCGCCTGCGCCGTTGGCGGATTGAGGCAGACGTGCCGCTTGCCGAAGAAACCCTGTTCACCACCGGCACTGGCGCCCATGACAACCTCGAAGGGCTGTCCGTTTGGCGCGATGATCAGGGGCGTCTGCGGGCGACGATGATCTCGGATGACAATTTCCTTGCCCTGCAACGGACCGAGCTGGTGGAATACTTGCTGCCCGATTGACTCAGGCGCGGCAACGGTCTAAACGCACGGCTTGCCTTGGGACGGTCCCTTGGCCAAGTCGCCGCTACCTTGTCAAAACGGGCATCAAAACATGCAACGCGCTTACATTCCCGGCATTATTGCCATGGCCGCCATCGTCGTGGCCTCGAACATTCTGGTCCAGTTCCTGATCCTTGACGGGCTGTTGACCTGGGGTGCCTTCACCTATCCGCTGGCCTTTTTGGTCACAGACATAATGAACCGCGTCTATGGCGTGGCCACCGCCCGCAAGGTCGTGCTCGCCGGGTTCATCACCGGCATCATCTGCTCGCTGATCGGCAGCCAGATCATGTTGCAGGGCGACGGGTTCACCTATGCCGCTGTGCCGCTGCGTATCGCCGTCGCGTCGGGTACCGCTTTCCTGATCGCGCAACTGACCGACGTCACCGTGTTCAATTCTCTGCGCGGTGGCCGCTGGTGGCGCGCCCCGCTGGTTTCGACACTGGTTGGATCGGCGCTGGACACTGCGTTGTTCTTCACCATCGCCTTCTCGGCTTCAGTTACGTTCTTCGGTGCCAATGCCGACGCAGCGATCAACTGGGCGTGGGAGCCTGTGCCGTTCATGCTGTCCGGCCCAATGGCGCCGCTTTGGGTGACGTTGGCCTTTGCCGACTGGCTGGTGAAACTGTCGCTGGCTCTGATTGCTTTGATCCCGTTCAAGGTGATCGTTGCTCGTTTGACCGCCGCGCAGCCTGCGTAAAAAAGTTCTTTGAGATTGGCTCATCTTGTGTCACCATCCTTGTTAACCGCAACAGATAGAAAAGGAGGTGATCCAGTGTCGAGAAAGAGATTGGAGAGAGGTGTCGGAACAACCGGGGGGATCGCCTGTTAGGGCAGCCCTTGGCGGAGCGCTCGCTCCGGCTGGTCGATTGATCTAACCGACCCGACCTCCTTGTACTTTCGAAGGGCCGTCCCGCCGGGGCGGCCCTTTTTGTTTCTGTTCGCGCCGGATAAGGTCCACACCATGTTGCGCATCAACGACGATATCGCCCTGCAAGACTGGGAAATGACCGAAAGCTTTGTGCGGTCCTCGGGTCCCGGCGGGCAGAACGTCAACAAGGTCTCGACGGCTGTTGAGCTGCGGTTCGAGGCTGCGCGCTCGCCTTCTTTGCCTGATCCGGTCAAGAATCGCCTGAAACGTCTGGCCGGGCGGCGTTGGACCAAGGATGGTGCGATCATCATTCAGTGCGAAGAGACCCGTTCTCAGGCTCGTAACCGCGAGATCGCGCGCACGCGACTGGCTGAACTGATCACCCGCGCGCTGGTCAAGCCCAAGCGTCGGATCGCAACCAAACCTACATACGGCTCTGTCAAACGACGACTCGCGGCGAAAAAGGCGCGTGGCGACGTAAAGGCGCTACGTGGCAAGGTCTCGGAAGATTGATCTGGTAGTTTCGCGGCACCTTGCTAGTCTGACCCCGCAAGGGAGAGCAAGATCATGAGGTTAGAGGGGAAAACTGCAATCGTCACAGGCGGCGCGTCGGGGTTCGGTGCTGGGATCGTGCAAAAGTTCCTGTCCGAAGGCGCACGCGTAATGATCGCAGATGTCAACGGCGACGCGGCCGAGGTTCAGGCCAAGCAGCATGGGCCAAATGCGATTGCACAGATGGTGGATGTCGGGAATGCGGCCTCGGTTCAGGCGATGGCTGACATCGCCTGGGACCGGTTCGGGTCCTTGGACATTCTGGTCAACAATGCCGGTGTGACCCACCTGCCGACACCGCTCGAAGATGTTTCCGAAGACGATTTCGACCGGGTCTTCAACGTGAATATGAAGTCTGTCTATTTGACTGCCCGCGCGTTTGTTCCGGCGATGAAAGCGCGGGGTGCGGGTGCGATCCTGAACGTGGCCTCAACGGCGGGTTTGTCGCCGCGACCCAACCTGAATTGGTATAACGCCTCCAAGGGCTGGATGATCACCGCAACCAAAACCATGGCAGTTGAACTCGCCCCGTCAGGCGTCCGCGTGAACGCGATATGCCCCGTGGCCGGAGAAACCCCGCTGCTCAAATCCTTCATGGGCGAAGACACGCCCGAGATTCGCGCCAAGTTCCTGTCGACCATCCCGCTGGGACGCTTCTCGACCCCCGACGATATGGCAAACGCGGCTCTGTTCCTGTGCTCGGACGAGGCCAGTATGATCACCGGCACAGCGTTGGAGGTCGACGGTGGCCGCTGTATCTGATCCGCTCTTCGTCTGGCCAAAAATACCTCCGCCGGAGGCATCGCGCCTGCGCGCTTTTCGGCCCGAACCCCGCAGCTCGAAATGACCCCCGGACCCAGAAATCTGATCACCGACGTCCCCGGCCTCAAAGTCGGAAACGCGCAGGATTATGCGCTGAAATCCGGCACAACCGTGCTGACCGCCGACCAACCGTTCACCGCGTCGGTTCATGTGATGGGTGGCGCGCCGGGGACGCGCGAAACCGATTTGCTGGCGCCGGACAAAACCGTCGACCGGGTTGACGCGATCGCCTTGTCCGGCGGATCGGCTTTTGGTCTGGATGCCTGCTCGGGCGTGTCCGAAGCGCTACGCGCGCAGGGCAGAGGATTCGGCGTAGGCCCTGTCACAGTCCCTATCGTGCCTGGCGCGATCTTGTTTGACCTGCTGAATGGTGGTGACAAGGGTTGGACCGAGAATCCGTATCGGGCTTTGGGGCGCACCGCATATGAAACGGCCGGTACGGAATTTGGCCTTGGGACGTGCGGTGCTGGAACAGGGGCGTTGGCGGCGCGGCATAAAGGGGGGCTGGGGTCGGCGTCGCTGGTGCTGGACAATGGCATAACCGTCGGGGCTTTGGTTGCGGCCAATCCGCTGGGCAGCGTCACCACCCCGGGCGATCGCCATTTCTGGGCCGCGCCTTACGAGGTCAACGGGGAATTTGGCGGATTAGGGCCTGATCTGCGCTCGGGTCTGGGACAACCCGAAGCTAGTCTAAAAGCGCAGTCGATGAGACCGGCGGACCCGCATCAAGGCAATACGACCATTGCGATCGTCGCCACCGATGCCGCGCTGTCCAAGCCGCAATGCCAGCGGCTTGCGGTGGCGGCGCATGATGGTATCGCCCGCGCAATCCTGCCCGCGCATACGCCCGGTGACGGAGATCTGGTCTTTGGCATCAGCACCTGCGCGCACCCTGTTGAGACAAAGGCGATGGGAATGATCGGACATGCGGCCTCGATCTGTCTGGCGCGCGCCATTGCACGGGCGATCTATCTGGCGACGCCAGCCGCGGGCGATCTGTTGCCCTGCTGGTCGGCTTCACATGACTTAAGTTAAGGACGGCGCATATGCCGCAGTGGCACTATGCCCGCGCGCGGCAATCCGCGCGTTGACTCTTATTTGCGCCGACGGTCCATTCGGTGCAGCCAATTTGTATCGGAGCAAAAGCAATGAATCGCATCCTCGCTACCGCAATCGTCGGCCTGCTGGCCCTTCCCGTCTATGCCGAAGGTGACGCCGAAGCCGGTAAAAAGGCCTTTAACAAATGCAAGTCCTGCCACCTGATTGCCGACCCCGAAGGAGAGGTGATTGTCAAAGGCGGCAAGACCGGGCCGAATCTATACGGCGTTGCGGGCCGCACGGCTGGCACCGTCGAAGGTTTCAAATACGGCGACAGCATTGTTCAGGCGGGCGAAAACGGGCTGGTCTGGGATGAAACCACTTTCGTCGCATATGCTCAGGACCCCAAAGCGTTCCTTAAGGACTATCTGGGTGAAACCTCGGCCAAGTCCAAGATGACCTTCAAGCTGAAGAAAGGGGCCGAGGACGTCTACGCTTATATCGTCAGTGTGTCCGGCGAATAACGTCCATACCAAGACCCGTTTTGAAATTACAAAAGGCCGCAGCCCCTGCGGCCTTTCGTGCGGTTGATAACCGGTTGGATCGACGCCACGTTGGCAATGCGCGACTCATCATGCCATTGCGTGGTGTCGCAAAGCTATGCCTGACGGGCCGCAGCCAATTCCGACCATCCCGCCGCCTCGGCGGATCAACAGCAGGAGACGACAGATGGGAATCATGATCCCGGCCTGGGTTGATGGCGAATTGACCCCTGTAGACAAGCTTGAGGCCCATGAAAAAGGCCTGCGTCACAAGGCGGTGTCGGTTTTTGTAGTGCGCGGCACTGAGATTTTGCTGCAACGCCGGGCCTTGGGCAAATATCACACGCCGGGCTTGTGGGCGAATACCTGCTGTACCCACCCGGATTGGGGTGAAACGCCCTCGGCATGTGCTGTGCGCCGCTTGCGGGAAGAATTGGGGATCACCGGATTGTTCCCGGAGTATCGGCATCGGCTGGAATACCACGCCGATGTGGGCAACAGCATGATCGAACATGAGGTGGTCGATATCTTCCTCGCCCATGTCCGTGGCCCGCTGAAAATCGACCCTAACCCGAATGAAGTCATGGAGATCCGCTGGATTGACTACCACGATCTGCTGGCCGAAGTGCAGCGCCATCCGCAGCGGTTCACGCCATGGCTGAAGATTTATCTGCACAGCCACGCCGACACGATTTTTGGCCCTGATCTGATCATCTCGGCCACGTCCTGACTGCTACGGCTTGCAAGGGCCGCCCAAGCCGCCTAAATCAACGCGTCATGGCCAAGCAAAAGCAGAACTCAGACCCGAATTACAAAGTCATCGCCGAAAACCGGCGTGCCCGCTTCGATTATGCGATCGAAGAGGATATCGAGTGCGGCATCGTGCTGGAAGGGTCCGAGGTCAAATCCCTGCGCGCGGGCGGCTCGAACATCGCCGAAAGCTATGCTTCGGTCGATGACGGAGAGCTGTGGCTGATCAACAGCTACATCGCGCCATATGAGCAGGCCAAAGTGTTCAAGCACGAAGAACGCCGTCGCCGTAAGCTGCTGGTGTCGCGCAAAGAGCTGTCGAATCTGTGGAACGCGACCCAGCGCAAGGGCATGACGCTGGTGCCGCTGGTTTTGTATTTCAACCACAAAGGTCGGGCGAAGCTGAAGATCGGCATCGCCAAGGGTAAGAAGCTGCACGACAAGCGCGAAACTCAGGCTAAACGTGACTGGTCACGTCAGAAGCAGCGGTTGATGAAGGATCACAGCTGATCCTTCACGTGGTTCAGAAGGCCATGGCGGCGGATACGGCGCGTTTCCAGCGGTCATAAGCGGCGTCGCGGTCCTCGGCAGACATTTCCGGTTCAAACCGGCGATCCAGCGCCCAGGTGTCCGAGAACCCCTGCTGATCCGGGTACACCCCCGCCCGCATCCCGGCCAGCCATGCAGCACCCAAGGCGGTGGTCTCCTGCATCACCGGGCGGTCGACCTCAGCTCCAAGACAGTCCGACAGGCTCTGCATCGTCCAGTCCGAAGCGCTGGCCCCGCCGTCCACGCGCAGGATCACATCGGTATCCGCGCCCCAGTCACCCTGCATCGCATGCCACAGATCGCGGGTCTGATACGCAATGCTTTCCAGCGTTGCCTTGGCAAACTCGGCACGGCCCGAGTTGCGGGTCAAACCAAACACTGCGCCGCGGCAGTCGGGCTTCCAGTAAGGCGCGCCAAGGCCGGTAAAGGCGGGGACCAGAACCACATGCTGGGTCGGGTCGGCCTGCTGCGCCAGATCACCGCTTTCGGGGGCGGTTTCGATGATCTGCAACGCATCGCGCAGCCATTGCACGGCGGCCCCGGCTACAAAGATCGAGCCTTCCAGCGCATAGGTGCGTTTGCCGTCCAACTGATACGCAATGGTGGTCAGCAGGCGGTTCTTCGATTCGACCGGCTTGTCGCCGGTATTGAGAAGCGCGAAGCAGCCCGTGCCATAGGTCGATTTCATCATGCCCGGCTTGAAACAAGCCTGCCCAATTGTGGCGGCTTGCTGGTCCCCCGCCACGCCCAGAATCGGGATATTTCCCCCAAACAGAGTCGTTTCCCCGAAGTCCGAAGCGCAGTCATGCACTTCGGGCAGCATGTTCATCGGCACGTCCAGCAGGTCGCAGATTTCCGTACTCCACGCGCCCTTATGAATGTCAAACAACAACGTGCGCGCGGCGTTGGTGGCATCGGTGGCGTGACTGCGTCCTTCGCTTAGACGCCAGATCAGGAAACAGTCGATGGTGCCGAACATCAGTTCTCCGGCCTCGGCCTTGTCCCGTGCGCCCGGCACATTCTCCAGCAGCCATTTAACCTTGGTGCCCGAGAAATAAGGGTCCAGCAGCAACCCGGTCTGGGCGGTCACGTCGTCCTCGCACCCGGCTTGTTTATAACGCGCGCAGATCTCGGTGGTGCGGCGGTCTTGCCAGACGATGGCGTTGTGGATCGGCTTGCCGGTTGCGCGATCCCAGACGACGGTGGTTTCGCGCTGGTTGGTGATGCCGATACCCGCGATTTGATCGGCGGTGACGCCAACCGTCTCCATAACCTCACGGCAGACACGCAGGACGCTGTCCCAGATTTCCTCGGCATCGTGTTCGACCCAGCCTTCCTGGGGGAAATGCTGCGTGAACTCGTGCTGCGCGGTGCCTGCGCGCTGCATATCGGCGTCGAACAATATGGCCCGCGATGATGTCGTGCCCTGATCAATGGCGAGAATATAGGTCATTCCCCGCGCCCCTCCCGTTTGGCTTTGCGGGACTTTAGCGCAAACAATGACGCGCGGGCCAGAGGCTCAGACAGGAATATTGTCGATCAGCCGAACGCCATCGGCCCAGGCCGCCGCGAACAGCCGAGCAGGGCGTGTGGCGTGGGTCAGGGGTTCCAGCGTTTCGGCGCAGCGCAGATGGATGTATTCGACCTGCGAGAACCCCGCGGCCAGCAGATCAGTTTCGGCCTTTTTGGCCAGATCCTCAAAAGTCGCTCCAGCTTTCAACGACTGAGCGACGCCCTGCATGATCCGGTGTTTATTGGCGGCAATGGCCAGCCCCTCGGGCGAGAGACGTAGGTTGCGCGAAGACATCGCCAGCCCCGAAGGTTCGCGTACCGTGGCGCAGCCCACGACCTCGATCGGGATGTCCAGATCACGCGCCATGCGGCGGACGATCATCAGCTGCTGATAGTCTTTTTCCCCAAAATAGGCTCGATCCGCCTGTGTTTGCAGGAACAGTTTGGCGACAACCGTGGCGACTCCGTCGAAATGTCCGGGGCGGAATTCGCCTTCCATCACATTGGTCAGACCGGCGACGGAAACGGTGGTGGCGAAGCCCTGCGGGTAAATCTCTTCGGGGTCCGGCACGTAGATCACGTCGACGTCAAAGGAGGCCAGTTTCTCCGCGTCTTCGTTTTCAGTGCGCGGGTATTTGGCCAGATCTTCGGGGTTGTTGAACTGTTTGGGGTTCACAAAGATCGTCACGATCACCCGATCGGTCTCGGCCTTGGCGGCCTCGACCAGAGACAAATGTCCCTGATGCAGCGCGCCCATTGTGGGGACCACGCCGATGGTCTCACCCGCACGGCGCCATTTGGTTGTCAGCGCACGCAAATCGCTCAGGCGGCGCAGGATCGGGGCGGTCATGTTTTGGGTCCTTTGGCCGGCGCCTGATCGGCGAAAACGTGTTCGTCCGCCGGGAAGGTCCTGGCGCGCACTTCTGCGGCGTATTGCGCGATGGCGGCTTCGGCCTGCGGGCCAAGCTCGGCATAGCGTTTGACGAATTTCGGTTTGAAGGCGGTGAAGAACCCGACCATGTCGTCGACCACCAGAATCTGGCCGTCACACCCGGCGGATGCACCAATGCCGATGGTCGGGATCGAGACCTCTGCCGTGATCTGGTCGGCCAGACCTTGCGGCACCTTCTCAAGCACGACCGAGAACGCGCCTGCCTCGGCCACGGCGCGGGCATCGGCCAGTACGGCCTCGGCCTGTTCATCGCGGCCCTGAACCTTGTAGCCGCCCAAAGTATTGATCGACTGCGGGGTCAGGCCGATATGCGCCATCACCGGGATGCCGCGCTTGACCAAGAAGCGGATCGTTTCAGCCATCTCGACCCCACCTTCCAGCTTGACCGCACCAGCGTTGGTGTCGGCCATCAGACGGGCCGCATTGCGAAAGGCATCAGCCGGGGAATGTTCATAGCTGCCAAAGGGCATGTCGATGACCATCATCGCCTTGTCCAGACCGCGCGAAACGGCCTGACCGTGCATCACCATCATCTCCATGGTCACGCCCAGCGTCGATTCCAGCCCGTGCAGCACCATGCCAACGCTGTCCCCCACCAGAACAAAGTCGCAATGGGCATCCATCAGCCGCGCCATCGGCGTGGTGTAGGCGGTCAAACTGACCAGAGGGTCACCCCCTTTGCTAGCGCGGATATCCTCGGCATTCGGGGCTTTTTTGCGGGCGGTGGCGCTCATGATCGCTCCTCCGGTGTTCATGTTGCAGCGCGGCATAGCAGATTGCACAAGGTCATAGAAACCCCGGTTGCGCGAACATTTCCTTGAATGACCTTAGGTTTAAAGGGACATTACCTGAGGAACGGCCCGTAAAAACGCAGGGCCACGCATTTGAAGCGGGGAGATATTTTTATGACAAAGCAGACGTTTCGAACATTTGTCTCGGCGCTGGCCGTGGGTGCCAGCCTGTTCGCCGGGCAAGCCATGGCCAAGTCAGATATCACAATTGCGATGCAATTGGAGCCGCCGCATCTGGATCCAACCAGTGCTGCGGCGCAGGCTATCGATTCGGTGGTCTACACCAATATCTACGAGGGTCTGACCCGATTCATGGGCGATGGCTCGGTCGTTCCCGGCCTGGCCGAAAGCTGGGAGATTTCCGAGGACGGCACCGTCTATACCTTCAAGCTGCATGATGGCGTGACCTTCCACGATGGCACGGCAATGGACGCCGAAGACGTTAAGTTCAGCCTCGACCGCGCCCGCGCGGAGGACAGTGCCAATGCCCAGAAAGCGTTGTTTGCCGGGATAGAAAGTGTTGAGGTCGTGGACCCTCTGACCGTCAAAGTCACCCTGTCCGAGCCGAACGGCAATTTCCTGTTCAACATGGCCTGGGGCGATGCAGTGATTGTTTCACCGGACAGTATCGAGACCAATACAACTAACCCGGTTGGTACAGGTGCCTTCACCTTTGACAACTGGGTACAAGGCGACAGCATAACGCTGAACCGCAATCCGAACTATTGGGGCGATCAGCCTGCGTTAGAGACTGCTACGTTCAAATTCATCTCGGATCCCACCGCCGCTTTTGCCGCCATGATGGCCGAGGATGTGGACGTGTTCGACAACTTCCCTGCGCCGGAAAACCTGCCTCAATTCGAGGCTGATCCACGGTTTCAGGTGCTGGTTGGCTCGACCGAGGGCGAGACGATCCTGTCGACCAACAACAAACAGCCGCCTTTCGACGATATCCGTATACGGCAGGCGCTGGCCCATGCCATTGACCGTCAGGCGATCATTGACGGGGCGATGTTCGGCTATGGCACCCCCATTGGCACCCATTTCGCACCCCATAACCCGGCCTATGTCGATCTGACCGGCAATTCCGCCTATGACCCGAAGAAGGCCGCCAAACTGCTGGCCGATGCGGGTTTTGAGCAAGGGTTTGATACCACCTTGCACCTGCCGCCGCCCTCTTACGCCCGGCGCGGGGGCGAGATCATCGCCGCGCAACTGGCCGAGGTTGGCATCAACGCCGAGATCATCAATGTGGAATGGGCGCAGTGGTTGGAAACGGTGTTCAAGGGCAAGGAATTCGGTCTGACCATCGTCAGCCATACCGAGCCGATGGATATCGGTATCTATGCGCGGCCTGATTACTATTTCCAGTATGACAGTCTGGATGCACAGACGCTGATGGAGACCCTGAACACCACCACTGACCCGGCAGAACGCGAAAGATTGCTGGGCGAGATGCAGCGCCTGATCGCGGATGACTACGTCAATGGTTATCTTTTCCAACTGGCCAAGTTGGGTGTTGCCAAAACTGGGGTGCAGGGGCTGTGGAAGAATGCGCCGACCGCTGCCATCGACCTGACCCAGATCAGCTGGTCCGAGTAACCTGTTACTGGGGCTGCATTGGGCCGCCCCGGTTCACAAATTCCCAATGCGAGCCTGAACATGACCCCGGTCCGCGCCATATGCCTTTTGGTTGTGATAATCTGCCTCTGTGCGATGGGGGCCGGGCAAGCGCTGGCGCAGAACACACTGGCCGGGGGACTTCGAGAGCTGGTCGGTACGCCGGAGAACCCTTTGCAGGTTGGTGTCGGCGTCCGAATTGATCAGGTCACCAGCGTCGACCAGAAGGCCGAGAATTACGGGGCTGTTGTTGTTCTAAGGGTCGAGTGGACCGACCCGGCGCTGGCCTTTGATCGCGAGGAAGTCGGTCGGGAGATTCAGGTCTTCAATCCTCCGGCGCTTGCGGAACATGCTCGGGGTCTTGGTGCGGTTGTGCCTGCCTTTGTGATTCACAATCAGCAATCCAACAAGTGGATCCACGAATCCGCCGCCTCGTTGCGTTATGACGGGCATGTGGTCTATGCCGAGAAATCTTCGCTGACCTTGCAAGCGCCGCATTTTGATTTCCGCAAATACCCGTTCGACACTCAACAGTTCTTCTTCGAAGTCGTCTCGATCTTTCCGTCTGAATACGTCTCCTATTACGCGTTGGAGGAGCATTCCGGTCTGGGTGATTTGCTGGGCGAGGAAGAATGGATATTGGACAACCCTCGGGTTGAGCATTCGAAAGTTATCGGCCTGTCCGGACGGGAAAGCGATCAGATCGCATTGGCTTTTGAAGGTCACCGGCACCTGACCTATTACGTGATCCGGGTGTTCTTGCCGATGCTGGTTTTGATTACGGTGGGCTGGGCGCTGTTCTTCCTGGATGAGTATCGCCGCCGGATCGAGATTGCGGGTGGTAATCTACTGGTCTTTGTGGCCTTCAACTGGGCGATCTCGGCTGATCTGCCCAAGCTGGGGTATCTGACTTTTCTGGATTTCATCCTGCAATGCATGTTCCTGATGACCGGGGCGTTGATCGTATTCAACGTCGCCCTGCGCAAATTGAAAGTCTCGGGTCGTGAGGACGGGGCTAGAATGCTGGACAATTATGCAATCAAGTGGATTTACCCGTTGGGCTATGCCGCGATCGTTGCGTATGCGGTTTTTGCCTATCTGCTGACACCTTAGGCGCTGGACCCGCGCGAGATGCGGCCCTAACGTGGCCTTGATGCTACGCTATGCCCTCAAACGTCTGATTTCGTTGCTGATCAGCCTTGCCGTCGCCTCGGTGGTCATCTTTGCGGTGATCGAGGTTGCGCCCGGTGATCCGGCCTCTTTCATGCTGGGCGTGAACGCGCAAGAGGATACGCTGGCGGCTTTGCGGGCCGAGCTGGGGCTGGATGGTTCCAAGGTACAGCGGTATTTCAGCTGGGTCAGCGGGATGTTGGTGGGGGATTTTGGCACCTCCTACACCTATCGCACACCGGTGTCGCAGATGATTGCGGATCGGTTGTGGGTGTCGTTGCCGCTGGCGCTTTATGCGCTGACCCTGTCGACCCTGATCGCCTTTCCCGCCGGGATTTACGCCGCCGCGCGCCGGGGCAAGCCGGGAGATCTGACAGTCATGGGGGCAACACAGCTGGGCATTGCGGTGCCGAATTTCTGGTTCGCCATGATGTTGGTTCTGATCTTCGCCATCAACCTGCGCTGGTTCAATGCCGGCGGTTTCGCGGGCTGGAACAATGGCCTCTGGATCGGGCTGCATTCGCTGACGCTGCCTGCGATAGCACTGGCTCTGCCACAGGCGGCGATTTTGGCGCGAGTTATGCGATCATCATTGCTGGATATCTTAGGCGAGGATTTCATGCGCACCGCCCGCGCCAAGGGCCTGTCGCGCCGTCAGGCACTGTGGCGGCACGGGGTGCGCAACGCCTTGATCCCGGTGCTGACCATCATCGGGCTACAATTCTCGTTCCTTCTCGCAGGCTCGATCATCATCGAGCAGGTATTCTATTTGCCCGGCCTTGGACGGTTGGTGTTTCAGGCGATCTCGGCCCGTGACCTGATTGTGGTGGAGTCGGTAGTAATGCTGCTGGTCTTCGCGGTCATCACCGTGAACTTCTTCGTCGATCTGGCCTATGCAGCTGTCGACCCGCGTCTGAGGCGTCGGACATGAGCCGTAACTTGATCCTCGGCGCGGCGCTGTCGTCTCTGGTCCTGCTGGCGGCGCTAGTGTCCTTTGTGTGGACGCCCTACGATTATGCCGCGCTGGACATCCCGAACAAACTGCAACCGCCCAATGTCCAACACTGGTTCGGAACCGATCACTTCGGGCGGGACATGTTCTCGATGATCATGGTGGGTGCGCGAACGTCGATTGCGGTAGCTCTGGTCGCTGTGGGCATCGGCATGGCGCTGGGCGTGCCTTTGGGCCTGACGGCAGCGGCGCTTAAAGGGGCGTGGCTGGATGAGGTCATCATGCGCGGTAATGATCTGGTCTTTGCCTTCCCTTCATTGGTCATCGCCATCCTGATTACAGCCGTTTTCGGGGCCGGAGCCATCAACGCGATCATTGCCATTGGCATCTTCAACATCCCCGTTTTCGCCCGCATCACCCGCGGTGCGGCGCTGTCCCTGTGGGAGCGGGAATTCATCCTCGCCGCGCGCGTCTCAGGCAAAGGGGCTGCGCGGATTTCGGCGGAACATATCCTGCCCAATGTAGCGAACCTGTTGATCGTGCAGGGCACCATCCAGTTCTCGCTGGGCATATTGGCCGAGGCAGGGCTGTCCTATGTCGGCCTTGGCGCGCAACCGCCGACGCCCAGCTGGGGCCGAATGCTGGCCGACGCACAGACGATGGTCAGTTTTGCCCCGCATTTGGCCCTGATACCCGGTGTGGCGATCATCGTGACGGTGCTGGGTCTGAACCTGCTGGGGGATGGGCTGCGCGACTGGCTGGACCCTAGAATCCGGGTGGCGCGCGCATGAGCCTTTTGCAGATCGAAAACCTGTCACTGTCCATTCACGGCACGGACATTCTGAACAGGGTCAGCCTGACTATCGCGTCCGGGCAAATCGTGGCCGTGACGGGAGAGAGCGGTTCGGGTAAGTCGATGACGGCACTCGCCGTGATGCAGTTGCTGCCGAACGGTGCCGAAGCGACGGGCGCGATCAAGTTCGATGGTCGGGACCTGCTCAAACTATCCGAGGCCGAAATGTGCGCCCTGCGCGGGGCCTCTGTCGGCATGGTGTTTCAGGAACCGATGACCGCCCTCAACCCGGTCAAAACCATCGGCGATCAGGTGATGGAGACGATCCTGATCCACAAAGCCATGCCGCGCGCGCAGGCATTGGCGCGGGCGCAAGAGGTGCTGACTCGCGTGGGCCTGCCGCCCGACCGGTTCCCCTTATCGCGCTACCCGCATGAGCTGTCCGGCGGACAGCGCCAGCGCGTCGTGATCGCAATGGCCATCGCCCTGCGCCCCAAACTGCTGATCGCAGATGAGCCGACCACCGCGCTGGATGTGACGACGCAGGCGCAGATTCTGGACCTGCTGAAAGGGCTGGTGCGGGAGTATGACATGGGTCTGTTGATGATCACTCATGATCTTGCGGTTGTCGCAGATATGGCCGATCAGATCATCGTTATGCGCCGCGGTGAAGTAGTTGAAGCCGGCGCAACCCGTGATCTTCTGCACAACATGCAGCACCCCTATACGCGCATGCTGTTCGAAGCCTCGGGCCATCAGGTCAGTTTGCCCGAACCCGCGCAGCCTCATCCGCTGCTTGAGGTCGCGCAGGTTGTTCGGGATTACCGCATGCCCCGAAAGCGCCTGTTCGACACACCGCAACACCACCGCGCTGTGGATGGTGTCAGCTTTACCCTCAACCGGGGTGAGCGTTTGGGGTTGGTCGGTGAATCCGGTTGTGGAAAATCGACCCTAACGCGGGCTATTTTGGGCTTGGAAGAGGTGCAATCCGGTCAAATCCATCTGGATGGTCAACCAGTCTTCACCGGTCACAAACCCAACCTCGCGGTGCGTCGCAAAATGCAGGTGGTGTTTCAGGACCCATATGGCAGCTTCAACCCGCGCCACCGGGTTGCGCGCCTGATCACCGAGCCATTCCACTTGCTGGATGCCCCTCCATCCGCGTCCGAGAGGCAGGATCGTATCGCCGAGATGCTAAGCGCCGTTGGCCTAAGGCCCGATGATGCGGGCAAGTACATCCACGAATTCTCGGGCGGGCAGCGGCAACGCATCGCCATCGCCCGCGCCCTGATCATCCGGCCCGAGTTGATCCTGTTTGATGAGGCAGTCTCGGCCCTCGACGTTTCGGTCCGGGCGCAAATTCTGGATTTGCTGGCCGAACTTTGCGCCGCTTACGATCTGACCTATCTTTTCATCAGCCACGATCTGAGCGTCGTGCGCACGATCACGGACCGGGTCATGGTGATGCAGGCAGGCAAAATCGTTGAGCAGGGTGCGACCGAAAGGGTCTTTGCCGACCCACAGCATCCCTACACCCGAACCCTGATCGAAGCCGCGCCGACCTTTCCGGAGATCGGCCAGATTGTCGCCTAGATCCCTTTGTTAGAGCCGAAAGGAAGCCCCAAAATGTCCAATCCTCTCTGGTTCAATCCCAGTCTTTGCCTGATCGGAGGCAAATGGGTCAACGCCGCGTCACAGGCGACCCTTCCGATGGTAAACCCGTCGGACGGTTCGGATATCTGCCAGATCGCGCGCGGCGATGCCGAGGATATCGACGCCGCCGTACAGGCGGCCCAAGCGGCGTTGGATGGTGATTGGGGCCGAAAAACCGCTCTGGAACGGGGCCGTATCCTAACAAGGCTCGGCCAGATGGTGCTGGAGCGGGTGGATGAACTGGCGCAGCTAGAAGCGATGGATGTGGGCAAACCATTGACGCAGGCACGCGCCGATGCAGTGGCACTGGCGCGGTATTGTGAGTTTTACGGTGGCGCGGCGGATAAGGTGATGGGCGAAACCATCCCCTATCTGGACGGCTACACCGTCTATACTCTGCGCGAACCGCATGGAGTCACCGGCCATATCGTGCCTTGGAACTATCCGATGCAGATCATTGGTCGCTCGGTCGGGGCGGCGCTGGCGATGGGCAATGCCTGTGTTTTGAAACCGGCTGAAGAGGCCTGCCTGACCGCGCTCGCCTTCGCCCATATGGCGCAACATGCGGGATTGCCCGCAGGTGCGCTGAACGTTGTTACCGGTCTGGGGGATGAGGCAGGCGCGGCGTTGTCGGCGCATCCGGGCGTGAACCATATCTCGTTCACCGGCTCCGTCGCCACGGGTGCATTGGTGCAACAGGCGGCGGGGCGCAACGTGGTGCCAGTGACGCTGGAGCTGGGTGGGAAATCTCCGCAACTGGTGTTTGACGATGCTGATCTGGATGCCGCCCTGCCGTTTCTGGTCAACGCGGGTATTCAGAACGCAGGACAGACTTGTTCGGCCTCGTCGCGCATTCTGGTGCAGCGTGGGGTGTATGAGCAGGTTAAAAGCCGCATGGCGGCAGCCTATACCGAGCTAACCGTTGGTCCGGCGCAAGAGGATTTACGGGTTGGTCCCCTGATCTCAACCCGCCAGCAAGAGATCGTGACGGGTTTTCTGAGCAAGGGAAGTGATCTGGAGATCGCCGGGCAGGGGCGTATCGTCGATCACGCGTCGCAACATGGTGCCTATGTGCAGCCAACTCTGTTCGCCGATGTCCCGCCCAATCACGTTCTGGCGCGGGATGAGATTTTTGGCCCCGTACAGGTTCTGATCCCGTTTGACACCGAAGAAGAAGCCATTCAGATCGCCAATGCCACCGATTACGGACTGGTCGCCAGCATCTGGACCCGCGACGGGGCGCGGCAGATGCGGTTGGCGAAGCGGCTACGCTCGGGCCAGGTGTTTATCAACAACTATGGCGCTGGTGGCGGGGTAGAACTGCCGTTTGGCGGTGTTGGAAAATCAGGTCACGGACGTGAGAAAGGGTTTGAGGCCCTCTATGGGTTCTCGCAGTTGAAAACGGTCGCTGCTTTCCATGGTTAGGGTCTAAACAATGACCTCAATCGACTCCTGCGCGCCGACACCAAACACCCGTTTATAGCGGTCGATCTCATCCTTCGGCCCCATCGCCTTTTCCGGGTTGTCTGAAAGTTTTACGGTCGGGCGGCCATTGGCCGAAACCGCTTTGCACACCAGCGAGAAGGGCGCGAGCGCATCATTCGGCACCAGTCCGCGGAAGTCATTGGTCAGCAGCGTGCCCCAGCCAAAGGAAATATTGGCGCGACCCGCAAATTGGCTGTGCAGCTCTTGAATCTTGTCGACATCCAGCCCGTCCGAGAAAATGATCCGTTTCTCTTTCGGGTCTTCGCCACGCGATACCCACCAGTCGATCGCCGCTTCGGCCCCGGTCGCCGGATCTCCGCTATCAATGCGGATACCGGTCCAGCCTGCCAGCCAGTCGGGCGCGTTGTCCAGAAACCCTTTGCTGCCATAAGTATCGGGCAGAATGATCCGCAGATTGCCGTCGTGCTCATCATGCCAGTCGCTGAGCACGTCATAGGGTGCTTGTGCCAGTTCGGCATCTGAATCGGCCAGCGCGGAATAGACCATGGGCAGTTCGTGGGCGTTGGTGCCGATCGCCTCAACCTCGCGCCGCATGGCGATCAAACAGTTCGAAGTACCGGTGAAGGCAGGTCCCAGCCCCTCGATCATCGCCTGAACGCACCAATCCTGCCAAAGGAAGGAATGCCTGCGTCTGGTACCGAAATCCGCGATCCCGAGGCCCTCGATCTTGCCGAGCTTTTCGATCTTTTCCCATACGCGCGTCATGGCGCGGGCATAAAGCACCTGAAGCTCGAACCGGCGCATTTCGTTCAGAACTGCGCGGGATCGCAGCTCCATTAACACCGCCAAGGCCGGGATTTCCCACAGCATGACCTCGGGCCAGCTGCCTTCAAACGTCAGTTCATACTGATCGCCCTTGCGTTCCAGATGATAGGGCGGCAGGCGCAGATTCTCGAACCACTCCATGAAATCCGAGCGGAACATCTGCCGTTTGCCATAGAATGTATTGCCCCGCAGCCACGTGCTTTCCCCCCGGCTGAGGCTGAGCGAGCGGATGTGATCCAGCTGTTCCCTCAACTCGCCTTCGTCGATCAATTCGGCCAATGGAATGTGATTCGACCGGTTAATCAGCGAAAAAACCACATCCGTTTGGGGCTTATTTCGAAACACTGACTGGCACATGAGCAGTTTGTAGAAGTCTGTGTCGATTAAAGACCGTACAATTGGGTCAATCTTCCATTTATGATTGTACACGCGCGTCGCAATATCGACCATTGGGAACTCCTGCGATTTCCGTTGTTAGATCAATAGGTGCGCGGATTGGCAAGAGTCGCTAGTTTGTAGACAATGACAAGGTCAGGTCACAAAGCGAGCATATTGTGTAGTCTTTTCACCGGTTAGTGAGAAGAAGGGGTTGGAAGAACGAAGGTTTAGTTAGTGTATGGGTCTCGAGTACGACTTTGATATTGTAGCGATTGCACCGGACGAAGTGGATCCCGAACATGGCGTGGCTGCCGTGACCGGGAACCGTGCCGTGCGGGCCTGGTTTCGCGACAGTCGAACTGTGCAGGCCCTGCATTCTGCTTCTCCTAAGATTCGTCGCATTTTCCTGGAATCCGGGTTTAGCCTTGAGCCGCGCAGCAGTGATCTGCCGCACGGTGTTTACCGGGCCGAGGATTCCGGTGATCGCGAGCGCATCCTGAAACGCTTGTTCGCCAACATTCGAAATATGGGCGTGCAGGGCGAATATTGCGGCGATTTCGACTTTTGGCAGTTTCTCGATGATGTGAAACGCGCGCGTCCCCGCGCCCCTGTCGTGCAAAAAGCAACGGATCCGACCGCAGCGCTGCGCCCACCGCCTCCGGAACAGCCGAACAGAGCCTCGGTTCAGTGGCGGATCGGCATTGCGGTTGGTCTGGCGGTACTGGTGATCCTGTTGCTCAGATATCTGGCAGCCGCAGGAACGGCACCCTAAGTCAGCGTTACGCCCGCGTCGCGCATCGCGGTTTCGGCTGCCGACAGTGAGCCGTCCAGATCAATTGCCCGGCAGGCTTCCATTTTCACAGTCACTTCAAACCCAAGACGCGCCGCGTCCACTGCCGAGAAATGGACGCAGAAATCGGTCGCCAGCCCGACCAACGTCAGTTTTTCAATGCCGCGTGTTCTCAGATAACCTTCAAGCCCGGTCGGCGTGGTCTGGTCGTTCTCGAAAAACGCCGAATAGCTGTCGATGGCGTTGCGAAATCCTTTTCGAATGATCAGGTCGCCATCGGTGCGCAAATCCGGGTGAAATGCGGCCCCCTTTGTGCCTTGTACGCAGTGATCGGGCCACAGCACCTGCGGACCATAGGGCATTTCGGTTACGTCATAAGGGCTTTTCCCGGCATGAGAGCTGGCGAATGAGGAATGCCCCGACGGGTGCCAATCCTGTGTCAGGATCACAGCGTCGAAATCATTCATCATGGCGTTGATGGGGGCGACGATCTCATCGCCTCCGGGGACAGCCAGCGCGCCGCCGGGGCAGAAATCGTTCTGGACGTCGATGACGAGCAAGGCGTTGGGCATGGCGGTCTCCTTTGGTCTATCGGTACGAGGCCGCACGGGGGGCGTCAATCCGGTCTCTTGCGACTCTGTGCCAGCAGGTTTAGACCGCGCGCATGTATACCATCGCTGCTCTCTATCACTTCACCCGTTTCGCCGATCATACCGCGCTGCGTGACCCTTTGCTTGATCTGTGCCGTGCGCAGTCGGTCAAAGGCACCCTTTTGCTGGCGCAAGAAGGGATCAACGGCACTATCGCCGGTCCGCGCGCCGGGATCGACGCGGTGCTGGCGCATATCAAAGCGCTGCCGGGTTGTGCTGATCTGGAATGGAAAGAGGCGACGGCCGATCATCCGCCCTTCGGCAAGATGAAGGTGCGTTTGAAGAAAGAGATCGTAACCATGGGCCAGCCGGACGTGGATCCGCGCGCCCGCGTCGGAAACTATGTTGAGCCCGAAGAGTGGAACGACCTTATCCGCTCGGACGACGTGGTGGTGATCGACACCCGCAACGATTACGAGGTGGCGATCGGCACGTTTGAGGGCGCAATAGACCCTGAAACTGCCAGTTTCCGAGAATTTCCGGCGTGGTGGGAAGAGAATAAAGAGCGCTTCCACAACAAACGCGTCGCCATGTTCTGCACCGGTGGTATTCGGTGTGAGAAATCCACCAACTACTTGCTGGGGCAGGGGGTTGAGGATGTCTATCACCTGAAGGGCGGCATTCTGCGCTACCTAGAGGAAATGCCCGCCGAGGACAGCACGTGGCACGGCGAATGTTTCGTCTTTGACAACCGCGTCTCGGTTGGTCACGGGCTGGTTGAGGGTCCGCATAACCTGTGCCACGGCTGCCGCCGCCCGATCCTGCCCGAGGATATGAAGCGCCCCGAATATGAGCATGGCGTGTGCTGCCATCAGTGCATCAATGAGACGTCGGAGGCCGACAAGGCCCGATTCCGCGAGCGTCAGAAACAAATCCTTCTGGCGCGTCAGCGCGGGCAAGAACATCTGGGCGCGGAATAAGTCCATCCGCGATTGCGGTTGCAGGGACCTGCTGAAAACCGGATGATCCGGTTAATTCAGCATGTTGGAGGCTCAATGTCCCGCAAACCCACGACTCTGGCGGAATGGAAATCAACGCTTTTGGCAGCGGCTGGTATGGTGCTGGCCAGTTTCCTGGCGTGGTTCGGCCTGTCACGCCTGAGCGAGGCAACCGCTGGCGATAAGATTGGCACCATTGCCTCGATAGGTCTGTTTCTCTGGATCGTGTCGCAATCCTGGTTCTACATGACACAGGTGAAATCCCCGCGCCGGTTGCTGTTCCTGATGGGCGTGTCCTTCATTCAGGTGGTGCCGTTTCTGTTCGCAGCCGTCTACGGCGCGTTTGGCTATAGCGACAATTGCGTAGTCGGTGCGCGCGGGCCGGGCGATATCCTGTACTTCTCTTATGTTACCTTCACCACGGTTGGATATGGGGACATGGCACCGACCGGCCTCTGCCGTGGATTGGCGGTGTCCGAGGCCGTAACGGGCTATATCCTGCTGGGTCTGTTCGTGGCGGCCGCGGTTGCGCTCTATGCGCGAAACCACGGAAAATAGACTCTAAAACAGGCTATTTGTTCTGATCTATCCAGCTCGACATCATCTGTTTGTCGCGAAAACACTCGGATGGGATCGGGCGGCGTTTGCTGCGCGAGATACGTTCCGCAAAGGCGACCTGTTTGCCGGTGGGATAGTTGGCAAAGGGCGATGGGTCTTCTGGTTTATGCGCCGAAATCCAATCCGACATCGACCGCCGGTCTCGCTGCGCTTCAACCGGGATATCCAACGCCGACTGTTCGGCAATGGCCCGGGCGTAACGCATCTGCCGGTCCGTGACAGGCAACAGATGATAGTCGTTCGACGGGCCGCTCAGAGCGGAATTTCGCGAGTACTGGGCCATCGGGTGTTCCTCTGACTGTGTAGAACATATGTGGAACATTAACCATTTTTTTCAAGAGGGGGAGGTCGCGGTTAGGCGGTAAATTGCCGGCTCGCCGTTTATTGACTGGTCAATCAATAATAGATAAATCGGTAATAACTCTATGTCCCTGTGTGGCGAAAAAAGAAAAGGACGCGGCATGAAATTCCAGCCCAAGGCCAGCCATTTCATCAATGGCGAATATGTTGAGGATACAAATGGCGCGCCTATCGACGTGATCTATCCGGCCACTGGCGAGGTCATCGCCCGCCTGCATTCCGCCACACCTGAGATCGTAAATCAGGCTCTAAACAGTGCAAAAGAGGCTCAGACCGAATGGGCGGCACTGTCCGGGACCGAGCGTGGTCGCGTCCTGCGCCGCGCCGCTGATATCATGCGCGACCGAAACCGGGAGCTGTCGATTCTGGAAACGCATGATACCGGCAAGCCTTTGCAGGAAACTCTGGTGGCAGACGCGACCAGTGGTGCCGATGCCTTGGAATACTTTGGTGGTCTGACCGCCTCGCTGACCGGAGAACACATTCCGTTGGGCGGTGGTGACTTCGTGTACACGATCCGAGAGGCGCTGGGCGTTTGCGTCGGCATCGGCGCGTGGAACTATCCGACCCAGATCGCCTGCTGGAAGGGTGCTCCGGCGCTGGCTTGCGGCAACACGATGGTGTTCAAACCGTCCGAGACTACGCCTTTGTCCGCGCTGCAAGTGGCCGAGATTCTGATCGAAGCCGGTGCCCCCAAAGGCGTCTACAACGTGGTACAGGGCTATGGCGATGTGGGTGCCTCGCTGGTGACCGACCCCCGTGTGGCCAAGGTCTCGCTGACAGGCTCGGTACAGACGGGCCGCAAGGTCTATGCTGCCGCGGCTGACGGCATGAAACATGTCACCATGGAATTGGGCGGCAAATCCCCGATGATCGTGTTCGACGATGCCGATATCGAAAACGCCGTTTCGGGCGCGATCCTGGGCAATTTCTATTCCTCTGGCCAGGTGTGTTCCAACGGCACCCGTGTATTCGTGCAGAAGGGCATCAAGGACGCTTTCCTGACCCGCCTGTCCGAGCGTTTGGCGACCGCGAAAATCGGCGACCCGCTGGATGAAGATGTAAACTTCGGCCCCATGGTCAGCGAAAACCAAATGAATATCGCGCTGGGCTATATTGAAAAAGGCAAGGCCGAGGGCGCGCGTCTGGTCTATGGCGGCAATCGGATCGAATGCGATGGGTTCTATATGCAGCCCACCGTTTTTGCCGATGTAACCGATGACATGACCATCGCGCGCGAAGAAATCTTTGGCCCGGTGATGTCGGTGCTGGATTTTGACACCGAAGAAGAGGTCTTGGCCCGCGCCAATGACACGGAATTCGGTCTTGCGGCGGGTGTTTTTACCAACGATCTGACCCGTGCGCATCGCATCGTGGCGGGGTTTGAGGCCGGTACCTGTTACATCAACACCTATAACCTCGCCCCGGTTGAGGCACCGTTTGGTGGGTCAAAAATGTCTGGTGTGGGGCGCGAGAACTCAAAACTGGCAATCAACCATTTTAGTGAAATGAAGACGGTTTACGTGTCGATGAATGACGTCGAGGCGCCTTACTAGTCATTTCCGGTCAAGCGGCTTCGTCTACGATACCCCACCCCCGACGGATTGCGTCGGGGGTGGATCGCCAAAAGTCTTCTGTGTGCCGCCCGTTTCAGGATGACAGGTCAGCGTGCCAACCCGTGACGAACGCCCGATTAAGGGCGCGGACCATCATGCTCAGGTTCAATCGCTGCCAAAAGATCGGCGATGTTCTGCCGGGTGGCCGCGCTGTCGGCAAGCAAGCTCGCTGCATCTGCCAAAGGCGTGTCTTGCAGTCGGGACGGTGGCGCCGACAGCTTCACAGTGGTCTGGGCTATCCGAGCGAACTTGTCGTCCGTGCCAGCTTCGACGGGTAAGTCTGCCAACCAATTCAGCCGGTTTGCGGCGTCCTGTTGACCGAAGGTGTTCAGCAACTCTGCTGCCGCGCCGAGATCTCCGATCATCGTTAAAGCGTCTGCCCGCAATGCGGTTGCCTCATCCGAGGGGTCATCGCCCAGATCCAGCATCGCCTGATGCGGGCGGAGGTCAAAAAGTGCTGCCTTGGCTCGCAAGCGCGACCGCTCACGCCGCCTGTCCCGGTCCTGCGGGCGTTTTGCCAATGTCGATACCTGTCTGGAAAACCCAAGCGTGGCGAGCCTGTTTGCCACTGCGACCGCCGTATCCGTTGTCAACGCCTGCATCTGATCATTCGGAAGGTTCAAAACGCGGCGCAGGAATGTCGCATCATCGGCCCGTTCGGTCAGGACCAGCATCACCCGATTCCGCGTTTCCGCGCCGTCTGGGTCATTGGGCAGAGCATCCAGCAGATCTATAGCCGCGTCGAATTCCTGGGCCAAACTCAACGCAAGTGCCTGCGTTTGCTGCATCAATGGGCCAATATCTGATCTGCGATATTCGACAACATAAGATGCGGCAAGGCCCAGTTCCCGAGGCGAAATCGACCCGCGTTCCGTCCAGCGTTTTTCGACCAGTCGGGCTAGGGCGAGCGGGGCGTCCAGTGCTGCATCGGATGCGGAAAGCACGTCCTCCAGCAGATCCTCGGCCTTGTGCGTATCGCCTTCGGCTGACGCAATCTTTGCCTTGGATTGCGTGACATCGGGTCCGGCCTCAGTCTCAACACGATCGACTGATCGCAACACGCGTCGCGCGGCCTCCAATTCGTCCGCATCCACCAGAATGTCCGAAAGCGACGGACCGACATGCCGGCGAAGATGATCGGGCAAACGCGCGAAACTTTGCTCCATCGCGATCAGGTTCGCATCATTTGACAGCTGGCCTTCAGTCAGAACTGACCACAGCGCGGCGTCGCCATCGCATCTTTGCAGCCCTTCAAAGGGGTTGGTGTCGGCCAGCGGGCCGTCATCCAGCACGCGCGCAACGGCTGATATTCGGTCCGCCGCCGCAGATTTTTGCCCGACCAGTTCCAACGCCCTGAGGGCTTCGGCGCCAAAGCCCGAATATGCATAGAGTCTTGCAAGTCGCAGCGCCTGTTCTCTGTCGACTTTGTCGAATTCCTGGTACAAACCGGATCGAAGATGCGCAGCCTGTTCGGCGAACGGTCGTTCATCGGACCAATCGTCAAATCCCAGTTCGGCACTGGATATGCAGGGCGGGCGTCTTTCCAGGTGGGGGATGTCGGGACCCAGAAGGCCATTCAACTCCTCCAGAACCGAACTCACCTGAACGTTCAACTCCACTTCGGGCGGTATGAATAGACTCTGGTTTCCGGTCGAATCCCTTAACCCGACAGGAGCAATATTCAGGTCGACGATCCCTCGGTCGGCCCCTTGCAGCAGCCGCGTTGAAAGTTGTTGCTCAAACCCGTTTGCGTTTTGGTTGAACAGGGGCAGCGCCAACAGGTCGATACTATGATCTGCGTGCAACGTGTCCTTTTCCTTTGGGGCCGTGGGCAGAAACGGCCCCGGAATATCGCTGGTGAGCGGCGGCAGAAAACTGCCCGGCGCGATATCCACTACAATCATCGTGTCTTTGAACAGGAAGGCCGATGCCGCGCATTCGCACCCGAATTCCAATTCCAACGATCCACCCGCCTCTGGCTGAGAAATCGAGGCAAGCCGATTTTCAGTCAACCGCTGGAAAACAGAGCTTGTCTGAAACCTCACATCCTTTAGCGCGACGTTCAGGCGTGCTCCGTTTTTGGTCTGTTTCAGAGACCATGTGGTATCGGGTGGCACCTGTACGACCAGCCGGGTGTAGCCCTCATGCTCTCCCGACCGGACCGTAAGGTCTTGCGCGGCAACACCGCTGGCCGCCGCGATCAGGGCCGTTGCAAGGACCAGAACCCGGGTCATGCCGCGGCCTGTTTCAGTTCTCTCAGCGCCTCTTCCAACTCGGTAAAGCCGGGGCGGTTATGGGTCGGCGTGTTCTGGCGACCCACCTCGATACACATGGCAGCGTTATGGTTGTGCAGATTGGCAACCAGCACTTCTTTGATCAGCTGATAGAAATGGTTGTCCTCTTCCACAACGGCTTTCAGTTTGCCCGCAAAGGGACCAACCAGACCATAAGCCAGAAACACGCCCAGAAAGGTCCCCACCAGCGCGCCTCCGATCAGCTTGCCCAACACCTCGGGCGGCTGGTCGATCGAGCCCATCGTTTTGATCACGCCCAGAACCGCAGCAACGATGCCCAAGGCGGGCAGACCATCCGCAACCGTCTGTAAAGCATGGCTGGAGTGCATGGCATGGTGAAAGTTCGCCTCCATTCGCTTTTCGAGAACCTCTTCCACCTGATGCGGGTCGTCATAGTTCATCGAGGCCGAGCGCATGGTGTCGCAGATCAGATCCACCGCCTCTTTGTCGGTCTGAATCCTGGGATAGGCCGAGAATAGAGACGAATTTTCAGGGTCTTCGATATGTTGTTCAACTTCGACCGGGTTGGCCTTGGCAATGCGGATCAGAGAGAACAGCAGGCACAGAAGGTCGCGATAATCCTCGGGCTTCCATTTCGGACCTTTGAACACTTTGCCCATATCCTTGATGGTGTGCTTCACGGCGCTCATGTCGTTGCTGATCATAAAGGCGCCCACAGCAGCGCCGCCAATCATCATCATCTCAAAAGGCAGCGATTTCAGGATGATCGTCATCTTCCCGCCCGCGGCCAGATAGCCGCCGAACACCATGGCGAATATGACGACAATTCCGATAAGTCCGATCATGAGAGGTCTCCAGCAAAGTCCAATGCGGGGTTCAAATCTTATTCCTGAGGGGCCGCGGCGTTGCGGCCCGCCATGATGACGCTGATCGTATAGGCGGCCTCGGGGCTGAGACCGGCGAGTACTCCGGCAGCTGCATCCGGCGGCATGCGCGACAGGAAGCCAGCGGCAAAACCCGGGTCCATCGTCTCAAACAATGCGGCGGCGTCTTTGGGTTTCATGCTTTGATAAACATCGGTCAGGCGGGTCAGATCCGTCTCGGCCGCCTTCTCGGCGATAGAAAGGGTTGCGCGCAGGGATTCCTCGGCCTCTTGCAGGGCGGCCAACCGCGTCTCAATGGCCTGATCGGCAATGGCCAGCGCCTTTTCCTTGTCCAAGACAGCAGCTTCGCGCTGTTTCAACGCCTCTTCCCGCCGCAGCAATTCTGTGAGCAGAACCTGTGCTCCGGGCAGGTTGGTCTGCGCCTGATTGGCCTTGGGCATCGCAGGCTCAGTCGTTTTTGCCAGTGCCGGTCCTGCTTCCAGCCCAAGACGAATCGCAGCCGATCCAATCATCAGCAAAGAGATTACCGCCAACACGCCGCCTTTTGGGCGCTTGTCACTGCGCCTGCGCGTCATGTCGTTGCCTCTTTCCCAGATCGATTGTGCCGGAAAAACATCACGCCACCGGGTTTCTTTGCGGGGGGCAGAGTGGCCTCTTCTTTTGGCTCTTCTGGTTCTTCGGTGGCCTCTTCGGGCGCGTCCTGCTCGGCCTCAGTTGATGCTTCAACCTCAACCGGTTCTTCACTGGTCTCATCCAAGGCGTCACTGAGGTCCGGTTCGGCTGTCTGCGGGGCTTTGTCCTCAGCCGGGATCACGTCGTGCATCGACGCCATCATCAGTTCCAGCCGCTGCGCAACCGATTCGGCGCGTTGCGTCAGCTCTTTCAGAACGATGCCGGATTGGTCCGAGGCATCCCGTGCAGAGTCCAGCGACTTCTTCAGCTCATCCGCCTGAGATGACAGGACGGCCACCGCGCCGCCCACACCTTTTTCAAGATCAGTAAACCGCTTGAGCCGCCGGGACAGCACAAAACAGTAAAGACCCGCCCCAAGCGCGCCAGCGACCAGCAAAATGTCTGCAATCAGCTCCAATTTCGCCTCCTAATTCAGTACAAATTCCATCACGAGAACGTCGCGCACGCGGCCTTCTCCGACCACAATCTCAATGCGCCGCAGCAGGTGTCCGCGAATGCGCATCAGGGCCAACGAGTCCTCAAGGTCCGACACTTCGACCGCGCGCAGATAGCCGTTCAGCACATCCATGATTCGCGGCTTCATCTTGTCGACATCGGCAGCGTATTCGCTGTTCACCTCAAGCTGTGCGTGGAACTTCAGATGCCGCGAATCGCCTGCGTTGACCGAGACAATAACTGGCGGGAGATCAATGAAACCAACCTTGGGCAGGGCCTTCACAGCCTTGCCTTTGTCCTTTTCTCCGGCCTCTTCGACCGCAGGTTTTCCGCCAAAGGGCAGCAGCCCGGACGTGGTCAGAAAATACCCGCCAGCTGCCCCGGCCAGGGCCAGAATCACCCCAATAATCATTCCTTTTTTCCCAGACTTTACTGGGACTTCCGCCTGTTCCGCAGTCGCGTCAGCCATGACGACCTCATTTCTGTGTTCCGCAATTGTCATAACCCGGCAGGGACTAACCGATTGTTAAGGGCAATCGTCCAAACAAAGGATGCGCCGGGCAGAATGTCGGCGAGTCGGAGGTGAGCGTGCAGCAGATCGGAACTGTCTGGGCAAGTTTGGACAGGCGTAAACAAATCATCGTTGCCGGTGCGGTTGTGCTGGTGTTTCTTGGGGTCCTTGCGATGTCGCGGCTGGTCACAGCGCCGTCGATGACCTTGCTGTATGCCGGGCTGGAAAGCGGTGCGGCGGGGGATATCGTTCGGTCGCTGGATCAGCGCGGGGTTCCTTATGAGATCAGGGGCGGCTCGATCTATGTGCCCGGGTCGCAGCGGGATGAACTGCGCCTGACCTTGGCTAGCGAAGGCCTGCCCGCAAACGGAAATCAGGGCTACGAGTTGCTGGATTCGCTCAGCGGCTTCGGCACCACCTCGCAGATGTTCGATGCAGCCTATTGGCGCGCGAAAGAGGGGGAATTGGCCCGCACCATCGTCGGCAGCCCCCATGTCAGCCAGGCGCGGGTGCATATCGCCAACGGTTCGACCAATCCGTTTCAGCGTAGCGTGGCGCCGACAGCGTCGGTGTATTTGGTGCCGTCGGGGGGACAGATCACATCCGATCAGGCCAAGGCGATCCGGTTTCTGGTGGCTTCGGCGGTCAGTGGCCTCGCGCCCGAGAATGTAACTGTGGTCGATTCAAACGGGACGGTGATCGGCGCGCAAGAAACCGCCGTTGCCGCCGATACGGCCGATGACAAGGCGCGTCAGCTTCGCGAACGGGTCATGCGGCTGGTTGAGGCGCGTGTTGGGGCCGGGAATGCGGTGGTCGAGGTCAGTGTAGATACGGTGACCAAGACCGAGTCCATTCGTGAACGTCGTTTTGACCCCGATGGCCGGGTCGCCATCAGCACCGATGTCGAAGAACGTTCGGACAGCGCCCGCAATCAATCTGCGGACGTTACCGTGGCGTCTAATCTGCCTGATGGTGACGGGGCGGGCGGGGACGAGTCGAACTCTAACGCGACGCAGACGCGGGAACGGGTGAATTACGAGGTCTCTGAGACCGAGCTTGAGGTGCATAACGCACCCGGCGCGATCAAGCGGTTGACCGTTGCGGTTCTGGTCAATGGCACGCGAAGCGTCGATGCCGCCGGTGTGGAAAGCTTTGAGCCGATGCCCGATGCCGAGATGGATGCACTGAAAGAGCTGGTCGCCTCGGCCGTGGGTTTTGACGAAGCGCGCGGAGACGTTATCACCCTAAAATCACTAGACCTTCCGGTGGTCGAACCGCAGGGGACGTCGGCTGCATCCTCAATCTGGCAAAAAGCGCATTTCGATGTGATGTCGCTGATCCAGATGGCGGTTCTGGCAATTGTCTCTCTGGTACTTGGACTGTTTGTGATTCGTCCGATTCTGACCAAGCCCGCACTGGCACCCGCGTTGTTGCCAGCGGGCGCACCGTCCGCGCTTGAGGCCGTCTTGACTGGCGAGATTGCGACCGAAGATAACGGACAGTTCACCTCGCTTCCGGGGCAAGCCTCAGCTGGTGATGTACCGGCATTGGCGTCACAGCCAGGCGCTGACCCCGTCGATCGGTTGCGGGCGATGATCGGCGACAAGCAGGAAGAGACGGTCGAGATCCTGCGCAGCTGGCTCGAAGAAGGGGAGGAGCGGGTCTGATGTCGATTGCGCATCTTCTGGAAGATTTCACTTTGCAGGCCGGAGGCGGAAAGCTCCACTTGTTGGACGAGGACGCGCTGGAAGAACAGCGGCTCGCGGCCTTTGAGCAGGGCTATAGCGCTGGTTGGGAGGACGCGGTTCAGGCGCAGGACCAGAGCCGGGGGCAGGTCTCGGCTGAGCTGGCCAAGTCGCTTGAGGATATGTCCTTCACCTATCACGAGGCGACTTCTCGGATGACCCTGTCGCTGGAGCCGATGTTCCAAAGTCTGGTGAATATCATCCTGCCAGAAACACTGGACCGGGGCTTTGCTGCGCGGCTGGTCGAGCAATTGACCAGCATGGCGCGTGATCAGATAGACCAGCCGATGCAGATTTTTGTTCCCGCGGGCCGCGCGGCAGAGGTCGAGGAGATGTTGCCGCAAGACCTATCTGCTCCGACCAAAGTTATCGAAGACCCGTCACTGGAGACCGGGCAAGCCCGATTGCGTGTCGGGGTTTCTCAGCAAGAGGTGGATTGCAGCGGGCTGCTTGCTGCGGTCTCCCAAGCGTTCGACTCATATCTATTTGAGGCAAAAGAGGCAGTGAGCCATGACTGAAACACAAACTCCAAAACTCGAGAAAGCCAACCCGTTTGAGGCCGTCCCGATTGAGGTCACAGTCTCGGTCGGACGGGCGCGCCCCCTGATCCGCGATTTGCTGAATATGGGTGAAAACGCAGTGCTGACGCTGGACAAACGGATTGAAGACCCGGTGGACCTGTATGTCGGTGACCAATTGGTTGCCCGTGGTCTTTTGGAAGAGATGGAGGGCGATCAGGCCGGTCAACTCGCCGTGCGCCTGACCGAGATTGCGGATTTGCAGAACGGAATCGGTTGATGCGGGTTTGGCTCGGGTTGGTAGTCGCTCTGGCGACGCTGTTGCCTTCGATGGCTGCAGCGCAAGAGTTGTCGCTGTCCTTGGGCGAGGGCGGGTCGATCTCGGCGCGGACCATCCAGCTGATCCTTTTGATCACAATCCTCAGCCTTGCGCCGGGGCTGGCGGTCATGATCACCTGTTTTCCGTTTCTGATTACGGTTCTGGCCATTCTGCGGCAGGGCATCGGATTGCAGCAATCGCCGCCCAATATGCTGATCGTCAGCCTGGCTCTGTTCCTGACCTATTTCATTATGGAGCCGGTATTCTCGGAAGCCTGGACCACTGGTATCCGTCCAATGGTCGAAGAGAGGATGGAGGTTGAACCCGCCTTGCAGATCGCCATTCAACCTTTCCGCGCGTTTATGGCGGCACGTCTGGACCCGGATACGTTTCACGCCATGGCGGCCTTGCGCCCCGGTGGAAATGCTATGGAGCTGTCGCCCCAGGCACCGCTCTCGATCCTGATGCCGTCTTTCATGCTGTCCGAGATTGCGCGCGCCTTTCAGATCGGGTTCCTGATCTTCCTGCCGTTTCTGATCATTGATCTGGTGGTGGCGGCGGTGCTGATGTCGATGGGGATGATGATGGTGCCGCCTGCGACCGTGGCCCTGCCGTTCAAGCTGGCCTTTTTTGTCATCGCAGATGGCTGGTCTTTGATCGCCGGGGCTCTGGTACGCAGCTATATGACCTGACCTGTCATTGCCGGGTGATCTGAAGCCGTGCGCGCAGACCCTGATCCCCGGCCTCGAAACTCAGCGACCCGCCATGCTGTTCGGCTATGGTGGCAACGATGGTCAGACCCAGACCGAACCCGTCGGACGAGCCGATGTTCGAGCCGCGCCGGAACGGGGCCATCAGTGCCTCGATATCTGCGACGGACAGATCGGCGCCTTTGTCCTCAACGGTGATGGTGGCCATGCGTGCATCTGTCTCTAGTCGCACTTCGGCATGACGGCCATATTTCAACGCATTGTCGATCAGGTTGGTTAGCGCACGTTTAAGTGAAATAGGTCGCCCCATCACCAGCATCCGACGGGTCTCGGGCAGCGATCCATGCCCGCGCCGCGACATGAAGACCGACGGCGCGCCCTCAACCGCAACCGGGGCGATCTTGCACAGTGTCACGGGCAGATCCATGTCCTGATAGTCAGCCACCAGTGATTCGACCAATGCGGTCAGCGAAATCTGCTGCGGTTCTTCGACGCTGAGTTCTGAGCGCGTGTACGTCAACACGCTTTCGATCATGCCAGTCATCTGATCCACATCCGCCTCAAGCTTTTCGCGCAGTTCGTCATCGGCGATCAAAGCGGCGCGCAGGCGGACCCGTGTGGCAGGTGTACCGAGGTCGTGACTGACGCCGGACAGAACCGTCGCGCGCTTTTCCAGCTGCATCCGTTCGTCATCCAAATGGGCGTTCACAGCCGATACGATCTCGCGCAGTTCCGCCGGGCCGTCGGCGTCATAGCTGTTTGGCCCGCCCCGGCGTTTGCGATCGCGCAGGGCGGTGGCAAAGCGGGTGAAGCTGTCCGAGACGTTGCCGATCGAGGTCAGAATGACCGCCAGTGCCACAATCGCAGCCAGAATGGCGGGTAGACGCAGGTCGGCGGGGGCGGCCTTGCAGCCCCAAATTTCGGTGCCGTCGACCCTTTGCCAATCATTGCGCCCAAATTGCGCAATCAGGATCGGTTCACTGCAATAGGTGGCCAGCAGGCGGGTCAGGTTGGCCAGTTTCTCGGGGCCGGTCTGATCAATGCGCGACGCGATGTCCGAGACGGGATAGACAAGCCGGTCGGACATCACCGCCAAAGTCAGCTCGCGCCCGGCCAATGGTGCTGCGTTGTCGGTCAGGATGGACAGATTGGTGACAAAGCTGCGGTCCGACAGGCCGGGCAATTGTTCGAACCGTCCGGCATCGGCCAACTGTGCAATCTCGGGCGGTAGAGGGGTGATGGTGAGCCCCGGTGGAGGCGTCTGGCCCACGCGAAGATCCTCGTAGATCGTGAAGCCTGCGACATAGGCGCGGGTCAGGAATTTGTCCCACGCGCGGGCCGAGGCGAACCACAGCCCCGCCGCCAACAGGCCCGACGCAAAAGCCGCCCCGGTCCAGATCCAGCCCAGGCTGCGCAGGCGCAGGGCGCGCGCTGTCATGCGTCCTCTTCCAATGAAACCTCGGCGGCGAAGACATACCCGACCCCGCGTTCGGTGCGCAGCATCTGCGGGTCTTTCGGGTTGACCTCGATCTTGGACCGCAGCCGTCCGACCAGCATGTCGATGGCGCGGCCCTGTGTTTCTGGTTGGTCGGCGCTACCGGTGACATCCAGCGCAGCGGCGATCTCATCGCGGGTCAGGGGGATATGCGGGTTGGCCAGCAGAACTTTCAGCAGCGCGGTTTCCCGTTGCGACAGCGACACCAGATAGCCCTCGGGCGAATGCACCTCATCGCGCTTGCCGTCATAGCTCCAGTCGTTGAAGCGAAAGCTCTTGGTTCGGCGGCGATAGGCCAGCGACGGTGTGCGCCTTGCGCGCTGCATCACAGCGCGGACGCGGGCCAGCAGCAGTTGGGGGTTGAAGGGTTTGGCGATATAGTCATCGGCCCCGACCTCATACCCCGCCATGCGTTGATGATCCGCGGACAGGGCCGAGACCAGAATGATCGGCACATCCTGTTCAGTGCGCAGGCGGGCGCAAATCTCGACCCCGTTCTCATCCCCCAGCATCACGTCCAGCAGGATCAGGTCGATCCGGCCTGCAGTCAGATGCGACCGGATTTCGCTTTCCGAACTGGCGGGCAGGGCGATGAACCCGTTCTGTTGCAGGAACTGGGTCATCATCGACCGCATCTCGGGGTCGTCATCCACCACCAATAGTCGCGGAATGCTCACGCGGTTTCTCCTCCCAATTTCTGCGCCTCCGGCATCATGCATTGTAACGAACGGAAACAGATTCAATGTCAACGTAACACGCTGTAACAAAAGCGGTGAAAATTTGGGCATTGGCAGGGCTTTAGCGCGGATTCAGCGTTGCCAGACAGTGGCACGACCGCAGAATGTCGGGCATCGCTGCGTTTGCAGCCGCAGATGTTTCTAGGGAGGAGACACGATATGAAGCGTTTCGCATTTGCCACCGTTTCGACTCTGGCCGTTATGGCTGGATCGTCGGTTCTGGCCGGGCCTGAGGCCGAGGTTCTGCACTGGTGGACTTCAGGAGGTGAGGCCAAATCGGTGGCCGTTCTGCAAGAAGAGTTCGCCTCGAACGGCGGTACATGGACCGACATGCCGGTTGCTGGTGGTGGCGGTGACGCGGCGATGACTGCGCTGCGCGCCCGGGTTCTGGCCGGTAACGCACCGACCGCGGTTCAGCTGAAAGGCCCTGCCATTCAGGAATGGTATGAAGAGGGCGTTCTGGCCGACATCTCTGGCGTTGCCGAGGCCGAAGGCTGGGCAGACGTGCTGCCCGCGTCCATCGCCGGTCACATGCAGTGCGAAGGCACCTGGTGTGCCGCACCTGTGAACGTGCACCGCGTGGACTGGATCTGGGCCAACGCAGACGTTCTGGCGGCCAATGGCATCGAAATGCCGACCACTTGGGATGAGTTCAACGCCGCCGCCGACAAGCTGCAGGCCGCTGGTGTGATCCCGCTGGCCCATGGCGGTCAGGCGTGGCAGGACGCAACCGTTTTTGAGACCGTGGTTCTGGGCATTGGCGGGCCTGAGTTCTTCCAGAAAGCGTTGGTCGATCTGGACCCCGACGCGCTGACCTCGGACACGATGGTTCAGGTCTTCGACCAGATGCGCACCCTGCGTGGTTACGTGGACGAGAACTTCTCGGGCCGTGACTGGAACCTTGCCACTGCGATGGTCATGAATGGCGAAGCCGCGTTCCAGATCATGGGTGACTGGGCAAAGGGTGAGTTCCTGGCGGCGGGTAAGAAGCCGGGTGAGGACTTCCTCTGCGCCTCGACTCCCGGTGACGGCTACCTGTACAATGTCGACAGCTTTGCCATGTTCGACGTGGATGGCGATGACAAGAAAGCCGGTCAGGACCTGCTGGCCAAGCTGATCGTCGCGCCGAATTTCCAGAAAGTGTTCAACCTGAACAAAGGCTCGATCCCTGCACGCACCGACGTGGCATTGGATGACTTCGACATCTGCGCCAACCTGTCGGCCGAAGACATGGGTTCGACCTCGGACGCAGGCTCGCTGCTGCCGTCCTACGCCCACGGCATGGCGCTGCGCGGGTCGCAGTCCGGTGCGATCACGGATGTTGTGACCGCGCATTTCAACTCGGATATGTCGTCGGCTGACGCGGTTCAGCAATTGGCGACCGCAGTGGCAAACAGCTACTGATCCAAATCGCTCTGCCCCCTATACTGACGGGGCAGAGCACCTTTCCCCGGAGGCTAAAATGTCCGAATGGCTGGAAAACCACCTGCCCAAGGTGGTGCTGGCACCGTCGTTCATTGCCGTATTGATCTTTGTCTACGGCTTTATCGGATGGACGGCTTGGGTGTCACTAACCCGATCGAAACTACTGCCGAAATACGAGATCAAGGGCTTCATCCAATATGAACGCCTGTTCGACTCCCCGCGTTGGGATACGGCAATCAACAACCTGTATATCTTTGGCGCGCTGTTCATCGTGATTGCGATGGTGCTGGGCCTGTTGCTGGCGATCCTGCTAGATCAGAAAATCCGCGTCGAAGGGGCGATCCGCACGATTTACCTCTACCCGATGGCACTGTCGATGATCGTGACCGGTACGGCTTGGAAGTGGATTCTGAACCCGGGTCTGGGCATTGAATCCATGGTGCAGGGCTGGGGTTTTACCAATTTCGAGTTCGACTGGCTGGTGAACCCTGATTACGCGATCTACACCATCGTGATGGCCGCGATCTGGCAAAGCTCGGGCTTCGTCATGGCGCTGTTTCTGGCCGGGCTGCGGTCGGTTGATGGCGAGATCATCAAGGCGGCACAGGTTGATGGCATTCCCACATGGCGCATTTACACGGCGATCATCATCCCGTCGATGGCCCCGATCTTCCTGTCCGCCTTCATCGTGCTGGCCCACCTTGCGATCAAGAGCTTTGACCTTGTCATCGCCCTGACAGGCGGTGGCCCCGGGTACGCAACCGATCTGCCCGCGACCTACATGTACGCCATGGCGTTTTCGCGCGGCGATATCGGTCAGGCGGCCTCGTCCGCGATGATCATGATGCTGGTCGTCTTTGCTATCGTGGTTCCCTATCTTTACTCAGAGCTGAGGGCGAAAAATGACTGATCTGTCGATGCCCCAATCCCAATCTCAAACCCGCACCCAAAGTGCCGCTGGCAAAATCGCTTTGCGTTGGTTGCTGTACATCCTACTCGGCCTGTTTGCGCTGTATTACCTGATGCCGCTGTTCGTGATGTTGACCACATCGCTGAAAAGCCTTGAGGAAATCCGCACCGGCAGCCTGATTTCCCTGCCACGCGAAGTCAGTTTTGAGGCATGGAAAACCGCATGGTCCGGTGCCTGTACCGGTATCCAATGCGAAGGCCTGCGGCCATACTTCTGGAACTCGGTCCTGATCGCGGTGCCTGCGGTTGCCATCTCGACCCTTCTGGGTGCGCTGAATGGTTATGTCGTGGCGCAATGGCGGTTCAAAGGCGCTAATATCATCTTCTCGCTGATGCTGTTTGGCTGTTTCATCCCGTTTCAGGTGGTGCTGCTGCCGATGGCGCGTCTGCTCGGCATGATGGGGATCGCCGGAACCATTCCGGGCCTGATCTTTGTCCACGTGATCTACGGGCTAGGCTTCACCACGCTGTTCTTCCGCAACTACTATGTCACCATCCCGGCCGAGCTGACCAAGGCGGCGCGTGTCGATGGGGCCGGGTTCCTGCGGATTTTCTGGTCGATCTTCCTGCCGCTGTCGCTGCCGATCATCGTTGTGACTGTGATCTGGCAGTTCACGCAGATCTGGAATGACTTCCTGTTCGGCGTGTCGTTCAGCCAGGCCGGAACGCAGCCTGTGACCGTAGCGCTCAACAACATCGTAAACTCCACCACCGGCGTCAAAGAATACAACGTCGACATGGCCGCCGCGATCATCGCGGGGCTGCCGACACTGCTCGTCTATGTCGTTGCCGGTAAGTATTTCATCCGCGGCCTGACCGCTGGCTCTGTGAAGGGATAACTCATGGCCCCGATCCTTGACATCAACAAACTCTACAAGAATTACGGCGCGACCGAGATTCTGAAGGACATCAACATCTCAATCGAACCGGGTGACTTTCTGGTGCTGGTCGGGCCTTCGGGCTGTGGTAAATCCACTCTGCTGAACTGCATTGCCGGTCTGGAAGAGATCACCGGCGGCACCTTGTCCATTGGTGGCAACGACATGACCCACGTCAGCCCCAAAGACCGCGACATCGCGATGGTGTTCCAGTCTTACGCTCTGTATCCGACCATGACCGTGGCCAAGAATATCACCTTCGGCATGAAGGTGCGCGGGGTCGATCAGGCGACGCAGGACGCTAAACTAAAAGAGGTCGCCCAGTTGCTGCAAATCGAGCCGCTGCTGAACCGCCGCCCCAGCCAGCTGTCGGGTGGTCAGCGTCAGCGTGTGGCGATGGGCCGGGCGCTGGTGCGCGATCCCAAGCTGTTCCTGTTTGACGAGCCGCTGTCCAACCTCGACGCCAAGCTGCGGGTTGAGATGCGGACCGAGATCAAGAAACTGCACCAGACTTTGGATGCCTCAATCGTCTATGTGACCCATGACCAGATCGAAGCGATGACGCTGGCTACCAAGATCGTGGTTCTGAAAGGTGGTGTCGTGCAGCAGATCGGCACCCCGGCTGAGATCTACAACAACCCGGCCAACCTGTTTGTGGCGGACTTCATGGGCTCACCTGCGATGAACCTGATCCCTGCGCAGGCGACCAACAATGGGTCGGGAACGCAAATCGCCATCTCGCGCGAGGCAGGTGAGACGCTGGTATTGAATGATGCCCGCGACCTGTCCCTGCCGCAGGACGTAATCCTTGGTCTGCGCCCCGAGGATATCGCCGAGGCCGGATTCCGCGCCGGGGCCGGTGTGCAAGAGGCCGCCTGCATGGTCGACATGGTCGAACCAGCCGGGGCCGACACTTACGTAGTGTCTGAACTGGGCGGCAAGCAGGTCACCGCGCGTCTGCATGCGGAAACCAGCGCGCAGGCGGGCAAGATGCTGAACCTGGCCTTTGACATGAGCAAAGTGTCTTACTTCGCCAAAGAAACCGGTGAACGGCTAAACTAAAGCCGACATAAGAAAAAAGCGCCGCGCGACAGCCATCGCGCGGCGCTTTTCAATTCTTGAGCCGGATCAGCTGACTTTGTTCCGCTTCATATCCTTGATCAGGCGGTTCAGGTCACCGCCGCGGGCATCCAGCATGGCACCGACTTCGGTGCGTTCGGTCAGCAGCATGTTCACCCCTTCGATGAACATGTTGAAGAATTTTTCGCGGCCCGATTTGTCAGACACAAGGAACGTCACCTCGAACGGGGACGACCCCTTAAGCTTGACGGACGTGCGGACCTCGTACCCGGCTTTAATCTTGCGGGCGTTGCGTACAGTGACTTCACCGCCAATGAATTCGCGGAAGCGGCGACCATATTTGTTGGCGATATAGCCCTGAAATGCATCGGTGAACTGCCTCAGTTGCGATGGGCTGGCCGAACGACCATCAGCCCCCAGCACATAACGCGCCATGATCGGCACATCGGCATATTGCACAAAGATCTTCTCGAAATCGCGCAGCATAGCGTTTTCGGATTTGCCCGAGGCAATCACCCGATTGATGTCGTCCACAACACTGACCACCAGAGCCTTGGCACTGGCTTCGGTCTGGGCAAAAGCGGGCAGGGCAGTCATCATCGCTCCGGCCAGGCCAGTTGCGATAAAACTGCGTCGATTCATAAGGTTACTCGGCATAGGGGTCCTCGTAAGGGTCTAGGTAGGGGTCCCTGACTGGGTCGGTTCCAATATCGGCATAGGGGTCATCATACAGACCCAGATAGGCGTCCTCATCATCGCGTGCCAGTTCAAAGCGGCGATTTTGCAGGTAAATGGTCTGTGCCTGCGCGTAACTGTCGGCGCTTTCATACAGGATCGAGTCCACCGTATCCGAGAACCGGCCCCGGTCGCCCATCCGACGCACAACCTCGGCATAAACACCGATATTGTCGACCGGGCGGGTGGGGCTGAAATTGATCGGGTTCGAGAACAGGTTGACCACAACGCCAATCGCGTCCCTCTGGGTCGATGGGCCATAGAAAGGCAGCTCGACATAGGCCCCTTCACCCACGCCCCAGACGTGCAGGGTTTCACCGAAATCGGTATCCACGGGCGGCAGGTTCAGCTCGGCGGCAGGATCGGAAAGGCCCAGGCCGCCTACCGTGGTGTTGACCACAAAGCGCAGCAAGGCATTGCCCGATTGTTTCAGGTTGCCCTGAAGCAGATAGTCCAGCGCCTGTCCGGGCATGGTCAGGTTTTCGGCAAAATGGTTGAAGCTTGTCACCATCGGATCGGGGACGATTTTAACATAGCCTTTCGAGGCCGGACGGAACAGAAACCGGTCTACGCCCAGATTGAACTTGTGGATGCCGCGGTTGTTCTTTTCGTAGGGATCAAACACTTCGCCGGGCGGCGCGCCTTCTGGCGGACGTGTAGCACACGCGCTCAGGACTGCCATCAGGGACAAAACAATCAGGTGCTTCAAGCGGGGTCTGCTCAACACGGTCTTTGCCACTCCAAACCGTTCGGTTCTTGCGTCCGAACTTTCAACCAATACTGCCTGTGGCCACTTAGAGCGGCCCAATCCGATGTCACATAGACGTTTCATGCTCAAGATGAAACTGCTTGCGTTTAACCTAGCTGACGGCCTGAGGTAAAGCGGCGCAGGTTCAACTCTTCGGAATAAGAAAAGTTACGCCCACCTTTTGGGCGCGTCCATCCCTGTTTTCGCACTTTCCGAACCCGGCCTTCCCGGTTAGCTTCGCCGCGACTCAAAGATTGGGAGGAAACCTCATGAGCATCGCAGCGAAACTGGAAAGCCTGGGCGTCACTCTGCCGGACGCGCCTGCGCCAGCGGCCAACTACGTGCCTTTCGTGCGCGTGGGTAACATTGTCTACGTCTCGGGCCAGATTTCCAAGGCAGACGACCTGATCACCGGCAAGCTGGGGGACGACATGGAGGTTGAGGCCGGTGCCGCCGCCGCCAAGGTCTGCGCCATCAACCTGCTGGCACAGGTCAAAGCGGCCTGTGGCGGTGACATCGAAAAGCTGGTGCGGGTGATCAAATTGACCGGTTTCGTGAATTCGACCGCCGATTTCACCGCGCAGCCGCAGGTAATCAACGGCGCATCGGATTTCCTCGTCGAAGCGCTGGGCGATGCCGGTCGTCATTCCCGCTCTGCCGTCAGCGCTGCATCGCTGCCGCTGGGCGTGGCCGTTGAAATCGAAGGTATTTTCGAGGTCCAATGACACCGCCCCTGCCATCCGCGTTCCTGCGTGCGCCGATTTCGCACCGGGCATTGCATGACAAAACCGACAACCGCCCGGAAAACAGCCGGGCGGCCATCCGTGCCGCTATCGAGGCCGGATATGGGATCGAAATTGATCTGCAAAGGACCGCAGACAATCGGGCCATGGTGTTTCACGACTATGACATGACCCGTCTGACGGGCCAGTCCGGACCTATTCAGCAGATTTCGGCCACACAGGCGCAGGCGACTCAGCTGCTGTATGCCGAGGACGGCATTCCGACGCTGGATGAGGTGTTGCAGATGGTGTCCGGCAAAGTGCCGCTGCTGATCGAGTTCAAGGACCAGGACGGCGCAATGGGCGCCAATGTCGGCCCGCTTGAGGCCGACGCGGTGCGCGCCTTGCAAGGCTATGACGGGCCGGTGGCGCTGATGTCATTCAATCCGCATTCTGTGGCCGAACTGGCGCGCCTTGCCCCGCACCTGCCGCGCGGCCTTGTGACGTGCTCGTACCAGCCCAAGGTCGAGCATTTGCCACAGGCGGTCTGCGATCATCTGCGCGACATTCCCGACTTCGACCGGGTCGGTGCCAGTTTTATCAGCCATGAGGTTGAGGACCTGTCGCGCCCCCGCGTGGCCGAGCTGAAGGCGCGCGGCGTGCCGATCCTGTGCTGGACGGTCAAGTCGCCCGAACAAGAGGCAGAGGCCCGCAAGGTTGCCGATAATGTTACCTTCGAAGGGTATTTGGCCCCGCATCCGGGTTGAACCTATCCCCCACCGTCACAGATTAAGACCAGACGCGGAGGGTACATGGATCAGGCGCAAATCGAAGTTCAGGTTCTGGGGTCGCTCTCGCAAATCTCTGCGGCCGAGTGGGATGCCTGCGCCTGCCCCGAGGTTGCCGATGGCGGGCGTCCGCTTGATCCGTTCACCACTCACCGCTTCCTGCTTGCGTTGGAAAACAGCGGCTCGGTCGGGCGCGGCACCGGCTGGCAGCCGCAATACCTGACCACCTATCTGGATGGGATGCTGATCGCGGCCGCCCCGATGTATGCAAAATCGCACAGTCAGGGCGAGTATATCTTCGACCACAGCTGGGCCCATGCCTATGAGAACGCAGGCGGGCACTATTATCCCAAACTGCAAATTGCGGTGCCTTTCACCCCCGCGACCGGTCGGCGCTTTCTGGTGCGGCCCGGCTATGAGGTGATGGGGATGTCTGCGCTGGTGCAGGGGGCCGTGCAACTGGCCGCCGACAACCGGGTCTCATCGGTCCACGCCACCTTCTGCACCGAAGATGAGGCGTTGGCGGGCGAGCAGATGGGTCTGATGCTGCGCCAGTCGCAGCAATTTCACTGGCTGAATGACGACTATGCCGATTTCGACGGGTTTCTGGCCGCGCTGTCCTCGCGCAAGCGCAAGAATATCCGCAAGGAACGCGCGCAGGCCTGTGGGTTTGGCGGTGAGATTCGCACGTTGACCGGCGACGAGATACGACCCGAGCATTGGGACGCGTTCTGGCGGTTTTATCAGGACACTGGGGCGCGGAAATGGGGCTCGCCTTACCTGACCCGACAATTCTTTGATATCGCTCAGGAAACCATGGCCGATGACATGGCGCTGGTGCTGGCGGAACGGAATGGCTATCCGATTGCGGGCGCGCTGAACTTTATAGGGCGTGAAACGCTTTATGGCCGGTATTGGGGTTGTGTCGAACACCATGCCTGCCTGCATTTCGAACTGTGCTATTATAGGGCGATCGACTTTGCCATTGCCCACGGCCTGAAACGGGTCGAAGCTGGCGCGCAGGGCGAACATAAGCTGGCGCGCGGCTACCTGCCCACGCGCACGCATAGCTTGCATTGGGTCGCCGATCCGGGCTTTGCCGATGCGATCAAGAAATATCTGGACGCCGAGGCCCACGCAGTGGGAGAAGAGATTGAGATTCTGACGGAATATGGCCCGTTCAGGAAATCGAACCCGGAGGAACAGCAATGACCGAACTATTGTCGCCCGAGACCCGCGGACCGCTTTTGGACCCGCTGTTCAACAACGGCTGGACCATGGTCGAAGGCCGGGACGCGATCACCAAGACCTTTATCTTTGAAGACTTCGTTCACGCCTTTGGCTGGGTGACGCAGGTGGCGATCTTTGCCGAGAAATGGAATCACCACCCCGAATGGTCCAACGTTTACCGCACGGTTGAGGTGACGCTCGCCACCCACGACGTGGGTGGGGTGTCGGCGCTGGATGCCAAACTGGCGCGAAAGATGGACAGTTTGGTCTAGCCTCTGTCGCTCTGCGACCCTTCACCACCGGCCAATGATGCCGTGATACCCAGTTGCCGGAACTCTTCGGGCGTCACGGTGCCGTCGCTGACGTTGATATTGCCGGGAATACGCGTGGTCCGGTTGCCGATCTGGCGCACGCTGCGTGCCGCCGGATTAATGTCCAGACACTTATTGTTGTAGCAGGTCAGTCCGGAGGTGTTGATCTGGATGAATGTCTGTCCGTCCGGCCCGGTCACAACCGGTGCTTGCGGCACATCGCAGGCCGCAAGCAAGCCAAGAGCAATAAGAAATCCCCATTTCTGCATTGGTTCGCCCCCGTTTGAATAACCCCGCCAGACGCGGGGTCGTCCGATTTAATCCAGCTGGCCGTTCTGATCCTTGTCGGCCGATATGAAATCATCGCTCATCTGTGCGTCGTATTCCGCCCTTGAGATAAAGCTATCATTGTTCCGGTCAACATTCTGGAATTGCTTGATGTCCAGAAACGGTTTGGCTTCTTCCAGACCCAGCGTGCCATTCTTGTCCTCATCCATGGTCTGAAAGGCATAGTCAGAGAAAGCGTTGAACTCATCGCGGGACAGGAACCCGTCATTGTTCGCGTCGATGGCTTTCAGCTCATTCTCATGCAGCTCTGCCACGGTTTCAGCCGAGGCGATGCTCGCCGAGAACACCGCTGCGGTGACGATAAATCCACGTGTCATTCCGGCTCTCCTCAGCATGCGAATCTCTGGCCTTCGAATCCACCGGCGGCTGCGCCCGCGGCGGTCAGGATTGTCTTGCCCGAGCCACCTCCGAACTGGTTGCCGATGGCACCACCGATCAGCGCACCGCCCAGAGTGCCGCCAAGGCAGGCGATTTCGTGCTGTCGCGCAGCTTGTTGTTGAGGGGTGGGGGCCGGGCCGCAGGCCGAAAGCGCACCGGCGGCACCCAGGCAAAGCGTGAAAATCTTAAGTTTCATCAATGAACTCCCTGATCCTATGCTTCAACTATTGGCTGATCTGGGCGTTGCATCAAGTTAATTGGCGTTCGTGGCCCCGAAAGACATCCGGGGCCACGCGAAATCAGATCGCGTCCAGCAGACCTTCACCCGCCGAAATTTCGCAGGCTCCGGGGCTTTCTTCCAGGTTCAGCGCGGTGACTTTGCCGTCTTCGACCAGCATGGCATAGCGCTTGGACCGGGCAAAAAGGCCAGCGGGCGGGGCGTCGAACTCCATGCCGATGGCTTTGGTGAATTCAGCCGAAGCATCTCCCAGCATAGTCAGACCTGCATCGGCGGCACCAGTGGCCTCACCCCAGGCTTTCATGACGAACGGATCGTTGACCGAGACACAGATGATCTCATCCACGCCTTTCGCGGAAAACTGATCCTTTGTTCGAATGAAGCTGGGTACATGGGCCGAATGGCAGGTCGGCGTATACGCGCCGGGTACCGCAAAGATCACCACTTTGCGCCCCTTGGTCTTCTCTGAAATCCGCACCTCTTCCGGGCCGTTCGCACCTAGTTGGGTGAGAGTCGCATCTGGTAGCAGGTCACCTGTTGAAATCATGTATAGAACTCCTGTTGATTGGATTTGCAGAGTCGGGTTCAGCCGCAATATAGGTGGTCGGGTGGATGAAACCACGGGAATTCGACGGGGCGGGAGGAACATGAGCCATATTGTCGTGATTGGTGCGGGTCAGGCGGGGTCTTCGCTTGTTGCCAGACTGCGTAAAGACGGGTTTGACGGGGACATCACCCTGATCGGGGCCGAGCCACATCTGCCCTATCAGCGCCCGCCTTTGTCCAAAGCGTATCTGCTGGGCGAGATGGAGCTGGAGCGTTTGTTCCTGCGCCCCGAGAGCTTTTATGCCGACAATAACATCACTTTGCGCCTTGGGCAGCGCGTCACCGCGATTGACCCGCAGGCCAAGACTGTGACGGTGGGTGATGACGTCCTTTCCTATGACGAACTTGCGCTGACCACCGGGTCGGACCCGCGCTATCTGCCCGCCGCCATCGGGGGCGATCTGCAAGGCGTCCACGTGGTGCGCGATCTGGCCCATATCGACGAGATGGAGCCTCGTGTGACTGACGGCGCACGCGCCCTGATCGTGGGCGGAGGCTATATCGGGCTTGAGGCGGCAGCGGTCTGCGCCAAGCGCGGCGTCAAGGTGACCTTGGTTGAAATGGCCGACCGCATCCTTCAACGGGTGGCCGCGCCCGAGACCAGCGATTACTTCCGTGCGCTGCATTCCGGCTATGGTGCTGACATCCGCGAAGGCGTTGGGCTGGACCGTCTGGTCGGCGATAATGGCAATGTGGTTGGCGCGATTCTGACAGACGGCACTGAGCTGGAGGTTGATTTCGTCGTGGTGGGCGTCGGTATCGTTCCGTCGACCCAACTGGCCGAGATGGCAGGTCTGGAACTGGAGAACGGCATCAAGACTGATGCGCATGGCCGCACTTCGGACCCGTCGATCTGGGCGGCGGGGGATTGCGCGTCCTTCCCGCACGGTGACGGGCGTATCCGTCTGGAAAGCGTCCCGAACGCGATTGATCAGGCTGAGATCGTGGCCCAGAACATGCTGGGTGCGGCCAAGGGCTATGTTGCAACGCCATGGTTCTGGTCGGATCAGTATGACGTGAAACTGCAGATCGCGGGTCTGAACACCGGCTATGACCGGGTGGTAACGCGGCAGGGCGAGGGGCAGACGGTCTCTTACTGGTATTACAAAGGCGACCAGTTGATCGCAGTTGACGCGATGAACGACCCGCGTGCCTATATGGTCGGCAAACGCCTGATCGACGCGGGCAAGACCGCTGATCCGGCCGTGGTCGCCGATCCAACCGCGGACCTCAAACCGTTGCTCAAAGCGTGAGGATCATCGCCGGAGAATTCCGGGGCCGGGCCTTGGCCTCGGTCGGCAAAGGCGATGCGGGTGCGCATTTGCGCCCTACCACCGATCGGGTGCGCGAAAGCCTGTTCAACGTGCTGGGCCACCAGATCGATTTTGACGGGCTGCGCGTGCTGGATCTGTTTGCAGGCACCGGCGCGCTGGGGCTTGAGGCGCTGTCGCGCGGCGCGGCGCATGTCACGTTTGTGGATGACGGTCGCGTGGCACAGGGTCTGATCCGGAAGAATATCGACCTGACCCGCAGCTCTGATCGCACCGACCTGATCCGCCGGGATGCGACCCGTCTGGGGGACAATCCGGGTGCGCCCTATGACCTGATCTTTCTGGACCCGCCTTATGGCAAGGCGTTGGGTCAGAAAGCCATTGCTGCGTTGGCCACTGGCTGGATCGCCGATGAGGCCCTGATCGTTTGGGAAGAAAATGTCCCTATGGCAGCGCCCGACGGGTTCACTCTCCAGGACAATCGCAAATACGGCGATACGCATATCTCGTTGATGTGGCACAATGTTTCAGGCTGAAATGCCTTCAGCAAGAACTCGCCGTCCGAAAATTTGCCGATCCTCTCGACCTCGTCTAGCCCTTGACCCAAGCAAACGGAGTATCACATGCATGATCTGATCATCTTTGATTGCGACGGCGTTCTGGTCGACAGCGAGGTTATCTCCAATCAGGTGCTGGTCGACAACCTGGGTCGTTATGGGCTGAACCTGACACTTGAGGACAGCGTTGGGTTCTTTCTGGGCGGAACAATGACCGGGGTCCGGGACAAAGCGCGCGCTCTGGGCGCGGATTTGCCGGATGACTGGGTCGATGAGGTCTACGCCGAAACCTATGAGCGTTTGCGTCAGGGTGTCGATCTGATGCCGGGTATTCCCGACTTGCTGGCGATGCTGGACGATAAGGGCATCCCGTTCTGCGTGGCCTCAAACGGCAGCCCGGACAAGATGGAGATCACTCTGGGGCAGAACGGGCTGTGGGAGCGCTTCCGCGATGTCGTATTCTCGGCCCATGTGCTGGGGGTGGCGAAACCCGACCCGACCCTGTTTCAAACGGCGGCCGCGCGGTTCGGCGCTTTGGCCCCGGTAGTCATCGAAGACAGTCAGAGCGGTGTCACGGCCGCGATCCGCGCCAACATGCGCTGTCTGGCCTTCGCACCGGATGGAGGCGGCGAAAAACTGGCCGATCTGGGGGCCGAAATCATCACTGACATGGCCGAGGTTCCGGCGCTTTTGGGAATTTGACCGGGGCGTGCTAATATTTGGGCATGGACCGTGCCCTGACCCCTCCGCTCTGGACGATTTCACAAGACAGCGACACCGCAACCGGACCCGAGCGCAAGCCAATGCGCGCGCCGATCTTCATCCATGACGCGATGACGCCATGGGGTCAGGAAACCCTGCTGCTGAAGCTGCTACGTGATCAGGCGATAGATCAGGACGAGTAAGTCGGGTGGAACTTGTTGCCCGGTGACAGGGTGAAAATCTCGACCCCATCCGCCGTCACACCCACCGAGTGCTCAAATTGTGCCGACAGCGACTTGTCGCGGGTCACGGCAGTCCAGTCATCGGCCAGAGTCTTGGTTTCAGGGCGGCCCAGATTCACCATCGGCTCGATGGTGAAGAACATGCCCTCTTCCAGCTTGGCACCGGTGCCCGGACGGCCATAATGCAGCACGTTCGGCGGGGCATGGAACACCCGGCCCAGCCCGTGGCCGCAGAAATCGCGGACAACACTCATCCGGTGCGCCTCAACATAGGCCTGAATCGCGTGGCCGATATCACCGAAGGTGTTGCCCGGCTTGACCATCTCGATGCCCTTGAACAGCGCGTCATGGGTCACCTGGATCAGACGTTCCGCCTTGCGGGGCAGTTTACCGGCCACATACATGCGCGAAGTATCGCCGAACCAGCCGTCAACGATGACAGTCACGTCGATATTCAGGATGTCCCCGTCCTTCAGCCGCTTGTCGCCAGGGATACCGTGACAGACCACGTGATTCACGCTGATACAGCTGGCGTGCTGATACCCTTTGTAGCCGATCGTCGCCGACGTCGCGCCTGCGTCCTCAACCATCTGAGTGATCAGCCCGTCAATCGCGCCCGTTGTCTGGCCGGGAAAGACATGATCCGCAATATCGTCGAGAATCCGCGCGGCCAAGGCCCCTGCCGCTTGCATACCGGCAAAGTCACCCTGTTCGTAGATGCGGATACCGTCCTTGGTCAAACGGCCACGATGCTCTTTCATCGACGCTAAGCTCCAAATGTTTCGCGCAGCACTCCTTTTACGCTGCTTGTGCAGAAAGTACCAGAGGGCGTTGGGTCACGGGGCAATTCATCTGCTCAAAATGGCTCGAAGATCGCCAAGTGCAAGGTTTGAGTAACCGTCATATCAAATTGGACTTGGAAATTCTCGTGAGTGCTCACTTAACTAGTAGAGCTTTGTCAAACCAAATGTCCTCGTAGTCTCCATCTGTCAGGAACCTCCATCCAGGCGGTAATAATAGGTATTTAAGAGCCAGTTCGCATTCACTTTCCAAGTGCGTCAGGTGCATAGGCAAAAAGAAATCAACTGCATCTGATAGCTCAGTTCCACCCCAGATGTACCAGCCAGTGGTTCCGTTCGTTTCCAAGTGTCGCAAGCCGTTCAGGGGCAGTTCCCCACCAAGGGCGGATTTGGAAATGCCAACTTTCTGCGTAGGCGCAGAACAATGAGGTTGCACTCCGAATGCACTACACAGTTCAATTTGACTAGTTCGAATATAGTTATTCATGAAGCCCCAACATATTGAAGTTCTGGATGTTTCTATTTGGAAGCCTGAATCGACTGTTTACAGAATATGTGAAGTGTGAAGCAGGTTTGCTCCCACCGAAACCCCTTCCGGCGAAATCCGCGTCCCATAGACCAGCTTCTCGACCCCTTGCGCTTGAGCGACCTTAAACGCTGTCGCATAGGTCGGGTCGATATCCGCGGCCAGCGCAAACCTGTCGCAATCCGTCCGTTGCACCAGATACAGCATGATCGCCCGGTGACCCTGTGCCCCCATCGCCGCCAGTTCGCCCAGATGCTTGGTGCCGCGCGCGGTGACGCTGTCGGGGAACTCGGCCAAGCCCGGCTGGCGGGAGAGGGTGACACTTTTGACTTCGACATAGGCGTCCGGCAGGCTGGGCTGGGTCAGCAGAAAGTCGATGCGGCTGTTTTCGCCGTATTTCACCTCGGGGCGTACGGTTTCATAGGCGGCCAGTTCGGGGATTTCGCGTGCCTCCAGCGCCGCGCGCAGCGCTTTGTTGGGAACAGATGTATCGACCCCGGTGAAGTGACCATTTTCGTGATCGACCAACCGCCAGCCGTATTTCAGCTTTTTCTTTGGATCGTCATTGGGCTCCAGCCAGATTTTCTCACCCGGCTCGGCCAGCCCCATCATCGAGCCCGGATTGGCGCAATGGGCGGTCAATTCGCGCCCGTCCTCCAGCGTGCAATCGGCCAGAAAGCGTTTGTAGCGGCGGATCAGGCGGGCGGGGACAAGGGGGGTTTCAAATCTCATGCCCCACGGCCTATACCTGCCCCTAAGGTCGATCAAGAGGGGGCACGTGCCATGGCGAATCCAACCGCTGCAATGCTGGTGATCGGGGATGAGATCCTCTCGGGCCGCACCCGCGACGCCAATATGCACTTTCTGGCGCAAGAGCTGACCAAACACGGCATCGACCTGAAAGAGGTGCGGATCGTCAGCGACGACGCTCCGGCGATTGAGGTGGCGGTCAAGGCGCTGTCCGACGGCCACGATCATGTGTTTACCAGCGGCGGCATTGGCCCGACTCATGACGATATCACTGCCGATTGCATCGCGCGCGCGTTTGGTGCGCGTATCGATATCCGCGATGATGCGCGCGCGCTTTTGCAGGCCCATTACGACAAATCCGGGCTAGAACTGAACGCGGCCCGTCTGCGTATGGCCCGCATTCCCGACGGGGCTACTTTGATCGACAATCCGGTCTCAACCGCGCCGGGGTTTACCATTGAAAACGTGCATGTGATGGCCGGGGTACCGTCGGTGTTTCAGGCGATGGTGGCCAGTGTTCTGCCGGGCCTGACCGGGGGAAGCCCGCTGTTGTCGCAGACCCTGCGGGTGGATCGGGGTGAGGGCGATATTGCGGCCACTCTCGCGGCATTGGCCGAAGAGTTTCAAGACCTCTCAATAGGCTGCTATCCGTTCCAGATCAACGGTGTTTTCGGTGCCAATGTCGTCGTGCGCGGCACGGACGGAGCCCGCATCGACGCCGCCACCACGCGTCTGGCGAAAGAGTTGGATCTGTGAGCATCCATTGGCCCGATATTGTCGACGGCACCTGGCCCGCCGCGCGCTATGAACGTCTTGGGCCATTTCAGCTGCGCGAAGGGCAGGGCGGAGGGTCACGCGTGTCGGCGGCCAATGCGCTGGACACTGTGGCTGAGGCCGACATCGACGCCGCCGAAGCCGCGATGCAAGCGATGGGGCAAAAGCGTATTTTCTGCCTGCGTCCGGGGGATGAGGCGTTTGATGCCCAATTGACCACCCGCGGCTATGACGTATTGGACCCGGTCAACATCTATGCCTGCCCTGTCGATCACCTAACCGACCTGCCGATCCCGCGCGTGACCGTGTTTCCAACATGGGAGCCGCTGGCGATCATGCGCGAGATTTGGACGCAAGGCGGAATCGGCCCCGCACGGATCGCGGTGATGGAGCGTGCAAAGGGTCCGAAAACCGGCCTGCTGCTGCGCCGGGACGATCACGCTGCGGGCACAGGTTTTGTTGCGATTCAGGACGGGATCGCCATGGTTCACGCGCTGGAGATTCTGCCCGAATATCGCCGTCAGGGGCTGGGCAATTGGGCGATGCGCGCGGCTGCCTTCTGGGCGCGGGACAACGGGGCGGATACGCTCAGTGTGATCTGCACCAAGGCGAATGACGGGGCCAACGGGCTCTATCACGCTCTTGGGATGGAGATTGTCGGAGAATACCACTACCGTCAGCTTGTCCAAGGAGAGAGCCTGACGTGACCGACCCAATTTCGCCCACTGCGCTGGATCTGCCGATTGTGGATCCGCTGCCGCCAGAGACGCAGAAATATTTCGATATTTGCGTGGAAAAACTGGGTTTTGTGCCGAATGTGCTGCGGGCTTATGCCTTTGACGTCGACAAGTTGAACGCCTTCACCGCGATGTATAACGACCTGATGTTGGGCGACAGCGGCCTGACCAAGTTGGAGCGCGAGATGATCGCGGTGGTCGTGTCTGCGATCAACAAATGCTTCTATTGTCTTGTGGCGCATGGCGCGGCGGTACGCCAGCTCTCCGGTGATACGCAGCTAGGGGAGATGCTGGTGATGAATTATCGCGTGGCTCCTCTGGACCCGCGCCAGCGTGCGATGCTGGATTTCGCTGCCAAGATGACCACAGCCAGTACCGAGATCGAAGAACCCGACCGCCAGCATCTGCGAAATGCGGGTTTTTCGGACCGGGATATCTGGGACATTGCCAATGTCACTGGCTTTTTTAACATGTCGAACCGGGTTGCCAGTGCCGTGGCGATGGCCCCGAATGACGAATACCACGCGCAGGCCCGATGATCCGAATAACCTCTCTGATCCTTTTGCTGCTGAGCGGACCGCTGGCCGCGCAGGACCTGACCCTGCCCGCCGGGGCGCGTCAGATTAGTGACCGGGTCAGCCCGCTGGACAGTTATGACCTGCCCACCGGCCCCTTTGCTGATGGCAGCCTGCCGGTCCAACAGGTCGAGGGTCGGGTTGAGCGGATCACATGGCGCGTTCAGTCCGGTTCTAGCACGACACTGCAACTTCTGGCCCCACTGCGGGATCAGATCGTGGCACAGGGCTACGAGGTGGTTTTTGAATGTGAGGCCCGCAGCTGTGGCGGCTTTGATTTCCGCTTTGGAACCGAGGTTGTGCCGACCCCGGATATGTATGTGGCGATTCAGGATTATCGCTTCCTGTCGGCCACCCGCGGCGATGATGTTTTGAGCCTGCTGGTCAGCCGCAACCTGCCCAGCGGCTATATTCAGATGATCCGTGTCACCCCGGTTGACGCCGAAGCGCCTGCACCGCTGGTGATCGAAGAAACGGTCAACCAGTCAGGCGGCCTGCTGTCTGCGCTGGAACAGAATGGACATGTCATTCTGGACGATCTTCATTTCCGCACCGGAGAGATCACGCTGGGCGAGGGTCCTTTTGCCTCTCTGACTGAAATTGCCGGATATCTGGCGGCTAATCCGGGTACACGGCTGGCGCTTGTGGGCCATACGGATGACACTGGCGCGCTCGACGCCAATATCTCGGTCAGCACAGGCCGGGCGCAAGCGGTGCGCACGCGTCTCATCGAAGCACATGGTGTTGCCGCCGACCGGATTGAGGCGCGGGGGATCGGGTATCTGGCTCCGCTCACCTCGAACGCTACCGCCGACGGGCGCGAGTTGAACCGGCGGGTTGAGGCGGTATTGTTGCTGAATTGACGGCTGAACAAAAAAAGACCCGCACAGATGCGCGGGCCATGAGTTTCACCGTGGGAGATTCTACCAGTCCATTGGCCCTTTGTCGTTGAACGACTCGACCAGGAAATCAATGAATGCCCGTACCTTGGGCTGCGTAAAGCGGCCGGGTGGGTACACGGCATAGACGCCCTGCACCTCATCGGGCAGCGAGGGCATCGCATCCAGAACTGCGCCAGATTTCAACGCGTCCGCATACAAATAGCTGGGCAGATACGCGATCCCGAGGCCCGAGATGGCTGCGTTCAACAGCGATTGCCCGTCATTCACACACAGCCATCCGGCGGTGCGCACCTGACGCTTTTCACCCGAAGGTGCAGTCAGTCGCCAGACATTGCCCGAGGATTGGCTGGAATAATGCAGCAGCTTGTGCTCGTTCAGATCGTCGATCTTCTGCGGCCGACCGAATTTCTCGATATAGCTGGGGGCTGCAACCATGCGTTTCACGGTCTCGGTCAGTTTGCGAGCGCGCAGGGTGCTGTCTTCCAGCTCACCAATGCGCACAGCGACATCAAAACCTTCGGAAATCAGCTCTACATAGCGGTTGTTGAGCACCATATTGACGGTGATGTCCGGGTAGGCCGACAGAAAATCTGACAGGACCGGAGACAGATGATTCACCCCGAAATCCGTCGCTACACTGATCCGCAGCAGGCCCGAAGGTGCCGATTGCATCGACGTGACCAGCGCATCCGCTTCGCCCGCATCATTCAGCACACGGCGGGCACGGTCATAATAAGCCAGACCGATTTCTGTTGGCGAAACACGCCGGGTGGTCCGGTTCAGCAGCCGCGCACCAAGCCGAGCTTCAAGGCTCGAAACGTGCTTTGACACGGCCGATTTGGAGATGCCCATCTTTTTGGCCGCATCGGTGAAACCACCCTGGTCCACCACATTGGCAAAGGCCTCCATTTCGGTAAGTCGGTCCATTCTCGTTCCCCAGGTCTTTGGTTCGTTGCCTGATCTTGGCCGCGAATCTGGGCGGAAACGGGGCAGACATGGGATAATATCAGGGATTTAATTCGGATCGTTTGCAGATGGGAAACGCGGAAACAGTGGTTTCCGAGATCGCCACAAGCCCGGTAAAGCTGGGAAATTCGGGGCTTTGAACCAGATATGGTAGGATGAGAATGGCAAATTTGTGACCACGGAGGAGACCATGAAAGCCCTTTTAACGCTCATTGCCTTAAGTCTATCCGCAAGCCTTGCACTGGCCGGAGGACCAACGCCATCCAACCCCGAAGCACAGGTCTATTTTGTGAACTTGTCGGATGGAGACACGGTTCAATCGCCCGTTACAGTGGTTTTCGGGCTGAGCGGCATGGGTGTGGCCCCAGCCGGGACCGAGAAGGAAAGCACCGGCCATCACCACCTGCTGATCGACCGCCCGCCTATCGGTGAGGGCGAAGACGGCGCCGATGAACTGGCCTATGGTCTGCCTGCTGATGACAACCACCTGCATTTCGGCGGCGGCCAGACCGAGGTGACGCTGGACCTCGCCCCCGGCGCGCACACACTGCAACTGGTGCTGGGCGACGCGGGCCACGTGCCGCATAACCCGCCGATTGTGTCTGAGGTGATAACGATAACGGTGGAATAACCCGGTGATCGCCTACAGGTTGGCCGCCAGACGTGTCCCCTGATCAATCGCGCGTTTGGCGTCCAGTTCTGCGGCGACGTCCGCGCCGCCGATCACATGCGGGGTGATGCCGCGTTCGATCAGGGCGTCCGCAAGGCTGCGATCGGACACCTGACCGGCGCATAGGACAATTGTATCCGCCGCGATCACCGTGGGATCAGCGCGCTCCTCGCCGAAGCTGACATGCAGTCCGTCTTCGTCGATGCGTTCATAGTTCACGCCGCCGACGAAATTCACATCCTTCATCCGCAGTGAAGTGCGGTGAATCCAGCCTGTGGTTTTGCCCAGCCCCTTGCCATGCGCCTGTTTCTTGCGCTGTAGCAATGTCACCTGCCGTTTTGGCGCCGCGGGTTGCGGCCCGTCGGGCGCCAGGCCCGAGCGGTGTTTCTCGGGGTCGGTGACGCCCCATTCCTTCATCCAGGCGGGCAAGTCGGTCGTTGGGCTATGGCCTTCTTCGACCAGGAACTCGGAAACATCAAAGCCGATACCGCCCGCGCCGATGACCGCGACGGATTTGCCAACCTCGACCTTGTTGCGCAGCACGTCGATATAGCTCAGCACATTGACGCGATCCTGTCCCGGTATCTGCGGATCGCGCGGGGTGACACCTGTGGCGATCACCACTTCGTCAAAGCCAGTCAGGTCATCGGCGCTGACCTCGCGATTCAGTTCGAGTTTCACGCCCAGATCGTCCATCATGGTGCGGTACCAATCGACAAGGCCCCAGAACTCTTCTTTCCCCGGCACCTGTTTGGCCATGTTCAACTGGCCGCCAATCTCGGGCGCACGGTCGAACAGGGTGACGTCATGGCCGCGCTGGGCGGCGGTCATCGCGGTAGACAGGCCCGCGGGGCCAGCGCCGACAATCGCGACGGTCTTGGGCGTATCGGCTTTGCCAATGACCAGCTCGGTCTCATTGCAGGCGCGCGGGTTCACGAGGCAAGAGGTCAGCTTGCCGCTGAACGTGTGATCCAGACAAGCTTGGTTGCAGGCGATGCAAGGCGCGATCTGGGCCGCGCCCCCGGCCATCGCCTTGTTCACAAAATCCGCGTCCGCAAGCATCGGGCGCGCCAGCGAAACCATATCGGCGCAGCCGGTGGACAGAACCTCTTCGGCCACATCAGGCGTGTTGATCCGGTTTGAGGTGATCAGCGGGATCGACACCTTGCCCATCAGCTTTTTCGTCACCCAAGCGAAAGCCGCACGCGGAACCGACGTGGCAATGGTCGGAATCCGCGCCTCATGCCATCCGATACCGGTGTTGATGATCGTGGCCCCGGCTTTCTCGACCTCTTGCGCCAGTTGCACGACCTCATCATGGGTCGAGCCATTGGGGACCAGATCAATCATCGACAGCCGATAGATGATGATGAAATCGCTGCCCACGGCTTCACGCGTGCGGCGCACCACCTCAATCGCCAGCCGCATCCGGTTCTCATACGACCCCCCCCAACGATCTTCGCGCTTGTTGGTGTGGGTCACGAGGAACTGGTTGATGAAGTATCCTTCAGAGCCCATGATCTCGACCCCGTCATAACCGGCCTTCTGGGCCAATCGGGCCGCGTTGACGATATCGCTGATCTGTTTCTCGATCCCGTCCTCGTCCAATTCGTTCGGCGGAAACGGAGAGATCGGGGATTTCACCGGGCTGGGGGCCACGCATTTGGGGCCATAAGCATAGCGCCCCGCATGCAGGATCTGCATCGCGATCTTGCCGCCTGCCTCATGCACACGCTGGGTAACAATGGAATGGTTCGCCACATCCTTGTCGCTGGCCATCATCGCGGCCCCCGGCAAGACCGAACCTTCAAGGTTCGGGCCAATCCCGCCCGTCACCATCAGCGCCACACCACCCCGCGCGCGATCCGCATAGAACTCGGCCACCCGGTTCCAGTCGCCGGTTTCCTCAAGCCCCGTGTGCATCGAGCCCATCAGGACGCGGTTCTTCAACGTGGTAAAGCCCAGATCCAGCGGGGCCAGCATGTTTGGGTACGCAGTCATGGCGAACTCTCCCTCCCGATATTTGCCGGTTAGATTGACGTGCGCGTCACCTTTGTCACGCGAAACCTAACGTCACCCCCTTTGCGAGGGTCCCGGTGCTTGTTACAGACAACTCGTAGCAGATTTATGAGGCCGCGCATGACTCCTGAAGAGATCGCCAAACTGCCCTACCGCCCCTGCGTCGGCCTGATGCTGATGAATGCCGAGGGCAAGATTTTCGTCGGCCAGCGCAATGATCGCCACAAGGACGCCTGGCAGATGCCGCAGGGCGGTGTGGACAAGGGCGAAGACCCGCGCGACGCGGCCCTGCGCGAATTGTGGGAAGAGACCGGTGTGACCGCCGACCTGGTCGAGGTCGTGGCCGAAACCGACGGTTGGCTGCCCTATGACCTGCCACATGACATCGTGCCCAAGATCTGGAAAGGCCGTTATCGCGGGCAGGAACAAAAGTGGTTTCTGCTGCGCTTCACTGGCCGGGACGAACAGATCAATATCGCCACCGAGCACCCGGAATTCACCCGTTGGAAATGGCAGGACCCGGCCAAGCTGGTCGAAGAGATCGTGCCATTCAAACGAGATGTATATGAGCAGGTGATTGCGGCATTCCGGTCTCAGTTGGGCTGAATGCCGCCCGGAACCATTGGACAATCCCAAAGTATCCACCAGTCTGAGGTCGTCCGGCACAGGCCCATCAGCAGGAGCAGGTTTTGAAGACAGCCTTGGTGTCATGCATGAAGAACGAAGGCCCCTTCGTTCTTGAATGGGTCGCCTATCACAAGGTGATGGGGTTCGATGACATCTATGTCGTCACCAATGACTGCACCGATGGGACAGATCATATCCTTGAACGCCTGCAAGCCATGGGCGTTGTGCATCACCACGATCAGACGCTGGCCCAAGGCCAGAGCCCTCAGGTCAGCGGCTTAACGCATGTACTGGCCTTGCCGCAGATGGCGGATACCGCGTGGCTGCTGCACATAGATGCGGATGAGTTTCTGCGGGTCAGCGCCGGAGGAGGCCGGGTGCAGGATTTGCTGGAAGTCTGCGGCCATGCTGACAATATCGCGCTCATGTGGCGGCCTTTTGGCAATTCCGGTCAACGGTTCTGGCGGGGCGGCAGTGTCTTGCGTAGCTTCCTGCGCGCTCAGGGCCGTCCGAGGCAGGCGAATTCGGGGCATAAGTCGATGTTCCGGCCCGGCAAGTTCGAATACGCCACCGACCATATGCCCAAGATGCCATCGGACCCTGATGTGTTGTGTGTCAATTCCGCAGGTGAGGCCATCAGAAACGCCTCGGTCAAACACCCCAGCCGTGCCCGATATCGCATGGCGCAGGATCAGCTGACCTGGGATGTGGCCTGCATTCACCACTATGCGGTCCGGTCTCTGGATGTGTTCCTGATGAAAAACGACCGCGGCGACGGGATGGGGCATGAACATCAGAAATACTACCTGAACTCGAAATTCTATCGTCGCCACAATGGGGATGACGTCGTGGATGCCGGGATTTTGCAGCATATGGATGAGGTGGACGCGCTGATCTCGGATTGGCTAGGCGACCCCGCGCTGCGCCAGTTGGAACAGTACGCCCTGCGAAAGTTTCAGGACAGGCGCGATCAGTTCCTGACGCCCGAGCGTATTGCCGCGCTGACCATGCCCGCCGACCCGGCGAATTAATCCCTATCACCGCCCCGCACGTTGGCGTGAGGGGGCATGGCCGCATGTCACCACCCTATCTAGCTTGGTGGTATGAAAGACATTGCGTTCAACCACCCCACTCCGGCCGGCCGGCGATTCAAAGGAACTGACCGGCGCGCGCCGTTGCGCGGTGGGTTACAAAGCTGCGGCGAATACGGGGCGGGTCAGACCGCCGGGCGGTTCTACCCCATCGCCTGTGTCGCGCTTGAGGTCACTCAGCGTTGCAATCTGGATTGTACGCTCTGTTATCTCTCGGATCGGGCCGAGATGACCTATGACCCTCCGCTCTCGGTGTTGTTTGCGCGGATTGCCACGATCCGCAGCCACTATGGAACCGGCGTGTCGGTTCAACTGAGCGGCGGCGATCCTACTCTGCGCAAGGTTGAGGATCTCGAAGCCCTGTGCCGCGAGATTCGACGTCTGGGTATGCGGTCCTGCCTGATGACCAATGGTATCCGTGCCAGCCGCGCGATGCTGACCCGGCTTGCCGCTGCCGGGCTGGACGATGTGGCCTTTCACGTTGACATGACGCAGGAACGCAAAGGCTTTGACAACGAGGCCGAGCTGAACACCGTGCGACGCGCTTATATCCGTCGGGCGCGCGGGCTGGGGCTGCGTATCCTGTTCAATACCACGGTCTTTGGCGGCAATTTCGACGAATTGCCCGAGCTGGCCCGGTTTCTGCGGGACCAGTCCGAGGTTGCCTTTGTCTCGTTCCAGATGCAAGCCGACACTGGGCGCGGCGTGCTGCGAAACCGGCCTGATGCGATCACACAGGACAGCGTGGCCCGCGCGATTGAGGCCGGGTACGGCACGCCTCTGGATTTCGACGCGGCGGCGGTGGGGCATTCCAAATGCAACCGTTACGCCAGCGTCGTCACCGCCGGAGGGCGCGCGGTCTCGCTGCTGTCGAACCGGCCATTGGTGCATCGCGTGATGGCCGCACTGGAAGAGGTGGACGACAACAAAGATGCACATATCCGCATCCGCCCCAAGCTGCGCCGTATGGTCCGGCGGCATCCCGTTCTGGCCCTGCGCGCGCTGAGCCATTTGGCGTTGAGTGTTGCGCGTCTGGGTCCGGGTCTGCTGCGCGGTCCGGTGCGGCGGCAAGCTGTGTTCATCCACAATTTCATGGCCGCTGACGCGCTTGAGGAAGATCGCTGCGCCTCATGCGTGTTCATGGTAGCGACCGGGAACGGTCCGCTGTCGATGTGCGTTCATAATGCACAGCGGGATCAGCATCTGGCATCTGCGGATCGCGTCGACAGTCCGATGGGCACCTTCTGGTGGAACTCGGCCATGCGCGGCCTGTCTTCGCGCCCTGACTTGCCGGGATTGAAAGATCCTCAACAGGCACCGCTCAAACGTCTGAAAGGCCAATTGCGCGCCGCGCGTCGATCCCGAAAGGAAGCCTCATGAGAAAGCTTTTGATCGTATTGCTTTTGCCGCTTCTGGCCGCCTGCGCCAGTGTCGAACGTCTGGCGCTGCCGCCTGCAACCCCCTTACCCGGCACCGCCCTGACCCAGAGCGCGCCACCGCCCGGCACGCAGGTCTCTCACAGCGATTGGAGCGTCTTTCTGTCCCGCTATGTCGCGCCTGACGTGCAGGGGGTGAACCGGGTCGCCTACAGTCAGGTGACGCAAAGCGACCGTGCCCGGTTGGATCGGTATCTGACAGATTTGCAGGCCGTTGATTCCGCACGGCTGACCCGGGATCAGCAACTGGCGTATTGGATCAACCTCTACAACGCTGTGACTGTGGATGTGATCCTGGACAATTACCCGGTCGCGTCGATCCGAGACATCAGAGAGGGTCCGCTGTCGATTGGACCTTGGAATCAACCTCTGGTGCAGGTGGGCGGTGAAACGCTGACGTTGAACGATATCGAACACCGCATCATTCGCCCCACGTACAACGAGCCGCGCATCCACTACGCCTTGAACTGTGCGGCAGTGGGCTGCCCGAACCTGATGGGCCGGGCGTGGGAGGCCAAGACGCTCGAGCGTGACCTTGCCGCGGCCGAACGTGCCTATATCAACGACCCGCGCGGGGTGCGGTTTGATGAGAACGGTGGCCTGATTCTGTCGAAAATCTACATTTGGTTCCGCGAGGATTTCGGACCGAACGAACAGGCGGTTCTGACGTACATCCAGACCGCCGCAGACCCTGAGTTGCGCGCGAAGCTGCAAGAAGTCCGCCGCGTCAAAGCCTATAAGTACGACTGGACGTTAAACGATGCGGCGGCGGGGTCCTGACGACGCCTAGCGTTTGATTGCCAGGCCGCCTTGACGGTCTGGCAATGGCGCAATTCAGCGCCTTACAGCAGCCCTTCTGCGCGCAGCAGTTCCTGCATGTTTGCCTCGGGGCGCGGGCCAATATGGCTGATCACCTCACGCGCGCAGACATTGCCGATCTTGGCGCAGGTTTCGTAGTCACGTCCAGTGGCCATGCCAAACAGGAACCCGGCGGCGAACTGATCGCCCGCGCCGGTTGCGTCCACCGGCACCACCTTTTCAACTGGCACATCAACGCGCGCACCATCATGCAAGACAGTCACTCCGTCACCCGAACGGGTGCACACGACCAGAGGACAAATCTCGGCAGTTTTTGCCAGTGCTTCTTCCAGATCATCGGTTTCGAACAGCGATTTGATCTCGGCCTCGTTGCCGATCACAAAGTCCAATTCATTCTCGATCAGCAGCAGGAAATCGACGCGGTGACGTTCGACGCAGAATGGATCGGAAATAGCGATCCCCGCCTTGCCGCCGCCTTTGTGGCAGGCGCGCGCGGCCTCAAGAAACGCGGCTTTGCCCTTTTCCTTGTCGAACAGATAGCCCTCAAGGAACATGATCTGGCTGTTGCCTGCGACCTCGTCCGGGACGTCCTGAGAGGACAGTTCCGAGGATATCCCCAGGTAGGTGTTCATCGACCGCTCACCATCGGGTGAGACAAAGATCATCGAACGCGAGGTCGGCAGCTCTCCGCCCGGGACCGGAGGGTTCACGAAATCGACGCCATCCTCGTTCATCGCGTCCGCATAGAACCGACCCAATGCGTCATCATGCACACGCCCAATAAAGGCGGAATCCAGCCCCAGCGCCCCAGCACCCGCGATGGTGTTCGCGACAGAACCACCCGGCGTTTGCACCCGGCCTTCCATCGAGGCGTACAGCACCTCACCACGCTCCTGCTCGATCAGTTGCATGATGCCCTTTTCGATGCCCATCAGTTCCAGGAAACTGTCATCGGCTTGGGAAATCACGTCCACAACGGCGTTTCCGATGCCGGTGAGCTGGTAGGTTTTCATAGGTTTTTGTCCTCGAATTGGCAGAGATCGCGGATGATGCAGGTTCCGCACATCGGTTTGCGTGCTTTACAGTGATACCGTCCATGCAGGATCAGCCAGTGATGCGCATGGAGTTGAAAGTCGGCAGGAATATTGTCCTCGATGGCGCGCTCGACCGCGTCCACATCCTTGCCGGGGCAAATACCAGTGCGGTTGCCGACGCGGAAGATATGTGTGTCCACAGCTTGCGCCGGTTGTCGCCACCACATGTTGAGAACCACATTGGCCGTCTTGCGCCCGACACCGGGCAGGGACTGCAATGCGGCGCGGGAATTGGGGACCTCGCCGCCATAGTCTTCGACGAGAATACGGCTCAGCTTGATCACGTTCTTGGCCTTCTGGCGGAACAGGCCAATGGTCTTGATGTGTTCGATCAGACCCTCTTCGCCCAGATCCAGCATCTTTTGCGGCGTGTCGGCGATCTTGAACAGCTCACGCGTGGCCTTGTTGACGCCCGCATCGGTCGCCTGCGCCGACAGCGCGACTGCGACGACCAGAGTATAGACGTTCACATGCTCCAGCTCACCCTTCGGTTCGGGGTCGGCCTCTTGGAAGCGCATAAAGATCTCGCGGATCGTATGATAATCGAGTTGTTTTGCCATCCGGGCCTTAATGCCGCCCGAGGGCCAATGACACAAGCCCAAAGCCAATGCGCAAGTTCCGGGTCGCGGGGGCGTGGCCTGAGCGCTATGGTTTTGTCAGCAGATGAGGTGTGAAATGAACGTCCAGACCCCGGAAAGCGGATACCACTACAACGTCATGCGCCGCGCGATCGAGCTGATCGATCAGGGCGGCGAGGGCCTCAGCCTTGAAGAACTGGCGCAGCAGATGGATATGAGTCCAGCGCATTTCCAGCGCTTGTTCTCGCGCTGGACCGGTGTGTCACCGAAGCGTTACCAGCAATATCTCACGCTGGGCCATGCCAAGGCCCTGCTGCGCGAGCGGTTCACCACGCTGGAGACCGCCCATAACGTCGGCCTTTCCGGCAGTGGCCGTCTGCACGATCTGTTCCTGAAATGGGAGTCCATGAGCCCCGGCGAATATGCCCGCAAAGGCGCAGGTCTGACGATCTATTGGGGCTGGTTCGAAAGTCCTTTTGGCCCCGCGCTGGTGATGGGCACCGACAAAGGCATTTGCGGCATGGCCTTCGGAGCCGAAACCGGCGAGGAAGAGGCGATGGAGGACATGCTCTCGCGATGGCCTTCGGCAGAGTTCGTCGAGGACCCAATGCGCCTGCGCCCCTGGGTTCTGAGCGCCTTTGGAGCGGCCAGCAACCGGCTTGAGCCGACGCCATTGTACCTGATCGGTTCGCCTTTGCAGATCAAAGTGTGGGAGGCGCTGATGCATATCCCATCGGGGCAGGTCACCACATATTCTGAGATTGCCCAGCGCGTAGGTTCACCCCAAGCGGTCCGGGCCGTTGGCACCGCTGTCGGGCGCAATCCGGTCAGTTGGCTGATCCCGTGCCATCGGGCGTTGCGCAAGTCCGGTGGGCTTGGAGGTTATCATTGGGGCCTGCCCGTGAAACGAGCGATGCTGGCTTATGAAGCGGCGCAGGCCGACGTCTGATTGACAGAACGACCCGCGGCTGCCAAAAAGCGGGGCAGGTTCGGGTCCCCTGCCGTTCGCGGCCTTTTGGCTTTGGTGAAACCCGGTGACACAACATCTGTTGCCCTTTCCAGGCGCGCGGATGGCAATGCGAACCCCGTCCTGATTTCGCGCCCGTTTTAGGAAACGAGGCAAAGCATGACCGTATCAAACAAAATCGCTCCGATAGAGGAGCTGAAAGCGCAGGCAAGACGTCTGCGGGAAAAACTGCGCATAACGGGCGTTCAACTCTCATACAGCGAAGCGCTTGAGATGTTGGCGCATCAGCACGGGCTGCGCGACTGGAATACCCTTAGCGCGATGGCGGGCAACCGGATGCATCTGCGCGTTGGTGATCGGGTCAAAGGCCGATATCTGGGTCAGCCCTTCACGGCGGAAATTCGAAGCCTGACGAAACTTGGCGATGGTGCGCATCGTCGGTTGACATTGCAGTTTGACGCGCCAGTGGATGTGGGTCGCTTCGACAGCTTCTCTTCCTTTCGGCAGCGCGTTACCGGGGTGATCGGTTGGGATGGGCTCTCGGCGCGCAAGACCTCGGATGGGGAGCCCCAGCTTGTGGTCCGTCCAGCCTGAAGATAAAGCGAGGCACCCGAATGGGTGCCTCACAATTGGATTATGCAAGTAGGGGGTGTTCCGCTGCCCAGCCATCACAGGCTTTGACAGCGGCAATAGCGGCGTCCGGGGTTGCCAGCGGACCCAGCGCAGCCAAGGCGCGGTAGGCAGTGATTTGATCAAACAATTTTGTGCGTATGCTAGGTTTAACAATCGCGCAAAGTGTTTAGGTTTACCGCAACCGACTCAGGTTTTCACAAGAAGGGAGATGCACCATGGGTTTGCGCATCAATGACACGGTTCCTAATTTCACCGCAGAAACGGATCAGGGCACCATTCAGTTCCACGACTGGATCGGCGACAGCTGGGCCATTCTGTTCTCGCATCCCAAGGATTTCACCCCCGTCTGCACCACCGAGTTTTCCGCTGTGGCGCAACTGAATGACGAATGGGCTGCGCGCGGCACCAAGGTGATCGGCGTGTCCGTCGATGGGGTCGAAGACCACAAGAAGTGGAAGAAAGACATTGAGGCTTATGGTAACGCCAGCCCCGGCTTCCCGATTATTGCTGACGATGGTTTGGCGGTATCCAAAGCCTTCGACATGCTGCCGGCTGAGGCGTACCTGCCTGATGGTCGAACACCGGCGGACAGCGCCACGGTACGGTCGGTCTTTATCATCGGGCCGGACAAGCAGCTGAAGCTCTCGATGACCTATCCGATGACCGTGGGCCGCAACTTTGCCGAAATCCTGCGCGCGCTGGACGGGTTGCAGATGTCGTCCAAAGGCGTGGCGACACCGGCCAACTGGGTGCCGGGTGAGGATGTGATCATCCCGCCCGCGGTTTCCAATGACGAAGCAAAAGAAAAGTTCGGCGAGTTCGAGACGATCTTCCCGTATCTGCGCAAGACCACGGCGCCGTCGTAAGGCAGGGCCGGGTCAGGGGGGCTGTCTGCCCCCCAACGCGCCTTGGGCGCGACTCCGCCCGAAGATATTTTTGGCCAGAAGAAACAGGCGGGTGGTTTTACAGCCCGCCTGTTTTCGTTTGGCTGATCGTTTCCGAGGGTTTTGGGGAAGGTTTTGCATGTCCCCGTGCATGGGGCACGGGGACATGCCAGAGAGGCGAAACCGGAGCGAAACACCCCTCTGTAAGCGATCAGAAACCGTAGCGCAGGCCGACATTAACGCTGAAGGCGTCAATATCGTCTTCGACTGTGCCGGTCAGAGCACCGCTGGGAGACAGCCGGTCCGAAGAGACATCGAAGGCGCGCGTGTAGCGCGTGTCGAGGGTCAGCGCAGTGTTGTCGTTCAGGTCATAGGCGACGCCAGCGATGATCTGGGCCGCGAAGGTGGTATCGCTGTCATCAAGTTCGACACCGGGACCATAGGCAAAGTCGAGGTCAGAATAGGTGGCGCCGATACCAAGGCCGACATAGGGGGTGAGCGCACCCGCCTGTTTGAAATCGACCAGAACGTTGGCAAACAGGGATGTTTGCGTCACGTCGCCGGAAATATTGCCTTCGGCTGCGGGGCCGTTGCCGGTGAAGTTGACCCCATCCACATCGCCATCACGAAAGGACAGTTCCAGTTCGATCCGGGTGCCGATTGTATCGTTCGACCATTGCGGGATCTCGGTGCCGATGGCTACACCCAGCCCGAAGCCTCCGTCAAAGTCGGTATCAACGGATTGGTTTGATCCGCTGATCGTGCCGCTGAAGTCGCTGTCCTGAAACTGGCTGTAGCCAGCAAAACCCTGAATATAGAGCCCGTCCGTTAGGCTTTGCGCGGCCAGCGCCGACGCGCTGAGTGTCAGGGCTGCTGAGGTGAGGATAAGACGCTTTATCATAATTTTGTCCTTTGTTCCGTAGTCTGTCTTGCGCAGATGTGGGAGCCTTCAGGACAAAAGGAAGGCGGCCCGCCTTCACTTCGATTCACGGGTTATTTGAGCTGTGTGAACGAATAAATCGAGGCCGTTCAATCAGGCGTATCAGAACCGTCAGCCGAGGGTCTGAGCAGCGGTTCGGATAACAGTTCTTCGACGAAATAGCTGAGCAGTTGCAGCCGCCCAGAGACGCCCGCCTTTCGGTAGACGGCCGCGCTTTGTGCTTTGATTGTACCCTGTTTGGTTTGCCGCAGCTCGGCGATTTCGGCGATGGACAGACCTTTGATGGACAGCATCGCAACGTCGCGTTCGGCATCACTCAGCTGCCAGTCGTCGAATTGATGTTCGATGATCTGGGCAAAGGCCCCCTGTGCGACGTGCAATTGCCGCCGCATGTCACGTACCTGTCGGGTCTGGGAGCGGATCAGCGCAATCGTCGCAGCCAGCCCGCCCACCAGTGCCAGCGCCAGAACCAGCTCGAAGGCGTGCAAATGGCGGAAACCGGCGCTTTCTCCGCCGATCCAGTCCATCGCGGCGTCGGTCATGAAAAAGGCGGCGCAGAGGGCCTGCACCACCAGAAGAAGCCAGAGCAAAGACGTTTGTGAAATCTTCATGCGGCCTCTTTGACATCACGTGATCAGTCGTCGTCCTCTTCCAGCTCGATGGCGGTCACGACGCCGTCGGTCCCGGACAGGACCAATTCAGTTTCCACGCCATCCTTCACGAGTTCAACCTCGATCTCACCGTCTTCGAATTCGATCTCTTCGATCTGGTATCCCTGTCCTTCCAGGGCCGCGCGGATATCGGCCTCGGTGGTGCCCAGCTTGTCACCCAGCCCGACATTGGCAAGGGCCAGAACCGGTGCGGTTGCGATCAGGCCGGTCAGGGTCAGCAGTTTCAAGGTTTCCATATCGCATCTCCTTTTTGCGTTGTGGCGATGCGATCGAACTGGGAGCAGGTACGGCGCGTTGCGATTGGTTTTTGGTTGATTGGTCGGCGATTGAACCAAGGTTTATGCCGCTGGCACGGCAGTTTCTGGCGTCTGGTTCAGGATTTGAACGAATTGTGCTAGGGTGCCGTGGGGGACAATCTACAGGCACGCGACCAACGACATCGGGATTTCAAACTGTTTGAAACAGGAGATGACGATGGCATTTACAGATTGGTACGTCGAAGGCGATGCGTTTGGGAACTGCAATTGTGGCTATGCCTGCCCGTGTCAGTTCGAAGAATTACCGACCCAAGGTCATTGCCGCGGGTTTGAGGTGTTGGAGGTGTCCAAAGGGCATTTTGGCGACACTAACCTTGCGGGGACAAAAGCCGCGCTGATCTATGCCTGGCCGGGTCCAATATTTGAGGGCGGCGGAGAGATGCAGGTCATTATCGACCCCAGTGCCTCGGACGCGCAACGCGCCGCATTGGAAAAGGTGTTCCACGGCGAAGAGACTGAAGAGATGGCGACCCATTGGTTTGTTTTCCGGGCCATGTGCAAGACTGTTCACGAGACCCTGTATCTGCCGATTGAATTCGAAATGGATATGGAAGGGCGCACGGCCAGAGTTTCTATCGCGGATGTGCTGCAATCGACCGGCCGCCCTATCGAAGCCCCTCACGGCGGCGGCCCGCATCGTGTTCGGATCGACATTCCGGGCGGCATCGAATTCACCTTGGCCGAGATTGGCAGTGCCTCAACCAAGGCGGATGCGGCGATCAAGCTGGATCTGAATGACAGCTACGGGCAATGGCATGTGATGAAGCACGGACCGTCAGGGATAGCACACTGATCGCGCGGTTGTGCTGAACTGCACCCAAAGCGAGGCGTTATAGCGGCGGAAACCCGAAGTGTTCGACCATTGCCCGGACCTGACGGTCATTCCCACCTGCCGCATTGTCGGTGCGCAGCGACGATTGCTGTTCAAGCTCCCATTCCAGAATGCGGGTACGGGTTCCGAACTTGCAGGCCTTCGCGCCGGTCAAGCGGTGCATCCAGTACAGCCAGACATCATCCGCTGTTGGGCAGAGTGTTGTGGCCAGTTCCCAGTTCGTCACGTCCTCGGCAAAACAGCCGGGTGCGTAGAGGACACCGGACACTCCGGTAGGGAAAACACGCCCCGAGCAATCGGGCTGCCGGATATTCATGCTCCAGTCTGAATAAGGGGCAGGCAGGCCGCTTTCGGTCAGCTTGACGTGATGCCCGCGGGCGCAGACAACGGGTGACTGCGTCTGCTGATGCGCAGTCACCAGACGCTCTAACCAATGGGCGTCATAATAGACATCATCATCCGCTGTCACGATTGTGGCATTCGGGGTCTGGTTTAGCTGCGGAAGGATCTTTTTGAACGATCGCATGTCGGTGCAACTGGCGATCTCAAGCCCCTGCGATCTGAGCGCGGTCACGTCTGCGGGCAGTATCTCAAGATCGTCCTGCGCGATCCACAATACGGTTTGGTCCGGGCTGACGGATTGCTGCAACAGGCCCCGTAGCGTGTCGGCAAGTTGACCGAACCGCGCCGGGTAGCTGGTCAGGGAAACAACAAGCTCTCCGGGCAACGTGTGGGGCGTTGAGGGCAGGGAATGACGCTGGTTTAGCTCGGACAAGGCAGCTGAGACGCGGCGGCGGTGCTTGAAGGCCCTGAACGCCTGCCCAAGCCCTTTCATCCCTGTTCCCAAGCGTCTTTCAGCCAGCCTATATCGCCGATCCGCCGATACCATGTGCTGCCGTGGCCGTTCAGGGCATCTTCCATCTTAGGCGTCCCTGCAAACACGACGATCCGGGCGTTTTCAGGCAATGTGGGGTTGGCGAAAAAGCTTTTGATCCCGCCCGGCACGCATTGGTTTTTGAAGCTGACACACCAATCCTCGGGCCAATATTGCAGGTTGCCATGTTTGGCCAGTTGCGCGCTTTGGAATTGCTGCGAGATTTCATAATTCGCGGTCGCTGCGCCCGGGTCCGCGACATAGGTATCGACGATGTAGCTATGGGCGCCGATTTCATAGCGAAACACCGACGAGTTCCCGACTGATGCCAGAAAACTGTCCCGCTGAGGGTTGATCCGGCGCAAAGGTTTGGCCCGGAATAACGTGTCATCGCGAATGATGCGAAACGGGGCGTCGTCTTCAAAAAAGCAATCGAGGCTGCCAACGATGACCTGATCCAGATCCAGAAACAGTGCTGTTCCCGACAGGCCGAACAGGTCTTTGGAAAAAAGGGCCAGCTTGCGCCACCGGGTGTCATTGTGACCGTCAGGCAGGTTCAGCTCGGGCAAAGGCAGCGCTTCGATGCCCTCATCCAGACCGCTGGTATCGTCGGTAAAGCAAATGAACCGATGGGGGCGTGAAAGATGCCGCTGAACGCCACGTGCCAGCCTGTTGACGTATTCGGGGCCATACATCGTTCCCCATTTCATTGTCAGAATCAGGACTGGTTGCATGCTATCTGCTTTTGCGTCGTTTCGGTTCATGGCCGTCAGGCCGCACGAGGTATTTCTTTCGATGCCGTTTCTTGTCAGGTCTTGCCTCAGGGATCAAGCCGAACGGCAAAACGATTGCGCCAGTACATCGCCTTCATGTACCGGCTGAGCGGCTTTTTCCGCCGATGGGCGTCAAAGCTTTCCCGGTCGGTCTGCAAAGAAGATTGCGCAGCATCGGGCTGGACATGATGCACCGGGCGCGGCGACACTGCGCGAGCGCCAATCCGGTACAGATCAACGGGCCAATCCGCGTAACACGACACCGGGGTTGTCCCCGCCAGCAAGTCGGCAGCAGCTTGTTTCGACACGGAATATCCTGTGGCCAGCACCGGGTTGCTCGCAATCCGATATGTCGCGCCGATCCGGCCCGCATCTTTGCGCGACCCGCGCATCACAGGCACGCGGCTGTAATCCAACAGCAGCATCGGGGCCAACAAAAAACCCTTTTCGTCGACAAAGGTTTTAAATTCGGGTTGAATCTGCGCGTCATCTTCCAAAATCACGGCACCGGGCAGATTTTGGTCAATCACATGTTGGTAAATCGCGCGATGAGACAGCGCGCAGGCGAACTCTCCGTCCGTCATAAGGCGGCGCACCCGTTTGTCCGCCAGCTCTCGGTCAATCAGGGGTTCATAGTTCGACGGCAGGCCGTTCCGTCCGTCGATGGCCGTGAAAAAGCTGTAATCCAGACCCAGCGCGTCCAGCTTTTCTGAAATGGCCTGTTGCCGATCCGTAGCGTCCGCAAGGCTTATGATCAGAATAGGATAGCTGGTCATACCGGTCATAATACGCAATGGGTGAAGCACCCCCGCAAAATGAGCAGGGGTGCCTGAGGCAGGGCAGATTACTCTGCGCCTTCCTCTTTCTTTTCTTTCTTCTCGGGAACGATCTCTTCGCCGGTTTCCTGATCGACCACTTTCATCGACAGGCGAACCTTGCCGCGATCGTCAAAGCCCAGCAGTTTGACCTTCACTTCCTGACCTTCCTTCAGAACATCCGACGGATGGTTCAGGCGGCGGTTTTCGATCTGCGATACGTGGACCAGTCCGTCGCGCTTGCCGAAGAAGTTCACGAAGGCACCGAAGTCGACGATCTTGACCACTTTACCGGTATAGATCTGACCCTCTTCCGGCTCGGCCACGATCGAGTGGATCATCTCATAGGCCTTCTTGATCGACTCCCCATCGGGCGAGGCGATCTTGATGACGCCGTCGTCGTTGATGTCGACCTTGGCGCCCGACACTTCAACGATTTCGCGGATGACCTTACCGCCCGAGCCGATCACTTCACGGATCTTGTCGGTCGGGATGTTCATGGTCTCGATACGCGGCGCGTGGACCGAGAATTCGTTGGTCTCGGACAGGGCTTTGCCCATCTCACCCAGGATGTGCATCCGGCCGTCCTTGGCTTGCGCCAGGGCTTTCTCCATGATCTCGGGCGTGATGCCCGCGACCTTGATGTCCATCTGCAACGAGGTGATGCCGTTTTCGGTACCCGCAACCTTGAAATCCATGTCGCCCAGATGATCTTCGTCACCCAGAATGTCCGACAGGATGGCATAGTTGCCGTCATCTTCCAGGATCAGACCCATGGCCACACCGGCAACCGGTGCTTTCAGCGGAACGCCCGCATCCATCATCGACAGCGAACCGCCGCAGACAGACGCCATCGAGGACGAGCCGTTGGATTCGGTGATCTCGGACACGATACGGATCGTGTAGGGGAAGTCGGTCGCCGCAGGCAGAACCGCCTGCAGGGCGCGCCATGCCAGCTTGCCGTGGCCGATCTCACGACGGCCGGGGCCGCCTACGCGACCAACTTCACCAACCGAATAGGGAGGGAAGTTGTAGTGCAGCAGGAAGTTCGATTTGAAGTTGCCGTGCAGCGCGTCAATGAACTGCTCATCGTCGCCGGTGCCCAGCGTGGTCACGGCCAGCGCCTGTGTTTCGCCACGGGTGAACAGGGCAGACCCGTGCGTCCGGGGCAGCATCGAGGTTTCGGCTTCGATCCCACGGATGTCGGTGGTCGAACGACCGTCGATCCGCTTGCCGCCTTTGACGACGTCACCGCGCAGGATGCCGGCTTCCAGCTTTTTCATCGCCGATCCAAGATTGGCGTCTTCCAGCTGTTCCTCGGTCAGCGCTTCCTTGATCGCTTCGCGGGCAGCGGCAACAGCGGCAGTGCGCTCTTGCTTGTCGGTGATTGCGAAAGCGGCGCGCATCTGCTCTTCACCGGCTGCGGAAACAGCAGCGTACAGATCGGAATAGTCCGGTGCGGCGAAGTCAAACGGCTCTTTCGCGGTTTCTTCGGCCAGCGAAATGATCAGGTCGATAACCGGCTGGATTTGCTCATGTGCAAAGGTCACGGCGCCCAGCATTTCTGCCTCGGACAGCTCGTAAGCTTCCGATTCCACCATCATCACGGCGTCTTTGGTGCCGGCCACAACCAGATCCAGACGCTGTTCGGGGTTCAGGCGCAGGTCCTGCATGTCGTCCACGGTCGGGTTCAGGACATATTCGCCATCTACAAAACCAACGCGGGCACCGGCGATCGGGCCCATGAACGGCGCGCCGGAAATGGTCAGAGCAGCGGACGCCGCGATCATTGCAACGATATCGGGATCGTTGACCAGATCGTGAGACAGCACGGTGCACATCACCAGAACTTCGTTTTTGAAGCCGTCAACGAACAGCGGGCGGATCGGACGGTCGATCAGACGCGCGGTCAGCGTCTCTTTCTCGGTCGGGCGCGCCTCGCGCTTGAAGAAGCCACCCGGAACCTTACCGGCGGCATAGTATTTCTCTTGGTAATGGACGGTCAGCGGGAAAAAGTCCTGACCGGGTTTTTGTTGCTTGGCAAAGGTCACGTTGGCCATGACGCTGGTTTCGCCCAGCGTGGCAATCACGGTGCCGTCGGCCTGACGGGCAACCTTGCCGGTTTCCAGTGTCAGCGTCTCTTCGCCCCACTGAATCGATTTCTTCGTTACATCAAACATATGCGTATCCTAGAACGGAGCACTCCCGCCCCTGCGGGTCTCCGGTTTTGCATGGCGGCCCCATTGCCGCCGACCCCACTTTATCTTCCGTTCGAGTGCCGGGGTCAGGGCACAACGTCTCAGATACCCGCGCGCATACAGGAGTTTTGGGAGGAAGGGAAGGGAAACCAGAAAAGGATCAACTGCCGCAAGCAGTATTCGAATGCGCGTGTGGCACGCTATTGCGAATGTCGGCTCAGGTTGCGCTTCTTCGACAGGTACTGATTTGAAATTCGAATTAATCTTGTCTCGACATACAGAAAATACAGGTGCGACAGCACAACGATCACCAGGAACATAGCAAACGAAAGGGTTAGGTATGTGGGGAATGACAGATGATCAAAAGAGGGAATACATGCGATAATCACAGGGATGAGGATCGCGTGTATGAGATAGAGCGCGTACGAGGAATCCCCGAGTGGACTCAACCAACGAAAAAACCTGTCGCCATGGCCCTCTTTTTCCAACGCCACACACCCAAAGACAAGAAACACGCTTGGGATACCCCACAAAATCACCAGTGGATAATTCTGGTAGTCCACCCAGATACTAGCGGAAAAACCGATCAATGCAGCAATGATCAAACCAGCTGCACTTTTGGGCGACATATTAAACCCTCGTGACGCTATCCAGCCAAGCCATGCACCTGCCGCGAATTCTAACAAAAGGGGGCTGGTGATCAGTTTAGGAATTCCAAAGAAATCGCCAGCGGGGATACTCCAAAAATTCCCCAGCGCCACGCTGGCTGCGAAAAAGACAGACAACCAGATCACGCGATTTAAGGCCGAGAGACCAAGCGCCAAAACGATGGTGAAAAGAAGATAGAAATAAATCTCATAGGCGAGGGTCCAGCCGACAAAAATCAGCGCGCTGGACCCTTTGGGAAGCAACAACACGCTGCCAAGCCACATCTCAAACGACTGGGGTAATTTCTTGCCAAGCAGGATGGCAATCGGAATGCTCAGCGCCGCCAGAAACCAATAGGATGGGTAAATGCGCGAAAACCGTCTGCGTAGAAATATGCGCCAGTCACTTTTGCCGTCTCTGTTCGTCCAAACCATAATGAAACCACTGACAACAAAGAAGATATGGATACCAGCAGCGCCAATACCTGAGATGTAAAACGTGGTCGGAAAGGAAAAGCCAAGTGAACCCGGCAAAAAATTTAAACAATGGAGTAGCGCAACTGCAGCTGCGGCAATCGCTCTGAGCGCTTGAATGGAGTGGAGCAAAACCAAATTCCATGGGCCAAATCTGCGAAAAGCGTATGTTACTAGGCTTTTGTGCGTCAAGTAATCTGACAGGATCGACGGAACATATGCAAGTAAAGTCGAGAAATGATCGAGATTGTCTCTGCCTGTTCGCCAATTAGCATGACAGGCCCGAAAGCTGCGACTCCGAGAGGCGGCGTTCATGGCACAACGTCTCAGATCACGCACGCGCAGTATGAGGCCACGGGGAGTGGGACCGTATTCCGAGCGCGTAAGGGCACTAAAATGCGTTCAGAAAGATTGTTCGCGCGATTTGCGCAGGGCGCGAATGTCTTCTGCGGCTTCGGTCTGGGGCGGAGTAGTCTCACTTGGTGACGTGGTGCCTTCGGATTTCAAGAACGCCAGAGCCGAGATCGACCAGAGCCATGAATTCAGCCAAAGCAACGCCCAGCTTGCCGCGAGTCCTTTTAGAATGATCTCGGCGTCGAAATTCGGCAAAGTCTGAGAGGTCAGGATCGATAGGACGGACAATACGATCGGCAGAAGCGCGTAGACAGTAGAAAGAATGCCGAAATAGACCTGTAAGAAGATCGAAACGAAAAAGACGCAGAACAGTGGAACGAAGCTGCGCCCGAACCCGTTGAAAAACCTATGACCAGAAGCGCGCAGACCTGCGGAGTGCGCAGCGCTGGCCATCGGCACCGCCATGACCGCGTAGAATGCGGTCAGCACAAATAGCATTGCGATGGTTTTGCTTCCCACAGCGATCAAGGCGAATGCGACCTGAGTGTCTTTGGCTGCATTTTCCAGAGCGCTCCAAGTGAAAGGTTCGCCCACCTGCCAAAGGGCAAACGCAATGGCAGACAGGCTCACAATAAAGCCCAGACACCACAGGGCTGCTCCGAAGAACATTCCGTACATTAGTGATTGCAGTACCAAAGCTCTGTAATCTGTGCGCCGCGTACCGCCTTTCAGCTCCAAAGCCACTCGTATTCCGAAAAGGCTGATAAAAGCGCTAGTGACCGGACCACTGATGTGATCGGCCAACCCAAACGTGAAGAGGCTCAGAACCGCCCAAACGACCGTTGAGGCGAAGGTGATCGCAAGGACGGGAAGGATCATGTGGAAAGAGACGCGCAGCGAAAGTGCTAAGGAATTCAAGATAAGAAGCATAATACGGGATTTGATGTAACTTTTGGTTGTGCGACCTTTCACACCTCAACCAAATGGAAAAGTCAATTGTGGTGGGGTGGACCGTGGGGGCTACGACTGTTTGGTCCGGCTGTGGGGAGTCGAAAGTCGAGGTAACTCGGGATTTACCGTTATGAGGCGTTCTTTGCCGTTATAAAGCGTTACAGCACAACGTTTTAAGGGCTTTGGAGGGCTGATCTGCGCTGGATTCGGGGGTGTCGAAAGTCGAGGTAAATGTTCGGGATTCACCCCCCTGATTTCCCGATAAATCGCCGTTTTTCCCGCCATTCACAGGGTATGAAACGCCGATAAATTCTCGCGATTTCAGGGGGGCTGTTTTCGAGGAAAATCCTGTTGTTATCGCACCCGTGAAATCATCGCCTCGAGCAGGTGAAATTCGCAGGATGAAACGGAAAAGGCGCGGGTCGCCGTGACGGCCCGCGCCCTGATGTTTTTGTTTGGGGATTAACCAGTCAGTCTACGTTGTTGCGGCTTTGACCGCCCACATGGCCGCTTCTTCGGCGGATGTGATGGCGAGCGAAGCGTGCCGTGCTGAGTTTGCGTTCTTTTCGCGGATGGCCTCGCACTCGGAGATGAGCGCCGCAGCGATCGCCTTGATCCGATCGACCTGAGCGGAATCTGAAGGATTGAAACCCTGCCGTACAAGAACGCGGGCCGTATCGTTGATTGACACCGAAGTGCCTGTATTAAGGGCGGTGTGAACTTTGATGTGCATGGGAAGCTCCTTTACTGCACGGTTGCGCCCGAGCTGTTGCGCGGGCTATGAAGGGGTTGGCACCGGAGTCATTTCGTATTCACCTCATGCCTTCGGGCGAGCGCGGGGGTTACGGCCCGCCCGGTGCCGGTTTATAATTCTCTCTTGATCAATCCCCGCAGACGTGCCGCTTTGAGATTGCGCAGGTGCGCCATGTGCAGGCTGACCAGATAGGTTTCCCGTCCATCCTGTGTGGCCTTGAGGACGGCACACCAGAGCCTGCCGTCGATTTCCAGAAACGCCATGACGTGATTGATATTCTGGCTGGACGGGAACAGGTCTCCCTCGTCGAGAATACGCTGCACGAGGGCATAGTCCTGCGGGCCGAGTTCGGGATGTTTGCGTATCTGTTTGCCGGCGGTGGCGGCGCTGAGGCGCACGGTGCGCGAGCGCCCGCCTGTGGCTTCAAGGATGGTCTTGTCGGCGATGGCGACCGGCCAGTCGCCGGGGATCGTTCGAGGCGCGCGCCCTTGATCCTGAGCCAGTTCGACGAAGCGTTTGAAGGGCGCGCCCTTCCAGGGTTGACCGATGGCGGCGCGGGCGAGGTCGGGATCAGCCGCATCGATCTTGCCGATCAGCCGGTTGGCGGTGTCCTGGCCTGTATTGATGCGCCCGACATTGTGGCCAAAGCCGGGGTCGATGCCGCGCGGCACCCGGAGGGTCTGGCCGGTGCGGCGGTTCTCCCATGGCCGGGTCTCGTCCCAGCCGGGGGGCGGGTTGTCGGAGATTGCGTAGCCGAAATCCTCCAGGTCCTGCGCGCTCAGTTGCTGAACGGTACAGCGGCAATTCCAGCCATTGGGCGGGAAATGCGTCTTCCAGAACGGGTGATCCCATCTGAGCACGGTGCCGTGCCATGCCATGTGATGAGGCCGTGTGCGGGCGTCCTGAGCGACATAACGCAGGTAGGGATGGGTGCCTGCGCGCCGTTCGATGCGCTCCCACTGGCCGCGTGCGTAGGCCATGCGCAGGTTGGTGTCGAAGATGATGCGCAAGCGCCGGGGTGAGCCAAGCTGAACAACACGCTTTTCACCTGTGAGCGGATCGCTCATTGTCTTTCGGCCCCACCAGCCCTTGGCGCGCAGGAGCGGTTCGAGGCGGTTCTGGAACTGTGCGAACGTTGTTCCCTCGGTCAGGGCCTCGTCCACTGCGCTGCGGATGTCTTGCAGGATATCGAGGCGCATGGCCTTGGTGACGGTGAAAGAGCGCAGGTGTTCCTCAGCAGCGGTATCCTGCCAGCCAAAGCCCACATGGTAGCCCTTGGCCTGAAAGAAGCGCACGGCCTCGGCGGGGGGCAGGTTCAGGAACTCGGGCTCGGCCATGACTCCCGCCCGCTCACTGTCCGGTGCGCCATGCGTCGATCGCCGCATTGCCCGTCGCGGCATCCGGAGCCGCATCCGGTGCATCAGTTCGGGGTTCCGCCCTGCTGACAGCCGCTTTTGTCGCAGCCGGTGCAGGTTCGGGTTCCGGGCGCTGCGCCTCGATCTGCTGCATCCTGTCAATGACGCCGGTCACATCATCAGCGGACAGGCGCGGGCCGCGATCGCGGAATTTTTTCAACTCCCGCGCGCCGAAGTAGAAGCCGATAATCGAAAGCAGTATGGCCCAGAGAAAGTCCGGAACCAGATCCAGCGCTGCCATGCGTTTCCCGAACGCGATCGGGTCGTACATCGCAAAGACGAAGAACCCGATGGTTCCGAACGCCATGATCGGTCGCGGTAGCCGGTTCAATGCGTCGATGAAGCGGTCGAACACGCCCTGTTTTGGATGTGCGAACTCGGCGGCGAACTGCGCCAGCGCCGCGCTCTGCGCGTCAGCGGCCCGCTGCGCCGAGGCTTCGGCATTGGGCCGGAACGCTCCCGCAACCTCGGTGACGATATTGCGGCTGCCCCCGAAGAGCGCGGTAAGCAGGGTGCGGATCATGTCACAGGGTCTCCCCGCACAGATGGAGCGCGATGTGGTGCAGCCAGTACTGCACCTGCGGCGGCACGGAATTGTCTGCCTGCATGCGTGAGGCAAGGTCCGCGACAACCATGCAGCGCAGTACCGCTGGCGGCGGACATGTGGCGGGTGTCGATGGGGGGGCGGCGGTGTCCGCCTCCTCCGGTGCCCCATCGACACCTGCAGCCAGACCGGTGGCGAGCAGGACGCAGGCCATGATCAAGAGAATGAAGAGCAGGATCTTCAACCCCGGTGCCCACTGTCCCGTCACCCTGGCGACGAAGTACCACAGCGCGACGATGGCCGTCAGTATGACGCCGATTGGAAACAGAACCACACCGGCGATCGTGCTCAGCGCTTTTTTCAACATCATCATCATTTCCTCACGTCCAGGCCCTGATGCGGGCGTAAAATTCGGCGGCGCTCAGATGGAAGCGCGGCGCAATGAACTCTTCGGCGCGGCGGATCCAGCCGCCCTTGCCCCCGTTGCGGCGTCGGCAGTACTTGCGGAATTGAGGTCGCTTGTCCGCGAGCCCGAAATAATACTCCCGCCGCGCGATGCCGTAGGCGTCCCGGAGCGGCGCGCCTTCGGCCTCCAGCGCCTCGGCCGCGCGCGCCGTTTGCGGGCCGATCGCGCCATCGACCGCCACGTCCTGGCCTATGTCGCGCAGCAGGCGCTGCAGGATCTTCACCGCGTTCGATCCGGCATTGACCTGCATGTCGAAGACGGTGGCGTGCAACTGCCCGGGCAGCCAGTCGATGCGGGGCTTGTGAAAGTAGTGCCTGAGAAATATCTCCACGGCCTGCTCCTGCGTCAGCGCGTGGACGTCTCGCGCATCCACGTCGCCATCGCCGTCGAGATCGAGCATGAGGTGCCGCATCGTGCCGAGCGTCACGCCCCATTTCGTGGGACCGCCCGGATCGTCCGGGTCATCCACATAGCCGCCCTCGCGGCCAACGATCTCCCATGCGATCTCCCGGGGTGTCATGTCACGTCCTCGCTGTTGTTGGTTCCGGTCAGTCCGGCCGCGCCGGACAGGCGGGCGGAGAAGCCCATGCGCCGCAACGTCTCGATGAACGTTGCATCATCCATATCCCCCATCAGACGGGCGAGACGGGCCCGGACTTCGTCGAGATCATCGCTTCCGGCGGATGCGGCAAGCACCGGGCCGATGACCGGCTCCATCAGCGGTGCCCAGCCCTCGCCATCAATGAGATCGTCGACAGCCCGGTCGAAGGCATCGCCCCGCGCCGCGCTGGCCCGCGCCCGGCGCGCCCGTGCGGTCGCCTGTTCCGCAGGGGCCGCCGCGCCGTCTGCGGGGGGCATGCGGGTGAGTATTTCGGCCCCCGGGGCCGGATCGGGAAGGCCCATCCGGGCGCGCAGGTCCACGGCATCAACCTTTAATCCAACCAGCACCAGTTTGGAGACCGCATCGGCCAGCATGGCCAGATCGATCTGTTCCTCGCGGCCTATGACAATCCGGGGATAGCCGCGTGCGCCCGGATCGCCACGGTTGAGCGCCACGATGGGCCGCGCCACGTCGCGGGTGAGCGTTGCCGCCAGTTGCCGCGCGTCGGAGCGTTCTATGTCATGGCGCACCTCGTCATGAACCTTGCCAAGGGCGTAGGAGCCTGAACCGCCCTTGCCCGCATCGGTGGTGAGTGTCTGACCGAGTACGGCCTTGGAGACCTGCGCGTCGAGATAGCCGAGCAGATCGGCGTAGAGTGCCGAGGAGACGGTTCCCGCTTTTGCGGTGACAAATTCGACATTCATGCCCTCGGGCACGATGCCGCAGGCGTCAGTGGCGATATTGCGCACCGCGCGCAGCAGCACATCGCGCTCCGCCGGGGTGGCCCCCTTGTGGAATCTGCCGAGCCGGAGTGGTTGCCCATAGGCCTCGACGAAGCGAACCCAGTCGCGGGTGGTGTAGTTCTTGAACAGCCAGGCCCAGGCGGCGGCGCGCGCCAGTCCACCCCGGATCGGCAGGCCGGACTTGGCCTGATGGAAATGCGTGACGAACTTGCCCGGTTCCAGCGGCACCAGCCCCGGCGCGCCATCGGGCACACCACCCGCGCGGATATCGCTTCTGAGCAGCAGTTGCATTCCGCTTTCGCGGTCGAACTCGAACCAGCGCGGCAGGCGATACTCGATCCGCGCGGGCTGCCATTGGCGGGCGCTGGTCTCCCACATGATCTCGGCCACCGCATAGCCCTTGCTGACGGCGTCGAGCAGCGAGAACATCTCGTCCTCCAGTTCGGTGCGCTCCACCCATGCCCGCACCTCCGCCGCGTCAGCCTCCGCCTCCGGGCTGTCATCGGCGGGTTCGACCGTGACGTTGAGCTGGCTGACCTGACGGCGGCGGGTGGAGAGCACGGCCAGATAATGGAGATCGCGCTCTTCCATCTCTTCGGCGAGATCGAGAAAGGCGCGCGCGTCCCCCTGTTCGGCCTCTCGCAGAATGACGGCGAGCCGTCCGGGTGTGAGGCCGGCGGCAGGATGTTCCGACCAGATCGAGCGCAGGCCGGTGACGGTGGGACCGGCGATTTCCTGACGCAGCCGGGCCGGGCGCAGGGGCTGTCCATATGCATCGAGCACCGCCATCACCAGGCCCCCGGTCCGAATGTGGCGCGTCCCATCAGTGCAGTGCCATCGCGATTGCGCGGGGCGTAATCATCCGAATGATCGGGATGCATGAAGCTGTGGCGGCGCGCCGTGGTCCCCGGCCGTCCGCTCGGCGTATAGCTGTATTCGGGTTCGCCACCGCGCGCGGCGGCGCAGGCCAGCGCCAGCGCCCAGAAGCGGTCGGCATGCCCATCCGTATCCTTGCCGTCGGCCACCAGGCGCGGTGCGCCGGTCCCGCCGGGCTCGGCGCGCACGGAATGCAGGTCGCGGCGCAGCTCGTCATCTGCCGGCAGGCGCAGGTGGCGGTCCTCCACTGCCTCGCGCAGCGCGGTCGCCACATCGAGCCGTCGGGGCGCGGTCAGCATCACGCCCTCGACGCGGAATGTCCCGTGATCGTCCTGAAGCTGTTCGACGAAGGCCTCGCCCATGCCGGTCTGGTCGACCGCGATGCGCACAGGGCTGAACCGGTCGGTGAGCTCCCACACGATGTCGCGCTGCGCCGAGAAGGGGATGTCCCGTTTCGCGATGAGGTGACGGCACCACAGGGCGGAGCCGTCACGCTCGATGACGGCGGCCACCCAGAGGTCGCGGCGGCGGGCCACGTCGACACCGATGAAGACCGAGCCCTTGCCGGTCCGGTCGGGATCGCCCGCGTGATCATGCTCGCAGGCGCGGATCAGATCCCAGGACAGCCATGCCCCGCCGCCCGCCGCCGGGATACAGTCCAGTTCCTCGGCCGCATGGCGTCCGTACCGCGCGCGGATCCCCGCCTCCCAGGCGGCGGCGGCCTCCGCCGTGTCCGGCTGTCCGGTGACGGCAGCGATACGGGAGTAGAGCCCCTGATCGAGCGCATCTCTTAACGTCACGTGATGCACCGTGCCGCTCTCCCGTCCCTCGCGCAGATCACGGATCAGGGTATTGAAGGGGTTTGTCACACCGTTATGGGTGGAGATGACACGGACGCGCCCGCCCCACTGGTTGAAGGCGAGCGCGGCCTTGAGCACCTCGTCGATGTCATCGACAAAGGCCGCTTCATCGACCACCGCCACGTCACCCGGCCGACCCTTGCCCCGGAAGCCGCGCGGGCTGGAGGTCATGGCGAGGATTTTCCTGCCCGAGCCGAAATTGACCCGGAACACCTGGATATCGCGGCCTTCGTCCTCCAGCAGCGCTTCGCCCACCTCCTGCGCCGCGATGTTGAGATCGGTAATCCATCCGGCGCAGTCCTCGATGAAACCGCGCGTCATGTCCTTGTCGTAGGACTGGTAGTAGATGTCGCCCAGCCCGTCGGCCGCATGCATGACCGCATGCCAGGCCTCCGCCCAGGAAATGCCGATGCGGCGGGACTTCTCGATGACCGCCAGCGGGGAGCGGTCCTGAACCCATGCGGTCTGGTAAGGGAGCAGCGTCCGTTTCACGATGCCCCTCCCGTTGGATATTCAGCCCCGGTTGTGCCTTCGACCTCCGCGCGCAGGCGGGCGCTGGTTTCCGGGCTGATACCGGCCTTGATCGCGGCCTGCTCGACGCGGGTTCCGGCGGCCAGCAGCGCCCGGCGGCGCTCGGCCCGGAGCGCGGTCGAGGCCCTGACAAGATGCGCCATGGCGCGCGCGGCCGGTGCAATTTCTTTCGGGCTGCCTTCCTCCAGCGCCATCATGAACGTGTGCAGCCGCTCCTGCGCCATCCGGAGCATCGCCTCGGCCACAACCCCCTCGTCGTCCGGCGACGCGGCCACCAGCGCACGCGCCTGCTCTGTCGCCACCTGCGTCCGCCGGATCGCGCGCTCCAGCTTCGCGCCATGGCGATGGACCGACATCGCACTGACATCGTGTCCAAGACCGGCCAGCCAGTCGGCCAGGCCCTTGTAGTCGCTGAACCCCTTTTCGATCAGCAGCGTGTCGAGCTGCGCGCGCACCTCCTTCGGCAGGCGCATGATCCTGGAGCGCGGCGGCATCGCTCAGCCCTCGCCATCGGCCAGGCGCGGCGGGCGCGTGATCCCCGCTTCCGCCGGCACTTCGTAATCGACCACGTCGCGCCCGCCGCGCGTCAGCTTGGCCCGCCAGGCGCGGAGATCCGAGCGCTCCAGAACGAGCAGCCCCCGCGTCTCCAGGTAGTCGAGCTCGTTGCGGATACATTCCAGGGTGACGCCGAGATATTCGGCCCGGCCCACATCAAGACACATCCGGTCGGTCACGCCGAGATGACCGCCCACCATCGCCGTGCGCAGGATCGACCAGCGCAGGCTGGCAATGTGCCGCTGATCCAGTGTGTGGGTCATGTGTCGTGTCTCCCGATCCGTTCCTCCAGCCGCGCCAGCGTCGTGGAGTGGCTCTCCAGCATTCCGATGATGCGGCTCTGGTTGCTGACGTAATCCTCGCGCCGCACGTAATGCTCGGCCACATGCAGGCGCAGCGCGTCTATCTCGCGCTCCAGCGCGTGCAGATCGCCCCCTTGCGTCTCTGCTGCCTTTGGCGCGGCTGGCGTGGTTTGCGACGTGCCCGGCACGCCCATGCGCCGCAGCGCCATCACCACGGCGCTGATAAAGATCAGCACGGCTCCGACGCCGGCCGCCGCCTCCCAGGCCTCCGGCCCCGGCATCAAAAGCGCCCTTCAGGGCCGGGAATGTCGGAAAACAGTGATTGCGCGGCCATGATCTGTCCTTGTGGCAAAGAGCGGTCCCTGAACAACAATAGCGGGCCGGGCGCGCGCGCGTCAGCGGACCATGGTCCGCCCATGGGTCCGCTCGTGGTCCGCCCGTGGCGATCAGGTCGGCAAGCGGCATCCGATCGCACGGCCTTCGGAAGGACGGGACCGGGTCTCCGGGTCAGCCCCCGACACCGCCTGCGAGGCTGCGCTGTGCCCGTGCAAGCCAGTCCGCAGCGGCCTGCGCGATATCCGGTCCCGAACCTGCGATCCCGTGAACCTGAAACTCGACAACACCACGCGCAAGCGCCGCCGCGCGATCCGGTATGCGGAGATCGCCGCCTGCCTCCAGCAGCGCACCGATCAGCCCGTCGGCCAGATCCTCCGGCTCCTTGAGGGGGACCAGCTGCGCCACCAGCGCACGGCGGGCTTCCATCATGGTTTTTTCTGTCGTCATTGGTCCTGTTGGTCCTTTTTGTCGACCGCCGTCACCGTCACCGTGCCCTCCGCTTAAAAAACAGCGGGGCGTTTTCAGGCGTGAGCGGGGCGGGGTCGTAGCGCGCCAGATATGCCCTCTGGCAACGCAGCCAGACCTTGTAGGGGTAATGCGAGCGCGCGCCAAACGGATAGGCCGCGCGCAGCGCCACCTTGCGCTCGGCAAAGCTGACATCGGCGGGCAGACGCGCATGGGCTTCCGCGATACGCTGCTCTGCACGCCTGCACCAGAACCCGTCCCGTCCCGCCATCACAGGCACTCCCCGCCCGAGGCCTGACACAGCGCGCCCTCGGTCTCGAAGATCCAGTCGCCCTGCCGGTCGACGAAGTCCCGCAATCCGGCGCGGCTGTATTCCTTGCGGAAGCGCGCGCCCTCCGGTCGGTTGGACAACCGCGCCGCCAGCGCTTCCATCTCCTCCCACCAGCGATGCCGCTCCGGATAATCCCGCGCCAGCGCCGCCAGATCGGCCTCTGATTTCAGAAAACATCCATCGCAGTTGCCAAGCCAGCACCGCCCGTTCAGATTGGGCAGCGCCAGATCGAAGGGCCGGGCTGCCCAGAACCGGGCCACATCATGGCGGGACACGCCCGCCGCCGCCAGCGGATACCAGGTGGTCCAGCGCTGACGGTCGGGCGCGGTATTGAGCCTGCGCGGCTCGTCGGCACGGATGCCCAGGGCTGAAACCCAGTGCTGCCAGCCCTGCGCGACAAGCCAGCGCTTTGCGGTGCGCACCTTGAGCTCGGCCGTGCAGAACCGGGCCGCCGGGTTGGGCAGATGCCGCTTGCGCCGGATCAGCGCCGCGAACGGCTCGCCCTTTCGGCTGGCGCTGGCGTAATCGACCCGCACGGCCATGGGGGCATCTTCGTAGCGGTATTCGAGCCAGACGATATCGACCCCCCAGCGCGCGCCGCATTCGGCCACAAAATCCAGCGTCTGCGGCATTTCGCGGCCCGTGTTTGTAAAGATGACCCTCACCCGGTCCGGCAACCCGTTATTGGCTGTCAGGAGCTGGTGAAGCATGAATGCGCTGCTGCGCCCGCCGCTGAAGGCGATCTGCACGGGCCCCTCGGGCAGGCGGAAGGGATCGGTCGGGCTCACCCGCGCCCCTCCCGCATGTAGCGCCTGACTGTACTGCGTGTCATGTGCAGCCGTGCGGCTATGGCAGTGGTGCCCATTCCCCGCTCAGCCAGCCAGCGCACCACTGCGCGGCGCGCCAGCGGCACGTCGAGACTGTGGCCGCCCAGCGTGAGCGTCAGGGTGATCACCGGGGCCTCGCCCACCAGATCGCGCAGGCGAACCGCATCGGGGTGGGTCTTGTGCGAGGGTACCCGCCAGACGGTCCCGCCGAATTCCAGCGCCACTGCGCAAGCGATATGCGCGCCGGCATGATCGGCGACCTCGCGCAGCGAGAGCGGCAACAGATCCCGCAGACTCAATGCAGCCCTCCCTTTTGTATCTCCGCCCGCGCCGCCTCGTTTCCGCTCGCGATGTTCGCGTTTATGATCCGGAATGCATCCACGAGGGTGAGTTCTTCCGGATTCTGACAGGCCAGGAGCTGCCCGACCACATGCGACGAAAGCGCCAGTACTTCCTGGCCAGAAAGCGATCCCGCGTATTTGTCGAGCAGAACCAGAAGATCCTGCTTGAACAGTTCCTGGTCGATGGTCGCGGGCTTGTTTGTCAGGTTGCTCATCGGGTCCTCCTTATCATGCGCCGGGCGCGATTGCTGACGGGGCCGGGTTGCGCGCTTGTGATCGTTGTCAGCCAGACCCTGCCGTCATCGCCAAGCCGGAAGTGGTAGCGCAGGCCGTCATGACGGGTCACCACGCCGTCTCACAGCATCACCGGGCGTCCGGCATTGCTGGCGATGCGGGCGCGGATGGCATCAACATTCACGCCCCAGCCGCGCTCGAGATAGCGGATGACCGCATGATCTGTGATGTGGACCCCGCTCATGTCGCGCACCCTTCGCCGGGCCCGTCATCCTGTGGATGGTCGGTCCGCGCCAGCATCGCCTTGAGCGCGCGAACCACGTCGGTGATGTTTTGCGTATCGCTCAACGCATCCACATCCAGCGGAACAAACGACCAGTGCGGCCCGAAACGGGCGCGGATGAACGCATTCAGACCGTCGCGCCCGGGACGCCTGAGCGCGCCCCTGCGGCCCAGTTCGCCCCAGAGCGCATGAATGAGCCGCAGGTCTGCACGGGGTGCGAGCGGGTGTTTGTGCCGCGCCGCGCCTGCGCGCCCGGACTTTCCGTTCAGATGATCCAGCAGGTTCGCGAGATCGGTGGCTGCCATATCCCGCATCGATGCCTTGCCGGTCACGGCCAGTTGCACATCATGCCGGGTCGCGTCGTCGAGGCCAAGCTGGCGGCAGGCGGCATGGGCGGCGCGCATCAGCGCGCGGCGGTCGGACACCGGTCTGCCCATCAAATCTCTCCCCGCGCGCGCGGCTCCGGTGCGCCCGCACGGCCCTTGAGCCTGCCTTGCGCGCGCAGCGCTTTTATGTCGTTGTAGACAGTGCCCATGCTCACGTTGACGCCCAGTTCGCGTTCGATAACCGCAGGCATGTGCCGTGGCAGCACCGCCTTGTTGAAGAGCAGCAAGATCAGCTCTTTCCGGGCAGTGACGCGGCTTGTGCGGCCGGGATCGAAAGCGGACAGGTCCAGACCCAAAGCGTCCGAGGCGCGCTTTTTTGCCGCGCGCTCCATGCGAATATTGCGCGCCTGGGTGCGCCGAATGGACGCCCGGTACTCTTTGACGGTCCGGGTGCCCGGCAGCGGCAATCCGCTGACACCGGTCGGGATGCGCCGCACGCGGCCTTGGGCGACAGCGTCATCAATGAGCCTGCGGGCCTCATGGCTTATCGGATCGGGGCGTGGGGGGATCATCATGTGCCGCGCTCCAGCGCTCCCCGCGCGATCAGCTCACGCATGTTGCGCGCGTGGGCGGTGGCCACCTCCGACTTGTTCTGGCCCTCATAGGGGACTCCCAGATTTTTGCTGATCAGATAGCTGACCAGGCGCGCGCCACTCTGCTCGTTGAAGATGTCGCCCAATGGCCTGCCGAACTTGCCGGTGTATTTTTGCGACAGGAAATACGCCGCGCCGGCCTCCAGCGCCTGCTGCACAAAGACGCCCGCCGCGTCGCGCGCCAACAGCCCAGCCCGCTTGCTCAAGTCCGTCCCACCCCTCAGTTCGGGCGTGTCGACACCATGCAGGCGGCACTTGCGGTGCGCGATCAGGTCAAAGCCGAGATCGAGCGTCAGGTCAAAGCTGTCGCCGTCGTAATTGTGAAAGTCGAGGATTTTGAACCGGTACTCCATCGCTCACCCCGCTTTCGCCAGATCGATCGTGACCGGCTGCCATGCCGCATCCGGGGCCTCGCGCGTGTAGACGCGCACGTAGGACTTGCTGCCCACCACGCGCATGGCATCGCGGATGGCAACCATCGCCTGCTTCCAGCGCTCGTCGTCTATATCCAGCCGCAGCAGGTTGTAGATCGCACCGCGGCTGATCTCGCCTTCTTTCTCGACCTTGAAGGCGTGCCCGACGATGGCGCGGATTTCCGCGCGGCTGTCCGCCGCCCAGCCCGACAGGCATTCCTCAACCAGATCGCGCGCCGCCTGAAGCTCTGGGCCGAAGGCGATGGTCTCGGAGACCTGCACCTGGAGCTTGTGACAGCCGTCATAGCTCATGTAGGTGCGATTGCCCTTCACGCTCTTGCGCGTGTGACCGCCGTATTCGGCCTCCAGAAGCGCATCGAAGCTGCTGATGTCGTCCATCGTATGGGCCCGGAAGCGTCCGATCTGCGCGCTCAGGTCCTCGGCAAAGCCAAGCACCTGCCGCACCATCTGATCCATCAGCTGGTCCTGCGGCTTGATCAGTTCCAGCGGTGTAAGACCACCGCGCGCGTTCTGCATGTAGCGCTGGCCCCTGACCTCGACCGTGGCCGCTTCCAGCCAGTCCGCGTCGCTCAGGGCGCGGGCGTCGTCGAAGGGTGTGTCTGTACGTTTACTCATCTTTTCTCCTCCTTGCACAAATGCTCAATCAGAGCCTCGAACGGGTCGGCCTCCCACGTGAAGCGGGCGTAGCGGGACGGGTCCTGCGGATGGGTCAGGTCGGTTTCGAGATAAAAGTGCAGCGGGGGCCGCGCGCGCAGGAAGCAGAGCCATTGCCGGCGGTTGTCGAGAAACACTCTTCCAACCATGCGCACATCACCATCATCCATCTGCTCGTGCGGAGCCATCAGACGCCAGCCACCGGGCAGGTCGCCCGGCGGCACAGGGTCACCCCGGCCGGTCATGCCGCGTCTCCGGCAGCCGCCTCGATATCGTCACCCGTGATCGCATCGCGCTCCTCGGCGCGCGCGATCATCCAGGCCCGCGCCATCAGGCGGCGCAACGCGTGCAGGCCCCCATCACAGGTGGTGGCCCGGGCCATATGCTTCATTTCGCGCGCCGTTGGCTGCCGTCCCAGCGGGCCGGCCGCAATCGCCGCAATATCATCCCGCGCGACGGTCTTGAGATCGACGGTCATGCCGATCCGGCCCTTGACCTGCGGGCAGCGCCCCAGGGTCATGACGATGTCATTGTCCCCGATCAGCGCCAGCCCGCAGCCCGCCATGTCGCGAATGCAGCGCAACTCGTCCAGAAGTGCGGCTCTGAGGTGATGCGCCTCGTCGATCACCACCAGCGCACCGCGATCCTCAAGCCGGGTTATGATCGCCGTTTCCGCCTCCATCGCCGAGCCGTGATGCGCGCCCGCACCCGCCGCCTCGCCCAGACGCGACAACAACTTTGGCAGCGAGGTGATGGTCGGAGACGCGCGCAGCCAGATCGCGCTGGCGCGCGCATCGCAATGCCGCTTGGCGGCCCAGGTCTTGCCGCGCCCCGAAGGGCCATGGATCAGCGCCAGATCACCGGCGGCCTGCGCATAGGCAAGTGCTGCGGCGATCTGCCCGGCGGCCGTTGTCTCCGCGTGGGCATCCAGCCTTGCACCGCCGAACGCGTGCGCCGCCCGTTCGGCGCGGGTTTGCAGCCAGCGTTCCAGCCGCTCCTCGACCGCCGCCACATCGCCCGGATAATCCCCCTGCAGCCAGCGCGTGAGCGTGGCCTGCGACACGCCGCGTCCGATCTCGGCCGCCGCCCTGGCCCGGCTCAGGCCAAAAGCGGACATCTCCGCCTCGACACGGGCGCGCAGATCGCTGCGGTCGGCCCCTTCCGCATTGCGCGCCAGCGCGGTGACATTTGGTGCATGATCCATGGTCGGTCTCCTTCAGTGATCCTCGTCGAGATAGAGTTTGGCCGCTGCCGCCAGTGCCCGGTTGAACGGGACAGCCTGCCGCCCCGGTGTGTCCGACGGCCTGTTTGAGGCGCGATCCGCCGCTTTGGCGGCCTGCGCCAGCGCAGGGGTTGCATAAGGCGCTTGATCGCGCGGAAGTGCCGTGACCTTCGCGGCTTCGCGGCGCGCGTGGTCCAGCACATCATCCATGGCGGTTTCGGGGTGGTGGCGCTTCGCTGTGGCCCTCGCCCGGGCGCGGGCCACAGCATCCGCTTTCGCGGCTTTCGCCTTCGCCTCCGCCGCAATGGCGGCCTGGTCGAGATCCGGAGCGCTGACATCACGGGCCCGCCCGATGAAACCCCCATCCGTTCCAAAAACCAGCAGGCCGCAGGCATCCTCCGGGTCATGACGGACGCTCACCGTGCTTTGGACCAGTGGCCCGAGTTCCGGGCCGATATATCTGCGACCCCCAAGCGAGATACCTTTCTTGCCCACCTCCCGGCTGCCGCCACCGGCGGGCGGTGCGAGCAGCACATCAAGCGCCCGCGCGCTCTCCACCCGGCGCACCGGGCCGGTCCAGGACAAAGCGCGTTCAAACGGGCTCTGCCCCGCAAGCGCGTCATGAACGCGGCGGCCATAGACTGCGTCGGCCCAGTCATCCAGCCGGACCTGCACCTCTTGCGCAGACAGGTCGGCCCTCAAGGTCACCGCCGGGCTTTCTCCCCGCCGCGCGGCAAAGCTCTTGCGGTCGCGCAGCGCCTGCGCCTGCGCCACGTTGTGGCCTGCAAACCCCGGCAGAAAGGCAAAGAGATCGCGGCTCACCGTGCCGATCAGGCGTTCCACATGCGGCTTGTCCTCCGGGTGGTAGGGGCGGCAGGGGCGGTGGTCGATCTCCAGGTCCGCAAGCAGGCCCAGCATGTGCCGGCTGGTGTAGTCGCGGCCCTCGTCGGTCACCAGAGCCTCCGGCACGCCCCAGGCGAGAATGGCCCGGCGCAAAAGCGCTGCAATCGCCGTGGCCCGGCTGGTGCGCGCGAGCAGGAACAGCGCCCGGCGCGACCAGATATCGATCACGGCGATCAGCGCATGACGCCTGCCATCGGCGCAGATCACATCCGCAATCGTGGAATCAATCTCCCAGACCGCGTTCAGGGCTTCAACCTGAGCGCTGCGCGTTCCGAAGGCGGGCCCGCGATGCGAGCGGTGCCGGTCGGGTGCGAGAGCGGCGGAAAGACCGCGCTCGTTGCAGGCCCGCCAGCGCCGCAACCAGCGCCGCACCGAGCCGACACCACCCTCGTAGCCGCAGCGCGCCTGCAGCACCCGCAGAGCGTGAGGGGCGGTCAGGTGGGCTCCGTGATGCCAGGCCAGCGCTTCAAGTTCCGCCTCGTGAGCGGGTGTGAGCCGTCCCGGCCTGCCGGTGCGCGGGCGCTCCAGCAGAAGATGAACCCGGTGCCCGCGCGGGCAACCGCTCACCCTGCGCCGCCATTTGGCAAGGCTCACAGGCGAGACATCCGCCTCCAGCGCCGCCAGCCGGTCCGCCTCGGCCACCGGCAACCCACCGGCGATCAATTGCTCCGCAGCCCGCACCGCCGCCAGCCGTGCGCGGGCCGTCGCGCGGGCCGCCTCCGGAGCCATGGTCCAGGGATCAGAGGGGGCAAAGTCGGGGGCAATGTCGGGGGCGGGGCTGGTTGGGGTGGCACTGCCGGGGTCATTCACCGGCGCTGCATCGGGGATGCACGGGCCGTGCAAGGGCGCTGCATCGCCGCTCTCCGACACCGGACCGGCGGGACAATCCCGCCCCGTGCGCCGGGCAAGCGACCACGCGCCCATCAGCCGCGCCCTTCCAGCCTGGTGGCCATGGCATCCACCCCGTCGAGCATCGCCTGGAGTTTCGCCTCCAGCCGGTTGCCCGCACGGCGCAGGTCGCGGGCCAGACCGGCGCGCATGTTGCCGTGCAGGCTGTCAATGCCATCGTCGGTCAGAACCTCTACTATGGCATCGCTCAGCGCCGCCGCGTCCTTCTCCAGAAGCTTCGTCAGGGTCGATAGCCGGTTGCGCAGACCCGTCACCGCGTCACGCGGATCGGTCAGCGCGGCGTCGAGCTTGCGCTTCAACGCCCTCCGTTCCTCCTCGCTTTTTGCCATGCGACCGGAAAGGCTGACCTCGCGCGCCGACTTGCGCAGACGCTTCGGGCTCCACCCGCTTGCCGCCGCCGTCCGGATCAGGCTCAGGCGGTGGCCTTCGGGCAGGCGGTAGAGTTCCATGTGATGCGTGAAGCTCAGAGACTGTTCCCTTTTATCATATGGCCAGGCCGTCGAGACTTCGCGATAGATGCATACCTTTGAGCGGCTGACCCCAAGCTGGTCGGCCAATGCACCGTCACTCAGATCGTCGGGGAGCGCATCGCTGGCAAGGAAATCCGCAAACTCCCAGCTTGCCGCTGATTGCCGGTCGAGAATGGCCTGCGCCTCCGTCAGCCAGGACACAGTGCCGGTCGTGGGATCAGGCTGCGCTTCGACCAGCTTGATATGAGTGGGCATGTCGGGCCGGTCCTTCATCCGTCAACCTCCTGCAATCTGGAATTTCCAGGGGGTGTTAGTTAAACTAACACCTGATAAAGCGTATGATTTCAAAGAGTTGAGCAAAATTTTCTCCGGCGTTTTTGGCCCCGTGCCTCGTACGCGCGCGCGGCCTCCTGCAATCTGGAATTTCCATGGGGTGTTAGTTAAACTAACACCTGATAAAGCGTATGATTTCAAAGAGTTGGGCAAAATTTTCTTGCGCTTTTTTGGCCCCGTGCCTCGCGCGCGCGCGAGGGGCATGATCCGGGCCATGCGGATTGCACCCCGCGCGCCCGGGTCTTGCGCCCGTCCCGCGCGGGCCCGCACGAGGGTTTCCACCTCAGCCATCGCGCTCCTCCGGTTGTGCAGGTTTCGTCATGCGATAAAGCCAGAGCCGCTCGCCGCGTTTGCTGACCGTCTGGCGGCAGTGGATTTCCGCGCCGTTGGCACGCAACTCGGCAATGGCCGCATTGACCGCGCAAACCTGCGCGCCCGTCACGATCTCAAGGGTCGAGTGCTCGCGCCCGTCCCGCAGCCAGGCGTGCAGACGCTGAAGGCGCGGCGAGTTATGAAGCTTCGCCGCATACATCAGCACGCCCTCCGCATCAGCTGGTGGATGTGGTCAATGATCCGAACGGCGCGCAGCGCGGCATCGTCCTCAGTGCGGATCGATCGCAGCCCGCAGGCCGCAGGCCGCGTGAAACCCGAAGGTTGCGGTCGCGGTTGCGGTGGCGGCATCCGGTAGACCCGCGCAATCTCCGCCTCGGTGGCGTCGGTCAGCGCAATGCAGAGCAGCATCGTGATCTGCCAATCGCGCCGGTCAACGTGATCGCTCACCGGGACGCGCAGATCATCAGCACCCACGTCGAGCGCGTCAGCCGCGCATAACAGGATTTTCAGCGGACAAAGCCCCAGAGCCCGCACGGAGCCCGCAAAAGGCATGTCTGCCAGTGCGGCGCGCGCGGATGGGCGAAGACCGCTCATGCGGCGCTCCTGCGGATGTCAGGTGCGGCGGCGAAACGGCCGGAATTGACCGGCGTACCCGCCGCCGCGATCATCGGAGATGCTAACCAACCGATGGATGAGGACCCCACCACAAACGATGAAGCAAATGAGATTAAGGTCTCTCGCGTGGTAATCCAGTTGATGCGGCAATGGCTGAAATTGCTCTTGTAGACACGGAGGGCCTGACCAGGTCCGCTAAAAGTGTGTCGATAATCTGCTGGTGCAGCGTTTTCTGGTCGCCGGTGTTTGTGGGTCCGGACATGACTGTTTCTCCTTCTACTGACTGATTTGAGCATCACGCCGCCCTCCCGTCTGCCGGGTCCAGCCGGCGCAGAACGGCCACGATGAGAGATGCATGGGCAGGATTCGAAGCGACCCGGCCTGCGGCATGGCATATATCGGTCCGGGCCGTTGTGTGAGACCGGCCAAGCGCCGCGCCGATTTGCGCGAGGCTCGCATCAGTCAGCGCCGCCATGAGCAGCATGGCATTATGCCGCGCCGTGCATATCTCCCTTTCTCTGCCCGCGCAGCGCAGGTCTTGCGCCTCCAGACCGCTGACATCGGCGGTCTGCTGAATGATGTCCTCCAGCGATTCCGCCGTGGCAGGCAGCGCCGGAAGGTCCTTGCCGTTGATGAGACCGGCCAGGGCGGCGCGGGCCGCGTTCCGGTACCCCGGATACGCCCTGCGCTCACCACTTTTCCGGGTCGCCCCCAGAATGCCTTCGAGCACGTCGAAGGTTCCACGCTCCTCCAGCGTTTCCGCCGCGCGCATCGCGCGGCGCAGATGGGATACCGCGCGGGCACAGGCCTCCTGGCTACCCTCACCCGACAGCGCTGTCGCAGACGCAAGCGCATGGCGCAGGGCCCTGAATTCCGTCAGCGCGATCATGCCGACACCTCCGGGGCGGCCTGCGCATCCCAAAGCGCATCGGCCAGCACCAGCATCAGACCCATCCGCTCCGCATGGCCCGCGCGGCAATAGAGCGTGGCGATGGCGCAGCGGAAATCATCCGGCGATCCGGCCTGCATAAACGCGCGCCGAACGCGCGCCGCCATCACGCCGGTGGTCCGGGCCGGGAACAGTGTCTTATCGGGCTGCGCGATGCTCATGACAGCACCCACCCGGCCAGCAGGCCGACCCAGAGCATTATGAAGATCGCAACCGCCCCGATGAGGTCACCAATCCAGTGATCATCGAGGCGGCGCACTGCCCGGGTCGCTGCCCGTAAAAAAGCCCCCGCCCGCGCCCGCCGGGACAGGCGACGCTGAGCAGGGGCAGGTTCAGCAGCGGACAGTACGGTGGTGGGCCGCTGCTGGCGGTTAACGGGATGGCGGCTGGTCATATCGGCCAACGGCGGAACCGGCCATTCGATGACCGGTCCCGCCGCCGATACCTTCGGAGATGCAACCCAACCGAAGGAAAGAGCATGCAAACCCCTCTCGACAAGAACCTGCAGACACAAATTCTGCGCAAGTTGTGCGCCAAGCCGTTCCGGCGACACAATGTGAGCAAGCTTTGCGATCATGCCGACCTTCAGCCCAATCTCGTCTATCTCTGCAAACTCGGTCTCGTAGACGGCTTCAGGGCTAATGACCGCGACAGGACCTTTCTTGACGTAAAGATTACAGTTGACGGTGTGGATTTCATCGCCCCCGCTGCTGGCGTCGGCAGTGACCTTCGTGTGGTCACCGTCAAAATCGACCCCAACGACTTGCGGACGCTTATTGCCGGTCGGATTGCCAAATCCGAGATGGCCGAAAAGGATAAGGAGCGTCTGACCCATGCTATTCACTCCCTGTCCGATCGTGCGCTTGGGGACCTGACGGGGCGTCTTGTGAATGAAGCAGTGGACCATCTGCCGGGCGTGCTTCGACTATTTCAAACCTTTGTGAGCGGTCTTTAGGACGCGGACGCCTGACAAGGCGCAAATAGCCGACCGTCCAGGACTCTCCGTTGAGTTCCGGCAATGTCAGCCAGCTATCGTCCGGAAGATCAATGTCGTCCACCAAGTGTATGATATACCCGTCGTCTTTTGGTAGCATAATCTCCAGACGCCCGTGGTAATGCTCACCATATCTCAAAAGCGGCGGGGCCGGCGGGCGCGTCCCATCCAAAAGAGGGCTACCGGCAACCGAAACCCAGAACAGGTGGGGGTTGTCGGTGAAGTTGCGCAGAAACAGGTCACCCCCTGGATGAAACTCCGACGACAGATCGAGGTGATGATCCCGGTCGCGGTTTACATTCTCGATCAAAAGGCCCCAGCGGCCAAAATCTACCTCGAAGAGGTGAAAGCGCCCGGATTGGTAGATCGCGTCGCCCCTGCCCACATCCGGTCCCCCGCGCAGCCACGGGAGCAATTGGCCTCGGGGTTGTGCCTGGCGATGACGTTCAGAAGGGAGCGTGTCGGGGGCTTGTGGCGTGCGGTTCATGCAACGTCCTCCGTTTTGGCCGCAGGCGTATCCGGCGTCGGCGGTGGGCGCGGGATGTCAGCGGGAGAGCCGGGTGTCGGCGGTGGGCGCGGGATATCAGATGGCCAGTCAACGAGGTCACTGCGCCAATTGTCGGACAGGTACTGGGCGACACGTGCCGCGCGGCGGGTCGTTACGTCGTGGCCCCGCTCGAGGCGGTCACAGAAGTCGCCGGACCCGGCGGCATACGTCGAGGTAGTTTTGACGCTCAGGCCAACGGCTTGGGAGTGAAGATGGATCAACTGGACTAATGATTTGCCATTCATGGCAATCATAATTTGCCAAACTTGGATATACGTCAAGAAATTTCGCCATAGTTGGCGAAATCAATTATCGCTATAAATTGCGAATGCAGAGCGAAGAACTGACAGAACTTTTTCGATTAGAAATTGAGCGGCAAGGAACCAACCCATTCCGTGTGGCAAAAGATCATGGGCTTCCAGCAAACGCTTTAAGGCATGTTTTAAAGGGCCATGAGCCCAAGGTTAGTCGCGCTGCCGAGATATGCGAAGCCCTGGGCCTTGAGTTCTACATCGGCCCACCGCGCGGCGAATCGCAAACGGAATTCAAATCGGACAATCTTGGACCGGTACGGACGGAACTTCCCTCCGAAATTCCTATGGCGCTTGGGCTTTCCGAGGATGCGGATGCGTCGGCCGTCATCGAGGCAATCCGCACGTGGAAGGAGCGGGAAGATGTACGTGGAATTTCTGCAGGCCAATTGCCGGACGCGGGACGAGGGGGATTTTCATTAGCTGATGTAGATGACCCGGACGCACGTTTCGATCTGATGCTGCTGAAACAAATCGAAACTCAAATGGCTGATTGGTTGGAGCAGATTCGGACGTTGCCCGTTCCGCAGCCGACTGATCTGGAAGCCGAACCTGCCCGTATCCGCCCGGCTGCCACGCTGCATGTCGTATCAAGTACGGATGAGGATGATGATTCGATCGTGCATTTCGCGGATGCGGTGCAGGCCGGTGCGGGTCCGGATGAGGAAGTGTTCAGCGAGTCGACGGATTTCTACGTGCAGTTGCCGCCGGGCTCTCTGCCCAAATCGGTACATCCTGAGCGCTGTATTGCCTTGCGTGCGTCGGGAGATTCGATGGAGCCGGGAATCCGAGACGGCGATATCCTGGTGATTGACCGGGACGACCGCGACCCGGCGGAGGGGCGAGCCTATGTTTTCCGCACATCCAGAGGATTGGTAGTCAAGAGGCTCACTGGCCAAATCGGCAACTGGTCAATGTACAGCGACAATGCGAACTATGCATCCCGGAAGGTGACAGCCGAGGACCGTATTCTGGGACATGTTGTTTGGGTGGGCCCCGAGCGAATTGTAGAGGTGGGGGGGTAGATGCTGCTTTAGGGGGAACATAAATGAACTTTTTGACAAAGCTGTTGCTGGTCGTTTTGGCTTTTGCACTTAGCGCGTGTGCGTCTCAACCTGAAGCAATTGCGCCGGTATCGATGGGTGATGCATTCAAAAACCTATCTTGTTCTAATGCGCAAAAAATGTTGGTTGAAGAAAGACAGGTACTTGCGGCTCTTGAGCAAAAGCAGCGAAGAGCGGCGACAGGTGATGCAATCGGTGTATTCCTGATCCTCGTTCCAGTGTCGAGCTTGACTGGTAACGATGTTGAAGGCTCGATCGCAACCTCCAAAGGCAAAGTTGTTGCGCTTGAGAACAGGCTTTTGAGCTGCTGATCAACGACAATCCTGATTGGCCGGGAAGACCCCGACCGCCTCGAAATCCCCACCACCCAGGAAATGATTTACCGTCTGTCGCGCACCCGCATTTCGACCAGTGCGATCCGGTCTGCGGGGATGTAGGTCAGGCGCGCGCCCCATTCGTCATCGACCGGGGCGGTTCGTTCCGTATCGCCGCCATTGGGGGCTGCCTCCTCGTCCACCACCATGACCACCGACCCTTCGGTGCCAAGCAAAGGGCTGAAACTGCCGATCGCGTCAAAAGCCCCTTTGGCGCGCGTATGTGCCGGAGCATCGCGGCAGAAGAGTTCCGTGCCATCGGTGGTGCGCACCATGATCTGCGTGACTTCCATGTCCCTTTGCTGGATCAGCGCTTCCCAGCCCGTGCACAGCCCGTCATCGACGTGGATTTTGAGCCGGTGCAGCAGATCGTACCACCAAGTTCTGCCATGGCGACGCCAGAGCGCGCCTGCGAGGATCGGCAGCAGCAGGGCCAATGCGGCCGCGCCGATCTGCAACAGACCGCCGGTACGGCCAAAAGCGGTTGAAAGCATTGGCCAGGCGAGCGCGGGGATCACGCCGAAAGCCAGCGTCAGCAGAATCGCGTCCCGTGCTGTGTGGCCGGCGCGCAGCCCGCTATAGGCCGTGATATAGCCCATGTATCCGCCCGCCAGGGCGATCTGCAGGTGAATGGGCAGTTGGACAATCTCGTTCATCGTCTCGCCTTTCGTTGTGTCTGGCCTTTCGTTGTGTCTGGCCCAGCATAGCAGACCCCGACCGTCCCGGATCAGCGGACCATGGTCCATCGCCTCAGTTCGAGATCAGCAACTCGCTGACCCGTTTGTGGACCCCGTTTTTCTTTGCAGAATAGGTCGTCTCGACCTCTTCGATATCGGCCCATGCGAACAGGTCGCGGATCTCCGGGCGGTCATTGATCGAGAGGATGAACCTGCCCTTGATTGTCGCGATTTGTGCTGCCAGGGCCGTAAAATCGTCCCGGCCAAACAGGCCCTTGCCGTAGTCGGTCTCGCAGCCCCAGTAGGGCGGGTCGAGATAGAACAGGGTTCCCGCACCATCATAGCGGGTGATGAAGTCGGCGTAAGGAAGGCATTCGATCACGACGCCGGCCATGCGGGTGTGCAGGTCCTCGAGCATGGGCTCCAGCGTGGTCGGGTTGAACCGGCTGGAGCGGTCTTTGGCAACTCCGAAGTTCCGCCCGGAGACCTTGCCGCCAAAGGCGGTGCGCTGGAGATAGAGGAAGCGAGCGGCCCGTTCGAGATCGGTCAGGGTGTCGGGGTTGGTATCGACCAGGCGATTGAATTCAGCGCGTGTGGTGATCTGGAAGCGCAGCGTTTCGAGGAACTGGGGATAGTGGCGTTGCAGGATGCGAAAGAGGTTGCTGACATCGCGCCCGAGGTCGTTGATCACCTCCGCACGCGGTCGCATCCGGCGGCGCAGGAAGATGCCGCCCATGCCGACAAAGGGCTCGGCATAGGTCTGGTGGGGGATGGATTCGATCCGGGCCGTGATGCGTTTGGCGAGGTTTCGCTTGCCGCCGAGCCATGGGGCGACGGGGTCGACCGGTGCGACGGGTTGCAGGGGTGCCGTATCGGGTTTTGACAAGTGGTCCGCCTCCCACGATCATGACCCCGCCCATGCATGGGTGGCGGGACGGCCAGGGCTGGCCGGTTCTGGTCGTGGGAGGGCTTTCTCCCCGACCCCCGTCTGGTCCCCGGGATTGTCCGTCCGGGGACCACCACGGGTCTCAGAGGCAGTGCTAGCATGTGTGCCGGGGGTGTGGCAGCGGACCATGGTCCGCTGATAATTTGATTTCGGCTGCGCTAGTGTTGCGGCCATGGACGGTCATACGGACATCCGCGCGGTCTGCGCAATGCAGCTTCCGGAGGGGGCTGAACCGCCTTCGGAGATCCTGCTGATCCCGGCGGGCGAAGTTTCGTTTCGCCCGCATGACGGTCGTGATCCGGTTCACAACAGCAATCCTGCGGCCGTGGTGGCGGCGACGATGGCGTTGCGGGGCGAGACCGGAGTGGACCTGGTCATCGACTTCGAGCACCAGACGGAGTTTGCGCGCAGCAATGGCCAGCCTGCGCCGGCGGCGGGCTGGATCAGCCGGGTTTTCGAGCGCGGCGGGGCGGTGTGGGGCGCGGTCAGGTGGACCGAACGGGCGGCGGCGATGATTGCGGCGCGGGAATATCGCTACATCAGCCCGGTGTTTTTTTATCACGCGCAGACCCACGAGGTGACGCTCATCGTGAGTGCGGCGCTGACCAACGATCCGGCGCTGCACATGCGGGCGCTGGCCCGCGCGGAGACACATTCAGAGAAGGAGGGTCGCGAGATGGACCTTGAGAAACTGCGCAAGGCGCTTGGCCTTGCGGCGGATGCCGACGAGGCGGCGATTGTGGCGGCGGCAGGTGCAGCCCATAGCGCGGCGGGTGTGCTGGGCGAGACCCGCAAGGCGCTGGAGCTTGACGAGGCGGCGGACAGCGCGGCAATTCTGGCGGCTGCGCGGGCGGGCGGCAGCGGCGATGACGACGATGGCGGCGATGGTGCTGACGCGGACCCCGATCCCGCGCAATTCGTGCCGCGCGCCGAGTTCGACCGGGTTTCCGCATCCCTGACAAGCCTGCAGACCGAGCGGGTGGAGGAGCGCGCCACGGCGGCTGTGGATGCCGCGACGGAGGCGGGCAAGATCGCGCCGGCACAGCGCGACTGGGCGCTGGCCTATGCGAAGAAGGACCCGTCCGGTTTCGAGAAGTTCGCCGCCTCGGCTGCCGCGATCCTGCCGAAAGGCCAGCTGGTGCCCGATCAGGCCCCTGCCCGCGAGGCGGGCAGCCTGACGGTGGAGGAGAAGGCGGTCTGCCGGGCGACCGGGGTGAGCGAGAAGGCGTTCATCGAGAGCGCCAATGCGCGCAAGGAGGCTGTGGCCCATGAATGAGTTCGACACCCCCCGCCGCACGGGCGGCTACGAGTTCGTCGAAAGCTACGATGTGGCGGCTTCGGTGACGATCAAAGCCGGCGCGCTGGTTGCGCGTGATGGCGATGGCAATGCGGTGCCCTATGCGACCACTGCGGAGGGCACAGTGAACGCGCTGGTGGCGCTGGGGCGCTGCGATGCGACGGCGGACAATTCCGATGGCGCGGCGGGCGACATTCAGGTGCGGGTGCGCACGGGCGTGTTCCGCTGGGCCAACGATGTGAGCAACAAGGCGGTGACAAAGGCCAATATCGGCGCGGCCGTTTATGGCCATGACGACCACACGATCCGCTCGGATGCGAGGACGGGCGGGAACAAGGACAATGCCGCGAAGGCGGGACGGCTGATCGCGGTCGATGATGACGGGGCCTGGGTGGCCACCGGCATTCCCTTCCTGTGGTAAGCGAAGGAGACGAACATGATCATCAACCGACAGAATCTGGCGACGCTGGCCACGGTCTATGACGCCGCCTTCCGGGCGGCCTTTACCGGCTGGCAGGCGCAGAGCATGTATGAGCAGGTGGCGATGACCACCATGTCAACGACCGCGTCGAACCTCTATCCGTGGCTGGGCAAGCTGCCGTCGATGCGCGAATGGCTCGGTGAGCGCGTGGCGCAGAACCTGACCGAGCACAGCTTCGAGATTCGCAACCGCGATTTCGAACTGACCGTTGGGGTGGACCGCAATGCGATCGAGGACGACCAGTATGGCGTCTACATGCCGCAATTTGCCCATATGGGCGAGGCATCAGCGGCGCATCCGGACGAGCTGGTCTGGCCGCTGCTGAAGGCCGGGCACAGCACGAAGTGCTATGACGGCAAGAACTTCTTTGCCGAGGATCACGCGGTCAAGGGCGTGGGCAAGGTGTCGAACTGGTACAAGAAGGGGAACGCTGCGCCCAAGTGGTATCTGATGGATCTCTCGCGCTCTGCGATGAAGCCGATCATCTTCCAGCAGCGAAAACCCGGCGACATGATCGTGCGGCTGGACCGCGAGGAGGACGAGAACGTCTTCAACCGCCGCGAGTTTCTTTACGGAATTCATTGCCGTGACAATGTGGGGTTCGGGCTGTGGCAACTGGCGGCGGCCTCGTCGGAGGATTTGACGGCCACGAACTTTGCCAAGGTCTACCAGGGCATGGAGGGTATGAAGGGGGACGAGGGCCGTCCGCTGGGTCTGCGGCCCACGCATCTGGTGGTGGCCCCCGCCCTGCGCGAGACGGGCACGAAACTCCTGAAGAACGAACTGGGGGCCAATGGCGAGACCAACACGGTGAAGGACTGGGCCGAGTTGATGGTCGTCCCCTGGCTGGCCTGAGGGGTTTTTTGACCGATGCCCGGACTTCAGTTGACAGATGAATGGCAGGACGGCGTTGCCGGTCTCAATCTGGAGGACGGCAAGTCCTACGTGGTCGAGTTTCACGGGCCGCCCGACACCCGGATCTATGCGCTGGATGTGAAGGGGACGGACAAGCCCGGGGCCAATGACCATCAGGATGCGCTGGTGCATTTCAACCGCGACCGCAATCCGCGCGTGTCAGACCCCATGGAGTTCCGGGCGCGGGCCGACTGGACCTGGTGGCTCAGGACCGACGGTGGCATCGCGCGCCTCGTCGTGGCGGAAATCTGATGCCGGCCCGGCGGCGCATGTCCGGCGCTGCGGCCGCTGGTGGCGGTCTGGATCAGGCCGCTGTCGACGCGCGGGTTGCAGCGCTGGGTGTCCCCTCGCTGATCGGCGCTGCGAACTTCAGAATTGACAGGACCCACATATGGGTGGCGGGGGAAGGTGACGGGATTGTGCTGCCGACCTCGGACAAGGAGACGTTCTGGGCGCTGTCCATCGGGGATACAAATTACGACGATGCGATTATTCTGTTTGAGCCGGGACGGCTGGCGCAGGCCACGGGCACCGGAAACCCGGCCCGCGTCGCGGGCGGGGCCGTCAACAGAAACAACGCTGTGATTGAACTCAATGTGAGCCGGGCCACGCGGGCGATCGATATATTTTTTCTTGCCCGAACCAGCGACAGCAAGCTGCTGGCCGGCACGTTTTCGAGGGACCTCGATCAACTGATGCCGCTCAAGCTGTGGCGTATGGGGGCGGCCCCATGAGCTACGCGACCCGCCAGGACCTGATTGACCGGTTTGGTGCGGACGAGATTGCCGCGCTGGATGCGGGCACCGGGCCGGAAACATATCCGCGCGTCAAAGCAGCGATCGCGGATGCGACCGCCGAGATCGACGCGGTGCTCTCGGCCCGCTGGGACCTGCCGCTGCCCGCAGGCGATTACCCGCTTCTGACCGCCATCGCCTCGGACATCGCCCGGGCGCGGCTTTATGACGACGCCGCCCCGGAGACCGTGCGGGATCGTGCCACGCGGGCCCGCGCCAAGCTGCGCACCATTCCCGAAGGCCGCTACCAGCTGGTGACGGCAGCGGGTGCGGAAGCGCCCGCGCGCCAGCAGGACGATGCGGCGGGCCAGATCTGCGGGCCGCGGCCGCGCTTCGGTCGCGACACTCTGGAGGGGCTCTGATGATGGCGCGTATTGCGGTGGAGATGGATGACAGCCAGATCGCGGGTGCGCTCGGGCGGTTGCAGGACCGTCTGTCGGACCTCACGCCGGTGATGGAGGCAATCGGTGCGCGGCTGGAGGCCTCCACGGCCCGCCGTTTCGAACAGGCCACCGGCCCGGACGGCCAGCCCTGGCAGCCCAGCCGCCGCGCGCAGGAGACCGGTGGTCTGACACTCACCGACACCGCGCGGCTGCGCCGGTCGATCACGACGCGCGTGGGCCGCGACAGCGTGGAGATCGGCTCCAACCTGGTCTATGCAGCCATCCACCAGTTTGGTGGCACCATCAAACAGGATGCGCGCCGGCAGGTGCTTGCCTTTGACCGCCGGGGCCGGTTTGCGTCCCGGCGCTCCACCGCCCGGCGGCGGGCCGGCGTTGTTCCCATCGCAATTGCCGATATCGCCGCACGCGAGATCACGATGCCCGCCCGGCCCTATCTGGGTCTCGACGATGGAGACCGCACCGCCATCCTGCGGATCCTGCGCGACGCGCTGGAGGCGGGGTCATGAGCACATCCTCCTTCCAGGCGCTGAAATTGTCGGTCGTCGCGCAACTGGCTGCACGGCTCGAGAACGAAGAGGCCTGGCATGCAGCACTTGCGGCGAAAACGGATGCGGAGACCGCCAGCGCCTGGCTTGCGGCCCGGACCCGCCGCCCGCCCTTTGGCGACCGGGTTCTGGGTGCGCTGGAGGCGGCGGCGTTGAGCGCCTGGCCCCAAACGCCCGCCGCGATCGTCACGCCGCTGGCCGATGATGCCCCGGAGGGTGTTGCGCCCAATGCGGGCGCGATCCAGCAGGTCACGTCGATCATTGCGGTGACCCTGATCATTGCCGCCCCCAATGACGCGACGGGGGCCAGCCGACGTGACGAGCTGGGCGCGTTGCTGGGCGGGGTGCGGATGATGGTGGCGGGTTGGCAGCCGGACGGGGCGCGCGAGACGCTGCAATTCCGGCGCGGTCGATTGGCGGGCCTTGACGGCGGCCGGATCGAGTGGCGCGAGGAATACAGCTTGCGTCACCGGCTGATCAACCTGGGACCGGCATAAGTCAAAAGGAGAGAGACGTGGCAAATCTGGTAACGCAACACGAGCCCATCGTCATATTCGGCGCGGGCGCATTTTTTATCGACCGGCATGTCGGGGGCAAGCCCTCCGGCACCGAGCGGTTCATCGGCGATGTGATTGCCGGGTCGGTCTCGGCAACGGTGCAACGCCAGACGGTTTATTCAGGCAACGGCGCGGTTGCCACGAAGCTGGTGGACAAGATCACGCAGATCGACCGGTCGCTGGGCCTCACGCCGCAGGACGCGACACTCGACAACATGGCCCTGTTCCTGATGGCCAGAAATCCGCAGAAAATCGCCGAGGTTGCGGAGAAGTCGCTCGCAACGTCCTGGCCGGTGCCCGACACCGTCACGTCCCGGGACTATTTTCAGTTCGGAACCGCAAAAAACGATCTTGTGGGACCGGCCAAAATCACGCTCGGCAACAGTGCGAAGCTGATATTCGCCCCCGCGCTTGACGCAGAAGATTACGCGTTTGACATCAGCACCGGGCGTCTGCGTCTCACCGACAGCGGTATCGCCAAGGCCAAGGGCAAGACGCTCAAGCTGACCATCGACAAGGTCAAGACCGAAGAATTCGAGCGTGTGGAGGTGACGGCGGATCTGAAACCGATCCGGGTTGCCCTGCGCTATATCGAGGACGCCGACGAGGGTGTCGAAGGCCGCAACATCTACATCCCCCGCGCCACGGTTGCACCCTCCGGGGACGCGACGCTGCTGGGGCGCAATACGCCTCAGCAGTTTCCGCTCACACTGAGCATTGAAGATCCCGGTGACGGGCTGGCGCAAATGTATATCGACGGGGTACCGACCTGATGGCCGGGCGCAGCGATCCTTCGCACGCTCCGGCGGACCAGGCTGACATCCTGATGCCCGACGAGGATATCACGATCACCGATCCGCAGAGCGGGGCGGCGCGGGAGATCACCGTGCGCGAGTATCGCTTTCGCGAGATGCTCAAGGCGCAGACGATCGCGCGGGCGCTGATCGAGGACATGGCGCGGGTGGCCGGCGATCCGGAGCGATTGACCAGTGCGGCGCTCTTTGCCGTTCTCGGCGAGCACGATGAGGCCTGGATCGCGCTCTGTGCGCTGGCGACCGGCCTGGAGGCGGGTGTGATCGAAGAACTGCGCGAGGCGGACAGCACGGCCCTGTCGCTGGCGGTCTGGCGGGCGAATTCGAATTTTTTTCTCGGGCGCATCCTGGGCGAACAGCTCAGCCGGGAGGCGCTGGCAACGAGCTCGGCCTCGTCGATATCCTCGACGGGCTCACAGCGGCCGGCCACGGATCGGCCGACCTGATCATGGACCGCCTGACATGGCGGCAGATGATCCATTATTTCCGCGCAGCCGAGCGCCGCCGGGTGCGTGAGATGGAGTTGCAGCTGGCGCTGACCCTGCGGTCGGCGCTCTGATCTGAGGAGGGCCGGATGCCGGACGATCTCGACCTTGCCATGCGCATTCGCGCCGACATCTCCGAGGCGCAGCGCAACCTGCAAGCCCTGCGGGGCTCTGTCACACAAGCCACACAGGAGGTGGCGCAGGCCAATCAGCGACAGGCCGCCACCGCCACCGAAGCCGCCAGGGCCGCGCGGGCGCTGGCACAGGCCCATGATGAGGTCGCGCGCGAAAGCACAGAAGCGACCCGTGCCGCGCTCGAGGAGGCGCGCGCGAAAGACACTGCCGCCCGCGCGGCCCTGACCGCCGCGCGCAGCGAAGCGCAGGCCGCCACTGCCCGCAACAGGGCGGCCCGCAGCGCATTCCAGCTGGCCGAAAGCCTTGAGCGGCAGGCAAGCGCGCAAACCCGTGCCAACGCCGCGACCAGCTTCAGTGGCCGACGCATGGGCCAGTTTGGCGCGCAAATTCAGAACACCGCGTTCCAGGTGCAGGACTTCGTTGTGCAGGTGTCCGCCGGCACCGAGGCCAGCCGCGCCTTCGCGCAGCAGGCCCCGCAACTTCTGGGAGGCTTTGGCCCGGCGGGTGCCGTGCTGGGCGTGGTGGCGGCGATTGCGGTGCCGCTGGGTGCTGCGCTCTTTAATCTCGCTGACGGGACGGAGGACGCGGCAGAGGCCGGTGATCGGCTGGCGGATGCGGTCGACAGCTTGCGGTCGCTGCGGGATTTGCGAGGCGATGTCGAGGCATTGGTGGAGACTTATGGCAGCGCCACCGTGCAGGCCCGCGCGCTGATCGCGGCACAGGAGGGTCTGGCGCGGCGCGAGGCGGGCCGGGCCTTGGAGGATGTGATCAATGGATTTGATGAGACACTGGATGCGCGCGCAGCCCTGGCCCGTCGCGCCAGGGCGCAGGACGAGCAGACCTTGCAGGATCTCGTTGCCCAGGCCCGCGATGCGCTAACGATCGATCCGGCTGCTCTGGTGTCATCGATCACGGATGTGCGCGAGGCCGCGCTGGCGGAGTTGCGGCGGGTGCTCGATCCCGATGCGGTTGCCGCACTGGCGGATGAGTACGGCGCGACAATCGGGGAGACCATCGAGGAGATTGCGGCAGGACTGCAGGTCCCGCTCAACGATCTGGCTGCGGTGAGCGCCCGCACCGCCGCGCAGATCGAGAGTGAGATGGGTGCTGCGGTGGCGGCAATCGCGGAGGAGTTCGGGCTGACGGAGGCGGCTGCGCAGCGACTGGTCGAGGCCTATGGCGATCTGCAACGTGCCGAAGGGGTCGAGGCGCAGGCAGAGGCGCTGGGTCGGCTGCGCGAGGCGCTGGAGGCGGCAAGGGTCGCCGCCACCGGGCAGAGCGTGGATCAGGCCGGATTACTGGATGCGTTTCTGAGGCGCGTCCTGGACGCGGAAGAGGCCACGCGGCAACTGGCCGCAGCTGGCGATACGGTCGCGCCGGGTCTCAGGGAGGCCGCGCGGGCCGCCGCTGACCTGACCGCCGAACTGGATCGCGCTGCCACAGGCATGGCCCGCTTGCAGGAGCGCGCGGAAATTCGTCTCGCCCGCGCCCGCGCCCGCGTCGATTTTGGCGATGATCCGGATGGGCTGCGTCGAGAGCTTGAACGGATTTACGTCCGCGAACAGGTTGGACCAACAGAGGATCAGTTGCGCGACTCGGGCGCGAGTGAGGCGGAGATCGCGGCGGCCACCGCCGGACTGGTTCAGCAGGCGCGCGCTGCTTTTGACGCCCGAACCGAGGCCGACAAGCCGGAAGAACAGCTGCGCGACATCGAGCGGGCGGGCACGCAGGCAGGCACATCTGCCGCCCGCGCGATGGAACAGCTGGCGCGCGCGCAGGCCAAGGCCCGCGACGAGGCGGACAGGCTGCGCGAGGCGACGCGCTTCGCCTTGAGCGAATATGCCCAGGATGCCATCGAAACCCGCGACGAGATCGCGGACGCCTGGAGCGCGGGGTTTGAGGGCCTGGAAGACGCGCTGACGCGGTTCGTGACAACCGGCAAAGCCTCCTTCAGCGATCTGGCCAGGTCGATCCTTGCCGATCTGGCCCGCATCGCCGTGCGCCAGAATATCACCGGGCCGCTGGCAGACGCGGCAGGGGCGTTTTTCGGCTCTCTGGGGGCCAGCGCGGGCGCGCCCGCCGTCTCGCCCCGGCCCCGCTTGCGGGGCGATGTGTTTCACGATGGTGGCGTGGCCGGGTTCGGGGCCGCGCTGCAGATGTTGCAAGCCGATCTGGCTCCGAACGAGGTTCTGGCCACGCTTGAGCGCGGCGAGGCCATTCTGACGTCTCAGCAGGCCCGCGCAGTCCTTGGCATCTCCCGCAACCGCCAGGCGCGCCGGGACGCGGAACACATATTGCGCACAGCCGCCAGCTATCGCTACCACACGGGCGGCGTTGCGGGCCAGGAGGCGGAACCGCGCGCCCCGGCCACAGCGGCCACGACGGGCGCTGCAAGAGCGGCGGCTGTGCCGAATGTCACGGTGAATATCGACAACAACGGCACACCCCAGAGGGTCGAGGCTGCGGATGTGCAGTTCGATCTCGAAGGCATGATCATAAACGTTTCGCTGAGAGACATCAGCGAAGGCGGGCCGCTCGGGCGGGCAGTGCAGGCCGTAGCGCGTTCCGGAGGGCAGATCTGATGCCCTGGCCCGATTATGCCCCGATCGTCGCGGATGATCAGGTGCTGGGGCAGGACGTGGATGTGGAGCGCACGCCCTTTGATGACGGGCTGATCCGGCAGGAGCGCCGGTTTTCGTCAGCCCTGCTCACATGGGGTGTGACCGCGCTTCTTGACGACGACGACGCGCTTGCGCGGTTTCGGGCCTGGGCCGCGCGCGAGGCGCATCTCTGGTTCGACTGGACCGACACCAGCAGCGGTGCCCGCCGCCGCGTCCGCGTCCGGAGCGGCGCAGGCGGCATCAATTATACCGCGCGGGTGCATGGAAATCTGCGCCGCTGGGAGGCGGTGATGACGCTGGAAGGGTGGCCGGTAACGGGCATTTAACGACCGGTTAAACGACGTTTGAGGGAGAACTCACATGGCATATATCAGCGATTACGGTCTCAACTGGCTCGTGGGCCGGTTGGCAACGCAAACCATCACCATTGGCTTGCACACCGGCGCGCCCGGCAATGCTGGCACCGCCAACGAACTATCCAGCGCGGGTGCGCGGAATTACGCCCGCAAGGCGGTCGCCGCCAGCGGCTGGAGTGCGTCAGGGGCGGAGACCGACAATGATGACACGATCACCATCTTCACGCCAAACGCCGCCTCCGCCGGCGACAGCGTGACCCATGTCAGTTACTGGTTGGGGTCAAGCTTTTTCGGCTGGGCCGAATTGCAGGCCCCGGTGACCACAATCGCGAGCATTCCGTTCAGCGTTGCGGCCGGGACGGCCGATTTCCGTCTGGCGCGCCCGGCATAAGGGCAGGACGCCGGCATGGGCATCGAGAGCCTCCCGATCGATCTGGTTCTGACCTGGCAACCCTCCTCGCGCCGCTGGGAAGGCGCGATCTTGCCGGCTGCGTTGCTTACAACACACATACCCAAACCTGTGTCCATGAGCACCCGTGGGAACCGGGGCGCGCGACGCCTCTCGGTCGGACCGCACGGTAATGATCTGCTGCCCGAGATCGAGGCAGCGGCCTTCATCACAGTCACGATGAGTGACATGCAGATAATCTATGAAGGCGGGTTCCAGGGCGATACGATCACGCCCTACGCTGTGAGCATCACCGAAGACGCGTATGTATTGCTGCAGCGCGGGGTGACCAACCCGGCCCTGCGCACGGTCACGGTGCGGCTGGACATCAATCGGGCCAGGCCCATGCCGGCAGAGATGCGGGCTGGCCTGTCCGGGCCGGCCGCCATTGTTGACGCGCGCCCGGCCCCCCTCGAGGTGCTCGCACGCTTGCCCGGGCCAACTGCACTCAAAATCACCCCGGCCAGACCGGCCCCCATCGAGGTTCTGGCGCGCCTGCGCAGGCCCGCTGTGATTGCCGAAGCCAGACCGGTACCGCTTGCACTCGACGCGATTGCGACCGCGCCGCACGCCAGCAGCGATCTGGTCTCCTTTGAAACGGAGATTCGTGCGTCCTCGCCCCGCAAACGGGTCTTGACGGCCATCGAGATCACACATCCGGCAACGCTGCAGCCCGTCCGGCTGGTCAATGACACGCGTAACGCGCGAATTGATGGTCAGACCTACACCGCCTGCCGCTTTGAGGCCCGATTGAGCAATGACGAGGCGCAACGCGCCCCGCGCGCCGAGATCGCCATCGGCAATGTGGGGCGGCAGATCAATGACTGGGTCGAACTGACCGGCGGCGGCGCGGGTGGAGAGGTCCGGATCATGCAGCTGCTGGAAGGCGCGAATGAGGTCGATTGGGAGATGACCATGGATTTGGCCGGAATGTCGCAATCCAGCGAGGTGGTGACCGCCACGCTGGGATTCGATCCGCTGCTCGGCCGCCCGGCCGTGGCGATCCGATACGACCCCCAAACCGCGCCGGGGCTGTTCTGATGAGGCGGTGCTGGGCGGAACAGTGGGTCTTGCGCCCGCCCCGGTCAGGCACGCGCGATTGCACATGCTTTGTCGAGGAAGTCTCGCGCCTGCAATTCGGTCGCGTGCTCGATCTGCCCTCCGCGACCTGCGGCGCGCGGGCGCGCGATGCGCAGGTCAAAAAACGCGCTGATGACTTTGCGCGGCCCACAGACACGCCGCAAGACGGTGATGCCGTGCTTATGACCATACTTGGGGCGCGCAGGCTGCAGAGCTATCACATCGGCCTCTACGTAGCCGCCGAGACGCCACAGGTCCTGCACTGGATGCACAATATCGGCGCGGCGCTGCACCCATTGGATCAGCTCGACCGGATCGGGCTGGATCTGGAGGGCATCTACGCATGGATCAGCTGATACCGCTCGATCAGCCCTCACTGACGCTGGACCATTGGCCGCATCCGCTCACCTCGGACGGCCGCAGCACCACGCGGCGCGGCATCGCCGAAGGCATGACGGTCGCCGATCTTCTGTCCGATCTGATCGCCGAACAATGGGGGGACGGCCCGGCCGCCGCCAATACGATCGAGGTGCTGGTCGATCACGTCTATATCCCGCCGGACGCGTGGATACATACACGCCTGCGCGCAGGCCAGACAGTCACCATACGCGCCGCAGCGGGCGATGACGCCCTGAGGATCGTTCTGCAGATCGCGGTCATTGCTGCGGCTATATACATACCTGGCGCGCAGACCCTTTTTGCAGCCGGCTCTTGGCAGGCCGCAGCCCTGTCGGCGGGGATCGCGGTCGCAGGCGGGCTGATCGTGAACGCGCTGGTGCCTGTGCGCGCGCCCGATATCAGCGGCCCGCAGCAACCCGATCCGGTGTTTTCGCTCACGGGTGGCAGCAACCGCGCACGGGCCTACGAGCCCTTGCCTCTGGTTCTGGGCGAGCATCGCCTGTTCCCCGATCTGGGCGCGCGCGCCTTTACCGAATATGTCGATTTCGACCAGTATCTGAGCCAGATATTCAACTGGGGCCTGGGCGATCCGGATATCGACGATTTGCGGATCGGGGATACGCCGATCGAAGATTTTGAGGGCGTCGAGCTGCAATGGGGCGACGCGGCCGGACGCGTGAGCCTGGTTGCGGGCAATGTGGATACCATCGCGGGCGCAACACTGGACGACACCGTTTGGGTGTCGCGCGTCACAAGCGAGAACACCAACAGAATACAAATCGACATCACCGGGCGGTTGTTCCGTGTCGAGGATGACGGCGATTATGTTGTGCATGACGTCCCGCTGGAAATCCGGTTCCGGCGGCAGGCCAGCGATCCCTGGACGCGGCGCTCCACAACGCTGTCATGGGACCAGCAGGAGCCCTACCGCGTCACGTTCGCATACGATCTGCCACAGGCCGGCACGTGGACGGTCCAGGTGCGGCGGGTGTCTGCGCCCTCGGACCGCGAACGCACCTATGACGAGTTGCATTGGGCGGCGCTGCGGTCCCATCAGCCGGACACTGCGCGCTATGCCGGTCAGACACGCCTGGCCGCGCGGATCAAAGCCAGCGGTCAGCTCAATGGCGCGCTCGACCGGTTGTCGGGCCGCGTCCGGCAACGCATACCCGTGCCGGTGCCGGATCGCACACGGTTTGGCACCGAGCGCGTCTACAGCTCCAACCCGGCCGCGATCTACCGCGCCTACGCGCGCGGCTGGCAGACGCCGGACGGGACCATTGCCGGGATCGGCCTGGCCGCAAGCCGTATCGACGATGCCGCGCTGATCAGGTGGTACGATGTGTGCGCGGCGCAGGGATACCGCTGCGACACCGTCGTGACCTCGGGTACACATGACGAGATCTTGAGGATGATCGCGCAATGTGGTCATGCAGCGGTCTCCTGGCACAGCGGCAAGCTGGGCGTGGTGGTCGAACGCGCGGGCACCTCGCCCACCGGGCTGGTGTCACCGGCCAATGTCATCAAGGGCACCTTCCGCGTCGAATACGCTCCGGGCGCGCTCGCGGATGAGATCGTGGTCCGCTATATCGAGCCGGAGATGGACTGGCAGTACAACTCGGTCCGACGCACACGGCCGGGTCTGGTCGGGCCGGTCCGGAAAACCATGACCGTCACCGCGCGGGGCGTGACGCAACGCGCCAACGCGGCAATCGAGTGCAACCTGCAAGCGGCCCGTCAGCACTATCACCGCCGTCAGTTGATCTGGGAGATGGGCCGGGAGGGCCGGGCGTTTCAGCGCGGCGACGTGGTCAACATCACACATTCGCTGATCGACGGTGGACAGGCGGGCCGGGTTGTGGGCGGTGGCGTGGACCGCATCACCCTCGATCGCGCGGTCAGCGTCGGGGTAGACGACTGGATATTGGTCCGGCTGGCCGATGGTCGCCTGCACCAGTCCCGCATATCCGCACCGCCGGGGACGACCGGCGATGTTTCGGAGGTAGTGCTGGCCTCGCCCATGCCGATCGCGCCCGATCTGGGCGGCCTGGAGCCGCAGGACGCCATCTGGCGCATCTACGACGCCGCGCTGCCGCCTGTCAGGGCCCGCATCATCGGGGTCCGGCCATTGAGCGACCGGCGGTTCAGGTTCACCGCCATTGATGAGACCGACGCCTATCATGCGCTGGCCACAAGCGATCTCAGCGCACCGTTCCCCGCCGCCCGGTCGCGGTTTCCGAGAGTGGCCGACGTGCAGTTCTCCGCCCGCCGTGTGCGCGTGGGACGCGGCGAAATGATCGAGCTGCGCGCCGCTCTCACGGTCAGCGGGGCGTGGACCGGCGGCGTGGTGCGGGCGGGCCCGTCATCATCCGATTTGCGCGTCGTGGACCGGCTCTCCGGTCCGGCCGACCTCGTGGCAACCTGGATCATCCCGCCGCAGACCAACCAGGTTGTCCAGATCATACCCGGCACGCTCGACAGCCCCGACGGCCCGGTCTGGACCGGGCAATGGACATGGGATGGCGGCGTCCGCCCGCCCGCGCCGGCAAACTTCGCGGTCACGGTCGATGATGACCGCACAAGGCGCTTCACCTTCGACATGCCCGCCCAGCCCGATGTCATCGGCGTGCAGATCCGGTATTCCGCCGTGGCCAATGCCGATTGGGACGATGCGGTCGAGCTGCATTCCGGCCTGCTCACCGGATCGCCATTCGAGTCGCTCGACCCGCGCAGAGGCACGTGGCACTTTCTGGCCCGCGCCATCAGCAGTTCCGGCCTGATGTCCGACCCGGCCAGAGTGACGGCCACACTCGGCTATGCCCGCGATGCCACCGTATTCTGGCGCGGTGTGTGGTCATCTGCGCAAACCTATGGCCTGCGCGATCTCGTGACGCATCAGGGGCGTACATGGCTGTCAATCAGCGATGCCAATACAAACAACACCCCCGCCGATGGATCGGCACATTGGCAGGATATCGCCGCAGCCGTGCGCTGGCGCGGCGCATGGTCCGGCACGACATCCTATCAGGTCAACGATCTCGTCAGCCATGAGGGCGCGTCGTGGATATCGACAGCACCGGACAATCTCGGCAACACGCCGTCAACCACATCGGCGCAATGGGACCTGATCGCGCGGGCGGGCGAGGACGGGGTCAACGCAAATGACGGTCAGGGATTCGAGTGGAGAGGGGCCTGGGCGACCGGGCGGGATTACCGTGCCAACGCCACCATCCAGGACATCGTGGCCCGCAATGGCAGGGCCTATATCTGCACCAGGACACATGCCTCCACATCAGATAACGGGCCCACCGGTGATGAGGGTGGCGACAATTGGGACCTGCTGGCAGATCAGGGCAAGCCGGGGCTTGACGGAGACAGCTTCCGCTGGCGTGGCACATGGTCCAGAGTCACCACATACGCCCGGCAGGATACTGTTGCCCACGACAGGCGGTCCTGGATATCGGTACGTGACAACAATCGGGGCAACACACCCTCATCAACCTCTTCCTTCTGGCAGCTTCTGGCGGACCGGGGCGACAAGGGTGATCCGGGCGCGGGATTGACGGGACGCTATGTCGATCAGGTACGTGTGACGAACAAATCGACCACCCGAAGACGCGGCGACGGTTCAATCCTCGAGAGAACCGAGGTGCTGTTGAACACAGTCACCCCGATCACATGGACCGTGATCAATTCCGGCGCGCATGGCCTGCGCGGCACCTTGCAGGTCAACTTCATCCGCACGGACTATTATAGAAGTGGCGGCGACAGGGACCGGTAATGGATAACTGGACGATCATCAAAGCGCTGCAATGGGCGCACGCCAACAAGCGGATTTCCGTGCCGACAGGGCTGCGCACCTCACAAAGCGTACTGGCCTGCTCCAGCACCCTGACGCGCATCGATCGCGGACCGGACGATGTCAATTACGAATACACCGGGCCTTTCAGCAGCGCATGGTGGGACGATCGCGTGATATGGGAGCCATACGCTACAATCTATTGGGTGCATGAAGCGGGAGCGCCACTGCCGGCCACCAAAAAGCCGGTCATCGAATATCACCCCAAAGATCCAGCCGCCGACCCAAAGCCCTCATGGGCGCGTGTTCGCGAAATAATGACCGCGTGGCAGGCGGTCGGGTCACCCACCGCAGACCTGTAAGGAAGGAGGCATTTTCAGCCGATTTATGCGGGTAAATTCAGCCGAAAAACGCCGGAAAAATACCCCGGAAAATGCCGATAAAATCCAGCGAAATTTCCCGGCATTTACCTCGACTTTTGACACCCATGTGACCTCGACTTTCGACTCGCTACACCGGCGCAAAAAAAACGCCCGCCAAATTGGCGGGCGTTTCGAATTGAACGAAAAAGCGTTTAGCGGCGGATGCCCAGCTTTTTGATCAGGTCCTGATAGCGCGCTTCTTCTTTGCCCTTCAGGTAGTCCAGCAGCTTACGACGCTGGGCAACCATTTTCAGCAGACCGCGACGACCGTGGTTGTCTTTCTTGTGGGTCTTGAAGTGCTCGGTCAGGGTGGTGATGCGCGAGGTCAGGATGGCAACCTGGACTTCTGGCGAACCGGTGTCGCCGTCCTTGGTTGCGAATTCTTTCATGACGCGTGCTTTTTCAGCGGCAGTGATCGACATCGGGGTCTCCTTTAAAAGGTTAGAGTTAATGGCGCAGGCCGGGATGTCGTCCAGCACAGGCCCATGGAGAAAACCGCACCGATTCCGATGCGGACACGCGCGTATAGGCGCATTTCAGGTAAATGGCAAAGGGAATCTGTGGTCTCAACTCAGGGTGCTAAGCTGCGCCAGTTCGGCCTCGGTGATGAGTTGAATGTCGTCGGCGGTCAAGCCTTCGGCCCCAAGCAGTTGCGCCACGTCCTGCCCGGCCACCAGAACGTGGGTCAGGTTTTCGTCGTCCGGGTCAGTCTCGATCTGGATATCCGGGTCCTCTTGCCCGTCCCATGAGATCAGCAATTTGTCTTGCCCGGGTTGGAAATCCATGACGGTGACGGCCTCATCCTCGTCGTCGGGGGACAGGATGATATCATCCGCGCCATCGCCACCGGTTACGACATCCCCGCTATCCGCCAGAATCGTGTCTTCACCCCCGCCGCCATTGAGGAAATCGCGGGCCTGTTCGCCGTCTCCATCCGCGCCGGTCAAATGGTCGTCGCCCTCACCGCCGAACAGAACATCCTCGCCCGCGCCGCCGTGCAGGGTATCCGCGCCAAAGCCGCCATGCAGGGCGTCATCCCGATCGCCGCCGGTCAGAGTGTCGTCGTCCTGACCGCCAAACAACACGTCCGCGCCGTCGCCGCCCTCCAGAACGTCCGCACCGGAATGGCCATAAAGGGAATCGTCGCCGTCATTCCCAGCCAGGTGATCCTCACCAGCATTGCCATGCAGGATGTCCTGACCGTCACCCCCGGCAATGGTATCCGCGCCATCGCCGCCGTGCAGGATGTCGTTTCCGTCGCCTCCGTCGATCACGCTGTCTTCGGGTTGATCGTCAATCTGATCCTCACCGTCCTGCCCGGCCAGCGCGTCGGAATCTTCGGTCTCCAGATCACCTGCGACCTCGGAAATTTGGGTTTCGACCGATTGCTCTTCATCCTCGAAGGAAGGCTCGGCCGTGACCGGGGTTCCGTCGATCTCAAGGAACTCACCTTCCGAGATTTCGTCAGGCTGATCGTCGATGTTGTCGTCGTCTTCGGGCGCTTCGTCGGGGACGAACACGTCGCTCATGGCATAGGCGGCACCGCCGACGGCGGCCAGGCTCAGCAATCCGATCAGAAACATGGGAACCCTCCGTGAACGCATTGCCCCAAGGGTAAATGTCTCATGCAATCAAGCGCTTGGTCAAAGCCAAGCTGGGGACATGGTTAACCCTTTGTCACCACGGTGCGGGCTGCTGGGTATAGGCGATATACAGCGGGTGTTTTGGATGACCGTCCTTGGTCAGCCCCAGATGGAACAGCGGTTGACCGGTGCTGCGCAGCAGGGTTTCCACCGCTTGTCCGCGGTCCAGATGCGCGCCGTGAGTGCCCCAGGCGGCAATGACCTGATCAGCCCATTGCACGCCGTCCAGAATGGCCGCGTCATTCTCAGGCCCTACCGGATCGGCAGCGGCGCGCATCTTGCGCGGATCGGTATCGCGCCAGGCGAAGATGTTGGTGACCTGAAACGCCCCGAACCCCAGCGCCCGCGCGCGTCGTTCGCAGCGTTCGACGGTGGGGTCGTTCTGCACTTCGGTCGCGGTCGAGGGGTTCAGCATCACAAACAGCGCCTTGCGTCCGCCTGCGTCCCAGACACGCGTCAGGCTATAGCGATACTTCTCGCAGTCGGAGTAGATGGCGGTCGAGGGTGCGTCGCCCTTGGTATGCGTGCGGGTAATCATGCCTCCCGCCTAGCACGGCGTTCAGGCGACGAACACCCGGCTAGGGTGCAATTCACCGGATTTGTAGATGCCGACGGCCACGGCCTTGCCGTCCAGCGAGGCCCAGGCTTCGTCGCCATATTCCACGTCCGAGGCCAGCACCATACCCGGATTGCCATTGCGCAGGCGGGTGGCGCCTTCGGGGGTGCATTTCAGTTCGGGCAGGTCGGCGAGGCCAGTTTCCAGCGGGTGCAGGTAGTCGTCCAGCGCCTCGGTCTTGGCCATATCGTCGATCTGTTCGATGGTCAGGCCGTCTTCGGCCTCGAACGGACCCGACCAGATGCGGCGCAGTTCCTTGACGTGGCCGTGGCAGCCCAACGCTTCACCCAAATCGCGTGCAATGGAACGGACGTAACCGCCCTTGCCACAGGTCATCTCCAGCACCACGTGGTCTTCATCAGGGCGGTCGACGAGGATCAGTTCCTCGACCCACAAGGGGCGGGCGGACAGTTCCACGTCCTCGCCATCGCGGGCCAGCTTATAGGCGCGCTGACCGTCGATCTTCACGGCCGAGAACTTGGGCGGCACCTGCATGATGTCGCCCAGAAACGGGGCCAGCGCCTGTTTGATATCGTCGTCAGACGGACGAGCATCGCTTTCGGCAATCACTTCGCCTTCGGCATCATCGGTGTTGGTCGCCTGACCCAGACGCACGGTGAAGGTATAGGCTTTCAAGGCATCGGTGATGTAGGGAACGGTCTTTGTCGCCTCACCCAAGGCCACGGCCAGAACGCCGGTGGCCTCGGGGTCCAGCGTCCCCGCATGGCCCGCTTTTTTTGCGTCCATTGCCCAACGCACTTTGTTGACCACTGCGGTCGAGGTCATGCCTGCGGGCTTGTCCACCACCAGCCAACCCGAGATATCGCGGCCCTTACGTTTGCGTCCCATTCCACACCTTGATTCATGCTAAGGCGCGCGAGTTAGCGGATCACTCTGCCGCTGTCAATTTGCCGGAGCGTCTTCGACCACACCCACAATCGGCCCCAGCGAAAAGCCAATATCTGACCGGTTGCTGGCGCGCTCATACATCCGCGAGATATTGCCATCAAAGAACAGCGCATTCGGGGTTGCCAGCACATCCCGAAACAAGCGGCCGAATTCGTGGAAGGTGACGTAATCCTCGGAAATCGCAAACACCGCGCGCGTACCATCGACGCTGGTCCCAGCGCCGTTGCGCACGAACAACGAGGTCGAATCGGGCAGGAAGCGCGGGTGTAGCTCTCCGTCGATCACCAGCATGGGGCCGGACTGGGTGGCGAACTGGCATTCGGGGGCCTGATCGACATAGTCGAGCGTCTCGAACACGTCGGCGCGGCCCTCACGGACACAGAATACACCGTTAGGCAGCAGGCCGAAATTGCCGGGGCCGGGGTTTGAGATCACGCGCATCTGTTCTTGCCCGTCTTCGACATAATGGCCGACGGGCGAACGGTCGTCGTGATACATGCCCGCATTCATCGCAAAGGCCAGCCGTTTGCCCTGCGGCTCCAGCGCCTCGTTGACCGAAGAGAAATGGCCCAACAGGTCGCCGTTCTCATCGTTCAGAAACAGGCGCAATTCTTCATTGGCGGCATCCACTTCACAAACCGTATACCGCTTGTCCTCATACGTGACCTCTTCACAGGTCACGGCACCCGCCTGCGCCGCCCAAAGGACGGCTCCCGTGGCGACAAGCGCTCGGATCACTCGTCCAGATCGCGGCGTACCGCGTCCTGTTCGAACATGCGGCGGGTGTCGTCCAGCCGGTCAAACGTGTCATCCAGACGGAAGCGCAGATCGGGCGAGAATTTCAGGTTCAGCTTCTTGCCGATCACGCGCCGCAACTCGCCCTTGTTACGGGCGAGCAGTTCGATCACGTCCTCCTGCCCTTTGCCGCCAAGGGGCAGCACATAGGCGGTGGCGATCTTCAGATCGGGTGAGGTGCGCACCTCACCCACAGTGATTGACATGCGGTTCAGGTCGGGGTCGTGGACATCTCCGCGCGCCAGAACCTCGGACAGGGTGCGGCGGATCAGTTCGCCGACGCGCAGCTGTCGTTGGGACGGGCCGGGGCCATCGTGGAATTTGTTCTTTGCCATGTCTTCGATCTAAGCGCAAATCCGGCCTTTGCCAAGCGGGCGCGAACGGGGTAGGAGGCTTTGAGCCGACCAATACAGAGGATAAGCGCAATGACCCACATTCCGGGGATCGTGATCACAGGGGCCTCGGGCCGTATGGGGCAAATGCTGATCAAGACCGTCACCGACAGCGATCAGGCCCGTCTGGTCGGCGTGGTCGAGCGCGCGGGGCATGACTGGATCGGTCAGGATGTGGGCGAGGCAATGGGCGGTCAGGCACTTGGTGTGACCGTGACGGATGATCCGCTGGAGGCGTTTGCGCAGGCGCAGGCGGTGATCGACTTCACTGCGCCCGAGGCAACGCTGGAGTTTGCCGCATTGGCCGCGCAGGCGCGTTGCGTGCATGTGATTGGGACCACTGGAATGAGTGATGAGCAGATCGCGGCGCTGGAACCGGCTTCGCGTCATGCGGTGATCGTGCGGGCGGGGAATATGAGCCTTGGCGTCAATCTTCTGGTGCAACTGACCAAAAAGGTTGCGGCGGCATTGGATGAGGATTTCGACATCGAGGTCATCGAAGGCCACCACCACCACAAGGTCGACGCGCCTTCTGGCACCGCGCTGATGCTGGGCGAGGCGGCGGCCGAGGGGCGCGGCGTCAAACTGGAAGATGTGTCAGACCGGGGCCGCGACGGCATCACCGGCGCACGTCAACGCGGCAATATCGGCTTCCACGCCATTCGTGGCGGCGACATCGTGGGCGAACATGACGTGCTGTTCGCCGCGCCGGGTGAGCGTATCGTCCTGCGCCATCTGGCCACCGACCGCGCCATTTTTGCCCGTGGCGCGCTGAAAGCGGCGCTCTGGGGGCAGGGCAAGGCTCCGGGTCAGTATGACATGGTGGATGTGCTGGGGCTTTAGGTCCCTTACCGAAAGGCGGATAGACCGGGCGGTTCGGTGCCGTCCTGTGCGATCTGAGCAAAGAGCATCCCCAGCCGTTGATCCCATGTGGGGTATTGGCCCGACACAGCATAAGTCAGGCGCTCGGCCCCGATGGAAATGCCCAAGGGGGCGGCGTCTCCGGCGATGACGATTTCTCCGATCTCGGTCCAGTTCGCCGACGGAGGATAGGCGCTGGGGGCGGGGTCATTTGTGTCCGTCAGGCGGTAGTAGACGCCCATGGTCACGATGTATTGGTCGCCAAACGGATCGGGGAAGAAAAAGCCCGAGGCATCGCGGGCCGCCAGTGCCTCGGCCTCGTCGCGCAGCAATACCTTTTCTTTGAAAGGCAGGCCCAGTTCGTCCAGCACAGGGCGCATGCCATCGGCCTGCGGCACGCTGACAAAGGCGATGCGGGCGGGATCGAGGCCGAAGCCGTCGGTCAGAAGCTGCATCATCAGGCGGGTCGTCGTCTGGCCATCCGCATCTTTCGGGTGGCAGCCGACCTCGTGAAACAAGGGCAGCACATCTGCACGCGACTTCTCGTCCACATCGGCCACTCGCGCCAGGGGCTGGATGACAAAGGCACCGGAAGGCAGCACGGACTGATCGAAATCGTGCCGCAGACCGCCGTTGTAATCATCCCGTCCGGATACCACCGACAAAGGCTGGGCTTCGGTGAACCCAAGCCCGGCGAAGCTGGTTCTTAGCTGCGCGAGCGTGTCCGCAAAGGCCCGTTCGAACGCCTCGTTCTGATCGGCCGCCGCAAACGCCATGCGCGGCAGCAATGTTCCGACCGTCGCTGCGGTTCCCAGCTGGACAACCCTGCGTCTGTTCACACTCATCGGATGCCTCCCGTTCCCATTGGACATGGTGCGAGCGTAGCACAGATGGTGTGTGCAAGGGTTAAGGGTTTCTGAAAACGCGCTGATCCGGGGCTTGGGGCGTTTTCGGCGCGGTCATCCGGTACCCAGATGTTTGTCCACCATCCGCTGTACCATCGGGGCGAAATGGGCGAAATCCGGGGTTTCCATGTCGGCGCGCTTGCCAGCCTCATCCAGATACCGCACCTGAATGATTTCTTTCAGGTTGGGGTTGGCCTCGAATGCGGCAATCTCATCGGCGCTCATCGGGCCGCCCTGCAATTCCAGCGTATGAACCGAAGCGGCGGACAGGCGGTTGAAATACTCGGGTTTTGTCGCGCAGAGATATCGTTTGGCCGCTACGTGATAACGGCAGCAATCGGTGATGACCGAGGGAAAGAACTGTTCCAGCACTTCGGCCCCTGCGTCCTCATGGTGGCGGTCTTCGGTGTCGTCGGGGTGATAGGTGCCGAACTCGGACGTGAAATGGCCGATATCGTGCAGCAGCGCGCCAACGATGATTTCCTCGGGCTGGCCGTCTTGTTCGGCAATGGTGGCCCCTTGCAGCATGTGCTGGGCCATGGTGACGGGTTCCCCGAGGTATTCTTCACCGCCGCGACGCTCAAATATATCACCGATGAAAGCCACGATATTGTCCCGGTTCAAGGTCGAGAAATCAGGTTTCATTCCGCCGCCTCCGGCTGCGCCATCTCCATTGCCGCCAGCGTCGACAGTAACCCGTCCTTGTCGGCGTAGCAGCCCTGCAACCAGCGTGAACCGGCGCTGGAGTACCCCAGACGCGCGTGCAGGACGCGGGTGTTGTCGACGATGAAGCTCTCGCCCGGTTCCAGTTTGAACGACACGCCCATGGCCGGGTCGTCGATGATTTCGCCAAATTGGCGGTAGGCAGCGTAGTAGGCCTCCATCTGGTCAAATGGGATATCGACCAGCGGTGCAGTCGAGCGGTTATTGAAACGGATGCCGATCAGTTCTCCGTCCGGGGACAGCTCGATCATCGGGCGGCGGGAGCGCAGGCATACCCCGTCCGAGCCCTTGTATTCAAACCGCGCCGGATAACCGGCCAGCAGGGCAAAGCCTTCGGGGTTCTTGGCGCGCAATTTCTCAGCCGCGCGGAAGCCGTCGACGACGATCGAGTCGCCGCCCTCGGCGCTGTTTTCAAGGCAGTACAGAATTTGCAGCGTTGGCACCGGGTCGCGATAGGGGTTGTCGGTATGGGCCTGCAAGCCAAGGCCTGTATAGGCGAGGTTGGTCGGGTTCACCTCGGTCCGCACCTCGAAATAGGGGCCATAGTTGGTTTCACGCACATAGCCGAACAGATCGGCAACTTTCAGCAGCGATTCCGGCTCGGTCGGGCCACCCGTCAGCTTGGCAAAGCCAAACTCGGCCACGGCGGCCAGCCAGTCGCGCTTGGTGGCAGGGTTGGTAAGGACCTGATCCCAGGCGGCACTGGGCGCAGCGATATCGCCTTCCCACGTGGTGATGCCGGGCGCGGTGCGGCCAAACTCGGTCGTTACGTTGCGGTCATAGATGTGATCTGCCAGCCACGCAGCTGGGAAGATGACAGTCTTGTCTTCGGGCTGAAAGGTCACGCGCAGATCGCCGCTTACGACCTCTGCCGCGCTGACCGACACAGCCGCAGGGATGTCCCCGATGGTGATCAGACGCTGGCCATTACCGGGGGCGCGGGTCTCGGGGTCCAGCGCGTTGTCGCGCAGCCAGATGGCGTGAAAACGGGCCTTGGTGCCGGTGTCGAACTCAACCGTCACGACCGAAGTATCATGGGTGGCAGTGCGCAGCATGGGGGGTCTCCTGTTCAGCGCGGGCTTTGGTTGAGGAAATACGCCTCTCATGGCATTACCACAATTAATGCTTCTTTCGGCTGAGGCTTGGAAAATCTTATGGCTAAGAAAAAGATCGGATTGCCGCCGCTGGACTGGCTGCGCGTGTTTGAAGCGGCTGGGAGGCTGGGCGGGTTCTCAGCCGCGGCGCGTGAGTTCGGGTTGACTCAAGCGGCAGTCAGTCAACGGATCGGGAACCTTGAGGCGTGGCTGGGCCGGACGCTGTTTGTACGCGAGGCGCGGGGTGTGTCGCTGACGGTCGAGGGTGAAAGCTATCTGCCGCTGGTGCAGGACAGCTTGCAGGCGCTTGAGCGCAATACTGAGGATTTGTTTGGGAAATCTCCACGAGAGCTGCGGGTGGCGGGACTGTCTTCTAACATCCACGCGCTTGTTGTGCCGGCTTTGGCGCGGTTTCACCAGATGCGGCCCGAGGTGCGGGTGATGACCGATTCCGGCGCGCGGCGGTCATCGCTGGATGAAGAGCGGACGTGGCTGCAAATTCGCTATGGCCGCGGGGCGTGGCCCGGACGCGATGCCGCCCTGATCGCGGCGGAGGTGTTGGTGCCGATGGCCGCGCAGGGTGTGGCTTGGGGCGCGCCGCTGATTGATCTGCGCGGCGAACGCCCGGCATGGCGGCATTGGGCGCGGCAAGCGGATCAGACGGACTTGCCGCCCTCACAAATCAGCTTCGATTCGATGGAGCACGCCATTTCAGCGGCGCGGCAGGGGATGGGCGTGGTGCTTGGGTCGGTGCCTCTGGCACGCGCGGATTTGCAGGCGGGGCTGCTGCTAAGGCTGGATTTGCCAGAGCTGCCAACCAAGGACGGCTATTGGCTGACATGGCCCGAGGAGAGGGCCAAATCGAAAAATCAACGCGCGCTGATCGGTGATTTTCTTCAGGCGCTACAGAGCTGAAAGATCAGAAGTCGATTGCAATGCCTTTCTTTTCCCAATCGCCATAACGGGCCGGATCGGGGCCGTCGCGCCCGCCCAGTTCTTTGGGCTGCGCCTTGGCATCGGCTGCGGCCTTCTTGCGGCGCTCTTCGGCCTCGGCCAGCGCGCGCTGGGCGGCGGGGGGTAGGTCTTTGCGGTCGTCGCTCATGACTTCGGGTTCCTTTCCGTGCTGAGGCTTGATATACGCCCGCGTCCGCCTCTGGCAATGCGGGCGGGGATAAAATCAAAGGCGGGTTCATGTCCGACAACGCAACGGCAGCGCGACGCAGCGCGATTTATCTGCTGGATCAGATCTTGGGCGAGGGGCGACTGTTGTCCGAATGTCTGGCCGCAGGTGCGCTGGACCGGCTGCCCCCCGAGGATCGCGCACGCGCGCAGCGCCTGACGCTGGAAACCCTGCGTGGGTTGGAACGCGCCGACCGGCTGCTGGACAACCACCTGAACCGGACACCTGCGTTGACCGTCCACAATGCACTGCGTCTCGGTGCCGTCGAGCTGTGTCATGGCGAGGCCGCGCATGGCGTGGTCAACTCGATGGTCGAGATCGTGGGCCGCTCGCGAAAACACGGTCGTCTTAAGGGGCTGGTGAACGCAGTGCTGCGCAAGGTGGCCGCCGAAGGGCCAGACGCATGGCCAAAGATGCGGGTGCCGCGCCTGCCCGAATGGCTGCGCGACCCCCTGATCATGGCCTGGGGCAAAGACGCCGTCACCGGCATGGAACAGGCTCATTTCGCTGCCGCACCGCTGGATCTGACGGTCAAGCCGGGCGCAAAGGGACCGGGTGAAGCGCTTCCGACCGGCTCGATGCGGGTGCAGGATGCGGGTCAGGTCTCAAACTTGCCAGGCTTTGATGCCGGAGACTGGTGGGTGCAGGACGCCGCCGCTGCCATACCGGTGGGTGTTCTGGCACCGCAAGCCAGTGAGAATATCCTGGACCTCTGCGCGGCGCCGGGCGGCAAGACGCTGCAACTGGCCGCTGCCGGGGCGAATGTCACGGCGCTGGATATCTCGGAGTCGCGATTGGAGCGCGTGCGCGAGAACCTTACCCGGACGGGTCTTACGGCCAATGTCATCGCAGGCGACGCGCTGGAGCATCAAGGCGAGTACGACGCCGTCCTGCTGGACGCGCCCTGTTCCGCCACGGGCACCATCCGGCGTCACCCCGATCTGCCTTTTGCCAAGGACGGCTCGGAATTCGGTGGTTTGATCGAGTTGCAGGCGCAGATGCTGGCCCATGCGTGGACCCTGCTGAAACCCGGAGGACGGCTGGTCTATTGCACTTGCTCGCTGCTGCCGGATGAGGGTGAGGTGCAGGTCGAAGAGGCCTTGGATCAGTACTCCGATATGGCAGTGGACCGCGATGCGCTGAAAATCCCCGGCATTGAACCGAGCTGGATCACCGAAGAAGGCGGCCTGCGCCTGCGGCCCGATTATTGGGCGGATCGCGGCGGCATGGACGGGTTCTATGTGGCTTGCCTGATCAAATCTGCCTGAGCATACGCTTTTCGATGACTTGACGATCGCAGCGGTCTATCGTTGGGTCTCAGGCGCCAGCAGAGCGCGAGGGGCAGAGTAACGAGCGTCATGTCAAAATCAGATACCATGACCAATCGGTGGACGCGGTTTCAGAACCGGCTTTACGCGCGGCTCAGCCGGCGACGCAAGGCGGCTACGGGCTTTGTCGGCGACCCAGAGCCGCGCACCGTCGGCTCGTTCGCGCGCGGTCGGCAGCTGGTGGCCGGAAATCTGCTGTTTGCTGGCTATCTGGTTGAGGCGCAGGATACCGACCTGTGGGACGTGACCGCGCCCAGCATCGGGTTTGACAATGAACGCCACGGCTTTGCCTGGCTGGATGATCTGGCGGCTGTTGGCGACATGCGGGCGCGGGACAAGGCGCAGCGCTGGGTCTGGGGCTGGATTGATGCGCATGGCGGCGGGCAGGGGCCGGGCTGGGCACCTGATCTGACCGGCAGGCGGGTGATGCGCTGGATCAATCACGCTGTGTTTCTGCTGCGCGGCGCGGATGAGGCGCAGAGCCGCGCGTTCTTCCGCGCGCTGGCGCAGCAGACATGGTTTCTGTCGAAACGCTGGCACGCCGCAACGCCGGGACTGCCGCGGTTCGAAGCCCTGGCCGGTCTGGTTCAGGCTGGGCTGGCGCTTGAAGGGTTGGAGCATATGGCCGACCCGGCCCTGCGTGCTCTGGCCAAGGAATGCGAAAAGCAGATTGATCAGCACGGCGGCATTCCCACCCGTAACCCTGAAGAATTGCTTGAGGTGTTTACGCTGCTCAGCTGGACCTCGGCGGCGCTCAGTGATCTGGGGCGCGGAACACCCAGTGCGCAGGCGGATGCGATCAAACGCATGGCTCCCACTCTGCGCAGCCTGCGACATGCGGATGGTGCGCTGGCCCGGTTTCACGGTGGTGGACGCGGGCTTGAGGGGCGTTTGGATCAGGCTCTGGCCCAAAGCGGTGTCAAACCGCAGCACACGACCGGGTTGGCGATGGGCTATTCGCGGCTATATGCTGCGCGCACCAGTGTGATCATAGATGCCAGCGCCCCGCCCAAGGGGGCTGCGTCTTACAACGCGCATGCATCGACATTGGCCTTTGAGCTGACCTCGGGGCGGCGGCCTTTGATCGTGAATTGCGGTTCGGGCGAAAGCTTTGGTACCGAATGGCGGCGGGCCGGGCGGGCTACACCGTCCCATTCGACCCTGTGTCTGGACGGCTATTCAAGCGCCCGGCTGGCCGAGGCCGGACCAAGTGGCGAAAACGAAGCGCTGGTGGACGCGCCGCAGGACGTTCCGGTCGACATGGAAGACGCGTTTGAAGGCACACGCTTCATGGTCGGGCATAACGGTTACACCAAAACCTTTGGTCTGACCCACGCTCGCACTTTCGAGCTGCGCTTTGACGGGCGAGAGCTGACCGGCGAGGATATTCTGTTAACCGCCACCGACAAGGCCAAGCGGCAATTTGACAAGGCGATGGATGCCTCGGGCCTGAACGGTATCGGCTTTGACATCCGGTTTCACCTGCATCCAGACGTGGATGCGGCCATTGATCTGGGCGGCGCGGCGGTGTCGATGGCGCTCAAAAGCGGTGAGATCTGGGTTTTCCGCCATGATGGGGTGGGAAAATTGGCCGTCGAACCAAGCGTTTATCTTGAAAAAGGGCGTTTAAAGCCACGCGCGACAAAACAGATCGTTCTATCCGGGCGCGCAATGGAGTATGCGACGCGCATCCAGTGGACGTTGAGCAAGGCACAGGATACAGCCTATGCCGTGCGCGACCTGCACCGGGACGAGCCCGAATTCGACTGACGCCAAAAGGACCTTTGAGCCCATGACCGATCTTCACCCCGTGCGCCGCGCGTTGCTTTCCGTATCCGACAAGACCGGGCTGATCGAGCTGGGAAAGGCGTTGGCCGAGCGTGGGATCGAGTTGCTGTCGACCGGTGGCACGGCCAAAGCTTTGCGCGATGCAGGGCTCGAGGTGAAGGACGTGAGTGAGATCACCGGCTTCCCCGAGATGATGGATGGCCGTGTGAAAACGCTGCACCCGATGGTGCATGGCGGGTTGCTGGCCCTGCGTGACAATGACAGCCATGTGGCCGCGATGACCGAACATGGTATCGGCGCGATCGACCTGCTGGTGGTGAACCTCTACCCATTCGAGGCGACCGTGGCCAAAGGCGCAGATTACGACACCTGCATCGAGAACATTGACATTGGTGGCCCAGCGATGATCCGTGCGGCCTCGAAGAACCATGCATTCGTCAACGTGGTGGTGGATGTCGAGGATTATTCTTCACTGCTGGACCAACTGGAAGAGAACTACGGCAAAACATCGTATGGGTTCCGTCAATGGCTGGCTCAGAAGGCCTATGCTCGTACTGCTGCGTATGACACGGCCGTGTCCAACTGGATGGCCGACGCGCTGAAACTCGAAGCACCAAAACGCCGAGCCTTTGCCGGTGAGTTGAAACAGACCCTGCGCTATGGCGAGAACAGCCACCAACAGGCTGCGTTCTATACCGATGGCACCAACCGTCCGGGTGTCGCGACCGCCGTACAGCATCAGGGCAAGGAACTGAGCTACAACAACATCAACGACACCGATGCGGCCTTTGAATTGGTCGCCGAGTTCGACCCGACGCAAGGCGCGGCCTGTGCGATCATCAAACACGCCAACCCGTGCGGTGTCGCGACCGGCGCGACCCTGCTGGACGCCTACAAATCGGCTTTTGACTGCGACCGCACCTCGGCCTTTGGCGGGATCGTGGCGCTGAACCAACCGTTGGACGCGGAAACTGCGCAGGAAATCACCGGCATCTTTACCGAGGTCGTGATCGCCCCCGGTGCATCGGATGAGGCCAAGGCGATCTTCGCCGCCAAGAAAAACCTGCGCCTGTTGACGACCGAGGGCCTGCCGGATGTGACCGCTGGTGGCAAAACTGTGCGTCAGGTGGCCGGTGGCTTGTTGGTGCAGGACAAGGATAACGGCTTTGTGGGCATGGATGACCTAAAAGTGGTCACCAAGAAGGCTCCGACCGACGAACAGATGCGAGACCTTCTGTTCGCTTGGAAAGTGGCGAAACACGTCAAGTCCAACGCCATTGTCTATGTCAAGGACGGCGCGACAGTTGGAGTCGGCGCGGGCCAGATGAGCCGGGTGGATTCGGCCCTGATCGCAGCCAAAAAAGCCGAACGCATGGCTGACGTGCTGGGCCTGCCGCAGCCGCTGACCATCGGTTCGGCCGTGGCGTCGGACGCGTTCTTCCCCTTCCCCGACGGTCTGATGGAGGCCGCCGAGGCCGGCGCGACCTGCGTCATCCAGCCCGGCGGCTCGATGCGCGATGATGAGGTGATCGCCGCTGCGGACGAGGCCGGCCTGGCGATGGTCTTCACCGGCATGCGCCATTTCCGCCACTGATGCGTATGCGCCTTTTGCTCTGGGCCGCGTTGGCCGCGTTTCTGATCGACCAGATCAGCAAGTATCTGGTCGTTCAAGTCATGCGCGTGGCCGAGGGCAATATCGACGTTCTACCGCCCCTGTTGGTGTTCAAATACGGCGAGAATCGCGGCATCAATTTCGGCCTTTTCCAAGGCGATTCCGAAGCTGCGCGCTGGGTTCTGATCGGCATCTCGCTGGTGATTTCGGTCGGTGTGCTGATCTGGCTGATGCGCACGGCCCCATCGAAGCTGATGCTATTCTGCGGCGGGCTGCTGATCGGCGGGGCATTGGCAAATGTGCTGGACCGGGTACTCTATGGCTATGTTCTGGATTTTCTGAACATGTCCTGCTGCGGTATCAACAACCCGTTTGTCTTCAACCTGGCCGACGTCTTCATCTTTGCCGGTGCCATCGGACTTGTGTTGTTTGATGGCAAAAAGCCCTCGTGACGCGCCGGGTGATATGCGATAAAAGCGCCTGAAACAGGCTGGAGACTCTGATGCGGCTGCCGCGTTCCATACTTGCTGTGACATTGGCCCTTGCGGTTGCAGGCTGTTCGGATATCGGCCTGCGCCATCTTGAGGCCCCCGGTGAGGGACCGGATGAATTCTCGGTCCTGCCGGTCAAGCCGTTGACGCAGCCTCAGGATTACCAGTTTCTGCCTGCCCCCACGCCGGGTGGAGGGAACCTGACCGACCCGAACCCCACAGCGGATGCCGTGGTGGCGCTTGGCGGCAGTGAGGCGGCGTTGAACGCTAATACCCCGATCCCGTCAACGGACGCGGCGCTGGTGACGGCGTCTAGCCGCTATGGTGTGCCGGCGAATACGCGGCAGGTTGTCGATACCGAAGATGCCGAATTCCGCAGAAAGCAGGGCCGTCTGACCCGCCTGCGCCTGTTCAATGTGGACCGCTATGCGCAGGTTTATGAACGTCAGTCGCTGAATGCCGACGCTCAGACTCAGGCGGCGCGCGATGCCGGGCTTGAAACACCCTCGGCCCCTCCGGCGGATGAATAATCTTTAACTTTCCGTCATCGGCCTTGAACCTGCGCCTCACCACCGTAGTTTGAACAGCAACAAACGAAACGGAGGATGCCTTATGGTTCGGGCCTTTGCCCTGTCGGCTGCCTTGATCGCCGCGACACCCCTTTTTGCCAAAGGGGAAGAGGCGGTCACAACCTTCACGCTGGACAATGGCATGGATGTCGTCGTGATCGAAGATCACCGCGCCCCGGTCGTGCAGCATATGGTCTGGTACCGCGCCGGATCGGCGGATGAACCTGTCGGCTCGTCCGGTGTGGCGCATTTTCTGGAACATTTGCTGTTCAAAGGCACCGATACACTGGCCCCGGGTGAGTTCTCGGCCACTGTTGCGGCCAATGGCGGCAATGACAACGCGTTCACCTCATATGACTACACCGCGTATTTCCAACGTGTCGCCTCGGACCGGCTTGAGCTGATGATGCGGATGGAGGCGGACCGGATGCGCAACATCCGCCTGTCCGAAGAGGATATCCGCACCGAACGCGACGTGATCCTTGAGGAACGCAACCAGCGTACCGACAATAACCCCCGCGCCCTGTTTGGCGAGCAAATGAATGCGGCCCAGTACCTCAACCACCGCTACGGCGTGCCGATCATCGGCTGGCGGCATGAGATGGAGACGCTGGATATGGACGATGCGCTGTCCTTTTATGCGACCCATTATGCGCCTAATAATGCCATTCTGGTGGTGACGGGCGATGTTGAGCCCGACGAAGTGAAGGCGTTGGCCGAGCAGTATTACGGCGTCATTCCCGCAAATCCTGACCTGCCGGAACGGGTGCGTTCGCAAGAACCACCGCAAACTTCTGAACGCCGTCTGACCTTTAAGGACGCCCGTGTTTCACAGCCTTACGTCCAGCGCAGCTATCTGGCGCCGGAACGCGATGCGGGCGCTCAGGAGAAAGCCGCGGCGTTGTTCTTGCTGGCCGAATTGCTGGGCGGCAGCACCACGTCCTATTTGAACGAAAAGCTTCAGTTCGAGCAGCAAAAGGTGGTCTATACCGGGGCGTTTTATCGTGGCGTCTCGCTGGACGATACGACCTTTGATTTGCTGGTCGTTCCGGCGCAAGGCGTCTCGCTGCAAGAGGCCGAGGATGCAATGGATCAGGCCGTCGCTGACTTCATCGCTGAGGGCGTGAACGAACAAGACCTCGACCGGATCAAGATGCAGCTGCGCGCCGCGCAGACCTATGCTCGGGATAACGTCGACGGCATCGGCAACCGCTATGGCCGTGCGCTGACCAGCGGCCTGACGGTCGAGGATGTGCAGGCCTGGCCCGACATCCTGCAAGCGGTGACAGGCGATGAGATCATCGCTGCCGCCCGCGAGGTTTTGCAACGTGAGGCTTCCGTGACCGGTTGGCTGATGAAGGACGATGAGGTGACGCAATGAAACACATCTTCGTTACATTTGTAGCCCTGATAATTGCTTTGCCCGCCTGGGCCGAGATCGAGATCGAAGAGGTCACCTCGCCCGGTGGCATCACTGCGTGGCTGGTCGAGGATCACTCGATCCCCTTCACCGCTTTGGAACTGCGTTTCCGCGGCGGGACATCACTGGATGAACCCGGTAAGCGTGGGGCCATCAACCTGATGAGTGGCCTGATCGAGGAAGGCGCAGGCGACATGGACGCCCGCACCTATGCGCGAGAGCTGGAGTCGCTGGCGGCCTCGTTCCGGTACAATGCCGGGGACGACACGGTCTCAATCTCGGCGCAGTTCCTGACCGAGAATCGCGACGAGGTGATCGACCTGCTACGCACCACGATCCACGAGCCGCGCTTCGACGAAGATGCGGTCGAGCGGGTCAAAGCGCAGGTACTGTCCGGGTTGCGCTCGGATCAGACCGACCCGAACGATATTGCCGGTCGCAGCTTTGCCGCAATGGCCTATGGCGATCATCCCTACGGTTCGGACGGCAAGGGCACGATCGTCAGCGTCTCGGCCCTGACCCGCGATGATGTGGTCACCGCCTATGACAACGTGTTCGCCAAGGACCGGCTTTATGTCGGTGCAGTGGGCGATATCACCGCCGAGGAACTGGGCGCGCTGCTGGATAAGCTGCTGGCCGATCTGCCTGAAACCGGCAAACCCATTCCGGGCCGCGCCGATGTAACCATCCCCGGCGGTGTCAGCGTGGTCGAGTTTGATACGCCGCAATCGGTCGCTCTGTTCGGCCACGCGGGAATTGACCGCGACGATCCCGATTTCTTTGCCGCCTTTGTGCTGAACCACATCCTTGGCGGTGGTGGGTTTGAAAGCCGTCTGATGCAGGAAGTGCGGGAAAAACGTGGCCTGACCTACGGTGTGGCGACCTATCTGGTGCCCAAGGATCTGGCCTCGGTCTATCTGGGGTCCGTGTCCTCAGGCAACGACCGTATCGCCGAGGCCGTCGATGTGATCCGCGCCGAATGGGCGCGTGCGGCCACCGAAGGCGTGACGCAGAAAGAACTGGACGATGCCAAGACCTATCTGACCGGAGCCTATCCGCTGCGGTTTGATGGGAACGGGCAGATTGCCGGCATCATGGTGGGCATGCAGATGGAGAACCTGCCCATCGACTACATCGCCACCCGCAACGACAAGGTGAATGCGGTGACGCTGGACGAGGTGAACCGCGTGGCCAGCGAATTGCTTGACCCCGAGGGGCTACACTTCACGGTTGTCGGCAAGCCCGAAGGGCTGGAAACCACGAACTGATCGAAAAGGGGGCTGAGGATGCCTCAGCCCTTTTTCCCAGCTGCGCTGCGCAGCATCTGCCCCATCATCTGCCCGAACTTGCCTGATCCACGCTGATACAGAGCGCCATCGACGGCCAGAACCGTGCCGCTGATATAGCTGGCCAAGTCGGAACTCAGGAACAGGCAGGCATTGGCCACATCCTGCGGGGTGCCCCACCGGCGCAGCGGCACGTCCTTGCGGATTTCCTCATGCGCATCTTCGCTGGGTGTCAGGCGTTTCGCGCCCTCGGTGCCTTCGATGAAACCGGGCACGACCGAGTTCACGCGGATCCCCTCAATTCCCCATTCCATCGACAAGGTACGGGTGATCTGATCGACACCCGCCTTGGCGGCGCAGACATGGGACTGCCCTTCGTAAGGCAGGTAAGACTGCGGGGCCGAGATGTTGATGATGCTCGCTCCGGGTCGCTTCAGGAAGGGATAGGCCCCCTTCATCACGTGGATCGTGCCCATCAGGTCAATGTCGATCACCGTCTTGAACGCATTGACCGACATCTCGGACGCCAGTGCCGGAAAGTTCCCTGCCGCACCCGACACCAGCACGTCAAAATCACCAAGGGTATCGTGGAATTGTTTCAGACCTGCGGCAACGGCCTCGGGATCGCGCACGTCAAACGCAGCGCCGACGGCCTCTGCCGCACCGGCGGCTTTCAAGGCAGCGACGGTGTCATCGACCTTTTCCTGCGACCGGCTGGCGACGGCCAGTTTGGCCCCCGAGGCCGCAAAGGCCTCGGCGATGCCCCGGTTGATACCGCTGGTGCCACCGATGACGATGACGGTTTGTTCTGAAAAATCCATGTGCGGTCCCCTTGTTGTGGAAAGGCGGCGCTACTTCGCCGTCAGAGGGAAATCAGCCTTTTTGCTTCCTTCAAAGCAATGTCAAAGTCATCAAACTTACTGCTGTAATTCGACTCGACTTTGATTTCGTATGTTATCTCTTCTTCGGCATCGTATCTTCGAGCGAACTCTTGAAGAGTGAAAAGGCCATCCTCTCCTTTTACGACTTCGAGAATCCGGGAACCACTTTCAGAGTAAACTCTTGAGTGATCATTCACGATGCACCGGCCTTGATTGAAGCAGTAGCCAAATAATTTACTCCCTGATGCGGGAGCCCTACTCGCCGTAGGGCACCCAGATGTTTTTGACTTCGGTGGCAGCTTGCAGGAAGCGGCGGGAATGGTCCACGCTCCAGTCGATTGCCGTCGCGTTATTGACCCAGGTCCGTTTCAGGTTCCCGGCCGAGACGACCTCGATTTCTTTCGACAGATCGGTGGAGGAGAACGACCAGACCGCGTCCACGTTCAGGTGCGAGGCCAGAGGTTTCGCCAGTTCTGCATGGCTACCGGTCAGGATGTTGACCACGCCTGCAGGCACGTCCGAGGTTTCGAGGATCTGATAGAAATCCGTCGCCGCCAGCGGATAGGGCTCGGAGGCCGCCAGCACCACCCGGTTACCCATCGCAATCGCCGGGGCCATGGTTGAAACCAGACCCAGCAGCGGTGCCTCATCCGCGCAGAGCGCACCGATGACACCAACCGGCTCTTTCATCGCGATGGCAACGCCCCGGATCGGAACGCCATGCACCTGACCGTCATATTTGTCGGCCCAGGCGGCGGCAGTGAACAGGCGCTGGATCGAGGCTTCGACCTCCTTCGCGCCGTCTTTTTTGCCGGTCATTGCGTCGATACGCGCGGCGAATTCGTCAGCGCGGGCCGAGAGGTTCTCGCCAATATAGTACAGGATTTGCGCCCTCAGATGGCCGGTGGTCTTGGACCAGCTTTTTGCGCCGGCTGCGGCCTCTACCGCGTTGCGGACGTCCTTGCGGTTGGCAAGGCCGACGTGACCCAGCAGTCCGGACTTACCCCAGACGGGTTTGGAATAGCCACTATCGGGTCGAGCCTGCTTGCCGCCGACATACATCTTGGCGGTGCGGTCAATCGGGTCGACCGGAGCGCCTTCACCCATGGTCGCCTCGACCTTCGCCAGCGGTTTGGCTTTGCCTTTTGGCTTGGTGTAAGCCGTCAGACCTTCCCATCCGCCCTCGCGGCCAAAGCCGCTTTCGCGTACGCCGCCGAAACCGGCAGCGGCATCGAACAGGTTTGTGGCATTCACCCAGACCACGCCCGCAACCAGCTTGGGCGCGATATCCAGCGCGAGGTTCACATTCTCGGTCCAGACCGTCGCCGCCAGCCCATAGCGGGTGTTGTTGGCCAGTTCGACCGCCTCGGCCGGGGTGCGGAAGGTCGAGGAAACCAGCACCGGGCCGAAGATTTCCTCCTGCATCAACGGGTCGGATGTTTCGAGGCCCGAGATCAGCGTCGGCGGGTAGTAGCAGCCGTTTTCCGGCAGTTCACAGGCGGCCTGATGCACGTGACCCACCGTGTTGCTTTCGACCATGCCTTTGATGGTCTGCAACTGCACCGGGTCCACAACCGCGCCTACGTCGATGCATTTGTCCAGCGGATCACCGATGCGCAAGCCGTCCATCCGCGCGCGCAGTTTCTCGTGGAAGCGATCCGCGATGCCTTCCTGCACCAGCAGGCGAGACCCGGCACAGCAAACCTGACCCTGATTGAACCAGATCGCGTCGACCAACCCTTCGATGGCGCTGTCGATATCGGCATCGTCGAAGACGATGTAGGCAGATTTACCACCCAGCTCCAACGTCAATTCTTTACCCGAACCAGCGGTCGCCTCACGAATGCGCCGTCCGACAACGGTCGAACCGGTGAAAGCGATCTTGTCGACATCTGCGTTCACTATCATCTCGCCCACAGCACCGTCTCCGGTCACGATATTGACCACGCCTTTCGGCAACCCGGCTTGCGAGCAGATATCGGCGAACAGCAGCGCGGTCAGCGAGGTATACTCGGCCGGTTTCAGAACCACCGTATTCCCCATTGCCAGCGCTGGCGCGATTTTCCAGGCCAGCATCAGCAGAGGGAAGTTCCAAGGGATGATCTGGCCACACACGCCCAAGGCTTGCGCGTCGGGCAGTTCACTCTCCATCAGCTGCGCCATGCCCGCGTGATAGTAGAAATGCCGCTGCGCCAGCGGGATGTCGATATCGCGAGACTCACGGATCGGCTTGCCGTTATCCATGCTTTCAAGAACGGCGAACAGGCGCGAATGCTTTTGCAGCAGCCGCGCGATGGCATAGAGGTACCGTGCACGGCCGGCACCGCCCAGCTTCTCCCATTTCGGTTGCGCTTTGCGGGCGGCAGCAACGGCGGCGTCCACGTCACCCTGTTTGGCTTGCGTCAGCTTGGCCAGAACCTCGCCGGTCGCCGGATTGCGGCTGTCGAAGCCTTTACCGGGCTTGGTGAAGGCTCCGTCGATATAATGACCAAACTTGTCGCCCTGATCGACCAACCACGCTAGCGCCTCGGCGGCGCTTTCTGGTGCAGGGCCATAATCCATGGTCTCGAAAATCTCTTTGACTGTCATTGTTCTTTCCTCAGCCCATGGAGTGACGGTAACCGGCGGAGTATGCGCCCGTCACATAGTGTTCCAATTGCCGTTCGATATCGCCCAGCAGCGACGATGCGCCAAAGCGGAACAGGTCGGGTTCCAGCCAGCGATCGCCCAGTTCGTCTTTGATCAGCGACAGGTAAACCAGCGCGTCCTTGGCCTTGGAAATCCCACCCGCAGGTTTGTAGCCGACGCGGTATCCGGTGCGGTCGTAGTAGTCGCGGATCGCGCGGATCATCACCAGAGAGACGGGCAGGGTGGCGTTGACACTTTCCTTGCCGGTCGAGGTCTTGATGAAATCGGCGCCTGCCATCATGCAGACCAGCGAGGCGCGGGCGACGTTGCGCAGGCTGCCAAGCTCTCCGGTCGCCAGAATGGCTTTGACATGGGCATCGCCGCAGGCGACGCGGAAGGCCTTCATCTCGTCATACAAAGCCTGCCAGTCGCCCGACAGGACATGACGGCGCGAGATGACGATGTCGATCTCTTCTGCGCCTGCTTTCACGCTTTCTTCGATCTCTGCCACGCGCAGGTGGAAAGGAGACAGGCCCGCTGGAAATCCGGTCGAGACCGCAGCCACAGGAATGCCGGTGCCTTTCAGTGCCTCGACCGCCGTTTCGATCATGTCATGATATACGCAGACCGCGCCCGTTGTGATCGGCGGCATTTCCATCGCTTGTAAAACCGACGGCGAAACAGGTTGACGCGCCTTCGCGCAAAGCCGACGCACGCGACCCACTGTGTCATCGCCCGACAGGGTGGTCAGGTCGATCATCGTAACGGCTTTCAGCAGCCATGCTGCCTGATAGTCCTTTTTCACCGAACGCCGACCGGGCAGGGTCGCTGCGCGGCGTTCAATGGCCGAAGTGTTGGCCTGCACGGCCCGCACCCAATCCAGATCCAGATCCATGCCGGGGTTTCTGGGCTCGGTCACTTGCGGCAGATGCGCGGTGCGCACGGCGCTGTCTGAGCTCTGCGTATCCATAGTCACGTCCTTTGGGAGGTTTGCGCCAAAATCGCACGGGCGGTGCGCAATTGGAAGGCATAGAGCGGGTTGTTCGGTTAAATATTTGACCAAATGGACAAAATAGGCGTTTTCTTGCGAATAATTCGCAATAGCGTTGACTTAGTTGCGAATGGTTCGCATATTCATTTGCAAGAGGATAGCAAATCGGGGTCTGACATGATTCGTCGCAGCTTTCTTGCAGCATTGGCTTTTGCCGCTGCATTGCCACTGACGGCCTGGGCCGAGGCACCGCTGAAAGTGGTGGCCACCACCGGTATGATCGCGGATGCCGCGCGTCAGGTTGGCGGCGATCAGGTCGAGGTGAAAGGCCTGATGGGCCCCGGCGTCGACCCGCATGCTTACCGCCAGACCCGCAGCGATATCGTGGCGATGACCCGCGCCGATCTGATCCTATGGCATGGTCTGTATCTTGAGGCGCAGATGGAGGACTTCTTCCACGATCTCAGCCGCAAACGCGCTGTCGTGGCCGTTGCTGAAGGGATCGACACGTCGAAACTGCGCGCTCACGACGATTACGCTGACAAATACGATCCGCATGTATGGATGAGTCCCGCCCTGTGGCGCGATGTTGTGGTCGAAGTGCAACAGGCCCTGACCGAAGCGCGCCCCAAGGCCGCAGATGTCTTTGCCGCCAACGCGCAAGCGCATCTGGCGGAGATCGACCAGCTGGAAGCCTATGCCGCTCAGGCCCTCGCGTCCGTCCCCGAGAACAACCGTCTGCTGGTCACGGCGCACGACGCCTTTGGCTATTTTGGGGCCGAATACGGCTATGAGGTGATGGGCATTCAGGGCATCTCGACCCAATCCGAGGCCGGTCTGAATCGGATCGGGGAATTGGTGGACACGCTTGTCGACAAACAATTGAAAGCGGTTTTCGTGGAAAGCTCGGTGTCCGACCGGTCCATGCGTGCCCTGATCGAAGGGGCTGCGGCCAAAGGTCATGATGTGGGCGTCGGCGGAGAGCTTTATTCCGATGCCATGGGCGAACCCGGCACATATGAAGGCACCTACATCGGGATGCTGGATCACAACATCACCGTCATCGCAGGCGCTCTGGGCGCGGATGTGCCGAATCGTGGGATGAATGGCAGATTGTCGGCGGGGTTTTGAGTGATGCTGGAACTGGCCGCTGATCAGGGTATTTCGATTTCCGGGCAAAGCCTGGACGACAGCCCTCTGGCCATTCGCGGCCTGACAGTTTCCTACGGTCAGAAGCCCGCAGTGTTTTCAGTGGACATGACGGTACAACCCGGTGCCATGACGGCCATTATTGGCCCGAACGGGGCGGGGAAATCGACGTTGCTGAAAGCTGCGTTGGGCATCGTATCGCCGCTGTCCGGGCAAGTCACTGTCTATGGCAAGCCGCTAGAGCAGCAACGTGCCCGGATCGCCTATGTCCCGCAGCGCGCCAGTGTGGATTGGGATTTCCCGACACGCGTGATTGACGTGGTGCTGATGGGCCTGTCGCGGCAACTGGGCTTGCTGGGTCGCATCCGTGCGCGCCACAAGGCCCACGCGATGGATTGCCTGAACCGGGTCGGAATGCGAGACTTCGCGGACCGTCAGATCGGTCAGCTTTCGGGCGGTCAGCAGCAACGGGTGTTTCTGGCCCGCGCGCTGGCGCAGGAGGCGGATCTCTACCTGCTGGACGAACCCTTTGCGGGCGTCGATGCGGCCACCGAAAAAGCCATTATCGCCGTGCTGAAAGCGCTGAAGGAGGCGGGCAAGACCGTCGTCGTCGTGCATCACGATCTGGCCACCGTCACCGACTATTTCGACCATGTGTTTCTGATCAACACCCGCAAAGTGGCCGAAGGTCCGGTGGCTGAGGCGTTTACCGCCGAAACCCTGCAAGCGGCTTACGGAGGCCGTCTGGCCACCGCCCAAATCGACCAGATTTCTCGCGCATTGGGGTGATCCATGCTTTGGGACGCTCTGACCCTACAGCTGGGCTACAACGCCACGCTGGTTGCCATCGGTGCGACGTTGCTGGGCGTATCCGCCGGGGTCACGGGTACCTTCCTGTTTCTGCGCAAACGCGCACTTGTCAGCGATGCGATCAGCCATGCGACCCTGCCGGGCGTGTGTCTGGCCTTTATGGTGTTGGTTGCCTTTGGCGGAGATGGTCGCAACCTGATCGGACTGCTCGCCGGATCGGCGATCTCGGCCTGGGTCGGGTTGCTGTGCATGAACTGGCTGACCCGCCACACGCGTCTGGCCGAGGATGCGGCCATCGGCGCGGTGCTGTCGGTGTTCTTCGGATTTGGGATTGTGCTGCTGACCGTTATCCAGACGATGGGCGTTGGCCGTCAGGCCGGGCTGGAGGGTTTCCTGCTGGGTTCAACCGCCGGGATGCTTTGGGCCGATGCACTGATCATCGCGGTTGGTGGAGCGGCAACGCTGCTGCTGGTGATGATCATCCGCCGCCCGATGACGATGGTGGCCTTTGACCCGGAATATGCGGCGTCGCGGGGGCTGCCCGTGCATCGTATCGACCTTGCGATGATGGGCTTGGTGATGGCCGTCACCGTGGTGGGTCTGAAAATCGTTGGGCTGATCCTGATCGTTGCCCTGCTGATCATCCCGCCGGTGACGGCGCGTTTCTGGACTGAACGCTCGGACCGAGTGGTGATTCTGGCCGGTCTGGCGGGCGGTCTGGCAGGGTATCTGGGCGCGGCAATGTCGGCCTCGGCCCCGAACCTGCCGACCGGGCCGATCATCGTTCTGGTGAGCTTTGGGTTCTTTGCCCTGTCCCTGTTGTTTGCACCCGTCCGCGGTGTTCTGGCGGCGGTGTTGCAACATCTGAAATTCCAGCGCCGGGTGCATATCCGGCAGGGCTTGCTGGCGCTTGCGCAGGACCAGAAAATCTATGAGCCGCTTACCCTGCGTCTGTTGAAACGCGCCGGGCTGGCCCGCGCCGACGGGGTCGCGACTGAGGCCGGTAAGGCCCGCGCTGCCAAAGCATTGCGCGACGAAAAACGGTGGGAGGTTGTGCGCGCCGATCAAGCGCATGAGGCGACGGCGGCGCTCTATGACGGGTTGCGCGATATCGAAACCGTCCTGACCCGCGACCAGATCACCGAGATTGACCGCCAAATCGGTGGACCGCAAAGGGTGCCATCATGAGCGGCGCAGAATTCGTTCCCCTGTCGCTGACACCTTTGCTGATCGGCACCTTTGCGGCCATTGCCTGTGCGCTGCCCGGCAACTTTCTGGTCCTGCGCAAACAGGCCTTGATCGGCGACGCGATCAGCCATGTGGTACTGCCCGGCATCGTCGTGGCCTTTATCCTGACCGGAGCGATCTCGACCTGGCCGATGATGCTGGGCGCGGCGGGCGCGGCGATTGTCGCCGTTGTGATGATCGAGGCGATCCGGCGGCTGGGTCAGATCGAACCGGGCGCTGCGATGGGTGTGGTCTTTACCACTATGTTCGCGGGTGGCGTGCTGCTGCTGGAACAGACCGACACCTCAACCGTCCATCTGGACGTTGAACACGCGCTTTATGGCAATCTGGAAAGCTTGATCTGGCTGGATGCGGTCGGGTGGTCGTCACTGTTGGACCTAACAGCGTTGGCCGGGCTGCCGCCGGAACTGCCACGCATAGCGTTGACGCTGGTGGGTGTAACCCTGTTCATCTGGTTGTTTTGGCGACCGCTGAAGATTTCCACCTTTGACGAAGGGTTCGCGCGCACTATCGGCATCCGCACTGGCGCGCTAGGCATGGCGCTCGTGATCGTCGCGGCGATCTCGGCGGTGGCTGCCTTTGACGCGGTCGGCTCGATCATCGTGATTGCCATGTTCATCTGCCCTCCGGCAGCGGCGCGGATGATGACCAACCGGCTGGAAACCCAAATCCTGTGGAGCGTCATTTTTGCCGGCGCTTCAGCGATCTCGGGTTATGTACTTGCAGGCTATGGGCCGCTGTGGCTGGGCGGAGCAGACGCCGTAAGCGCGGCAGGGATGATTGCCACCATGTCCGGCCTGATCCTTGGCTGCGCTGCGCTTTGGGGTCCATGCCGTACCCGCGCAGGCGCACCTCAGTCCGGGTGACAGGCCATTCGGGTCACGGTCCGGTCGGCTGAAAATCGCCCAGACTCGTAGTATTCCCAGAGTTAATGATTGTTGCGCTGCTTTTCGTGCTACCCCCGCCGCTAATTATTACTGAACGACCACCACTCACTTCGGATCGTTCGGGCAATCATGATTGTGTCTGCCGCTTTTTCGTTCAGTGCCTCATGATTGTCCGAACGCCCCCTCCGCAAAATTAGAGCCCCCAAACCAGTGGCAGAATCGTGCGCGCTTGTGCTAGGTCTGGTGGTATGGCGCAGGCACACCCCAATATCAGCGACAATCGCCCCGTGATCCGGCAACTTGATGATGCTGCAATCAACCGTATTGCGGCCGGAGAGGTTGTGGAACGTCCGGCCTCGGCGGTGAAAGAACTGGTGGAAAACGCCATCGACGCTGGGGCGACCCGGATTGCCATCGACATTGCTGATGGTGGCAAGACCTTGATTCGCGTCACCGATGATGGCTGCGGAATTTCGGCGGATGATCTGCCGCTGGCCCTGTCGCGCCATGCAACGTCCAAGATCGACGGTTCGGACCTGTTGAACATCCACACGTTTGGATTTCGGGGCGAAGCGCTGCCCTCACTGGGCGCGGTGGGTCGGTTGACCATCACCAGCCGGGTTCCGGGCGCGGATGCAGCGCAAATTCATGTCGCCGGTGGCAAGATGGAGGCGGTGAAGCCCGCTGCGCTGCGCGCTGGTACCGTGGTTGAACTGCGCGATCTGTTCTTTGCCACGCCTGCGCGTCTGAAATTCATGCGTACCGACCGCGCCGAGGCGCAGGCGATCACCGACACGGTCAAACGGCTGGCGATGGCCGAGCCTGCGATCACTTTCACCCTGCGCGATGTCTCGGGCGGGGGCGAGGGCCGTGTGACCTTCCGCGCTGACCGAGAAAACGGCGACCTGTTCGACGCGCTGCACGCCCGCCTGGCCCGTGTGATCGGGCGCGAGTTTGCCGAGAACGCCCTTCAGATCGACGCCACGCGTGAGGGTATCCGTCTTTATGGCTATGCCGCCTTGCCGACCTATTCCCGTGGCGCGGCGGTTGCTCAGTACCTGTTTGTCAATGGCCGCCCCGTGCGGGACAAGATGCTGACCGGTGCCTTGCGCGCGGCCTATTTCGATTTCCTCAGCCGCGACCGCCACCCGGCGGCGGCGCTGTTCATTGATTGTGACCCGACGCTGGTGGACGTGAACGTTCACCCCGCAAAGTCCGAGGTCCGGTTCCGCGATCCCGGCGTGGCGCGGGGGCTGATCGTCTCAGCCCTGCGGCATGCGCTGGCCGAGGCGGGACACCGCGCCTCTTCGACTGTGGCCAATGCGACACTAGGCGCGATGCGGCCAGAACCGGCGCTGCCCGCTCAGCCCGCTCCTGCGCGGGTGTATCAGATGGACCGGCCCTCTCCGGCGGCGCGGCAAGCGTCCTATCGGGCGCAAGCGCCGGGTTTTGCAGAGCTGTCGCAGGACTACAGCGGCAGTATTGTGGAGCCGACGCCCGTCGCGCCGGTTGCTGAGGAAACTCCCGTTGCCGACCTGCCTTTGGGCGCGGCGCGCGGGCAGGTGCATGAAAACTACATCATCGCTCAGACCGCCGATGGCATGGTGATCGTCGATCAGCACGCTGCACATGAACGTCTGGTTTATGAAAAGCTGAAAACCCAGATGGCCGAGAATGGCGTCGCCGCGCAAGCGTTGCTGATCCCCGAAATTGTGGAATTGTCGGAAGGCGACTGCGCACGTCTGATGGCGGTGGTCGACGACCTGTCGCGCCTTGGCCTGACCTTGGAACCCTTCGGGGGCGGAGCTATTGCCGTGCGCGAAACCCCGGCCATTCTGGGCGAGGTCGATGCCCGCGCGATGATCCTCGATATCCTCGATGAGCTGGCCGATCAGGGCGAAAGCCAGACAGTACAGGCGCGGATTGAGGCGATCCTGAGCCGGGTGGCCTGTCATGGCTCGGTCCGGTCGGGTCGCCGGATGCGGGCCGAGGAAATGAACGCCCTGCTGCGCGAGATGGAGGCGACGCCCCATTCCGGCCAGTGCAACCACGGGCGGCCGACTTACGTCGAGTTGAAGCTGAGCGATATCGAACGCCTGTTCGGCCGCAGTTGATCCCGTGGCCGTGCCGAGCTATGAAGAATAAAACAAGAACATCCGAGGCGACATGATCGAGATTGCTGGCACCCAATATGCGTTGAACGACCCCGTGATCCTGACCGTGGGTGCGGTGGTCGCTCTGATCCTGTTGCTGCTGTTCCTGTCGCTGCGGGCGGCGCAGCGGTCGGCCCGGATGGCGGAACCTCTGGCCCGCCAGATGGCGCATCTGGGCCAGCATGTGCAGCAATTGGGGCAGGGGCAGGAACAGCTGCGCGGCGGATTGCAGCATGTTTCGGACACGCAGGCCAATGCGCAGGTGCAGGTGATTCAGACGGTTGAATCGCGGCTGTCCTCGGTGCAGCAGCAGATGAATGACCGTCTGGCGGATAACGCGATGAAGTCGGCGCGGGCGCTGGCCGAAATGCAGGAACGGATGAAGGAATCGCTACACGGTTCGTCAAAACAGACCGCAACCTCGCTGACTCAGTTGCAGGAGCGTCTGGCTGCCATCGACAAGGCGCAGGACAATATCACCAAACTGTCCGGTGATGTGCTGTCGTTGCAGGACATCCTGTCGAATAAACAGACCCGTGGTGCATTTGGAGAGATTCAGCTGAACGACATCGTCTCTAAGGCGCTGCCCTCGGACAGTTTCCGGTTGCAGGCGACGCTGTCGAACGGGCGGCGGGCGGATTGCCTGATCAACCTGCCGAACCCTCCGGGCCCGATCGTGATAGACAGTAAATTCCCGCTGGAAGCCTATGAGGCGCTGATCGGCTCGACCAATGACGCGGAACTGAAAGCAGCGGTGCAGATGTTCCGCAGCACGGTGCGCAAGCACATCAACGACATTGCCGAGAAATACATTCTGGACGGCGAAACCGCCGATGGCGCGCTGATGTTCCTGCCGTCCGAGGCGGTATATGCCGAACTGCACGCCAAGTTCCCGGAACTGGTGCAAGAGAGTTTCAGTAAACGTGTCTGGATCGTCTCTCCCACCACCTGCATGGCGACGCTGAACACGATGCGGGCGATCCTGAAGGACGCGCGGATGCGGGAACAGGCGGGGGCGATCCGCAAGGAACTGGGGATGTTGCACAAGGATGTGGAGCGTTTGGGGGATCGTGTCTCGAACCTCGACCGCCATTTCGGGCAGGCCGCCAAAGATATCTCGGAAATCAAGATCAGCGCCGAAAAGGCGGGCCGCCGGGCGCAGCGGCTGGACAATTTTGATTTCGAGGAACTCGCGCCAGACGAACACGCCAACGTGGTGCCACTGGGTAAATCCGAAGCCTAAGACCTACTGAATCGACAGGTCGAGATTGTAGCCGACCGTCTTGCCTGCATCCCGATCATTGCCCATCAGATAGACGCGGATCGTGTAATCTCCATCCTCGGGCAGCTCAATCCGGGCGGTGTTTCCGTTGATCGAGCCGATATAGATCGCCTCACCGTCGCTGCCCGGCGGCAGGATGTTGAAATAGATCACTCCGTTGCCGTTGGTGTCGCTTACCTTGAGATCTGCAAACATTTCCTGACCGGATTGCGCACCCAGAGTGTAGTCGAAGTACTCGTCGCCCGTAATGGTCCCGCTGACCATTGTGCCATAGTTACCGCGTTCGAACTTCACTTCGGCAGCGCGCTGCGCCCAAGCGGCACATGCGATGCCTGTGATCAGGATACTTAGAAATAAACGCGCTTTCACTGTTCCCTCCCAAACCAACCAATGGGTCAGTGTAGCACGAGACATCTCGGTCCTTCAGATGCGCAGGAACGGCTGGAACAGGCGCGGCATGAGTTTGTTGAATTTCAGCGGCGCGTCGGTCACGGCCAGACAGATGCAGTCTTCCGAGATATCGGCGGTTGGCGTGTGATGCAGGTCTTCGTCCGCAATCTCGACATCGCCGCGCGCAAAGTGGTCAACCTCATCCGAGAAGGCGCCTTGCAATACCATCGTGAGTTCCATGCCGTTATGGCTGTGGTCGGGAACGGCGGCTCCGGCGGGGATGAACAACAGGCGCGCCGTGGCCTCGCTGGTGGTTGGCAGGATCGCCTGCTTCACACCCATGCCGATGGGGCGCCATTTGATGTCGTTCACATCACCGCCAACGTAATCCTGTAAGGGCGCGGGCAGAACCGAGCAGCCCGGACGTGCTGGTTTCGCAATGGGCGCGCCTTGCGCGATCAGAGCCATTGTTGCAGCCAGCGAACCGTCACTCATAGCGGCCGACTCGTCCTGATCCTGCAAGACACAGCCACCAACCGCGTCAAAGCTTTCAGCGCGCGCGCGGCAGTGGTCGCACAGGGACAGATGCGTGGCGACCATCAGGTCGAACGCTTCGGGCAGAGAACCTGCGGCATAGGCCATCAGCAGGTCGTCTGTCAGGTGATGTTTGATCTCGTTGCTCATTTCCATCATCTCAATTCATCGCATGGCGCAAGCGGTCCAGCGCCAGCCTAATTCGTGATTTGATCGTGCCCAGCGGCAACCCGGTCTGCGAAGCGATCTCGCGATGGCTGAGGTCGCCGAAATAGGCCTTCTCGATCAGCTCTCTTTGCGCCTCGGGCAACGCCGCCATGGCGTCACGCAGCTGCGCGGTTTCCTGTTGCAGCGCCAACACGTCGTCCTGCTCCGGTTCCGCCTCAGGCCCCCATCCCAGATCCTCGGGCTCGGGTCGGCGTTGTTTGCGCAGGACGTCGATGCGCTTGTTCCTTGCGATCGTAAACACCCAAGTGGCCACGGTCGCGCGGGTCGGATCGAACAGATGGGCCTTGTGCCACAAGGTCGCCATCACCTCTTGCGCGCATTCCTCAGCCAAAGTGGCGTCGGAACCTGATTTGATCAGAAACGCCTTAATACGCGGTGCGAAGTGCTGGAACAGCTGGGCAAAAGCCGCCTGATCCTGCGCGTCGCGAATGCGCCTGACGTGGCTGACCCACTCAGTCCTGGTGTCGCAACTGCCATTCACTTTGTTCACCGGCTTGCCCCTGATGCGTTTCTTCGCGCGCCAAGGTTTTTGTGCTGGCCTGTCGGCCACCGGTTCATCCAAGGTCACGGTATCGATCTCGGTAAACATAACCACATTACGCAGCTTGGCCCAAGGCGGATCACTTTAACTGATGTTTTTGATCCACGGGACGCTACATTTCGTATCATCTGGTACAAACAGCTGAGGAAAAGAATGCCGTTTAAACGGGTTACAGGCAGATCGGAGAAAGTCGCGTGAACAGGGTCGATCACATTGCAGGCCACACGTTTCACGGACGCAAAGGTGCGATTCAGAACGCCTTTCGCTATTCTGTCGACTACATTCTGTTTGACCCGGAACGCCAGCCCAAAACCCCTGTGCTGTTTTCCATGAACCGTGCCAATATCACCAACTGGCGGGATCGGGACCACGGCGGAGAGCCGGGGCAGGGGCATGGCGCATCTTGGCTGCGCGCTCAATTCGACCTTATGGATGTGCCGCAACCCGACCGCATAACTCTGCTGACCCAACCGCGTGTGCTGGGCCATGTGTTCAATCCGGTTAGTTTCTGGTTCTGTTTCGATACCAGTCAGCAGCTTTATGCGGTAGTTGCCGAGGTCACGAACACCTATGGCACACGCCACAGCTATCTGTGCCACAATCGTGACTATGCGCCGATCTTGCCTACGGACCGTATCGTGGCCAACAAACTGATGCACGTTTCGCCGTTTCAGAAGATTGAGGGAGCTTACACGTTTCGGTTCGACTATCGCCCCGATAAAGTGGGGGTCTGGATTGACTATGGTCGCGAAGGTGGCGGGCTGATTGCCACGCTGACTGGTCCACGCGCCCCGCTAACCGACGGAATAATCCTGTGGTCGCTGATGCGCCGTCCCTTCGGCGCGCGCCGTGCCTTTACACTGATCCTGTGGCAGGCGCTGAAACTATGGGTGAAAAAGGCGCGCTTCCGCCCGTTCCGCAGCGCCCCTGTGCCCGATCATCCGGTCTCCCGCGTCCGCGAACCCTGAAACCGCGCTGTTTGCGTAAGATCAAAGACTCATCCGCCCCAAAATGGTTCTGCTGGGATGAAACCGCGAACACGAGGAGTTGGGTCATGTTGGAAATCTCGGCAAGAAAAATCGCGCAGGTCGCCATGATGGGGCGTGAACTGAACCGGGCCGAGGGCGAACTGCGCGCCTTTATCGACCGCATGGGCGAGGACGAGCAGGCCGAGCTGGTCGCCGTGATGTGGATCGGCCGCGAAAGCTTTTTCGCCGAGGATCTGGCCGAAGCCATCGCCACCGCCAAGTCCGAAGCCTCAACGCCGTGTGCCGACTACTTGATCGGAACTCCGCACTTGTCGGACCATCTTGAGAACGGTCTGGATGCGCTGGGAATTTCTGCCGAGGATGTGGAGAACGACCTGATGTAGGCCCTGCGGCCTGGCGATATCAGCAGGCAATTGTGCAACCGCCGTTTACTTCCGCGCGCAGGTTTGGTTCAGTGCAGTCAGATATACTTATGGTTGTTTGAATGAATACTGATACTCCTGCCGAATCTGCAAAACGCAAAGTGTCTTTTGTTCGTGTCGCCATTGTTCTGGTCGTTCTGACTATCGTCGCTGTGCCGGTTCTGGGCAAGAAGCACGATGAACTGATCAGAACCTGCAATCTCGCCCCGGGCGATCCGCAGGACGCCTTGGCTGCCTGCGACGTGCTATTGAATTGGACAACGTATAAACCGTCCACGCGATCGCTGATGCATCGCCACAAGATGCGAATATACATGGCCCAGCAGGATTGGGACGCTGCTCTGAACGAGGTTGATCTGGCGATTGCAGAGGATTCGGACAGCGAGGTGCCGTGGCAGTGGAAGTCATATGTATTAGCGAAAACCGGGGATCACGAGGGTGCGCTGTCGGCCATTGACACCGCACTAGAGCACGCGCCCGGAAGTGACTATTCGATGGAAATGAAGGGAACGCTGTTTCGTGAAATGGGGTTGAGCGACGAATTTCAAGCTTATTTTACTGATGTTTTGGTGAGCTACCCAAATCGGCTCTGGGTTTGGAAAACCTGGGGGAATTCCCTGTTGGAAGACAAGCTTTATGATCAATTGATCGAGGTGACGTCAGCAGCGCTAAAACGTGATCCACTAATCGACAACCTGCTGAAATACTACCATTCGGCATGTCTTGGCGCAGGACCCAAATGTCCGCCGCTGTTTCCTGAAAGACGAGATGGTTATCCGGAGTTGAGTTGTTCTGACGCAATGGAGCAATTCGATTTTTTTGACAAAAAGTTGAAAGAGACCGGCTTGAAGACTGTGGGTGAATTGTATGCGAAAGAGACCATTTGGAGCAAACGCAACATTATAGCTGTGTATACTGGTCAAGTTTTCGTGCTAACAGACGGCGATCCTCGAGAAGCTGCTGAGCACTTTATTGTCGTCAGCAAAGTGTTCGACTGTATGTTTCCGGAAAAATATATCTACCCCCTTCCGTAATGGCCCTCTCCGTGTCAAGCGCTACATTGGCAACCGGGCGCGCCGCGAGACCGATTTGGTTTTCGCGGGGTCGGTCATATGCAGAGCACACAGGTGTCATGGCCCTGGTTCTCAGAAGATTATGTTCATCATGCTTGGCTTTCGTCTGTGCTGTTCCGCGCAACTGATATGTCTCCACCAGGCTCTGCCTTCCGTTCGTGGTCAACGCACAACGCCGTTGCTGTGGTTGCCGACTTGATACTTTGTCCAGTGCAGTCCCGAGTGCCTATCTTCACTACGTGCTCAACCCTGCAAGGGCTGGCGACCAGGGGGTCTCGTGCATCATCGGGGACCGCGTCCCGGTTGGGGACGCCGCTGGGCAGACGCTTTCAGGCGTCGCCGTTTGCTCCTTTTGCTCGTGTTACGTTCATCGTGTATTGCCTCGGTTTCTCAGGCAGCGCGCAGCGCCATCGCCTCTTCACGAATGGACCGGAAGTCGGTGTTGTCCATCCACATGCGGTGCAGGACCACGCCGATCCGCCGCGCCAACGCGACCTTAGCCTTCCGTCTGTTGCCGCACTTCTCAGCGAGTTGCTGCGCCCAGGTTTTCAACCAGTTCTCGCTTCCGCAGTTCAGCATGCTATTCGCCGCTTGGAAAAGTGCGCAGCGCAAACCGACATCCCCAGTCTTGGAGATTGCCCCTACAACAGAGCGCTCGCCGGACTCTTCCCGACTGGGCGTCAGTCCGACCCACGGGCCGATATCCTTCGATCTGCGGAACCGGGTCGGATCATCAATCGCCGCCCGGTAGGTCAGTGCGACAACCGGCCCGACCCCCGGCATGGTCATCAGCTTGCGGCATACCGGGTCCTTCATGGCCATGCTGCGTACCTGCCGCTCAAAGACAGCCAGTTGCTTGCGCAGTTCTGCCCGCGCCGCCAGGATCGGCAACGCCATCTGCTTCAGCATGTCATTGCCGTCGATCAATTCCCGGACCCGTTCTTCATAGCCCTTCTTGGAGATCTGCCCCATCTTCAATCCAAAGTTGCGCAGGATCCCACGCATGGAGAGTTCCATGGCAATGAGCGCTTTTTTCAGTGCGTTGCGCCCAGTCAGAACCGCGCGCGTCTCCTGGGCGGTGACCGACTTGCAATGCACCGCACTGAACCAGCCGAGCTGGAGCAAGTGCGCGATCCCCTCGGCGTCCCTCCTGTCGGTCTTAATGGGCATGGCGGACAGCGCCTTCTTCACCCTGTGGGTTTCCATCAGCACAACCTGGAACCCCGCATCGGCCAGAGCCTTGTGCAGCCACTGCGACAGCGGACCGGCCTCCATGCCGATCCCGGTGATCTCGTAGGGCAGGTTCTGCATGAAGGCGACAAACGCAGCCGGTTCGCTGTCTATCTTGGCCTCTTTGATGATTTTGCCGCCTTCGCCAAGAATGCAAATGGCCGAGCTTGCCAAGGACACGTCTACTCCGATAAAAACACTCACGTCGTTGCTCCTGTTCGTATTCAGTTGCTGGGACGCCCCTCGGGGATGATCCCGTGGAGACGGACACGCCTCGCGTGTCTGGGGCAACGACACCGCATCTCCACGTCTGCAACAAGCGAAACGTTCGTGATTCGCGCCGGGGCCATTACGGTATCTTCAATATGCAGGCTCAGAAAGCAGCCTGGGGGTCGTAATTTATGCGCACCTCTTCGCGCCTGAGTTACGTCGGAACCTCGTTGACCTTGCGTATCTGTATAAGGACCTTGTTGGTGATCAGCGCGACTCCAGCAACGTTAACGAACCTTAATCCACCCCTCCGGCACCATTAATCCTGATGTCTTTAGTCTGTTTTGCAAGGACAAACGCAACTCAGAGATAAAGGAGAAAGTCATGGGTTACGCACAAACAGTTACCCCGCAGGAGGGGCTCTTCTTCGGAATGTTCTCGAATTACGCCGAAGCTCGGGTCGAACACTTCCGCCGTGGAATTTTCGCTAAGACCGTACAGGAGCTGGAAAATCTCAGCGACAGGCAGCTGAACGATATCGGCATCGACCGTAGCGAGATCAAAGAGCGCGCGTATCAGAGCGTCTATCACGGACAGCCGTACCGTCGCGATTTGCACTGATCGCGCCTGACCCTACAAAGATGAAAGATGGAGGAGACCATGTTGGATTCAAGTTCGAACCAGGAAGCAGCGATCAGCGCCAGTACGGTTTTGCTATTTGATCGGGCGATGCGCGTGCAGGCCATCCGGGCCGACATCGTGCGCGCTGCGCAGGAACTAAGCCGGTTGTCAGATCAGCATCTAGCCGACATCGGTATCAACCGCAGCGATATCGAAGAAACGATTGAGCGCTACATCTGAAAGACCAAGATGACGGAACTTTGCAGACGGCGACAACGCTAAAGCCATTCCGAAAACTCGGAATGGCATTCTCAATTTTCAGGCTGTGTGGTCCACGACCTGCAAGTGTTGAGCCAGCCTGTCGATCTCAGCCATCCAGCTCTGCACCAGTTTCGGATCACTGGGGGCCGCGTGGACGCCCGCCGGGACGGCGCGGTTCAGGACGGCTTCGACCGCCAGAGAGACCGGGATCGAGACCAGCCGCGCCATGGCAGTGCCACGCGCGTCGCCCCAGGCATCCATGACGTAGGTTTTGTGCCAGACGGGGATGCCGTCTTTTTCCGCCTTCAGGCCGACACACAGAACCACGCGGTCGGGCTCACCCTCGTCATAGGCGTTTTCGGCCCAGAACTGATCCGACATCTCTTTCAGGCGCGCATCGCCTTCCGGGCCTGACAGCGTTTCGATTTCAGTGAACACATCCGACCACGCATCGGCCCAGCCGTTCAGACGCAGGGTGCCGCGGACGAATTCCTTGACCGTCCAGTGCTTTTCAAAGTGGTACTGCTCCATGAACGGGATCGAGTCGCGGTTCGGATAGACCTCAAAGCTTTCCGGGGTTGGCAGAGGCGCGATATAGCTGCTGATCGCGTCCCAGGGGCGGGCCACGTCCAGCGGGGCATAGTCGCGGATGGATTTCGAAGGTGAACGCAGGGCTTTGAGCACACCCAGCGGCGACCAGCTGAATTTATAGCGGAACGGGTTGGGGTTCTTCGGGATGCCACCGCAATAGGAGATAAAGCTCAGGTGATTTCCCGGGTCAAACGCATCCGAGGCGCGGTAGTCATCGACCAGAGCATGCGCCATCAGGTGGTCGATACCCGGGTCCAACCCGACCTCGTTGACCAGTATCACTTCGGCCTCGCGGGCCTTGTCATCCAGCGCACGCATTTCGGGCGCGATGTAGGAGGACGAGACGAAATTGGCCTGTTTCGAGATCGCCAGTTCAGCCAGCGGCACGTGCCATTCGCCGGGCAGCATTGAAACAATCACGTCGCCTTTCGTCAAAACCGCCGCAATGGCGTCGACGTCGAAGGGGCGGATGTCGTCCGTCAGGTCTCCGACCTCGGCCTTGGCCTTTTCGACGGTTCGGTTCCAGACGGTGACCTTGTGCCCGCCTTCGATCAGGCGGCGCAGGCCGGGGATGGCCGACAGGCCGGTGCCACACCAGTGAATCGTCATCGCTCAGATCCCTTCGATATGTGATTTGTAGGTTGCCTCAGCCCGCCCCCAGACACCGCTTTCCAGATCGGTCAGGGTCAGCAGCGATGGCAGAAGTTGCGCCGCGTAGTCATGCGAGCTTTCGACGGGCAGCATCGACGGCAGGTTGTCGATTGCCATCACGTCCATGACCGGGTCGGTCGCCACGCGCAGGGCAGGGGCGTCCCATGAGGTGGCACGGTCATAGACCGGCACCGGGTTGTAATCGCTGTCCGGGTCGCAGGCCACGTCGCCGATGGCGGTCAAGTTACGCGGTGCCGCCAGAGCCTCGTGCGGGACAAAAACCGGCGTGCCGGGGCGCGCAAAGATGCAGTTCAGGAACAGGTCGTGATCAAGGATTTGCGGGAACGGACCTCCACTGGCGGTTTCCGCCATGTCCCATTTGGTCACCGTTACACCCATCGCCTCGCACATATCTGCGGCACCTGTGCCAACACGGCCCAATGCACCGATGACGATGGCGCGCGGGCGCGCCGCGCCGGTGACGTCCAGCTCAGCCAGCAGTTCCGCGTTCAGCGCATCTTTGCCTGCGTATACGCCGACCGGGGGGCATTCCTCACCCCGCTGCTGCGCGGCCCATGTTTTCAGCGTGACCGCAGCGCCCGCATATCCGGCCCAGTAGCCGAAGGCGGCGACCCGGCGGCCGTCTTCATCCACGAGATATTCCAGATCATACAGCGTTCCGCCCCCGGCTTTGAACCGCTGCAACAGTGCGCGACCCGAGTGCTGACCTTTATAGGCATGGCCGAACATGATGTGGCGATGGGGCAGGGGCGTGCCGTCGTCGGGTAGCTCTTTGAGGCCAAAGATGATCGCGTCCAGAGGGGCCTCAGGCCATGAGTTCTCAGCTGCAATCTCACATCCGGCATCCTTGTAGCCAGCCAGCGGGATCGCGCGCACCGAGCTTTCCTCGACCGTCACCCGGATACCCGCAGCGACCAACGCAGCGGCCCCTTCGGGGGTCAGCCCAACCCGTTCCTCGTTCGGGCGCTGTTCTGCCCGGACCCAGAGATGTGTCATCATGTATCCTTTAGTCAGAGCATTCCACCGGCGCGCACCGCCTGAACTGAGGGCCGCGCCTCCATCGCCTCACGAAAGGCGAGAATCTTGGGAAAGGCCGAAACATCAACGCCGTCGCCTTCCAGCCAGCTGCACACCACATACAGGTAAGCATCGGCCAGCGAGAACGCGTCACCCAACACAAACGGCCCGCGCAGCCCGTTTGACGAGATATAGTCACAAGACGCCGTCATTGTCTGCGCCACCTTGCCCTGCATGTCCTTCCAGCTGGGCTTCTTGTCGGCCCAGCGATGCCCGCGCATTTTGTGGGCGTGGTTCACATGCATGGTCGAGGCGAGATAGAACATCATCTCACGCATTCTTGCGGCCATGACGGGATCGGCGGGTATCAATCCGGCATCGGGCGCCTTGGCCGCGACATATTCCAGCAATGCGCCGGTTTCGGTCAGGATACCGCCATCCACCACCAGCGCCGGAACCCGGCCCTTAGGGTTGATCTGCTTGTAAGCGGGTTTGGTCTGCTCTCCGCCAGCAAAGTCCAGTTGGATCGCCTCATACTCCAGCCCGGCCTCTTCTAAAGCAATCGCAACGGCGACCGAGATTGTGCGGGGGGCGTAGTAAAGCTGCATGGGGCCTCCGACGGTTTACAGATGCGTTTGCGCGTACCGCCGGTCCGGCGCTTCCAGATGCGGGACGGCGTTGAACAGAACCGGGCTAAGCTGTGGCCCGATCGGGTGCAACCGGTGTAGCGACGTATTCATGATCGCCAGCGCCACCCGTGACATCGACGCAAGGTCCAGACCCATCGCAATCCGCACCACCATCGAGATCAACCCGCCTGAGGTCACAACAATAGCCGGGCCGCCCTCGGTGCCGATTTCGCGCAAGACATCACCAACGCGGGTTTCGAATTCGTCGAAGGTTTCCGGCGTGTCTTCAATCTCGCCCCGTTGCCAGGCGGCGAAGGTCTTGGGCAGATGCTCGATGAACCCCTCGCGGGTTTCGGGCAAAGGCTCGCCATGCTGTTCCTTGAACAGCTGGGACATACGAAAATACTCGACCTCGTTCAGGCGCGGATCGCGGATCGGTTCCGATAGCCCCATACTGGCGGCGGTCTCGATATGGCGCGTCAGCGTGCCGGAATAAACACGGGGGTAAAAGGCCTGATTCTCTTTCAGATGCGCGCCAAGCCAGCGCGCCTGTTGATGGCCAAGGTCGCTGAGCTTGTCATAATTGCCCTCGTCCCGTGCTGCTGAATTGGCCTGACCGTGCCGAACCAGAGTAATATATGACATGTCGCCTCCTGTTGCGGAGCAGTCTTAGGACAGGAACCTCTCAGGCACCAGAGGGGTTCTAAAAGTGGCTGGCAAAATCAGCCGTTCACGGCGTTTCAACCTTTTGAGAATTGCGGCCATGTTTCCCATCTCAGGTGTTGTTTAATGGAAAAAAGTTTCCTATAGGATACAAAATTGCTGCATGCGGCCGCATACTACCCGCCCTGCCAATCCGCCAAATCCTGTTGACTCGCCTGAGTGTCCCGGGAACTTTGGTATCGACTGGCTGACGGTCGGAGCTGCCATTGAATTCTCCGCGGCGATCATTGAGAACGGCACATGAAAGGCCCTGGAAATGACCGAACCGAAGCGTACGCCGCTGTACTCGTTGCATGTTGAGTTGGGTGGCAAGATGGTTGATTTTGCGGGCTGGGAGATGCCTGTTCAGTATCCGATGGGGATTATGGGCGAGCATAAGCAGTGTCGTGAGAAGGCGGCGGTGTTTGATGTATCTCACATGGGTCAGGTGATTTTGCGCGGTGAGAATGTGGGCGAGAAGCTGGAAGCTTTGTGCCCGCAGGCCTATGCGACGCTGAAGGAAGGCAAGGCGCGGTACGGGTTCTTTACCAATGCCGACGGCGGGATCATGGATGACCTGATCGTGTCGAATGCGGGGGATCACTATTTTGTGGTGGTAAACGCGGCGCTGCGGCATCAGGACATTCCGCATATGAAAGCGAACCTCGAAGGCGTCGAAGTGACCGAGATCTTCGACCGGGCGCTGGTGGCTGTGCAAGGCCCCAAAGCCGAGGATGTGGTGGGCGCGCTGTGCCCTGCCGCGCGCGATCTGAAGTTCATGGAAACCACCGTGGCCGACATCATGGGTGTCGAATGCCGGATCTCGCGGCTGGGCTATACCGGCGAGGATGGCTATGAGATCTCGATCCCCGAGGATAAGGCGATCGAGATCACCAAGGCTTTCCTGGCGCATGAGGATTGCGAACCGGCGGGTCTGGGCGCGCGCGACAGCCTGCGGCTGGAGGCGGGGCTATGCCTCTATGGCAATGACATCGACCAGAGCACCTCGCCGATTGAAGCCAGCCTTGGCTGGGCCATTCAGAAACGCCGCAAGGAAGAAGGCGGCTTTCCGGGCGCGGATCGCGTGCAAAAGGAACTGGCCGGGGGTGCCGCGCGCAAGCTGGTGGGCATCAAGCCCGAAGGCCGCGCACCGGCGCGTCAGGGCGTGGAAGTGCAATGCCTTGAGGGCAACACCATCGGCCAGATCACCTCGGGCAGCTTTGGCCCCACAGTCGGCGGCCCGGTTGCGATGGGCTATGTGAGCAAAGGCCATGGCGAGCCGGGCGAGAAGGTGAACCTCATCATTCGGGGCAAGGCACAACCGGCGCAGATCGTGGCGCTGCCCTTTGTCAAACAGAACTACAAGCGTTGAAGTCAGGAGAGAGAGACATGGCAACCTATTATTCCGAAGAGCATGAATGGCTGACCGTCGAAGGGGACGCGGCCACTCTGGGCATCACCAAACATGCCGCCGAGCAGCTGGGTGAAGTTGTGTTCGTCGAGCAGCAGGAAGCGGGCGACGAGTTCGAGAAGGACGGCGAGATCGGCGTGATCGAATCCGTCAAAGCCGCGTCCGAGCTGTACGCCCCGGTCGATGGCGAGATCGTTGAAGTGAACGAGGCGCTGGCCGACAACCCCGGCGCGCTGAACGACGACCCCGAAGGCGAGGCCTGGATCTACAAGATCAAGATCGCGGATGCGGCGCAGCTGGACGATCTGATGGACGAAGCTGGCTACAAAGCCTTCATCGGTTAAACCAAACTCGGAGCCCTGTTTCCGGGGCTCCGCCCGTTCGGACCTGAACCTGTCCACTGGACAGGTTCCAAGACGGCCCTCACCTTCCGCCGGAGGCTGCTGCCTGCCCGGCCGGACCTGACCTATTCGACAGGAGCGCACACATGGCCTTCAAACTGACCGACTACGAAGCCTATGACTTTGCCAACCGCCGCCACATTGGCCCAAGCCCAACCGAGATGCGCGACATGCTCAAGGTGATCGGCTTCAAGACATTGGACGAACTGATCGACGCCACCGTCCCGCCTGCGATCCGGCAGAAGGAACCGCTGGACTGGGGTCCGGCGATGACGGAACGCGATGCGCTGTTCCACATGAAAGAGGTGGCGAGCAAGAACACCGTTCTGACCTCGCTGATCGGTCAGGGCTATTACGGCACCACCACGCCGGCGCCGATCCTGCGCAACATCCTGGAAAACCCGGCCTGGTACACCGCCTATACCCCCTATCAGCCCGAGATCAGCCAGGGCCGTCTTGAGGCGCTCTTGAACTTCCAGACCATGGTCAGCGACCTGACCGGTCTGGACGTGGCCAACGCCTCGCTGCTGGACGAAGCCACCGCCGCTGCCGAGGCCATGGCGATGGCCAAGCGCGGCGGGCGTTCGAAAGCCAACAACGCGGCCTTCTTTGTCGACAAGAACTGCCACCCGCAAACAATCGCGGTGATCAAAACCCGGGCTGAGCCTCTGGGCATCGACGTGCAGGTGGGCGACCCCGATGAGCTAGAAGCTGGTGCCGTCTTTGGCGCGATCTTCCAGTACCCCGGCACGCACGGTCATGTGCGCGACTTCACCAACGAGATCGCGGCACTGCACGAACACAAAGCCATTGCCATCGTCGCTGCCGACATCCTGTCGCTGGCGCTGCTGAAGTCACCGGGTGAGATGGGCGCGGATATTGCCATCGGCTCGACCCAGCGCTTTGGCGTGCCGATGGGCTATGGCGGCCCGCACGCCGCCTATATGGCGACCACCGACAAGCTGAAGCGCTCGATGCCGGGCCGGATTATCGGTGTTAGCATCGACAGCCGCGGCAACAAGGCCTACCGCCTGTCGCTGCAAACCCGTGAACAGCATATCCGCCGCGAGAAAGCCAACTCGAACGTCTGCACCGCGCAGGCGCTGCTGGCCGTCATTGCCTCGATGTATGCCGTTTACCACGGCCCTGACGGCATCAAGGCCATCGCGCAATCGGTGCACCGCAAGACCTCGCGCCTGGCCGCCGGTCTGGAAGAGGCGGGCTTTGCTGTTGAGCCGGAGGTCTTCTTCGACACCATCACGGTTGAGGTCGGCCATCTGCAGAAGACCGTCATGGAGGCTGCCGTGGCCCGGGGCGTCAACCTGCGCAAGGTCGGTGACACGAAAGTGGGCATCAGCCTGGACGAACAGACCCGGCCCGAGACCATCGAGGCCGTCTGGGGTGCCTTTGGCATCGACCGTCAGGATGACAGCGCGAACGTGGCCTATCGCTTGCCGGAACATGCGCTGCGCGAAAGCGAATACCTGACTCACCCGATCTTCCACCAGAACCGGGCCGAGGCCGAGATCACGCGCTATATGCGCCGTCTGGCTGACCGCGATCTGGCGCTGGACCGGGCGATGATCCCGCTGGGGTCCTGCACCATGAAGCTGAACGCCACGATCGAGATGATCCCGGTCACCTGGCCCGAGTTCGGCAACCTGCACCCGTTCTGCCCAGAAGATCAGGCACAGGGCTATCACGAGATGATTGCCGATCTGAACGACAAGCTGTGCCAGATCACCGGCTATGACGCGATCTCCCAGCAGCCCAACTCGGGCGCGCAGGGCGAGTATGCGGGCCTGCTGACCATCCGCAACTATCACTTCGCCCGGGGCGAAGGGCAGCGCAATGTCTGCCTGATCCCGACCTCGGCGCACGGCACCAACCCGGCCTCGGCCCAGATGGTGGGCTGGCAGGTTGTGCCGGTGCAGGCGGATGAGAACGGCAATATCGACGTCGCCGACTTCCGCGCCAAGGCCGAGAAGCACTCGGACAACCTTGCCGCCTGCATGATCACCTACCCGTCCACCCATGGCGTGTTCGAGACCACCGTGCAGGAAGTCTGCCAGATCACTCATGATCACGGCGGTCAGGTCTATATCGACGGGGCCAACATGAACGCCATGGTCGGTCTGGCCCGTCCCGGCGACGTGGGCGGCGATGTCAGCCACCTGAACCTGCACAAGACCTTCTGCATCCCGCATGGCGGCGGCGGCCCCGGCATGGGTCCGATCGGCGTCAAGGCACACCTGACCGAGCATCTGCCCGGCCACCCGGAATACGGCACCGCCGTGGGTCCGGTCTCGGCAGCGCCGTTTGGGTCTCCGTCCATTCTGCCGGTCTCGTGGGCCTATGTGCTGCTGATGGGCGGCGCGGGTCTGACGCAAGCGACCAAGGTGGCGATCCTGAACGCCAACTACATTGCCGCGCGGCTCAAGGATGCCTATCCGATCCTCTACACGTCCGAGACCGGTCGTGTGGCGCATGAATGCATCCTCGACACAAGACCGCTGGATGCCGAGGCGCATGTCACCGTCGACGACGTAGCCAAGCGCCTGATCGACAGCGGCTTCCACGCGCCCACCATGTCCTGGCCGGTGGCCGGCACGCTGATGGTGGAACCCACCGAGTCCGAACCCAAGGCAGAGCTGGACCGCTTCTGCGACGCCATGCTCTCGATCCGCTCGGAAGCGCAGGACATCATCGACGGAAAGATCGACGCGGAAAACAACCCGCTGAAAAACGCCCCCCACACGGTGCGCGATCTGGTCGGCGACTGGGACCGCCCCTACACCCGTGAACAGGCCTGCTTCCCCCCGGGCTCCATGGGCGTCGATAAATACTGGTCCCCCGTCAACCGCGTCGACAACGTCTACGGCGACAGAAACCTCGTCTGCACATGCCCTCCAATGGAAGACTACCTCGACGCAGCAGAGTAAGCGAAACAAAACCCCCGCACAAAAGCGGGGGTTTGTCCTAAGGTGTGAACCCGTCGGGTACTCCGAAAGGTGGCGTGTCTACACTTGTTCCGGTCAGAGCATTCAGAAAGGCGACAAGAGCGTCGACTTCAGCGTCTGTCAATTTCACCGGAGTAATGTCGATCTTGTTGCGCACGCGCTGCATCTCGAACGTATCCTGCCAGATAACGAAATCTGCTTTTTGCAGCCACGGAACTTTCGGCAAAGCCGCCATGTCCGGGGTCCAGTTTGTAAAGCTGGTCTGCGGGTCAAGATGGTGCCGGATCATGCTTTTTAGATCGGGGAAGGCTCCGTTGTGACCATAAGGCGCGGTCAGGGCGACATTACGCAGCATTGGGGTGCGGAAGCGATAGGCGTCTTCGATCCGGTTGCTTTCGCCCATACGTCCTACGTCGCGAGCGTAGGGGTCCCATTGCCGGGTGCGGCCCGGTCCAAACGGGGGCAAGGCCAGTGCGTGGAATTTCTGATCCGACATCAGAGGGCCCGAATGACAGGTTGCACAGTTTGCCTTGCCGTAGAACAGGGTCATGCCGTTTTTCTGAGTGTCGGACAGGGCTTCGGTGTCTCCGGCGAGATATTGGTCAAAAAGACTGTCGCTGCTGCGCCATTCGATGGCCATGAAGGCGGCCAGGGCGTTGGCGATCTGGGTGATCGTGATGTCTTCGGTACTGTCGATCTCGTCAAAGGCAGCCACCATAGGTGGGCCGTAGTGCGGATCGGTACGGACCCGTTTGGCCAGAATGGGCCAGCCTTTGTCGATGCGGTCATGAACAGCCCCGGTCACTTGGTTTTCGGCGACATTGCCGGCCATCTCGAACTGTGCTGTCAGCGGGAACAACGCCTGTGCGGCCAGTAGGGAATTCAGACCGTCGGGCAGCCATTCCTGTGCGGGTGAATTGAATCCGTTGCCGTAGACATCCGAGATACTCAGGCGGCCATCGTGAAAGACCGTGTGGATGTCCTTCGCACCAAGGTTCCAAAGCCCCGGTGAATTGCGCGGGATGCGTTTGCGGATTTTGTCGGCTCCGGTGCCGGGGGTGCGGTTGGGGCCAAGACCTTCACCTCCCTCGCCGATGCCCAGAGACAGCCCGTCAGACGTTCCGAAATCGGGGTGATGGCAATGGGCGCAGGAGATGTTCCGATTGCCCGACAGGATCGGATCGTAAAACAGTTGATGACCGATAGCGGCCTGTTCCATATCAAAGGGCAAGAAGTCATCATCGGTCAGCGGGCGCGGTAACTCCTGCGCCGCCGCAGCCCCGGCCAAAAGGAACATAACCCCATGCGCCAGTTTGTATTTACCCTTTGCCTGCTTGCGACACCGGTTCTGGCCGAACTGGAACAGGCGCGTGATCTGATGGAGGCAGGGGAGTTTGAAGCCGCGCGCGAGGAACTGATGCCCGCCGCCCGTTCGGGCAATGCCGAGGCCGAAGAACTGATCGGAGTGATGTACGGGCTGGGTCTGGGCGTCCCGCAGGACTATGAACGCGCGTTTGAATGGTATCTGCGCGCCTCGATGAAAGGGCATCCGGGCGCACAGTCGGGGGTTGGCTGGTACTATGAGCTGGGTCTGGGCATGCCCGCGCCCGATCTGGTGCGGGCTTATATGTGGTACACGCTCAGCGCCATTGGCGGCGATCCCGATGCGGCGATCAGCCTTGAGGAAGTGGTCAAGAAAATGTCGCCGGAGCAGATCGAAAGGGCGCATATTCTGGTCAACGACTACAAAGGGTGGATGTACCCGTTTCGGTGAGGGCCGGGCTGCAAGGCCCGACCCATCGGTTTAGTTCAGGTCCGCGTCGCGCGAGGCGTTTACATCGGCCTCAGCAGCCGCGACCGCCTCGGTCAGGGCGACAAAGATCTCGTCCCCACGGGCGACGTTGGACTGGAACCAGTCATAGACCGGGGTTGCGGCCTCTTTGAACGAGGCTTTCTGATCGGGTGTCAGCACGTAGAGGTCGCCGCCACCGGCAACAAAATCCTCATAAGCCTGAATCGACTTACGCTTGGGCGAGGCAAAGGTGGCCTGTTGCAGCGCATAGAACCCGTCGACCACCACGCGGCGCATATCTTCGGGCATCTCTTGGAACTTGGCGTTGTTCATCCACCACAGCGCGCCCATATAGGCGTGACCGTCCAGCGTGACATATTGCAGACCCGCATCCGGGAATTTCATACCCATGATGTCGGTGATGCCGTTCTTGGAGCCCTCAACCACGCCGGTCTGGAAACTGGTGAACAGTTCCGGCCACGGGATCGGGGTAGGCGAAGCTCCCAGTGCCTTGACCAGTTCCTGCGGCAGGTCGGCGACCACGGTGCGGATTTTGAGGCCGTCCATATCGGCAGGCTCGGCAATGCGGCGCTGTGTGTTGGCAAAGTTGCGCCAGCCACCGGTGTTGCCGATGGTCATCAGACGGATCGCGCCGCCGGAATCTTCCAACGCCATGTCGCGCATGGTGCGGGTGAAGTCACCCGACAGAACATGCTCGGCAATGCGGTCATCGGCCATTAGGTAGGGCAGGTCCAATACCTGCACATATGGGAAGATACCCGAGGCTCCACCCGAAGTAGAGATGTAGATGTCGATGGTGCCATCGGCGACGCCTTGCAGGCATTCCGCACCATTCGAACACAGTTGAGTACCGATGAACAGCTCGACCTCGATCGCGCCGTTTGAGGCGGCCTCGACATAGTTCTTGAAGACGATCAGGCCGTCATAATCCTCATCGTTTTCGTTCGAGTTGGCGGTGGCGCGCAGTGTGAAGTCGGCGGCTGTCGCGGCAATCGCGGAGGCGGCCACCAGCGATGTGGCCACCGCTGCGGTTTTGATGAAGTCTCTGAGCATGCGTTTCCTCCCTGTGATACTCAGTTGGCAAATCCCGTTATCCTCGGGATCGTCATGGATAATGCGGGGATATAGGTGATCAGGAAGATCACTATGATTTCGACCGCCAGGAACGGCAGGATCGCCTTGGCGATGGTCTCGACCCGTTCGCGCGAGACTGCGGCGGCCACGAACAGGACCAATCCCATTGGCGGCGTGGCGAGGCCTACAGTCAGGTTGACGCTCATGATGATGGCGAAGTGGATCGGGTCGACGCCGAGGCTGGTAAAGATCGGGCCAAGGATCGGACCAAGGATGATGATCGCGGGGCCTGCATCCAGAAACATGCCGACGATGAACAGCAACAGGTTGATCAGGAACAGCAGGATCAGCGGGTTTTCCGACAGGCTGAGGATCAACGAGGCCAGTTGTTCCGGCGCGTGGCTGAGGCTGACGACCGTCTTGAACGCCATCGCTGCGCCGACCAGCAGAAGAACGACGGCGGAGGTCATGCCTGCGTTGCTTAGAACCTCCGGCACTTCCTTCCATGTCAACGTGCGCAGCACGAAGAAGCCGATGATAAAAGCATAGCCTACGGCAACAGCAGCGGCCTCGGTCGGGGTGAAGATGCCGCCCAGAATGCCGCCCAGAATGATCACTGGCGTCATCAGCGGGAAGAAGGCTTTCAGGCTGGCCTGGCGCCGCTCGGGCCAGGTGTATTTACGGCTGGCGACGGGGAAGTCGTACTTGTCGGCCATCAGTTTGATCATCAGCATGAGGCCGACGCCGACCATTACACCGGGTACGATACCTGCAAGGAACAGTGCCGCAACGCTTTCGCCCATGACATAGGCGTAGATGATCATAATGCCCGAGGGCGGGATGATTGGGCCGATCACCGAACTCGCCGCTGTGATCGCGGCGGCGAATTTGCGTGTGTAGCCCTGTTTCTCCATCGCCGGGATCAGCATCGATCCCAAAGCGGATGTATCGGCCACGGCAGATCCCGAGAGGCCCGCGAACAGGATCGAACTCAGCACGTTCACATGGGCCAAACCCCCGCGCAGGTGGCCCATCAGGGCCTGAGAGAACTCGACGAGGCGGATGGTGATGCCGCCGCGATTCATCAGCTCTCCGGCCAACATGAAGAAGGGAATGGCCATCAGCGGGAAGCTGTCCATGCCGTTATACACATTGCGATAGAGCAGCGTGATGTCGTTGGTCTGACCGTTCAGCCATAGCAGGATACCGGGCGCGGCCAGAAGGGCGAAAAAGACCGGCAGGCCGATCAGCAGGAAAATCAGGAAGGTGGGCAGGAACCAGATCAGCATTTATTCGGCCCCCACTGCCGCGTCAGGAATTTCGGGAAGCAGGTGACCCCCGCCCAGCAGAGTGATGAAGGATCGCAGGATCAGCTCGATATTCACCGAGATCAGAAGGACGATCCCCACCAGCAGCGAAGCCATCATCCAGCTGCGCGGAATGCGGTACCATTCGTCGAACCCGAAAGAGGTGGGCAGATACAGCGCGGCGGTGGCGAATTTGCCGCCAAAGCCGGTGACCTCGGACCAGCCGATATTGACGGCAACCAGCAGGACGGCGAGCGAAATCAGCAGCAGGAACAGGTTCAGCGTTTGGCCGATTACGCGCGGCAAAAAACGCTCCAGCATGTCGATGGCCACAAAGCCGCCGCGCCGGAACGCGGTGGGGGCCATCAGACCAGTCATCCACAACATGCAAAACCGAGCGGCCTCATCCGGCCAGGGCAGGGCGTTGCCCAGAACGTATCGGAAGAACACCTGAATCAGGATTGCGATCACCATGAGTGCAATCGCAACGACACCAACCGCGCGGCCCAGACGCAGCGCGGTTTCGTTCACGAATGCAATCGGCGCAAGCACCGATGCCAGTCCGCTCATGCGGATCCTCCCTTGTTCAGCCGCGGGTATGTCCCACGGTCGTCAGACCGCGCTTAGTGCTGCGCGAATTGGCCGAGTTTCCCGGCGTAAAAGGTCAGCGCGTCTCCATCCGCCATGCTGGCCTTGAGAACCTTTCCTACGACAATAACGTGATCGCCCGCATCGTGATACGCGTGCTGTTCGCATTCGAACCGCGCCAGACAGTCCGGCAGGATCGGCGTTCCGTTTTCGCACCGCGCATGCGCGATGTCGCGCAGCGCAAAGGCGTCCTTGGAACAGCCAAAGCACAGTTCGGCCTGTTCCGAGGACAGCACATGCACGCTGAAATGGCGGGCCTTGTGGAAATAGGGGAAACGGCGCGAGTTGCGGTCGCCCGCCCACATGATCAGCGGAGGGTCTAGCGACAGCGACGAAAAGCTGTTGGCGGTGATGCAAACCGGGCCATCCGCGCTGTCGCAGGTGACGATGGTGACGCCGGTGGCAAAGCGCCCGAAGGCATCGCGTAGGGTGCGGGTGTCGTCCTTATGCGGAACGAAAGTATGGGTCATGTCCTTTGAGATTGCGTTCATCATGGTACCTCATGCCCCAGCGCCGCCTCATAGAGGCGATACCAGCTTTCACGATCCAATTTGACTTTCAAAGCGTCCGAGATGGTTTTGATGCGGCCCAGATTGTTGGTGCCCATCACCGGCAGGATGTTGGCCGGATGGGCCAGCAGGAACGCCACGGCCACAGCGGCGCGATCCACGCCGAACTCGGCTGCGATCTCATCTGCCACAACGCCGACCGGAGGGTTTCCGGCCATCAACAGGCCTCCACCCAGCGGAGACCACGCCATGATCGGTTGCCCATGCTGCTGGTGAAAGGCCAGATCGCCATTGGTGAAGGGGCTGATCTCGCCCAGAGAAATCTCGATCTGGTTGGTGACCAGTTGCGTTTCCATCGCTGATTGCAGCAGCGACCAGTCCCACGGGCGGAAATTCGAAACGCCGACCGCGCCGACCTTACCGCTGGCGACAACTTCGTCCAATGCGGCCCCGGTTTCATGGTGGTCCATCAGTGGGTCAGGGCGGTGGATCAGCAGCAGGTCGATATGGTCGATGGCCATTTCGGACAGCGACGTGTCGACTGATTTCAAGATATGCGCGCGCGAGGTGTCATAGTATTTGACCTTCGCATCCGAGTAGCGACCCATTGGGGCGATGATGTCGCACTTGGTGACGATTTCCATCCGCTGACGCAGGCTGGGATTGGCGCGTAACGCGTTGCCCAGAACGGCTTCGGCCGCATAACCGCCGTAGATGTCGGCCTGATCGAAGGTGGTGATGCCCTGATCCAAGCAGGCTTGAATCTTGGCCTCGACATGGCCCACAGACGTGTCGCTGTCATCGCCCAACCGCCACATGCCATAGACTAGGCGGCTCATTTCCAGCGAGTCAGATAGTTTCACACGTTGCATCAACAGCGTACTCCGTTGCCCAGCGGTGTGGCCGGGGTCGTCTTTGGGACCCTTCCGTAAGCTTCGGGAAGGGAGCAGGTTTTCAGGTTTGGCAGGACGCGTGCGCCGAAATGCTTGGCCTCGTCCATGTGCGGATAGCCCGAGAAGATGAAGGCGCGGATGCCCATCTTCTGGTATTCCTCGATCTTGGTCATGACCTGATCAGTCGAACCGACCAGCGCAGCACCACAGCCTGACCGCGCACGACCAACACCGGTCCAGAGGCCGGGTTCAACATAGCCATACTCATCGGCCAGATCGCGATTTTTGGCCTGATGCGCGACACCCAGCGAGGTCGAATCCAGCGCTCGTTCCCGAATCGCGCGGCCATACTCATCATCCAGCTTCGAGACGATGTAGTCCGCATATTCCTGCGCCTCGGCCTCGGTATCGCGAACGATCATGTGGACGCGCAGGCCGTAATCCAGCGTGCGGTTGTAATTCTCGGCGACTGCATGGACGGCCTTCATCCGCTCGGCCAGTTGGTCCTTGGTTTCGGGCCACATCAGGTAGACGTCACAATGCTCGCCACACAGATCAAGCGCCGAGGGGGAATAACCGCCGAAATAGAGCAACGGGCCACCGGTTTGATAGGGCCGCGCCGGATCAGTGGTCAGGCCCGAGAAATTATAGACCTCACCCGCGTGGTTGATCTCATCCTGCGTCCAGGCCTGTTTCAGGATCTCTACCACCTCGCGCGAACGCTGATAGCGGAACGCGCTGTCGGCTTTCTCACCGGGAAAGTCGGAGGAGATGATATTGACCGTCAACCGCCCCTGCAACATGTGATCCAGCGTCGCGATGGTGCGAGCCAGCATGATGGGTTGCATCTCACCGCAGCGCACGGCGGCCAGCAGATTGATCTTTTCCGTGATCGGCGCACAGCCCGCGACAAAGCTTAGCGTATCCTGACCGACCTGATAGGAGGAGGGGCACAGGATATTGCGGAAGCCCTGTGCCTCGGCCTCTTTCACGATGCCGGAACAATGCTCCCAGCTCGACCGCAGGTCGCCATCCGGGACGCCGAGGAACTGGTAATCGTCCGAACACAAAGCGGCAAACCACGACACCTCAGCCGCATCCAGATCGGGGGATGTGATGGGGACGATGCTCATTTGATTCACGCTCCGTACATCTTTGACTTTCCTCTTGCGTAGCAAGCGCATTGATGTAGATCAATAGTGTATCAATTTTTCCTGCGACCGAGTGAAGCGTCCACCGTGCCAGCCTCGAACCGAAATCCGAATGCCCTGCCGGTTTACATCCAGATCGCGGAACTTCTGATCCGCGATATCGCGGCGGGCCGTCTGATCGACGGCGAGCGTCTGCCACCCGAACGCGACATGGCGGCCCGGCTTCAGGTCTCGGTCGGGACGCTGCGAAAATCGCTCGCTGAGCTCGAAAAAAAGGGGATGTTGGAGCGGATACAGGGCTCGGGCAACTATGTGCGCGAGACTGGGACGCAGAACAGCGTCTATGCGATGTTCCGGCTTGAATTACCCGAAGGCGGAGGCCTGCCGCGCGCCGATATCCTGTCAGTGGATCATCTGGATAAGCCCATTGATTTGCCAAGGTTTGGCACATCGAACCGGGGATCAAGGGTGCGCCGGATGCGCTACCTGAATGACACAATCATCGCGGTTGAAGAAATCTGGCTGGACGAATCAGCCGGACAGATCGACCGGGCGCTGCTGTCGGACTCGCTCTATCGCTACTACCAGCACCAGTTGGGGTTCTGGATTACACGGGCCGAAGATCGGGTGACGGTACGCCCCTTGCCCGACTGGACGCCGTCCGGCTTCACCAAACCGGCCGGTGAAATCGCCGGGTATATCGAACGGTTCAGTTGGTCCGACAGGGCCGAACCCGTCGAGTTTTCAAAAACGTGGTTCGACCCGGATCGAGCCACCTATGTTCAACGATTGAAGTAAAAGGAAACGCGCATGACCCGGACCATCCACTACGGGCTGATCGGATGCGGCATGATGGGGCAGGAGCACCTGCATAATATCGCTTTGCTGGAGGGCACGCGCGTCTCGGCGATTTTTGAGCCCGACGCCGGGATGGCAGCAAAGGCGCAAGCGATTGCGCCCGAGGCGGATATGGTCTCGTCGGTTCAGGAACTACTGGCCGTCCAGGATCTGGATTGCATCGTGATTGTCAGCCCGAACCATCTGCATGTGGATCAGATTACCGAGATTGCTGAGACACGCCCATTGCCGCTGTTGGTGGAAAAGCCGCTGTTCACCGATCCGGCGGATGCCGCCCGGTTGGAGGCGATCCAGAGCAGCTATCCGCATCCGATCTGGGTGGCGATGGAGTATCGCTATATGCCGCCCATCGCGGCGCTGATTAACGAGGTGCAGGCCACCGGCGGCGTCAAGATGCTGTCGATCCGGGAACACCGCTTTCCGTTCCTTGAAAAGGTAGGCAATTGGAACCGGTTCAACCGCAATACCGGCGGCACGTTTGTCGAGAAGTGCTGTCACTTCTTCGACCTGATGCGGCTGATCCTGCAATCCGACCCGGTGCGCGTCACCGCCAGCGGCGGACAGGCGGTCAATCATCTGGACGAAACCTATGAGGGCCAGACACCGGACATTCTGGACCACGGCTATGTGCTGGTCGATTTCGCCAACGGCGCGCGGGCGATGCTGGAGCTGTGCATGTTCGCTGAAGGCGCGCGCTATCAAGAGGAAATCTCGGCCATTGGACCAAACGCCAAGATCGAGGCGCTGGTTCCCGGCCCGGGGCGGTTCTGGCCCGAGCATCTGGGGGAACCTCCGATACCGCAGGTCATCATCAGCCCGCGCGATCCGAAGGGTCCGGTTTGCAAGGATATTCCCGTCGACCCGCGCTTGTTGGCAGCGGGGGATCACAACGGCTCGACCTTTTTTCAGCATCAGGGATTTCTTGAACTTCTGCGCGGGCAACGCGCCCGCCCGGATGTGACGCTGCAAGACGGTATGTGGGCCGTGCGCATTGGGCTGGCGGCGCAACAAGCGCTGAGAACCGGGGAAACTGTATATCTGACCAACTAGCGCTCTGACCCGGTCGGGAATGCGCGTATCGGAAACAGGTGTTCCGGATCGGCGCGGGTGGAGGTGTCGTTTTCAGCAGAAAAGGAGTCTTTTCTGCTTGCTGGTGCTGCGGACGCACAATAGCTCTGGCCGTGGGACACCCCTCCCCAACGAGGGGCGTGTATCTGGAAGGGTAATACAGATGAGCACCAATACACCGGCAACGCGGCCGGCAAATCCGCGTTTTTCCTCGGGCCCCTGCGCCAAACCCCCCACATTTGATCTGTCCAAACTGGCTGATGCTGCGCTGGGTCGGTCGCACCGCGCTGCTGTTGGCAAGGACAAGCTGAAAGCGGCCATCGAAGGCACGCGTGAGGTTCTGGGCATTCCGGCAGATTACAAAATCGGCATCGTGCCCGCCTCGGACACCGGTGCGGTTGAGATGGCGCTTTGGTCGCTGCTGGGCGAACGCAAGGTCGAGATGCTGGCCTGGGAGAGCTTTGGCGCGGGCTGGGTCACCGATGTGGTCAAGCAACTGAAGATCGACGCCGAAGTGAAGACCGCGGATTACGGTCAGATCGTTGACTTGGCTTCGGTCGATTTCGCCAATGACGTGGTGTTTACGTGGAACGGTACGACCTCGGGCGTGCGGGTTCCCAATGGCGATTGGATCGCCGACGACCGTCAGGGTCTGACGATCTGTGATGCGACCTCGGCGGCCTTTGCGATGGACCTACCCTGGGACAAGCTGGATGTGACCACCTTCAGCTGGCAGAAGGTTCTGGGTGGCGAGGCGGCTCACGGGATGCTGATCCTCAGCCCTCGCGCCGTGGAGCGGCTGGAGAGCTACACCCCCGCATGGCCGCTGCCCAAGATTTTCCGCCTGACCAAAGGCGGCAAGCTGATCGACGGTATCTTCACCGGCGCGACGATCAACACGCCCTCGATGCTAGCGGTTGAGGACTATCTGTTCGCGCTGGACTGGGCGCGCTCGGTGGGCGGGTTGCAAGGGCTGATCGCCCGGGCCGATGCCAATGCCGGTGCGGTGCACGCGTTCTGTGAGCAGAATGACTGGATTGCCAATCTGGCTGAGGACGCGGCGACGCAATCCAATACCTCGGTCTGCCTGAAATTCACGGATGCCCGTATTCAGGACGGAGCAAGTTTCGCCAAAGCTGTGGCCAAACGGCTTGAAGCCGAGAACATCGCGCTGGACATCGGTGCCTATCGCGACGCGCCTGCGGGCTTGCGCATCTGGTGCGGTGGCACGGTTGAGACCTCGGATATCGAGGCGATGTTGCCCTGGCTGGCATGGGCCTTTGAGGCCGAGATTGCGGCGCAGTCTGAGGCTGCCTGACTTTTAACCGGGCCATGCAAGGCCCGGACCCTCTATACAATTCAAGGACCAGAGATATGGCCCCCAAAGTACTCGTATCTGACAAGCTCAGCGAAACCGCCGTGCAGATTTTCCGTGATCGTGGCATCGACGTGGATTTCATGCCTGATCTGGGCAAGGACAAAGACAAGCTGGCCGAGGTGATCGGTCAGTATGACGGTCTTGCCATCCGCTCGGCCACCAAGGTCACGCCGACCATTCTGGAAAAAGCCGACAAGCTGAAAGTCATTGGCCGCGCCGGGATCGGAACCGACAATGTCGACAAGGATGCCGCCTCGAAGAAGGGCGTGATCGTGATGAACACGCCGTTCGGCAACATGATCACGACCGCAGAACATGCAATTGCGATGATGTTCGCCGTGGCGCGTCAAATCCCCGAGGCGTCCACCTCGACCCATGCGGGCAAGTGGGAAAAGTCCAAGTTCATGGGCATCGAGCTGACCAACAAGACCCTCGGCGTGATTGGTGCGGGCAACATCGGCGGCATCGTCTGTGAACGCGCGCTGGGTCTGAAGATGAAGGTTGTGGCTTATGACCCCTATCTGGGCGAAGAGAAAGCCGCGAAGATGGGTGTCGAGAAGGTCGAACTGGACGAGTTGCTGGCCCGTGCCGACTTCATCACACTGCACGTGCCGCTGACCGATCAGACGCGCAACATCTTAAGCCGTGAGAACCTCGCTAAGACCAAGAAGGGTGTGCGCATCATAAACTGTGCCCGTGGGGGTCTGGTCGACGAAGACGCACTGGCGGAGGCGCTGCAATCGGGTCATGTCGCAGGCGCAGCCTTTGATGTGTTCAGCGAAGAACCAGCCAAAGAAAACGCCCTGTTCAACCTTCCTAACGTGGTCTGCACCCCGCACCTTGGCGCGGCGACCACTGAAGCGCAGGAAAACGTGGCGCTTCAGGTGGCTGAGCAGATTTCGAACTATCTGCTGACCGGTGCTGTGGAAAACGCGCTGAACATGCCCAGCGTGACGGCGGAAGAGGCCAAGGTGATGGGCCCGTGGATCAAGCTGGCAGGTCACTTGGGCAGCTTCATCGGCCAGATGACGGATGAGCCGATCAAGGCGATCAACATCCTCTATGACGGGGTCGCCGCCGAGATGAACCTTGCTGCACTGAACTGCTCGGTCGTTGCGGGGATCATGAAGAAGTTTAACCCCGAGGTGAACATGGTCTCGGCCCCGGTTGTTGCGCGTGAGCGTGGTATCCAGATTTCGACCACCAATCAGGACAAATCCGGTGCCTTCGAAGGTTATATCAAGGTGACCGTTGTGACCGAGAAACGCGAGCGTTCCATTGGGGGTACCGTGTTCAGCGATGGCAAGCCGCGCTTTATCCAGATCAAAGGCATCAATATCGACGCCGAGATCGGGGCGCATATGCTCTATACCACCAACGAAGATGTCCCGGGCATCATCGGCGCGCTGGGTCAGACCATGGGTGAGAATGACGTCAACATCGCCAACTTTACGCTCGGCCGGTCCGAGGCAGGGGGTGAGGCCATCGCGCTGCTCTATGTCGACGAACCGGTTCCGGCTGAGGCGCGCGCCAAGCTGGCCGAGACGGGCCTGTTCACCCAGATTAAGCCGCTGGAGTTCGACGTTGCCTGACACGTGTTGAAATTCTGAGACATTCTGTACCCGCGCCACCCAAGGCGCGGGTATTTTCTTTTCTCAAGCCGATATTCGCGCAACAAGCGGGTATTCTTAGGACATATGGGTTTCTGATGACCTCTCCGATTTACGCCATTGGCGACATTCACGGCCAGCTAGAGATGCTACAGCACGCGCTCCATCTGATTGAACGCGACGGCGGGCGCGATGCGCAGATCGTTTTCATCGGAGATTACGTGGATCGCGGTCCGGACAGCCGAGGCGTTCTGGATCATCTGGCAAATGCAAAACAGGCCGGGCGGAACTGGACCTTTCTGCTGGGCAATCACGACAGAATGTTCGCGCGGTTCCTGCATGATGGCTCGCCCGCAGAAGCCAAATTGCGGGTCGGTGAGCATTGGTTGCATGAGCGTCTGGGCGGTACGGAAACGCTGGCGTCGTATGGGGTCGATTTTGAGCCTGACGAGCGATTTTATCGGATACTCGACCGGGTACAGGCGGCGGTTCCGCAGGACCATATCGACTTTCTGGCTAAGCTGGCGACGCATCATCTTTCGGGCGAACTGCTGTTTGCCCATGCGGGCATTCGCCCAGGCATTCCCGTGGCCGATCAGTCCGAAGAGGACCTGATCTGGATCCGGCAGGAATTTCTGGAGGATCCCCGCCCACACCCATACCTGATCGTTCACGGCCACACACCTGCGCAGCGGGCTGAACATCGTGGCAATCGGATCAATCTGGATGGCGGCGCGGGTATGGGCAGGCCATTGGTTCCGGCCGTGTTCGAAGGCCGGGATTGCTGGCTTCTGACCGACGATGGCCGGGTGCCGCTAATCCCGCTTGAATAGGTCCTTAAACTCTTCTCGCAGAACATTTTTCTGAACCTTGCCCATCGTATTGCGGGGCAGCGCGTCCAGAACAATCAGCTTGCGGGGATGTTTGAACCGCGCCAGCGCGTCCTGCACCTTGGACAAGATGACGTCAGTGTTCGGGGTCTGGCCCGGTTCGGCCACCAGAAGACCCACGGGGGTCTCACCAAAATCAAGGTGCGGCACGCCGATGACGGCGCTTTCCAGCACGCCGGGCTGGTCGTCCAGCAACAACTCGATCTCTTTGGGATAGATGTTGTAACCGCCCGAGATGATCAGGTCCTTGCCGCGCCCGACGATGTGGACGTAACCATCCTCATCCACGCGGCCCAGGTCGCCGGTGATAAAGAAGCCGTCCTCGCGCAGCTCGGCGGCGGTTTTCTCGGGCATCTGCCAATATCCCTGAAACACGTTCGGGCCGCGCACCTCGATCATGCCGATTTCGCCCTGCGGCAGGGTCTCACCGCTGTCAGGGTCGGTCACTTTCAGTTCCACATCCGGCAGAGGAAACCCAACCGTCCCCGCGCGGCGCTCGCCGTCATAGGGGTTTGAGGTGTTCATATTTGTCTCGGTCATACCATAGCGTTCGAGGATGCGGTGGCCCGTGCGGTCCTCAAACCGCTCATGGGTTTCGGCCAGCAGAGGGGCAGACCCCGAGATGAACAACCGCATATGCCGCGTCAGATCGCCGGTGAAACGCGCGTCGCTCAGCAGGCGGGTGTAGAAGGTCGGCACCCCCATCATCGAGGTCGCCTGCGGCATCAGGCGTATCATGTCGTCCAGTTCGAATTTCGGCAAAAAGATCATCGACCCGCCCGAGGCCAGCACCACATTCGTCGCCACGAACAGCCCATGGGTGTGAAAAATCGGCAGAGCGTGCAGCAACACGTCATCGCGGGTAAACCGCCATTCCTGCACCAGTGTTTCGGCGTTTGACAGCAGGTTGGCCTGTGTCAGCATCGCGCCCTTCGACCGCCCCGTGGTGCCAGACGTGTATAGGAACGCGGCCAGATCATCCTCGGTTCGTTTCACGGGCTCAAACGCAGGCAGCATTCCCAGCGCCCGCCGCATCAGACTGCCCGAGCCGTCAGCGTTCAGTGTCTCGACACGCGCGTTCTGTGCGGCGGCAATGGGGGTAAGCCCGTCTTTTTTCGACGCGTCGCAAACAACCAGTTTGGCCCCGCTGTTTTCGATGAAATAGCGCAGCTCGGACGTGGTGTAGCCAGTGTTCAGCGGCAGAAAGATCAATCCGGTCTGCGCACAGGCCGCAACCAGCGCCAGCGCCTCGGGCGATTTCTCAACCTGCACGGCCACGCGCTCTCCAGGTTCCAGCTCATACCCGGTCAGCGCATTGGCGATTTGCGCCGCCAAATCCAGAAAAGCGGCATGGGTTATCGTCTGACCGTCCGGCAGGTGCAGGAATGGCGTATCCTTGCCCGCGTGAATGCCAAAAAGCCGGTCATAAAGCGGGTTGGCCATATCGTCTTTCCTTTGCGCCTGCTCGATCTGCTGTGAATCTGTATCGGAATGGCAGAGGGGTAAAGACCCTGCGCGCGGAATTCGAAAAAGGGGCAGAATTCTGGGTGGGATCACTGGTGAAACGATGGCCCCTGCGGTATGCGCAGGGGAGCTTTTCGGAGAGTGAAGATGTACGTAGCCACCCTGTTGACCAACCCGAATACACCCAGCCTTGAACAGGCTTTGGTCGAGTCGCTGCGCAATGCGTGGGGCGGGGGCGATGTGGTCTGGCTCAGCCCTGATGAAGCGGCGGAATTCACGCTTTCCGATCTGCCTGACAATCAGTGGGAAGTCTGGGCCGAGCTGCAGGCGCTTAAGGTCGATCTGATCGTGCAACCGGCCGACAATCGCCGCAAAAAGATGCTGCTGGCCGATATGGACAGCACCATGATTCAGCAGGAATGTATTGACGAACTGGCCGATGAGGCAGGCGTCGGTGATCGCGTCAAAGACATTACCGCGCGGGCGATGAACGGAGAACTGGATTTCGAAGGCGCGCTGATCGAACGCGTTGGTTTGCTGAAAAATCTGGATGAGGCGGTGATCGACAAGGTTCTGGCCGAGCGCATCACCCTGATGCCGGGCGGCAAAGCGTTGCTTGCGACCATGCGTCAAAATGGTGGCTATGCTGCGCTGGTCTCGGGCGGGTTCACCGCGTTCACGGCCAAGGTTGCCGAGCTTTTGGGATTTGACGAAAACCGCGCCAACACGCTGCTGGCTGAGGGCGGCAAGCTGACCGGTGACGTACAGCGTCCTATTTTGGGCAAACAGGCCAAGGTGGATGCACTGGAACAGATCACTGCACGGCTTAGCCTGTCCGAGGCGGATGTGATCGCCGTGGGCGACGGGGCCAACGATCTGGGGATGTTGGGTCGGGCCGGGACCGGTGTTGCGCTGCACGCCAAACCCTCGGTCGCGGCGCAATGTGACATTCGGATCAATCACGGCGATCTGACGGCGCTGTTGTATCTACAGGGCTATTCCCGCGCAGATTTTGCGGTCTGATCGCAAGGGCCTTCCCTTTATTTAACAAAAATGTTAAACAGTGGTCATGAACACGCTTCTGACCACTTTTTCGGCCTTGTCCGACGCCACCCGATTCTCAATCGTCGAGCAGTTGATGCAGGACGGTGAACTGCCCGCCGGAGACCTGATCGACGGGCGCGGTATGTCAGGCGCCGCAATCTCGCGCCATCTGAAGGTGCTGCGCGAGGCTGGTTTGGTGCAGCAGCGGGTGCAGGGCAGTCAGCGGATGTATTCCATCCAGCCCGAGGGGCTGCGGGCGATTGCCGAATGGACCATCTCGAAACGGCAATTCTGGGAAGGCAGCCTCGACCGTTTGAACGATATGATTGAAAGGGAGAACTCATGGCCGACCTGAAACTGGAACGTGAGTTCCCCACAACCGCGGAAAACCTGTTTGCCTGGATCAGCGACTGTGCAAAGCTGTTGCAATGGTGGGGGCCTGAAGGAATGCACGTGCCCGAACATGATCTGGATTTCTCGCGACTTGGGCCGTGGTATTCGGTCGTGGTGAATGCCGAAGGGCAGCGGTACAAAGTGTCCGGCCACGTCACCCATGTCGATCCGCCCAATTCAGTGGGCTTTACTTGGGGATGGCATGACGATCAGGATCAGCGCGGCGCGGAAAGTCATGTGACGCTGTCCGTCACAGCAACGGAAACCGGGGCCAAGCTGGTTCTGGATCATCGCGAACTGGCTGATGCCGAGGTTGCTGCAAACCACAATCAGGGCTGGACCTCGTCACTGCGCAAGCTGGAAGCCCAATTTTAGATTTTTCATCAGGGAGGAAGAGAAATGCCTCAATTTTTGTTTGTCTATCACGGCGGTCACACTCCAACCGATCCCGCAGAAATCGAAGCAACCATGGCTGCCTGGGGCGCGTGGTTCCAGAACATGGGTGATGCGCTGGACATCCCCGGCAACCCGGTCGGCCAGTCTTATACCGTCAGCCAAGGCGGCGTCGTGGACAATGGCGGCGCGAACCCGGCCTCGGGCTTTACCGTCGTCAAGGCCGACAGCATTGACGCCGCGACCGAGATGGCCAAAGGCTGTCCGATGGTCGCGAACGGGTCAGGCTCGGTCGAGGTGGCCGAGGTGCATCCGATCGAGATGTGACCCTCAGCCCGGGAACCCCGGTGCAGGTTTGATCACGCCGCATTCCAGCCCGCGACGGCTGTATTGGGTGGCGTCCATGAATGTGCGTGTGGCCGGATGCTCGGCCTCCAGCACGCCCAGACTAACCAGAATGGCCGCAATGGCGCATTCGCTGGCGCGAGTGGTACCGTCGGTGATCTTCAGCGCCACGCCCATACGCTTTTCCGGAATGATGGCGATGAAAACCGCCTCGGCCCCGGTCTTGATCGCGACGCGGCCCTTCATGGCACGCATCAACTCGGTACAGGCGCGGTTTTCGCCGGCGACCAGTTCGGAGTGTTTCATCATTGCTGCGGTCAGTTGCGCCGCCGCATCGCTGGCCCGGTCCGAGCGGTCAGCGGCCGAAGCAAACCACGCCATCGACCGCGCCAGCCCCACCAATGAGGTGGCAAAGTTCGGGGCTGAACAGCCGTCGATGCCATAGGCCGGGCTGGTCTCATCCGTTGTTTCCTCTAACGCCGACAGACATGCCTGCTGCACGGGGTGGTCGATCTCAAGATATTCCGGCCCGGCCCCCATGTGCTGCGCCACGGTCAGGAACCCGCAGTGCTTGCCCGAGCAATTGTTGTGAATCTGGCAGGGCGTATCGTCGGCGAGAATCAGCCCGTCGCGCGCGGCCATGTCCTGCGGTTCCTGCGGACCACAGCGCAGATCGCTCTCGGCAAGGCCCAGATGGTCCAGCCACGCTGTCACCCGATCCGTATGAATATGCGCACCACTATGTGAGGCGCAGGCCAGCGCCAGATGTTCGGAGTTCAGCCCGTATTTCGCCGCTGCCCCGGATGTGATCAGTGGTAAACCCTGGATCATCTTGGCCGAAGACCGGGGGTATATCACCGCGTTCGGATCACCCCAGCTTTGCACGATCTGGCCGCTGTCATCACAGATCACCGCATGGCCCAGATGCAGGCTTTCCAGCAGGGGACCTCGCCACAGTTCTGTCATTGGTACCGGCTGCGTCATCTGGCCCCTCCTGAATATGCGCAAAATTCTGCCAATCGCCCTTTCGCCTGTGGCGAAACCTGCGTTAGTGTGTGTATGTCGACAATCATCGGAATACGCAACTTACAGACGAACCGGCAAGGTGCGCAGGCATTTTCGATGGGTATGAGGTTTAGGTCGAGCTAGGAGGCTGGACAGATGGGATCGAAACTCGTCCGTGTGATCGCGGGCCTGTGCGTGGCAGGGATGGCCACAACTGCAACCGCCCAGCAGGCGACAAGTACCAACCGAGTGGCCGCCAAGACGGACTGGAGTGTGTTCGTCGAGGATGACCCCACCGAATGCTGGAGCGTTGCGACACCAGACGAAACCGTCAACACCCGAGGCGGACGCGTGGTATCGGTGCGGCGCAGCGATATTCTGCTGTTTGTGGTTTTCCGCCCCAGTGAAGAAGTGGCCGGTCAGGTTTCCTTTACCGGCGGGTATCCGTTTGCAGCCGGGTCATCGGTCAATGTCAAGATCGACGATCAGGAGTTTGAATTCATCACCGATGGCGAATGGGCGTGGCCTGCGACGCAAGGTCAGGAACCGCAGGTGATTGAAGCCATGAAAAAAGGCACCGAGGCGGTTCTGACTGCGCGTTCAGAGCGCGGTACACAGACCAAGGACACGTTCTCTCTGCTGGGCTTTACCGCTGCGCTTGAAGACGCGCAGAAGCGCTGCACGAACTGATCCCTTAGGCAAAATGCTGTGTTATGTTGGGGCTCTGTCGAACAGGAGTCCTTTCATGCGTTGTGCTGTGATTCTTTGCCTCGTTCCCATGTCCGCCATCGCCGATCCGACGCTGGAATGCGCCGACGCGCATTCGCAGGTCGAAATTGGGGCGTGCGTGTCCGATATGGAAGAACGCGTGAATATGGCCCTCGACGCCGCATATGGGTTTGCTGTCGAGTCCGCCAAGGAACTGGATGAGGTCACCGGTCGGTTAGTGGCCCAGCCTGCGCTTGAAACGGCACAGAACGCCTGGGTCGCGTATCGCGATGCGCAATGCGAGGCCGTGGGTGCCTCATACGGCGGCGGGTCGGGTACAGGGATCGGCATCACCGCCTGCCGGGTTCAGTTAGGTCGGGCACGTGTGGATGAATTGCTGCGCTATGCAAATTAGGCGCGTCGATTTCTTTTGATCTTTGCGCGCGATCCTATATAGAGGCGCATCCCAAGCCAGAATCCGTCGAGATAGCCCCATGTCGCCCAAAGCGCCGATCACTCAAGATGTCATGACCATCCCCCGCAAATTGCCCGAGGGGAAAATCAACCTCGTCGGTCTGACCCGCGATCAACTGCGTGACGCATTGATTAAAAATGGCACCCCGGAAAAGCAGGCCAAGATGCGGACCGGTCAGATCTGGCAATGGATTTACCAGTGGGGCGTGCGTGACTTTGCCGAGATGACCAATCTGGCGAAAGCCTACCGTGCGCAGCTGGCCGAAAGTTTCGTGATCGAAATCCCTGAGGTTGTGACCCGTCAGGTGTCCGAGGACGGTACCCGCAAATACCTGTGCCGGATCGCGGGCGGGCATGAGGTCGAGGTCGTTTATATCCCCGAAGAGGATCGCGGCACGCTGTGTATCTCGTCTCAGGTGGGTTGCACGCTGACCTGTTCTTTCTGCCACACTGGTACGCAGAAGCTGGTGCGTAACCTGACGGCTGCGGAAATCGTTGGTCAGGTCATGATGGCGCGTGACGATCTTGAGGAATGGCCGACCCCGGGCGCGCCCAAGGACGAAACCCGCCTGCTGTCGAACATCGTTCTGATGGGCATGGGCGAGCCGCTCTATAATTTTGACAATGTCCGCGATGCGATGAAGATTGCGATGGACCCCGAAGGGATTTCTCTATCGCGCCGCCGGATCACCCTGTCGACCTCGGGCGTGGTGCCTGAAATCGCGCGCACAGCCGAGGAGATCGGCTGCCTGCTGGCAATTTCTTTCCACGCGACAACCGACGAGACCCGCGACGTGCTGGTTCCGATCAACAAGCGCTGGAACATCGAAGAGCTGCTGGCTGCGCTGGCCAGCTATCCCAAAGCATCGAATTCCGAGCGGATCACCTTTGAATATGTGATGCTGGATGGCGTTAATGACAGTGACGAGGACGCGCACCGTCTGATCGACCATATCAAGCGCCATAACATCCCGGCCAAGATCAACCTGATCCCGTTCAACGAATGGCCCGGCGCACCGTATAAGCGCAGCTCGAACAACCGGATCCGGGCGTTCGCCAATATCATCTATCAGGCGGGCTATGCCTCGCCGATCCGCAAGACGCGGGGTGAGGATATCATGGCGGCCTGTGGTCAGTTGAAATCTGCCACCGAGCGCGCCCGCAAATCGCGCAAGCAGATCGAGGCTGAGGCCGGGTTGAAAACCTGAGGCACCTTACTGTCTCGATCTGGGTGACAATAAATTAATTTACGGCCCGCTGTTTTTTGCATGCGAAATTTGCTATATTTCGCGCACCGGGGCTGGAATGCGCATCTCACTCTTGCGCACAAAGCGGTGAAAGCCGCCTGACGGCTCTGGTGCGTTTGTTCAGGGCCGCTATCTTTTATCTGGCATGACGTGCGGCGTTCAGGCGAACCTAATCAATCAGGTGGGCCATCTATATGTTTTTACGGTTTCAACGACTGTTATCAAATTTCGTCTTAGTTTCAGCGCTTTCGGGCCTTGCCGCCACAAGCGCTGTGGCGCAGTCCAAGGGTGAAGATGCGCATATCGCTATCGAAAACCCTGCGGACTTGTCCAAGGAAGAGGCCTTGAAGATCTACAAATCCCTGCAACGCCGTATGGCGCGGGGCTATGACACGGCGCGGCTGGATGAGCTGTTGAATTATCAGAACTGGCCGCTGTTCAATGATGCGCCTTATATCTCGGCCACCCATGGCCAGCGCTTTGTCAACAGCTATGCCAACCGCATGGCGCATAATTACGGCACCATGCAAGAAGGTGATAAACTGCCTGTGGGCTCGGTGCTGGCCAAGGACAGCGTGACGGTTACGGATGAAGGCAACATCCATCCCGGCGCGTTGTTCGTGATGGAGAAGATGCCGGAAGGCACCCTTCCTGACACGGCGGACTGGCGCTATGTCATGATATTGCCGGACGGGTCTGTGTTTGGGGACACCACAGGGCATCGCGCCCGTGCGGTTGCCTATTGCCACGACTGCCACGAGGCGGTCGCGGATCGGGACTACACCTTTTTTGTGCCCGAAGAGTACATTGCCGGAAACTGATTACCCGCGTTTGAAACGCGCGGTTTCGATCACCTCGATCAGGGTCTGACGGACCGGCTCGGGCTGTGCCTCGACGGCATTGAGAACCTCACGCAGCTCTGCGCGCAGGCCGTGCATCTGGTCGATCAGCGAGATCATCATCGACAGGGCATCGGGCTCCATCTCGTATTGGTCATGCAGCTCGCAGGCCAGTTCCAGCCGCGCCACATCGAGGCTGTGATAGACAAGGCCCTGCTCGGTCTGCTCGGGGATCACGATCTCGGCGGCCAGATATTCGGTGAGCCGGGTCGAGGTCAGACGAGTGACGGTTGCGATCAGCTGTTCTTCGGTCAGGGTCATGATGGCATTCCTTTCCGCGGATCATAGCTGTGGTTCTCGCGCCAGCTCTCCATGAACTTCTTGAGGTCTTCGTCGATCTGGTCGGGCATCGTTACCGTCAGTTCGATCAGCTGGTCGCCGCGATCGGTTGAGCCGCGTTTCTTCACCCCCTTGCCCCGCAAGCGCAGGGTTTTGCCGCTGCTGGTGCCTGCCGGCACACTGACATTGACACCGCCGTCGATAGTCGGAGTGGGGATCTTACCGCCCAGAATGGCCTCATCAATCGTGATGGGCAGCGTGATGTGAATGTCGTCGCCCTGCCGATCAAAGACGGGGTGTTTCGCCACCGAGACCGTGACCAGAGCATCGCCCGGAGGTCCTTTTCCAAAACCCGGGTCGCCTTTGCCGCGCAGGCGGATGGTTTGGCCGTCGGTGATACCGGCTGGGATTTTGACCTCGATCCGGTCGCCGTCGGGCAGGGTCAGTTTCTGGCTGGCGCCGAAAACCGCGTCCAGAAAGCTGATTTGCAGGCTGTAGGCACGGTTGTGGCCGGGGGCATGAAATTCCTGGGTGCGCTGGCCATAACCGCCCCGGCCTCGCATAAACTCGGCGAAGATATCCGACATGTCCTCGGGGTCGGCCTGACGCCCGCGATAGGGGTTGCCAGCGGCCTCGGCGTAGTCGCGATAATATTGCTGCTGTGGGCGTTCCTGACCCGAGGCGTCAATCTCGCCCCGGTCGTACTGACCCCGCTTTTCCGGGTCTTTCAGCAGATCATATGCGGCTGCTGCGGCCTTGAACTTGGCCTCGGCCTCGGCGTCACCGGGCTTGAGGTCGGGGTGGCATTCCTTGGCGATGCGCCGATAGGCCTTTTTGATCTCGGCATCACTTGCATCTTTGGCGACACCAAGGGCGGAATAGGGATCGTCGCTCATCTCACCTCTCGCAGGTCGGTCTGAACAGGATGAGTTTTATCATGCGTTTTCAATGGTCCAAAAGGAAGAGGCTTTTGAAACCGCTCGTAAATCCCCGTAACTCTGTTAACATATGCATGTTTCGAACTGTTTTGACGGAGACCCCTATGACGCGCAGATTGAAGTCCATTCTGGCCCTGCTGGCGGGCAATGCTATCGGGTTTGTACGCCGTCAACCATTTTGTCCGGTAGCGACAACCTCGTTGTCCGGTTTTAGCCGCAGTTCATGACGTGTTTATGGTCTGGTTTGCTTCTCCTTCAGGTTTTGGCTTTTCCGGTGGATTTTTGTTTTGGCCGACGTTGATTTTCAGCTGAGCGTCGCCTGTAGCTTTCGAAGTTCATCTCGAGGATCGTGGCGTGATGAACCAACCTGTCGATGGCTGCGACGGTAACAGCTTGGTCGGGGAAGATTTTGCCCCATGCACTGAATGGCTGGTTGGCAGCGATCGCAAGGCTTCGGTTTTCATAGCGCCGTGCGATAAGTTCGAAGAGAACAGAGCTTTCGGCGTGGTCTTTCTGGGCATATGTGATGTCGTCCAGAATGACGAGATCGAATTTGTCGAGTTTGGCCAGTGCAGTTTCCAACACGAGATCTCGCCGGGCAGCCTGAAGTTTCTGTACCAGATCGGTTGTTCGCGTGTAGAGGACGCGATTCCCGGCTTCGATCAGAGCATGTCCTATGGCGCAAAGAATATGCGTCTTGCCCGCGCCGGAGTTTCCGATGGCGATCAGATTGGCGCCGGTTTCAACCCAGTCGCCTGCTGCGAGCGCCTCGATCCGGGCTTGTGACAGCTCAGGTACGGCTTTGAACTCGAATGTGGCCAGGGTTTTTCCGCCGGGCAGGCCCGATTGGCCCAGGTGGCGTCGAATGCGGCGTTCCTCGCGCTCAGCCAATTCGATCTCGGCTAGAGTGGCCAGCAACCTGGCTGCAGGCCAGTTCTCGGTATCGGCCTGTTGCGCGAAGCGCTCCCAGTGGTGCTGGAAGCTGGGCAGACGCAAAGCGGTGAACAGGGCGGGCAAGGCGTGCACATCGACAGTTTGTGGTTTGGACACCTGTGTCATGTGCGCACCTCCAGCAAGCGATCGAAGCTGGACAGATCCGTCAGTCTGACCTTTCGGTCTTCCGGCAATTCCGTGCGTGACCCAAGGAGTTGTTTCCGCAGGGTTTTGGCATCTGGCAATGCGCCATTTGCAAAGTCCCCGGCGATCAGCGCGGCCAGGTCTGCCTCGCAGTTCTCGCTATGGGCCAGCCAGAGCAGATCGACCATGCGTTTGCAAGCCTCTTTGCGGGGCAAAACCTCGGAGAGGCGGTTCCAGGCCTCAGCGTATTCGGACCTGGGGAAGAGATTGTCGCGATAGACGGAATTTGCCAAAGCCTGAGGCTTGCGACGCAGGGCATGGATGACATGCCGGTAATTGATGCTATGGATACGTTTACCGTCCTTGCGCCCGCGCATGCGGGGATGGGAGACCACATGCGTGGCCCCGAGATAGGCTTCGATCCGGTCGTCATAGACGTGAACGCGCAAGCGCTGGCCGATGAACTGCGAGGGCACGGAATAGAACACGCTGTGGACCAGGAAACCTCCGGTCCTGACAACACGCACGACAAGTTCGGTGAAGTCGGTGGTGCGCTGCGTGGGCAGCGGCTTGAGGTGTTGCAACTCGACTTTTATCTTGTCCTCACGGCGGCGGTTGCGGCGGGCGACAACTTCGTCGACAAACCGGCGCCAGGCATCGATGTCGGGAAAGTCCCGCGATCCCCGCAGGATCAGAGCCTGATCCAAAGCCACCTTGAGATGATTGTTGTGTGCTTCGATCGCGCCATTCTCATGGGCTTCGCCGGGATTATTGCGGCTCGCGACCATCCCATAGTGCCGACAGAACGCCTCATAACGTTCGGTGACATCCCTGGTCGCATCCTTGTCGAGATTGCGATACGCGGCCGACAGGCTGTCGGTTCTGCTCTCCTGCGGCACGCCCCCAAGTGTCCAGAGCGCATTCTGAAGGTTTTCAGCCAGTGCCGTGAAACTCTCCCCGCCCAGAACCGGCGCGGCATGCTCCCAGCCGCTGTAGGCGAGAACAAAGTGGAAAAGCCGATGAAGCAGCAAATGACCGGCGATTGTCACGCCGAGTTCAGTCGCATCGGTGAAGTCCGACAGTCCCATACGCCCTGGCTCCGGGGACTGGCGAAAGATCACGTCGCGCTCGGGGCCATGCAGGGCGCGCCACTCCCGAACCCGTCGTTCCAGCGTCCGCCGGACCCGATCATCGGGGAAGCCGTCAGGATCCAGCATCTGCAAATGACGGAGCAACGTCACAGCTTGCACGGAAGAATCCCGTTCGAGGAGCGGGATCAGGATAGGCTGCCACACAGCCTCCAAAGGATCAGGGACGGTGCGACCACGGACTGGTTTGCGCTGCGAAGGCAGTACCGGGTTTGCTTCAATCCTGCGCCCGGTGCGTTCGCTGAAACCGGCACGGGCTGCGGCAACACGTTGGTTATGAAAGGGTCGGTCGGACATGTACAATCTCATTTGCTGGTCGGTGACGGGTTTCCCCGGCATTCGGAACCTCCGTATTCACGTTCAGAGGTCTCCAACCTACCGGGCCACAGCGGCCAGCACCTACCCCGTACCCCTCCCAAAAGGGCCGATCCGGTGGCTCAAACCTCCAATCGGGCTCCGCCCTCATTCCGGTTCAAGCCACCGGCCAACTTGGCTGTCGGTGCCGGTCAACTTGGTTGTCGCTCATCACGGGTTGCTGCTTGCTGCGATATTGCTGCCGGAATTTGCAATCCGGCCGATCTCGTTCATCGTGGTGGTGATCGTCTTTACTTTGGTGCAGTGGATCGCCGAGCCGCTGATCATGAAGTTGGGTGAGAAAAGAGCGCCTGCGCTGAAGGGTGGGATCGCGTTGATCGTGACCTTTGTGGGCTTGCTGGTGACCGATCTGATCACCAATGGGCTGACCGTGGGCGGCATTTCCAACCTGCTGGCGGCAACCCTGTTGGTCTGGCTGGGCGCGCTGATCGCCAGCGTGGTGCTGCCGATCTACGTGTTCAAAGAACTGCGCGAGCCCAAGAAGTAATCACAGCGCGTTCAAGCTGGCCTCGATGGCCTGCCACAACTCCTCAACCGGTTCACAACCGACCGACAGGCGGATAAAGGCTGTGTCGACGTCGTCGCCCCAGCGCGCGCGGCGTTCCGCCGAGCTGTGGACGCCGCCGAAAGAGGTGGCAGGGCGCAGCATCGGGCAGGCGTTGATGAAGGTCTCGGCCTTCTCTTCGCTCTCAAGCGTGATCGACAGCAGGAACCCGAAGCGCGCGGTCTGGGCCTTGGCCAATGCGTGCGACGGGTCACCGGGCAGGCCGGGATAGCGCACCTGTTTCACCGCCGGATGATCCGCCAGACGTTCGGCCAGCACCTGCGCTGAGGCGCACATACGGTCGAAACGCACATCCAGTGTTTCAAGGCCGCGATGCAGCAGCCACGCCTCGTGCGGTCCGGGGATTGCGCCCGAGACGCGTCGCCATTCCTCGACACGCTCCATGATTTGTGCATTGCGGCTGGCGACGTGGCCCATTAGCAGGTCGGAATGTCCACCCATCGCCTTGGTGTCCGAGGCGACCACCACGTCGATCCCCATGTCCAGCGGGCGCTGGCCCAGCGGCGTCATGGTTGTGTTGTCAGCAATTGTGATGCCTCCTGCCGCGCGCACGGCAGAGGCGATGGCGGGCAGGTCCATCATGTCCAGACCGGGATTCGAAGGGCTTTCGACAAAGACAACGTCGAAGCCGTCGAACCCGCCCTCGGCAAAGGTGGTCGTCGGGCGTTCCGTGACTGAGACGCCCAGGCCCGACAGAAACCGGTCCGCCAGCAGTCGCGTTACGTAATAGCCGTCCGAGGGGATCAGGATGCGCGACCCGGACTTTACCGTGGCAAACAACGCTGCCGAGATCGCCCCCATGCCTGACGGGAAGATCAGACAGGGCGCATCCTCCAGATGGGACAGAACGTGTTCCAGATGCACCCAAGTTGGATTATCAACGCGCCCATAAGTGGCAAGCCCCTCTGTCACGCCGGGCAGGTGGTACATGCTGCTTTGGGTCAACGGCAGCGCCACTGGATCGCCGGCGTTCAGGGCATTGCCGCGCAGATGCAGCATCTCGCCGGGTCTGGGGGCCATGGCTCAGCGCCCCGGAATTTCGTTGCGGGGAGGGGCGGGTTCCCAATTCTCGATGATCTCGACCGCCTCTTGCGCGGTATCGACAAAGCGGAACAGGTCGAGGTCTTCGTCGGATATGGTGCCCGCATCAGCCAGCGCTTCCCAGTTGATGACCTTTTCCCAGAATTCACGCCCAAACAGCAGGAATGGAACGCGATCCATCCGGCCGGTCTGGATCAATGTCAGCGACTCGAACAGTTCATCCATGGTGCCGAAACCACCGGGGAAGATGGTGATGGCACGGGCGCGCATCAGGAAATGCATCTTGCGGATGGCGAAATAGTGGAAGTTGAAGCTGAGCTCTGGCGTCACGAAAAGGTTCGGCGCCTGTTCGTGCGGCAGCACAATGTTCAGGCCGATGGAACACCCGCCTGCATCCTGAGCGCCGCGGTTTCCGGCCTCCATCACACCGGGGCCACCGCCGGTGACGATGACGTTTTCACGGCATCCGGTTTCGTTCGACTTTTCCGTCATTAACCGGGCGAATTCACGCGCCTCATCGTAGTATTGCGAAAGGCTGGCCAGCGTTTCAGTACGGGCCGTGTGTTTCTGCGACGGTTCAGGGATACGCGCGCCACCGAACATGACGATGGTCGAGGTGATCTCACGCTCGGTCATGATCATCTCGGGCTTGAGCAATTCCAGCTGCAAACGCACCGGGCGCAGCTCATCCCGGCACAGGAAATCGTCGTCCGCAAAGGCAAGGCGATAAGCGGGTGAGCGTGTCTGCGGCGTGTCCGGCACCTCGCTCGCGGTCGAGCGGTCGGTCTGTGCGTCGCGGAATGGGCTCAGGCGGTCTTCTCTCATTGGTGATCTATCCCTGCTTGCGTGTTCCTCAAACAGCTATAGGGTTCGCGGGCAGAGCGCCAGTCACGGAAGAACAACAATGAATTGGAAGAACGAAATTTCAGCAGCCGCCGAGCGCATATCCGGATATGCGCAGGTGACGCCGGTGATGGAAAGTACGGCCTTGGGACTGGACTATCCGGTCGAGATGAAGCTGGAGCATTTACAGCATACCGGCAGCTTCAAGGCGCGTGGGGCCTTTAACACGCTGCTGAGTTCCGATGTGCCCGAAGCAGGAGTCGTGGCAGCATCCGGTGGCAATCATGGCGCCGCTGCGGCCTATGCGGCGCGGGCGCTGGGCTACCCGGCCAAGATCTTTGTGCCGGAAATCGCGGGGCCTTCCAAGATCGCCTTGATCAAGCAAACCGGCGCTGATCTGAGCGTTGTGTCCGGTGAGTACGCCAATGCCTTGATGGGCGCGCGGGCGCATGAAGAGGCGACCGGTGCGATGCAGATCCACGCCTATGACGCGCCCGCTACAGTGGCCGGGCAGGGAACCTGCTTTGCCGAGTGGGAGGCGCAGGGTTTGCAAGCCGACACGGTTTTGATTGCTGTGGGCGGTGGTGGTCTGATTGCGGGTGCTCTGGCTTGGTTGGATGGCGCGCGCAAGGTTGTGGCGGTCGAGCCCGAAACCTCTTGCGCGCTGAACGCGGCCTTGCAGGCGGGCGAGCCGCTAGATGTCTCTGTTTCGGGTATCGCTGCCAACGCGCTGGGCGCGCGGCGGATCGGGTCGATCTGTTTCGGGCTGGCGCAAGGGATGACTTCGGTTCTGGTGACGGATGAGGCCATTGCCGAGGCGCAGCAGCTGCTGTGGCAGGCCCATCGCATTCTGGTGGAACCGGCCGGTGCAACCGCGTTGGCTGCGCTGATCTCGGGGGCATATCAGCCCGCGCCAGGGGAAAGCGTGGCCGTGCTGATCTGTGGTGGAAACATCTCTCCTGACCCTCTGAGCGGCTGAGACCGCAGCAATCAGCCGCAAACCGCATGTTCTGCGTCGCATTGCGGTGAGTCCTTTGCTTGCTTATAGGCAACACCAACGTGAACAGATTCTGCAGGGAGCCGCAAATGTCCAACGCGCAACTGGAAGCCGCCATCGAAGCCGCTTGGGAAGCACGCGATACCATCACCCCCGCCACCACCGGCGAGACACGCGAGGCGATCGAAGACACGCTGAACGCATTGGACAGCGGTTCGCTGCGGGTTGCCGAGAAGCTGGACAGTGGCGATTGGCATGTAAACCAGTGGGCCAAAAAAGCGGTCCTGCTGGGCTTCCGCATCAAGGACATGGAAATCCAGACCGGCGGCCCCCAGGACGGCGGCTGGTGGGACAAGGTGGACAGCAAGTTCACCGGTTGGGGTGAGAACCAGTGGAAGGCTGCTGGTTTCCGTGCCGTGCCAAGCTGCGTTGTCCGCAAATCCGCCTATATTGCGCCCGGTGTGGTGCTGATGCCGTCTTTCGTGAACCTGGGCGCCTATGTCGACGAAGGCACCATGGTTGATACCTGGGCCACCGTGGGTTCTTGCGCTCAGATCGGCAAGAACGTGCACCTGTCGGGCGGTGTTGGTATCGGCGGCGTGCTGGAGCCGATGCAAGCAGGTCCCACCATCATCGAGGACAACTGCTTTATCGGCGCACGGTCCGAAGTGGTCGAGGGCTGTATCGTTCGCGAAGGTTCGGTTCTGGGTATGGGCGTCTTCATTGGCAAATCGACCAAGATCGTCGACCGTGAAACCGGTGAGGTCATGTATGGTGAGGTCCCACCTTATTCCGTTGTCGTCGCCGGTTCGATGCCGTCCAAAAACAACGTCAGCCTCTACTGTGCGGTGATCGTGAAGCGGGTGGATGAAAAGACCCGCTCGAAAACCGGCATCAACGAATTGCTGCGTGACTGACAGCTTAGACCAAATAAAAAGGCCCGAGTGCAACTCGGGCCTTTCCGTTTTTTTGGGGGCGGAGGGTACAGGGTCGGATTTCCGGGGAACTCCAACTCTGATCACTCTTCCCGGTCGAGGCTAATTGCCGAACCCGATTAGCGGTTTTCACCGCGGTGTTCGTCTTCGTCCTCTTCGGACTCAGTGACTTCGGCCTCTTCGCCTTCGCTTTCGCCGCCGCCTTCACTTTCGCCGCCGCCTTCGCTTTCGCCGCCGCCTTCACTTTCGCCGCCGCCTTCGCTTTCGCCGCCGCCCTCGCTTTCGCCGCCGCCTTCGCTTTCGCCGCCGCCTTCACTTTCGCCGCCGCCTTCGCTTTCGCCGCCGCCTTCGCTTTCGCCGCCGCCTTCGCTTTCGCCGCCGCCTTCGCTTTCGCCGCCGCCTTCGCTTTCGCCGCCGCCTTCGCTTTCGCCGCCGCCTTCGCTTTCACCACCGCCTTCACTTTCGCCGTGCTCATGCGCATATGCAGGGCTGGAAGACGCAATTGTCACAACAAACGCTGCTGGAGCTAAAGCCAGGGCAGACACGCTTGCTACGGTCGTCAGAAGTTTGGACAACGTGCTCATTGAACTTTCCTTTTCAAAAAATCTACCAATAGTTCGTGTAGTTTAGTTTTCGCCTTTTTCACCTCGTAACGGGTCGGATCGGCGATGCTGCCGTAAGCGGAAAGCCGCGCATTCGAGGCCGAAAAATCGGCGGTCTGCTGCCATTTTCAACCATGTGGATTCTTCGGAAAAAACGTGTCAATCCCTTGGCGATATATTTGTTAACTGCATGTGTCTATTTTGCACATGATTAAGGGGGCGATGTGTGTGGTTTTGATTCTGTTCCGCGGTACGTGACCCGAATCGACCACTGTCGGGTGTAGGTGAATGTGTTGACCGCATCCTGTTCGGCACGTAAGGCAGGCGGCATGGAAAAGCAAAAGAAACCGTCCCGTCAGCAAGTCTATACCCTGCTTGTACAAATCGGCCGCAAGGATGGCGATGGCCTGCCCGAAGGTGCGACCGGGGCGGCGCTGATGTGTTTTGCCAGCGGTGTGGATGAGGCCGAGGCCGTGCGCGAAACCGTGGCCATTCTGAAACAGGCTGATACCGCCCCTCTGGACGTCACGGGATACGGAACGTTGGCCGAGCGTGAGGCGCAAGGCCATGACATCGACCCGGACGAACGGGCGCTGATGCAGCGGGCTTTGGATGAAAACGCGGTTATCGTGGCGCAGATGACGCCGTTCTTTGGAGATGAGGAACAGGTTTAGTTCCGGACCCCGAACCACTTGCGGTAAATTTCGTCATAGGTGCCGTCTTCGCGCAGCGCCAGCAGCGCCTGATTGACGTCCTCGACCAGAGGCGAGCCGGTTGGGAAGGCGATCCCATAGCTTTCACGCAGGAAGACGCCGCCGGTCATGGTGGCGATCCGCCGTCCCTCATGCGCTGCATAATAGGCCAGGATCGGCGCGTCAAAGACCACAGCGTCCAGATCCTTGTCTTCGAACGCGGTCAGCATCTCATCCAGCCCGGAATAGCCGGTGAACTCAACCTCACGCCGGGTCAGGAAGTTCGCCGCGGTCGAGCCCGAGATTGTCCCGACCTGTTTGCCGTACAGATCATTGACCGAGTTCACGTTGCCGCTGATTGCATCCACCGTCATGACCGAGGTGATCCGCGCGGTAAAGACCGACACGATGAACAGCGAGGAAATCACCAGAACAACGCCCAGCAGGCGGCCAAACGGTGTGCGGGGCATGCGTTCTTCGAACCCGCCATTGACCACCAGATTCAGCGCCCACCAGAAGGATGGAAACCACGCCTCGTTCAGTTTGCGGTCGAAATAAGGTTGCGAGCGGCGTTCGAACGTCCACATCAACATGCCACCGCCCAACAGCAGGGCAAAGGCCAGCCCGATGGCGATGAACAACTCGCGCGACAGCAGCGCATGCAGCAGCGACGGCTGGCGCGCTGCCTCGGACGGGACCATAATTTGCAAGCCGGCCTCAAAGATCGGTTGGCTGAAATCCATCATCGTTTCACGAGATGCGGTGATCGAGATGTTGGCGATTGCCAGATCGGCCGAGCCGTTGGAAACCGCCTCAAGCATGTCGCCAAACCCTTCGACCCGATTGACCGAATAGTCCCAGTTCAGCGACTCGGCCAGGGCCTGAAGCAGGTCCATGGAAAACCCGGTCTGGGTCCCGTCTTCGACATAGGAAAACGGGGGGCGGGTCACTGTGGTGACATCAAGCGTCTGCGCCGAGCTTTGCTGTGCAAAAGCCATGAGCGTCAGGCAGAACAATGCGAAAAGGGCGCGTTTCATCGTCAATTTACCTGTTTCGCGCGGCTCTATCGCAATTGTGAACGGCGCGGCAAGGTGGTCGCTGGGTAAAGGCCGTTGTTTTATTGGCGTGTCAGGTCGATACATGCGGAAAAAAGCGTGTGCATTTGGGCGTCCGGGGGTTGGCAACCGGCGCAATTCGTTGAATCTGTGCGCGAACCTGCATGCATATGAACCTAAGAGGCTTAATCATGACTGATCCGGTACAGTTGACCGCCGAGCTGATCCGTTGCCCATCGGTCACACCCGAAGAAGGCGGCGCGCTGGTATTGCTGGAGAAGCTTCTGTCAGAGGCAGGGTTCGAATGTACCCGCGCAGACCGTGGCGGTGTCAGCAATCTGTTCGCGCGCTGGGGTGAAAAGGGTCATGCACGCAGCTTTGGCTTCAACGGTCACACGGATGTGGTGCCTGTCGGGGATGAGGCCGCCTGGACCAAGCCACCCTTTGGGGCAGAGATCCATGACGGGGTGATGTTTGGGCGCGGCACGACCGATATGAAATCCGGTGTTGCCGCTTTTGCTGCGGCGGCAGTGGACTTTGTGCGCGATACACCTCCGGACGGGGCGATCCTTCTGACGATCACTGGCGACGAAGAGGGCGACGCCGTCGACGGCACGACTGCGCTGCTGGACTACATGTCCAAGGCGGGTGAGAAGATGTCGGTTTGTTTGGTGGGGGAGCCGACCTGCCCCAACACCATGGGCGAGATGATGAAGATCGGGCGTCGCGGCTCGATGACGGCATGGTTCACCGTGACCGGGGTGCAAGGCCATTCGGCCTATCCGCATCGGGCCAAGAACCCTTTGCCCGCCATGGCGCGGCTGATGCACAACTTGGCCAGTCACGAGCTGGATCAGGGAACCGACCATTTCGATGCGTCGACATTAGCGGTTGTGAATATCGACACTGGCAACGCTGCAACCAATGTCATTCCTGCCCAAACCCGCGGGGCGGTGAACATCCGGTTCAATGATTTGCATTCCGGGGCCAGCCTCAGTGACTGGCTGCGGGCCGAGGCTTCGGCTGTGGCCGAGGCTTTTGACGTTGAAGTCGATATCAAGATCAAAATCTCAGGCGAAAGTTTCCTGACACCGCCCGGCCCCCTGTCCGACCTAGTGGCGCAGGCGGTTGAGGCCGAAACCGGCATCCGGCCTGAGATGTCGACCACCGGCGGCACCTCGGACGCGCGGTTCGTCAAGAACCACTGCCCGGTGGTCGAGTTCGGATTGGTCGGGCGCACCATGCACCAGGTGGACGAATGCGTAGAGGTGGCGCAGATCGACCAGCTCAAGGCGATCTATACGCGTATCCTGCGGGATTATTTTGCCTGATCCATGCAGCGCACCTTAGTCATCATGGTGAAAGAACCGCGCCCGGGCCGGGTCAAGACACGTCTGGGCCGGGATATCGGTATGGTCGGTGCGGCGTGGTGGTTTCGCCATCAGACCCGTTCGCTGATCCGGCGTCTGCGTGACCCGCGCTGGCAGATCGTGCTGGCGGTGTCTCCGGACCGAGAGGGGCTGACCAGCCGCATCTGGCCCGCGGATTTGCCGCGCGCGCCGCAGGCGCGCGGTGATCTGGGTGATCGTATGGGGCGGATGCTGCGTGGCATGCCGAAAGGCCCGGTTTGCCTGATCGGCGCGGATATTCCGGGGATCACACCTGGCCATATCGCGCGGGCGTTCGACGCTTTGGGTCAGGCGCAGATGGTGTTTGGCCCGGCACCGGATGGCGGCTACTGGCTGGTCGGCGCGCAGCGATACGGTGCTCTGCCGTCACACCTGTTCCGCGATGTGCGCTGGTCGACTGAAAACACCTTGGCTGACACTCTGGCCACGGTGCCGGGAATGCGCGTAGCACTGTTGGATCAGTTGCGTGATGTCGACACTGTGGCCGATCTGAACCCCTGATCCTTTTTGGTCATGACGCGGTCGCATCCCCGTGATACGCCGGAACTATGACTCGCATCCCCACCAAGCAGGAGGTCCTCGACTGGATCTCGGCGAACCCCACCCTGACCTCGAAACGCGATATCGCCAAGGCCTTTGGAATCAAGGGCGCGGACCGGATTGATCTCAAGCGTATCCTCAAGGAACTTGAGGCCGAAGGGCATCTTGAAAAGCGCAAGCGCAGCTATCGTGACCCGGATCGCCTGCCGCCGGTCAGCGTGTTGCAGGTGAGGGCTCCGAACGACGATGGCGACCTGTTCGCGCGCCCTCTGGAGTGGCATGGCGAAGGGGTGGAGCCGATCGTTCTGCTCATCACCCGCGCCAGCGACCCCGCGCTGGGCGAGGGCGACCGCATTCTGGCTCGCCTGACCGTAGTTCAGGAGGAAGACCACAATTACGAGGCGCGCCTGATCCGCCGCATCGGGACCAACCCGCGCAAGATCGTCGGTATCTTTCGCAAAGGGGCCGAGGGCGGGCGGATCGTGCCCATCGACAAAGCGAGTTCGTCCGAATGGTTGGTACCCGAGGGTGCCCTGCTGGGTGCCAAGGATGGGGAACTGGTCGAGGCTGAGCAAGCCGGACCCAAGAACCGAATGGGCCTGCCGCGCGCGCGGATTGTTGAACGCTTGGGTGATCCGACCGCCCCCAAGGCCGTTTCGCTGATAGCGATCCACCAGCATGGCATCCCGGACGATTTCCCCGACAAGGTGATTGCCGAGGCCGACAAGGCCAAACCGGTTGGTCTGAAAGGGCGCGAAGACCTGCGGGATATGCCGCTGCTGACCATCGACCCTTCGGATGCGCGGGACCACGACGATGCCTGTTATGCCCATGCCGATGACGACCCCAAGAACCCGGGCGGCCATGTGATCTGGGTCGCCATCGCCGATGTCGCCGCCTATGTGCAGCCCGGCACCGCGTTGGACCGAGAGGCGCGCAAGCGTGGCAATTCCAGCTATTTCCCCGACCGCGTGGTACCGATGCTGCCGGATCGCCTGTCGGGCGATCTGTGTTCCTTGCACGAAGGCGTCCCGCGCGCTTGTATCGCCGTGCGGATGCAGATCGACGCCGAGGGCAACAAAATCGGCCACCGCTTCGTGCGCGGCCTGATGCGTTCTGCCGCCTCGCTGCACTATGCCGAGGTGCAGGAGGCTATTGACGGCAATCCGAATGACCGTACCGGGCCATTGTTGGAGACAGTTCTACAGCCACTATACGCCGCCTATGCCGCGCTGAAAAAGGCGCGGTCTGTACGGCAGCCCTTGGAGCTGGATTTGCCGGAGCGCAAGATCGTCCTCAGCGATACAGGCGAAGTGACCAGCGTGGCGTTCCGCGACCGTCTGGACGCGCATAAGCTGATTGAGGAGTTCATGATCCTCGCAAACGTGGCCGCTGCTGAAACGTTGATCGCTAAGCGCCGCCCGCTGCTGTTCCGCGTCCATGAAGAACCCGCACCTGAAAAACTGGAGAGCCTGCGGGAAACCGCGCAGGCGGCAGGGTTGAACCTCGCCAAAGGGCAAGTGCTGCAAACCCGGCACCTGAACGCGCTGCTGAATGCCGCCGCGGGGACCGAGGATGCGGAGCTGATCAACCTGACGACCCTGCGCTCGATGGCGCAGGCTTATTACAACGCCGAGAATTTCGGCCATTTCGGGCTGGCGTTGCGAAACTATGCGCATTTCACCTCGCCCATCCGGCGCTATGCTGACCTGATCGTTCACAGAGCGCTGATCACGGCCCATGGCTGGGGCAAAGACGGGCTGACTGAGGATGAAATCGCGCGGCTGGATGAGACCGCCACCCATATCTCGGACACCGAGCGCCGCTCGATGATGGCCGAGCGGGACACAACCGACCGTTATCTGGCGGCGTATCTGAGTGAACGTGTAGGCAATGAATTTTCCGGTCGGATCAGCGGTATCGCCCGGTTCGGGGCCTTCGTGAAAATGGACGAAACCGGGGCCGATGGTTTGGTTCCCGTGCGCTCATTGGGGCGTGAGTTCTTCCACTTTGACCGCGAGGCAGGGACGTTGATGGGCTCGGATACCGGCCTGATGATCGCCATCGGCCAGCGCGTCACAGTCCGTCTGACCGAGGCCACGCCGGTGACGGGTGGTCTTGAACTAGAACTGTTGTCTATCGACGATCAGGCCCTGCCGCGGGGACGCGGGTCGAAAGGCCGACCGACGCGCCGCAAAGCGGTCAGCACCAAGCGAAAGAAGGACAAGATCAAGCGCAAGGTCGAACGCAAGCGCCGTCAGAGGTGATAAGTTAAGGCTCGTGCAATCAGCCAGCCGTGGCGGGTCGGGTCGATCTGGTCCGGCTCATCGAATAGCACGGCGCGATTGCCGTCGATCCGATCTTCGCCCGGAAAAGCCGACGTGAACTCACCCATCAATCGGCTTTGGCAATGCACGAACAGGGCAAAGCGGGCAGCCTTGTGCCCGCCCAGCCGGATCGTCGAGCCCTTTGGCGCCAGATAGGCGGGTTGTCCCCAGCGCAGCGCCTCTTGCAAAGGCGGGGCATCGGGCAGCGATCCGGCGGTTTCAAAGACCAGTTCCCGCAGTTTCAGAGCGCCCGCCCGCGTGGGTTCGGGATAGGCCGCAAAAACGGCCTGAATGGCGGGGTCGTTAAATGGTCTCATATCAAAGGGATCGCACTTTTTACCCGGTCAACATAGCTGTTGAGCAGAGTATCCTCTTTGATCCTGCGGGTCAGCGGGGTTTCAATCGGCGTTTCGCGCATGGCCGCCAGAACAGGGCCGACGCTCATATCAGCGGCAGTCGGGTGTTCGGCCAACAGAAACGGAGATTGCCAGAGGAAGGCCGAGATCGACTCGAGATCCCGTTCCAGACGGTCGGTGCGTTCGGCATCCGAAAATCGTGAAACCCCGATACCATCCATGCGTTTCATGACGGACCTGCGGATGGCAGCCGTGACCGGGCGGCGGATCAGGGAAGGGACGCCGGTAAAGAACATATCGCGCAGGATGGGCCACACCGCATCATTGCCCCAGCGGTCCAGAACAACGTGGTGATAGATATGCTCTTCGGCCATCCGGATCAGGGCGCGGGACTGAGCCTTTTGAACGTCGCTGAGGCCCGCGTCAAAATCGGCTCCCTGCGCCTCAAGCCACGCGCGGATCAGATCGCTGTCGGGCAAAAGGCGGTCAGGCGTGCGCAGGACTGGCAGCTTTTGATGCGGCATCTTGCTGGGGTCCAGCATGTCGGATCTTTGCCAGTTCTGGCCCGAATGTTGCAGCATATACGCGGTCTTGACGCAGAAGGGGCTGGCGCTGAAGGCACCAAAGGCGGCGGGGAAGGTTAATAAGGTCAGCATGAATGTCTCCGACTTAGGTCGACCAAGGGATACGCTGCCCTGATGACAGAAAATGTCATGAGTGATAGATAGCTTTCCATCATGTCCCGCACCGCCCGTCTGTTCCAGCTGATGCAGTCGCTCCGCTCTGGCCCGTCGCCGAAAACCTCGGGCGCGTTGGGGCAGGATCTGGGTGTGTCGGCGCGGACGATCCACCGTGACATCGACACGTTGCGCGGGCTTGGCGCGGTCATCGATGGTGAGGCCGGCTTTGGTTTTACTCTGATTGAGGATGCGACCTTGCCCCCGCTGGGCTTCACTGATGATGAGCTTGAAGCGCTGGTGCTTGGCCTGCGCGAGGTTCAGGCGATTGGTGATCCGGGCCTGTCAGAGGCAGCCGGAGCGGCATTGCACAAGTTGCAGGGGCGACTACCGCCACGGCAATCGCATCGCCTCAGCCACGCTGTGCTGACGGCAACCCGGTTCGACCGACCTGCAAGGCCGACCGTTGATGTCGCCGACCTGCGGCAGGCGGCCTGGGACGAACACGTGATCGCGTTCGACTACACCGATGCCAAGGGCGATGCCACGCACCGCAAGGTCAAACCCCTGAGCATTGTTTATATGGACCGCGCCAGCGTCTTGTTGTCCTGGTGCCTGCTGAGGCAGGATTTCCGTGTTTTCCGTCTGGACCGGATGCACAGCATGCGCGTCTGCGACGAGAGTTTTCGCCCGAACAGGGTGCCTTTGCTGCGCGACGCACTGGCCCGCATTCGCGCCGAGCGGGAAGCAAAATCCCGCGAGGACGAAAGCTGAGTGTTTTGTAAAATTCCGGTTTTGCGCTATCCTTTGACCTGAGCAGAAAACAGGAAAATCGGAATGCGAAAATGCGTAAGCGGCGCGATGACCGTTGCATTGTGGGCATCCATTGTGCAGGCACAAACCCCCGACACAGAGGATGGGCAACACTCCCTTCAACTGGCCTCAGCCGATATGACCATATCACTCCGGCCCGTGCTAAGGCCGGTCACTAAGGAGTTTCGGGTGTCAGCCGAAGGACATGCAAGGTTTCAGGCTTGGTTGGGCGCGTTCCGGGGTCGGGCGATGCAGAAAGGCATCTCAGCGGCAACGCTGGATCGGGCTTTGGCCGGACTGACCTATGACAAGCGGGTGATTGAGCGCGATCGCAATCAAGCCGAGTTCTCAAAACCGATCTGGGAGTATCTGGACGCTGCGGTCTCAGACCGGCGCGTGTCAAACGGGCGCGCAGGTTTGCAGCAGCATCATGCGTCACTTGCCCGGATCGAAGCGCAATACGGCGTTGAAAAAGAGGTTGTGACGGCGATCTGGGGGCTTGAGACGTCTTTCGGGTCATTCCGGGGCAGCGACCAAACTATTCGCTCGTTGGCAACGCTGGCCTTTGATGCGCGGCGGGCGCAGTTTTTTGAAACCCAGTTGATCGCCGCGTTGCAGATCGTTCAGGCCGGGGATGTCAGCCCTGATCACATGATCGGCAGCTGGGCCGGAGCAATGGGGCATACCCAATTCATGCCGACCTCGTATCTGGATCACGCGGTGGATTTCGACGGTGACGGTCGGCGCGATATCTGGTCCGAAGACCCCACTGACGCGCTGGCCTCTGCCGCCGCCTATCTGGCGCGCCACGGCTGGACCAAAGGGCAGCCCTGGGGTGTCGAGGTGCGCCTGCCCGAAGGGTTCGACTATGCCACCGCCAAGCGGGATTTCACCCTGATGCCGTCAGACTGGGCCGCGCGTGGCGTGGTCGGGCGGGACGGAAAACCGGTCCCGGATCACGGGCAGGCGGCCATCCTGCTACCCGCCGGAGGGCAGGGCGTGGCGCTAATGATCTTCGACAATTTCGGCGTGATCGAGAAATACAACGGCGCCGATGCCTACGTGATCGGTATAGGCCACCTGTCCGACCGGCTTGCCGGGCGTTCCCCGTTTCAGGCTGAATGGCCCCGAGGGGACCGGATACTGAGTTTCACCGAGAAGAAAGAGCTGCAAACTCGTCTGACCGAGGCCGGGTTCGACACGCAGGGCATCGACGGGCGCACCGGTCCGAATACGACCGAAGCAGTGCGCGCCTATCAATTGGCGCAAGGATTGGTGCCGGATGGATATGCGAGCTTGATGCTGTTGGAACGGCTGCGGTAAAGGCATGAGTGGAGTTTGAAAACTCAACTCAGCATTCGTGCATTCGCCATGAAAAGTTGGTCGAGACAGCCAATCTCATGTGAGTTGCTGCCACTGCTATTGCTCGGGCTCTGATCGCTCCCAAGTGTGCCTCACAGTGATGAGGCCGCCATATGATTGATGATGAACCAGAGTCAGCGCAGTACTACGATGAGCGCAACATTTGGACCGTGGACCCGACATCCGCGGACAAAGAGGTTTATGGTGTTTTCGCGGCCGACGTCGTTAGACTTGTGCAGCTCTTGGACGAAAACGAACCCCTGATGTCGCGGGATGTATACGCAAGATTTTTTGCTTCGCTGTTGGCTTCGTCCAGAATGATGGGAGAGTACGAAGACAGCTGGAACGAGGGTTATCAAGCTCCGTAGGGTGAGAAATGATGCCATCCTTGGCTTTCGCCATAACTGCTCGGCACTGAGGCGTCTGCAGAAAAAAAGGGGCTTTTGCAAGCCCCCTCCTTTTTTTGAAGTTCTGTTCGCGCCGTTTTAAGAAGCGGCTTTCATCAGCCCCTGCGCTTTGATCTCGGCCTGCGCCTCGTCCAGTGATTTGTGGATCCGCACGAACATCTCGTCGATCTCCGCAGGGGTCAGGATCAGCGGCGGAGAGATGATCATTCGATCACCGACATGGCGCATGATCAGGTTGTTGGCAAAGCAGCGGTCGCGGCAGAGATAACCAACTGTGCCGGGCTCTGAGGCGAACTTGGCGCGGCTGGCTTTGTCCGGGGTCAGCGCGATTGAGGCCATCATGCCAACGATCTTGGCCTCACCCACCAGCGGGTGATCGGTCAGTGCTTCCCATTTCTCTTTCAGATAAGGGGCGGCAACGTCGCGGACGTGGTCGACGATCTTTTCTTCTTCGAGAATGCGCAGGTTTTCCAGCGCTACTGCGGCGGCGACAGGGTGGCCGGAGTAGGTGTAGCCGTGATTGAACTCGGTCCCGCCGATCACCTCGGCGATCTCATCGTTCACGATCGAGCCGCCAATGGGCGCATAGCCCGAGCTGAGGCCTTTGGCGATGGTCATGATATGCGGCTTGATCCCGACGGTCTGTGATCCGAACCAGTTTCCGGTGCGGCCGAAACCGCAGATGACTTCGTCCGCGATCAGCAGGATTTCGTACTTGTCGCAGATGCGTTGGATTTCCGGCCAATAGGTGTCCGGTGCAACGATCACACCGCCTGCACCCTGCACAGGCTCAGCGATAAAGGCGGCGACGCGGTCTTCGCCCAGTTCCAGAATCGCCTCTTCCAATTCGCGCGCACGGGCGAGGCCGAACTCTTCGGGTGACATGTTGCCGCCCTCGGCCCACCAGTTCGGTTGATTGATATGGTGGATGTTCGGGATCGGAATGCCGCCCTGCGCGTGCATCCCCGCCATGCCGCCCAGCGAGGCCGAACCGACGGAGGACCCGTGATAGGCGTTGTGGCGGCTGATGATGATGTTCTTGTCTGGCTGACCTTTCTCGGCCCAGTAGGTGCGCACCAAACGGATGTTGGTGTCATTGGCCTCGGACCCGCCACCTGCAAAGAACACGTGGTTCAGATCACCCGGCGCGAGTTCGGCCAGCTTTGCCGCCAGCGCGATGGCAGGCACGTGGGTGGTCTTGAAGAACGTGTTGTAATAGGGCAGTTCGCGCATCTGACGGGCGGCTGCATCGGTCAGCTCGTCGCGGCCATAGCCGATATTCACGCACCACAGGCCGGCCATGGCATCCAGAATCTGTTCGCCTTCGCTGTCGGTCAGGTAGACGCCCTTGGCGCGGGTGATGACCCGTGCGCCTTCTTTGCCAAGAGAGCCATTGGCCGAAAACGGGTGCATGTGATGGGCAGCATCCAGCGCCTGCAATTCGGCGGTGGGCATGTGATTGGTGATGGTAGACATCCGGGAAACTCCTGCGCAAAGCGGTTGCGGATTACAATATGATCAAATTTTTTCCTGTCAATCGAATCGCTCAGCGTTCACTTGCACCGAGCGCCTCGGCCATCAGCTCCATACCCTGTTCGATGTCTTGCGCGGTGGCCTTCGCCACCTTTTCCGCATCACCGGCGCGCAGGGCAGTGACGATGTCCTTATGCCGGTCCGGTAGGCTCTGAGTGCCAAAGCGCCCGCATACGACGCGCAAAGACGGGCCGAATCGCAACCACAGGCGTTCAGCCAGATCACGCAAAATCGGCGCGTCCGCGAAAGAGTACAGAGTTTCGTGAAACCTGTGGTTCAGATGCAGGTAGCCGCTGACGTCGCCGTCACCAATCATCCGGTCCAGTCGCTTGTCGATATCTTCGAGATGGTCGATATCCGCGTTGGTCATGTTGGACGTCGCGCGCCGGGAAAGCTCTGATTCTATTGATATTCGCGCGAAAATCATCTGCTCGACATCAGCGCCTGACAACAACGGAACGCTCACCCTGCGGTTGCCCTGAAACACCAGCGCCCCGTCCGAGATCAGGCGGCGGATCGCCTCGCGCACCGGGGTCATGCCGACGCCTAGCGAATCAGTCAGACCCTGTATCGTAACGGGCTGCCCGGGGACCAGATCGCCATACATGATCTGTGATTTAAGGATCTGGTAGACCTGTTCATGCGCTGGCTGTTTATCTGGCTCGGCCTTGTCGTAAGGTGCCTTATTTTTGATCAAATCCAATTGGTTTGCCTTGTTTCAGGTGATGTTGACTTGCCAGGTATCTGACCTCGTGGAACCATACTCGGGATCGGGGGGAAACGCAAAACTTGATCAAATCCAAAAAAACGTGAAAATACCCGTACACTTGCAGGGAGAGAAAAATGTCAATCAAAACGCTGACACTGACAGCGGTCATCGCATTGGGGACTTCGGCGGCTTTCGCCGAAGAGGTGCGAGTCTACAACTGGTCCGACTATATCGACGAGGATCTGCTTACCAAATTCGAGGAAGAAACCGGCCTGACGCTGATTTACGACGTGTTCGACAGCAATGAGGTTCTGGAAACCAAGATGCTGGCCGGTGGTTCGGGATATGACGTGGTGGTGCCGTCCGGTACGTTCCTTCAACGTCAGATCCAGGCCGGCGCGTTTCAGCAACTGGACGCCGCCAAACTGTCCAACGCTGGCAACTTGTGGGATGTGATTCAGGATCGCACCGCCGGTTATGACCCGGACAACGCGTATTCGATCAACTAATCAACTACATGTGGGGCACGACCGGCATCGGCGTGAATGTGGACAAGGTCAAAGAAGCCTTGGGCGACGACGTGGCGCTGAACAGCATGGACCTGGTCCTGAAGCCCGAGAACATGGAGAAGCTGGCCTCGTGCGGGGTGCATTTCCTGGACGCACCAGCTGAAATGATTCCGATGGCTTTGCAGTACATCGGTGAAGATCCCGACAGCCACGATCCGGATGTCATCAAAAAAGTCGAGGATCTACTGACCAGCGTTCGCCCGCATATCCAGAAGTTCCACAGCTCGGAATACATCAATGCGCTGGCCAACGGTGATATCTGTGTGGCTGTGGGTTGGTCAGGTGACATTCTGCAAGCCCGGGATCGTGCCGCCGAAGCCGACAACGGCGTGAATATCGAATACCACCCCTTCGCCGAAGGGTCGTTGATGTGGTTCGATCAGATGGCGATTCCGGCGGATGCTCCGAACCCGGAAGGCGCACACAAGTTCCTGAACTTCATTCTGGACGCCAACAACATGGCGGCGGCGTCGAACTACGTCTACTACGCCAATGGCAACAAAGCCTCGCAGGAGTTCCTTGAGGAAGACGTGATCGGTGATCCGGCGATCTATCCGGATGATGCGACCATGCAAAACCTCTACATCACGACGCCCTACCCGTCCAAGACGCAGCGGGTCGTGACGCGCATGTGGACCAAGATCAAATCGGGCACCTGATCTGATGTATCTGAGCAAGGCGGCCTGTCCGCCTTGCCCCTTTTTCCAGACAGCCGAACGGGGGCCGTTTTGAACTCTGACGTCTTTGCGCCGTGGGAAGACCCGCAGGCGAAACCCTTGATCCAGTTCCAGAATGTCACCAAACGGTTCGGAGATTTTACGGCCATCGACAATCTGTCTCTGGATATCTTCGAAAAAGAATTTTTTGCGCTGTTGGGGCCATCAGGTTGCGGCAAGACCACCATGATGCGGATGCTGGCCGGATTTGAGACGCCCACCGAAGGGCATATCATGCTGGGGGGGCAGGACATTGACCCGATCCCGCCGAACAAGCGCGCGGTGAACATGATGTTCCAGTCCTATGCGCTGTTTCCCCATCTCAGCATCTGGGAAAACATCGCCTTTGGTCTGCGTCGGGACAATATGCCCAAGCATGACCTTGAAGAACGGGTCGAGGAAATGCTCCGCCTGACCCGGCTGGAACAGTTCGCCCGCCGCAAGCCACATCAGATTTCAGGCGGCCAACGTCAGCGTGTCGCACTGGCTCGCTCGCTGGCGAAGGCACCGAAGCTGTTGCTGCTGGACGAGCCTTTGGGCGCGTTGGACAAGAAACTGCGGCAGGACACGCAGTTCGAACTGATGGACATTCAGGAGAAGACCGGCACCACATTCGTGATCGTGACCCACGATCAGGAAGAGGCCATGACCGTTGCCAGCCGTGTGGCGGTGATGGATCAGGGCCGCTTGATGCAGGTGGCGACCCCGGATCGGATTTATGAGAACCCGAACTCGGTCTATGTTGCGGATTTCATTGGTGATGTGAACATCATCGAGGGACGCGCGACCGCCAATGGAGAGGACACTTATCAGGTCGATTGGGCCGAAGGTCAGGCGCCACTAACGGCAACCTCGGCCAGCGATTTTTCGAACGGGCAAGCTTGTCACATTGCGATCCGACCCGAAAAAGTTACGATTTCGACCGACCGCCCGGCAGATGCGATCAATGCGGTGCAGGGGCGAGTTCACGACATCGCCTATCTGGGTAACCTGTCCACCTATCACGTGGAACTGCCCAACGGTACGATCATCAAGGCGCAGACGGCCAATACCCGCCGTATTTCGCGCCGTTCCTTTACATGGGAAGACCCGGTTTGGCTGTCCTGGACAGCGACGGCTGCGGTTCTGCTGGCTGACTGATGCGCCGCGCGTTTCTGATCGCCGTTCCTTATGTCTGGCTGCTGGCACTGTTTCTGGTGCCGTTCTTCATCGTTCTGAAGATCTCACTGTCGGATACCGAGCTTGCAATCCCGCCTTATACGCCGACGCTGGACCTGTCGCAGGGCTGGGCCGGGATCAAAGATTTCTTCAGCCAACTTGATCTCGAAAACTATGTCTGGCTGACCGAGGATGACCTCTATTGGAAGGCCTATTTGTCCAGCGTCAAAATCGCATTGATCTCGACGTTTTTGACGCTGCTGGTGGGCTACCCAATCGCCTATGGCATGGCCCGCGCGCCGGAAGAATGGCGGCCAACGCTGATGATGCTGGTGATCCTGCCGTTCTGGACCTCGTTCCTGATCCGCGTTTATGCGTGGATGGGCATTCTGTCGAACGAAGGCTACCTGAATCAGTTGCTGCTGTGGACGGGCATCATCTCGACCCCGCTTACCATTCTGAATACTAATACGGCGGTCTATATCGGCATCGTCTACACCTATCTGTCGTTCATGATCCTGCCGATCTATTCATCGCTGGAGCGGATGGACGGATCGCTGATCGAGGCTGCCGAAGACCTTGGCTGTTCGCGCCTGCAAGCCTTTTGGCTAGTGACTATCCCGCTGTCGCGTCCCGGTATCATCGCCGGCTGCTTCCTTGTGATGATACCCGTGATCGGTGAGTTCGTGATCCCGTCACTCCTTGGTGGGTCCGGCACGCTGATGATCGGCAAGGTGCTGTGGGAAGAGTTCTTCTCGAACCGCGACTGGCCTGTCGCCAGCGCTGTGGCCGTTGTCCTGCTGTTGATCCTCGTGATCCCGATTGTGCTGTTCCAGCGCAATCAGCAAAAACAGACGGAGGCCGAGCGATGAGCAGATTAAGCTGGTTCAATACGGTCTCGCTGACGCTGGGTTTTGCGTTTCTTTACATCCCGATGATCATCCTGATCATCTTCAGCTTCAACGAAAGCAAACTGGTCACCGTCTGGGCGGGGTTCTCGACCAAATGGTATGGCGAGCTTTTCCAGAATGAGCAGCTTCTGGATGCGGCCTGGGTGACTGTGCGCGTTGCGGTGTTCTCATCGACAATCGCAACAATACTGGGCACCGCCGCGGCCTATGTTTTGGTGCGGGGTGGGCGTTTCTTTGGCCGCACCCTGTTCTCTGGCATGATCTATGCGCCTCTGGTCATGCCCGAAGTGATCACTGGCCTGTCGCTGTTGTTGCTGTTCATCGGTATCGGATTGGACCGGGGCATCCTGACCATCGTTCTGGCCCATACGACCTTTTCGATGTGCTTCGTTTCGGTCGTCGTCTCCTCGCGCCTCGTGACATTCGATCAGTCGCTGGAAGAGGCGGCGCTGGATCTCGGATGCTCTCCGGCGCAGGCGTTTCGTTTGGTGACACTGCCGATTATCGCGCCTGCGGTAATCTCGGGTTGGTTGTTGGCCTTCACCCTGTCGCTGGATGATCTGGTGATCGCCTCGTTTACCTCGGGGCCGTCTGCAACGACTCTGCCGATGCGGATATTCTCAGCCGTTCGACTGGGGGTGAGCCCTGAGATCAACGCGCTCTCCACGATTATGATCGCAGTTGTTACCGTGGGCGTCATCACCGCCTCACTGGTCACGAAACGCGCGATGATACGGCAGAAACAGGACGAAATGGCCGCCGCGCGGGTCGAATGAAGCGGCTGTTTCCGGATTACACCTATGGCCCCGGCCCAAGGACCAATTGCTGGTGGGATGAGACCATTTCCGCCCCGGACTGGCCGGTGCTGCAAGATAACCTGCGAGTCGATGTGGCCGTCGTTGGTGGTGGTTTCACCGGGCTTTCCGCGGCACTACATTTGGCCGAGGCCGGAGTGTCCATTGCCGTGCTTGAGGCCGAAACACCCGGCTGGGGGGCCTCGGGGCGCAATGGCGGGTTCTGTTGTCTGGGCGGGTCAAAGCTGACCTTTAATGCGATGAAGCTTCGGTTCGGAGAGGCCGCAGCCCATAGCTATGAGCAGGCCGAAAAAGACGCGGTTGGTCTGGTTGCCGATCTGCTCAAAACCCACGCGATAGATGCAGACCTGCATTCCAGCGGCGAGACCCAACTGGCCCACAACTCGCGCGCGATGCAGGCCCTGCGGCGGCAGGCCGAGCCGTCGGGCATCGTGCATGAGCCTCAGGATCTGCGATACCTTGGGTTCGGAGGCAGCTTCCACGGTGGATATACCAACCCGGTGGGCTTTGCGCTGAACCCGCGCAAATACCTGTTCGGTCTGGCGCAGGCGGCCCAGTCACACGGTGCCCGTCTGTTTCAGCAGAGCGCCGTTCAGAATGTCAGTAAAACGCCAACGGGATTTGATCTCGACACGGGCCGGGGTCGGATCAGCGCGGCGCAGGTGCTGATCTGCACCAATGGTTATTCCAGTGAGGACGTGCCGCCCTGGCTGGCTGGCCGCTACATGCCTGCCCAATCCACAGTTCTGGTGACTCGACCCCTGTCCGAAGCCGAGTTGCAGGCGCAGGGCTGGACCTCGGATCAGATGGCCTATGACACGCGCAATCTGCTGCACTACTTCCGTCTGATGCCCGACCAGCGTTTTCTGTTTGGAATGCGCGGCGGGTTGCAGTCTTCGCCGCGGGCCGAGGCCGCCATTCGGCGCAAGGCTGTGCAGGACTTTCAGAAGATGTTCCCGCGCTGGGCGGAGGTCGATATCACCCATATGTGGTCAGGTATGGTATGTCTGTCGCGTGATCTGGTTCCTTATGCGGGGCCAGTGGCAGGGCATCCGGGGCTCTATGCCGGGTTTGCCTATCACGGGAACGGCGTCGCGATGGGGACCTATTGTGGGCGCGCGCTGGCCCGGATGTGCCTGGGGCAAGAGGCCGGGCTTCCCGACCCGATAGCGCATAGCCCAGCGCGGTTTCCTCTGGGCAAATGGCGGCGCGCCTTGATGCCGCCAGCCTATGCGCTGATGGCGCTTTCCGATTTGTAGCGGTCAGAGTGCTGCGAGTTCCAACTCCATCCCCGCGGCATAGTCCGGCGCACCGTTTTCAATCCGCCACAGGCAATAGGCCGCCATCCGCCACGCATACCATGGGCGCAGGGACCTGTATCTGTCGACGATACGCGCGCATCCATAGGCAGCCAGAAACTGATCCTCTTCCTCGGATGTCAGCGCCGAGCCCCGATAAAGGTGCTGCATCGCCGGAGACAAGAACATCGCAAGGTCTTCGCATGGATCACCAATCGCAGGGCATTGCCAGTCAATCAGAGTAAGCCCCGATGCGGCGACCAGAATATTTCCTGCAACCGGGTCGCCGTGGATCAGGCAGGTGGATGCAAGGGCTTCGATATGAGCCCTGGGGCGCAGTTCTTCTAGCCGCAAGCGCATCGCAGAGGTGCATTTATCAAGAATACCCTGTCCATGCAGGGCCAAATCAGCGCTGCCGTTGCATCCCTTTGGTGCCGCGACAGATATGTCCAACCTGTGCAATCGGCGCAGCAAGCCCGCCGCCTGATCCGGCCCCGTCCGCCAGGGTGAACCGGGGGCGTGATCGTAAAAGACCCATTGGCCGCTCGGGTGTTGGCCATTCGCGCGCAGTCGCGGGGCAAACCCGGTATGCTCCAAAGCGCGTAGGCAATCGGCCTCTGACGCGGCATCGTTGCGAAACAGCGGATTGCGCAGCCCGGACCGATAGAGTTTCAGAACTTTGCCGCCATCCTCTCCCAGCACTTTCCAGACCTGATTGGTTCGCCCGCCATACAGCGTTTGAAACTGCGCACCAGCCGCTACAAGGCCCCGGCGGCGTAGATCATCGACCAGATCGTTTGGGGGGGCAGTCAAGTCAGGCAGAGGGATCACCGGTCCATTAAGCGAGTCGCTGGTTGCACTGGTGTGGCCTGTCCCGTCGTGCAGATCAAGCTCCGGTTCGGACCGCCGTGACCATTCCCGCCGGAACCACCTGACCGCTTTCCAGTGTCAACAGAACTGTATCTTCCCCGACCTGCGCTTCGACAACCCGGTTATATGCCGATACCGGCTGTTCCGACAGCAATTCCTCTCCGTCGTAACTTTCCAGAGTGGCGGTGTAGTTACCTGTCGGAAGCGGGGTTCCATCGCTTTTGGTGCCGGCCCAGGCAAAGCTGGTTTCCGATGTCGGAATGGTCATTCGGTCGATCGTCGCGCCGGACTCGTCACGGATCACCATAACGGCCTTGTCCGCCGCGGGTTCGGCCTGTGCGGTCAATGTCACAGGCGCGCCGTCAAAATGGAAGGCCGCCGTTGTGCGGACGTCCATACCAACCCAACTGGCCAGCTCTTCAAGGTTGACGCTGCCGAGTGACAAAGCCAGTTCGGACAGAAGTTCGTTGCTTTGCACCTGCTGCTCAACCATCGAAAACTGCGCCAGTTGCGAGGCGTATTCGGTCGAGTCCATCGGTTCCAGCGGGTCCTGATTCTGCGCCTGAGTCGTCATCAGCAAAAGGAATGTATCGAAATCTGCGGCCAGAGATGTCCGCGGTGTCTCAGCCTGGCCCTGTGCCGTAGGTTGCTGAGTGGATTGGATCGGTGTGATCATAGTCAAAGCCTTATGTCGATGCGCCCGTCGGCGCCGATGCGGGGAAGGGCCGAGTCAACCTCGGCAACCTGTTCGGATTGGCTGGGCATAAATTGGTCGTCAGTGTCGGGGTCCGAGCCGTCTTGCTGCGCATCCGAAGACGTTCCGAGATCAAAAGACAGGTCACCCAGCCCGAGATTTCGGAACTCTGCCTCCAGCACCGAAATGTGGCGGCGCATCATATCCAATGTCTCAGGCCGTTCTGCCGCAATCGTCATGTGCAGGCCGTCGTCGCGACCATTCATGACGATTGAGACACGCCCCAGTTCTTCGGGGTTCAACGCCACCTCGATGGTACCTGACTGCGGGCGCGCAGTGATGACCGAGGCCATCTGATTTGCCACCGCCCGCGCCGTTTCTGACCGCGCCGAGGCGGTCAGAGCGTGCAGGTTTGTTCCCGCGTCGCGGGTTGGTGTGTGGCCCGGTGCCTCTCTGACCGATTGAATGTCTTCAACTTCAGACGGCGATACCGAGTCGCCCTGCATCCCGCTGGTGTCGGTCGCCATAAGTTGCATTTGAACGAAGCTCGGCGGGCGATCCGGGCGCGCCGATTGCGGCGCGGCGACGATGGGCGCAGCCGGGGCTGGCGTGCCACGCTCCGGCTCAACACCAAACACGACTGCTGCCTTTTTGTTCAGAGTTGCTTCGCTAGCCATACCCACCGCCTGAATGCGGGGTTTGGTTGCCAAATCCGGCACATTACGCGGTTGAGCAAACGCCTGAAATGCCGGTGGAAGAGGGCGTTGATCAGGCTGACCCAGTTGAAATACAGGTGCCTCGGGCCGAACTGGCTGTACCTCATCACGCATATGGACGTCTGCTTCGGGAGGCAGAGCAGCAACGGGTAAGACATCGCTAGGCTCTTTGGCGATTGGGTCGCGCGGAAGCTGCTGCGAGGTGGGCTTTGCATCGTCGAGAGGGCTTTCCAGATCGACTGAGACTTCGGGCAGGACACTTTCGTCGTCGGCGTCTTCCTTGTGCAGATCAGGATCCTGAACAACAAGCTCCTCCGTTTCCGGTACATCCGGGTGTTGCGGGGTTTCCTGATCCAGAACCGACTGGAATGACGCCATCCCGTCCGCGTCACGTGGGTTTTGCGCGTCAGGACCGGGTTTTGTGGCTGAGGTCGGTGTGGAAATCACTGCTGTAAGAGGGTTGGGCATTTTGCTCCGACTCCGTTTGTCTGACCGGAAATCTGCCCGCAGGAAGTTACGTTTATTTTAACTGCTTTCCTCTTTGATCGAGAAAGTTCGATGTAAATTTCGGAGAAAGCGATGAAGATTTCTGCGACACTTCCCGCCGCGCAGCCGCCTACAACGACCGACAAGCTCAAGGCCGCCGCGGTCGAGCTTGAGGCGGCATTTCTGGCGGAAATGCTCAAATCCTCGGGGCTGGGCGAGACAAGCAAATCCTTTGGCGGTGGCGCGGGCGAGGATCAGTTTTCGTCATTCCTTGTGCAGCACCAGGCGCGTGCGTTGGCCGAGTCCGGCGGAGTCGGTCTGTCCGAAATTCTGTTCCAGTCCATGATGGAGAAAACCAATGCCGACCAATCCTGAACCCGACCTGATTCGATCCCTGGAAGAAGTGCTGGACCTTGAGCGTTCTGCGCTTGTTGATGGTGATCTTGAACGGCTGAATCACATGGCACCGGAAAAGGAAAAGCTGATTGGTGCCATCAATGAGCTTCGGGTCTTGGACAGCGCCGAGTTGATTCGGGTGCAGAAAAAGGTCGAACGGAATCAGGCGCTTTTGAACAGTGCCGCCGACGGTATCCGCGCGGTTGCCGCCCATATGGCCGAGCTGCGTCGGGTACGGCAGGAGTTCAGCACCTATGGCGCGGATGGGCAGCGCAACGGGTATGCCGTGCGCCGCAATGCAAAGCTGGAAAAACGGGCATAGCGACGGGTTTGATTCAAATCCGAATTTTCTGGTCGAGGCACTTTAGCACTCCGTTAGGAGATCAGGGGCAAAGGTGGCCGGGCACCTGAAACAGCAGGTGGCGCGAACAGCCTGACGGCGGATCGCACTGATCAGAAAGACGTCAAAGCCCGCAGGTGCTGCGGGGTAAGCATGGGCGCAAAGGGCCCGAACGGAAAAGGAAGAAAGCTATGTCCAGCATTCTGACAAACAATGGCGCAATGGTGGCGCTGCAAACCCTGAAATCGGTCAACAAGAACCTGGAAATGACCCAGAACGCGATCTCGACCGGTAAGGACGTCGCGACCGCCAAGGACAACTCGGCCGTCTGGGCGATCTCTAAGGTCATGGAATCTGACGTTAAAGGCTTCAACGCGATCAAGGACAGTCTGGCGCTGGGTGAGTCGACCGTTGCTGTGGCACGGAACGCGTCGGAAACCGTGACCGACCTGCTGACCCAGATGAAAGAGAAGATCGTTGCCGCGCAGGAAGACAACGTCGACCGCGGCAAGATCAATGACGACGTCACCGCTCTGAAGGATCAGATCAACTCGGTTGTCAGCGCGGCACAGTTCAACGGTCTTAACCTGGTGGACGGATCCGCAGGTTCAGCTTCGATCCTAGCTTCGCTTGATCGGGACAATTTGGGCAATGTCACAGCGTCTTCGATCTCTGTTGCGGGTCAGAACCTGTCGACTGGCGGGTATACGGCGGCGGCTGTGTTTGACGGGTCGACTGGATCATCGACGGCAAATGACCGTGTCGGTGCCACGATTGCTAATGGCGCAACCTCGGCAACGGCGTTGGTGACGGATGAATCCAGCGGTGCTTTTGCCGCGGGTGACAAAGTGGTGGTCGCGATCGACGATCAGGTCGTATCCTACACCGTGTCTGCGGCTGACGCTGCCGCCACCACAACAGGCGATCTGGTCGCCGTTGGCCTGAAGGCGAAGATCGAAGAACTGGGGATTGCCGGTCTGACGGTCGACTACGACTCCGGTACTCAGGGCACGTTGTCCGTGACCAACGCGACGGGCAATGACGTTTCGTTCTCGGCGCAGTATGTGAACGCGGGCTCGGGTGGTCTGGGAGCGCTGACCGGCATTGACGTATCGACCGGCGCCGGCGCAACAGCCGCTTTGGCAACGATTGAAACGCTGATCGACACGTCGATTGACGCCTCGGCCGCTTTCGGTTCGTCGCAGGGTCGGATCGAGACCCAGAAAGAGTTCATCTCGAACCTGTCTGACTCGTTCAAATCCGGTATCGGTTCGCTGGTCGACGCCGACATGGAAGAGACCTCGGCCCGTCTGCAAGCCCTTCAGGTGCAGCAGCAGCTGGCCACCCAGTCGCTGTCGATTGCCAACCAGGCACCGCAGTCGATCCTGTCGCTGTTCCGCTAAACTTCGGAACCTGACCGGGGCGTGGAACCGCGCCCCGGTCCTGACCGCCAAAAGACGGCCTATTGGAAGGATTTCAAGTGACACCGCAAACTCTTGCACAGCGTGCCTATGCGCAGACTGCCGCTCCGACCCGAACTCCGCGCGACACCGAGTACGAGGCGATTTCCAAGATCACGCATCGGCTCAAGGCCGCGGCTGCCCGGCGCAAGGCCGATTATGGCGGGTTTGTTCAGGCGCTGCACGAAAACCGCCGTTTGTGGACTGTTCTGGCCACCGGCGTTTCGGATTCCGACAACGCTCTGCCCAACGAGTTGCGCGCGCGGATTTTCTATCTGGCAGAGTTCACAGAACAGCACAGCAGTCAGGTGCTGGGCAACAAGGCAACCGTCGAGCCGCTGCTTGAGATCAACATGGCGGTGCTACGTGGTCTGCGGCAGATGGGGGCAACCTGATGGGGGGGCTGGTTCTGAAACTGGCACCGAAGGAAAGGGTGCTGATCAACGGTGTGGTCGTCGAAAATGGGGACCGTCGAAGCCGGTTCTCAATCATGACGCCGGACGCCAATGTCCTGCGCCTGCGCGATGCGATCCATCCCGATGAGGTGAACACGCCCGTGCGGCGAGTGTGCTATGCCGCTCAGCTTGTGCTGTCGGGCGATATGGAACCGGACAGCGCACGACAACAGCTTTTGCGCCGTGTTGAGGAGCTGAGCCAGGTCTTCACGGATGCCGACAGCCGTCGGGTCCTGTCCGAAGCGACTGAGGCCCTGCTGGCCGAGCAATACTACAAATGCCTCAAATCGCTGCGGGCGTTGTTGCCGCGCGAAGAGCGCCTGATGGCCTATCAGCAATGACCTTTCAACCAGTCATCCCGTCAGGCGGTGTTGTCGGCTGGCGTTTCTTGCAGCGCACCTATGACGCGCAGCTTGAGAGCTTTGCGTCATCTGCCGTCAATGAAAGGGAGACGAAGTATTTTCTGGAAAACATCGGCAACGTACAAACTGCCGAGGATCTGGTGTCAGACCGGCGCTTATTGCAGGTCGCGTTGGGGGCCTTTGGGTTAGAGGATGACATCAATAACCGGTATTTCATTCAGAAAATTCTGTCGGATGGCACCAGCGCCGATGACGCCCTGTCCAACCGTCTGGCCGACAGGCGGTATCGGGAGTTTTCCGAAGCCTTCGGACTGGGTCCGGGTGAAATCCGCAGGACTGGCTTGGTCACGTTTATGGAAGACATTGCGCAGGACAATGTTGTTTCCCGGTTCGAGGTCGCTGTGGGTGAGACCGATGAGACGATGCGCATTTCGCTTTATACCCAACATACACTGACTGATCTGGCGGCGCAGGACAGCAGTGCGGATACCAAATGGTTCGACCTGATGGGCCAGCCGCCCTTGCGCAGCATGATGGAGACAGCGCTGGGCCTGCCATCAAGCTTCGCTCAGCTGGACATCGACAGACAACTTGAGGTGTTCAAGGACAGGCTGTTGGGTGTGACCGGGTCGGATGATCTTGCGCAATTCACGGATGAGGCGGCGGTGGCGACGCTTACGGATCAATATCTGGCACGCAGTCAGATCGCGCAGTTGCAAAGCACGATCTCGCCGGCGCAAACTGCTTTGATCTTGCTGGGTGGCTAGAAAAGCCGTCACGCACCCAGAATAGCGTCCGCCGATGTCCTGAGCGCATAAGATGACACCGGCTGAGAAACATTATGCAGTTTGACATCCCCCAAAGGCAGAGCATTGGCACATGCGGGTTGAATATCCCCGGATACAACGATCCGGTGCCCCACCGTTTTGCCGTACTCGCCCAGCCGGGCGGCGATATTCGCGGCCTGACCGATGACGGTGAAATCCAGCCGCTCGCGCGAGCCTACATTGCCGTAAGTCACGCGCCCATAGGCGACACCGATTGAGCAGTCGCAATGGATGTCGGACCCGTCCTTGCGCAACTCTCCCAACCGCTCGACGATTTCGACGGCTGAGCGTTGTGCATTTCCGCGCGCGACGATGGAGTCCTCGCCCTCTGGGAAGACAGCCAGCACAGCGTCGCCGATGAACTTCAGCACTTCTCCGCCGTTTTCATGCACGATGCCGGACACGGTTTCAAAGAAATCGTTCAACAGGTTGATGTAAGCGGCGCGGCCCAACTGCTCTTCCAGACTGGTCGAGTTGCGCAGGTCGCAGAACATGATGGCGGCGTCGATCTCATCCCCGTCGCCGCGCCGGATCTCGCCGCCCAACACCCGGGCGCCGGACCGTTTGCCCACATAGGTTTCCAGCAGAACCTGCGCGTTTTCGCGTTGCATGAACACTTCGTAATACCGGGCGATTACGGCAGAGCATTCAAAAACCAGCCCTAAATTCTCTGTTGTGAACCCATGCGGGTGATCGCATGTCAGGGTCAGCACATTGGTCCGGCCATCCGAGAACGGCAACGGCATGGCGACATAGTCGGTGGCCCCTTTGGCCCGCAGGTCCTCCATGATGGGAAAACTGTTTTGCGGGTTGTCGTCATTCAGGCGCTGACGTACGCCGCCCAATCCGTTTGAGACATGACGCAGAGGGCTATTGATGTAAGCCGGATGGTCGTGGATTTCATAAGTGGGAACGTTGGTCGAAATCTCGGCCTCGCCTTTTTCCCAGATGTAATGCTTGCCAGCGATCAGTGGGTGCAAGGACCAGGCCAGAATGCTGAGCCGCTGAATGGCGATACCGTGTTCCAGCATCTTTTCGGCCAATGCCTTGGTGAAGGTTTCGGGCGTGTCATTCTCGGACGCGCCGCGCATCAACCAGTCAATCAGTGGACCGCTGATATTGCCGTCCTCAGGCGCGCGCAGTTTGTTTTCCCCCAGATCGACCCGGGTGTAGGCGCTGGGCATGAACCCGATATGCCCCTGAATGGCTGCACTTTCCGGCAGGGCGTCCTCATAAGCCCAGACGGAATTGGCCAACCGCTGACCGTCAACAACGACATCGTGATAGGTGGCGGTTCCTTTGAACGGGCAAAAGGTCTGTAACTCGGTCTCGTCCCCCAGATCGACGCAGACATCATCGCGCGGGATGTAGATCATCGCGGGCAGCCGTGTTTCATACATGACCTTGGCGTTGGTGCTTTCGGCCAGCAGGGTCTGATCCCGGTATATCGCGATCCGACCGTTCAGCGGCTCGACCGAGATACCGTAGCCTGTGGACTTGGGTGTGGAATGTGCATTCATCATCAGACTCCCTGACGCGACCCTTATTAGGATGGGTCTTTCAACGGTACATTCCAAGGGTAAGACTGTTATTTTATCACACATATAGTGTGCAATGCGGCAGGGTCAGACCATCTGAATGACGTCTTTTTCGATCGACAGCATATATCCTTTTTTGGCGATGTTCTTCACCAGCAGCTCACTGACCATCTGGTTGCCCAGCGCGTCGCGCAGACGTTTGATCCGTGTTGCGCCTGCTGCCTCGTCACAGTCGGCGGCGTCCTTGCCGGAAATCACCGCCTCGATCTGCACACCTGAGAGCACTTCGTCATCCAGTCGGGATTCAGCCAGCACCGAGAGGGTTTCCATCGCTGCGGGGGTTAGTTTGAAATCCATATTGTTCAGGTAGACGGTGTTTTCCTCGCGGCTGATCAGCAGGGATGTGACCTGAATGCCTGTGCGTTCAATCTGGGCCATGCGTCTGTTCAGCATGACCAGCATGACCAGAAACACCAGCGCGGTGATCAGCATGGCAGTGGCAAAAACCAGCAGCACAAAGATCACCATACGATAGCTGGACAGCGTATCGGCAAAGGCAGTGCCGGATTGCGCCAGAATTTCCAGCAGACGAATCTCGGTCTGTGAGGTCAGGTCGCTTTCGACAAACAGCCGCTCGACCCGCGCGTTAAAGGCGTTGGCGTCGGGCAGGGTCCAGAATAGGAAGATCGCGGCCGTCACCAGAATCAATACGATCGCCGCGATGCCCGCGCCGACCAACCTGACACCAGAGCGGCGGGCCTCAGTAACGGAGATAGAATTTTCCGGCATTGGCCTTCCTTTTATCCAACCCTTCCGGCCCAAACACGGACATGACGTTCAGCAGGGTCCAGCCAGATCCACCGAGGCGCTGAGCGACCTCTTTTTTTGCCTGTCCTTTGTCGCAGGCCGAAACCTGCATGACGCCGTAATGCAGACGCAGCGGGTTATCCTGCTTGGCCTTGTAATCGGCATAGCAATCGGCCGCCGAAGCCGCAGTGCTTAGGGATATCAGGGCCAGGAAAGCCAGAGAAGAGAGGATCTGTTTCATAGGCCGCATCCTGCGCATGGCTTCGACGGATATTCAATAACCAAAGGGGTTTCGGCCTCCTGATATCCGATAACACTTGCGCGTTATTGCTTGTCTGAGTGGGGCGCCCCCAGTGTCGGTGCAAGGAATTCACGATCCTGCCCGGATCGCATCAACACAAAAAGGACGAGCATCATGCACCGGAAATTCATCGCACTTATCGTAGCCACGGCAATTGCTGTAACGGGTGTCTCGGCGTCGCAGGCGCGGGCCGCGGATGCGAAAGACATCCTGGGCGGTTTGGCGGCCATCGCGATCATTGGTGCGGGGGTTCACTACTACAACAAGGAAAAAGACAAGCAGCGGGTTCATCGGCAGCGCACGCAGGTCCACCGCCCCAAGCCCGTGCAACCCTATTATCCGGTCCGTCCGCTGCCGCATCACGTCGCCAAATACGATCTGCCGCAGAAATGCCTGAAGACTTATAACAAGTATTCCCCAAGGCACCCTCTGCTTGGGCCGAAATGCCTCAAGAAACACTACAAATATGTCGATAGCCTGCCGCGAGAGTGCAAAGTCGGGTTCTGGAATGGCAAAAAGGTGAAGCGGGCGTATGAACCTGCGTGCCTGCGCCAGCAAGGATACCGCGTCGTTTACCAGTAATCGTTTTCGAGCAGGAGCAGCGCCACAGAAGCGCCGCGAAGAGGGAGGGTGGCCAGCGCTGCCCACTCTTTTTTTCTTGCGGCGGGTGGTGAAACGCGGTTTGCCAGTGGGATGACGACTCCGGATTATGAACTTGAAAAGGCGCTGATGGCGCGGGGATCGCTGCGCATTGCAGGGGTGGATGAAGTTGGGCGTGGCCCGCTGGCCGGGCCAGTTGTGGCTGCGGCGGTGATCCTGAACCCCGAGGATATTCCCGAGGGGCTGAACGATTCCAAAAAACTGACCGCCAAACGGCGCGCGGCATTGGATGCGGCGCTGCGCGACAGGGCCGAGTTTGCCGTGGCCGAAGCCTCGGTTTCTGAGATTGACGAACACAACATCTTGCGTGCATCGCATCTGGCGATGGCGCGTGCGGTGGCTGCACTGGACCCGGCCCCGGATTTTCTGCTGATCGATGGCAACATGATCCCTCGGGGTTTGAAAATCCCGTCGCAGGCGGTGGTCAAAGGGGATGCCCGGTCGGTGTCGATTGCGGCGGCATCAATCCTTGCCAAAAACTGGCGCGATCAGCTGATGGTGGATTTGGCGCAACAGCATCCCGGCTATGGCTGGGAGACAAACGCAGGTTATCCGTCGAAACAACACAAGGAAGCACTGCGAAATCTTGGTGTAACCCCACACCATAGACGTTCGTTCAAACCGGTCCACAACATCTTGTATCAAGAGTAAATTGTAAGTCGCTGATTCAAAAAAGAAATTGACGGCGAATCGTCTTTGACTCATCCTTGTCTCAACCAAATGAGCGCAAAAGCGCCGTGGACACTTGAGGCAGTGATATGACGACAACCACCAAAAAGGGCGCAAAAGCGCTCCCTTTAAACACGATTCTATCCGGGGACTGCATCGACGTGATGAACAGTCTGCCCGAGGCGTCGGTAGACCTGATCTTTGCAGATCCGCCCTATAACTTGCAGCTGAAAGGCCAGTTGCACCGGCCCGATAATTCTCAGGTCGATGCGGTCGATGATCACTGGGATCAGTTCAGCAGCTTCGGTGCTTATGACCAGTTCACGCGTGAGTGGCTGAAGGCGGCGCATCGTCTGCTGAAGCCCAACGGCGCGATCTGGGTGATCGGCTCATACCACAACATCTTCCGTGTGGGCTCGGCCCTTCAGGACGCGGGATACTGGATTCTGAACGACGTCGTGTGGCGCAAGTCGAACCCGATGCCAAATTTCCGCGGTAAACGTTTCACCAACGCGCATGAGACGATGATCTGGGCGTCCAAACGTGAAGGTGCGAAATACACGTTCAATTACGAAGCGCTGAAAGCCCTGAACGAAGGCGTGCAGATGCGCAGCGACTGGGTGCTGCCAATCTGCACCGGGCATGAACGCCTTAAGGACGAAAACGGCGACAAGGCGCATCCGACGCAAAAGCCGGAGTCTCTGCTGCATCGCGTTCTGATCGGCTCGACCAATCCGGGTGACGTGATCCTTGATCCGTTCTTTGGGACTGGCACAACCGGTGCAGTCGCCAAGATGCTGGGCCGCGAGTTCATCGGCATTGAACGCGAAGAAGCCTATCGCAAGGTTGCCGAAAAGCGCATCGCCAAGGTTCGCAAATTCGACCGCGAGGCTCTGGAGGTCAGCGCCAGCAAACGCGCCGAGCCGCGCGTGCCCTTCGGCCAACTGGTCGAGCGCGGTATGCTGCGTCCGGGCGAAGAGCTGTATTCCATGAACCAGCGCCACAAAGCCAAGGTTCGGGCCGATGGCACGCTGGTGGGTGATAACGTCAAGGGCTCGATCCATCAGGTGGGCGCGCATCTGGAAAACGCGCCATCCTGCAATGGCTGGACTTACTGGTGCTTTAAGCGTGACGGCAAGACGGTGCCGATCGACGTGCTGCGTCAGCAGATACGGGCCGAGATGAATTGATTTCACGAACACCGCCGGTGCCTGTGGCCTGACACAAGGCACTACGCCTTGCCCCGCCGATCGTTCGGCGGGGTCTTTTGTTTTTCTGATATCTGGTCTCAGATCGTGCCTTCTGTATCCTGCACCGCAGTGAAGGAGCTTGTGCCATGTCGGATACCACAGCCAGCGAATCCCGCTTTGACCGATTCTTTGTGACCCGTCCGGATACCTTCGACCTGGAGAACAAATACACCGAGGCCGCGCTGGAACGACACAAGCGCGAAGGCTTAGAGCTTGCCGTCCGCGCCCGCTGGATCGCGATGGCGCTGACCGGGGTTTTGCTGATCTTCCTCAATCCGCATTGGGAGGTGCTGTGGTACCACTTCATCCTGCTGCTGATCTGTGCCAACGGCTGGCTGATCCGTCGCGCGGGGCGCGTGGGGCAATCGCGGGTGGAACTGCTGCTGATCTTCGTAGACCTGCTGATCATGACGCTTGGGATGATTGTGCCGAACCCGTTCAGCGACGATGTTCGCCCGCTGGCGATGCAGTACCGGTTCGATAATTTCCAGTATTTCTTCATCATTCTGGCGGCGGGTACGCTGGCTTACTCCTGGCGTACGGTGATAGCGATCGGGTCGTGGACGGCCGGAGTCTGGACGGCTGGCTGGATCATCGCCTGGTGGGTGGCGACGCCGATCCCAGGTATCAGCGAAAAGGTAGCAGAGGCGCTATCGGGTTATCCGGATGTGGCTGAGTTGATGGACCCGAACAGTTTTCGGCCGAACCTGCGCATTCAGCAGATCGTCGTTTTCGTGATGGTCGCGGTGACCCTGGGGGTGTCCATGCGGCGCTTAAACCGGCTTTTGATGACCAATGCCGGCCTTGAAAGGGAGCGCGCCAACCTGTCACGCTATTTCTCGCCAAACGTTGTGGACGAGTTGAGCCAGAATGATGAGCCACTGAAACAGGTTCGCAAAGAAGATGTAGCGGTTCTGTTCATTGATATCGTTGGGTTCACCAAATACGCGGCAGGTCGCGATCCGTATGAAGTCATCGAAGTTCTGCGCGGATTTCACGCTCGAATGGAAACGGAGGTGTTCCGCCATCACGGCACTTTGGACAAATATCTGGGGGATGGGTTGATGGCCACGTTTGGGACACCGGTGCCGACGCCTCTGGACGCCAGCAACGCGGTGGCCTGCGCGCGTGATATGGTCACTGTGATTGATCGCTGGAACGTTGATCGCCGCCGGGCGGGCGAGTCCGAGATCAATGTCGGGATCGGCGTTCATTACGGTTCGGTGGTTCTGGGTGATATCGGGGCCAATCGTCTGGAGTTTGCGGTGATCGGGGACGCGGTGAACGTAGCAGCCAAGCTGGAGGCGCTGACCCGGGATTTTCAGGCGCGTGTGGTGATCAGCGATGCGGTTCGGGGTCAGTTACAGGCCGAAGGTTTCAGCCCGTCGGACCTGATGGCGGGGTTTGAAAAGCACGAAAGCCACATCGTCCGAGGCGTTGAGCGCCCGATGGATGTGTGGGTGATGCCGGGGTAGCGGCTCCCGCCGATCCGCCATGCATCATAGATGCAAGTCGGCTCGTTGGGCCGGGCAGCGCGCTGACGCGCGCTGCGGTCAGGCACCTGGCAGCGGGTTTTGTGATTTGTTGTAGGGCTGCCAGTCTGTGACCTCGGGGTAGTATTGTCGACGCCAGGCGCGCACGCGGGGATTCATGACGCGGCGCCAGAGCGGTGGGATCATGGCAGCGACTGTCATCACCGGGTAGCCGTAAGGTAGCTGCGGGGCGGTATCTTCAGAATGGTGTTGCAGCAGCGGGAAGCGCCGGTTGGGTTTGTAGTGGTGGTCCGAGTGGCGTTGCAGGTTAATCAGCAACCAGTTTGACGCTTTTTGAGAGGCGTTCCACGAATGGCGCGGCTGGACGTGTTCATACTTGCCCTCACCCAAGTATTTCCGGGTCAGGCCGTAATGTTCGATGTAGTTGACCAGCTCCAGCTGCCAGATGGCGACGCCCGCCTGTACCAGGAACAGGGCGAGGCCGGACAGCCCTCCGATCACTAAGGCCAGAACCAGCATTGCGCATTGCAACGCCCAATAGCGCCAGAATGGGTTTGAGAGGTCGGTCCATGGACGGTCCTTACGGGCCAGCATATCGCGTTCAGCCCGGAAGGCCGAGACGAGGCATTGCTTCAGCACACGGGGGTAGAAACGATGAAAGCCTTCATTATAGCGCGCAGTGACGGGATCACGGGGTGTGCCGACATAGCGGTGATGGACCAGAAGATGCTCGGACCGGAAGTGTGAATACAGCACCATAGCCAGTAGGATGTCGCCCAGCCAGCGTTCCAGCCGCCCTTTCTGGTGCATCAATTCATGGCTGTAGTTAATGCCGACAGTCCCCGAGATCACTCCCATGCCAAAGAACAGCCCGACCTTGGCCGCCGTTGAAAGGTGCTCTGTGTGCGTGGCGTACCAGATTAGTCCGTACAGGGTCAGGAACTGCACCGGGACCCATGCCTTGGTCAGCAGGATATACCAGCGCAGCGGGGCGTCGGGCGTGTCGGGATCGGCGTTTTGCAGCTGTAGCCCCGTGAGGCGGTCCAGCACCGCGAAGGCCCACCATGTGGACAGCGGCACCAGCAGAACCCACCAACTGCCCGCTATCGCAGTGAACCAGATCAACGGGATCAACAGGAACGAGATCCAGAAGGGCAGGGCCGATTGCCAGCGGGACAGGGTTTCTGATGCGATCATGGGCGGCTCCGGAGCGTTGGCGTCAGACTAACGTCAGTTTCAGGGGCCGCACAACGGTGACCGTAGGTTATTGGTTTCGCCAGAGGTCATGAGCCTTGCGCATCACGGTTGGCAGGTCGCTGGGTCGGAAATCGTGCTTCTCGATAACGATCAGGTTTGATGGGGCCGCGTTTGTGGGCAAAGGCGCTTTCCAGATACGCAGGATCAGGTGGAAATGAGTGAAGGTGTGTCGCACCTCGCCGGTCAAAACCTGCCAATCCGCTGCAAAGGGCGGAGTTTCAGCCGGTGCCTCGGACCAATCGGACCCCGGCCAGCCGAGCATCCCGCCCAGCAAGCCTTTGTTAGGGCGGCGCTCCAGCAGTAGTGCCCCGTCTTCGCGCTGGGCGATATAGGCATGGCCATACCGCGTAGGTTTGGGCTTTTTCGGTGTTTTGCGTGGCAGATCGGGTTGGGTTCCGGCGACATGTGCCCGACAGAGATCGCGCAGAGGGCAAATGCCGCAGGCCGGAGATTTCGGGGTACAGATCGTGGCCCCAAGGTCCATCACTGCCTGCGCATAGTCTCCGGGGCGCAGGTCGGGCGTCAGCGCGGCAGCCTTTTCTTTCAGCAGGGGTTTTGAGCCGGGCAGGGGCTCGTGAATGTTGTGTAGCCGCGCCATCACCCGTTCGACATTGCCGTCCAGCACAGTCTCGGGCCTGTCGAAGGCGATCGCCGAGATGGCGGCGGCAGTGTATGGGCCGATGCCCGGCAGGTTCAGCAGGGCATCGCAGCTGTTGGGGAAGGTGCCGTCATGATCTTTGGCCACCACACGCGCACATTTCAGCAGGTTGCGGGCGCGGGCGTAATAGCCCAATCCGGCCCATTCGCCCATGACCTGATCGTCCGGGGCGGCGGCCAAAGCCTGAACCGTTGGCCAGCGCGTTGTGAAGCGCATGAAATAGTCGCGCACGGCGGCCACAGTGGTCTGTTGCAGCATCACCTCGGACAGCCAGACGCGATAGGGGTCGGGCAACACACCCGCCGCCCGGTCCGCAGGGCTAACCCGCCATGGCATTTCGCGGGCGTGGCGGTCATACCAGGCCAGTAACGCGCCGCTCAGGTCTTGTTGAATGCTGTCACGCAAGTTTTATCTATCTCCCTGTCGGGTTTCGCTGGCGCCCGGTGCCATGGCCTTTACAATAGCGGCGCAGGAGTTGGAAACCAGATGCAGCGCAGACGTTCTTCGACCCGCGGGTTCAAACGCACCGCGACATTGCTGAACGGCCAGATCAGGCGCGCCGGTGAAAGCCGGGGCTTTGCCGTATCGCGCCTGTTGACCCATTGGGCCGAGATTGTGGGTCAGGATCTGGCCGCCATCGCACGGCCGGTGAATGTGGGCTATGGCAAGGGCGGCATGGGCGCCACGCTGACGGTGCTGACCAACGGCCCGCAGGCTCCGATGCTGGAAATGCAAAAGGAACAGCTGCGTGGCAAGGTGAATGCGGTTTATGGCTATAACGCCATCAGCCGGGTGCGCATCACTCAGACCGCTCCGACAGGATTTGCCGAGGGGCAGGCCAGTTTCGATCACAAACCGAAATCGGCAAAACCCATGATTGACCCAGAAATCGAGGCCGAGGCAGGCCGGACCGCACGCGACGTTCACGATGGTGACCTGCGCGCGGCCCTTGAACGTCTGGGCCGTAACGTTCTATCCAAACAAAAACGCTGAGAAAGGGCTGAGTAATGAGCCGTATTGCAACCGGAATCTGCGCGGCTGTCGCAATAGCCGCAGGCGGCTATTGGCTGTCGCTGTCGAATTCCTCGCCAAGCTATCCGCTGATCAGCAGCGCCGAAGCACAAGAGGCCGATCTGGACACCTCGACCATTGTCGAGATGGTTCAGGGGGCCGAGGACGCGCCGGTCGAGATCATCGAGTATGCCTCCTACACCTGCCCGCATTGTGCGAACTTCCATCAGGGTGCGTATAAGCAGCTGAAGAAGGATTTCATCGACACCGGCAAGGTCAAGTTCATCTATCGTGAGGTGTATTTTGACCGCTATGGCCTGTGGGCCTCGATGGTTGCGCGCTGCGGCGGACCCGAGAAGTTCTTTGGCATCTCCGATCTGATCTATGAAGGTCAATCCGAATGGACCCGCGCCGGTGGCCCCGCCGAGATCGTGGAAGAATTGCGCAAGATCGGACGTCTGGCCGGGATCGACAATGACCAGCTTGAGGCCTGCCTGCAGGACGGCACGCGCGCCCAGACTCTGGTGGCCTGGTATCAGGAAAACGCTGAGCGTGACGGCATTCAGGCGACCCCGTCCTTCATCGTGAACGGCAAGAAGGTCGACAATCAGTCTTATGCCGATTTCAAGGCGCTGATCGAAGAAGAACTGGGCAGCTAAGTCCAATTTGCGACCGGCTTTCGGGCCGGTCGCCTGTCAGGGCGACGGGGCGATTTTCAGCAGCATCTGCCGGACCCTGTCGGCCTCATTCACTTTCAGGCGCACGGGCAGAGTGATGACCTTGCTGCGGAACGCAGGTGGCAGGCGCACGGCGTCTTTTTCCGTCGTAACCATCTGAGCGCCCAGCTGGCGGGCCTCGTTTTCCAGGCGGGTCATCAGGGCAGGTGTCAGCGGCTGGTGATCATCCAGCGCCTCGGCCCGTAGCAGCGTGGCACCTTGTTGGCGCAGAGTGGCAAAGAACTTTTCCGGGTGACCGATGCCAGCGAAGGCCAGAACCTGTGTATCGCCCCAATCCATGCCGGTTTGCAGAGGCTCAACCGCGCCAGTGGCGTGAGGGACTGTCAAGCTCTGTCCCCAGCGGTTCGCAAACTGGCTTTGTGCCGCTATGTCGCCCAGCGACAGCACCAGATCAGCGCGTTGCAGCCCGACTCCGACGGGTTCGCGCAACGGCCCGGCGGGCAGGCACAAGCCGTTGCCGAAGCCGCGCACTGCATCCACCACGATGACCGAGAAGTCCTTGGCGACCGATGGGTTCTGAAACCCGTCATCCAGCAGAATCACCGTTGCCCCGGCCTCGGCTGCAGCCTGCGCACCGGCTGCGCGGTCCTTGGCGACCCACACTTCGGCAAAGGCAGCCAGCAGCAAAGGTTCATCCCCGACCTGAGCGGCGGTATGCTTGCTGGGGTCGACGCGCACCGGCCCTTCCAGTGATCCACCGTGACCGCGTGTGACCACATGAGTGTCGTGAAACGCGTCGCGCAGTTGCTCGATCATCCAGATCACGGTCGGGGTCTTGCCGGTGCCGCCCGCATTCAGATTGCCGATGCAGATCACCGGCACGCCGGGTTTGAGGCCAGTCTCCGAAGCAACCCGCCGCGCGGTGGCGGCGGCGTAGATGTGCCCCAATGGGGCCAGCAATCGCGCGCGCAGGTCCAACTGGTCAGGGCTTGTATTCCAGAACTCAGGTGCGCGCATTGTCTGTCCCCCGATGATCCAGGCAATCCTGTACCATGTCGATCAACTGATCTGCCTGTGGCGCGCCCTCGGACACGATTTCCCACCCGGCCAGCGCCATATCCGCAGCCCGGTCCGGTGCCAAAAGATCGACCACGGCGTCGCCCAGCTCGGTCGCGGTTCTGACCATGCGGGCGGCCCCTGCCGCATCCAGCTGATCGTAGATCTGCTGATGACGTTGCACAAATGGCCCATGGATGATGGCCGACCCCAGAGCTGTTGCAATCAGTGGGTCATGCCCACCTGCACCACGTTCCAGCGAACTGCCCATGAACGTCACCGGCGACACCCGATGCCAGAGGCCCAGATCTTCGGGTGCAGCCGACAGAATGACCTGTGTCGTGTCTTCGATATGTCCTTCGCCGTCCCAGTTGGTGCAGCGCAGGTCCATACTCTCAAGCCGGCGATGCAGCGGCGCGGCCTCGGTCATGTCCGCCACCTGCAACACCAGCGCCAGACGCGGCAGGATGCGCGTGGCCTGCCGGTGGGCGCTGAGGATCGAGATGAACTCGGTATCGCGCACACAGGCCGCCAGCCAAACAGGGCGCCCAGCCAAGGCATGGTTGGTTTCGATCAGCTCGTCTTCGGGCCACGGTCGCGGATTGGGGCTGACATGCAGCGGCGGGGCCTCTTTGACCTTGCCCGACGCGATACCCATTCGGCGAATGGCCCGAGCCGTGTCGGTGCTTGTCGACAGGATCGAACCGAAACAGTCCAGCGTATAGCGGGCGATATCGGGCAGCCACTTTGCGCCGCGAGTGACCTGAATGTCGATTTGGGCCTCGATCAGGATCAGGGGGATGCCGCGTTCATCGGCCCGGGTGATCACGTTGGGCATCAGCCCGCCCCCGACCCAGAGGCCGATATCGGGGCGCCAATGGTCCAGAAAGACGCGGGCCGCACCGGTCTGGTCGGGCGGCAGGGCAAGCAGCGGGTATTCGCTTTGGTCCCAGCGGCTAAGGTCAGCCTCCGGAGGGGCCGTTAGCAGAATGGACAGGTTCGGGCGCGTCTGTTGCAACCGACGGCACAGGTCGAGAACGGTGCGCAGCCGATCCTGCGCGTTAACGTGGACCCAGATCAGCTCGCCTTCCGGGCGCGGGTGTTCGGGCTGACCTGCCGCATTCGGAACGCCCCAGGACAGCACCCGATAGGCGGCAAGGCTCAGAGAGCGCGGTTTGCTCATGGCTGGATACCGGCGCTCTTGGGGTCGAGCCGCGCGTACAGAGTTTTGTGAATGTCAGCCCCGGCCCCAATGACCCCGTTCAGGCGCGGATGGGCATTGTTGAACCGCAGCGGCTGACCCGTCCGGTCCGAGCAGATCCCTCCGGCCTCGCGGATGATCAGATCCCCTGCGGCGATGTCCCATTCCCAACTGGGGCGCAGCGTCAGCATCCCGTCAAAGCGGCCCTGCCCAACCAGTGCCAGGCGATAGGCCAGTGACGGGCGGTAAACCCGCTTGAACTGTGGCACCTCACCTTGCTGCCAGTGGCGCGGGTCGAGATTGGGTTTGGCGGCCAGAATCTCGGACGTGCCGAGATCAGAGATGTCTGACACCTTGATCGGCGCGCCGTTCAGCGTCGCCCCTTGGCCTTTGGCCGCAGCATAGAGCAAATCACGGCGGGGCAGGTAGATCACCGCCGCTGTCACTTCACCCTGTTCCGCGATGGCCAGAGAATGCGCCCAGGTGCGCGACCCTTCGGCAAAGCTGCGGGTGCCGTCGATCGGGTCGATGATGAATACGCGATCCTTGTCCAGACGGTCGTCAGAATCCTCAGTCTCTTCGCTCAGCCAGCCATAGCCGGGGCGGGCGGCGGGCAGCCGCTGTTCCAGCATCGCATTGACGGCCAGATCAGCCTCGGTCACGGGACCGGCACCGTCGGGCTTGTCCCAACGTTGCGCGGTTTCGCCGGAATACCGGGTCGCGATCTGTCCGGCCTCACGCGCGGCGTCGATCAGAAGGTGCAGGTCAGCTGCCGGCAAGTGTCATCCCTTCGATCAGCACCGATGGAACCACACGCGACAGGTAAGGGCGCGCGTCATTCGCCGGGATGATCCGTTTCAGCATGTCGCGCAGATTGCCTGCGATTGTGCATTCGTTGACCGGGTGCGTGATTTCCCCGTTCTCGACCCAAAAGCCCGAAGCCCCGCGCGAATAGTCGCCCGTATTCGGGTTGATGGTCGAACCGATCATCGACGTCACCAGCAGCCCTGTGCCCATGTCGCGCAACAGGTCCGCGCGGCTGTGGGTGCCGGGTGTCAGGGTCAGGTTCCAGTTGCTAGGCGAGGGTGGACCGGACACGCCGCGCGCCGCGTTGGCGGTCGATGTCATGTCGAGCTTGCGCGCGCTCGACAAATCCAGCGTCCAGCCGGTCAGAACACCGTTCTCGACAATCGCGCGGCGGTGGGTCGCCAGCCCTTCGGCATCAAACGGGCGCGAGCCTGAAATGCGGGGGCGATGCGGGTCTTCGACCAGCGACAGATGCGCGGGCAGGACTTGTTCGCCCAGGCAATCCTTCAACCACGACGCCCCACGCGCGATTGCGGCCCCGTTGCTGGCGCCCAGCAAATGGCCGATCAGCGAAGACGAGATTCGTTCATCAAACAGCACCGGAAACGTGCCGGTCGCGGGCTTTTGCGCGCCGACCAGCGCCACGGCGCGGTCGCCTGCGGTACGGCCGATTTCCTCGGGGCTGCGCAGGTCGCTTTGGAAGGTGCGGCTGTCGCCGTCATAGTCCCGCTCCATCCCAGTACCTTCGCCCGAGATCGCCACGCAGGAGGTCGAGCGGCTGCTGCGTGCGTATCCTCCGCTAAATCCATTGGTGGCGGCAAGATTCACGCGATGGGTGCCATAGGCCGCCGCTGCATCGGAAACCTGTGACACACCCTTAACTGTCAGCGCCGCAGCTTCGGCAATCAAAGCGTCACGCATCAGATCTTCGGCGGAGGGTTCGGGGCTTGGGTCGAACAGTTCCAGAGCGGGCAAATCCCAGCCTTTTGCAAGTTGATCCGCGTCTGCCAGACCGGTGAACGGGTCCTCGGGCGCTTCGCGGGCCATGGCAACGGCGCGTTCGGCCATCGCCGTCAAGGTTTCCGGGCGGCTATCCGAGCTGGATACGATGGCCTGCCGTTTCCCAAGAAACACCCGCAGTCCAAGGTCGGTGCCTTCAGACCGTTCCGCATGTTCCAGCGCGCCACTGCGCACCTCGACCGAAACCGAAGAGCCATCAATCACGATGGCGTCCGCCGCGTCGGCCCCGGCCTTGCGGGCGGCGTCCAGCAGGTTTTGGCTGATATCTTCGGGTGTGCGGGTCATGCGGCCTCCGGTCTCAATGCTCTGGACCTAGCCTTGCACCGCCCGTCTCGCAAGACCTGTGGCAGCATTGAATCGCGCAAAATCGGGTGAATGCGGTGAGGGGACTACGCCCCGGAGGTGGGCAGAAGGCAGCTGCGCCGCCCTCTGCCAAGGTTATCACTTGATACGCTGCCCGTTGGCCAGAATCTGGCCGTCTTCGGTAAACTCGATTTTCGAGTTCAGCGTGTCGGGTTCTTCGCCCGGTACAGCCATCAGACCCATCATCATCCGAGCGCCCAGGGCGTCGCTTTCCTGAAGCAGGCCCATGCCGATCAGCTTGTCGATCAGCGCGTTGGCCCCAACCAATTGCAGGTTGGCAACGCCCGAAGGCGTCGGCAGCGCGCCAAATTCACCGGCAGCCGAGTTGTCAAAGCTGAAATCGCCATCGCCGGTCAGCTTTGCGCCGACCAGAGACACCAGCAACTCGTTGATCTTCAGCGAGTGCAGCTCGCCCGGTGCGGCACCTGAGGTCTCCAGCGCTTCGACAGAGGCGGGATCAAAGAAGTTGGTCAGGATTTTCGCGGTTCCGGTGGTGTCCAGCGCAATGGTCGCGGGATCGCGGGGCAGGTTGCCGGCGGGGTCGAAAATGCTCCACAGAATATCCGACATGGTGAAGTCGGTCAGGTTGAGGGCAAAGCCAAATGGCTGGACTTCATCGGTCTGTCCGACCGGAAATTCGAATTTCAGACCGGCATTGGCCATCGCGATTTCAATCGGGAACGGAACGCCATCCGTTGTAACCGCCAGCTTCGCGCTGTTCTGCTGGACGTCATAGGCGACACGCTCGGAATCAAGGCTGCCCGCGAGGCGACCGCCCTGAGATTCACTGCCCAGTACAAACGCCTCACCTTCGCTGGTGCCTGCGACGGCAGTTTGGCTGGAGCCATAGGTGAACTGTCCCGAGAATGAGAAGCCCGCGTCATAAAACGCCTGAGGATCGGCAACGTCAAAATCCGACGGGATCACGCTGGAGCCTTTGAAATCCAACTGGTTCAGCGCACCGTTGATCTTGCCGTCATCCTGGCTTTCAGGGTCTTGGAAAACGATGTCATAAGTCAGGCTGGAGGCGGTGAATTTCTGATCGACATCGCGGTTTTCACCGATTTTCATCGCCGAGCTGCCCGCTAGGTCGCTGATCTCGAACGCCATAGCCAGGGCGTCTTCGGGCAGTGTCTCGCCTTCAAAGTTCACGCTGTCCAGCTTCAGGCCCAGCGCGTCGGCCGAATAGTCGTAGGTCATCTCGTCCGGGTCGCCTGACACCACCATCTTCAACCCGGAATGGGTGTAGAGGAGATCGACCGAGAATTCCTCGCCCTCTTCTTCGCCTGACAAGGTCATGGGGAAACTTTCCGGCAAGCCGATGCTGACAGTGCCGTCGCCATTCTCGGTCAGCGTCATCTGCGGGATCGTCAGCTGAAACGCACCGCCTTCTTCACCCATATCCATCGCAGCGGTCATGTCCGTGATGGTGGTCACGTCGCCTGCAGTGGACTGATCCGCCGTAACATCATAGCCCATCTGTGTCAGGTAAGCCTGCCAGTCGTCCCATACCTGCTGTGCGGTGACATCGGCAAAAGCGCCTTGGGTGGCGATGGCATAAGCCAGAACTGCGCCGCTGCTGCGGCGAAGGAAAACGGACATTATAGAACCCTTCTTGATCAATTTTGCGCGCATCGTCGTGCCTGCGGCGGCGGGCGTCAAGGGGCAAGGGCTGGACGCATTCCCCGCAGGCGGGGTAAAGATTCACACAATCTCAAAACTACGGGGGTAGAGCGTCCTTATGCAGGGGAAAACCGTACTGATAACAGGGGCCAGCCGCGGTATCGGGGCCGAAGCGGGGCGCGTATTTGCCGCAGCCGGGGCGAATGTTGCGCTGGTGGCGCGCAACCGCGATCAAATCGGCACGTTGGCCGAGGCGCTGGGCGAAAACGTAATCGCATTACAATGCGACGTCAGCGATTTCGCCCAGGTGGAGCAGGCCGTTGCCGATTGCGTCGACCGGTTCGGCGGGCTGGACGTTCTGATTGGCAATGCAGGTGTGATTGATCCGATCTTTCACCTGTCCAATGCCGACGTCATGGCGTGGAGCGCTGCGATCGACATCAACCTCAAAGGTGTTTTCTACGGTATGCGCGCCGCGCTGCCGGTGATGCGGGCCGCGGGCGGGGGCACGGTGATCACGGTGTCTTCGGGTGCTGCATCGAGCCCGATTGAGGCGTGGAGCCATTATTGCGCGTCCAAAGCCGGGGCCAAGATGCTGACCGAGTGCCTGCATCTTGAGGAGGCTATCCACGGTATCCGTGCCGTGGGTCTTTCACCGGGGACAGTGGCCACAGACATGCAACGGGTCATCAAGGCCAGCGGCATCAACGCCGTCAGCCAACTGGATTGGAACGATCACATCCCCGCCGACTGGCCTGCACGGGCGCTGCTGTGGATGTGTTCGTCGGACGCGGATGAGTTTCTGGGACAGGAAATCTCGCTGCGGCGCGAGGATATTCGCAAAAGGGTTGGCTTAACCAATTGATGACCACAGCACATGATATGGCGGCGCACAGTCTGACGTTTGTCCGACAGATTGCGCCAGGTTTCGCGGGAATAAGCAGATGAGATTATCCGCAGTGATGTTGCGCGTCGCCGACATTGATCGGCTGGCCGGTTTCTATCGAGACGTACTGGGGATGGACCTGCGCGTGCAGGGGCCGAACCGGCGAATTGGCTATCCGGGGCAGGATGCCGATCTGTTGCTGATGCCGGGTGGCGGCGGGTATATTCACGACGGTGGACAGCGTTATTGGAAGATCGGGATAACCGTGCCGGATGTTGATCTTGCCGTGTCCCACCTGCGCAAGAACGGGGTTGAGGTTTCGCAGCCGAAGCAGTTCCTCGACATCGGTTATATGTGCCACCTGAAAGACCCCGAAGGGTTTGTAATCGAACTGCTGCAACATGATTTTGAGGGCAACAAGCCTGACAAAGCCGCTGATCCTGCGGTGCCATTCGCCAGGGCATGTATCGGCCAGATCACCCTGCGAACCGGCGACATCGCCGCCGAGGATGCGTTTTGCCGCGCGCAAGGGATGCGGTTGCTGTCGATTCAGGATGTGGCCCAGTACGGCTTCGACCTGCATTTCTATGCTTTCACGGATGAGGTGCCGCCGAAATCTGACCTCTGGGCCGTCGAAAACCGCGAATGGCTGTGGAAACGCCCCTACACCACGCTCGAGTTTCAGCACCTTGCCGGGGCGCAATTCGCACCGGCACCCGACTATCGGGGGTTAGAGGTTCAGGGCCTGAAGGACTCTTTGCGCGACGCGTTTGGCGATCCGGTTCGTCCGGGCTGATCACCGCCCACGCCGGTTGCCCGGCACTTTCGAGCGGAATCCGGGTGGACGTTTGCGCACCCAGTTCAGGAATTTCTCAAGCCTTGGGTGGGTACGCAGGGCTTCGACTGTGTTGAATGCGCGGGCGAGTTCAGCCTCGGACAGGGTGGCGTGGACCTCTTTGTGGCAGATGATGTGCAGCAAAACAGTGGGTCCGCCCTTGCCCCCTTTGAGTTTTGGGATCAGATGGTGCAGGCTGCCGCCCCCATCCGGGATGGGGCGGTCGCACAGCGGGCAGATCGGATCGTTGTTCGACATGGCAGGGGTAAGTTTGCGCTGGATGGCGCGAAAGGCAAGAGGACGGTAATGGCGCAGGCAGTGGTAATCGGGGCCGGACCCGCAGGCCTGATGGCGGCGGAAGAACTGGCCGCTGCCGGTCATGACGTTCTGGTTGCCGAGGCCAAACCCTCGGTCGCGCGCAAATTCCTGATGGCGGGCAAATCGGGTCTGAACCTGACCAAGGACGAACCGTTCGAGACGCTGATGCAGTCTTATGGCCCTGCGGCAGATTGGCTGGCGCCGATGATTGCCGAGTTTGACGCCGACGGGGTGCAGGATTGGGCGCGGGATTTGGGGCAAGAGCTGTTTACCGGCTCGACCGGTCGGGTGTTTCCGCCCGTTATGAAGGCCTCAACGTTGTTGCGCGCGTGGCTGGCACGGCTGGATGGGGCGGGTGTGCAGATCAGAACCCGTTGGCGCTGGTTGGGTTGGGATGCTGACGCATTGCAGTTCGATACACCGGACGGCATGCAGCGCGTCACGCCGGATGTCACTGTCCTCGCGCTGGGCGGGTCCAGCTGGGCGCGGTTGGGGTCGGATGGGCAATGGGCGCAGGTTCTGCGGAATAGTGGCGTTGCGCTTGCGCCATTTGCCCCGGCAAACTCGGCCCTTTCGGTGGATTGGAGCCCGCATATGCGATCCCATTTCGGTGCAGCGTTGAAGTCGGTGCGCTGGACGGCTGGTGACCTGCACAGCAGAGGAGAAGCCGCGATTTCGGCCAGCGGGCTGGAGGGCGGAGGGCTGTATTCCCTGACCCCAGCCTTACGTGACGGGACGCCTTTGTTTGTGGATCTTGTACCCGATCTGGACAAAGAGGCTCTGCAATCCCGATTGGCCGCAAAAAAACCGAAAACCACTCTGACGCAATGGCTTAAGAAGTCGCTCCGCCTGCCGCCGCAGAAGGTCGCGCTGTTTCATGAGATGGTAAAAGCCGCGGCAGTGCCACAGGTGGAATGGGGCGCTGCCCTGAAGCATCTGCCCATCCGTCATGAGGGATTGCGTCCGATGGACGAGGCAATCTCGACTGCCGGCGGCGTCACACACGCTGCGTTGGATGATGGGCTGATGCTGACCGCGCTGCCTGGCGTATTCTGCGCCGGAGAGATGCTGGATTGGGAAGCCCCGACCGGGGGATACTTACTGACCGCCTGCATGGCGACCGGACGCTGGGCCGGGCGCTCTGCCGCAGATTGGTTGCGCGGCGGTTAGCGCGATCGCGCCAGCATCGCCAGACGGATCATCGCGCGTTCGACCAGCGCCATCGCGGGTGCGGTCTGACCGGCCGAACGCAATGACAGGTCAGTATCCGTAAGAACTGTCAAAGCCGCCTGCAATTTCGGCGCACCCCAACCCTGCGCCTGCCGCAGAATCCTGTCGCGGCGTTTTCCGTAGACCGGCGGTCGCAGCTTGCCAATCCCCTGAGCCGCCCCGCCGGGGTCGGAGGCGCAGGCATACAGAGTTCGGAAATGCCGCGTCGCCCCGATACACAGGCTGACCGCATTGGTGCCTTGCGATTGCAGACGCCGGATCAGCGGGCCGATCTCGCCCGCGCGGCCTTCAGCCACCACGTTCAGCACATCGTCTAACGCGGCTTCGGTCGAGCGGGGCGCGCAGGCCTCGATGTCTTCGATGGTCAGTTCCGAACTGTCCCCACGTTTGTAAAGCGTCAGTTTTTCAATGGTTTGCGCAAAATCACCCGGGCTGATGCCGGTGGCAAGCTCGGTCAGAGCTGACATCGAATCGCGTGGGATGTTCTGCAATCCGGCCTCAGACAGAATCCGTTCGATTTCGCCCCGTGACGGTGGGTCGTCATAGATGCCAACCGCATACGCCGCCGGATGCGCCTCAAACGTTTTGCGGATTTTCGAGCTGGGCTTCAGCTGTCCGGCGGTGACAATGATCTGCGCGTCCCCCGGCACCCAATCTTCAAAGGCCGTGATGATCGCAGGGGCTGCAATGTCCGTGGTATCTTCGACAAAGACGGCGCGCGGGCCAGGGAAGAACCCAACCGCCTTGACCGCATCCAGCAACAGGGCAGGATCGCCGCGCAGATCGGAACCAGGCATGCGGGTCAGGCGCATTTCTTCTTCGGCATTGGGGCCGAGCAGCGCCGCCAGAACCTGCTGGCGCTTCAGCGCCACGCGCATCGCGTCCGCGCCGTAAATCAGAAGCCCGGCCTTGTCGGCGTCTGGTCGGGCAAAATACCCCTCAGCCTCGCGCGGGCTGAGCTTCATGTGCCGAGACCCGGTGTTGCGTACAGACGATTCACGATCTGGTCCGACAGAATCACCATCAGCCTTTGCTTGGCATCGCGTTCGTCCGCCAGCGTGGATACGGTAGAGCCCGCCGCCGAATATCCGACAAAATCATTGACCGTGCCAGAGGCCAGAACCTGCCCCGTCTCACTGGACCGCAGAGAATAGTTCGCGCGTCCGTCGATGGAATAGCGGTTGGTTTCGTTGGTGGTCGTGATCGCTGCGGCCCGAATGACAGTGGCGACGGATACGTTCAGGTTGTAGGCACCGCCCGACGTCGCGCTGCGGCCCAGACGTTGCTCCAGGTTCTGGACCAGCAAGTAACTGTCGGTCGAGTTCGGGGCCGATACGGCCACATTGCCGTTCAGTGCCAAACCCGCGCCGCCGGGCGCGTAGACCGGTTCAAAGCCGCAGGCGGCAAGCGCCAGCGGCATCAACAACAGGGTTCTGCGGTCAAACAACGACATTCACGATCCGGCCCGGGACAACAATCACCTTCTTCGGCGCATTGCCATCCAGCGCCTTTTGCACAGCTTCGGTGCTGAGCGCGATTTTTTCAACCTCGTCCTTGGCCATATCCTTGGCCACGCTGATTTCCGCGCGGCGTTTGCCGTTGATCTGAATCGGCAGGGTGACGGTGTCATCGACCAGCATCGCCTCATCGGCCACGGGCCATGGCGCAGTGGCCACCAGACCTTCACCGCCCAGTAAATGCCAGATCTCTTCCGACAGGTGCGGGGTTATAGGTGACATCAACTTTGCCATCGTTTTTAAGGCGAAACGTTGCACCTCTTTGCTTGCGCCATATTTTTTGATCGCATTTCCGAGAGTGTAAAGCTTTCCTATCGACGTGTTGAAGCCAAAGGACTCGTAACCAAGCGATACATCCCTGATTGCAATGTGCACTTGCTGAAGCAGTGGTTCATCTCCACGCATGGGGTCGGTGGTACGATCATCTACTTCAGTCGCGAGGCGATAAGTTCTCGCTAAGAAACGATGAGCAGATTCGGCTCCGGATGCTGTCCATTCCACGTCGCGTTCAGGTGGAGAATCGGACAGCACAAACCAGCGCGCGGTGTCGGCACCGAATGCCGAGATAATGTTGACTGGATCGACCACGTTTTTCTTGGATTTCGACATCTTGGCCGAGGGGATGATCTCGACCTCGGTGCCGTCGGCCAGTTTGCCGTCGATCACGTCCTCGGGCAGGTGATAGATCGGGCGGCCATTGGCGTCGCGGGTCTGGTAGATCTCATGCGTGACCATGCCTTGGGTGAACAGCGCATCGAAGGGCTCGATGGCCTTTTTCGGCAGGTGGCCAGTGATCTGCATCGCCCGGGCAAAGAACCGGGAATAGAGCAGGTGGAGAATCGCGTGCTCGATGCCGCCGATGTATTGGTCGACATTCATCCAGTACTCGGCTTCGGCCAGATCGGTCGGTGTTTCAGCACGCGGCGCGGTGAAACGGGCAAAGTACCACGACGAATCGACGAATGTGTCCATCGTGTCGGTCTCACGCTTGGCCGGGGCACCGCATTTCGGGCAGGTGCAATCGCGCCAGGTCGGGTGACGATCCAGCGGGTTGCCTGGTTTGTCAAAGGTGACATCGTCGGGCAGGCGGACCGGCAGGTTCTCTTTCTTTTCAGGAACGACACCGCAAGAATCGCAATGCACGACTGGAATCGGACAGCCCCAATAGCGCTGACGCGACAGGCCCCAGTCACGCAGGCGGTATTTGGTGACCCCTTCGCCCCAGCCCGCCTTTTCGGCGAAATCCACGGTCGTGTTGATGGCCTCGTCACCTGTGGCCTCGGTCAGGCCCGCGAAATGGTTCACCCAGCGGACTTTTTCGGTTTTCGGCGGAACAAAAGCGATCTTGTCGACTGGCGTATCGTTATCCAGCGCAAAGAACGTGTCGACCACCGGCAGGCCGTATTTGCGGCAGAAATCGAGGTCACGTTGGTCATGCGCCGGGCAGGCAAAAATCGCGCCGGTGCCGTAGTCCATCAGGATGAAGTTGGCGATCCAGACTGGCAGTTCCCAATTCGGGTCCAGAGGGTGCTTGACGCGGATACCAGTGTCATAGCCCAGCTTCTCGGCGGTTTCGATGGCCTCTTCCGTGGTTCCACCCTTGCGGCATTCTGCCACGAATTCAGCAACTTCAGGGTTTTCTGCCTCAAGCTGCTTAGCAATTGGGTGATCCGGAGAGATACCAACGAAAGACGCACCCAGCAGAGTGTCAGGGCGAGTCGTGTAGACGGTGATCGGCTCTCCACCATCGGTGCGTTCAAAGCCAAACTGCAGACCGCGCGACTTGCCGATCCAGTTTTCCTGCATCAGGCGGACCTTGGCAGGCCAATTGTCCAGAGTATCCAGAGCGTCCAGAAGTTCTTCGGAATAGTCCGAAATCTTGAAGAACCACTGAGTCAGCTCGCGCCGCTCAACCAGTGCGCCCGAACGCCAGCCGCGCCCGTTTTCGACCTGCTCGTTCGCCAGCACGGTCATATCAACCGGGTCCCAGTTCACCACCGCGTTCTTGCGATAAACCAGCCCGGCTTCGAGCATATCAAGGAACAGCGCCTGCTGCTGGCCGTAATATTCGGGGTCACAGGTGGCGAACTCACGCGACCAGTCGATGGACAGGCCCAGAGGCTTCATCTGCCCGCGCATGTCAGCGATATTGCCATAGGTCCAGTCCTTGGGGTGACCGCCGATGGCCATCGCGGCGTTTTCCGCAGGCATCCCGAACGCGTCCCAGCCCATGGGGTGCAGTACGTTATGCCCAGTCGCCAACTTATGCCGCGCGATCACGTCGCCCATCGTATAGTTGCGCACATGCCCCATATGGATTCGGCCCGAGGGGTAGGGAAACATTTCAAGCACATAGTATTTCGGCTTGTCCGCCTTGTGGTTGGCAGTGAAGATTCCGGCCTTGTCCCAGGCCTCTTGCCATTTTGCTTCGATTTCGTTGGCCGAGTAGCGAGACATCGTGCGGTCCTTCGTGAATGAAAACGCCGGGTAGGAACCCGGCGTGGTAATATTGTGATTTTCGGCGGGTTGCTAGAGCTTGTTGTCCGCAATGCGTAGCTGGCGCGCGCGAGAAAGGATCGCATCCTCGACCGCGCGGGTGGTTGCCGCGCTGACCGGGTTGCCGCCGCTGGTCTGCAAAGATACCGACAGCGACCGCGCCGCCAATGCCGGATCGCTGATGTGAACCGTGGCCCGGTATTGCCGCCCTCCGCCCGGCGGTGTGCCGTAACCCGTTACGATCACACCGGTAAACGGATCGACCTCTTGCACAGGCAAGAAATTCAGTACATCCAGTGACGCAGCCCACAGGTAGCGATTAACATTCGTAATCTGTTCGGCATTCGCGGTGTTGAACACATCCCAGATCGTCGAGCGATTCGGATCGTTCAACTCGCGCTCTTCCGTGCGGGTGCTATCCGTATACAGAAGATCGGGATTGGGTGCGGCACCCCGATTCTGCCCGCAGGCCGACAGTGCGGCAGTCGCTATGATCAACCCGAAAATCGTCTGCAAACGCATTGTCGACTGGTCCTGTTCACTATGGTCAACGTTGTTCCCTGCTACTCCTAGACAAGGACAAGTTCAGCAACAACCCTCTTATTGTCACATGCAGGTGGGGGTTGGGCCGGTCGGGGGCGTAAAACCGACTGTGGCATCCTTGCACCAATCTGGTGCCAATGCGCTGTTCACATTTATGCCAAGCTTGCGTGTTGGGGGCAAAAAGAGCGAAACGGTTCCCGTGCTGAGACATGTGCTGAGGCATGTGTCGAGTAGAAAACTTTGAAACCGAGGGAAACAAGATGAAAAAAGTTCTCTTCGCATCGACCGCTCTGATCGCAACCGCATCGGTTGCCGCGGCCGAAGTAAGCTTCAGCGGTTATGGCCGCTTTGGTATTGGCTACGTTGAAGATCGTTCCGGTGCCGTAACAAACATCAACACATCTGCTGGCGTTGTAACAAGCACCGGCACCGCAGTTGTTGACACCGACGACGCAATCCTGGTCTCGCGTTTCCGTCTGAACATCGACGGCTCGACCGAAACCGACGGTGGAGTTGAGTTCTCGGCTCGTGTTCGTCTGCAGGCTGACGAAAACAGCGCAAACGGCGAAGCCAACTCGGCTGGCCTGAACGGCGCACGTTTCTCGGTCATCTACGGTGGTCTGCGCGTTGACGCCGGCAACGTTGCGGGTTCGTTCGACAACCTGGCAAACTACTACGGTAACGAAGTTGGTCTGGAACTGTTCGCTGGCCAGTACTCGGGCGTCGACTATGACTTCCTGGCCTACTCGTCGACCGGTTCGGGCTCGAACGCCGTGTTCTTCCAGTACGCAGTTGGCGATTTCGCATTTGGCGCGTCGTACGACCAAGCGACCCTGGGCCTCAACGGCTCGGCAGCTGACGCTGACCGTTGGGACATCAGCGCGACTTACACCTTCAACAACATCACTGCAGCAATCGCTTACGGTCAAACCGACCTGGGCGACTTCGGCCTGAACGATCCGAGCCTGACCGTCCTGACCCTGGGCGCAGAATTCGGTGACTTCTCGGGTACCCTGTTTGTTGCAGACGATGCGACCGAAATCACAGCTACCGACGGTACTGCATGGGGTCTGTCGGCCGCCTACAACCTGGGCGCTGCAACCACCCTGCTGTTCACCTACGGTGACGGTAACGCGGACGCAGACCTGCAGCAGGTTGCTATTGGTGCCATCTACGACCTGGGCGGCGGTGCATCGCTGCGCGGTGGTATCGGCGTCAACGACTGCGACATCTGCGCGGACTCGACCACCCAAGCTGACTTCGGTGCATACTTCAACTTCTAAGTTGATGTGAACCGTAAGGTTTAAGGGCAGGTCTTCGGACCTGCCCTTTTCTTTTGCGCCGACATGGTGTTTTGCTGCGCAGGAAGCAGATTGAGGAACCCCATGTCGCTGCAAGATATCACCGCTCGTATTGCCAAAGCTGAGACTTCCGCCGGGCGGCCTGCCGGGTCAGCCAAACTGATCGCCGTGTCCAAAGTGCAGCCGGATGAGCGTGTGCGGGATGTTCTGGAACAAGGACACAGATGTTTCGGCGAAAACCGGGTGCAAGAGGCGGCGGGTAAGTGGCCGGGCTTTTTTGAGCAGTATTCAGGTGTTGATCTGCACCTGATCGGCCCTCTGCAAACCAACAAGGCGCGTCAGGCGGTCGAGTTGTTCTCGACCATCCATTCCGTCGACCGGCCCAAGCTGGCCAAAACGCTGGCGCGGTTGGCGCAGGAGGTGGGCCAATGCCCCGACCTGTTCATTCAGGTCAACACCGGCGAAGAAGAGCAGAAGGCCGGTATCCTGCCTGCTGAGGCGGATGCATTCATTGCCGAATGCCGCACCATGGATCTGCCGGTGCAGGGCCTTATGTGTATCCCGCCGGTGGATGAAGAACCCTCGCTGCATTTCGCTTTGCTGGCCAAGATCGCTGCGCGCAACGGGTTAACCGGTCTGTCGATGGGCATGAGCGGCGATTTCGAGCAAGCCATCGCGCTTGGGGCAACCCATGTCCGCGTCGGCTCGGCCATTTTTGGCGAGCGGGTCAAAGCTCAGGGATAATCAGGCGCGTGCCAACCACGACCTGCTCCGCAATCCAGTGAAGGTGGTCGCGACGGAAGGCAATACAGCCCTCGGTCGGGTATCCGGGGCGGCGCCACTGGTGGATAAAGATCGCCGACCCACGCCCCGGCACGGCATTGGGCCAGTTCCAGTCGGTGAGCAGAACCAGATCGTATAATGGGTCGGCGCGTCGCAGTTTTTCGTGGCTAAACGCGTAAGGGGCAGTGACCAAAGTATTGTAACTACTGTCCCGCCCGTCATCCGACCACAGATCACAAGGACCAATAGGCAGCGCCCATGAGGCAGGCCGGGCAATCCGGTCAGGTCGGTACAGCATTCCAACGATGTGATGAACACCGGTCGGAGTGGCCCCATCCCCTTCTTTTTTGGAAGTGCTGAGCCCACCCTTGCCGATCGTGCAGGGAAAGACCCGCCCGGCAAAACGCACACCGCGCGGGGTCAGCACCAGATCAAGGGGTGTCACAGCAGATGTCCCGATTTGGCAGCTTTGGTGGCCAGATACCCGCGGTTGTGGGCGGTTTCACCCACTTTCAGTGGTACGCGTTCGGTAACGGCAATCCCGGTCTTTTCCATCATCGCGATTTTCGCCGGGTTGTTGGTCAGCAGCCGAACAGAATTGAAGCCCAGCGACTTCAGAATGTCCGATCCCAGCCGGAAATCGCGCTCATCATCCTCGAACCCCAACCGGTGGTTGGCCTCGACCGTATCGAATCCCTGATCCTGAAGGAAATAAGCGCGCATCTTGTTGGCCAGGCCAATCCCGCGCCCTTCCTGGTTCAGGTATAGAAGCACTCCGGCCCCTTCCGAACCCATCTGCGCCAGCGCGCCGCGCAGCTGAGGACCGCAGTCGCATTTCAGACTGCCCATCAGGTCTCCGGTGAAACAGGCGGAATGCAGCCGTGCCAGAACGGGTTTGGAGCGATCCGGGCGCCCGATCTCGACGGCATAATGCTCTTCCCCGCCATCTTCGGGGCGGAAGACATGCAGTCGCCCAGCCTCGGACACCTCCATTGGCAGGCGGGCCGCGACCACCGCGTGCAGCTCGCTGCGGTCGGCCAGATGCGGTGCGGCGCGGGTGTGGTCAATACAGGTCAGGCCGTTCTGAGCTGCAAATCCGCGCCCGTCCTCGATGGGCAGCACGACGGCAGCGGGCAAGAGCCGCGCCGATTTGGTCAGGGCGATCGCGATCCGGTGCAGATTAGCATTGCCCTGACGTTCAGACATCAAAGGGCCTTTCATTGGCGCATTCAGATCATCCGACGGGTCGGCCACAGCCTGAACCCATCCGATATCCGCATCCGCGGGAATCAGCACCCGGGCCAAATCGCCGTCATAGGCTCGCGCCTTCAACGTCTCTGCCCGGCGCACTGTGATGGTGACAACCGGATCGCCACCAAGGCCGCGCAAATCCGCCAGCCGCTGCGCGCTGAGCGTTTCGGTCGCAATGGCCAACACGCCAAAGCCGCTGTCGTCGGTTAGGGCAACCGGAACGCCCATGCGCAGATCGGCGCGGGCCCGTGCCAGCAATTCTGAAATATCCGGGATCAGACTCATCTATGTTACCCTGTAACGTTATGGCCCTCCTCCTAGCCTGATAAGACGGAAATGTGAAACATTTCCTCCGCATCAGACACGAGGGCGTGAAACCGTTGCAGCAAACCTTGTTGATTGCATCTTCTACGCGCAAGTGGTGGAAAAGGCTTAGGAGGACCGGACATGGCTCAGCTCAAGAAAATCCTGCTGGTGGATGACGACGAAGACCTGCGCGAAGCGCTTAGTGAGCAACTTGTGATGACCGAGGACTTTGATGTCTTCGAAGCATCCGACGGCACATCCGCTATGGAGCGAGCGCGCGAAGCGATTTACGATCTGGTCATTCTGGATGTCGGCCTGCCGGATACCGATGGGCGTGAGCTGTGCCGCCTGATGCGCAAACAAGGCGTTAAAAGCCCGATCCTGATGCTGACCGGCCACGACAGCGACGCGGACACCATTCTGGGTCTGGACGCCGGTGCCAACGACTATGTTTCCAAGCCGTTCAAATTCCCGGTCCTGCTGGCCCGTATCCGCGCACAACTACGCCAGCATGAACAATCCGAGGACGCTGTGTTCGTTCTGGGGCCCTATACCTTCAAGCCGGCGATGAAGATGCTGATCACCGAAGAAGATCGCAAAATCCGCCTGACCGAGAAGGAAACCAACATCCTCAAGTTCCTCTATCGCTCGGCCGATGGTGTGGTCGCCCGCGATGTGCTGCTGCACGAGGTTTGGGGCTATAATGCCGGTGTCACCACCCACACGCTTGAGACGCATATCTATCGTCTGCGTCAAAAAATCGAGCCCGATCCGTCGAATGCGCGCCTTTTGGTCACAGAATCGGGCGGATATCGTCTGGTCTCTTAACTCGTTGTGGATTGACGTGGATCAAAGTGATACTCTGGATGCGTAATTAGATTACTCCCAACCCGCGCATGTCCGGGTTAAGACATGCACCTCCCTGTTGGACTGCCGGGCCTATGGCCCGGCTTTTTTTGTGGGGAGGAGGCGGCTGAGAACCTCGCTGGGTGGAAAGCCCGTCACATCAGGGCCGACACATACCTGTCGACAGAAGCTTCAAGAAGACAAAAGACCAACAGCAGAAAACACAGAGCAATCGGACAAGCGACCCTAAGGGATTCCATCATGGGTTTTAGGTACCTGTTCCCGCTCGGAACCTGAATGCAAGGCTCGATGCTATGCAGCGGCGGGAACAGTTCCTTTTTACGTTGTTCAACCATTACTAACTCGTAAAAAAACTACAAAATCTTTCTATTAGTCGCCATTTTAACTGAATGTTAACGCGGAAAATTTCCCAGCATTTGCAAGATTATTGGGATGAATTGATGGACAGTAATTCACCAGGCTCAGTAATTGTTAACACCAGCAGAACGGTGCTGGGTGCGGTCGTCGGTTGCCGGCCGGTTCGCGAATTCTGACTAGAGAAATAGGCGCGGCAACCGCGACGAACAGCAGTTTATAGTTGGGAGTAATCAACCTGACGGTAAACGCGTCGCGCGGCATTGAATGAACAGCTTTTTGCCGCTGCCCCGCGACGTTCAGCATTGAATCCATTGCGGCCAAATGACTTTCGGATGTCTGCCATTCTTTTCCCATGGCACCCCATCCCGCACCACGCTAACCTCCGCCCAATCGCGACAGAGGAATCCCCCATGCCCTTTACCCTTGCTACTTGGAACATCAACTCGGTCCGCCTGCGCGAGCCCATCGTGCTGAAACTACTGGAAGAAGAGGCGCCGGACGTTCTGTGTTTGCAGGAGTGTAAGTCGCCGGTCGAGAAAATCCCGACCGAGGGGTTTGCGGAACTGGGCTATACCCACATGGTCGCGCGTGGGCAAAAGGGCTATAACGGTGTCGCCATCCTGTCGCGCCTGCCGATGGAAGAGGTGGGCGACAAGGATTTCGCCGGTCTCGGCCATGCCCGCCACATCGCGGGACGGCTGGAAAATGGCGTTACCATCCACAACTTCTACGTCCCGGCGGGTGGTGACATCCCAGATCGCGAAAAGAACGAGAAATTCGGACAAAAACTCGAATATCTGACCGACATGCGTGACTGGTTCCATGCGGAAAAGCCCGAAAAATCCATTCTGGTCGGCGATCTGAACATCGCTCCGCGAGAAGACGACGTTTGGTCGCATAAACAGCTACTCAAGGTAGTTTCGCACACGCCGATCGAGGTTGAAACGCTGGCGGAAACGCAGGATGCGGGCGGTTGGGTCGATATTACTCGGCAGGATATTCCCGACGGGCAGCTTTATAGCTGGTGGTCCTACCGGGCGCGGGATTGGGACGCGGCGGACAAGGGTCGGCGTCTGGATCACGTCTGGGCCACGCCCGATATCTCGAACGCGGGGCATTCCAGCCGCATCCTGCGGGACGCGCGCGGGTGGGAGAAACCAAGCGATCACGCCCCCGTTTTCGCCAGTTTCGACCTGTAAAGACGCAACTCTGCCCTTGGTTTCCGCAGCCAGCGGTTGCATATAGGGCGCAAGTTCGAACCAAAGAGTGGATGCCATGGACCTACTGAACGCCGCAGCCAGCCCCGATGTCGACCTGATCAAGGACGGATCCGAGGCCACCTTTATGGCCGACGTGGTCGAGGCCTCGCAGGAGGTTCCGGTCATCGTGGATTTCTGGGCGCCATGGTGTGGCCCTTGCAAGACGTTGGGTCCCTTGCTGGAAGAGGCCGTGACCGCCGCAAAGGGTGCGGTCAAAATGGTCAAGATCAACGTGGACGAGGCGCAGATGATTGCCTCGCAGATGCGCATTCAGTCGATCCCGACCGTTTACGCGTTTTTCAAAGGCCAGCCCGTAGACGGGTTTCAGGGCGCTGTGCCGGGATCTGAGATCAAGGCCTTCGTGGATCGTGTGATTGAAGCCGCAGGCGGCGAAAGCCCCGGTGGTCAATTGGAGGATGCCGTTCAGGCGGCCGAAGAGATGCTGGCCGAAGGTGCGGCCAGTGATGCGGCGCAGACATTCGCTGCCATTCTGGGCGAAGACCCGAACCACGCTGCCGCCTATGGTGGTTTGATCCGTGCACATATTGCGGTGGGTGATCTGGAACAGGCCGAGGCGATCCTGAATGGTGCGCCTGCTGAGATTTCCACCGCGCCAGAGGTCGAAGCGGCCCACGCACAGCTGGAACTGGCGAAACAGGCGGCAGATGCAGGCCCCGTGGCCGAGCTGACCGCAGCTGTTGAGGCTGAACCCGACAACCATCAGGCCCGGTTTGACCTCGCGCAGGCGCTGCATGCCAATGGCGAGGTTGAAGAAGCCGTCGCTCAGCTACTGGAGCTTTTCCGCCGGGATCGCGAATGGAATGACGGTGCGGCGAAGACGCAGCTGTTCACGATCTTTGACGCGCTCAAGCCCAATGACCCGGTTGTTCTGAACGGGCGACGCAAGCTGAGCTCGATGATATTTGCCTAATCACTGATCAGAGCTACACTCGGATACATGATGCATCCCGCTGACCTGCCGGAAACGGTATCCGTTTTTCCATTGCCCGGGGCGTTGTTGTTGCCCCGCTCGCGCCTTCCGCTGCATATCTTTGAGCCGCGCTATTTGCAGATGCTGGACGACGCTCTGAAAACGCAAGAGCGCTTGATTGGCATGGTTCAGCCAAACCCCTGTCAGAGCAATGAGGCCAAGTTGCACCAGATCGGTTGTGCGGGGCGGGTGACGCAATTCTCTGAAACCGAGGACGGTCGCTATCTGATCACGCTAACCGGAATCTCACGGTTTCGGGTTAAATCAGAACTGGATGCCTTTACCCCTTATCGGCGTTGCACTGTCTCGTGGGATGGGTTCGACCGCGATTTGGGCAAGGCGGAACTGGACAAAGGCTTTGATCGCTCGCAGTTTTTGAACTTGCTAGAGCGGTTCTTCTCGTCCCGTCAGCTGTCCACCGACTGGGATACGCTCAAGGATGCGGACGATGAATTGCTGGTCAATTCCCTGTCCATGCTGTTGGATTTCGACCCGGAAGAGAAACAGGCCCTGCTCGAGGCACCCTGTTTACGCACCCGGCGGGAAACTCTGGTGACGTTGATCGAATTCGCCATGCGTGGCGGCTCAAATGAGGAAAAACTACAATGAATGACGCGGAACATGCGTTTGACCGCCACATGCTTGAGGCGCTGATCTGCCCCCAGACGCACACCACGCTGAAATACGATGCGGAAAAGCAGGAGCTGGTGTCAAAGGCGGCAGGGCTCGCCTTTCCCATTCGCAACGGCATCCCGGTCATGCTGGTCGATGAGGCGCGGGTGCTCGATTAAATCGGGCGGCCTTGAAGCAATTTAGGCAGGTCCCCGGTCAACCCGGCGGCCTCGCGCACAAAGCCGCGGCGCAGACCGGGCAGAGAGCCGACGATGCCCATGCCGATATCGCGACCGATCCGCAGTAGCGGATTATCGTTGGAAAACAGCTTGTTGAACACATCTGTCGCCATCGCCAGCGACGCCGTGTCGAACCGCCGCCATTCCTGATACCGCTCGAGCACCAGCACTGAGCCGATATCCTCACCGCGCCGTCCGGCCAGCGTCAGCACCTCGGCCAGCGCGCCCACGTCGCGCAATCCGGCATTCAGGCCTTGTCCGGCGATAGGGTGCATGCCGTGGGCGGCATCCCCGACCAGCGCCATTCGCTCACCGATGAAGGAATTGGCGATGGTCAGGTTCAGAGGATAAGTGAACCGGTCCCCTTGCAGGCGGATATCACCCAGAAAATCACCGAACCGGGGGCGCAAGACTTGCAGATAGTCGGCCTCGGGCAGGGCGTTGATACGCTGTGCGGCCTCAGACCGTTCGCTCCAGACAATCGAGCTGCGGTTGCCGGTCAGGGGCAGGATGGCCAAAGGGCCGGGCGGCATGAAGAACTGATGCGCCACGCCGTGATGCGGCAGGTCGTGTTCGATGGCACAGACAAGGGCGGTCTGGCCGTAGTCCCATCCGCTGCGCCTGATACCTGCGCGTGCTGCGGTGCCGCTGCGGCGTCCGTCGCAACCGACCAGCAAGCCACCGCTCACGGTGCTGCTGTCGTCCAGCGTCAGGGTGACACCGGTTGCGCCAGCCTCTTGCGCGACAACGGTTTTGCCGTTGATCTGCGTGATAGTCTTTTCCTCAGCCATTGCGTCCAGAAAAGCCCGGCGCAGGTGGCGGTCTTCGACCATGTAACCCATCGGGCCTTCTTCGATTTCGGCGTGGTCGAAATGCATGAAAAACGGAGATGGCCCTGCACCCGCATGCCCATCGGTCACTTTGATCTCAAGCATCGGTTGGGCGTGGTCTTCGACCCGCTCCCACACTCCGATTGCGTCCAGCAACCGTTGCGAGGCCAGCGCCAGCGCATAGGCGCGACCGTCAAAGGCGGCGTTCTTGCGCACAGTTTCGGCCAATGCGTCGATTACGGTGACGGAATGCCCGGTTTGCGCCAGCGCCAATGCCAAAGCCGGGCCATTCAGGCCGCCGCCTACGATCAGGATATCGGACTTGTGTTCCATGTCCCGCAATATGCGCGCCCAAACGGGATTGTCCATGTGCGGTCCTGTCGCTACCGTCCGGAACAACAGAGTTTTTCCAAGGGAGGCAGGGATGCAGGACTGGCTGACCATGACGGCGTGTGATCTGGGGCGAGGGATCGGCATGGGTCGGATCGACCCGGTTGAGCTGACCGAGACCTATCTGTCCGCCATCGACACCCACCGTCATCGCGACCGCATCTATGCCCGCGTCACCCACGACCGCGCCCGCGCTGAGGCCAAAGCGGCGCAAGAGCGTGCCAAGTTGGGACTGCGCCGGTCGCTGTTGGACGGGGTGCCGATCAGTTATAAAGACCTGTTCGACAGCGCCGGAACTGCGACCGAGGCCGGATCGGCCCTGTTGCAAGGCCGGGTGCCAGAGGCCGACGCGGTCGTGCTGCGCAATGCCACCGCGATGGGGGCGGTTTGTCTGGGCAAAACCCATATGAGCGAGCTGGCCTTTTCCGGCCTTGGCCTGAACCCGATCACCGGAACGCCACCCTGTATCGACGATGAAGAGGCGGTGCCGGGGGGATCATCCTCGGGGGCTGGGGCGTCGGTAGCTTGGGGGCTGGCGGCTGCGGGGATTGGCTCGGATACGGGTGGTTCGGTGCGCATCCCAGCGGCCTGGAATAATCTGGTAGGTCTGAAAACAACAGCCGGGCGGATTAGCCTAGAAGGGGTTGTGCCCTTGTGTTTGCGGTTCGACACCGCTGGCCCTTTGGCCCGGTCGGTCGAGGATGCTGCCCATCTGCTGGCGCTGATGGAGGGCTCCACCCCTGCCGATCTGCGTGGGGCCAGCCTGAAAGGTCGCCGTTTCGCCGAGTTGCAAAATGTAGCGCAGGAGGATCTGCGCGATGTGCCGCGCAAAGCCTATGAGGATGCCGTGGCCCGACTGCGGGATGCCGGGGCAGACATTGTCCCGCTCGAGGTGCCGGAACTAAATGAGGCGATGGGCCTGTCCGGCGTCCTGTATACGACCGAGGCTTATGGGCTGTGGCGCGACGTGATCGAGGCCAACCCGGACGCGATGTATCCCGAGATTTTGGAACGCTTTCGCACTGGCAAGAATACCACGGGCGCCGACTACATCGCCGCATGGTCCAAGCTGAAAGCCAGCCGGGCCGCCTGGGATGCGGCCACGGCCGGGTTTGACGCGGTTCTGGCCCCCACATCGCCCATCCTGCCGCCGAATCTGGAGCGGTTGATGAAGGATCATGACTACTACATCACCGAAAACCTGCTGGCCCTGCGCAACACGCGTATCGGCAACCTGATGGGGCTGGCCGCGCTGACCCTGCCCACCGGAACCCCCGGGTGCGGATTGATGATGCTGGGATATCCGGGCTCGGAAGAGGCGTTGCTAAGGCTGGGATCGGCGGCCGAAGCCGCATTGGCCTGAATGCCACAATCCCCTGATTCGGCACCTCTTTGTCTGGACGAAGTAGGGCGTGGCCTGTAACCTGTCTGTAAAACGGGGCGCAATGATCCCGATATTGAGGCAGCAGTTATGAATTTCCCCGAGCGGTTCTCGAACCTACCGGAATATGCATTCCCACGTCTGCGCACCCTGTTGGATCATCACCAGCCGGGTGGTGACGTGATTCATATGACCATCGGTGCGCCGATGCACGATTTTCCGTCCTGGGTAACGGATGTGATCACCGAAAATGCCGCCGGGTTTCAAAGCTATCCGCCGAATGAAGGCTCGGCTGAACTTCGCAGTGCGATCACCGACTGGATCAGCCATCGTTATGGCGTGTCCATGGACCCCGACATCAACGTGATGGCCCTGAACGGCACGCGCGAAGGGTTGTATAACGCCGCGATGGCGCTGTGCCCGGAACAGAAGAACGGGGCAAAACCGGTCGTTCTGTGCCCGAACCCGTTCTATCAGGTTTACATGGTCGCCTCGATCTCGGTCGGGGCCGAGCCTGTCTTTGTGCCTGCGACTGCCGCCACAGGTCATCTGCCGGACTATGCCGGGCTGCCCGAGGATGTGCTGAACCGCACCGCTGTGGCCTATATCTGCTCGCCTGCAAACCCGCAGGGGGCGGTGGCTTCGCGTGACTATTGGGCCGAGCTGATCCGTCTGGCCGAGAAATACGATTTCCGCATTTTCGCCGATGAGTGTTATTCCGAGATTTATCGCGACGCAGCCCCGGTCGGTGTGCTGACAGTAGCACAGGAGCTGGGCGCTGATCCCGAGCGGATCACACTGTTCAATTCCTTGTCCAAACGCTCGAACCTGGCGGGTCTTCGGTCTGGCCTGATCGCAGGCGGCCCTGAAACCATCAAGCGGGTCAAACAACTGCGTAATTATGCCGGTGCGCCGTTGCCGTTGCCATTGCAGGCCGCCGCCGCCCGCGTCTGGGCTGATGAAGCGCATGTGGTCGAAAACCGCGTGCTGTATCAGGAGAAATACGCGATTGCGGATGAGGTCTTTGCCGGCGTGCAGGGGTACATGTCGCCCGAGGCCGGGTTTTTCCTGTGGCTGCCGGTGGAAAACGGCGAGGAAACCGCATTGAAGCTGTGGCAGGAGACCGGAGTACGGGTTCTGCCAGGCGCATATCTTTCCCAAGGCGATCCGGGGCAAAACCCGGGCGAGCAATTTATCCGGGCCGCTATGGTGGCCCCAAAAACAGAGTTGCAGCGCGGGCTGATCACGCTTCGCGACTGCATCTATTCGTGAGGTACGAGGGCAAAATGGCATCATTGAACGCGCGCAACCGCGATCCATTACTGGACAGCACAACGCAGGCCGCCATTGAACGGCGCAGCAAAGAACTGATCGGGATCGCCTTGATCCTGCTAGGGTTTGCCGCCGCCGCGATGATCTGGTCCTACACGCCGGATGATCCGAACTGGATGGTGTCGACGGATGCGCCTGTGCAGAACTGGATGGGTCGGATCGGTGCCTCGATCGCCGCGCCTTTGTTCATGATCGTAGGCTGGGGCAGCTGGAGTATTGCGCTGGTGCTGATCGGTTGGGGCGTGCGTTTTGCCGGGCATTTTGGCGAAGACCGCGCGGTCGCCCGTCTGATTTTTGCGCCCATCTGGATTGCGGTTGTGTCCGTCTATGCTGCGACTCTGGTGCCGGGTGAGGCATGGCGTGCGACCCACAGCTTTGGTTTGGGTGGATTGTTCGGTGACACCGTCATGGGCGCGTTGCTGACGCTGCTGCCAATCTCTTCGCATTTCATGGTCAAGCTGATGTCATTGGCGATGGCCGGTGGGATGCTGGCGCTGGGCATTTTTGTTCTGGGCTTCACCAAGTCGGATGTCCGCCAAGGGTTCCGCGCCTTCTTGCTGGGTCTCGTAATGTCGTATGACATGCTGATGAACCTGCTGGGTCGTGGGGCCTCCGCAACCGCGCAGGCCGCGCGCGATCGTCGCGCGCAATGGGATGAACGCAAGGTCGCCCGCGCCGAAGCCGCCGAGGCCGTTTTTGACGATGATCTGGTCTATGCCGATCCGGTGTTCGAAGAACCCGAGTTTGAAGAACCCGAACCTGCGAAAACCGGTCTTCTGGCCCGTATGCCCAGCCTGATCCGTCGCCCCGAGCCTATGCCCGAACCCGAACTGATCGACCGTGAGCCGGTCGTCGGATTTGATGAGATGCCGGGCGAGGATCGTATCCGGTCCAAGATCTCTGCCGCCGTGCGCAATCGCAAAGTCGCCGCCGGTGAGGTGGCTCCGGAACATGACCCGAACCTGCCGCTGACCAAAGGACGGGGCCGGGGGCCGGATCCATTGATCCTGAATCACGGAGGTGGGGAAAAGCTGCCGCCTGAGCCGCCTATGACCTCGGCCGGATTGCCGCCGGTACCCATGCTGACGGCCGAACAGGAACCGGGGTGGCATCAGGAACCGTTGCATCAGGACTTAGCACCCGCGCCAGACTTTGAGGATGAGGCCATCTTTGAGGACACGCCGCAGCCTATGCCCGTTGCCGAACCTGAACCCGCTCCGCAGCAGCGTCCAGCGATGAAAATCCCGGTGGCTGAGCCGCGCAAACCGGTCGTGGCGCAGCCTGTGCGCCGCACACCTCCGCCCTCGCGCCGTGCACAGGCCGAGGCGCAGCCTGCGCTGTCTTTCGAGGACAAACATTCCGATTTCGAACTGCCGCCTCTGAACCTGTTGGAAAATCCGGCCAGCATTCAGCGCCATCACCTCAGCGACGAAGCGCTGGAGGAAAACGCGCGGATGCTGGAAAACGTGCTGGATGATTACGGCGTTAAGGGTGAGATCGTCAGCGTCCGCCCCGGCCCCGTTGTCACAATGTATGAGCTTGAGCCTGCTCCGGGTCTGAAAGCCAGCCGTGTGATCGGTTTGGCGGATGATATCGCGCGCTCGATGTCGGCTCTGTCGGCGCGTGTTTCGACCCTGCCGGGGCGTTCGGTGATCGGCATCGAACTACCGAATGAAAACCGCGAGATGGTAGTGCTGCGCGAAATACTCGCTAGCCGTGATTTCGGAGATGGCAACCACGCACTGCCGCTGGCCTTGGGTAAGGATATCGGTGGTGAGTCCGTCGTGGCGAACCTGGCCAAGATGCCTCACCTTCTGATCGCGGGGACCACCGGGTCCGGTAAGTCGGTGGCGATCAACACGATGATCCTGTCGCTGTTGTATAAACTTACGCCGGACGAGTGTCGCCTGATCATGATCGACCCCAAAATGCTGGAACTGTCTGTCTATGACGGCATCCCGCATCTGCTCTCGCCCGTTGTGACCGACCCGAAAAAGGCGGTCGTTGCCCTGAAATGGGTCGTGGGCGAGATGGAGGATCGCTATCGCAAGATGTCCAAGATGGGCGTGCGTAACATCGCGGGCTACAATGGCCGCGTGAAGGACGCACTGGCCAAGGGTGAGCTGTTCAGCCGCACGGTTCAAACCGGCTTTGACGAAGAAACCGGCGAACCCATGTTTGAAACCGAAGAATTCGCCCCCGAAGCGATGCCCTATATCGTGGTCATCGTCGACGAGATGGCTGACCTGATGATGGTCGCGGGCAAGGAAATCGAAGCCTGCATCCAGCGTCTGGCGCAGATGGCGCGGGCTTCGGGCATTCACCTGATCATGGCAACACAGCGGCCTTCGGTCGATGTGATTACCGGCACGATCAAGGCGAACTTCCCGACCCGGATTTCGTTCCAAGTGACCTCGAAAGTCGACAGCCGCACCATTCTGGGCGAGATGGGCGCCGAACAACTGCTGGGGCAGGGCGACATGCTGTATATGGCAGGCGGAGCCAAGATCACTCGCTGCCACGGCCCGTTTGTTTCGGATGAAGAGGTCGAGGAAATCGTTAACCACCTGAAACAGTTCGGCCCGCCGGATTATGTGGGTGGGGTTGTCGACGGTCCAGCCGAGGAAAAAGCCGACAATATCGACGCCGTTCTGGGCCTGAACACTGGCGGTAACACCAACGGAGAGGATGCCCTCTACGATCAGGCGGTGGCGATTGTGATCAAGGATCGCAAATGCTCGACCTCGTACATCCAGCGGAAACTTGCCATTGGCTACAACAAAGCGGCGCGGCTGGTTGAGCAGATGGAGGACGAAGGCGTTGTTTCGGCGGCAAATCACGTCGGTAAGCGGGAAATCCTCGTCCCCGAGCAATAGGATATTTAATAACAAGGGCAGAGCGCATATCTGTGAGGCATGAAACAGATTGCTTTTGCCCTTGCCCTGACCCTTGCAGCTCCGGCTGCTTGGGCGGCTGAAAAACTGCCGCTGTCGCAGATCTCAAACTATCTGAACGGATTGAAAACCGTTGAGACGACGTTCACTCAGGTGAATGACGATGGCTCGCTCAGCACCGGGAAGCTGTGGATGCAACGGCCGGGCAAGATGCGGTTTGAATACGACCCGCCCAACAGTGCAGTGGTTCTGGCCAACACCGGAACAGTGCAGATATTCGACCCGAAATCGAACCAGCCGCCTGAACAATACCCGCTGAGACGGACACCACTGTCACTGGTGCTGGCCCGGAATGTGAACCTCGGCCAGGCGAATATGGTTGTAGGTCATGATTTTGATGGTACGGCCACGGTCGTCACAGCGCAGGACCCCAAAAACCCCGAGACCGGGCGGATCGAGCTGATGTTCACCGACAACCCGATCGAACTGCGCAAATGGGTGATTCATGACAACGCAGGCAGCCAGACGACTGTTCTTTTGGGTCAGTTGACGACCGATACCAGCCTGAGCCGGGATCTGTTCACAAAGTCAAAAAGAAGCGGGTCAGGCAATCGCTGACCCGCTGATCTGTCAGTACCGGCACCCGTCCAGCTGCGCCTGATACAAGCGCGCCCGAGCGTCCACGTCATTGGCGACGTTCAGCAGCCAGGTCTTGCCGTAATGGCTGCCGCGGGCGTAACCAGTATGCCCTTCGTGATAGGCGAGGTACTGGTTGCGCGTGTCAGTTGGGTGAATACCGTTCCGCTGATAGCTTTTGTTCATGTACCAGCCGATAAAATCCGAAGCATCGCGGATGCGGTCTCGCTTGGCGCGACGCTTGCCGGTTTCCTTCTGGTATTCTTCCCACGTGCCGTCCAGCGCCTGACTGAAGCCATAGGCGCTGCTCTGACGGCCCATCGGGATCACGCCGAGCACGTATCTGTGCGGCGTGCGCGCATCATGCCGATACCGGCTTTCCTGATAGATCGTGGCCATCTGAACGTGGACCGGGACACCCCATTTACGCTCGGTGCTTTTGAAGGCCTTGATAAAATCAGGTCGTTCGCGCGCAATACTGCACGCGTCATTCAATCTGCTAGGCGGCTGTTTTGACCCGCCGCCACAGGATGCCAAAAGCAGCACCCCAAGGAGTACGAAAAGAATTCTGCTCATGTGCCTCGTGCCTTTTTTCTTTATTCTAGCGCAGATTGAGCTTTGAGGAAATCACAATCGTTACAGAACAATAGCGAGGATCAGAGGCAAAGCGCCCACGGACAAGGCGGTCGAGACCATCACCATCCCCGCAACGGCGTCAGAATCGGCGTCGAACCGCTCGGCCAGCAAATAAGATGTGACGGCCACAGGCGTGCACATTTGCAAAACCATGACGCCAAATGCCACGGAATCCAGATTGAAGGCCACGGACAAGGCCCAACCCAGGGCGAAGCAAACGATCAGCTTCAGCAAAGACAGCCAGATTGCTTGACCGATCTTTTGCGTGGTCAGACGGGCGATGGCGACCCCAACGGTGATCAGCATCATCGGCACGGCCATCTGACCCAGCAACTCCAGTGTGTTGGTCAGAAAGACCGGAGTCTCCCACCCGCGCCACAAAAACAGCGCCCCCAGCAGCGTGGCCCAAACCATCGGTTCGCGGGCAGCTTTGCCAAATGCGCCCTGTCCGGCGACCAGATAAATCCCGTAAGTGAAAGACAGCAGCGCTGTGACCGCCAGAAACACAACCGCATAGCCCAGCCCGGCCTGACCAAAGGCAAAAATGCACAGCGGCAGGCCCAGATTGCCGGTGTTGCCAAAGATCAGCGGCGACAGGTATGTCCGACGATCCAGCCCGCGCAGCCGAACGAACAGCTCAAACACGATGGCCAACCCCACGTGTCCGGCAATGGCGGCCAGGGTAAAGCGGGTCAGATCCCCGCCTGGAATCTCGGTTTGCATCAGGGCGACAAAGATCAGGCTGGGTACGGCGAGCGTGACGCCGAGGCGGGTTACGAACTCTAGCCGGTATTCAAATCCAAGCTTGACCCACGTAAACCCAATTGCTGCCAGCAAAAAAACCGGAGCTACGATTTCGAACACTGTCAGCAAGAGGTTCACAGACTGTTTCCCTTATTTTCGGATCATTGATTGGCTTTTCACCCCGGAAAGAGGTAGTAAGACCATTGGGGGCAAAGACAATGCTTAAGACAAATGCCAAGTACGGTCTGGGCCAGGTGGTCCGCCACAAAAAACATCCCTTCCGAGGGGTGATTTTTGACGTGGACCCTGAATTTTCAAACACGGAAGAATGGTATCAGGCCATTCCCGAGGATAGCCGCCCGATCAAGGATCAGCCGTTTTACCATCTTTTGGCGGAAAACGATCAATCTTTCTATGTTGCTTATGTTTCTGAACAAAATCTGATTGCGGATCAGTCGGGTGAACCGGTTGAGCACCCCGATATCCCTGATATGTTCGGCCCGTTCGAAAACGGGGCCTATCCGCTGCATTTCCACCTGAACTAAATCCTGGAAGCGCGTTTGGCGCGCCTTAATATCCAAGGGCGCATCCGTCTTTTCGGGGGTCGCTTGCACCCACAAGTGTACCGTTCTCACAGATTCGGATTGCCTGAGCGCCCCCGAGTGGTGTTTCTGGAATTTCGACAGTGTGTCCCATTTCGATTAATTGTTGTGCAACGCTGCGCGAAATTCCGCGTTCCAGCTTTAGAACGCCATTGTCCGCAAAGGCGCGTGGGGCGTCCATATTGGCCTGCAATCCTATCCCGTGATCGGTCAAATTTGACACGAACCGGGCGTGGCCGGTGGGCTGATATGCGCCACCCATGACGCCGAAAGGCATGATGACACGGCCATCTTGCTTCAGCACGCCGGGAATGATGGTGTGCATTGGACGTTTGCCGCCGCCCAGCTCATTCGGATGGCCGGATTGCAGCGTGAATCCGGCCCCTCGGTTTTGCAGCAGAATCCCGTATTTCTCGGATGCGATTCCTGAGCCGAAGCTGTGAAAGATCGAGTAAATTAGCGAAACGGCCATCCTGTCCCGGTCCACAACCGTGATATAGACGGTGTCTTTGTGGATGGCTTCGGTCAGAGGGGTCGCAGCGGGCATCGCGCGTTTCGGGTCAATCAGCGCGGCCAGCCGGTCGGCCAGGTCTTGGTCCAGAAAACGGTCTGCCTGCGCGGTGTATTCGGGGTCGGCGATGAACCGGTTTCGTGCGTCATAGGCCAGCTTTGAAGCTTCGGCCTCGATATGCAGACGCTCCGCGCCAAACGGGTCCATGCTGGCGAGGTCGAAATTCTTCAGGATATTCAACAGCAGAATAGCTGTTGCGCCCTGACCATTTGGCGGATGCTCCACCAGTTCCAACCCGCTATATGTGCCGCTGACGGGCTGAGTTTCGGTGCAGGCCGTGGTCAGAAAATCCTCGGCCGTGTGCGTGCCACCCAACTGTGTCAGCGCGGTGATCATATCCTCGGCGATGGGGCCGGAATAAAACGCGTCTCGTCCGTTGCGGGCAATCTGCCGCAAAACTTCGGCCTGACCCGGGGCGCGAAAGACCTGCCCAATATCCGGCACTTTGTCATTGATTAGATAATGGTGCCGCGCGGCCCCTTGCAGATTTTTCGCTCCGGTTTTCCAATCGAAGGCGACCCGCGGGGCTACTGGCACGCCTGCTTCGGCATAGTGGATCGCAGGTTGCAACAGGGCGTCGAGCCCCAGTTTCCCCTCGGTTTCTGCCAGATGACAGAATGCGTCGACCGCGCCGGGAATGGTCACTGCATCTGCCGAATTCAAAGGAACAGCCGTCAGCCCCTGTGCCCTCAACCGTTTTGCATCCGCTGCAGCAGGGGCACGGCCTGAACCGTTCAGTGCGCGCACCTGTTCTTCGCCCGCGCGGTTGAACAGCACAAAGCAGTCGCCGCCAAGGCCCGTCATCTGCGGCTCGCAAATTCCCAGCAGAACCGCCCCGGCTATGGCAGCGTCCATGGCATTGCCGCCCTGCGCCAGAATATCGAGGGCGATCTTTGCAGCCAGAGGGTGAGATGTCGCGCACATCCCTTCGGTGGCCAGTACTTCGGACCGACCCGGAGAGTGGAAGTCCCGCATGGTGTTGAATCCCAATTGAACGCGCCGAAGGTACCGTGCGGTCTGAACTTGTCCAGTCAAATGAATGGGAAGTTCCTCGGCACCGTTCACTGGGTGGGGGCTGTGACAACCGGCGCCGAGGGAAGCTATCTGAGCTACAGTTAACGTTTTGCCCTTTGTTTGCGGCGCGACAATGGTTCGATCTGGGCGTTTTTGTGACCTTTTTCGACCTTTTACGGTTCGGGAAAGTCAAATCTCAGCGACAGTCGATTGCACCCGTTGCTGCGTTCATAGTGGATATCGCTGGTCAGTTCGTGGATCAGGAACCAGCCGAATCCACCCTCGGGCAGGTCATCAATCGACGACCCCAGCTCAGCCGGGACGCCATCTGGCACCCGAAACCCGGGCAGGGGGCTGCCGGTGTCCGAGATCAGTATGTGCAGCCAATTCCGATGTAGACGGCACCTTACCTTCACCTTAGCCGGAGTTACGTCGGCGTAGGCGTGTTCAACGACGTTGTTGATCGCCTCGGCCAGTGCGATTTTGACATCGCCCGCTTTTTGCGCCGGCAGCCCTTGGGCCGCAAGGCATCTACTGAGCTGGGCGATTCCAGCACTGGCCTCAACCTCGGTTGCTGCAAAGTTCAGATCCAAACATTTGCCGTTACACATGGGCATGGCGCCTATTCTGGTAAACTACGGATCAGTCTGCGGTGGCCGACAGGGCCTCATCCAGCGTTGGATACAGTTTGAAAACCGTATCCATGCGCGTCAGGCGAAACACCTTTTCGACAAAGGGATGCAGGCCAGCCAGGTCCAGCCTGCGACCGTTCCCAAGCTGCTTCATCGAAGCGACAATGGCCCCCAGACCGCTGGAATCAATGAACTCGACCCCAGAAAGGTCCAGCACGACCCGCGCCGCCCCTCCGTCGGCCTCGTTGCGCATATCCTCCTTGAACTGGATCGCCATTGCCGCATCAATCCGGTCGGAATGCACCTTGATGATCTGTGCGGTGTCGGTCGTAGTACTGCTAAGGCCCATGCGAAACGGTCCTTTAATCTGAATTTCACTGGTAGAAATACGCTAGACGGCAAATCTTACCATTCGGTATCCATCCAATGGAAAAAACGGAGGAGCATGCTTTGAAACAGGTTGTGATCGCGGGGGCAGCCCGTACGCCCATGGGGGGATTTCAGGGTATGTTCGATGGAATCCCAGCCGCCGATTTGGGGGGCGCAGCGATAAGCGCGGCCTTGAAGGGTGCGGGGGCCGAAACCGTGGATGAGGTTCTGATGGGCTGCGTTCTGCCTGCCGGTCAGGGGCAGGCCCCGGCGCGGCAGGCCGGGTTCGCCGCCGGTCTTGGCCAAGAGGTTCCGGCGACCACCCTGAACAAGATGTGCGGGTCGGGCATGAAGGCCGCAATGATGGCCTATGATCAGATCGCTTTGGGTCACGCGGACACAATGATTGCAGGCGGGATGGAGAGCATGACCAACGCCCCCTATCTGCTGCCCAAGATGCGCGGTGGGGCGCGGATCGGCCATGGTCAGGTGGTTGACCATATGTTTCTGGACGGCCTGGAAGACGCCTATGACAAAGGCCGCCTGATGGGAACCTTCGCCGAGGATTGCGCCGAAGCGTTCCAGTTCACGCGCGAGGCGCAGGATGAATACGCGCTGCAATCCCTCTCCAATGCTTTGTCCGCGCAGGAAAATGGTGCGTTTGTGGGGGAAATCGCGCCGGTCAAAACCAGCACCCGTAAGGGCGAGGTCACGCATTCCGAGGACGAACAGCCCCGTTCTGCCCGCCCCGAGAAGATTCCGACTCTTAAACCTGCCTTTCGCAAGGATGGCACGGTAACTGCTGCCAATTCTTCGTCCATATCCGACGGGGCGGCGGCGTTGGTCCTTGCGTCATCCGAGGCGGCCGAGGCGCAGGGTCTGACCGTGCGCGCCCGGATTGTCGGCCATGCAAGCCACGCTCAGGCACCGGGCCTGTTCACAACGGCACCTGTTCCGGCGGCGCAAAAACTGCTGTCAGCGATCGGCTGGTCCAAAGACGATGTCGACCTGTGGGAGGTCAACGAGGCCTTTGCCGTTGTCCCAATGGCCTTCATGCACGAGATGGGCTTGCCCCGCGACAAGGTGAACGTCAACGGCGGCGCGTGTGCGCTGGGCCATCCCATTGGCGCATCCGGCGCACGGATCATGGTCACATTGCTGAACGCATTGGAAAAGCGGAACCTGCACCGCGGGATCGCTGCCATCTGTATCGGCGGCGGAGAAGGCACTGCCATCGCCATCGAACGTGTTTGACGCTGCTTCTTTTTCCAAGGCTCAGTTCGCAAATTGTGTGCATGAGGTCCCAATCGCGGTCGCGAGACAGGATCTGGCCGATGATTTCAGCAGGTCACACCGTTCGAACCATCGCAGGTAGTTTTCGAGGTATTTGCTCGAAACGCCGCGATAGCGGCGCAGGAAGTCCTTCAACCCACTGTGCCGATTGTTGGCTGTTTGTATGTGAGCCACCCCACGCACCCGTTCACCGGCGGACTGGTTCAATGCTTCGTGTCTGACCCCAAGTGACTTGGCGCAGGGCGGGTAAACGTTGTTTCCATCAGTGACCAGAAGGATGTCATCATCAATCCGGGGTTCCAGAACGCTGTGTATGCTGTCAGCTGTGACAGATGGAAGGACGGAACACGCCGTTGTGCCGCCTCGGTCCACGGCAACCAATATCGGAACCTGTTCGTCTGACAGACCGCGCTTGCTGGCCTTGCCGCCCCTGCGGCGCGCCTTGCGATCAAGTTTGCGATCGCCCTTGCGGCTCTTGAGAACATAGGTCTCGTCGGCTTCGACAATGCCCTTGAGTTTTGGAGGGTCCTGGTCCTTCGTGCCTAAAAATCGGTGCCGCCAACGAAACGCCGTAGAGACGGCAAAATTACAGCGCTTTGCAGACGCGCGAACGGTCAGCCCATCCGCAAGGCAGCCCCCAAAGGCGAGCCATCTGTCCTTCTTGTGCAGGCCCTGTAAAGCCGTGCCCGTTGCCGCGTTGAAAGTCTTGTTGCAGGCCTTGCATTGATACCGCTGTAGCCCTCGGGCTTTGCCCCGCGAAACCGCGCCAGGCGTGCCACAATGCGGGCACTCACGGTCCTCGGCGACGCGCGCTTCGATCGCTGCCAGCGAAGCGGATGGCTCAGTTTCCCCCAGCAACACAGCCTGTGCTTGCTGCCTCTGCGCCAGACTGAGACCGTCTATGCGGGATAACCACTCCTGAAACTGCTTGTGATCCACTGTCAATACCTCCTCGATTTTCCCAAGATCATATCAGAAACGTGAAGCTTGCATACGATTTACGAACTGAGCCTTTTCCAAATACTCCGAGGGTCCCGGGGGCAGCGCCCCCGGTGCGTTTACGGAAAGCAACCCATGACTGTCGATTACACCACGCTCGCCAAAACCATTGCCGCCTTGACCGAGGGTGAAACCGATCAGGTTGCTTTGATGGCGACCATCGCCTGCGAAGTGCATCATTCCGATGACCGCTTTGACTGGACCGGGTTTTACCGCGTGACCGAACCGGGCGTGTTGAAGATCGGCCCGTATCAGGGCGGGCATGGCTGTCTGGTGATCCCCTTCGACCGAGGTGTCTGCGGTGCGGCGGCGCGAACCGGAGAGGTGCAATTGGTCCCGGACGTAGACGCCTTTCCCGGCCACATCGCCTGTGCTTCGTCCACGCGGTCAGAGCTCGTTTTGCCAGTGCGGGACGCCATGGGGCGTGTAATCGGGGTATTCGATATCGACAGCAATCAGCCCGACGCATTCACCGAAGACGACGCCCGGCACATGACGAAAATTCTGGAGCCCGTGTTTGCCAAGTCGTTCTGAGCGAGTGCTCTACGCCGCACTTACTCTATGAGCGTCAAGGTATCGCCGCGCGTGATCCGGGCTGAGAAACGCTCCTAGTTCGACGACCTTGCCGGTCTGGGTTCCGAAGACGTCTGTCTCAAAGGCCCGGATGCGCTCGACCTCGGGGGTGACACAGGCCGGGTCACATGTGTGACCCAATATGATCTTGTGGTCCGTCTCGCCGTTCTCCCACATCTCAAGCAGGCCGATCAGGTCGCATAGGAATTTCTGACCGCGTGCCAGCGGTCTGTCCGAGATGACAAAGCAATCGACGCAATCCCCGTCCTCGCCCAAAGTTCCCGGCAGAAACCCGTAATTCTGCGGATAGGCCTGCGCCAAAGCGGATGCGCCCAAAAAGGTGCCGGTTTGTTCGTCATACTTGTGATTCATGAGCGAACCGGCCTCATTCTCAATGAAGGCTTCGATCTTCAACCTTTTCACCCTTTCTAGCAGGTTGCCTTAGGGCAGTGCAGAACCGTTCAGGATAAAAAAGGCAATAGCCGCCTGTGCACCTAAGATTCCGAACAGCCGTCCCGAAAACCCGCGTTTAAGTGTCTTGTGTCGGAACATCCAACGCCCCAACACGGCACCGGGGCTGCCGCCAACCGCTGCCAGCCAAAGTAATTTTCGTTCCGGAATACGCTTCTTGCGACGCTGGGCGCGCAGTTTGTCCCAGCCAAAGGCCAGTAAAGTCAGGGTGTTGATGGCCCATAGATACAGCACCGCGATCCACATACCCCATCACTAGTCCGGGATCGTCTCTATCACAAATGAAATAATGCTTGGAAATTTCATCGACTCAGGTCATCGTGAAAAACAGGGATAAAATTTCATGAGATTCGGAGCGGCCTTTGAACAGCCAAGCCCCTAACAGCGCGACACTCGGAGCAGACATTCGTGCTTTGCGCAAGGCGCGCGGTTTGACTCTGACCGAGATTGCCGAGCGGCTGAATCGCTCGGTCGGGTGGCTCAGTCAGGTTGAGCGAGACATGTCCGACCCTTCGATCTCGGACCTGCGTCAGATTGCCGAATGTCTGGGCGTGCCGATGTCGATGCTGTTCGCGCATTCCTCAGTGCCTGCGGACGAGCAAGGCTACATCGTGCGCGCGGGGACGCGCCGCCCAATGGGATCGGGGGAAGAAGGGTTGATCGAGGAACTGCTATCGCCCGACCTGACCGATGATTTCGAAATGGTGCACTCCACCTTTGAACCGCGGTCGCAGATGCAAAAGCCCGCCAATCGACCGACGCAGGAGGTCGGCTATATGGTCTCGGGCCGGTTGGATCTGATGATCGGGACGCACCAGTTCACCGTCGGTCCGGGGGACAGTTTCCGCATCAAGCACGAACCCTATCAGTGGGCCAACCCTTATGATGAGCCCGCCGTGGCCATCTGGGTCATTGCCCCTCCGGTGTATTGATGAGCTTTGAGGCCTGGACCATATTCGCGCTGTTTTGGGTGGTGTTCGTGACCACTCCGGGGCCGAATGCGGTCAACTGTATCTCAAACGGGATGAGCCTGCCGTTTCCCAAAGCGATGCTGGGGGTGTTGGCGATCCTGACGCAAGCCAGCGCGTTTCTGGTCCTCTCGGCGCTGGGCATCACGGCGCTGATCGCGGCATCCCCCACCGGGTTTTTCATTGCTAAACTGGTGGGTGCCGGGTTCCTGATCTGGGTCGGTATCCGAGGCTGGATGAACGCGACCAAGCCCGCGCCAGCCTCTGAACGCCCTGCGCGGCATGTGTACCTGCACGCGCTGGCGGTGGCGACGATCAATCCCAAAAGCGTGGCTGGGTATCTCGCTGCCTTTTCGCAATTCGTGCAGCCCGACGTACCGATCTGGCAGCAAATGGGGGTCATCATGCCCACAGCACTGATCATCACTACGCTCAGCTATACTGGCTTCACGCTGCTGGGCGCGCTGATGGGCAAGGCTGCGCTGGGGGCGGTGTTCAACATTTGGGTCCGTCGCGTGATGGCGACCTGTTTCATCATCTATGGCGTGTTGCTGGGGGCCAGCTCCACGCCCGCAGCAAGGGGGTAATCTTATGCACACCGGTTCCTGCCTCTGCGGCGCGGTCGCGTTTACCATCGACGGAGAGCTATCGCCGCCCTCGGCCTGCCATTGCGGCCAGTGCCGCAAACAATCGGGCCATTTCTGGTCTTCGACGTCGACACATCAGGACAACCTCAGTTTCACCGCCAGCGACACGCTGAGCTGGTTTCGCGCCTCAGATATCGCCCGACGTGGGTTCTGCAGCGCGTGCGGCTCGTTCCTCTTCTGGCAGCACAATGAAGAGGACACGATTTCGATTTCCATGGGGGCGTTCGACGACCCCACCGGATTGATGCTCTCGAAGCATATATTTGTCGCCGACAAGGGCGACTACTACGACATCACAGACGATCTGCCCCAACGGGCACAGTAATAGGGATCAAGAGCAATGAGCGATTTTCCGACAAAAGCCCGCGTGGTTATCATCGGTGGCGGTGTGGTGGGGACCTCCTCGCTGTACCATCTGGCCAAGAAGGGCTGGACTGACTGCGTTCTGCTGGAAAAGAACGAGCTGACCGCCGGTTCGACATGGCATGCGGCGGGCAACGTGCCGACCTTTTCGAACTCGTGGGCGATCATGAACATGCAGCGCTATTCGACCGAACTGTATTCGCGCCTGGCGGATGAGGTCGACTATCCGATGAACTACCACGTCTCGGGTTCGATCCGTCTGGCGCACAGCAAAGAGCGGATGCAGGAGTTCGAACACGCCATGTCCATGGGCCTGTATCAGGGTATCCCGATGGAGATGTGGACCCCGGAACAGGCCAAAGAACGCTACCCGTTCCTTGAGACCCATGATCTTGAGGGCGTTCTCTATGACCCGACCGACGGTGACATCGACCCGGCGCAGCTGACGCAGGCGCTGGCCAAGGGCGCACGAGACATGGGCCAGAAGATCATTCGCTTCTGCCCGGCAACAGGTGTGACTCAGCACGATGACGGCACTTGGACCGTGCATACGGATAAGGGCGATATTGACTGTGATTACGTGGTCAATGCCGCGGGTTACTATGCGCAGCGCGTGGGTGAGATGTTCAAACCATTCGGTGGTCGCACCGTGCCTGCGATGGTCATGAGCCACCAATACCTGTTGACCGACGAAGTGCCCGAGGTCGAGGCGTGGTCGAAAGAACACGGCGGCAAGCTGCCACTGCTGCGCGACGTGGATATCTCTTACTACCTGCGGCAGGAAAAGAACGGCTTCAACCTCGGCCCCTATGAGCCCAACTGCAAGGGCCACTGGATGACCGAAGACGATCCGATGCCCGAGGATTTCAGCTTCCAGCTGTGGAACGACGATCTGGACCGGATCGAAGATATCATGACCGACGCGATGGAGCGCGTGCCGCTGATGGCAACCTCGGGCGTAGGCCGGGTGATCAACGGCCCGATCCCCTATGCGCCGGACGGTTTACCGCTGATCGGCCCGATGCCAGGTGTGAAAAACGCGTTTGAGGCGCACAGCTTTACCTTTGGCATCGCGCAGGGCGGTGGCGCTGGCAAAGTGCTGGCCGAATGGATCGTGGATGGTGCAACCGAATGGGATATGTGGGCCGTCGATCCGCGCCGCTACACCGACTACACCGATCAGGACTACTGCAACCAGAAGGGGATGGAGGTCTACGGCAACGAATACGCCATGCACTTCCCGCACCACGAATGGCCTGCTGCGCGCGATAAAAAGCTGTCGCCAGTCCATGCCAAGATCAAAGAACTGGGCGGCGTGATGGGCGTTTACAACGGCTGGGAACGCGCCAACTGGTTCGCGCAGCCGGGTGACGATACATCGCTTGAGGCCACGCATACTTGGGGTCGCTCCGGTCCGTGGGAGCAGCGCATCAAGGAAGAATGCGAAGCCGTGCGGGATCACTGCGGCGTGCTCGACCTGCCCGGTTTCTCGCGCTTCATGGTTAAAGGCGAAGGGGCCGCCGAGGCGCTGCGGGGTCTGATCACCGGCGGGTTGCCCAAGGTAGGCCGGATCAATCTGGTCTATATCTCAGATGACCGGGGCCGCATCCTGACCGAAATGTCCTGCCTGCGTTTGGGTGACGATGAGTTTGTCATGATCACCGCCGCAACCGCGCAATGGCATGACCGCGATATCTTGGTGAATGCAATGCCCGCCAGCGTATCTGTCGAGGACGTAACCACCACCCGCGATACGTTGATCGTGACCGGCCCCAAATCGCGTGAGATTCTGTCGGGTCTGACCGACGCCGATCTGTCCTCGGGCTGGCTGACCCATCAGGCCGCAAGCGTGGCTGGCAAACCGGCCCATCTGATCCGCGTGTCTTTCGCTGGTGAGCTGGGGTGGGAGGTCCACGCGCTGAACGCGGACATGCCAGCGATCTACGACGCGATCCTAGACGCCGGGGCCAAGCCGTTTGGCATGTATGCCCTGAACTCTCTGCGCATCGAAAAAGGCTATCGCGCGTGGAAAGGCGACCTGAGCACCGATTATTCGCTGCTGGAAGGTGGTCTTGAACGCTTCGTAAAGCTGGACAAGCCGCAGGACTTCCCGGGCAAGGCCGCGATCCTGAACGAAAAGCAGCAGGGCGTGAAGAAGTCCTTCGTCACGCTGACCGTGGACGCAGGTGATTGCGATGCGCCGTATATGTCCTGCATCTGGCAGGGCGATCAGATCGTGGGCGAGACCACCTCGGGCGCTTGGGGCTACCGCGTCGGTAAATCCATCGCGCTGGGCATGATCAAGGCCGAACTTGCCAACCCTGGCACCGAGCTTGAGGTCGAAATTTACGGCCAGAAGCACCGCGCTGTGGTAGAGCAGGATCAGCCGCTCTGGGATCCTCAGAACGAGCGGCTACGCGCGTAAACCCGATGGAGGGGCCATGAGCAAGCGATACTCGAAACTGGGGCCCGGAGAGGGCCCCAATTATGACTGGGAAAATGACCACACCTTCGTGAAGGTGTCCTGTCAGGATACCGGTGGCGCTTACACGCTCATGGAAGACAATCTGAAGGCCAGCTTCGCGCTTGGCCTTCATCGTCATGAAACCCATGCCGAAACCTTCTATTTTCTCGAAGGCGAGGTGGATTTCTACGTCGATGGCGACTGGCATCGTTGCACCGCAGGGACGACGATCCATGTGCCGCCGGGCGTTCCGCATGCCAGCCGCGTGGCGGGCGGCAAACCGGCGCGTATGCTGATGATCTTTCAGCCTGCGGGGTTTGACGGCTTCCTTGCAGAACTTGCGAAAATGAGCGAAGCCGATTTCACCGATGAGGCAAAAATGGCAGAACTCAACGCCCGTTACGATATCGTGCCGATGGGCCCGGTTCCGCCTCATCCCGACGATCAGGCGTAAAGGCAAAACCCGATGACGACCCCCAAAACAATGTCCGGAGTTCACCTGACCCATCACGGCGGCGCAGAAGCGTTGACGTGGCGCGAGGACATTCCGGTTCCTGTCCCGGGTCCGGGTCAGGTGCTGGTGCGCGTGACGGCGGCGGGTGTGAACAACACGGATATCAACACACGGGTCGGCTGGTATTCCTCAGACGTGACCGGCGCGACTGACGCGGTTGATCAGGAGGTCGAGGCCGGGGGCTGGGGCGGTGCGCTGCAATTCCCGCGCATTCAGGGCGGCGATCTGTGCGGTATTGTCGAAGCGGTGGGGCCGGAGAATGCGTTTCGGCCCGGTCAACGCGTGACCTGCCCGATCAACCTGCCTCGCCCGCGCCCCGGCCATCCGACCGGCTTTATCGCGTTGGGCTCTGAGATCGACGGAGCATTCGCGCAGTTTTGTCTGGTTGAGGCCGGAGACCTGTATGATGTCAGCGTCTCGCCCCTGTCGGATATAGAGATTGCGGCCATCCCCTGTGCCTTTGGAACGGCCGAGAACCTGCTGGCCCGTGCGGGCGTGACCTCGGGACAGACCGTGTTGATTACGGGCGCATCGGGCGGTGTTGGTCTGGCGGCTGTCCAGCTGGCGGCGTTGCGCGGGGCAACGGTGTGGGGTGTGACCAGCCCGGCCAAGGCCGAAGTGGTTAAATCTCAGGGCGCGGTGGACACGTTTGACCGCGATGCCGCGTTGCCTTCGGATAAGTTCGATGTGGTGATTGACGTGGTGGGCGGCTCGGCGTGGCCCGGCCTGATCCTGGCTCTGAAACCCGGCGGGCATTATGCGGTTTCTGGCGCGATTGCTGGACCAATCGTGCAGGCCGATCTGCGCGATATCTACCTGCGTGACATCACCATCCACGGCTGCACCCATCAGGCGTTCGAGGTGTTTGGCCGGCTGGTTGAGATGATCAATGCGGGACGGATCAAACCTCTGGTCTCAAAGACTTACCCGCTAAGTGACATCGCAGAGGCGCAGGCGGATTTTCAATCCAAGGCGTTTCCGGGCAAACTCGTTTTGATTCCCTGACAAGGTTGAGACATGGCGGACATCACTCTTTTGGATGGATCAATCGGACAGGAACTGGTCAAGCGCAGCGGTGATCGGCCTACGCCCCTGTGGTCGACCCGCGTGATGATCGACCACCCTGAGCTGGTTGGCGATGTTCATGCCGAGTATTTCCGTCGCGGTGCGACCGTGGCAACGACCAACACCTACGCCGTCCATCGTTCGAGGCTGGTGCGTGAGGGGATGGAGGCGCAGTTACCCAACTTGATCGACGCGGCGCTGACGCAAGCGGAACGGGCGCGCGGGTCGAGTGGCGGGCGCATTGCGGGTGCGCTCGGGCCGCTATTGGCCTCGTATCGCCCGGATCTGAATCCGGATGTCGAGGACGCCGCCCAGAAATTCGCCGAGCTGGTGACGATGATGGCGGATCGGGTTGATTTGTTTTTGATCGAAACCGTCTCTTCGGTGCAGGAAGCCAATGGTGCGTTGCGCGGAACCAGCCGGGCGGGCAAGCCGGTTTGGCTGGCGCTGTCGGTGATGGATGACGATGGTACGCGGCTGCGCTCGGGCGAGCCGCTGTCGGATATCGCGCCGGTGGTACAGCGTTTCGCGCCCGAGGCTGTGCTGATCAACTGTTCCCGCCCCGAAGCGATCCCCGACGCGCTACAGGTCATCGCGACGTTGGGTCGGCCCTTTGGGGCCTATGCGAACGGCTTTACCGGGATCACGCAGGGCTTTCTTGAGGACGCCCCCACCGTGGATGCCCTGCAACAGCGCCATGATCTGGGGCCAGAGGAATATGCCGATCACGCCATGGGTTGGGTCGCGCAGGGGGCCACCATAGTGGGCGGATGCTGCGAGGTCGGCCCGGATCATATCGAAGCATTGGCCGAGCGCTTGCGCATGGCCGGTCATCGGATTGTCTGAGGGTCGGGCAATGGCAATGCAGTCGGACAAATCCCGGGTCGAACATTTCGATATCCTCGTCGCACCCGGCTATGTGTTGCTTGAATTGGCGTCACTGGTCGAAGTTTTACGGCTGGCCAACCGGGTGTGCCCGACCCCTCCGTTCACATACACCTACCGCTCACTCAGGGGCGGGCCTGTCGCCAGCAGCAGCGACGCGACTGTTCAAACCGAACCGGTTCCGGCGCACCCCAATGCGGATTATCTGTTTGTGATCGGCAATTCTGACCCGGATCATCCCGACCTGTCGCTGGGGCGGGTCGTGTCCGACTATACTTTTCGAGGGGCCAAGGTGTTTCTGCTGGCCGAGGCTGCCAGCCGGTATATCAACGAACAGGGCGCGGACGACATGGCCACCCATTGGGAGAATGCCTCGTTCCTGCGTGAACGCGGCGCGCGGTTCGAGGCCAAGCTGTCCATTGCCACCGAACAGGGTGCGGTCGTCACCTGCGCCGGGATGGAGGCGACGACGGATGTAGCGCTAGCTGTCATCGGTCGTCATATCTCGGGCCCGGCCAAGATGACCGTGGCGGACATCATGCTGCACGAAAACATCCGTGATTTCTCCTCGATGCAGCCATTCTCCGGGGCGAAACTGACCTCGACGGGGGATGCCAAGCTGGATCAGTGCATCAAACTGATGCAAGCCAATATCGAAGACCCGTTGCCGATCAATCAAATCGTCGATTCGCTGCACCTGTCGAACCGGTCGCTTGAGCGGAAGTTCAAAACTTTCTTCGGCACCACGCCGAACGGGTTTTATCGCGAAATGCGCTTGGCCAAGGCCAATAACCTTCTGCTGAACACCACGATGAGCGTCCGTGAGATTGGACTCGCCTGCGGTTTCCCGAACGGTTTTTCCTCTGTTTACAAAAGCTTCTTCGGCGTCACACCTTTTGTCGTGCGGCGCGAAAAACGGGCCGCGTCACAACGGTGAAAATCGCCAGAACTGTGACGGTTTTCGTGCATTTACTGTCGGTCTTCCGTGGCAATTTAGCGCAAACTGACACAGTGGAGATTTCAGGATGGTTGATCTTCCCAGCAAGGCCCGTGTGGTCATCATCGGCGGCGGCGTTATCGGATGCTCGGTCGCTTATCATTTGACCAAGAAGGGCTGGGCCGATGTTGTGCTGCTTGAGCGCAAGCAGTTGACCAGCGGTACGACATGGCACGCGGCGGGTCTGATTGCGCAACTGCGGGCCACAGCGAACATGACCAAGCTGGCGAAATACAGCCAAGAGCTTTATGGCTCGCTTGAAGACGAAACAGGCGTGGCCACCGGGTTCAAACGCTGCGGGTCGATCACCGTTGCGCTGACCGAGGATCGCAAAGAAGAGATCTATCGCCAGGCCGCGATGGCCCGCGCTTTCGGCGTCGAGGTCGAAGAAATCTCGAACGAGCGTGTGCAGGAACTGTATCCGCATATCAACCTCGAAGGTGTCAAAGGCGCCGTGTACTTGCCGCTGGACGGGCAGGGCGATCCGGCGAACATTGCGCTGGCGCTGGCCAAAGGCGCACGTCAGCGGGGCGCGGTTGTTAAGGAGCGGGTGAAGGTCGCCGATATCGTCAAACAGGGCCGTAAGGTCACTGGCGTGGATTGGGTGGCTGACGATGGCAGCGCCTCGGGCCATATCGAATGCGACATGGTGGTGAACTGCGCCGGGATGTGGGGCCACGAGGTTGGCCGCATGGCGGGCGTGAATGTGCCTCTGCACGCGTGCGAACATTTCTACATTGTCACCGAGAATATCGAGGGCATGACTCAGCTGCCGGTGCTGCGGGTGCCGGACGAATACGCCTATTACAAGGAAGACGCGGGCAAAATCCTGCTGGGTGCGTTCGAGCCCGAGTCAAAGCCCTGGGCGATGGAGGGCATTCCTGAATCCTTCGAGTTTGACCAGCTACAGGAAGATTTCGACCATTTCGAACCGATCCTCGAAAAGGCTGTCGAGCGGGTGCCGCTGCTGGCCGAGGCCGGGATTCACACCTTCTTCAACGGTCCCGAGTCTTTTACGCCGGACGATGCCTACCATCTGGGTCTGGCGCCTGAGATGGACAATGTCTGGGTTGCGGCGGGATTCAACTCGATCGGTATCCAATCCGCCGGAGGTGCGGGTATGGCACTGGCCGAGTGGATGGATACAGGTGAGAAACCGTTCGATCTGGGTGACGTGGACATCAGCCGGATGCAGCCGTTCCAGGGCAACAAGCAGTACCTGTTCGAACGTTCGAAGGAAACGCTGGGCCTGCTTTATGCAGACCACTTCCCCTATCGCCAGAAAGACACCGCACGCGGTGTGCGCCGCACCCCGTTCCACCACCACCTGCTGGAACAGGGCGCGGTGATGGGCGAGCTGGCCGGATGGGAGCGCGCCAACTGGTTCGCCAACGAAGGGCAGGAACGCGAATACCAATACAGCTGGAAGCGCCAGAACTGGTTTGAAAACTCTGCCGCCGAACACCGTGCCGTGCGCGAGAATGTGGGCATGTACGATATGTCCTCGTTCGGCAAAATCCGCGTCGAAGGACCGGATGCCGAGAAGTTCATGAACTATATCGGTGGCGGCGATTACTCGGTCGCGAATGGCAAGATCGTCTACACCCAGTTTCTGAACCGCGCCGGTGGGATCGAGGCAGACGTCACCGTCACTCGCCTGACTGAGACCGCCTATCTGGTTGTAACCCCGGCGGCGACCCGTCTGGCCGACCAGACCTGGATGATGCGCCACGCGGGCAACTTTAACGTGGTGATCACCGATGTCACCGCAGGCGAAGGCGTTCTGGCCGTAATGGGCCCCAATGCGCGCGCGCTGCTGGGAAAAGTCTCGCCAGCGGATTTCTCGAATGCCACCAACCCGTTCGGCACCGCGCAAGAGATCGAAATCGGAATGGGTCTGGCCCGTGTTCACCGCGTCACCTATGTGGGTGAGCTGGGATGGGAGGTTTATGTCTCCTCGGACATGGCGGGCCATGTGTTCGAAACCCTGCATGAAGCTGGGCAAGATATGGGTCTAAAGCTGTGTGGAATGCACATGATGGATAGTTGTCGGATCGAAAAAGGCTTCCGCCATTTCGGGCATGACATCACTTGCGAGGATCACGTGGTCGATGCCGGTCTTGGCTTTGCCGTCAAGGTCGACAAGGGTTGTGATTTCATCGGACGCGAAGCAGTGATCGCCCGCAAGGAAAGCGGACCCAAGAACCGGCTGGTGCAGTTCAAACTGACCGATGCCGAACCCCTGCTATTCCATAACGAACCGATTATCCGTGATGGCGAGTATGTCGGCTATCTAAGCTCGGGCAACTATGGCCACACGCTGGGTGGAGCCATCGGTTTGGGTTATGTGCCAAGCGAAGGCGAGAAAGCAGCGGACGTGCTGGCGTCGACCTACGAGATCGACGTCTGTGGCGTGAAGGTCAAAGCAGAAGCTTCGCTAAAGCCGATGTACGACCCCAAATCTGAGCGTGTGAAAGCCTGATATGGGTGAGGGGGCTCTGCCCCCGCCGCCCTGTGGGTGTCTCCCACGGGCTATTTTGGGCCAGATGAAGCATGGGATACGATACGCACTTCATCTGGCTGGAAATACCTCGGGGCGCGAGGCAGAGCCTCGCAGAATGACACGGAATAAATAGCGCGACATATCAGAGTTGTTGATGGCCGCCTTCACAGTTTTCATGGTTCCCAAGCCCGACTGATTTGCCGTAGAGATACGCGGTATCAGACGGAGACGCGCCGTGACCGACACCCCTATTCCATCGAACAACACGGACACGCCCAAAGGGCTGGCTTTGGCCGTGACGGCTTATGTTCTGTGGGGTTTTTTGCCGTTGTACATGAAAGCCATGGCGCATATCTCGCCGGTCGAGATCGTGGCCCATCGCGTCGTCTGGTCGGTTCCGGTGGCCGGGTTGTTGCTGGTCGCGCTGGGGCGCACACGGGATTTGAGGGCAGCTTTGGTCAACCCGAAGATGCTGGTGATGGCCTGCGTGACGGCGGCGCTGATTTCCGCGAACTGGGCAATCTACGTTTGGGCAATTGCCAACGACCGGGCGTTGGATGCCGCGCTGGGCTATTACATCAATCCGCTTTTCAGCATCGCGTTGGGCGCCGTCCTGCTGCGTGAACCGTTGACGAAAACGCAATTGGCCGCTGTTGCGATTGCGGCGCTGGGCGTGCTGGTTCTGGTGATTGAAAATGGCAGCTTGCCGTGGCCCGCCTTGGGGATGATGGTCACGTGGGGGTTTTATGCCTTTTTCAAGCGGTCACTGCCTATTGGCCCCAATCAGGGATTTCTGCTTGAGGTTCTGATCCTCTTGGTTCCCGCATTTGCTTATATCATCTGGTTGGGCGTACAGGGGACCGGACATTTCGGAGTGGCCGCGACAGACACTATGCTGCTGGCGGGAGCGGGGATTGCCACCGCGGTGCCTTTGCTGGTCTATGCCAACGGGGCCAAACTGGTGCGGTTGTCGACGATGGGGATCCTGCAATACATCGCTCCGACCATGATTTTCATCACCGCGATCACTTTGTTCGGAGAGCAGATCGACCGGGGCCGCATGATTGCGTTCCCGCTGATTTGGTCAGCGCTGGTAGTGTATTCAATTCCATTGATCCGGCAGATTCGGGCTCAGGTCTGACGCAGAAGGCGGGCGGCTTCCTGGGCCCAGAGGGTATAGGCTTTGGGGCTGGGGTGATACCCGTCGGGCGCGGCAAGTGCCGGGTCGTCGGGTAGGTCCAGCGCCAAATGCCGGGCCTGCGGAAAGCGGGCAGCAACCTGTTGCAGACCCTGATCCAACCGCGCCGCCTGACGGCCCAGAACCCAGGCCAGCGGCTGTGGCAGCGCCGGGAACCGGTTCATCTGGGGAACGCCCGTTACAACCAACCGGCGCACGCCCAATTGGCCGGTCAGAAGCTCGGCCAGCTTGGTCTGCCGTTCGACAAAGCGGTTGCGTGTTACGCCTCGGGTCACGTCATTCACGCCCAATGCGGTGATGGCCATGTCAAACTGCGTGTTCAGCCCTTGCAGTCGGTCTATCGTGTCCTGCGTGGTATGTCCGGTCGTGGCCTCCAACCGCCATTCCACCGCATAATGTTTCGCCAGTTGGCTCACTAAACAACCAGACAGCGCCTGTGTCTGCGTCCCCGCGCCAACTCCGGCGGCTGAGCTGTCTCCTGCGATCAGCAGGCGCAACCGGGGGCCGCGCCCGTCGCGACCCTCACGCGGGCCAATTGGTTCCGGCAGAAGTTGCGCCTTGCGTCGCACCGACAGGCCCTGCGCTGCCAGAACGGGTAAAAGGGGCAGGCGCAAAAGTTGATCCGGGGCAACGGGCATGGGGTCAGTTCAACGCGCTTTTGAACTCAAGGAACCGCGGGTCGGTCATTATCCGCGCCATCATCGCTTCTCGCAAAGCGCCGATGGTTTTGTGCGGGCGCATGACAACCTCGAAATCCTGTATCAATCCGTCTTCGTTCAGAGTAATCAGGTCGACCCCCACCGCGTCCAGATCGCCGACCTTGCACTGAAATTCCAGTGCCCAGTCATTGCCTTCGCCCATCACGCGGCGATAGCGAAAGTCTGAAAACACCTGCCCCACATGCCCGAGCACCGCCGCAACCGGCACGCGCCCTGTCCAAGTGCTGTAGTACGTCGGTGGCGAGAACCGCACGTCCTCTGCCAGCAATTCGTGGATCAGGGTTTCATCGCCTTTGGCGACAACCTCTTGCATGCGTTTTATTGTCGGGTGCATGGGGCCTCCTTCCCTTTGGAGCAGGGTTGCCGAACACGTCCTTTCCCGCAAGCACGACGTTGCGGGAGGTCGCGCGCTGCGATAGGCAGGCGCGCATGAGCGAGACCTATGATCCCCCGATGACCCCTCTGGATGTGCTGCACGAGGATGCGCAGCTGATTGCGGTGAACAAGCCCTCGGGCCTTTTATCCGTGCCGGGGCGGGGTGAGCATTTGGCCGATTGCCTGCTGACTCGGATGCAGGCGGCTTTTCCGCAAGCGCTGCTGGTGCATCGGCTGGACCGGGATACCTCGGGCGTCATGGTGTTTGCCCAGACCCCCCACGCGCAGCGGCACCTGAGCATGCAGTTCGAGAACCGCCAGACACGCAAAACTTATGTGGCCCGCGTCTGGGGGCGGGTATCGGAAAAGTCCGGTACGATTGACCTGCCGCTAATCGTGGACTGGCCCAATCGTCCGCGCCAGATGGTCTGCCATGAGACCGGCAAGCCCGCCGTGACCGATTGGCGCGTGCTCAAGCACGAGGGCGACACGACGCGCCTGCGCCTGTTTCCCAAAACGGGCCGGTCGCATCAGTTACGGGTTCACATGCAGGCGATGGGTCACCCGATTCTGGGCGATCCCTTCTATGCGGACGGACCGGCACGGGATTTCCCACGCCTCATGCTGCATTCCGAAGAACTGCGCCTGAAAAACCCCGAAGGCGGGGCCTCGATGAAATTCCGCGCCAGGCCAGAGTTCTGACCCGGGGCAAGAGCCAAAGCCGTAGAGAATGTGCGGGACCATGAAAAGGACTGAAGTTTTTGCAGCCTTACCTGCTCAGTCCAGCGGGAAATCGCCGATCTCACCGGATTGTTGCTTGAGCCTGCCTGAAGGCAAAGTGATATACTGGCCAGAACAATATGCACCCGGTGAACGGGTGCCGGAGCAGAAGGTGATATCATGACGATTTCCAAGTTTGTTTTGTCTGCCGGGCTGTGCTCGGCTTTGTTTCTGGGTGCCTGTACGGACCCGGGGACGCTGAATTTGCCGTCCGATCCCAACCAGAATGCCAAACAAGGTGCGATACTGGGCGGTCTGATCGGGGCCGGAGTCGGCGCGATCGCAAATGACTCCGATCCTTTGCTGGGCGCACTGGCCGGTGGGGCCATCGGTGCCGCGGGCGGTGGCGTCGTCGGCAATCAGCTGGACCGACAGGCGGCCGAGTTGCGCCAGCAACTGGCCAATGACGGGATCATCATCACCAATGCCGGGGATCGCCTGATTGTCACCGTGCCGAACGACATCACATTTGACACCGACAGCTCGACCGTACGCCCGGCGCTGCGTTCCGATCTGGTCCGGGTGGGGCAGAATTTGGTGAAGTACCCGAACTCGAACGTTCAGGTCATCGGTCATACCGACAGTGATGGCGAGGCGTCCTATAATCAGGCTCTGTCTGAGCGCCGCGCCCGCTCGGTTGCTGACATCCTGCAAGCCAACGGTGTGAACGGCGGCCGGATCACCACTATCGGTCTTGGCGAAAACCGCCCCGCTGCCTCGAACCTGACGCCCGAGGGCAAGGCGCAGAACCGCCGCGTGGATATCGAGATCATCCCCAGCGGTCGCACGTAATGTCACAGGGCACCTTCGGGTGCCCTTTTTCGCACATTGACTGCGCGTCATATGGGCTTTGGCGCGCACGTTCTTTGGACTAGCTATTGGGGAACACCATAGCGGAGTTTCCCAATGTCCGACCCCATCCTGCTGAGCCTCTCCGGCTCGTTGCGCCAGAACGCCACCAACCGCAAACTGCTGCGCGAGGCTGCACGGCTTTTTGGTCCCGGTACCCATATCGAAGCTGACCTGAACCTGCCCCTCTACGATGGCGATCTGGAGGATGGCGAGGGTATCCCTGAGGCGGTGCAGACCCTTTCGGATCAGATCGCGCAGGCCCATGCGGTGATCATCTCGACCCCGGAATATAACAAAGGCCCGTCCGGCGTTCTGAAAAACGCGCTCGACTGGGTGAGCCGCACCGAAGGCCGCCCCTGGGCGGACAAGCCGGTTGCCGTTATGTCGGCGGCGGCGGGTCGCGCGGGCGGTGAGCGCGCGCAGATGATTCTGCGCAGCTATATGGTGCCGTTTCAGCCTCGCATCCTTCAGGGGCCGGAAATTCATCTTGCCAGCAGTTCGAACGAGTTTGATGAGCAGGGAAAGCTGACAAGCGACCGGTATGAAAGCAGCCTGCGCACATTGATGGAGAAGCTGAGGGCTGAGGCGGGTCTCTGACGCTTGTTCATGTGGGTAGACCTGCCTAACCTGCTGCCATGACTGAGGAAGTGCAGACCGACGTGATCGACCCCGCCCGCGCCGCAGCGTTTCAGGTGGCGCTGGGGCAGGCGGCATCTGTTCAGGTTGGTTCACCGTTGCCGCCGTTCTATCATCAGCTTTATTTCTGGTCGCCGCGCCCGCCTTCACAATTGGGCCGGGATGGGCATCCAAAGGTCGGAGGGCTGATCCCAGACATGGGCCTGCCGCGCCGCATGTGGGCCGGCGGGCGGTTGCAGTTCAACGCGCCTCTGATCGCGGGGCGTGAGGCCGAGCGTCGATCCCATTGCGAGAACGCGACCTCGAAAACCGGACGCACTGGACCGCTGGGCTTTGTCACGCTTCGGCATGAAATCTGGCAGGATGAGACCCTGTGCCTGACCGAATGGCAGGATCTGGTCTATCGGCAAGACCCCTCAGCCGATGAAGTCAAACCCGTCCCACCTGTGGCACGTATGGATGAGACGGACAGTCGCGAAGTGACCTTCGACTCGACCTTGCTGTTCCGCTATTCAGCGCTGACCTTTAACGGCCACCGCATCCATTATGATCTGGACTATGCGCGGGACGTTGAGGGTTATGCCGGTCTTGTCGTCCACGGCCCGCTGTTGGCGCAGCTTTTGATGCTGTTTGCAGCAGACCTGATGGGGCCGCTGGCGCGGTTTTCCTTCCGCGCCACCGCGCCATTGATGCATTTCGAAACGGCGATGCTGTGCCGAAACGATCAAACCTTCTGGGTGCGTGGACCAGATGGTCGGCAGTGTATGACGGCCGAAGCTAACCCGCTGTCAGAGTGACGCCTCCGGCCGGAAATCATCTGGAATATCGTCGCGTCCTTCCAGAACCAGATCGGCCATCACCTCAGCTATTTTCGGGGCCATGCCAAAGCCGATCTTGAATCCTCCGTTGGCGATAAACTGACCTGCGTGCAAAGGATGCGCGCCCAGCATCGGGGCGCGGCTTTTGCTGCGGGGGCGCACACCGGCCCACCGTTCGATGACCTCGGCCCCGTGCAGCACCGGAACAGCGCGCATGGCGCGATCCAGCACGTCGTCCAACGCGGCGTCCGTGCTGGTTGGGTTGTCGTATTCACGCTCCGAAGTCGAGCCGATAGCCAGAGTGCCATCCGCATGAGGCACGATATGAATCGCGTCGGCAAACAACTGCGGCACCTCGCCCGCGTCAAAGCGCAGCAACGCGGCCTGCCCTTTGACCCCATTGCCGATGGTTTTTCCGAAGGCGGTGCTGAGTTCCTGCAATCCTGCCAGCCCGGTGGCGTGGACGACCTGCCCTTTGTCTGGTGCATCTGGCACCACCTCGACCCCCATCACGGCCAGCGCTGACACCAACGCGGCACAGGCGCGACGGGGATGCATCCGGGCGCTGAGCGTGTCGTGGATGACGAAGCCGGTCGGGCTGGGCGGGCACCACGCGCCAAGGGCGTCTGTCTCGACCACGCGCCACTCAGCTCGGCCCTGCCAAAGCTCGGCGGAGGTTTCCGCGCGCAGATGTGCCAATTCCAGCGTCCGGGCGTCGGCGATGGGTTGCAATCGGCCCAACCGCGCATAGCCGGGTGAGACGCCTCCGGTCGCCTCGACCTGCGTCCAGAAGGGTTCGGCCATGATCAGGCTGTCGAACTGAAAAGCCTTCTTGGCGTTCCAGTTTTCCGGCACATGCGGGGCCAACGCTCCGACCAGCCCGCCGCTGGACCCTGCACCGGGGCCGAACGGGTCGACGACCTGCACCTTTGCGCCGCGCCGGGCGCAGGTCCAGGCGATGGACAGGCCAAAGATGCCCGCACCACGCACCGTTACATCGACCATTGCCATTCCTCTTTTCCTTGTTCAGTGTCGCGCCGCTTAGCTACAGGATTCCCCGATGGCAGACCAGCGCGCCGCACTGACATGGACCGAGGATCAGATCCCGGTCTCGGATCGTTTCGACGACCCCTATTATTCTTTGCAGAACGGGTTGGAGGAGACGCGGCACGTGTTTCTTGCGGGCAATGATCTGCCTGCGCGCTTCGCACCGGGGTTCCGCATCGCCGAGCTGGGTTTCGGCACTGGCCTGAATATGCTGACCGTCTGGTCGGAATGGGAGAAAACGGGCCAGACCACGCCCCTGAGCTTTACCAGTTTCGAGGCGTTCCCGATGGCGCATGACGACATGTCCCGTGCGCTCGCTTCATTCCCCGAACTCGCCCCGTGGAGCGCGCGTTTTCTGGCACAATGGCAGGGTGGCACATGCGATCTGGGTACTCTGCACCTTGAAGTGATCAAAGGAGACGCGCGCCTAACGTTACCTGAATGGGACGGCCAAGCGGATGCGTGGTTTCTGGATGGGTTCTCTCCGGCCAAGAACCCGGAGTTGTGGGGCGCCGACCTGATGCAGCACGTGGCTGAGCACACGGCCACAGGCGGCACCGCAGCCACCTACACGGCCGCAGGGTTCGTGCGACGGGGGCTGGAGGAGGCCGGCTTCTCTGTAACCCGCACCCCCGGCTATGGCCGCAAACGCCACATGACCCGAGCCTTCAGACCATGACGCAGCAGAACAACATTCGCGCCGGGATAGGCCTGATGATCGCGGCCACCATTGTGTTTGCCTTGCAGGATGGAATTTCGCGCCATCTGGCGGGGGCCTACAACACCTATATGGTCGTGATGATCCGCTACTGGTTCTTTGCGGCGTTCGTCATTGCTCTGGCTGCGCGGTCACCCGGCGGGCTGAGGGCCGCAACGCAGACCAGCCAGTTGGGGTTACAGGTGTTTCGCGGGGTCTTGCTGGCGGCTGAAATCTGCGTCGCCGTGTTTGCCTTTACGGTGCTGGGGTTGATCGACACGATGGCGGTTTTCATCTGCTATCCATTGCTGGTTGCAGCACTCAGCGGGCCGGTTCTGGGCGAACAGGTCGGATGGCGGCGATGGTCTGCGATTGGTGTGGGTTGCGTCGGGGTCCTGATCATCCTTCAGCCCGGTGTGGGTGTGTTTGATCCGTGGGCAATCCTGCCGCTGATGTCAGCGCTGATGTTTGCGCTCTATGGTCTTCTGACCCGATATGCGGCCCGCAAAGACAGCGCGGCCACCAGTTTCTTCTGGACCGGAGTCGCCGGGGCCGTGGCGATGACCTTGGTGGGGATGTGGTTTTGGGAGCCGATGGCCCCCGCAGACTGGGGCTGGATGGCACTGCTCAGCGTCAGCGGCGTTCTGGGCCATTGGTTGCTGATCAAATGCTATGAAATGGCCGAGGCCAGCGCGGTGCAGCCGTTTGCCTATTTTCATCTGGTCTGGACCGCGATGATAGGAATCACAGTCTTTGGCGAACTGCTGCGCCCCGAGGTGGTCATAGGCGCAGCGATGGTTGTGGCGGCGGGCCTGTTCACCCTATGGCGCGAACGACGCCAGAGTTGAGCCAATCAGCTCCTCTGAGAACGGAACCGGTAGCGCGGGCTGCCCCAGACGCGCGCGGTAAACCGGCAGGCTTTCGGCCACCCGCATCACATAGTTGCGGGTTTCGCTGAACGGGATCGTTTCGATCCAGTCGACCACGTCAATCTCTCCGGCCCGTGGGTCGCCATAGCGATCCATCCACGAGATCGGGCGGCGTGGTCCGGCGTTATAGCCCGCGGCCATCATCACCACATTTCCGTTAAAGTCGGCGGCCAACCCCGACAGGTAATTTGCGCCAAGTTTGGCGTTGTACTGCCAGTCTCTGGTCAAGTTCGAGGTTTTGTGCCCGCCGAGAATGCCCAGCTCTTTGGCCACAAGCTGCGCCGTTGCGGGCATCACCTGCATCAACCCGCGCGCGCCCGCGCCGCTTACGACCACTGGATCAAACTCGCTTTCACGACGGGCGATGGCCAGTGTCATCTCTTTCGCCATGGGCAGGCCCATATCGGCCACAGGATGCACAGGGTAATAGGCGGCGGGTAGCACAACACCGGTTGTGGCCGCACGTTTTGCGATCATCACGGCCAGATGCGGTTCTTTCAGTTCGATCACCAAATCGCCCAGCTGCGTCGCCTGCACCGGGTCGAGCTCTTCAACCAGATGGGTCAGAAAACGTTCCGACAGGTTGTCTTCCCCCGCACGCAGCAGCAGCAATCCGGCCTCTAGAACGCTGGAATCGGCGAAGTCTGCCTGTTTCCAATGTGGTGCCCGGCGCGGGTTGGCCAGCTCGCTATCGAAAGGCCGTCCGATCCGCTCGGCCGCCAGAAGACCGTAAAACGAGGTCTGATGATCAGCGCCCATCGCGTAGGCCTCATAGGCTTTGTCGGCATCGCCTTGCGCCGCATAGGCCCGGCCCAGCCAATACCCGGCACGCCCTTTCGAGATCGGTGATCGCACCGCGCCCGAGAAGTTCTGGAAATGCCGAACAGCCGTGTTCGGATCGTTCAGTTTGCGCAGGGCAAGGAACCCGGCCAGCCACTCAAGATCTGCGTAGGCATAGCCCATTTCAGGGGTCATGTGATGATTGGCAGCAACCTGATAGGCGCGGTTCATATCGCCATTGCGCATCTCAAGCCGCGCTAGACGCCGGCGACCTTCAGCCCATTTGTCCGGCTCGCCCAACGCATCGGGTCCGGTCGAACGCGCCAGCATCAGGTCAATCGCGCTGTCATCAAGCTCTTTCTTGTCGCGCCAGACGAACCGATCAAACGCCAGCCCCGGTGCGTCGGCGATGGATTTCGGCACCGCCGCGACTTTGCCATCCACGCCGGGCTCACGTTTTTGCAGGGCGATCCGCGCTTCGGCCAGCTTACGCTGATCCGAGCTGACCAGAGGCAACATCCGCCCTGCGCTGACCAGATGATTGTCCCACAGCATCCGGTCCAAACGCGCCGCGTGATGCGGTTTCAGCAGCTTGCCAAAATTCTCCAGATAGTCCTTCTGTAGACCCGATCCCATCGGCATGGTGCGCCATGCGGCGACGATATCCGCCTCAGCATCGCCCTGACGCCCCTTGGCCTTCAGAGCCACAGCGTAGTTCAGCGCGCCCTCGGCGGTTTGCGGCGGAGTGTCGGCGTAGAACTTCAACACCCGGTCAGGATCGGCGCCGGTAAATGCGGGTTCGCTCTTGCGTCGCAACCATGCAAGCCCCGGCCAATCCGGGCGTCGGTCCAAAAACACCAGCACGTCGCCTGAACTGCCAAATCCTTCGCGCAGCCAGTGCCAGACGATGATATCGCGGCTGACCGATCCGCGCTGGCCCGATACGCTTAGGGCGGCATTCCAATCCCCCTTGCGCATCTCATTCATGCCGGCGCGCAGATCACCGACCGAATCGGCCTGCGCCTGCCCGTATGAACCAAGAATCAGTGCTATCAAAAGCGCCAGAACGCGTGTCATGCCTTGCATTTCCCAACCAACCAAGGATAGAGCCATTTAGGATAAACCTTGCGCCCACGGTATCAACTCACATCGCCATGATTATGACGATCCTTGGGCACAAAAAACACAAACTGCACCTTAAGGAGCGTGTCATGTTCAAAGGCTCTATGCCAGCCCTCGTCACCCCGTTCGAAAACGGCGAGTTGGACCTGAAGACGCTCAAACACCTGGTGGAGTGGCAGATCAAGGAAGGCTCGACCGGGCTGGTGCCTGTGGGGACCACGGGTGAAAGCCCAACGCTCAGCCATGATGAGCATGAAACCGTCGTGGAAGAGGTCGTCAAAGCCTCCGCAGGCCGCGTCCCGGTTATCGCGGGGGCGGGCTCGAACAACACGGTCGAAGCAATCCGTTTCGTGCAATTCGCGGAAAAGATCGGTGCGGACGCGGCGCTTGTCGTAACGCCCTATTACAACAAACCCACGCAAAAGGGCCTGATCGCGCATTTCCGTGCGCTGCACGACTGCGCGGATATTCCGATCATCACCTACAATATTCCCGGCCGTTCTGTCGTCGACATGACCCCGGCGACAATGGGTGAATTGGCCCAACTTCCACGTATTGTGGGGGTCAAGGACGCGACCGGTGATCTGGCGCGTGTCAGCCAGCAGCGCGCCTCCTGCGGACCGGAGTTCTGCCAATTGTCGGGCGAGGACGCCACTGCGCTGGGCTTCAACGCCCATGGCGGCGTCGGCTGTATTTCGGTCACCGCGAACGTGGCTCCGAAACTCTGTGCCGAGTTTCAGCAGGCAACACTGGCCGGAGACTATGCTAAAGCGCTGGAGTATCAGGACCGCCTGATGCCTCTGCACGAAGCGATCTTTATCGAGCCCGGCCTCGTCGGCGCGAAATACGCGCTCAGCAAACTGGGTCTTTGCGGCATCGAAGTTCGCTCGCCGCTGACCCCGCTGGACGACAGCACAAAAGCAGCCATCGACGCTGCAATGGCGCACGCGGGCCTGATCTAAACGAAATCCCGAATACCAAAAAGGGCGGCCTCATTCCTGAGCGCCGCCCTTTTTCTTTTGCGGGGTCCCGCCTTCACCTGGCTAAAAATACCTCGGGGAAGTCGCGGTTTGCCGCGACGGGAGGCCTTATCGTTTGCCGTAATACAACCCCACGACATGTTCTGCCTGCGCAAAAAACAGCCAGCGCGATGTGGCAACGCCGGCCAGATGCGAAACGACTGCCAACAATGCCAGAACGTGTTTCACCGCTGTGTTCTCAATCGGAATGAGCAGCAGCAAAAGCGGCAGCGCAAAGGCCAGAGCAAAGGAAATCATCCGCAGCTTCTCGGCATGTTTACGTCCAACGACATGAACGAATTCCCGCAGCAGATAGTTGGTACCCGTATGCGGCGGCTCAAAAGCCCGCACCGCGCCACGCTGGCCCAGACCAGTCGCCGTGCCCAAGTTAGTGCCGGATTCCGCCAGAGCCTTGTCGCCCTTCTTCCAGTACAGAATCTGCACTAGGGCGGCGATCAGCAGCAAAGGCAGCGCAAGACTGGTCTGACCGGCAAGCAGGGCGCCACCCGCCAGGCTGAAGCTTAGAAACATGGCCGGTGTCAGGTTCGTGTTCCAGCGCGGAATAGTCTTGAGTTGGGTATAGATCATTGAGGTCGTGAATACCGTCGCCAGCGAGAACAACGCCCCAATCCAGCCCAGCAGGCCCCATCGTTGGCCTAGAAAGACTGCGCCGATGGCATAAAGCCCCATGACGATCAGGGCGAGGACCGCGCACCAGCCTTCTCGGCTGAGCCAACTGGTTTTCCACTGGGTGAACGCTTTCCACGCGCGTTCGGGATGGCCCAGGTGGAAGGTCGAGGCCATTAGCCCGCCGACCGCAAGCGCATAGGCGATTACGAAGAACACGAAAGCCACCCAGCCGGACACATCAGGTAAGCCGAGGCCGAGGAAGAACAGCAGGCCGAAGCCCAGACCCGACAGGGTGGTGAAAATGATAACGGAAGGGGCCGGATGCATCAGAGTTTCTCCAACGTCTTGTCGAGCCAGCCGAGGAAGCCCTTGGGTTCTTCGGCGACCGGTGCCAGCAAGGGGGCGAGAATGTCGATCTGTTCCTCAACCTGATCCTTGGGCCTCGGCGGCAGGTATTTGTTGACGGGTTTGGTGCCCATTTCAGGCATCAGGTCCATGCCTTCGCGCTCGGCCACCAGTTTGCTGACATCGCTGTCGGGGTCGCCCAGATCACCAAAATGGCGGGCACCGGCAGGGCAGGTGCGCACGCAGGACGGAACGCGATCCACCTCGGGTAGGTTTTCGTTGTAGATGCGGTCGACGCAGAGGGTGCATTTCTTCATCACACCTTCGGCCACATCCAGTTCCCGCGCGCCGTAGGGGCAGGACCAGGCGCAGAGGCCGCAACCGATGCAGTCGCTTTCGTTGACCAGCACGATGCCGTCTTCGATCCTCTTATAGCTGGCCCCGGTGGGGCAGACGGTGACGCAAGGGGCGTCCTCGCAATGCAGGCAGGATTTGGGGAAGTGGATCAGCTGGGCCGCGCCCTGTTCCGGCTGCACTTCGTAGGAATGCACACGGTTCAAGAAGGTGCCTGACGGGTTGCCGCCATAGGCGTCCTGATCCGACAGGGGCGCGCCGTAGTTTTCAGTGTTCCAGCCTTTGCACGAGATCACGCAGGCGTGGCATCCGACGCAGGTATCCAGGTCGATGACCAGACCCATTTTGCGTTCAGTGGATTCGGGGAGTTGAGTCATTTGCCTACCTTCCACGCCAGATCTTTCGGGCCGGTGCCGACGGGCGACTGTATCGGGTCAAACTCGGGCTGGCTTTCGGCGTCACTCGGAGCTTCGGCTTTTTCGATTTTCACCTTCAGGTCGAACCACGCGGCCTGTCCTGTTACGGGATCAGAGTTGGCCCATCGCATTCCATCGCCTTTTGCTGGCAATAACTCATGGATCAGGTGGTTCAGCAGGAAGCCTTTGGTCGCCTCGGGGGCGTCTTCCTGCAAGGCCCATGCGCCTTTGCGTTTGCCGATGGCGTTCCACGTCCAGACGGTGTTTTCGTTCAGCGCGGCCATTTCCATGACCGGGACGGTGATCTCGCCATGTGGAGAGGTAACTTTGGCCCAGTCGCCATCGCTCAGATTGTGCTCGCGCATCAGTTTGGTCGGAACATAAAGCGGGTTGCGTCCGTGCAGCTGGCGCAGCCATGCATTTTGTGTGCCCCAGCTGTGATACATCGCCATCGGGCGTTGCGTCAGGGCGTTGACGGTGAAGCCTTCGTTGCCCTGCTGATCTGTTTCGTACCAGATCGGCAGCGGGTCCATCGTGTCTTTGATCCGCTGACGCAGATGTTCGGGCGGCTGACGCTCGCCATGACCTTCGGCGGCCAGTTGGAACTTGCGCATCGGTTCCGAATAGAGCTGGAACAGATAAGGTTGCGGGCTGTCATAAAGACCCATCCCAACGGCCCAGTCCTGATAGGCTGCGTTCCAGGGTTTGTAGTAGTCCGCGCCTTCGGGGATGTGCGCGACGTAGAAACCACCGTTGTCGATATAGCGGTTCAGCTGGTCGGGATTGACCTCTCCACGCCCTTCTTTGTCGCCGTTTTCACCGCGGAACCCGGCAAGCGGTCCAATGCCCGGCTTGCGCTGATGGTTGACGATGTAGTCGGCGTAGTCTTTCCACTTGGGCGTGCCGTCTTCGTTGGTGAAACCGGGCAAGCTCATACGGTTTGCAAGCTGGATCAGCACTGATTGGAAGCCACGCACATCGCGGTCGGGTTCGATCACCGGCCAGCGGATGGCGTCTGCGGCGGCATCGGCCTCACAGATCGGACGATCCAGCAGCGAGATACAGTCGTGCCGTTCCAGATAGGTGGTGTCGGGCAGGATCAGGTCGGCATAGGCGACCATTTCCGAAGAATAGGCGTCGGAATAGATGATATGTGGAATGACGTATTTGCCGTCTTCGTTGCGCGCCGTCAGCATCTCCATCACACCTTTGGTGTTCATGGAGGAGTTCCACGACATGTTCGCCATATACATGAACAGCGTGTCGATCTTGTAGGGATCACCGGCGGCGGCGTTCGAGATCACCATGTGCATCAGCCCATGGGCCGACATTGGATTTTCCCACGTAAAGGCCTTGTCGATGCGCTGCGCCGTGCCGCAATCGTCGATCAGCAGATCCTCGGGGCCGCGCGGGAAGCCCAGGTGGGGGCCTTCCAGCGGGCGACCGGGGCGGCGGTCGCCGTGCGGAGTGGGGTGCGCCTCGACCGGTTTGGGATAGGGTGGTTTGAAACGGAAACCACCGGGGACCTCGACTGTACCCAGCAGGATTTGCAGCACATGAAGCGAGCGGCAGGTTTGGAAGCCGTTAGCATGGGCGGAAATCCCACGCATGGCGTGGAAGCTGACCGGGCGACCGGTCATTTTCGAATGCGTCTCACCCCGGAAATCGGTCCATTCATGGTCCAGTTCAATCGCCTCGTCAAAAGCGACGCGGGCGATTTCGGCGGCGATGGCACGGATGCGTTTGGCCGGGATGCCGCAGCGGTCGGACACGTTTTCGGGGGCATGGTCGTCAGATAGGTATTTCTCGGCCATCAGGTGGAAGACCGGGCGGTGGGTGACACCGTCTTTTTCGTAGGTGGCCGACAAATCGGGGCGGACGCCCGGCTTGTCGAACGCGGTGGGTTCGCCAGTCACGCGGTCGATGACCAGCGGCTTGCCGTTGTCGTCGCGCAGGAACAGGCCCTTTTCCGGCCCCTCGGCGGCATTCACCAGAACCGGCGCGTTGGTATAGCGGCTGAGATAGTCGAGGTCGATCTTGCCGGCCTTCATCAGGACATGGATCAGGGAGAGGATGAACAGACCATCGGTGCCGGGCGTGATCCCGACCCAATCATCAGCGACGGCGTTATAGCCGGAACGGATCGGGTTGACCCCGATCACCCGCGCGCCGCGCGCCTTGATCTTGCCGATGCCCATCTTGATCGGGTTGCTGTCGTGGTCCTCGGCCACGCCGAACAGCATGAACAATTTGGTGTGGTCCCAGTCGGGTTGGCCAAACTCCCAGAAGGCTCCGCCCATCGTATAGATGCCGCCCGCCGCCATGTTGACCGAGCAGAAGCCGCCATGGGCGGCGTAGTTGGGTGTGCCGAAATTTTGCGCCCAGAAGCTGGTGAAGCTCTGGCTCTGGTCGCGTCCGGTAAAAAAGGCCAGTTTTTGCGGTGCCGTCTCGTGCAGCTCGTTCAGCCAACCGACGGCAGTGCTGATCGCCTCGTCCCATTCGATCTCGCGGAATTCACCCGATCCGCGCGGGCCGACCCGACGCAGCGGTTTGCGCAGGCGAGACGGCGCGTTGACCTGCATGATGCCGGCACTGCCTTTGGCGCAAAGCACGCCCTTGTTCACCGGGTGATCGCGGTTGCCTTCGATATAGGCGACCTTGCCGTCCTTCATATGAACATTGATGCCGCAACGACAGGCGCACATGTAGCACGTGGTTTTCCGGACTTCATCCGAGACCTTGGGCGATGTGTCGATAACGGGCTGGTTCATGGACGTCCCTTTTGCTGGTTATCAGACCCTCCAGGCATTCCGGTCAGGTCGGAGTTGTTTCGTTTCCCGGCTTTAACCGGGTTGATCTTGGGCTTCAGTATGTTGCGCCTGAACCGCGGTCACGGCGATCATGTGCAGCACGTCATCCGCCGAGCAGCCACGCGACAGGTCGTTTGCCGGTTTCGCCAGCCCTTGTAGCACCGGCCCGATGGCCTCTGCCCCGCCAATACGCTGTGCGATTTTGTAGCCCAGGTTGCCTGCGTCGAGATTGGGGAAGACAAACACGTTGGCCTGGCCTTCCAGAGGCGAGTCCTTGGCCTTTTTGCGAGCTACTTCCGGCACGTAGGCGGCGTCGAACTGAAGCTCTCCGTCGATCAGCAGATGCGGATTGGCGGCCTTGGCGATGCGGGTGGCCTCAACCACCTTGGAAACCTTTGGATGGTTGGCGCTGCCGCTGGTCGAGAAGGACAGCATGGCAACGCGTGGCCCGTGACCTGTCAACGCGTGATACGACGCGGCAGAGGCTTGCGCGATTTCGGCCAGTTCCCGTTCATCGGGATCAACGACCAGACCGCAATCGGCAAAGATATGCACGCCCTGAACCGCGTGGTGGTCGCGCTCATAGATCATCAGGAAAAAGCTGGAGACCATATGCGCATTCGGGGCCTTGCCGATGATCTGCAAAGCGGCCCGGACGGTGTCCGAGGTTGTTTCGACCGCGCCGCCCACCGTGCCGTCAGCTAGCCCGAGATGGACCAGCATTGCGGCATAATTCAGACGGCTTTGAACCTGCGTTCTGGCGTTTTCGGGCGTCATGCCCTTGTGCTTGCGTAACTCATAGTAGGCGTCGGCAAAGCGATCCAGATGGGCGGAGGTGGCCGGATCATGGATCTCGATCCCGTCCACGTCCGCTCCGCCTTTTTCGGCCAACAACGCAGTCACTTTGGCCGTATCACCCACAAGGATGATATCGGCGGCGTTTTCGGCACGTGCTTTCAGCGCGCCTTCGACGACACGTGGATCATCGCCCTCGGCAAGGGCGATGATCTTTTTGGAACTGGTCGCAGCCCCAAGTATTTGTTGCAGGGGCTTCACTGCGATCAGGCCTCGGCTTGCGGGGCCATGTCAGCGGCGTCGATGCCAGCAACCGCAACCGGCTTTTTCATCGCGTCGCGGCGGAACGGTTCACCAAGTTCCTGGTTGATCATGGCTTCGATCAGGGTGGTGATGCCGTTCTTCTGGTCCTCGATGGCCTGGTTCAGGGCGGCGGTCAGCTCGTCCTGAGTACGGGCAACCACACCTTTCAAACCACAGGCCTGCGCGATACCGGCGTAAGATACCTGAGTATCCAGTTCGGTGCCGACAAAGTTGTCGTCAAACCACAGGGTCGAGTTCCGCTTTTCCGCACCCCACTGGTAGTTGCGGAAGACGATCTGGGTCACGGCGGGCCATTCCGAGCGGCCAATCGCGGTCAGCTCGTTCACGGCGATACCGAAGGCACCGTCACCGGCGAAGCCGACAACCGGAACGTCCGGCTGACCGATTTTCGCACCCACGATGGCGGGCAGACCGTAACCGCAGGGGCCGAACAGGCCGGGGGCAAGGTATTTACGGCCTTCCTCGAAGGACGGGTAGGCGTTGCCGATAGCGCAGTTGTTGCCGATATCAGACGAGATGATCGCCTCTTTCGGCAGCGCGGACTGGATCGCGCGCCATGCCATGCGGGGGCTCATCCAGTCGGGCTTGGCGTCACGCGCGCGCTGGTTCCAAGTGGTGCCCGGATCGTCATCCTCGTGGTCCATGCTGGACAACTGCTGTGCCCATGCCGATTTCTTCTGGGCGATTTTCGCCTTGCGCGCATCGCGGCCTTCGTCACCAGCAGTGTCGGACAGTTGGGCCAGAATGCCCTTTGCCACTTTGGCGGCGTCACCGATGATGCCAACGCTGACTTTCTTGGTCAGGCCGATGCGGTCGGGGTTGATGTCGACCTGAATGATTTTGGCGTCTGCGGGCCAGTATTCCATGCCATAGCCCGGCAGGGTCGAGAACGGGTTCAGACGGGTGCCGAGGCACAGAACCACGTCGGCCTCTGAGATCAGCTCCATACCGGCTTTCGAGCCGTTGTAGCCCAGCGGGCCAGCAAACAGCGGGTGCGAGCCGGGGAAAGCGTCGTTGTGCTGGTAGCCAACACAGACCGGGGCGTCCAGACGCTCGGCCAGGGCTTTCGACGCTTCGATACCGCCTTCGGCCAGAACAACACCAGCGCCGTTCAGGATGACGGGGTTTTTGGCGTTCGACAGCATCTCGGCCGCTGCGGCAACCGCGTCTTCACCGCCCGAGGGGCGTTCGAACTCGACTATCTTGGGCAGTTCGATGTCGACCACCTGAGTCCACATGTCACGCGGGATGTTCAACTGAGCCGGAGCGCTGGCGCGTTTTGCGTTCATGATGACGCGGTTCAGAACCTCGGCGACGCGGGTCGGGTCGCGAACCTCTTCCTGATAGGCGACGCAGTCCGCGAACATGCGCATCTGTTCCATTTCCTGAAAGCCGCCCTGACCGATGGTTTTGTTCGCCGCCTGCGGGGTGACCAGCAGCACCGGGGTGTGGTTCCAATAGGCGGTTTTCACGGCGGTCACGAAATTGGTGATGCCGGGGCCGTTCTGCGCGATCATCATCGACATTTTGCCGGTGGCACGGGTGTAACCGTCGGCCATCATGCCGCCCGAGCCCTCGTGGGCGCAGTCCCAGAACATGATCCCAGCTTTCGGGAACAGATCCGAGATCGGCATCATGGCCGAGCCGATGATCCCGAACGCATGTTCGATCCCGTGCATCTGCAGAACCTTAACAAAGGCTTCTTCCGTGGTCATTTTCATGTGATGATCTCCGCGCATATGAGGATTGGCCGGGGTATTTGGCCCAGCATTTGTTTATGGTTTTGGCCCATAGGGCAGGGCTGCGTTAGGGCCAGACCGAAAGGCGAATTAGGTCCAGTCTGGCGCTAACAGGCTCGGATGGCGTCTGCGATCAGTTTGATGCCCGGTTCGATCCGGTCCTGCCGGATCGAGGAATAGCCCAGCCGGTAGAAATTCCGGGGCTGATCTGGCCCCGAAAAGAAGGACGCACCGGGTTCTATATGGACACTTTGCTCCTGCAAGCTGCGTGCCAGCCGGGTCGTGTCTACATGCTCTGGTGCGGACATCCACAGGGACGAGCCACCCATGATGCCGCGGCCCGCCACTGTCAGACCGTGTTGCTCTACCGCTCTGTCCAGCGTTTCGCGCCGCCCCGTCAGCGCCTTGGACATGCGCCTGATCTGAGCATCGTAATGACCCAGCGACAGGAAATAGGCCGCCGTCCGCTGAATATGCCCCGGCGGATGGCGCAGCACCAGAGACCGCAGCGCTCTCGCTTCGCGAATAAAGGGTTCGGACCCCACCATGTAGCCCAGCCGCAATCCGGGGAAGAGCGATTTGGAGAAGCTGCCCACATAGATCACGCGCCCGTCTTGGTCCATCGACTTCAGTGCCGGAGAGGGCGCACCCAGAAAGGCCATTTCAAACTCGTAGTCGTCCTCGACCACCATCGCATCAAGGTCGCGTGCGCGCTCCAGCAGTTTGTGCCGGCGGGCGATGGGCATGGTCGCCGTTGTCGGGCTTTGGTGGCTGGGGGTGGTGAAGATGACGTCTGTGTTGTCGGGCAAGGCATCGGGGGGCAGGCCGTTGCGATCGACAGGCAGGGCCGTCACGTCGCAATCCCAATGTTCAAGCAGGCTGCGCAAGGCGTAGTAACAAGGGTCTTCAATTACCGCGTTGCGATTGTGTGTCAGCAAGATGCGCGAAGCCAGCCACAGCGCGTTCTGCGCGCCCATGGTGATCAGAATTTCTTCGGGGCGGGCGGCGATTCCACGGCGGGGCAGGGTGTGGCGGGCAATAAATTCGACCAAAAGCGGGTCGTCTTGATCCACGTAATCTGCCGTCAGGGAATCGAAGTCCTTGTGACCTAGCGCGCGTACCGCACACAGGCGCCAATTGGCGTGGTCAAACAGGGTGCGGTCGGCTTGGCCATAGATGAAGGGATAGCGATACTCCCGCCAGTCGGCGGGTTTGGCCAGCGTGTCCCCTCCTGAAAAGCGGCGGGCCAGCGCCGTTTCCCAGTCGACCGTCTCGGCGCCCCGTTGCAGCGGGGTGTATTTCGGCGGTACCGGCGCGTTTTGCGAGACGTAATAGCCCGAACGCCCCTTGGCAGTCAGGTAATCATTGGCCAGCAGTTCAGTATAGGCCAGCGTCACCGTAATCCGGCTGACGCCCAGATGTGCGGCCAGTTTGCGCGACGAGGGCAGCTTTTCCCCGACATGGAAACGCCCGGATAGGATGCCCTCGGCAATCATCTGCTGGATCTGCGCCTGAAGCGTGCCTTGCCCGTTCAGTTCAAGAAAGAAGGTATCGACTGATATTGCCATGCGTTCTTATAGGGTGGACCTAAGGGATGGGCAATCTGGCCTTATCGCGTTCCCGATAATTTCTGCGCAGGTAGTTGACTGAAAATCTCCAATAACCTAAATAACTATAAATCTAGTTTAATGGAGTTAATCGAATGTGGGAAGTCGCAGCCGCAGGATTTTCTGCCATGGGGTCCGAGGCCCGGTTAAAGGTGCTGAAGACTCTGGTCCGGGCCGGGCAGGCCGGACTGACCGTGGGCGAGATACAGGAGCGGACGGGAATCGCCCCGTCAACGCTGGCGCATCACCTGCGGTTCTTGGCGGCAGGAGGGGTGGTCGAGCAAGAGAAAGTCGGGCGGACCACGATCAACCGGGCCTGTTATGACGAGCTGAGAAATCTGGCGCAGTTCATCCTTGCGGAATGCTGTGCAGACGAAGTGGAAAAGGCAGCGAACGATGGCTGAGTTGACGCAAAATCCCAAAGCGCCGGTCAAGGCGCTTGAGCTGGTCAAAACCCCTTGGGCGGTGATCGTGGCGATCCTTGCTGCCGTGGCCATTCTGGATCCCGGCAATTGGGTCGAGGTTGTGACTTTTGCGGCTAAGGCTTTGGCCCATACGGGCCAGTACATATTGTTTGCTGTTCTGTTGTTGTCTTATCTCAAGGCCACCGGGGCTGAGGTGATGGTGGCCCGCGCTTTTGAGGGGCGCGAGACGCGGATGATCCTATTGGCCGCGTTGTTCGGAGGGTTGGCTCCGTTCTGTTCCTGTGAGGTTATCCCGTTTATTTCCGGATTGCTGGCACTGGGCGCGCCTCTATCTGCGGTGATGGCGTTCTGGCTCAGCTCCCCTCTGATCGACCCGCCGACCCTGCTGATCACAGCGGGAGCGCTGGGCTGGCCCTTTGCGATTGGCAAAGCGGTCGCCGCGGTCGCGCTGGGTCTGTTCGGAGGGTTCGTCGTGCGCGGCCTGATGCGCTCGGGCGCCTTTGCTGAACCGCTGCGCGAATACAAACCCGCCGGGTGCTGCGGCTGTGGCCCGAAACAGGATGACACACCGGTCTGGCAGTTCTGGAAGGAGCCGGGGCGTCGTCAGCGGTTCCGCTCGGAGTTCGCGCAGAACGGGCTGTTCCTGCTGAAATGGCTGGCACTGGCCTATGTGCTTGAGGCGCTGCTGGTCAGCTATGTCCCCGCCGATCTGATTGCCCGCGTAGTCGGGGGCGAAGGCATCGTGCCTATCGTGATTGCGGCTTTGGTTGGAATGCCCGCCTATCTGAACTCCTACGTCGCGCCGCCGCTGCTGGCGGGGTTGACGGAACAAGGGATGAGTGCAGGTGCGGCGATGTCGTTCATGATCGCAGGTGCGGTCAGTTCGATCCCGGCCATGGCGGCAGTCTGGTCTCTGGTCAAGCCACGGGTCTTTGCGACCTATCTGGGCTTAGGAATCACCGGGGCCATCATCGCCGGGGTTCTGTTCCAGATGATCTAAAGGAAAAACCGCCCGGAGATGCCTCCGGGCGGTTTTGCTTATTGGTTGGCCTCGCAGTGGCGAGGCAGTTTGAACCGATACCGTGCCTCTCCGCTTTCCACAAAGACGCGTTTTTCGATGCAGGCGCTGGTGCCGACGGTTTGTGACACCGCCCCCTCGGTCGAGGTGATTGACGTCGCCGAACCATCCGGCAAGCGAACAGAGGCTATGACGCCGTTGCGAAGGTCGCCATTGATTGGGGTCGCCGACAGAACCGCGACGGTCATGAAGGCCTCGTGCTCATGCTCGCCGCTGTCGTTCAGCACCAGCAGAGCGGTCGCGATAGAGATTGTGCCAACAACCGCGACGACCAGCAGGCCCCAGGTTTTCAGGAAGGCATAGATGGATACCGCGCGATGCGGGCCAAAAATCTTGGACAGAAAAGTCAGCATGGGTTTCCTGCGAAAAAACCCCGGTCTGTCTGGACCGGGGTTGTCTGTACCTTAGGGGCGCAGATCGTCTTCGTCTTCTTCCTCGGCCCCGCCTTTGGGCAGGTTGAAGAAGCTGTCGGCGTCGATGATCGGCTCGTCGTCTTTCTCTTCGGCCGGTTCGTCGGACAGCGAGAAGGTTTCCAGACCCTCGATCGCCGTCGGGATCTTGGGCGCAGCGTCCATTTCCAGCGACTGCTCGGTCGAAACCAGCTTGCGGCGTTCGTCATCGCTCATGACGCCACCTTCGGCAGCTTTCTTGGCGGCAGCTTTCTGAACGATCGCGTCCAGCTCGGATTGTTTACACAGCCCCAGCGCAACCGGGTCGATCGGCTGCATGTTGGCGATGTTCCAGTGGGTGCGTTCGCGGATCGACTGGATGGTCGGCTTGGTGGTGCCCACCAGCTTGGCGATCTGGCCGTCGCTGAGTTCCGGGTGGAACTTGACCAGCCACAGGATCGAATTCGGACGGTCCTGACGCTTGGACAGCGGGGTATAGCGCGGGCCACGGCGCTTTTCTTCGCCCGCAGCAGCAGCATTGAACTTGAGCTTCAGCTTGTGCAGCGGGTTGTTCTGCGCCGAGTCGATCTCTTCCTGAGTCAGCTGGTTGTTGGCAATCGGGTCAAAGCCTTTGACGCCAGCGGCCACATCGCCATCTGCGATGCCCTGCACTTCCAACTCGTGCATTCCTACGAAATCCGCGATCTGCTTGAAGCTGATCGTTGTGTTGTCCACCAGCCATACGGCTGTTGCCTTGGCCATAAGCGGTTTTGCCATCAGCCCGTCTCCTATAAATACATCTGTCCCGTCGCCGGAATTCGGCGGCCCCTTGGTCTTGGGGCAGGTTTCCGTTGTCGGGGAACTTGGGGCTTATATAGTCGCGGCAAGGCAAGAAGGGAAGAGGCGAATGCGCTGGGTCATTTTGTGGTTGTTGAGCGCGTTGGCCGCGCAGGCCGATGGCGAAAAGACGGGCGAGTTCGATTACTACGTGCTGTCGCTCAGTTGGTCGCCGAACTGGTGCGCGCGCGAGGGCGATGCCCGTGGGTCAGACCAATGCGATGCGCGCCACGATCACGGCTGGATTCTGCACGGGCTTTGGCCGCAATTCCATCAGGGGTGGCCTGCCTATTGCCGTACGCCCGAGGCCGCGCCATCCCGCCGTATGACGCGGGAGATGGAGGATATTCAGGGCTCATCGGGTCTTGCGTGGCACCAGTGGAAGAAGCATGGCACCTGTTCAGGCCTGTCTGCGCCGGACTATTTTGCGCTGTCGCGGCAGGCCTATGAGCAGGTCGAGCGCCCCAAAGTGTTCCGCCAACTGGATGCGACGGTCAAACTGCCGGCCTCAGTCGTGGAAGAGGCCTTTCTGAAGGCCAACCCGACGCTGGATCGCGATATGATCACCGTCACCTGCAAACAGGGCTACATCGAAGAGGTCCGCCTCTGCCTGTCCCGCGATCTTGACCCTGTTCCCTGCGGTCGCGACGTAATCCGCGACTGCACAGCTAAAGATGCGTTGTTTGATCCGATTCGTTAGAGTTTGCGGTTCTGGCAATCCCGCGCATAGTCCAACGCCTTGGCGGTGCCTTTCAGGTCAATCGCCATCACGGTCTGACCTTCAGGATTGTAGACAGTCATTGTCTTGTTTTGCGCAATGGCCTCGACGAAACTGCGGTCGGTAAAGAAAACTGTCGCGCCGGGAACGTCGCGTTGGTTGAACCCAATGGCGGTGGCCTCATAGCTTTTGCCGTCCAGCTCAAATCGGATCGGATAGCTCTCTCCCTGTTTGATGTCGCCCCACGCCTTGTTGTAGACGGCGAAATACCCGCGATTGTCCAGCGCGTCATAGCCGATGCGCACGACCGAGAGGTCCTGATACACCGTCTGAATCAGGCACCCGTTGCCAAGCGCGGGGTCCATCATGATGTTCCAGCCTTCGACGAAGCCTTTGTCGATGAGTTCTTGCGACAGGGCGGAGGATGCGGTGAAGGCGGCGAGGGTGAGGGCGAGAAGGCGGTTTTTCATATTAAGCTCTCGGTTTTTTCACAGGGTAGATTGGGACCCACAATTTCTTCAAGGAAGCTCGCCAACCTGTCGTTCTTCGGTGCAAGTAATTTGGAAAGAGCCGAAAGTGCTGACAAATCCCATGACTGCAAGGGATAATACTCCAATATCTCTGTTGGTTCGAGTTTGTCGGCCCAACCGATGATTAAATTCGCGGCCGCGTCGCCACCGTGGAGACTTGCATAACCTACTGATAGAATTGCATCGAGGTAGTCGTTGTTTCCATTAACCGCATCCGCACATGTGTTCGCGATATCGCTGCTATTTGCGGAATACCAATCTTCCAGTGCGGCAAGCGTTTCCATGTCTTCACTGGTCAATCGGCAATGCTCTGGTATCCAATTTTTTTGATGGTCACCTAGTCTTAGGGACAGACCCTGAAATTTTCCCTTGATCCCGGTCGCGCCACCGTCCTCCGATGAGGACCTAGCGCATTTCATCGTGAACGAAAGAAAGTCCAGGATGTCGATATTTTTATGGGATTCTCTTTCTGAGAAACTCCACAACCATGGGAAAGCGGCAAAAGTGACGGGATACAAATCTTCCTGATGATGCAGCTTCTCCCAGAACAAGTCTTTGGCGATATCCTCGTCCCAGGATTTTTGCAGCTTGGTCAAAATACCAGCCACATCTTGAATGCCGTAAGGGCCATACAGCCGAGACCAGATTGGGGCAGAAAACGGAATGTGCAACAGGTGCCTCGAATGAAAGCTGTTTCGAGGAATTCTATGGGCTTAGCTATTGTATTTCCAGTGTTTTACGTTCCCAGAAACGACTGATTTCTTCTGATTGTTGGAGCCTGATGAAAGATTGCTAACAGGGACAGTGGATTTAAAGCTGTCTACAACTCCTTCCGCGCCCTGAGCGCCGCCGTAATCGTCCCATCATCCAGATAGTCCAGCTCTCCACCAATCGGCACACCCTGCGCCAGTGAGGTCAGGCGGACCTGCCCCTCCAACTGATCGGCGATGTAATGGGCGGTCGTCTGGCCGTCGACGGTGGCGTTCAGGGCGAGGATGATCTCGGTGATCCCCTCAGCCGTTACCCGATCCTTTAGGCGGGGAATGCGCAACTCGTCCGGGCCGACGCCGTCCAATGCGGACAGGGTGCCGCCCAGAACGTGATATCGGCCTTTGAACACGCCCGCGCGCTCCATCGCCCAGAGGTCGGCGACGTCCTCGACCACGCACAGCTCTCCGGTCGCGCGGGCCTCGCTGTCGCAGATGTCGCAGATATCGCTGGTGCCGACATTGCCGCAGTTCAGGCATTCGCGGGCGGTAATGGCGACTTGCTGCATTGCGTCCGACAGGGGCGTCAGCAGCAGCGCGCGTTTGCGGATCAGATGCAACACGGCGCGGCGGGCCGAGCGCGGGCCGAGCCCCGGCAGTTTGGCCATCAGGTCGATCAGGTTGTCGATATCGCTGTTCGAACTCACCGCGGATGCTCCTGCAAAAGGGCCGGGCAAAGGTGCCCGGCCTTGGGGTCGTCAGGAGTGTCTATCAGAACGGCAGCTTGATGTCTGCGGGCAGGCCCATGCTTTCGGTCAGCTTTGCCATCTCGGCCTGCGAGCGTTCGGTGGCTTTGGTCTGGGCGTCCTTGATGGCGGCCAGGATCAGGTCCTCGACCACTTCCTTGTCATCGCCGTTGAAGATCGACGGGTCGATGTCCAGACCTTTCAACTCGCCTTTGGCCGTGGCGGTGGCTTTGACCAGCCCGGCACCGGATTCGCCGACAACCATCAGGTTGTTCAGCTCTTCCTGCATTTCGGTCATCTTGGTCTGCAAGTCCTGCGCGGATTTCATCATCTTGGCCATATCGCCCAGACCGCCTAGTCCTTTGAGCATCGTAGATCTCCTATAATCTGGTTTGACGCCTAAATACGGAGACCCATCGCGCCGCACAAGGGGCCAGCGCCCCTCCCGCCCGTCGTCAAGGTCTTTTGCAAGACCTCTCCTCCCGTTGGGCCCGGCAGCGCGCGGGCTATGCCCGCGCGCTGCCGGGCCCAAGGCCGCTCAGGGGTATCGGCATCAGCCGATGGCCCGTGGCGGGCGCGGGAGGGTTTCGACTTTGGCACGGAGATCTTAGTCTTCCTCGAACGGATCCCATTCGTCTTCGACCTCGGGCAAGGCCTCGGTCTCAACCTTGGCGGCGCGCTCTTGAGGTGTTTCGATCCGTTTGATCCGCGCCTTGGGGAACTGCATCAACACAGCCTGCACCAGAGGGTGCTGCTCGGCTTCGGCCTTTAGCGCCAGATCGGCAGCGTCGCGGACTTCGGCAATCGTCTCAGCCGTGCCGTCAGCCACGATCGAAACGGCCCACCGGTTGCCTGTCCATCGCTGCAACGCTGACCCGATCCGAGCGGCCAAATCGGTGGGCGCGTTGTCCGTGGGTGTGAACTCAATCCGGCCTGGTTGGTAGGAAACAAGGCGGACGCCGTTTTCGACCTCGACCAGCAGTTTCACATCCCGGTTGGTTCGGATCAGTTCGACCACATGTTCGAATGTCGGATAACGGGCCAACGCGGTTTGAACGTCCTGCGCCAGTGCGGCGGTTGGCGCACCGGCGGGGCCGCGTGATGCGGGAGCGTAGCTGGAGGCTGCTGATTGGGCAGGAGCGTGAGAGGGTAGGGCAACACCACCGCCAGGTCCTCCATTTGGGGGCGGAGGTGGTGTGTCCTGCAACCGTTTGATTAGTTCTTCCGGGCTCGGCAGGTCGGCCACATGGGTCAAACGGATCACAGCCATTTCGGCGGCCATCATCGCGTTTGGCGCAGCCGAGACTTCCTCCAACGCCTTCTGCAGCATCTGCCACATCCGCGTCAGTACACGCATCGGCAGCGCCTCGGCCATCTGTTGACCACGCGCGCGTTCGTCCGGCGACACGGTTGGGTCGTCGGCTGCGTCCGGTGTGATTTTCACAACGGAAACCCAGTGGGTGATCTCGGCCAGATCACGCAGCACGGCCAGCGGGTCTGCCCCTTCGGCATATTGCCCGCTCAGTTCGGTCAAAGCGCCTGCCGCATCGCCGCGCAGGATCATGTCCATCAGGTCCAGCACCCGTCCGCGATCTGCGAGACCCAGCATCGCGCGCACTTGGTCAGCGCTGGTTTCCCCGGCACCGTGAGAAATCGCCTGATCCAGCAGCGAGGTCGCATCCCGCGCCGACCCTTCGGCCGCGCGGGTGATCAAGGCCAACGCATCGTCTGCGATCTGAGCATTCTCGGCCGCGGCGATCTTGTTGAGCAGGCCGATCATGTCCTCAGGCTCAATCCGGCGCAGATCGAAGCGCTGACAGCGGGACAGGACCGTCACCGGTACTTTGCGAATCTCGGTGGTGGCGAAGATGAACTTCACATGCTCGGGCGGTTCCTCGAGCGTTTTGAGCAGCGCGTTGAAGGCGCTGGTCGAGAGCATGTGAACCTCGTCGATGATGTAAATCTTGTAGCGGGCCGACGCGGCGCGATAGCGGACGCTGTCGATGATCTCGCGGATATCGTTCACGCCAGTACGGCTGGCGGCGTCCATCTCCATCACGTCGACATGGCGGCCTTCCATGATGGCGACGCAATGCTCGCACTGGCCGCAGGGTTCAGTGGTCGGCTTGCCCTCGCCATCGGGTCCGATGCAGTTCATGCCCTTGGCGATGATCCGCGCCGTGGTGGTTTTTCCGGTGCCGCGGATACCGGTCATGATGAAGGCCTGCGCGATCCGGTCGGCCTCGAACGCGTTTTTCAGCGTGCGCACCATCGCGTCCTGACCGACGAGATCGGCAAAGGTTTCCGGGCGGTATTTACGGGCAAGAACCTGATAGGCGGGGCTGGGCGTGTCGTTCATGTCTGCTCTGTCGGATTCGCGTTCCGATGCAGCGTAAAGACCCCCGCGCCCCGCGTCCACAGCCGCCGTTGCGAATTTCGGTTTGCACGCCTCATTCCCCGTTCTAAAACCACCGCAGGAGGGTGGAGACATTAGCCAGTTCGAAATTTTTTCTGCACCGTTGGGGAACGGAACCGTTGCCCTGTCTCCTCTGCCCGGCGGCGGTGGAGAATACGCGCACGACTTGCGTATAGTGCGTGATTGGGCACCTGATCTGGTGATTTCCATGACGACGGCAGATGAGATGCAGCAATTGGGCGCGGGCCGGTTTGGCGATGATCTGCGCGCAAGCGGGATCGCGTGGACGCACTTGCCGGTAACAGATTTCGGCGCGCCGAGCGAGGCGACCGACCGGGCCTGGAAGGGGGTGAGTGCTGCGGCTGCAAATGCCTTGCTGCGTGGGGGTAGGGTTCTGGCGCATTGCCGGGGGGGCTGTGGCCGATCCGGCATGATTGTTCTGCGCCTTATGGTCGAACATGGCGAAGACGCCGACGCTGCCCTAAGCCGGTTGCGCAGGGTCAGGTCCTGCGCTGTCGAAACGGACGGGCAGATGGAATGGGCCATGCGCCCGGGGCAAGCCCGCTAGGTCAGAGCGCTACCAGACGGTCCGTATGCTGAACCGGATTTGGCGACAGCGCCATGACCTCAAGCATTGCGCAGGGTGGGGTGGGCAGTCCGCCAGCAGGTCGCGCAGCAAAGTCGAGACCGAACAGCATATCTGCATAATTGTCGAGCGCCTCGATCGAGGTATCGGCCTCGCTGCCGCAATACACCCGGATTTGATCCTTTTGAGCCCGAAAACGCGCATTGCAGCCCTGCGCACAATAGGTCAGCTCGCTGCTGCCATCGAACTCAAATTCAGCGGTGGTCGCCGGGACGGCGGCTTCCATTGCCTGCACGACCGCGCGCGCCATCTGAGCAAGTGCCGGGCAAGATCTGCCGGTGCGTTGGCATACGGTTGCCGAGAATTGGTGCGTCTTTGTTTTCCACATCATGTTGCGCCCTCCGCGCGTGGGACGAGGGGCGTAGATCAGGTGTGACAGCGTGCTGACGACCTGCCCGGACACCCCGCCCGAGTTTCGGTTTTTCTTCGATGGCAGGTCTCCTGACTTGCGGGTCGTCGCTTTGCCGACCTTCCCAGCCTTGCGGCCAGTGGTGTTTCGGCATTGCTCACCGCTTACAGTTGCGGGGGCAGTCTCGGACTTGGTTCGTATCGGTTTCCCGGTCAGAACCGCACCGTGTTCCCTTTTCATCCCGCCCCGATGATCGGGGACGAGAACCATCACCCAATCGCTAGCGGGTCCACGCACCTCGAGTCAAGCGGACTGTTCAAGTGTCGAAGTGGACGCGTGGTCATTCTGAAACCGGATTGACTCAGAGATGCAAAACATGCGGATTGGATGAGTGAACTAATCAGTTCAGATTGAGGGCGACATGCTGGATACAACGCAAACCGTTTTAACCGAAGATATTCAGTTTCCTTCCGGTGACAGCCAATTGGCGGGCCGTTTGTACCTGCCGGTGGGTGAGCCGCAGATCGCTGTCGTCATTCACAGTGCCACAGGCGTTCCGCGTGAATATTATCAGCATTTCGCTCGTTGGCTGGCGGCAGAGCGGGGCATGGCCTGCCTGACCTATGATTACCGCGATTTTGGTCATTCGCTGACCGTGTCTTTGAAACAGGCGCGGGCTACGATGGCGGATTGGGCGCTGATCGACATGCCCGCAGCCCGGGCTGAGATGCGGCGCCGGTTCAGGGGCGCGCAACAGTGGAGCATCGGTCACTCGGTCGGAGGGATGTTGGGACCGATTCAGCCGGATATCGACCGGATTGATCGGATGATCTGCGTCTGTTCCGGTGCGGTGACGGTCTCGGATCACCCTTGGCCTTATCGGGCGCTGGCTTTGCTGTTCTGGTATGGTCATGCACCGGTGGCCGTGAAAGGGCTGGGGTATCTGCCGGGCAAGGCGGTAGGATTCGGGGCGGACTTGCCGGCCAGCGTTTACTGGCAATGGCGCAGATGGTGTACGGCGCCGCGCAATTACTTGCCCGAGGTTGGCTCTGCCCTGCCAGATGCGCTGTGGGCGCAATCGGATACGCCGGTCGATCTGTTCACCTTTGAAGATGACGACGTGGTGCCGCCGAAGGCGGTTTGGCGGCTGGCCGATCTCTACGGGCCGAACGCCCGCCGTCATCAATTGTCACCGGATGAATTTGGCCTGTCCGAGGTTGGCCATATCGGGGCCTTCGCACGTCGCAGCGCAGCGGTTTGGCCGCGGCTGATCGACTGAGGGTTTCGGACCTGCATCTGTGGGAAAGTGAAGTGAGAGGTTGGACATCGACCCAAGCGGGGCTCGTTGTGGCTGCTTCCTTCCGGACCTGACCAGGTTGGCGAGGCGCTCGCCCGCGCCAACCTCTCAAGAGGTGATATAAGCAACAGGCGCGGGAATGACAACCCGTCAGAGCGTCAAGGCAATCCGCAAGAACCCCTCATCATCTTCGCCCAGAGTTTCGGGTGCATATTGCTGGAGCTCAGCCAAATGGTGCCGGGCATTTGGTCCCGTCCGCAGGATGGCCCGCGCGCCGGGTACAGGGGCAAAGCGGAATGGGTGGGGTGCCTGTTCCAGAGGATCTTTTGGAAGAAGGCCGGACAGATAGTCCTGAAGAATGCGCTGGACGGGTAAGGCGGGTATCGGCACGGGTTCCGCTTGCCCGACGAAAGGGAAGTGACCTCCGCCCCCGGCCCGGTAGTTGTTCAGAGCCACGATAAAACGTTGATCTGGGGCAACAGCGGTGCCGTTAATCCGAATGTCGTGAACGCGCCGGTGTGTTGGGTCGGTCAATCTCCCGTCTGCGTCAAAGCGGGCGGGGTGAGACAGGTCGATCTGGTAGGTAAGGCCCAGTATAATATCAAAGTTATGCCCAGCCCGATCCCTGTCGACCAGATCGGTATCCGTCCCCGGTACGGCTTGGTTAAACACGCCTGCGGACATCTCCAGCCAGTCGCAGATCTGATTGCCCGTGACCGCAACGGCCTGCAATTCGTTCGGGAAAACATAGAGATCGGTGACATGGCGCAGGCAAAGCTGACCGGCCGGAACATCGGTGAAAAACCTTGGCCCGGCCCGGCCTCCGAACTTTAACGGAGAGATGGCTGTCAAAACGGGCAGGGCAGCGTGGGACGTTCCGGGAAGGTACTGGCGCACTGCCGCCGCTTGCGCCGCGCCGGCCAGCCTCAGGCCGCGATCCTGAACACAAAAGCTGAAGTAACTATGCAGGTGCTGCTTGGTTTCCCCCACTGGCTGCGCCGCGCGTTTCCGCGTTTCGGAGTGTCCCTTGGCGAAAAGCCGCAGCACCTCAGGGTCTTCGACCACCGGTTCTGCTCGCCCATCCGGATCAGGCGAGCAAACGGGTTGCAGGGCGGCGCACCGATCAACGACGGACCACGTGCCGCCTTCGTCCTGTTGCAATGTCAGGTCAATGACCCCCAGAAATGACCCGGCTGACCCGGGCATAACGACAGGTTTGCCGTGCACGAGGCCCTTGTCGGCATCGACATGGCGGAACCCCTCATGTGCCTTGCCGGGCAATGTTAGATGCGCATGCCCGGCAATCAGCACGTCAATCCCGTCGATGGCGGCCAGTGGAATGACCGCGTTTTCCAGGCCGGGGGCGGCCTCGAGCGATCCAAGCCCCGTATGCGCCAGCGCTATGATCAAGTCACAGCCCTGCGCCTGCAATGAACGGACCTGTTCGTGTGCGGATACCAGAATGTCGTCCATGACGACCTTGCCATGCAGCCGGTGTGCCTCCCATTTGGCGGTCTGCGGAGGCAGGACCGAGAGGACACCGATCTTCAGCGATACGCCTTGCGCGATCCGGTGCAGAACAACGCTGCTCAGCCAGGTGGGGTCACCATCTTGCCGCCGCGCGTTGCTACAGATCACTGGGCAGGGGGCATCCGCGATGACGCGGTCCAGCACGTTTAACCCAAATCCGAAATCGTGATTGCCCAGACCGATCGCATCATAGCCCAGATCGGCAAAGGCCCGCATCAGGATGTGCGGAGCATTGGCGGGTTCAACCGCCCATTCGCCCACCGGGGTGCCTTGCAGGAAGTCCCCGTTATCGACCAGCAAGACCAATGCGCCCTTTGCCTCAGCCTCGCGCCGGGCAGCGCGGATCAGGTTGGCGGTTCGGGCAAAGCCGATCGTGGGCTCATGCGTGTCGGTGTAATAGTCGAAACCGTTCAGATTCATATGAAGATCGGATGTCGCCAATATCCGGACATTCAGCGCAGGGCGCGGCGGTATTAAGGAATGTGTCAAATTTCTACTTTGGGCAGCTGTATGTTAATCATTTTCAACAAAAAGTAGATTAAGTGCAACTTTTAAGGCGGGTTTGTGATCATTTGTTCGTCGGGGATTTTATGGAGGCCTAGAATAGCCATTGAAACGGTGAGGCAGCCGTGGCAGCCCTGTGCCGACGACCCAAAGGAAATTCCATGAAGCACGCAGAACTTGTGACGTTTGGCAGCTCGGGGCTGGATCGCGGCGGACATATTCGCAGCAATCCTGACCAGATTGCCCAGCTGCGAGCGCACCCGCAGGCCCGTTGCCTGTTGCTCTGGCGCGGAAAGCCGCTGGTTCAGGGTGACGCGCTGGATCGGCTGGGTCTGATTCCCATGTCCCACCGTCTGATGGAAAACGCACCGGGCGGTCACGTGGAAGCGCCGGTCTTTCTGGGTATTTCGGATGAGGTGCCGGTGTTCGCGCTGGATATCTCGGACTGGGTTCCTGACGGGCAGGATCTGTCCGAGGTCGGCGGCTTTGTCGATCGGTCCGAGCAGCAGCACCCCGATCTGCCCGCTGGCCATGTGTTCGCCGAGTTGCGGCGGATCATGACGCGTCTGTCTGCCCGTGATGCAGAGCTTGCGGCGGCGGCAAAGGCGGTAATCGGCTGGCACGAAACGCATAAATTCTGCGCCCGATGTGGCGCGCCCAGCGAATTGGCGCAAGCCGGTTGGCAGCGCAGTTGCCCATCCTGTGGCGGTCAGCATTTCCCACGTACTGATCCGGTGGTGATCATGCTGATCACGCACGGGGATTCGGTTCTGATGGGGCGGTCGCCGGGCTGGCCCGAGGGGATGTATTCCCTGCTGGCAGGATTTGTCGAACCTGGCGAAACGCTTGAGGCCGCCGTTCGGCGTGAAGTGATGGAAGAGGCGGGCGTGCCGGTCGGAGCGGTCAGCTATCTGTCCAGCCAGCCCTGGCCGTTTCCGGCTTCGCTGATGTTTGGCTGCGCGGGTCAGGCATTGTCTCGTGACATCACCATTGATCCGGTGGAAATCGAAGATGCGATGTGGGTCAGCAAGTCTGAGATGATGCAGGCTTTCGCTGGAGAGCATCCAAACTTGCTTCCGGCCCGCAAGGGTGCGATTGCGCATTTCCTGCTGCAAAACTGGCTGGCGGATACTCTGGACTGACACAAATCATATTCTCAACGGGAAGAGACCAAGACCAACCATGCAGTTTACAGCGCGCGAAGACATCGAAGCCCCGATCAATGCGGTGTTCGAGATGGTTGCCGATTTTGAACGGTTCGAGCGGATGGCCATGCGTCGTGGAATCGAAGTGCGCCGCTTGTCGGGTCACCTGGGGGTTGTTCCGGGCACGCAATGGGAAACTGAATTCAAGCTGCGTGGCAAGCCGCGTCATGTGGCGATTGAAATGGTCGAATGCGACCCGCCCTCGCTGATGCAGTTCGATGCTGCAAGCAAAGGGATGAGCGGTCGCACTGTGGTGGAATTTCTGGCCCTGTCCCAGCGCCGCACACGTCTGAGCGTTGACATGTCGTTGGCCGCCAAATCCCTTCCGGCGCGGTTACTGCTGCAATCGCTCAAGCTGGGTCAGTCGCGATTCCGCCGACAATTTCAACTGCGGCTCAGCGAATTTGCCCGCGAAATCGAAGAGCGCCATTTGCACGGGGCGTGAAAAGTCGCCCTTTTTCTGCAATGTGGGTGGCGAAAGTTATGGTTGCGCAGGCTGCCAGATATCCGCCAATCGACGCGACCATCGAAGCAAGAAACCCCAAAGGGCTGGCCTGCTACAGCGAAATGGGATTCGTCGACTACCGAACAGGTCACGGCACCAACTGCAATCGCTTTGCAGTCAAGACGCCCTAAGAGCCTTAACCGCGTGAATGGGCCGCCGGGTAAACACCCAGCACTTCGACATTGGTGGTGAAGTGCTCAAGCTCTTCCATCGCCAGCTGCACATTGCGGTCGTCCGGGTGACCGACGATATCGGCGTAGAACTGCGTCGCGGTGAAAGAGCCGTCGACCATATAGCTTTCCAGCTTGGTCATGTTGATCCCGTTGGTGGCAAAGCCCCCCATCGCCTTGTAAAGCGCCGCCGGAATATTGCGCACCTGAAACACAAAGCTGGTGATCATGCCATGCGGGCCGCGCCGGGACAGGTCCGCCTGACGTGACATGACCAGAAAGCGCGTGGTGTTGTTGTCCTGATCCTCGATATGACGGGCCAGAACGTTCAGACCATAGATTTCACCTGCAAGTTCACTGGCCAGCGCGGCTGAGTGCTTGTCTCCGACCTCGGCGACCTCGCGCGCTGCACGGGCGTTGTCAGGGCTGACGCGGCCACGGATATTGTGTTCTTTCAGGAACCCCGCGCATTGCGGCAGCAGGACAAGATGCGAATGCGCCTCGGTAATATCGTCCAGCGTCGCACCCGGTACGGCCAGCAGGTTGATGTGTACCCGCACGAAGGCCTCATCGATAATGTGCAGCCCGCTATGGGGCAGCAGCCGGTGGATATCGGCCACCCGGCCATAGGTCGTATTCTCGACCGGCAGCATCGCCAGTTCCGCTTCGCCCGAGCGAACCGATTCGATCACATCTTCGAAAGTGCGGCAGGGCAGGGCCTCCATATCCGGACGCGCGTTGCGGCAGGCCTGGTGGCTGTAGGCGCCGGGTTCCCCCTGAAATGCGATGCGATTGGTCATTTGTACGATTCCATGCAACAAGTTACCGAATTGGGCGTTTAGTCGCGGTGTCTATACCTTGCCTCTTGCAAGGGGAAGCCTTAGACACCCCGCAGACAGCTGAAATGGACACGCGATCAATGTTCGACACGATGACAGTTACCAAGGCCGCAGCAGGCCTGTTTGGCACCTTCCTGGTGCTGCTTCTGGCCAAATGGGCAGCCGAAGGGCTGTACCACGCGGATGGCCATCACGAGACGGCCTCTTATATCATCGAAACCGAAAGCGCGGGTGAAAGCGCCGACGGCGAAGAGGTGGTATTCGAAGACCTGCTGGCCGCCGCTGACCCGGAAAAAGGCGCGCGCGTCTTCCGCAAATGCACCGCCTGCCACAAGCTGGAAGACGGCGCGAACGGCACTGGCCCGTACCTCTTTGGAGTAGTGGATCGCCCACTGGGCACCGCAAAAGGCTTTGGCGGCTATTCCGCTTCGATGCTGTCGCATGGCGGCAACTGGACACCCGAAGCGCTGGACGCTTTCCTGACCCGCCCCAGCGACTACATCTCGGGCACCACCATGAGCTTTGCTGGTCTGAAAAAGCCGCAAGAGCGCGCCGATGTGATTGCCTATCTGCAAACCATCGGCAACTGATCCAGCGATCAGTGCGCCACATTTCAAAGCCGCTGCACCGTGCAGCGGCTTTATTTTTTGCCTAACGACATCTTCACAAAGCGTTCACGCATTCTAAACTTGAACCTGACAGTGCTGGTCATTTAGCTGGCGCGTACAAGATTAAAGGCACAGGCCAAGCAGGGGATGAGCACTATGAGATCCAACAGAGTTTCCGTTCAGGCGCGCGCATTGGATTTCAGTCGCTGGATACATGGCCTAGTGATCGGGTTCTTTCTGGTTCTGTTGATGTCCGCCGCGGTGCTGGCGGAAGAGAAGATCATCAAAAGTCACGGGTTTTCCGAGTTTGGCGATCTCAAATACCCCGAAGGTTTTGCCCATTTCGATTACGTGAATCCGGATGCGCCAAAGGGCGGAGAGCTGTCCTATGCCGCGCAAGGCACGTTCGACAGTTTCAACCCGTTTACGCGGCAAGGCCGAGCCGGGGCGCGGTCGGCGGATCAGTACGAATCTCTGCTGGTGCCGTCCTATGATGAACCTGCGTCCTATTACGGGTTGCTGGCAGAAAGTCTGGAATACCCAGAAAGTCAGGACTGGGTCATTTTCAACATGCGGCCCGAAGCTCGGTTTTCGGATGGTACTCCGGTGACAGCGGAAGATGTTGTTTTCTCGCATAATTTGTTGCTGGATCAGGGTCTCAAGTCCTACGCGGATGCCGTGCGCAAACGTATTCCCCGGGCAGAGGCGTTGGATGAACATCGGGTGAAATTCTATTTTGCACCGGACATTCCGCGCCGTGCGTTGATCTCGCAGGTGGGCGGCACGCCGGTGTTTTCGAAGGCGTGGTTCGAGGCCGACCCCGAGAACCGGCGTCTTGACAAGTCCCGTCTGGTTCCGGGGATCGGGTCGGCGCCTTATTTGCTGGACGACTACGACATCAACCGCCGCATCGTTTACAAGCGCAACCCGGACTATTGGGGTGACGACATCAACGTGAATGTTGGCCGCAACAATTATGACACGATCCGTGTTGAATACTTCAGCGACTCGATTGCCGCGATGGAAGGATTCAAGGCAGGAACTTTCACGCTGCGGCAAGAGAACAATTCGAAAAGCTGGGCTACGGCTTACGATTTTCCCGCGATTGCGAATGGCGCTGTGATCCGTGCCGAGCTTGAGGATGGCAACGTGCCGTCGGCCAGTGGTTTCATGATGAATCTGGACCGTCCGCAGTTTCAGGACCCACGTGTTCGCGAAGCTGTTCAGCTGGGTTACAATTTCGAATGGACCAACGAGAGCCTGCAATATGGGCTGTTTCAGCAACGCAGCTCGTTCTGGGAAGGTACCCATCTTGAGGCAACGGGCCTGCCCGAAGGCCGCGAGCTTGAGGTGTTGGAAGCGCTAGGCGATGCGGTCGATCCGATGGTGCTGAGCGAAGAACCTGTCAGCGCCCATGAATCCCGCGCTGCCCGCCAGAACGACCGCCGTAACCTGCGCGCCGCGATGAAGCTGCTGGACGACGCGGGTTGGATTGTCGGCGATGACGGTATCCGTCGGAATGACAAGGGCGAGGTGCTGTCCATCGAATTCCTGTCTGACCAGCCAACTTTTGATCGGATCATTCAACCCTTCGTCGACAACCTGCGCGCTATGGGCATTGATGCGAACTATAATCGCGTCGACAACGCCCAATTCACTCTGCGCCGCAGGGATCGTGATTTCGACATGATCTATGCCGGATATCCGACATCGCTACAGCCTTCGACGGGCCTGTATCAGCAGTTCGGAACCGAGGCGGCCTCGTATTCCGTGTTCAATCCGTCGGGCGCGCATGGTCCTGATATTGAACCATTGATTGACAACATCGTCGCCGCGACCGACAGCGAAGAGCTTTATGCCAATGTCCGCGCCTTGGACCGTGTTCTGCGCGCCAAGCGGATCATGGTGCCCACATGGTATCTGGGCAAATACTGGGTCGCCTATTGGGACATGTATGAGTACCCCGAAAACCTTCCGCCTTATGCGTTGGGCGTGGAAGACCTCTGGTGGATCAACTCGGAAAAAGAAGCCGAGTTGAAATCATCCGGCGCGTTGAGGTAAGCCGCCCCCATGGGAGCATATATTCTAAGACGCCTGTTGCTGGTCATCCCGACCCTGCTTGGGATCATGATCGTCAACTTCACGCTGGTTCAGTTCGTCCCCGGCGGCCCGATTGAACAGATCATCGCCCAGATGGAAGGCGGTGGTGACGTGTTCGAAGGCATCGCCGGCGGCGGCAGCGACATCGAGCAGCAGACCGGCGGCGCCAACGATCGTTACGTCGGCGCGCGGGGGTTGCCGCCTGAATTCATCGAAGAGCTCGAGAAAGAGTTCGGCTTCGACAAACCTCCGGTCGAGCGGTTTTTTGACATGATGGGCAATTACCTGACGCTTGATTTCGGTGAGAGCTATTTCCGCTCGATCAGCGTGATTGATCTGGTGCTGGAAAAGATGCCGGTTTCGATATCATTGGGCCTGTGGTCGACGTTGATCGCTTATCTGGTGTCGATCCCGCTGGGCATTCGCAAGGCGGTCAAGGATGGGTCCCGTTTCGACACCTGGACCAGTGGTACCATCATCGTGGCCTATGCCATCCCCGGCTTTCTGTTTGCGATCCTTTTGCTGGTTCTGTTTGCCGGTGGTTCTTACTGGCAGATCTTCCCGCTGCGGGGGCTAACCTCGGACAATTGGGACAGTCTCAGCCTGTTTGGTAAGATCATCGACTATTTCTGGCACATTACCCTTCCAGTGATCGCGCTGACGATTTCTGCCTTTGCGACGCTGACGCTGCTCACCAAGAACTCGTTTCTGGATGAGATCAAAAAGCAATACGTCATGACCGCGCGGGCCAAGGGCCTGAGCGAAGGCAAGGTGCTGTATGGCCACGTCTTCCGCAACGCCATGCTGATCGTTATCGCCGGTTTCCCGGCGGTGTTCATCGGCGTCTTCTTCGGCAGTTCGATCATTATCGAGACGATCTTCTCGTTGGACGGTCTGGGCCGTCTGGGGTTTGAGGCCGCCGTGGCTCGTGATTATCCGGTGATCTTCGGCACCCTGTTCATCTTTGGCCTGATGGGGCTGGTGGTCGGCATCGTCAGCGACCTGATGTATGTGCTGGTTGACCCGCGCATCGACTTCGAAAAGCGGGAGGGGTAAATGGCACTGTCCCCACTCAACCAGCGCCGTTGGCGCAACTTCCGCCGCAACGGCCGGGCGTTCTGGTCGCTGATCATCTTCTCGGTTCTGTTCGGACTGTCGCTGTTTGCCGAGTTTATTGCGAACGACAAACCGATCCTCGTGCAATACCGGGGAGAGTTCTACACGCCGATCTTCAACTTCTACCCCGAAACCGCATTTGGCGGTGATTTCCAGACCGAAGCGATTTATCGCGACCCCGAGGTTCAGTGTCTGATCGACAGCGGCGGGCTTGAGGACTGTTTCGACGATCCCGAAGGCATTATTGATGAGATCAAGGCTGGCACGTTTGAGGCCGAAGGTTACGAAAAGGGTTGGGCCATCTGGCCGCTGATCCCCTATTCCTTCAACACCAGTGTGGATCGTCCCGGTGCTGCGCCGCTGCCGCCCAATGGGCAGAACCTGCTGGGGACAGACGACACCAAACGCGATGTTCTGGCGCGGGTAATCTATGGCTTCCGCCTGTCGATTCTGTTCACGCTGATGGTGACAGGCGTGGCCAGCTTGATCGGTATCTTCGCGGGGGCCATACAGGGGTTCTTTGGCGGCTGGCTCGATCTGGTGTTCCAGCGGATCATCGAGATCTGGTCCGCCACGCCCTCGCTTTACGTGATCATCATTATGTTCGCCATTCTGGGACGAAGTTTCTGGCTGCTGGTGGCGCTGATGATTCTGTTCAGTTGGACAGGATTGGTGAGCGTAGTCCGGGCCGAGTTTCTGCGGGCTCGCAACCTCGAATACGTCCGTGCTGCACGCGCGCTGGGCGTCGGCAACATGACTATTATGTTCCGTCATATGCTGCCAAATGCGATGGTTGCCACGCTGACCTTTATGCCTTTCATCGTCACTGGCACTATCGGCGGCTTGGCCTCGCTGGACTTTCTCGGCTTCGGCCTGCCATCCTCGGCCCCGTCTCTGGGTGAGCTGACTTTGCAGGCGAAACAGAACCTGCAGGCACCGTGGCTGGCCTTCACCGCGTTTTTCACTTTTGCCATCATGCTGTCGCTTTTGGTCTTCATCTTCGAAGGCGTTCGCGATGCGTTTGATCCCAGAAAGACATTCTCATGATCCGGGACGAAAACCCGACCGGGATGGAACGCGCGATTATGTATGCCGCACTGGCGGCCCTGATCTATATCGCTGTGATGCTGGCGTGGATCGGCTGGGATTTTGCGCAATCTCACCCGCATGGCCCGTTTCAGTTTGAGGTTTTTGGGTTGTTTTTCCTGGTCTTGTTTGGACCGGGAACGTTTTCGCTGCTGGCCAGTGTTGTCACTTATGCGCTGAAACGGTCCTTTCCGACCATTTTGCAGGTGACGGCTCTGCTGAGTGCAATTTGGGTGGGCTATATGCGTTCAGCCTTGGAAGGGATCAGCATATGAATACTCCGCTTTTGAATGTGCAGAACCTGCGTGTGTCCTTCCGGCAGGACGGGCGGGTTTCAGCGGCGGTCAAAGGTGTATCTTTCACCGTTGACAGGGGTGAAACGGTTGCCTTGGTCGGCGAGTCCGGGTCCGGCAAGTCTGTCACGGCGCTGTCCACCGTGTCGCTGTTGGGCGACAGCGCCATTGTCGAAGGCTCGGCCACTTATGCCGGTGATGAGATGATCGGTGCCTCGCAGGACAAGTTGATGGATGTGCGCGGCAACGATATCAGCTTTATCTTTCAGGAGCCGATGACCTCGCTCAACCCGCTGCACACGATCCAGAAGCAGATGGCCGAGTCACTGGCTTTGCATCAGGATTTGAAAGGTGACGCGGCACGGGAACGCATTGTCGAGCTGCTGACCAAGGTGGGCATTCGTGACCCGCGTGATCGGCTGGACAGCTATCCGCACCAATTGTCCGGCGGACAGCGGCAGCGGGTCATGATCGCGATGGCGCTGGCTAACAAGCCGGACATTCTGATCGCGGATGAGCCAACAACGGCGCTGGACGTAACCATTCAGGCGCAGATTCTGGAACTGCTGGCAGAGCTTCAGAAATCCGAGAATATGGGGATGCTGTTCATCACCCACGATCTCGGCATCGTGCGCCGCATCGCGGACCGGGTCTGCGTGATGAAGGATGGTGAGATCGTCGAGACCGGGGTGACTTCGGAAATTTTCGACAATCCGCAGCACCCCTATACGCGTAAACTGCTAGGTGCCGAGCCTTCGGGCCATCCGGACCCAGTAGCGACAGACGCGGAAGAGGTCGCCCGGACCGATCACCTGAAGGTCTGGTTCCCGATCCAGCGCGGGTTTCTGAAACGCACTGTGGGGCATGTGAAGGCTGTGAACGATGCCACGCTCAGCGTCCGCGCGGGTGAGACGCTGGGCATCGTCGGTGAAAGTGGCTCGGGCAAGACAACTCTGGCCTTGGCGATTATGCGGCTGATTGCCTCCGAGGGCGGGATTACTTTCCGCGATCAGGATGTCCGCCGCTGGTCCACGCGTGAGCTGCGGCGGCTGCGCAAGGATATGCAGATCGTGTTTCAGGACCCGTTCGGCAGTCTCAGCCCGCGCATGACTTGTCAGCAGATCATTGCCGAGGGCTTGGCCATTCACAAAGTCGATCCCCACCGCGCGCCGCGTGATCTTGTGGCCGAGGTGATGACCGAGGTCGGCCTCGACCCGGCCGCGATGGATCGCTACCCGCACGAATTCTCAGGGGGTCAGCGTCAGCGTATCGCGATTGCGCGTGCCATGGTGCTGCGGCCCAAGCTGTTGGTTCTGGATGAACCGACCAGCGCTCTGGACATGACGGTGCAGGTTCAGATCGTCGATCTTTTGCGCGACTTGCAACGGAAATACGGGTTGGCCTATCTGTTTATCAGCCACGATCTGAAAGTCGTGCGTGCGATGTCGCATAATGTGATCGTCATGCGAAACGGTGATGTCATCGAGATGGGCGCGGCTGAGGAATTGTTCGAGAACGCCCAAACCGACTACACCCGTGAACTTATTGCGGCGGCGGGCTGAACCCAGCCCGCGCCACAGGGTTACGCATTCGCGCTTTCGCGTGCGGCCGCTTTCGGCACCGGCCCGCGTAACTCTTCGTAATGATCAAAGCTCAGCCTGACCCAGCCCGTGCCGCGGGTGGCGCTGGCCAGCGTTCGGTGCAGTTCATCCTCGGCTACGGCAGGGAGCTGGGCGTTGAAAATCTCCCAGCCCGATGCATTGGGGTTGCCTTCAAAGCCCAGCACTTGACCCTGTAGCGAACTGATGGTCGGCACCAGATCGCCAACGAAATCCGACGGCAGGTGAATTTCGGCATTCAGGATCGGTTGCAGGACGACGGGTTTGGCGTTCGGCAACGCCTCACGTACGGCGTTTTTGCCGGCGGTGCGGAACGCATAATCCGAACTGTCCACGTTGTGATGTTTTCCGTCGCTCAGCGTCACCTTCACGTCCACCACAGGGAAACCCTCGGGCCCTTGCGCCAACGCGTCCTTGGCACCGTGCTCGACCGACGGGATGTAGTTTCTGGGTACGGCTCCGCCCTTGACCACTTCTTCAAACTGAAAGCCCGATCCGCGCGGCATGGGCGTGACCGAGATCACCACATCGGCAAACTGCCCCGCGCCGCCGGATTGCTTGCGATGGCGGTGGCGGTGCTCCACAGGCGTTCGAATGGTTTCGCGATAGGCGGTTTCGACGGGATCAGTGGCGATCTCAATTCCGAAATCCTCGGCCAGTTTGGCGGATACCCGGCGCATATGCTGCGGACCTTGAGAGCCTAGCACGGCATGACCGCTGAGTTCATCCTGTCCCAGATGCAGGCCGGGGTCGATCTCGACCAGGCGGTGCAGGGCGTTGGACAGGCGTACATCGTCGCGCTCATGCGCAGGCGACACGATCTGCCGATGTGCAGCGGGATGGGACGATGCCCATTCCGGCAGCGGGGTTGCCGACGAACTGTCATAGAGGTTGCCGGGGTTCAGGTGGTCAGATTTGACGGCCAGCCCGATTTGTCCGGCGGGCAGGTCCGAGATCTGTGTCTTCGCGTCCAGCGTAGTCAGGTTGCCGACTGTCTCTCCGCCCAGGTTTTCGTGTGCTTTCACACCCGCGCCCAACCCGCGTAGCACGACGATCTTGCCTATATGCTTCTTCACATCCGCAAACCCGGCTATGGCGCGTGCGTTTTCGGCTGCTTCGTCACGCCCGGCGGCAATATCGAATTCCGGCGCTTCGTGTCGCAAGGCTTTCATCAGGCGCGTCAGGCCATTGCCATGGTTGGCCGCACCCAGACAGGCCGGGATCAGCTGGTGGTTTTGCAGCACCTGCGCGGCAAGGTCATAGACTTCGGCGCTGGGAGGCTGTTTGTCCTCGATCAGCTGCTCCAGCAGATGGTCATCGAAATCGGACAGCGTTTCCAGCAACTCGGTGCGGGCCTCTTGTTCGCGGTCTTCAACCGATTGCGGCAGCTCAATCAGGGCCGAGGGCTGCCCCTCTTGGTACTTCCACGCGCGTTCCGAGATAAGGTCGACCGCGCCAATGATCGCATCGCCTTCCCGGATCGGCACTTGCCGCAGGGCGATGTGGTGCGTGCAATAGGTTTGCAGCGCCGCGATGATGTCGCGAATCCGACCATTGGGGTTGTCCATCCGGTTGATGAACAGGAAGCAGGGGATGCCCGCCTCTTCGACCAGTCGCAGGTACGGGGCGCACAAAACGGCGGCGTTCGGGTCAGGGGGCAAGACCACCACGGCGGCGTCCGAGATTGCCATGGCCGGGCCGACATAGGCCAGGTTGTCGCCGCCGCCATCCACGTCGATGGCGCACCAAGGCTCGTCCAAATAAGAAAAACCGTGCAGATGCACGGTTCCGGATACGTCAAATGTTGTGGGCCGCCCGTCGAGGCGGCTGATAGCCTCGACCAGAGTTGTTTTGCCCGATTGGCTGGGGCCGAGGACGGTGAAAACGCGCATGAGTGCTGTCCCTCTTTCAAATTGCAGATCGGCTGCACGAAAGGGAAAGCCTTACGCGAATGCGTTGGCGTGAACTGTCTGATACTGGGCCTGCCTCAGGCGCGGGCGGGGTTCCGCCCGCCCTGCAAGTTTGGAAAAACCGGCCCTTTGCGTCAAGCCCCGAGCCATCAAACGGTCAAATGGCCGAGCTGTGGCCCGCCTTGCTCAGATCATACGCGTCAAAACTGCGGGCGATCATGCGGGTCAGCGGGCGTGCCTCGTGCGGGATGAAAAGCCCGTCTTCGGTGACACGCAACAGGCCGTCAAAGGCCGCGTTGGCGTCCTGATACAAGCGTTGCAGCTGGGCCGCTGTGATATCGTGATCGCGCAGGATTTCAGCTGAATCGATCTGGAAATCGCACATCAAGGCCTCAATCAGACGCGCGCGCAGGATGTCTTGCCCTTTGAACAGGTGGCCGCGCGAGGTCGAGAATTGCCCGTCGCGGATCGCCTTGGTGTGAGCTGACGTTGCGGGCGCGTTTTGGGCATAGCCTTGCGGGAAGCGTGAGATTGAGCTGGCTCCGACGCCGATCAGAACTTCGGCCTGATCGTCGGTATAGCCCTGGAAATTCCGCTTCAGCCGCCCGGCCTTTAGCGCGTGGGTCAGACCATCATCCTGAGTCGCAAAGTGGTCAATCCCGATTTCGACGTAGTTATCCCACATGAACAGGCGACGCGCTGTATCAAACAGGTCCAGCCGTTGTTCAGGCGTGGGCAGCGCGTCCGAGGGGATCATCTGTTGCCGCTTGGCCATCCAAGGCACATGCGCATAGCCATACAGCGCGACCCGGTCGGGATTGAGCGACAGCAGCTTCTGCACACTTTCCGTCATCCGCGATTTGGTCTGATGCGGCAAGCCATACAGGATGTCGGCGTTCAGGCTGGTTATCCCGCGGGCGCGGATCATATCCACCGCTTCGCGAGTGGTGTCATAGCTTTGGATGCGCCCGATGGTCTTTTGAATCTCGTCATCGAAATCCTGCACACCGATCGAGGCACGGTTCATCCCGGTTTCGGCCAGTGCATCCAGACGAGCCTCGTCAACCTCGTTGGGATCGATCTCAACCGAAAACTCGGCGTTTGGCCCCAGCGGCACCACCTCGAAAATGCGCGCTGCCAGATCACGCATCAGATCGGGGTTCAGTAAGGTTGGTGTACCGCCGCCCCAATGCAGGCGCGACAGGGTGACGCCCTGTGGCAGGCACGCGGCCAGCAAATCCAGCTCGGCTTTTAGCACATCCACATAAGCAATCACCGGGTTGTCGGTCTGTGTTCCTTGCGTGCGGCAGGCGCAGAACCAACACAGCCTGCGGCAGAACGGAACGTGGATATACAGCGACACTTCGCTGCCCGGTTTGATCTCGGAAATCCAATCGCCATAAAGACTTGACCCCACATCATTGCTGAAATGCGGGGCGGTGGGGTAGCTTGTGTAACGCGGCACTTTCGCGTCAAAAAGTCCAAGCTTTGCCAATTGTGGTTTCACTATCATGGCGATACCTTTAAGGGACGGGCCGCCAAGTTGCTTTGACAGAGATCAAGTGGAAACGCGCATGACACCGATATTCAAGATCGACCATACGAACTGTGAGGATTGCCCGATCCGGCATCGTGCAGTCTGTGCGCATTGCGACGCTGATGAGCTGGAAGAGCTTGAAGCCATTAAATATTATCGCAGTTTCGAAGCGGGCCAAACGATCATCTGGTCTGGAGATCAGATGAACTTTGTCGGCTCGGTCGTGTCCGGCATCGCGTCCCTGACCCAGACGATGGAGGATGGGCGCACGCAAATGGTTGGCTTGTTGCTGCCCAGTGATTTCGTCGGTCGTCCGGGCCGCGAATCTGCACCGTATGACGTGCAGGCGACCACCGATCTGGTGATGTGCTGTTTTCGCAAAAAACCGTTCGAAGCGCTGATGAGCACCACGCCCCATATCGCGCATCGGCTGCTACAGATGACTTTGGACGAACTGGACGCGGCGCGCGAATGGATGCTGGTTTTGGGTCGCAAGACCGCGCGCGAAAAGATCGCCAGCCTGCTGTCGATCATTGCGCGCCGTGATGCCTCGATCAATCAGAAGGGCAATACCGGCCCCATCGTGTTTGATCTGCCCCTGACCCGCGAGGCGATGGCTGATTACCTTGGTCTGACGCTGGAAACGGTCAGCCGTCAGATATCGGCCCTGAAAAAGGATCAGGTCATTCTGCTGGAAGGCAAGCGCCACGTGACGATCCCGGATATGGGGCGGCTGATGGAAGAGGCCGGCGACGACTCGGATGGTGGGTTTCTGGTCTGACGCCTTACGGGATGACTGGGTCTGCCCGGCGTGCTTAACTGGCGCTGAGCAAAGCGGATTTCAGGAGTAAGTCATGGTATTTGGTAGCATTTTGGCGATGCTGTTCATCGGTGCGATCGCCGGATGGCTGTCGGGCAAGATCATGGAAGGCAGCGGTTTCGGCCTGATCGGCAACATCATTGTCGGCATCGTCGGAGCGTTTCTGGCTGGTCTGATCTTCCCAGCGCTGGGCTTTTCCGTGGGCGGAGGTCTTATCTCGTCTATCTTCTTCGCCACGATTGGTGCAGTGATCCTGCTGTTCCTGATCGGCCTTGTGAAGAAGTAATAACCGCCCCTAAGGGCGGTTTTACTGTGGGGCCATTTAATGGGCCAGAAACACCGGGACCGAGGCCTGTTCCAGCATGTTCCGCGTCGCACCGCCCAGAATGGCTTCGCGGAACCGCGAGTGGCCATAGGCGCCCATCACGATCATATCGGCGGATGTATCCGCGGCGTGGCGGTTCAGGATGTCTGACACCCGCGTCATGGTCTTGCTGAGAACATCGATCTCGCATTTCACACCGTGACGCGCCAGCATTTGTGACAACATCCCGCCGGGGTCCGACCGATCGGGTCCATGACGCGGCGGGTCGATCACTACAATGCGCGCCAGATCGGCCTGAATCAGGAAGGGCAGGGCGCGGCGGATGGCGCGCATCGCCTCGACGCTTTCATTCCAGCCAAGCAGGATCGTTTTCGGGCGTTCGAACGGGGTCGCGTCTTTCGGAGTGACCAGAACTGGCGCGTGGCCTTCGAACATGGCCGCTTCGATAATGGGTTCCGCCTCGGGGCCGCGATCCGGCCCATAGGGTTGCGGCATAATCACAAGATCCGAGAATCGCGCGCGATGCGCCACGTGCCGCCCGATATCGGCGATCTGTGCCACGCCACTTTCAGCGGACCAACGGGTTCCGGTCTTGCCCAGGTAATCCTTGGCGAAGGTCAGGACCTCTTCGGCTTCGGCATTTGCGCGGTTAAGCGTTTCCTGAAGAATCAAAGCATTGGCACCGGCGTAGTAATATCCGGTCTGGCTGCGATCGACCCCCAGACACAGGGCCTCGGCATGCGCATCCTGCGCATTTGCCAGTGCGGCCATCTGCGACAAGGCTGGAACACTCTGGTTTGCGTCGGTGATAACGGTGAGAAGAGATTTGTACGCCATTTTGACCTCGTGTCTTCAGAGCGCGTCACACTGCGGCCTGATGGCCCAGTTGTTTGAAAACGATTGTCACAGAATTAGGACTGTTGTCTTGACACAGATCAAAGCAAATCTGGCCTCTGTCCGACTAAACAGCAGCCAGTCAAAAGGGTCCTGCGGTATATAAAGAATCGCCCGGGGCATGGCAAAGGGACGCAATATGTCAAATTATATCAAGCTGATCGTGCTTGGTCTGGTCGTGGTATTCGCCGCGATCGGGTCCAATTATGCACGCGATTTGGCGTATCAGGTGCACGCAATTCTGGTGATGCTGATCGCCGGTGGTCTGTTCATCTGGACGCTTAGAAACACCGACGAGCCAGATATCCTTGTGGATCGTTCGGGCGAGTATATGGATGGCGTGATCCGCTACGGCGTGATCGCAACGGCCTTCTGGGGTGTGGTCGGGTTCCTGGCGGGAACCTTTATCGCGTTTCAGCTGGCCTTTCCGGTCCTGAACTTTGAATGGGCGCAGGGCTATCTGAACTTTGGCCGTTTGCGTCCGCTGCATACCTCGGCAGTGATTTTTGCCTTTGGCGGCAACGCATTGATCGCGACTTCGTTCTATGTGGTCCAGCGGACCAGCGCCGCGCGCCTGTGGGGTGGAAACCTCGCGTGGTTCGTATTCTGGGGCTATCAGCTGTTCATCGTTCTGGCCGCAACCGGCTATGTTCTGGGCGGTACGCAGTCCAAAGAATATGCCGAGCCGGAATGGTATGTTGACCTGTGGCTGACCGTCGTCTGGGTTGCCTATCTGGCCGTATTCCTTGGCACTGTGATCAAGCGGAAAGAGCCTCATATCTACGTGGCGAACTGGTTCTATCTGGCCTTCATCGTCACCGTTGCGATGCTGCATGTGGTCAACAACATGACCATCCCGGTCAGCATCTGGGGTTCGAAATCGGTCATCGTCTGGTCGGGTGTTCAAGACGCCATGATCCAGTGGTGGTATGGCCACAACGCTGTGGGCTTTTTCCTGACAGCGGGCTTCCTGGGCATGATGTACTATTTCATCCCGAAACAGGCCGAGCGTCCGGTGTTCTCGTACAAGCTGTCGATCATCCACTTTTGGGCGCTGATCTTCCTGTATATCTGGGCCGGTCCGCACCACCTGCACTATACCGCGCTGCCGGATTGGGCCTCGACGCTGGGCATGGTGTTCTCGGTGATCCTGTGGATGCCTTCGTGGGGTGGTATGATCAACGGTCTGATGACCCTGTCGGGCGCATGGGACAAGCTGCGCACCGACCCGGTGATCCGGATGATGGTGATCTCGGTCGGCTTCTACGGCATGTCCACCTTTGAAGGTCCGATGATGTCGATCCGCGCAGTGAACTCGCTGAGCCACTACACTGACTGGACCATCGGTCACGTGCACTCGGGCGCGCTGGGCTGGAACGGTATGATCACCTTCGGTGCGCTGTACTTCCTGGTGCCGGTCCTGTGGAAGCGTGAGCGTCTCTACTCGCTGCAAATGGTCAGCTGGCACTTCTGGCTCGCCACCATCGGCATCGTGCTCTACGCCGCGTCGATGTGGGTGACCGGGATCATGGAAGGCCTGATGTGGCGCGAAGTGGATGCCAACGGCTTCCTGGTGAACTCGTTCGCCGACACCGTGGCGGCCAAGTTCCCGATGTATGTGGTGCGTGCTCTGGGTGGCGTGATGTTCGTCGCTGGCTCGCTGATCATGTGCTACAACCTGTGGATGACTGTGCGGAAAGCGCCGGCCAAAGAGGCCAGCCTGACCGTAGCGGTCCCGGCTGAATAAGGAGGGCCGGAGCAATGGCAATTCTCGACAAACACAAAGTCCTCGAGACCAACGCGACCCTCCTGCTGGTGTTCAGCTTCCTGGTCGTAACCATCGGTGGCATCGTTCAGATCACCCCGTTGTTCTATCTTGAGAACACCATCGAAAAGGTGGAGGGCATGCGCCCTTACACCCCCTTGGAAATGGCTGGGCGAGAGATCTATCTGCGCGAAGGCTGCTATGTCTGCCACAGCCAGATGATCCGCCCGATGCGGGATGAGGTCGAACGTTATGGCCACTACTCACTGGCGGCTGAGTCCATGTATGACCACCCGTTCCAGTGGGGGTCCAAGCGCACCGGGCCTGATCTGGCCCGTGTCGGCGGCCGCTACTCGGACCAGTGGCATATCGACCACCTGCGCGATCCGCAGTCGGTGGTGCCTGAATCGGTGATGCCAAAATATGGCTTCCTCGAACAGCGCAAGATTGACGGCGAGTACATCGCTGACGTCATGAAGGCGAACGCGCTGCTGGGGACGCCCTACACCGAAGAGATGCTGGAGAACGCTCAGGCCGACTTCCGTGCTCAGGCCGACCCCGACAGCGACTACGACGGGTTGCTGGAGCGCTATGGCGACAAGGTCAGCGTGCGCAACTTCGATGGTCAGCCTGAACTGACCGAGGCCGACGCAATGGTCGCTTACCTTCAGATGCTGGGAACGCTGGTCGATTTCTCGACCTTCACCCCGGACGCAAGCCGCTAAGGAGGGTGTGATGGAAGAATATACACTCTTACGGCAGTTCGCGGACAGCTGGATGTTGCTTGTGCTGTTTCTTTTCTTTGTTGGCATCATCGTCTGGGTGTTCCGCCCCGGCTCCAGCAAAGAATACAAGGACACCGCTAACATCCCCTTCCGGCATCAAGATAAACCCGCCACATCCAAGGAGGCGCGGCCATGAGCAAGACACCTGAAAAACAGCCGGGTGATCCGAAAACAACCGGACACAGCTGGGACGGGATCGAAGAGTTCGACAACCCGATGCCGCGCTGGTGGTTGTGGACCTTCTACGCCACGATTTTCTGGGGGATCATCTATACGATCATGTACCCTGCATGGCCGTTGGTGCAGTCAGCCACGGCGGGTGTGACGGGCTGGTCCTCGCGCGCGGATGTGCAGCAGGAAATGGTCGCCTTTGAAGAGGCAAACGCACCGTTGAACGCCGCGCTGGTGGACACTCCGCTCGAGCAGATCTCAGCCGATGCTGATTTGCAGCAATACGCCGTGAATTCGGGCGGCGCTGTGTTCCGCACCTGGTGCGCGCAGTGCCACGGCTCGGGGGCGCAGGGTGCGCCGGGCTTCCCGAACCTTCTGGATGACGCATGGCTGTGGGGCGGTTCGCTTGAAGATATCGAGTTCACCATTGCCCACGGTATCCGCAACGAAGAAAGCGACGACGCGCGCTATTCCGAGATGCCTGCCTTTGGCGAAATCCTTGAAAAGGACGAGATCACTCAGGTGGTTCAATACGTCATGTCGCTGACCAATGCGCAAACCGACGATGCGGCAGCGCAGGCGGGCAAGGTTGTGTTTGAAGACAACTGCGCGGCCTGTCATGGCGAGAACGCTCAGGGTGACGTCTCGCAGGGGGCTCCGAATCTGACCGATGCCATCTGGCTCTATGGCGGCAGCCAGGAAGCCCTGACCGAGACGGTGACCTACAGCCGCTTTGGCGTGATGCCCGCATGGGAAAACCGTCTGACCGACGCGCAAATCCGCGCTGTTACGGCTTATGTCCACCAGTTGGGTGGCGGTCAGTAACGGCAAAAGAATACCTTCGGACGGTTCGCCGCCCGAAGGTTGATGCACCGGCTGTTCCATCTGTTCGCGCGTTTCCTGAACAGCCGGTGCTCTTTCTACAGGGTACTGTTCCGTTTCGATCTGGTCCAGCTGACCGTTTAGTTCGACCGTGAACGGCTCGCGCGCTTCTTTTCCTTCCACCAGTGATCTTCCGGCAGCCATTTGGTTTTCCGCTTTACTTCGCGCTCATCCGTCTGAGTGGCGACCATGAATGTTTGTGCGAGAATTGAGAGCATCTGACCTCTCCTTGGATATGTTCCGAATACGCTCAAGATTGACGCTCAGCTGTGAAAATGCGACTCAATTGGATATTAAGTATGTAATCAGGGCTTACATATGGACTGGATGAAGATGCCGCCGCTGGCCGCGCTGAAGGCCTTTCATGCCTTTGCTGAGGCGGGGAATGTTGTGCAGGCAGGGGCATCCTTGAATGTCAGCCACGCTGCCATCAGTCAGCAATTGCGCGCGTTGGAAAAGCACATGGGTCTCGCCTTGCTGGATCGCAGCGGCAAATCCATGACCCTGACATCCGAAGGCGAGAGGCTGGCACGTGCTCTGCATCTGGGTTTTGGAGCGATCGGTGATGCCGTCGTCGATCTGATGCGCATTACCGAGGATCGTCCGGTTCATGTGTCGCTGACCCCGTCTTTTGCGGCGTCTTGGTTGATGCCACGCCTGCCGGCGTTTCAGGCCGAACATCCCGACATTCCCCTGGCATTGGACCCTTCACCCCAGCTGGTCGATTTGGGTCCGGGCGGGGTGGATGTCGCAATCCGCTACGGGGATGGCGACTGGTCCGGCGTTTCTGCCGAGCTGCTGCTGCAAAGCCCGATTGTCATTGTGGCTGCGCCATCGCTTCTGGGTGGCAGGACGTCGATGACAGCAGATGAACTAAGCCAATTGCCCTGGCTTGAGGAACTTGGAACCACCGAGGCCACCGCGTGGCTGGCCCGGCAAGGTGTTGAACATGGTCCGCGGGCCGGTCGCATCGCGTTGCCGGGGAACCTGATGCTTGAAGGGTTGCGCGCCGGGCAGGGTGTGACCGTCACGGCGCGACATTTTGTCGAACGCGATATCGAAGCTGGTCGAATAGTCGAATTGTTTTGCGAAACCGGAACGCTTGGTTACCATATTGTCACCGGGGACGCGCCGTTGCGGCCTTCGGTCAGGACATTTGTCAGGTGGCTCAAGCGGCAAGCTGGTCAGATGTGACAAAAGGTGTCTGCACGATACGCTTTTGACCCATGTCAAAGAGGCTATCTTTGTGATCTGGGACAAGACGCCTAAAATACCAGCCAAATCTGGAGCCAGCTCGTGAGCGATTCCGACCCCGCCCCCAGCCTTTACGCTGCTCGGGAACCCATCTTTCCCCGGCGCGTGTCCGGGCCGTTTCGAAACCTGAAATGGATCATCCTGGCGGTCACGCTGGGCATCTACTATGTGACGCCCTGGATCAGGTGGGACCGCGGGCCAAGCCTGCCGGATCAGGCTGTATTGCTGGATCTGGCAAACCGACGCTTTTACTTCTTCTGGATCGAAATCTGGCCGCATGAATTCTATTTCGTGGCGGGTTTGCTGATCATGGCCGGTTTGGGGCTGTTCCTGTTTACCTCGGCACTTGGGCGCGTGTGGTGTGGCTATGCCTGCCCGCAAACGGTCTGGACCGATCTGTATATCCTTGTCGAACGCTGGATCGAGGGCGACCGTAACGCCCGTCTGCGGCTGCATCGGCAAGAGAAGATGGATTTCCACAAGGCGCGTCTGCGGGTGACGAAATGGACCGTATGGCTGCTGATCGGTCTGGCGACCGGGGGCGCGTGGGTATTCTATTTCGCCGACGCGCCGACCTTGCTGCGCGATCTGGTCACGGGCAATGCGCATCCGGTCGCATATACCACCGTCCTTATTCTGACCGGCACTACCTTTCTGTTCGGTGGTTTCGCCCGCGAACAGATTTGCATCTACGCGTGTCCTTGGCCGCGCATTCAGGCTGCGATGATGGACGAGGATACTCTGGTTGTCGGGTATCGCGAATGGCGCGGTGAGCCGCGCGGCAAGGGCAAGCGCACTGCCGATAGCGAACTGGGCGATTGCATTGATTGTATGGCCTGTGTGAACGTTTGCCCCGTAGGCATCGACATCCGCGACGGTCAGCAGTTGGAGTGTATCACCTGCGCGCTCTGCATCGACGCCTGTGACGACATGATGGCCAAGATCGGCAAGCCGCGGGGCCTGATCGATTATATGGCGCTGAGCGATGAGACCAACGAACGCGCAGGCAAGCCGCCCAAGAGTGTCTGGAAACACATCCTGCGCCCCCGGACGATCATGTATACGGCCATGTGGGCAGCGGTAGGGTTCGCGCTATTGTTTGCATTGTTCATCCGCTCGGATATCGACCTGACCGTGGCTCCCGTGCGCAATCCGACCTTTGTGACCCTGTCCGACGGTACGATCCGCAACACCTATGACGTGCGCCTGCGCAACAAACATGGTGAGGACCGGCTGTTCAAACTGTCCCTGAGCGGTGATCCGGCAATGCGGATCGTGATCGAAGGCACGGACCTTGATACAGTCAATGTCGCGGCGGATACGGCGCAGTTGCAGCGCGTGTACATTGTCGCGCGGAACGGGACTGGTCCGGCGGCGGCAGACTCAACGCCCGTTCGTATCTGGGTCGAGGATCTGATCAGTGGGGAACGTGCCTACAAAGACACCTCTTTCAATGGACGAGGAAACTAGCATGGCTGAGCGTCAATTTACCGGGAAGCACGCCCTTGCGGTCTTTGTTGCGGCCTTTGGTGTGATCATCGCCGTGAACCTTGTGCTGGCATATAGCGCGGTCAAAACATTTCCGGGGCTCGAGGTTAAGAACTCTTATGTCGCCAGTCAGGAGTTCAATGAACGTCTGAAAGAGCATCAGGCGCTGGGTTGGGAAATCCGTGCCGAGATGTCGGGAGGCCTGTTGATCCTGCATATCACCGACAAGACCGGCGCGCCGGTTCAGGTGGCCGAGTTACAGGCCGTTGTCGGGCGCGCCACCCATGTGAAAGAGGATTTCTCGCCCGATTTCACCTTTGACGGTCTGGCCTATTCGACCCCGGCAGCGCTGGGAAAGGGAAACTGGAACATCCGACTGGTGGCGAAAGACCATGAAGGTGCGGAATTCGCGCAGCGCGTGCCGCTGTATGTGAAAGGGTGATCGGATGACAGCGCAGCTGACGTCTGGCACGGCCGCTTGTCCGGGGTGTATCGCCAGCCCGGCGGAACCGGCGCGGCCGGTACCAGAAGACGTCCAGATCGCGCTGTCTTTGCCGGGCATTCATTGCTCGGCCTGTATCGCCACGGTCGAGCGCGAGTTGAACGCCCATCCGGGCGTCGAGGATGCGCGGGTCAACCTGACCCTCAAACGTGCAATGGTCAAAGCCGCACCCGATTTGCGGGCCGCCGATCTGATCCCGGTGCTCGAGAGCGCGGGTTTCGAGGCGCATGAACTGGACCCTGGTGCTTTGTCGGCCACACAGGCGGATAAGGCCGGGCGCGATCTGCTGATGCGGCTGGCGGTGGCCGGGTTCGCTTCGATGAACGTGATGTTGCTGTCGGTTTCGGTGTGGTCCGGGGCCTCGGACGCGACACGGGATATGTTCCACTGGATTTCGGCGGCAATTGCGCTGCCTGCGATTGCCTTTTCCGCACAGCCATTCTTTGCCAATGCGTGGTCAGCTTTGCGTGTTCGACGTCTGAACATGGACGTACCGATTGTGCTGGCGATCGTGCTGGCGCTGGTGACATCGCTTTGGGAAACCGCGCTCAGCGGCGAGCATGCCTATTTCGACGCGGCCCTGACGCTGACCTTCTTCCTGCTGGCCGGTCGTTATTTGGATTACCGCACACGTGCGGCGGCCCGATCCGCGGCCGAAGAACTGACCGCGCTTGAGGTCCCGCGCGCCATACGACTGGTCGGTGGTGCGGAAGAAGAGGTGGCCGTTGCCTGGCTGAATGTCGGTGATCTGATCCTCGTGCGTCCCGGTGGCCGGATGCCGGTGGATGGCGAGATTGTGTCGGGTCAATCAGAGCTCGACAGATCCCTGCTGACCGGAGAAACCTTGCCTGTCTTCGCCGAAGCTGGACTGACCGTCAGCGCCGGTGAGGTTAACCTGACAGGCCCCCTGACCATCCGTGCCACAGCAGTGGGTGAGGATACGTCGCTGCACCGCATGGCTGATCTGGTGGCCATCGCCGAGTCTGGGCGGTCACGCTACACCTCATTGGCGGACAAGGCAGCAAAGCTGTATGCGCCCGGTGTGCATATCCTGTCAGCGCTCAGTTTCCTGGGCTGGTACATCTATTCCGGCGATATCCGCACCGCGTTGAACATCGCCGCCGCCGTTTTGATCATCACCTGCCCCTGTGCGCTGGGGCTGGCAGTGCCTGCGGTGACAACAGCCGCCTCTGGGCGTTTGTTCCGCAAGGGGATGCTGATCAAACACGCCACCGCGCTGGAGCGTCTGGCCGAGGTGGATACTGTCGTTTTCGACAAGACCGGCACGCTGACCTCAGGCACGCCCGAACTGACCAATCTGGGCGATCACGCCCGCCCTGATCTTGAGGTGGCGTTGGCTCTGGCCGAGGCATCCTCGCACCCGCTGTCAGTTGCGCTGGCCAAATCCGCACGGGAGGCCGGGATCAATCCGGCCCGCTTGACCGACATCGCCGAGGTGCCGGGTTACGGCACAGAAGGCACCTATCGTGATCAGCGCGTTCGTCTGGGCCGCGCGGCATGGGCCGGTGCAGAAGAAGGGGATCAGACCGCGGCGTGGCTTTCGATCACAGGGCAGGCACCGATGAGCTTCCTGTTCACAGACAGCTTGCGCCCGGGGGCGGCAGAGGCCGTTCAGGCGTTCCGGGACGTCGGTAAAGAGGTCATCCTGATCTCTGGCGACACGCAAGGCGCCGTGCAGGCGCTGGCCGGTAAGCTGGGCATCGAGAAGTGGGTCGCGCAGGCGCTGCCGCAGGACAAGGCGGCTCGTGTGCAGGAACTGAGCGAGCAGGGGCGTCGCGTGTTGATGGTTGGGGACGGATTGAATGACACCGCTGCGCTGGCGGCGGCGCATGTGTCGATCTCTCCGGCCTCGGCGCTGGATGCGGCGCGTGTGGCGTCGGATATCGTGCTGCTGGGCAACGATCTGGCACCCATCGCCGACGCCTGCGACACCGCCGTGAAGGCGACCAAACGGATTCGTGAAAACTTCCGCATCGCCACGGTCTATAATATCATCGCGGTGCCGCTGGCGGTGGTCGGTCTGGCCACACCGCTGATTGCAGCGCTGGCGATGTCGACCTCGTCGATCACCGTGTCATTGAACGCCCTGCGCCTGAGGTAAACCGATGGAAGTTCTGGCCTATCTGATACCGATTTCCCTGTTTCTGGGCGGGGTTGGCCTTGTGGCTTTTGTCTACACGGTCCGCTCGAACCAATATGACGACCCTGAAGGAGACTCTCGGCGCATCCTCAGCGATGAGTGGGACGACAGGCCGAAGCCCTGACAGCCCTTGAAATTGCCGCAATGCCCGGTTATGTCCGGCCCATCCGCTAGCAGAGAGAACACAGCCAAATGGCAACTATGAATCCGATCCAGTTCATTCAGCAGGTCCGTGCCGAAGTCGCAAAGGTCGTCTGGCCTACCCGGCGCGAGGTTCTGCTGACCACGGTTATGGTATTCATCATGGCCGCACTGACCGCCGTGTTCTTTGCGCTGGTCGATCTGGGCATCCGTGGCGGTCTGCAACTGGTTCTGGGCGCGTTCGGCTAAGGCGGTTCGGGCAGGCGTAAACGCCACTGCCCCCTTGCACAGCACGCGATGTCAGAGTAGGTGACATGACTATTCGGAATGGGCGTGCGGCGAATCAGGCTGCGCGCCGCTTTTTATTCCGGGTCACGCAATTGGATTTCAACGCGGGGCGCGCGCATAGCTACCCCAACGGTAAACAAGGACGACAGGTTCATGGCGAAACGGTGGTACTCGGTCAGCGTTCTTTCGAATTTCGAAAAGAAGATCGCAGAGCAGATCCGCACGTCGGTGGCTGAACAGGGCCTTGAGGACGATATCGACGAGGTTCTGGTGCCCACCGAAGAGGTGATCGAAGTGCGCCGGGGCAAGAAAGTCACCACCGAACGCCGCTTCATGCCCGGTTACGTTCTGGTGCATATGGAAATGTCGGATCAGGGATACCACCTGATCAACTCGATCAACCGCGTCACCGGCTTTCTGGGCCCGCAAGGCCGCCCGATGCCGATGCGCGATGCCGAGGTGAACCAGATCCTCAACCGCGTTCAGGAAGGCGAAGAAGCGCCGAAGCTGATGATCACCTTCGAAGTTGGCGAGAAGGTCAAGGTCAACGACGGCCCGTTCGAGGATTTCGACGGCATGGTCGAAGGCGTGGACGACGAAGCGCAGAAGCTGAAGGTTTCGGTCTCGATCTTTGGTCGGGAAACCCCGGTCGAGCTGGACTTTACGCAGGTTACCAAGCAGAGCTAAATTTGCTCAGATCGAATTTGTAACGCCGCGACGCAAAGAGCGCCGCGGCGTTTTTTGTTAGCTGCTGAATTTGTTCAGTGACCCGGCTTTATTGCGCCTGAACCATAGCCGCGCGCAACAGTTGCGGACGGTCGGACTGGGACGGTAGGAACACGGCTTCTGATCCGGTGTCCAGCGCGGTAAGGCTCGCGTCATACCACTGCATCGCAAGATCGCGGCGTTCCTGAACGCCGAAGCCCTCGCGCAGGTGGTGGCCGATCAGCTCGCCGTAAGCAGGTTCGCCCATTGCGACCAACATCAGCGCAGAACCGATTGCGGCATCCATGTTGTCCTGACGGTAACCAATGGCCAGACAGACTTTGCTGGTCGCTGCCAGATCTGCCGGGCTGAGTCCCGAGTCCAACGCAAGCTTGCGCATCTGGGTTTCCGCGTCTGTTTTTGAGCTGAGAGACAGCGCAACAACCTGCGGTGCCAACATGTCGCCGTACGAGTCACACTGGGCAGCCACCTGATCCGGTGTCAGCCCCTGAATGTCTTTCATAAGATCTTCACCGCGCCCCATTGCATAGCTACGGGCGAGGCAGAACTGTTCGCTGAGCGCGAAATCAGGGTCGGACATGTTTGACAGAGTTGTGTAGCCGCCATTTGTCGAAGTCTGAAGCATAACCGCGCTACAGCGATTGGCAAGCGAAGGACCTCCAGTGCCGCCGGAAAACAGGCTCGGCAAGCTGGCCGAAGTTGTTTCAGTCGCGCCTGCCTGCGGTTCGGCCGCTTCGGGCGTAGCTGCCGGGGTGGGCGTCGTCTGGGGCTGAAGAGCAGCCGTTGCCTGCGCCTGAGGAACTGGGGCCACCGGAGCCTGAGGAGCCGCCGCCAATGCAGAGCCGCTGTGAAGTTGTTGACGATACGCCATAAGCAGCGGTTGGCCGGCGAGTTGCGTTGCGGCCTGGCCGCCGCTGGTCGCCCAATAGTAGGCCTGCATCAGGAAATCACGCTGATAAGGTTGGAAGTCATAGCCGTTCACAGGGTAACCCATGGACACTTGGTAGCGTTCGATTGCTGCGCGGGTGCCACCACCAACCTGTCCGTCGACCCGGCCGGCATTGTAGCCGAAGTAGTTAAGCGCAGTTTGGGTCTGCGCGCCTTGCGACGTCGACGGGATGCCCGACCGGTAGGTCCGTGTCGTTGTGCGGGACTTCTTCTTCTGCTGGTCCTTGCCAATTGCATAACCAACGACCCCACCAACAACAGCACCACCCAAGAAATCGCCTGCATCGGCTCGTGCGTTCTGAGGCGCTGTCGCAGCAAGGGAAACAGTGATGCCAAGCGCCACTAGAAAACGAATGATCATAATTAACCTCCACTGAAAAATCTATTTCCATGGAGTATAGCACGGGAGGTGGTTTTATTGTGATACCAAGGCTATATCTTCGCTGAATAGCCGGTATGTAAGGTTTTTTGCTTCGCGATTAAGACCTTAGTGGAATGCACTTCCGCCTCCAGCCAAGTCTGCAATCCGCAAGCGTCGAAGGGCTCGATCGGGTTTCGATTCGATTGCTCAATTGGAGTGATCGCAGCTCTTGCCAACCCCACCATTCCCCTTTAAATGCCGCCTCTATCGTCTTCGGGCGAGATTCTCTCGTGGGAGGTTGCTGGGATCGCGATCCCGGATCGGACCACGCAACATAATCTGGGTGAAACGCGTTTCACCTAAGTTGAAAGGAAAACCAAATGGCTAAGAAGCTTGCTGGTACAATGAAACTGCAGGTTCCTGCAGGTCAGGCGAACCCGTCTCCGCCAGTTGGTCCGGCGCTGGGTCAGCGCGGCATCAACATCATGGAATTCTGCAAGGCGTTCAACGCCAAGACCGCAGACATGGAGCCCGGCGCGCCGTGCCCGACCGTGATCACCTATTATCAGGACAAGTCCTTCACCATGGACATCAAGACGCCGCCCGCGTCTTACTACCTGAAAAAAGCGGCTGGTCTGAAGCCGGTTGGCAAGCGTAACCGTCCTCGTGGCGCGGAAAACCCAGGTCGTGAGACCGTGGCAACCGTGACCTCGAAGCAGGTTCGCGAAATCGCCGAAGCCAAAATGAAAGATCTGAACGCCAACGACGTCGAAGGCGCAATGCAGATCATCCTGGGCTCGGCCCGCTCTATGGGCATCGAGGTGAAATAAGATGGCAAAACTCGGTAAACGTACCCGCGCTGCGCGCGAAGCTGTCGCCGGCAAGGAAAACCTGTCGGTTGAAGAAGCAGTTGCTCTGGTCAAAGGCAATGCCACCTCGAAATTCGACGAGACCATCGAAATCGCACTGAACCTTGGCGTTGACACCCGTCACGCAGACCAGATGGTTCGTGGCGTTGTTGGCCTGCCGAACGGCACCGGTAAAGCGATGCGCGTTGCTGTATTCGCTCGTGGCCCCAAGGCAGACGAAGCGAAAGAAGCTGGCGCAGACATCGTTGGCGCAGAAGACCTGATGGAAACCATTCAGGGCGGCACCATCGAATTCGATCGCTGCATAGCCACCCCGGACATGATGCCGATCGTCGGCCGTCTGGGTAAGGTTCTGGGCCCCCGCAACCTGATGCCGAACCCCAAGGTTGGCACCGTGACCATGGACGTGAAAGCTGCCGTGGAAGCAGCCAAAGGTGGTGAAGTTCAGTTCAAAGCAGAAAAAGGCGGCGTTGTGCACGCCGGTGTTGGCAAAGCGTCCTTCGACGAAGTCAAGCTGGTTGAAAACGTCCGTGCCTTCATCTCGGCTGTTGCGAAAGCCAAGCCGTCGGGCGCCAAAGGCACCTACATGAAGAAAATCGCGCTGAGCTCGACCATGGGCCCGGGCGTGACTCTGGATGTGGCAGCTGCTGCGGGCGAGTAAGTCCAAAGCTGATGCTTGAGAATTTGAAACCCGGGCGGTACGAACTGCCCGGGTTTTTTCTTTGGCGGGTCAGTCTTCGTGGCTGAAAGCGATATCCAGCCGCATTTCGAGGCGTGAGCGCCGGACCTCCTCGAACGCGCTGCATTGGAAATCAACGCGCCAATAGTCCAGCCAGTCTCTCAGCAAACGGCCCCGAATGCAGAAATCCAGAACCTTGGGATCAATTGGCAAGCGGTAACGGCGCAGGAACATCTGCTTGTTGCGCCTGAGGATGCCGCTGCGGTCCACGTCATTTGCGCTGCTATCCCGAAAGATGTCCGCCTTCAGAAAGTCGACCATATCGTAGATGGCCAGTTTCTCACCAACTTCGGTGAAATCCAGACCGAATGTCTTGCCTTGCCCGATAATCAGGTTCTGGCCGTGAAAATCGCCATGAGCAAAGACCCGCAACTCCTCAATTCCTCTGAGCTGTTGGCTTTCGGTCAGCATGGTGTTGACCATGCTCTGGCTTTTTTTGGCTATGTGGTGGGGAACATCACCCAGCAGCTGGCAAATGTCATCGGTCATCCATTTTGGCCGGAACGCATAAGTCACCGGCGGCAGTCGACTGTGAAAATCGCTCAGCCACGCCCCGGCCCGGCGAAAGACCTGTGCCACCTGATCATCGTCCTTGCTGTTATGAATCAAATCAACAGCGGTGGGTCGGTCGATGAACTCGGTGACAAAAAAGGTCTGTGTCGGCGACAGATAGATCGGGCGGATGACCTGGGATGAGGAGTTGCCCGCGAAATAGTCGTGGAGGTCGGTCAGCAGGTTGAACTCATTGCGCAGGCGACCGGTGGCGGGCGACTCTCGGTCGATCTTCAGCGCAAAGATCCCCGTGTCGGTTTCTAGCCTCAGAACTTGCCGTGCCTCAGGAAACGCATGCGAGCGATAGGTGCAGGCAAGTCCCCGAACGCGCCCGTCTGGCAGGAACTCGGCCACGCAGCGTGATACGAATGACTTTTCAGATTCGGTCAGGTCCAGCATTGAGCAATGTTCTTTTCCGGGCCGGTTGAAAGGACCGCAGATCGCTCCTGGTGTCAACGAGGAGAGAGCGGCGCAGCTTGCGATTAGAACGGTTTCCGTTCGACTTTGCCGCAGTCGTTCGCTCGGTGTACTGTCAGGGCAATTGTGTGCTTCGTGCCACTGATGAGGAAATCCTCAATACAACTATTTGGAGAATCTCCCATTCTACTATTGCGATTGTTAGTGGTGGTTCCGGCAATGAGTATGAGAATTCAAAATGACAATAAAGACAGTGATAGCCGCAGTGATTGGCGGGTCGTTTCTTTTTTCAGGCTGCGCATATGACACCCCGGAATACCGGGCGGAAAAGGCAGAACAGAACAAGCGTGCATCTGCTTCCAACACAAAACTGGTGACTGCTGAGCTTGCTCCGTTGATCGATGTCTGTTTGGACGTTCTTGAAACGGGTCAGCCGGTCTCCAGCGACAAGATGGCGGCCCTGGGCTTTTCGAAGATGAACACATTAAGGGGAGAAGGGTACAAGAAAAAACGCGGCGATTCAGGCTGGGATAGGGTGAACGGCTCCAACACGATCTTGAGCTATCCCCCGAAAAAGAACTGGTGTCAGTTCTTAATCGGGAATTTTTCCGGCTATCGCGAAGCCTTTGTCTTTGTTGCCAATTCGCTCAATTCCAGGGGATATAAGCCAGTGGGCAATCCCAAAAAGGGCTTTAAATACCAAAAGGGTGATCAGGTGTATGTTGTGACAGGGGCTTACATAAAGCAAACCTACCAAACTGCGGTGTCGATCTCCCGAGAGAACTGAACGATTTGACGGGAAAGCGGCAAGCAACCTTGTGTAATTTACCCCTTGGAAACCCCGCATATCTGCCCTAAAGAGAGCTACGGAATAAAGCGTGCGATTCGTCGTGCGCTTTATTTTGTTTCGTCCAAGACGGTGGGTGGGTCCATCTGGCCCCTTAATTCCCTGCCTGAGACGGGTAAGACCAAAGAATTCTGAGGGTCCAGCCCTCGGGCGCATTTTGGCCAATCCCGTAATAACGGACCTGAACGCCGGAGCGAAAGCTACGGCAAATATGAGCCGGGGTGAGATATCGCCCCTAACTTGGAGAGAACTGTGGATAGAGCCCAGAAAGAGAAAGTGGTCGAGGAACTCGGCCAAATCTTCGAAAGCTCTGGCGTCGTAGTGGTTGCTCACTACGCCGGTCTGACAGTTGCCGAGATGCAGGACCTTCGCGCACGTGCTCGTGACGCGGGTGGTGCCGTGCGTGTTGCCAAGAACAGGCTCGCCAAAATCGCCCTTGAGGGTAAGCCGTGTGAAAGCATGGCCGACCTGCTGACAGGGATGACCGTTCTGACCTATTCCGAGGACCCTGTGGCAGCAGCCAAGGTGGCCGAGGACTTCGCCAAGGATAACAAGAATTTTGAGATTCTTGGTGGTGCAATGGGTGAGAACGCTCTGGACCGCAAAGGCGTCGAAACAGTTTCGAAAATGCCGTCTCGCGAGGAGCTTATTGCTTCGATCGTGGGCTGCATTGGCGCACCTGCTTCGAACATCGCCGGCGCGATTGGCGCACCTGCAAGCAACATCGCAAGCATCCTTTCCACCATCGAAGAGAAGGCGGAAGCTGCGTAAGCGGTTGGCACTGAATGATCTGCGTAGGGTACCTACCCTGACGTTGGAACACACACTGTAAACGGAAAGAGCTGATAAAATGGCTGATCTGAAAGCACTCGCAGAAAGCATCGTGGGTCTGACCCTGCTGGAAGCACAAGAACTGAAAACCATCCTCAAAGACGAGTACGGCATCGAGCCCGCAGCTGGCGGCGCCGTAATGGTCGCAGCTGGTGGCGACGCCGGTGGCGCAGCTGAGGAAGAAAAAACCGAATTCGACGTCGTTCTGAAGAACGCCGGCGCTTCGAAAATCAACGTGATCAAAGAAGTTCGCGGCATCACCGGTCTGGGCCTGAAAGAAGCCAAAGAGCTGGTCGAAGCTGGCGGCAAGATCAAAGAAGGCGTGGACAAAGCCGAAGCAGAAGACGTCAAAGCCAAGCTGGAAGCAGCTGGCGCCGAAGTCGAGCTGGCCTAAGTCTAGTCTCTGGCGCATCGCTGATGTGCCGAAGAATTTGGCTGGGTCCGGAGAAATCCGGGTCCAGCCGAACCTGTCTTAGAAAGGGCCTCATGGGGTGGGGCGTTTTCTAAGACACGGTTTTCGGATCGGGAGGCCACCTTCGGGACGGTGGCCACGAATTGATCCGGACGTGTCGTCTCGAATGTGCAAGATGCCGGGGCCCGACGGTGTCTTTGCCCGCTGAGAACATCGAAAGGTGACATCTGACATGGCTCAAACGTTCCTTGGCCAGAAACGTCTTCGTAAATATTACGGCAAAATCCGCGAAGTGCTGGAGATGCCGAACCTCATTGAGGTCCAGAAATCTTCTTATGATCTTTTCCTGCGCTCTGGTGATGCAGACCTGCCAACTGACGGCGAAGGCATCATGGGCGTGTTCCAGTCGGTTTTCCCGATCAAGGATTTCAACGAAACCTCCGTTCTGGAGTTCGTGAAATACGATCTGGAAAAACCGAAATACGACGTCGAAGAGTGTATGCAGCGCGACATGACCTACAGCGCGCCGCTGAAGGTCACTCTGCGTCTGATCGTATTTGATGTCGATGAGGACACCGGCGCCAAGTCGGTCAAAGACATCAAAGAACAGGACGTGTTCATGGGCGACATGCCCCTGATGACGCCGAACGGGACGTTCATCGTGAACGGTACCGAGCGTGTGATCGTGTCCCAGATGCACCGCTCGCCCGGTGTGTTCTTTGACCACGACAAGGGCAAGACCCATTCCTCGGGTAAACTGCTGTTTGCCTGCCGCATCATCCCGTATCGCGGCAGCTGGTTGGACTTTGAGTTCGACGCCAAAGACATTGTGTTCGCCCGGATCGACCGTCGCCGCAAACTGCCTGTGACCACCCTGCTGTATGCGCTGGGTCTGGATCAGGAAGCGATCATGGACGCGTATTACAACACCGTGTCCTACAAGCTGGACAAGAAGAAGGGCTGGGTCACGCCGTTCTTCCCCGAGCGCGTGCGCGGCACCCGTCCGACTTATGATCTGATCGACGCGAAATCCGGTGAAGTGATTGCTGAAGCCGGCAAGAAAGTCACCCCGCGCGCGGTCAAGAAACTGATCGACGAAGGCAGCGTCACCGACCTGCTGGTTCCGTTCGATCACATCGTTGGCAAATACGTCGCCAAGGACATCATCAATGAAGAAAACGGCGCGATCTATGTCGAAGCCGGTGATGAACTGACCTTGGAATACGACAAAGACGGTGACCTGATCGGTGGCACCGTGAAGGAACTGATCGATGCGGGCATCACCGACATCCCGGTTCTGGACATCGACAACGTCAACGTTGGTCCCTACATGCGCAACACCATGGCTCAGGACAAGAACCTGAACCGTGAAAGCGCGCTGATGGACATCTACCGCGTTATGCGTCCGGGTGAGCCGCCCACCGTCGAAGCTGCGTCGGCCCTGTTCGACACCCTGTTCTTCGACAGCGAGCGTTATGACCTGTCGGCTGTTGGTCGCGTGAAGATGAACATGCGTCTGGCTCTGGACGCGCCGGACACCCTGCGCACCCTGCGCCGCGAAGACATCGTGGCCTGCATCAAGGCGCTGGTGGAACTGCGTGACGGCAAAGGCGACGTGGACGATATCGACCACCTCGGCAACCGTCGTGTGCGTTCGGTCGGCGAACTGATGGAAAACCAGTACCGCGTTGGCCTGCTGCGCATGGAGCGCGCGATCAAAGAGCGTATGTCGTCGGTCGAGATCGACACCGTCATGCCGCAGGACCTGATCAACGCGAAACCGGCTGCGGCTGCTGTTCGCGAATTCTTTGGCTCTTCGCAGCTGTCGCAGTTCATGGACCAGACCAACCCGCTGTCGGAAGTCACCCACAAACGCCGTCTCTCGGCGCTTGGCCCGGGTGGTCTGACACGTGAACGTGCTGGCTTTGAGGTTCGCGACGTACACCCGACCCATTATGGCCGGATGTGCCCGATTGAAACGCCGGAAGGTCCGAACATTGGTCTGATCAACTCGCTGGCCACCTTTGCCCGCGTGAACAAGTATGGCTTCATCGAAACACCCTACCGCGTTGTCAAAGACGCCGAGGTGACCGATGAGGTTCACTACATGTCCGCGACCGAGGAAATGCGTCACACCGTGGCGCAGGCGAACGCGACGCTGGATGCCGATGGCAAGTTCATCAACGATCTGGTTTCGACCCGTCAGGCTGGTGACTACACACTTGCTCCGCGTGAGAATGTGGACCTGATCGACGTGTCGCCAAAACAGCTGGTCTCGGTCGCTGCATCGCTGATCCCGTTCCTTGAAAATGACGACGCCAACCGCGCTCTGATGGGCTCGAACATGCAACGTCAGGCGGTTCCGCTGCTGCGCGCCGAAGCGCCGCTGGTCGGTACCGGGATCGAGGAAAAGGTTGCGATCGACTCAGGTGCTGCGATTCAGGCGAAACGCGCGGGTATCATCGACCAGGTTGATGCTCAGCGTATCGTTATCCGCGCTACTGAGGATCTGGAACTGGGCGACGCTGGCGTTGACATCTATCGTCTGCGCAAGTTCCAGCGTTCGAACCAGAACACCTGCATCAACCAGCGTCCCCTGATCAAGGTGGGTGACACCGTCCAGAAGGGCGAGGTGATTGCCGATGGTCCGTCGACCGATATGGGTGAACTGGCGCTGGGTAAGAACGTGGTCGTCGCGTTCATGCCGTGGAACGGTTACAACTACGAAGACTCGATCCTGATCTCGGAACGTATCGCGCGTGACGACGTCTTTACCTCGGTCCATATCGAGGAGTTTGAAGTCGCCGCCCGTGACACCAAGCTTGGTCCGGAAGAGATCACCCGCGACATCCCGAACGTCGGTGAAGAAGCGCTGCGCAACCTCGATGAGGCAGGCATCGTTTACATCGGTGCGGATGTTGAGCCGGGCGATATTCTGGTCGGCAAGATCACTCCGAAGGGCGAAAGCCCGATGACCCCGGAAGAAAAGCTGCTGCGCGCCATCTTTGGTGAAAAAGCATCTGACGTGCGCGACACCTCGCTGCGTGTGAAACCGGGCGATTACGGTACGGTCGTTGAAGTCCGCGTATTCAACCGTCACGGCGTCGAGAAAGACGAGCGTGCGCTGCAGATCGAACGTGAGGAAGTCGAACGTCTGGCCCGTGACCGGGACGACGAGCTGGCGATCCTCGACCGCAACATCTGTGCGCGTCTGCAAGGCCTGATCCTTGGAAAAACCGCTGTCAAAGGCCCGAAAGGCGTCAAGGCAGGGTCGGTGATCACCGAAGAACTGCTGGAGACCCTGACCCGTGGTCAGTGGTGGCAGCTGGCGCTGGAAGGCGAGCAGGACGCACAGATTGTCGAGGCTCTGAACGAGCAGTACGAAGTGCAAAAGCGTGCTCTGGACGCCCGTTTCGAGGACAAGGTCGAGAAGGTCCGTCGTGGCGACGACCTGCCGCCGGGTGTGATGAAGATGGTCAAAGTCTTCATCGCCGTTAAGCGTAAGCTTCAGCCGGGCGATAAGATGGCCGGTCGTCACGGGAACAAGGGGGTGATCTCCAAGGTTGTTCCGATGGAAGACATGCCGTTCCTGGCTGATGGTACTCCGGTTGACTTCTGTCTGAACCCGCTGGGTGTGCCGTCGCGTATGAACGTTGGTCAGATTCTGGAAACCCACATGGGTTGGGCCGCGCGCGGTCTGGGTCTGAACATCGACGACGCGCTGGGTGAATACCGCCGCTCTGGCGACCTGACCCCGGTACGTGAGGCGATGAAACTGGCCTATGGCGAAGATGTCTACGAAGAAGGCATCACCGGTCTGGACGAGGATGGCCTGATCGAGGCTGCGGGCAACGTGACCCGTGGTGTGCCGATCGCAACCCCGGTCTTCGACGGTGCCAAAGAGGCTGACGTCAACGACGCGCTGGTGCGTGCGGGCTTCTCGGAAAGCGGCCAGTCGGTTCTGTTCGACGGTCGGACCGGTGAGCAATTCGCGCGTCCGGTGACCGTGGGCATCAAGTACCTGCTGAAACTGCACCACCTGGTGGACGACAAAATCCACGCGCGTTCGACCGGGCCGTACAGCCTGGTTACCCAGCAGCCGCTGGGCGGTAAGGCGCAGTTCGGTGGTCAGCGCTTTGGTGAGATGGAAGTCTGGGCTCTGGAAGCTTACGGCGCCGCCTACACCCTGCAGGAGATGCTCACCGTGAAATCGGATGACGTCGCCGGCCGGACCAAGGTCTATGAGTCGATCGTCAAGGGCGAGGATAACTTTGAAGCGGGCGTACCGGAATCGTTCAACGTTCTGGTTAAAGAAGTCCGCGGCCTCGGCCTGAATATGGAACTCCTGGATGCGGAGGTTGAGGAGTAAGGGCGCTGCCCTTCCTCCCGTCCCCCCTTCCGCAAGATTTGAGGTAACAAATGAACCAGGAAATCACCAACAACCCGTTCAACCCGCTGACGCCCCCGAAGGTCTTTGACGAGATCAAGGTCTCGCTGGCGTCGCCCGAGCGGATTCTGTCTTGGTCCTATGGCGAGATCAAGAAACCTGAAACCATCAACTACCGGACGTTCAAGCCTGAACGTGACGGCCTGTTCTGCGCGCGTATCTTTGGCCCGATCAAAGACTACGAATGCCTGTGCGGCAAATATAAGCGGATGAAGTATCGCGGCGTTGTCTGCGAAAAATGCGGTGTGGAAGTCACCCTGCAGAAAGTTCGCCGCGAGCGTATGGGCCACATCGAACTGGCCGCGCCTGTTGCACACATCTGGTTCCTGAAATCGCTGCCGTCCCGCATCGGTCTGATGCTGGACATGACGCTGCGCGATCTGGAACGCGTTCTGTACTTTGAAAACTACGTCGTCATCGAGCCCGGTCTGACTGACCTGACCTACGGCCAGATGCTGACCGAAGAAGAGTACATGGATGCGCAGGATGCCTATGGCATGGACGCGTTCACCGCGAATATCGGTGCTGAAGCCATCCGCGAGATGCTGGCCCAGATCGATCTGGAAGCCGAAGCCGAGCAGCTGCGTGCTGATCTGGCCGAAGCAACCGGCGAGCTGAAGCCCAAGAAAATCATCAAGCGTTTGAAGGTTGTTGAATCCTTCCTCGAGTCGGGCAACCGGCCAGAGTGGATGGTGATGACCGTGATCCCGGTCATTCCGCCGGAACTGCGTCCGCTGGTTCCGCTGGACGGTGGCCGTTTCGCAACCTCGGATCTGAACGATCTGTATCGCCGCGTCATCAACCGGAACAACCGTCTGAAGCGTCTGATCGAGCTGCGCGCGCCTGACATCATCGTCCGCAACGAAAAGCGGATGCTGCAGGAATCTGTTGACGCTCTGTTCGACAACGGTCGTCGTGGCCGCGTGATCACCGGCGCCAACAAGCGTCCGCTGAAATCGCTGTCGGACATGCTGAAGGGCAAGCAGGGTCGCTTCCGTCAGAACCTTCTGGGGAAACGCGTCGACTTCTCGGGCCGTTCGGTCATTGTGACCGGACCGGAACTCAAGCTGCACCAGTGTGGCCTGCCCAAGAAGATGGCGTTGGAGCTGTTCAAGCCGTTCATCTACTCGCGCCTTGAAGCCAAGGGTCTGTCTTCGACCGTGAAACAGGCGAAGAAACTGGTCGAGAAAGAGCGTCCCGAAGTGTGGGATATCCTCGACGAGGTGATCCGCGAACACCCTGTCATGCTGAACCGTGCGCCGACGCTGCACCGTCTTGGCATTCAGGCATTCGAGCCGGTTCTGATCGAAGGTAAAGCCATCCAGCTGCACCCGCTGGTCTGTTCGGCCTTTAACGCTGACTTCGACGGTGACCAGATGGCGGTTCACGTGCCCCTCAGCCTTGAGGCGCAGCTGGAAGCCCGTGTTCTGATGATGTCGACGAACAACGTTCTGTCGCCTGCCAACGGCGCGCCGATTATCGTTCCGTCGCAGGATATGATCCTGGGTCTCTACTATGTGACCCTGGAACGCGAAGGCATGCCGGGTGAAGGCAAGGTGTTCGGGTCGATCGACGAAGTTCAGCACGCGCTGGATTCCGGCGAAGTGCACCTGCACACCAAGATCACCGCGCGGATCACGCAGATCGACGACGAAGGCAACGAAGTTCAGAAGCGCTATGAAACCACTCCGGGCCGTCTGCGTCTGGGTGCCTTGCTGCCGATGAACAACAAAGCGCCGTTCGATCTGGTCAACCGCCTGCTGCGGAAGAAAGAAGTGCAGCAGGTGATCGACACCGTCTACCGGTATTGCGGTCAGAAAGAGTCGGTCATCTTCTGTGACCAGATCATGTCGATGGGCTTCAAAGAGGCGTTCAAGGCGGGCATCTCGTTCGGTAAGGACGACATGGTCATCCCGAACGACAAATGGGGCATCGTTGATGACACCCGCGGTCAGGTGAAGGACTTTGAACAGCAGTATATGGACGGCCTGATCACTCAGGGCGAAAAGTACAACAAAGTTGTCGATGCCTGGTCGAAGTGTAACGACCGCGTCACCGAGGCGATGATGTCGACGATCTCGTCGTCGGATCGGGCAGAGGACGGCTCTGAACAGGAACCGAACTCGGTCTACATGATGGCCCACTCGGGCGCGCGTGGCTCGGTCACTCAGATGAAGCAGCTGGGTGGTATGCGTGGCCTGATGGCCAAGCCGAACGGTGACATCATCGAGACGCCTATTATCTCGAACTTTAAAGAAGGTCTGACCGTTCTCGAGTACTTCAACTCGACCCACGGTGCCCGTAAGGGTCTGTCGGATACCGCTCTGAAGACGGCGAACTCGGGTTACCTGACCCGTCGTCTGGTGGACGTGGCGCAAGACTGTATCGTTCGTGAGATCGACTGTGGCACCGAGCGTGCGATCACTGCCGAAGCAGCCGTGAATGACGGTGAGGTTGTTGCCTCGCTGGCCGAACGTGTGCTGGGCCGTGTGGCGGCTGATGACGTGCTGCGTCCGGGCACCGATGAGGTGATCGTGGCCGCTGGTCAGCTGATCGACGAACGTATGGCTGACACCATCGACGAAGCTGGTGTTGCCTCGATGCGCATCCGCTCGCCTCTGACCTGTGAGTCCGAGGAAGGCGTCTGCGCAACCTGCTACGGTCGTGACCTTGCACGCGGTACCATGGTCAATACAGGTGAAGCTGTCGGCATCATCGCCGCGCAGTCGATCGGTGAACCCGGTACACAGCTGACCATGCGGACCTTCCACATCGGTGGTGTTGCCCAAGGTGGTCAGCAGTCGTTCCAGGAAGCCAACCAGGAAGGCGTTGTGGCGTTCGAGAACCCGCAGATCCTGGTCAATGCCGCAGGCGAAAGCCTGGTCATGGGCCGGAACATGAAGCTGGTGATTAACGACGAACACGGCGAAGAGCGTGCCAGCTTCAAGCTGGGTTACGGCTCCAAGCTGTTCGTCAAGGATGGCACCAAAGTGGCCCGTGGCGACAAGCTGTTCGAGTGGGACCCGTACACCCTGCCGATCATCGCCGAGAAAGCCGGTACTGCGAAATACGTTGACCTTGTTTCGGGCCTTGCTGTCCGCGACGAGACCGACGAAGCAACCGGTATGACCCAGAAGATCGTGATCGACTGGCGCGCCGCCCCCAAAGGCAGCGACCTGAAGCCCGAGATCATTCTGGTCGGTGAAGATGGCGAGCCGGTCCGCAACGATGCGGGCAACCCGGTTCACTATCCGATGTCGGTGGATGCGATCCTCTCGGTCGAAGACGGTCAGCAGGTCGAAGCCGGTGACGTTGTTGCGCGTATCCCGCGTGAAGGCGCCAAGACCAAGGACATTACCGGTGGTCTGCCGCGTGTGGCCGAACTGTTCGAAGCCCGCCGTCCGAAAGATCACGCGATCATCGCAGAAGCCGATGGTTACGTGCGCTTTGGCCGCGACTACAAGAACAAGCGCCGCATCAGCATCGAACCGGCTGACGAGTCCATGGAGACCATCGAGTACATGGTGCCCAAGGGCAAGCACATCCCGGTCGCCGAAGGGGACTTTATCCAGAAGGGTGAATACCTGATGGACGGTAACCCGGCTCCGCATGACATCCTGTCCATCATGGGTGTCGAAGCGCTGGCGGATTACATGATCGACGAGGTGCAGGACGTCTATCGTCTGCAGGGCGTGAAGATCAACGACAAGCACATCGAGGTCATCGTGCGCCAGATGCTGCAGAAGTGGGAAATCCTGGATTCAGGCGACACCACCCTGCTGAAAGGCGAGCATGTCGACAAACAAGAGTTCGACGCGGCCAACGAGAAGACCATCGCCCGCGGTGGTCGTCCGGCACAGGGCGAGCCGATCCTCTTGGGGATCACCAAAGCCTCGCTGCAGACGCGTTCGTTCATCTCGGCGGCGTCGTTCCAGGAAACCACCCGCGTGCTGACCGAAGCTTCGGTTCAGGGCAAGAAAGACAAGCTGGTTGGCCTGAAAGAGAACGTCATCGTTGGTCGCCTGATCCCTGCCGGTACCGGTGGTGCGACCCAGGCCGTGCGTCAGGTTGCTCAGTCGCGCGACAACGTCGTGATCGAAGCCCGCCGGGAAGAGGCCGAAGCGGCCGCTGCCTTGGCTGCGCCGATGATCGACGACGACATGGTCGGCGACGAACTGGACGTTCTGGTGGAAACACCGGAAAGCCGCGAATAAGCCTCGGCACATAGAAATTGAGAAGGCCCTGCGGTATCGCGGGGCCTTTTTGTTTGAGGTCGCACCTCATTCACATCGCTTAAAGGGCAGGATGGGCGTGCGGCTTTTGGGATCAGTCGACGGCCCTTTGATACAGGTGCCACGTGGTATGGCCAAGGATCGGCAGGGTGAAGATCAGGCCAATAAATGCCGGGATCAGCGACAACACCATGGTGATTGAGATGATTGCCGCCCAGGTCAGCATGACCACCGGGCTTTCCGACACGGCGCGAAGGGAGGTCAGCATGGCGGACACGAAATTGGTCTCGCGGTCCAGCAGCATGGGCATGGCGATAACTGTTACGGCGAAGAGGACACCCGACAATACCGCTCCGATACATGTGCCAACGGCAAGGAAGGTCCAGCCTTGGGGAGTGAAAAATACGGTATTCAGAAATCCGTCGAAATCCGAAAAGGATGCGTTCTGAAGGATGATCGCAAGCCACAGGCGAACCTGATAAATCCACACCCAGAATATGAACAGCGTGACAAACGCCATCCAACCCAGTTCGCGTTTGCGTTGATCGGCCATGACGGTCAGAATGTCCCTCCAGCCGAAGCTTTCCCCGTTCTGTAAGCGACGGGACATTTCATAAAGCCCGGCAGCGGCGAAAGGGGCGACAAGTGGAAAGCCGACAACGGCGGGAATGATCATCCAGATCTTGCCAAGCCAGACCAAGGCCCACACGAACAGGATGCCGAAAACCGCATAGAACAGTCCGAAAAAGCCACTCATGACAGGGCGTGCCAGAAAGTCCGAAAACCCTGCCTTCAAAGACGCGGTAATATCCCCCGCAGTCAGTCTGTTGACCTTAGGCATGGTCTGTTGCTGAGGCGTCAGATTGTCTGGCGGTGTGGAACCCGTGGTGCTGGAATTCATGACACATTCCTCGCAAGGCAAAGAGGCGTCTGGCCCATCAGTGCGAAGGCCCGATCGTAAAGCAGAGATGCCTCGTACTGCATTTAAGTTTGCATCAGGCGACAGATAGGAGCAAGGGGGCCGTCAAGACGCTTTTGACCTCTCATGATGAGTTGACAATCAGATCGGTGATGGTGCCAATGCCGGGGTTTGTGATTTACAGGACCCGGCTCGCATGACCCCCAATGTGAAAGGCGCGCTGCTGATGATGAGCAGCATGGCCGCGTTTACGGTGAACGACACTCTGGTCAAGGTGGCCCTGCAAGAGATGCCGCTGTTTCAGCTGGTGACTATACGCGGGATGCTGGCCACGGTTCTGGTCTACATACTGGCGCGTAATCTGGGGGCTTTGCACCTGAATTTTCCACGTCACGACAAGTGGTTGGTGGTGCTTCGGTGTATTGCCGAGGTCTCGGCCACGTTCTTCTTTCTGACAGCTCTGAAACATATGCCACTGGCGAATGTCACTGCGGTGTTGCAGGCTTTGCCCCTGACGGTGACGCTGGGGGCGGTTCTGTTTTTCTCAGAGCAGATCGGCTGGCGGCGGATCACGGCGATTGCGGTCGGTTTCGTCGGGATGCTGCTGATTGTGCGCCCGGGACCTGACGGGTTCAGTATCTATGCCTTGTACGCGCTGGCTGCGATGGCCTCTGTCACTGTTCGGGATCTGATCACACGCCGTATGTCTGCCGCGGTGCCGTCGATGGTTGTGACATTGGCGACATCGTTGACTATTACGCTCACGGCCTGCGTGGTTTCAGCGTTTGAAGGCTGGGTGCCGGTGTCGGTCGAAAACGGGGCGCTGGTGGTGTCGGCGGCGGTGTTTGTACTGATCGGATATCTGTCCAGTGTGATGGTGATGCGTGTGGGCGAGGTCGGTTTCATCGCGCCGTTCCGCTATTCCAGTCTGATCTGGGCGCTGGGGCTTGGCTGGTTGGTTTTCGACGAATGGCCGGACACGATCACCATGTTCGGGGCCGCGCTGGTCGTTGCGGCGGGCCTGTTCACCTTGTTCCGGGAAAGATCAGATCAAGCGGCAGAGTGAACTCGGCGAACCGCGTCCTGGTCGATAGCGAACCGCGCGATGAACTCCCCCTCTTGTTCACGGTTCAGCGGTAGCAGTTCGGCCTTGTTGTTGCGGGCATGGTACGAGTCGTTGAATTGACTTAGGCTGCGGACCCACATCGGCGCGTCGGGATAGCTGATCACGGGCATAAAATTCCCGATCCGATGATGGCCGAAATTCATGATAGTCAGGTCGCAACCAGCACGCACATACATGCCCAGACCAACACCCAGCAGGGGTTGGAACTTTTGCCGGGCCACAATGCCCCCGGCCCCAAAGCGGGCAAAGAAGCCACTGTTATAGTCGATGGCGACGGTTCGGCTTTTTTCGATCAGCCTCCTGCCGTCTTCTAAGGAACCACGCAGGCGTTCTACGAAGTCCACCGATACGGCGTCGTCGTCATCATGTCGAAATTGCAGGCAGGGAGCATCGAAGCTGCCGCGCGCCGCGTTTATGACCTCTTTCATTACCTTGCGCTGACGCATCGGTTCGCGGGCGATGATCTGGACCTGTTTCATGCCAGCCGTCAGATCGTGCAACCTGTCATAGGCGGGTTTGGGCAGGCACTCACCGATCACAATGAGAAGTTTGAAATCCTCGTCGGTTTGTTCCCTGAAACAGGGCAGGGTAACGGTTTCGAACAGGCGGAACCGCTCTTCCAGACGGTTGGGATTATAGAGGTACCGCCTGCGGTCCTCGATCGTGTCATGCTCTACCTGAAAGCCGCCATAAGCAGGGTAGGAAAAGCGGCAAAGGCCGATAACTTGCATGATTCATCCGTGGTTCCGTCTGTTAACGGGACTATGCCCTTGCAGGCCGTGGCCCGCAACGACTGTGGCGCTGGAAATCCTTGTTGCACCCTGATAAATCCGCCTGAACCGGCCTGTTGGGCGCTCGATCGGGTCGCACTGTTGACACCGCGCCCGACTCCCCCTATTACGCGCGTCATCTCGGTACCGGGGGCCGCCCCATAGCCGATTTCAGTAATGAACTGGTCAAGACCCGGACAATTTTGCCGTTCGCGTCCTCTGATAACCAACCGCGACGTTCACCTCGGAATGGGAACGCTCGCGGATTTTGCGCTTGTGGACGCATGAGTGCAGCGAATTTAACCGCACGCAATGCGCGTGCATGTCATGTGTGTTGCAAAACGGGGAAGAAACCGGAATGCCAACTATTCAACAGCTGATCCGCAAGCCGCGGCAGCCCAAAGTAAAACGCTCGAAGTCCATGCACCTGGAGCAGTGCCCGCAGAAACGCGGCGTCTGCACCCGTGTGTACACCACCACACCAAAAAAGCCGAACTCGGCGATGCGTAAGGTTGCCAAGGTGCGCCTGACCAACGGGTTCGAGGTCATCTCGTACATCCCCGGTGAAAGCCACAACCTGCAGGAACACTCGGTTGTTCTGATCCGTGGCGGCCGTGTGAAAGACCTTCCCGGTGTGCGTTACCACATCCTGCGCGGTGTTCTGGATACTCAGGGCGTCAAAGATCGTAAGCAGCGTCGTTCGAAATACGGCGCGAAGCGTCCCAAGTAAGAAGGAGAGGCTGATATGTCACGTCGTCACGCCGCCGAAAAACGCGAAGTCCTGCCTGACGCCAAATTTGGCGACAAGGTACTGACCAAATTCATGAACAACCTGATGATCGACGGCAAGAAGTCGGTCGCAGAGCGCATTGTCTACAACGCCTTTGATCGCGTTGAGAACAAGATCAAGCGCGCACCTGTCGAAGTGTTCCACGAAGCCCTCGACAACATCAAACCGTCGGTCGAGGTTCGCTCGCGCCGGGTTGGTGGTGCAACCTATCAGGTTCCGGTCGAAGTCCGTCCTGAGCGCCGCGAAGCACTGGCCATCCGCTGGCTGATCACTGCTGCGCGCGGTCGCAACGAAAACACCATGGAAGAACGCCTCGCCGGTGAACTGCTGGACGCTGTACAGTCCCGCGGTACTGCCGTGAAGAAGCGCGAAGACACCCACAAGATGGCCGAGGCGAACAAAGCCTTCAGCCACTACCGTTGGTAATTCAGAGGCTTATCAAAAATGGCACGCGAATATCCGCTCGAACTATACCGTAACTTCGGTATCATGGCGCACATCGACGCAGGTAAGACCACCTGCTCGGAGCGTATCCTGTATTACACTGGTAAATCCCACAACATCGGTGAGGTGCACGATGGTGCAGCCACCATGGACTGGATGGAGCAGGAGCAGGAACGCGGCATCACCATCACTTCGGCTGCGACCACCACTTTCTGGGAGCGCACCGAGGACGGTCAGACCGCCGATACCCCCAAGCACCGCCTGAACATCATCGACACCCCCGGCCACGTTGACTTCACGATCGAAGTTGAGCGTTCGCTGGCGGTTCTCGACGGTGCCGTCTGCGTTCTGGACGCAAACGCCGGTGTTGAGCCCCAGACCGAAACCGTGTGGCGTCAGGCTGATCGCTACAAGGTTCCGCGTATGGTTTTCGTCAACAAAATGGACAAGATCGGCGCAGACTTCTTCAACTGCGTTCGCATGATCGAAGACCGCACCGGCGCACGCGCTGTTCCGGTTGGTATTCCGATCGGCGCCGAGTCCGAGCTGGAAGGTCTGATCGACCTGGTCACCATGGAAGAGTGGCTGTGGCAGGGCGAAGATCTGGGCGCAAGCTGGATCAAAGCCCCCATCCGCGACAGCCTGAAAGACATGGCTGACGAATGGCGCGGCAAGATGATCGAAGCGGCCGTCGAAATGGACGACGACGCGATGATGGAATACCTGGAAGGCAATGAGCCCGACGTTCCGACCCTGCGCGCCCTGCTGCGCAAAGGCACTCTGGACATCGCGTTCGTTCCGGTTCTGGGTGGTTCGGCGTTCAAGAACAAAGGCGTTCAGCCGCTGCTCAACGCTGTGATCGACTATCTGCCCAGCCCGCTGGACGTTGTTGATTACATGGGCTTCAAACCCGGCGACGAGGAAGAAGTTCGTGACATCGCACGTCGTGCCGATGACGCAATGGCGTTCTCGGGTCTGGCGTTCAAAATCATGAACGACCCCTTCGTTGGTTCGCTGACTTTCACCCGGATTTACTCGGGCACCATGAACAAGGGTGACTCGATCCTGAACTCGACCAAAGGTAAGAAAGAGCGCATCGGTCGTATGATGATGATGCACTCGAACAACCGGGAAGAGATCGAAGAAGCGTTTGCAGGCGACATCATTGCGCTGGCGGGTCTGAAAGACACCACCACCGGTGACACCCTGTGTGATGCGAAGGATCCGGTGGTTCTGGAAACCATGACCTTCCCTGATCCGGTGATCGAGATCGCGGTTGAGCCCAAAACCAAGGGCGACCAAGAGAAGATGTCTCAGGGTCTGGCCCGTCTGGCCGCTGAAGACCCGTCCTTCCGTGTGGAAACCGACCTGGAATCCGGTCAGACCATCATGAAGGGCATGGGCGAACTTCACCTGGACATCCTGGTTGATCGTCTGAAGCGCGAGTTCAAGGTCGAGGCGAACATCGGTGCACCGCAGGTGGCATACCGTGAAACCATCTCGATGCCGGTCGAGCACACCTACACCCACAAGAAACAGTCGGGTGGTTCGGGTCAGTTCGGTGAAGTTAAGCTGGAAATCCAGCCGACCGAGCCGGGCGAAGGTTATTCGTTCGAAAGCCGCATCGTTGGTGGTGCCGTTCCGAAGGAATACATCCCGGGTGTTGAAAAAGGCATCAACTCGGTCATGGACAGCGGCCCGCTGGCTGGCTTCCCCGTGATCGACTTCAAGGTTGCCCTGCTGGACGGTAAGTTCCACGACGTTGACTCGAGCGTTCTGGCGTTCGAAATCGCGGCCCGTATGTGTATGCGTGAAGGCATGCGCAAAGCTGGCGCGAAACTGCTGGAACCGATCATGAAGGTCGAAGTGATCACCCCGGAAGAATACACCGGCGGTATCATCGGCGACCTGACCTCGCGTCGTGGCCAGGTGTCTGGTCAGGAACCGCGCGGCAACGCGATCGCGATCGACGCGTTCGTTCCGCTGGCGAACATGTTCGGCTACATCAACACTCTGCGTTCGATGTCGTCGGGCCGTGCCCAGTTCACCATGCAGTTCGACCACTACGATCCGGTTCCGCAGAACATCTCGGACGAGATCCAGGCGAAATACGCATAAGCGACGATTTGAGGGAGCTCCGGTCAGGGGCTCCCTTCATTACCGAAAAAGGAGGCCATCATGGCAAAGGAAAAGTTTGAGCGTACAAAACCGCACGTCAACATCGGCACGATTGGCCACGTTGACCACGGCAAGACCACGCTGACCGCAGCAATCACCAAGTATTTCGGTGACTTCAAAGCGTATGACCAGATTGACGGTGCGCCGGAAGAGAAAGCGCGCGGCATCACCATCTCGACCGCCCACGTGGAATACGAGACCGACAACCGCCACTATGCGCATGTCGACTGCCCCGGCCACGCCGACTACGTCAAGAACATGATCACCGGTGCCGCTCAAATGGACGGCGCGATCCTGGTTGTGAACGCTGCTGACGGCCCGATGCCGCAGACGCGTGAGCACATCCTGCTGGGCCGCCAGGTTGGCATCCCGAAGATGGTCGTGTTCATGAACAAAGTTGACCAGGTTGACGACGAAGAGCTGCTGGAACTGGTGGAAATGGAAATCCGCGAGCTGCTGTCTTCGTATGAATACCCCGGCGACGATATTCCGATCATCGCAGGTTCGGCTCTGGCCGCGATGGAAGGCAACAACCCGGAAATCGGCGAAGAGAAGATCAAGGAACTGATGGCGGCTGTTGATGACTACATCGACACCCCTGAGCGTGCTGTTGACCAGCCGTTCCTGATGCCGATCGAAGACGTGTTCTCGATCTCGGGCCGTGGTACCGTTGTTACGGGTCGTGTTGAGCGTGGCGTGATCAACGTTGGCGACGAGATCGAAATCGTCGGCATCCGCGACACTTCGAAAACCACCTGCACCGGCGTTGAAATGTTCCGCAAGCTGCTGGACCGCGGTGAAGCAGGCGACAACATCGGCGCCCTGCTGCGTGGTGTGGATCGTGACGGCGTTGAGCGTGGCCAGGTTCTGTGTAAGCCGGGTTCGGTTACACCGCACACCAAGTTCGAAGCCGAAGCCTACATCCTGACCAAGGAAGAAGGCGGTCGTCACACTCCGTTCTTCGCGAACTACCGTCCGCAGTTCTACTTCCGTACGACTGACGTGACCGGCACCGTGACCCTGGCCGAAGGCACCGAGATGGTCATGCCTGGCGACAACGTGTCGTTCGGCGTTGAGCTGATCGCCCCGATCGCGATGGAAAACGGCCTGCGCTTTGCGATCCGCGAAGGCGGCCGCACCGTCGGCGCCGGCGTTGTGTCGAAAATCATCGAGTAATTCGCTCTGGCGAAATGCTATGGAAAGGGCGCCCCTCGGGGCGCCCTTTTTTCATTTTCGGATTGACCCACCTAGATGCTAACCTCTTTCACATTGAGACATTGCAATTAGAAAGAGGTCATAAGATGCACGTATCTGCGCGTTCAATCTGCCTTGTCGCAGCAATTGCTTTCTCATCTACCTCGGCCTTCGCCCAGGAAATTGCGGACCGCATCTATTCTGGTGGACCAATTGTAACGATGGACGATACGACCCCGTCCGCCGAAGCGGTCGCGGTTAAAGATGGGCGCATTCTGGCCGTTGGATCGCTTTCTGATCTCTCTGCGCATCAAGGTGTGGAAACGGAAACCTTCAATCTGAACGGGCGCGCAATGCTTCCGGGGTTTGTCGATAGCCACGGGCATGTCGTCATGGGGGGATTGCAGGCGTTGTCCGCCAACCTCCTCGCGCCGCCGGATGGAGAAGTTGTGGACATCGCCAGTCTGCAATCATCACTGTCCAACTGGGCTGCTAAAAATGCGGATGCTGTTGAACAGGTGAAAATGATCATCGGCTTTGGTTACGACAATGCTCAGCTAAAAGAACTGCGCCATCCGACGCGCCAGGATTTGGACGCGGTATCCGAAGATTTACCCGTCATCATCATCCATCAATCCGGGCATATTGGGGTCGCCAACTCAAAAGCATTGGAACTGGCGGGTATCACAGCGGCTTCAGAGGCTCCTCCGGGTGGCGTTATTCAACGCGATGAGGCCGGAGAGCCCAATGGTGTTCTGGAGGAGTACGCGTTCTTTTCTGTGCTGGTGCCCATGTTGGGAAATCTCGGAGAGGAGGGTTTGGCGGCTTTCGCTCAGGCAGGGGCCAATCTCTGGGCCAAGTTTGGATATACGACCGGGCAAGAAGGCCGGTCTTCTGGCGAAATTGTCGAGGTTCTTAGGAAAGTCGGTGCCGAGAAGGGGCTTCCGATCGACGTGGTTGCCTTCCCGGACGTTCTGGAGTCGCGAGACTACATTGGTGCCAACACCTCAAAGACCTACGACAACCGTGTTCGGGTCGGCGGCTGTAAGCTCACTATTGACGGATCACCTCAGGGTTTCACGGCATTGAGGGATAGACCCTACTACAATCCGGTTGGGAACTATGCTGCCGGATATGCCGGATATGCTGCGATCACGATGGAACAACTTCAGGACGCAGTGAACTGGTGTTACGAAAACGGGCTCCAAATCCTTGTGCATTCCAATGGGGAAGGGGCTTCTGACATGCTGATAGCTGCGCTCGAAGAAGCACAGATAAAGTATGGCGACCCCGGAAATCGTCCGGTTTTGATCCACGGTCAGTTTTTAAGAGAGGATCAGGTTGCCAGTCTAAAACGCCTCGGTGTATTCCCGTCGCTTTTCCCGATGCACACATTCTACTGGGGGGATTGGCACCGCGATCACACCGTTGGGCCAATCAATGCGGATAATATCTCACCCACAGGATGGCTGCGCGAGCGGGATATGATGTTCGGCACACACCACGATGCCCCGGTGGCCTTCCCGGACAGCATGCGTGTTCTTGCAGCAACGGTAACACGCCGCACGCGGTCTGGCGACATTTTGGGGCCGCATCAGAGGGTCGATGTTATGACTGCCTTGAAGGCGATGACAATCTGGCCCGCGTGGCAGCATTTCGAGGAACATGACAAGGGGTCGATTGAAGTTGGTAAAGTTGCGGACTTCGTGATCCTGTCGGACGACCCCACATCAGTTGACCCAGAGACACTGGCGGAACTTGAAGTTCTTGTAACCGTGAAGGGCGACGAGGTTGTTTATGAAGCGGAAGTGGGTATCAGAGAGGGCAAATTGAACTATTCGCCGTTCTCAAATGATCCAGTGATTGCCCATCTGTTTCTGCATGCGGTCTACCAAGGGATGAAGGTAGAAGACCCATGGCTGATCCGGAATTAGCACCAAGTTGCCCGCAGCAACCAGAGAGCCCCCCGAGAAGACCATGCCCGGCGACAACGTGTCGTTCGGCGTTGAGCTGATCGCGCCCATAGCGATGGAAGGCGGCCTGCGCTTCGCCATCCGCACGTCGCGCTACCCATTGCAAGTTGACAACAAAAATCTGCCGGCAAAAGCCATTTTTTATCAAGTGGTTGAGCTTAATATGTTTTGAGGCGTACCTTTTGCAGGCACGACTATTGAAATGGAACCTTAGCCTTTGAGTGATCCGAAGATACAAGCAGCCGAGTTATCCAAGAAAGCGAATGAGGCTTTGAAACTGGATTACGTTGAGGGCTACGGCTTAGCTGAATCCTTGTTCAGCCAAGCTTTTGAGTTGGATATTCAGCAACCGCTTGAAAAATCGCATGCGAGGCGTGCCACTGACTATGCATGGGTGCTCAAAGAGCAATCAAAATTTGACGAGGCGAGAAACGTACTTAACAAAACACTTAATAGAATTCCTCGTGCAAACGACACTGAGATTGCCATGGTTGTCGAATTGTTGGATTCGCTTGTGGCCTTGGAGTTGCAAGAAGGGAATCTGGAGATTGCCGAGGCAAAACTGAGTGAAGCCGTTGCTCTGGGGAACGAACTGGGTTCAGAACGCGGTTCTGCCGAAAACCGCAGGGAAAAGCGTTTGGCAGAGCTTCGATTTCAGTTGGGTAGACCCGGTGGTCTTGAGGCCGAATTGCTGGATAGTCTAACCTCGCACCGTTCCAATCCTGACAACGCTCCCAGCGCATATCAATCCGTTTTGGAGCGATATGTGGCAGTGCTACTTTCCCAGCGAAGATATGACGAAGCGGGATCGCTGATCCAAGAAGGTCGCGAGCATCGCGCTAAATTTCTTAGGTTCATCTCAGTGCCAGATCAATGGGATGCAATGGGTGCGACGGTACAATCTCGAATCCGGAACTCATAGTTGTATGGAGCTAAGCTAGTCGAATTTTTTCTGGGTTTTGTGATCCTTTGCGGCCAAACTCATTTCCCCCTTGCCAAACCCCACCAACCCCACTAATACGCGCGAGTTCTCAACTAAGAACGTCAAGGCGGGATGATTCCCGCCTTTTGGGTTCGATGAGGGTTGGCGATGCGCGTCTGTCCTCCTCTCAACCCCAACGCCTGATGAAAGGCTGTTAATATGCAAAGCCAAAACATCCGTATTCGGCTGAAGGCATTTGACTATCGCGTTCTGGATGCCAGCACGCAAGAGATCGTCAACACTGCCAAGCGGACCGGCGCGAACGTGCGCGGCCCGATCCCGCTGCCGAACAAGATTGAGAAGTTCACGGTTCTCCGTGGCCCTCACGTTGACAAGAAATCCCGCGACCAGTTCGAGATTCGCACGCACAAGCGTCTCTTGGACATCGTTGATCCGACCCCCCAGACCGTTGACGCGCTGATGAAGCTCGACCTCGCTGCTGGTGTGGACGTCGAGATCAAGCTGCAGTCGTAAGATCGGAGGGTATAGATTATGCGCTCTGGTATTATCGCAAAAAAAGTTGGCATGACCCGCCTGTTCATGGAAGACGGCAAACAGATCCCTGTGACCGTTCTTCACCTGGACAACCTGCAGGTTGTTGCACAGCGGACCGCTGACAAAGACGGCTACACCGCCGTTCAGCTGGGCGCCGGTGCTGCCAAGGCAAAACGCACCTCGAAAGCCATGCGCGGTCACTATGCCGCTGCCAAGGTTGAGCCCAAGCGTAAGCTGGCCGAGTTCCGCGTCTCCGAAGATGGCCTGATCGAAGTGGGTGCCGAGATTTCGGCGGAACACTTCCTGGAAGGTCAGAAAGTTGACGTTTCGGGCACCTCGATCGGTAAAGGCTTTGCTGGTGCGATGAAGCGCCACAACTTCGGTGGTCTGCGCGCCTCGCACGGTGTTTCGATCAGCCACCGTTCGCACGGTTCGACCGGTCAGTGTCAGGACCCGGGCAAGGTGTTCAAAGGCAAGAAGATGGCCGGTCACATGGGTGCTGCCCGTGTTACCACCCAGAACCTGGAAGTCGTCAAAACCGACGCCGACCGTGGTCTGGTCTTCATCAAAGGCGCCGTTCCCGGACCGAAATCGGGCTGGGTCACCGTCAAGGACGCCGTGAAGAAGAAAGCACCGGAAGGCCTGCCTTTCCCGGCTGCTGTGAAATCGGCTGCAACCGAAGCACCTGCGGAAGAAGCTCCCGCGGAAGGTGGTGAAGCATGAAACTTGATGTAATCAAACTGGACGGCGGCAAAGCCGGCGACATCGAGCTGAACGCCGATCTGTTCGGTCTCGAGCCGCGTGCGGACATCCTGCACCGTGTGGTCCGTTGGCAGCGCAACAACGCGCAGGCCGGCACCCACAAGGTCAAGACCCGCTCGGAAACCAGCTACTCGACCAAGAAGATCTATCGCCAGAAGGGCACCGGTGGCGCACGCCATGGTGACCGCAACGCGCCGATCTTCCGCAAGGGTGGTATCTACAAGGGCCCGACCCCGCGTTCGCACGGCCACGACCTGCCGAAAAAGTTCCGCAAGCTTGGCCTGCGCCACGCTCTGTCGGCCAAGGCCAAAGCAGGTGAACTGGTTGTGATCGAGAACGCCGAAGCCGAAGGCAAGACCGCCGCTCTGGCCAAACAGGTTGCAAACCTGGGCTGGAAGCGCGCTCTGGTCATCGACGGCGCGACCGTGAACGAAGGGTTCCTGAAAGCGTCCAAGAACATCGAAGGTCTGGATATCCTGCCGTCGATGGGCGCAAACGTCTATGACATCCTCAAGCGTGACACTCTGGTGCTCACCAAAGCGGCTGTCGAAGCACTGGAGGCTCGTCTGAAATGAGCGCGAAGGCAGAACACTACGACGTGATCCGCAAGCCGATTATCACTGAAAAGTCGACCATGGCGTCCGAAAACGGCGCGGTTGTCTTTGAAGTGGCGATCGACAGCAACAAGCCGCAGATCAAAGAGGCCGTTGAGGCGCTGTTTGGTGTGAAGGTCAAAGCGGTGAACACCACCGTGACCAAAGGCAAAGTCAAGCGGTTCCGTGGCCAGCTGGGCCGTCGGAAAGACGTCAAAAAAGCATATGTGACCCTGGAAGAGGGCAACACAATCGACGTGAGCACCGGTCTTTGATCCGACGCTTACTGCGACTATTTACGGCCTCGGCGGTTCAACCCGCCGGGGCCGATTTCGTTTCGGACCCAGAAACTGTGCGGGCACAGGTTCTTGGGCAGATGCGGGCGTTCAGCGCCGAGCCCTATTTTCAGATTGCCGATGAAAAGCTGGGGCTGTTGTCGGTGTTCGATGATCTGAAATATGACCGGGCGGATGTAGACATGATCTCTCCGGCGATGCGCAAGCATGTGGTCGGCAAGCTTAGCCCGCTGGGGTTCCGCCGGACCTCCGGCACGGTGCTGGAGCACTCCGAGGCCGACATGCGCGTGCACATCCCCAAGTTCCACGCCCTTGGCGCGTCGCCCTTCGACATCGCGCGCTATACCGACAAACGCCCGCAGGATTACTGCCTGCTGACGCCTACTCAGGTGGCTTGTCAGTACGTGGATCACTACGGGCTGGACGACGCGGTGCAACGGATCGAGGCATTGATCGCGAAGCACCCGATCAACCTGCTCAAACTGGCGGACTATCTGGAGGGCACACCCAAACACCGCGCCTTTCGTGAGGTGCTGGGTCATATCAAGCTCAAGCAACGGATTGCGGTGGAGTCAGAGCCGCTGTGCCGGAGACGGTCTTTGGGGTGAACGGTCAGCTAGTCTGCCGGAAAGAGGTCAAAAAGCAAATGTGACCTTAGAAGAGGATAACACCATCGGCGAGCCCACCGCTCTCTGATCGAACCCCTCTTTGGACAAAACGAAGCCCCCCCGGCGAAAGCGGGTTTTTTTTGCTCTACTGTTTGGTGCCGGTCCGCTCAGGTTGCCCCCTAGGCTGGGCCGGATTCTTTGTTCTCCGCTTCGATGAATGCCTGCCAGCCGTCGACAGCACCAAAGGCGCGCATCCTTTCATGCAGCATGGGGCCATAGATGGACCACATTTGCTTTCGCAGTTCTCGCCCCTTTTGAGTAATTTTCAGAACTTTCCCACGTCTGTCTGCGTTGAATTCGATCAGTTCAATCAGACCCTCAGTCGCAAGCCGCTTGCTTAGATGGGACAGGTTCGATTGTTCGAAGATGGTGTCATCTGCCAATTCATAGGGGCGCAATTGCCCTCCGTGCCGTTCCAGCGACCAAAGTAGATCGTACCATTTCAAAGGTGGCAAACCCGCTTCTTTCAAGGCTGCGCCGATATCCGACTGGATGCGTCGGGTGGCGCGGTTCATGGCAACCCATATCTCTGTCTCAAAATCTGTTGGCAGATCGTTCTTCACAACTCTGTGTTCACTCTCATTCTCATTGCGGTCTCCGGGCAATTCATTTAGATGAAAATTCATCTAAAATCCAGTTCCTGTCAGATGAAAAGGAATACCACCATGACCTTTAAGTCTATGATTGCCGCCGCAGCCCTGAGCGTTGCTGTTACACCGGTGTTTGCGCAGACCTATAAAACAGACCAAGGGCATACCGAAGTCCGGTTCGGTTGGAGCCACGCAGGCGTTTCGAACCAGCATGGTGAGTTCACCAAAGTAGAAGGCGTACTGGATCTGAACGCCGATGACGTAGAAGCCTCAACGCTGAACGTGACGATTGACACCAACAGTCTGGCGTCGGGGTTCGGGCCGCTGGATGATCACCTAAAGTCAGCCGATTTCTTCGAGGTCGAAACGTATCCCGAGATCACATTCGTCAGCACTGAGATCAAAAAGACCGGCGATACGACGGCGGATGTGACCGGCGACCTGACGATCCATGGCGTGACTAAGCCGGTGACCCTAAAAACCACGTTGACCCACCAGGGCCCGCATCCTTTGGGCGCTGCGCTCGAATACTATCAGGGAGATTGGGTGGCCTTTTCGGCAACGGCTGAGATCGACCACACAGAATTCGGCGTGGGGCCGTTTTCGACCGGACCGATCACCATCATGATTGATACCGAGATGAAGGCCGACGGATAAGGCCGCGTGTCCATCTGTCACTGATTGGCCCCGTCTTTGGACAGGGAAAAAGGCCTCCACGAAAGTGGGGGCCTTTTGCGGTGGGCTTGCAAACAACAAGGCAGGGTTCCCTTGCCCCAGTTCTGCCAATCCATGGCTGCTATCGGATCGCGCCTGCCACGGAACGTCAATTGAAGGCAAGTCTGCAATTGGGTATCAGTGGACGATGCCCGGCGCGCTTTCCTGAGCGTTCCGGGTTATCCAACAAGCTAAGAAGGCCCTTTATGCCGTTCAGCCAACTGAAACCTGACCTGCATCGCGATGCGAGTGTTGTTCCAGCAACGCGGTATACGATCACGGGGCCCCGCAAGTCTCCGACTGCGACGTCATCCCGGAACGTCCTGAACATCGTGAAAAAGGGACAGGTGAAACTGGAGGCCGAGGCTTTTGATAACCTGCACATCCACCACATAGACTCCAAGAACTCTGAGGTGTTCTGGTGCCGGTTGAAGGACAATACGGCGGTGTTGGATCAGAGCTTTTACTATCAGGCCATTCGGCAAAACGCGGTCGAAGGGTACGGGGTTCGTTTTGAAGACCTGATGCCGTGGCAGCGGCCGTTGCAAGCGAGGCCGGTTTTCATTTTCTCTATTGGGCGCTGTGGGTCCACGCTGTTTGCGAAAATCTGTCAGGTGGCTGGGCTGTTGACCTGGTCCGAGCCGGACACGTTTACCAACTTGGCTGTTGACGCCAGGTTGCAGGACAATCCGGCGAAATTCAGAATGCTGACACGGGTTGCCTTGACCGATCTTGCCGACAAAACGCTCGCTTCGGGCCGGTCCGATATGGGGATCAAGCTACGCTCGCACGTAACACCGATCTGCGAAGACCTGTGCGGGCATCACCCCGACGCAGTCTGTTTTTTCCTTGTACGCGAGCCTATAGCCTGGGCGAGATCCCGGTTCCGCCTCTGGGGCGCACGGCCATCCGATCAGGCGTTGGCGCTGAGCACTATGGTCGGGGATATGAGACTGGCAAAGGCACGCGGTCTCAATGTAAATGTCCTTAGCTATGACGCGTTGGTGGAAAACCCGCAGAAACAGGCGCAGAGAATCGCGCATGAGATCGGCGGGCCAGAGATCGACCCGAGCGCGCTTGAGGAAATTCTGGGGCAGGATTCTCAGGGCAACACAACCATCGGCCGGGCGTCCGGCAATCCGGTTCCTGACGATTTCAACGGTCGGTTCGTCAAGGCGCTGCGCACCCAAGCCCCGCATTTGCTGGAGCGTGATCCCGAAATGTGGCTGGATTGACGATATCGGCTGAGGCTGCTCAGTGGCCAGTCGTAGGCGGGCGGATGTGGGGTGCCCAAGAAAAAACGCCTTTGCTGTAGACGCCGGGCATTTGATCTGTTAGCAGGCTCCAATCTTACGGCCTCGGATTCGTTCCGGGGCCTCTGATATTTGTAACCGGGGACCTTCGGGGCCCTATACCCTTGGCACCTACGGGGGCCTATCACATAGCGGGGAAACTCCCTGCACTTGCTAAACGGAAGACAGAAAGCATGGCACTCAAGTCGTACAAGCCGACGACGCCGGGCCAGCGCGGGCTGGTGCTGATCGACCGTTCGGAGCTTTGGAAAGGACGTCCGGTCAAGTCTCTCACAGAGGGTTTGACCAAATCGGGCGGCCGGAACAACACCGGACGGATCACTTCACGCCGCCGCGGCGGTGGCGCAAAGCGTCTCTACCGGATCGTTGACTTCAAACGGAACAAATTTGATGTCGCGGCAACCGTCGAGCGGATCGAATATGACCCGAACCGGACCGCATTCATCGCACTGGTAAAATACGAAGACGGCGAGCAGGCCTATATCCTGGCTCCGCAGCGTCTGGCTGTTGGTGATAAAGTCGTGGCATCCGCCAAGGCCGACATCAAGCCGGGCAACGCAATGCCGTTCTCGGGCATGCCAATTGGTACCATCGTCCACAACATCGAGATGAAGCCTGGTAAAGGCGGTCAGATCGCACGTGCGGCCGGTACATACGCTCAGTTCGTTGGTCGCGATGGCGGCTACGCTCAGATCCGTCTGAGCTCGGGCGAGCTGCGCATGGTCCGTCAGGAATGCATGGCCACCGTTGGTGCTGTGTCCAACCCCGACAACTCGAACCAGAACCTCGGTAAAGCCGGTCGTATGCGCCACAAGGGCGTTCGTCCGTCGGTTCGTGGTGTTGCAATGAACCCGATCGATCACCCGCACGGTGGTGGTGAAGGTCGTACCTCGGGTGGCCGTACGCCGGTTACGCCGTGGGGTAAGGACACCAAGGGTAAGCGTACCCGCAACAAGAACAAAGCGTCCCAGAAGCTGATCATCCGCTCGCGGCACGCCAAGAAGAAGGGACGTTAATCTATGTCTCGCTCTGTTTGGAAGGGTCCTTTCGTCGATGCTTACGTGCTGAAAAAAGCCGAAGCAGCGCGCGAGTCGGGCCGCAACGAAGTCATCAAAATCTGGTCGCGTCGTTCCACCATTCTGCCCCAGTTCGTGGGTCTGACCTTTGGTGTGTACAACGGCCAGAAGCACATTCCCGTCAACGTCTCGGAAGACATGATCGGTCAGAAGTTCGGTGAATACTCGCCGACCCGTACCTATTATGGCCACGCCGCAGACAAAAAAGCGAAGCGGAAGTAAGTCATGGGCAAGGAAAAGAACCCCCGCCGCGTGGCTGAAAACGAAGCAATGGCGAAAACGCGCATGCTTCGCACCAGCCCGCAGAAACTGAACCTGGTTGCGCAAATGATCCGCGGCAAGAAAGTTGAGAAGGCTCTGACCGACCTGACTTTCTCGAACAAGCGTGTCGCGCAGGACGTCAAGAAGTGCCTGCAGTCCGCAATCGCGAATGCCGAAAACAACCACAACCTGGACGTTGACGAGCTGATCGTCGCCGAAGCATGGGTTGGCAAGAACCTGGTCATGAAGCGCGGTCGTCCGCGTGCCCGTGGCCGTTTCGGCAAGATCATGAAGCCGTTCTCGGAGATCACCATCAAGGTGCGTCAAGTTGAGGAGCAAGCCTAATGGGTCATAAAGTAAATCCGATCGGCATGCGCCTGCAGGTCAACCGCACCTGGGACAGCCGCTGGTACGCCGACACCAAGGACTACGGTGATCTTCTGCTGGAAGACCTCAAGATCCGTGAGTTCATCAACAAAGAGTGCAAGCAGGCCGGTGTTGCCCGTGTGATCATCGAACGTCCGCACAAGAAGTGCCGCGTTACGATCCACACCGCACGTCCCGGTGTCATCATCGGCAAGAAAGGTGCAGACATTGAAGTTCTGCGCAAAAAGCTTGCTCGTATGACCGACAGCGAACTGCACCTGAACATCGTCGAAGTGCGCAAGCCCGAGCTTGACGCGCAGCTGGTTGCCGAGTCCATCGCTCAGCAGCTGGAACGTCGTGTTTCGTTCCGTCGCGCGATGAAGCGCTCGGTTCAGAACGCCATGCGCATGGGCGCCCTGGGTATCCGGGTGAACGTCGCTGGTCGTTTGGGCGGCGCCGAAATCGCACGGACCGAGTGGTACCGCGAAGGCCGCGTGCCTCTGCACACTCTGCGTGCCGACATCGATTACGCACATGCCGAAGCGATGACTCCTTACGGGATCATCGGGATCAAGGTCTGGATCTTCAAAGGTGAGATCATGGAGCACGATCCGCAGGCACGTGACCGTAAAGCACAGGAACTCCAGGACGGCCCTGCACCTCGTGGTGCTGGTGGCGGTCGTCGCTAAGGAGGGAAAGATATGCTTCAACCAAAGCGTACTAAATTCCGCAAGATGCACAAAGGCCGGATCAAGGGTCTCGCCAAGGGCGGCTCTGATCTGAACTTTGGCACCTACGGCCTGAAAGCTCTTGAGCCTGAGCGTGTAACCGCACGCCAGATCGAAGCTGCACGTCGTGCCATGACGCGTCACATGAAGCGTCAGGGTCGTGTTTGGATCCGCATCTTCCCCGACACTCCGGTCACTGCAAAGCCGATCGAAGTTCGTATGGGTAAAGGTAAAGGTTCGGTCGACCGCTGGGCATGCAAGGTCAAGCCCGGCCGCGTGATGTTCGAGATCGACGGCGTCAATGACGACATCGCCCGCGAGGCCCTGCGCCTGGCCGCGATGAAGCTGCCGATCAAGACCCGCGTCGTGGTCCGCGAAGACTGGTAAGCCGGTCTTACCTGCCAATTCAGAAAACCCCGCCGATCCGGCGGGGTTTTTTGTTTTTTGAATAGTTTGGGTTAGGCTCAGTTCCAGCTCTCGATGTATCAGCAGAGCGCAAAACAGGGGTCCCAAATGGTTTCCAAGTCAGAGATTGAAACGATTGACGACGGCTTCTTTGCCGCACTGAATGCGATGTTTGAGGGTGACGTCGGACCGATGGAGGCGCTTTGGTCACATGCAGACGACGTCATCTACATGGGGCCGTCTACAGATCTGTTCCACGTCGGGTGGAAAGTCACGGACCAGGATTGGGTCGCACAGGGTCAGGCGCATCTGGGCGGGTCGATCAAAGTGCTAAATCGGCATGTGGTGGTAGGGGATGCGCTTGCCACTGTGCATCACGTCGCCGAGGCGTCGGGGCAGGGAGATGGGGCCAACATCCGGATGCGAGGCACGAATGTCTACCGTCACGAAAGTGGTGCGTGGAAGCTGATCGCGCATCACAGCGACCCGTTGCCTTATATTGATTTGTGACGGCTGTAGCAGTTTCCCGAATTTGAAGAGAGTTCCTCTATCGCACCTTGGTGCCAATTGGGGTAAGGGACGCCTATGGCACAGATTGAATCACTCTTCGTTACCCGTCTCTACCGCGCCGCTTTGTCCGAGTTCGATCCCAAGGTTGATGCGGGCGAGTTGGAAAGCTCCTGCCTTGTCATCGCCGAGGATGATGAGGCAGGACAGGAATGGTGCGAGGAAAACGGCTATCCCGGCTATACCAGCTATGCCTCACTGACCGATCTGCCCTGGCGGTTTCCGATCTTTGCCGATCTGGTCAAGGCGCTGGATCAGCACGTAGCGGCCTTTGCCAAAGATCTGGAGTTCGATCTGGGCGAGGGTGAGCTGAAGCTGGAGGACCTCTGGATCAACATCCTGCCAGAGGGTGGGATGCACTCCAGCCACCTGCACCCGCACAGCGTGATCTCGGGCACGACCTACGTGTCGATGCCGGAAGGGGCGAGTGCGTTGAAACTGGAAGATCCGCGTTCAGGCCGCATGATGGCTGCCCCGACGCGTCTGAAAGGTGGTCGGCGGGATTTGCAGTCGTTCATCTATATGAAGCCGCAGGTTGGTGATGTCCTGCTGTGGGAAAGCTGGCTACGCCACGAGGTGCCGATGAACATGGCCGAAGATGAGCGGATTTCGGTGAGTTTCAATTATAAGTGGGAATGAGGTTCTTTGGCCTTAGGAGGCTGTTTTTTGAAAACGGATTTCCGCGACTAGGTATTCGTACATTACAATTCTGACGACTATAAGTTCTTCGAAAGTGATTTGGTATCGGTATACATCACTCTGAACAATATCCCATTCGCCGGTATCAATCGAAAACCAATTTTGCGCTTCCTTTGGCAAGGAGTTGAGCGCAACCATTTCTATTGAACTACAATGCCACTGGCCCACTTCACGGATCGACAGAAACAAATGCCCGCGCGCGTTCTTCAAAACAGCACGTTGGAGGCGAACTTCGTTGGGAACCAGAGTAAGAACCGGTGGTTGTTTGTCCTCAATCTCAATAAGCTCTAGGAACTGGTCTTGGAGTTTGTGATTGCTGGCAATGACCTTTTCCAGTGATGAATGCTCGCTCGACACGCCATCAGACAGCATTAAGGCCAAAAAAAGCGGCCAGATACTCTTCATCGGGTGAAAAGCTTGCGTTGCAGTCCCTGCAAATTTTAAAAGTGGAGAGATTGTTGGGATAAGGGATGCGGAGAAGGCATTTGGAGGGAACGTGGTCTCTGCTGCGGTTGCGACGCGTGAGCCTTGTCCCGCAATGAATGCAGAGTGTATTCTCCATTCCGGCAACTTAGGCTCCGCGACTTTTGTTTTCAAAGTTTCTTTCGAGAATCTTCCTCTTGCCACCCACCCCCCAAACCCTTATACGGCGGCATCCTGCGGTCTCCCGGCGTTGTCGGGCGATTCGTATGTCTATCATTCATCCACCAGGTCCAAGGTGACCCTGTCAGGGGGCCTTCTGGTGTTTTGAGCAAAGGAAAAAGGCGATGAACGCCCAAGAACTGCGTGACAAGACCCCGGACCAGCTCCGCGAGGAACTGGCCAACCTGAAGAAAGAAAGCTTTAACCTGCGCTTTCAACAGGCAACCGGTCAGCTGGAAAACACAGCCGGCATCAAAGCGGCCCGCCGCAATGCTGCCCGCGTCAAAACCATTCTGAACCAAAAGGCCGCTGCTGCGGCATCCGAGGAGTAATCAGATGCCCAAGCGTATCCTGTCCGGCACCGTAACCAGCGACGCCAACGAACAGACTGTAACCGTATCCGTCGAGCGCCGCTTTACGCATCCGGTTCTGAAAAAAACCATCCGTAAGTCCAAGAAATACCGGGCTCACGATGAAAAGAACGCCTTCAAGGTCGGCGACACCGTACGCATCATCGAATGCGCGCCGAAATCGAAGACGAAACGTTGGGAAGTTCTGGAAGCGTAAGCCTCCGGGATTTTCCCATTTGTCGAAACCCTGGGGGATCTAACCAGACCAGCCCCCACAGGTCGGGAGAAACCACATGATCCAGATGCAGACCAATCTGGATGTCGCTGACAACTCCGGCGCACGCCGAGTTCAGTGCATCAAGGTCCTGGGTGGTTCCAAGCGTAAATACGCCTCCGTCGGCGACATCATTGTCGTCTCGGTGAAGGAAGCCATCCCGCGCGGCCGCGTAAAGAAAGGCGACGTCCGTAAGGCCGTCGTCGTGCGCACCGCCAAGGAAGTCCGTCGTGAAGACGGCACCGCGATCCGTTTCGATCGCAACGCCGCCGTCATCCTGAACAACAACAACGAGCCCGTAGGTACCCGTATCTTTGGCCCCGTTGTTCGCGAACTGCGCGGCAAGAACTTCATGAAAATCATCTCGCTGGCTCCGGAGGTGCTGTAATCATGGCTGCTAAACTCCGCAAAGGCGACAAGGTCGTCGTGCTGGCCGGCAAGGACAAGGGTAAAGAGGGAACCATTTCCTCGGTTGACCCCAAAGCCGGTAAAGCTGTTGTCGAAGGCATCAACATTGCCATCCGCCACACCCGTCAGACGCAGAACTCGCAAGGTGGTCGCCTGCCTCAGGCAAACCCGATCGAGCTGTCGAACCTGGCGCTGCTGGACAAGAACGGCAAAGCAACCCGCGTTGGCTTCCGTATGGAAGGCGACAAGAAGGTCCGCTTCGCCAAGACCACAGGGGACGTGATCGATGCTTGATTCCGCAACCTACACCCCGCGTCTGAAAGCTCAGTACGTTGAAACCATCCGTGCCGCTCTGAAAGAAGAGTTCGGCTACAAGAACGACATGCAGCTGCCCAAGCTGGACAAAATCGTTCTGAACATCGGTTGTGGTGCTGAGGCGGTCAAAGACTCGAAGAAAGCGAAAGCTGCCGTCGAAGATCTGACTGCAATTGCTGGTCAAAAGGCCGTTGCAACCAAGGCGAAGAAGTCGATCGCGGGTTTCCGCGTCCGTGAAGACATGCCGCTGGGCGCGAAAGTGACCCTGCGCGGTGACCGGATGTACGAATTCCTGGATCGTCTGATCACCATCGCGCTGCCGCGCGTTCGTGACTTCCGCGGTGTTAAGCCGTCTTTCGATGGTCAGGGCAACTTTGCCATGGGCATGAAAGAGCACATCGTGTTCCCGGAAATCGACTTCGACAAGGTCGACGAGGTCTGGGGCCTGGATATCGTAATTGCCACCACAGCGAAAACCGACGCTGAAGCGAAGAGCCTGTTGAAAGCATTCAACATGCCGTTCAACGCGTAAGCGCCGGGAGGATTGAGACATGGCTAAGAAAGCAATGATCGAACGCGAGAAGAAGCGCGAACGCCTGGTGGCCAAATATGCCGCAAAGCGTGCCGAGTTGAAAGAAATCGCGAATGACGAGAGCCGCCCGATGGAAGAGCGCTTCAAAGCGCGTCTGAAACTGGCGAAACTGCCGCGCAACAGCTCGGCAACCCGTCTGCACAACCGTTGTCAGCTGACCGGTCGTCCCCACGCTTACTACCGTAAGCTGAAGGTCAGCCGTATCGCGCTGCGCGAGCTGGGTTCTGCTGGTCAGATCCCCGGCATGGTGAAATCGAGCTGGTAAGGGAGACATAGATATGAATGATCCTATCGGCGATATGCTCACCCGTATCCGCAACGCGCAAATGCGCGGCAAGTCCACCGTTTCCACCCCGGCTTCCAAGCTGCGCGGCTGGGTTCTGGACGTTCTGGCGGACGAAGGTTACATCCGTGGCTACGAAAACACGACCGGTGAAAACGGTCATCCGGCCATCGAAATCAGCCTGAAATACTACGAAGGCACCCCTGTTATTCGCGAACTGAAGCGGGTCTCGAAACCCGGCCGTCGCGTCTACATGGGCGTCAATGACATCCCGCAGGTCCGTCAGGGTCTGGGCGTGTCGATTGTCAGCACTCCGAAAGGTGTGATGTCGGACGCAAACGCTCGCTCCAACAATGTTGGTGGCGAAGTGCTCTGCACCGTCTTCTAAGGAGGTCTGCAATGTCTCGTATTGGTAAAAAACCGGTCGAGCTGCCCAGCGGCGTTACCGCTTCTGTGTCGGGTCAGACCATCGAAGTCAAAGGTCCGAAAGGCACCCGTAGCTTCACCGCCACCGACGACGTTACGCTGTCGGTTGAAGACAACGTGGTCAAGATCGACCCCCGTGGCATGTCCAAGCGTGCTCGCCAGCAGTGGGGCATGAGCCGCACCATGGTTGCCAACCTGGTAACCGGTGTGACCGAAGGCTTCAAAAAAGAGCTGGAGATCCAGGGTGTTGGTTACCGGGCTCAGATGCAGGGTAACACCCTGAAACTGAACCTGGGCTACAGCCACGATGTTGATTTCACTGCTCCGGAAGGTGTCACCATCACCGCACCGAAGCAGACCGAGATCGTTGTGGAAGGTATCGACCAGCAGCAGGTGGGCGAAGTTGCGGCCAAAATCCGCGAATGGCGCCGTCCCGAGCCGTACAAAGGCAAGGGCATCCGCTACAAGGGCGAGTTCATCTTCCGCAAGGAAGGCAAGAAGAAGTAAGGACGCAGACAATGGCAAACAGCAAAAGAACCCTGTTTCTGAAGCGCCGCCTGCGCGTTCGGAACAAACTTCGCAAAGTCAACGCCGGCCGTGTACGCCTGTCGGTTCACCGTTCGAACAAGAACATCAGCGTTCAGCTGATCGACGACGTTCGTGGCGTGACCCTGGCCTCGGCCTCGACCCTGGAAAAAGACCTGGGCGTAGTTGGCAAGAACAACGTCGAAGCGGCCACCAAAGTGGGCGCGGCCATCGCCGAGCGTGCCAAGAAGGCAGGTGTCGAAGAGGCCTATTTCGATCGTGGTGGCTTCCTGTTCCACGGCAAGGTGAAGGCAGTTGCCGACGCCGCGCGTGAAGGTGGTCTGAAGATCTAAGACCTGCGGGCAGCTTGACGGCTGCCCCGATGATCCGGGGGCCTCGGCAACAGTCGGGGCTCACTTGGATTGAAGAAAACGGCGCCGTATGCGCCACATGAGAAAAGGGATGCCAAATGGCAGAACGTGAAAACCGTCGGGGCCGGGGCCGCGACCGTGAAGAAGCACCGGAATTTGCCGATCGTCTGGTCGCAATCAACCGCGTGTCGAAAACCGTAAAAGGTGGTAAGCGCTTTGGCTTCGCCGCTCTGGTGGTTGTCGGCGATCAGAAAGGCCGCGTCGGCTTTGGCAAAGGTAAAGCGAAAGAAGTACCTGAAGCCATCCGTAAGGCGACTGAACAAGCCAAGCGTCAGATGATCCGCGTGCAACTGCGCGAAGGTCGTACCCTGCACCACGACATCGAGGGCCGTCACGGCGCCGGTAAAGTGGTTATGCGCACCGCACCTGAAGGTACTGGTATCATCGCCGGTGGTCCGATGCGTGCTGTGTTCGAAATGCTGGGCGTCAAGGACGTTGTGTCCAAGTCGCTGGGCTCGCAGAACCCGTACAACATGATCCGCGCCACCATCAACGGCCTGCAGAAAGAGCAGAGCCCGCGTTCGGTTGCCGCACGTCGTGGCAAAAAGGTTGCTGACATCCTGCCCAAGCGGGACGAAGCACCGGCTGCTGCTGAAGCAGAAGCATAAGGAGAGCGACCCATGGCAAAAACCATCGTCGTCAAGCAGATCGGTTCTCCGATCCGCCGCCCCGCCGAACAGCGCGCAACCCTGATCGGTCTGGGCCTGAACAAGATGCACAAAACCCGTGAACTGGAGGACACCCCTTCGGTCCGCGGCATGGTCAACAAGATCCCGCATCTGGTAGAGATCATCGAAGAGCGTGGCTAAGCGCGACTTCTAGCGAACTAAAGAACGCCTCCGAATTTCGGGGGCGTTTTTTGTTGTCAAGTGCAGTTCATTCGTATTTAGGTGCTCGGGAAGAGCGATTTTTTCTCGAAAGTATTACTGTGCCCTCAAAGTTTTCTGATTACAGGCCAATTACTTGGAAGGAATGCCAAGGCGACAATGGTCTCATTGAATTTCCGGACAACATGGAAACCGTTCTCATTGATGAAGTTGTTGAGTTTCTTGAGACTCAAAGAGATCAATCGCTTTGGTATTCTATTATCTCCAATATGAACTACGACTACGGAGAGCCGGTAAGCCACGTTGCAGAATGGATGTTGCAACAGGATGATTGTGATGTTGCTATAGCGGTTCTTGCCTATAGCCTAATGTCAGGCGAGTATTTTTGCGGCGTTCAGCACGAAACTGAATGCTGTGTGTCTGTTGAATTTTTGAAGCCGTTGAGAATTATTGAAGCTCGTGAGACCACGCGACCCTTTAAGGAGAACGCGCTGAAGGTACCCAAGCGCGATTTGTACCTGTTTGATCAGTCAGAGATGTTGGAAATCAGTGTGAATGCGGCGGCACGTCTGGCGTCCAGTCAGGGGACAGGCACGAAAGTGACAGGGTTAATATCGGTTCCAGAGAACCTTCTTAAAACAGAGTTAAAAGGCACTGTTCCGCTATCAAGCTACGTAGCCTTCGATACTGGTCCGATGGTTGTGCCAATAGGGCAGTAATCTTGCCATTCCCACAACGCATACCGGCTAGACCGAAACTTCCGTTGTTAGCGGTATCGAACGCGCCTATCTGAGCCGTGTCCCAAACAGGAACAGAACAGAAATCATCGGAGAATACGCTCCGATCCAGAAAGGAATAAAGATATGGCTTATACAGCAACATCCACCCACGGCGGCTTTAACCTGATCGCTCGTTTCGCCGAGCTGGTCGCGAATGCAAAAGACGCCTACGCGCGCCGCGCAGAATTCAATCGCACTTATGCGGAACTGCAAGGCCTCAGCAATCGCGAGCTGGACGATATCGGCATCCGTCGCTGCGATATCAAAGACATCGCGCGGGACCACGTTTACTGCTCGTAACTTCTGACAGACCACCACTCACCCGAGAGGCGCCATTTGGCGCCTCTTTTGGTTTCAGATGTCGGTACAACACATCGCGGGTTAAATCTGTTCAGACCTGTTGAAGACGCGGGTGTAATCGGTCAAGGGACTAGAAACCGGCAGGAGGTATACTGCGAGGGGAGCGGCTGGAAGGGCAGGGCGACGTGCGGGAATATCAGATTGGGATGCTCTGGGTCGATGGCCCGCTGAGTTTTCTGGAGCAACTCTGTATCAAGTCGTTTCTGGATGTGGGCCAGCACGTGTGCCTTTATACCTATGGCGATGTGACCAACATTCCCGAAGGGACTGAGCAGCGCGACGCCCGAGAGGTTCTTTCAGACGAGAACATCCTAACCCATAAACGTACCGGCAGCCCTGCGGTTCACGCGGACAAGTTCCGATATCGTATGCTCGCGAAAGAACCGGATATGATCTGGGCGGACACGGATGCCTATTGCGTAAAGCCCTTCACCACCGAGAACGGGCATTTCCACGGCCACCTTGCCGCGAATGAGATCAACAACGGCGTGCTGCGCCTGCCGCAGGACAGCCCGACCCTCTACGATCTGATAGATTATACCGACAACCCATATCGCATCCCGCCATGGTTGCCTGCCGGGTTTCGACAAGATCTGATCCGCGATGCGCTGGCCGGTGAGCCCAAACATGCCGGAGAGATGCTGTGGGGTGTCTGGGGGCCACGGGCGCTGACCTGGCTGTTGCGGCAGAATGGCGAGGCGCAATTCTCGTTCCCGACTGATGTGCTGTACCCGATCTCGTTCAAGCACCGCCGGGCGCTGAGCAGGCCTTTTGCAAGGGCCGAGCGGTACCTGACGGATGACACGATGTCGATCCATTTCTACGGACGTCGCATGCGGTCGTTTATTCTGTATAAGTTCGAGGGCGTGCCGCACCCGGACAGCCTGGTCGGGTCTCTGGTGAAAAAGCACGGGATCGATCCGCATCTGGCCCCCATCCCGCCCCGGCACAAGCCCGAGGAAGACATGTCAGAAGACACCGGCTGAGGTGGGTATAATCGCATGGTCTTGCCAAGATCGGGCAACGGGCCTATACGCCTCCGGTGGACAAATGTCCGCGAGAATCAAAATCAAGAAATGCCGTGTTTGGCCCATCACGCTTCGGGGGTCACATCCGGCTTAGGAGAAGCGAAATGAAACTGAACGAATTGCGCGACAATCCTGGCGCCAACCCGAAACGCACACGCGTTGGACGTGGCCCCGGTTCCGGCAAAGGTAAAATGGGTGGCCGTGGTATCAAAGGCCAGAAATCCCGTTCGGGTGTGGCCATCAATGGCTACGAAGGTGGCCAGATGCCGCTGTACCAACGCCTGCCCAAGCGTGGCTTCAACAAGCCGAACCGCAAGGAATTCGCAGTCATCAACCTGGGCCTGATCCAGAAGTTCATCGACGCCAAGAAACTGGACGACAAAGCCGCGATCACCGAGGACGCGCTGGTTGCGTCCGGTCTGGTTCGTCGCAAACTGGACGGTATCCGTGTTCTGGCCAAAGGCGAAATCACCGCCAAGGTGAACCTGGAAGTTACCGGTGCTTCGAAAGCTGCTGTTGAGGCAGTTGAAAAAGCGGGCGGTTCACTTCAGGTCACAAAAGCTGCTGCGGCAGAGTAAGCGCTTGTGAGCGGGCAAAGACCCGCTTACATAGAGCACTAAGTTTTCCCAGACGCCGCCCGAGCCGGAAAACGGTTCTGGGCGGTGTTTTCATAAGAGAGACCGATTTATGGTATCAGCAGCAGAACAAATGGCAGCCAACACAAGCTGGTCTGCCCTTGGCAAAGCCACCGATCTGCGCAACCGCATCCTGTTTACGCTGGGTTTGTTGATCGTTTATCGCCTGGGCACCTTTATTCCGGTGCCGGGAATCGACGGACAAGCGCTGCGTGAGTTCATGGAACAGGCGGGGCAGGGCATCGGCGGCATGGTTTCGATGTTCACCGGCGGGGCGCTGGGGCGGATGGGTATCTTTGCCCTCGGCATCATGCCCTACATTTCAGCCTCGATCATCGTGCAGCTGCTGACATCTATGGTTCCCGCGCTCGAACAGCTCAAGAAAGAGGGCGAGCAGGGGCGCAAAAAGATCAACCAATACACCCGTTTCGGCACCGTGGCTTTGGCCACCGTTCAGGCCTATGGTCTGGCGGTTTCGCTTGAATCGGGCGATCTGGCGACCGATCCGGGCATGTTCTTCCGCATGTCGACCATGATCACTCTGGTCGGCGGCACCATGTTCCTGATGTGGCTGGGTGAGCAGATCACAGCGCGCGGCATCGGCAACGGTATCTCGCTGATCATCTTCGTCGGCATCATCGCCGAGGTCCCGGCCGCGCTGGCGCAGTTCTTCGCGTCGGGCCGTTCGGGTGCGATCAGCCCCGCCGTGATCGTTGGTGTGATCGTGATGGTTATCGCCGTAATTACTTTCGTGGTGTTCATGGAGCGGGCACTGCGCAAGATCCACATTCAATACCCGCGCCGTCAGGCCGGTATGAAGATCTATGAAGGCGGCTCCAGCCACCTGCCGGTCAAAGTCAACCCCGCGGGCGTGATCCCGGCAATCTTTGCCAGCTCGCTGCTGTTGCTGCCGGTGACGATCTCGACCTTCTCGTCAGGTGCGACCAGTGGTCCGGTGATGTCGTGGCTGCTGGCCAACTTTGGCCCCGGACAGCCGCTGTATCTGTTGTTCTTTGCGTCGATGATCGTGTTCTTCGCTTACTTCTATACGTTCAACGTGTCGTTCAAACCCGACGATGTGGCGGACAACCTGAAAAAACAGAACGGCTTTGTGCCGGGTATCCGTCCGGGCAAGAAAACCGCCGAGTATCTGGAATACGTGGTCAACCGCGTGTTGGTTTTGGGTTCGGCTTATCTGGCCGCGGTTTGTCTGCTGCCTGAAATCCTGAGGAACCAGTTCGCCATTCCGTTCTATTTCGGCGGCACCTCGGTTCTGATTATCGTCTCTGTGACCATGGATACGATCCAACAGGTCCAGAGCCACCTGCTGGCGCATCAATACGAAGGGCTGATCGAAAAGTCCCAGCTGCGCGGTAAGAGTAAGAAACGCGGCAGGAAGGGACCCGCTCGTCGATGAACATCATTCTTCTTGGCCCCCCGGGGGCCGGTAAAGGAACGCAGGCGCGTCACCTGGTTGAAACACGCGGCATGGTCCAGCTGAGCACCGGCGACATGCTGCGCGAGGCCAAGGACAGCGGCACCGAGATGGGCAACCGCGTGGCCGAAGTTATGGCCAAGGGCCAGTTGGTCACAGACGAGATCGTCATCGGCCTGATCCGCGAGAAGCTGGAACAGGGTGCCGAGGGTGGTTTCATCTTTGACGGTTTCCCCCGCACGCTGGCGCAGGCCGACGCGCTGGGGCAACTGCTCGACAGCACCGGCAACAGCCTGGATGCGGTGATCGAGATGGAAGTCGACGACGCAGCACTGGTTCAGCGCATTACCGCGCGGTCCACCTGTGGGGGCTGTGGCGAGGTCTATAACGACATCACCAAGCCGATCCCTGCGGATGGTAAATGCACCAATTGCGGCAAAGAGAATGACTTCAAACGCCGCGCAGACGACAATGAGGAAAGCCTCAAGACCCGTCTGATGGAATACTACAAAAAAACCTCGCCGCTGATCGGCTATTACTATGCCAAAGGTCAGCTCACCAAGGTCAATGGTCTGGGTGAGATCGAAGAGGTTCAGGGCGCAATTGCAGGTGTCCTTGACGCCTGACGCTGCGCTTGCAGGAATATGGGCTTGACGGCACTGCCAAAAGCCCATATCGACCCACATCCCTATGGGAATCACGATTGCGTGCGGGATTCGTTCAGCGCGCTTTTACCACCTCGTATAAATGCTGGACCCTCTGGCCTCACTGCCACGGTCAAGTGTTGTGAAAAAAGGTTCTGGAGCTACGGAACCGCAACAAAAAAGGAAAGTGACACGTGGCACGTATTGCCGGCGTAAACATCCCGACTGCAAAGCGGGTACCTATCGCCCTCACATATATCACCGGTATCGGCAACACCTCGGCCAAAGCGATCTGCGAAGCCGTGGGCATTGAAGCGACCCGTCGCGTCAACGAACTGTCGGATGCCGAAGTACTGAAAATCCGCGAATACATCGACGAAAACTTCACCGTCGAAGGTGACCTGCGTCGTGAAGTTCAGATGAACGTCAAGCGTCTGATGGACCTGGGCTGCTACCGCGGTCTGCGTCACCGCCGCAACCTGCCGGTTCGCGGTCAGCGCACCCACACCAATGCTCGTACCCGCAAAGGCCCCGCAAAGGCCATCGCTGGTAAGAAGAAATAAGGGAGGGTCTGACTGATGGCACGTGATAAGACTCGCGTTAAGCGCAAAGAGCGTAAGAACATCGCATCGGGCGTTGCCCATGTGAACTCGACCTTCAACAACACCAAGATCCTGATCTCGGACGTACAGGGCAACGCCATCTCGTGGTCGTCTGCCGGTACCATGGGCTTCAAAGGGTCGCGGAAATCGACACCCTACGCCGCTCAGATGGCTGCAGAAGACGCAGGCAAAAAGGCGCAGGAACATGGCGTCAAAACGCTGGAAGTCGAAGTTCAGGGCCCCGGTTCGGGTCGTGAATCGGCTCTGCGCGCGCTGGCTGCAGTGGGCTTCAACATCACGTCGATCCGCGACGTGACGCCGATCGCTCACAACGGCTGCCGTCCGCCGAAGCGTCGTCGCGTCTAAGCGATTTTGAATTTGGCTGGGGCTGTGTTTTTTGCACGGCCCCAGCACGTCATTTTGAACCTCGGGCGTCTGCACCTTGTTGGTCATGGGGCGCGGACAGGAATGGAGGGATTACATGATCCATAAGAATTGGGCAGAATTGATCAAGCCGACCCAGCTGGACGGTAAGCCGGGCAACGACCCTGCACGTCAGGCTACTTTGGTTGCTGAACCGCTGGAGCGTGGCTTTGGTCTGACCCTGGGCAACGCGCTGCGTCGCGTTCTGATGAGCTCGCTGCAAGGTGCGGCCATCACCAGCGTACAGATCGACAACGTCCTGCACGAGTTCTCGAGCGTCGCGGGCGTGCGTGAAGACGTCACCGACATTATCCTGAACCTCAAAGGCGTATCGCTGCGCATGGAAGTCGAAGGCCCCAAGCGCCTGTCGATCAATGCCAAAGGCCCCGCAGTTGTCACCGCTGGTGACATCAGCGAAAGCGCCGGTATCGAGGTTCTGAACCGCGATCACGTCATCTGCCACCTCGACGATGGCGCCGACCTGTTCATGGAACTGACCGTCAACACCGGTAAGGGTTACGTCTCGGCTGAGAAGAACAAGCCGGAAGATGCACCCATCGGCCTGATCCCGATCGACGCGATCTATTCGCCGGTCAAGAAGGTTGCCTATGACGTTCAGCCGACCCGTGAAGGTCAGGTTCTGGACTATGACAAGCTGACCCTGAAGATCGAAACCGATGGGTCCATCACGCCGGAAGACGCGCTGGCCTTTGCCGCGCGTATCCTGCAGGATCAGCTGTCAATCTTCGTCAACTTCGACGAGCCGGAATCGGCTGGCCGCCAGGACGAGGACGATGGTCTGGAGTTCAACCCGCTGCTGCTGAAGAAAGTGGACGAGTTGGAACTTTCGGTCCGTTCGGCGAACTGCCTGAAGAACGACAACATCGTTTACATCGGCGACCTGATCCAGAAGACCGAAGCCGAGATGCTGCGCACCCCGAACTTCGGCCGCAAGTCGCTGAACGAGATCAAAGAAGTGCTGTCCGGCATGGGTCTGCACCTCGGCATGGACGTCGAGGACTGGCCGCCCGACAACATCGAAGATCTGGCGAAGAAATTCGAAGACGCGTTCTAAGCGCGTCTTCCCCAATGCCCGGGCGTCCGGGGACAAAATGGGCACTTCCGCCCCAAGGAGAGCCGGTGACACGCATCGCCAGCCAGACAAAGCAAAACGCGAAAGAAGGAACTAGAAAATGCGTCACGCACGTGGTTACCGCCGCCTGAACCGTACTCATGAGCACCGCAAGGCGCTGTTTGCAAACATGGCTGGCTCGCTCATCGAGCATGAGCAAATCAAAACAACTCTGCCCAAGGCAAAAGAACTGCGCCCGATCATCGAAAAGCTGGTCACTCTGGGCAAGCGTGGCGACCTGCACGCCCGTCGTCAGGCCGCAGCACAGCTGAAAGAAGACAAAGACGTCGCCAAGCTGTTCGAAGTTCTGGGCCCCCGCTACGCCGAGCGTCAGGGCGGTTACGTACGTATCCTGAAAGCTGGCTTCCGCTATGGCGACATGGCTCCGATGGCGATCATCGAATTCGTTGATCGTGACGTCGACGCCAAAGGCGCGGCTGACAAAGCCCGCGTTGCCGCCGAAGAGGCCGCAGACGAAGAATAAGAAAGCCAGGCTTTCTGATTTATTGGCCCCCGTGTCCCCGGACACGGGGGCTTTTTCGTCTGCTGTAACAAAACGGCCCCAAAAGCGGTCCTGTTGCCAGAATCGCAAACTTGGGCGATCCTTTGAGAAATTGAAGGATCATAATATGTTTAAGTATCTGATCTTTGCGCTCGGTATTGGCGCATCCACGACGCTTTTTGCGCAGGAAACATCCGAACAGCCCGCAACCGAAGAAACGCCGCCGGACCAGTCCGAGCTTTTGACGGATGCCGAGCTTCAGACACTGGTCGCTCCGGTCGCGCTCTACCCGGATACTTTGTTGATCCAGATATTTGTGGCCGCTACTCAGCCGCTGGAGATCGTTAAGGCCGAGCGGTATTTGCTGGATAATGCCGACCGCGATCCGGTTGAGCTTGAGCCGGAAATTGACGCCATGGGCTGGGATCCGTCGGTTGCGGTGTTGGCAACTGCGTTCCCCGAAGTCGTTGGTCAGATGGCCACTCATATCGACTGGACCGAAACCATGGGCACCGCGATGCTGGCACAATCCGACGATGTGATGGATGCGGTCCAGGTCATGCGAGATCAGGCCATCGACAGCGGTGCCTTGATCTCAGGCCCTGAGCAGACGGTTGAAGTATCCGATGACGATACGGTTGTGATTACGCCTACCAACACCGAAACGGTTTATGTGCCGCAATATGATCCGGCGACCGTGTATACCGGGCCGTCGACGGGTGATGTTGTGGGGGCTGCCCTACTGACCTTTGGTACCGTGGCGCTGATTGACGAGATTTTCGACGATGACGACGATTGGTACGGCTATTGGGGTTGTCGCAACTGTGGCGGCTGGGGCGGTGGCCCGATCTATAGAAATCCGGATATCGACATTGATGTCGATGGCAACGTCAATATCGGGAACGACATAGATTTGGGGGACCGGACCGATATTGGCTGGAAGCCCGACGCGAACCGTCAACAGCAGGCGCGGAATAAAATCGCTGACCACAAGCGTCCAGAAACTGGTCGTGGCGATCTGCCGGTCAACCGCCCCGAAGGCCGCACAGACGAGCTGCGCAATAAACTGAGCCGTGAATCCGGGGCTGCCGATATCAGCCGGGATCGCTCAGCCGCGATTGCAGCCGGTGCTGGCGTCGCTGCCGGTGGCGCGTTGGCCAGCCGGGGTGGTGGGAACAGAGACCTGCCGCAGGTCAACCGGGGCAACGTGGACCGCGACAAGGCAGCTGCCAAGCAGCAGGCCATTGACCGCACCAAGCAACGGCCCGAAGCGGCAAAGAAGCCTGTGAAGCAAAAGCCGCAGGCGGCCAAGAAACCTCAGGCCAAGAAAGCGGCCACCCAACGCAAGCCCTCAGCAACCAAAGGCAAGGCGATGAAGAAAAAAGCATCCGGCAGCAGAACCAAGAGCGCGTCCAAGCGCGGCCATGCGGCCCGGGGTAAGCGGGGACGGTAAGATGCGCAATTCGCTACTATCTTTGATGATCCTTGCCGCAACCACCGGATCGGCTTTGGCCGAAGGCGCGCGGTTCGATACGCCGCAGACGGCTCTGGACGCGTTTGTCGATGCGCTAAGGGCCGACGATCAGGCCAGTTTGCTTGAGATTTTCGGGCCTGAGGCCGAAGACCTCATCGGAACGGGTGATCCCGTCGAAGACCAGCAAAGGCGGCAAGAAGTTCTGGGCATGTACGCCGAGGGCTATCGCTTTTTGCCTGATGAGGACGGGGTCGTTCTGCTGCTGGGCGAAGACAGTTGGCCCTTTCCTATCCCAATCTCACGCGGCGATGATGGCTGGCGCTTTGATCTTGATGCGGGGATAGAAGAACTTGCCGCCCGTGAGATCGGTTTGAATGAGCTGGAAGTGATCGAACTGCTTGAGGCCTATGTCGATCTGCAGGCTGCGTTCCGACTGGTTGATCACAACGGTGACGGCGTGATGGAGTTCGCACAGACGATCATTGCTGACCCCAGCGCACGAAACGGCCTGTTCTGGCCGGATGAAGACAGCTTTGTCGGTGCCGCCCTTGCCCGCGCCGCCGCTTCGGGCTGGAGCGACGGAGAGACTGATTATGACGCCGAACCGTTCCTTGGTTATACCTACACGATCCTGCACGGGCAGGGGGCGAACGCTCCGGGCGGGGCCTATTCCTATTTCGTAGGCGACTGGTTCGTTGCGGGTCACGCGCTGTTGGCCGTCCCTGCGGAATATGGTGAATCGGGCGTGCATTCCTTTCTGGTTGGCGAAAACGGGATTGTGTACGAGGCCGATTTCGGCCCTGACACCCCAGAGCGCACGGCAGAGATCACCGTTTACGATCCGGGGTCCGACTGGTCGCCGGTCGAATGACACGCAATCGCGCCGGGGCGTTTGTCCCTGGTGTGTGACCGGGCTGAACACTTAACAGACGCTTGCATTACCCCTCGTGGACACGCATATCCAACGCAACTTTCTACGTTGAGGTCATGATGCTCCGCGCGACGTTTATTGCATTGTCTTTCGCCTGTGCTTCGGTTGCCACTGCGGAAACCCAGGTCCCGCAATCACAGGCCGAGATTTCGCTGGGCTTTGCGCCTGTGGTCAAAGAGGCATCGCCTGCGGTCGTCAATATCTATGCCAAGATCGTGCGCCAAGGCCGGGCCAATCCGTTCTTTTCGGACCCGTTCTTTCAGGATTTCTTTGGTGGCGGCTTTGGTGAGCCGCGCCAGCGGGTTCAGAACTCGCTGGGGTCGGGGGTTATTCTGTCCGACGATGGTTATGTGGTGTCAAATTATCACGTGGTCGGAACCGCCACTGAAATCCGCGTGGTGACGACGGATCGGCGCGAGTTTTCGGCCCATGTGGTGCTGGGCGACAAGGAAAGCGACATTGCCATATTGCGGCTGGACGAGGCCAAAGGCCTGCCGTTCCTGCACCTGCGCGACTCGGACCATGTTGAGGTTGGTGAGCTCGCTCTGGCCATTGGCAACCCGTTTGGGGTGGGGCAGACGGTGTCGTCGGGCATCATCTCGGGTTTGGCGCGGACGGGGACGGCCACTGGCAATGCGCGGGGGTATTTCATCCAGACCGATGCGGCGATCAATCCCGGTAACTCGGGCGGGGCGCTGATTGACGTGAATGGCGATTTGATCGGGATCAACACCTCGATCCTGACCCGGTCGGGCGGGTCCAACGGGATTGGCTTTGCCATTCCCGCCAATCTGGTGGCCGAGTTTCTGCGGCAGGCGAAAGACGGCAATGACCGCTTTGTCAGCCCTTGGGCCGGAATGGCCGGTCAGCACATGAGCGCCGATATCGCCGAGTCGCTGGGTCTGGTGATCCCGTTGGGCGTTGTGATTTCCGACCTGCATCCGCTCAGCCCGCTGTCCGAGGCAGGCTTGCGCGTGGGCGATGTGGTCACGCATGTGGACGGGGATGAGGTGAACTCTCCGGCGGAAATGAAGTTTCGGATGTCGGTGGCAGGCGTTGGCGGCAGTTCGGTTCTGACGCGGCTGCGCGGGCATGAGCAGGCCGAAGTCGAGGTGGCTTTGGTCAAGGCGCCTGAAACCCCGGCGGCTGAGGAAACCACCCTGGATGATCGCACCGCGATGCCGGGTCTGGTTGTGTCGCGGATCAACCCTGAGGTCATCACCCGGATGGGGCTTTTGCTGTCGCAGACCGGTGTGGTCGTTGTGGATGCAAGCCGCTACGGAGGGCGGTCGGGGCTGCGTGCAGGCGATGTGGTCAACAGCATCAATGGCACCGAGATCGAGCATCCGCAGGACGTGGTAGATGCGCTGACCGATCCGGGGCGCAGGCTGAACCTGGTCATTCTGCGCGGTGGCCGGTTGGTCTCACTACGGTTCCGGCTGTGATTTCATGAGCGACCTGTTCGACACCGGGGCGAGCGCGCCCGCGACCTCTGGCCATCGCCCGCTGGCGGATCGGCTACGGCCGCAAAACCTGTCCGAGGTGATCGGGCAGGAACAGGTGCTTGGCCCGGATGCGCCTTTGGGCGTCATGCTGGCCTCGGGCAGCCTATCCAGTCTGGTGTTCTGGGGGCCTCCGGGCGTGGGAAAGACCACCATTGCGCGGTTGCTGGCGCAGGAAACCGACCTGCATTTCGTTCAGATCAGCGCAATTTTCACCGGCGTGCCGGATCTGAAAAAGGTGTTCGAGGCGGCTAGGATTCGTCGTCAAAACGGGCAGGGTACGTTGCTGTTTGTGGATGAAATTCACCGGTTCAACAAAGCCCAGCAGGACGGGTTCCTGCCACATATGGAAGACGGGACGATCCTGCTGGTCGGGGCCACGACCGAGAACCCCTCGTTCGAGCTGAACGCCGCTGTGCTCAGCCGGGCGCAGGTTCTTGTGTTGGAGCGTCTGAACCTGACCGATCTTGAGCGTCTGACGCAGCGGGCTGAAAAAGAGCTGAACCGCGCTCTGCCGTTGACCGGCCATGCGCGGGAAGCCCTGCAAGAGATGGCGGACGGTGACGGGCGGGCGTTGCTGAACCTGATTGAGCAGGTTGCAGCCTGGAAAGTGCAAGGCCCGCTGGACCCAGATGCGCTGTCGACCCGGCTGATGCGGCGGGCGGCGAAATACGACAAGTCCGGGGATGAGCATTACAACCTGATCTCGGCTCTGCATAAATCGGTGCGCGGGTCCGATCCGGACGCTGCGCTCTACTGGTTCGCTCGGATGCTGACGGGGGGCGAGGACCCGCGCTATCTGGCGCGGCGGATCACGCGAATGGCGGTTGAGGATATCGGGCTGGCCGATCCGCAAGCGCAAGCGATCTGCCTGCAATCATGGCAGACCTATGAACGGTTAGGCAGCCCTGAGGGCGAACTGGCTTTGGCTCAGGCGCTTGTCTATCTGGCGCTGGCCCCGAAATCGAACGGGGCCTATGTGGGGTATAAGGCGGCAATGCGGTTGGCCAAGCAATTGGGCAGTGAGCCCCCGCCAAAACACATCCTCAACGCGCCGACATCGTTGATGAAGGATCAGGGATATGGCTCGGGCTATGCCTATGATCATGATGCCGAGGATGGGTTTTCCGGCCAGAACTACTTTCCGGACGGAATGGAGCGGCCTGAACTTTATCAACCGGTCGAACGCGGCTTTGAACGCGAATTGAAGAAGCGGCTGGATTACTTCGCCAAGTTAAGGGCGCAGCGTAACGGCTAAGTGCCGCCGCGTCAGAGGCGACAGATGCGGAAAAACGAGCTTCCCTAGGGTCATGAGAGTCGAGGGAGGATACTCATGACCGTTTCCATCGAGAAAACTGACGACGTCTGGACCATCGTTCACGACCGCCCGGATGCGCGCAATGCCGTGGACACAAACCATGCCGAGGCGCTGGTGGATGCGTTTCTGGAGTTTGAGGACAGCCCGGCCAAAGTGGCTGTGTTTTGGGGCAAAGGCGGGAATTTCTGTGCGGGATGGGACCTGAAACTCGCAGCTACGCTCGCAGACCCAAAATTGGGTGAGGCGTACTTCGAGAAACACAGCTTTCCCATCGGCTCGGCGCCCTCGACCCTTGGACCAATGGGGCCGTCGCGTCTGGAGCTGTCCAAGCCGGTGATTGGTGCCGTGGAAGGGGCCGCAGTGGCGGGCGGTATGGAGCTTGCCCTGTGGTGCGATATCCGGGTGATGGCTGAGACCGCTTATCTGGGCGTTTATTGTCGTCGTTGGGGGATCACGCTGATGGATGGCGGCTCGATCCGGTTGCCGCGTCTCGTCGGGCAGGGGAAGGCGCTGGAGATCGCGCTGACCGGGCGCAAGGTCGAAGCCGAGGAATGCTATCGCATCGGTCTGGCCGAAAAGATCGTGCCCCATGGTGAGGCCCGCGCGGCGGCTGAGGCGATGGCGCATGAGATCGCCCGCTTCCCGCAAGAGGCTGTACGCGCTGACCGCCGCTCGATCATCGAAACACGCGGGATGCCGGTGCGGGATGCGCTCAAGGTCGAATGGGCCAATGGGTTGGAAGCGATCCGCCGTGAAGGCACCGCCGGTGCGGGCCGGTTCCGTGACGGGGCAGGGCGGCATGGGGATTTCTCGAACATCTGACCACCTTGACTCTTGCCCCTTTGCACGCCACAGACGCGCATGTTTTCTAAGGCACGTACAGACGGTTTTACCGCGCGGGTATTCCGCGCGACGCAAGGGGTATCGGCATGAGCGGCGTACAGATGATCACCGTGGCAGAGGGTGACGGCGACCAGCGGATTGACCGGTGGCTGCGCCGTCTGTTCCCGCATGTCAGTCAGGGTCGCATCGAAAAGATGTGCCGCAAGGGCGAGCTGCGGGTTGAAGGTGGCCGGGTGAAGGCCTCGACCCGGCTTGAGGCTGGTCAGGTGGTGCGCGTGCCGCCTCTGCCGGATGCCGATCACAAACCTGCCGAGGTCAAGCGCCGTATCTCGGACGCAGACGCCAAGATGATCCAGTCCTGCGTGATCTATCGCGACGATCACGTGCTGGTACTGAACAAGCCGCACGGATTGCCGGTGCAGGGCGGCAGCGGCCAGACCCGTCATGTGGACAGCCTGTCCGAGGCGCTGCGGTTTGGTTATGACGAAAACCCGCGCCTTGTGCATCGGTTGGACAAGGACACATCCGGAGTTCTTCTGCTGGCGCGCACCCGTGAGGCTGCCAAGAGCCTGACCGCGGCATTCCGTCATCGTGATACCCGCAAGATTTATTGGGCCTTGGTGGCCGGCGTGCCGACCCCCTATCTGGGTGAGATCAAGACCGGGCTGGTCAAGGCATCCGGCCACGGCGCGCAGGGCGAAGGCGAAAAGATGATCGCCGTCCATATGAACGAGGTTAACGATACGCCGGGCGCGAAACGGGCGCATACGCTGTACGCTACGCTGTATCGCGTTGCCGGGCGCGCCGCATGGGTCGCAATGGAGCCGATCACCGGCCGAACCCATCAGCTGAGGGCGCATATGGCTGCGATTGGGCATCCGATCATCGGCGACGGCAAATACGGCGGTTCTGGGCAGGAAAACCTGGGCGATGGCTGGGGCGCGCAGTTGGGTGGGATCATCAGCAAGAAACTGCACCTGCATGCCCGGCAGGCGACGTTCCAGCATCCCGTGACCCGCAAGACCATCACCGTCACCGCGCCGCTGCCGGATCATATGAAGCACAGCTGGGACACGTTCGGTTGGACCGAAGATCTGGCCTCTGACGACCCGTTCGAGTCTTTGCAATGAGCGCACCGCTGCGTTTGGTGTTGTTTGATGTGGATGGTACCTTGGTGGACAGTCAGGGCAGCATCGTAGCCGCGATGACGGCGAGTTTTGAGGCTCTGACCCTTCCGGTGCCGAATCGCGAGGCGATACTGTCCATTGTGGGCCTCTCTTTGCCGGTTGCCATGGCGCGGTTGGCGTCGGATCAGTCGGAGGCTGTTCAGCACAACCTGGTCGAGGGCTACAAGCAAGCTTATCACGCGCATCGTCTTGAGCAGGGTGCCGCCAGCGCGCCGCTTTATCCCGGCGCGCTGGATGCGATTGAGGCGCTGCATGCGGTGCCAGAGGTGCTGCTGGGCGTGGCGACCGGGAAATCCCAGCGCGGTCTGGACGCGTTGATCGAGGCGCACGGGCTTGGCCGTTACTTCGTCACCCGGCAGGTCGCGGATCACCACCCGTCAAAGCCACACCCGTCGATGATCGACACGGCGCGCAGCGAAACTGGGGTCGCGGCAGCCAATACGGTCATGATTGGCGACACAAAGTTCGATATGGACATGGCCCGCGCCGCAGGGGTGCCGGGTATAGGTGTGACCTGGGGCTATCACGACCGGCCCGCGCTGGACGGCGCGACCCGCGTTATCGAAACCTTTGACCAGTTGCCAAGCGCGCTGGAAGAAATCTGGACCTGAGAACATGAGCGACTGGAAACCCAAACGATTCTGGACCGAGAGTGCGGTGGTCGAAGCCGAGGGTGGCTATACCGTCGAACTTGATGGTCGCCGTGTCAAAACTCCGGCCAAGGCGGGCCTGATCCTGCCCACACGCGCCATGGCCACAGAGGTCGCCGCCGAATGGGATGCACAGGAAAAAGTGGTCGATCCGACCTCGATGCCATTTACCCGGTCGGCCAACGCAGCCATCGACAAGGTACATCACCAACACGCCGAGGTTGCGGACATGCTGGCCGACTACGGCGATTCGGACCTGTTGTGCTATCGCGCGTCACACCCGCAGGAGTTGCAGGAGCGTCAGGCCGAACATTGGAACCCGGCATTGGATTGGGCGGCCGAGGCGCTTTCGGCGCGACTGTTGCCCGTGGCGGGTGTTTTGCACCAGGCCCAGTCCGAGGCCGCGCTGAGTACGCTCAGACAGCGTGTGCATCAGCTAAACGACTTTCAGCTCGCGGCTTTTCATGATCTCGTCAGCCTGTCGGGCTCGCTGGTTCTGGGGTTTGCGGCGGCTCAGGGCTGGCGCAAAGCGGAAGATATCTGGGAGATGTCCCGCCTCGATGAGAATTGGCAGATCGAGCAATGGGGCCATGATGACGAGGCGCACGCTGTCGCGGAAACCAAAAAAGCAGCATTTTTGCACGCAAAGCGGTTCTTTGACATCTCGATTTGAGCTCTCACAGCCTATTTTTTCCGGCCTGGGCGAGTCATCTCAGGATTGACGTATCGATTTCGCTGATCCGACCCTTGACGTTTGTTTATGAATGCGCCCAAACTCGTGCGCACTAAAGGGGAGACACCTTTGGAGTAACCTTTCCGGTGCCAAAGGTGCCGGACAGAGCCGTCCCAGGAGCGGGACGGAAAATCAGGAAGAGGTAAAAATGAAAAAATCCGTAATCTTGGGCGTGGCAACCGTTGCCGGTCTGGCTGCTGGGGCTGCCGCGGCAGGTACAGTGGATGACGTCAAGGCGCGCGGTAAGCTGAACTGCGGTGTAACCACCGGTCTGGTTGGCTTTGCTGCACCCGATGCAAATGGCGAATGGCAGGGCTTTGACGTCTCGCTGTGCCGCGCTGTCGCGGCCGCCGTACTGGGCGATGCAAACGCTGTTGAATTCGTGCCGACCACCGGCAAAACACGTTTCACCGCGCTGGCCTCCGGCGAAATCGACATGCTGGCCCGCAACACCACCTGGACCTTCAGCCGCGACGTGGACCTGAAGTTCGAGTTTGTGGGTGTCAACTACTATGATGGTCAGGGCTTTATGGTTCCCAAGGCACTGGGCGTAAGCTCGGCCAAGGAACTGGACGGCGCAACCGTCTGCATCCAGACCGGGACCACCACCGAGCTGAACCTGGCGGACTTCTTCCGCTCGAACAACATCAGCTATGAGCCGGTTCCGATCGAAACCAACGCCGAGGCGCAGCAGCAGTATCTGGCTGGCGCATGTGACGTTTACACCACCGACGCTTCGGGCCTGGCCGCAACCCGCGCCACGTTCGAAAACCCCGGTGATCACGTCCTGCTGCCCGAAATCATCTCGAAAGAGCCGCTGGGCCCGCTGGTCCGTCACGGTGATCACGAGTGGGGCGATGTTGTCCGCTGGACCCTGAACGCGTTGATCTCGGCTGAAGAGCTGGGCGTTACTTCGGCCAATATCGACGAACTGTCGGGTGGCGCGGGCGACAACCCGGAAGTGAACCGCCTGCTGGGTACCGAAGGTACTCTGGGTGAGATGCTGGGTCTGGACGCTGACTGGGCGGCCAAGGCGATCAAAGCCGGTGGTAACTATGGTGAAGTGTTTGCCAAGAACATCGGTGAAGAAACCCCGATCGGTCTGGCACGCGGCCTGAACGCACAGTGGACCGAAGGCGGCCTGCTGTACTCGCCGCCGTTCCGCTAAAATCCACGGAAAAGGGCGCAGGGCAACCTGCGCCCTTTTTCTAATCAGAATGCTACGGGTCGCTCAAGAGCGGGGAATACCTCGCCGGACATGAAGCACTCGAAAAGCACGGGGATCCCAAAATATGTCGACTATGACAGACCCGCCGAAAGCTGATTTTCGGTTGTCGATGCTCATAAACGATACCCGCTATCGCTCACTGACGTTTCAGGTGATCGCGGCCATCGTTATTGCGCTTTCCATCTGGTATCTTGGCAACAACCTGATCCAGAACCTCAGGGCCGCAGGGCTCAATATTTCCTACACATTCCTCGGCGACTCCGCCGGGTATGACATCAACCAGCGCTTGATCGAATACGACAGCCAGTCCTCGCACGGACGGGCGGCTGTGGTCGGTCTGCTGAACACGCTGCTGGTGGCGTTTCTAGCCTGTATCACCGCCACGATCTTTGGCGTGATCGCGGGCGTTCTGCGCCTGTCGAACAACTGGCTGGTGTCGAAACTGATGGCGATCTACGTCGAGATCTTCCGGAACATTCCGGTTCTGATCTGGATCATCATCATCTTCACGATCATGACCGCCGTGTTGCCGGGGCCGCGCGCCTTCCGGGGGGAAAACCCAACGTCGAGCATGGTGCTGGACCTGTTCGCTTTCACCAACCGCGGCGTCTATATCCCGCGTCCTGAATTCGCCAACGGGCTGTTCAGCGCCACGATCCTGAATTGGGTTTTGGTTCTGGCGGTTCTGGTGGGATCGTGGTTCGTGTCACGCGAAATCGAAAAGCGCGCGACGCTGAAGCAGGAAATGACCGGTGAAAAACCGAAAACCCTGTTGCTGAAACTCGCCGTTTGGCTGGTGCCCTTTGCAATCCTGATGGTTCTTATGGGGCTGACCTGGGACGTTCCTGCGCTGAAGGGCTTTAACTTTAGCGGTGGTATCAAGGTCGGCGGTCCGCTGATCGCGCTTTGGTTTGCGCTGTCGATCTATACAGGCGCCTTCATCGCAGAAAACGTGCGGGCCGGTATTCAGGCGATCAGCAAAGGTCAGACCGAGGCTGCAGCCGCGCTGGGCCTGCGTCAGGGACGGATCATGAACCTTGTGATCCTGCCGCAGGCGCTTCGGGTCATCATCCCGCCGCTGATCTCGCAGTATCTGAACATCACCAAAAACTCGTCGCTGGCGATTGCCGTGGGCTATGCGGATATCACCGCGACCCTCGGTGGTATCACACTGAACCAAACTGGTCGCGCGATCGAATGTGTTCTGTTGCTGATGTTGTTCTACCTCACAGCCTCGCTGCTGATTTCGATGGGGATGAACATCTACAACGCCTCCGTTAAGTTGAAGGAGCGCTGAGCCATGAGTGATCAAACAACAAACCCGATCGCCTTTGTGGCCGAAGGCACAATCCCGCCCTCACCGCCACCAGCGAACGAAGTCGGGGTGGTCAAATGGTTGCGCGAGAACCTGTTCTCGGGCGTGACCAACACGATCCTGACGATTCTGTCGCTGCTGCTGATCTACGTGCTTCTTAAGAACACGATGCCGTGGATTCTGAACGGTGTGTGGAATGCCAATTCGCTGGCTGAATGCCGCGAGATTCTGGCCGGTAAGACCGGCGCGTGTTTCGCGGTTCTGACTGAACGTTGGCCACAGCTGATCTATGGGTTCAAATACCCCACCGATGCTTATTGGCGCCCGAATCTGGCCTTTGTGCTGATGCTGGTGGCCATTGCGCCGGTGCTGTTCTTCGATCTGCCGCGTAAGCTGCTGATCTTCACCGCGCTCTACCCGTTTGTGGCCTTCTGGCTGATTTGGGGCGGTACAATCCTGGTGCCTCTGGTTGCACTGGTTGGCTGTATCGCTGCTGGCGCGGTGTTCCAGAAACTGGGCAATAACAGCTTTGCTGCCGGGTTCTTCGGGGCCATCGTGGCTGCTCTGGTCGTCTGGAATGTGGGCGGAGCGCTGATCCCTGAGGGCGCGTCCGAGAACGCTTGGCTGACGGCTGTTCCCAGCCGTGATCTGGGTGGCTTCATGCTGAACATGATGCTGGGCGTGACCTGTGTGTCGCTGTCGGTTCCGCTGGGGATTGCCCTTGCGCTGGGTCGTCAGTCGAACATGCCGCTGATCAAGTGGGTCTGTGTCATCTTCATCGAATTCATTCGTGGCGTGCCTTTGATCACGCTGCTGTTTGTGGCTTCGGTGATGTTGTCCTACTTCTTCCCGCCTGACAGCACGGTCGACCTCTTCCTGCGTGTTGTGATCATGATTACCATGTTCTCAGCCGCCTATATCGCCGAGGTGATCCGCGGCGGTCTGGCAGCGCTTCCACGTGGACAGTACGAAGCAGCAGACAGTCTTGGCTTGGACTACCCGCAGGCAATGCGTCTGATCATCCTGCCGCAGGCTCTGAAGATCTCGATCCCCGGTATCGTGAACGTGGCCGTGGGCCTGTTCAAGGACACCACACTGGTTTCGGTCATCTCGATGTTCGATCTGGTGGGCATGATCCGGGGTCCCATCCTGGCGTCGACCGAATGGAACGGCGTCTATTGGGAACTTCTGGGCTTTGCCGCGCTTCTGTTCTTCGTCGTCTGTTACGGCATCTCTCAATATTCCCAGTGGCTCGAGCGTCGCCTTGCCACGGATCATCGTTAAGGAGTTCAACGTATGTCTGAACTTGCAATTGACCGCGAAATCGACCGCACCAAAATGCAGGTGAGCGACGAGGTCGCCATCGAAATCAACAGCATGAACAAGTGGTACGGGTCGTTCCACGTGCTGCGCGACATCAATCTGACCGTCAATCAGGGCGAGCGGATTGTTATCGCGGGGCCGTCAGGTTCCGGTAAGTCCACCCTGATCCGCTGCCTGAACGCGCTGGAGGAACATCAGCAGGGCACGATCGTTGTGGACGGGACCGAGCTGTCGAATGACCTCAAGAACATCGACAAAATCCGGTCCGAGGTCGGTATGGTGTTCCAGCACTTCAACCTGTTCCCGCATCTGACCATTCTGGAGAACTGCACGCTGGCCCCGATCTGGGTGCGCAAGACGCCCAAGAAAGAGGCCGAAGAGCGCGCTATGCATTTCCTGGAAAAGGTGAAAATCCCGGATCAGGCGCTGAAGTACCCCGGCCAGCTGTCCGGTGGTCAGCAGCAGCGTGTGGCGATTGCCCGCTCGCTCTGCATGATGCCGCGGATCATGTTGTTCGATGAACCGACATCGGCGCTGGACCCCGAGATGATTAAAGAGGTGCTCGACACCATGATCGAGCTGGCCGAAGAAGGCATGACCATGCTGTGCGTGACCCACGAGATGGGCTTTGCCCGTCAGGTCGCCAACCGCGTGATTTTCATGGATGCCGGCCAGATCGTGGAACAGAACGAACCGGAAGAGTTCTTCAACAACCCGCAGAGCGAACGGACCAAGCTGTTCCTGAGCCAGATTCTGGGGCACTGAACCAAGCAAATTCAAAGAAAAGGCGGGGTCTTGCCCCGCCTTTTTTCATTCCAGCAACTCGCGTGGGATAGTGAAGCCCAGCACTTGCCCGCTGCGCCACCGGATATCGGCCCAATCGTCGATATCAAATCGCATCACTGTCGTCGCACAGGTCGGATAGTCATAGAACCGCGGGTGGTTGGGCTTTCGCCGCACGATACGGCTGGCAAAGGCGGCAATACCGGGGTTGTGGCCCAACATAAGCACTGTAGGTTCCGTGGCCCCTGACAGCTCTGCCAGCATCGCCTCAGAGTCTGCGTGATAAAGGCTGCGGTGAAAGCAGACCTTGTTGGCGTCCAGACCCATCCGGTCCCAAGTTTCACGGGTGCGGGCCGAGGTCGAACTCAGCACCTCATCCGGCAGCCATCCATTTTCGCGCAGCCATCCGGCAATCGCAGGGGCCGACTTGCGCCCGCGCTTGTTCAGTGGGCGGTCGTGATCGTCAATCGCTGGATCATCCCAACTGGATTTTGCGTGGCGGGTCAGGATCAGGGTGCGGGTCATGACGGGTGGAAGGCTCTCATATGATGGGCGGATTGCTCCGGGTCGCGACCTGCACCCGCGCTGAGCGGGCAGGACAGGCGTGCCAGACAGCCTCCGGTCATGCAGGTTTGCCCTTCGGGGGTCGAGAGATGGCCGTGGCAGGCTTCGACATCATAGAAGCTGTCGCTGTTCAGCGCACCGACCGGGCAGGTTTGGGTGCATGGGGCCGGACATGTCGTGCACGGAGAGACGCCCGATACTTCGGGGATGTCGAATTCATCGTAGAAATGTAGCGCGCCGCGGTACGAGATCATCATGCCGACGCTATCATGCACCAGCGCGCCGACCGGGCTGCTGAAAGTGCGACCGGATTTCAGCGCCCAGTCAATGAAAGGCGCGTAAGGTGGGCCTCCGAACGGGAAATGCGCCTCAGCCCCCAGATCACGCGCCATCTGCCCGATCACACGGGTTGACCAACGATCTACTGGATGGTCGCCGGACCATTCGGGTGCGGCTTTCAGCATTGGCCAGAAATCCGGACCTGCGCCCAACAGGATCAGAGTGCCACCATCCAGCTGCTTTGCGCCTGTCAGGCGCGGATGCAGCGCGCCCATGACGATCAGACCGGCTTGCCGGATCGCACTCTCCACGCGGTCATAATGGTCTGCTGAGGAGGGGGATGGCTGTTTGGTCATGTCTCCTCCGCTGTGTGTCAGTCCGGCCGGATCAGCGAGCCAGCACCGTGTTCGGTGAACAGCTCCAACAGCACCGCATTTGGCGCGCGCCCGTCCAGAATGACCACCGCCCGCACGCCGCTGTGCAGCGCGTCCAGTGCGGTTTCGGTTTTGGGGATCATGCCACCTGCTATGGTGCCGTCCATCGTCATCTCGCGGATCTGACCGGCCTTCAGCTCAGTCACAACCTCACCCCCCGCGTTCTTCACGCCCGAGACATCTGTCAGCAGCAGTAGCCGGTCTGCCTTGAGCGCAGACGCGATGGCTCCGGCTGCTGTGTCGCCATTGATGTTGAAGGTCTCGCCGTTCTTGCCTGCGCCCAGCGGCGCAATCACCGGGATCACATCGTGAGAGAACAGGTTGTGCAGGATCGCGGGGTCCATTTCGGACGGAGAGCCAACGAAACCCAGCGACGGATCCGCCTGATCGCAGATAATCAGATTGGCGTCCTTGCCTGACAGACCTACAGCTGTCCCGCCCTGACCGTTGATCGCCTGAACGATGCGCTTGTTCACGAGGCCGGACAGGACCATCTCAACCACTTCGACGGTGGCCTTGTCGGTTACGCGCTTGCCGTTCACAAACTCGGATTGGATGTCCAGTTGATCCAGCATCGCGTTGATCATTGGCCCGCCACCATGCACGATCACCGGGTTCACGCCGACCTGACGCATCAGAACGACGTCGCGCGCAAAGCTCTCCATCGCTTCGTCGCTGCCCATGGCGTGGCCGCCCAGTTTGATAACGACGATGGCCCCGTCATAGCGTTGCAAATACGGCAGAGCGCTGTTCAAGGTGGCGGCGGTGGCGATCCAGTCCCGGTTCATATCTCGTGTCTTCATGGCTGCTTATCCCTCTGGAACCCGTGTTAGGGCCTTTAGGGGATGGTGCCAAGGGTGAAGCTATTCAAGATGCGCAATGATCGAGCGCAGCGTCGGCACCCCGTCGCCCTTTTCTGACGAGGTCAACACGATCTCGGGGTAGGCCGCCGGGTGTTTCGACAACGCGCCGCGCACTTGCTCCAGCACCTTTTCACGATCTTTGGCTTTGACCTTGTCAGCTTTGGTCATCACGCATTGAAACGTCACCGCGCTGGTGTCGAGCAACTTCATGATCTCGGCATCGACCGGTTTCACCCCGTGGCGCGAGTCGATCAGAACAAAGGCCCGACGCAATGTCTGGCGTCCGCTCAGGTACTGTTTCAGCAGCCGCTGCCACTTTTCCACAACTTTCACCGGCGCATTGGCATAGCCATAGCCCGGCAGGTCGACCAGGTAGAGTTCAGGGCCTTGCGTGAAAAAGTTGATTTCTTGCGTGCGACCCGGCGTGTTCGATGCGCGCGCCAGTCCCTTGGTGCCGGTCAGCGCGTTGATCAGGCTGGATTTGCCCACGTTGGACCGACCGGCAAAGCATACCTCAAGCCGATCAGGTGCGGGCAGGCCGTTCATGGCGACCGCACCTTTGACGAACTCAGATTCACCTGCAAACAGTTTGCGGCCACGCTCCAGCGCGAACGCGTCGGGGTCTTCGGCCAGCGGGAAGGGAAGGGGGGTCATAACAGCTCTACCTTATCACCAACCGAGATTGCGCCACCTGTGATCACCTCGGCATAGACACCGAATTCCTGATGGCCCCAGGTTTCCAGCGCGGCCAGTGTATCTGCATCGCGCTTGCCGGTTTCAGGGTTGGCCGTTGTCGCCAGGCAGCGGGTGATGGGTTCGCGGATATGAAAGACAGCTTCGCCGATCTTAACATCGCGGCCCAGCCAGTCGAACTCTTCCCACAGCGGCGCACCGTCGAACCAGATATTGCCGCGCCAGCGCGCAGGAGAAAGCTCTTGCCCGAGCTTCTGCCCGACCGCGCGGTGCGAGGCCATGTTGCACAGACTGATCGACGGGTAGTCGCTGTCGGTCATTCCGCGCCCGGGCACACGGACAATTCGGGCTGATGCGGCCCGGTCCGTTGGCATCAGTGGTTTGACCCAATCCAGAAACGCGTCTTGCCCGCTATCCGGCGCAAAGCTCAGGTCCGGGCGGTCCGGATGGGACAGTGTCAGCTTGTCACCGTCCGTGCGCGCAGAAATTGCCATCAACTGAGGTGCCTTGGCGCCGCGGCTGAAATTGGCGCAAGGAACCCAAGCAGAACCGTCCGCCTCGGACGCCTCATGCGCAACCGCCCAAACGCGATCCCCGGGCATGGTCTGCCCGGGGTTCACGGTTACGGTCTGGACGGCTTCACGACCATGGCTTTTGATCGGATGCCGCCAAAGCTGGGTTACTTCAGCTGTCATTTATCATCCGTTTTCGGCGTTCGCTTAAAGCCGGATTTGATGTTGCCGAACACGTCCGGCTTATATCCCTGGCTGCGCATGATCAGATATTGCTGCGCGAAGGTGATCGTGTTGTTTGCAATCCAGTAGACCACCAGCCCGCTGGCAAAGCTGCCCAGCATGAACATGAACACCCATGGCATCCATGCAAAGATCATTGCCTGTGTCGGATCAGTTGGTGCCGGATTCAGTTTCTGTTGCAGCCACATCGAGATACCCAGCAGCAGCGGCAGGATACCGATGAAGATCAGCGCCATAAAGCTCTCCGGCTGCGGACCAGCCCAGGGCAACAGGCCGAACAGGTTCATGATCGAGGTCGGGTCCGGCGCGCTCAGGTCGCGGAACGGGCCGAACCAAGGGGCCTGACGCAGTTCGATGGTGACGAAAATCACCTTATACAGCGAGAAGAAGATCGGGATCTGCAACAGGATGGGCAGGCAGCCCGCGGCGGGGTTTACTTTTTCCTTCTTGTACAGCTCCATCATACCTTGCTGCATCTTCTGGCGGTCGTCACCGGCGGCCTCTTTCAACGCCTCCATCTGCGGCTGGAGTTCTTTCATCTTCGCCATCGAGACATAGGATTTGAACGCCAGTGGCAGCAGGATCGCCTTGATGATCAGGGTGAGGCCAATGATCGACCAGCCCATATTGCCGATCAACACGTTGATGTTGTGCAGCAACCAGAAAATCGGCTTGGTCAGGAAGAAGAACCAGCCCCAGTCGATGCTGTCGATGAATTTCTGCACGCCTTCGGATTGATACTCGCGAATGGTTCCCCATTCTTTGGCGCCGGCAAACAGCTGCGTCGTGACCTCTTCGGTCGCACCGGGGGCAACGGTCAGGGTCGGCAGTACTGTTTCAGTCTGGTAGATTTTGCGGCGGGCATCGTATTTTGCAGCGGCTTTGAATGCAGTGCCCGCCTCGGGGATCAGCGTGGTCATCCAGTAATGGTCGGTAAAGCCGATCCAGCCGTCCTGCTTGACCTGAAACACCTCAGCCTGGGCGCGTTCGTTCGGGTCGATGTCGAAATCACGGACATCGCCATAGTCGATTTCGGCCAGCGTGCCGTCGGCCATGCCGATCACGCCTTCATGCAGGATGAAGAAGTTCTTCAGACCGGGCAGGTCGCCATCCTCGCCGATGCCGTGGCGGGCCAGCAGCCCATAAGGGGCCATTCCGACCTCGGATGCCGAGTTGTTTTCCACCGACTGCGTGACCGTGAACATATAGTTCTCATCAACCGAGATTGTACGGCGGAATGTCAGCCCGGTGTCGTTTTCCCATTTCAGAGTAATCGGTGTGTCGACACCCAGCGACTCCCCGCTTTCCACCGACCAGAGCGTATTCGGGCCGGGGACATCCGTGCCGCTGACACCCGCGCCCGGCGCCCACCCATAAACCGCGTAATAGGCCGATTCAGATCCAACCGGGTACAGCAGTTCGACGATCGGTGCGCCGTCGTCGATCGAGACTTTGTAGTCCTTCAGGAACAGCTCATCAATTCGGCCACCGGACAGCGACAAGCTGCCTTTGAGGCGCGGTGTGTTGATCTCAACCCGCGGAGCCTGCTCTTCGGGCAGGGTTTCTTCGGCGGCTGTTGTCGCCTCACCTACGGTACCTGCTGCGCTGGGCGTCTGAACCTCGTTGCCGTCGACAGCGGCGATCTCGGCCTCGCTGGGAACAGTTGTCTGTTCTGGCGGCGGGAACAGCACGAACCAAACAAGGATCACGAGAAAGCTGAGCGCGGTTGCAAGGATGAGATTCTTGTTCTGATCGTCCATCGGGGACAGCCACCTTATGCAGGGAAACACACCCGGTGGGTTCAACAGAGTGCAGGCCCAAAGGTCAAGTGGAATCGCCTGTCATTTCGTCACGTATCGTGGGTTTCTAGCGTAAATCTGCAATTATGAGCCGGTCTGACGGCCGATCTTCGGGACTCCGCTAACCTTGTTCCGATGCGCTGTAATCCAGTCCAGCGTTTTCTCGAACGGCATGGGCTTGCCAATGCCGAAACCCTGAACGTGGTTGCACCCCAATTGCGCCATCAACGCGTGCTCACCTTGCGTTTCAACGCCTTCAGCCAGTGTTTCGATATTCAGGCGTTCGGCCATGGTCAGAATGGCGCTGACCAATTGCTGCTGGCTGGCATCGCGGTCCGCCTTGGCAACGAAGGACCGGTCGATCTTGATCCGCGTGACATCAAACCGCTTGATCGCCGCAATCGAGGCGTGACCCGTGCCAAAATCATCCAGGTCAATGCCGCATCCCAGTTTGGCCATGCCCGTCACGTTTCGGGTGATCACATCGTCGGGCCGCCGTGAGAACACGGTTTCCAGAACTTCAACCGCCAGCCGGTCCGGGGTGAGGTCATTCTGGTCCAGCTCCCATTTCAGGCGGTCGATCAGAGACGGATCGCGCAGTTCGTCGGAGGAAAAATTCACGCCAATCCGGGGGATGTCGACGCCAGCACGATCCCAGTTTCGCATCGCTGCAAACGCATGATGCCGCATCGCCTGACCTAGCTTCTCCATCAATTCGGCCTGTTCGGCAAATGGCAGGAAGACCTGAGGCCCCAGAACGCCTTTCTGCGGATGCTCCCACCGGGCCAGCGCCTCGAACCCGGTCACGCGCCCTGTGTCGGTCGAGATTTGTGGCTGGAACCACGGGCGGATCTCTCCGTTGTCCAGCGCTGCTTCGAACTCTCTGCGCAGATTGGCCCGAACCTGCGCGCGGCGACGTGTTTCACTGGAAAACGCGCGGATTGTCGACGGCCCGTTGCGCTGTGCCTCGCCAAGTGCGGCGGCTGCGGCGTCGATCCAGTCTTCGTAGCGGGTTTCGGGCACGCTGGACCGCAGGCTGAACCCGATGGAGCAAGACATGTAAACGCCCGTGTTGTTCAGCGAAAACGGGTCTTCGACGGCGGCTTGAATGCGCCCTGCGGTCTGAATACAGGCTTCAAGGTCCAGATGCTGCGACGGATGCAGGCCGATGGCAATCTTGTTCTGCTCGAGCCGGGTCGAGATGTCCTGAGTTCGAATGACCGAGAGAACACGTTGCGCGAACTGATCCGCCAACTGATCACCCGCTGCATTGCCGTGCAGGTCGAGAAATTCAGAAAATTCATCCAGCGCAACAAGAATGCACGCGGATTCTGTCCCGCTGGCTGCGGAGGTGTCAAAAATTCCCTCAAGCTCGGCGGCGAAGCTGTCGATCGGCATCAGACCAGACGGGTTGCGGCGGCTGCGTCGCAGCCCGGTTCGCGCATCAACAGAGGCCGCTACCATATAGGCGAGGGGCAGGCCGAGCGCGACAACCACCAGCGCCCGTTCCCCGCCCAGCCAGAACGACGCCAAACTGATGGCTGGCACGAACGCCAGCGCAGCCGGGCCGCTGAGGCCCTGAGAGACAGCTTCGAGAACGCGATCTAATTTCTTATGTTTCCACATCGGTTTTCCGGGCCTTTACGGTGGGCGGGACACGTATTAGGCAACCGTAGAAAACCAATCTGAGTCAGACGTTAACGCAACTGCGGAATTTCATCCGAATTTTCGTCTTTTTTGCCGGGGTTTAGGGCGAGGTTGGCAAAATCGAACAGTTTCGGGTCCAGCAGGTGAGATGGCCGCGCATTGGTCAACGCCCTGAACATCACCTGACGACGACCGGGGCTGTTCTTTTCCCATTGGTCCAGAATCTGCTTTACCTGCTGGCGTTGCAAACCGTCCTGACTGCCGCACAGATCGCAGGGGATGATCGGGTACTTCATAGCGTTGGCGAACTTTTCACAGTCGGCCTCGGCCACATGAGCCAGCGGACGAAAAACGAACAAGTCGCCCTCTTCGTTCACCAGTTTCGGGGGCATGGTCGCCAGCCGTCCACCGTGGAAGAGGTTCATAAAGAAGGTCTCTAGGATATCGTCCCGGTGGTGGCCTAGAACAACGGCGGAACAGCCTTCTTCCCGCGCGATGCGATAAAGGTTGCCGCGACGCAGGCGCGAGCACAGGGCGCAATAGGTCCGGCCTTGCGGGACCTTGTCCATCACGACGGAATAGGTGTCCTGATATTCGATGCGGTGTGGCACGCCCATCCGTTCCAGAAATTCGGGCAGGACGGTCGCCGGAAAGCCGGGCTGACCCTGATCCAGATTGCAGGCCAGCAGGTCAACCGGCAGCAGGCCGCGCCATTTCAGTTCATAGAGAACGGCGAGCAGGGTATAGGAGTCCTTGCCGCCCGATAGGCAGACCAGCCAACGGGGCGGTTTGCCGTCCTTGTCATGGGCAGACGGGTCCACCATCCCGTATTGCTCAATAGCTTCACGGGTCTGGCGCACGATGCGTTTGCGCAGCTTCTTGAACTCGGTGGTCGAGGGTGCGCCAGCAAAGAGCGGGTGGATATCGTCAGCTTCGTCAAACATGCGCAGCCCCTACAATAGTTGGCGTAACCGGGCAAGATGCCGACCGGACGCCGGGTCTAATCCGTGTCCGCCCGGTCATGTGCGTCCGGCACCGGGTCATAGCCGTCTCCGCCCCATGGATGGCAGCGCCCGATCCGGCGGGCAGCCAGCCACGCGCCCTTGATCGCGCCATGTTTTTCTAGCGCGTCCAGCGCATAGGCCGAGCATGTGGGTTGATAGCGGCAGTTGAACCCGACCCAGGGGCTGAACACCAGCCGATAGGCCCGAACGGGCAGGGCAAAGATATGCGACAGCAGAGTCATTTCCGCGGCCCGTGCACTTTGCGCAAGGCATAGCGCAGATCGTCCAGCAGAGCGTCGAACGGGCGCGCAGCAGTCACCTCGGCGCGGCCGATCAGGACGTAGTCCCAACCGTCCTTCCCCTGAACGGGCAACACGGCCCGCGCCGCTTCGCGCAGACGCCGTTTGGCGCGATTCCGCGCCACCGCATTGCCGACTTTCTTAGAGCAGGTGAAACCAACGCGAATCCCCGACGCTTCGTCCGGGGTACGTTTGCGAGCCTGTACCATCATCGAAGCAGTCCCCTGACGCCGCGCGCGCGCTGCGCTCAGGAAATCAGACCGTTTCTTGAGGATCGTCAAAGTTTCAGGCGCGCAAACGGACGCCGCCGGGGGCGTATCCCAGGGCTGGTTCTTACCATCCACAGGGGCCTCCGGCGGCGTCATGTTCATAACCTGACAGGTCGAGCGGTTTACGCGCTCAGCGACTTGCGGCCACGTGCGCGGCGCGCGTTCAGGATTTTGCGGCCGGCCTTTGTGGCCATGCGCGCGCGGAAACCGTGGCGGCGTTTGCGAACCAGGTTCGAAGGCTGATAGGTGCGTTTCATCGCTCCGTCTCCAATCTATAGCGGTGGGTGCGGCGCGGATTCGCCTGGCCCTAGTGTTCGAAGCCCGTCCTCTACTGGGTAGTGGGGGGTAAGTCAAACCCCTAGGTGGGGGTTTTGCCGCCTTTTGCAACAATTCTGTAACCGCAGCACACAAAAGGTTTCAAAATGGCGGTTTAAGACGCCTTATCCCTCACATTCCCTGCCGTAAAGATCAACGCAGCGTGAGGCCCCTGTTGTGTACGCCCCGGACAGCGCATGTTGGGAGCAGAATGAAACGCACGAAACCGGACAGCCTTATGAGCGAAACAACTCAGGCCCCGCGCAACGGGCTTGCGCGACATATACCTTTGCTGGTGATTCTCGCCGTTGCCGCGGTGGGCTTTTTCACCTTGGGTGACTATCTGACCTTCGAGACGCTGCGCGACAACCGCGAAGCGTTGTTAGAGTGGCGGGATACGCATTACTGGGCGATGGCTGCCATATTTATCGCGGTCTACATCGTCATCGTGGCCTTTTCGCTGCCGGGGGCCGCAGTGGCCTCAATGACCGGGGGGTTTCTGTTCGGCCTGTTTGCCGGCACCGTCTTCAACGTCTTTGCGGCAACCATTGGCGCCTCGGCTATCTTTCTGGCGGCACGCTGGGGCTTGGGCGAAACCCTGACCGCGCGGCTGGAATCATCCGAAGGCACGATCAAAAAGCTCAAGGACGGTCTGCGCGAGAATGAAATCTCGGTCCTGTTCTTGCTGCGCCTTGTGCCGGTGGTGCCGTTTTTTGTGGCCAATCTGGTGCCTGCGCTGGTGGGTGTGAAGTTCCGCAACTTCCTGATCACCACAGCGTTGGGCATTATTCCGGGCGGCATTGTCTACACCTGGATCGGCGTAGGTTTGGGCGGTGTGTTCGACCGGGGTGAGACACCGGATGTCTCACTGCTGTGGGAGCCGTTTGTCATTGGTCCCATCCTGGGCTTGTGCGTGCTGGCCGCATTGCCGATAGTTATCAAAGCCCTGAGAGGCAAAAAGGACGCCTGATCCCATGCAAGAACTGAAAACCGATATCCTGGTGATCGGGGCCGGGTCGGGCGGCTTGTCCGTTGCGGCCGGGGCCAGCCAGATGGGCGCTGACGTGATCTTGCTGGAAGGTCACAAGATGGGCGGCGATTGCCTGAACTTTGGCTGTGTGCCGTCCAAGGCGCTGATTGCCAGTGGCAAGGCCGCCTATGGGCAATCTCACGCCGCTGCGCTGGGCGTGGCCGATGTGGTGCCCCAAGTGGATTACGCAGCCGCCAAGGACCACGTCCATGACGTGATCGCTCAGATCGAGCCGATGGACAGCCAAGAGCGGTTCGAGGGGTTCGGCGTCAAGGTGATCCGGGAATATGGCAGCTTTGTCTCTCCGACGCAGGTGCAGGCGGGGGATCACCTGATCACCGCGCGCCGGGTAGTGATTGCGACTGGATCGTCGCCTCTGGTGCCGCCGATCCCCGGTTTGGATCAAGTGGCTTATTTCACCAATGAGACCATCTTTGATCTGCGCGACAAACCCGAGCACCTGCTGATCATCGGCGGCGGTCCCATCGGGATGGAGATGGCGCAGGCGCATATCCGTCTGGGCTGTGAAGTGACCGTGATCGAAGGCATGACCGCGTTGGGCAAGGATGATCCCGAAGCTGCCGGGATCGTGCTGGATACGCTGCGCGCCGAAGGCGTGGCGATCCACGAACACGCCATGGTCGCTCAGATCCGCAACAATAACGGGTTGGTCGAGGTCGTGACCCAAAACGGTGAGATCTACACCGGCTCGCACCTGCTGTTGGCTGCTGGCCGCAAGGCCAATACCGACCGTTTGAACCTACAGGCCGCAGGGATTGAACCGACCCGCACCGGGATCAAGGTCGATGACGCGCTGCGCACCACGAATAAAAAGGTCTATGCCATCGGTGATGTGGCCGGAGGGCTGCAATTCACCCATGTCGCCGGGTATCACGCGGGAATAATTATTCGGTCGGCTCTGTTCGGCCTGCCGTCCAAGGCAAGGACGGCGCATATCCCATGGGCGACCTACACGGACCCCGAACTGGCGCAGGTCGGCCTGACCGAGGCGCAAGCTCGTGACCAGCATGGCGACAAGCTGGAAATCGCTCGGTTTGACTACCACCACAACGACCGTGCGATCTCAGAGCGCAAGACGAAAGGCTTCATTAAGGTCATGGTCGTAAAAGGCCGCCCTGTGGGCGCTACAATCGTGGGGCATCAGGCGGGGGAACTGATCAACTTGTGGTCGCTGGCGCTGGCCAATAACCTGAAGATGGGGCAGATCGCCGCGATGGTTTCGCCCTATCCGACGATCGGAGAGCTTAACAAACGGGTGGCGGGTGCCTATTTCACGCCAAGGCTGTTTGAGAATCAGACAGTTAAACGAGTGGTCAGGTTCGTCCAGCGCTGGATACCCTGACAAGAAAGGAAGAACAGATTGAACTCTCTGTCGGGCCGATTTCTGATCCTGACGACGGTCTTCGTAATGTTGGCCGAGATTTTGATCTTTGTTCCCTCGATTGCGCGGTTTCGCGAAGATTTCCTGCTGAACCGGCTTGAGCGCGCCCAGATCGCCTCATTGGCTTTGCTGGCAGATGACATGCTGGCCGAAGACCTTGAGACCGAGCTGCTGGCAAATGCGGGCGTTTATAACGTCGTGCTGAGGCGGGATGAGGTGCGGCAGTTGATGCTGTCATCTCCGATCCCAGAACAGATCACCAAAACCTATGATCTGCGCGATGCCGGGCCGATTATCCTGATCCGCGACGCCATTGCTCGCCTGTTCACACCGGAAAACGAGGTCATTCGTGTAATCGGTGAGCCGGTAAAGGGCGCGGGTTTGCTGATCGAAGTCACCATAGACAGTATGCCGCTACGGATGGCGATGACAGACTATGGCCTGCGTATTCTGGGCCTGTCCTTTGTCATCTCGATTATCACCGCGTTTTTCCTGTTCCTTGCCGTACGCGTGGTCCTCGTGAAGCCGATCAAAAGCGTTGTGGGCTACATGCAGCGCTATGCCGGTGCGCCCGAGGACGCGCGGGGGATCATCTCACCGAATTCCAAAGTGTCCGAGCTGCGCGAGGCCGAAGAGGCGCTGCAACAGCTACAGACCGAGCTGACACAGGCCCTGAAACAGCGCGAACGCCTGGCGCAGCTGGGCGGCGCGGTGGCCAAGGTCAGTCACGACCTGCGCAACATCCTGACCTCGGCACAGCTGTTCACCGACCGGATCGAGTCCAGCGATGATCCGCTGGTGCGACGTATGGCGCCGAAACTGGTGAATTCCATCACGCGGGCCGTGTCCCTGTGCGAAAGCACTCTGGCCTTTGGTCGCGCGGAAGAACCCGCGCCGACCCTGACCATGGTCCCAATGCGCGACATCGCAGATGATGTTGTCGACAGCGAGAAGTTGGCCGTGGCCGATGCCTGCGTCGAGATTGTGAACGACGTACCGAAGGACCTTGTGGCACGCGCGGACCCGGAACAGATTTTCCGTGTCATGATGAACCTCGTGCGCAATGCGCGTCAGGCGCTGGTGGCATCCGGCAAGCCGGGCCGCATCACGATTTCCGGATGCGTACATGGGGACGACTGGTGCGTTGAGATCAGGGACACAGGCCCAGGCCTGCCACCCAAGGCGCGCGAGAATCTGTTCACACCGTTTCAGGGCGGGGTGCGCAAAGGAGGCTCGGGACTCGGGCTTGCCATTTCGCAGGAACTGGTCCGCGGACATGGCGGCGATCTGGTTCTGGCCGAGACCGGGCCCGAAGGAACAACCTTTGAAATCCGCCTTCCAAGAGGCGACGTGACTTTTTAGAATTTTTTTGAAGAATCGACTTGCACGTCCTCTGAGGTGGGTCTACATACCGCCTCACCAACGCGGACCGATAGCTCAGCTGGATAGAGTACTTGACTACGAATCAAGGGGTCGGGGGTTCGAATCCTCCTCGGTCCGCCACTGGTTTCCTGTTGAACGTCACACGAACCTGACCCAACCGTCACAGTTGGACCAGAAACGGGGTGAGCGTTCGACATCGGAAGGCACCCCCAACGTTGGACATCAGTTGAATTTGACCTTTGCGTCTCAAACTGACCCCAATTTCCCATTTTAATTCTCCCGCTAAGAATTTCGTTTGATCTGGCTTCCCTTTTGGGAAATCAGGGCTGATTTGCAGATCAGACAGCGAAGCTGCCTGTTTCTGCTGATCTGCCACGTGGCGAACGCGGGAGGGGGCGAGGCAATGCTATTCGACAGGGGTGGTGCGGCCCGCAGGCACAGCCGAGGACACGGCTCTGTCTAATGGGGTTGCCCGAGGGGGAGGGCAGCGTCTTACCCCTGATGGCCAGGGGCGTTTGGCTTGTCCAAATTCAACTGACCCCAAAACAAGTGCGGCGGAGCAGGCTGCGGCGTTACTTATTGCGCCAGAACACGTTGCTTTTCAATATAATGGGCGGAGAGCTGTCATTCGTTGCTGGGCTACTTCGGGCAAATGTAGATGTAGTTAGCCCATATTGATCTCAATGGACAATACACTCTCTTATTAGCACCGGGAGCACGCTTGTGAGGCAAAGAGACTAGCAGCGCGTTGTCACCGGGTACAAAAGCGCGCCAATGTTTTCCTTTTCGCCATCCCATTGACCGCGATCTTCAATTTCCGATTTTGAAGCGAAACAGAGGCCGCCCCCAGCGCCAATGATGCGACGGCGAATTAAGTTATTGTTTTTTATCATTTTCAATCCCTGCATAAGTTCTGTATTATGCACCCCCTCTGGAATTTAACGTTTGCGGAGATCGGTGGGTTTGGAGGCTTATGTCCGCATTTCGGTAAGAGGAACCGAAGCTCTAACACTCGTTCAGGGAGGACACATGAAACATTTCACCGCCGTATCTCTTCTTTCCATCGCTGCAGCTTTGGGCGCTACATCTGCTGTTCAGGCAAGCGACCAGGAGTACAAGCTTGTTCTGACCAGTGAAGCAGGCGACCGGGATTCTGTTCTGGGCAAGGCCATGCAGAACTGGGCTTCGATGATCGAAGAGAAATCCGAAGGTCGGATGCGGGTCAATGTCTTCTATCAAGGCGAGCTTGGCGGGCAACAGGAGCTGTTCGACCAACTGGTCAAAGGCAACGTCCATATGATGATCACTTGGCCGCAGACGTCATACGATCAGCGTATTGGCGTGAACTATCTGCCGTATCTGGTAATGGGCTGGGAAGACGCGATCGAATCCTTCGGTCAGGACGGCTGGGTCCGCGATGTGATCGAGCCGGTCTATGAAGACATCGGGCTGAAGTATTTCGGGCCATTCCCCGAAGGTTTTGGCGGGATCGCTACGAAGGGCCGTTATGCCACCAGCTTTGAAGAAGCCGATGGTTTGAAAGTACGTTCGCAACCGATCTTCCCGCTGCCGCAAACCATTCAGGCGATGGGCTTTCAGGCCGTCCCGATCGATTGGGCAGAAGTTTATACTTCGATCCAGACCGGTGTTGTCGATGGCGACAGCTCGAACGTGATCTATTGGGACTACGAGTATTTCCGCGATCAGCTGGATTACTTCGTGCAGTCTTCGCACAACTTCTCATCCTATTCGCTGCTGATGAATGGCGACACCTGGAGCGAAATGGACGACGAGGACCGCGAGATCATCGCATCCTCGGCTCAGGCCCTCATCGACCAGCAGTTCGTCGACGCCAAGGCGGAAGACGACAAGTGGATCGCGGCTGCACAGGAAGCGGGCATGGAATACATCGTCCCGACTCCCGAGCAAAAGCTCGCATGGGTCGAACGTGTGCGCGCCGAAGTTTGGCCGCAAGCGGAAGAAGCTTTGGGTTCCGAAATCATGGACCAGGTTCGGGCCAACGCTTCGACACCGAAGTAACGGACCTTTCATCTAAGGGGCTCTGGGTTTCCATGGCCCCTTTTTTGGTCCGAGACCGGATCATGCCATCTATATAGGGAGGGAAACGAATGGGCGTTCTACGCGCACTCGACGGGCTTCTGATCCGTATCATTCATCCGATTCTCATTTTCGTAGGGCTTGCGGTTGCACTGATGTTGACCGTCGGGATCGTAAGCCGTGCCTTGCTGGGAGCACCGATCTTTGGCCTGGAGGAACTGATGCTCTTGGGCATCATGTGGTTCTACATGCTGGGCGCTGCGCTGGCATCGCGTGAGAGATCACACCTGAGCGCCGACTTCGTCAAAGTTCTGTCCAACAACCCCAAAGTCTGGCGGGTAGCTGCAATCGTCTCAACCGCGATTTCGCTTGTTGTCGCGATTATGTTTGTCACCTGGTCCTGGGACCTGTTCGCTTGGGGCGTAGAAAAAGGCCAGGCGACGCCGGTCTTCAATATCCCTTGGTGGGTTTCGCAATCCAGCCTGTTTTTCGCGTCGATTTTGTTCGTCATCTACCTGACCCGGGACCTCATTCTTGAGATTACCGGAAAGTCGAACAAAGACCTCGACCCCGATCACTACGACGTGGAGACCTGATCATGGGCGCACTTATCGCTATTATCGCCGTTGTCGCTCTGATGATGATTGGCGTGCCAGTTGTCTTTTCCTTTGCGGCAATGACGTTGATTTTGTCGGTTATCTATGATGTCGACGTGTCTTCGCTGATGACGACAGGCTTTTGGTCCGTCAACTCGGTCATTCTCGTGGCATTGCCCTTGTTTGTTATGACCGGCTATTTGATGCAGACAGGCGGCATCGCCAAACGCCTGGTTGATTTCGTTGAAGCCGTTGTGGGTAAATCGAAAACCGGCATGGGCACATCAATGATCGTGTCATGCGGCATCTTCGGTGCCATCTCGGGCACGGCCTCGGCAGCCGTGGCTTCAATTGGTTCGATCATGATTGATCCGATGGAAAAGCACGGCTACTCGCGCGCATATACAAGCGCGATGCTTGGTATTTCGTCGTTGCTGGGCCTGTTGATTCCGCCCTCGATCACTATGATCCTATACGCCGTTGTGACCCGGGAATCCGTTGCTGCATGTTTCCTTGCCACGATTGGACCGGGCATCCTGCTGATGATCGTCTTGTCGATCCTGAACACTGTGCACGTAAGACGGCATCTGGGTGGGAATGACGAAAAGCTTCCGCTTGCGGAACGTCTGGCGGAATCGGCTCAAACCGGTTGGAGGGCTATCCCGGCTCTGCTGCTGCCAGTCATCATTTTGGGCGGCATCTACGGGGGCATCTTCACGCCAACCGAAGCCGCAGCCATTGCTGTTGTCTACGCGATCCCGGTCGGTTTGTTCGTCTATCGCGAACTGAACTTCAAAAAGATTGGTCAGGCTGTTGTTGCTGCTGCGACAACGACGGGTGTCATCATGGTCATTCTGGTCTTTTCCTTCGTGGCAAGCCGGATTTTCACGCTAGAGCGCGTGCCACAACAGTTAACCGATGTACTGCTGGGTACGTTTGAAAGCCCGATCCTGATCCTTTTGATGGTCAACATCTTCCTGATCCTGCTTGGAATGATCATGGATGACGTGAGCGTGATCGCAATCATCAGCCCATTGATGGTGCCGGTGATGGCAGAAATTGGGGTCGATGCAGTTCACTTTGCCGCAATTATTGGAACCAGCGTTGTGATCGGTGCGAATAGCCCGCCGATGGCTCCAATTCTCTTCATGGCATGTCGAGTGGGAGGAGTTGGGATGTCCGACGTCATCAAACCAGCCCTCTACTTTATGGCTTTCGCGGCATTGCCAGTGATGTTGGTGACAACCTACTATTCGCCACTGTCGTTGTTCCTGCCCAGGCTCCTCGGCTTCTTGCCGTAAAATCTTAGGGGTCGCCTTTTCTCCTCTTCCTCGGCGGCCCCTCTTTTTAACTCTCTGATGCAACGGAAACTTGCTATGAAATTCAGTTTCGAACTCGAAGGAATCTATACGCCGATCGTGACGCCTTTGAAGGCCGACGGTTCCTTTGACCTCGATGGTCTGTCCGATGTTGTTGAACATCTTGTCGAGAAAGGCGTTCACGGGATCATCTCGGGCGGTTCAACGGGTGAGAACTACGCCCAAACCGTCGAGGAACGTATCGAACTTGCCCGTTTCACAAAGAACGCGCTGAAAGGCCGACTGCCCCTGATCATGGGAACCGGATCGATGCGTACACCGGATTCCATCGCGCTGGCGATGGCGGCCAAAGAGATGAAGGCCGATGCGCTTCTTATGGGAACGCCGCCTTACTCGGTGCCGACCGAGCGCGAAAATGCGCTGAACGTGCTTGCCGTTGACCAAGCCGCAGATCTTCCGATCATCCTTTACAACTACCCCGGGCGTATGGGCGTTCATATGGGCGAAGAATTCCTGAACCGTGTGGGCCGGTCCCGCAACGTTATCGGGATCAAGGAGAGTTCGGGGGATATTAACCGGGTTCACCTGCTTGCGCGCGATTACCCTCACATACAGATGTCTTGCGGGATGGATGACCAAGCGCTTGAGTTCTTTGCCTGGGGTGCGCGCAGCTGGATCTGCGCCGGATCGAACTTCCTGCCGGAAGAGCATGTGTACCTGTATGAAACCTGCGCGCTGAACGGCGATTTTAACAAGGGCCGCCGGATCATGAAGGCAATGATGCCGTTGATGCGTGTTCTCGAACAGGGTGGCAAATTCATTCAGTGCGTCAAGCATGGCACAGAAGTGGCCGGATTGCGGACCGGTGGCATGCGGCCACCGCTGAAAGCGCTGAACAAGGATGACAAGCGCGAGCTGGAACAGGTCATCCGCGTTTTGAAAACAACTATTGCCGGTATCAAGGCGGAGAATTGAGCCATGAGCGATCTTTTGACACATGAAGAGTACAATGCGATTGCGGCAAACTTGGTATTGCCGACATGTGCGTTCATCGACGGCGGGTTTCGCAATTCCACATCAGGCAATACCTTTGAAACAGTGAACCCCGCGACGGGCGTCAAACTGTGCGATATTGCAGCCTGCACTGAAGAAGACGTCAATTTCGCGGTGGAAAAGGCCCGTGAATCTTTTGAAGATGGCCGCTGGTCAAAGCTGCATCCGTCTGAGCGTAAGGATGTTTTGATCCGCCTGTGCAAACTGATGACGCGCAATCGTCATGAACTTGCGGTTCTGGAAAGCATCGACAGTGGCAAAACCATCTACGATTGTGAAACCGTCGATGTACCTGAGACGATCCATTGCATCAAATGGCACGCAGAACTGATCGACAAAATCTATGATCAGGTCGCCCCGGCCTCGGATGATCATATCGCGATGGTCGTGCGTGAACCTGTTGGCGTCGTGGGCTTGGTCCTTCCCTGGAACTTCCCTCTGCTTATGCTGGCCTGGAAAATTGGACCGGCCCTGGCGGCGGGATGTTCTGTTGTGGTCAAACCAGCTGCGGAAACATCCCTGACTGCCCTGCGGCTGGCCGAGCTTGCCAGTGAAGCCGGAGTGCCGGCAGGTGTGCTCAATATCGTCACCGGCAGCGGCCGCGAAGTGGGTGAGCCGTTGGGGCGTCACCCGGATGTTGACATGGTGTCATTCACCGGCTCAACCGTGACCGGACGCCGGTTCCTTGGATATTCATCTGAATCCAACCTCAAAGAGGTTGTGCTTGAGATGGGCGGTAAGAACCCGTGCATCGTTCTGGACGACGCTGAAAACCTGGATGCCGTCGCAGAACATGTGGTGAATGGCGCGTTCTGGAACATGGGTGAAAACTGCTCTGCTGCCTCACGTCTGATTGTGCACCATGACATCAAGGATGCGTTGCTTGAAAAGGTCAAAACACATGCACGCCTTTGGAATGTAGGCAATCCGCTTGATCCGTCCGTTCGTGTCGGTGCCCTGGTTTCCAAGGCGCATTTCGACAAGGTGTGCAGCTATCTGAAGCAAGCCAAGAAGTCCGATATCGTCTTGGGTGGTAAAGACAGTGATGGTGCTTTCGTTGAGCCGACGATTGTCGACGTGGAAAGCAATGATCATCTTCTGGCACGCGAAGAGATCTTTGGACCAGTTCTGTCGGTCATTGCGGTGTCCAGCTTCGAAGAGGCGATCTCGATTGCCAACGACACAGAATATGGTCTAGCGGCTTCGATCTTTACGGCCAACACAAAGCGTGCCCTTCGCGGTGCCCGCGCGCTGCGGGCCGGAACGGTGACGGTGAACAGCTTTGGTGAAGGTGACATCTCGACGCCGTTCGGGGGCTATAAGCAATCCGGTTTTGGCGGGCGGGACAATGGTATCCATGCACATGACCAATACACTCAGCTGAAAACGATCTGGCTGGATCTAAGTGACGATTCCGATAGTTCGGTGGACTAATGGCTCGGGTCGGCTTTGTTGGAACCGGTGCCATCGCTTCGGCGATGGTACAGGCACTGGGAGAGCAGGATCATAGCCTGCTCGTCTCAGAGCGATCTCAGAGTCGTGCTCAGGCGTTGGCGGCGACCTATGACAGTGTTTCGGTTGCTGACAATGCAGGGGTCGTGGCAGGTTCGGATATTGTTATCCTTTGCCTGCCCGCTGATGTGGCACGTGATGTTCTGCCTGATCTGACGTTTCGGGAAGATCAGACCGTGATCTCAGTCATGGCGGGGTTTTCCTTACAGGAATTGACCCATTCATGTGCGCCCGCCACAGATCTGGCCATCATGATCCCACTGCCGTCATTGCCATCGGGTGTAAGCCCGATCGTTGCTTATCCGCATAGTGACGCGATTGTGTCACTCTTTGGTAAATCGGCTCAGCTTCAATTCGCCCCATCTGAGGACGCCCTGAATGCGCATTTTGCAGCGACAGCGATGCTGTTGCCAATCATGACGCAAATAGATGTCGCGGCAAATTGGCTGGCTGCGGCAACTGGTGATAAACCCGAAGCCGAAAGATACATGTCGGCGTTGTTTGCAAGCTACTTCAAGACGTTGGAACTTGATCCCCAGATGAACTTCGAAGCTCTGAAAGCAGGCCTGTCCATCGAAGGCGGCATGAATAGCAGATTGACCAAGTCGCTTAGGGATTTGGGTGTCGAAGAGACTATCGTTGCAACACTAGATCAGTTTGCTGATCAAATGAGGCTCACATCAAAATGAAGGCGGCAAGCTATTCGGCGAAACGCGTCCCCGTACACAGGGGAAAGGCCGCGTGGAAAGAACTTCTACCGTATCGCGCGCCGAACGCGCCGTTGGATACTGATCTGAGCGCAGATTTCGTTGTGGTGGGTGGCGGTTTCGCGGGGCTGGCAGCCTGTCGCCGGTTGATCGAGCTAGAACCTCAGTCGAAAGTTGTCTTGCTGGAGGCTGGGGAAATAGGCGCGGCCGCATCCGGGCGTAATTCGGGCTTTATGATTGACCTTCCGCACGAATTGACGTCCGAAAACTATGCTGGCGAGGAAACCTCGAAAGACCGTGACCTGATCGAGCTTAACCGCCAAGCTATTCAATTTGCGGATGCGGCCGTTGAAGAATACGGAATCGATCCGAATTTTTTTGATCCTGCGGGTAAAATCAACGGCGCGGCGACAGAAAAAAGCAAGAATGCAAATCTCAGCTATGCCGATCATCTTCGGTCACTGAACGAGAGTTACGAGTGTCTCGATCAGCAGCAGATGAAAGACATCACCGGTTCTGACTATTATATCTCGGGTTTGTATACACCCGGGACCGTGATGTTGCAGCCCGCCGGATTTGTTTGCGGCCTGGCTGATGGTCTGTCCCGACACCTCAAGCTGTATGAGAACTCACCCGTTGTCGAAATGACGCAAGACGGCTCGGGGTGGTGCGTTAAAACGGCCCGAGGCTCTGTAAAAACAGAACGCATCATCATGGCCTGTAACGGCCATCTTGAGAGCTTTGGTTTCAAACGCGGCCGTTTGATGCATGTTTTTTTGTTTGCCGCGATGACGCGGGAACTGACGGTTGATGAAGTGCGCTCGCTCGGTGGTCGATCCAGATGGGGCATTACCCCGTCGGATCCAATGGGAACCACGGTACGCCGCATTGATACCGGACATGGCGGCAATCGGATCGCCTTGCGAAATTGCGCCGAGTTTCGTCCCAATATGCAGGCATCGCAGCGGAAGATGGCTCATGCACAAGAAGTCCTGCAAAGAAAGTTTGACGACCGCTTTCCTAACCTTGCGGGAATTCAGATGGAATTCAGCTGGGCAGGCCAACTTTGCCTGTCCCAAAACTCAGTGTCCGTCACAGGCGAAATTGAACAGGGAATATTCGCCGCCTGTTGCCAAAACGGGCTTGGCACGACGCGCGGTACTTTGACCGGAATTGCTGCGGCTGAGCTGGCCTGTGGTCAATCGAGTGTCATCTCGGATTATTTTGCCCGTGACGAAGAGCCCAAACGCCTACCGCCGCGCCCATTTTCGACCTGGGGCGCGAACACGTACTTGCGATGGAAAGAGTTTCAGGCGCGCGAAGAATGAGCTCAATCCCACACATCCCAGTCTTTGTGAAAATCTAGGATAAAGTCTGCGAAATCTGCGGCGTGCCTTCCGGATTTACCTGAGTTGCTTACTTTTATGTAATTCCCGCGCTCGAGCCTTAAGGCCGTGTCATTTGCCACGCATAGATCGTTGTTCACAAGGCTTGTGTGCACGATGTGTTGCCACCCGAGGACCACGCCCTCGCCTCGGATCGCGGCATCAATGAGCATGCAATAATTGTTGCTCACGAAGCCCGGCGCAGGGAGCTCTCGAAAGTAATTCGATTTCGCGAACCAATCGGGCCAATTGATCGGTTGCCAACCGATTGCTGCGGAATTCCAATGTTTCTGGTGCAGATGCAGCAGGTTAGATTGAGCGATTTCTTCGATACTATTGAGATTATTGTCTCTCGCGAAACCCGGGCTGCAAACTGGTTTTACGACCTCCGGAAAAAGGTAATGAACATTTTCACCAACTCCAAATCGTTCGTTTCCACACACGAATGCAACGTCGACTTCTTTAAAGTTCCGAAGGGTGTCGTCTTCATCCGACGCAAGGATCGAAAAGCGAATGCTCGGATTGGATTTTGCATAGAGATCAGTAATGGGTTTCAACCAATGCGTGGCAACAGCCACAGTTGCAGAGCAAGTAATTGTCAGCGATTCAGCTGAACCTTGAACTTCTGCAACAGCTTGACTGATTGAATCCAATCCACTGGATATCGCGCCAAGCAATTGACGCCCCTCGAGCGTAAGTTCCAACGCTTTGTGCTGGCGTAGAAACAATGGTTTTCCAAGGGCGCGTTCAAGATACTTGACTTGCTGGCTCACCGCTGCCTGCGTTACATTCAGTTCGGACGCTGCATTGGTGAAGCTAAGATGTTTCGCAGCGACCTCAAAGGTTGCGAATGAATTCAAAGAAGGCAGATGTCGGCGCGACCAATTCTTCATTTGGTCTCCTGTTTTTTTTGGCGCGCCCACAGATACTCTGCATTCTGGCAAATGTCACATGATCCTTGACCAACTTTTCGTCACCGCTGGAAGGGTGATCTCAGATCATGCAACGAGATCTGCGCACGGTGGTCACGCGAACCTGACAGCCATCCACACAGGTACCGGTTCAGTTGATTGGTGGGTTACAGACACACAAAGGCGCAAGCGCTCTATGCGCGAATGGGAACTAGCGGGTTATTGTTCCTAGCGGAATGCTCAACTCGGGCGGCATGAAAAAACGCTCAATCTGATCGCGTGAAAAGTTCCAATAGCGGACGGCCAGCTGATCTGCTTCCTCTTCATCACCGGCTTCGATGGCCGCGATGATTGCGTCGTTCTGGGCGCTGGTTTGAGAAAGATATTTCGCCAAATGGTCGTCTTGTGATCTATGAAGCCCCATGCTGATCCGAGTGTGATCAATGAGCAAACGATTGAACGCTGATAGCAGGTAAACGTTGCCAGCCATTTTGCCCGCGGTCTCATGAAATTGGTTGTTGGCCAAAGCCCGGTCTGAGAGAGTTCCAGAGCGGAGCGCGGACTTGAAAGCCTCTTGGGTCTGTTTCAGTTTCGCGACCTTTGGCTTTGTGGCGTGTCGAACCGCTAATCTCAAAACTGCCCGGTAGACCATCGGGGCTGTCAGAAAAAAATCTCGCATCGCTTTGGGCGATATTTCACTAACTCGTGCACCTCGGTTGCTTCTCAGTTCAAGATATCCTTCACCGGCCAACTGCGAAACGACCTCTCGAAATGAGGTTCTGGAAAGTTCAAATTTCTCTGACAACGTTGTTTCATCGAGATCGGAACCAGGGCTCATAGCTCCGGTCAACACGGCTGATCTTATTTCGCCATAGCAAGTCTTCTTGCGTTGTTTAGCAGGTGTCGTCATTAGAATTGCACGTTACAGGGACTCCAATAAAATTCCCAGATTTGTCAGGAAATTTTATTGTTGTCAGATATCTAAATATTGTCAAAGACCCGGTCAGAGCGAGAATGATCATCATTCTCGTGCAGGAGAATAAGCCAAAACGATTTGGTGAGCTCAAACGCTGCATTGGGGATGTCACACAAAGCGTGCTTACTGAGAACCTTCGAGGATTGCGGTGTGATAGTTACTTGGCCCGCACCGTCGATCCCGGACCTCCCGATAGCTTATGCTTATGAATTGATGCCGTCCGGTCGCAGTTTGTTTGAGATGCTGAAACCACTTGTCTTCTGGTCGCATGAACATAAGGATGAAGTTAGAGAATTTCGCCTGCAATTCGACCGCGAGCAGGCAAGTTGACTAAAACCGGATATATATTTCTATACAGTGAGTTGCCGTGATTTTACGCAGACTGTGGATTCAGCGAAACGTCAATCTCGCGCATGCCGCGAACGGCAGCAAAGCGGGATGCGACTGAAACACTCGACGGTTCGCCAGCGACCGGTTTTGGCTGGCCTTATCAGCGGCCAATGTCGGTATTCAGAACATCGCTTCGGTTTGTTCATAGTGCAGGATCTGGGAGGTTTGGGCCCGAACCGAAGCACTGCTACGGTGCGACCTTAGGTCTGGTCTGGATTGGCGAACGGCAAGTGCCGCTCGCCTAAAATGGTTCAAATGTCGATTTGCTCGGCGATGCTCAACGCATCTTCAAGTTCGACACCAAGATATCTGACTGTGCTGTCAACCTTTGTGTGTCCGAGCAACAGTTGAACCGCCCTGAGATTTCCGGTTTTGCGATAGATCTCCGCCGCCTTGGTCCGGCGCAGCGAATGGGTACCGTAGCCGCTCGGTTCCAACCCAATCGCAGCCACCCAATCTCGCACAAGTCGGCCATACTGCCGGGTCGAGATATGCGGGCGGTCATGAAACCGGCTCGGAAACATGAAGCGGCAGCCCATCATTTCTGGCGATTTGATCCATGCGGCGATGGTATCCCGCGTGTTTTCAGAGAGTTCGAACTGAACGGGTCGCCGGGTTTTGCTCTGGATCACAGACACTCTCTCGCGAACGCGGTCATCTCTGACCAAATCGCTGACGGAAAGTTTCACCAAGTCGCATCCGCGAAGCTTGCAATCAATTGCCACGTTGAACAGCGCGAGATCACGCAGATTCCTGGCCAATTCGACCCGCGCGCGGATTGCCCACACTTGTTTTGGCAACAGCGGCCTCTTCTGCCCGATAATCCGGCCTTTGTTCCAGGCTCTTCTTCTTGGGGTGACCGCGGGAAGTTGAACTCTTGGCATATTGGGGCCTCCAATCCCCCCCGCCAAGCCCAGACATAAGCACCGCGCTGACAGCTGAACATTACTGTTGGTTTGAATGGCCGTTGTCCGATTGTCTGTTCGTTGAGAAGCGCCACAGACGTATTGGGCCGTCTGAGTCCATACCTACGAAAATACCGCTCCGCGGCCAACGGCAGCTTCCGTGTCCTAAATTTGAAACCGAAGCAGCGCATTGGCAAAACACCGAAGTGGAGGTCTGAGTATGTCGATTGGAGTGTTCTTTGCGGTTCTTTGTGCGGCACTATTGCACGCCAGGTGGAATGCTTTGGTCAAAGTGAGCGTGGATAGACTTGTTCTGCTAACTGTCCTCAAGATCAAAACGACGATATTTGCAGTCGCTTCGATCCCATTCATATCGACACCCCCGGTCGAAGCTTGGCCATACATTGCCGCCTCTGTTGCCATTCATACCGCCTACTTTCTCTTTCTGACGATTTCCTACCGGTTCGGTGATCTGAGCCAAGTCTATCCAATCTCTCGGGGAGCGGCCCCACTGCTGTTTGCCGGGATTGCGGTCGTCGTGCTTGGCGCGACGCTCGAATTTCAGGCCAGTATTGCTCTCCTGCTCATCTCTTGTGGGATAATGAGCCTTGTTTTCAGCGAAAAGGGAGCGACTGGCCAACCCAAAGCTATCGGCGCTGCGCCTGCTACGGGCTGCTTTATTGCAGGCTACACGGTTGCGGAAGGCGCAGGAGCACGTCTTTCACAGGACGCGCTCAGCTATATCCTCTGGCTCAACGCCTTTAACGGTACTCCAATTATTCTAATTGCTACAGCACTTCGTCGTCGTGAACTCGTCCCACAAGCGAAGCGCGTTTGGAAGATGGGTGCATTGTCCGCGATTATCTCGCTTGCAGCATACTGGATCGTTTTGTGGGCAAGCACACAAGCTCCGCTCGCACTTGTCGCAGCCGTTCGGGAAGCAAGCATTGTCTATGCTCTGCTATTTGGGGTGGCCTTCCTGAAAGAGGAGATGGACCTTAGAAAGGTGTTGTCGGTCTTTGTGACCCTCAGCGGGACTGCTTTGTTGCGTGTCAGCCGAGACCGCAAAGCGGACATTCACCCTTTCCAAGTCAAAGGCAGCAAGGTCCGCGGTTTTATCCTCGCCCTTTAAGTGCTTGCTTCGTCACGAACGAATGGCAGGTTTTTCCGAGCCTAGCAGCACCGAGAACCACGCAGCCGCAGCAATTTTCCCGCTGCGTGCGCGCGCAGCACAAAATCACTATGACTGCCTTAGGCTCATAGCAGTCGTCCGCTGACATCTGTCGGGCATGCAGCTTGTCCCGGCACGACCAACGGCAGTTATGCGGACTTTGCTGCCGTTCGATCATTCACTTTAAAAGTCCGCTTCAATGTACAATCAATACCAGTGTAAAACAGAAGGCCTAGACAGCTATTAACCACAAAAGTAGTGGCATGGAGCTATGGCTAGCGTAGCTGTTCAGTTCGAAAAGCGTGAATCAAGGGAACCGTTGCATACATGTTGGCGCCTTAGGCGGTTGAGCAACGAACTCGTGACCAGCGCATTCATAGTTAACCATTTCTAAAGCACTTAATGGCACAAACATGTGTTCAACAAGAGGCTTTGCGTGCGATATGACCCTGATTGATCCCCAAGAGTATCGGGAAGCTTTTGTGCAATAACTGCGCAAGGGAATTCCAATCCGTTTTGAGACGAAAAACACCAAGCCTACGGATCATTACATTTGGCGGACGCAGCGCGATGGCAAGGTTCGGTCATCACATGCCGAACGCGAAGGCCAGATTTTTTCATGGGACGATCCACCAGAGGGTGGACACCCTGGAGAAGACTACGGGTGCCGTTGCGCGGCGGAACCGTATATACTTGAGGCTTCCGAGTTCATGGAAATCACATTGCAGGGTGTCTCAGGTCCCGACGAAGCCTGGAGCAGCCGGGACTTTGTCCGCCACTACTACCGTCGAAACGGACGCGGCGTTACTGTACGCGAGACCGGCCACCTTTCCGCAATCGCCAGTCAATACATGCCTTTGGTGAATAAAAAACTGAAAGACCAGGTTGCGAGGGCAGCTCGCGAGAAGCGCGATGGCCGTTTCTCTGATACGTTTTACAACACCTATGGAATGACAGGTGTCGTTTTCAGTATTGGTGATACAGTGATCGGCGGTGGATTTTTAGTGAATGTCGAAGAACAGCATGGTGTGCTGGCTGTTGAAGGCTCATTTGAATTCTATCTGAGGGACGAATTTTCTGATCCGGCTGACATAGGCGTTGAGGTCATTGATCCAGGCGAGACGATTTTTGAGAACATACACAGGCCGCTAGATAACTACCTTAGAGGCCGCACCGGCCTTCTACCGCATGGGCCTCAACGGCTCGGGATTCAAACTGGTGAAACAAATTCAATAACTGACGATTGGTCGGGAACCCTGAGAGGACAAATCTACCTAGACCCTGCGCGAAGTGCCTATGGATAAATTCTGCGCCCTTTTCGTTACCGGAATATGTGTCGCAATTTTTGCAATCGCCTTCTTTTGGGGGGTCCCAACACGCTGCGTTCAGCTTCCGAACGGTTTGAATATCGGAAAGCAAGCCCTGATCGATCTTAACAGGCCATATTTCATGCCCGATATTGTCCCAAATTTCGGAAACGGAAGGTCGCTACTACCCGGAGACGCATGGCCGTTCTTTACCACAGAAACAACAGTTCACGGGCTCGCGCTAGAAGCCGATCCTGAAGATGATTTCTGGTTCGCATGGCGTGAAGACACTGGGTTGGTCCTAAAGCGAGAAAACCTTTCGCTCTATGATAAGCTCGTTTCCGAAGCTGGCGCACCGATGGGCAACAAGGGTATCGATATCGTAGGTTCTCATGTCGTGATGATAGAACTGCAAAGACGACCGGAATATGCCAATCAAACATGTCGAACGCGATGGATAACAATCGGAACAGGTAATCTCTAGGCCGCAACCGCCCCGGCCTCGTTTTTCGCCGCTGCTATATTCCGCTCGGTGGTCGTGTGCCATTTGCCGCCTCATGCGGAATTGATCGCGCGCGACCAAATCCAGCGCGATCAGGCATAGGATGCAACAAAGCCAACCTTCTGACTTCACGCAGCATCGGTAGCTCTGGGCTCACTACGGACCTCGGAGACGGCGCAGCATCCATGCGTTATACGACCTGGGTACGGTCAGTCCGGCCCATAGCCGCCTTTGAGCAGGTTGATTTGCATCTCCTATCGTGACTGTATTCCGGACATTCGCCACAATTGCACCGCTGGCCTCAGGGGGCCTGGCATAATAACGGCTCCGTCAACATCAACCCAACGGCACACGCAGGCGGGTCGAAACAACCTTGTTTTGGCCCCGCATTTCAATTCAACTGAAAACAGTGGCTTACCGACGTGTCGGTCTCACCAGATGGAGAGTACGAAATGAACCAATCCGACGATCACCATGTGTCAAAACCGGTTGGAACGAACCAGGCGCTGGACCGGATCGTCGATGCAATAAACACAATACCGGAAGGCTTTGCCCTCTACGATTCCGATGATCGTCTGGTTCTGGCGAACGAGACGTATCGCAAGATGCTGTATCCGGGGCACGAAGATCTGGTGAAACCGGGGATGACATTCGAACAGGTCGTTCGCAAAGCACTGTCGCTCAACGTGATCGCAGATGCGGTCGGACGTGAAGAAGAATGGTTGGCGCAGCGACTAATACGCCACGACAATCCGGAAGGCACCCAGATGCAAAGCCGGACATCCGGGGGCTGGATCAAGATCAGCGAGCGGAAGACCAGTGATAACGGAACCGTTGCGATCTACAGCGATGTGACCGAACTGAAGAAGGTCGAAGCCCGCAATGCCGAGCTTGCTCAGATCCCAGAAGAAAACCCCAATCCGGTTATGTGCATCAGCAGCGATGGAAAGCTGCTTTTTGCGAATAAAGCCAGTGACCCGATGTTGAAAGCGTTGAACCTGAAAGTCGGTGCAGCCGTTACAAAAGAATGGCTGGCACGCGTCAGGAAAGGGCTTGAAGAGAACGAACGGCAGGATTTTGAATGCCATGCTGGCGGTATGGTCTATTCGTTACTGCTCTGGCCGGTGCCGGATGCCAAACATGTCAATTTGTACGGGCGGGACGTTACGCAGCTGAAGCAAGCAGAAAAGCGGATGCGAGAACTGGCGCGCATTCCTGAAGAGAACCCTAACCCGGTCTTGCGCATCACTGATCAGGGCAAATTGATATACGCCAACAAGGCAAGCACTCCGCTGATTGAAGCGCTGCAACTGAAGGTTGGCGACCGCGTCGGAACGGGTTGGCGCAAAAGGGTCACTAAAGGTTTGCACGAGGATCAACGGCAAGACTTCGAATACGAGGCAGGTGGTCTGATCTATGCCCTTTTACTATGGCCGGTACCGGAGGGCGGCTATGCGAATATCTACGGTCGGGACATTACCGCCCAAAAGCAGGTGGAAAGCGAACTGCGCGTGGCAAAAGACAATGCTGAAGCTGCGAATAAGACCAAGAGCACATTTCTTGCCAATATGAGCCACGAACTCCGCACGCCACTAAACGCGATCATCGGGTACAGCGAGTTGATGCTTGAGGAAGCCATCGACCAGAATGATGAGACGAACCTGAGCGATCTTCAAAAAATCCAATCTGCCGGGAAGCACCTGCTTGCCCTGATTAACGACATTCTGGATTTGTCCAAAATCGAAGCCGGAAAGATGGAGTTCAATCTGGAAGCATTCGATGTCTTTCAAATGATCAAAGATGTCGGAACAACGGTGCGACCGCTGGCCGAAAGAAATAACAATACTCTGAAGATTGTGTGCGCCGAGAACATCGGGGATATGGTTTGCGATCTGACCAAGGTGAGACAAGCATTGCTCAACCTTTTGTCCAACGCCTGCAAGTTCACCGAAAACGCTACAATCACGCTGTCCGTCCTAAGATCGAAGGAACAGGATCAGCTGGAATTTTCAGTCGCCGATCAAGGCATCGGCATGTCGCCCGAACAAGTCGACAAAGTTTTCGAGGCGTTCACTCAGGCAGATTCCTCCACTACCCGCAACTATGGTGGTACCGGTCTAGGGCTGTCGATCACCAAGGTCTTCTGTGAACAGCTGGGGGGTGACATTCACTGCGCCAGTACTCTCGGCGACGGGTCAACTTTCACAATTCGTCTTCCAAGCGTCTGCAGAGATCCGTCGGCAGACCCGCTGAGCGAAAGAGGGGAGCCCGCGGACGATCCGGACAGCGGTTCAAACGCGCCACTGGTTCTGCTGGTCGATGACGACCCGACGGTGCATGACCTTTTGGGGCGGCGGCTACGAAGGGAAGGATACCGCGTTCTTGCCTCGAGCAAGGGTGACGAAGCACTGGAACTGGCGCGCAAATTCAGGCCTGACGCCATCACCTTGGACGTATTCATGCCCGAGATTGACGGCTGGGCGGTGTTGTCCAAGCTGAAAGACGATCCGGACATGGCGGACATCCCGGTAATCATGCTGACATTCGCAGAGGACCGCACGCGCGGGTTGTCGCTGGGTGCCAGCGAATATCTGGGAAAACCCATCGACACGGTCGCACTTCTGAACGCGCTGAAAGAGCATTGCCCGCCGCTTCTGGCGCCCCGCGCTCTTATCGTCGAAGACGAGGCCGTAACCCGCGAAATGATCTGCCGCGTTCTGGGCAAAGAAGGCTGGCAGATCGAGCAGGCCGTCAACGGGCTGGACGCCCTTCAACATCTTTCTGCATCCGTACCGGACGTCATTTTGCTGGATCTCATGATGCCCGAGATGGACGGTTTTGAATTTCTGGCGGGGATGAGGAAGAACCCGGACTGGAAAGACATACCTGTCATCGTTGTCACCGCGAAGACCCTGTCAAACGAAGATCGCGCGCGATTGAGCGGCTCGGTCGAGACACTGATCAGCAAAGACGGGGATGAAATTGAAACCATCCTCAACCAGTTGAACGACATTCTGGTCAAACACCGGCCTGCCCCTGCAAAGGAAACTTAAGTTTTGAATGGCAGCCCAGAAAACGAAGCACAAAACACACAGGCAGTGTGGCTGGCCAATTTGCGTCAGAACCTCATCTCTCCGGTCAGCGCCATTGTCGGATTTTGTGAGTTGCTTCAAAGCGAATCCAGGCGGCTGAATCTGGATGAGGCTGTCTCGGATCTGGACCGGATTTCTCAGGCGACAACGGAACTGAAGGCCTTGGTGGATCAGCTTTTGCACCCTGAGATGGCGACGAAGCTGACGGTCAGCGGCGATGAAGGCGTGAAACGGCTTCGCCATGACCTGCGTACACCGATGAACGCGATCAAAGGCTACAGCGAAATGATGCTCGAGGATCTGCCGGACCTGGACGCAGAACATCTTGAGCCGGACTTGCTTGGGCTCTTGGACCACACCGAGACCTTGCTACAACGTATCGGCACACTCTCGGGTTTGTCCGGTGATGCTCTCAATGTCTCTGAACCACCACACGAAACGGCCGCGATGTTCGCCAATCTGGCCCGGAGTATGCAGCCCCTGACTTCAATCGCCGATACATCCGGATCAACCGGTGATATCCTTGTCGTCGATGATGCCGAAGCCAACCGGGACTTGCTGGCCCGCCGGTTAAAGCTGGACGGGCATCGCGTCTGGACCGCCGACGGCGGCTATTCCGCTCTGGAGAAAATGTCTTGCCAGCCGTTCGATCTGGTTCTGCTTGATTTGATGATGCCGAATATCAACGGTTTTGAGGTCTTGGTGCGGTTGAAACAAGATGACTCCCTTCATGATATCCCCGTCATTATGATTTCTGCCCTTGATGAGATCGAAAGCGTCGCGCGCTGCATCGAAGCCGGTGCCGAGGACTACCTGCCCAAGCCCTTCAACCCGATCCTGTTAAAAGCCCGGATCAGCGCGGCGCTGGAGAAAAACCGCTGGCGAAAGCGCGAACGCCAGTACCTTGAGATGATGGAAGCGGAAAAGCAAAAATACAAAGACCTTCTGCTCAGCATCCTGCCGCAACAGATCGTGACGCGCCTTAACGACGGCGAGGCTACAATCGCTGATCGCCACAATGATGTTACAGTCCTCTTTTCCGATATCGTCGGCTTCACCGAGATGTCGGCCAGACTGGCCCCGGCACAGGTGGTTTCCTATCTGAACCGGATTTTCTCGGGGTTCGACAAAATGGCGACGGAACTTGGCGTTGAAAAGATAAAGACGATTGGCGATGCGTATATGGTTGCCGCCGGAGTGCCGGATGGTCGTGAAGATCATGCCGAGGTGATCGTCGAGATGGCTCTTCGGATGCTCGATCAGGTCGAGGCGCTGAACTTTGAAATGGACCACCCAATGCATATCAGGGTCGGCGTGCATACGGGACCGGTGGTTGCCGGAATCATCGGGTCGCACCGTTTTCTTTACGATGTCTGGGGGGATACCGTTAATTTTGCCAGCCGCCTTGAATCATCCGGTACACCAGGCCGGGTACAGATTTCCGAGGCCACTGCCAGACGGGTCGAACATCGCTTCGATATCTCTGAATCCGTCGAAACAAGGGTGAAAGGCAAGGGTCAGGTTAGTACCTACTATGTCACCCGACGCAAAACGGCCGCGGATTGAGCGGTTCTTCCTCAGGTCGCAGGCAGAAGGTTCCTCATCTTTTCCAGCAAACGGCTCAGCTCAACGGGTTTGGTATCGAAGTCGTCGCAACCTGCTTCCAGCGCCTTTTCCCGATCACTTGCCATCGCATGCGCGGTCAGGGCCACGACCGGGATCGAGGCCGTCTCGGGCGCTGCCTTGATACGCCGTGTAGCCTCCCATCCATCAATCTCGGGCAGGCTCATATCCATCAAAATGATGTCTGGACGTTCTTCTCCAGCCATTGACACGCCTTCCAGCCCATCCTTCGCAACGACAACGTTAAAGCCCTTGCGTTCCAACCGGCGCGACAGCATATCGCTGTTCATCTCATTGTCTTCCACCAACAGAACTTTCGTCAAAACTCCCCCTTGCGCCTATGCGCATTATGAACACCGATTGGCTCAAGAAGCATCGAAACTTGTATTCGAAGGCCGTGCTCTGCTGCCAGATCGTGCAATCTTTACTGGTCGGTGCACTCTCGCATCAATTCCATACCACGCAATGAGTATTTAGCCGACTCGAGTCGACCTACCCACCTTTTGCTAGGCTCCAGACTCATTGATTTACAGCCAGAACAGCACGGTAGCTGCTAAAGCGATGGCCGAAAGGAATACCTTTGGGCATCTGTCATATCGGGTGGCAATCCGCCGCCAGTCCTTCAGGCGACCGAACATGATAGCGGCGCTTGTGGTACCGGACAGGCTTGTCGTGTGATTGTCGGCCTGGGATGCAGGGCCTAATTCCCCTGTCATCAGGGGCTTCGCGGAACCAGTCTGCGTCATAGCCTCGATCTCTCAGTAGCCAGTCCGCCGATGGCAGACTGTTCACCAGAGCCTTAGCTCCCGTGTAATCGCTGACCTGGCCCGCGGATATGAAGAAGCGGATGGGGCGTCCGAAGCTGTCAGCAACAGCGTGCATTTTCGTATTCATGCCACCCTTGGTACGCCCGATCAGCCTGCCGCGCCCCCCTTTTTCAACCGCAGGCTGGAGGCCGTGCGGTGCGCTTTGAGATATGTTGCGTCAATCATGATCGTCTTGTGATCCGTGCCTTCAGCAGCCAGCCCGGTCATGATCCGAGCGAATACACCCATATCGCTCCACCGCTTCCAACGGTTGTACAGTGTCTTTGGTGGTCCATATTCACGCGGCGCATCGGACCAACGTAACCCTTTGCGGTTGATGAAAATAATCCCGCTCAGTACACGACTATCATCAACTCTCGGCTTGCCATGGCTGTTTGGAAAGTAAGACTGAAGCCGCACCATCTGCTCGTCGGTCAGCCAGAATAGATTACTCATGTTATACCCCTGAAACTCAGGGGTTTGAATCACGCAGCCGAGATGACGGCAACCAAATTAATGGGTCCAGAACCTAGAGGGATCGACTTTGAGTGTTTTCACAAATGTATCTCTTCTAGAAAAGAACTTTAGTCGATCAGGTTATCGAGGACGATTTTTGTCGGCTGAACTTCGCGGCTCCGATACGGCAAACTTGTCATAATTTCCGTCAGTAATGAACCTTCGCTACGCTCATCGGCCCTTAGCTGCCCATTGGCCCGGCCCCCTGATGCGGCCCGTCAGAGGAGACATTCGCCGCGAGCGCTATATCCAATTCAACCCGAACTCGTGCATTGCGGGATTTTTGTGTGTGGTCGTATTGAGAACAGACACGCATTTGGCGACATCTCTAAATGAAACGATGACCTCTGCTGAACCCATACCTCAATCTCCGGATCGCACCCTTGCCGGCGTTGCGCTGATGCTGGGGTTTTGCCTAACCGCTCCTTTGCTAGACGTGTCTGCGAAACTCGCGTCGACCAGCGTGCCGGTTGGGCAGATTACGGCTGCCCGGTTTGTGGTGCAATGCGCGCTAATGGCGCCTTTCATCTGGATAATGGGTCTGTCGGTGCGCGTGGCGAAAGATCAGGTGATGGTGCTGGTTTTCCGCTCATTGCTGTTGGTGTTCGCAACATTTTGCTTCATTGCCGCAATCCGGGTGATGCCCCTTGCCGATGCGCTGGCAATCGTGTTCGTTGCCCCTTTCATCGTCTTGTTGGTCGGCAAGTTCTATCTTGGTGAAGACGTCGGCCCGCGTCGCGTTGGCGCGGCGCTTGTGGGGTTTGTCGGGGTGTTGTTCGTCATCCAGCCCAGTTTTGCAGCTTTCGGCTCGGTTGCCATTATTCCGCTTGGCACGGCAATTGCCTTCGCTTTCTACATTCTGTTGACCCGGGGATTGTCGCGTCGGGTGCACCCTGTGACCCTGCAATTCCACACCGGCCTGATCGCCAGCCTGTTTTGCATTCCAGCTCTAATTGTTGCCCAAGGTTCCGGCTCTGATTTGTTTGATCCCGTTTGGCCGACAGATATCGCGTTGTTGTGGCTTTTAGGCGCTGGCTTTTTTGCGACGGTGAGCCACATGATGATGACCTATGCGTTGTCTTTTGCGCCTTCCGTCACGCTGGCACCTCTGCAGTATTTTGAGCTGCCGGTCGCGACCTTGTTCGGCTATCTTGTCTTCAACGACTTCCCGAACACGCTTAGCCTGCTTGGTATTGCCATCATCATTAGTGCGGGGCTGTATATGATACATCGCGAAAGGGTCGCGGCCAGACAGTTGGTCGCCATGCGTGCCGTACCTCCAATCTAAGGCTACACGCTCTCGGCCCATACCGGGCCTTCGATCTGCCTAGAAGATGCCACGGCGCTGCCCACCGAACCTGCCCTTCACAACGAGCTCTTTGTCGGAGGGCGGGAGCCTATGACCAATTGATTATCCAGATGAACAAAAACCGAGAAGCTGACGAAAAGGTTGCTTACCTGGGAAGCGGCTGCCGTCGGCGCTGTTTTGTGCATCAGCAAATACGTCAACTTTGATCGCACCTGATGGATCATTGAACGAACCTAAGTCAGAAACATGAGCGAAGCGCACCGCGAATTGATCAAGCTCGCTGGCGCCCTTTTTCAAGAAAATTCTAGCAAGACAAAGCCTCTTCGCTCATTCTGGGCTTTGTATTCACGATTGATTGTCGTCTAGAATCCTGAGCGTGCTCCAGACACAATCATGGTCTGACAATGGCGTGCCCACCGCTGAATTTGACGACAATATCCCAGATTCGACTGGAATAAGATCTCTGCCCGCGATCCAATCCAGTTTCATTGTGCGTTCGGGATGCGGTGTGATCAGGCTGGGACGCGTGGTTGCGCCAGGGGCTGTGAAGTCCCATGAATAACCGTGGGTTTCAGCCAATTTGAACAAGGTTTCCTGTCGCCAGTCGAAATCCGGAGGAATGTGATTGCCGGTGTTGAGGTCTCCGCCAATCAGGGTCGGCACTCCGGGCGCAAATTTGTCAACGCCTTGTAGCAACAGCTCAAATTGGCGGTGCCGGTGGGCAGCATCGGCATTACTCTCCAAGTGCGTAGAGACCACGCAAATCGAGCCTTCAGCGGTCGGAACCACCGCAGCAATGGCCATTCGCCCCCCGACCCTGGGCTGATCGGGGTCGGCGGCACCGGTTTCGGCAGCAAACCAATGGCCGTGATCGTCCAGCCGGATCAAAGCCGTGCGCTCAAATGGAACCGAGGACAGGATAGCGTTGCCGTGCCAACCACATTCGTTGAAATCACTCGTGCAATAGGCCCTTTCTGTCGGGCCGCCCAGATCAAGCTCATGAAACTCGACCCCAAAGGCGTAGACCATGCCCAAAGCGCTGGCCATTTCTTCGGTGGTGTGGCGCTGCGCGGTACGCGCCATGCCGTGATCCACCTCGGACAACAGGACGATATCGGGAGCGATCTGGTTTAAATGGGCGGCGGTGTCTTCCGGAAACAAACAGCGTTCGACATTCCAAGCCGCGACTGTAAGCTGCGCCTGCAATTGGTCAGATGTGCCAGTGCCGCCCAGTTGCAAGACATTCATGGCAGGCAGGTCGGACATCAGCCTGCGATGCTCCTCAGAGGTGCGCGGCGCGGACAGGATTGCCTGCCGCTGGCCAGGCGTTACTGCGGGCAGGACGTTCAAAGTTTCTGTGATCAAAGCACTTTTCCCGTTTTCACGTCAAACAGACGAAGGGCCTCGGGTTTGAGTGTGATGCGTGTCTCACCCGTCTGAGCCGGGTGATCCTTGCCGACCATCACCGTAAAGGGCTGATCCGCAATTGCTCCGTGCAACAGGCGATGTGCGCCAAGTTCCTCAAGGATGTCGACGCGGAACGGAACCTTGCCGCGCTCATCCAGTTCAACATCCTCTGGCCGGATGCCCATCGTGACCGGGCCAGTATAGGAACCTGGAGCAGGCATCAGCCCGTCATAGCCGTTGATGCTGACTTGTTGCGTGTCCACCTGCGCCTCAATCAGGTTCATCGGTGGCGCACCCATAAATGAGGCGACAAAGGTCGAGGCCGGGCTGTGATAGATTTCAGACGGGGTGCCGATCTGTTCGATCATGCCCGCGTTCAGAACAATGATGCGGTCGGCCATTGTCATCGCCTCGACCTGATCGTGGGTCACGTAGACCGCCGTTGTGCCGAGGCGGCGTTGCAGGGCCTTGATTTCAATCCGCATCTGGTTGCGCAGCTTGGCATCGAGGTTCGACAATGGCTCGTCGAACAGGAACAAGGCCGGGTCGCGCACCACTGCACGACCCATGGCGACGCGCTGACGCTGACCGCCGGACAGTTGCGCCGGTTTACGGTCCAGATACTCGGTCAGGTTCAGCATCTTGGCGGCGTCTTCCACCTTGGCCGCAATCTCGGAGGCCGGGGTGCCGCGGTTCTTCAGCCCGTAGCCGATGTTCTTGCGCACCGTCATGTGCGGATACAGAGCGTAGTTCTGGAACACCATCGCGATGTCCCGATCTGCGGGGTCCACGTCGTTCACCACCCGGTCGCCGATCTTCAGCGTGCCTTCCGTGATGTCCTCCAGCCCCGCGATCATCCGCAGCAATGTGGACTTACCGCAGCCCGAGGGGCCGACCAGAACGACAAACTCGCCATCCTGAATGGTGAAGCTGGTCGCCTCAACCGCCTGAAAGCCGTTGGGATAGACCTTGCGGATGCCCTCTAATGAAACCTGAGCCATGCGCGTATTCCTTATTTGTCGGATTCTGTGAGGCCCTTGACGAACCAGTTCTGGAAAAAGATGACGATTGCCACAGGCGGGATCATCGCAACGATGGCCAGCGCCAAGGCCTGCCCGTGTTCGGGGATCTGGCTGTCGGTATAGGACAGCACGATCTGCTTGATGCCCCGGACCAGCGTGAAAAAGCTTTCATCCGTGGTGATCAGGGTTGGCCACAGATATTGGTTCCAGCCAAAGACGAACATGATGATGAAGATCGCCGCGATCATCGTCCGGCTGAGCGGGACGAGGATGTCGATGAAGAACTTCCACGGGCCTGCACCGTCGATCCGGGCAGCCTCGGCCAGCTCTTCAGGGACCGACATAAAGAACTGCCGAAAAAAGAATGTGCCAGTCGCCGAAGCAATCAGCGGAACGATTAGGCCGGTGTAAGTGTTGGTCAGGCCCAGCTTTTGAATCGCTTCGTAAGAGGGCAAAATACGCACTTCAAGCGGCAGCAGCAGAGTGGTGAAGATCATCCAGAAGGCCAGCGTGGCAAAGCGAAGGCGGAAATAGACAATCGCATAGGCCGCCATCATCGAGATGATGATCTTACCCACCGCAAAGCCAATGCCCAGAATGAAAGAATTCATCAGCATCAGCGTGCCGTCCACCGTCTGGGTGAACCCACCCTTTTCGAACATGGCGGCGTTGAAGTTCTTGCCCAGATCGTCGCCCAGCGTCAGTTGCAGCCCCTCGCGGTGGATCGTCACTGCATCATGACTGGCGGTAGTCAGCGCCAGCAGGGGCGGCAGGATCATCAGCAGCGAGCCAAGGATCAGGACAAAGTGGTCTCCAATCGTCTCCCAGCGAATGCGACGGGGGCGTTGGGTCTCAACGGGTGTTTCAAGCGTTGTTTCAGCCATGACAAGCCCCCTCAGGTATAGTGAATCCGGCGTTCAACCAGCCGGAATTGAAAGACGGTTAGGATCAGAACAAGCACCATCAGCACCACGGATTGCGCTGACGAGCCGCCCAGATCATTGCCCCGGAAGCCATCCAGATAAACTTTGTAGACCAGAGTCATCGGGTTGTTGCCGGGTTCACCCTTCATCAGCGCGTCGATGATGCCGAACGTATCGAACAGCGCGTAGGTGATATTGATGATCAGCAAGAAGAAGGCGGTCGGGGCCAGCAGCGGAAAGGTAACTTGCCAGAACCGTCCTGTGGCAGATCGGTTGTCGATCATCGCCGCCTCGCGTACCGAACGCGGGATGGATTGCAGGCCTGACAGGAAAAAGATGAAGTTCACCGGGATCTGCTTCCAGACGGATACGATGATCATGGCGGTGGCGGTGGCGTTGTAATCCACGCCCAGTTTGAAATCCCAACCAAACATCTGAAAGAACTTGGTCATCGGGCCGGTGCTCTGGTCAAAGAACAGGATGCCGAGGAACCCTGCGACAGGCGGCGCGATGGCATAGACCCACATCAGCAGCGTGCGATAAGACTTGGCCCCGCGGATCACCTTGTCGGCTTTAACCGCCAGCAGCAGCGCGATAGCCAGCGAGAAAAAGGTAACGAGGACCGAGAACACAATCGTGAACCAAGCAATGCGCTTGTACTGATTGTTGTCCAGCAAAGAGGTGTAGTTGTCCCCTCCGACAAAGGTCGAGCCAAAGCCGAACGGGTCCTGAAGGTAAAACGATGATTGCAGCGCCCAACCCGCGGGCCAGTAAAAGAATATGGCGATGATCATAAGCTGTGGTAGCAACAGCGCCACAGGAAGCCAGATAGTGTCGAAGCCCACGCGTTTCATAACCTGTCCGTTTCAGTAAAAGGCGATGGCCGCACCGCGAAGGTGCGACCATGCTGGGGGTGATCCCAGGGTTTAGCCCTGAGTCTTTGCAAAGCGGGCCAGCAGTTCGTTGGCTTCCTCTTCGATATTTTTAAACGCGGTTTCCACGTCGGTTTCACCGGTCAGGATACGGCCATATTCACGGTTCATGATGTCGCGGATTTGAACGTAGAAGCCCATGCGATAACCCTTGGTGTTGTCGCCAGCTTTGGCCTGCAACTGGTTCACACCAACTTCTGCGGCCGGGAAGCGATCATAATGACCGTCTTTCTTGGCAACGTCATAAGCGGCCTCGGTGATTGGCACGTAACCGGTTTCCTGGTGCCAGAAATACTGGGTTTCCGGCGCGGTCAGGAAGCGGAAGAACTCAGCAGTCGCCTTGTTCTCATCATCCGATTTGCCCGCCATCGCAAACAGCGCAGCACCGCCGATGAAGGTCTGGGTCGGCTCAGGTGTCACAGCTTCCCAATAGGGCAGCTCGACCGCACTGAATTCAAAGCCCAGGTCTTTTTGCAGCAGGCCGCCGAAGGAACCGGACGAGCCCAGCCACATGGCAACCTTACCTTCTTCGAACGGCTTGGCGTTGTCGCCCCAGCCGGTACCGTACCATTCGAACAGACCGTTTTCTTTCCAATCGCTTACAGCGGTAAAGTGGGCCTTGATCGCGTCGTTGTTGACCAGGATTTCGGTATCCATGCCGTCATAGCCGTTGTTGTTGGTCGCAAACGGCAGGTTGTGGCGCGACATGAAGTTCTCGGTGAAAATCCACGGCAGATGCGACTGGCTGAGCGGGATATAGCCCGCCTCTTTCAGCGCCGGAGCAGTGGTCGACTGGAACTCTTCCCAGGTTTTCGGCGGGGTCACGCCCGCAGCTTCCAGCGCATCGACGTTATAATACAGGATCGGCGTCGACGAGTTGAACGGCATACCGATCATCTTGCCATCGCTGTCGGCATAGAAATAACGGACGCCTGCGATGTAGTCGTTGATGTCAAAGTCAACACCGTTGTCGGCCAGCAGGTCCTGAACCGGAACGGTCGCGCCCTTGGCGGCGATCACGGTGGCGGCACCGGCGTCAAACACCTGCATGATGTTCGGCTGCTCGCCGGCGCGGAAAGCCGCGATACCAGCGGTCAGCGTTTCTTCGTAGCTGCCCTTGTAGATCGGAGTGATTTTGTACTCGTCCTGCGACGCGTTGAATTTCTCGGCAACCTTGTTGACGGTTTCTCCCAATTGTCCGCCATGGGCGTGCCACCACGTGATTTCGGTTTCTGCAAAGGCAGCAGACGCAGTAAACGCGAGCGCGGCCGCCTTTGCGCAAAACTTCAGATTGGTCATTTCGATCCTCCGGTTCGGTGTCGGCCCCTCGCAGCAAAGAGACCGGCGGCAAAAATTGCCAAGTTGGTGTGCAGGTTTCTCTGCACGCTGTTCGACGTGCAGCCCTCCGCCCTGCGATGTGGGTCGTGTCTGGATTCTGCACACGTGACCACATAATGTTAACGTATGACAGTTCGATGAAAGATTTCTAGTAATATTGACAAATTCCACCAAACCAGAGGACAGCTTGGGTGTGGTTGATGATAATGGAAAACCTTTGAAGAGGCCGCGCCGGGTGACGGCGCAGGCGGTTGCCGAGGCGGCGGGCGTTTCTCGGTCCGCGGTGTCGCGAGCCTTTACACCCGGAACCTATCTGGATGCCAAAAAGCGCAGAAAAATCCACGAGTTAGCCGAGCGAATGGGCTATCAACCAAACGCCCTTGCGGCGGGGCTGAAAGGCGGGCGTTCGCATCTGGTTGCGGTCTTTGTCGGCAACATGCGCAGCACCTACGACTCTGAATTTGTGAACCGGTTGGTGGGGCGACTAAACGCGTTGAACAAGTGGCCGATTCTGATTGACGGTGGCGATTCCAGCGCCGAAGCGGCCATTGATCAGGTTTTACGCTACCCTTTAGACGCACTGATTCTGCGCGGAGGGAGCATGCCCCGGGCGCTGGTGACACAGTGCAGTAAGTTCGGTGTGCCAATGATTTCTTCCGGTCGTATCGTGGATGCGCCGGGGGTCGACAATGTGTGCTGCAAGAATGCCGACGGAACTCGGAAAGCCACGAAAGTTCTGCTAGAGCGTGGCCGCAAGCGGTTCGGCTTTATAACTGGTGCGCCAAGCTTCGCCTCATCCGCGGACCGCAGGTCCGGGGTAATCAGTACGCTGGATCAGGCCGGGCTTTCACTGGTTGCTGAAGAGACCGGGGAATTCACGGTTGAGGCGGGTTACCGCGCGTCGATGAAACTGTTTAAAGCGAACAATCTGGACGCACTTATCTGCGCCAATGACGCCAGCGCGATCGGTGCTTTGACTGCCGCGCGCGAACTGGGTTTGGATGTTCCTGTTGACATGTCGATCGTCGGTTTCGACGACATTGAAATGGCCCGATGGCCCACTTTCAATCTGAGCACGGTGAACAACCCTATTGATTTGTCAGTCGAGCACGTGATCTGGCTGCTCGAGCGGCGATTGGCGGAACCTGCCAAGGACAGTGAAACCCTTCTGATCGATCCGTTTTTCGTACCTCGTGGAACGCATTGATACTACCACCGCGCCGCAAAAGGGACTTTGATCTTTCGTTGGTCCCACGCAAAACGATTGCTCTGGTTCGGCAGAACTGAGCAAACAGTATCGTCGTGTCTTTTGTTGTCGCGCAGAAGAAAATCATTTGCCTGTGACCCATGATTTTGAGTCACCACCAAAGAGCATTGGTCTGGCATAGCGAACTAAGATCAAACCCTATGAACTTTCGATTTATTGCCATACAAGTATTGAACCATCGCACATGCAGCGAGCGTCCGCTTCCAAGCTTTTACCAATTACTATCGTTGAAGGCAGCAACTGGCTGATTTCGCCCAAAACGACAAATGCTGCGCTTATCACCTAAGTCGCCTTTGGGCTTATTTTGTTGAAAAACTCTTCCTTGATCGGTGTTTGAACTGCTGATTCAATTCTTCTAATGGGCGGGAGGATTGGCGATGATGGGACCGAGGCAGGAAGCGCAATCGTCGCTGTTCTATGAGTTCTCATTGGAGAACCACATTCCCAACGATCACTTGCTTCGATCTATTGATCGCTTTGTTGATCTGAGCAGCATTCGAGCGCATCTCGCGGATTTCTACAGCCACACCGGTCGTCCATCGGTTGATCCTGAACTGCTGATCTGGATGCTGCTGGTCGGCTATTGCTTCGGCATTCGGTCAGAACGCCGTCTGTGCGAAGAGGTGCATCTGAACCTGGCATATCGATGGTTCTGCCGCCTCGATCTGAATGAGCGTATCCCGGATCACTCGACCTTCTCCAAGAACCGGCATGGACGCTTCCGCGAGAGCGAACTTCTGCGTCATCTGTTCGAGACGACTGTCGCGCGGTGCATCGAAGAAGGTCTCGTCAGCGGCCAGTGCATGGCAGTAGATGCCAGCCTGATTGAGGCCGATGCAAACAAACAGAACTCAACGCCAAAGGAAGAATGGGATGCATCAACCATCGATCCAGAAGATGCGCCTCGCGCGGTCCGCGAATATCTCGACACTCTGGATGAGGCGGCTTTCGGAGCTGCGAGTAAGGTGCAGCCCAAGTTCACCTCGCATTCTGATCCTGCCAGCCAATGGACGGCAACACGCAAAGGTCCTGCTTTCTTCAGCTATTCCGACAACTACCTGATCGACACCGACCATGGGGTGATAGTCGACGTGGAAGGCCCCAGATCAATCCGGCAAGCAGAGGTCGGATCGACCAAGACGATGCTGGACCGCGTGAAAGCGAAGTTCGATCTACATCCGGAGCGCCTGATCGCGGACACCGCCTATGACGCCGGGCCGCTCTTGGGCTGGTTGGTCGGTCGCAAGATCGCCCCGCACATTCCGGTCTTCGATAAGTCCGGGCGCTACGACGGAACCTGGACCCGTGCGGACTTCGAATGGGACGCCGGGAACGATCAGTACATTTGCCCTGAGGGCCAGGAACTCAAGCAGTTCCGCCGCAACTATTCTGACCCAAACCGAGGGCCAACTGGCAAGGGCACGGCCCGCTACCGCGCCCTGAAAGACGTTTGCGAGGCCTGTCCATCAAAAGCCAAATGCTGCCCTAATGCCGAAGCGCGCAAAATCACCCGCGAAGAGCACGAAGACGCTCGCCAGGTCGCTCGCGAGATCGCCAAAACACGCCAATATGAGATCTCAATGAAACTCAGGAAGAAGGTCGAGATGCTCTTTGCACACCTCAAGCGCATTCTCGGGTTGGGCCGCCTCCGATTACGTGGCCCATGTGGTGCAAATGACGAATTCCTCCTCGCCGCAACCGCCCAGAACCTTCGCAAACTGGCAAAGATCTTTCCTGCACCGCAGCAAACACGCAAAGCCTGATCAGAAAGACACTCGCGCCGCATTCACACACCCTCTTTCTGCACCAACAACACGTTGTTTTTCCACAGAATCGGCTATTTGCAGACTTCGGAACTGGCGCAATATGAGTCCCTTCCCCGTTTTTCACGGTCCAAACCTGCCATTCACCGACTGGCCAAGACGTTGCAGTCGCAGCCCGCATTGCGGACATTTGTTTCGGCCAATTGGAATCGACTCATCGAAGTAAGCCAAGCCTTCATAAGCGCGCAGCAAAGCCTCTTCACTGGTCAGCGCAAGACGGAAATCAACCTAACCATCACCTGGAAGAACGTCTGGATCTCACTTCACAAGGTAAGCGAAGTTGGCTTGGACGCGCCTTTCAATCTCGTGTTCTTCAACTCGTTCGTGCTTGGCGAGCCGTGCCAAAACCTTTGTCACTTCACCGGGGGCAACTGGTGAACCATTCCGTACGACGAAGGGTCCGTCTGTCTCTGTCAAAATGCGATCGGACAGTATCACCTGGAGTAGGGCCTCAAACTTGGGTGAGTTGAACATCCTCTCGTTGACCGAAAAGTAACACCCCATTCCTACGGCGCGCCGTGCCTCGCCCGGGCTGCCGGTGAACCGGTGTAGCACGACACGTCCACGGTCCGGGTGCAAGCAAGTCTCGATCATGTCGAGAACATGTTTGGCTGCGTGCGCACTGTGGACGCTCAACACTTTGTTGCCGACGCGTGAGCAGGCTCGCAGAACGCTCTCGAAAACCTCGTTCTGCTTGTCGAAAGAACGATAGAACCGGGGGTACGCGTCTAAACCGATCTCACCGATATACTTGATATCCGGTAGAAGTTCTTCGAAAATCGAGACCTCTGGGGCACGGTCAGCGACAAGTTGTGGGTGCAACCCAAGGGCCACGCGGACGAACTTGCTCTTACGCGCACGTTCTAGGTTGCGCGGGAAGGCTTTTTGCCTGTTAACCCAGCCTTTCGTGCAGCAGTAGCAAACCATAGAGATGCGCCTTTCGCGGATCGAACATTGCCATGAGAAGCTACGTTTTTAAGATGTAAAATCAATTTGTTATTTTCTGGTCGGTGCGAATTTTTCTGAAGGTTGTGCAAGTTTGACTGGAGTTAGTGCGATTTCAGCAGCTACTGGTGCAGAAATTTCAGTCTGGGTAAAATCCTGTCATTCGATTTGCCAAAAATTGAGCGTGCAACAAGTTGTGAAAGCCGGCATCGTCTCAAACTTGCCTGTACTTAGTAACCTCAACAAAGGCTCAAAACCTGATCCGAAAACTGGCACCGTGTTCTGGGGTCATTGCTTCGATCATTGCACCCGCTTGTTTCAATACAGCGGCAACAATGGATAAACCCAAGCCAGTACCGCCTTGATCCCGTCTGGTCGTGAAGAATGGGTCGGTGATGCGAGCTTTGTTGCGCAAGGATATTCCCGTGCCGTCGTCAGAGACAACCAAGCTGTTCGAAGCCGCATCATACGTTATGTCGACACGCGTTGCGTCGTGCTGGAACGCGTTTTGCAGAAGATGATGCAGCACAATATGCCCCTGATCTTTGGACATGGGCAGATGCGTATCTGACGGCGCGTGCAGTTCGACAACTTGTTCTGAAAACTCAGCCGACGCAGCTTGGACAATATCCGCCAGCGACGTTGGGGTCGGGTCGGTCTGAACGCTGGCCCGAGCCAGTTCGCGAAGACGAACCAGCAAAGTGTTCATGCGCAAACCTTCTTCCTGAATGTTTTGAACCAGTTTCTGATTACGCACTCCGGACACAGCTGAAGGCCCGTCCGACAGCAGCTCTGCCGCACCGAGAATTGCGGTGACCGGGGACTTCAGCTCATGTGTGACATGGCTCGTATAGGTTTCGATCGCGGTAGACCGCTCCGATAAGGTCGCAGCCATCGAGACGACGTTGTTGCCCAAGTCGGCCAGTTCCTGCACGCCATAGTGCCGCACGGGATCGGGGGTTGGTTTCAATCCGCTTGCGACATCCCGGCTCTGGCTGCTGAGGTCGTGGATTGGCTTCGAGATCAGTCGCCACATCATCCAACCGAGCCCAATGGCGGAAACCAACATGAATACTGCGACAGAGCCCAGCGTAAACCGTTCCTGAAACAGAAATTTCCTTAGATCCATGGGTGTGCGCGACAGGTAAACGGCGCCGATGACCCTATCGTCCAACACCACCGGATGGGCGACGAACACGCGGTATGATGTGTCTCGGCTGATTGAGTTCAGAAGGTGCCGCCTGGAAGGATCATCCCGATGCCGCAGCACTGAAGCGGTTTGTCCCTGCAGGGCTTTAGATACTTCTGGTACATGTAGAAAAGACCCGCTGACCGATCCGCTGCTGGCAATGATCCGGCCTGAATGGTCCATGAAGACATATCCCGACAGAGTCGTCTTCTTTGCCGAACTTGCCAGCTGTGACAACGTTTCAGAAATCGCCTCATAAGGCGCATCCAAAGGTACATCAATTGAAACCGGGTCGGGGCGGGGCGGGGATACCTTGGCGCGAAGCAGATCCAAACTGGGTGAGATGGGATGAAAATCCTGTCTAAGGCGTTTGATCTGCTCGGTGGACAAGCTGTGGCCAATACCCGGCGCGGATTGGAGTTCGGAGAAAGCCGCAGCATAGACCTCGGCAAAGATAACCGCCTGAGACAGCAGACTGCGTTCCGTTTCACGCGCGAACTGGTTGCTGGAAAGGCGGGCGCCCAGTACGCCGATGATTGGAAGCGTTACCAAAGCGATGCAAACCAACGAAATTACCAGCGCAAGAGACGGCCGCCATTTTTGCTTGATGGTCAACACTGACAAACGCCCAGTTTTACGCCAACCCCGTGCACGGTTTGAATGAGGTCGGGATAGCCCGCCGCGCGGGCCTTTTGACGGATATTGCGAATGTGGCTGTCGACCGTACGACCAGACAGATAGGTGTTGTGACCATAGACCAATTCGATTAGCTGCGCCCGCCCGTAGACCCTACTTGGTGCCTTGGCCAGGATCGACAGCACCGAGAATTCGATCCCGGTCAGCTGAATCTCGGCCCCGGCAAGGGTGCAGCGATGCGCGCTATGGTCCAGCCGCAAATCCTGAACAAGCGTTATCTCGTCCGGCGACTTTATGTCTGCCGAGCGGGCGAGAATGGCCTTGATCCGAAGGACCAGTTCACGCGGGCTGAACGGCTTGGTGACATAGTCATCGCCGCCAAGCTGAAATCCAAGGATGCGGTCGATCTCATCATCCCTTGCGGTTAGAAACAGGATCGGCACGGCTGAACTTTTCCGCAGCTCTTTGCAAGCTTCCAACCCATCCATTTCGGGCATTCCGATATCCAGAACAATCAAGTCGGCCGGTGATTTGCAAAACAGGTCCAACGCCTCCTGACCGGTGCCTGCTTCGGTTGTTTGAAAGCCGGAATCTTCCAGCGCAAAGCGGACGACATCGCGGATACGGGCATCATCATCTACGATCAGAATGTTGTTCACGATATGCGTCCGCCATCGAAGTTTCACCGAAGTCACGATCAGAGATCATACTGCCATTGGCCGGGTCAAGTGGAGCTTGCACCCGTGGTTTGTGCCACGTGAAGTCATCCCCCAGCCACCAGGCATCTGTGCGCAGTTTGTAGGGTATGTTTCTCATGCCGCAACCCTCCGACCTCGGGTCAGACGCAGCGCGCCCAAAGCCGCCAGAATTATCAGCCCAAAAATAGTTTGAGGCTCGGGTGTGGACGATCCACTGAACGCGGTTCGGGGGTAGGCCCCGGCGCCTACGCCCGCAACTTGCGGCAAGGCCACCGGTGCGGTGCCCTTTGGCACTTCGCCGGTGTTGACGGCCATTTTGGACACAGCAACAAAAGAGGTGAACTGCGTTTGAAGATTGAACTTCAACCCGAGATCGGTGATCTGCGCCTCAAGCTCGTTAGGATCACTGGTCTGCACCGCCATGGCGCGGTCCAGATCCGCAATCTTGGTGAGCGCCCAGGTCAGTGGGATCGCAGCGCCCTGATCCGCATCGTCTTCGGATGTGGGGCCGGTGGGCAGGGTTGGCGACAGCGGCATCTGTGCTTTTCCACCCTGAACCAGACCGTTGATCGTGATATTGCTCGGACCGCCTCCTTCGTACCGGGCCAGAACCCGGATTGAACCGCCGTCGAACAGGTCGGGAATATGTCGGGGCACCACTTCGCTGACGCTCAGCCCACCCCAATCAATGGATATGTCCGTCAATACTGGTGATTTGAGCTCTCGGGCGAGCGTGTCGGCCACATCCGAGGCGCGCTGAGTTGGGTCAACGTAGCGGGCATAGCCGCGGCCTTCTTCGGCCATCGCGTCCAGAAGATAGCGATTTACCGCAGTGCCCACGCCAAATGCATAGATGCGCGCGTCACCGATTTGCCGACGGACCGTGCGCAAGACATCCGCTTCACGCCCGATATAGCCATCGCTGAGGAAAACGACGATGCGCAGCGTGTTCGTCGGTTGCGGCGTTGCAAAGGCGTGACGGATTGCATTGTCGATCTCGGTTCCACCCCCGGCCCGAAGGTTGTGCACATAGCGCAAACCGGATCGGATGTTGCCGCGCGTGGCAGGAACGGCTTGGGATGCGAATTCGGACGCGCCCGAAGAAAACCGGATTACGCGGAAATAATCCTCGGGGCGCAGACCCTTCAAAGCGGTTTCCATAAACCGTTTGCTGGCATCCAGGGGTGCGCCGCCCATCGATCCTGACGTGTCCAGCACAAAGACCAGTTCCCGTGCGGTGATCTGATCCAGCTGCGGGATTTTTGGCGGCTCGACCAGCAAAGATACAAAGCCACCCCTCTCGTCATGGTGGGCCAGAACTCCGGCCGTCGTTTGATCGCTGCCAAGTTCATAGCGCAGCACAAGATCGCGGTTGTCGATCACCCGTCCGTCCTGAAAGGTGGCACTGACCGTGCCATCCGACCGCCGGACTTGCAGGTCATGCGTTGCACTTGTCAGATTGGAAACGGGAACACCGGCGCGCAGGTTCAAATCCAGCGAGACCCGTGCGGGCTCAATAGTATCGGGGTTCGTCAGGCGCGGGACCGGCGGGTAGTTCGGCAATTCGGAGACCTGCCAGTCATCTATCTGGCTTACGGTTGCGGGGGCCTGGTCTTCTTCGGTGAAATCCGCCAGCACGACGTCTCCAGACGCTTGATCGAAATCCACAGTGCCCTGATAGTGCGGCCCGACGATCAGCGGCAACACCAGCTCATAGGCGTCATCGATCTTTGGGACTGCCTGCACATAGCTAAGCGTCACCGTAATCGACTGCCCCGGCATCAGATTGGCGACATTCTGCGTGAACATGTTGGGGCGATGCTGGGTCAGCAGGGCTGCGGCCTTGCCCTCTTGCTTTGCAGTTTCAAAGGTTTGTTCAGCCTCGTGCTTTTGTTGAATCTGTGCCTCAACCACTTCGTCGCCCACTTGCATCTGCATCGCGTAGACGGCGGCCTTTTGGTTGAGAGGGAACAGATATTCTGCCGACATCGGATCGTCCGACGGGTTTACGAATACCTGCCGCACTTGAACGGTTGCCATATCGCCCTGAATATCAACGGAAAGGTCCGATTTGAGCAGTGGCAGGTCCATTTGCCCGGCTGCTCCGCTGCCGACCAATCGACCCGCAACGTCGTCTTCTGGTTGGGCGTGCACCGTCACTGGCAATAGCAGGAAGAGAAAAGCAAAGCGGCGTATCATATATCCGTTCCTTTGATGGTTTGAATGTCCAGAGCTGCAATCGTGGCAGCGTCGAGTTGCGTGCGTAGCGCGGGGTCCATGGTCCAAGGGGTGATCCTTTGGACGCTGCTCCAGGTGCCGCCGGAGCCGTTCAGCCAGCGCCAGATCGCTTCACCGACGCTGGGTGTGACATGCCCGCTTTGTGAGACGTAGCTAACCGCAACCAGCCATTGATCCCCATCAGGGCCGGTGGCCCGGTAGTAGGCGCTAGGAACACCGTCGTAGCGTGTGCCCAAAAAGCGAACCTTGTAGCCGAGGCCGCGCAGACAGATCTCGGGGGCATGCAGATGCCGTAGTGGCGCGCGCGTGCTGACCACGTTCAGCCCCAGGGGGCCGAACTGCGCTTTTTGCGCCTGACCGCCATAGGCTTCGAAATAATGTGCCTCCATCGCGGTCAGAGGCACGTGTTGCGCAAGATGCCCGTGGATTTGTGTGGGCAGGTTTGGCGTTACCACATGACCAGATACATCCACCGGATTTGCCTTGAGGGATACGATGGCAATGCTGCCGATCAGGCAAGCAATCCCGGCCAGCGCCTTGATGGGGTTCGGCAGGATGATCCGGCTGGACTGTGGGAAACCTGCACGCGGAACCGCATTGCGGGGTCGATAGAACAGCGCAAAGGGCGCAACCGTCAGGCCAAGTGTCGCCAAACCAACAAGGCTGTGCCAAGGCTCGGCCATCACATCGAGATCATGTGCGAGCCCGATCGCCAGAAGCGAAATGCGCAGGCTATTGCCCAAGGTGGCACATCCGATCACGGCCAAAACGCTGAGGCCGCCGACATACCATCGAGGGCGCCTGACCGCGTTTTGGGTGACTACAAAGGCCAGCGACAGCAAAAGCCCGGATGCTCCGGAGCATGGCAAGTCCACCAGAATGTCCCTCTGTTCCAAGGTGATGCGCACCCCGTCGCAGACGACATTCGAGAATAGAGCGCCGAGCCAGCGACAGGACAGCTCCGCCGAAGCTATCTGCAACGGAAATCCAAGTGTGCGCTGTAAGACCATCTCGGTCGGTAGCGAAAACAGGAACAGTGCCGCCATCCAGACTGGCAAAAGCGCAAAAGGACGTCGATTGAGTTGCAACAACCCAACCAACGCAAAAACATCCAAAGCAAGTGCAAGGGCGCTGAGGATATTGACCGCCAGAACCTGCCCCAAGAACCTGATCAAAGCTGCCAGCAGCAGCAAGGCAATCGCTGGCATCTGCGAGCCCGCTTCCCTCGGACGGCCGCTCAGCAGGCTCCTACCGGCCAAACCTAAAATCAGCAGGACATAAACATACCCGTACGATCCATAAGCCGGGCTGAGCCAGCTTCTAACAAGCCATTGTAAAGGCTGCGCGGCAAGAATTGCAGAAGCAATCGCAAAGGCGCACCATGCCAGGGTATCTGCGGTCAAATGTTTCATGCCGCCAGTTGTGACCGGCGAATGCGCATTTCCGCTGCCCAAGATGTGCAGATTTTGATGAGATACTTTTAGCCGAGGTCCTCGTCGCTATTCTCGGTCCTCTGTTTACTGCTCGTAGCGATGGGCTCGCTCAGGTGGGGCGGCTCAGCGGCTTTTGAGCCGTATTGCGTTAAGTCTCTAAGATACGTTTAAGTTTCGCGCGATCAACTTTGGAGGCATGACGCTTGTCCATAGGGATACTATCTACCGAAATCACATTTGGAACGCCAAAACCCAGCGCAGATTTTTTCCATTCCTCGAGGTGATCCGAGGATCCTTGGACGCAAAGAGTGGGGCCTGCTTTCGTTGTGACAAGCGCGCAGCGATCTACGCCCGGCCATTGCTGGGCCGCGACTTCAATCGCAAAGGGGAAAAGCACACCTGAAGCAACTTCAATTTCGGACCCGATCCGTCCCCAAAGCCACAAACGCCCGTCTGCATCCAGCATGCCAGCGTCACCAGTCCGGTGCCAAATGACGTCACCTTCCTTGATTTTGTTTTTCTTTGAGTGAGTTGGGTTCAAATACCCTTCATTCACATGTGCGCCAGCGACTTGAATCTCATTGTCGCGAATGCGGAGCATGATGTCGGGCACTGGATAGCCCACGAGAAGACCCCTTCCAGCAGCCATGTCGCGGTGATCCTCGTCCGAGATGTCCATGGCGTCGAGATGGGCAATCGGTTCAGCCTCGGTCGATCCGTAGACGCACACAACCGAAAGTCTGTGCCGGGTTCTCAACGCCTCCACCAGGTTCGGAAACACAGGTCCGCCGCCGGTGAACACCGTGTGTAGCGGCCCGGTGTCGTTGGATTGAAGCAGTTTTTCACACAGCGATGGAGGGATCAGGGCCCGGGTGATTTTTTGCGCCTGAAGCCAGCGTTCCAACTGTGCGGGCGACAGGCGTTCCAGCTTGCTGAGCCGCCAGTTGGGCAAAACACTTGTACGCCCGGCCGCCAGATTGATCAGGGTGAACACCGGAAAGGCTACCAGATCGCGTTCGGACTTGCCGCTGTCGAGGAGGGACGCGATGGCATCGTACTGCGCCATGAGAAAGGCGTGCGAGCGTGGAATAGCCTTGGGCTGACCGGTCGTGCCGGAAGTGAAGGAGATTAGGGCGATATCATCCGGTTGCACCTTTTGCAGTGCCGGATTGCGGTGGCTCTTTCCGGGTGTCAACAGGGGCAGGGTCCAAAGGCTTGCGATCAGAAACTTCAGCAAAGCATACGCGCCCGCCGAACAAAAAGCCTTTGGTTCTGTGGTCCGAATAGCATGGCGCAAACCGGCCAGTCCCATGGCCGGTTCAGGCAAGACAGCGGTGGCACCAAGCGACCACAGGGCGGCCAGACTGGCATAGAGGTCCGCGTTGACAGGCATCGCCAACAAAACACGATCCCCTTGCTGGACACCCTTTTCCTGCCACCGACACGCCAATTGTTGAACGCGCGATTGAAGGGCTTCAAAACTGATTTGGCGACCCTTGCCGTCTACGATGGCGGTTCGGTCCGGAGCCCGCTTAACTGCAGCAGCGAATTGGGACAGCAGATCAGCCATTCAGCTTGCGCCCAAGCAGGGCATAGCGCCGGAAAATCGTCGCGCCTTCCGCAGCACTCCGATCGGCCGATCTGTTGTCATCATGGATTAGCGCGTGAATGGCCGTGTCGTACCCCATGCTGAGTGCCGTCTTGTGAAACCTGTGGGCCAAATGCCGCCCAGCGCCCGGTTCGAGACTTGCATAGGTCTTAAGGATTGCGGATCTCGGATTGGGGCCTTCGGCATAGTTGGGAATGCCGAACAGAAATCCGGCCAATGTTCCGTTACGGCGGCGAGCAAACAGGATCAGGTCGGGCTTCATCATCGGCACAACCGGCATGTACATGGCCAGAAAATCTGCCTCGGAAATCGGCTTGTAAAACGCGTTGTTTGAGAACGCCCGGGTCGAAAGATCGAAGACCTGACGGAACAGGGCTTCTGGGTCTGTTCCATCCCATTCTTCCACAACGAAACCATCGGTTTCCGGCGGTGCCGACCCGGCAGCGGCCTGCAGCAGCACCCGGGCCGAAAAGTACCGGCTTATTTCGGCAAAACCTGCCGAACGGAACACGTCGGGCGCATGAGGTTTGTTGCTGGGCTCCATCAGGAACGGAGCGGTCCCGTCGCTGTCCTGCGACGAATCTGTAACTGTGCCAGGTATCGCCCGACATAGGTCCAATGATGCGGTCGAGGCCCGCGTCTTGCACCCGCTCTATGCCTTTGCGCAGGATTTCGAGGCCGGCTTCGGGCGATTTACAGGAAAAATCGCCGAAGGTTGCAGCGGGAACGCCGCCCCAGTTCGGACCGTTCAGATATACGGTCAGCTTTGCATCAGCCGTTTTGATGGTCTCTTTGGTCATGAAATAACTCCGGAAAAGAACGCCGCACCAAGCGATCCAGCAACGATCCAAACGTAATAAAGCAAGGGCGGGGCAACGGCCAACAACGTCAGCCTGAGCACTCTGTCTTCTTCGAGCCAATGTGGCCGGACCAATGGCACTGCGACTGTACAAAATAATGAGAACAGGGCCAGAACCGTCAGCGGCTCGGCCCAGTTTGATTGTTCAGAATTCAGGGAAACTGCCCAAGTCCGAATGATAAACAAGGCAGACGCAGCAAGCAGTATTGCAACAGGGCTAGAACGCAACGCAACTGCAATATGCCCCATGGCCAACCCCATGGCACTGAGCCCGAAAAAGGAGATCGCATCCCATCCTGTTGCATTTCCCACAGCAAGCCAACCGAATCCCAAAAGCCCCAGGGCGGCTATGATATCCAGATCAGGGTACTTACTATCACAAGGAGAAGACGTACGCGCCCAGCCGTGTGCGGCAAGAACCATAATCGGCAGTACTGTGTTCTGCAATTTCGCGGCGGCCAGCAGCAAAAAAACTGCGACAACATAAACGCGGGTCGCGTGTTTGGTCAGGCCCAGCTTGGTTCCCACCGCGCCGAAACTGGCAAGGGCGGCAAAGAACAGGGTGGCCAATAGGGTAAGCTCGGCCAAAGAGCTGTGATAATGGCTTGTCAGAAAAATCAATAAGCCAAGCGGCAAGAACAGGTTGTCAAACCCTCGCCAACTTTGTGCCTCGACCAACGTGCCAAAACCCGCAACCATAAGGCACAACATCATGATGTTAGAGGGCGGTAGTTTCGACAAAAACAAAAAGCAGATGATCGCAACCAATAGCGTTACGACAAAAAACACCACTGACCCTTCTAAGCTCTTGTCGCCATCTTCTACCACGTAGCGTTTGGTTCCATACGTGGTTCCGGCAAGTGCAGCGGCAGCATCCGCCAGTGTCAGAACGGCGACTGGCAGGATGTAGAACAGCGTATTTTCCCCGGCCAGCAGGAAGCATAGTCCGACCGACAGAGCGAGCAGGAAATCACCGTAGGACGTACGATCCACCCCATGCAGGGTCGCGCCCAGGCCCGATGAAAAACGGGGCAGACGTAGCACCAGCATCACCAGAACTGTGGCCGCAATCAGCATGTAGACCGGCCAGCGATCAGGAAAGAGCCAGGGCAGCAGCAACGCATAGAGGCCCGTACTGACATGCATCAACTTGCGCTGTACTTCGGCACTCAGACCCGCCGTCTTGGCCAGATGGCGTATGACCATCATGACACCGATTAAAGCCAGCACGGACCCCGCCGCCAACAGAATCTGAACAAGAACAGTCACGGCTGAACCCCTTCGACGACGAAATCCGAATAGAAGAATGCCATGTCGCGGGCCTTCTGCTGTGTTTCGATGTCGGTCAGGGTTTCTATCTGGTCTCTGTATTCCGGCGGAACCCGCCGGGGTGCCATCATGTTCCAATAGACCAACCGGGCGTTAGGCTCGGCGGCGGTCAGGATTGAGCCGTAGACCTGCCGGAAGGTCTGGGGCGACATGTACTCGAAGATGTCGGACAGGTTGAAGCCGCTGGCTTTCTCACCGGTCGACACAAATGCCTCAAGCGATCCAAGGCGGATGTCCAGACGATCCAGTCTGGATCGGATTGTCTCATATTGCTCGGGACGCCAAGCCATCGGCAGCGCGTCGCCGTGATCGCCCTTGAGAATCCAGTGCAGATAGGGATTTTGCGAGGGATTGGTGGTGACCCCCGCGTGACGAATGCGACGGGCGACATGCTGGGCCGGGCTGCCCTCGACATGGTCGAAGAATGCGCTGTCCCGGCCCATACGGCCCATGACTAAGCGAGAGAAAAAGATGTTCAGCAAAAACCGCCATCGAACGGTGTTGAATCGCGTGTCGAAGAAAGTCTGCCGTTCTGCGGCAGCGCGGGGAACGAACACCGCGTCAATGGTTCGGCTTGAATGCACAAGTGGCAGAAGCCAGGTTCGAAAGATGCGAAAATAGCGCTCGAACTTGCCGACGCCACCGATACCGTGTTTTTCAACCTCCGGGGTCAACGCCTGCCAGAAAGCACGCGTTTCGGCATCCGCGGCCTCCAAAACCCGGTTCAGCAATGCCCCCCGTCGGATACTTGCGCGCGAGCCTGTGAGTTCGAGGAATTCGGGATGGGACAGCACCTGATAGGCCGCGACCCTGAGGTTGAGGCAGGCGATCTGCGCCGGTGACAGGTCCAGAACAACAACGCGCGCAGGATCGAGCGTCAACATCGCCAGTGCATTGTCCCCGGCCGAGCAGATGGACACCAATGTCTTGCCCGCACAATCGCCCAAGGCTGATGTGAGAACGTCTGCGTCCTCCCACAGTTGGGCGTAGCGGATATGGTCGAAATCCGCCTTTTTCTCAATCTCACTGCTACCCATCGCACCGCGCCACCGCGCCGCTTGCCCCATCGACCGAGATCATCTCACCATCCTTGATCCAGTGCGTGGCACCCTTCAGGCCAACCACGCAAGGAATACCCAGTTCCCGCGCGACAATGGCCGAGTGAGACAACAACGACCCCCGCTCGACTACGATTGCAGATGCGTTTGAGAATACGGCAATCCAGCCTGGGTCGGTGTGGCGCGCCACCAGGACGTCACCGGGGTTCAGAGCCTCGGTGCGCGGGTCGCGGATCACACACGCGCGCGCCATGATCTGTCCTGCGGAACAGCCCGTGCCGTGCTTCACCCGTGCTGTGTCCACCTCGGCTTCCGCGTTTTTGGACCAAATCGGCGCGATGGCGGGGCCACGAATTTCGATGCGTTCCGGCGGGTCGGGGCGTCGGGACGAGGCTTCATCCTCCTGTTTGCGCTGCGCAACGATACCTTTCAGATCAGGCGATAGGCTGTAGCCTTCGACTGCTCCGAGAACCTCATGCGTTGTCAGGAAAAATACATCCTTTGGGGACGAAAGCAGATCGCGCGTGGCGAATTCCCGGCCGATGCCCAAAAACACACGCCGCGCATAACCAAAGATACGCGTGCGTTCAAAGCGCAGGTTTTCGCGGTCGCGCACACGCGCCTTGGTCCAGCCCAAAATCCATTTGGCCAAATGCCGTTTGAGGGGGTTTGCCGGAAACAGCGCCTGCCAGTCCGGTTCAGCGCCTTCCTTACGCCCGGACGGGGGACGCTCGGCGCTGGCTGCAATGGCCAGCAACAGGCTGGTCGGGTCGTCTCGCAGCGGAACGCTTTCCAGCTTTAGCTCTTCGGTGCACCGGTCGCCGAATTTTTCCAGATACGCTTCAACCTCGGCTTCGATTTGCTTGTGCCCGGACAAAACCGACAGATGCGCAGTGGCCTTCAAAGGTGCGGCAAGACCCGCCTGCCGGACCAACTCTCCCATCCGGGCAATGCGTTGCGCGGGTTCCGCCGAAACGATATCACCTTGCCCGATCATGAGGCCATTGTGCAGGATCAACCCGTCTTCGCCGAGCCATTTTTGCAGCAGATTGCGCGAGCCGCCAAAGGCAATCATGCACAGGAAATCGTTGATCAGCGGGGCGTCCCAACGATCCAGCAGGGTGCTTTCTATGCGCCGGTATTCCGCGGCCAGTTGGGTCGCGTTAGAGGCGTCCACGTTCAGCCCCGTCTGCAATATGTCGTTCAGCCTACGGTAAAAATCGCGCCGGGTCCGCGTCAATCGGATAGCCTGCCAGATCAGGCCACCCGCAACCTTGGTCAATTTCGCGTACTCCACGACCTTGCGCCAGCCGGTGATGGGTGGCGGCGCAAGAGCATCCGTGACCTCACGCGGCATCGGTTCAGAAACGCCCATCATCGTTTCCATGTAGTCGCGGTTCAGCGAAAAACCGGGCAACATTGCCAGCGCGCGATACCAGTTGATCAGATTGTAATAGGCGCGCCCGTCCACACGCCCCAGAAAATTGTCAAACACGGTTGGGTTCTGGGCAACCGTGTGCCGGGACACGCCCAACAGCCTGACAAAGGCGCGATACACCTGAGAATACACATGCAGGGCAAAGGAATAGGTCAGCGGGCTGACGATGCCCGGATAGCTTTCGACGATATTGGAATTGTCGAAAATGGTCAGTGTTTGATCTTCGAGTGGCGCAGGACGCAGGGCCGTGGTGATCGGTCGGGACTGCAGAATATGCAGTCCTTGCGCATCAATCGCCCATTCGATGTCCTGCGGGGGTCCGAACAGCGCTTCGGCCTTTCGCGCGAGGGCAGCGATGGATTGTGCCTCGGGCACGGTCAAATGCGCAGGCGTGCCCGGTGCGCATTCCCGTACGCCATCCGCGCCGATGACCCAGTCCTCTCCGTCCGCTTCCCCTGACACAAGCTGTTCAGCAAGCCCATCAATGGCCGAGATCACGACCACATTGCGCCGACCACTGACCGGATCGGCGGAAAAGGCGACCCCGGCCGCCTTTGCATCGACCATGCGCTGTACGATGATCGCAGGAGCCTCGGCCTCGCCGCCGGATTTGACCGCGCGGTAGGTTTCGACCGTAGTCGAGAAACCGGATTGCCAGACCTGCTTGGCCGCTTCGACTACAGTCTTGCCGGGAACGTTCAGGACCGTTGCGAACTGTCCCGCATGGCTGTGGTCCACGCCATCTTCGGACCGGCCAGAGCTGCGCACCGCGTAAGGTCCGGGCCCGAGTGTTTCAAGCGCGGCAGTCACAGCCGATCGCAGGCCCTTCTGCGCGATTGGGCCGGATTGCCCCATGCGAAACGCATCATTTGTGATGACAAAGAACGCGGGCGGCGAAAATCCGTGCTGCGACAGATGCGACAAGGCTGCCGCTTTCCCTCCGACAACCGAGACATCGTTGGCATCCGTTTGGGCGACAATGAAAGTCATACAACGGCTCCGATCAGTAAGGGCAGGAAGCCGGCCGTGGCATAGCAGAAGAACACCCACAGACCGGAAACAGTGTCCATCCTGTTCTGGGCTTTCACGGTTGGTGCCTGACTGTAGCGAAATGCGGTAGCCCCGCAGAGAACCAGCGCTATCGCGCCGATCAGGGCGCTTGGCCAGCCAACTCCAGTGGCGCTGCCCGTGCCGACAAGAAGCGTGTAGGACAGCAGGACGCAGCCGATCCAGATACGTCCCGCCAGACGCGGACCCCATAGGGCGGAATAGGTGTCGACCCCGGCAATCTCGTTTTCGGGTGCCCATAATTTGCGCCCTATCTCAAGGACGCAGCCATTTACAAAGGACAACGCAAGGAACAGCCACAGAGAGGGCGCTGCCGCGCCTGCCGGCAGCCATTCGAGGCCGCTCAGCAACAAATCAATCAAGGGCATGATTGCCATATGGCTTAGCAAGTACAGAACCGGTCGAGCCTTCAGCCAGGCCGGAACACCGAATTCAACCGTCATCGCCGCGAGCCAGATCCAGACCGCACCCAACAGCCACAAAACCGAAGGGTGCCAAAACCAAGCGGAGGCAAGTGCCAGAGGAATGGTCAACAAACCAAGGCTAAGGACTTCGCCTGGTGAAACCAATCCGCGTGGGATCGGCCTGTCCGGCCTGTATCGCCGGTCATCCTCGGCGTCCTTGAACTCGTCGCAAACACGCATCTGGAAGAACAACACCATGGCCAGCACAAAACCGGCGGCAAAGGCGGGCCACTCGGGCAGTGGGCGGTCTGCCAGACGGGCGGACACGCATATACTGGCCGAGGAAAACACCAGCAGAAGAGGGACGGTTTTCTTCAGCGGAAATCGCTCGGATTGATAAATCCAGAATCGGTTCTGAATGCTCATCTGTGGCGGGCCAGACTTTCATGGGCGCGGGTGAAATGGCCCGCAGCTATCGCGGCGACGATGGAGATTTCACCGCACAGGCATGTGGTTGCGGCCACCTCGGCCAAAGCCGTGCCACACCCACTGCCCCGGAGGCCGAGTATGTTCAGCGCAGCTGCCTGGCTGGGCAAACCGGTTCCGCCGCCGACCGATCCAACAAGGATGTTGGGGAGCGTCACCGAGCAGAAAAGATCGTCGCCCCTTGGTTCCATACGCGTTACACCCATTGCGCTTTCTGCAACGCAGGCCGCGTCCTGCCCGGTTGCGATGTAAAAGGCCGCCAACCCGTTGGCATAATGCGCCTGCGCACCAAACTGCCCGGATAAATGCGCGCCCAGATTGGCGACGCGGCCATAATCCAGCATCGCCTCGACCGTTGTTCCCAGCGTCTTTTCGACAATCTCAGCCGGAAGCGTGACCGAAGCGCTGACCTTACGCCCGCGCCCCGTCACCAGTCCCAGTGCCGAGGCCTTTTTGTCGCCCGAGAAATTACCTTCGACATACCAGTTCTCAATCGCAACAGGACAGTTGTCAGTGATTGCGTGGCACAGGGCATCGGTGGCGATTGTAACCATATTCTGTCCGGCTGCATCACCAGTGGTATAGCGGCAGATCAGGAAAACGACGTTTGTGTCAATGAACGGCTCCAGCGATACAAGCTTGCCATGACGGGTCGTCGCCTCGGCCGCAGATTGGAGCATGTCAATATTCGTCACCACCCAATCCACAAATTGCCCAGCTTTCAGCAGACTCTTGAATACAAACGCCGGTGTCCGCAAAACACCTTCGTACAATACCGCTGTACTAACACCGCCCGACCGGGTGGCGGCGTAAGCACCCCGGGCGTAAGACGCGACCAGCGCGGCCTCGGTGGTTGCGAGGGGGACATGATAGTCGCCGTTTGCGTTCATTCCGTTCAGGCGTAAGGGGCCAATAACCCCGACAGGCAGCTTAATCGTTCCAATGAAGTTCTCGATATTGGTACCATAGGTTTCGGCGTCTTCGATGGTTGCCGGATCTGCGATCTGTGCTTGATCCTCTGCACTGGCTGTCGGTTTCAACTGGTTCCAGAAGCGTCCGATGATCTCTTTGGTAGGCTTGCGGGACGGGCGCAATGTTGAAAACTCTGCGTCGCTTGGGGCCAGCTGCTGGGGTATCTGATCGGCGTCAAGCCGTGCTTTTATGCGTTGAAGCATTTCCCGAACGTGAAACGGAATTACCAATAGCGCGCTCCAATAGATTTTCTGTACAGAGGTGTTGCAGCTAAATACCGCTGCGAGGGCAAGTTATCAGTCGCATGATCGAAATCCAGCCAAATGTTCAACGATCAAGTGTTTGATCCCAAAGGGTCTCGCATTTGTCGCAGTTGAAAGTACCGGTATACTTGGCAATGATATTTTGGGCACGGAAAGCACCGACAAAAGGAATGTGACCCTTCTGAATCTGAACGTGGAGCGATCAAACTTGGGGCACTTTTCAGCCACGAGTTTAGATGCGAATTTTGCTGATACAGCTTGTGTCTGATTGGGCCCGTATCTACAGCTCAAAGAGATTGGTCGAATGTTGTTACAAACCTAAAACTTAAGAAGAGAAGAATTCGTGCTTGACGCTAATCTGGGTGTGACGGTTAGACACACGGGCACTGCGAGCCATTGTGTTCATATGCGAGCAAAAAAAAGTCCAACTAACATATATCTGTTTGATAATAAAAAATTGTTATTCTCCTCGGTCCGCCACTGGTTTCCTGTGTCAGGCGGCACATAGTTCTGCCAGCAGCGACAGAACCTTGCCATTTTCGCCTCATTTCCTTCATCCAGCACCTAGACCGATTTCAATGATCCTGACTTCCATTTTGGGAAAATCAGGGCTGATTTGCAGATCAGACGCCGAAGGCGCCTGTTCCTGCCAATCTGCCACGTGGCGAACGCGGGTGATGCCAGCAAACACCCAATGGTTGTGAAACTCGTAATTCGAGGCGGATATCAACTTTGGCGACCATGTTGAACTGACAGCCATTCGGTTGGCGGAATGTGTGAACTTATCCCAATAGAAGTGAAGGCCGTTAGAAAAGGTCGGTCGCCGACTTGAACTTGCCACAAACCAGCTTATTTGATCACTGGAAAGTTTGATGTATATTTTTGGATGTCTCGATAAGCGCTTTTTCGATGGTTGTTCTTTGTTTTTTAAACCGAGTAGTTGGTACCGGGATAGAAATCGCGTGCAAATCTCCGACCCAGTCTACGAAAGAGAAACCGATAGCCGATACACCTGCAGAATGCTCATCCAAATCATAGGCAAGACCCTGTCCGCGGACCGTATTCAGTTCGGAAAGGAATTCATCTAAATTCCGTTGGATACCATTCCGTTTCCATTCGTTCTGAATAAGCTTTGTCGCATCTCCTTCATCGAGTTGAGCGAGACAAGCTTTCCCGTTTGCCGTGGTGGTCAGTGGAAACACCTCACCCACTTGCGAAACGGTCGTCAATCGATAGACACCTGGGACCTGATCTAAGAAAACCATGCCGATACCGCGCATGACCGCGAGGTCTGTGGTTTCCCCGGTCTTTTGGGTTAACTCCGTCAAGAGAAGCCGGCAGTGTTCTACGATGCTGTACTGCGCGGCGCCCGCGAGAGCGTTTAGTTCCGGGCCGAGCCTTAAGCCACCCCCATTTGCATCTGCTATGACAAGTTTTTCTTCAGCAAGTGCACTTGTGATTCTCTGTACCGTAGAGCGGGGCAGGTCAACACGCTCGGCGATTTTCCCCAAGCTCATTCCGGATTGGCTTTCTTTCAGAACACGCAAAATCGAGGCCGCTCTGGAAATGACCTGAATGCCACCTTTATCCGCTTTTTCAGACATTTAACTTACCCCATTCTGTCTTCGCATCGTGGCTCAGGATGCTTACCGATTTTTCAGTGTTGTACCACAATACGGTGCAAGTCAACCGTATAGTGAGTTTTTAGTTGACCGTTATGCAGTGCGTGTGCATCATCATACGGGACAGGTTGGGAGGCCACCCAGACAATAGAAAAGCGAACACCGCCGCGTTGCCGGCGAACAGAGGAGATATGCCCAATGGTCGAAATCCGCGGCATTGAGTTTCAGGCAAACACCAACAATGACATGGGGCTTGAGTTTTATAACCTGAGCCACAGATACGGGTTTCAGTGCCCCAACTGGCCCTATTTCAAGGACGTCCAGATCGACCGAAAGCACTATATGGCCAAGTCAGGCGTGTTGTCTCAGACGATTACCACGACGATGCACGTGACCACTCATATTGATGCACCGGCGCATGTCGTTCAGGGAACGCCGTTCATCGACGAAGTCCCGCTCCCCCATTTCTTTGGCTCCGGCCTGGTGGTTTCCGTGCCCAAAAAGAAATGGGAGCAGATTACCGGAGATGATCTGGAAAAAGCCTGTGGGCATGCGATCCGCAAGGGTGACGTGCTGATCATCAATACCGGTTGGCACAAGCAATATGAGGATGGCGATTATTTCGCGTATTGCCCAGGTCTCGTTCCTTCCGCTGCGGAGTGGATGATCGAAAAAGGTGTGAAAGTTGTTGGCCACGATACGCAGGCGAACGATCACCCGCTGGCCACGGCCATTGGTCCGCAGCGAAATGGTCCGATCATGCCTCATCTCGAAAAAGAGTATCTTGAGTGGTCAGGCGGAACGCCGTGGGACGTAGATTTCCCCGATTGGGAACCGGTTCACAACATGCTTTTCTCAAAGGGCATTCTCGGCATCGAAAACGTCGGAGGTGATCTGGATGCGGTGACCGGCAAGCGCTGCACCTTCGCGTTCTTCCCTTGGAATTGGGATCGCGGCGATGGCTGCATTATCCGATTGGTTGCGATGATCGACAAGAACCAGTCCTACCGCATCGAAGCTGGCGAAGATTTCTGAACACTCACGGACCGGTCGCCGGTTCTCCGGCGGCCGACAATAACCTTGAGCGGAGGCGGACATGCATCTGAAGCGTTTTCAAGACGCCCAACCTTACGAAGCACCGAACCATTTCGGATGTCACGGGCTTCGCTTGCAAGGGTTCGAAGAGGGCGGGCCGACAAATCAGTGGATCGGCTTCAGCCAGTTCCTACCGGGCGGTGCTGCCGGGCCGGACTCCACGCCCTTTGAGAAAGTCTACGTCGTTCTGGAAGGCGAGATGACCGTAATCGTAGATGGTACCGAAACCACTCTTAGGCCGATGGATAGTTGCACGATCGCACCGGACGAAGTGCGCAAAATTGAAAACCGCGCCAACCACACCTGCAAAATGCTGGTGGTCATTCCGTATCCACCAGAAAGCTGAGGACGAAAAGAATGTCTGATCCACTCAAGATGTTTGACGTAAAAGACAACGTCGCACTGATCACCGGAGCATCTGGCGCGTTTGGCATGGTCGCTGCGCGCGTTCTGGCTGGTGCTGGGTGCAATCTGGTTCTGGCTGCGGGCAATCAAGATGTGCTCGATGAGATTGCCAAAGAGTGCGAAGCGCTTGGTGCCACCGTCGTCGCAATAAATACGCGCCCGACTGATGAAGCGTCATGTGAGGCATTAGTCGACGAAGCCGTCAACAACTTTGGTAGGCTCGATATTCTCGTTGTCGCGTCTGGTATGAACAAGGTGGCGCCGATTAACGAAATGGCTCCGGAGACCTTCGACGCAGTGATGGACGCCAACGTGAACCAAAGCTGGCTGTTGGCACGCGCGGCGGCGGCGCACATGAAGCAAAGCGAGTATGGCAAGATCATTTTCGTCAGCTCCGCGCGCAGCATCCTTGGGCACCCTGCCGGTTACACGGCTTATTGCGCGTCAAAGGCCGCAGTAAATGGGATAACCAAAGCCTTGGGCTGTGAGCTGGGGCCAACAGGGATTACCGTCAACGCGATCGCGCCGACGGTATTCCGCTCGCCTTTGACGGCTTGGATGTTCGAAGAAACCGACGAAGCGAAAGCTGTGCGCGACGGCTTCCTGACCCGGGTTCCAAAGGGGCGACTGGGTGAGCCAGAGGACCTTGCCGGTCCACTCCTGTTTCTCGCCTCGCGGGCATCTGATTTTTACACCGGGCATATCCTTCATGCCGACGGCGGATATACGGCGGGCTAAGAGATGGTGCGCAAGAAGCAGCAGATAGCGGTAATTGGTGCGGGCCTTATGGGGCACGGCATTGCTCTGACTTTGGCAAAGGCGGGCCAATACGTCGCCATCACCGATCCTGTGGAAGATGCGCGAGCCACTGTGCCTGACCGCATTCGCGCAAGCATGGTCGCGATGGGGGATGATGAGGCTACGATCGCAAATACCCTCAAGATGATTGAGATATTTGCGACAACTGCAGGTGCGGTTCGCAATGCCGAAGCTGTCTTTGAAGCGGCGCCGGAAAAGCTGGAGCTAAAGCAAGCAATCTTTGCCGAGATCGAAGCGCATGCACCAGAGACCTGCATACTCGCATCAAATACTTCGGTCATGCCCATCACTCAGATCATGTCCGGTTTGCGACTGAAAAGCCGTGCGTTGGGAACGCATTGGTGGAACCCACCGCACATGATTCCATTGGTCGAAGTCATCAAGACGGAATGGACAGACCCCGAGATAGCACGGACCATGTTCGATCTGCTGAAGGACGCTGGAAAAACTCCGGTGATGGTCGAAAAGGACGTGCCGGGTTTTATCGGCAATCGCCTTCAGCATGCGCTGTGGCGCGAAGCGGTCAGTCTGGTGGAAAACGGTATTTGCGATGCGGAAGCTGTTGATACTGTGATCAAGTCCAGCTTTGGGCGCCGGTTGGCGGTACTTGGGCCATTAGAGAACGCAGATCTGGTTGGTACTGATCTCACACTCGATATCCACGAAAACGTGCTGCACGATCTTGAGGCGCAAAAGGGTCCTTCATCCTACCTGAAGTCGCTCGTTGAAGCGGGCAAGCTCGGCATGAAATCAGGTGAAGGTTTCAGGAAATGGGCCGAGGGCGAGGCAGATCAGGTCCGCCAACGTGTCGCGAAACATCTGAATAATCTCGAGAAGAGTTTGTAAGATCAATCAAACACTGGCGGGAGGTCGGTGAAGGGAGGACGCAATGACAAAGACATTTAAAACGGCCACGAGGCGCAGTTTTATTGCCGGGGCTACGGTGGCAATCGCTGCTCCGGCCATCCTCCGGGCAACGCGCGCCTATGCGGCAAACCCGACGTTAAGGATTGGCAATGTCAGCCCACGTACCGGTCCATTGGCCGGTTTCGCTGAGGCCGACGAGTATGTGCTTCAGGCCATCCAGCAGGTCTTTTCGGCCGGGTTGGACAACAATGGGAAGATTTGGAATGTCGAGATTATCTCAAAAGACAGCCAGTCCAACCCCAACCGCGCAGCCGAGGTCGCGGCTGACCTGATCTTGGGCGATGAGGTCGATATCATCGTTGCCGCTTCTACCCCGGATACGGTGAACCCGGTCGCTGATCAGGCAGAGATCAACGAAGTTCCCTGCATCACGACCGACTGTCCTTGGCAGCCTTATTTCTTTGGCCGCAATGGTGTTCCGGGTGAGGGTTTTGAAACGACCTATCACTTCTTCTGGGGGTTGGAGGATGTGATCGCAGCATTCCTCGATATGTGGGATAAAACGGGTGTCACAAAAACCGTCGGCGGTCTTTTCCCCAACGACGCTGACGGCAATGCTTGGGGCGATGCGGAACTTGGTCTACCAAAACCGCTGGCCGCCGCTGGATATACGCTGACAGATCCCGGTCGCTATCAGCCTCTGTCCGACGATTTCTCAAATCAAATCGCAGCGTTCAAGGCTGCCGGTTGCGAAATCGTAACAGGCAATATGATCCCACCGGACTTTGCGACATTCTGGAGCCAGGCCGCCCAACAAGGGTTCAACCCGAAGGTTGTGACAATCGGCAAGGCACTGCTGTTCCCGTCCGTCATTGAATCGCTGGGCGACCGAGGTGACGGGTTGTCGACTGAGGTCTGGTGGTCCCCGCACCACCCGTTCTCTTCCTCGCTCACCGGCATTTCTTCGAAAGACCTTGCCGAAGGTTATACAGCAGAGTCGGGTCGACCCTGGACGCAACCGCTCGGCTTTAAGCACGCGCTGTTCGAGGTCGTTGCGGATGTCATCAAACGGGCGGATGATTTGGAAGACCCGTCTTCGATCATTTCGGCAATCACGTCCACCAACCTGAACACAATTGTCGGGCCGGTGAACTGGGGTGACGGGCCGATGAACAACGTCACCAAAACTCCGCTGGTCGGTGGCCAGTGGCAGAAGTCCGGAGACGCATATGAGTTGCAGATTGTTGCAAATAGTACCGCGCCCGAAGTTCCGGTGACGGCAGATATGAAACTGCTGGGCTGACCAGACATTCGGCGCCGATCTTGGCGCCGAACCCTCTATCCGAGAGACGCATGACAACGATCCTGAAACTCCAAGACCTGAGCAAGGCATTTGGCGCAGTCACTGTCGCCGACGCTATGAGCTATGAGGTCCAGCAAGGCGAGGCACTCGGGGTAATAGGCCCCAACGGCGCTGGCAAAACCTCGATGTTCAACTTGATCACTGGGACGCTCAAATCCAATTCCGGGGTGATAGAATTCAGTGGGCAGAACGTCACCAAATGGAGCGCGGCAAAGCGCAGCCATACAGGCATCGCGCGTTCTTTTCAGGTCCCACAGCCGTTTTCGGGCATGACAGTTTTCGAGAACGCGATGATCGCCGCCACGCAATCAGCTGGCATGCACGGACATCAGGCCGAGCGCTTTTGTCTGGAGGTCTTGGACCAAACAGAACTGCTGCCCAAGGCAAACGTTCTTGCCGGTAGCCTGACTTTGCTGGAGCGCAAACGCCTGGAACTAACACGCGCGCTTTGCGCTAAGCCCAAACTGCTGTTGCTGGATGAGATTGCCGGTGGCTTGACCGAAGCCGAGTGCAAGTCACTGGTTCAGACCATCAAGGACATCCACGCGTCTGGAGTCACCATCATCTGGATCGAGCATGTTGTTCACGCGCTGCTGGCCGTTGTTGACCGCCTGATCGTTATCGACTTCGGAAAGAAGATCGCCGAGGGCGAGCCGCAGGCAATCATGGAAAGCGCTGAAGTCAAACAAATCTATCTGGGGATCGAAGCCGATGCCTGACTCAATTCTTCAGACACGCGGTTTGAACTCCTACTACGGCGATTTCCAAGCGCTCTATGATGTCGAATTGGACGTCGGCGAGGGAGAAGTTCTCGCAATCATTGGTGCAAACGGCGCAGGCAAGACGACCCTGATGCGGTCAATCACCGGGTTGCTGACGAACGGAGTGGATCAGATTCACTACCGAGGTCAGGATATCAGCCGGCTTCGCGCAGACGAGGTTGCAGAACTTGGCCTCGCCATGGTTCCAGAAGGTCGCCAGTTATTCCCATCTTTGTCAGTCAAAGAAAACCTGTTGATCGGAGCCCAAGTTGGTCGCTCGGGCCCTTGGGATCTGAAAGCTGTCTATAATCTGTTCCCGATCCTCGAAGAGCGCAAAGATCAGGCATCAACATCGCTTTCAGGCGGTCAACAGCAGATGGTAGCCATCGGGCGCGCATTGATGGCCAATCCTGATCTGATCCTGTTCGACGAAATTAGCCTAGGGCTGGCACCGATCATCATCAAAGACATCTATGAGGCGCTGCCCGGCATCATCGGCGAGGGCATGAGCGCGATCATCGTCGAACAGGACATCACCAAGGCACTTTCGGTCTCAAGCCGGGTCTATTGCCTGCAGGAGGGGCGCGTTTCGTTGGAAAGCGCGTCTGACACCGTTTCGCGCGAAGAGATTTCGCGCGCGTATTTCGGGATCGAATAATATGGAATGGCTGAACGCTATCGTGCAGGGAACTTTGCTTGGTGGACTCTACGCCCTGTTTGCCGCAGGTCTGTCGTTGATTTTTGGGGTCATGCGGCTCGTCAATATTGCCCATGGCGATCTGATTGTGTTGGCCGCATATCTCGGACTGACCGTGACGACCGCGACCGGGATGCACCCAATGGCCGCGTTGGTGATTGTCGTTCCCGCTATGGCGCTGATTGGGTATGCCCTTCAACGCGGCCTACTGAACCAAACTCTGGGCGACGATATTCTCCCGCCGCTGCTTGTGACCTTCGGGCTGAGTGTAATTATCCAGAACGGATTGCTGGAGGTCTACACGGCCGACCCCCAAACACTGAATGCCGGTGCACTGGAAACAGCCAGCGTTGCAGCAGGCGGTGTGACCCTCGGGATCTTACCGCTACTGACCTTCGGGATCGCCATCGCTGTGATCTGGGGGCTGCAATGGACCTTTTATCACACCGCACTTGGTCGAGCATTTCGGGCTGTTTCCGACAATCAAGACATCGCCCAGCTTATGGGTCTCAATCGCCGGCACATCTTCGGGCTGGCCATGGCGCTGGCCCTCGGTGTGACAGCGATCGCTGGTATCCTGCTCGGCATTCGGACAAGCTTTGATCCTTCAATCGGTGGAGGTCGTCTGATCTTTGGCTTTGAGGCCGTTATCATCGGTGGACTTGGCAACCTTTGGGGCACGCTGATTGGCGGCGTTATCCTTGGCGTCGCGCAAACCATCGGAGCCAAGATTGATCCGGGCTGGCAGGTGCTAGCCGGCCATATCGCTTTCCTTGTCATTCTTGCCGTTCGTCCGAACGGCCTCTTCCCGAGGGTTTCCGGATGAACTTACAGGACTATTCCGTTTCCCGATCGTCAAAAGCAGCGCGGATTGCTGCAATCCTGGCCGCAATAGGTCTGCTTGTATTGATTGCAGCGCCGTGGTGGGCGGGTCGCGCTGACATGCGCCTGATGGGCGAGCTGTTTCTCTACCTGTCCCTAGCCACCCTTTGGAACCTCATGGCGGGCTATGCCGGTCTCGTCTCGGTTGGTCAGCAGGCTTACGTGGGTTTCGGCGGTTACATGCTCTTTGCGCTTACGATGCTGGGTGGTTTGCACCCACTAGTTGCTATTGCAGCCGCAGGTGCGCTGGGGGCTTTGATCTCCGTCCCTGTTGCTGTTCTGATCTTCAGGCTTCGGGGCGCATATTTTGCGATTGGCACCTGGGTCATCGCAGAGGTCTTTCGACTGAGCTTCGCACAAATTTCTGCGCTCGGCGGGGGATCAGGATCTTCGCTACCGGTCGCCATAGTGAAATCACTGGCGTCCGGACGAGCGATGCGTGAGGCGCTGAGCTATTGGCTGGCGCTCGGAGCTGCTGTGCTGGTGGTGTCTGCCGTGTATCTCTTCTTGCGCTCGCGCCAAGGTTTGGCGTTGACGGCAATTCGCGACAACGAACTGGCCGCCGGAAGCCTTGGCATCGATATCTGGCGCACGAAGTTCATCGTGTACGTTGTCACCTCGGCATTCACGGCAATGATCGGCGCGCTCATCTTCTTGCAAAAGCTACGCATATCACCGGATGCTGCGTTCAGCGTCAATGACTGGACGGCCTTCGTCATCTTCATCGTCGTAATCGGCGGCATCGGTACCATCGAAGGACCAATCATCGGCACTCTCGTCTTCTTTGCACTGCGCGAAACGCTGGCCGACCTCGGAACAATTTACCTCATCGTGCTCGGCGTCGTTGCGATTGTCGTCATGCTCAAGGCACCGAAAGGCATCTGGGGCCTGATCCGCAGCCGCTATGATCTGCAACTTTTCCCGTTGGGCTATCGCGTAAAGCACATCGGACAATCCAAGGAAAACTGAACCTATGGCCCGTCAGAAAAAAACTATCATCACATGTGCCGTAACCGGTGCAATACACACGCCCACCATGTCGGATGCGCTTCCGTACACTTACGACGACATCGCACGGGAGGCGATGGAAGCTGCCGAGGCTGGTGCGTCGATCCTTCACCTGCATGCCCGCAACCCTGACAACGGATCGCCATCCGTTGATCCGAATGACTTTGCGCCTTTCCTGCCCCGCATAAAACAGGCGACAAACGCCGTTGTGAACCTGTCCACCGGAGGATCGCTGACTCTGTCTATTCAGGACCGGATCAATCCGGCTAAGACCTTTAGCCCCGAAATGTGCTCGATGAATATGGGTTCGATGAACTTCTCGTTTCACCCATTGGCCAACCGATATGGCGATGACGATTGGAAATTTGATTGGGAGAAAGACTATGTCGCGAATTCGGATCAGAACATCTTTCGTAATACCTTCCGAGACATTCGCGAAGCAGGAGAAACGCTCGCGCCGCATGACATCAAATTCGAACATGAATGCTACGATGTCGGCCACTTGTATAACTTGAAATTCTGCATGGATATCGGGCTGTTCAAGGCTCCGATCTTCATTCAGTTCATCTTCGGCATTCTGGGCGGCATCGGGCCCGAGGTTGATAATCTGATCTTTATGAAACGCACAGCAGATCGTCTGTTTGGCGAAGACTATCGCTGGTCTGTTCTCGGGGCGGGCGGTGCACAAATGTCGCTTGCCACAACTGCAAGCCAGATGGGCGGTAACGTTCGCGTTGGCCTTGAAGACAGCCTGTTCATCTCTCGTGGAAAACTGGCTGAAAGCAATGCTCAGCAAGTCGCTAAAATTCGACGAATTGTAGAAGAGCTAGGCAGTCAGGTTGCAACGCCCGACGAAACCAGAGAAATTCTGGATTTGAAGGGCGGAGATCGGGTGGACTTCTAAAAAAGTCGCTCAAAACCTTTGGGCTGAACCACCAATCACTATCGCCTTTAGGGTCGACGGTGTTGTTTTCAAACCATCGTATAACGTTGTCATTGGTATTTATTCAGTTGGAGGACGAGAAATACCTAAAGCCCCAGAACTGCCGCACCTAAAGCGCCTAATCAGCGTGAGACATTCCCGCTGCAACATGTTTGATGAGCAGCCCTTCCTCTTGCCCACAAACTCGCAACGGCGACCGCCGACGGCGCAAAAACGAACACGTGGCCATAATCGCTCGACAATTCCCGTTTTTGTGGAATGTCAGTTTGGGGTTTTCTAAACGGGTATTGATGGTTTTCGAATGTTCGATCAAGTGCGTCTTAACTTGGGCGACTCCAGTGCGCGAATAAGATTCTGCGTCGGCCCTGATGTCAGCGATAAGTACATGACACAGCATAGGGTGCTTAGTGAAAATAGCTCCAAATAGCGAAATAAGCCTTCCTTCGCTGATTTTGGTAATTTGCCCCCAAATACACTACTACCCGCGTAGCCATACCGCTTGCCGACTAGAAACTTAAAAAAACGAAATCGAAGGTGATTATTCCAAGGCTTTCAGCAAACTCGGCAGTCGTGCGCCTTGCAGCATAATGTGATCGCGCATCAAAGTGTTCGCAGTTGCTCCATCCTTGTTGAAGATCGCCGCGGCTATCTGCTGATGCTCTTCGACTGATTTTTCCAGTCGACCGACAACTTCATATGGCAAGAGCCGATAGACGTTTATGCGAGCCTGAAGTCGTTCAAGTTGATCAATTAGCCATTCGTTTCCGGCTGCTCGGTGAATGGCTGCGTGAAATACAAGGTTTGCAGCGGCGTAGGCGGTCGGGTCTTCTTTCGCTGCTGCGTCCATGCATTGTTGCAAGCCTTCTTGGATCGACTTCTTGTGTGAAAGCGTCAATGACTCGCTGGCTAAGCGCGCCGCCATCCCTTCCAGTTCCGCAGCAACTTCGAACAAATCGTTCAGTTCTTTCGCAGACAAAACGCGTACTATGGCACCTTTGCGAGGCCTCGTTTCGAGAAACCCGCCATCCACCATTGACCTTATCGCTTCGCGTATTGGAGTGCGGCTGACGCCAAATCTTTTTGACAGCTCAGCCTCTTCCAACTGATCGCCAGGCTTCAGTAACCCACTGAAAATCTCGTTTTTTATCTGCTCGATAAGCATATCTGATGCGCGCGGCATGGCGGCTCCTTTCCAACATTTTCATACAGTGCGTCGGATTCCAAATCCATACAAAAAAGCATCAACGGGATTTTTTTAGTTGCTATATGTATACATATAAGCCATGTAATAATCCACAAGGAGGAATCACAATGAAAAACTTTTCACGATCAACCGCATTGGGCTTGGCGCTTTTTGCGGGCAGCGCACAGGCGGAAGAGCTGCGCCTCTCTCACCAATGGTCGACCGCAGATGTCAGGCATGAGGTCGCTCAAATCGTTGCTGATGAAGTCGCCGCCGCGGATGTGGATCTTGAGATCAAGATCTTCCCGTCCAAGTCGCTCTTTAAGCCGCGTGAACAGTATCGGCCACTGTCACGGGGCCAGCTTGATATGACGGTTTTTCCTCTATCCTACGCAGGTGGGCAACAACCGTCATTCAACCTCACTTTGATGCCGGGTCTCGTAAAGAACCACGATCATGCCGCGCGTTTGAGCCAATCACCCTTTATGCAAGCGCTCGAAGAAAAGATGGCTGAAGATGACGTTATGGTTCTTGTGCATGGTTATCTTGCTGGCGGCTTTGTCGGTAAGGACAAGTGCATCACCAATCCTTCCGATGTCGAAGGACTGCAAACCCGCGCCGCTGGAAAATCTTTTGAGCAGATGTTGGTGGGGGCTGGTGCGTCGATCACGTCGATGGCGTCGTCAGAAATCTACTCGGCCATGCAGACGGGTGTTTTGGATGCAGCAAACACATCATCTTCCTCGTTTGTGTCCTACCGAATTTTCGAGCAGGTGGCGTGTTATACGCCGGCTTCCGACATCGCGCTTTGGTTCCTGTATCAGCCGCTTTTGATGAACAAATCCACGTTTGAAGGGTTGTCGGATGAGCAGCAGGCCGCACTCCTCGCCGCAGCGGAGAAAGCCGAGGCTCATTATCTCGAGCAGGCCAAACTTCAGGACGCGAAATCGGTTGAGGTCTTCAGCGCAGCCGGCGTGGAGATCGCTAAAATGACCGTGGAGGACTTCCAAGATTGGCAAACGCTCGCGCAAGATACGTCATATGCCACTTTTGTCGCCGAAGTTCCTGGCGGTCAGGAGCTTTTGAATCTCGCTTTGGCCGTCGAATAGCCCCGTTGCGTCCGAGGCCAATGCGCCTCGGACAACCTTTCCACTAAAGCAAAGGACGCCCGCCATGTCCGGACACGCCCCTGCAGCAATTGTTCGAACGACAAGTGACCACCAAATTGTTCGATCCATCCACAAAATTTCAAGCGCCGCCGGTTGGTGCTCTGCATTAATGATCCTGACAGCTGTCGTTCTGACTTGTCAGATGATCTTTGTTCGATTTGTCCTGAATGGATCGACTGTGTGGCAAACAGAGATCGTCGTCTATCTCGTCATCGCCGCAACTTTGGTCGGGTTGCCATTTGTTCAATATCAGCGGGGGCACGTCAATGTTGATTTGATCCCATTGGCATTGCGAGGGCGCGCTCGGTTTGGCCTTGCGGTTCTGACCCTTAGCTTGTCCATCATCATCACGGCGGTGCTGCTGTTCTACGGCTACGAGTATTGGCACTTTGCCTACAAGCGTGGTTGGACATCTGACACGGTCACAGCCGTTCCGCTGTGGATCCCGTATCTGTCGCTACCTGTCGGCTTCGGTTTGTTGCTTCTGCAACTTCTCGCTGATCTTGTTGCCCTTTTGACAAAATCTGAAACCCCGTTTGGGCTGGAGGCATAACGATGGACCCCCTCATCCTTGGCGCCCTTGTTGGCGTTTGCACCATCCTTGTTCTTTTCTCTGGCGTGTCCGTTGCCGTAGGCTTGATGATCGTCTCTGCTGGTTTTTTGTTGGTCTTTGATGGCATTCGGTCATTGGAACTGATGCCAGAGATTTTCTTTGGAAAGCTCGACAGCTTTGCGCTTCTCTCGATCCCGATGTTCATCATCATGGGGGCATCAATTGCATCTACGCGAGCGGGCGCGGACCTGTATGAAGCACTCGAAAGATGGCTCACGCGCGTCCCCGGCGGGTTGGTGGTCTCGAACCTGGGCGCCTGCGCATTGTTCGCTGCAATGTCAGGTTCGAGCCCCGCAACCTGCGCTGCGATTGGCAAAATGGGCATTCCTGAAATGCGCAAACGCGGCTACCCGGAAGGGATCGCGACGGGTTCTATCGCGGCGGGCGGCACGCTCGGTATCCTGATCCCGCCTTCGGTTACTATGATCGTCTACGGGATCGCGACCGAGACATCGATTGGCCGTCTGTTCCTGGCGGGTGTCTTTCCTGGCCTGCTTTTGGTGGGGCTCTTCATGGTTTGGTCGCTCTATGCGACCTGGCGATCCGGCGATACCGCGCTGCTGACCGCTCGCAGTTATTCTTGGAGACAAAAGTTTGAAGTTCTGCCGCGTGTTGTGCCGTTCGTCGCAATCATCATCGGTGTGCTTTACACAATGTATGGTGGGGTCGCGACGCCGTCGGAAACGGCAGCGGTTGGCGCGATTCTGTGCTTGGTTGTGGCCATTGTCGTCTACAAGCTTTGGGATATCCGTAAAATCTGGATGATCTTGCAGGACAGCACCAAGGAAAGCGTGATGATCCTCTTCATCATCGCAGCAGCTGGTGTGTTTTCTTACATGCTGTCGAGTCTTTTCATCACGCAAAGCATTGCGACCTGGATCGGGACGCTGGACGTTAACCCTTGGGTTTTGATGATCGCAGTGAACATCTTCCTGATCATTGCGGGCTTCTTCCTTCCTCCGGTCGCGGTGATCCTGATGGCGGCTCCGATCTTGTTGCCAATCATCACGACTGCTGGCTTTGACCCGATCTGGTTTGCGGTGATCCTGACGATCAACATGGAAATCGGGCTGATCTCTCCACCCGTTGGCCTGAACCTGTATGTCATCAACGGTATCGCCCCGGATATTTCCTTGAAAACCATCCTGACCGGCTCCCTTCCATTCGTTGCCTGCATGTTGATTGCCATCATCTTGCTTTGCGTCTTCCCGGGCATCGCAACCTGGTTGCCTGAAGCCGTCATGGGTCCCGCGCTCTAAATCTATCTCCTGAAAGGAAGGACCATGTCTTTTGCTACTAAGTACCGCCGCGTTGGCCTGATTGTTCCCAGCTCTAACGTCACCATGGAAACGGAAATTCCAGCGCTTTTGAAAGCGCGGGAGACGATCCTGCCCGATCGTTTTGCGTTCCATTCGTCTCGCATGCGGATGAAAAGTGTGGTGAAGGAAGAGCTTGAAGCTATGGATGCCGACAGCCAGCGTTGCGCGGTCGAGTTGTCCGACGCGGCAGTCGAAGTGCAGGCCTATGCGTGTCTGGTTGCCATTATGTCCATGGGGTTGGGCTATCACCGAAGATCCGAAGTCAAACTCAATCAAGCGACCGTCGACAATGGATGCCCAACTCCTGTCCTGAACTCTGCGGGCGCGCTCATCGATGGAATGAAGGATCTCGGGATCAAAAAGGTCTCGATAATTTGCCCGTACATGAAGCCGCTCACGAAAATGGTTGTGGATTATATCGAGAACGAGGGTATCGAAGTGCAGGACTTCCTTGCACTGGAAATACCGGACAACCTCAAAGTCGCATCACAAGACCCAACAGCTCCTGCCGAGCTTTGGCGTAAGCTTGATACGCGCGGTGTCGATGCCATTGTTGCATCTGCCTGTGTCCAAATGCCGTCGCTCCCATCAATCGAAATGATTGAACGTGCGTCCGGCCTCCCAACTTTGTCAGCCGCCGTTGCAACGACGCGCCAAATATTGCGTCGCTTGGATTTGACTGAAGTTGCACCGGGCGGTGGTGCCTTGTTGTCAAACGGCATGACAGCGTCCTTGCAAGAAGTGGCCTGATTTTTCTTTGCGCTGCTCCCTCGTGGGGCAGCGTATATCCAAGCCAAATCAAATCTTCGGCCTTGAACCGAAACCTGAGACGGGAGCTTTGGAAGTGTCGCATCAGGTATCCATCTATCCGATCTCTCAAGCGACGACTGCAACGTTTACGGAACTCTATTTTCGTCTGACCTTCCTGTTTTTCATTCAACGCGGCAGCAAATACGTTCTCCACCCGACCCAAGGCGAAATGCAGGGCGAAGAAGGGGATTTGATGATCTTCCCGCCGGGCGCCATGGTCACCATGGAAAACCGACCGGTCATGAATGAAAACTACCGCGCTTTGGGAGTCTGCTTTACCCACGATCTGGTGGATGGCGTTTTCTCTGATGTGCCAAGAACGCAAGCTGAAAAGGGCGTCCAAATTGTTAGAGCTTCAGAGCACAACCCGTCTGATATCCTCAGCTTGATCACAGATACGCTGAACAACGCCTCGCTTCCGGAAATGATCAAACAGTATCGACTATTAGAGCCTTTACTCTGGCTTCGCGCACAGGGTTTCAATTTGCCGACGCAAGTTGAAGATGATCCAATCAGTCAAGTCCGCCGCTTGATCGAAACGGACCTTAGCCATCCATGGGTGGCCGGGGAAGTCGCAAACCATTTCGCGATGAGCGAAGCCACCATGCGACGATGGCTGTCAAAAACAGGTCAGGGGTTTGCAAAGATTCTATTGCACACGCGATTGGAACGAGGGTTGAGCTTGCTGCAAACCACAGACAGCCAAATCTCCGCAATCGCAATGGATTGTGGTTTCAAAACGCCATCTCATTTTTCGGACGCTTTCCAAAATAGGTTCAGGATTAGGCCAAAAGACATCCGTTCCGCGAAAGGTTGATCGAATTTCGACATTAGTTGCGTGGCTGTCGGAGGTAGCACCAGTGCGTGGTGTCTAATTTGGTTCCATCGACAACACGAAAGTTCAGGAAAGGAACTGAACAATGCTACGCACATCTCTTCTTGCAACTCTGTTGGTCGCGAGTGGTCTGACGTCCCCTGTTGTGGCGGACACCTTCCAACTGACCAGCCCCCATATTGCAGAAGGCACCCGGCTCGACGCAGCCCAGGTCTTCCAGGGCTTCGGCTGTGAAGGCGACAACGTTGCGCCGACACTGGCCTGGACCGGCGCACCTGAGGGTACCGAAAGTTTCGCCGTCACTGTCTACGACCCTGACGCGCCAACCGGCTCTGGCTGGTGGCACTGGTTCGCCTTCAACATCCCGGCAGAAGTAAGTGAATTGCCCAGCGGCGCGGCGGTCCCGGCGGGTGCAGTGGAACTGACCAACGACTATGGCGCAGAAGGCTTCGGCGGCGCATGCCCGCCGCCGGGTGAGGTGCACCGCTACAACTTCACTGTCCACGCTCTCGGAACCACACTGGAGTTGGACGAGTCCGTCAGCAATGCACTGGCCGGGTTCATGGTGAACGCCAACAGTCTGGCTTCCTCAACCATCACAGCCGTCTACAATCGTTAATCACTTGCGCCTCGGGGTGGCCCCGTGGCGTAACGATTCCTCACGGAGAATACCGATGAAAATCACGATCGACAGCTTTGCCAACGGCTCACCGATCCCAGCCAAGTTCGCGTTTGGACAGATCCCTGCCGAAGGTCGCTTTGCCTTGTCCGGCAACGTAAACCCTTCAATCGCATGGAGCGACGCACCCGAAGGTACAAGATCTTTCGCTCTCATTTGCCATGACCCGGATGTTCCATCCTCCGGCCAAGACGTGAATCAGGAAGGTAAGACAGTTCCAGCCGATCTGCCACGTGTTGATTTCTACCACTGGGTTGTTGTGAACATTCCAGCGAATGTATCCGAGATTCCAGAGGGCGCAGACAGTCTTGGGGTTACGGCCAAAGGCAAAACCGCAGGCCAGCGTTCCTACGGTCGTACTGGGATCAACAGCTACACAGACTGGTTTGCTGGCGATGATGAAATGGGCGGGAACTACGGCGGTTATGACGGCCCATGCCCGCCTTGGAATGACAGCATCATCCACCACTACCACTTTACTGTCTTTGCATTGGACATCGACCGACTCGATTTGCACGGATCCTTTACTGGGGCTGACGCGTTGGCGGCCATGAAAGGCCATGTTTTGGGGCAAGCTTCCCATATCGGCACCTACAGCATGAACCCCGACGTAGTTGCCTGAGCTACCTGATTGCCCGGAGCCTCTTGAAAGGGAGGCTCCCGCTCTACAAGGAACGACCCATGTTTTATGAACCGCGAAACGGCCACGGTCTACCGCACAATCCCTTCAACGCTCTCATCACACCAAGACCGATCGGCTGGATCTCCACCCGCGGGATGGATGGGGCGGAAAACCTTGCACCGTATTCGTTCTTTAACGGTGTTTCCTATTCCCCTCCGCAGGTCATGTTTGCATCAACGGCCAGCAAAGAGGACCGCCAACGCGGCAAAGATTCAATCGGAAACGTGATCGACACCGGGGTATTCTGCGTCAATGTAGTGGGGCATGATATGCGCGACGCGATGAACAAGACTTCCTTGCCGGCGACCCGCGATATCGATGAATTCGACCTCGCTGGGCTTGTACGCACAGAATGTGAAACGATCCCCTGTTCGCGTGTGGCCAACGCCCCCGCGAGTATGGAATGTAAATTGACTAAGGTCGTCGATCTGCCTGGCAGCTCCAACATCGTAGCATTTGGTGAAGTCACGGGCATTCACCTCAACGACAATTATCTGATCAACGGCATCTTTGATGTTACCAAGTTCCAACCCTTGGCACGATTGGGCTACCAGGACTATGCGCGCGTGACAGAGCTTTTCAGCCTCAGGCGACCAAGAGCATAGGCCATTTTCAATGGGTGACGGTGTGCAAAACACTATCGTGCGGCAAGTTTTATGACTCACGCGTTACTTCGAGGCTAGGAGGATTTTGCGATGAAAATCATATAGACGGATCCGTCTGCCTGCATCTGCCCAAGCAGGCGGTAAAGCAATATTGGACAAATCTAAGTGAATATCTACACACCTGTGCAAGCAGTGGCTCAAGACTCTAGTAGCAGGGATCATAAGAAGAACTCTGCCCGTTCAATAACCCAAACTAACGCGATCAAGCTTGCACATGCGGCGACGGCGGCACGAGATCCGACCCAGATACGGCCCGGTTGCTTGCGCAGGAGAAGCACCAGCGGCCAGACCAAAAAAACGATCATGACTTGACCAGCCTCTACTCCAACATTGAAGGCCAGCAGGCTGTGCCAAACATTGGGTGCATCGACGCGAAGAATTTGGTGCAACATGAACGAAAAACCGAACCCGTGCAGCAACCCGATGCCGGACGTGATTGCGAAGGCTTTCAAATCAGCATGTCCCTTTTCTGGCGGCCATACCGCCATGGCGGCCGCGTAGATAATCGATATCGCGATCGCCAATTCGACGCTTGGGATGAACCAGGCTCCGCTTGGAGCGAAACCAAAGAATCCCAGGATCAGCGTCACGGTATGGCCCAAGGTGAAACCCGTGACCCGAGCTAGAAGGCTATGAAGGTTCAAGGCGCCGATGATCATGCAGAGCACAAAGAGTACGTGGTCGGGACCCTCCAATATGTGCCGAATGCCTTCGACAAAGAAAGTTGAAGCCGCTGCAGTCGCCGATCCCGACACCTCTACAGGGTCATGCATAAGCCCCCGCACGCGATGTGCCCGAACTTTATTCCCATTGTAGTCGAGGATCAGGTTTGCGGTGTCTTCTTGTCCCGTCAGTCCGGGATCAGAGGTGTAGGAAAGGCTGTAAGTGTCGAATTGCCCCCCGATAAATCGCAAATGGATGTCAACCGTCACAGCGCCCACGTAAGTCGCTTCTTTAGTGGAGAAAACGTCTTCGAGCACAAGTGCAGCACGTGCCTCATCAAGCGTTGCAAACCCGGGCTCCTGGCCCACTGGATTTAGCCTGACGGATATGATGTTCGCGGTCTGTCGCTGACCTTCAATCGTCAGAATGAAACTGTCCGCAGCGATGGCGGCCAAGCCGATCGGATCAGCGTCCAAGGCTGTCTGATCCACATAGTGCATCAGCACACCGTCTTCGATCTGATTGTATGTGTAAGGTGCCGGGGCGGGCAATCCGTCGGGGCCTTCTGGGCCTACAAGTTCTGCCACCAAATAAGGCATAGGCATGCGAATATAGACATCAAGACCATCCTTTGAGTGGGCTACATGATGAATTCGGACGTTCTGATTCAGGTTGAAATGAGCCTTGGCATGATCCGCACACACCATAATCGCGATAGACAGGAACGTAAGAATACGGGCCTTCGTTGATTTCACTGTACTTCCCCCCCTGTTTTTGAGCTGACAATCGTCAGACCATCCAGCATCCATTGGTCGCCGCGCCGTGAGACATCAAGCACGCCGCGATAAACCACGGCTTGTCTGTGTAAGTGGCCCCAATGACCGCCGCTGACACGAGCCGTCCAATTGGCCAAAGCTTGATGCTGGTTTCTGGCCCGGCCGGGCATGAAGCTCTCGACATTCAGGTCCGAAATACCTTCAACGCGGGCCAATGCGCCTGAGGGCAAAGTCACTGACAAGGCACGACGCATCTCTGCTTGAACCTGGTCGCGATTGGATGCTTCGACAAATGGCTCCATCGCCGTTGCGGCAATGTCATCCTGCGTCTCAAGCATCGTGGTACCGATGTTGGCCACCAGCCCTTCCACGATTTGATGAGCAGCGATCTCATCCGGCACGGGCGCTTTGGCGAAAGGAAGCGCGCCTTTCAGTGAAGCGATGGCAATTGCCGCGGCCCCGAATGCACCGGTCAGGCCGAGAAAGAAAAAACGCTGACCTTTGGTGCGCCGCAAAGAAAGAAATACGCAAATCAAACTCAGAAAACCCAAGCCGAACGCAAACAAAGGTACCTGTGCTACGCCCGCTGTTGTGACGACGACAGGGCTCGTTTTCGGCTCCATCCAACTTGTCAGGTGGTTGTTCCAGCTAACGAAGGGATCGGCTTCGTAAATCTGCGACGGCACCGCTCCCGCCGGATCCGTGAGGGTGATGGGAATGACGTCCAGGCCATCCGGGAACAGCTCCCATCCTAGATCAACGCGGTCTGGCAAGGCCCCGACCGGGTAGGAAAGAACAACGCCCAGCAGCATCGTGTTTCGGTTTGCTTCCGCCTCATCTGGAAGAACGCGCAAACCTTCAGCCCCAATTTCGATACGTGAGACCTGTACTGTTTCGGGTGTCATTGGCTTGCTGTCGATGGTAATCGGATTTCTTGTCGCAAAAAAATCCGCAATGTCAGACTTGATGCCCGCGACCTGATCCGCAGGCAGTCGTTCAGCGCGTCCAAAGTCCAGGTCAGTCCAAGTTTCGAAGTCTTTCAAACGCAAGATGATTTCGTGCCTTACGACGCGGGGTTCGACGGCCAGAAACGACATCATCGGGGATTTATGGTGGCGAGTTAGATTTGGGTTCTCAAATCTTGTGAACCACGGATCGTTCCAATCTGGCAGCATTGTCTCAGCCTGCGAGAGATAGCGATAATCTGTCACTGGAACGCCCATGTGTTCGGCCACAACACCAATGGAAGCCATTGGGATACCATCCGGATTTAGCGGGGGGACAAATGTGATCCGTTCAGGCTTGACGCTGAACGGAAACGCCATACGCACGTAGATGACATTCTTGCTGCGTGGCCGTGGCCGATACTGAGCGCTAAGTGATGTTTGCCGTGATATCCGCGGGCGCACATCAATCGTGTTCGTTGTCCCGGTCAGTTCTACGCCGTCCGCCCAAATCTGAAGATTTTGTCCTGTACGTTCGGCCAACGACTTGCCTGAACCGTCATCAGGAATGACAAAGATGGGATAGTCGCTCAGGTCTATTTCCAAGACGACACGGACCTGATCAGCTTCCACCGAAAGCTCGACAAAGTTTGGAGCGGTTTCCCCGCCGTAGGGGGAAACGAGATCGGCAATTGACTGATCTGCGCTCAACACAAGACCTGCGAGCATCGAGCTCAAAAAGACCCATATAGCTCCAGAGGTGTTGTTCTTAGAAATGAAAGGCAACGGCAGCATAGATGCCATTCTGATCCACATCATAGGCAAACTCCCCTCCCGAACGGTCCGTGGAAAAGTCAATTCCGTAGAACTGATAGCCAAACCGCAGGGACGTATTTTCCCAACCTTTCCAGTCAAAACCAGCAAGAACCAAGTATTGCAGGTCATCACCATTCACACCGAAGCCACTCAGTTCAGCACGGCTGGCGAAGCTCCATTTGTCGTTGATTTCCGTGGCATAGCGGACTGCGATCATCGGCTCGAACCAGTCTTCCGTTCCACCCAGCGTTACACCGGGACCAGGACCGCTTATGTCGATCTCTTGCTTTAGACGGTTCCACTGAACACCAATAGCGGCATCCGCTGCGAAACGTCGGCCCGAAGCATTTACTCCGTTTGCAAACCTGTACGCAGCCTGCACGTTGGCAAAGGTTTGCCGGACATCAACTTCAACGTCCGCCGTTCCACCCGGTAACGTGCCATCTTCGCCAAGCCTGACGTAATAGACCTCTGATATGATTCCGAAGTCACCGTTCCAGCCTTCGTAGCGCACCGAAGCAGCGCCTTGGAGAACGTCGAGAACCTCGCTCAGGCTCAGGTCTAAATCAACGCTTGTACCATCAATTGTCGATGTGCCCGTGGTACTGAGCGGTAGGAACAAATAAGGCGTAATGGAATGCCGCCAACCGTCTTCATCATCCTCGGAACGCGCCAAGACGAGATGCGGGTCATCGCGTGCGGGACCGGGATGCCCACGACACGGGCGGCGCAGGCTGCTGCGTGTTTCCTTGTAGAACTGGGCAACGGAGACAAGTTCCTATTCGACATTGGTTCGGGGTCGGCCGAGCGGATTTCGTCGCTGCAAATCCCCTACAGCTACCTCAACAAAGTGTTTATCGGTCATCTGCACACCGACCATTTTGGGGCGCTGCATGACCTGTTCATCGGTGGCGCGCTGATGGGGCGAAACGTGCCACTGCGCGTCTGGGGTCCAAGCGGACCAGCTGAGGAACTTGGCACCGCCTATGCGTTGGATCACATGCAGAAGATGCTGACCTGGGATCTGGCGGGGCGAGCCGGAAACGTTGATTTCCGCGGCTACTCGATGGAGGTGAACGAGTTCGACTACAAACTGGAAAACGAGGTCATTTACGAGGAAAACGGGGTTCAAATCCGCACTTTCCCGGCTATTCACTCGATCGACGGCGCAGTCAGCTATGCGCTTGAGTGGAATGGGTTGAAGTTCGTTTTCAGTTCGGACACCTACCCAAACAAGTGGTTCAAAGAATACGCCAAGAACGCCGACCTCGCGATTCACGAGTGTTTTATTGCTGTTCCCGAGCTAGGGTCTGTTGACAATCAGCGTGCGGCGACGAGCATAGCGCAGAGGTGCCAGTTAGCAGCGTAACTGATGTCGGTCTTGTCGTATCGCGTTGCTATACCTCTGAATTCCTTGATCTTTGCGAAGTAATTTTCAATCAGATGACGCCACTTGTACATGTGGGTATCGTAGTCTCTCAGCATTTTTCGGTTCGATTTTGGCGGGATAACAGCAGTAGCGCCGCGCTCATCAAGGTCTTTCAGAAGCCAATCAGAATCGAAGGCTTTGTCGGCCAGCAAAGCTCCGAAGGAGACATCCTGGATCAGGGGAGCAACTCCTTTCATGTCGTGTGCTTGCCCCGGTAGAAGCAGAAAACGGAACAAGTTGCCGAGCGCATCGACCAGGGCCACAATCTTGGTCGTCAGCCCGCCGCGAGAGCGTCCGATGGCTTGATGCTGAGTCCCCCTTTTGCGCCCGACGCCTTCTGATGGACTTGCACAATTGTTCCGTCGATCAGAGCGTATTCGAGGTCGGGCTCTCTGCTTATAGCATTGAAAAGACTCTCAAACACACCGGCTTTGGCCCATCGACGAAAGCGTTTGAAAACCGAATTCCAGTTACCGAAATCCTTGGGTAGGTCACGCCATGGCGCGCCTGTTCGTACGCGCCAAAGTACCGCTTCCATGAACCGTCGATTATCCTGACCCGTCGCCCCCGGGTCACCGGCCTTGCCGGGCAGGAGCAGCGCCATCTTCTCCCAAAGATCATCCGAAATCACAAAACGGTTTTCGTCCATTCAAACCTCCATTTTGGAAACTTGAATCAGAGTTCAGACAAATTGTGAATCCCAAATGTCAACAGACCCTAGTAACGAAGATGAAGTTCACACCGGAATCCGCTTTGTTGGTTGGCACGCAAGTACACACGGCACCGGAAGCGTTTGGCAAGGTAATGAGCGATATCCAGCCTCGCATGGCCGTTGCCTATCACTTCTTCAACGACTTTGACACATCGACCGGCGTCTATGAACGTATTCGGTCAACGTATGATGGGCCGCTTAGCATGGCCGATGATTTCATGGCCTGGAATGTGACCAAAGACGACATCATCGTGCGGATGGCGGCGACCGAGGAACGTACTTGGTCTCCTCCGCTGGCATCACCCGCCCAAGCTCCTTCGCAGGATGATCGGACCGAGTTCTCCGAGCGTTCAGGTGTCGCATTGGATGCGATGCAGTTCTCAGACTTCACAAAGAGCGGATATGACGACGTTGATGATGTTTTGCGTCCGATCTTTGAAGAAGCGTCAGAAGTTCTGGGCCAAGAGTTCCCTTATCCGGGCGACAACTGAAACCGCGGTCGACCGGCGCCACTTTACAGGTCGCGCCGGTTTAGAACTCGGATAGGAGGAAATTCATGCGGAACAGCTCTTTGATATTGCGTGCGGCTCTGTGTTCTGGCGCGTTTATATTTGCGCTATTTCACACCGCCAGCGCTCAATCCTTCGGCCAAGTCCTCGGTGTTGGGGTAGTACACATCGCGTGGGCGATCACGCACCTTCGTCGGGGAAACTTCCTCTGCTTCCTGCGCATATGCTGCTGAGGGGGCGACTACATCGAGCACGGCTTTAGAGAACTTTTGTGGAGAAACAGCCCAAGCGCCGAAGAGCAAACCAATTGCGAAGTGCTTAATGAGTCTTTTGTCGTTCGAACGATAAGCCATGAATCCTCCTCCAATTTCTTAGCGGCGCAGCAAGCAAAATTTGTGATTAAGCGCGCTTTGGACCACTGTTCCGGCTATCAGCCTGACGCTTGTCGACCCCTCACGTAAGTGACTCACAGTGAGTAATTGGGTGACTCACGTCGTAATAATTGCAAAGATAAGAATATGATGGGTTCTTCCAGAAACATCTCGGATACTGACAAGCGCGCTGCACTCGACAGATTGCTTGAAGATGCGCATTTGGATGGGTCCGATAGGCTTCGGGGTTTTCTCACATACATCGTTGATGAGGAACTTGCAGGGCGTGGCGATGAAATTCGCGGCAAGACCATAGCTCAGGATGTTTATGGCCGCGATACGTCAGAGGGTACCGACCCGGAAAACGTGGTGCGCGTGGACGCACGTCGGCTTCGTCAGTTCTTGGAACTGCACTATGAAGGCGTTGGAAAGGATGACCCTGTTCGCCTGTTTATTGACAGCGGAGGATACAGGCCGCGGTTCGAGAGAGTTACGGGAAGCGATCCAGTATCCAGAGACTCGAAGCGTATTGTTCTGCCTATAGGTGCATTTGCCATTGGGGCTATCGTCGGAAGCTTGGTCGCTGTTGGCCTTGGTCCTGGCAGACAAGAATCTGATCCTGTCGAACTAAGCAACTGGCCCGCGATGGACCCAAGCGTGCATTTGCAGCGCGCTGCAATCTACGAAAAATCTCCGGCTGCATTACAAGCATTCAATTTGGCGCACCAGGCGCGGACAATGATTTTTCCGATCTTTGACAGACAGCGCCAAGTGTTGGTTCTGTCCGTGTTTGAAGGCGTGATCGAGATCGACCCGGAGTATTTCGGCGGATATGCGGGTGCCTCGCAAGCACTCGCATCCTTGTCCTTGATAACTCCACCTTCAGGCGCCAAGAGCGACTATGCTAATGCCGCTATGAAACTGGCGAACCAAGCTGTGAGCCTGGCGCCGGACCAAGCCTGGAGCCAGTCTGCCAAAAGCTGGGCCTATTTTGCCAATCGCGACTATGACGCGGCTTTGCAGCTCGGAAGACGCGCATCCAAACTTGATCCGAATGACGGGGCCGTCCTCGACTTCCTTGGTGCTGTGGCCTTGTTTTCAGGGGAGTTCGAAGAGGCTATCGAGACGGCGGACAGGCTCTCACTTCTAGACTCCAGCAACCAAAGGTTTGCCAACCGAAACATTTCAGGCGCAACACATTTTCATCTTGGGGAATATCAAACTACGGTAGACCGCTTCGAAGAGGCCAAGCAAATTGGCGATCCGCTTAGCGCGCCTTCTCTGGCCTATGTGACGGCTGCCTTGTCCGCGATGGGCAGAGATCAAGCAGCTAAAGCGAAGTTGGCTGAATTTGAGCGCGCTTGGCCAAACGCGCCAATTGGTGCGATGCTAAAAAGTATTCACAGAGACGCCGAAAACGCCGAAGCCGTGTTACGCGAGTTACGAAAACAAGGCTGGATAAGTCCTGTAACAAAGGAAGATGCACAGCGATAGGCTGTCTTGCGAAGATCGCAACAAACTTGACTGGTGCCAGCCTTCTGATTGAAAACAACGTCACCCTAATGCCATTCATTAAACGGCAGACTACACCCGCGTCATGTGAAATCTGAGTCATCCGTGAAGCAGTCGGATTTGGACAATGCACCATCAGACACGTTGGGCTCAAATATGACCTTAGTGGCAGTGTCGATGAATGGCGTCTCTTCGCGAACGGCTGGTCATTATGCACCCCCTTTGTAAGTGTTTGGAAACATTGAAAGCTGATTCTTTGGTGTTGCGCGACACGGGCGCCCCTTCCGCTTAATTGTGGTTTTAACGGCCTCTGAGTGCAGATCATTCGCATGGATTTGGTAAGGTGCCCCATCCACAAGGCGTTTTGCTGGCAAGATTCCGTCCTTGATCAATCTTCGGATTACGTGGTTGGTTACACCGAGTTCGTTTGCCGCCTCTGTCATGGTGCGATACGGGCCGGTCTTGTCTGCGGACAGATAACCATGGATGTCGTTGACCCGGCGGATCGCGGAGACACGTTTGGCGTTCCACGTCTTGCCTTGGCCGGTTGGCAAGCCTTGCCGGTTCAGGCAGGCGGCGATCGCTTCGTCTGACCAGCGCCCGGCCATCTCGCGGATGATGCCCAGGGCTCGCTCGCTGGTTTTGGCACCGTGCTCACCTGGTTTGGGCTTCTTGGTCCTCAATTCCGTGTGTCGTCCACCTTTCCAGTGGATCACGAGGACAATCTCGCCACTCTCTTCGTCTATATCTGCGATGATGTCTTCGACGATGGTACTGATGAGCCGCTGGCGGTTGCGCATGGTTGTGCCGGGCGCATCCCAGGCGGCCTGTAGATCATTGGCAAGGCTGTCCAGCCGTTCGGGATCAACGGTATCGCCGTCGTCGTCACCCTCTTCGAGACGCTGTTCGAAGATTCGAACCCGGCCAAGGGCCTCCTCCCAGCGTTTTTCCAGCTCCGAGGCGATCAACCGGTTCTCCGGATCGCAGGACGCGTAACGCTTCTCGGCAAGAGAAGTCTCATACCGTGCTTGTTGGAGTTCCAGTTCAAGAACAGCTTTCTTCTCCTCGTCCGCTTTGCTCATGGCCACCTGCGCAGCGACAGATGCCTCAATGGCCAATGGTGCAACCGCTTCCAGAACGGCGGCTGTGACCAGCTTTTCCGCCCGTGCGCCGCCGAAAACGACACAGCGCTTTTGTCCGAGCAACAGGTTCGGGGTGTCGCATCGATAAACCGGCCTGGGTTTGCGGCCTGTGTACACCACTCGCAGGCGACGCCCACACCGGGCGCAGGAGAGAAGGCCCGCAAGGAGAGCGCCACCGCCGCGCCCGGACTTGACACCACCTTTGCGACCAAACGCGTTGCGGGCCAGCTGCGCCTGATTGCGTTCGTATTCATCCCAGCTAATGTAGCCTTCGTGATGATCCTTGAGAATAACATCCCAATCCTTGGGTGATTTACGGTTCTTATAGGTGACATGCGCACGTCCGTCCCGGATTTCGGTCTTCTTTCCTGTCTTACCGTAGGCGTAAACGCCCGCGTAGAACATGTTCTTCAGCACGCTGATGACATTGCGGTAACGGATAGGCCGCCAATCGAAGGATGTCAGCCGAACGCCGTCGGATGGCCGGGGGAAGTGGATACCTTCAGCCGCCATGGCGAGCAAGACTTGCCGCGCACTACCCAAGTCCCGGAACCGAGAGAAAATCTGCCGGATGACTTTCTGGATCCGAAGATCAGGATCGAACAAAACGCCCGCATGCCGGTCCCACAAATAACCGATTGGCGGGGTATAACGCAGTTCGCCTCGCTTTGCCTTCGATCTCGCCGCCTCAACCATTCTGGTGCGTAGCACGCCAAGTTCGAACTCGCTGATGCTGCCCTTCATGCCCAGCAGCAGCCGGTCATTTGGGCGGCGAGGGTCGTAGATGCCATCATGGTCAATGACGCGAGCTTCTACCAAGCCGCAGAGTTCCAGCACATGATGCCAGTCGCGTCCATTGCGAGCGAGCCGGGAAACTTCCAGACAGAACACTGCGCCGACAGAGCCGGAGCACAACAGCGCCACCAGCCGTTCAAAGCCGGGCCTCTCAGCACAACCACTGGCGGTCACGCCCAGATCGTCATCAATCACATCGATGTCGGTAAACCCATATCCACGCGCGGCCTCGACAAGGTCGTATTGGCGGCGTTGGCTTTCGAGGTTCATCATGACCTGGGTCTGGGTTGACTGGCGAACATAGATGATTGCCCGTCGCCGCAGCAGGGCTGGTGGGAGAATGGTACCGTGATCAATGCTCATCGCTCATCTCCTCCATTCTCGCTCCCGCTGCGGAAAGCAGCAGTTGCGCCAGTGCATTTAGAGCAGCGGCCTGTTCCTCCTGTGTCATTTGCGTGATCGGAAGGGGTTGAAAGGGCAGCGACAATTGTACTGGGGGTGTTTGTTTCGGGATCATCCTCGGCCTCCTGTGTCGATTCTTTATCGACACAGCTTCGCCGGAACCCCAGGGACACAAGGACACCATGGAGATCATTCAGCGCAGCAATGGAAACCAGCGGCATTCCCAAACTCAGTGTAGAACACACCGCCGCGTTGAGAACCCATGCAGGCGCCATGACCACCACACCAGGATCGCGCTCCAAAGCTGCGTATTGCTCATCTCCGCTTTGATAAACCCTAAACACCCGGACATCTGATCCGAAATAGGCATGCCATCTGTAATGCACACGGCAAATTTGCCCGACATGGGCAGAATGAACGGGAAATGGTGTTTGGTCAGCAATGCTTGACGTTTGACTTAGTAAGGCATCCTAACTCAAACACCCGTTACGCGGCGAAATTAAGCCCAATGCTGCAAATCAGTTGTTGGCAAAGGGTTGTGGCGTTGCCTCTCAGGTTGTCGGCTAGTCGTCATTTGCGGCCCTACGAAGACCTTGGCGTTGCACGGGTAATGCCGTTCAACCTATGGGTAGCGATATCTATGCCGTATCGATTGGACCGGGTGGGCCAGATGTGGAGTTCGGCTCAAACGCAGCCAATGGGGGGCATTGTTGGGCTATCATACGGAATTGCAAGTTGTGATTGACATCAGCCAGACGTGTTACGTTTCTACCGGACGTCCATTCCGGTCAAAAGCGCTGCGCTGCGACTTTCGCATTTCCGCCAATCGTATGGCGTGTCGCAGTTTCGTTACGACGATGACAGCAAGGCGAGATCAGCCGAACATTGGGCTACAAGGCAGCCGCTGCATAAATCTCGGGTCTGTCCCTTCCCGATGCTGTTTGTGAACTGTCACATCAGAGGCCCAATGCCGCATTAGTACAACTGGGCCACATCTTGCCCATCTATTATGATCGCAAGAGCCCAGAATTTTCTCATTTCCTCTTCTGCGGCACGCGCTGCTAGTTCTTCATCGGGAATGCGTTCGACCCGGAAGCCAAATTGTTCAAACCCGCTACAGTCAACTCTGCTTAGAATGATTGGGACCACATTTCTTTCTATTGCGGCGGCCGCAAGTCGCCTTGCGATTTCCCACGCGGCTTCGGGCATTTTGTGGATTCGGACGCCAATATTAATGTGGCTATCCGCGTCACGTTCCCAAAGGGCAGCGGACGGCAGCAGATCCATATCCGGGAACAAGAGGTCGCCACGTGCCTTGCTCTGACGACCAGGCGCGACCAGATCGTCCAGATCTGCTGGTCGCTCTGGTGTCGTATTGCTCAGTATTTGTTGCCAACGGTTCTCTGTCATTTTTTCTGTCACGTTGCTGCTAACAATTCGGCGGCGGTTGAAGCTCCTGGCTCGGGTAGCTCAATCTGCGCCATGGCGGCGCGAAGGGTTTCCCCGCTGCCGTAGTCCAGGAAATCCGACACTGCACGCTCAAGCTTCATGAATTCACTTTCGGTTATCGTCACGCAAAGATCACGATCGGATAACGCCCTTGCGCGGCGTTCCTGATCATCCAGATAAGGGGCAGACTGCGGGATCAGGATTGCAGGAATTTTGTGGTACAGAAACTCATGGACCGAGTTATACCCGGCCGCAGAGATGACCAAATCCGCAGCCAGACATAGCTTTGTGGCCTCGAGCGTATGAACCACCTTGGTATTCTTCCAGCCGAATGCTGAAGCCTGAACAGTGCTTCCGGGCCAGGTAACGATCAGATGCAGGCAATCGTCCCGCGTCTCAAGCATCCCTGAAATCGCTTGCAGTTGCGCGGATCGGTCTGAGGCCACACCCCCACCCAACATACTGACAACCAGTTGCCTGAAGTCGCGCCCAAACCGTTCGGCAAGCCGCTCCCAGAGTTCTTCAGCCTCTTTCGCTGTTTGGCCGACCTGACGGAACACAGGCCCTACATAGTGAACCTGATCACCATAGCTGTAGGCGTCGTTAAGCTCTTCAAACGCTTCTGACGGTACGATGACCCGGTCGAAAATCCCTTCGCGGCGGAGCATTGTGTGCCTTGACCGGCCCTTCGGCCACAGGCCGCGTCTTATCCAAACCGCCGATAGCCTGTTTTCTTGAATTACGCGATGGACCGAGTCGAACACATAGCCGCCGTCAAAAACCAACCTGTCGCCTTCCTGTAGCGCGGCGCTCAGACGGCGATAATTTATGATGTCATTGGCGTTGGAACTGTCCATTGCATCTGCGCGAGCGACCATTGGGATACAGTCGATGCCTTCGCGCCGGACAACCGGGACACAACTTGGAAAGACCGCGAATACCGGCGATACGTCGGCTGGCAGAGCATTGGCGATCACAGAACACCGTTGCGCATGGCCCAAGCCCACTCCGTTCGTTGGCAGAAACAAGGTTCTTTGCGTTTTGCGCGAGGGAGCGGGCGGTTTTGCGGTCAAGCTAGCCGCGGACTCCAGCCTGGATATATCCAAGGAGCGCAACCACAGAGATTTCTGCGCCTGTTCTGCAATGAACGAAGTGTTTCCGAGGATCTTGCCAATCAGATATCCATCCAGAGCGAAGAGCGTTTTTGGCCCAAGCAGCGTCGGAGCACCCGAGGACATCAGAACTTCGTCCTCTGTGCAATCGATCACCAGGCCGCCGGCAGCTATTAACTCAACCGCAAATTCGGCCATTCTGTCGCCTGCAATACCATGCCCGAACATCGCAAGAATATCCGTCGATTTTGCCAGAGTAAGCGGAGAAAGATCGGTATACAGAGTTCTGGGCAGATCGGCGAAATGCGATGCCTTTATGAACTCATTCTGAGCGCCGCTGACGACAAGCCTCAGATTATAGTCACCCTGATTGCTCATCCGCGAAAGGCAGGGCAGGGTTTCCGGGTTGTCTAAATCCGTAGAGCCCAGGACAACCGTTACGTCCGTCAAATCACCAACGGGACGTGAAACCGGGCGAGACTCAGCGACCAATGGGCTTACTGCGGACGGCAATATGGATCGCGGCTGGGTTTCGTTCAGGTCAATGACCTTGGGTTCGCGTCCCAGCGCAAATGCCAGCCGAGCTTTGGCACCAATATAGCTTTGCTCGGTCTTGAAACGACCGGTTGCAATCACCGGAGTATCCGGGCCGAGTTGCTTTCGCCTCAATGATGCGAGCAGTTGATCGTCGACCTCTTCGGCGCCGAGAACAAACACGGCCTCGGGGGTGTGATCTTCGGGATCGACAAGCAACATGGACGCTTCATAAAGCCTGCCGCGCCCGGCATCCTCGGGCAGATAATCCGCATCAATGCAGGCTACGAAACCGCGATTTTTCAGCTTTTGGGCAAAAATCAACTGCGCATCCATGGTACACGACTCATGGCCAAACGCGCTCCATTTTGGGGCTTGAAAGCGACCGCTTTGGGCAGGTTCGTCGCCAGGCCTGAAGAGCCTTTTCCGGGTTATATAAGATCCAACGTCGGAGCGCGTCGAACCCGACCCTGAACCATGACGTTGCCCGCCGCTTGTGGGCTTTTTTCGGGATCCCCTGTCGGCCCATCGCCTGACTTGCGCATCGGTATGCCCAGGTCATGGCCAGCGCAACGATCGTAAGGAGTGTCGCAAGCTTGTGCGGGTCGGTGATGTGAGTGTCTTCGATATTGAAGCCACGAGTTTTGGCATCTGCGAAGAGGCATTCAATGCCCCACCTTTTGCGATAGAGTTTGAGTGGGTTTTTTGGGGCGTCGATGTTTGTTGCGACCCAAATCAACTCGCCACCTTTGATCCGTTTCCCCTGAAAGCGAAATAGGTTCTTGGGCGTGTGCGCCATGCCGCCCAGCCAGCCTTTCCATTGGCCCTTGCGGCGTTTGCGCAGCAGCGAACGCAACTGGAACCGGCGTCCGTCTTCGGTGTGGATGTGCATGTTTTCGCGTAAGCGGACGACGAATGGAACGTTGTTTTCAGCGAGAAAATCCAACCACTTATCCCCAATGAACTCCCGGTCTGCCAGCAGAGCCTCAATGGAAGATGCCCCGAACACTCGAAGATATCGTCGGATCAACTTCTTGCGTTGCCGCGTTGAGCTATTACCGCTGTTACCCAGAAGCGACCACATCAGAGGCACCTTGAAGCGGCGTGTCACGATCGCCAGAACCAGAAAGTTGATATCGGTCTTGCCCAACTTCCAGTTGGTCCGGTCCAGCGCAAGGAGCTTTGGACCCTTCAGATCAAGCAGGCAGATAATCAACCGCGCAACCACATCTCCATCCAATCGAACATGCTGGAAGAAGCGCTGAAGGCGGCGATAACTCGATGCATGAAGAGCGCTGCCGGGGAACTGACTCGCCAGATGACCAAGGTTCACAGTTCGACCGTTTGCCAGACCAATCAGCATTATGGCCAGGGTCTCCAATCGCGTCTTGCTCAGATCAAAATGTGGGCTTAGCGTTGTCATCAGAGGGGTGAGGAGAAATCCGAACATCCTGAAGATCCTTGTAGTGAAGAATCTTCAATTCGAATCCTTTTCGCCCCTCGTTTCAAGAAGCGTCGTGTACCGTGCTGCGCATCAAAGGATCGGATCGAGCGTGTGCCCGCCTCAATAAAAATCACGTCTGCACCCCGTTTTCCGCGCCTAGAATACCGGCAAATTGCGCCCGGAAGGTTTCGGCTGAGTACCGTTTGAGTGCTGCTTGCGACGCAGCGACTTGTTCACGATATCGATCAGGGGCCGAAATGAAACCAGATATAATTCCATCTACTTCGGCAGGCTGACATGCGATTACAGCATCACCAAAGGTCTTGCCGGTATTCGGATCTGTCAGAACAACCTTACCGGCTGCGAGCGCTTCGGCGATCACGCGCCCAAAACTCTCTCGCCAGGTTGGGGCAGTAAAATAGACAAAAAAATCAATCATCTCGAAAAAGCTCTCAACACTGACGGCATCAAAGGGCAGCAGCGTCCAATGCGGTCGATGCAGCTCGTCATCCAGCAACGCATTCGCCCCCAGAATAACGTTGGATTTAGCGTGTTTCGGAAAACACAGATCAAGGTCGGCGACGGGTGGAAACTTTTCAAAACCGGGTCGTGAATGCCGTCCACGGCGATCTTCTGGCTTTTCGCAGGGTTCGCTCAGATCAGTGGAGAATATGTTGAACCAGTCGACATCCAGAACATTCCAATGGCGGCCTTCTCGAAATTTGGACAGCCAGTTTGTCACGGTTTCACGATTATACGAAGAAATCGGTGCGAGCGTTTTCTTAAGCGCCAGAGTTGACTGGTCTATCTGATCGAGACAGCAAGAGACATCGAAACCTTCTTCTCCGCCGGGGCGCAAGAAGTTCTCATGCGTTACAACAATCAGTTCCTGTGCATAAATCTTTGTGCTCAAGGACTTTTGAAACTTTAAAAAAGACGGGTTATGCAGGATCGCGAAATCGGCGCTGATCCGAGGGGCATCCCAGACAACAGGTATGTTCAACTCATCTATCACCTGCCGTAGGACCGGTGCGAGATGTCTTTTGTCGCCAAACATTCGCGACGCTATCGCATACACGATCACTTCGCCGAACTCGGCCGTTATGCGCAGCTCTGCAGCGACAGCCGCCGATGTGCCGCCCGAAAATCGCGGTTCGATAACATAGGCGATCTTCAGCTTGTCCGAACATCTAATTGCTTGAAACATAGACATAAATGTCAGTGTTGCAGCGAACTGGCGGTTCGCGTGACCTCTGCGTCGCCCGAGGCCGCGGGGTCGTAGTCGTAGCTCACCGAGCCACTGTTGGCAATTTCACTGAAACTGCGCAATTCACGGGACAATTCGTCATCACCCTGAAGCAGTTCGGGGTTTTTCTGCAGGTACTCCAAAAGCGCCTGAGTGTCATTGGTGGACAAGAGCTGATCAATGGCCAGCAAGTGTTCCAACGTTATCTCGGCGCGCGCGCCATGTGACGTCATCAAAAACGATAGAGCGGTTACTATGGCAACCAGTTTGCTGTTCGGCATCTATAAAACCCGGTCGATGATTGTTAACTCTACTTTACACTTTTTACTCTCTGCCCGACGAACACTGTATACGGTCATTGATTTGTTGCCGTTTTAAGTTTGCTTAACACCTGTCTTTTTAGTTGGGTGACTTGATTTTCCTGAGGCGCTTTGCGGCGCGCCTTTTTCACTTTTGGTTTTCCCGCGCTTTTGCCTGCCAACCACAACTCAATGACGCCACTTGGCGTCTTGGACTTGGAATCAGTGAAATCCCGTAGCAAAGCCCCTGCATCCTCTGCGAGAGCCGCTGCCTGCTGCGCGTCTTGCGGGTGATAAAAACGGACGTTGGTTTGCGTGATACTAAAATTCACGCTGTTCGATGTGCTCAACTCATGGCCGGATGACGCGAGGTTTATCAGGACTGAGTTCACAGTATCCGCCGTCAAATTGCTGGGCGCAAACAACACAAAACTTGCGCCTTCGGTACTTGTAGCCGATCCGACTGGTTCGGAGTCGGTCGCCGGTGCAGTTGCTATATCAGTGGCGTCAGGCAGTTCGGCGCCAGGCTGCAACTGTCGGGGTGCGATACCTTCTGTAAACGGAACAATGTCTTCAGTTTCTATTGTTGGGGATGTTGAAACGGTCGTTAGATCAGTGCCCTTTTGTTCAGCAGGGTTAGGTGCTTGCGGCGGTTCGAAGAAACCCAATGCCGCCAATTCCACCAGAGCCACAGAGTTCGGCCTTGTTGGCGTAGCAACTGATCCGTCTGGTTCAGGTCGATGGGTCAGCGCCTTCGTTGTCAATGGCTGGCGCTCTTCCCCATAGGTGAGTGCAACCGGTTGTATAGAAAATTCGGGTGGGTTCGACGGAGCAATTGTAACAACGGGAACATCAGCGAGGTGAACTAAAGTGGCATTCCCGCCCGACAGCACAGAAACCGGGCCTTGGCCGCCTTGCGGCTTGGCATCTCGCACAACGCTTGAAATTGCGGCGACTGCTAACTTTCCTTCAATATCCGCTCGAGGAGCCTCAAGCGCGACAGGATTGGTCAGAACATTCGGGGCGACTGACAGCAGGACTGGCGTGGTTGGTGCAGGTAGCACCGGCGTGATTGGTACGGAGTCCATGAACACTTCCGGCAGGGGAAGCATCGCCATTGTAACAATTGGCGTGTCCTCAAACGCGCCATAAATTGGTTTGGATAGCACCGGGACGAGTGGCACTTTGATGGGTGCCGGCGCAACAAAGGTCAGGGGCGGTGCGTCGGTCGAAACCTCTTTCGTTACGGTTTCCAATTGCACATTTGTTCCGCTGGCTTGCGCCGTGGGCGCGATGCGTTCTGCGCTTGGACTTATAGAGCTTGTCTGTTCAGGAGACTCCATCGGTTTCCACCACGACAAGACAGCAAAAACAAAGGATGAAGCGACCACACCAATAGTACAGCCAAGAGCGACTGAACCTATCCAACCTGTAACAGATCGCTTGCGCTTTAACGAACCGAAGGTCAGAGCATCGGAGTTGCTATGCTCGGTAAGATTTGCACTTCCGTTCGCCGCGACATGTTCCGGCAAGTCCCGGTTTGCGTCTTCGCCACCGGTTAGACCGTTGTCGAACGGCGACGCAAATTCATCACCTTTGTTTGTTTTCGCCGTTTTGTCCTTATGTGGCTCAGGTTTTGGATGCTTATCTTGGTCCAGTTCGGCCTGGTTTTTGGTAGCCCTCCGTGCGGTCACGGGTGCATTTGCCACTGCATTGCTGCGAACTTTGGGACCCACATCACCAGCGGATTTTGGCCTAGTTTGACCAGTGCCTTGCTGCTCTGCCGAACGATGAGCGAGGATTTGTTCCCGTTGCTGACGGGCTTCAACAACCTTTTCCCGAAAGTGCTTTTGTCTGGTTCTATTTTTGCTTGGGGTTGAATGATCGCTTAGTTTTTTATTTGGCTTTGGGGCTGGCTTCTCAGCGTGCACCTTATCGCGCGACGCAAGATTTCTCTCCCGCTCTTTACGCGCGATTTCAAGCACCTGTTGCCACTCTTCGGACTGAATGAAATCATAGATTTTGGTCGGGTCGCTGCCGACCTTGTCTTCAACCGTAGGTGGCGCTCTGGTGCCGCTGGCCTTTGACATAAATAAACCCCGAACCTTTAACCGCAACACGTTCTATGCTTTTGAAGCGATAGAAAAATTGTTACTCGTTTCAAATAGATACCCTAAAACCGAGTCGATTATAAAAATTTCGGACTCAAAAACAAGTAAGTCACTTTGACCTTTTTCAATCGGCGCTGGCTGTGGTGTTAAGTCGTTTTCGGGCTGTCGGCGTTTAGGTGCGGGCAGTGCGCATTGATTTCCGCTGAACAGTTTGGTGATTGCGCCGGCGATCGGGCTTTGCCCTGCTGTCCTCCTGCGGTGTGAATTCCGCGCCATAGGTTCATACAGCCCTAGGCGGGTCGCGATGGTTGACCTCGGGCAAATTTTAGAAGCCAGAACGAAAATGGCCAGTCCGCAGACCGGCCTTTGACGAGTGATCTGCGCTCAATTAGAACCGCCATTCATAAGAGGCCCAGACCGCCTGCGTTGACACATCTGCGCCAAGGGTCGATCGGGCTTCTAGGTTCAGGCTGCCGCCGTGATCATATGCCTTTTGGTAGCTCAGGCCGACTTCGCCAAAAGTTTCGCTGCCACTGCCGCCGGACGCCAAAAGGAGAGTGTTGCCGAAGATTGTCACATCAACCGCAGACGGGGCATTCGCGTCTCGGTGAACGGCCGCAAGCGAGGCTGACAGAACTCCGCCCGCCATGGATGTCGCATAGCTTCCACCCAACCGCGTTTCACTGAAAGTCACATCACGCTCTCCGATCGTTGCATTGGCGGATGCACCCGTTTCTGAGTACCCATCCAGGTTCTGGCGGCCATACAGGAAAGTCGCCTGCGGAGTGATCACAGCGCCGCTTTGCAGCGCGTAATCCCGCTGAGCTGCTACCAAAGCTGTAAACATGTCGCTGGAGTAGTCGGCGATTGTGTCAGATCCATTGACGACGCGGGTTTCGTCGTGGTCGAGTTGTCCATAGCCCAGCCCAAAACTCAGATCGGCAAACCCGAAGTTCTGAGCGACTATGCCGCTGAGATAGACACCGGTGGTGTCAAACGATGCAGCGCCGAAGGTTCCGTCATTTTCAAGGTAGCTGGCCCCGATGCCAAATCGCAGGCCCGCACCCAGATCGCGCGTCACACCAGCGCTTACACTCCACATATTCGAGGACAGGTCCGGTGTGCCCGATCCTGAATCCGCGTCGCTTTGGCTGCCGCTGATCATGATGTAGGGGTGGTACCCTTCGATAGGACCGCTGCCTTTTGTGCTCAGCACCGTCCGTTCACCGCTGTTCAGGTCAGGCGGCCCTTGCAACTGGCGGGCAAGATCATAGGACAGGCCCGCGATCTCAAAGGATTGGTTCAGATTGGGTTGCACCTCGTCAGCGTCATAAGTCGCATAGACCGGTGCTGATCCGCCTTCGCCATCCACAAACCAACCCTGACTGGGATCAGTGACGCTGGTGGTAAACTCGCCCTGAGCGGTGTCGTCATCCTGAAAGCGGTAGACGGCTCTGCCGCCCGCGTTCGTCAGGTTAACGTCGTGATCGCTGACCCTGATCGTGCCATCGATATCCGCAGTGGTCTCGACGTTCAGCGTGCCGCTTCCGTCACCCAGAAACACCGCGTAGCTTTCGCCCGAGGATGTGGCAGTGATATCCCCGGTTATGTTGACCGTGCCTGCTGCCGCCTCGACCAAAAGACCATAGGCCTCCGCATCAGGGCTATCTACTGACACTTGGATCGTGCCGCTATGTGCAATCATCCCGCCCGCAGAAAGCTGTTCGGCGTGCAGGCCATAAGCGCTGGCCGTTCCGTCGCCCGATACCGCGACGCTGATGCTGCCGCTGTTTTCTAGTGATCCGCCGATCTCGTTCGCAGAAATCCCCCAGGCGGACGCTTCCGACACACCCTGCGTTGTGGCGTTCACGGTCACGGTGCCGCTGTTGATGAACGATGCCCCGGACAGGATGTCGTTGGGTTCAATGCCGAATGCCTCAGCCTGCGCAACGTCATTTGCGGTCAGCAGAACCGTGATGTCGCCCGAGTTCCGAAAGCTGCCTTCGATGTCGGATACGTCGATCCCGTAGGCGGCAATGTCGATCATGTTTTGCGACGTCGCTTCGACCAGAACCGCGCCGGAATTTGACAGCGATCCCGTCGTGGTTACGTCACCTAAGTCCATGCCAAAGGCACGTGCGAAGAAGCCATTTTGACTTTGCAATGAAACTGAGACGTCGCCCGAGTTCGAGAACGCCCCCTCAACGTCATCTCCGAATTTTCCGAACGCGACGCTTCCAAACGAGCCGTCTGCCTCGACTGCTACGGAAACTGTTCCCGAGTTTTCGAATGTGCCGCCCGCTTCAATCGCACCAAACTCGATCCCCGCGGCGAAGGCGGACGAAGAACCGCTGTTTCTGACATTGACCTGGATGCTGCCCGAGTTGCTGACCCCACCGCTAATGTCGCCGATTTCCAGCCCGGCCGCATCGGCCGAGGAGTTTCCGACCGCTGCAACTGTGATAGTCGCCGAGTTTTGAAATTGACCCGAGACGTCGTCCATTTCGATGCCATCGGCAAAAGCAAAAGCGCCTTCGGCATAAACCTGAATCGAACCTGAATTTGTGACCTGACCAGCTAGGTCATCCATGTCGATACCGTTTGCATGTGCCGACGATCCGCCAACGGCCTGAACCTGAATGCTACCGCTGTTTTCGAATGTACCTGAGAAGTTGTCCAGATTGATGCCTTCGGCAAAAGCACTGGTTCCATTCGCTGTCGCCGCAATCGTTCCTGTGTTTGTCAAGGAGCCGGAAAGATCATCACCGTTGATGCCGACCGAAATGGCGGATGAGGTCGCCGAGGCCGAAACCGTCAGGTTCCCGGTATTCCGCAACTGACCGGAGATATCGCCGACGCTAATTGCTTCGACATTTGCCTGGGTCGCGTTGGTGGTGTTGATGTCAATCGAACCGCTGTTTTGCAAAGCGCCGGAAACGGTATTCGCCGAGATGCCATCGACACGCGCGTCGGAGCCGTCAGTGCTGATCGCGATTGTACCGTCATTGGTCACGGACCCCATGATACCGGACATGCGAATGCCGCTAACCTCGATGCTTGATCCCTGCACATTCATTTGGATTGTACCTGAATTTGTCAGGTTACCGGACACATCCCGTGTGTTTATGCCGTAGGCGGTCGCGTGGCTTGATGCGGATACCGTCAGGGCCAGAGTGCCCGAGTTGTTCAGCGTGCCAGCGACGTTTTGGGCGGTAATGCCGTAGGCCTCACCGCTCGATGCATTCTGAGCATTGACCGCGATGTCTCCGGCATTGTTCAGGACCCCAGAACCGCCGATATCCTGCACCAAAATGCCCTGCGCCTCCGGGCTGTCTCCGGTTGCAGTGACTGTCAGCACGCCGGTGTTTTGCAGTGTCCCTGTCAGGTCACCGGCTTCGATACCTATAGCGCTCGCGCCCGATGATGCGATGGCAGACACCGTCAGCGTCCCGGTATTTGTGACGTTGCCGCTTACGTCATCGACCTGTAAACCGATTGCTGTTGCGCTCCCGCTGGTGGCCTCTGCCCGGGCGGAAATGCTGCCGCTGTTTGAAAGTGAACCCGCAATGTTGTCGGCTTTGATCCCGCGGGCACCTGCGCTTGTGCCACCGTCCGCCCTTACGTCCAGCGTGCCGGAATTCGTGACGGTTCCGAAAACATCGACAAAGTTCAGTCCGTCAGCATTGGCGTCGCTTGTATTGGCAATCGCACGAACACTAACGGTGCCGCTGTTGGCGAACGTGCTGGTGCCGGCAATCTCCCCAACGTCAAAACCATCGACACTGGCCCTCGAACCATTAGCCATCCCGTTCAGGGCGCCGGTGTTGTTCACCGAACCGGTAATCCCACCGCTGCCGCTCGCAACCTCTATGATATCAAAAAAAGCGCTGCTGTTGGTCGTGTTGACGTCGATCGTCAAAGCACCGCTGTTCTCCAGATGTCCCGAAAGGTCTAAAATTTCAATCGCATCGCCGTTTGCATTTGTGCCACCGTCCACCTGAACCCGGATCGCCCCGGTGTTGGTCAGGTTTCCTGAAAGATCGTTTATCTCGATCCCGTCTCCGCCCGCATTTCCGGTCAGGCTTGTTGCAGCAACGGCTATCGGACCCGAATTTATTGCTTGCCCCGTAACCAGATCAATCTGAATGCCGTCGGCATTGGCGGCAAAGCCGCCAGTCGAAGCGGTAACATTGATGCTGCCCGTGTTCGTCAGCGTCCCATCCACACTGGTCGAGCGAATGCCGTCAGCCACGGCTCTGCTGCTTGTATCCACGTCAACGTCAATGGTGCCCGAATTCGAAACCGTTCCGGCCACTGCACCGGTCTGGACACCTGCCGCCGTCCCGAATGTCAAAGCAGAGTTTGCTATGCTGATCGTGCCGGTGTTTTGCAGCGCGCCGTTGACGTCACCCTGAACATTTATGCCCATCAGGTTCGCGGAATCGCCTAATGCCGCTCCCATCGTGATCGTGCCCGAGTTCAGAACGGAACCGGACAGGTCCCCGTTAATGTCAATCGCGGCGCGGGTCCGGTTCACCCCTTCTGTCGCTGACAACAACCCGTCATTGGTCAGGTCGCTGGTATAGTCCGGTACATTGATGACAACCAGACCTGAGCCTGACAGCGGGTCCACAATGATCGAACCGGTACTGGTGATCGTTTGGTCTTCGTCAACGGCGCTCACCAAAGGTGTGGTTCGCGCGGTCGAGACGACCTCTGCGCTGCCGCTGCCAACGGACAGAGTCACCAGCGAGACTGAACTCAGAAAAAGCGATGGCGCGACACTTGCCACCTTACCTTTGAATTTCGTCAAACGACCACCGCGCGCAACCGCGCGTTTCTTCTGCTCAGTCAGCATAAAACCCCGCCTCACCTGGCTATATTTTCCGTACTCTGTGCCTCCGGTTTGCTCCGAAGTGCACTCGCGTTGCGTACCTCTTTAAGCCACGCATAGGAACGTGGTTAAAGGGCTAATAGAGGCAGGATTATGGCTGAATCAGCAATTTAGAACTTTGGTTTATGCCTTATTTTATAGGGCTTTATGCCAGTTTGAGACTTAACGCCTACTTCCGCATTGGTTCTCCAGCAGAAGCTCTTTTGATTGTTCCAAATCGTCAGGCGACAGATCCGCCATCGGTGAGGTCTTCCAGCAGCGCACTCAGCAGTTGAGCTTTCCCGCCGTATCCCGATTTTTTGTAGATCGAGTTGGTCTGGGCCTTAATCGTACCTTCCTTGGAATTGCGAATCTCTGCCATCTCAGCGGTCGAGCAGCCCTTGATCAAAAGTCGGGTGACTTCTCGTTCGGCATCCGAGAAGGACCATTTTTCGAAGTAAGCGTTCAACAGGTCTTCGAACGCACCGGAAGCGCGGGCAACCTTGTCTTCCAGGGTCTCTTGATATCGCCGCATTTTGCGGACCTCGTTCCCCAACACCATGATCGCGCCGAACAAAGACAGCATGATCAGAACCTCCCAGACGTGGATTTCATCCCATTCGTCGATCCAGGCCACACCCATTGCTTCGCCGATATCTTCAAACAGCATCACGCAAGCGCAAAACAGAGAGGCGAAGAAAGAGAAAGTCAGACGTTTCTTGGAAGGCATTTGTGGAACCATGGCAGTTGAGAAGTGTCGAAGCTGCCTATGTAAAACCCGACAGTCGCACAAGCCCATGATTGGCGTCTCGGCTATCATGCCGACTTTTCCAGTCGCACGGGTTTGAATTCTCTTCTGAACACGAAATGCACCTTATGGCTCGATCCCATAGCGCCCGAGAAGCTCTGTATTCCGACTGCTCCTATTGTCACCGCGGTGATGTGCCTAGTTCAAACTTAGAAATGGGGAAAGAAAACCGTGGTAACAATCAAACTGGACCACTTCGGCGGGGCTGACTAAGCTGACGCAGGCTTATTGTATGGATTGGCTCACGACCAACATATCGCTGCAAAGACGAGTTTCGTTTGGCCGATCAGTGATAATGAAGTGAAATTGCAGGTTGAGACATAAAGGGGTTGGAAGCGGCGTGTTGAAGGTCTTAGTTCATCAAGGTTTTCACAAGACCGGGACAACAACGTTTCAACGGACCCTTTCCAAGAACCAGCATACCTTGAAAGACCGCGTCAACGTACTTTTGCCTCGGGATGTTCAGGATGCGGGTTTCTCGGCACGACGGTACGCAGTAGCGCCCAAAGACCGCACCTTAATAAACTTTGGCAAAAAGCTTCGGAGCGCCCTTAAACCTTATGTCGGCCAAACTGAAAAACCGCTGTTAATCAGCAATGAGGAGTTCGCCGGCTTGATTCCAGGGCGCAAAGGCGTGTGGTCCTACACATATACCCACGTCCTGGCAGAGGCTTTGTTGGAGGAAATTCAACAGCTTACTGATGCGCAAATTCATATCACGCTGCTATACACGACCAGAAGCCCAGCAGACTGGATACGAAGTACATACTGGCAAAACCTGCGTTCTAACCGAATTCTCGAAGATATCTCCGAATACAGTAAATTATTACACCAGGGCGCGGACCTCGGCGCGGTGGTTGATCGGGTCAGAGCGTCAGTGTCGTCCCGTGCCAACGTCGTGTCTGTTGATGTAACGGACCAGAGTGACCGTTTAGTGCCGCTCATCAAGGCACTTTCCATACTGGATGTCAGGTCGGATGACTTGATTGCAATCAAAGACCAAAACGTTCAACCAAACGGAAGTGCGGAATACTTCCTGGAATTGAACCGATCACCTATGACAGACGAAGAAGTCGCCGCTGCAAAACGTGCGCATTTGGATCTAATTAAGGCTGGGGTGCAGCAATCAGGCAATCAAGTTGGTGACTGGGGCGAAATGCCCAGAGATGCGTAAAGCAGCAATCCATCCGGAGGGTCGGGATGGCGATCAGTTGCGACGGTTATGCGGACAAACCAGAGTTTTCCGATTGTTCATGACCTGTCCGATTAGCGTCTGCCTTCGACCTAGGCGACGTGAAACCTGAAGGTGCGCTTGACTATTTCCGCATCACATTTCCCAAGGCGGCTTCGCGCCAATCTCTGCGATCAGAAAGTCCATGAAAACCCGAACTTTGGGGGATAACACGTTGGACTTGGGATAGATAAGCCACAAAACATTGCCTTCCTTGGCCTCAAAACCCGGCAGAACTTGCGTCAACCGACCCGATCTAAGGTGATCATGCACACTCCATAGTGCGTTCAAGGAAATACCCGCACCGGCCAGCGTGGCGCAGACCTGGCTTTGGCCGTCGTCGATTATCAGCTGACCCTCAGCCGCCGCTGGGTCAAACGCGGCTTCCTCACCAGCCTTTCCGGTCAACAGACGCTGTTGGCGATTTTGGAAAGCGATCAGGTGGTGGTTATTCAGGTCGGCGGGTGTTTTGGGGGTGCCGTATGTGTCGAGGTAGTGCGGCGCGGCGCATAGAACGCGCCGGTCATCAGCTAATTTTCGACCTTTCAGGCTGGTGTCGACAAGCGGGGCGTTTCTGAGTGCCAGGTCATAACTCCCTTCGATAAGATCAAACTGAACATCCGACAATCGCAAATCGAGCGTGAGGCCGGGGTGCTGTTGAAGAAACTTCGGCAGGATCGGTGCGATGTAAAGCTGCGCAAAGGTGCTGGGCGCAGCGAAACGCAGTGTGCCTTGGATATTGGTGGCTTGCTTGCCCAGGGCCGCAAGTGCCGCCTCTTCCTGCGCGATGATCTCTCGGGCGAAAGGCAGGAAATCGGCACCCTCGACGGACAGCGACACTTTGCGCGTTGTGCGGTGCAACAGCTCAGAACCCAAGTGAAGCTCTAGTTTGGCGAGCTTTGCGCTCGAGACAGCTGGAGCCATACCCAAAGCGCGTCCCGCCGCGCTGATGTTCAGCATTTCTGCTGCCGTTACAAACAATCGTAACGCTTCTGTATCAAGTCCCATTATATTGAAAATCCGAATTATCAATCCATGAACGGACAGTTTATATCAAATTAGATTGGCATTAAATCCCTCTCATCAATGCACCATAGCATGGGAAGGAGGCGCAAAATGACCCGGACGGCCACAGTTAACTACCACGTTCACAAGCCCTTTCGGCAAGCCTTTGAACTAGATGCTGGTGGGATTGCAGGTAACCTGATTTCCCCCGAATTAGTCGCTACAGCCGTGTCGTTGGCAGATAACCGCGCGACGACCGATATCGTTACATTCGGGTCTGATGCCGTTGAATTCATACCGTTGGAAACAAAGGTGCGCGACTTTACAGGCGAGGCCTGGAAGGCAACATACGATGCCGAGCTGACAGCGATGCTTTTGAGCAGGCTGGGCGTGCGTGAGGTTGTGGTTTTTGACCATACCGTTCGGGTAGATGACCCGAATGCGACACGTAAACCCGCGCGCAACGTCCACAGTGACTACAGTAAGGGCGGAGCTGAGCAGCGCCTTGTCGACCTGTTGGGCCCTGAGGCCGCAGCGGAATGGGCGCAAGGTCACTATGCCTTTGTCAATGTGTGGCGTCCTGTGGGACATCCGATCAATTCGGCTCCCCTGGGCTTTGTTCGCCCGTCATCGGTTGACCCGTCTGACTGGATTCTATTGGACCTGATCTATCCGGACCGCAAAGGGCAAATCATGGGGCTGGTGGGAAACCCCAGGCATGAATGGATCTATCAATCCAAGATGACACCGGATGAAGTCGCGATCTTCAATATCTTTGATAATCAAGGGCTGCCGTCGATCGCGCATGGTGCGCTCGATATGGTCGAGGACCCAAGTATCACTACCATTCGTAGAAGCATCGAGAGCCGTACTTTGGTGCGTTATTAGAGGGGCCCAGAGATGTTGGATAAAAAGCAACCTGCTGAGTTTGCCCAAATCAACGTGGCCTATAACCGGGTATTTCGTCCGGGGCGGTTGAGCGTTGGCCTTGTGTTGCCACTCGAAACATATGCAGTCGGCGCAGAACCAATGCTGCGCGGACATCTGGAAGCGGCTCAGAGGGCAGAGGGCCTTGGGTTTGCAGCACTTTGGCTGCGGGACGTGCCGTTCAATGTTCCAAACTTCGGGGACCCCGGACAGGTTTTCGATCCATTTGTCTACTTGGGTGCGCTGACAACAGTGACGGACCGTATTGCGCTTGGAACGTCGAGCGTGATCCTGCCATTGCGTCATCCCGCCCACGTGGCCAAGGCAGCGGCGACTGCAGATGTGCTCTCGGGTGGTCGGTTGCTGTTGGGTGTCGCTTCCGGTGATCGACCCGAGGAGTACCCGGCGATGAACCACAGCTTTGACGACCGCGGGGCGCGTTTCCGTGACAGTGTTGACTACATCCGCGCAGTTGGATCAGCTTATCCCAAGCATGAAAGTGGGCAAGGCGCACTGTCTGGCGGAATAGATCTGTTGCCAAAGCCGCATGGCTCGCGCCTGCCGATGCTCATCACCGGTGGTAGCCAGCAATCGCCCGATTGGGTGGCGCAGAACGGGGACGGTTGGATGACCTATCCGCGCAGCGCGTCGGCCCAAGGGCAAGTCATTGCGGACTATCGGCGGCGCGTGAAGGTGGCGGGCCAAACGGATAAGCCCGTCATGCAGTCGCTTTATGTTGATGTCGTTGCCGACCCCGCTGCGCCTCCGCGCCCGATCCATCTTGGGTTCCAGTCTGGCACCGACTTTCTGCGCAGCTATCTGCGCGAGATTGAGACCCTCGGGGTCAATCACGTCGCACTGAATCTAAGGTTCAATCAAGCACCCATTGATAAAACTCTCAAAAAACTGGCGGACACGTTGCTGCCTGACTTTTCCTAAAGGATCAGACCGATGACCAAGACTATTCTCATTACAGGTTCGACCGATGGCATTGGCCTGCTGACGGCCAAGAAACTGGCCGCTGATGGGCACAAAGTGCTGCTGCATGGCCGCAATGCTGCCAAATTAGAGCGGGCAGCTAACGAGGTCGGCGGCAATGTCGAAACCTATGCCGCAGATCTGAGCGATCTGTCCGCGGTACGAAAACTCGCCGAGAGCATACGGGCCGGGCATGACAAACTGGACGTGTTGATCAACAACGCAGGTGTGTTGAAAGCCCCGCAAACCGTGCTTGAGAATGGGCAGGATATCCGCTTTGTCGTGAATACGCTCGCACCGTATCTGTTGACCGAGTTGCTGCTGCCGATCATTCCCGCCGAGGGGCGTGTCGTGAACCTGTCTTCGGCGGCTCAGGCCCCAGTGAACACAAAAGCGATGCAGGGCAATGTGCCGCTGGCGGATATGGAAGCCTATGCCCAAAGCAAGCTGGCTATCACCATCTGGACCCAAGATTGGGCCAAGTCACAGGCCGAAGCACCGGTTATGATCGCCGTAAACCCCGGATCGCTTTTGGCCTCGAAGATGGTGAAAGAGGGCTTTGGCGTTGCCGGGAACGACATGAACATCGGTGCCGATATCCTGATTGACGCGGCATTGGGTGAGCGGTTCGCTGACGCGTCTGGTGCCTATTTTGACAATGACAGCGGAGCCTTCGCAAATCCGCATGCCGCAGCACTGGACGAAGATCACGTTGCAGACGTGATGGCCTCCATCAGGGGTTTGATCAGCCGGACTGACTGACCCAAGCGGCGCGATCGCGCCTCACACTTCCATCTTTACCCCCCCCAACTCCTCACGCTTACCGCGTTGAGGCCCAGGAAAGGACTGCCTTATGAAATACGAGAACTTTCAAACCTTTGATGTAGCCGTCGCAAACGGCATCGCCACGGTCACATTCAACTTTGGCTCGGTGAACGTTCAGGGCCAGGAAATGCTGGCCGACCTCAACAGTCTGGCCATGCGGCTGGAGCGGGACCGCGACACCAAGGTCGTGATCTTTCAATCCGCCAATCCGGAAATCTGGGTTTGCCACTACGACACCGAGCTACTCAAGGACATGTCGACCGAGGCCGTATCCCGCGAGGATGCACAGCTTCTGGATCTGCAATCGGTCTGTGAGCGGATCAGCAAGGTGCCACAAGCCACCATCGCAAAACTGGAAGGGTTTGCACGCGGTGGCGGGCACGAATTGGCCTTGGCACTCGATATGCGTTTTGCGGCGCGTGGAAAGTACAAGTTCATGCAGATGGAGGTCGGCATGGGCATCCTGCCCTGTGGTGGTGGCGCTTCGCGCATGGCACGTCAGACCGGCCTTGGCAAAGCGCTTGAGATCATCCTGAGCGCACAGGATTATGACGCGGATGATGCCGAGCGTCTGGGCACCATCAACAAAGCGTTGGAGCCTGATGAGATTGGCCCATATGTGACCGCGCTGGCCGAAAGGATCGCACAATTCCCGGCAGAGTCGATCAATGCCTGCAAGCAGATGGTCTATGAATCCATCGACAAACCGATTGATGAGGCACTGAAGGCCGAAGCCTATTGGCTGTATCAGGCCACCAGCAAAACCCCGGCGGTCAAACGGTTCACCATCGCGGATGAACAAGGTCTGGAACACGACATCGAGAACCAGCGCAAATGGGGCGATCTGGTGATGCAAGTGCAGGACATCAATTAACCACCACCCAACACAAGGAACTCGTCAAGCGTGCGTGGTTTCCACGCGGGCCTGACACACTGTCTCACAAAAGGAACACCCCAATGAAAGCACTGGTTCTAAAATCTTACGGACCCGAAGCACCGTTCGAGCTCACTGAAATGCCCGACCCGGTCGCGACATCCGGACATGTGGTCGTCAAAGTGGCCGCAGTCAGCGTCAACACCGTCGACACAATGATCCGAAATATGGGTGCAGACCTGCCTCTGTCCCCCCAATTGCCCGCCGTGCTTGGTATGGATTTTGCCGGTACGGTCGTTGCAATTGGCGACGGTGTGGAAGGTTTTGCCATAGGCGATGAAGTATACGGCTGTGCGGGTGGCTTGATGGACCTCCCGGGCTCACTGGCAGAGTACATTAACGCAGATGCACGCCTTATTGCCCACAAACCCAAGACGCTGAGCATGCGTGAAGCCGCAGCGCTGCCTCTCGTTGGCATCACCGCTTACGAAGGATTGACTCGAGCCGGTGTTGGCGAAGGGCAGACCGTTTTGGTTCAGGGCGGCGCAGGTGGTGTTGGCCATGTCGCCGTCCAAATCGCCCGCCACCTTGGCGCAACCGTGTCCGCAACAGGTCGTGGCGCAGATCAGATGACCTTGATCGAGGGTCTCGGTGCGCGGCCCGTGGATTTCACAACGCAAAAAGTCGAGGATTACGTGGCCGAACACACAGACGGCGTCGGCTTCGATGTGGTGTTTGACAGCGTTGGCGGCCCGAACATGACAAACTCGTTCGAAGCGGCCAAGCTCAATGGCCATGTCGCCTCGACGGTCGCGATGGTCGAGCTCGATTTGACGCCCGTGCATTTCAAAGGCTTGTCCCTGCACGTCGTCTTCATGCTGATCCCGATGATGCACGATGTTGGACGGCAAGCCCATGGAGACATCTTGCGGACGCTGGCGGATCTGGTGGATGCGGGTGGTCTCAAACCGATTGTTGATGAACATCATTTTGGGTGGGCCAATGCCGACGCAGCTTATGCGCACCTGACGACAGGAGCTGCGGTCGGAAAGGTCGTTGTAGAGCTGTGATCTGGCCCTGCTAAGGATGGTGCGCGGTAACCTTGCGCACCACCTCAGTAGAGGCTGCGAACAAATGCCTATCAGAAACTAGCTGACCTCAAAGCAAATTGCGCCTCGGGTTGTTTTGGGCCATGGGGCCGACATCAAAGCCCGCATCGAACCAGACACTCAATGATCTGCATTGAATGTCTGGCGAAACTGCAATTCACCTTAGCGACGACTTTAGGGCCGTTCAGAATTGCCGGTTTGAGCCTGTTTTAACGTGTGATTCCTGAGCGCCTCCGCCAAATTCTTGCTCTGCGGTCAACTCCAATTTTGCTCTGGCCGAAAACTCCTTTTCGTAACCAAGCAATAGGTTGCCGCCCGCAAAATCTGACGGAGCCAATAGTTTCGCCGTAGGTGGCGATGACATCGCGCGATGTGAAAAGCCCGCTGGAATTGACGGCGGCGTACACCGGATCAGTGCCACCTTCATCCTGTACGAACCAGACTGGCCGGTCGTCGGAAGCCGTTTCGGTAACCGGACAAAGCCTGAAACCTTGCGCAGAAACCGCATTCCGGGTTCGGAAACGGTGCAGTCAGATCTCCGCCACGGGTCGATTGCGCAGGGGTTCCGTGGGACATGGACGAGCCGCCGCGATTGTTCTACGTAAGCCTTCGGCGGTAAAGCAGGCCGCTGATCCAGGCCGTATATTGGAGTTCGCAGAATGGTTCAGGGCAAGCAAATGTCTGTTCAGGACGCTTTTCAGCATGGTATGGCGCACTATCAGAATGGTCAGTTGAAGCCAGCTGTGCAGCTATTTTCTGAAATCATCCGCGCGGTTCCCCAACATGCGCAGGCCCATCAGATGCTGGGTCTGATCGCGTTCCAGACAGGCCAGATCGACCCAGCAGTCAAAGCGATGACCGAGGCCGTGCGACTGCAGCCCGACAATGCAAATTTCTTGACCAATTTCACCGAGGTTCTTCGATCCGCAGGTCATCTGGAGCAAGCGTCTGAGATTGGCGCGCGCGCTGTTCGTCTGGCACCGGGGGCTGCCGCAGCGCACTCTAATTTGGGGCTGGTACGTTACGATCAGAAAAACCTGATTGAGGCTGAGGCCTTTCAGGAGCGGGCGCTGGCACTTGACCCAGAATTCGACCGTGCAATTAACAATCTGGGAAGTATTGCGCGTGATAACAGCGACCGGGTCAAGGCGGCGCAGTATTACCGCAAGGCGCTGAAGATTAATCCAAATTCATCTGAGACTGCCAACAATCTCATCTCGGTTCTGATAGAAGCCGAGAAAGTCGCTGAGGCACATAGCGAGGCGAATGCACAACTCGAGAAGTTTCCTCGTGACGCTGAGTTGCATCGCAATTTTGGTCGGATTTTCATGCTGGAGAATAATCTGGACCGAGCCGAAAACGCCTTTCGGAATGCGATTGCTCTGAAAGATGACAAGGCGGACAGTTATGTCGGGCTGTCGCAGGTTCTCTATGAAAAGAACCACCCGAAGCTGGCTTTGATCGAAGCAGAGCATGCCCTGCGACTGGACCCGGAAAGCGCCGCGGCATGTCATCAGATCGGCTTGGCCAAGGCGCATCTTGGCGACGCCGAAACCGCAATCGAATTCTATGAAAAAGCTTTGGATCTGAAACCCGACCTTTCGTCCAGCCGAATGGCACTGGGGCATCTGGCAATCGAACGTGGCGACTTCAAAGAGGCGCGCGCGCATTTTGAACAGGCCGCCAGAACAACAGACGACCAGTTGAACGCCACAATCGCTCTGGCAAAACTGGAAACGGTCACCCCGGAAAACCCTGTATTTCAGAAGTTGGAGGCGGCGTTGCCGGATGCATCTTCCATGCTTCCGCAGAAGGCTGCTGCCTATCACTATGCGTTGGGCGAGTGTTACGAAAAACTGAAGCGTTACGAGGACGCTTTTGCGCAGTTCAAACGCGGCGCTGATATCAAACGTACGCTCACGGATTATGATCCAGCGGACACCGACCAATTGACAGACGATCTGATCGCAACTTTCGACCGGGCCATGATTGAGCGCTTGCGAGAACACGCGATCTCAACCGACCGACCGATCTTTGTACTGGGGATGCCCCGCTCGGGCACAACATTGACCGAGTCCATCCTGAATGCTCACCCAAAAGTTTTTGGAGCAGGCGAGCTAAATGACCTCCATAACATATTCGGTCGACTGGGCGATGCAGGCGGCAACGTGCCAAAGTCTGTCAAAGCCGCCAACGGAGACAAGTTGAAAGAAAGGGCACGCGACTATGTCGATGCGCTGACCCGGCATGCGCCCGATATGCCGCATATCGTTGACAAAATGCCCGTCAACTTTCAACTCGTCGGGTTAATCCACGCGCTGATGCCGAACGCCAAGATTGTTCACGTCGCACGGAACCCGTTCGATACCTGTTTGTCCTGTTACACAAGGCTGTTCGAACGCAGTCAGCTTCACAGCTATAACCTTGTTGAGCTGGGTCGCTACTACAACAACTACAGCCGCATCATGGATCACTGGCTGAGCGTCCTGCCGACGGATGCGTTTTACACTGTGCAATATGAGGCGTTGATTGAAGATATCGATACCGAAGCGGCTCGGCTGATCTCATATTGCGGTTTGGAGTGGGACGATGCCTGTCTTGAGTTCCACAAAAGTAAGCGGCGCGTCCGAACAGCAAGCGTTCAACAGGTTCGGCAGCCTTTGTACTCTTCGTCAAAAGAGAAGTGGCGGAAGTATGAAACGCAGCTAAGCCCATTACTCGCGACAATCGACGTTGCCCGACGTCAGAACTAGGCGCATTGCTGTCTGAGCCACAACTGCCCAAATCGAACCCGTATTAACCTGGGCGAACGGCAGCTGCGAAAGCGTCAATGGGCGGCAACGGGACAGATTGCTCAACGCTGAGATTATCTGTTCGTTACGTGCAGCTTTACCTGTGTGTCACACCGATCTAGCGCTATCTGGTTGTATTGTTAGGTTTTGGTGGAGCCTAGGGGAAACGCCGCCGAACACCTAATGCACTGATAGTAAACACTATTGTGGTGTGCTTGTTTGTACTGTGTTCCACCTTAGTGGCTCACCTGCACAGAGGCAACTAGTGTGATTGCGCCGGTGTATTGGGCAGAGTTTCCACTCTATTCCTTCCGCGGCCCAAGTGCGCACCTGACAACGCACTATGAAGCTGGGTATCTGGTACTGCTCAGTTGTCGCTTTTCTTCATTTGCAACGCATCTATCGCCAAAGGATCTTAGAACCTAAGCAAGCAACGTGGGCTTTTTCACTGGATTAAACTTCACTGCCATCCCACAATCAACTAAGACGTGTAGTGTGTCGGAAGGCTTCGCTGCAGCCATATTGAAGCAAACTGTTTACAAGGCCCGATACTGTGGAAGTTGCTATACTGTTAGTCGTCGCCTTAGTAGCTGTGCTGCTCATTGCGCGTAGCAAACGCCAGCCCGACATAAGAAATAAGCCTACACGACAAGCAACTCCGGAGTTAAAGCCGAAGCTGGGTGTGTCGCGTTCCCAGAACACAAGTCAGCCATCACGTTTCGATGCTGGCAGTTCAGTACCGAAACCCACCACAACCGTATTAGAAGGTCCTGCCTATGTTGTGGACGGTGACACGATAAAAATACAGAAGAAGCAGGTGCGCTTGTTCGGCGTTGATGCGCCCGAGATTAACCACCCATACGGCAAAAAGGCTAAGTGGGCTTTGGTATCCCTGTGCAAGGGGCAGAGAGTTAGGGCAGAGGTTACTGCCGAGGACGCCCACGGTCGTACAGTGGCAAAGTGTTTTCTTGAAGATGGGCGCGACCTTTCTGCAGAAATGGTCAAGCTCGGGATGGCTATAGACTGGCCTAAGTTCTCAGATGGTAAGTATAGGAGCCTTGAGGTTCCGGATGTGCGTAAGAAGCTATGGTTGGCCGACGCTCGTCAAAAGGGGCGAATGAAGGTTTGGGAGCAATATGAAGCCAAGCAAGCTCAGCGCGACCAGAATGAGTAGCGGCTGGCCAATATCAACACGTCAGGTCCACTGGAAACTGCTGGTTTGCACAGTTATTTCTGTAGCATGATTAATCGCTAGTCTCTGCATTTGCGACTGCACTGGTTCTTTCTTCGTCTCCGGTGGTTGCCGAGAACCTTGTCTTACCAAAACGCCTGTTCCCGAATGGGGCAGAGACGGCCCTTGATGTCGTGTCTTGCATAAACACTCTGAATGGTCATCTCGAACCCGCCAAGACGCCGTGCCAGAGTACCAGCCTCTTTAGGGCATCTCGTACGCACTGACACACCAATGGTCCTATGTGAGGTGTTTGGTCGGGTTTTGGGTATTGGTCTTGTGTCGTGGGCCGGAGTTTTCACAAAGCCGCTGTTTCTGGCATGTGTTCTTTCGACCGGTTGCCGGAATGATATTCAAGAACACATTATTACCAGCGCAACACTTCCGCTCACGCGATCTCTTCCGCGTTGATTTAGTTTATGTCAACCTTTGCACCATGGGCTTTGGAGACTCACGACTATGAAAAGACTTGTTTTTGCAGCGTCGCTTGCATCCGCCTCGGCGTTTTCCGTTTCCGCCGATACCCAGACAGCAGAGGAGATCATTTCTAGCATCGACTCCAGCAACTGGGCCGTTGACCCGATGGACTATGGGATGACCGCCATGGAGTTCCAGCGCAAAGAGGCAGACCTCATTTTCATGGACATGCTGTCTCGGGCCGGATTGAACGAGTTCGTGCATTTTGACGGCCTGTCGAAAGCTGCCGATAAGTGGGTCGTAACGCCGAATGCGGACACTGTTTACTCTGTTGCCGTCATTGATGCGCGCAAAGGTTTCTCGGTCGAGTTGCCCGATGTCGGCGACCGCTTCATTTCTTTGCATGTTCAAGACTACAATCACACGTTTGTGGATTACACTTGGGACTCAGGCCTTCATGAATACGCGGGCGAAGATGTCGACACCGACTACGTCATCATTGGCGTCCGGGTTGGCACAGACGCCAGCCAAGGAGACCTCGATTACATAGACAACGTCTTACAGCCAGCGATGGTGATTACGGCCAACTCAGCCGTCCCCTTTGAAACAGACACGACCGAGGAAGACGTAGCTGAGCTGCGCGACGCCCTCTTGGTGGAATGGGGCAATCTGCCAGACATGTTCGACTCCGTTCAGTTCGATATCAAGGATGTCTCGGATTGGGAAAAGTGGACATATGCCATCGCCGGGTCTTGGGGTCTGAGCCCTGAATCTACAGCAATGTACGCGTCTTGGGCACCGGAAGGCACAAAAGCCAATACGTGCTACACTGCGACCTTTGACAAAGTCCCTGCGGAAGCGTTCGCATCTCTCACTATGTACGACGAAGACAATTACTTGATGACGGACGAGTACAATGTCGTCAGCACGAACCGTGAGGCATACCGGGCAAATGCTGATGGGAGTTTCACGATAGTCTTCGGGGACGATACGTGCCGTGAAATCGCCGAGGAGCGTGATGTGAATTATGCACTTACTCCCGTTGATGGATGGCGCGCTCAAATTCGGGCATACAGCCCAGACGTCGAAGCGATGAAGTCTTACACCTTGCCCGAGTTGGAGTTGTTGCCGGTTCAATAACCTGTGCGAAGAAAGGTAGCCGGTAATAGATGACAAGACCAAACTTAGGACTGGCACCTCATATGAAACGTATGCTTCCGCTGGCGGTGACTTGTGCCAGCGATAATCCACGGACTCACTATGGTGTAACCACGTTTGCACTTACTGCGCACTGAGTGCGCTGTGCAGTCTTGTTAGTGTCGATGGGAAGCCAGAGGCCTTTTGCAACCGGTAAACTCGGCTAAAGCGAGCTGTCTCCGCGTGAGTTGGCTGTCCGCTTCACCGACACGGAAAAGTATTTTGTGTCAGAGGCTTCCGTCTATCGCATCCTCAAATCGTACGACCTGATCACCAGCCCGGCTTATGTGGTTTTGTCCGCAGCGGATGAGTTTCAAGACAAAACGACACGACCGAACCAGCTTTGGCAGACCGACTTTACCTATCTGAAAGTGATCGGCTGGGGGTGGTTCTATCTCAGTACGATCCTGGATGACTTCAGCCGTTACGTCATCGCCTGGAAGCTTTGCACGACGATGAAGACCGAGGATGTGACCGACACTCTGGACCTCGCCTTGCAAAGCTCAGGCTGTGATCAGGCAACCGTGTTGCATAAGCCGCGTCTGCTCAGCGACAACGGGTCCAGCTACATTTCCGGAGAGTTGGTTGATTGGCTGGAAGATCAGCAAATGGATCACGTGCGTGGGGCGCCATATCATCCGCAAACCCAAGGCAAGATCGAGCGCTGGCATCAGACCCTCAAGAACCGCATCTTGTTGGAAAACTACTATCTGCCTGGCGATCTCACGCAGCAGATTGACGCCTTCGTCGAGCATTACAATCATCGTCGCTACCACGAAAGCCTGCAAAACCTCACGCCCGCTGACGTCTACTTCGGACGAGACCAGACCATTCTGAGACAACGAGAAAGGATCAAACGAAAGACAATCGAAACGCGTCGCTTGCTTCACCGCAAATCCGCCGCATAATCACGCGAACCGGATGAGTCAGATTCTCTCTTAGCTCAGACTGCCAACTGGCCCAAAACTCCTGACGACGGACAATCAGACCACTTCCATATACCCTGTAACCTTCCCAATGCTTTGTTGACTGTACTTACTGATAGCGTCGGCAAGCTGTGGTCTTTGGCCGCTTGTATGGCGTCACTAGGCGTCAGGCCAATCGTTTGCGGTAGTTTGTTTCTGTTGGTGGGAAGCTCAAGTAGGACATTCTTGAAGTCGCGTGCGTCAGCTTTTTTGTAGTCGAGAATTGGCCGGTCGCCTTGCAATTCTATGAAAAGGTCTGTCCAAGCCTGATAGTCGTTCAGCAGCTTGGCCGACCATTGACCTGTCTGTTCCGCCTCAGCTTTTCTCTCGGCAAACAGGATGGACAGGAGCGGGCTAGAAAGTGCCTGTGGGCGGCTATTTGAGACTTTGACTGGGTCAGTGTCGAAAATAGGTTGGGCGCTCTCTGCGGCGCTTACAGCCGCGCTGGGCTTCGTGCTAAAATCGTATTCCTCAAAGGTCTTATCGTGTTCTAACATGGCTTTGTGGAAGCCAATCCAAGCCTTCCGAATTTCATCAAGGATGACCCAAGCATTTTCTCTAGTCTGTTTCTGGGGCACGCCAGTCGCGTTGCAGAAAGATCGGAACTGCTTAGCAACTTCATCCTTGCCCACTAAGTCCCAGTAGTCTTCGTTGTCCATCTCATAGAGTTGGATGGTGTCGTCTATGCGCTCTTTCTCAAGCTCGGTATAGGGGCCGAGTTCGTCCCTGCGCGCCTTTGCCCGTTCCAATACTCTCTTGAAATGCCCGTGCACCTTTGTGCGCAGTTCGCCGTAGTTCATGCCCGATTGTTCTGTGTGCTTTGTTATTGTGTCGCCGCACACTGCAAGACGTCGTGCCAGAGTACCAGCCTCTTTAGGGCATCTTGTACGCAAAGACACCCGAAGGGACCTACGCGTGGTGCTTGGTCTAGTGTGGGGTTTTGGTCTTGTGTCGGGTAGGGGCCAACGAAAGTAGTAGATGCCATGTCTGGACAGTGAGAGATACGCATGCAGCTTCATTTTGTGTCACACCTGTGTGTCACACCACTCTAATGCTTGCTATCTAGTTGTATTGTTAGGTTTTGGTGGAGCCTAGGGGAGTCGAACCCCTGACCTCTTGCATGCCATGCAAGCGCTCTCCCAACTGAGCTAAGGCCCCATCTAGGGACTGCCGAAGCAGTGGACGGACGTTTATGAGACGGCGGCGGTGAGTGCAAGTCCAAAAAATTGGAATCCGCCAAAAAGTTTGCGACCCGCGTCCTGCGGGTATGAGGCGGCAAGGGGCCGCCTCGGACCGGTTTTAGTTTTCGTCTTCCGACGACATGTCGGTGATATCGTCCAGCGAGACGTTATCGTTGTCGTCGTCGTCATCGTCCAGCAGATCATCGTCCAGATCGACATCGACATTGTCGTCATCATCCAGAACCAGATCCTCTTCCGACGCGTTCTCACGCGCTTTGGCCGAGGCCGCATCTTCCGCATCTGCGGCGATCATCCGGCTTTTGCCGGTCTCAAGCTCCACGATCTCGCCGGTGTAGGGGCTAACGATCGGGTCCTTGTTCAGGTCATAAAACCGCTTACCAGTGGTCGGGCAAACGCGCTTTACGCCCCATTCTTCCTTGGGCATGTCAAATCCCCTTGATATCAGGTGAGTCGTGTCAACGATTCAGGTCACGTGCCACATGCAGCGGGCACTGTCAAAGCCTTTGAGCAGGAGAAACAGGCATATGGGAGATCACGCACTGCCCGGGACGCCTCCGGTGCCGCTGACGTTGCGCAAATCCGCGCGGGCGCGGCGGATCAGCCTACGGATTTCCCAGTTGGACGGAAGGGTTACGCTGACCTACCCACAGGGTGTCCCCGAGGCCGAAGCGCTGAGTTTTGCCCGGACAAAGGAAGAGTGGATTCGCCAACACTTGCTGGATCGCCCCGACCCGGCAGTGGTCCAACTCGGACAGACCATACCTATCGAAGGCGTGGAGCGGCGAATCGTTCCCGCAACCGGGCGACGTGTGCTGTTGCAAGGCGACGAGATTGCAGTGCCTGAGGGCTCTGAAGCGCGGCGTCTGTCCCGGTTTCTGAAGGAGCTGGCACGGGATCGTCTGACCGGGGCCTGCGATGACTACGCAGCAATGTTGGGGCGATCCTATACCAGCCTGACCATCCGCGATACGCGGTCCCGATGGGGGTCATGCAGTTCTGCCGGAGGGCTGATGTTTTCATGGCGGCTAATCCTCGCGCCGTCCGAGACCTTGCATTATGTCGCGGCGCATGAGGTCGCGCATTTGGTCGAGATGAACCACTCACCTGCCTTCTGGGCGCAGGTTGAACGGATTTTCGGTGACTACCATTCTCAGCGGCGTTGGTTGCGTGAAAACGGGGCGCAACTGCATCAGTACCGGTTTGACGCCGCCGTGAGTTGACCCGGCTGTCGTTTGTGATCACAACATGAGGCATGTTGACCACACGCCCGTCAGAATCGCAGACCGCAACGCATGACAAGGTCTATCGCGCCCTGCGCTCGCGCATCATGCACGGAGAGATGGCGCCGGGGCAGGCGTTGACCCTGCGTGGGATTGGCAGGGAATTCGGTGTCTCAATGACTCCCGCGCGTGAAGCCGTTCGGAGGCTGGCTGCGGAAGGGGCGTTGTTCCTGTCCACATCGGGGCGGGTCTCGACCCCCGAACTGACAAATGACCGGATTGAGGAACTGGCCGCTCTGCGCGCTTTGCTCGAGGTCGAACTGGCCAGCCGTGCGCTGCCGCGGGCGCATATCGCACTGATTGACCGGCTGCAAAGCATAAACATGAATGTGGCCGAGATGGTCACCAAACGCGACGCGGTTGGTTACATCCGCACCAATCTGGAATTTCACCGCACGCTATATCTGCGGGCGCAGGCCCCTGCGATGCTGGCAATGGCGGAAACCGTCTGGTTGCAGTTGGGGCCAACCATGCGCGCGCTTTACGGACGGCTCAGGCGGACCGAGCCTCCGCATTATCACAAGCTGATCATCGCCGCCTTACAGGCCGGAGACGAACCCGGATTGCGTCTGGCGGTGCGCTCTGACGTGACGCAGGGCCTGCGGATGCTGGTCAGCTAGGCGGCTTGTCGCCGAAGCGCTGGAATAGTGCCGGATCAGGTGTGTCGGTGTGGCTTGCGCGATGTGTCTGGGTTACTCTGGACCAAATCACAACAAGAGCAGATTTCAGCCATGATCAATCGACGTAATTTCTCACTGGGTCTTGGGTCGACCCTTTTGGCCGCTTGCTCCACAGGGGCGCCGTCCACTGCGCCTGCGTCGCGGATGCGGCCGGTTCCCAATTCGGGATGGGACGCCTGGGTCGCCGGGTTCAAAGGTCGCGCGGCGGCACAGGGCATTTCACAAACCACCCTCAATCGTGCGTTTCAGGGGGCAGGGTATCTGCCCGGCGTGATCGAGCGCGACCGCAACCAGGTCGAATTCAAGCGCTCGCTCGAGGATTACCTGGCCATCGCCGCCTCGGACGAGCGGATTGCTACAGGCAAGCAGATGCTGGTGCGCCACGCAGGAACGCTGTCGCAGATTGAGGCGAAATATGGTGTCGACAAAGAGGTGGTGGTTGCCGTCTGGGGGCTGGAAAGCCGTTATGGCGCAAGACGGGGGGATGTGCCGGTGGTTTCGGCGACCTCAACGCTGGCATATGACGGGCGGCGCGGTGAATTTTTCGAAAAGCAATTGATTGCAGCGTTGCGGATCATTCAGGAAGGCGACACGACGCCAGACAAGATGACCGGCAGCTGGGCCGGTGCAATGGGGCATACTCAATTCATCCCGACCTCTTATCTGGCCTTTGCGGTAGATTTCACCGGCGACGGTCGCCGGGATATCTGGTCAGAAGATCCTGCGGATTCACTGGCCTCGACCGCCGCGTATCTTGCGCGTTCGGGCTGGGTGCGGGGACAACCCTGGGGCGGCGAGGTCGGAATGGTCACTGGTACGCCTGTCGCCGTGTTGCAGCCTCAGGTACCAGGGCCGCGCATCGCGGTGTTCCGCAATTTTCAGGTTATCAAACGGTACAACAATTCCGACAGCTACGCGATTGGGGTCGGGCATTTGTCGGACCGGATCGCAGGGGGGGCGCCGTTCCAAGCCTCGTTCGGGCCGGATGCAACGGGTCTGACACTCGAGGACCGCAAAGACCTTCAGCGGCGTCTGACGGCTGCGGGGTATGATACGCAGGGCGCTGACGGGGTGGTTGGCAACAACACCAAATCCGCCATCAGCGCCTATCAGCGCGCCAGTGGGCTGGCCGTGACTGGCGAGCCTTCGGTCGCGTTGTTGCGCAGCCTTGGTGGCTGACGGGTTACGCCGCCAGCCCTTTCGAGCCGATATCCAGGAATTTCTGACGGCGGTCCGTGATCAGGGCTGCCGCATCTTTTCCGTCCAGCTCTTTCAGCATTGCCGCGATTGCTGAACGTACGGATTCGACGGTTGCTTCGCGATCACGATGTGCGCCACCTTTGGGCTCGGTGATAATCCGGTCACAAACGCCCAGCTTGTAAAGATCCTGAGCAGTCAGGCGCAGCGCCTCAGCGGCCTCGCGCATTTTCTCAGCATCCTTCCATAGGATCGAGGCACAGCCCTCGGGCGAGATCACCGAATAAACCGAATGTTCCAGCATCGCGACGCGGTTTGCGGTGGCAAAGGCCACAGCCCCGCCCGAGCCGCCTTCGCCGATGATGACCGACACCAGCGGCACTCCGATCTTCAGGCACATTTCGGTCGAGCGCGCGATGGCCTCAGACTGCCCACGTTCCTCGGCCCCTTTGCCGGGATAGGCCCCGGCCGTGTCGATCAACGTGATCACCGGCAGGCCAAACCGACCGGCCATCTCCATCAGGCGGACAGCCTTGCGATAGCCTTCGGGACGGGCCATGCCGAAGTTGCGTTCAATCCGCGATTTGGTGTCCGAACCCTTTTCGTGGCCGATCACCATCACCGGTTGGTCGTTGAACCGGGCAAGGCCGCCAATTACCGCCAGATCGTCGGCAAAGTTGCGATCCCCGGCCAGAGGGGTGAATTCCGTGAACAGCGCGTCCACATAGTCGTTGCAATGTGGGCGTTCCGGATGCCGCGCCACCTGACATTTCCGCCACGGGGTCAGGTCTGCATAAAGCTCGTCCAGCAGTTTGGCGGCCTTGGCGTCCAGCGCGGCGGCTTCTTCGGCCACATCCATCTCTTCATTGGTGCGGGCCAGCGCGCGCAGTTCCTCGGCCTTGCCTTCGATCTCGGCAAGCGGTTTTTCGAAATCCAGATACTGGGTCATGACGCCTCTCGTCGCGGAAGTTCTCTGCTATATGACCCGAGGTCGCCCGGGATGCAACTCGGCAGGACTTGCAGACGTGGAATAGGCGTTCTGCCTTGGGCTGCTCACCCCGACCAAAGAACCGGATAGAGCGAGGCGACCAGCAGCGCCGCCATGGTCCAGTTGAATGTCACCAGCCGACGCGGGTTCGTCAGGATGCGCGCCATTTGTTGCCCAAGCACAGTCCAGGTGCTAACCGAGGGCAGGTTTACTGCGCCAAAGATCAGGGCAACGATCACGATGGCCTTAAATGTGTGATCCGGGGTGTAGGCCGTGGTTGCCGTCAGGGCCATGGCCCATGCCTTGGGGTTGACCCATTGAAACGCGGCTGCTTGCAGAAAGGTCATCGGCTCGCCCGAGACTTCGGCACCCTTAGCGGGCGCTGCATGCGCGATTTTCCAGGCGAGAAACAGCAGATACACCACCGAGGCAAGTTTCAGCACCGTGTAATTGACGGGGTATGTCTCGAATATCTGCACCAGACCCGCGCCGACCAGCAAAACCATGACCGTAAAGCCCAGCCCGATCCCAAGCATATGCGGGATCGTGCGGCAGAACCCGAAATTGGCGCCCGACGCCATCAGCATCAGGTTGTTCGGTCCCGGTGTAATGGATGAGACAAAAGCGAAGGTGATCAGGGCAAGAAGGATTTCGTGGGTCATGTTTCAGATAATTGCTGCATCAGCACCAAATGAAATTGCTTCTTTGTGCAATCTGACATTTATTCTGCAACTTATGACTAAGATTGATCACATTAACCAACAGATATTGCGTGAGCTTACCCGAGACGGTCGGATCAGCAATCTGGAGCTGGCCGAGCGGGTTGGCCTTTCGCCCTCGGCCTGTTTGCGCCGGGTGCAAGAGTTGGAACGCTCAGGCGTGATCGCGGGCTATCGTGCGGTGTTGAACCCCGCGGCGCTGGGCGTGGGGTTCGTGGCTTATCTTGGCGTTGGACTTGGAGAGCACACCAAGGCCGCACAAGAAGGGTTCGAGCGCGCCCTGCAGCGTGCGCCCGAAGTGGTGGAATGCCATAACATCACCGGAACGATCGAATACCTCTTACGCGTCGAATGCGCCGATCTTCCATCATACAAAACCTTTCACACCGAGGTTCTGGGGACGCTGCCGCATGTGACCTCGATCACCTCGTATGTGGTTATGGAATCGCCGAAGGATATGCGCGCCTGAACGCCCGGAATGTGATCTTTAACTATCTTGCAGGGTAAATCTTCAGGTTTTACTGTCATGGAAATGGCCGCACATAAGGGGATCAACCTCGACAGGGCCGAACTTAGGGAGATAACCATGCCATTCGTCCGGACCGGAGCGTTTGCCGCAGCCTTGGCGTTGATCGCCGGGGCGGCACTGTCCGCACCATTGAAACTGCAACCCGCCAACCCGCAACCTAGCCCAAAGGCCGGGTTGGATGTGAAATACGTTGGCACGGGGAATCAACACAAGAAGATCCGGGATTTGGGTCAAGCCAAAAGCATGCTGTCTAAGGCGCAGCCCGGCGCACCACTGCGAGGGTTGGACTATAGGGACACCAGCAAGGGTGATAACGTTATGACCTTCGAAGGTGCGTATAACGTTGCCGCTGAGGTCACGGGGTATATGCGTTTTGATTCACCCGGAATCTACGAGCTCGAAACATGGTCGAATGACGGGATTGAAGCCTGGGTGGGTGGCCAGCAGATCGGGATGGTCCGGGGCATTCAGGGATGCGAGGCCAACCAACGGACTGAGGTCGAGGTGCCAAAAGCCGGTTGGTACCCGTTGAAGATCATTTATTTTCAGAAGCTTGGGACGTCCTGCCTGATGATGAAATCGGGTAAACAGGGTGAGCGGATCACCTGGACGCCCAACGACGTCTTTGGAAGATAACTGAAAGGCCCCCAATCGGGGGCCTTTTTGGTCTCAGCCGTTGGCGGCGATCAATTCGGCCTGTGCCACGATCACCTCAGCCTGTTTGATCGAGGCGATATCCACCAGACGGCCTTTGTACACGGTCGCGCCTTCGCCGTTGGCCTTGGCCTGTTCCATCGCGGCGAGGATTTCTCGGGCTTCCGAGACGGCCTCATCCGATGGGGTGAAGACCTGATTGGCCAGCGCGATTTGCTTGGGGTGAATGGCCCATTTGCCAACCATGCCCAAAGTGGCCGAGCGCTTTGCCTGCGCGATATAACCCTCATCATCGCTGAAATCGCCGAACGGCCCGTCCACAGGCAGCACGCCGTGGGTGCGGCAGGCAGCGACGATGGCGGCTTGTGCCCAATGCCATGGATCGGACCAGTGTTTCTCACCTTCGCGCAGCATGTAGTAGTTTTCCTGTGTGCCGCCGATTCCAGTGGTTTGCATCCCCATCGAAGCCGCGAAATCCGCAGCCCCCAGGCTCATTGCCTGCATCCGGGGGGAGGAGGCGGCGATTGCCTCGACATGGGCGATACCTGCGGCAGATTCGATGATGACCTCAAAGCTGACAGGTTTAGTGCGGCCCTTGGCGCGTTCGATGGCTGTGACCAGTGCATCGACCGCATAAACATCCTCGGCACAGCCGACCTTGGGGATCATGATCTGATCCAGACGGTCGCCGGCCTGCTCTAGCAGGTCAACTACGTCGCGGTACCAATAGGGTGTGTCCAGGCCGTTGATCCGGACCGACATGTATTTGCTGCCCCAGTCGACGGTGTTCAGCGCTTCGATCACGTTGGCGCGGGCGGTGTCCTTGTCCGAGGGCGCGACCGAGTCCTCCAGATCAAGGTTGATTACGTCCGCTGCCGACGCGGCCATTTTAGGGAACAGCCTGGTGTTCGATCCCGGCCCGAACAGCTGACAACGGTTGGGGCGCGCAGGGGCGGCGGGTTGAAGGCGAAAGCTCATCTGGACCTCGAGAGAGAAATGAAATTACAATTTTCCTGCTCAATGAGGTATTAAATTGCGCAGCTGTGCGCAAGGGTGTTTGTGCAACTGCGGCAATGCGAGTGCAGCATTTACTGTTTGGTGCGCTGTGAATGGTGATTAAAGAATAATCACTCTGAAAACTTGAAAGAAAACTGCGAGAATTTGGTCAGGGGCGCGAAAATCTCCTGTTCATGCTGGAATTGCCGAAGGAAAACGCGAAACACTCGTCAAGCTCGTCCAATAGGCTGCGTCGGAATCAAAGGAGTGAACCGCAATGATCGAGACACCGTACCTGCTGTTTCTGGGCGATGCGCCCGACCAATTGGCGGCCAAAGTGGCCATCGGCATTCGGGACTGGCGCCCCGAGAATGCCGTGGGCCAGTTCCGAATGGACGGTTGCAAGGCCGATCTGGGCTTGACCGACATGACTCTGGCCGAGGCCAAAGAGGCCGGTGCCAAGACGCTGGTCATAGGCGTCGCCAACCGTGGCGGAATCATCAGCGAAGCCTGGAAAGAGGTTCTGATTGCCGCTCTTGAGATGGGTTATGATCTGGCCTCGGGCCTGCACAACCTGCTGCGGGACGAAGGTGATCTGGTGGCTGCGGCGCAAACCCATGGCGGCACATTGCATGACGTGCGCGTGCCGACGGTCGGCTATCCGATCGCTAACGGTAAGAAGCGTTCGGGCAAACGGTGCCTGGCCGTCGGAACCGACTGCTCGGCCGGCAAAATGTACACCGCCATGTCCGTGGACGCCGAAATGCGCAAGCGCGGCATGAAGTCGACCTTCCGCGCAACGGGTCAGACCGGCATTCTGATCACCGGTCAAGGTGTGCCTCTGGACGCGGTTGTTGCCGATTTCATGGCTGGGTCGGTGGAATACCTGACACCTGAAAACGATGTGGATCACTGGGATCACATCGAAGGACAGGGGTCGCTGTTTCACGTCTCTTACTCGGGCGTGACCATGGCTCTGATCCATGGCGGCCAGCCGGACGCATTGATCCTGTGTCATGAGCCGACTCGCACGCATATGCGTGGTCTGCCTGAATATTCGCTGCCGACGCTGGAGCAGCTACGGGACACGGCCTTGCCGTTGGCGCGGGTGGCAAATCCAGACTGTCAGGTCGCGGGTATTTCGATCAACACGCAGCATCTGAGCGAGGATGACGCGACGGCCTATATCGCCAAGGTTGAAGCGGAGATGGGTCTGCCCGCCACCGACCCATACCGCTTTGGCGCAGGCAAACTGGTAGACGCGCTGGCAGCGATGTGATCTGAACGGCGCGCCGGATGGTGGGCTTTGATCCGCCTCCGGCGGCCGTATTTTGAACGAGAAGAAGGATGGGGTGCGTGCAGGTAGAAGTCTCTCGTGATGTGTTTCGGCTGGCGCAGGTGTTCACCATTTCGCGCGGGTCGCGAACCGAAGCCAAGGTGCTGACGGTTCGGATTTCGGATGGAGAGCATCAGGGTTGGGGCGAATGCGTCCCTTACGCGCGCTATAACGAGACGCTGGAGTCGGTTGAGGCCGAGATTGCCGGGCTGCCCGAAATGTTTGATCGTGAAGGGGTGATGGACCTTTTGCCTGCCGGCGCGGCCCGAAACGCGGTGGACTGCGCGTTGTGGGATCTGGAAGCCAAGCGCGCCGGGAAGCGCATCTGGGATCTGACTGGCTTGCCGATGCCGGGGCCTGAGATTACGGCCTATACTCTGTCGCTGGATACGCCTGAGAAGATGCGGGCGCAGGCGGCTGCGAATGCGCATCGCCCGCTGTTGAAGATCAAGCTTGGCACGCCGGATGATATGCCCCGCCTTGAGGCGGTTCGTGCAGGTGCGCCCAAGTCCAAGATCATCGTCGACGCAAACGAAGGCTGGTCCGCCGCGGTATACGCTGATCTTGCGCCGCATCTGGTGCGGTTGGGCGTGGCGCTGGTCGAACAGCCTCTGCCAGCCGGAGAAGATGACGCGCTGATCGGGATGGAGCGTCCGGTACCGGTCTGCGCTGATGAGTCCTGCCATGACCGGGCGAGCCTGCCCGGCCTGAAGGGCAAGTATGATGTGGTCAACATCAAGCTGGATAAAACCGGCGGTTTGACCGAAGCGCTGGCCCTGCGTGAGGCCGCGTTGGCCGAAGGGTACAAGATCATGGTCGGCTGCATGGTCGGCAGCTCTCTGGCCATGGCTCCTGCGACACTGTTGGCGCAGGGTGCGATGGTCACAGACCTTGACGGCCCGCTTCTGTTGGCCGAAGACCGCGACAACCCGCTGATTTTTGATGACGCCGGAGTGCATCCGCCTGTGGCAGCGCTTTGGGGCTGAGGAGAGACAAATGACCCGCACCGTTTATGTGAATGGCGAATACCTGCCCGAGACCGAGGCCAAGGTATCCATCTTTGACCGTGGATTCCTGATGGCCGACGCGGTTTATGAGGTGACCAGCGTTCTGGACGGTAAGCTGATCGACTTTGAAGGTCACGCGGTGCGCTTGAAGCGTTCTCTGGATGAGCTGCAGATGGCCGAGCCTTGCGGCAAGGATGAACTGCTGGAGATTCACCGCAAGCTGGTCGAACTGAACGGCATCGACGAAGGTCTGATCTATCTGCAAGTCACCCGCGGCAGCGATGGCGACCGGGATTTTGTATTTCCCGCGGCAGATACCAAGCCGACGCTGGTTCTGTTTACGCAGAACAAGCCGGGTCTGGCGCACAGTCCTGCGTCGAAGAAAGGTGCCAAGATCATCTCGATCGACGACATCCGTTGGGGTCGCCGCGATATCAAAACAACGCAGTTGCTGTACCCTTCGCTGGGCAAGATGATGGCCAAGGCCGCTGGATGCGATGATGCGTGGATGATCGAAGATGGCTATGTGACTGAGGGCACAAGCAACAACGCTTATTTCGTCAAAAACGGCAAGATCGTCACGCGCCCTCTGTCCAATGACATCCTTCACGGTATTACACGTAAAGCCGTGCTGCGCATGGCGGCTGAGGCGCAGATGGAAGTCGAGGAACGCCTGTTTACTATCGACGAAGCTAAGGAAGCTGATGAGGCATTCACCACTTCGGCCAGCGCCTTTGTCATGCCGGTGATCGAGATTGATGGCGTTGCGCTGGGCGATGGCACGCCGGGCCCGATTGCCAAGCGACTGCGCGAGATCTACTTGGACGAAAGCCGCAAGGCGGCGATTTAAATCAAAGGCCCGCCGGATTGGCGGGCCTTTTTCGTTTCAGGGGACTTAGCCCTTTTTTCCAACATTCTCTTCAAAGGCGACTTCGAAAGTCGCCTGTTTTTCGGGGCTGGCATCGGTCTGATAGTTGGCCTTCCACTCATCCATGGTCATGCCATAAAAGATCTGACGGGCCTCGTCCTTGCCCATCTCAATACCTTTTTCGTTAGCAGCTTCCTGATACCAGCGTGACAGGCAATTGCGGCAGAACCCGGCCAGATTCATCATGTCGATATTCTGCACGTCGGTGCGATCTTCCATCAGGTGCTTTTGCAGCCGACGAAACGCGGCGGCCTGAAGTTCGATTTCGGTTTGCTTGTCCATGGTCCGGCTCCGGCTTGAAGGTCGTGATCTGGTTCTGAGTTAAGGATTTCGATCTGAGGTTGCAACAATTGGGTCAGACGGACGAAGCCTGTGAAACAAGCAGTCACACACCAGTCGATCATATCAGGTGCAGCGCCAGCCAAGGCACCACGCAAAACACAAGCGTCAACAGTTTGTACTTGGCCAGATATCTGAAATAGGCTTGCTTCAAGTTGGGTTTACCCATGCGAAACAACCGGCTGTGAAAATCCGCGACCCAATCCTGCAAGGTGACGATCGTGATCGTAGAAACCAGCAGCAGCCCGATATTGATAACAGCCATCCAGCCGAAAAAACTTGTCAGTGTTTCCTGAGACATAGGCACGTCCTTTCCCCATGTAATATGGGGGTCGGCTCAGGGCCTCACAAGTCAAACTGCTCAGAGCGCCTGTCGGTTCACAGATCGCTTTGCTCAAGGGCGTCTTGCAGAACTACAGCCAGCCTTTCGGCCCAACCCTGTTGCCCTGCGTGGTCCGCAATCAAGTCATTCCGTAGTTCGATCAAAGCATTGGGGCGGCCATGAATGGTGCAATGCTTGTCAATCGCGTCACCGGGCAAAACGCCGGTATAGGGTTCGTTCACACCGACACACAGGTCGCTTTCCTCCTGCAATCTGTTGATCAAAGGGTGCGAGAACCGTTCGTCGGGTGTGTGCAGAACGCCGATATGCCAGGGTCGCGGCGCGCGCCCGCGCAATTGGCGGGTGAAGGAGTGCATCGAAACGATCACCGCATGGGGCAGGGCGGCCATGCGGCCCAGTGCCTCGTGATAGGGGCGATAGCACATGTTCAGGCGCCGTTCGCGCTCGGTCGCGTCGGCGTGGCGGTTGCCGGGTATGATCGACCCGTCATAGAGCTTCATCAGCAGGGTAGGGTCGTCCTCACCCCGGTTCGGGTCGATCACGAGGCGAGAGAAATTGGCAGCGATCACAGGCGCGTTCAGGATCTCGCCCAGATGCTTGGAAACCTCATACGCACCGACGTCATAGGCAATGTGACGCTCCATATCCTCGCGCGGCAGGCCGAGGTCTCCGCCGTTGATTTCGGGCGGAACGGTATTGGTCGCGTGGTCGCATGTGATCAGCCAGCGCGAGGGGCGATCAGCGCCGTGGATAAAAAACGGAGAATACGTCATAAGCCTGTCATCTAGTTTGTCGCAGGTGTAGGGCAGTTGCTTTGGAAAGGGAATTGCGCAATAAGCGCCCTGAAGCAATGTTTGCGGTAACATTTTTGCGAATCCCAAGGAAGACGTGAGGAGAAGGACACCAATGCGACGCCTGAGAAATGTAAAAATCGTGGCGACGCTGGGACCGGCGTCTAATGACTATGACACCATCCGCGCCCTGCACGAGGCAGGCGCAGATGTGTTCCGCCTGAATATGAGCCACGGCAGTCACGATGAAATTCGTGAACGGCACCGGATTATCCGGCAGGTGGAAAAGGATCTGGACAGCCCGATAGCCATTCTGGCCGACCTTCAGGGGCCGAAGCTTCGCGTCGGTGTCTTCGCCAATGACGCGGAAGAACTGGAAGAAGGCGCGGCGTTCCGGCTGGACCTCGATCCTGACGCAGGGGACATCAATCGTGTTTGCTTGCCGCATCCCGAGATTTTTGCCGCCTTGGAGCCGGGCGCGCGTCTGCTGGTGAATGACGGCAAAATTCGTCTGATCGTGAAAGACTGCGGTCAGGACTTTGCCAATTGTACGGTTGAGGTCGGTGGAACGATCTCGAACCGCAAAGGTGTCAACGTGCCAGACGTGGTGCTGCCGTTGGCGGCTCTGTCCGCCAAGGACCGTGACGATCTGGAATTTGTTTGCCAGCTGGGTGTCGACTGGCTGGCGTTGAGCTTTGTGCAGCGCGCCAAGGACGTGTTTGAGGCGCGCGCGCTGGCCGATGGTCGTGCCTCGATCCTGTCCAAGATCGAAAAGCCTGCGGCGGTTGAGGCGTTTGACGACATTCTGGATGCATCCGACGGTATCATGGTTGCGCGGGGCGATCTGGGCGTTGAGCTACCGGTCTCTGCGGTACCTCCGATCCAGAAACGTCTGGTGCGAAAGTGCCGTGGCGCAGCCAAGCCGGTGATCGTCGCGACTCAGATGCTGGAGAGCATGATCGAAAGCCCGATGCCCACACGGGCTGAAGTTTCGGATGTCGCCACCGCCATTTATGAAGGCACGGATGCCATCATGCTCAGCGCGGAATCGGCGGCGGGTTCGTATCCGATCGAGGCCGTTCAGACCATGAACAAGGTCGCCATCGAGGTCGAGGCCGACCCGACCTATACCCAGATCATCGCGGCCTCTCGAACCGCGAAGGGCACGACGATTGCCGACGGGATCGTGGCAGCTGCGCGTGAGATTGCGGAAAAGACCGACATCAAGGCCATCTGCTGCTTCACTCAGAGCGGCACAACCGCGCTGCTGACCGCACGGGAACGTCCCGGAGTGCCGATCATTGCCATGACGCCGGCCACCGGCACCGCCCGTCGGCTGTGCCTGAGTTGGGGATGCCATTGCGTGATGACGCCCGAGCTTGAGCGGTTCAAGGGTGCTGTGGTGAACGCGGCCCGTGCGGCCCGTTCCGGTGGGTTCGCCTCGGAAACCGACCAGATCGTGGTAACTGCGGGTGTCCCGTTCAACGTCCCCGGAACGACCAACATTCTGCGTATTGCCCCGTGTGATGAGCGTCTGATCTACAACACCGATCCGGGCTAATGTCCGGGTGCCGCAGGGGTGGGACAGATGCAGTGCTTGTTGATTGACTGACCCACCTTGTGAAAAGCGCAGATTCTGGGCGAAACCCCCTTGCCAGTAAGGCGGAACTTGCGTAAACGGCGCTTCTGATCGCGTGACCGGCCGAGATGGCATGCCGAGTCGCGTTTAGTACCGAACCCTGAAAGGAGACGGAAATGCCTAAGATGAAGACCAAGTCGAGCGCCAAGAAGCGCTTTAAGGTGACTGCGACCGGTAAGGTCCTTGCTGGCCAGGCCGGCAAAAGGCACGGCATGATCAAGCGGACCAAAAAGTTCATCCGCGACGCCCGTGGCAACACCACCCTGTCCGCCCCCGACGCCAAGATCGTCAAGGGCTACATGCCCTACGACCGCTAAGAGGAGATTAGAAGATGTCCCGCGTTAAAGGTGGAACCGTAACTCACGCCCGTCACAAGAAGGTCATCAAGGCCGCCAAAGGTTACTATGGCCGCCGCAAGAGCACCTTCAAGGTTGCCCGTCAGGCCGTCGACAAGGCCAACCAGTATGCAACCCGCGACCGCAAGAACCGCAAGCGCAACTTCCGCGCGCTGTGGATCCAGCGTATCAACGCCGCTGTCCGTTCGCATGACGAGGCTCTGACATATTCCCGCTTCATCAACGGTCTGAACCTGGCCGGTATCGAAGTGGACCGCAAAGTTCTGGCCGACCTGGCCGTGCACGAACCGGAAGCGTTCGGCGCGATCGTCGCCAAAGCTCAGGCTGCTCTGACTGCCTGATCCTCTTTCGAGAGACAGTGAATGAAAAGCCGTCCCAATTGGGGCGGCTTTTTGCTGAGTGGCTGCCTTAAGCGGCGGGGGTAAGAGCCTTTTGCGCGGTTGCAGCTACCGCGTTTGAGAACTGCTCTTCTACCTCGGGCGACATACGTAGATGCACATCGCCGCCACCAACGCAGTATTCGGGTTTCGACAATCCCGGTTTATCGCTCCGTCCGGTTGCATCACGCAGGTCGAAATAGGCCAGCCCCTGCGCCCTTGATTTTTGCCGCAATCCCGAAGACAGCGCGGCGTTGATTTGCCAATGGCGGTCGACTGTGATGTTCAGCTCTTCCATCCTCCGCGAAAACTGCCCGCGCGGGATGTCCAGACGTGCGCGAATCCGCCGGTGCAGGAGTTTCCGCAGGGCCTTCGGCTCATCAATCGTTGCGGTGTTAAGGCCTTTGATCGCGATCCCGCGGTTGCCCGCGAGGCTGCGGCAGGCCTCAAGATACCGGTCTTGCAGATGCAGCCGCGTGTCGATGGCCTCTTCGAGGCTGATATTGTCCCGGAAGGCAACGTAATAGCAGCTCAGCTCGGCATCGACTTGGCCAAACCCGAAACAGATGACATCCGGGTCAAGGCGGCGGATCGCCCGGGACGCGCGAAAGAAGGATGAGCCTTTGTCATCTTTCGGATAAAACCCCGCCGCCGTCGCACCCTTGATGCTGACGACATGGGCCGCGTCAAAGCCGTCGATGGTCGTGGCGCTGATCCGCCCATACCGAAAGCCCGACCCGTCCGGTTTTGTGCCAATCAGTCGGGAATGCGAATCCCCGACACACAGAAGCGTTTTCATTTGCCGTCCCGTTGCGTTTGTGGTGCCAAGCTCAACCTTCCGCGCTGCGGCGTCAAGCCGGCTCGTGCCGGTCTTTGTCTGAAAGCAACAGCGGCTGGACGAGTTCACCAACAGGGCTGGAATACGGGGGGTTTCTTGCTAATAGTCGCCCCGTAACGGATGCGGCTGGCACGCGCGTCTGATCAATTGGATGCTTTGGTCAATCAGCCTGATACAAGACATCCGGAACTGTTTGAGCAGGTGAGACGATGGTTGCCATCAGCAACAAGTACAAGTTCATTTTCCTGAAGTCTCGCAAGACGGCCGGAACCAGTATCGAGCGGGCCTTATTCCCGTTTTGCACCACGCTTGAAGGTGACTCGCCGCTGGAGTTGTCGGATGCCCGGTATGCCGAAGGCGTCGCGCGCGGACCCGCGCCCGAAGGATGGCGGCCGCATATCCCAGCGGCGCGCGTGCGTCGGCGTTTGGGGCGCGAAAAATGGGACGCGTATTTCCGCTTTACCGCGGTGCGCAACCCTTTTGATCGGGTTGTGTCCCACTTCTTCTGGCTGCGCCGCGAGAACGCAATCATACAATCCGACAATTTTGACGAGGTGCGCGCTGCATTCCGTCAGTTCTGCGTCCGCCCCCGGTATGCCACGGACCGCGACATTGTCACGATTGACGATGAGTTTGTCGCTCAGGATGCGATCCGTTTTGAATGTCTGGCCGATGACCTGTCGCGCATGGCCAAGAAGCTGGGCTTTGAAAAGCCGTTGGATCCGCTGCCCGAGTTCAACAAGGGTATCCGCAAATGGGGCGATGTGCCGGTTGCAGATTTCTATGACACGGCCTCGATAGACGCGGTCAAACGCACGATGAGCTGGGTCTTTGACAATTTCGACTATTCCGAAGACCCGCGCGATGCGCGCATTCCTGAAATTGCGTCCTAAGCCGTAACAAAAAAACCGGCGCGTTTGGCGCCGGTTTTCTGTTTCGATAGAGGGCGTCTTAGCCGAAGACACGCCCCAGCGCGCCGTCGACCGCATCCGTGATCTGGTCTATATCGTCAGCTGTCGCGATCAAGGCCGGTGAGAAGCACAACGTGTTGTTGCGACCGGGGATCGAGCGGTTGGTGACGCCGATGATCACGCCCTGCGCCATACAGTCGGCTACAACTGCCTGAGCCAGTTTTTCCTCGACAGGCTCTCTGCTGCCGCGATCCGCCACCAGTTCGGCCCCAAGGAACAGGCCCTTGCCGCGCACGTCACCGATGACTTTGTGCTTTTCCATCAGACCCTGAAGATTGGCCATCATGCGATCACCCATGGTTGCGCAATTGCCCAGCAGGTTCTCATCTTCGATGATGCGCATGTTCTCAATGGCTGCTGCCGGCCCGGCGGTGCAACCGCCGAAGGTCGAGATGTCGCGGAAATAGTTCATCGGATCCGCAGCATCGTCCTTGAACAGGTCAAACACCTCTTCGGTCGTTACCATGCAGGCAATCGCCGCATAGCCCGAGGCGACGCCCTTGGCCATGGTGACGAAGTCTGGCTTGATACCGTATTGCTGATAGCCAAACCAGGTGCCGGTACGACCGACGCCGCAGACGACCTCGTCGATATGCAGCAGCACATCGTATTTCTTGCAGATCTCCTGCACGCGCTGCCAGTAACCCTCGGGCGCTTCGATCACGCCACCGCCTGCTGTTACAGGCTCAAGGCAGAGGGCACCAACGGTGTCGGGGCCTTCGCGCAGAATGACCTCTTCGATCTGGTTCGCTGCCCATTCGCCAAAGTTCTCTTCGGGCGCGCCGTCGAGCTCATGCTTGCGGTATTCCATGCAATGCGGCACGCGCACGAAATCAGGCGCGAAGGGGCCGTACTGCGCGTTGCGCTCGTCCTGACCGCCTGCCGACATCGCCGCCAGGGTCGAGCCGTGATAGTCGCGGTCGCGGTACAGGATCTTGGTCTTTTTGCCGCCATAGCGTTTATGGGCGATCTGGCGAACCATCTTGAAGGCTTTCTCGTTCGCCTCGGACCCTGAGTTGGTGTAGTACACCCGGCTCATGCCCGGCATTTTGGCGATCAGATTTTCGGCGAAAATCGCGCCGGGGATCGAGCCTGCCGAGTTGGCGAAATAGCACAGCTTCATCAGCTGATCGTAAACCGCCTTACAGATGGATTCGCGGCCATAGCCGACATTGACGGTCCAGACGCCACCGGACACAGCGTCCAGATGCTCTTTGCCGTTCTGATCCCAGACACGCATGCCTTTGCCTTCGACAATGATGCGCGGATCATTGTTTTCAAAGGGTTTATGCTGGAGCAGATGGTGCCAGATATGGGCGCGGTCGGCTTCGACTACGCGGGAAAGATCGTTTTCGTTGAACGTGCCGTCCATGACAAGTCCTTTCAATCAGGTGCGGTGCTCGGAATGCGGGGGTACCCGGACCCGGCTTTGTTTTCGATGTCACAGATCACCGCGAAAGCCTAGCAGGAGATAGGGCCAGATAGCATCATACCGTATAACCAGTCCACCCCGCGCCGTATTTCTACGGGTTTGTCAGACGCTGTCCTTTGTGCTCAATTCACGCAAACGCGATTTGGGAGGATCGGCGGATGGGAGACAAGCAGATTTACGAGCGTCATCTGGACAAATGCCGGGCAAACTACACGCCTCTGTCGCCGCTGAGTTTCATCGAACGCACGGCACAGGTTTATCCTGATTACCCTTCGGTCGTGTATGGCGATCGCCGCTATAACTGGGCTGAGACCTATGCGCGCTGCCGCCAGCTGGCCAGCGGGCTGGCGGCACGAGGGATCGGGAAGGGAGACACCGTCTCGATCATCGCCGCCAATATCCCCGAGATGTATGAGGCGCATTTCGGCGTACCCATGGCCGGAGCGGTTTTGAACGCGATCAACACACGGTTGGATGCGCCGATCATTGCCTTCATCCTGAATCACGCAGAGGCCAAAGTGTTGCTGGTCGATCCCGAGTTTTCAGGCGTGGTGAAAGAGGCGCTGAAGGAAGTCGACCGCGATCTTTTGGTGATCGACATCGAAGATCCCAGCTTTGATGGAGGAGAAAAACTGGGCAGCCTGACCTATGACGCGCTGCTGGCCGAGGGCGACCCAGAGTTCGACTGGTCCTTGCCCGGTGATGAGTGGGACGCGATTACGTTGAACTATACGTCTGGTACCACGGGTAACCCGAAGGGCGTTGTTTATCACCACCGTGGGGCGGCGTTAAACGCACAGTCTGATTTGCTCGATTGGGATATGACCAAGCACGCGGTTTATCTGTGGACGCTGCCGATGTTCCATTGCAATGGCTGGTGTTTCCCATGGGCGATAGCGGCCAATGCAGGCGTCTCGATATGTCTGCGCGCTGTACGGGCCGAGCCGATCTATGCCGCGTTCCGGGAAGAAAAGGTTACGCATTTCTGCGGAGCGCCGATTGTGCTGAACATGCTGGCCCATGCGCCGGACGAGCTGAAGGACTTCGACCATCAGATCAAAGTGATGACCGCCGGCGCGCCGCCACCCGCTGCGGTAATCGAAGCGATGGAGGCGATGGGTATTGAGGTAACCCATGTCTACGGCCTGACTGAGACTTATGGCCCGTCCGTGGTTTGCGCATGGAAAGACGAGTGGGACGCCAAAGACCCTCAGGAACGCTCAGCGCTGAAGGTTCGGCAGGGGGTGCGGTATTCGGCCCTGTCTGGCCTGATGGTGGCCGACCCTGAAACGTTGGAGCCTGTGCCTGCCGATGGCGAGACCATGGGTGAGATTTTCATGCAGGGCAATGTGGTGATGAAAGGGTATCTCAAGAACCCGGATGCGACCGGCAAGGCCTTTGCCGGGGGTTGGTTCGCCTCGGGTGATCTTGGGGTGATGTATCCTGACGGGTATCTCGCGATCAAGGATCGGTCTAAGGACATCATCATCTCGGGCGGTGAGAATATCTCATCGGTTGAGGTGGAAGGGGTGCTCTACAAACATCCTGCGGTGATGGAGGCCGCAGTCGTGGCCCGCCCGGATGAGAAATGGGGCGAAACCCCCTGCGCGTTTGTTGAACTGAAGCCCGATGCGTCCGCGACCGAGGCGGAACTGATTGCCTTCTGCCGGGACAACATCGCCCATTTCAAAGCACCCAAGACGGTCGTTTTCGGCACCCTGCCCAAAACATCCACGGGCAAGATTCAGAAATTCGTTCTGCGGGATCAGGCGCGCGCGTTGGGTTAAGTCTTTAGCTTGTCGAAGATCGACAGGTTCAGGTCCAGCAACTCACCCATCCAAACCGCCCGGTCGCGGTGATCCTCAAGGTGCTGGCCGGTTTCGGGGTGGGTGAAGACGGTCAAACCCTGACGGTTCAGCATCAGCCAGGGGATGACCTGATCGAAGGCGTCTGCTGCAAACGCCAATTGGCAGCTCCAACGGGGATGTGGACCTACATTCTTGGCGTGCATCCGGCCCATTTCAACAGGAAACAGGCGCGCAGCCTCTTCGCAGACCTGCTGCGCGATGTTCTGCGTTTCGGCATCGAAATAGACATGGGCATGGTAGCCGGTGATCTCGGGCATCTGGGCCTCCCTCCTTGAGTTCTGTGCAGGCTACAGGCAATGGGTCGCCATGCCTACTGAGCGTGGCACACAGGGTCTGTGCGCCAGATCAGGTCGGGACGTTCGCCTCCGGGTGCGCCGCGGCAAAGGCGGGATGTTCAGCACAGGCGGCTTCGACACTTAGAATGCTTGGCAGGTTGGACAAATCAACCTCATACCGGCGTGCGTTGTAAAGCTGCGGGATCAGGCACAGGTCGGCCAGACCGGGGTTGCGGCCGGTGCAATAGGGGGCTTGCTCGAATTCCGTCAGCAGAGCTTCGAATGCCAGCAGGCCGGGGCGAATGAAGTGGCGCATCCAGTCGCCGGGCATCCCCTCGGCCCCTTCGCTAAGCTTTGTAGCGTATTGTGCCACCGACAGGTTGCAGACGGGGTGAACGTCAACGGCGATGGATTGCGCCAGCGCTGCCGCTTTGGCGCGCAGCGCGGGGTCGGTGGGCAACAGGCCCATACCGCGCGTCTGATCCAGATAGTCGATGATCGCCAAAGATTGGGTCAGCCGTTGCCCGTCAATCTCAAGCACCGGAACCAGACCTTGCGGGTTGCGGCCTATGTGGTCCTGGGATTTCTGCTCTCCGACGCGCAGATCGACCGAGACCGCGCGATAGGCGATCCCAGCCAGATTCAACGCGATGCGCACACGGTAGCTGGCCGAAGATCGCCAGTAGTCGTACAGGACCACTTCGCTCATTTGCTATGCTTCCTTAAGCGTCGCAGCTTTCACCGCTTGGGTGAGCACTTCGGCGTCTCCGATATGGTTCGCAAGCACCAGCACCAGCCGCGCGTTCAGCGCGTCGCTGTTCGCCTTATCCAACCCGTCATGGGCGGCGAGCAGTCCGGCATAGAACTCATCTGCATCATCAAGGTTAGGGGTGAGGATCAGATCGGCCATCTTGTTTACTCCTTACCTGTAGCGCGGCGGATCGCCTGCCGGAATGCGTTCTCTTCGAATGTATCGCGCCGTGCGGCCACGTGCTGATCAGGGCGGATCAGATAGACCGCGCTGGGCGCATCCGCCAGATAGCGGCGCTTGAGTTCCAAAGTCAGATCATCCTTGACCGACAGCGCCAATCGCGTCGCCTCGACCCCGCCTTCCTCAATCCGGTCCGGGGCGTCCGCGTCGATGGTCAGCAGGGTGAACTTCCCCGCCAGCTTCGGCAACAGGAATTCATCGCCCAAAGGCGCGTCCGGGCAGGCTGCACCGGGGCGTGTGATCTCTGGCCCGTTCAGCGCATCGGCTGAACTAAGCGACGAGCCCTCATAGGTGCAGGGCTTGCTGAGACGACCGGAATTGACCAACGGTCGGGCGAATTCGTATTGCTCGCTGAGGTCCAGAACCGCGTCTCGCAGCAGGCGCGACATCTCGGATTTCGGCGTGATGAAATCGGTCGAGCGGCTGGACTTGGCGATATTCTCATCTGCTGCCTGTACCCTCTCGCGGCTATAACTGTCCAACAGCAGTTCGGGCGCTGTGCCGTCGATTACCAATTTTAGCTTCCAGCACAAGTTGTCTGCGTCCTGAATCCCCGCATTGGCCCCCAGTGCTCCGAACGGGCTGACCTGATGGGCGCTGTCCCCGGCAAACAGCACGCGGCCATAGCGGAACCGCTCCATCCGGCGGCACTGGAACGTGTAGATCGAGACCCATTCCAGATCAAATGCAACGTCCTCACCCAGCATCGCTTTGAGGCGAGGGATGACATTCTCGGGACGTTTCTCGCGTTCTTTGTCGATATCCCAGCCCAGTTGCAGGTCGATGCGCCAGACGTTGTCGGGCTGCTTGTGCAACAGCGCCGATTGCCCGCGATTAAAGGGCGGGTCGAACCAGAACCAGCGCTCGGTGGGGAAATCGGCCTCCATCACAACATCGGCGATCAGGAAATTGTCCTCGAACACACGACCTTCGAAATCCAGTCCCAGCATGCGCCGGGTCGGGGAGCTGGCCCCGTCGCAGGCGATCAGCCACTCGGCCTCGACATTATAGGGGCCTTCAGGGGTTTCGACCTCAAGCGTGACATGCGTGTCATGGGTGCCGATGGCCTCAACCTTGTTGCGCCCGCGAATTTCGATAGGTGCGCCCGTGGCCTGCAACGCGCGCACGCGGTCGACCAATGCGCTTTCGAAATAGTATTGCTGCAAATTGATGAAAGCCGGGTTCGCAAAACCGGTGTCGGGCTGGAGGTTGAATTCATAGACCTGCCGGTTGTCGAAAAAGACCTTTCCCGTATCCCATTGAACGCCCTTTTCGACCATCGGACGCGCCGCCCCCAGCCTTTCAGCGATGTCCAGCGTGCGTTGTGAGAAACAAATGGCGCGGCTGCCAAAACTGACCTTGTCATTGTCGTCCAGAACCACGACCTCGACGCCCTGCTGAGCCAGATCAATCGCGGTGGCCAGTCCAATTGGTCCGGCACCAATCACAATCACCTTGTGGCGAGCGGTTGTCGCCATGTCCTGATCCGGGCTGCGTTCATAGGCATAGAGCGGGACTTCGAAAATCTTGTTCATGGGCTCTCTCCCGATGTTTTGACGCCGATGGCGCGCAAGACTTTGCTCTCCGGCCGCATGGGGCCGGAAGGTCACGCCCATGGTTTCACCGAAGAAACCGCCATAAAACGATCTGGATCAAATGCGACGGTATGTCCTTATTTCTGCAATGCCTCCCACATCTCGAGATCCCGCTGAGCGGTCCAGATGCGTGGCGTGTCAATGCCGCGTGCTTCGTCGTAGGCGCGCGAGACGTTGAAGGGCAGGCAGTGCTCATAGATCGCGTAGTCGGCGAATTTCGGATCGCATTCGGCGCGCACGGCGTCCCATGCCTGTTTCAGGGATCCACCACGCGCGGCGACCCGTGCTGCGGGGCGATAGGTGCTGGCGACAAAGTCGCGGGTGCTTTCGATCGCGGCGTTTACCAAGTCTTGCCCGATCAAAGCATCCCCACGACCCGGAGCGATGGCGTCCACGTTGAACCTTTTGATCGCATCCAGCGTGCTACTCCAATCGCCGAAATGCCCGTCGCCGCAGTAGCAAGCCGAGCGGTATTCAACGATGTCACCCGTGAACATCACGTTTTGATCCGGCACGTGGATCACGATATCCCCGGCGGTATGGGCGCGGCCCAGATGCATCAGATCGACCCGACGTTTGCCCAGATAGACGGTCATCCGGTCGCTGAACGTGGTGGAGGGCCACGTTAGACCGGGAATGCTTTCATGGCCTTCGAACAGGCGGGGGAACCGCTGGAACTCGCTGTCCCAATCTTCTTGCCCGCGTTCAGCGACCATGGCGCGGGCCGTGTCCGACATGATGATCTGTTGCGCACCATAAGCGCTGGCCCCCAGCACACGGACGGCGTGGTAATGGGTCAGCGCGAGGTGCGTGATCGGTTTGTCGGTGACTGAGCGCACGCAGTCGATCACCTTGTTGGCCAGACGCGGTGTGGCCTGAGCCTCGACGATCATCACACTGTCGTCGCCGATGATCACGCCGGAGTTTGGGTCTCCTTGGGCTGTGAACGCGTAAAGCCCCTCGCCAATTTCGGTGAAGGAAATCGTCTTTTCCGTTAGGTCCGACTGTGAGGCGAAGGCTTTGGGCATTTTGAAATCCTTACCTTGCGTAAGGATCAGTCAGGGCAGGCAGTACGGTGCCGACGCATTCACCGAACCCAATGGTGTACTCTTTGCCTTTTGCGGCTCCGGTCAGGGTCAGGGTGTCCCCGTCTTCAATGAAGCTGCGGGTTTCGCCGCTGTCCAGCGTCAATGGTTCCTTTCCGCCCCAACTCAGCTCCAACAGCGATCCGCGTTCAGGCTTGGTCGGGCCTGAGATCGTGCCTGAACCCAACAGGTCCCCGGTGTTCATCGGGCAGCCCGAGGTCGAATGATGCGCCAGTTGCTGCGCGGCTGAGAAATACATCTGTTTGTAGTTCGTGCGTGCGATGGCGGTGGCAGGTTTGCCTGCGGGTGCCATCGTGACCGCCAGGTCGATGTCGTACAGCATCGGGCCGCAGTCTTTGAGGTGGTCCAGCAACTCGACCTCACGTGCAGGCGTGTCGCAGCGAAACGGCTCAAGGGCTGTTTTGGTGACAATCCACGGGCTGATTGATGTAGCGGTCGCTTTGGACTGGAACGGGCCGAGAGGTTGGTATTCCCAAGCCTGAATATCGCGCGCCGACCAGTCATTTAGCAGCACATAGCCAAAGATCATGTCATCCGCTTCTTGCACCGATACAGGCCCGTCCGAAGGGGTGCCAACGATCGCGCCCATCTCAAGTTCGATATCAAAGCGGCGGCTGGGCAGATAGGCAGGCATGTCATGATCGGGGGATTTCAACTGCCCCCATGGGCGGCGGATATCGGTGCCCGAGACAACGACCGAGGACGCCCGGCCGTTATAGCCAATAGGCAGATGCAGCCAGTTCGGCGGCAGCGCGTTTTCCGGCCCGCGAAACATGGTGCCGACGTTTTCCGCATGGTGACGGCCCGAGTAGAAATCGGTGTATTCGCTGACCGCCAGGGGCATGTGCATTTCCGCATCCGCCTGTGCAACCAGCAGGGGTTCAACGGCATCGCGGTCCTGTGATCCTTCGGCCAACAGGGACGTGAGCCGGTTGCGCAGAGCGGCCCAGACAGCGGGGCCTTGCTCCATCAACGGGTTCCAGAAGGGCAGATCGAACAGGGGTTCATCGGTCAGGTCGATCAGCCCCTCGGCCTCGGCGGTGGTGACGTCCAGGATCATGTCACCGATTGCAACGCCACAGCGGGGCTCGGACCCTCCGGTTGAGAACACGCCGTAGGGCAGGTTGTTGAGCGGAAACGGGTGGTTCGCATCATTGGCCGCAGCCAGCCAGGATTTCATCAAAGGCATTTGTGATCCTTGTGCGTTTATTGTGCGTCGCGCAGTGATTTAAGCCCTAGCAGCATAGCGGCCAAAATCATGAAACCACCACCGGCGCGGTCCAGCCACAACCGGGCTGATCCTTTCAGGCGCGTTGCCAGCCAACTGGCGCTGCCGCCATAGGCGGTCAGGAACAGCCCGTCGAGCGTCAGGTAGGTCACCGAGAGGATTGCGAATTGCGGCCAGAACGGAAGTGCGCCGTCAATGAACAACGGGAACAGGGCGGCAAAGAACACCACCGCCTTAGGGTTGGCGGCTGAGGTGATGAAACCCTGCATCCACAACGCCTTGCGGCTGGCGCGCCGGGCGGCCTGTGTTGTCTTGCGTTCGGCTTTCACAATCATCTTCAGTCCTAAGAAGACTAAATAGGCCACGCCCAGCCATTTGATCACGGCCAGCGCGGTGCCTGAGGCCGCGAGGATCGCTGCCAGGCCAAGGCCTGCCGCCAGCATTTGCAGCAGATTGGCCGTCAGGTCTCCGGCAGCCGTAAACAGCCCGCGTTTCAGACCATTGGCTGCCGAGTTGGACAGCATCAATAACTGGCTAGGGCCGGGTGTGCTCATCAGCAACAGGACCGTGGCGACATAGGTAACCCAGATATCAAAGCTCATAGCGACCTCACTTTTTGCCCGGAGTTCCGTCGAACTTTTTCTCAAGCGAGGTCCAGCAGTCAATGTAATCGTCCTGCAAGGGGGCCTCATTGGCGGCAAAAGGCGTCAGATGCTGTGGAAAGCGGGTTTCGAACATGAAGGACATGGTGTTGTCCAGCTTGTCGGGGCCGAGATTGGCGTTCGAGGCCTTTTCGAATGCCTCGCGGTCCGGCCCGTGCGGCAGCATCATGTTGTGCAGGCTCATGCCGCCCGGAACAAAGCCCTGCGGTTTGGCGTCGTACTGGCCGTAGATATTGCCCATCAGTTCGGACATGATGTTTTTATGGTACCAAGGCGGGCGGAATGTATCTTCGGCCACCATCCAACGTTCGCGGAACAGGACAAAGTCGATATTGGCCGTACCCGGCTGCCCCGAGGGCGCAGTCAGCACGGTGAAGATCGACGGGTCTGGATGGTCGAACAGGATCGCGCCGACCGGACAATATGTGCGCAGATCGTATTTGTAGGGCGCATAGTTGCCGTGCCAAGCCACGACATCCAGCGGGCTCTGACCAATCTTCGTGGTATGGAACTGCCCGCACCATTTGACGGTGACGGTCGATGGCGCCTCGCGATCTTCAAACGCCGCGACCGGAGCCTTGAAGTCGCGCGGATTGGCCATGCAGTTCGCGCCGATCGGGCCGCGCCCAGGCAGTTCGAACTTCTGACCGTAGTTTTCGCAGACAAACCCCCGCGCGGGGCCGTCCAGCACTTCGACACGGTAGACCAGCCCGCGCGGCAGGATGGCGATTTCCTTGGGTTCAAGGTCGATGATCCCAAGCTCTGTCGCAAAGCGCAGGCGGCCTTCTTGCGGTACCACCAGCATTTCGGAGTCGGCCGAGTAGAAGTAAGCATCCACCATCGACTCGGTAACCAGATAGATATGGCTGGCCATGCCAACCTGCGTGTTCACGTCCCCCGCCGTGGTCATCGTGCGCATACCGGTCAGCCAGGTCAGCCCCTCTTCAGAATGCGGCACGGCATCCCAGCGATACTGACCCAGTGAAATAACATCCGCATCAACGTAAGGCGCGGATTTCCAATAAGGGAGGTCGGTTTTTTCATAACGGTGTGAATGCTTTACTGAAGGCCGGATGCGATAGCACCACGTGCGTTCCGGCGGGTTCGCGGTAAAGGCCGTGCCGCTCAGTTGTTCTCCGTACAGGCCATAATTGCACCGCTGCGGGCTGTTCATGCCTTGTGGCAACGCGCCCGGCAGGGCCTCGGTCTCAAAATCGTTGCCGAAGCCCGGCATATACCCGGCATGGGTGCCAACCGATGTGCTGGCCTGCGTCATCTGATGCGGATCGGTCGGATGGTTCATCCTGTGTTCCTCCGTTTGCTTCTTGTGAAATAATAGTTGATTTTGTAACTAACAAGCATGACAGACAGTGAATTCGGTGAAAGTGATGGCTTTGATCTGCGGGATTTCCTGCCCTATCTGCTGAACCGCGCAGCCGAGGAAAGCGCGCTGGAGTTTCAGCAGATCTACAAGGACCGCTACGGTATGCTGCGCACGGAATGGCGGGTCCTGTTTCATCTGGGCAACTACGGCCAGATGACGGCGAAACAGATTGGTGAGCGCGCGCGGATACACAAGACCAAGATCAGCCGCGCGGTACACAGGTTGGAATCCCGCCGGTATCTGCAACGCAGCCGCAGCGAGTCCGATCGCCGAGTCGAAAACCTGAGGCTGACTCCGATGGGCCAATCGGTTTATCGCGAGCTTTACGGTATTGCCGGGCAATACGATGCGCGGCTGGCAGAGCAATTCAGCACCGACGAGGTCGCACTGTTGCGCAACATGCTTCGGCGGCTGGCGCATATGGGTTGAGCACTGGTAATTTCGCCCTTTTGCCCCAGATGACATCCAGAGTGGACACTGGAATAATAACAAAATGACAACCTCAAACGCCGACTCGGCGAAATCACGCGATCTGATCGAATGGCTGGTGACGCGCGGACTGGAAGGCGCGCCGAAAGAAGAGCTGTTGGACGGCTATTGCAACAAGCTGCTGGAGATGGGTGTGCCGCTGATGCGCTTTCACGCAGCGCAATCGACGTTGCACCCGGTTTACGGCGGCACCGGCTTTAGCTGGTATCAGGGGCAGGGCGGTGAATCCGAGAAGTTCGAATACACCGAAGAACCCAGCGAACAGTGGCGGCACAGCCCTCTATTTGCGATCGTCAATGGCGAGACTGAGGTGATCCGCGAACGTCTGGTCGATCAGAACGAGGCCAGCCGCTTTCCACTGTTGAACGACCTGCGCGAGGTCGGAGCCACCGATTACTACGCCACCGGGGTCAGATTTGATGCGCCGACCCATAGTGGACCAAGGGACGCCAAAAAGGCAGTGGGCGGGGTGTTGATGTCCTGGACCTCGAACGCGCCCAAAGGGTTTGAGGATGAGGATCTTGATCTGATCAACACAGCGATGCCGCATCTTGGCCTGGCGCTGAAATCCGCGGCGAGCGAGCGGGTCTCAAAGGATCTGATGCGGGTCTATCTGGGCCGTGACGCAGGGCGGCGCGTGTTGTCGGGCGAAATCCGCCGGGGTTCGTTGCAGCAGATTGATGCGGTGATCTGGAACTTTGATCTCGAAGGGTTCACCAGCCTGTCCGAAGAACTGCCGGGCAGTGAGATCATCGACATGCTGAACGACTATCTGGCCGTGGCTGTAGGTGTGGTCCACGAAAATCAGGGCAATATCCTGAAGTTCATGGGCGATGGGTTGATGGCGATGTTCGATGTCGGTGAGATCGACGAAGATGCCCGCGCGGCCTTAAAAGCCGTGCCAATGCTGCAACAGCGGATGGAGGCGTTGAACGCCCAACGCGCCGCTGAGGGCCTGCCGGTGGCCAGTTTCACTCTAGCCCTGCACTCGGGCCAGATTCTTTACGGCAATATCGGCTCGGAAACCCGGTTGGATTTCACTGTCATCGGTCCCGCCGTAAACCAGACCGCCCGGATTGCCGGGATGCACCGGTCGCTGGGTCAGCGCATTCTGATCTCGGACGACGTGGCGCGCGCGGCGCAGCCTTGCGGGCAGGACCTGATCTCGGTTGGGCGCTACATGCTGCGCGGTGTGCCCGAGCCGAAAGAGTTGTTCACGATCTACAATCCAACGCAATAAGTACTTTGGCAGGCGGTTGCATTCCGCGCACCCGCCCGTCGAGCGGTAGGATTTGACCGCCTCCCTCACCCGACAACCGTCTGTTTCCCCGTGGTTTTGACGGATCAGGCTTCTGCTGTATGATCCATCGTCAGGTGCGAAAACCGTCAAGAGTGTCTGGTTACGTTGGTTGGGGGGCACGCAGCCCGTGCAATTCGAAAGTCTATTTGACTCTTTCGTGGTGATGCTGGCGCTGGTCGGCTCGGCGGTTTGGTTTCGGCAAAGGAATGTCATTCAGGATCGAGAGCAGGGGGTGTTCGCGCGCCTTGTCACAGATTTCGCCCTGCCAGCCCTGATCTTTGCCAATCTCAGCAGCGAGCCGTTCCGGGTACAGAATTTCGAACTTGCGCTGGTCCTGTTTCTGGCTATCGCCGTGGTCATGAGCGCGGCTTGGCTGGCGGGGCGTTGGATGCGGCTGGAGCGCCCGGTGTTGGGCTCGGTGATCCTTGTGTCTGGGGTCGGCAGCACCTCGACGCTTGGCTACTCCATCTTGCAAAATATCTACGGCGACAACTCGGAAATCATGAGCCAGCTGGTCGTCATGGGCGAGGTTGGCGTGGTTTTGCCCCTATTCACCGTTGGTGTCGCTATCGCGAGCTATTACGGTGAAAACAACGGCGAAGGCCCTACAGTCGGTGAAGCCTTTCGGTCCTTCCTTCGCTCGCCAATTTTCGTGGCCTTTGTACTGGGCATTCTGGCCTCAGCCATAGGGCTGCATCAGGACAACAAAGTCGTGCGGTTGCTGGACGACTTCCTTGGGATTGCGAGCGCGTCACTGACCTTTCTGGTAGCCTTTACCATCGGCCTGATGCTGCGGCCGATTGCTTTCCGGGAACTGGCGGGGCTTGTCGTGCTGGTTTGCGCGTTGAAGCTGATCCTTGAACCCATTGTCGCGGGTGGGTTTGCTCTTGTTTTGGGTTTGCCGGACTTTCAGCGCGATCTTCTGCTGGTCGAGGCCGCGATGCCGTCTGGCGCGCTGGCCGCTGTCATTGCGGCCCGGTATGGCTGTGATGCGGCGATCGCGTCCGCGCTGCTGATAGCGACGTTTCTTCTTAGCCTGTTTGCAGTGCCATTGATTGGATATCTGGCGCTTTAGGGCGCGGTCAGAAGTCGATCTCGACGCCTGGCAGGTTCAGCTCTTTCATCATGTCCCGCAACTCCTGCCGCGCAGCAATGTTCGAGATGTTCAGCTGTTTGACCCCGATATCCTTGAGGTCCAGCAGGGTCAGCCCGCGCGGGAATAGCTCCCGGAAAATCACCCGCTCGGAAAAGCCGGATGCGACGCGGAAACCGATGCGCTGCGACAGCATCTCGATTGCGCGCTGCATCTTTTCCTTGTTGACCATGCGCTGCGTACCCACACGGTTGCGGACAACGACCCAGTCAATGGGTTTCAACCCGGCCTGCGCCCGCAGTTGCCGGGCGTTCCAAACCATCTCGGAATAAACCGACGGGCCAAGAATTTTCTCACCTTTTGAATCAATCCGAGCCAGCAGGTCAAAGTCGATGAAACTGTCGTTTAGCGGCGTCACAAGCGTATCGGCCAGCGAATGCGCCACCTGGCTGAGGCGGGTATGCGAGCCGGGGCAGTCGATCAGGATAAAGTCACTGTCGCTTTCCAGCTCAGCCACAGCGGCCGAGAGACGGTGGTCATAGATGTTCTCACCGGGTTTCAGCGTGGTTGCGTCGATCTCGGGCAGGTCGTGATGGCGCGGGCTGGGCAGAGTTAAATCCGAGTTTTTCAGAAAGTTGATGCGGTTCTCGAAATAACGCCCAAGGCTGCGCTGACGCAGGTCCAGATCAAGCGTGCTCACCTTATGACCCAGCCGGGCCAGCGCGGTAGCGACATGCATCGACACGGTCGATTTTCCTGCGCCGCCCTTCTCGTTCCCCACTACGATTATATGTGCCATGCCTGTATTCCCATGTCCCGCCGTGCTTAACCACACGTTGTTGCCGACCACTATATGTTGTGTAGGCCGGGAAGGGAAGAACCCCAAGCGCCATCTCAGGGCAATATCAGGCCCTAAATTGGAAAACTCAAGCGGACAGGCCGGTTAAGACGCGCGCTTGCCAAACAGGATGCCCTGTTTCACTGTCCGGATCGTGGTTTTGCGATAGGGGCCATCATTGGAGCATCTGTTCCTGAACGTTCTGAATGTGGTCCTGCCGGTCCTTATCTGTGCGGGAGTCGGCTATTGTCTGGCCCTGATCAAAGCACCGTTCGACAACAAGGTAATTGGCGGGATTGTCTCGCGCGTGGGGTATCCGACGCTGATCATCTCACACCTGTCTGCGACCACAATTGCCGTCGGAACGTTTCTGGACGTGATGGCCGCTGCCGCTCTGGCGATTGCATTGTTTGGAGTTCTGGGGGGTATCGCTCTTAAAGCTATGCGTCTGCCGGTGCGGGCGTTTCTGACTCCGCTGATGCACGGCAATGTGGGCAATATCGGCCTGCCGATCACCCTGCTGGCACTGGGCGATGCGGGCATGGCCTACACAATGGCGTTCGTGGTCGTTGTGCTGATCAGTATCTTTACGGTTGGGATGTGGATTCCCGCCGGTGAGTTCTCGCCCAAAAAGCTCGCCACCTCGCCGATCATCTACGCGGTCATCATCTCACTGATCCTTATGACCAGCGGCTATAGCCTGCCGCAACCCGTGGCCAAATCCTTTGACATACTCGGAGGGTTGTCGATTCCGCTGATGTTGCTGACGCTGGGCCATACTCTGGCGACCTTGCGGATCAAGAGTCTGGGGCGGGCAGTGATGCTGACCGTTCTGCACCTGGTGATGGCGGTTGTAGTCGCTTCGGCTCTGGTCAGGGTGTTCGGCTTCACCGGGGCCGAGCGTGGGGCGGTGATCCTGTGCTGCCTGATGCCGTCCTCGGTCGCGACCTACCTGTTTATCGACCAGCATGTGCCGGAATACGGACCGGATGTTGCGGGATTCATTCTGGTGTCGACGCTAACCACAATCGTCGTGCTCCCGGTCGCGCTGTCATACTGGATCTGACACGCACCCTATGCGCCGAGGCAAAAATCGCTAAACTGCTGATTAATTGCGTTAAAGATCATGGTTTGAGGGCAGGTTGATGAGCGATAAGACCTCGGCGGAACTATCCCAGCAAGCCCGCGCACGTGTGGTGCTGGCGATGACAGCGATCTGCATGATGGTGGTGGGGTTCAACACCACTGCGGTGACCACTGTCCTGCCCAAACTGAAAGCCGAGTTCGATCTCACACCGTCCGGCCTGCAATGGGTGATGGCGACCTACACGGTCGCCAGCGCGACGCTAGTCACCATCGTCAGCCGATTGGGCGACATCACCGGCAAGATGGGTGTGTTCTTCTTCGGAATGATCGTCTTTGCCATAGGGTCTGCCTCGGTCCTGTTTGCGCAGGACGGTGCGATGCTGCTTTTCGGTCGCGGGGCTCAAGGGGCCGGTGCGGCAGCCTTGTTCGGCACCTCTCTGTCCGTACTGACGGCCGCCACGCCCGAAGAACAACGCGCCAGCGTCACAGGTGCCTGGGGCGCGGTCGTCGGGCTGGCGATCGGGGTCGGCCCCATCGTCGGCGGGGCTTTGGGGCATTACGTCACCTGGCGGGCAGTTTTTGCGGTCGATCTGGTGTTGCTGGCCGTGGCCTTTGTTATCGCGTTGCGCGTCAGTAAGGGAAAATACGTGCCGGACACGCGCCTTGCCGAGGCGAAATTCGACTATCCCGGAGCCGTCGCAATCCTGTTTTTTCTGGGGCCGTTGTCCTTTGCGCTCAGCAACGGGGAAAGCGGTGGGTGGACCACGCCTTTGACGCTGGTTCCATTGGCTATTGCTGCGGTGGCGACTGTCGGGTTGGTGATCGTCTCACGCCGCAGCGACGACCCGCTGATCGAGTTGCGGTATTTCCGTCATCCACGCTATTTCATGGCTGCGGCGGGGATGTTCTTTACCGGCTTCACGCTGTTCTGCTTTTTTGTCTACTTCAATACGTTCGTCCAATCGCCGGATGCGTTTGGCTATACGTCGATTGGGGCAGGGCTGGCTATCATGCCACTCAGCCTCAGCATGTTCGTCATCTCGGTAACGGCGCCCCGCTTTCTGGCACCATACAGCTTTCAATGGCCGGTTGCGATTGGTCTCGGGGCGATGGCTTGCGGTTTCCTTCTGTTAATGAACACCTCAAACACAACCCAGTATGCCGAGATCTGGTGGAAACTGCTGATCGTCGGGATCGGTATGGGCATCTGTTTCTCTCTATTGCCGCGCCTCGGTCTACGACTATTGCCCGAAGAACACGTGGGGCAGGGGTCGGGTGTGATTAACGCCTGCCTTTATTTCGGAGCCACCATGGGAGCCGTGGTCGGCGGTCTTGCCGAAGCCATCACCACCCGCCGAGGTCTGTCCGAGGTCATCGACGCGCTGCCCGCCGGTTCAACCCAACGCGAGGATCTGGCCCATGCCTTGACCCACGGCACGCCCAGCCAGATTCAGCAGCTGATCGCAGAGATGGACCCGACGGCCAGTGCGGCTTTGGCCAAGGCATTGAGGGATTTGCAGGACAACGCCTTTGACGCCGCCATGATCGTCGCCGCGATAGCCGCGCTGATCGGAATGGCGCTGGCGTTGATGTTGTTGCGCGGACCGGTGCCACCGGTCCACAGCGCGGCCGAGTTGACGCGAGGGACGCGCTAGGTGGCCTTACAAATCTAACCTCCGAGATACACTTTGCCCTTAGGGCGAAAGAAAACTTTTTGGTCGTGCAGCTTTCCAAGCAGATCATGGATGCGACGCAGAGTGTCTTCACGGTCTGTCTTACCAGTGTCGCCCTCGTCCATCGCAGCCTGAGACAATGTAGCGACCGAGCCGCGCAATGCAGTTTCGATAAGCTCCATATCCTCGACCGAAAGCTCGATCATGTCGTTGTATTGGGGCATTTTCTGGGTCTCCACGATATCTTAGAGCGTGATAGACCCCAGTGTACCATCAGTCTGTCTTCGGAGAAATTGTCTTAGCGGATCTCACCTGAATGTAGGTCGAAAGGAAAAACATGGAGGACGAGAGCAGCGACATCCAGAACCTGGTGAAGCCTACAGACTCTTTAGTGGCTTTCCGTCTATGCGAACTTCTGGCGCATAGGGGCCCGGCGAGTAAATTGTAAGGCCATCTTCGGTATATGCAACGTCAAGATGTTTCTCGGGAACAGTGTTGTCTGTTGCCCATAAATAAAACAGTTCGCATGACGCACCTGGGGGTAACTCGTAAAAGTCGAGGTGAGGCTCAATCGTAATCTCCAGGGGCTTCCCTTCATTTTGATTGTGCACTGTCAGAATCGGCACGTTGAATTCAAGGGAATCGGACACCTTTTCGTACTTTCTACTTGTTGCCGAATAGCGCTCAAAACACTGTTGAGGGTAACCGGCGAATGCGTCAGGTCAACGAAAAAGGCCGCCCCATGGGACGGCCTTTCGCATCTCAAACGGGTCAGGCTTAGAAGCCCAGACCTTCGTATTTCTTCTTGAACTTCGACACGCGGCCACCAGCGTCCATCAGACGCGCGCCGCCGCCGGTCCATGCAGGGTGCACGGAGGGGTCGATTTCCAGAGCCAGCTGGTCGCCCTCGGCGCCCCAGGTGGATTTCATCTGAACCACGGTGCCATCGGTCAGTTTGACGTCGATGACGTGATAATCGGGATGGATGTCTTTTTTCATCTTTCCGCTCCTTACGCCTCGGCGCCAGCCTTGGGCTTGTAGTTGGTGACTTCTGCGATACGTGCGGATTTACCGCGACGGGTGCGCAGATAGTACAGTTTGGCGCGACGGACGCGGCCACGGCGGACAACGGTGATGCTGTCGATGTTGGTCGAATGCAGCGGGAACACACGCTCCACGCCTTCGCCAAACGAAATCTTTCGGACGGTGAACGAACCGGCGATGCCGCTGCCACCTTTACGTGCGATGCAGACGCCTTCGTAGTTCTGCACACGGGTACGCGACCCTTCGGTCACTTTAAAGCCTACACGGATGGTGTCACCGGCTTTGAAATCGGGGATGTCTTTCCCCAGGGCGGCAATCTGTTCCGCCTCAAGCTGTGCGATCAGGTCCATCGCAGTTACTCCTATCTGCTCGTGGTTGGTCCACGAAGTTTGGGCACGGCCTGAGAGCTCTTGGTCTTCACCGGGTCCTGCGTACAGCCCGCCAGAGGTCAGATCGAATGTTCCTTTGGTCCGGTCCGCCCTGACACGCCGTAGCTGAAGAAAGCCGAGCGCAGCGCCATGAAGCAAACCAAAACACCGGAGTCGCGCAGTCGCGGCACCGGATTGCGGTGCTTTACGGGGTTTGTGGTCTGGGATCAAGCCAAAATCGCCATGTTTATCAGGCCGGAGCGGTGGGTTTTTGCCATTGGAAAACTGCACCGTTGCCTTGTGGCGTGGATCAGGCATGCTGGAGGCAATTACAAGAGCAGATTTTTGAAACAGGAACCGATCATGCGCATTGCGTTGATGATGGCCATTATGGCCTTTGCGACCCTGTCCTGCGGTCGCGGCAGCCCTCCGCCTCAACAGGTCGAGGCCAAAGCATTTCTCGGCAACACGGCCCCTTCGGTGATCTATCCGGATTTTGGCGATGCCGACCCGCATGACTGGGACGGGCGTCACCCCGGCCGCTATCCGGTACACGGGTTGGATGTGTCGCGCTGGCAGGGACCGATTGACTGGCGCAGAGCCAAGGCGTCAGGCGTCAGTTTCGTGTTCATAAAGGCGACCGAGGGCGGCGATGTGGCCGATCCGATGTTCGACGATCACCGGCGCGGCGCGCAGGCGGCGGGTGTGCCATGGGGGGCGTATCACTATTATTATTTCTGCCGACCCGCACATGAACAGGCGCGGTGGTTCATCCAAAACGTTCCCAAAGGCGCAGACCTGCCGCATGTTCTGGATATGGAATGGACGCCGCTTTCCAAGACCTGCAGGTTGCGCCCCGATGGTCGCACTGTCCGTCGAGAAGCTCAGCGGTTCCTCGATATCCTTGAGCGCCATTACGGGCGCCGTCCGATTGTCTACACGACCGTAGATTTCTTCGCCGATACAAATATCGACCGACTACCCAAAACCGAATTCTGGTTGCGATCCGTCGCGGGACATCCCCGCGAGGTATATCCGGGAGCAAACTGGCGGTTCTGGCAATATACCGGCACCGGACTGGTGCCGGGTGTTCAGGGCAAGGTGGATATCAATACCTTCAACGGCCACCCTGATATCTGGGCACGCTGGAAAGCCGGTTAGTCCTTGGACTTTCGATAGGCGTCCCACAGATCGGGACGCCGTTCTTTGGTGATGTTCTCTGACATCTCACGCCGCCAGTCGGCAATGCGTCCGTGGTGGCCGGACATCAGGATATCCGGGATCGGGCGGCCCTTCCATTCGGCGGGGCGGGTGTATTGCGGATGTTCAAGCAGGCCCGAGGAAAAACTCTCTTCCTCGGCTGAGGCCTGATTGCCCAGCACACCGGGGATCAGCCGCACGGTCGCGTCGATCAGCGCCTGCGCCGCGATCTCTCCACCGGTCATGACAAAATCCCCTAAGCTGACCTCTTGCACGCCGTAATGTTCCAGTACCCGCTCATCAACGCCCTCGAAACGGCCACACAGCAAGGTCATTCCATCGCAGCGCGCGAGGTTCTGCATCATACGCTGATCCATCCGGCGGCCGCGCGGGCTGAGGTAGATCAGCGGCCAGTTACCCTGAATCCCCGCCATCGTGTGTTCAATCGCTTCGCCCAGCACATCAGCACGCAGTACCATTCCCGCACCGCCACCGGCGGGTGTGTCATCGACATTGCGGTGCTTGCCGACGCCGAACTGGCGCAGATCGACGGTTTCCAGCTGCCAAAGACCTTCTTGCAAGGCTTTGCCGGTCAGGCTTTCGCCCAACACGCCCGGGAAGGCCGAGGGGAACAGGGTGATGATCTTGGCCTTCCAGACGCCGTGCAGATCCGGTGTCGGGGTCATCAGTTCGCGCGGCTTCAATACCGGGCGGATCGCCTTGCGGCCATGGGATTTGCTGGGCGTGTCAGTCATGTCGTGCCGATCAGAGCGCTTTTCGCGCGTTCAATTACTGCCGTCTTTTGCGCGATCAATGCGGCCTCGTCCAGACGCGACCGGTTGAGGTCAAGAAGCTCGGCCAGAATGTCCTCGGGCAGGCGGGTGTTGGTCTTTGAAGGCGGTACCAGCTGGTATGCCTTGTCGCGTGGCAGGTCCAGAAATTCCGCGAAGGGCGTACCGGGGCCATAGCGGCGTACCTGCAACTCTTCCAGCCAGTCCGAGGTGACGGTGACTGAGGGCAGCCGGTCGCGGATACGGTTCACCGTTTCTTCGAGCGCGGGCAGGTGGTCCATATTGGCGCGAAAGGCGTCAAAGTCGTGGACCTGACGCATCCGTTCCAGATCATGTGCCCACAAGCTGCGCAGCCAACCGCCGCGTTGGCGCAAGGACAGATAGATGGTGATCTCAACCTCTTGCCCGGACAGGCGATGGCGGATGGCGTCGACCACGCAGGCGGCCAGTTCCGGGGCCGCGGCATAACCCTGTTCGATATTGCGGCTGGGACGCAGGCCTGAGAAGTTTTCCTCGCTCAGGACCAGCCCGCGTTTTTCACCGAAATCCAGCGTCTCAAGAAACGTCCGCACCTGCGAACCGAATTCGGCGAGCGTACCCACGGTTCCATAGACAGAGTGGTTGGTCGCGGCCCGCGACAAGCCGGATTCGCGGGTACGATAGGGCAGGACCAATGCGAAATGCGGCCAGATCAGCTCGCGATTTTCATAGAGGAAAGACTGCGCCGCAGTGGTCCCGGTTTTGTGCAGGCCCAGATGCAGCAGAACGCGCCGCATCAGATCAGCCCCTCGGGCGGGTCTGCGACGATGCGACCCTTATCCAGATCGACCGTTGGGACGGCTTCCAGAGTGAAAGGCAGCAAAACAGTGGCCTTCAGGCCCGGCCCATGAAGTTCCAGCAGATCAGTCGCGCCGTGATTCTGTACCGATTTGACCCGACCCAGAAGGGTGCCGCCGGTGTCATAGACTTTCAGCCCGATCAGGTCGGTGTGGTAGAACTCATCATCGGGCAGCGAAGGCAGCTGATCGCGCCGCGCAAACAGGCGCAGACCCTTCAGCGCATCGGCCTCTTCCTTGGTTTCCACTCCGCCCAGCCGGGCCGCGAACCCGTTTTTGATTGAGCGTGTCAAAACCAGCGGATAGCGCTCCGTGCCGCCCTCATCAGTCAGGGGCGAATAAGCCTCGATATCCTCGGGGACGGCACAATAGCTTTTCAGCCGGACTTCGCCGCGCACCCCATAGGATCCTGCAATGCTTCCGACGCAGATCAGGTCACTCATTTGGCTTATCCACCGTCACACATAATCCGTCCTGCCAGTCACCGCGTACGGCGCAAGCTTCGCGCTGGTTCGAGCGTTCAAAGAACACACCGACAATAAAGGCGATCATCAGCAGGATGGGAAGTCGAATAAGTCCGAACATACTCAGCGCACCTCAATCGGAAGGCTGTCGGCACGGTTTTCCCAGCCCGCGCGTTCCAGTTCAGGCGTTTCGGAAAACGTTTCGGGCCAGCCGACGCAGAAATAGCCGATCAGGCGCCAGCTTTCTGGCACGCTCAGATCGCGGGTCAGTTGCTGGGGGTCAAGGATCGAGACCCAGCCCAGACCCAACCCCTCAGCCCGCAGGGCGAGCCAGAACAACGTTATGGCAGAGACAACCGAATAGCGGCGCATCTCGGGCATCGTTCCCGCGCCAAGACCTTGCCCCTTGTCGGTGGCGTCGTCACAAAATACGGCCAGCTGTACCGGTGCTTCCTGCATACCGGACAGTTTCAACTGACTGTATAGTTGTGCTTTTTCGCCGGAATAACCTTCCAGCGCTTGCGCGTTGGCGGCTTGGAAATTCTCGAGCGCCGCATTGCGCGCCGCCTCGCTTTTGACGCGGATCACGCGCCAGGGTTCGCTCAGCCCCACCGAAGGGGCCAGTCGAAATGCGTCGAGGCAGCGCGTCAGCACTGCCTCGTCTATAGCGTCGGTGCGGAACCGGCGCACATCGCGCCGGAGCCGCATCAACAGATCGAACTGCGTGCGAAAATCGTCGGTGAAAGTCTGATCCCGCACGCGCCCGCCTGCTTATTCTTCTGCAGCCGCTTCTTCAGCCGGTGCAGCAGCCGCTTCGGCAGCTTCAGCAGCCTTTGCCGCTTTCTCTTCCGCGCGCTCCTGGGCTTTCTTGCCCGGAGTACCCTTGTTGGGGTTGTTACGCTCGGCCTTTTCACGGGTGCCGGCTGCTTCCAGCATACGCGCGATACGGTCGGTGGGCTGGGCGCCCTGATCCAGCCAGTATTGGATGCGCTCCATGTTCATTTTCACGCGCTCTTCGCTGTCTTTCGGCAGCAGCGGGTTATAGGTGCCCAGTTTCTCGATGAAACGGCCGTCGCGGGGCATGCGGCTGTCAGCAGCCACGATGCGGTAGAAGGGACGTTTTTTCGAGCCGCCGCGGGCGAGACGAATTTTCATTGCCATGGTGGTATCTCCTTTGAATGGCGTGTCCGGGGCTAGCCCGGTTTAGTTCTGGTGTTTCTTATGGTGTCGGATGACTTCCTGAATGATGAAATTCAGAAAAGCCTTGGCGAAGTCGGGGTCCAGATCGGCCTCTTTCGCCAGGTCTTCTAACCGAGCGATCTGCGCGGCCTCGCGCGAGGGATCGGACGGGGGAAGGTCGTGTTCGGCCTTGAGCTTGCCAACGGCCTGCGTGTGCTTGAACCGTTCGCCCAGCGTGTAGACAAGGATCGCGTCCAGCCGGTCGATGCTTTCGCGATGCTCTTTCAACAGCGTGGCAGCTTGTGTCACGGGGTTGGTCATTGGCCGGTCCTTTCGGTGGTCAAAGCGGTGTTGGTCATGCGTAAGCCTCCATGCCGCCATTCACCAGATCGGCGGGGGCAGGGTGACGCCAGATTTCGGTCTTGCCGAATTTCGGGTGTTCGTAGTGATAGTCGAACTGTGCGCCCAACCGTTTCGCCACCGCCTTGCTGGCGTGGTTTTCGGGGTCGATCAGCGAGATCGCCGTCTCCCAACCCAGCACGTCATAGGCATGGGCGCGCGCCGCCAGCGCGGCCTCGGTTGCATAACCTTTGCCGGTTGCATGGTTCATCAGGGTCCAACCGACCTCGGGCTCGGGCCAGCCTTCGGGGAACCACAGTCCAATACGACCGACATAGGTGCCGGTGTCTTTTTCATCGACACTCCAATACCCATAGCCGCGCAGAGCCCAATGACCAAAATGCATGGCAATGATCCGCCACACTTCATCCCGGCGCAGAGGTCCGCCAACATACTTCGCAGTATCGCTGGCGAAGAACTCGGAGTCCGCGTCCAGATCATCCACGGACGGCGCGCGCAGGATCAGGCGTTCGGTCTCAAGCCGGGGGATATGATCGGCGATCAGGTTCACTTCTTCTTCCCGAACCCGCTGAGGCCGGGAGGCAGGCCCATGCCGCCACCCATGCCAGGCATACCGGGCATTTTGCCGCCCATCGCCTTGGCCGCCTGTTCCAGCGCCTTGGGGTCCATGCCTGCGGCCATTTCCTCGGGTGAGGGGCCGCCTTTGCCAAACATGCCCTTCATGGCCTGTTTCAGCATCTTGCCTTTGCCCATCTTGCCCATCTTCTTCATCATGTCCGACATCTGCCGGTGCATCTTGAGCAGCTTGTTGAGGTCGCTGACCTCCATTCCCGAACCCGCCGCAATCCGTTTCTTGCGGCTGGCCTGCAACAGTTGAGGGTTGGCGCGCTCACGTTTGGTCATCGACTGGATCATGGCGATCTGCTGGCGCAGGATCTTGTCGTCCAGTCCGGCCTGATCCATCTGCTTGGCCATCTTGCCCATGCCCGGCATCATGCCCATCATGCCCTGCATGCCGCCCATCTGGATCATCTGTTCCAGCTGCATTTTCAGGTCGTTCATATTGAACTGACCTTTGACCATGCGCTTCATCATGCGCTCGGTCTGTTCCATCTCCATCGTTTCCTGGGCCTTTTCGACCAAGGCTACGATGTCGCCCATGCCCAGAATACGACCGGCTATCCGGTCCGGCTCGAAGGTTTCGAGCGCGTCCATCTTCTCGCCCAGACCGACAAAGCGGATCGGCTTGCCGGTGACTGCGCGCATCGACAACGCTGCACCGCCGCGCCCGTCACCGTCCATCCGGGTCAAAACTACGCCCGAGATGCCGACCTTGGCGTCGAACTCCTCAGCAACCTCAACGGCGACCTGACCGGTCAGGCCGTCGACGACCAGCAGGGTCTCACGCGGATCAACCGCGTTGCGGACCTGCTCAACCTCGTCCATCAGGACTTCGTCAATGTGCAGACGGCCCGCAGTGTCGAGCATATAAACGTCATAACCACCCAGCGTTGCCTGTTGCTTGGCGCGTTTGGCGATATCGACGGGTTTCTGGCCGGGAACGATCGGCAGGGTATCCACGCCGACCTGCGTGCCCAGAACCGCAAGCTGATCCATCGCCGCAGGGCGATAGACGTCGAGCGAGGCCATCAGGACCTTCTTGCCCTCTTTCTCTTTCAGGCGTTTGGCGAGCTTACCGGTGGTGGTCGTCTTACCCGAGCCTTGCAGACCGACCATCAGGATCGGGGCAGGCGGGTTGTCGATTTTCAGCTTGCCGGGGTCTTCCTCGCCCCGCAAGGTATCGACCAGCGCGTCATGCACGATCTTAACAACCTGCTGGCCGGGGGTGATCGACTTGGTGACGGCCTGTCCGGTCGCCTGTTCCTGCACCTTTTTGACAAACGCGCGGGCCACCGGCAGCGAGACGTCGGCCTCAAGCAGGGCAACCCGTACCTCACGTAGCGCGGTTTTGACGTCTTCTTCGGACAGGGCGCCCTGTTTGGTCAGCCGGTCAAAGACGCCGGAAAGGCGTTCGGATAGATTTTCAAACATGCCTTCGGCCTCCTTAGCCGGTTGTCTGGTGGCGCCTCCTAGATAGGATGCGTCGGTTAAATGCACAAACGCCCCCACGGGCGAAACTCGCTGGTGGGGGGCGATCCCTGAACGACTCAAGGGACCGGAAGATCAGACGCTTCCGGATGTTTGGAGGGGCTTTAGGCGGATTGGCTGTCAGAGTCAACCTTATGGGCCGGTAGCCAGTTATTGACAGCATCCACCAGCCGTTGCGCGCCGCGGCCGCTGACATAGGCTTCGACAATCGGGTGACGCCCAGTACTCATTCCTTTTTTGAGGATCAGAACCGGACGATGCATCTTGGAGGTGGTCCTGTCGCGGGGCGAAGTGGTGGTTTCCACCTCAGCATGGGACAGGTTCGACAGTTCATGTTCTACGGTGTCATATCCAAAGACAGATTGGCGACGGATCAAAACACTATTGCTGTTGCGGTCCAGTATGACCTGAACACGGCGCACAAAGACACAGAAAGCGCCGATCCCCATCCCGCCACCGAACAGGGCAAAGAAGAGGCCGAACAAAATGCCCTCGCCGCCTTCGCTGACCATGAACAGGCCGACACCGACAAAGGCGAGGATGAAGAAGACCAGCGAGATGCCAATGAACCATGGTGTGTTGGATAGGATCAATTGGTCCGGGGAATTGCGCGTCACTTTCATGGCGGCACGCTAACACTGAATTTCGCGACTGTCGTGGATTGAATTTGCCCGCTTGTTGCGCGATGAGCATGCTAAACAGGAGATTTCCATGGACGCATCATCCGCTTTTCAGGACACATTGCCACTCAGTTCCGATGCGCTGTTGGCGCAACTGGACGATTGGGGGCTGGCTTATCGCCTGCACACCCATGTGCCACTGCGTACGGTTGAGGACTCTAAGGCAGTCGAAGATCAGTTCATGGTGCCGGGTGAAAACGCGCTGCGGCTCAAGAACCTGTATCTACGCGATAAGAAGAAGCGGAATTATCTGGTGACGCTCGAACAGAGCCGCGAGATCGACCTCAAGGCGCTGGGGGCAGAGCTGGGGGTAGGCAACCTGTCCTTCGGTTCGGCGGATCGGTTGATGCAAAACCTTGGTATCAGACCCGGCGCGGTCAGCCCGCTGGCGATGATCAACGGGGTGCAAAACAATGTGCGGTTCTTCCTGGACGGCGCGGCGCAGCAGGCGGACGTGATTTATATGCACCCGCTGGTCAATGACCGAACGGTTGCGATTGCGCGGGGTGATCTGATGGCGTTCTTTGATCGGATCGGGTGCGAGGTCAGCTGGCTGCCCTGACAGAACGCACCTTGCGGCCGAGATGTTTTTCAACAGAAGATGCGGCGGGCGCTTTAGCCGTCATCCAGCGCCAGTGACAAAGCCTCCGCGACATGGGCGGCGGATGGATTGACGAACAGATGCCCGTCGGCCTCGAAGACCGGGTCGTCGAGGTGATCGGGGAAGGCCAGAGGCAGTTCGGTGCAGGCCAGCAGGATCGCGGTGCCGGGGGTGGCGTGTTTGTTGCAGAAGGCCAGCAGCCGGGACCGGGCCGTGTCCGACGTGCCGCCATAGAAGTCATTGTCGATCATGGCCTGCATTTCTGCGATGTCAGCATCTGGCAAACGGTCGTTGGCCGCGATGCCCTCTTTGGCCAACCGCTGGGCGTAATCTGACGCTTGCATGGTAACAGCTGTGCCCAGAACAAGCGCGCGCGACGCGCCTGTTGATGCCGTGGCTTCAGCGGTTGCATCAAAAATGCTGAGGATGGGCATAGCGACGCCTTGCCGGATCGCGTGCAGGCGCGCGTGTGGTGTGTTTGAGGCGATGATGCCGAAATCGCAGCCCGCGCGCTCCAACGTCAGCAAGGCGTCGCGGAACACGGCGTCGAAACCGGCCCAACTGGCTTCATCTCCGGCCACGCCTCGCAGGGCGCGGGTTTTGGATTGGGTAACAGATTCGATGGTCATCGGCGGGATCGGCAGCGGAGAGCCGTGGCCACGCGCAGCAAAATACCGGCCCGCGCCTTCGGCAATCGCGCGATAGTAGTCGACCGTTGAAGCCCATCCTACGCCACCCAGAATGCCGATCTTTTTCATGATAAACGCCCAGCCTGCTGCTTTCTTTGCCGGTGCAGACTGGACGTTTCGATCAGGAAAGGCCAGAGCGGATCAGGCGGCCAGCTCGGTCACTGCCTGACGCGCGTTGTTCAACGCTGCTTCGGCATCCAGCGCCATTTTGTCGGCGGCGATCACTTCGATTTCGGTGATACCGATGAAACCAAGCACGTGGCGGACGTAGTTTGTGGCAAAGTCGATCTCGGATCCGACCGCCGTACCGCCTGAGGCGATGGCCAGCACCACGCGTTTGCCTTCAAGCAGGCCTTTGGGGCCGTTTTCGGTATACGAGAAAGTCACGCCCGCGCGAGCGACCAGATCAATCCAGGCCTTGAACGCGGCAGGGACCGAGAAATTGTAGATGGGCAGGCCGATGACGATGGTCTCGGCGTCTTGTAACTCGGCCACCAGTTCGTCCGACAAGGCCAATTGGTCCCGTTGCAATGGGTCGCGCTGATCGGCCGGGGTGAAGTTGGCGTTGATCCAGTCTTCGGTCAGCAACGGCAGAGGAGTCGCAAGATCGCGCCGAATGATGCGTGCGGCGCCCAGATGTTTGACGATACGGTCCGACAGCTCTCGGGTGGTTGAGCCATTGCGGCGGGCCGAGGCGTCGATATGCAGGATGGTCTTGGTCATTTCGGTGGTCCTTTGGTTGGTGAATCTTGCTTGGCTCTCGATATGAGTGTTGCGCCACCGAACAAAAGTTCGATATATCAACATTGATTGTTGGAAATTGCACAGAAGATGATTGCCATGGACAATTGGGACGAAGTCAGAACTGCGTATCAGGTCGCGCGCATGGGAACTGTCAGCGGTGCGGCCGAGGTTTTGGGAGTGCATCACGCGACGGTTATTCGCCATATCGACGCCATTGAGGCGCGGCTGGGGACCAAGCTGTTTCAACGCCATGCACGCGGCTATACACCCACTGAGGCGGGAGAGGATCTGATGCGGGTGGCGCAGGCGACCGAGGATCAGTTCAACCAGCTGGTTGGTCGGATGAAGGGGCGTGGGGATGATGTCTCGGGCGAGTTGGTCGTGACCTCGCTGGCATCGCTGGCCCCGCTGTTGGTGCCGACGCTGAGCGATTTCCAAAAGGCGCATCCCGACCTGATTGTGCGCTATCTGACCGGCGACCGCCTGTTTCGGCTGGAATATGGCGAGGCCCATGTGGCCATCCGGGCCGGGTCAGCCCCGGATCAGCCGGATAATGTAGTGCAGCCATTCCAGACTCAGGAAATGGGGCTTTATGCCTCGGCAGAATATATCGCGCGCCGGGGTAAACCATCAGGTGTCGAGGACTTTGCAGACCACGCCTTTGTGGGTGCTGATGATGAAAACAGCCGCGCGCCGTTTTCGCGCTGGTTGCGTGAAAACGCTCCGAATGAGTCGATAACCTTTCGGTGCTCAAACAATTTCACGGCTGCCGAAGCGATACGTGCCGGGGCTGGCATCGGGTTCATGGCCCGATGGGAGGCCGCGCGCTATCCCGATCTGATCGAGGTGATGGAGGTGTTGCCCGAGCTGTCGGGCAAACTGTGGTTGGTGACGCATGTCGATCTGCACCGGACCACCAAGGTTCAGGCTTTCTTGAAGTTTCTCAAAGACCGGGCCGGGGATTGGTTCCCATGAGTCCACAGGCCCGCGGCCACCTGGCCATGCTGACCTTTTCGGCGCTGGTCGCGGGGAGTTTCTCGCTGGGGTCGCTGGTCGCCAATCAAATCGCCCCCGAGGCGATCACGGCGGCGCGGTTTCTGATCGCCGCAGTCGTGATCGGGGTCGCTGCGCTGTTGACCACGGGTCTACCCCGCAGCGCGGCGCAGGCGCCGTGGCGCTATTTGGTGCTGGGCGGGCTGTTTGCCAGCTATTTCGTGCTGATGTTCCACGGGCTAAAAACCGCGCCGCCGGTCAGCGCAGCAGCGGTTTTCACCCTGACCCCCGTGATGTCCGCCGTGGCAGGTTGGGTGCTGTTGCGTCAGGTGACGACGCCGCGCATGGCGCTGGCGTTAACGGTGGGCGCAGTGGGGGCGCTGTGGGTCATCTTTCGTGCCGACTGGCGCGCCTTTACGGCTTTTGAGATCGGTAGCGGCGAGATCATCTATTTCTGGGGCTGCCTGATGCATGCGATCTACACGCCCATGGTGCGCAAGCTGAACCGGGGCGAGCCTGCAGTCGTGTTCACCTTTGGCACGCTGGTCGCGGGATGTGTGTTGCTGGTGCTTTACGGCTGGTCCGAGATAATGTCGACTGACTGGCTAAATCTGCCCCTGATAGTCTGGATCGGTCTTCTCTACGTGTCGATATTTGCAACGGCGGCCAGTTTTGTACTGGTGCAGTTCGCCACCTTGCGACTGCCCTCGGCCAAGGTGATGGCCTACACTTACCTGACGCCCAGCTGGGTGATCTTGTGGGAGATTGCTCTGGGCAATGGCGCTCCGGTCATGCTGATCCTGGTCGGTGTCGTTCTGACCTGCGTAGCGCTGCTGATGCTGCTGAAACCGGATGATCCGGTGAGTGCTGCCTCTGCGCTGACTCCGGGCGCGAAGTCGGATCGAACCGGCCATTGAGGCAGATCAATGTGAACATATGCAGCTTTCTCTATGCTTTCTGCCGAGGAGGAAGCCACCATGTTCAATCACATTATGTTTCCCGTCGACCTGCATCTGCCGCCTGAGGTCCGAAAAGCACAAGACGTGGCCGCAGAGGTCGCCAAGTGGCAGGGGGCAAAGATCACGGTCGTCAGTGTGACCGGCATGCAGCCGGGTGATCCGGTCCAACCTGAAGCAGCCATAAATCAACAGCTTTCTGACTTTGCCGATCAACTGGCCGAAGAAAGCGGGGCCGAAGTCAGTTTCCGCAATATCCATTCAGTCGACGTTGCGGCTGAGGTTGATGGCGATCTGAAGAATGCAGCCGAAGACTTAGGCGCTGATTTGATTGTCGTGGGCACCCATGCGCCCCGGATCACCGATTATATCTTTTCCAGCCACGCAGGATACCTGGCCAAACACGCGAAGGTTTCAGTCTTCGTCGTCCGGTGACGTGTCAGGGGTCGTCACCTGAAGGCAGTTCGGTTTCAAGAAACCGCTCAAACGCATCCAGATTGACCGGTTCGAACTGCCCGAACCCCTGCATCCAGACCGACGCCGCGCGCAGGGCGTCGGGTTCTAGCTTGCACCACTTTACCCGCCCGCGTTTCTCCTGAGATATCAGCCCAGCCTTGGTCAGAATGACCAGATGCTTCGATATCGCGGCCAGGGACATCTCGAACGGGTCGGCCACGTCTGTCACGGCCATGTCGTCCTCTAGCAGCATCGCCAGGATGGCGCGTCGGGTCGGGTCGGCAAGGGCTGCGAATACGGTGTCGAGATCATTGGACATGCAATCGCTGAACCACAGCCTTCGGGTTTGGTCAACCATTTGGTTGAATATGCGGATTCCGCGCAAACGGGGCTGGTTGTCGGCATGCAGAAGGGTTTGACTGCGCTGCGTGATGCATAAAACATATTTAAATCAACGGCTTGGCGTGCGGCAATTCGGGTGCTCAATGCCGTTGACTCTGCGCCCCATGCCCCTTAGCACCCTACCCAAGACTGTGCGAGGGAAACGCCCGTGACCGATGACGACCAAAAGCAGCGTATGGCGCAGCTGGAGGCCAAGATCGACGCGGCGAAAAAGGCCAAAGCGCCGAAGCCTCGGGCAGATGCTGACGTCTCGGGCGGCGAGCTTGCCTGGAGGATGGTCATTGAAATGGTATCCGGTCTGGGGATCGGATTTGGCATCGGATACGGGCTGGACAGCCTGCTCGGGACAATCCCGATCTTTCTGGTGCTGTTCACATTGCTGGGCCTTGTCGCGGGCGTGAAGGTTATGCTCCGCAGCGCGAAAGAGGTTCAAGAGAAACAAGCGGCGGCGACGGCTGCCGAGAAGGACGAGAGGGACTGAACGTGGCAACTGAGACCACCGCAGCAGAAGGCAGCAGCCTGGTTTTCCACCCGATGGATCAGTTCATCGTTAAGCCGTTGTTCGGCGACGGTGCGATTGCGTGGTACACGCCCACCAACGTGACCCTGTGGCTGTTTCTGGCGATTGCGGCGATCTTCGCTCTGCTGGTTCTGAGCACCTCGAAGCGCGCGATTGTTCCGACCCGAATGCAGTCGGTGGCCGAACTGGCCTATGGCTTCATCTACAAGATGCTGGAAGACATCTGTGGCAAGGAAGGCGTCAAGTACTTCCCCTATGTCATGACCCTGTTCATGTTCATCGTCTGCGCGAACTTCCTGGGCATGATCCCCATGTCCTTCACCACCACATCGCATTTCGCCGTGACCATCCCGCTGGCGCTGTCGGTCTTCCTGACCGTGACCGTGCTGGGTTTTGTCAAAAACGGTGCAGGCTTCCTGGGCCTGTTCTGGGTCTCAAGCGCGCCGCTGGCGCTGCGCCCTGTTCTGGCGATCATCGAGCTGATCTCGTACTTCGTGCGCCCGGTCAGCCACTCCATTCGTCTTGCCGGTAACGTCATGGCAGGCCACGCCGTGATCAAGGTGTTCGCAGGCTTTGCTGCGATTGCCGCGATCTCGCCTGTGTCCGTGCTGGCGATCACCGCAATGTACGGCCTAGAGGTCCTCGTGTCCTTTATCCAGGCCTACGTATTCACCATTCTGACCTGTGTTTATCTGAAAGATGCGCTGCATCCTTCGCACTAAGGTCCGATACCCCAAAATCGAAACTTCCAATTCGTAAGGAGATACATCATGGAAGGCGATCTCGCACACATCGGCGCAGGCCTGGCAGCAATCGGTTCCGGCGCAGCCGCAATCGGGGTGGGCAACGTTGCAGGCAACTTCCTGGCCGGCGCCCTGCGCAACCCTTCGGCGGCTGCTTCGCAGACCGCAACCCTCTTCATCGGTATCGCGTTCGCAGAAGCCCTGGGGATCTTCGCATTCCTGGTCTCGCTGCTGCTGATGTTCGCCGTATAATCTGCGGAACCTGATCCTTACGCGCAGGTGGGCCCAAGCCATAGCGGCCCACCTGTTGTAAAGACAAGTTTCCGACGGAGGATATCATGGCGACTGAACCCCTTACAGAAGAGGTAGCTGGCTCGTGCGTCGACTCCTATGGCTCTGCCATCGGGATGCCGCAGCTCTGCTTCGATTGGTTCCCCAACCAGATTTTCTGGCTGGTCATCACGCTGGTCGTCATCTTTCTGGTCCTGTCCCGCGTGGCCTTGCCTCGCATCGCGGCAATCCTGGCTGAACGTCAGGGGACCATTACAAATGACCTGGCTGCGGCCGAAGATCTGAAGGCCAAGGCGGTCGAGGCCGAAGAGGCCTATAACAAGGCGCTGGCCGATGCCCGTGCCGAAGCGCAGCGTATCGCTGCCGAAGCACGTGCGGAAATCCAGGCTGGTCTGGATGACGCGATTGCCAAGGCGGATGCGGAAATCGCTGCAAAGGCGGCTGAATCGGAAAAGGCAATTGCCGACATCCGTGCCGGTGCGCTGGAAAGCATTCAAGTGGTTGCCAAGGATACGGCGGCTGAACTGGTCACAGCACTGGGCGGCGAGGCGGATGCTTCGACCATCGACAGTGCCGTTGACGCGCAGATGAAAGGATAAGTGACATGCGGAACACTCTTGCCCTTATCCTGACCTTCGGCGCAGCCAGCCCGGCATTGGCAGCCAAAGGCCCGTTCTTCTCGCTGGCCAATACGGACTTTGTCGTCACTCTGGGCTTCATCGTTTTCATCGCGGTCCTGTTCTATTTCAAGGTTCCGGGCATGATCGGTGGCGCGCTGGACAATCGTGCCGAAGGCATCAAGTCCGAGCTGGACGAAGCCCGTGCCCTGCATGAAGAAGCACGCAGCCTGCTGGCCTCGTATGAGCGCAAGCAGCGTGAGGTGCAGACTCAGGCGGACGCCATCGTGGCTGCCGCGAAGGACGACGCCGCTCTGGCCGCTGAGCAAGCCAAAGCTGATCTGGAGAAGTCCATCGCACGCCGTCTGGCCGCTGCGCAGGATCAGATCGCGTCGGCTGAAGCTTCGGCTGTGAAGGAAGTCCGTGATCAGGCCATCACCGTAGCCGTTTCTGCGGCAAACGCGGTTCTGGCCAAGCAGATGACGGCCACTCAGGCGAACAAGCTGATTGACGCGGCAATTGCCGATGTCGGTGAAAAGCTGCACTGATCGCTGAATATACGGTTTGAAAGAACCCGAGGGCCTCAGGCTCTCGGGTTTTTTGGTTGTATCAGCCGGTTTTTGTCGATTTGCGCCAACTGATGAACCAAACGATCAGGGCGAGCAGCACGATTGCGATCTCAACCTTGAACGTCCAGTGGTTGAGGAAGGACAGTATCCAGTGAGAGTGGGTCGCCTGCACGGTAACCAATGGATAGGTGGCGTCTGAAAGGGGCCAAAGCCACGCAACCTGACCCGTGATCGAGTCCAGCATCATGTGAACCAAACCACCCGCACCGAAGAAAGCCAGCGCAGTTCCCGCGCGCGGCAGCCAGAGCCTCAGCACTGCACCACATAACAGAAACCCGGCCCAAATGATCGGGCGGTGGGTCAGGTAGGAGTGATGGTGGTGCCCGCGATCGTCAACGAAATAAAACCATAAGATGTCCAAATCCGGCGCAACAGCCCCAACCATGGCGGCGGCAAATGCCAGTTTGCCCAAATTCGGAGTTGCCGCCCGAAAGATCAGGTAAGCGCCGGGCAAGTGGCCGATGAACATCAGACCTTGCCGGTCTCGTGCTGTAACCTTTGCCGGGCGATTTCCTCGTTGCGGGTGGCTTTTTGCTGATCGGCCATGCAGCGTTCGACGAAGCTGAGGTGCTGTTCAACCGCCTGACGTGCGCCTTTTGGGTCGCGATCCTGCAACGCGGTGTTGATTGCACGGTGTTGGTCCAGAATGGCGCCGCGCGTGGTGCGCTGCTGGAACATCATCTGGCGATTGTAGAACACACCCTGTTGCAGCAGGTCATACATCGACCGCATCATGTGCAGCATCACAACATTATGGCTGGCCTCGATGATCGCCATATGGAATTGCGCGTCCAGATTGGCCTCATCGCCCGGCGCGTTTCGGGTGTGGGCGGCCTCCATCTTTTCGAAAATCGCCTGTACGACCTTCAGATCGCTGTCCGATCCAAGACGCGCCGCGCGCTCGGCCGCAAGCCCTTCCATGTCGCGCCGGAAGGACAGAAAGTCGAACACCGCTTCTTCGTGGCTGCTGAACAATTGCACCAGCGCCGGGGAAAAGGCCGAGCCCAGAACCTCGGCCACATAGATGCCGGACCCGGCCTTGGCCGTCAGCAGACCCTGTTCCTGCAAGTTGGAAATCGCATCCCGCAGCGAAGGGCGCGAGACGCCCAACCGGTCCGCCAGTTCGCGCTCGGCCGGTAGCCGTTCGCCGGGGCGCAGAATGCCGCGCAGGATCAGCAGCTCGATCTGTTTCACCACCGCGACAGAGAGCTTTTCGGTCTGGATTTTCTGGAATGGCATAGAGATTTCCGAAATTGGTCAAATCATATGACCACGTATTTCGGGACGGTTCAAGAATGTCGGATCAACTCACCTGAAACATTAGGTCAGCATTATTGACTTTAATGAATCGATGCATAGGCTGCCGTCCAAGAGAATGGAGGAGCTCATGTCGACGAAAGATCTGTTCGCCACGCGGGCGTCGCGGATGAAGGCATCCGAGATACGTGAATTGCTCAAACTGCTGGATCAGCCGGGGATTATTTCCTTTGCGGGCGGCATCCCGGACCCGGCGCTGTTCCCAGCGGACGGGTTTGCCGCAGCATTCCAGAACGCGCTAAGTACCGGCAGCCAGGCACAGGCGCTGCAATATTCGGTCAGCGAGGGCTATGTCCCCCTGCGCGAGTGGCTGGTCGATCACATGCGTCAGATCGGGATCGAGTGTGACCTCGACAACATCCTTATCACCTCGGGTTCGCAACAGGCGTTGGATTATCTGGGTAAGCTCTATCTGTCGCCGGGCGATACTGCATTGGTCGGCTGGCCGACCTATCTGGGCGCGCTGGCGGCGTTCAACGCGTATGAGCCGCGCTTTGACAGGCTCAGCATCAATGGCAACCGGGGGGCTTCAGAATATGCGGCCGCCGCGGGTGAGGGGGCGGTGAAGTTTGCGTATCTGTCGTCCGACTTTGCCAACCCGACCGGAGAGACGGTGGATCTGCGCGGGCGCGAGGCTCTGCTGGATCTGGCTGATGACCTGAACTGTGCAGTTATCGAAGACGGTGCCTATCAGGCCCTGCGTTATGACGGTGAAGCGATTCCACCCGTTCTGGCGTTGGAACTGGCGCGTAAGGGTTCAATCGAGGCCTGTAGGACGATCTATTGCGGCAGTTTCTCAAAAACCCTGTCTCCGGGTTTGCGGGTGGGTTGGGTCGTGGCGGCGAAACCGGTGATATCGCAGTTGGTGTTGATGAAACAGGCCGCCGATCTGCATTCGGCGACGATCAATCAGATGGCGATCAACGAAGTGGCCCGGGTCTGTTTCGACACGCATATCCCCATGCTGCGCCGTATTTACGGTGCGCGCCGCGATGCCATGTTGGACGCCTTGCAGGAACACATGCCGGACCGCGTCGATTGGACCAAGCCCGAAGGCGGTATGTTCGTCTGGGTGACGCTGCCTAAGGGTAGCGTCGGGGCCGATCTACTGGCCCGCGCGCTTGAGACGGTCAAAGTAGCCTTTGTTCCGGGACAGGCCTTTTTCCCGGATGAAACCGGGGCCAACACCATCCGGCTGAGTTTCTCCAACTCGGACGAGGCGACGATCCGCGAGGGTATCCGTCGCTTGGGTGAAGTTCTACGCGCCTGAGGGTTGGAAAGGTTCTGTTAACCAAATTGCGGCAATGTTGGGTGCATGATCCGGTATCTGCCCCTCCTGATGGTGCTGGCCGCCTGTTCGGCCGGCACCCCTTATTTTCGCGATGTGCCGGCAACCCGTGTGGCGGTGAATGGCAGCGTGTTTGATGTGCGCGTGCGCGGAGACATTGCCGAGGCTGTACGTGTCAATGTGCAATACGCCCCTCGGCTGGGGCCAATCCGGGATCGGGCCGGGCTGGCGATGGCGCAGGTTTCGGGCTGCCCTATTCTGGATGTGCTGGGCGATGCGGCAGTGACGGTCGGCGTGCTGGGCTGCGACCGTGAGGCCGGAGAGCGTTTGCTGCTGACCGCCGTTTCGACCCCGAACTACGAATGCGTCGACTACGGTATCTATGAAAATGTCGGCAGTGGTTATGGCTATCAGGTTTTTGAGTGCACACCTTACTAGAATGGGCGTGAATCAGCGCATTTCGGCAAGATATTGTGGATAAGTCGGGATGATATCCCATATCCTGCGCATCATCGTTGACTCACCCCCAATCCGTTGCGCAGACTTCCAGATATAGGAATCACGGGACTCATTGCCTTTGCGCTTCAGCAAACTCAAACTCACCGGCTTCAAAAGCTTTGTCGATCCGACCGATCTGATCATCGCGGATGGGTTGACCGGCGTGGTGGGGCCGAACGGGTGCGGCAAGTCCAACCTTCTGGAAGCTTTGCGTTGGGTGATGGGTGAAAACCGCCCCAAATCCATGCGTGGCGGAGCGATGGAGGATGTGATCTTTGCCGGTGCCGCCACGCGCCCGGCCCGTAACTTTGCCGAGGTTGTCCTGACCATGGACAACTCGGAACGCCTCGCGCCTTCGGGGTTCAACGATACTGACCAGCTTGAGATTGTGCGTCGTATCACCCGCGATGTGGGCAGCGCCTACAAGACCAACGGCAAGGATGTGCGCGCACGCGATGTGCAGATGCTGTTCGCCGATGCCTCGACCGGGGCGCATTCGCCCGCGCTGGTGGGGCAGAACCGGATTGCCGAACTGATCAACGCCAAACCCCGCGCGCGTCGCCGTATTCTGGAAGAGGCGGCGGGGATTTCGGGGCTCTATCAGCGGCGGCACGAGGCCGAGCTGAAGCTAAAAGGCACCGAATCCAACCTGACCCGCGTTGATGACGTGTTGGAGCAATTGGGTGGGCAGTTGGCGCAGCTTGCCCGTCAGGCCCGTCAGGCCGCGCGCTATCGCGAGATTGGCGAGCAATTGCGGCAGGCCGAAGGGATGCTGCTGTATCGCCGCTGGAAAGAGGCTGATATGGCCCGCCAGCAAGCCGAAGAGAAACTGCGCGAGCGGATCACCGAAGCGTCCCGAGCTGAGGCCGAAGCCCGCGCTGCGGCAACAAAACGCGCCGAGATTGAAGAGACCTTGCCGCCGCTACGCGAGGAGGAGGCTATCGCTGCCGCTGTCCTGCAACGCCAGCAGGTGCAGCGCGACCAACTCTCGGATCAGGAAACCCGCGCTCGTCAGACAATCGAAACCCTGACCAACCGAATCCAACAGTTGGGTAATGATATTGAGCGTGAAACCGGTCTGAACCGGGATGCAGGCGAGATGATTGAACGCTTGGAATGGGAAGCGCGCGAGCTGGCCAAAGCCGCCGAGGGTCATGATGAAAAGGTTGCTGAGGCCGCCGAGATCGCCCGTGAAGCTGCTGCCGTTTTGCAGGACCGCGAAGATCACCTTTCGCAGGAAACCGAGGATATGGCGCGTCTGGTTGCCCGCCACCAATCGGCGCAGCGTCTGGTCGAGGACAGCCGCAAGACCCTGGCCCGATCCGAGGGCGAAGAGGAAAAAGCACGCGTTGCGGTTGCGGACGCACGCGAGGCCCTGACCCGTTCAAGCGAGGCGTTTGAAGCCGCACAAGAAGGTGAGGAGGAAGCCCGCGAAGCCGCCGAAGCCGCCGAAGAGGCGCTGGCCGCCGCCGATGAGCTGCGCAATGACACGCAGGCGCGCGAGGCTGAAGCTCGTGCGAAGCGCTCCGAGGCCGAAGGGGAATTGGGTGCCATCCGGGCCGAAACCACTGCGCTGGCTAAACTGGTCGAACGCGACACGGCCGAAGGCGGGCAGGTGCTTGACTTGCTGCGCGTTGCTCCGGGCTATGAAAAGGCATTGGGTGCGGCGCTGGCCGATGATCTGCGTGCGCCACTGGTCGAGGGTGACGGCCCCTCGGGCTGGGTGCAGGTGGCGGGTTATGACAGCGACCAGCCGTTGCCTGAGGGCGCTGAGCCTCTAGCGTTGCACGTATCCGGCCCCGATCGTCTGAGCCGCCGGATCGCGCAGATTGGTCTGGTTGATGCGGATCAGGGCGCGCGAATGCAGGCGTCGTTGAAACCGGGGCAGCGTCTGGTATCGCGGTCAGGTGATCTCTGGCGCTGGGATGGGTTCCGCGCCTGGGCCGAAGATGCGCCAAGCGCCGCTGCCTTGCGGCTGGAACAGTTGAACAAGCTGGAAGCCCTGAAACAGGAACTCACCCGCGCCGAGGCTCAGGCGGATGGTGCCCGTGCCGCGCATGAGGCTCTGTCCCAGCAGCTGGCTGATGTGACCGAAGCCGACCGCCGCGCACGTGAGGCGCGCCGCGCCGCCGATCAGCGGATGGCAGAAACAGCGCGGGCGTTGTCTCGTGCCGAGGCGGACCGCAATCTGGCGCAGGGCAAGTTGGAAACCCTCTCCCTTGCCGTGGATCGCCACAAAGAGGACGCCATGTCCGCCCGCGCCCAACTGCGCGAAGCCGAAGGAGCGCTGGCCGGGTTGGGCGACCTCGACAGCGCCCGCGCGCAGGTCGAAGACATCAAGCAAACGGTCGAGGCAGCGCGGATCACCATGCTGACTCACCGCTCGACCCATGATGAGCTGCGCCGCGAAGGCGAGGCGCGGACGCGCCGAGGCCAGGAGGTAACGAAAGACCTCAGCGGATGGCGGCACCGGTTGGACAGTGCCGAAAAGCGGATTTCGGAACTGGCTGAACGCAAGGAAAGTTCCGAGGAGGAACTGTCAGAGGCCATGGCCGCACCTGCGGAAATCGCCGAAGCCCGCGAAGAGCTGAACGAATTGATCGCCGCCGCCGAAGCCCGCCGGGCCGAGGCCGCCGACAAGCTGGCCGAGGCCGAAACTCAGCAACGTGAGATCGTGCTGGCCGAGCGCGAGGCGGAACGGCTGGCGTCTGAGGCGCGCGAAACACGTGCAGCGGCCGAGGCGCGTTGTGATGCGGCCCGGGAAAGCGTAGCTGCGGCATCAGAGCGGATCGCCGAGGATCAGCAACTGACCCCGAACCAGTTGCTGAACCAGTTAGACGTGAACCCCGATCAGATGCCCGCAGCTGACCAGCTTGAGGCCGAGGTCAACCGCCACAAACGTCAGCGCGATGCGATGGGCGCGGTGAACCTGCGCGCCGAAGAGGACAGCAAGGACGTTCAGGAAGAGTTTGACACGCTCAGCAGCGAAAAGGCCGATCTGGAAGAGGCGATCAAAGCCCTGCGCAGCGGCATCGCCAGCCTCAACCGTGAAGGACGCGAGCGTTTGTTGACCGCGTTTGAACAGGTGAACTCGAACTTTGCGATGCTGTTCAAACACCTTTTCGGCGGCGGTGAGGCCAATTTGGTGATGGTTGAAAGCGACGACCCGCTGGATGCCGGGCTTGAGATCATGTGTCAGCCGCCGGGCAAGAAGCTTTCGACGCTCAGCCTGCTCTCGGGTGGCGAACAGACCCTGACCGCGACTGCGCTGATCTTTGGCGTCTTCCTTGCCAACCCGGCCCCGATCTGTGTGCTGGACGAAGTCGACGCGCCGCTTGACGACGCCAACGTGACCCGGTTCTGCGACCTGCTGGACGAGATGTGCCGTCAGACCGACACTCGGTTCCTGATCATCACGCACCACGCGGTGACGATGGCGCGGATGGACCGGCTGTTCGGCGTGACCATGCAAGAGCAGGGCGTCAGCCAGTTGGTTTCGGTCGACCTGAAGAAAGCCGAGCAGATGGTCGCCTGACCCATCACCGCAATGTCATCCCCGTTTCAGTAGCACTCGGGCTAGGGTGGGGCATGACACGCTTTATGATCTTTGCCCTGTTGATTGCAGCCCCGGTCCAGGCCGCAGACTGGCCGGTGAAGCCCGGTGACGTCCCGCTGAGCCCCGAAGAACTCGAAGCGCTGGAAGGGCGCACGTTGACCTTTTACGATGACGGTCAATCAAAGTATTCGGCGGGCGGGGCCTATTCTTACACCTATGCCAGCGGGCAGTCCGCTTTTGGTACTTATTCCATCGCCGAGGATGGCAGCATCTGCATCGCCTATCGAAACGGCTTTAGCCGCTGTGATCTGTATGTGCGCAGCGGGGACAGACTGATCCTGATCGACGAGAAAGGGGATCGCTATCCGGTGCGGCCGGAATAAGGGCGCATGCGGTCGAAGAAGGTTGTCTCTTCATTTTGGTTACGAAAGTTGCAAGATTGCGGTCCGTAACCTGTAATGTAGTTGCCTAATAAAGGACTTACTAAGTGACCGAAGATAGCAGACTCGCCCGTGGGCGGAAACTTGGATCGCATGGTCGCCAGCAAGAAGATGGGGTGCTCGTCATACGCACCATCGCCATGCCTGCGGATACCAACCCGGCAGGAGATATCTTTGGCGGTTGGCTAATGTCTCAGATGGACTTGGCTGCGGGCAACATGGCAGCGCGGGTGGCACAAGGGCGATCAGCCACCGTTTCGGTCGAAGCGATGCAGTTCCTGCAACCCGTCAAGGTTGGAGATGAGGTGACGCTCTATGCAACGCTAACGCATGTGGGGCGCACTTCCATCCGGGTGCTCGTGGATGTTTGGGCGCGCCCGCGGCAATCGCAGAATGGGAAGAAGGTAACGGAAGCCGAGTTTGTGTTCGTAGCATTGGACGATCACGGCGCGCCGCGTCCGGTTTTCAAAGACGACTAATACTACAGTTGCGCATTGACTTGATCTCTGATTCATTACTGGTGATCTGGTAATTGGGAGGTTTTGGAGATGGCGGTTTCGGTCTGGAGGGAAACGCTTGTTGACTGGCGCAAGTCTCTGGAAGAATTGAAGTCTTTTGTTGCCCCGGCCTTCCGGCGTATTGAACAGCGCCGGACAGCGGGTGCCTTCATAGACGGCTTGCTGTCGGGGGCTGAACGCAAGACGGGCTGGATGCTTTCGGAAGAAGCCGGTTTTGACAAGCCGTATCGGATACAGTCGCTGCTGGGGCGCTCTTCCTGGTCCGCCGATGCGCTGTGTGACCTTGTTCGCAAATATGCCGTTGACATTCTTGGCGATCCTGAAGGTGTTCTTGTTGTGGACGAGACCGGTTTTTTGAAGAAGGGCGAGCATTCGGTTGGGGTTGCCCGACAGTATTCGGGTACAGCGGGGCGGGTAGAGAACTGTCAGATCGGGGTATTTGCCGCTTATGCGAGCCGCTGGGGTCATGCGCTGATCGATCGGCAACTCTATCTGCCGAAGGCGTGGGCGGAGGATCCGGATCGCCGTGCCAAAGCTCATGTCCCGCAGGAGGTGGGATTTGCCACCAAGCCGCAGATGGCTCGCGCGATGGTTTCCCGTCTCCTTGATGAAGGTGTCCCCTGCGCCTTTGTGCTGGCCGATGCTGTTTACGGGTCCGACAGCGGGTTCCGGCGCATGCTGGAGCAGCGCGGGCAGTCCTATGTATTGGCGGTGAAGTCCACGCATACACTGCGTCTTGTCGAAGACGATCACCTCATCCAGACCGATCCCGCCACCCTGACCGGAGAACTGGGCCCCGAAGCCTGGCGACCTCTTGCCGCCGGAGAGGGCGCGAAAGGACCGCGCCTTTACGAGTGGGCGCGTCTGCCCATCGGTAAACAGACCAAAGACGGGTTTATCAAATGGGTTCTGGCGCGCAGGAGCCGTCATGATCGCGCTTCCATAGCCTATTACTTCGCTTATGCGCCCGCCAATACCACCTTGGCGGAACTGGCCGCTGCGGCCGGGCTGCGCTGGACTATTGAAGAGTGTTTTCTCAGGGCAAAGGATGATCTGGGCCTGGACCATTGCGAGGCCCGGTCCTGGCATGGCTGGCACCGGCATATGAGCCTTGTGATGGCCACCGCCGCATTTCTGGCAAAGCTCAGCGCGGACCAGCGCCGCAATGCATTCGGGAAAGTGAACAAAACGAGTCCGGCAACGGGCCGCAGCGCATAGGCTTTCTGCGAACCGAGATATATACTACGCCAAGCTTTCTTTCGACCGTTGAAATCCTCAGATTGATCGCGCGCCTCATTCTCCCAACGCCCCCTTCTGACGCCTTCATTCTCGGATGGTCCCTCTGGCGAAGAACACATCAGGCCGCTGCTGCCAGAGCCCATCGAAAGTCCCGCCTCAATGCGCAACTGTAGTACTAAAGCCTTTCGAGATTAGTTTGCAACATATCCTGCGGCCTTGAAGTAGTTCCAGCACTCTGTTGGATCGTAGAGATCGCAGATTGATCCGATAGCCTCGAAGACTTCGGTGAAGGTTCTCGCCCCGATCCGTCTCAAATGGGCTTTCAGTTTTGAGAAAGCTAGTTCGATGGGGTTCAGGTCGGGCGAGTATGGTGGCAGGTAGAGAAACCAACATCCATGGTCACGCAGGGCCTGTGCTGCCTCTTTGTTCCGGTGCGTGGCTAGGTTGTCGAGGATGACGACAGTGCCGGGCGCTATTTCCTTGACGAGGACTTCTCGGATGTAGGCGGCGAATGCCGGGCCATCCATTGCGCCCTTGATGACCCACGGCGCGATCAACGCGTCCTGAGTCAGCCCCGCGATCAGCGTCTGTGTACCCCAACTGCCAAACGGCGCGTCCATGGTCAGCCGTTCTCCTTGAGGTGCCCAGCCACGGAGCCGGGTGAGGTTCGTCTTTACCGCCGTTTCGTCGATGAACACCACGCGGTCCGGCATTCGGGCGATGGCTGGCGAACGATAAGCAGACCAATCGTCGCGCTGTCGTCTTACCTTGGCGCGACGGCGTTCGGTGGCCACCAGCGACTTTTTTTGTGAGTGAAGCCAAGGCGCTTCAACAATCCGGCAATGGCCGAATGATGAACAGTGATCCCCACAGCATCGGCAAGCGCATCGCGCAACTCGAAAAGGGTAATGTCGGGGTCTTGAGCTAACAACTCGCGGAAGAACCCGACATGGGGTGCCAACTTTCCGCTGCCCGGTGGACGCCCCATCGGGGCAATTTGGGCCGCGCCAGACGCGTGTATCTGGCGTCTCCAACGCGCACCGGTCGCGGCGGACACCTGAAGACGGCGCGACGCCTCCCTCCCTGACAGCCCTTCTTCGATCAAGCGCGCAAAACGATCTCGTAGTTCCTTTGGCAACGGTGCTGGCATATTCCTGATCCTCCCAAAAAGGGTGAATCACAAATCAAACCTCAGGGGAACCCTGCCGATTCAAACTTTGCTCGAAAAGCTTTAGGACTGTTTTACAGCCGGTTCAGCAGTTCAGCTGTAGGCCACGCATCCGCGGGCAGCCCCAGTCGGGCCTGTTCCGCCTGCACAGCCGCTCTTGTTCCAGCCCCGAGAATGCCGTCGATCTTGCCGACATCATAGCCACGCGCTTGTAGCTTGGTTTGCAGCTGTTTCATCTACGCCCCCGACAGCCCCGGCGCAGGGTTTCCTGCGTCGTAAATTTGCACGCCCTCAAGCCGAGTGCCGAAATAGGCTGCGGTCAAGACATAGACAAAGCTCTGGTTCCATTCGAAATAGACATCGAAATTGGGATAAGCCAGAAAGGCAGGCCCCTTATGCCCCTGCGGCAGGATCAGTGAGGCGGGCAGATTGGCCAGCGATCCGCTGCGCGCCTGAACGCCCATGGCCTGCCAGTCACTCACCGAACGAGGTTTGCCGGGGCCGGACAGAGACCAGTCCATCTGAGCGGGCACCGTAACCTCTTGCAGCCAGGGTTGGCCGGGTTGCCAACCCAGATGCGACAGCATCTTAGCACCCGACATCAGCGCATCGGGTGCCGAGGTTTTCAGAGAAACCTTACCGTCGCCGTCCCCATCAACGCCGTTTTCCAGAATGTCGCGGGGCAGCATTTGCACCATGCCGATCTCGCCCGCCCATGCTCCGGTAGTGCGGGCGGGATCGAAGTCGCCGTTCTGGTACAATTCGATGGCGGCAAAGATTTGCGGCCGGAACAGCTCGGGCCGGCGGCAATCATGGGCCAGCGTCACCAGCGCGTTGCGGGTGTTGAAGTCACCCTGAAATGCGCCGTAGTCGGTCTCGAAAGCCCAGAAGGCCAGCAGGACCCCGCGCGAGATGCCGTATTCGCGTTCAATCCGGTCGAACACTGCGTCGTATTTGCGCGACATGGTTTGGCCGCGTTCGATCCGGTTGGCTGAGATCAGGCGGCGGGAAAAGTCGATGAACGGTTTCTGAAACACACCTTGCGCGCGGTCAGCTTTCAGAACCGCGCCGTCCTGTTGCACGCCTTTGAAAAACGCGTTGACGGTGGATTTGTCGAACCCTTGCTGAACGGCCTCTGTCTTTAGCCCTTTAACGAACGAGTTGAACCCGCCGCCGCATTGGGCAAGGGCGGGAGAGGCAAGCATGGAGGCAGCGACAAGGGCGGAAAGAAAGCGCATAGACAGGTCCGTCAGAGAAAAAAGCTGACCCCAACCCACACTGACAGAAGACCAAGCGCAAGCCCCCAAACGCGCCAGAGCATGTTACATGCGCGGAAAACCTCCGGCGCGCCGATGTCACGTGGGGCGTCGCCATTGACCCAAGCCAGATCGCGGACCTTTCCGTCATAGCTGCGCGGACCTGCAAGAGCCACGTTCAAGGCGCGTGCCATGGCGGCCTCGGGCCAGCCTGCGTTGGGTGAGATATGGCGGCGCGCATCCGCCACCATCTGCGGCCAACGCGCCCATTGGCCGGACAGCGCCACGATCATCACGCAGGTAAGGCGGGCAGGGATCAGGTTCAGTACATCATCCAGCCGGGCGGCGGCCCAGCCGAAGTCGCGATATTTATCGGTGCGGTAGCCGATCATGCTGTCGGCGGTGTTGATTGCTTTGTAGACCGACAGCCCCGGCAATCCTGCGACCAAAAACCAGAAGGCCGGCGCGATGACACCGTCGCTGAGGTTCTCAGCCGCACTTTCGATGGCCGAGCGGGCGACCTGCGCCTCGGTCATGTCGCGAGTATCGCGCGAGACGATCATCGCCACCTTGGCGCGGCCTTCGATTAGCGAGGTGCGCAGCCCTTCGCCCACGTCACGCACATGTTCGACCAGAGATTTCTGGGCCAGCAGGATGGCGCAGAGTGCGACCTCGACCACCGGCCCCAGCAGCGCCAGAACCCGGCCAAGGACAAGCGCGCCAAAAACCAGCAGCAAGACCACTGCGACGCCCTTTAGCCGCCGTTGCCCCCCTTGGTTCAGGCGTTTGTCCAGCCATCCGATCACATTGCCCATCATCACCGCAGGATGGCGAATGCGCGACCACAGCCAGCCCGGCTCACCCAACGCCGCGTCCAGACACAGGGCGCAGACTAGCAGGAAAGCGGTGCTCACAGGGCGGCCTCCAGCTTGGCCCACCCATCCGACGGGGGCAGGCCCAGCCGCAGATAGGTTTGCGAGTAGGGAAAGACACGGCTCCAGATTTGTGCGCGGGCCAGACGGTTCTGCCAACTTGCTGCGTCGTCGACCTCATAGAGGCGAAACAGGGTGGTGCCACCGACAAGAGCCGCGCCCCGGTCGGTCATCAATTGATCCAGCCGAGCCGTGTCCATGGTCAGACGTTGGCGGGTTGCGCTGGCCCAGCCTGTATCCCTCAGCGCCTGCTCGCCGACTCGCAAGGCTGGGCCGGACACGGCCCATGGGCCGGTCAGATCGTTTAGCCTGGCGATCAGATTAGGCTGTCCGATGGCAAAGCCCAGACGCAGCCCGGCCAGACCCCAGAACTTGCCAAAACTCTTTAGCACGATAACGCCGGGGCGCGCGGCCAGATGGATCAGGGACGTCTCGGGGCTGACATCGCAAAAGCTCTCGTCGATCACAGTCAGGGGCGCATTTGCATCCGCCTCGGTCCAGATCCGCCCGTCGGGGTTGTTTGGATGCACGACGACGCGCGCCTCGGCAGGGCCATCGGGCTGAACGCGCCAGCCCTGCGCGGCGAAGGCGGCGGCATGTTCGTTATATGTGGGCATCGTGATCTGAACCCGGCCCTCAGGCGCAAGCGCCGGAATTCGGGCGATCAGGGCCGAGGCTCCGGGGGCTGGAAGAATGGCCGCGGCCTCTGGCACGGACCAAAACCGACGGGCGGCTGAGGACAGACGCTCAAACGCGCCGTGATCGGGCAATTCGGTCCAGTCCGAGGGGGTCAGCCCTGAGACCTCGTAAGGGTGCGGGTTGATCCCGGTGGACAGGTCGATCCAGTCCGACCGCGCCCCGCCATAGGTCGCAATGGCCCCGTCCAGCCCACCGCCATGATCACGCCGGGCGCGTGGGTTCAGATTTTCGCTAGGGGTCGCCATGATTGTCGCCGGAATCGCTTGTTTCGGCCCGTTTCAAGCGGATTTTTGCCGGTTATACAAGCAAATCCGCGCCTTCGGGGTCCGCAAAGGGTGGCGTTAACACTTTGTTAAGGAAATCACGTGATCACCAATCACGGGGGTCGGCACCACTCACTCTATCCTGTGCCGAGGTTGTTGCAAATGAATGTTTTGATTGTTGAGAGTAACCCCGATCTTGGTCGGGTCTGGAAAAGACACCTGGAACGGCACGGCGCCGAAGTGACGCTGGTGGCCGGGCAAGAGGCCGCGATTCTGGCGCTGTATGGTCAGGATTTTGAGATCATCGTTCTGGATCTGGTGCTGGAAACGGGCAGCGCGCTGGCCGTGGCCGATTTTGCAAGCTATCGCCGCCCCGAGGCGCGGGTGATTTTTGTCACCAACACTACCTTTTTCTCGGACGGCTCGATCTTTGCCCACAGCCCGAATGCCTGCGCCTATGTGCAAAGCGCAACGCCGCCAGAGGATCTGGCGGCGATGGTGGAACATTACGCGGCGGGCCGCTGACCGCGACCGTGCGGCTCAAGATAGTCCAGCACGGGGTTCACCGGAATGATGCGGTTCGGGTTAATCGTCTCGTGGCTGTAGTGGTAGTGACGCACGATGTGCTTGAAGTTTACCGTCTGCGCCACACCCGGCCATTGATACAACTCACGCGTATAAGCCCATAAGCTCGGGTAATCGACCAGCCGCCGCTTGTTGCATTTGAAATGCAGATGATAGACCGGGTCAAAACGGATCAGGGTGGTGAACAGCCGCCAGTCCGCCTCGGTCACGCGGTCGCCCATCAGATAACGATTGCTGGACAGGCGGCCCTCAAGCCAATCAAGCGTGTCGAACAGGGGCTGGACGGCAGCATCATAGGCCTCTTGCGTGGTGGCAAAGCCCGATTTGTAGACGCCGTTGTTAACATCGGAATAAATGCGGGCGTTGACCTCTTCAATCTCGTCGCGCATCGCTTCGGGCCAGTAGTCGTCGGTATTGCCGGTGATTCCGTCAAATGCCGAGTTGAACATGCGGATGATTTCCGAGCTTTCGTTAGAGACGATGGTCTCTTGTTCCTTATCCCACAGGATCGGCACGGTCACGCGCCCGGAATAGGCGGGATCGGCCTTGGTATAGACCTGATGGGCATAGTCCAGACCATAAAGGCCATCGCCCGTCGCGCCATCGTTGTCGGTTTCGAAAGTCCAGCCTTTGTCCAGCATGTCGGGGTGTACGACTGACACCGAGATCAGGTCGGTCAGCCCTTTCAATTCGCGGAAGATCAACGTGCGATGCGCCCAGGGACAAGCATGGCTGACATAGAGATGATAGCGCCCGGATTCGGCTTTGAAACCGCCCTTGCCGGATTGTCCCGCGCTGCCATCTGCGGTCAACCAGTTGCGAAACTGCGCGGCGTTGCGTTTGAAGGCACCACCCGTAGATTTGGTGTCGTACCAGGTGTCGTGCCATTTGCCGTCAACCAACAGGCCCATTGAAAATCCTCCGCCTTGCGTTTCGGCAAAGATAGGCCCGAGGTGGCACCGTTCCTATGCGATGACGCGCGCAATCAGCCTGCATGTGCGCACAGGTTTTGATGGGATTTCCACGCAACAGCCTGAATTTCAACGTCTCTGTGTGCGCACCTTCACTGGATTTTTACGAAAGGCGGTTCACAATAGAAGATATTGCGGGGGACGTTTTGATATGAGTACCTATGTTTCAAAGGAAATTAGCGCCGAATTGGATGCGGCGCGAATCGCGGGTTTGAAGAAGGCCAGCCGCCTTCGTGTTGAGTTCGGCGACAATACCTTCAAAATCCTCAGATTGTGGAAGGATGGCTTCACGGTCGAGGCCGCCTCGACACCGCAACTGCGTGGTCTGGTCGATATCTACGATGGAGCGCGTCATCTGTACCAATGCCTGATCATCGCGGATGACGCTGAAGCGGGCGAGATGCGGTATGAGTTCAAGCGCAGTACCGCCGCAGCTGACAAGGCTCCGCTGGATTTCTACCGCGCACCGGATGCGCCGATTGCCCTGTTGGGGTACGAGGACTAAGGGCGGATTTCGACGGTGGTGCCATTTGGTGTCAGGCTCCACAACTGCGCCATTTCCGTATTGGAGAGCGCTATGCAGCCTTCGGTCCAGTCTCCGGGCAGGGTCAGACCAACCACGCCATTTGGCTGACCGTGGATGAAAATGTCGCCACCTGGGTCAATGCCCAAAGCTTTCGCGCGTTCAATATCCTCGGGTTGGGGATAGTCGATGCCTAATGACAAGTGAAAGGCGCTCTGTGGATTGCGCCGGTTGATGGTAAAGATCCCAACAGGCGTTTTGCCATCGCCCTCCTGATGTTTGTCCCCCTCAGGTGCGAAGCCCAGCGCAATATCAACCTGCATCACCACCGTGCCATCCAACGTGGCAGTTAGGCGGCGGGCAGATTTCTCAATCAGGATGTGGTCGATCTGCGCAGCTTCGGGTGCCAAAGGCGGTGCCGGCGGGCTCGGCCCAAAGCGATGCCAACCGAACTAGGCCACGCCCGCCAGAACGACAATGAGTGTCAGGAGCGCGAACTTTTGCATTCTTTACTGAAGATCAGAAAACGCGCGTTTCAGCCGGGCACAGGCCTCTTCGACCCGCGTACGTTGGGTGGCCAGGTTGAACCGCTCGAACGTCTCGCCTCCCGCGCCGAAACCGGGGCCGGAAGATGTGGCGATCCGGGCATCCTCGCGCAGTCGCCGGACGAAATCATCATGCGACATGCCAGTGCCCGAGAAATCGACCCACGCCAGATAGGTGGCTTGCAACGGCATTGACCACAGCCCCGGAATCCCGGCGATGGTTGCGTCGAAAAGCTGACGGTTGCCTTCCAGATGCGCGACCTGAGCGTCCACCCAAGCGGCGCCCTCGGGCGTGTAGGCTGCGGTGATCATGGCCACGCCCAAAGCGCTGGGCTCATAGTCCAGCGTATCAAGGCGATGACGCATGGCCGCGCGCAGTTTCGCATCCGGGATAATCATGTTTCCGGTCCGCTGACCCGCGATGTTGAATGTCTTGGACGCTGCCGTCAGAGACACAGTCCATGGCCGCGCATCAGGTGCAGCCACATCCATCGGCACAAAGGTATGGTCGGGATAGACCAGATCGTGGTGAATCTCGTCTGACACCAAAATCAGACCGTTCCGTTCTGCAAAAGCCGCCACGGCGCGCAGCTCCTCAGTTGTCCAGACCCGACCCGAGGGGTTTTGCGGCGAACACCACAGCAGCATCTTTTCGGAGCCGTCCAACCGCGACTGCGCATCGTCCAGATCAATGACATAGCTATCGCCCTCGCGCACCAGCGGGCATTCCACCACGCGACGGCCGGACTTGTTCACTTTGTGGGCAAACTCATGGTAAACAGGGGTGAAGATCACCACACCGTCACCGGGCTCGGTCCACACATCCAGACATAGGGCAATCGCGTTGCCCAGACCTTGCGAGGTCAGCACCCAATCCGTGTCGATGTCCCAGTTATGACGGTTTTTCATCCACCACTGGACTGAGTTCAGATAGTCCGGGTGTTTCCAGGAATAACCGAATACGCCGTGATCGGCGGCTTTGCGGACGGCCTCAATCACGCAGGGCGCAGTGGGATAGTCGGAATCGGCGGTCCACATGGCCAGCCCGTCCTGCGGCGAGACGCCATACAGCTGCTCCATCTTGTCCCATTTTGAACTGTTGGTTCCCCGGCGGTCGATCAGGTCGTTGAAAGTCATGTCTGCTCCATCTGTCCGAGGGAAAGCTAGCCACAATTCCGGCAGGTGCAAGGGGGGCGTTGCGGCGGGGGGCGGGATGGCCTAAATCAACCCCATGAAACGCAATATCCTGATCCATCCCGACCCCCGTCTGAAAAAGGTCTGCGCCCCTGTGGCGGACCTGTCGGATGAGCTGCGCAAACTGGCCGACGACATGCTTGAGACGATGTATGACGCGCCCGGCATCGGGCTGGCCGCACCACAGATTGGTGTGCTGGATCGACTGATCGTGATGGATTGCGTCAAGGAAGAGGGTGAGACCCCGCGCCCGCTGGTCATGTTCAACCCCGAGATCATTGCGTCTTCGGACGAAACCAATGTCTACGAAGAAGGTTGCCTGTCCATCCCCGAGCAATTCGCCGAAGTGACCCGGCCCAAGGTGGTCGATGTGACGTGGATGGACCGGGACGGCAACCTGCAACAAGAGACCTTCGATGACCTCTGGGCGACGTGCGTGCAGCATGAGATTGACCATCTGAACGGCAAGCTGTTCATCGACTATCTGAAACCGCTAAAGCGCCAGATGATCACCCGCAAGATGCAGAAGCTGAAACGCGAAAAGGCGCGCCCATGACCGTTCGCACCTGCCTGCCATGGCCTGACAAACGTCTGCGGACCAAGGCCGAGGACGTTGCCGAGATCACCGACGAAATCCGCGCCACCTGGGACGACATGATCGACACGATGGAGGCGATGCCCGGCGTCGGCCTTGCCGCGCCGCAGATCGGAGTGATGCTGCGGCTGGCTGTCGTTGATGGCTCGACCGAGCGGGGCCGGGCGGTGCGTCTGGCAAACCCGGAAATCCTGCACAGCTCGATTGAGCTGCGCGAGCATGATGAGGCCAGCCCGAACTTGCCGGGTGTCTCGGCCAAGGTAAAACGCCCGCGGGCGGTGACGGTGAGATTCCTGAACGAACAGGGCGCCGTGGATCGGCGTGACTTTGTCGGGATCGAGGCCACAAGCGTGCAGCATCAGATCGACCATCTGAACGGCCGGATGTATTTTGATCGGCTCAGCAAGGTGAAACGTGACATGCTGCTGCGCAAAGCCAAGAAACTGGGGTGACGATGCGCGTTGTCTTCATGGGAACGCCCGATTTCTCGGTTCCGGTGCTGGATGCGCTGGTCGAGGCCGGGCATGAGATCGCCGCCGTTTATTGCCAGCCACCGCGTCCGGCGGGGCGGGGCAAGAAGGACCGCCCGACCCCGGTTCATGCTCGTGCCGAAGCGTTGGGTCTGGACGTCCGTCACCCGGTTTCGCTGAAATCGGCAGAAGAACAAGATGGTTTTGCTGCGCTGAATGCGGACGTGGCGGTGGTTGTGGCCTATGGGCTGCTGTTGCCTCAGCCCATTCTGGACGCGCCCACGCATGGCTGTCTAAACATCCATGCCAGCCTGTTGCCACGATGGCGCGGCGCGGCCCCGATCCATCGGGCGATCATGGCGGGCGATGCGCAGACCGGTATCTGCATCATGCAGATGGAGGCGGGGCTGGACACCGGTCCCGTGCTGTTGCGACAAGCAACCGATATCGGACCGCAGGAAACCACGGCTGAGCTGCATGATCGACTTGCGCCAATGGGGGCTGAACTGATTGTACAGGCTCTGAGCCGCCTGCCTGAGCTGACGCCCGACCCGCAGCCCGAGGACGGGGTCACCTATGCTTCGAAAATCGACAAGGCTGAGGCGCGGGTGGACTGGACCCGCCCCGCACCTGAGGTTGATCGCCAAATCCGTGGCCTTTCGCCGTTTCCCGGTGCCTGGACCGAGATCGGGGGCGATCGGGTCAAACTGCTGAGCTCAAGACTGGCCGCGGGGCAGGGTGCACCCGGAGAGGTTCTGAATGACACACTCCGCATCGCGTGCGGAGAAGGGGCGATTGACCTGCTACGCCTGCAACGGGCAGGTAAAGGGGCGCAGGACGTGGATGTGTTCTTGCGTGGATGGCCAGTTGCGGCGGGAACCCGAATTTAGAAGGACCACAGATTTGTACATGACATTGTTCGGCACGGTGATCATTGCCGCCGCCGTAGGGGCGCTCTCGGAAAAGAGCGGGTTCACCCGCAACGGATATTTACCCTCGATCATTATTTGTGTCGGCGGTGCCTTTCTGTTTTTCTTTGCTCAGATCCTGTTCCGCCGCATGTTCGGGTTCAATCTGATCTTCGGGTCTTTGGGTCTGAATGCTATCGTGTCGTCCATCGGCGCGCTGGCTATCGTGCCGACCCACTGGAGGAAATGAAATGCCCATCATCGCCCTGATCGTCATCGGAGCCGCCGCCGGATTTCTGGCCACGCGTCTGATGCGGATCGAGGCTGACATTCCAACCACCATGCTGATCGGCATTATCGGGGCGTTGGTCGGTGGGTTTGTGCTGCGTGCGTTGATCACTGTGGCTGGCTGGTTGTCCGGGTTTGTCGGCGCGGTACTGGGTGCGTTGTTGGTGATCTGGATCTGGCAGTGTTTCCTGAGACGCTGACCTCTTGACCTTTGGGCAGCTTACCGGCCACATCGCCGAAAAGCTCAACCTGAAAGGTGACCAATGTCTCATGATCTGAACCCCGGTGACGTCGCGCTGATGGGGGTCCCGCTGGACCTGCATTCCTCATTCCTGCAAGGCCCCGCCTTCGCGCCCGGCCGTATCCGCGAGGCGCTGCATTCAGGGGCTGCCAACCTGACCGCAGAAGATGGCACAGATTTGGGCGCAACCGAGCGTTTCAAGGATACCGGCGATCTGGACGTGTTTGAGATGATGGGTCAGGAACCCATCGACCGGATCGAAGCCGGAGCCGTTGATCGTATTGCAAGCGGTGCGCGGCTGTTGTCGCTGGGCGGTGATCACTCGGTTGCATATCCGCTGATCAAGGCGCATGCGGATCGGTATGAGGGGCTGAATGTCCTGCATATCGACAGCCACCCCGACCTTTACGACAGTCAGCAGATCGGCCCGCTGGGCCACGGTTGCCCCTTTGCCCGGGTGATGGAGACCGGCAAGATCAAGCGCCTCGTGCAGGTGGGCATCCGCACCATGAACAAGCACCAGCAGGAACAGGCTGACAGGTTCGGGGTCGAGGTGATCGACATGCGCAACTGGCGCTCCGATCTTGAGATCAGTTTTGACGGCCCGGTCTACCTGTCGCTTGATCTGGACGCGCTTGACCCGGCTTTTGCGCCTGGTGTGTCACACCACGAACCCGGAGGGCTGAGTACGCGCGAAGTGATCAACCTGATCCACCGGTTCGAGGGGCAGTTGGTCGGCGCGGATATCGTCGAGCTGAACCCGCATCGCGACCCCTATGGCATGACCGCGATGGTGGCTGCAAAATTTGTCAAGGAAATTGGCGCGCGGTTGTTGACCCGCTAGCGTTCGTCGCAGATGGCTGCGGTTCCGAGCCTTGGGGCCGCCTGTGTAGTCAGGTCAAACCTGTTCGCCTCGGCCGCCGTCATCCAGTGCATTCCATCCTCGGGGGCTGCATTCAGCGTGAACCAATAGAAATCAGTGTCCACGTCGATGTCTTCGAAGTAGTCGAGATAGCGATCATGCTCGGGGTGGTCCTCGGGCAAGTCCGCAGCGACATAGCCTCCGCCGCCCCAGCTATGAACGCCGACGCAGGCTCCGGGCTCTAACACCCGGGTGTTGCCCGCCAGAAACAGATCGGTGCCGCCAGATGCGACCAGCCCATTCGACGGCACCACCGTATCAAAACCTTCGACCCGCACAACGCGGCTGAAGATCACATTCGAGTCGTCATCAACTGAGCCTTCGATATTCTGAAGAACCAGCGTCCTGATCCCGGGGTTTTCCTTGATGACCCTTTCAAAAGCGCTCAGCGTCGTGTGGTCGATTGTGCCGGAGGCAACGATCTGGTCACCCTCAGCTGTGAAACTGACCGGGGTGTATTGATCCGAGCATGCTGTAACCAGCAAAAGCGATGCGGCAAGGTATGAATACTTGATGATCATCGGAACACCTTGTTTCGGAAGCACCTGCTATTGCCGGGGCGGCCGCGCCTTGTAAACCGGCAATTGCCAGCCGAACAGCAGCGATCCTGCCCTCAACGACCAACAGGCCAGAGCACATAATCCCAGTGCTGGCAGCCCGTCCAACCCAAGACGCGTTGCGAACACCGCCACCAACGCACCTGCGAAAGCGCAAGATACATAAAGCTGCCCCTGTTTCAGCACCAGCGGCACCTCGTTGCAGACCACGTCGCGCATCAGGCCACCCAGACACCCGGTGCAAACCCCCATCAACACCACGATGGTGCCGGGCTGATCCAGCGACAGGGCCGCGCCCGTACCGGCGGCCACAGCGATGGACAATGCGAAGCTGTCCAGCCAGATCAGCCAGTTGTACCGGCTTTCCATCAGGTGGGCAGTGAAGAACACAACAACCGCAGCGGCAACGGCGATCAGGATGTAATAGGGCTGTCCGACCCAGAAGACCGGGTGTCGGTCCAGCAAAAGGTCGCGAACCGTGCCGCCCCCCACTGCCGTCAGGCAGGCGATGAAGGCAAAGCCGATAAGATCCAGCTGCGCCCGGCTGGCCACCAGAGCGCCTGTCAGGGCAAAGACCAGAACCGCGGCAAAGTCCAGCGCGGCCAGACCGTTCATGATTTTGCCTTTTGCGGTTTGAACGGCGCCATGCCTGCGCGGGCCAGTTCGTCGGCCTTTTCGTTTTCAGGATGTCCTGCGTGGCCCTTGACCCATTCCCATGTGACATCATGCCGGGTCTGCGCCTCGTCCAAACGCTGCCAAAGATCGACATTCTTGACCGGCTTTTTGTTCGAGGTCTTCCAGCCGTTCCGCTTCCAGCCGAAGATCCATCCGGTCACGCCGTTTTTCACATAAGCGCTGTCGGTGACAACGGTGATGGTTGAGGCACGTTCCAGCGTTTCCAGCGCGCTGATCGCGGCCAACAGCTCCATGCGGTTGTTGGTGGTTTCGGCCTCGCCGCCCTTGAGCTCCCGCTCTTTCAGGACCTTGTCGCCCTCTGTCGCGCGCAGCAACACGCCCCAGCCGCCGGGGCCGGGATTGCCGGAACAGGCACCGTCGGTATAGGCAAACAGTTCAGGCATGGGCGAGTACCAGAATGAACCCGTCATAGGACCCGGCCAGACCCGTTCCCATGCCAGTGGTGATACGGTCAATGGTGAAATCAGCGTGTGCCATGGCCTCTTCGATCTCAGTCTGTGAGAAATAGGTGTAATAGCGGTCCAGATCGTCGCGATGCTCGCCCGTTCCCAGTTTCAGGCCAAGGAAAAAGATGCCCCCGGGTTTTAGCGCTCGATGGATGGCCGCCAGATGACGCGGGAATTCAGCGCGCGGGGCGTGCAAAAGCGAGAAACTGGCATAGATGCCGTCATACTCGGCCTTTTCGGTGACATCCTCAAAGGTCCCCAGATGCGCATCCACACCGTTTTCACGTGCGTGCTCGACAAAGGCCGGGGTGGCGTCCAGCGCCCGCACCGTCAAACCTTCGCGCATGAAAAACGCGCTGTCCGATCCGGGGCCAGAGCCGAGGTCCAGAATGTGACCGGTGCCGACCGCTTCGGCAAAGGCCATGCGGGCTTCGATCTGTTCGGGCGGCAGTGGAACCTGAAGATAATCTGCCACGCGGGTCGAATACGCGTTGATCGTTCTTTCGTCGGTCACAGATACACTCCCACAGCCAGACAGGCGATCACGATGGCGGTCAGCGTCACACGCAGACGCAGCCACCAGACCGGGGTCAGCCGCCAATAGGCAAAGATGGCGTCCAGCACCAACAGTCCGGCAAAACCATACATCAGGTTGATGCCAGCGCTGATCGGCCCGCCACCGGTTTTGAAAAAGGCCCAAAGGGCGGGCAGGACCGACAGGGTGTAAAAGACCGTCGCCCTGCTGCCTGAGGTTTTGGTGGCAAACCCCCACAGCACGCCGGACATGAAGCTGAGGATCACCGAGCCGTAGAACAGTTGCACATAAGGCCCCACAAAGCGCGCGCCGATGGTCTGCGTACCCCATGCGTGCAGATCGTCGTTCAGATAGGTCAGCGCGCCCCAGATAAACGGGATCAAACCGGCCAGACCGAGGATCAGCGGAACCCTGGGTACTCCGCTCATGCAGGTTGCCTCAGGACACGGGGGACTTTGAATTCTACGTTTTCGACGGCGGTTTCGACCATTTCGACCGTTACGTCGTAGTGGTCGCGGAATGCGTCGATTACTTCATTCACCAGAACTTCGGGGGCCGAGGCCCCGGCGGTAATAGCGACGGACGAGATGCCTTCCAGCGCCCGCCAGTCAATCTCGGTCGCGCGCTGCACCAGTTGCGCGTAATTGCACCCGGCGCGCGAGGCGACCTCGACCAGACGGCGGGAGTTTGATGAATTCGGCGCGCCGACCACCAGCAGGGCGTCCGATTTCGGAGCCACGGCCTTTACCGCCTCTTGCCGGTTGGTGGTGGCGTAGCAGATGTCTTCTTTGTGTGGCCCGACGATCAGAGGGAACCGGGCTTCGAGCGCTGCGATGATGTCTTTGGTGTCATCCACCGACAGGGTGGTCTGAGTGACAAAAGCCAGCTTGTCGGGGTCGCGCACCTCGACGGTGGCCACATCCTCCACCGTTTCGACCAGCAAAACCTCACCATCGGGCAGTTGGCCCATCGTGCCGACCGTCTCAGGGTGTCCCTTGTGGCCGATCATGATCATCTGCAACCCTGCATCGGCATGGCGTTGGGCCTCGACATGGACCTTTGAGACCAACGGGCAGGTGGCGTCGACATAGATCATCTCACGCTGCGCCGCCGTGGCCGGAACGGATTTTGGCACGCCATGAGCCGAGAAAATCACCGGACGATCGTCTGGGCATTCGTCCAGTTCCTCGACGAACACGGCTCCCTTGGCACGCAGCCCGTCGACGACGAATTTGTTGTGGACGATCTCGTGGCGCACATAGACCGGCGCGCCCCATTTTTGCAGCGCCATCTCGACGATCTTTATCGCGCGGTCAACACCGGCACAGAACCCGCGCGGAGCGGCAAGGTAAAGGGTCAGGGGGGGCTTGGTCATGTCACGGTCTCCATAGGCCACAGGTAAGTCTTTTCATGGCCATGGTCCAGACAGGACCTTGTCATTTCCCTGACATGAATCGGTGTTAGCCCAAAGGTGTTTCAGCACCTGTGCATTGTTAAAAAGGCGCGGTCCGGGTGGTGAATCCAGACCGCGCCAATTTCTTTCCCCGGCTTGGTGAGTGCCGGGTTTACTGTCCGCCGGCGGCCGCGACGCTGCGCGGCTCCATCGGCATTTCACGAGGAGGGCGGCCGATAACGTCGCGCAGGTCCTCAAGCTCGATAAAGTTGTCGGCCTGGCGGCGCAGTTCGTCCGAAATCATCGGCGGTTGGCTGCGGATGGTCGAAACGACCGATACGCGCACGCCCTGCCGTTGCAGGCTTGCGATCAGCGGGCGGAAATCCCCATCGCCCGAGAACAGCACAATATGGTCAACCCGCGGTGCCAGTTCCATGGCATCGACAGTCAGTTCGATGTCCATATTTCCTTTGACTTTCCGACGCCCCATGCTGTCGGTGTATTCTTTGGCCGGTTTCGTCACCATGGTGAAGCCGTTGTAATGCAGCCAGTCAACAAGGGGGCGGATCGGCGAATACTCGTCGTTTTCCAAGAGCGCTGTATAGTAGAAAGCCCGAAGCATCTTACCGCGGCGCATGAACTCCTGCCGCAGCAACTTGTAGTCGATATCAAACCCCAGAGCTTTGGCGGCCGCATAAAGATTCGAGCCATCGATGAACAGCGCTAGCCGTTCGTCTTTATAAAACATAAATAGGTCCTTCCGGTACAAACCAGAACGCCGGGTGATAGGTGAGTGAGCTACAAAAATAGGCGGCGCGCTGATGTGTCTATAATTAGGCCTTTTAATGTGTATCGCAAGTATGCAATTCGCCGAATATAGGGGGTTTAATGAGCAATTCTTTGTCAAAAGCCGTGATTGCACTGGGTGCGAATCTCAATTTGAGAGGTTCTGAGCCCAAGGTGACACTTCAAAAGGCTCTTGACGCGATGTCGCGTCAGGGGGTGGTGATTCGCGCCGTCAGCCGCTTTTTTGCGACCCCCTGTTTTCCAGCGGGTGCCGGGCCGGATTACGTGAATGCGGCAGCTCTGATTGAGACGGAAAAGACCCCATCGGAGCTGTTGCAACTGCTGCATGAGGTGGAGCATGAATATGGCCGCGAGCGGGTGCAGCGCTGGGGGATGCGGACGCTTGATCTGGATCTGCTGTGCTATGACGATGTCGTTCTGCCGGACCGTGCCGAATATGACAGATGGCTGACCCTGTCGCCCGAGGCGCAACGGCAGCAAGCCCCGGATCAACTGATCCTGCCGCATCCGCGCCTGCAGGACCGGGCTTTTGTGCTGGTGCCGATGGCTGATATTGCCCCCGATTGGCAGCACCCCGTGTTGGGGCAAAGCGTCTCGGACATGCTTGCAGCACTACCAACTGAGGATATCGAAGCCGTTACCCCACTGTGAACGGCGCAATTGGGGCTATTTCCTGCTTGTCAAGCCGGGGATTCGCGCTTAGATAAACCCCTTCCTGACATAGATTCAGTAACGGAGAGCGCCCAATGGCCCGCGTGACGGTTGAAGATTGCGTAGACAAGGTTCCGAACCGGTTCGAACTGGTGATGCTTGCCGCCCATCGTGCGCGCGAGATTTCTGCCGGCGGTCCGATCACCGTGGACCGTGACAACGACAAAAACCCTGTCGTATCGCTGCGCGAGATCGCCGACGAAACCCAGAGCGCGGACGAGCTGCGCGAGCGCCTGATCGAGGCCAACCAGACTCAGATCGAAGTGGACGAGCCGGAAGAAGATCAGATGGCGCTGCTGATGGGTGCGGAATCGGACAAGCCTGCCGATGACGACATGTCCGAAGAAAAGCTCCTGCGCGCTCTGATGGAGGCTCAAGGCCAGGGGTAAGCCCCAAAGACGAAGGTGCGGACCGGATGATTTCTGCTGACGACCTGATTGCGCTGGTCCGCAACTATAACCCAAAAACCAATGCTGAACGCATCGCCCGGGCCTATGAGTTCGGGAAAGAGATGCATGAGGGGCAGTTCCGCCACTCGGGCGAGCCCTATTTTACCCATCCCGTTGCCGTTGCCGCCATCCTGACCGAACAGCGTCTGGATGACGCGACCATCATCACGGCGCTTCTGCACGACACGATCGAAGACACCAAGGCCAGCTATGGCAAGGTCGCCGAGCTGTTCGGGGATGAGGTTGCCAAGCTGGTCGATGGCGTCACCAAGTTGACCAACCTGCAACTCTCGAGCCGCGAGACCAAACAGGCCGAGAACTTCCGCAAGCTGTTCATGGCCATGTCCAAGGACTTGCGAGTCATTCTGGTCAAGCTGGCCGACCGTCTGCACAACATGCGCACGATCAAGGCAATGCGACCGGAAAAGCAGGTCGTCAAAGCGCGCGAGACGATGGATATCTACGCGCCGCTGGCAGGCCGGATGGGTATGCAATGGATGCGGGAAGAGCTGGAAGACCTCGCCTTCCGTGTTCTAAACCCCGAGGGCCGACAGTCGATCATTCGCCGCTTCATCACGCTGCAACGCGAAACCGGCGATGTGATCCATCGGATCACCGGCGACATGCGGCATGAGTTGGAGAAGGCCGGGATTGAGGCCGAGGTGTTTGGCCGCGCCAAGAAACCCTATTCGATCTGGCGCAAGATGCAGGAGAAGGATCAGGGCTTTTCGCGCCTGTCCGACATCTATGGCTTCCGCATCATCACCCAGACCGAGGAAGACTGCTATCGGACGCTGGGCGCGATCCATCAACGCTGGCGCGCGGTGCCGGGTCGGTTCAAGGATTATATCAGCCAGCCGAAATCGAACGGATACCGCTCGATCCACACCACCGTTTCGGGACGTGATGGCAAACGGGTTGAGGTGCAGATCCGCACCCGTCAGATGCATGACGTGGCTGAAACCGGCGTTGCTGCGCACTGGTCGTATCGAGATGGTGTGCGTTCGGAAAACCCCTTTGCGGTCGATCCGGCCAAGTGGATCGCGAACCTGACCGAACAATTTGACAGTGAGGACGATCACGAGGATTTCCTCGAGGCCGTGAAGCTCGAGATGTATTCGGACCAGGTGTTCTGCTTCACGCCCAAAGGGGATGTGGTCAAGCTACCCCGCGGCGCGACTCCGATTGATTTTGCCTACGCGATCCACACCCGGATCGGTCACGCCTGTGTCGGCGCCAAGGTGGACGGCATCCGCGTGCCACTGTGGACCCGGATCAAGAACGGGCAATCGGTGGACATCATCACCGCCGATGGCCAGACCCCGCAGGTCACATGGCTCGAGATCGCGGTTACCGGCAAGGCTCGCACTTCGATCCGCCGTGCGCTGCGCGAGGTGGATCGTGAGCGGTTCATCAAGCTGGGCAAGGAGCTGGCGCGATCGGGGTTCGATCACGTGGGCCGCAAAGCCACAGACAAGGCTCTGGATACTGCCGCCAAGCACCTACGCCTGAAAGACCGGCACGAGTTGCTGGCCCGTTTGGGCAGTGCCGAACTGACCGCGCATGAGGTGGTCAGCGCGGTCTATCCCGAGCTGACGCAGGATGAAGGCGACGCCATATCCCCGCGCCGCGCGGTGATCGGTTTGGAGCCGGGCCAGAAGTTTGACCGTGCGCCGTGCTGCCAACCGCTGCCGGGTGAGCGTATCGTTGGCATTACCTATCGCGGCAAGGGCGTGGTGGTGCATGCCATCGACTGTGACCGGCTGTCCGACTACGAAAGTGAGCCCGACCGTTGGGTGGACCTTCACTGGCATTCCGGTACGCACCCGGCCGCCTATGGCGTGACGCTGGACCTGACCATCGGCAACGACGCTGGCGTTCTGGGACGTATTTGCACATTGATCGGCGAGAAAAAGGCCAATATCTCGAACCTGGAATTCGTTGATCGCAAACCGGATTTTTACCGTCTGCTGATCACAGTCGAGCTGCGCGATCTGGAGCAGTTGCACTCGCTGATGCTGATGCTTGAAGCGGAGAGCGACGTTGCTGCGGTCGAACGGCATCGGAACCGGGAAAAAGCCGCGGTCGCGGCTGGCTGAGAAGGGGTGATCAGGAGTGGTTTTCAAGCGCCGAGACCGACGCTCGCCCATTCAGATCGCTTCGGAATTCATCTATCCGCGCGGTGGCTGGACCCGTGCATTTCACTACGTCAAACATCGCATTCGCCGGTTGCCAGACTCGCCTGAGCGTATTGCGCGCGGGGTCGGGGCAGGGGTATTTGCGGCCTTCACGCCTTTTTACGGCTTTCACTTCTTTGTCGCCGCACTGCTGAGCCGCTTGATAAACGGAAATTTTCTGGCCTCGCTCAGCGGCACGTTTTTCGGCAACCCACTGACCTATGTCCCTATTGGCGTGGTGTGCCTTCAGACGGGTCATTTCCTTCTGGGGGATGATTTTGAAGAGGGGGAAACCCACGGCCTGATGAACAGCTTCGGTCAGGCGCTGGGCGATCTGAAAAACAACTTTCTGGCCATATTCACCGATCGCGTCGCTGATTGGCGTGGCCTGAGCGTGTTTTATGATGAGGTGTTTTTTCCCTATCTGATCGGCGGGATCATACCGGGACTGATAACCGCTGTTGTCTGCTACTACCTCAGCCTGCCGGTGGTACGCACCTATCAGCAGCGCCGCCGCGCACGTATCAAGGCGAAATTCGAGGAAATCAAGCGTTTGGCGGAAACCAAGGCTGCCGTTCCTGTGGCAAAGCCTCTAGGCTCGGGCGGGAATTCGGGAAAGGAATCAAGCGATGTCTGACAACCAATTGCGTCTGGGCGTGAATATCGACCACGTGGCCACCGTGCGAAACGCCCGTGGCGGCGCGTATCCCGATCCGCTGCGCGCGGCTAAACTGGCCGAAGAGGCCGGGGCCGATGGCATCACGGCGCACCTGCGTGAAGACCGCCGCCATATCTCGGACGCTGACATCGACGGGCTGATGGAGGTGCTGTCGGTGCCTCTGAATTTTGAGATGGCCGCCACGCCCGAGATGCAGCAGATCGCTTTGCGCCATAAACCACACGCGGTTTGCATCGTTCCTGAAAAGCGCGAGGAACGCACCACCGAAGGCGGGCTGGAGGTCGCGCGCGAGGAAAACAAGCTGGCCCATTTCATTGCGCCTCTGCGCGATGTTGGCTGTCGCGTGTCGATCTTTATCGCCGCTGATCGCCGCCAGATTGAGGCCGCCCACCGCATCGGCGCCGAGGTGATCGAACTGCACACCGGTGCCTATTGCGACGCCCATGCCGAAGGCCACGTCGAGGACGCCGCGCGCGAACTGGAATCCCTGCGCGAAATGTCCGCATTCGCGCATTCGCTGGGCCTTGAGGTCCATGCGGGCCATGGATTGACTTACGATACTGTGCAGCCGGTTGCTGCCTTCCCGGAAGTGCGCGAATTGAATATCGGCCACTTCCTGATCGGCGAGTCGATCTTCCGCGGCCTCACCCCGGCCATTGCTGAAATGCGTCGACTGATGGATGAGGCCCGCGCGTGATCACCCCTGGCTTCATCGCCATCTGGTTCGCCTGGCTGATGGCCGGAGGCTCGCCTGGGCCGGCGACTATGGGCATCGCCGGAACTGCGATGAACGAAGGTCGTAAGGCCGGGTTGACCTTCGCGCTTGGTATCTGCGCCGGGTCCGCAGCGTGGGGTGTGGCTGCCGCGCTCGGCTTGTCGGCCATTATGCTGGCCAATGTCTGGGTTTTTGAAGTCATCCGCTATGTCGGTGTGGCCTATCTGGGCTGGCTGGCCCTTAAGGCTCTGCGCCGGGCGATGACATCGGATGAGGTTGCGTTGGGCAAGCCGGTCAAAGGGACCCTGCCGACCATCTTCACCAAAGGAGCAGCGATCCACCTGACCAACCCAAAGGCGATCCTCAGCTGGGGGTCGATCTACGCCATCGTCGCACCCAGCGACGCCAGCCTGTCGATGCTGCTGGGCTATTTCGCCATGCTCTACGCCGGGTCGCTGCTGATCTTCATCGGCTACGCCTTCCTGTTCTCGTCCGAGCGCATGGTCCGCACCTACCGCCGCGCCCGCCGCTGGTTCGACTTTGCCTTCGCCGGTTTTTTTGGCGTGGCGAGCTATAAGATTCTGACGGTGCGGTTGTCCTGACGATCACACCCAAATCACACGTGCCTTTAACCCCAGGAGGCGGCATTGAAGACGATAAGCCTTTGGCAATACACTGTTTGTCTGGTGGCAATCAGATTTCTTCTTCCCATCGCTATTGTCTTGCTGCTTGTACTGACTGGGATCAATCTTACGAATGTGGGAATTCCGGTCTTATCCGCCATTCTGGCTGCGGCAGTTGCTGGACGCGGTGTTGCCCGCTCCGCCCGGCACATGCCGGATTGGCGCGAGCTGTTGACCTTTGCGTGCCTTGCAACACTGATCTTCTTCTTTGTAAATTACGCTGCCTACGTCTTGTTGGCTTGGTCTGAAATCGGGCCAATTTCGCTTTACACGCTGAATGACTGGCATCGCACAGGTCAGGTTATATTTTTGATGGGGTTCCTGACCACAGTTGCGTTTGTGTCGAACGCGGTGGTGTTTCCACTCTGCATCAAAGCAGAACTCAGGTCGCTCGCGAGAAAACAACAGGAAGTAGTAGATCAATGATCCTCGGCATCGGCACAGACCTCGCAAATATCGACCGCATACAGGGCACGCTCGACCGTTTCGGTGACCGGTTCCGCAACCGTGTCTTCACTGAGACCGAGCAGAGCAAGGCCGAGCGCCGCCACGACACCGCAGGCACCTATGCCAAACGCTGGGCCGCGAAAGAGGCGTGTTCCAAGGCGCTGGGCACCGGTTTGCGCATGGGCATCGCGTGGAAGGATATGGCGGTGACAAACCTGGGCACCGGCCAGCCCGTGATGCACGTCACCGGCTGGGCCGCCGAGCGCCTGAAAGAGATGACGCCCGAGGGACATGAAGCGATCATCCACGTGACGCTTACCGACGACCACCCCTGGGCGCAGGCCTTCGTGGTGATCGAGGCGCGCCCGCTTCAAGATCACGCCACACAGCCTTGACTTGCCCCCCACGGCCACGCATGTAGCACCCCAACAACCAAAGGACCGGAGAGCAGTATGGCTGAGGACGTCAAAACCGGAAATCCCGTGTGGGAGACGATCAAAACCATCGTCTACGCCCTGCTGATTGCGGGCATTTTCCGCACCCTGTTCTTTCAGCCGTTTTGGATTCCGTCGGGCTCGATGAAGCAGACTTTGCTGATCGGGGATTTCCTCTTCGTCAACAAGATGTCTTACGGCTATTCCTACGCCTCGTGCCCCAGCCTGATTATTCCCAGCGTTGGTCTGAATATTGATGCCGAGGATATCTGCGGCTGGATGCAGGGCGACGACAATTCCCGCATCTGGGGGGGTGAGCCTGAACGCGGCGACGTTATCGTATTTCGCCACCCCGTCACCGGGCGCGACTATATCAAACGCCTGATCGGCCTGCCGGGCGACCGCATTCAGATCCGCGAAGGGCAGATCATCCTGAACGGCTCGCCGGTTCCACAGCAGCCCGACGGCGTATTCACCGAAGTTGCCGCCCCGCAAGGTCCGCAACGTCTTCGTCCTCGCTGCGAAAATGGCCCGGTCGGCATAGGCGGCGTTTGCGAGAAATCCCGGTTTATCGAAACGCTGCCGAATGGAGTGTCCTACGATGTGCTGAATATCGGCGATCAGGGTTCGGACAATACCGGCATCTACACCGTGCCCGAGGGCCACTATTTCTTCATGGGTGATAACCGCGACAACTCCAGCGACAGCCGCCTGCCGCAATCCGCTGGCGGCGTGGGCTACGTGCCTTATGAGAACCTGATCGGCCGTGCGGACCGGATCATGTTCTCTTCCGCAGGTCGGTCGATGCTGTTCTTCTGGACCTGGCGTAGCGACCGTTTCTTTAAGGCGGTCAATTGAAGCTTTCGGCCGAGATAAAAGCGTTCCAGCAGCGTTTGGGGTATGAATTCACCAACCCTGAACTGCTGGTGCGCGCGCTGACCCATGGGTCGGTATCCTCGGCCACGCGACCGGATAATCAACGGTTGGAGTTTCTGGGCGACCGGGTGCTGGGTCTTGTCATGGCGACGGCCTTGCTGGAAGCCGATAAGAAAGCCTCCGAAGGCCAACTCGCCCCCCGTTTCAACGCGCTGGTCCGCAAAGAAGCCTGCGCCGATGTCGCCCGACAAATCGACTTGGGCGCGGTTCTGAAACTGGGCCGGTCCGAGATGCTGTCGGGCGGTCGCCGCAAACAGGCCCTTCTGGGAGACGCGATGGAGGCCGTCATCGCCGCCATCTATCGCGACGCGGGCTTTGAGGCAGCCCGTGACGTTATCCTCGCCCTCTGGGGCGACCGCGTCCACACGGTCGAAGCGGACGCACGTGACGCCAAAACCTCGCTTCAGGAATGGGCGCAGGCCCGCGGCCAGAAGCCGCCCTCGTATATCGAGGTTAAACGCAGCGGCCCCGACCACGCCCCTGTTTTTACCATCGCGGCCCGTCTTCAGGATGGCACCGAAGCGCAGGCCACGGCAGGCTCAAAACGTCAGGCCGAACAGGCCGCTGCCAAAGCTCTGTTGAACGATCTGCCGAAATAGCCCGCCCCTGTGTCCGGATATGTTCTTCATCTGGCTAAAAATACCTCGGGAGGGGGGCTGGCCCCTTGCCGGTCGGATTGGCGAAGCCAATCCGAAACTCAGACCACGCGAATGAACCCCGTTAAACCGGTCTTTTGATGCTCGATCACGTGGCAATGAAACGCCCAATCGCCCGGGTTATCAGCGACTAGGGCGATCTCGACCACTTCATCCTTCAGCAATAGCATCGTATCCGTCATCAATTGCGGTAAGTTGCGCAGGTTTGATTTTAACGGCAGGAAAGCAAGCCCATGCAGATGGATCGGATGCAGATTTGGTGATTCATTGCGTAGGCGCAGAACGTAGCTTTTGCCCTGTTTCAATACTGCCAGTGGCCCCACACCCGGTGCCGCGTCGCCGGGCCAAGGCATTCGGTTGATGGACCAGAAATTATATCCCAGTGTCCCGCAAAACCCGTTAACGGGTTCTCCTCCTTCGGGGGTCCAGCCAAAGACAAACTCGTGAAGCTCTGCATTGGTTAGATTCGGTTTGGCCAGCGGGTTCTGTGGCAGAGGCCGCAACTCACGCAACTCGCGCGCGACTGACGCCCCAGCCGCCCTTAGCCGTGTCATGGCCCGATGGGGTTGGCCGGGAAGCTTGGCCTTCAGGTCGACGGTTTGACCTTCCCCCGAAGGCATCGCGATAGCGAAATCCACCCGTTGCCCCGGCCCGACCAGCAGCGGCTCGGTAGCGCTTGGCATCGGCACTACATCTTCGACTGGATGGCCGTCCCAGGCGATGATCCGGGCGTCTGCCCCTTCAAGGTGCAGTCGATAGATCCGAGTGGTGTCCGTGTTGACAACGCGCAGCCGCACCAGACTTCCTGCGGTGTGGTCATAGGTCGGGGCCTCCAGCCAATTGGCGGTTTGCACATTGCCAAATGTGCCTGCCCGCGCGGCTCCGCGTGTCGTGTAGGCCGGCAGGAACTGATCGTCGTCGTCCAATCGGAAATCACGCAGGTTGACCACTTGCTCGCTGTCAAAACCAGGGTCTTCGGCCTCGGCGATCACCATCACACCAGTCAGGCCATGGGCCATCTGCTCCATCGTCATGCAATGAGGGTGATACCAGTAGGTGCCTGCGTCGGGGGGTGTGAATTCATAGTCAAAGACCTCATCCGGCCCAATTGGCATCTGGGTCAAATATGGAACCCCATCCATGCCGTTCGGAATGCGCAGCCCGTGCCAGTGCATTGCGGTGTAGTCGCCCAACGTATTGCGCACCGGCAAGCGCATGACCTCGCCCTGTCGGCCATAGAGAACAGGCGGCGGCGCATCCGGCGACAGGCTGACCATCCCGGTCGTGGGCCGATCACGCAGCGTGAAGCTGGCCGGTTGAATGACCAACTCCTCGGCGCCCGAAGCCCGGCTCAGGCCGCCCAGCCCCAACGCGCCCGCAGCGGCTGTGCTGCCCACAAGGAACTCACGACGCTTCATATCTTGTCTCTTCTTTGGAGTGCTGCCTGGCTGGATTTGGCGCGGCATGACCTTATGGTGTCACCGCAAACGCATGGCCGCAATGCGACAAATCCCTCTGGCCCGTAGGCCCTTTCTGCTATAGGGATGCGCACTTGGAAACAGGATCGCATCACACATGACCACTCGTGCCGGATTTATCGCTCTGATCGGAGAGCCCAACGCAGGCAAATCCACTCTTCTGAACCGCATGGTCGGGGCCAAGGTCTCGATCGTGACCCACAAGGTTCAAACCACCCGCGCCCGTATTCGCGGCGTGGCGATGGAGGGTGACGCACAGCTGGTTTTTGTCGACACGCCCGGCCTTTTCAAACCGCGCCGCCGTCTCGACCGTGCTATGGTCGCCGCAGCGTGGGGCGGAGCGGCGGATGCCGATGTGGTTGTGCTGATGGTCGAAGCCCATCGCGGCATCACCGAAGGCGTTGAGCGTATTCTCGAAGGTCTGGAAGAGATCGGGCAGGGGCGCACCATCGCGCTGGCGATTAACAAAATCGACAAGGTGCCTTCCGAAAAACTGCTGGCACTGACCAGCGACCTGAACGCGCGCTACCCGTTTGCAGAAACCTTTATGATCTCGGCCGAGAAAGGCCACGGTGTCGATGACCTGCGCAAATGGCTGGCTGCGGAACTGCCCGAAGGCCCGTGGCTCTACCCCGAAGACCAGATCGCCGATCTGCCGCTGCGCATGATCGCGGCGGAGATGACGCGCGAGAAGCTGACTCTGCGCCTGCATCAGGAACTGCCCTACCAGTTGACTGTCGAGACCGAGAACTGGGAAGAGCGTAAAGACGGCTCAGCCAAAATTGATCAGGTCATCTATGTGATGCGTGACGGCCACAAGGGCATCGTGCTGGGCAAACGCGGCGAGACTATCAAGGCAGTTAGTCAGGCTGCGCGGGCCGAGTTGGAAGAGTTCCTCGACCGCAAGATTCACCTGTTCCTGCAAGTAAAAGTTCGGCCCAACTGGCTTGAGGAATCCGAGCGCTATTCAGAAATGGGTCTGGATTTCAAAGACGGCAACGCATGATACGGGCCAAGAATTTTCGTCGAAAACTCTTTCGGCCGGTGCCGAAGGTGGTGCGATGAGCCGCCTGACTGCCGAATTCTGGGTCCACGCCTATCTGGCGCGTTTAAGGTTTCAGGAAATCCCGGCCTTTGTCGTTGTTCATGGCGATGACACTGCAGGCGCTGTTTTGGTCAAGCTGAATACGCTGGACGGGCAGGCAATTGCGTTTCAGCGCAGCTTTGACCTGATGAGCGGTGAGCGGAAATGGGTGGAATTGTCCTCTGGTCCGGAGGCTGATGTTGATGACGTCATCCAGCGGCAGCGCAGCTTTGATCCCGACCTGTGGGTGGTTGAGGTTGAAGATCGGCAAGGGCGGCATTTGTTGGGCGAAGAGGGGTTGGAGTAATCAACGGCTCACAAGGTGATTATACATTGATACCAAACCTTTTTTCGGCCTTCCTGAATATGTAAGGTTCGCGCATGATTGATCTGAGCAACATTGAACCCCTTCGCAAAAGTCAGAACTATTCCATCTTCAACCACCCGCAGAACCCGGGTGCTTTGCTGAAGGTCCGAACTGACAAGCCCAAGAACAGGCTGATCAAACGGTACTCAGAATTCCGCTATGGAAACTTGCGGCAATGGAGCCGCGAGGCGAATGAATACCTTGCAGCTATGAACCGTGGGTGTTCTGAGATCCGGCGTCTTGCCGGGTTTCTTGGGTATGCGGTGACCTCCAAAGGCCCCGCGCTGGTAGTCGAGAAGATGACCGCCCCGGGTGGCGGGCTGGCGCCGACACTGGCGCAGGAACTCGCAGCAGCGCCGCAGGGCAGCGCAAGGCGCGCTGAGCTGTTGCAGGAACTTGCTGAGCTGCTGGATGATCTCGATCGTGGTCGTATCATCGTCGGCGATATCAGCACCCAGAATATCGTTCGCGCGCAGGAGCGTGACGGAAAGCTGGTGGTCATTGACGGGCTGGGGGAGCGTGTTCTGCTGCCGCTGACTCTGATCAGCGACCGGGCCTTCCGGCTTCAGTCTGCCCGACGTCGCAAGCGCATGTTAGTGTAGGGAATGACGCGGCTTTTTCTCCGCGCATGTCAAAGGACGATGCAGAGTTGGACTGGCGCGATCACGGTATACTTTTGACGTCCCGACGGCATGGCGAGACGGCAGCGATCATAGAAGTTTTTACGGAGGGCCATGGCCGTCACGCCGGTGTTGTACGCGGCGGGACCAGTCGCAAGATTGCACCCATTTTGCAACCCGGCGCACAGTTGGACGTGCTTTGGCGTGCGCGGCTCGAAGAGCATATAGGCACCTTTCAGGTCGAACCTCTGCGGTCCCGCGCAGCTGCGGCCTTTTCGGGGCGACTGGCACTGGCCGGGTTGAACGCAGTGGTGGCGTTGCTGTCCTTCTGCCTGCCGGAACGCGAGCCCCATCCGGCGATCTACAAACAGACCGAGCAGTTGATGGACCTGCTGGGGCAGGATGACATCTGGCCTTTGGCCTATCTGCGCTGGGAACTGGCGCTGCTTGAGGAACTTGGCTTCGGCCTCGACCTGTCCGCCTGTGCGGTGACGGGGGCGACCAGCGGGCTGGTCTATGTCTCGCCCAAAACCGGGCGAGCCGTCAGCGCCGAAGGCGCGGGAGAGTGGGCAGACAAGTTGTTGCCTTTGCCGCCCTGCCTGCGCGGAGAAGGCACCGCGCCGGATGCAGAGATCGCGATGGGCTTGCAGACCACCGGCTATTTCCTTGAACACCGGCTGGCCCTGTCTCTGGGCCATCATCCATTGCCCGAGGCGCGGGCGCGGTTTTTGGATCAGTTCACTCGGCGGCTGTAAATACCATCTCATGCCCGTCATCATTGCGCAGGATCAGCACATCCCCGGACACTTCGGACTGGGTCATGGTTAGGAGGGCGGCAAAATACATACCCTCAGCCTCTAACCCGGCGCAGGCGGCGCGTGTGGCGGCGAGATCTTGAACTTCGAACCAAGGATACGGGGCGTTGAGCGTGCCGTTGTAGCTGTTGCAGGGGGCATTTCCGTCGATCTTACCTTCCTCGGGAAAGCGCAGCCGGGCGCTGGCTTCAAACGGCTGACCGTCGATTTCCTGCAAGACCCAGACCTGATCCGCGGCTCCGTATGCCGCGACAGTTTCGTCCTTGTCGCACTGGAACAAGGCAATCAGGGGCAGGGTCAGTATCAAACGTATCATGTGGCGGCCTTAATCCATTGGTGTTGCGGCGGGAACCGGTATCAGAAAGGGTTGGCTCCGTTCAAAAGCTCTTCGCGAACCTCCAGTCTGGGCCGCCAGTCATAGCGCGTGTCTTCGCGGGTTGGTGCCCAGTATAACGCGCCGCTGTTGCGCCACGGGTCCAGAATGATGCCGTCATACATCGAGTCGCCCTTGGCGCTGATCAGGGCCGAATGGTGGATGATCCGGAAGGCCGTTGGCGGAGACGTCGCCCAGTGCAGATCCAGCGTTTGGAAGTTCTCTTGCTTTAAACGCCTCGTCATGTGCTCGGCCCAGTCATTGCACAGACCATAGTCGCGAAGTCCATTGATGACCTTCGCGTTGTGAATGATGGCCGAGTCGGTGACGTTCCATTCGCGCGCCAGTTGTTGCGAATAGGAGTATGAGATTGTAGCCGCTTTTTGCGCCTCAGCAGGGTCGACATCGGGGCCGAGGGCTTGGATTGCCTGTGCCAGCGCGTCAACGTCGTTCTGGCTGGCGGTGGGCTGCTTGGTGGCGCAGCCGCCTAGGAAAAGGGCTGTAAGTGTTACCCAAAGTGCAAAAAATCGTTTCATGCCAAGTATCCACGGCCACTGCTATCTCGTCGGGTGCAGTACCCGGCTTTCCAGTGCATTTCAAAGGGGAAGTTTCGGGTCGGCGGATCGGTACTGACGACTAAGTAGCAGCGCTTTGGTTGGCAACTCACAAAAATGACCCGGCGCGTGGCCGGGTCAGTCGGGGAAACAGGAGTGCCGAAATCGGTCAGCTCAGCAAACGCCGTGCGATGACCTGTGCCTGAATTTCGGCGGCCCCCTCGAAAATGTTCAGAATGCGCGCGTCGCAGAGGACACGGCTGATCTTGTATTCCAACGCAAAGCCGTTGCCGCCATGGATTTGCAGCCCATTATCCGCAGCCGCCCACGCGACGCGCGCGCCCAGCAGCTTGGCCATGCCAGCCTCAAGGTCGCATCGTTGACCGTGATCCTTCTCCCATGCCGAGAAATAAGTCAGCTGGCGTGCGATCATGATCTCGACCGCCATCATTGCCAGTTTGCCCGACACGCGAGGGAAGTTGATCAGTGACTTGCCGAACTGCTTACGGTCCTGTGCGTATTGCATGGCGATATCCAGCGCGCTTTGCGCCACGCCGATGGCGCGGGCGGCGGTCTGGATGCGGGCGGACTCGAAGGTCTCCATCAGCTGTTTAAAGCCTTTGCCCTCTTCGCCGCCCAGAAGGTTCTCGCCTTTGACCTTGAACCCGTCAAAGCCCAGTTCGTATTCCTTCATGCCGCGATAGCCCAGAACCTCGATCTCACCACCGGTCATGCCAGGCGTGGGTAAAGGGTTCTCATCCGTGCCGGGGGTTTTCTCGGCCAGGAACATGGACAGGCCGCGGTGGTCCGTGGTGTCCGGGTTGGTGCGGGCCAGCAACGTCATCACATGGGTGCGCGCCGCGTGGGTGATCCACGTTTTGTTACCGGTGATCTCATAATCGCCGTCGGCATTCTTCACCGCGCGGGTGCGCAGGCTGCCCAGGTCGGACCCGGTGTTCGGTTCGGTGAAGACAGCGGTGGGCAGTATCTCGGCGCTGGCCAGTTTCGGCAACCAGTTGGCTTTCTGTTCGTCGGTGCCGCCTGCTATAATCAGCTCGGCTGCAATCTCGGACCGTGTGCCCAGAGAGCCGACGCCGATGTACCCGCGTGAGAGTTCTTCAGACACCACGCACATCGACGCTTTGGATAGGCCGAACCCGCCGTATTCTTCGGGAATGGTCAGGCCAAAGACGCCCATCTCGGCCAGTTCCTCGATGATCTCGATCGGGATCAGCTCATCTTTCAGGTGCCAGTCATGGGCGTTCGGCTCGACCTTTTCCTGTGCGTAGCGGCGGAACTGGTCGCGGATCATCTCCAATTCTTCATCCAGACCCGAGGCACCGAACATGGTGGCACCGGCCTGATCCTCCATCAGCGCAACCAGCCGGGTGCGTGCGGCTTGAGAGTTCGCCTGCGCCATCAGCGTCTGCACTTCGGCGCATTGGAAGCCGGACAACGCATCCCAGCCCAGACCCATATCCTGCAGGCGCACGACTTCTCCCTGGTTCATTGGGATGCCACCGGCGACCTGATGCAGGTATTCACCAAAGGCGATCTGGTGCAGCAGCTGTTCGACCTCACCAAATTTGCCATCCGCATTCAGCGCGTCGGCCCAGCGTTGCATCTGTTGCAGCGACTGGTTGTAAGTTGCCAGCCATGCCAGCCCATGGGCTGCGGTCTGGTGCGCCTCAATCAGCGCGCCTGAAACCCGACCGTTTTCGGTAACCATGTCCCGGACGGATTCGCGGGCGCGTTCAAACACCGCCTCTACCGCTGGCACAGCCGCGCGGGTCAGAGTCAGAAGGTCGGGCAAAATCGCGGATGTCGTCATCTGGGTCATATCCTGTCCGTCATGGGCCATGAATCACGTCCTTCTCAGCTGTCGTCTGGTCATATCATGCTGCACGTGCAGCGCAACAAAAATACGAATTACGTGGTGAAATAGTTCAAAAATTGCTTTGACGATTTTGCGGTGCAGCGACTGGCAAGAGTGCTATCACAAGCGCATGACGTTATTTTCCTTGTTCACACCGCAGGACCTGTTGCTGGCCGCCGCCGTTGCTTTCGTGGCGGGCTGGGTCAAGGGCATGGTCGGTTTTGCCATGCCCATGGTTCTGGTATCGGGGCTGAGCATGTTCCTGACACCCGATCTGGCAATCGCGGGATTGATCCTGCCAACGCTGGTGACAAATGGCGTGCAGGCCCTGCGCGAGGGGCCTGCGGCGGCTGTCTCGTCGGTCAGGCAATTCCGCGTCTTTCTGGTCGTCGGGTTGCTGTTTCTGCTGGCCGGAGCGCAGCTTGTCAGTGCCGTACCTACGTCCACCTTCCTTCTGATGATCGGCATTCCGGTCTCGTTCTTCGCTTTGGTTCAGGTCTTGGGCGTCCAGATGACCCTCAGCGCACCGTCGCCGCGTATCGAGGCGGCGGTGGGTGCCGTCGCCGGGTTCGTCGGCGGAATGTCGGGGATCTGGGGGCCGCCTACCGTCGCCTATCTGACGGCGCTGAACACACCTAAAGCGGTACAGATGCGGGTGCAGGGGGTGGTGTACGGTCTTGGGGCAGTGGCATTGATGCTGGCGCATCTGGGATCCGGTATCTTCCGCGCTGACACGGCGCCGTTTTCGTTGTTTCTGGTCGCTCCGGCGTTGGCGGGGATGTGGCTGGGGTTGCGACTGCAGACCCGGATAGATCAGGCGCTGTTCCGCAAAGTCACGCTGCTGGTGCTGCTTATTGCAGGATTGAACCTGCTGAGGCGCGGGCTGATGGGTTAACTGCGGCTGTCGATAAAGCGCAGCGCGAAATACAAACCCAACATCAGGAAAAACAGCCCCGATATGTCGCCGATAAGAAAGGCCACGTATTCGACACGAGCGCTGCCAAAAGCGAGGTTGGTAAGAAGCGATACCAGGAAAGACGTGACGATCCCGACCCCCATGATGCAGGTCCAGCAGGGTTTACGGTCGGGATGAGGGAACAAGTCCCAACCCAACCATTTACACAGGTAAAACACCGCAGGCACCGTTGTCACCGCGATGGCGATTGCCATCAATCGGCTGGGCAGGAACACGTCGTTGCCACCCAAAAAGGCAAAGACCAAAAAGACACCGGGAAGCAGCGCAAAAATCGCCCTCCATCCCAGCAGCCAAGCTGCCAGAACTCGTACCCCGTGGGGCAGAAAAAGCAGGCTGGCGCGGCTGGGATATTCAGGGAAGAACACGTTTTGAAGTGGCATCAGAACCTCAAAAGTAAGGTAGGATGCAACCACATAGGCCAATGAGGCGAAAAACGTGTCAGAGGCGAACCTGCGCACAGTGATCAGCCACCAAAGCGCAGGTTCAAGGCGTCACTTGGGGGCATGAACGATATACCGGCCCCGATTGGCGCTGCCGCTTTGCGACAGATACCCTTTTTGCACCAGCGACTTCAGGGCGCGGAAAAAGGTTGGACGCGAAACGCTTTGGACAAGCGTGTGTTCGATCAGGCCGAATGTCCGCACTTCCTGATCTGCTTTCGACAGCTCTTCGGCTGCATAATAGATGTCGCGCTCAACCGGAGAGAGTTGCTCCAGCCCCAGTGTGCGCTCCATGCTTTGCATCAGCTTGCGTAGTTCAGTCAGTTTCGAGATTTCAGTCATACGTTACCCATCAGTTAATGTGTCAGAGACCGCAATGCTGTGTTGCGTCGAAACAAACTGAGTGTGAGTGTTTTTCAGTAAGTCTCACCTTGACACTAATCCCTTTTTAGTTACACTACTTGCTTGATTAGGTTGCTCATTTTGCTGGTGTGAGAGTCTGCAAGAGCTGCCCAAAAGTTTTTTCATCCCCGCCCGGTGCGAAAGCGCCGGGCTTTTTTCATTTCCGTAGTGTCCCGAGATACCGCAATCGGACATTCCGGGCAACGAATTTGTATACACGTTTTCGTATATACAACTTTGAGAAGATCACTAATTGGTGAGTCTCGCCAAAAGGAAAAGGGGGCGAAATGCCCCCTTTCCTGTCAGCCGATTGCGACGGCTTTGATGTCTTCGTCGATAAACGGCAGGTATTGCTCGAAATTCTCGGCAAACATCTGCACCAGTTTTTCGGCTTGTTTGTCGAATGCGGCCTGATCGTCCCAAGTGCGGCGCGGGTCCAACAGCACCTCGGCGACACCGGGTACGGAAACCGGTACGTCAAAGCCGAAATTGGCGTCCTTGCGGAATTCGGCATCGCGCAGCGAACCGTCCAGGGCTGCCGTCAGCAATGCGCGGGTCGCCTTGATCGGCATCCGGCTTCCTACGCCATAAGCACCACCTGTCCAGCCGGTGTTCACCAGCCAGCAGGTCGCGCCATGCTGGGCGATCTTGTCACGCAGCAGGTTGCCATAGGCCTCAGGGCGACGCGGCATAAACGGCGCGCCGAAGCAGGTCGAGAAGGTGGGCTGAGGTTCGGTCACGCCACGCTCGGTTCCCGCGACCTTTGACGTAAAGCCCGACAGAAAGTGATACATAGCCTGCGCCGGGGTCAGCCGTGCGATCGGAGGCAGAACGCCAAACGCATCACAGGTCAGCATGATGATGTTCTTGGGGTGGCCGCCCAGAGCGCTGCTGGACGCGTTCGAGATATACTCGAGCGGGTAGGCGCAGCGCATGTTCGCAGTCAGCGAGTCGTCGTCGAAATCCAGCTCCTTGGTCTCGGGATCGAACACCATGTTCTCGATCACGGTGCCGAACTTGCTGGTGGTCGCGTAGATTTCCGGCTCGGCCTCGGCGTTCAGGTTGATCGTCTTGGCATAGCAGCCGCCCTCAAAATTGAAGGTGCCGCGATCGGACCAGCCGTGTTCGTCATCACCGATCAGGGTGCGCGCCGGGTCGGCGGACAGGGTGGTTTTGCCGGTGCCCGACAGGCCAAAGAACACAGCGGTATCAACCGGGTTGCCGACCGCGTGGTTGGCCGAGCAGTGCATCGGCATCACGCCTTTTTCCGGCAGCATGTAGTTCAGCAGGGTGAAGACGGACTTCTTGTTTTCACCCGCATACTCGGTACCGCCGATCAGGATCATCTTGCGGTCGAAGTTCAGCGCGATCACCGTCTCGGACCGGCAGCCGTGTTTGGCCGGGTCGGCCTGGAAGCTGGGGCAGTTGATGATGGTGAAGTCTGCGATGAACTCGTTCAGGTCCTCACGGTCCGGACGACGCAGCAGGTGGCGGATGAACAGGTTGTGCCAGGCCAGCTCGGTGACCATACGCACGTTGATCGAGTAGGCCGGGTCAGCGCCACCGACGAGGTCCTGCACAAAGTAATCGCGGCCTTTCATGTGGGCCAGCATGTCTTCGTACAGCGCGTCAAAGCCCTCGGGGCTCATGGCGGCGTTGTTTTCCCACCAGATGGTGTCGGCGACGCTGTCGGTCTTGACGACGTGCTTGTCCTTAGGCGAACGGCCGGTGAACTTGCCGGTGGTGACCAAAAACGCGCCGCCGTTGCCAAGAGTGCCTTCGCCGCGCTTCAGCGCCTCTTCGATCAGCGCCGGTTCCATGAAGTTGTAATAGACATTGCCCAGACCCTCGATGCCCTGATCTTCGAGGCGGAATTGCGGGTTAACCCGTCCAGATGTCATGTGTGTCTTCTCCTGTGGCGGCGCGAAGGCGTTTGGCCGGTGCGCTCTTGGGGCAGTGTGCCGGGAAAATCCGGCGGCTGGGCGCGTCTTATCACGGTCGTTTGGGGCATGAACAGGACGGTTTGGCGCAGTTAGCGCAACCAAGTCCAAGTTTAGCGCCACCAGCAATTTCCTGTCGGAAAACAAGGCAGCTTTCGGTGGATGTTAACGGCTTTTTTGCCGCAGATATGTGACAACAATCGCACGATTCGCAGATACGGATTGATTCGCGGCCATAAAAACGACAAAAATGCCCTACTAATAAGCGAAATATTGCATGAGTGAGCAGGAATAGGGGTAATCCCGATGTCAAAGATTGCACTGGTGGATGACGACAGAAACATTCTGACGTCCGTATCCATGACTCTCGAAGCCGAGGGATTCGAGGTTGAAACCTACAATGACGGGCAGGCAGCCCTCGACGCATTCAACAAGAAACTGCCGGATATGGCCGTGCTGGATATCAAGATGCCACGCATGGACGGGATGGATTTGCTGCAACGGCTGCGGCAGAAGACCCAGATGCCGGTGATCTTTCTGACCTCGAAAGATGATGAGATCGACGAGGTGCTTGGTCTGCGGATGGGCGCGGACGACTATGTGAAAAAGCCGTTCTCGCAGCGCCTTTTGGTGGAACGCATCCGCGCGCTGTTGCGCCGGCAGGAGGCGACAACAGGTGATGCCACAGCTGCCAGTACCGGCGACACCAAAGTGATGGAGCGGGGCGATCTGCGAATGGATCCGCTGCGTCACGCGGTCAGCTGGAAAGGCTCGGATGTCTCTTTGACGGTGACCGAGTTCCTGTTGTTGCAGGCACTGGCGCAGCGTCCGGGTTTTGTCAAAAGCCGGGATCAGTTGATGGATGTCGCGTACGACGATCAGGTCTATGTGGATGACCGGACGATCGACAGCCATATCAAGCGCCTGCGCAAGAAGATGCGTGCGGCAGATCCTGAGTTCTCGGCCATCGAGACCCTGTACGGCATTGGCTACAGGTATAACGAAGAATAAGTGTGGCCGCTTTGAAGGGGTGATCGGGTCTCGTGCGCGATACGGAACAAGCCAGCGAATTGCGGGACGGTGATGTCGTTCTGGGGGATGATTGGGTCATCCCGCAGGATCCCGAGTCCGCCGAACTGCGCGCGTCACGACGCACGCGCAATCTGTTTTCCTTGCGCGGCTCGCCTCTGGCCCGCAAGATCATCACCTTCAACCTCATCGCCCTTGTGATCCTGGTCACCGGGCTACTTTATCTTGACGATTCCCGCGAAGAGCAGGTCCAGCAGACCGCGCGCAATCTGGTCGGCGATGCGCAGCTAGTCAGCAACGTGTTCGAGGCACAGTTGCGCCAAAACCAATCCTCGCCGCAAGACACGGCCGCTCTGGACGTCAAGGATACCCTTGCGGGGCTGAGCCTGCCCGTCGGCGGTGAGGTGTTTGTCTATGATACTGGCGGCACGCTGATCGGCTGGACGCGCGGCGCATCTGCGCCTGATCAGATGTCCGACCTTTTCCGTTCTGAGGCTGATGTTCAGACCGGCAGCACCCTGATCAGTGATGCGCTGAACGCCGTCTGGACCGGGCTGTCAACGGTTTTCACGCGGTCTGAACCCGGTAATGCGCCGACATTAGCCCAGCGAGTGCAGGATATCATACCGCAGGCCCTGAACGGTCAGATGCAGGTTCAGCCGGTCTTGGATGAACAAGGGCAGACCGTCATTGTCGCAGCCGCTCCGATTCTACAGGCCGGTGTGCCGGTTGGTGCCGTCGCCATGGCCGGACCTGCGGGTGAGATCGACGCGCTGGCTCGGCGCGAGCAAGAACGCATTCTGCAAATGTTCGTCGTCGCGCTGTTGGTTTCGATTGGCCTGAGCCTTGTTCTGGCCTCGACCATCGCCAATCCGCTGGCCGATCTGGCGTCGGCGGCTGAGATGGGCAAAGACCGCGGAGCAAGTGTGAACCCGGGCCGTATTCGCATCCCTGACCTGAGCGCACGCCCCGATGAGATAGGTCGCCTTAGCCGAGCGCTGCGGGGCATGGTCACGGCGCTTTACAACCGCATCGATGCCAACGAACAGTTTGCCGCCGATGTGGCGCATGAGATCAAAAATCCACTGGCCAGCCTACAGTCAGCTGTCGGCACACTGCGCATGGTGAAGCGCGAAGATCAGCGCGACAAGCTGCTGGGCGTGATCGAACACGATGTGCGGCGGCTGGATCGTCTGGTCAGCGACATCTCAAACGCCTCGCGTCTGGATGCTGAGTTGGTCAAGGAAGAAGAGCAGCCCTTCGACCTGCTCAATCTCTTGGGCAATATCGGACAGTATCTTGGCGAAGATGCGCGGTCCAAGGGCATCGACTATATCACGGACCTGCCGCCCGATCCGATCGTGATCAACGGGCTTGAGGCGCGTCTGGCGCAGGTCTTCGTCAATCTGATCACCAATGCCATCTCGTTCTGCGAAGATAGCGACGCCATCCGCGTCTGGGTGCGTCGGCGCGAAAACCGGGTGCTGATCGTGGTCGAGGATACTGGCCCGGGCATCCCTGAACAGGCGCTTACCAAGGTCTTCAAACGCTTCTACTCGCAACGCCCGGAAGAGCATTTTGGCAATAACTCGGGCCTTGGCCTTGCGATTTCCAAGCAGATCGTTGAGGCCCATGGCGGGGTGATCTGGGCCGAGAACATCCGCCCGACCGAGGCAGATATTACCTCGGACCCGCAGGGCGCGCGGTTTGTCGTGGGGCTGCCCGTTTAAGCGCATGCTGGGTTCGGCGCTTGCAAACATACAAGATCAGGACAAGGCCATTCTCCATGCCAGCTGCGTTTGCGTCGCAGGGTGCGGCCTGTTGATCGTGGGGAAATCGGGTGCGGGGAAATCTGGGCTGGCCTTGCAGATGATGGCGCTGGGGGCGGGTTTGGTCGCGGATGACCGCGTCGCGCTATGCATGGTAGAGGGCAGGGCGCAGGCCGATGCGGCCCCGAACATTGCCGGCTTGATCGAAGCACGCGGCATCGGGCTACTGAAGGCCATGGCAGCTGGACCTTCCCCTATCACCTATGTTGTGGATTTGGACCAAACCGAACCGGCCCGATTGCCCGAACCGCTCACAACCGTGGTACTGAGGCAAACTGTTCCCTTGCTTCGGGGCGGCGGCGTCCCCAATTTGGCGGCAGCTTTGATGCAACTTCTGAAATCGGGACGTGTAGATACGGAATGGCCCAGCAACTGAAACCGCAACGGCGTATCGTTCTGGTCACCGGCCCTTCGGGTGCGGGGCGGTCTACAGCAATCCGTGTGCTCGAAGACCTTGGCTTTGAGGCCATTGATAACCTGCCGATGGGCCTTCTGATGCGCCTTTTGGACGGGCCGCAAAGCGACCGCCCGATGGCGCTGGGAATCGATGCGCGCAACCGTGATTTTTCGACCATCGGGTTTATAGAACTTGCAGTGCGCCTGCGCCGGATGGAGCAGGTCGACCTGACGACGCTCTATCTGGATTGCAGTGATGAGGTACTGCTACGGCGGTTCTCGGAAACCCGCAGGCGGCACCCGGTGGCTGCTGAGGCGGGCCCCGAAACCGGTGTACGACAGGAAAAAGAGCTGTTGGCCCCGATACGAGAGATTGCCGACACCCTTATCGACACCAGCCCGCTGAACATTCACCAGTTGCGGGAGGAGGTTGAGCGTTGGTTCGCGCCACAGGGCGGACGGCATCTAGCGGTTTCCATCGAATCGTTCTCGTATAAACGCGGGCTTCCGCGCGGCCTGGACATGGTGTTCGACTGTCGGTTTCTTGCCAATCCCTATTGGCAGCCGGAGCTGCGCGCAGAAGATGGTCGAAACCCTGAAGTGGCGCGCTATGTTCAGTCGGATACAAACTATGCACCGTTTTTCGACCGGGTGGTCGATCTGCTGAAACTCTTGCTGCCCAGCTTTCGGGCCGAAGGCAAAGCGCACCTCTCGGTGGCCTTTGGCTGTACCGGAGGGCAACACAGATCGGTCTCAATGGCCGAGGCAGTTGCAAAGGCCCTTGCAGAGGAGGGGCAGCAAGTGGCAATTAGGCACCGCGAAATGGAACGTCGATCGTTGAATGTGAGGCCGGATTGATCGGGATTGTACTCGTTGCACATGGGGGGTTGGCCAAGGAATATCTGGCCGCCATGCAGCATGTCGTCGGTAAGCAACCGGGTCTGGCCGCGATCTCGATCGAGGCGGACCATGATCGTGAAGCCAAACAAGGCGAAATCTGTGCAGCTGCGGACAGTGTCGATGTCGGGGACGGTGTCGTTGTCGTGACCGATCTGTTCGGCGGTAGTCCATCGAATCTGAGTCTGCGCGCCTGTGCGCCACAGGATCGGCGTATCCTTTACGGTGCAAATCTGCCTATGTTGATTAAATTGGCCAAATCCCGCCACCTGCCAATCGGTGATGCCGTGCGGCAGGCGATGGAGGCTGGACGTAAATATATCAATGCGCAAAATGTGACGTTGGAAGAAGATCGGACTGATTAAGAATGACCATCCGAAGCTTGAAAATCATTAATGAAAAAGGTTTGCACGCCCGCGCCTCGGCAAAACTGGTCGAGGTGGTCGAGGGCTTTGACGCAAATGCCGAAGTGTCGAGAGAGGGACTTTCTGCATCGGGCGACAGTATTATGGGCCTTTTGATGTTGGCAGCCTCACGCGGAACGACTATTGACGTCGAAACGTCCGGACCTGATGCTGAGGCGTTGGCTGATGCGTTGGAAACCCTGGTGAACGACAAGTTCGGGGAAGGGTTCTGACCCAATCGGCCGCGATACCAAGAACGGGAAGACCAGGAATTGGCGGAAACAACGCACGAGACCAAGACAGGCCCGATGGTGGATGGGACTGCGGATCAGGGTGAAGTCTACGACCGTAGAACTCTGACATACGCGAACTCGTTCGACGACGCCTGGACTTCGACAGCCATTCGTACCATCGAATGGTGTACCGGCAAGCTGACCATTCTGCGCATGGTCAACAAGTTCGAGAAGAAGAACGAATACTACCGTGGCCAGCGGTTCTGGGGTGGCGCTCTGAAGACGATGGGCATTGACCTGACGACGCCGCAGGAACAAATCGCGCGCATTCCGAAAGAGGGCCCGGTCGTTGTGGTGGCGAACCACCCTCATGGCATGGTGGATGGTATGATCCTGGCCGAGCTGATTGGGCAGGTGCGCAACGATTACCGCATCCTCACCCGCTCGGTCCTGACCGGCCTGGATGAGGCCGCGACCTCATTCATGATTCCGGTGCCATTCCCACACGACCCCGAGGCGCAAGCCAAGATGCTGGAAATGCGTGGCAAGGCGATGGAGCACCTGAAAAACGGCGGCGTCGTAGCCCTGTTCCCGTCAGGCGTGGTGATGTCTTCGGACGATTGGTTCGGCCCCGCGCTAGAGCGTGAGTGGAACGTGTTCACCGCCAAGATGATCCGCCGCTCGGGCGCACGCGTGGTTCCTATCTTTTTCCCGGGTCGCAACTCCCGCGCGTATCAGATCGCCAACAAGCTGTCTCCGATCCTGCGTCAGGGCCTGTTGCTGCATGAGATCGTCCGCTCCTGCAACAAACCGCAGTCGCCGGTAATCGGCGACCCGATATCGGACGAGGACATGCAATTGCTGGAGCGTGACCCGCGGGGTTTCATGGCCTGGCTCAGAAAGCACACAATGGCATTGGGCGAAACGCTCAAGCGCTGATCCGTTTCTTCATCTGGCCGTAAATACCTCTGGGGTGAGCCCGGATAACATCCGGGCGAGGGGGCTGGCCCCTTACTAGCGAGTCGGAACTGGAACCTCTCCTCGATAGTCGTAGAACCCCCGTTCAGTCTTCCGACCCAGCCAACCGGCCTCGACATATTTGGTCAGCAAGGGGCAGGGGCGGTATTTGGTGTCCGCCAGCCCGTCATGCAACACGTTCATGATCGCCAGGCAGGTGTCCAGACCGATGAAGTCCGCCAGCTCCAAAGGCCCCATCGGATGGTTTGCGCCCAGCTTCATAGACTGGTCGATGGATTGAACATTCCCGACGCCTTCATACAGCGTGTAGACCGCCTCATTGATCATCGGCATCAGAATGCGGTTGACGATAAAGGCGGGAAAGTCCTCGGCGCTGGCGGCGGTCTTGCCCAAGCGGTCCACCACGGCCTTGCAGGTGCTGAATGTCGCCTCGTCAGTGGCAATTCCGCGGATCAGTTCGACCAGCTGCATCACCGGCACAGGGTTCATGAAGTGAAACCCCATGAAACGTTCTGGCCGGTCTGTGCGGCTCGCCAGACGGGTGATCGAGATCGACGAGGTGTTGGACGTGAGGATCGTATGGGGTTGCAGATGCGGTTGCAGATCCTCGAAAATCGCCTGTTTGATCGTCTCACGCTCGGTCGCGGCTTCGATCACCAAATCCGTCTCACCGATTCGCGGCAGTTCCAGCGTGGTCTTGATCCGCGCCAACGCCGCCTGCATCTGATCGTCTGAAATCTTGCCGCGCGAGGCCTGGCGGGCCAAATTGCCTTCGATTGTGGTCACCGCAGCCTTCAGCGCGTCCTGATTCACATCGTTCAGAAGCACGTCATATTCCGCCAGAGCCAATACATGGGCGATACCATTTCCCATCTGGCCTGCGCCGATCACTCCGACAGATTTTACGTCCATTGTCTGATGCCTCTGTGTCACGGGTTTGCGCGACAGTATCGGCAGAATGGCATGGGCGGCAAGAGGATCAGGCCCATCGAATTTGCTTCAAATGCGCACATTAGGGTTTTCTCAAGACTTGCGGCTGCAAGATGGCACCCGGGTGAAAAAATGGGTGAGTGTAATGAGCTATCATCAAACAGGCTCGGCTGGTGCCGGGCATGATCATTGCCAATATGGGGAATCGCGTCTTTGGTTTCGTGGGCCAGAGCGATCTCTGGAAACGTCTTTCATGGCTTGCGCAGGCGGCGAGGAGACGTTTGGCCGGTTTGTCGACCGGCCCTATGCCGCGATTCTCGAAGATCGCCTGGATCGGCGCTGCCTGAACTTGGGCAGCCTGTTCTGCGGGGTTGACGCGCTGTGCGGCGATGCGGGCCTTTTCGAACTGCTGAACCGGGCCGAGCTTTGTGTCTTGCAAGCGCCGGGGCTTTTGAGCCAATCAAACCGTTTCTATCGCGTCCACCCCCGGCGCAACGATCGGGTTCTGGCCCCCAGTTCGGAGCTGACACATCTCTATCCCGAGGCTGATTTTACAGATGTACATTTTGTGGGACATCTCATGGTCTATTTGCAGCAATTCCGGGACGCGCGCGTCGAGATCGTGCTGGAGGAATTGCGCCGGAACTGGGTTAAGAAAATTAGCGAACTTCTTGATCGCCTTGAGGTCCCTGTCGTTCTGTTGGGGCTTCGGGTCTTGCAGCACACAGAGGATCATCGCGACCCTGTGTCGGCCGAAGTATCGCCGTGCATGCTGAACGCGGTGCGTCCGCATTGCGCCGGAATGGTGAAGATTGCCGTTCAGGTGTCGGGGCAGTCGGAAGAACTTGAAGATATGTTATTCGGCACGCTTCAGCAGCCGATGGCGGAACACATGATTGGCCCTGCGGCACACAAAACCATAGCAGATGCGCTGATCGAACCGGTTCAGAACCTGCAATGAAAAAGGCCCGCCAATGGCGGGCCTTATCAGATTTTTCATCGAAAAATCTTTAGTCCGATACTCAACCGAGTTTCTCGGTCAGTTCCGGCACGGCCTGGAACAGGTCGGCGACCAGTCCGAAGTCGGCGACCTGGAAGATCGGCGCTTCTTCGTCCTTGTTGATCGCAACGATGACCTTCGAGTCCTTCATGCCCGCCAAGTGCTGGATCGCGCCCGAGATGCCAACCGCGACATAGAGGTCCGGGGCAACAACCTTACCGGTCTGACCCACCTGCCAGTCGTTCGGCGCATAGCCCGAGTCGACCGCCGCACGCGAGGCACCAACCGCAGCGCCCAGCTTGTCGGCCAGACCTTCGATCAGTTTGAAGTCCTCTTCCGAGCCAACACCACGGCCGCCCGAGACCACAACGCCCGCCGAGGTCAGTTCGGGACGGTCGCTTTCGGCAACCTTGTCCTCGACCCACGACGACAGACCTTCGGAGCCGGGAACCGAGATGGTTTCAACCGGGGCCGAACCGCCTTCGCCCGCTGCGTCAAACGACGCGGTCCGCAGGGTGACGACTTTCTTGGCGTCGTTCGACTTCACGGTCTGGATCGCGTTACCCGCATAGATCGGGCGCTCAAAAGTCGAGCCGTCGACCACGCCGGACGCATCCGAGATCACCATCACGTCCAGCAGCGCGGCAACGCGCGGCATCACGTTCTTGGCGTCGGTGGTGGCAGGGGCAACGATGTGCTCATAGCCATCGGCCAGCGAAACGATCAGCGCCGCGGTCGATTCCGCCAGGCGGTGGCCCAGCGACTCGTCTTCGGCGACCAGAACCTTGGAGACACCGTCGATCTTGGCAGTGGCCTCACCAGCAGCGGCGGCAGAACCACCCGCGGCCAGAACGGTCACATCACCCAGAGCCTTTGCGGCGTTGACGGCCTTGGCGGTGGCGTCCAGCGACAGCTCACCATTATTGACTTCAGCGAGAAGAAGAACAGCCATTACACAGCCCCCGCTTCTTTGAGTTTCTCGACCAGCTCGTCGACCGAGCCCACGACGATACCAGCGGCGCGTGCCGGCGGCTCTTCGGTTTTGACGACTTCCAGACGCGGAGTGACATCGACGCCGTAATCGGCGGCGGTTTTCTCATCCAGCGGTTTTTTCTTTGCCTTCATGATGTTGGGCAGCGAGGCATAGCGCGGCTCGTTCAGGCGCAGGTCAACGGTCACGATGGTCGGCATCTTGACGCTGATGGTTTGCAGGCCGCCATCCACCTCGCGGGTGATCTTGGCGCTGTCGCCTTCGATGTCCACCTCGGACGCAAAGGTGCCTTGCGACCAGCCCAGCAGGGCCGACAGCATCTGACCGGTGGCGTTCATGTCGTTGTCGATCGCCTGCTTGCCCGCCAGAACCAGACCGGGCTGCTCTTCCTCGACCACTTTGGCCAGGATCTTGGCAACGGCCAGCGGTTCAATGTCCTGATGCACATCATCAGCGGCCACAACCAGGATCGCACGGTCTGCGCCCATGGCCAGAGCGGTACGCAGCGTTTCCTGCGACTGCTTCACGCCGATCGAAACGGCAACAACCTCGTCGGCCTTGCCTGCTTCTTTCAGGCGGATCGCCTCTTCAACAGCGATCTCGTCGAATGGGTTCATCGACATTTTGACATTGGCGAGATCAACACCGCTTCCGTCCGCTTTCACGCGGACCTTCACGTTATAGTCAATCACGCGTTTGACAGGCACCAGTACCTTCATCGTGCGCTTGCTCCTCACATAAAACGGCAGGCCGCGACGCGACTCCACCAATGCTCTCGAGGGACTGAATAGCGTCTCAATTCACGGTGCAACAGGGCAAAATCGTCACGCCATGGTCTTGGGACGTCGCGTTTCGCGTTTTTTGACGTAGTGGAACGCAGCCCGGAGTTTTGCGTCGGCTTATCGGGCGGGGATTGAGGCTGGGTTTTTCGATATGATCACTAGCTCGCACCTGAGCTGCGAGATGGGGCTGCGCCCGTCCGGTCTCGGCTGCGCCCACTGGACACCTCGCCGCTTTTAGCGGTTCGCTCCTGGAACCCACAACACGTCCTGCGTGCCGTTTTCGTTGGCGCAGCGGGCGGCCACGAAGAACCAGTCGCTTAGGCGGTTCAGGTACTTCACGGCCACCGGGTTCACCGGTTCCATATTTGTCAGCTCGACCGCCAGCCGCTCGGCTCGGCGCGAGACGGTGCGGCACACATGCAAATGCGCCGCCAGACGCGATCCGCCGGGCAGGATAAAGCTGCGCAACGGCTCGAGCGATTCGTTCATGGCGTCGATCTCGGCCTCAAGCCGGTCGATTTGCGCGGCAACGATGCGCAATGGAGGGTAATCGGCGTCTGCGTCCTTTTCCATATCGGGGCGGCAGAAATCGGCACCCAGATCAAACAGGTCGTTTTGGATGCGGGACAGGGCGGTATCAACCTCGCCCCCAGCTTCGGTACGCGCCACGCCGACGAATGAGTTCAGCTCATCTACGGTGCCGTAGGCGGCAACGCGGCCAGAGTATTTGGCAACCCGTTCGCCGTTTCCAAGCGCGGTTTTGCCGTCATCGCCTGTGCGGGTGTAAATCTTGTTCAGAACGACCATGACTTAAGCTCCTTGTCCACGCAGCCAGACGTAGAGCACGATCAGCACGACGGCAATGAATTGAAACAGAATGCGCAGGCGCATCATCTTGTTGCTTTTGAGGGCAGCACTTTTCCCGGGTTTGCCGAAATTCGAAATGCCGATCACAAGCACGACGACAACTGCCGCCATAGCCAAAAGCAAAACGACCATCAAAAGGTCCATGGGTACACCGTCCGGGTTTCTTGTTTCGTTAGGCTATCATCTAGACCCGTGGCTGCGAAAAGCGAACGGGTAATTTCGCCTCAGACGTCCGAGAGGATGCGGTCGATGGTGCGGGTCGGCAGGATGCGGCGCAGGTATCCGGCGATATAGGTTGGGGTCGTGACGTAATACCGCGGGCGGGGCCGTTTTGATTCGACCGCATGCGCAAGCTTGTCGGTGACGGCTGACGCTGGCAGTTCAAATCGGTCGGGGCCGGAGGATTCGTACAGTCTTTTCAACAGCGAGGCTTCGTATTTGCCCCGCAGGGCCGAGTTCTGCCAGTTTATGAACCTTTCAAAAATCGGAATGGAGTTCTCGCGCAATTTCGAGGTGATCGGGCCGGGCTCAATCAGGATGACCTTGATGTCAGTGTCGGCCAACTCCAGCCGCAGAGTATCCGTCAGCCCTTCGATGGCGTATTTGGTCGCCACATAGGCACCGCGCCATGGATAGGCGACAAATCCCAGAACCGAAGAGTTCTGAACGATTCGCCCGTGCCCCTGTGCCCGCATCACCGGGATCACTTGGCGGGTCAGGTCGTGCCAACCAAAAAAGTTGGCTTCGAAGATATGGCGCAGGCCATCGGTCGGCAAATCCTCAACCGCGCCCGGCAGGCCATGTGCGCCGTTGTTGAACAGCGCGTCCAATGTGCCGCCCGTCGCGTCCAGCACTTCGGTCAGGCCGGAGGTGATGCTGTCGGCGTCGGTATAGTCGATGCGCGGGCTTTCAAAGCCCTGCGCGCGCAGCCGGTCGCAATCGCGTTGCTGACGGCACGAGGCGAACACGCGCCACCCACGGGCGCGCATGCCGTGGGCTGCATCCAGACCAATGCCCGAGGAACATCCGGTGATAAGAATGGTTTTCTGCATGATGTCCCCGCTTCCGAACTTCACCTATAGCTATGGCGCGGTTCGGGGCAGGGCAATGTCACGACTGCGTCAGTTGGCCGTTTTTCGCACCAGCGAAGAGGAAATCCATCCGACCTGTTGCTGTGGCAACACGCGCAGGCGCAGCCAGCCGGTACCGGAGTCGCTCAGTACTTCAACCTTCTGGCCGATGGTGACTTTGGCGATGATCGGATAGATCGTACCCGGCCCGTCACGCATGTTTACGCGCGTTCCGGAAATCTCGCGGATGTCCTTTTCAGGCTCGGGCAGGGCAGGTGTTTCGGCCACGTCCTCTGGTGTTTCATCCGTGACCTGACGCAGCCCGGCGACGCCGTCTTCGAGTGAGGCGAGCGTGATATTGGCGCTTTGATCTGCAAACACTGTGATGCCCGAAAGCGAGGCAAGGCTAGCCTCATCGGCAATAATCTCGACGACGTCTTCAACCGCAGGCTTGGGCTGGATGCGCACCGTAGGTACACGGGTCGAAACCTTGGTCACAAGCTCTTCAGCCTGGGCAGGGGCCACAGACGGGGCCGGAACAGCAACAACGCGCTCGGGCTGGTCGGAACGCAGGCCGCGCGGTTCAAAGTCCGGCCCGCCGCTCATGACATAAAAGCACCAGCCGAGTGCAGCAAAAGTCATAACAATAAGGCGCGTCATGGCGCATCCCCCACTAATCACAAGAAAATAGAAATAGGCAGCATTCTAATTCGTTCAGGGTACCATAATTCCGGCCTTGAGTCGAAAAACGGGGGAAATCGGGGGGTTGCCTCCCCCTGTTGCAAAAAGCGCCACTTGTCCCCAGCAAAATGCACGTTGCTTGCTTTACCAGCGCGCTCTTGCGGCGTATCACATTATGTATGAACGACACGATCGACGACCCCAACATGGAGGCCCCCGAAGGTGGGGGCGAGGTAGCTGAACCGCTGCGCCGCGCGATTGGCGAACGCTATCTGACCTATGCTCTGTCCACCATCATGCACCGGGCTTTGCCGGATGCACGCGATGGTCTGAAGCCGGTTCACCGGCGAATCCTCTATGCGATGCGCGAACTGCGACTCAGCGCGACGGGTGGCTTCCGTAAGTCTGCCAAGATTTCGGGCGACGTGATGGGTAACTATCACCCGCACGGTGACGCTGCGATCTATGACGCGATGGCCCGTCTGGCGCAGGACTTCAACGTCCGTTACCCGCTGGTCGACGGGCAGGGGAACTTCGGCAATATCGACGGCGATAACCCGGCGGCCTCGCGATACACCGAGGCGCGGATGACCGTCGTAGCCGAAGCGCTGCTGGAAGGTCTGAACGAAGACGCCGTCGATTTCCGCGACAACTATGACGGCACGCTGACCGAGCCGGTCGTGCTGCCTGCGCAGTTTCCGAACCTGCTGGCCAACGGTGCCAGCGGTATCGCGGTCGGCATGGCGACCAATATCCCGCCGCATAATATTTCCGAGCTGTGTGACGCCTGTCTGCATCTGATCAAAACGCCGGATGCGCGGGACGATACGCTGTTGAACTATGTGCCCGGACCGGATTTCCCGACCGGCGGCGTGATCGTCGAGCCGCCCGAGAATATCGCGCAGGCCTATCGCACCGGGCGCGGCTCGTTCCGTCTGCGCTGCAAGTTCGAGGTCGAGGACCTGGGCCGTGGCCAGTGGCAGATCGTTGTCACCGAGATCCCCTATCAGGTTCAGAAATCCAAGCTGATCGAAAAGATCGCGGAACTGATCCAGACCAAAAAGATCCCGATCCTCGCCGATGTCCGCGACGAATCCGCCGACGACATCCGCCTGATCCTCGAGCCACGCTCTAAGAACGTGGACCCCGAGGTGCTGATGGGGATGCTCTATCGCAATTCGGATCTTGAGATACGGTTCAGCCTGAACATGAATGTGCTGATCGACGGCGTGACGCCCAAGGTCTGCTCGATGAAGGAAGTGCTGCGTGCCTTCCTTGATCACCGGCAAGAGGTACTGCTGCGTCGCTCGCGCCATCGCATGGCGAAGATCGACCACCGCTTGGAGGTCTTGGAGGGCTTTATCGTCGCCTTCCTCAATCTCGACCGAGTGATCGACATCATCCGCTATGATGACGACCCCAAAGCCGCGCTGATGCGCGAGGATTGGGGGATCGACCATGTCCGAGCGACCAGCGAGGCCGATTATGTCTCGCCCCGGCCGGGCGAGGGCGAACTGTCCGAGGTTCAGGTCGACGCCATCCTCAACATGCGCCTGCGCAGCTTGCGCCGCCTGGAAGAGATGGAACTGGTCCGCGAGCGCGACGAGCTGATGCTGGAACGCGCCAATCTCGAGGATCTGCTGGCAGATCCCGCCTTGCAATGGGCCAAGATCGCCGAGCAACTCAAAGAGACCAAGAAGACCTTCGGCAAGGACTACGAAGGCGGCGCACGGCGCACGCAGTTTGCCGAGGCCGGGCAGGTCGAAGAGGTTCCGCTTGAGGCGATGATCGACAAAGAGCCGATCACGGTTGTCTGCTCTCAGATGGGCTGGATTCGCGCCATGACCGGCCATATCGACCTCAAGCGTGAGTTGAAGTTCAAAGACGGCGACGGCCCGCGTTTCATCTTCCACGCGGAGACAACCGACCGGCTACTGGTGTTTGCGTCAAACGGGCGGTTCTACACCGTCAGCGCTGCCAACCTGCCCGGCGGGCGGGGCATGGGCGAGCCGCTGCGCCTGATGGTCGACCTGCCGAATGAGGCGCAGATCATCGACATTTTCATTCACAAGCCGGGCCGAAAGCTGCTTGTGGCATCGGATGCGGGCAACGGATTCATGGTGCCCGAGGATGATGTGCTGGCCCAGACCCGCAACGGCAAACAAGTACTGAACGTCAAAGGCGACGAGACGGCGATGATCTGTAAACCGGTGGATGGGGATCACGTGGCCGTGGTGTCTCAGAACGGCAAGTTCCTCGTGTTCCCGACCGAAGACCTGCCCGAGATGACACGCGGCAAGGGTGTGCGCCTACAGAAATACAACATGGCGCGGGGCCGACAGGGAACGCTGGAGCTGGATGGCGGCCTGTCCGACATCACCACCTTCAACTGGGCAGAGGGCCTGAAATGGTCCATGGGCGGCGACAAAACCCGGCACGAGGCGGACATGTCCCAATGGCTGGCCAAGCGCGCGAGTGTCGGTAAAAAACCGCCCTACGGCTTCCCGCGCGACTATAAATTCTCGTGATCGACCCGGGGTCCAGAGTGGAATTCTGCCGATACGGCTTGGCACAACCCGTATCGGTGCGCTAGATCAATGAAAACAGGCCTATCGAGACGAGACATGTTGCGCATTCTGACCCTGATCACCGGACTGGCCCTGATGGGCGCCTGCACCCAAACGCAGGTGTACGAAGAACCCGAGTCGCTTGGGGAATTCAAGCTGCGCGTGAACTATGCCTTTGCTGAAAAGGCCGTTCAGGGACCTGTATCACGGGACGCTACACCGGAGGAATGGACCGAGGCGATTCAGAACGCGGTGGATATCCGTCTGGGTCGTTATGAAGGTGCACAGGAATATGACATCGGCATCAGCCTTGAAGGCTACATGCTGGCCCCTCCGGGTATTCCGGTCATCTATAATCCGAAAAGCACAGCCATCGTTCTGGTCAACGTATACGATGTGAAGAATGAAGAGTTTCTGGCCAAGCGCAAGCAGTTTCAGGTGCTGGAAGATACGACCGGCGAAAGTGCCCTGACGGGATCGGGTAATACCCGGACCAGGGAAGAACAGATGAGCGGTCTTGCCCTGAAAGTGGCCGACCGGGTCGAGGAGTGGCTGGCCGAGGAACACAAGGACAACGGCTGGTTCGACAAGCGTCCTGATCTGATCCAGCCGCTGGAAACCGACGCGATCACGCAAAATCCGGTGTGATCGGCGCATTTCCATCAGGATGTGCTTGATTTTCCCTCCTGAACCAAATATCTCGCGCGCGCAGATGTAACCACGGGACCAAGGGTCCCCCAAATCGCAAAAGGGCGCCTGAGGAATGGCAAAGGAAAAGTTTGAGCGTACAAAACCGCACGTCAACATCGGCACGATTGGCCACGTTGACCACGGCAAGACCACGCTGACCGCAGCAATCACCAAGTATTTCGGTGACTTCAAAGCGTATGACCAGATTGACGGTGCGCCGGAAGAGAAAGCGCGCGGCATCACCATCTCGACCGCCCACGTGGAATACGAGACCGACAACCGCCACTATGCGCATGTCGACTGCCCCGGCCACGCCGACTACGTCAAGAACATGATCACCGGTGCCGCTCAAATGGACGGCGCGATCCTGGTTGTGAACGCTGCTGACGGCCCGATGCCGCAGACGCGTGAGCACATCCTGCTGGGCCGCCAGGTTGGCATCCCGAAGATGGTCGTGTTCATGAACAAAGTTGACCAGGTTGACGACGAAGAGCTGCTGGAACTGGTGGAAATGGAAATCCGCGAGCTGCTGTCTTCGTATGAATACCCCGGCGACGATATTCCGATCATCGCAGGTTCGGCTCTGGCCGCGATGGAAGGCAACAACCCGGAAATCGGCGAAGAGAAGATCAAGGAACTGATGGCGGCTGTTGATGACTACATCGACACCCCTGAGCGTGCTGTTGACCAGCCGTTCCTGATGCCGATCGAAGACGTGTTCTCGATCTCGGGCCGTGGTACCGTTGTTACGGGTCGTGTTGAGCGTGGCGTGATCAACGTTGGCGACGAGATCGAAATCGTCGGCATCCGCGACACTTCGAAAACCACCTGCACCGGCGTTGAAATGTTCCGCAAGCTGCTGGACCGCGGTGAAGCGGGCGACAACATCGGCGCCCTGCTGCGTGGTGTTGACCGTGACGGCGTTGAGCGTGGCCAGGTTCTGTGTAAGCCGGGTTCGGTTACACCGCACACCAAGTTCGAAGCCGAAGCCTACATCCTGACCAAGGAAGAAGGCGGTCGTCACACTCCGTTCTTCGCGAACTACCGTCCGCAGTTCTACTTCCGTACGACTGACGTGACCGGCACCGTGACCCTGGCCGAAGGCACCGAGATGGTCATGCCCGGCGACAACGTGTCGTTCGGCGTTGAGCTGATCGCACCGATCGCGATGGAAAACGGCCTGCGCTTCGCGATCCGCGAAGGCGGCCGCACCGTCGGCGCCGGCGTTGTGTCGAAAATCATCGAGTAATTGGCTCTGGCGAAATGCTAAGGAAAGGGCGCCCCTCGGGGCGCCCTTTTTGTTTGAAACCGTTAATTCCGAGACGCATACAAGACGATTTGTCGAAAACCATCGCGTAAATAGTGAAGAAGTTGTTCGTTAAATAACCTCGGCCCCGACGGGTGAGAAAAAGAGGGCTCGTATTTTAGCGGCGGCCTTTTTCTTTTCATATTTTTGTCTATCCTACCGAAACGACCCAATCGTATTCAGGTAACATGCTAGATTCCTTGTCTAAATTCTATATGCCCGCTGTCGTAGCTGCCGCCATGGTCGGTGTGAGCAGTGTCAGCGGAAATGCCAAGCCGCTTTTGACAAATTCACAGTCTACCTATTCCTCGGCGTGCCTCGAACAGGTCGAAACGCCTGAGCGTTTAATTGAAATCTGTCAACATGGACTGGACAATGCCGGTGCTTCGGACCGGCAGCGCATTGAGATGCTGGACCGATTGGCCTGGGCGTATTTCGATCTGGGGAACTTTGAACGATCAGACGACGCATTTATGGAAATCCTCGATCTTGACCCAAAGGCTGAGCTGGGATTGCAAGGACGAGGCTGGGTATCGTTTGTCCGGGATGACTTCACCAGTGCCAGCGCATGGTTTCGTAAAGCTGTTTCGCGTACGCCCACGGCAGCAAATCTGTCCGGGCTTGCGGCCAGCGAGCGGCGCGATGGCCAAGTTGAGTTCAGTGAATTCGAAGAACGTATGCGCGTCGCTCTTGCGTTGAACCCTGAATACACGTGGGGGCTTCGGGAACTTGCATGGAGCTTGACTGACTATTCCCGAAATGACGAAGCGCTGGAGCTGTTTCGATCCGCCGTAGAAGTTGATTCCTATGACGCAAATGCGGAATACGGAATTGCCTATACCCTGTCGGAAATGAATGAGTGGGAAGAGGCTTTTTCTCATATCACACGCGCATTGGAGCTGGATCCTGAATTCACCGGGGCCAAGTCCCGTCGTTCTTTGATCCTTTTGATGCTGAACCGTCCGAAACAGGCGTTGAAGGATGCTGAGGCGGTTATTGCGGCTGGCCCAGAGGATGAAGATGGCTATGTCCGCAAGGCGCGCGCCTTGTCAGCTTTGGGTCGCAGGGCCGAAGCGCATTATGTGTTGGAAACGGCAGAAGAAAAGGCGGGACCAAGCGGGTATCTGCTGTATTGGCGGGCCGATCTGCTTGCTGACGATCACGACTTTTCCGCAGCGCTTGATCAGATTCGGCGCAGTGTCGCGTTTGATGATGCGAGCCATTTCAATCATCGCCTGCATGCCGAAATTGCCTTGTGGCTGGAAAAGGTAGACGAGGCTCGCGAAGCCATTGACCTGGCGCTGCAAGGTAATCCAGGCGAACCTTATTTGCAGTTCGTCGAAGCGAGGGTGATGATCGGTGAAGGCGAGTTTAAAGCTGCCGAAACCGCGTTTGATGCTGCGGTCGAAGCTGGTTTGCCCGAGGAGCGGCTAAGCGACTTCCTCACGGATTTGGTGGTTGAGGGTCGATTTATGCAGGCGTTGTCGATGCGCCTTCGCTATTCGACGGCGACTCAGGGTTAAAACGTCAAAGGCATTGCGCCCGGTGAGCCTTTGGCGCACCAAGACGCTGTTTCAGCGGCAACCGACCCAAATGACGTCAGGCGAAAGCAGCCTCAGCAGCCGCGCGAACGGCACGGATGTTTTCACCGTAAACGTCAGGCTGATCCACCGACCCGCCTTTGAACACAGCTGACCCGGCGACCAGAACATCCGCACCAGCTGCCGCAACCAGCGGGGCGGTCGTCGGATCAACGCCTCCGTCGATCTCGATATGCACGGGGCGGTCGCCAATCATGTCACGCAGCTTGCGGACTTTACTGGTCATGTCGATGAACTTCTGGCCGCCAAATCCGGGGTTCACGGTCATGACGCAGACCAGATCGGTCAGGTCCAGCAGATGCTCGACCGCCTCGGCGGGTGTGCCGGGGTTCAGAGCGACGCCAGCCTTCATGCCTGCCGCGCGGATGGCTTGCAGGGTGCGGTGCGTGTGCGGCCCGGCCTCAATATGGGCGGTCAGGATGTCGGCACCCGCATCGGCATAGGCCTGAATATAGGGATCGACCGGCGCGATCATCAGGTGAACATCCATCACCGTTTTCACATGCGGACGGAAGGCTTTGACGGCGGGGGGGCCGAAGGTCAGGTTTGGGACGAAATGGCCGTCCATCACGTCGATATGGACCCAATCGGCGCCTTGGGCTTCGATGGCCTGAATCTCGGCCCCGAAATTGGCGAAATCGGCGGACAGGATCGACGGGGCGATCTTGATGGTACGGTCAAAGCTCATGGCGGCCTCGTATAAGCTGAAGAGTCGGCCCGCGTATACCTGCGCTGTGCCGCGAAGGGTAGCCCCTGCGACTTTCGCACCGTTACAAAACTTTCACCACCCTGACACACAACCGTTGAGCAGCATCTGTAGCTGACCGCCAACATGAACTGGGGGTGGCACGTGCTGCGGATCGATAAACTGACCAAACGCTTCGGCGAAAATACAGCGGTGGATGCGGCGACGCTGGACGTGGACAAACCTTGCATGATCGGGATCATCGGCCGTTCGGGTGCGGGCAAGTCGACCCTGCTGCGCATGATCAACCGTCTGACGGATTCCAGCGACGGTCAGATTCTGTTCGAAGGCCGTGACGTGACCCAGTTGAAGGGTCGTGAGAAACGCGCATGGCAGGCCGACTGCGCTATGATCTTCCAGCAGTTCAATCTGGTGCCGCGGATGGATGTGGTCTCGAACGTGCTGCACGGCACGCTGAACCGCCACTCGACGCTGGCCACCATGTTCAACCTGTTTCCGATGGACGAGATTCACCGCGCAATCGACATTCTGGACCGTCTGGGCATCGCCGAACACGCGCCGAAGCGGGCCGAGGCCCTGTCGGGCGGTCAACAACAGCGGGTCGCCATCGCGCGCGCCCTGATGCAGGACCCCAAGATCATTCTGGCGGACGAACCCATCGCCTCTCTGGACCCGATGAACGCGCAGGTGGTGATGCAGGCGCTGCGCCGTATCCACGAAGAGGATGGCCGTACCGTCATCGCCAACCTGCACACGTTGGACACCGCGCGCCGCTATTGCGACCGCGTGGTCGGGATGCGTGACGGGCGCATCGTCTTCGACGGTCTGCCCGAGCAGCTGACCACCGGCGTCGCCCGCGAAATCTACGGTGCTGATGCCAGCTTCTCGGAAGAGGCAACGTCGACCGAGATCGAAACTCTGGATGCCACCCAGAAGGCCCTGATGGAAGCGGAAGCCACCATCTGAGCCACCCAACCCCCTTTCATCGCCCGGTCCGATGAAAGGCCGGGGCAATCAAACTGGAGAGAGACAGATGAAAAAACTAATGGCTGCCCTTGTTGCGACCACCGCAATGGCCGCGCCTGTATTGGCTGACGAAATCAGCGAGTTCCGCATTGGCATTCTGGGCGGTGAAAACGCTCAGGACCGTCTGAACAACAACGATTGCCTGCGCACGATGCTTGAGGACGAACTGGGCGTTCCGGTGAAACTGTTTGCGCCTGCTGACTATAACGGTGTGATACAGGGCATTCTGGGCGGAACCATTGATCTGTCACTGATGGGCCCATCTTCTTACGCTGCCCTGCATCTTGCCGACGAAAACGCGGCTTCACCGATCCTGGTGAAGGTGAACAGTGATGGTTCGATCGGCTATCATTCGATTGGTTTTGCCCGCAAGGATAGCGGCATCGCCTCGCTGAAAGATATGCAGGGCAAGACCTTCGGCTTTGGTGATCCGAACTCGACCTCGGGCTATCTGATCCCATCCATCGAAATTCCGGCAGCCACTGGCGCGACAATGGAGTCAGGAGATTACTTCGGTGAGGTCAAATTCACCGGTGGCCACGAGCAAACAATTGTTGCTGTGAAAAACGGTGACGTGGATGGTGGTGTGACCTGGGCTGACGGTCAGGGCGATTGGGAAGATGGCTACAACTTTGGCGCGCTGCGCAAGGCTGTGGATGCTGGATTGGTCGACATGAACGACCTTGTCGAAATCTGGCGGTCCAAGCTTATTCCGGGTGAGCCGATTGTGTTGCGCAATGCGTTGCCGCAAGACGTACGCGTTTCCGTTACCAACCTTTTGGATAACATCGCGGAAACTGACGCTGAATGCGCGTACAATCTGGCCGGGGGTGAAATTCAAGGTTTTGATCCGATCACCCACGACGCCTATGTTTCGATTGTCGAAGCACGCAAGCTGAAATCCAACTAAGCCTGCATATCCAATGCGCGGGGTCCGGTGCCAAACCGGACCCCGTTTTTCCACTCAGGAGCATTCCATGACAGACCTGACTGCTGGGTCCACGACCGTCGATCAGATTCGCGATGACTATACCGAGATGGCGCGACGAAAGAGGGTCTATGGTGGTATCCTTCTGATCTTGTTCGTGGCCATGATGGCCGCAGGGTTCCGCACGGCCGACAGCCGCAACGCGGGCAGTTTTGTCGACGGCTGGCACAGGATTTTTGACTACCCGGCCGAGGTTCTGTCCGAGGCTTGGGAAAAGATCGGTGAGATGCCGGCAAACCTGGTTGAGTTCTTCCCGGCGCTGGTCGAGACGCTCAACATCGCCGCAGCGGCAACGTTGGCGGGCACGATATTGGGGACGTTTCTGGCGCTGATGTCGACGCGTGGCATGGCTTATTGGCCCTCGCTTATCCCTCTGTTCCGTCGGATATCGGATGTCTTCCGGGCGGTGCCTGAGATCGTGATTGCTCTGGTGCTGATTTTCATTCTGGGTGGTGGCCCAGTGCCTGCAATGATCGCCATCGCAATCCATACAGCGGGTGCGCTGGGCAAGCTGTTTTCCGAAGTAAACGAAAACGCCTCGTTGAAACCGGTCGAAGGGTTACAATCAGTCGGCGCAAACTGGTCGCAGCGGATGTATCTGGGCGTGATCCCTCAGGTGGGGCCGAACTATGTCAGCTACGCCTTGCTGCGGTTCGAGATCAACATCCGCGCCTCGGCCATCCTTGGTTTCGTCGGTGCGGGTGGTCTGGGATATGAGCTGCGCAACGCGATGTCCTGGGGACAGGGGCGCTATGACGAAGCGGCTGCCATTTTCATCCTACTGTTCGTCACAATCGTCATCGTAGACCAGATATCGGGCTATCTGCGCGATCGTCTGGCCCACGGGTCCGAAAAAGGAGCTTCCGTATGAGCACCTTCGCAACCAATCTGACCACGGCCGAGCTGAAGGCCGAGGCAGATCGTCTGTTCAGCCGCAAACGTCTGGTAAACTTCAGCCTGCCAGCCTTAGTGTTGGTTTACCTGATTTATGTGTTCTTTGCCTTCGACGTGCCGGGTTTGGCGGCTCGGGCGAACTGGGAAAACGGCAAGACGCTGGTCTCAGACAGCTACAGCTATAAGACGCATATCGAACGCGACAACCGCTCGGGCGAAGTGTCCGCGGCCATCGAAGGCGAGCGGAAGGGGGCATACCCTGCCGGTGAAGCACCAGATTGGGTGACGTTGGGCGAGACCACGGTGATTGATCTGGAAGACGGTCACATCGTGCGCTTTGGTCCCGAAACCGTTGAATACGACATCCCCGGATACGGCACCGTACGCGCTACGCCGAACCGCTCGGCCGGGGTGCAGGCGGAATTGCCAGCAGGCGACGTGCCGGAATGGATCAACGTCTCGAAAAACCGTTTGGCGATCACCACGGATGCAGGCCGTTTGACTGTGACCCGCAACCGGTCCGAGGTGTTCCGCTATTTCACGGGGTGGGAACTGTTCTGGTTTACTCTGGACAGCCCGTATTACGGCAAGCCCTTCCCAGAACTGGCTGGCTTGGCCGCACAGGGTGAAGCGGGTGCTATCCTGAACGATTTCTGGACAAACAAGATGTGGCGTCATCAGGACGTGGTCTGGGCTATCTTTGAAACCATCCTGATGGCGTTCCTCGGCACGTTCGGCGCGGCAATGGTTGCGCTGCCGATGGCCTTTATGGCGACGCGCAATTTCAATCCGCTGCGCTCGGTCCGGTTTGCAACGCGCCGTGTGTTCGATTTTGTCCGTGGCGTGGACGCGCTGATCTGGACTGTGGTTCTGGCCCGCGCCTTTGGGCCGGGGCCGCTGACCGGTGCTTTGGCTATTCTGGTGACGGATACCGGCACCTTCGGTAAGATTTTCTCGGAAGCGTTGGAGAATGTCGATCAGAAGCAGATAGAAGGCGTGCAGTCCACCGGAGCCAACGCGCCACAGCGCTATCGCTTTAGTGTGATCCCGCAGGTGACGCCAGTGCTGCTGAGTCAGTTGTTGTACTTCCTCGAATCCAACACCCGCAGCGCCACGGTAATCGGGGCGATTACAGGCGGCGGGATCGGACTGTTGCTGACACAGGCGATCATCACTCAGAAAGATTGGGAAGAGGTCGCCTATTACATCGTTCTCATCATCCTGATGGTGATGCTGATGGATTGGTTCTCGGGCTGGCTGCGGAAACGTCTTATTCAGGGTGAGGCGGTTAAAAAGCGCAGGCAGCGTGATCCGAAAGCCAAGCCTTTCCTGTTGCCCTGAGCAAGGAGGCCAGACATGGCTCGCCTGCGCCCGGATCAGCCTTTTATCCACCCCGATTGCCAGATCACTGGCAGTCAATTCGGACAGTATGTCGAAATCGGCGCGGGCAGCCGGATCGTGAACTCGGTCTGGGGGGATTATTCCTATTGCGACAGGACCTGCGACGTCGCCAACGCCCGGATCGGAAAATTTGCCAATATCGCCAGCTTCACACGGATCGGTGCGACGGATCACCCGATGGAGAAAGCCTCGCAGCATCATTTCTTATACCGGTCCGCTGACTACTGGGAGGACGAGCCGGACGATGCAGATTGGTTCGCGCATCGCGCCAGCCGGACGGCGCAGATCGGGCATGACACCTGGATCGGCCACGCTGCGATCATCAAGCCCGAGGTGACTATTGGCCATGGTGCGATCGTTGCATCGGGCGCTGTCGTAACCAAGGATGTTCCCCCGTATTCCATTGTTGGGGGCGTCACAGCACAACCGATCCGCCCTCGGTTCCCGGAAGAGATCGCCGCGCGGATGCTGGCACTAGCATGGTGGGATTGGGACAATGCCCGCCTGCGCGCTGCGTTACCAGATTTCCGGGCGCTAGGTGCCGAGGCATTTCTGAACAAGTACGAATAAGCTCGTCCTGCCAAGACTAGAAAGGCTCCCGCACCCGCAGGATCATCGGCTGCGCCGATCCCCCTTGGCGGCTTTGGGCTCGGCGCCGCGCCTCGCGCGGCGCTACCCCCAACGGGATGAGGCCTCCGGCAGGAGGGCGAAGACGGGCGGGAGCCTTCCCGGTTCAGGGTGCGTCGATGGTCAGCGTCACGCGATCCCCGGCAAAGATGGTTTTGCCGAACTCGACCGGCTGGCCTTGTAGATCGGCGTTGACGCCAAGCGAGTGCAGGACCGGAGCACCTTCGACAAGGTTCAGGTGCAGAGCCTGCGTTGCGGTGGCTGCGCGGGCTGTCAGACGTGTGGAAACGCGCGTGTAGTCCGGAACGCCGCAGTGTTGCAGCGCCTGTGTGACAGACTGGGTCCGGGACAGGGCGCTCAGGATATCGGGAAAGCGGTCAGCCGGGAAACAGCTTTGGAACAAGGCAACCGCCAGGCCATTGGCCAGTGACAACCCATCATAGACATGCACCGGATCGCCGGGTCGCAGCCCTAAGGCATCGGCCTCAGCTTGATCTGCGGCGCGGGTCGTCAGAGACAGGATGCGCTTGCCGGGGATTTTACCGCTGGCCGAGATGCTTTGGTGATATCTGACACGCTTGCCGATCGGGTAATCCGTGGGCTGGGCGGTTACAAACACTCCGGAACCTCGGCGGGAATGTACCAGGCCCTGATCCGCCAGTTCGGACAATGCCCGCCGCACCGTGTGCCGGTTGACACCATGTTGTGCGGACAGCTGAGCCTCGGTCGGCAGGCGGTCGCCGGTGTTGTATCGCCCCTCGGCGATGTCCGACGTCAGGCTAAGGGCGATGCTTTTCCAAACGGGCGTTTTGTTCATGTCATCAAAGTTTCACAGTGTCGCGGATTGCGGGACTCGGTTTCGGGCTGTATGATTTGTCTAGTTGTATAGTTCACATAGACAACCCATCCAAGAGGGTTAGATGACCGATCAGACAAATATTACGACAGCGGCCCGGCGGGGCTGGATGGGACTGTTGGCCCGCGCCCCGGAAGACGATTTGGTGGCCTTGTGGGACAAATTTGGCGCGCAGCCGGGGTTTGACTGGTTGCGCAGCCCTGAGGTGGGCGGCGTCATGGTTCGCGGGCGGACCGGCGGCTCCGGCGCACCGTTTAATCTTGGTGAGATGACCGTCACACGCTGCTCGCTGGCGCTGAAGGGCGGCGCGGTCGGGCATGGCTATGTTCAGGGTCGATCCAAGCGAAAGGCAGAGGTTGCGGCGCTGATTGATGCGATGATGCAGACCGACGCCGCCGAAGAAATTCGCACGCGGATCCTCACGCCCCTCAGCCAGCAAATGCAGGCCGACAAAACGACCCGGGCGGCCAAAGCTGCCGCTACCAAGGTCGAGTTTTTCACTATGGTGCGAGGAGAGGATTGATGACCGCGCAACCCCAATTCTCAGGCGGTTTTCGCAACGCCCCTATCGACGCGGCCCACGCCTTTCGCGCTGTAATGACGGTCATGGCGCGCCCGGGTGAGGTCCGTGCGATCTCGGGCAGTCACCCTCCGGCCCCTTTGTCGGTGGCCGCCGGGACTGTGCTGCTGACGCTGTGTGACCCGGACACCAAAGTTCATCTGGCGGGTGACGCCAATACCGACGCCGTGCGGCAATGGCTGACGTTTCACACTGGCGCGCCCCTGTCCGATGCGGCAGACGCGGATTTTGCTGTGGGCACTTGGGAGGCGCTGTCCCCGCTTGGGGCCTACCGTGTCGGGACACCTGAATATCCGGATCGCTCGGCCACGTTGATCGTTGAATGCGATACTCTTACGCAGACGGGCGCCGCGCTGACCGGCCCGGGTATCAAAGACGTGGCGCATCTGTCGCTGCCCGACATCGGTGCCCTGCAGTTGAATTCCGCGCTCTATCCCTTGGGGTGTGATTTTTTCTTTACCTGCGGCGACCAAATCGCGGCCCTGCCGCGCAGTACGCAAATCACGGCGGAGGGCTAAGCGATGTATGTAGCCGTCAAAGGGGGCGAGAAAGCCATCGAAAACGCCCACGCCTGGCTTGGTGAAGAGCGGCGCGGTGACACCAGTATCGCCGAGCTGAGCGTTGCGCAAATCCGCGAACAACTCAGCCTTGCCGTTAACCGGGTGATGGCCGAAGGCTCACTATACGATCCCGATCTTGCCGCGTTGGCGATCAAACAGGCGCGAGGTGATCTGATCGAGGCGATTTTCCTGATCCGCGCCTATCGCACGACCTTGCCCCGGTTTGGCTCTTCCAACCCGGTAGAGACGGGCGATATGACCTGCGACCGCCGTATCTCGGCCACGTTCAAGGATGCGCCGGGGGGGCAGGTTCTGGGGCCGACCTTTGACTACACTCACCGCCTGCTGGATTTCAAACTGGCGGCTGAAGGCGACGTCCCGCAGGCCCCCGAAAGCCAGCCGCGCACAGAGCCCACACCGCATATCACCGAATTCCTGAAGGATGAGGGGATCATTCAGGACGAACCCGCCAGCGACGCAACTCCGGGTGATCTGACGCGCGAGCCATTGGAATTTCCCGCGGATCGCCCTCTGCGCCTGCAATCGCTGACCCGTGGGGATGAGGGGTTCGTGCTGGGCATGGCCTATTCCACTCAACGCGGCTACGCCCGCAACCATGCCTTTGTCGGAGAGCTGCGGATCGGTAAGGTTGCGGTCGAGATGGACATTCCTGAACTGGGATTTGCCATCGAAATAGGTGAAGTTGAACTGACCGAATGTGAGACGGTTAATCAGTTCAAAGGTTCCAAAACCGAACCGCCGCAGTTCACCCGTGGTTATGGTCTGGTCTTCGGCCAGTCGGAACGCAAATCTATCGCGATGGCTCTGGTCGACCGCGCCCTGCGGTGGAAGGAATTGGGCGAGGACAATCTGGGTGCGCCCGCACAGGACGAGGAGTTCGTCCTCAGCCATGCGGACAACATTCAAGCGACAGGGTTCCTCGAACATATCAAGTTGCCGCATTACGTCGATTTCCAGTCCGAACTGGAGCTGATCCGCAAGCTGCGGCGTGAGGCCGAAGAACGTATCACCCCAAAGGAGGCCGCAGAATGAAGGCCGTTGTATTTGATATCGGCGGTGTGCTGGTCGACTGGCAGCCGCATCTGGCCTGGGTCGAGGAATTGGGCTCGGAAGAGGCCGCACATGCGTTCATCGAACGAACCGGATTTCGCGACCGCAATGCGCGCGGCGATAACGGAGAGCGGTTTGCCGACATGGCGCAAGAGCTGGACGATGCGGAGGACCAGCGCTTGTTTGCCGCCTATGTCGGCCTCTATTCCCGCACTGTTGAAACCGCGATCCATGGCACGTGGGCGGTTTTGGATCGGCTGAAGGCACAGGGGACACCCGTCCATGCCATTACCAACTGGTCAGCGGAAACATGGCCGGAGGGCCTGAAGGCCCAGCCACGTCTGGGTGAGGTCTTTGAAACGCTTGTGGTTTCGGGGCAAGAGGGGATCATGAAGCCGGACCCCCGGATTTTCCACCTGCTTTGCAAGCGGGCAGGGCTTGCGCCAGCGGACTGCATCTTCATCGACGACGCGCCTTACAATGTCGAAGGGGCGCGGGCCGTTGGGATGGACGGCATCCACTTTACCACACCGCAAGCGCTGGAAGCGGCTTTGGTTGAGCGAGGCTTGCTATGAACAGGATCAGCCCCGAGTTTGAGGAGAGCTTAGGTTTTCGGGAAGGGCGACCGATGGCTTCAATCGCCGCCGCCCCCACCGCAATCTCCGTCTCCGAAATCGCCGCCATTGTCAAACCACGCGCCTGTCGGGCTGTGATCATGGCCACGACCCGGGCGGGGTCGCCGTCTTCGTGTAGGCAATCGCCAAACGTAAAACACGAATGCCAGCGTTCCGAGGATGATCGCGATTTCGGTAGAGGAAATGTCGGTCAAAATCCGTTCTCCGTACAAATTGCCATGAGGACCAAAACGTCATGAGCGAGTATAACTTCGCCTATCTGGATGAACAGACCAAGCGGATGATCCGGCGGGCGATCCTGAAAGGTCTGGCCGTGCCGGGTTATCAGGTGCCGTTTGCCAGCCGCGAGATGCCTATGCCTTATGGCTGGGGTACGGGTGGCGTTCAGGTTTCGGCGGCGACGCTGACGCCTGAGGATACGTTCAAGGTGATCGACCAGGGGGCAGATGACACTACGAATGCGGTTTCGATCCGCAAGTTCTTTGAAAACACGGCGGGCGTTGAGACCACGGAAGCGACCGAAAAGGCAACCGTCATCCAGACCCGCCACCGCATCCCCGAGGCAAAGCTGACCGAGGATCAGATCCTTGTGTATCAGGTGCCGATCCCTGAACCTCTGCGCTTTCTCGAGCCGCGTGAGACTGAGACGCGTAAGATGCACAGCCTCGAGGAATATGGGCTGATGCATGTGAAGCTGTATGAAGATATCAGCCAGCATGGGGCGATCTCGACCTCATATGCCTATCCGGTAAAGGTGTCGGATCGCTATGTGATGGACCCGTCTCCGATCCCGAAATTCGACAACCCCAAGCTGGAAATGGACGCGATCCAACTGTTCGGTGCGGGGCGCGAGCAGCGGATTTATGCGGTGCCGCCGCATACCAAAGTGGTGAGCCTTGATTTCGAGGATTATCCGTTCGAGGCCACCAAGGCAGAGCATCCCTGCGACCTGTGCGGCGCCGAGGACAGCTATCTGGACGAGGTCATCATGGATGACGCTGGCAACCGGATGTTTGTCTGCTCGGACACTGATTACTGCCGCTCACGCCGCGCGGCGGGCCACGTGGGCCGATTGGGCACGGAGGACGCAGCATGACCCCTTTGTTGCAGGTCAAAAGCATCCAGAAACGCTATGGCGCGCGGATTGGTTGCGCGGATGTGAGTTTCGACCTCTACCCCGGTGAGGTGATGGGGATTGTGGGCGAAAGCGGGTCTGGCAAATCGACCCTGCTCAACTGTCTGGCGGGGCACATGCCACCAGATGCGGGGCAGGTGATCTTCGATACTCGGACTGACGGGCCGGTGGATACTGTGACCATGTCAGAGCCCGAGCGCCGGATGCTGGGGCGCACGGATTGGGCCTTTGTCCATCAGCACGCCCGTGACGGGTTGCGCATGTCGGTCAGTGCCGGCGGCAATATTGGTGAGAGGCTGATGGCCGTAGGCGACCGTCACTATGGCGATATTCGGGGCAAGGCTGTGGATTGGCTGGGTCGGGTTGAGATTGACGAAAGCCGCGTCGATGACCGCCCGACCGCGTTTTCGGGCGGAATGCAGCAGCGTTTGCAGATTGCACGCAATCTGGTGACGGGGCCGCGGCTGGTGTTCATGGATGAACCGACCGGAGGCCTTGATGTCTCGGTCCAGGCACGGCTGCTGGACCTGCTTCGTGGCCTGGTACGCGAGATGGGGCTGAGCGCCATCATCGTGACGCATGACCTTGCCGTAGTGCGCCTTCTGGCGGACCGATTGATGGTGATGAAGGACGGCTGCGTGGTCGAGTCCGGGCTCACCGATCAGGTGCTGGACGATCCGCAGCATGCCTATACGCAGCTGTTGGTTTCCAGCGTGTTGCAGGTTTGAAGGGGAAGACGATGATTGAGCTGATCAATGTGAGCAAGAGCTTTACCCTGCACAATCAGGGCAGCGCGGTGATCCCCGTTATGGAAGGCGCATCCCTGAAGGTCGCCCCCGGTGAATGTGTTGCCCTGACCGGGGCGTCGGGGGCAGGCAAGTCGACCCTGATGCGGGTGATCTACGGCAACTATCTGGCCGCGTCGGGGCAAGTGAAGGTGGGTGATCTGGATGTGGCGCAGGCCGAACCGCGCGAGATTCTGGCCCTTCGGCGTGAAACGCTGGGGTACGTCAGCCAGTTCCTGCGGGTGGTTCCCCGGGTGTCGACGCTGGACGTGGTGGCAGAGCCGTTGCTGGCCGTTGGATGCGACAGGCAGGTGGCTTTGGACAAGGCGGCATCCTTGTTGGCGCGGCTGAACATTCCCGAGCGTCTCTGGACGCTCAGCCCAACGACGTTTTCGGGTGGTGAGCAGCAGCGGGTGAATATCGCCCGTGGCTTTGCGCATGACTATCCGGCAATGCTGCTGGATGAACCGACGGCCAGTCTGGATGTACAGAACCGCGAGACGGTCTTGACGCTGATCGAAGAAGCCAAGGCGCGCGGCGCGGCGATCGTAGGAATCTTCCATGACGTTGGCGCCCGTGAACGGGTGTGTGATCGTGAAATCAACGTGTCCGACTTCACTCCCGGGGTGGCTGCATGACCCTCGCACCAGTCATAGCGGTGGTTGGCCCGTCCGGTGTTGGCAAAGACAGCGTGATGGAAGCGCTGGAGGCCCGCGCGCCGGGTATCGCACGGGTGCGGCGCGCGATCACGCGGCCCGAGGGCGAAGAGGGCGAAGATTTCGACCGGGTGTCTGTCGCGGATTTCCAACAGTTGGTTGAGCAGGGTGCCTTTTCCCTACATTGGCCCGCCCACGGGTTGTTGTACGGCGTGCCGAAATCCATTGAGCAGCAGAGACAGCAGGCCGATGCAGTGCTTGTTAATTTGTCACGCTCGGTTTTGCTCAAGGCCCAAAAGGTATTTGGGGATCTGATCGTGATCTCGCTGACCGCCGATCCCGATGTACTGGCGCACCGCCTGTCGACCCGCGGGCGTGAGGATGCGGCAGAACAAATCCGGCGCTTGGCGCGCGCCAAACGCGCGTTGCCCGAGGGGCTGGCGCGGGTGATCGAGATCGACAATTCCGGCCCGCTTGAGGCGACGATTGACGCCATCCTTGAGCAGCTTCAACCGGAAAGGGCGTAGCGTTGGATCAGGTGAAAACGTCCATCCCCGGCCTCGCCCATCAGCGCCAAATCGGCGATGCGGAACGGGCTGGGCAGCAGCGGGGCCAGTTGCGCTTGCAGCGCCTGTTCAACCACGGTCAGCACCGGTTTGCTCAGCTTGCCGCTGAGGGTGATGTGAAAGCGGAACGACCCCATCACGTAGGGATAGCCCCATCGCGTCAGGTTGGCGTCCTGTTCCGGGGTCAGACCGTTGGCGCGGCGACGCTCAAGCTCGGCCTGTGTTGCAGGTGCACGAAACTCATCCAGATCGCGCACGCAGGCGGCAGCCAGTGCGTTCAACGCGGTTTCATCCCCCAAGGTGCGCAGCGCCAGGAACCGGCCCAAACGCGCGATCTCAAGCCCGTCCAAAGTGACCGGCGGCTGCGTTGCGGCCAGTCGCGCGCAGGCCTCATCCAACGCCTCGACCGTCTGCCCGTCGTGCAGGCGAAACGGCGGCTTCATCGTCGCGTGCAACCCGTATTTGCGCGGTACTTCGGTAACGGAGGCGACGTCTACGCCCGCGACCTCGGGATGCGCGGCGGTCGTTCCGGCCTCCATGTCCCACCCCAGCCAGTTGGTGGCGAATTGCGTCCAATCGGCCTGCGCCGGCGGTGCAAAATAGATCGCGTATCGCGTGAATGTCACATTGGCCTCCTATGCGTGGCCTTCCCAATAGCTCAGATCGTGTGAAGTTCAGATGACAGAAGAAATGATCCTTGCCAATGCCACGCTTGTTCTTCCGCATGAGACGGTAACAGGCAGCGTTCGTATCACCGGTGAGACGATAACCGACGTCGCCACGGGCGCGGCGGTTCCGGCCAGGGCAATTGATTGCAACGGCGACTATGTCTGCCCCGGTCTGGTCGAGTTGCACACCGACAACCTGGAACGTCACATCCAGCCGCGTCCAAAGGTCGACTGGCCCCATGCGGCCGCGATTCTGGCCCATGATGCGGAACTGGCCAGTACCGGGATCACCACCGTGTTCGACGCGATGCGTATCGGCTCGATCCCAAGCGGCAGCCGGTACAAGAAATACGCGCGTAACCTGTCCCGGGAACTGTGGCAATTGCGCGAACAGGATGCCCTGAAGATCAGCCATTTCCTGCATCTGCGGGCCGAGGTCTGTTCGGAAACGCTGGTAGATGAGCTGGACGAGTTTGGCCCCGAGGATCGTGTTGGTCTGGTCTCATTGATGGATCACACGCCGGGGCAGCGGCAGTTCCGGGATATGTCGCAGCTCGAAGCCTATATGAAGGGCAAGCACAGCATGAATGACGACGAGTTCCTGCAACATATCGCGCAACTCAGGGCGCTGCGCGACAAGAACGGCGACCGGCATGAGGTTGAGACCGTGAAAGCCGCCAAACGCTTTGGCGCAATGTTGGCCAGCCATGATGATACGACGGATGAACAGGTCCGGGTGTCGGCCGGGCACGGGATCAAGCTGGCCGAATTTCCCACCACGGTCGAGGCCGCGCGGGCCTGTCATGACCACGGTATCAAGGTGATGATGGGCGCGCCGAACGTGATCCGGGGCGGGTCCCATTCCGGCAATGTCGCAGCGCAGGAACTGGCCGATCTGGGCCATCTCGACATTCTGTCCTCGGATTACGTCCCTGCCGCGCTTTTGCTGTCGGCAGTCCGTCTAGGGGATATTTGGGGGGATATGGCCCGTGGTCTGCGGACCGTGACGCAGACACCCGCACAAGCCGTCGGGCTGGAGGATCGCGGTGCGTTACGCGCCGGAGCACGCGCGGACATGATCCGGTTCAGCCTGCGCCATGGTGCACCCGCACTGAACGGTGTGTGGTCCCGCGGGCGGCGTGTTGCCTGATCAGGCGCGGTAGAACAGATATCGGTCCGGCGCGATGGAGTCCGGCCCGGCAATCTGCTCGAACCCGACCAGAGGCTGTCCCGAAATCAGTAACCCTTTGGGCTGCATCACCCGCGCAATCAGGGGGCTGAGCCGTGCTGCTTCGGCCACGTCGTCCTCTTTGATGCCACGTCCGAAATCATAATGCGCCAGCGCAATCTTTGACCCGCCAGCAGCCAGCTTCTCAAGCATGGGTTCGGCTTCGCCCTGCAAAAAGTCCTCGGCCGGAGGGGTGCTGGAAGGATGGCATTGCAGCACCCGGTCCATCACCCAGATACGTCGATCTGGCAGGATCTCCCGCAGGTGATCGTATGTGCGGCCATTGCCGAGCCCCATATCCAGAACATCGCCCTCCATATCGCGGATTTGCGCCACGGCCCAATTCAGCCCGTCGCGCTGCGCGGTCAGGCGGCGCAGCATGGAATCCAGTCGACTCATTCACATCTCTCCGGTTGGGTCATGCACAGCGGTCCAGACGACGCCCGGGCCATTCAGAAGCCTGCGCAGCAGGGTTTCGGTAAAGGTCCAGATGTCCTGATCATGGACCAGATGATGGGTCAGCACACCAAACGGCTCCGTATTGTCGGCGCGCCCTTCGCGCCGGTCGCGCAGCAGCGTGGTTGTTAGGGCGATCAGCTTGTCGGGTGCGATCAACCCGCGCGTGCCACGCCAGTCAATCGGGTCCAGATGGGTGTTAATCTGTTCCAACCCTGGTGCCGGGTTGCGGGTTGTCCGCGGTGTTGCGGTTGAAATGATCCGATAGCCCAGGCTGGGCAACTCGCGCACCGCTTCTGGCGCTATACGGTTCCAGGGAGGCACAAACATCGGGCACAAGGTGTCGAACTTTCCTTGCAGATGCTCCAACCCCGCGCGGGCATCTGCAAGAATGACCTCGATTGGCCGGTGCAACCGGAATTCGGATTTCTTTTCTTCCTGCGGCGCATGATTCAGATGCGCCCAGCCATGCACGACCGGGGTCAATACCGGGTGTTGCGCGATGTATTCCGACAAACCGGCATCCGCATCGCGCGGGATCACGGCCAGATGCACCGGAAGGTCAAGCGACTCGGAAAGCTTTGACAGTTTCTCAAGCTGCGGTGTTTGCGACACTGCATCATCGTCGCGCCACCACAAGGGCAATGCCAGCCCCTGCGCGCGCCAGAGGTTCAGCTCCGAGTCAAGCGGGGACCAATCCACTGTCATGCCTGCTCTCTCAGCTGTGTGGCGATCTCAACGGACCGGGCTGCGCCATCAAAGCCTTCGGTTGAAACCGGGCGTTTGGGGTCGGAGATCACCTCTGCGACCGCCCACGCCAAGGCCTCGCCGTTCAACTCCCGGCTGGGCAGCACAGCGATTGCGGACAAATCAGAGAGGCTTTGCCCGCGCAGGCTCTGTTCGACTTCCTTGCCATCATCAAACGGGATGAAGACCGCAGGCGTCCCGCATTGCAGAATGTCCAGTGCGGTATTGTAACCGCACATACTGACCGAGGCCGCTGCCAATGGCAGCATCTGTCGGAAGTCCGGGCGCACCGACTCCAGCGTTACCGGCGCATCACCGACCTGTTGCTGTAACTGATCTATGCGCGCCCGCGCGTCCTGCCCGCCCACCAACAGGCGCCAGCGCCTGTTGGGCATCTTTTGGGCGGCCTCGATGGCCGCGCGAAAGATCGGCTGGCCGACCGATCCGCCTCCGGCGCTGACCAGAACTTCGCCGTCTCCGACAGCGTCCGGGTGGGCCATGGGGGCTGGGGGCGCGACAAACCCAGTATAGTGCAGATAGGGCCTCAGGCCGTCCGTCACCGGCCAGCTGATATCCAGCGGCACGACCGTTTCATCCGAATGGACCAGAATACCGTCGTAATACCGCGATACGATCTCTTCGGTTCGTTCCGCCTTCGAAGGCTTTGACGGCGGCGCGAGGATGTCGCGGATCGACCCCAGAACAAGCGGACGCCGCCGCAGGCCATGGGCCGCGTCCAGAGCTGCCGTAAACTCGTCACGCAGAGACCGGCGGCCAAAGGGAAACAACTCGGTAATCAACACGTCCGGGGCAAAGCTTTGGACGGCCTCCACCAAAGCGGTCGCGCGCGCTTTCAGATAGGCCATATCGGCGACGTCACCGGTCTGCGTCAGCAGCCGCGTGAAATCAGTGCCATCCGACCGTAGCGGAGGCAGGCCAAGCAATGTCATCCCAGCGCTGTCCAGTTGCGGCGCGGGCATTCCGCCCGATACCACGAAGGTTTCGTGGCCCGCGCGCAGAAAAGCACGGCCGAGTGTCAGCGCGCGGCTCAGATGCCCGGTCCCCAGCAAATGGGTGACAACGATCATCACTTTCATCAGGGGGCCTCGGGCGTTAGCAGGCGAACCGGGTCGGGCAGCGCGGTTAGGGTTGTCATATCGACGATATACAAGCGGTTGCGCTTGATTTTAAAGGGGGCAGGGCCGTCGAAATCCCATCCCCAAGCACGCGCCAGAATGACCCGCATGATGCCGATGTGGCACACGGCGACCGTGTCACCTGTCAGCTGATCCAGCCACGGGCGCAGGCGAGTCCAGACCTCAGCCGGGCTTTCACCATTTGGAGGGCGAAACGCCCAGCTCCAGTCCTCGATGTGGCGGTACCCGCTGTCCGGGTCAGCAATCAGATCGACTCCGCGCAAACCTTCCCAATCGCCCCAGTTCATCTCGGTCAGTGCATCCGAGGTCTGCGGTGCGCGCCCGGCCACCAAGCGGGCGGTTTCGCTGGCACGCAGCAGCGGGCTGGACCAAAGATTTGCTGCATCCCACGGCGCAGGCAGACGCGTGGCGGCCAGTTCCGCCTGCGCCTCGGCGTCCAACGGGATATCGCTGCGCCCCTGAATGCGGCCGGCGCGGTTCCATTCGGTGTGGCCGTGGCGGAGCAGGGCAAGTCGGGTCATGATCGCACCTCAATCAAGGGTCGGGCCGCTTGCCAAAATCGCTCGGTTGCAGCGGGCATCAGGTGGCGTTCCGCCATATGCGCGCGGGCGGCTGCCCCGCGCGATTTGCGCAAACTTGGATCTTGTAGCAGGGCCTGTACCTGTGCGGCCAGCCCGTCTGGTCCCTCCTCGACCGAGGGGTAATCTGCGGGTGCCAACACATCCCGAACTCCGGGACGATCCTGCGCGACAACTGGCACACCGCTGGCCTGCGCCTCTAGGTAGATCATTCCGTACGCCTCGTTCACACCCGGCCAGATCAGCAGCGATGCAGAACCGTAGAGCCGCCAAAGTTTATCGCGGTCACATTGCCCCAGAAACCTGACTTTGGACCCAAACGGAGCCATCAGCGCCTCGACCTCGGGGCGGGCAGGGCCGTCTCCGGCGATGTCCAGCGCCCAGTCGCCCCTCAACCGGGTCAGGGCGTGCGCTAGCAAGGTGTAAGAGGCCAGCTTGTCACCGTGCCGCATCATTCCAACGGTCAGCATCGGACCATCGCAGGACGACGCGGTTGGTAAGTCGGACAGGGGCAGAAAAGGCGGCAGTTCGACAAGGCTCTGGCTCGCGTATCGTTCTCGTTCCAGAGTGATCAGGTCGTTGGCGGTGTGGTAAAAAATCACCTGCGCCGCATCGCAAGCCTCATGCGCGGATTGGGCAAACCCGGCCCAAGGGCCGTTCAGGCGGCTGGTTGCGCGGGTGCTTTCCAGTTGGACATAGGGAATGTTGCGCGCCCTGCACACGTGCGGTCCCAACAGGTCGGGGGCCTTGTAATAGTTGTGATACGTCACCCAAAGCGCCGTGTCGGCAGGCAGTTCGGCGATTAGGCGTTGCGCTTCTGTGTCAGCCTTGGCCCGCAGCGCGGCTTGCACCTGCGCATCCCCCGTCTTGTCATAGATGCGCAGCCGCGAAGGCAGATCGACCGTGTCGCCCTGCGCACCTATTGCCTGCATAAGATTGCGCGCCATTTCTCGGTCGCCGGACGGTACCGGGCTGTCCGGGGCTTTCATCGGGCAGTAGAAGGCGACCCGCGCCATCAGCTTCGATCCGCGCCCAAAGCACTTAGCCGGTTGGACAAGCGGGCAATGCCGGGGTCCATGCGGAAATCGGCGATCAGGCGGTCATAGGCGGCAGTGGCCATCAAGGCCGTCTGCGCAGGGTCGGCAGCCAGATCGGAAATGGCCGCGGCCAGCGCAGCCGGGTCATCGTCAGACAGAATCCCGTGTGTGCCGGTTTCGATAAACTCGGGAATGGCCGAGACCGGAGTCGACAGGATCGGCAACAACTGGGACGCGGCCTCCATCAGCACGTTTGGCAATCCATCGCGGTCGCCATCCTCGGCAATCCGGCTGGGCAGCACGAACAGATCAGCCGCGCGCATGGCGGCGATGACCTCGGGCTGGTCGCAGGCCCCCCGCCACGTGATGCGCTGCGAAATGCCCGCTGCTTCGGCCCGGTTTTGCAACGCGGCACCAAGTGCGCCGCCACCGATATGCGTCCAGTGCCAATCGAGCGTTTCAGGCAGCATGGAAAACGCGTCGATCAGGCGGTCAAAGCCCTTTTTCTCGACCAGACGACCGACGGACAGCATATGAAATGACCCATTAGGTGCGCGTGGCGCTCGGTCGGGCGGGGCAGGAAAGCGGCTCAGGTCCAGACCGTGATAGATCAGATCAACCCGCGAAGGCGTGTCGGCCAGACTGCGCAGATGTTCAGCACCAATGGCGGTGCAGGTTGCGCCAAAGGCCGCGCCATGGGTATCGGCGCGCAGTTTTTCGGCCTTTTCCCAGTCGGGCGATGTCCAGATGTCCTTGGCGTGGGCAGAAAAGCTCCACGGCAGGCCGCGCATGATGGCGGCGTAGCGCGCGACCGAAGATGGGGTGTGCATGAAATGCGCATACAGAACCCGTGTCGGGTCGGGCAGTTCAGTGGCCAAAACGCAGGCCTGACCGAACCGACGGATGCGGTTGTGACTGGGGTCACGGCGCAGATCTGCCCGCCATACGCGATAGGCTTCGGCATAGCCGGGCAGGGCTTGTGCTTTGCTACGGGCGGTCCAGACGCGCTGTGGCTCGTCATAAAGGTATTCCGGCAGGTAATGGACCTGACCGGCAAAGCGGTCGTGCAGCGGGTGCCGTTTCACATCGGTCGGATGGCGCAACGACCAGATGTCAAAGCTGTGCCCGGCCTCCTGCAAGGCGACCAGTTCCTGTGCGATGAACGTCTCGGAGAGGCGCGGCCATCCTTTGACCAGCACCGCCAGTTTCGGTTGTTTTGAGGTCATCCGGTGGCCCGTTCCTGTTCCGGGTTCAGCAGGGCGTCAATGCGGTCGGTGACATAGTCCAACCCGTCCAGAAGGCCCGGCTGGATCGCCTGTGACGGCAGGTGCTGGTGCGGCAAATTGCGGATGGCCCGGATCATCGCGTCAGGTGTCAGGCCGCCGCTTTGTTCGTCCAGCATCCGGACCAGCCCCAGATCTTCAGCGCGCGAGGCCCGTATCCATTGCTCTAGCCGCGGTGTAGTGCGGGGGACGATCACGGCGCGCTTGTCAAAGGACAGAACCTCGCAGAAGGTATTGTACCCGCCCATGCAGACAACTCCGGCAGCACCGGCAAACAGGGTCTCGATCTGCGATTCAAAACCCACGGCCGTGACCCGGCCATTCAATGCGGCGACACGCGCCTCAAAATCTTCGCGCAGCTCACCGGACAGGAAGGGGCCATAGACCAGAACGGCCCGGGGTGAGAGGTCGGGGTCCTGCTCATAGGCCGACAGCACAAGGTTCACCATCGCCTTTCCGTCGCCACCGCCACCCGGCGTGATCAGGATATAGGGTTGTTCGGGGGGCTCACTGACCGGCCCAAGATCGCGGCGCAGATACCCTGTCCAGTGAATGCGTGATTGTGCGGCATTGCTGAGGGCCAGACCTTTGGTCGGGTCATAGATTGAGCGCAGCCCATACACCCAGATTTCATCATAAAACCGCTCGGTCGCGGCAAGAGCTTCCTTACGCTCCCATTCGGCGGCCAGCACCTCGGGCTCGTCAAGGACATCGCGCAGGCCGAGAACAAGCTTGGTACGTTGTGAACGCAAGAGGTTCTCAAGTGTTGGCAGCAGCTCTCCACGAAAGCCGGTCGGTTCTTTGTCGACGATCAGCACGTCGGGGTCGAACTGTTCGACAGCGGTCTGGATCAGACCGGCGCGCAGTTCGGTCACTTCTTCGATACCCATGCCAATGGTGCGCGCCGCATAGGACCCGTCGGCGCGTTTGGTCACACCAGGCAGACGCACGTGGTCGACCCGCCGCGGGAAGGTAAAGCGCCCTGCCACGGGCGACCCGGTCAGGATCAGCGCCGAGGCCAGCGGATTGGCCTGTGTGATGGCCGAGGCCAGCGCGCGCGATCTGCGCAGATGCCCCAATCCGAACGTATCGTGGCTGTAGAAAAGGATGCGCGGCGCCCGGCCGTTTATGTCGTTGTGTATTCCTAGGCTCATGCCTTTGCCTGTCGTGCTTTCAGGTGCAAATCCGCGCGTTTACACCTGTTATCGTATATTCTTTGTCGCCGCTTGCCAAAGGGGGGCTGACGATCACGCAAAATCAGCGAACATTGCGAATTGGCAACATCCGGAGACCCGATATCACCCAGACCTTTCCTGTCCAATGATCGTGATGTTGATGCTGCCATTTCCCATCCACTTTACTGGGTTGGTCATATTCAGTTTTGGCGAAGTTGCAAACACTCTAATCATGGACATTGCATCGCGAACACGAAATGACTCGATATCAACGGCTGTCAGGCTGACTATTTGAATACCGTTGGGGGCTTCTGTAACCTGCGCGGTAAGACGTGTACTGGATAGTGAACTCGATGATAATCAGACTTTTTGCTGCTATGGCCCTGATTGTGTGGGCATTCGCAGCGGCCTTCACCAGTGGTGCTGCGGCACAGGTTCCTTCGATCCCCGGGTATAGCTCGGGTTCCGGCGCTGAAGCCGACGCAACCGAGGACGGTGATCTGGCTGCTGCGATCCGCGCTGCGACCGACGCCGGGGCAAGCGTGATTGTCATCGACAGCACCGGACAGATCGTGTCCTCGGGCGCGCAGCAGGCAGACGCAACCGCAGGCGATGGCGAAGCCGGGTCGATGGGCGAAGGATCGCAACTGATGAAAGCGCAGGAGAGGTTCTCGGATTTCCGTGCCTCGATGCAGTCACGGTTGCAGGCGTTGCCTTATTCGATCTTCGAGGTGCAGTACATCCTGCGACAGACCAGTCCCGATGGCCGGATTCAAACCTATGTCGAGGTCTTGGTCTGGAACATCCTGTTCCTGCTTCTGGGGCGCTGGTTGTCGATTGAGATCTACGGCAAACGCATGGCCAAGCGGCTTGTCGTGGCGCGATCAAAGGAAAATCCGCAAGGCTACCGGGAAAAGATGCCGTTTCTGGTGTTCCGCTTTGTCATGGGAATCGGAGCAACAATCTTCGCGATGCTGATGGCCCTCATCGTTGGGTATCTGTTCTTTGGCGAAGCCGAAAATATCTCAATCCAGTTTACGGTGACGGCGATTTTCACGGCGTTTTTCCTGTCGCGTACGGTGTCCGATCTGTGGCGAATGGTCCTGTCGCCTTACCTCAGCCAGTACCGCCTGCCGCCATTTTCCGACCGGGACGCCAAGCGGCTGTATATCTGGGCTTCGGCGATCGCCACCTACGATATCTCGGTGGTGATGTTTGCCACATGGGTGGCGGACTTCGGGTTGAACTACAACGTCTACGCGATGGTTTATGGTGGCCTGACGATGTTGGGCGCGCTGGGCAATGTCCTTATGATCCTGTTCAATGCCCGCGCCATTTCCAACGCCATTCGCGGTGGCCGGGCACCGGATCAGGTGTCGTGGATTTCGCGTTTTATCTCTTATGCCTGGGCGCCGGTTCTGATCCTCTATATCGTTTTCAGCTGGTTCAAGCTGGCCGTCGATCTGGTGCTGGAGAACGAGAATTCGCTGCCGATTGTGGCCAGCAGCTATGCGATCTTTATGTCTGTGGTCGTGGCCTATGGCGCGATGAACTATCTGCTGGAGCGTTATTTTGACCGCAACCGCCAGATGGAGGATATGAACGCCGAAACCGCAGAGGCCGAGGTTGTTGCAGAACCTGTGGAAACGGCGGCGGCAGAGATGCGCAAGCACACGATCCTGACCTATGAGGATCTGGCGCGGCGCGTGGCGGGGATTCTGGCCTTTGTCGTGGGTCTTTATGCGTTGGTGGTGATCTGGAACCCGGATGCCAGCTGGAGCGAAGACCTGCCGATCGACCGGGCCTTGGATGTGATGATCATCCTGTTCATTGGCTATATCCTGTTCCACTTCTTCCGCATCTGGATCGACACGAAAATCGCCGATGAGATCGACGATGGCGGAGAAGAGGCCGAGCTGGGTGACGAGGGCGGCGAAGGCGGGCAAAGCCGTCTGGCCACGCTGCTACCCCTGTTCCGGGGTGCAATTCTGGCCGTTGTAATCGTCACCATCGTTCTCATCACGCTGATGGAACTGGGCATCAATGTCAGCCCGCTGTTTGCGGGCGCTGGTGTTGTCGGTCTGGCCGTTGGCTTTGGCTCGCAGACGCTGGTGCGGGATATCTTCTCGGGGGCGTTTTTCCTGCTGGATGATGCCTTCCGCAAGGGCGAGTATATCGACATCGGGGATGTGAAGGGCACGGTCGAGAAGATCTCGGTGCGCTCATTCCAGCTGCGGCACCATCTGGGTGCGCTGAACACCATTCCCTTTGGCGAGATCAAGGTGCTGACCAACTATTCCCGCGATTGGGTGATCATGAAGCTGCCGCTGCGCGTGACCTATGACACGGACGTTGAAAAGGTACGCAAGCTGATCAAGAAGCTGGGCCAGCAATTGCTGAGCGACCCGGTGATCGGTGAGAACTTTATCCAGCGGCTGAAATCTCAGGGCGTGATCGAGATGCAGGATTCGGCGATGATCATCCGGGTCAAATTCATGACCAAGCCGGGCGATCAATGGCTGGTGCGAAAGAAAGTGTATCAAGAGATCCGAGAGCTGTTCGCGCGCGAAGGTATCAAGTTTGCCCACCGCGAGGTCACTGTGCGGCTGGCTGATGGCAAAGAATCCGAAGACCTGACGCCGAAACAACGTGAAGCGGTCACTGGGGCCGTGCAGGCGGCGATCGACGAGGACTATCTGGACGATATCGGCCCCGGCGGCGACGACCGCTAGGGCGCACTCCCGCCCCTTTGGTCTGCGTCTCTGACGAGACGCCACCCAAAGCGTTGGGCCGGGCCGCGCGTGCCGCGCGGCGGTTGGATCAAGTCGACAGGGACGGCCAGACTGGTCGGGACGTTCCGAGTTTGGCGGCAGGCAGCGGCCAGGACATATTTGCAGGGCCGACCGTCAGGGCCGGTTTCAGGCGGTGGCCTTTGCCCCAGCCAGAGGTTTCGATCTGTTGCGCGAAGTCGGCGGGCGTTGCGCCGGTGATGTCTTCCTGCGCTTCAGATTTCGCAAGCGCCGCCAGCAACTCGGCCGTGCGGGCCAGAGACAACTGGGCGAGCATAATGGAGTTCCCAGACGCCGCCTCGGCCAGTGCCGACACCACCGCAGCGGCCATCAAATAGCCGGTTGCATGATCCAGCGCCTGAACCGGTAGCGGGGTGGGCTTGTCCGCCTTGGCCCAGGTTTGCCCGGCATCAGCGATGCCCGCGCTCATCTGCACCAGACTGTCAAACCCGCGCCGGGCAGACCACGGGCCCTGCCAGCCATAGGCGTTCAGCGTGACTTCAACCCGGTTCGGAGCCAGCTCATCCCGTTTGATGCGGGTCAAGCCCAAAGCGTCCAGCGCGCCGGGGCGGTATCCGTGGACGAAAACGTCCGCCTGCGCCAGCAGATCGTGCAGCTTCTTCAGCCCATCGGGTGACTTCAGGTCCATATAGGCGCAATGCTTGCCCAACGAGATATCGGGGATGACGCCCGGCTCATCCCATCCGGGTGGATCAATACGCAGAACCTCGGCCCCGAAAGCTGCCAGTGTCCGGGTCGAGACCGGACCGGCCAGAACACGGGTCAGATCCAGAACGCGCAGACCGGCCAGCGGGCGGCTTGCCGACGCTTGGGGACGGTCGCGAAGCGTGATCTGGCGCGGGTTGTCCCAGCCGATCAGGGGCGCGCGGGAGACTGCTCTTCCCTGCGGATGCTCCAACCATTCCGTGCGGCTGCGCATGGCCGCGGCAACGCCGCCTGCTGCCACGATTTCAGCTTCGAGATCTGCGATGGACCACGGCTTGAGGGCCTCAGACACCGCGTCCCGCGTCCCAGCCGTTCCCAGCACTTTCAAAGCCGCCGCCCTGTGGCGGGGCAGGTTGGTGTGCAACCTGACCCAGCCATCCGAGGCCTGATAGTCCCCGGCGATGGCATCCCAGAGGCTGGGCATCTCCCATCCCTCAGGCTTGAACGAAAACCCATACCAGAGCGAGGCCAACCGGTGATCAACCGAAACCACTGGGGTGGCAGGTGCAAGGTTCATTGCAGCAATCAGCCGGGCCAGTTCCTGCCCTACGGCCGCAAAGCTGGCGGTTGCCAGTTCCGACACCGCAAAGGCGCTTGGGCGCGCTCCCCCACCGGTCGTTTTGTAGCGGTCCGGTGCTGGGAGAGCAGAAATAAGTGTCATTGCTGATATGGGTCCAGACTGTCGCGCAGGCCATCACCGAGGAAGTTGAAGGCCAGCACCACCACGATGATCGGCAGCATCGGGATTGCCGTCCACGGGTAAATCTCGATCGAGGCAAGGTTCTGCGCATCATTCAGCATCACGCCCCAACTGACGGCTGGCGCGCGCAGGCCAAGGCCAAGGAAGCTGAGCGCCGTTTCCCCGAGGATCATTGCCGGGATCGACAGGGTGGCCGAGGCGATCAGGTGGGACATGAAGTTCGGCAGCAGGTGCTTGCGGATCACGCGGCCCGAACTTGCGCCCATCATCTCGGCCGCGCGGACGTATTCCTCTTCGCGCAGTGACAGGAATTTCGCTCGCACGGATCGGGCCAGGCCCGGCCAGTCAAGAATGCCGAGGATGATCGAGATGATGAAGAACACCGCAACGGGGCTCCAGTTCGACGGTACCGCTGCCGACAAAGCCAGCCACAGGGGTAGTTCGGGAAGCGAGCGCAGTATCTCAATCACGCGGTTGATGACCCAGTCGATTTTGCCGCCGAAATACCCGGCCATCGACCCGAATATGATGCCCAGAAAGAACGATATCGAGATACCGATCAGACCCACAGTCAGTGACAGTTGCGCACCATAGAGGATGCGGCTGAACACATCCCGGCCTAGACGGTCCGACCCCCACAGGAATAGCGTCGCGCCTTCGGGTGGGCAAAACAGGTGAGTGTCGGACTTGACCAGGCCAGCCAGCTTGTACTCAGCGCCTTCGCAGAAGAACTGGATCGGGCGTGGGTCATCCGTGTCGGTGACGGCTTTCCATTGGAATGTCTCAAGATCGGCCTCGATCACAGTTGGGTATACAAAGGGGCCGAAGAACTTTCCGTCATGAAACCAGTTGATGCTTTGGGGCGGGGCATAAAGATGTTCGTCAATACGCTCGTTGGCGCCATAGGGGGCGATGAACCCGGCGAAGGGCAGCATCAGGTAGCACAGCAACAGGAAGATGCCCGAGATCAGACCCAGCTTATGGGTGCGAAACTTGCGCCAGACCAGAACCCAGTTGGGCGCGTCCAGATCGGCGCGCTCCAGCTGTTGCAGGGCGGCGTCCGGGTCGTAAGGGGCGTCGTCGACATAGCGACCGTCAGGATGTTGGGTCATGCTTCACGCCCCTCGTACCGGATGCGCGGGTCCAGCATGACCAGCAGGATGTCAGAGATCATGGTGCCGATCAGAGTCAACAAGGCCACGAACATCAGGATAAAGGCAGACAGGAACTGATCCTGCGTTTTCAGCGCGGTCAGCAGGGTTGGGCCAATGGTTTGCAGACCCAGAACCACCGAGACCAGAACCGAGCCGGATACCATCGAGGGCAGCAGGTTGCCGATGTCAGCCACAAAGGGGTTAAATGCCACGCGCAGCGGGTATTTCGTCAGCATCCGCGACGGAGCCATACCTTTGGCAATGGCAGTTTCCACGTAGGGCTTACCCAGCTCGTCCAGCATGTTGGCGCGCAGGCGCTGCATCATGGCCGAGGCACCCGACGTGCCGATCACAAAGGTCGGAACGATCAGGTGGACGAGGATGGACTTCAGCTTCTCCCAGCTCATTGGCTGGCCTTCGAACACGGGGTCCATCAGGCCCCCGATGGGGAGGTTGAAATAGCGGTGCCCGTAATAGAACAGGATCAGAGCCAGCAAAAAGTTCGGGGTCGCCAGACCCAGATAGCCGACAAAGGCCGAAGTATAGTCAATCCATGTCCGCGAGCGCGCCGCGGCGAGGACGCCCAGAGGCAGCGCAACCGCGTAGACGAACAGAATCGCGGCCAGATTGACCACAACGGTCAGCCACAGCGTATCGCCTACAATATCGGCCACGGGGCGGTCGAATTCAAAAGACCAGCCATAGTTGCCTTGCAGCAGCCCTTCGAACCCGTGGGGGCCGGGCCAGAACCCCATCCAGATCAGGTATTGTTCCCAGACCGGCCGGTCCAGAGCGTATTCCGTGCGCAAAAACTCAGCCTTGGCAACACCGGCGGATTGGCCCGAGGCCTGCAATTCCGCGATTTGGTTGCTCAGGTAGTCACCGGGCGGCAGGTTGATGATCACAAAGATCAGCACCGACACTACCAGCAGCGTCAGCAGCATCGTGAAAAAGCGATAGACTGCATAGCGCAGCATAACCATTTAGCTGCTCCTGATCAGTCGACGAAGAAGAACTCGTCTGGCCGGTGAACCCCGAAATGCGCACCGGGCTCCCACGCCCACATGGCTTGTTCTGGGACGTTGCGCAAACGGTTGGAAACCACCACTGGCTGTGGCGCGCCGTTCAGAATGCCAATTGCATATAGCTGGTCGGCGTGGATGTTCAGCATCTCGGTCCAGACGGCCTTGCGTTCTTCATCGGTCGTGGCGATTTCCCATTCATGGGCCAGTTCCATCAGGCGTTCGGCCTCGGGCATGTCGGGCGCTTCGCCCACGTCGCCGCCGGTTTGGTAGTACTGACCCCATTTGGGCCATGCGAGAAACACCTGATCTGTCGGCGCCAGATACGCAGGCGAGGTGTGGGTTTGCGGGATACCGTCATCCCAGCCGAACCAAACCGAGGCCATGGTATTGCCCGCAAATACACGGTTGCGCAAAATGTCCCGATCCAGCGGGCGCATGACCAGATCCACCCCGATCTCACGCCAGGTATCGGTGACGATCTGCAAGGCATTCTCGACCTCTTGCCGTTCACCTGCGGTCTCGATGATCAGTTCCATCGGGCGGCCATCGGGCAAGAGACGAATGCCGTTCTTGTCGCGCTCAACCAAACCGGCCTCGTCCAGCAGGGCATTGGCCATCTCGACATCGTATTGCGCCCAGGCCTTGGCGTTGTCTTCATTGTAGAACGGAGACGCGGGCAGCACCGACATCGCGCCCGGCTGCGCCAGCTTGAAATACAGCGCCTGATTGATCGTCTTGCGGTCGATCGCCAGCGACAGAGCGCGGCGCACACGTACATCGCGCAGTATGTTCCGCCAGCCTTCATCGGCGAAGTTCAGGTTCGGATAGATCGCGATCTGCGATGCCACGCCGGTTTTCCAAAGCAAGGTCTTGTAGTTGCCGCCCTCTTCACCCTTTTTCAGGATCGAGGCATCGCGGAATGCCAGCCCACGCCCTTGTAGGTCGGTTTCGCCCGCATTTGTCTTGGCGGCGACGAGGCCCGGGGCCACGATCTCCATCTCGACCACGTCGATATAGGGTAGCTGCACGCCATTGCTGTCGATGCGGTGGTAATAGGGATTGCGCACGAAATTGTGCCGGATTTTCTTGCCCGAACTCGCGTTTAGCCAGGGCTGAAGCGTCGGCAATTCGTGGTTGTCGAACTTGTACAGATTATCCAGCTTGTTGTGCAGCGCCGCCCAGCTTTTGACGCGGGTGTCTTCGACCAAAAAGGCCAGTTCGTCCGCGTCGGCATATTTCTCGTGATATTGTTTCAGAAACTCAGATGGGCGGTAGATGAAGGGCGGTCGCGCCTGTGCCAGAGACTGTAAAAAGTCGGGGTTGGGATCCTGCCATTCAAAGACCACCGTGGTTTCGTCCGGGAAGGAAACTGTCGGCGTCTTGCCCTCGACGATCAGAAAATCCGGTGGGCCCGAGGGGCTGAGAAGCGGATTGTTCGCAACATCTTCCCACCAGTACCGGAAATCCTCGGACGTGAAGGGCGAACCGTCGGACCATTTGTGTCCTTCACGCAAGTTCAGGGTGAACTTGCGATTGTCCTCGTTCTCGAACGACTCCAGCAGGTCAGGAACGATTTCATAATCCTGACTGAATCCCACCAGTCGAGCGTAGCCATAAACCACCATCTGGCGGATATCCTTGGATCGCGTCACCATCGTGCGCAGGGTCCCGCCCGGTGTGCCGAATTCGCGCCCTTTGGCGGACAAATCGACAATCAGTGGTTCTGCTGGCAGGCGTTCGGCAACAGGCGGAAGGTTGCCCGCGCTGACCTCAGAGGCCCAGAATTCGCTTTCCTGGGGGGTAGGAACCTCTGCCGTGGCAGGCAACATCCACGCAGCAGCCAGTGTGGCGGCCAGAAACAGGGGGCGAGGGGTCTTAAACATGGCATCGTACCTTATGGCCGGGTTCCATCTCTACCAGTGAAGGTATCACGGAGTCGGTAAATCGGAAGGCGTCATCCCAACTGTCTGGCGAACCTGCGCCCAACGCAACCAATTTTAGGTCGATGGGTCGGTTGATGTCAGGTTCAGGCTGAGCGGCAATCAGCGCCTTGGTGTATGGGTGGCGGGGATTGTAGAAAAGCGTTTCGGGCGGGGCCTGTTCGACCACCAGACCACGGCGCATCACGGCAACCTCGTCGGCGATGCGCGCCACGACGGCGAGGTCATGAGAGATAAAGAAGTAGGACAGATTCAGACTGTCCTGAAGGTTTTCGAGAAGGGTCAGAATCTGCTCTTGCACGGACACGTCCAGCGCCGAGGTCGGCTCATCACAGACGATCAACTGCGGGTCCAGCATCATCGCCCGGGCGATCGACAGGCGCTGGCGCTGACCACCGGAAAATGCATGCGGATAGCGTTTCAGCATGTCTGCATTCAGGCCCACCCGCTGCAGCATCTCGGCAGCCCTGTCGCGTTGTTCGGCAGGGGTTCCCATCTTGTGAATTTCCAGCGGCTCGGTCATTGCGTCCTGAATCCGCATACGAGGGCTGAGCGAGCTGTAGGGGTCCTGAAACACCATCTGCGCCTTGCGCTGAAAGGCGGTGCGCTGGGCGCGGGTCATGTGGTGAACAGTGATCGGGTCGTCTGAGGCCGAACTGCGAAACAGAACCTCGCCCCCTGAATCCGGCGGTTCTGCGCCCAATGCAATCCGGGCGGCTGTTGTCTTGCCAGACCCGCTTTCACCCACAATGGCCAGTGTCTTGCCGCGGGCCAGCTTCAGATCGACTCCGCGACAGGCGTGGATCAGGCGTTCCCCCTGCCAGCCCTTACTGGACCGCATGGTGTAGGTCTTGGAGACCTCCTTCATTTCAAGGATCAGATCCTCGTCGGGCATGGGAATGCCGACCGCGTCCTTGTCCGGGATCTCGGGGGCCGCGTTGAACAATTGCTGGGTATAGGGATGGGCGGGCGCGGTCAGGATCGGCGCGGCAGCGCCCGATTCCATAACACGGCCCTTATGCATGACAACGACCTGCTCGGCCATGTTGGCCACGACGCCTAGATCGTGCGTGACCAGAATCAAGGCCATGCCAGTCTCGCGCTGCAATTCCTTGATCAGTCCCAGAACCTGAGCCTGTGTCGTAACGTCAAGCGCAGTTGTCGGCTCATCCGCGATCAGAAGTTCCGGCTTGGACACCATCGCCATTGCAATCATCGCGCGTTGGCGCATGCCACCGGACAATTCAAAGGGGTAAGAATCATACGCCCGTTGAGGGTCGGGGAAGCCAACACGCTCGAACTGGGTGATCACCTCTTTGCGAGCCTCAGCCTCGGACGCACCCCGGTGCAGCCACAGAACCTCGCTGACCTGATTGCCGATCTTGTGCAGCGGTGAGAGCGACCGCATCGGCTCTTGAAAGATCATTGACACGCGGTTGCCGCGAATGCCGCGCATCTCGCGTTCGCTAATCTGGGTCAGGTCGACCATGCCTTTGGAATCATTAAGGGTAATCGTACCGCTGCGAATCTGAGCCGTGCGCGGCAAAATACGCAGAGCGGCCCGGCACGAGATGGTTTTGCCCGACCCCGACTCGCCTACCAGGGCCAGCGTCTGACCGGCCTCTACATCGAAGGTCACGCCTTGGACGACGGCCTCACCCGCACCAAAACCGATGCTGAGATCGCGGACGGACAACAACGCAGTCATGCGGGTTTTCCACCCGTTCGGCCGTAGGTCGGCATCGGCTTGATCAACTCCCTGTGTTTTTTTTGTGCAGTTTCGCGCGGTTGGTGCGCGCTAGTCAAACCCGTTCTTGGGCCGAAATGTCGCGAATTTGTGAAACTGACACCAATTTGCCTACACAAAGTCTTGAGGATTTGTCATCAAATGCCTGTCGGCCACATCTGATAAGTCGACTTACTATCAAGGAGATATTTCCACGTGTCCGACGACCAAAGCCGACTCGATCTGTTCATTGACCGTATGGTTTCGCAGCGCGCCTGTCTGGATTTCGCCATCGCCGAAACGCGCGGCATGTCCGGCCCGGTGTTCGAGTTGGGCCTGGGCAACGGGCGCACTTACCATCACATGGTGCAATACGTGAAAAATCGCCCGGTATATGTATTTGAACGGGCTGTCGCCTCTCACCCGGATTCTACACCGCCGGAAGACCGCGTGATTTTGGGCGATGTGCGCGAGACACTGCCGGCCGCCGTGGGCCGGTTCGGGGCAACCGCCAGTTTGATTCACGCCGATTTGGGCGGGCATAATCGCGAAAAGAACGACGCGTTTGCCCGGTTCGTCTCGCCCTTGATTGAGCCGCTGCTGGCAGAAGGTGGATTGATGGTATCCAGCGACCGGATGTATTTTAAAGGCCTGACCGAATTGCCGCTGCCACCTACCGCCGTTGAGGGCAGGTGCTTTATCTATCGGCGCTGAGACACAGGAGCGTTCCATGCTGTTTTACGATTGCTCGACCGCTCCGAATCCACGCCGTGCCCGCATGTTCATTGCCGAAAAAGGGCTGACCATCGAAACCCGCGAGGTCTCGATCGCCAAAGGCGAACAACTGAGCGATGCGTTCAGGGCGATCAATCCCAATGCGACGGTTCCGGTTATGATCACGGATGAAGGGACGACGCTGACCGAAAATCTCGGCATCGCGGCCTATCTCGATGCACGCTTTCCTGAGCCGCCTTTGATGGGGCGCACCCCGGATGAAAGGGGTAGGGTTCTGATGTGGCACAGTATTGCTGAGCATAAAGGCGGCTTGCCCATCGCAGAAACCTTGCGCAATACACATCCCGCTTTTACCGACAGGGCGCTCCCGGGTGTCGAGAATCACGCTCAGATTCCCGAGCTTGCACAGCGGGGCACCAAGCGCATCGCGCATTTCTTTGACCTGCTGGAAACCCGCCTGACAGATAGCCCCTATTTGGCCGGGGACGAATTTACGCTGGCGGACATCACGGCTTTTGTCTTTGTCGACTTTGCCCGTGTGATCAAAACGCGGATTCCACAGGAAAATTCGGCCACTGTGGCGTGGTACGAAAAGATCGGCGCGCGGCCCAGCGCCCAGCTTTAAATCTCTTGGTTTTGGCTGGTGGCGATGTGTGTCTCGAACTGTACAGAAATGTCTAGACAGAAGTGAACAGTGCGTCTAGCGTCCTCTCCGAGTCATGCAGGGGAGAGCAGGATGAAATCGCAATATCGCGTTGTGGTCATTGGGGGCGGCGTTGTGGGTGCCTCGGTTCTGTATCATCTGGCCAAATTCGGCTGGTCGGATGTGGTGATGCTGGAGCGGCGGCGGTTGGCCTCGGGGTCTTCTTGGCACGCTGCGGGCGGCATTCACGCGCTGAACGCTGATCCGAACATGGCCTCTTTGCAGGCCTACACGATCGACCTGCTCAGCGAGATCGAAAAGGAATCGGGTCAGAATATCGGCTTGCATATGACAGGCGGCCTGACCCTTGCCGGGACCCCGGAACGGTGGGAGTGGTTGCAGGCCAATTACCGCATTTTCCAGTCCATCGGCATTGATGACTGTGAGTTGCTGTCCCCGGAAGAAGCGCAAAGGCGCTGCCCCATTATGTCTACCGATGGCGTGCTGGGCGCGATGTGGGCGGATCGTGAAGGTTACATCGACACGACAGGCACGGTGCAGGCCTACGCGACAGCGGCCAAGAAACGCGGTGCCGAGTATTACGAGGAAACCAAGGTCGAAAGCCTGACGCAAACCGCCGATGGCTGGCAGGTTGTGACCGACAAAGGCACCATTACCTGTGAACACGTCGTCAACGCGGCGGGTCTCTGGGCCAAGCAAGTGGGTCGGATGGCCGGGGTGGAACTGCCGGTCTCGCCGCTGAAGCACCATTATCTGATTACCGACACGGTGCCCGAAGTTGCGCAGGCGGACTTTGAGATGCCAATGACCGTGGACCTCGAAGGGTTCACCTATATGCGGCAGGACCAGAAGGGCGTTCTGGTCGGTATCTATGAGGTCGATCACGAACACTGGGCCATGGACGGCGCGCCGTGGAACTATGGCGAGGAGCTGTTTCAGGAACAGCTCGACCGCATCGAGAACGAGTTGACGCTGGGCTTTGAACGGTACCCCTCGATCCAGAACGTCGGCATCAAAACATGGGTGAACGGCGCGTTCACCTTCTCGCCAGACGGCAACCCTCTGGTCGGACCCGTGCCGGGCAAGCGAGGCTATTGGTCGGCCTGTGCGGTGATGGCGGGCTTCCTGCAAGGCGGTGGCGTCGGCAAGACGCTGGCCGAGTGGATGATTCACGGCGAGCCCGAGGCCGACGCATGGCCGATGGACGTGGCACGTTACGGCGATTTCGCTCAAAACAAACGTTACATCCGCGAGACGACGGGCCAGTTCTATTCCCGCCGCTTCGTGATGACTTACCCGAACGAACAACTGCCTGCCGGTCGTCCGCTGAAGATGGCCCCAGCCCATGATGCGATGACCGAGGCGGGCTGCAAGTGGGGTGTCAGCTGGGATCTGGAAGTGCCGCTGTATTTTGCGCCGAAAGGGTTTGAGGAAACGCCGACGCTGAAACGCTCGAACGCGCACGATATCGTGGCCGAGGAGTGTAAAGTGATCCGCGAAGGTGTGGGCCTTCTGGATATCTCGGGCTTCTCGCGGTTCGAAGTTAGTGGGCCGAATGCCGAAGCGTGGCTGGACAAGGTCATGGCCTCGAAATTGCCCGCGCCGGGCCGGGCCAAGCTGGCTCCGATGCTGGGTGAGAACGGGCGGCTCAAGGGTGATCTGACCGTGCTCAACTGGGGTGATGGCACATGGTGGATCATGGGCAGCTATTACCTGCGCGCTTGGCATAAGCGCTGGTTTGATGACCACATGATTGATGGCGTCGATATTCGTGATTTGGGTGAGGAATATTGCGGCTTTGCCGTGGTCGGTCCGAAATCACAGGCCGTGATCGAAAAGTTGGCGGAGCAGGATATCTCTGGCCTGAAATTCATGGGCTGTGGGGATTTTGACATCGGCCTCGTCCGCGCGCGTGTCGCGCGCATGTCCGTAACCGGTGAGAAGGGCTATGAGATCAACTGCCGCTACGGCGATCACATCAAACTGCGCCGGATGCTGCTTGAAGCCGGGGCTGATGAAGGCATCCGCGAATGTGGCTTCAACGCGATGCTCTCGACCCGTTTGGAGAAAAGCTTTGGCATCTGGTCGGCGGAGTTCACGCAGCTTTATACGCCGGGGATGACCGGGATGGATCGCTGGATCGATTGGGACAAGGATTTCGTCGGCAAAGCGGCGGCGGTCGCTGAACGTGACGGCAATGGCCCGGCACAGGTTCAGGTGACGTTGGAGGTCGATGCGCTGGACGCCGATGCCAGCGGGTATGAGCCGATTTGGGCAGACGGAGAACGTGTAGGTTTTGTGACCTCGGGGGGGTATGGCCATTACACGGGTACGTCGTTGGCGATGGCGCTGGTTAACCGGGACAAAGCCGATCCGGGTACGGAACTGACGGTGCATGTGGTTGGCGTCGAACGCCCTGCGCGTGTGGTTGCGCCGTCCCCCTACGATCCGCAGGGCAAGGCGATGAGGGGCTGAGGATGATCTCGCAAACCTCTGAACGCGGTCGGCGGCGGCGTGGGCGAGCGGCTGAAGCTGCGCCTCCGCCCCAGCGCGACGTGAACTATCGCCAGCTCAGGAATCCGTTCCCGCAGATGGAAGTGTTCCCGGCAGATCAGATCGCCGATATGCACGACACTGCCCTGCGTACGCTTGAAGAGCTTGGCGTCAAGGTCCTGCTGCCAGAAGCCCGCCGGATCTTTGCCGCAGGTGGCGCCCGCGTAGATGAGGACACCGAGATGGTTTTCATCGGGCGCGACATGGTCGAGGCCGCCATAGCCTCGGCCCCCAAATCAATTGCCTGTCGGGCAGGCGCGCGGCGACGTGATTTCACATTGGAACTGGGTTCATTGGTTTTTCAGCCCGGTGCCGGAGCCCCCAACGCCACAGATCTGGAACGGGGCCGCCGTCCCGCATCCGGGCAGGATTATCTGGAGTTCCTGAAGCTTACGCATCATTTCGACGTGTTCCAGATGATCTCACCTCAGGTCGAGCCGCAGGATGTGCCGACCCATTTGCGTCACTACTTTACGACAAAGGCGCAGATGGAGTTGACGGACAAATTCCCGTTCTTCTTCTCGCGCGGTACGCCGCAGGTGATGGATTGCTTTGAGATGCTCTCGACCGCGCGGGGGCTATCGGATGACGACTTCCGCGCTGGTCCGCATTGCTACACGATCATCAACACGAACAGTCCGCGCACGCTGGATATCCCGATGGCACAAGGGCTGATCGACTTCGCCCGCCATGGCCAGATGTCGATAATTACGCCCTTTACGCTGATGGGGGCCATGGCACCGATCACTGTGGCAGGCGCGATCACATTGTCTCATGCCGAGGCATTGGCGGCGCTGACCCTGACCCAGCTGATCAATCCCGGCGCGCCGGTGTGTTATGGCACCTTCACCAGCAATGTAGACATGAAATCGGGTGCGCCTGCTTTTGGAACGCCCTCGCATTTTCAGGCGTCACTTGCTGCGGGACAACTGGCACGGCATCTGGGCCTGCCTTGGCGATCCGCCGCTGGCTCGGCGGCGAATATCAACGACGTTCAGGCTGCGAATGAGAACCAGTTTGGCCTTTGGGGGTGTCTCATGGCCGGGGCCACCGTGATCATCCATTCCGCCGGTTGGCTCGAAGGCGGGCTGACTGTGTCCTTCGAAAAGATGATCTGTGACGCCGAAGTGCTGAACATGGTCGCCGAACTGTGCGCGGGGGCGCAGGCCGGCACTGATGAAATCGGCTTTGATACCGCCCTTCGCGAGGTCGAGCCCAGTGGACATTTCTTTGCCTCCAGTCAGACGATGGAGCGATACGACACCGAGTTTTATCAACCTCATGTCCACGACTACGCCAATTTTGGCACCTGGACCGAGCGTGGGTCACTGGATGCCAATAGGCGCGCAACCGGCGTGTGGAAGGACATTCTGAGCAACTTTCAGGCCCCTGACAGCGATAGCGACCGGTTGGGAGCCTTGCAGGATTTCATTGCGCGTCGTACTGCCGAAGGCGGCGCACCGCCGGAGAGTTGAATGAACACCAAACCGATCCTGCACCGGGACGATCCCAAGGCTGAACCGCTGGTCGGCAACGTCAAGGTCACGCGCGACGATTGGCTGAACGTTGCGATGGACGTGCTGATCTCGGACGGGGTGGACCAGATCAAAGTGCTGAGCCTGGCCGAGAGGATGGCCGTCTCGCGGTCGTCCTTCTACTGGTACTTCAAATCCCGGCAGGAGCTTCTGGATGCGCTGCTGGCGCGCTGGCAGGCGACCAATACAGCGGCGCTGATCGCGCAGGCCGAAGCCCCGGCCAACACCATCACAGGCGCGGTGTGCAATGTGCAGCGCTGTGTGGTGAACACTGATCTGTTCGACACCGCGCTGGACTTTGCCGTGCGCGACTGGGCGCGCAAATCGGGCAAGGTGCGGCGAGCGCTGGATCAGTCTGACGCGCGACGCTTGCAAGCGTTACACGCCATGTTCGCGCGATACGGTTACTCTGAGTTCGAGGCCGAAACCCGCGCGCGCGTCCTCTATTACATGCAGATCGGGTATGATCTGGCGCAGTTGAACGAGCCGATGGAAATGCGGTTGTCAATGGTGCCGCATTACCTCTACGTCTTTACCGGGGTCGCGCCGCAACCGGACGAAATCGAAGAATTCAGCGCCTATTCAAAGCGCTATTGGGAAGGAGATTCTGAATGAGCCAACCAGACGCAATCATCATCGGAACCGGTGTGATCGGGGCCGCCATCGCGTTCGAGATGGCCAAGGCCGGGTGGAAAACTCTGTCGCTGGACCGAAATGCGCAGGTCGGTCATGGCTCGACCGCGGGGTCTTGCGCGATCATTCGGATGCACTATTCGACCTTCGATGGCACGGCGTTTGCATGGGAAGGGTATCACTACTGGCGCGACTGGGCCGAGTATCTGGGCTTGCCCGCAGATGCCAATCTGGCGCAGTTTCGCGAAACCGGGTGTCTGGTGATGAAATCCGAGGCCAACGGGATGCTGGAAAAGCACATGCAGAACAGTGCCGATCTGGATTGCCCGTTCGAGGACTGGTCGCCCGAGAAAATCACCGAACGTCTGCCGGTCTACTCGCTGGACAGCTTTACACCGCCCAAACGGATGGATGACCCTGAGTTTGGTCAACCCAACGGACGCAAGATGCAGGGCGGCGTATTCTGGCCTCAGGCGGGATATGTCACCGACCCGGCCTTGTCGGCGCAAAACCTGATGGATGCCGCCAAACAGCACGGGGCCGAGGTACGCACCGGAGCCGAGGTGGTCGAGATTCTGACCGAGGGAGGTCGTGTGGCCGGGGTCAAACTGGCCTCGGGCGAGGAAATCCGGGCCAAGGTGGTGGTCAACGTGGCCGGGCCGGGCTCGGCGATCATCAACAAAATGGCCGATGTGCTGGGTGACATGACCATCGAGACCCGTCCGCTGCGGCAGGAGGTCGTCCACGTTCCCGCGCCGGAAGGGTTCGACTTTGAAAACGATGGGACCATCGTGTCCGACAGCGACATTGCCTGCTATTGCCGCCCCGAGCATGGCAACCACATTCTGGTCGGTTCGGAAGATCCCGAATGCGATCCGCATCAGTGGTGCGAGGATGACGTGCATTATAACCACGAATTCACGGATCAATGGACGACGCAGGCCATGCGCTATGCGCAGCGGGTTCCCAGCCTGGGTATTCCGTCCAAGACGCGCGGAGTGGTGGACCTGTATGATGCCTCGACCGACTGGATTCCGATCTATGACAAATCCAGCCTGCCCGGCTTCTACATGGCCTGTGGTACCAGCGGGAACCAGTACAAGAACGCGCCGATCGCGGGCAAGATGATGACGGCCCTGATCGAATACTGCGAGGGCGGGGCGGATCATGATGCCCAACCGCTGCAATTCGAGCTGCCATATATCAAGCGGATGATCGACGTGGGCTTCTATTCCCGCAAACGTCCGATCAACGAAGAAAGTAGTTTTTCGGTTCTGGGCTAGCCTGCGCGTCTCAATGGCCTAGGTCCTTCAGGAACCGTATGTGGGGCCGCGATGACCGAGCCAATGAACCGAGTTCTGATTCTGGGCAGCGCCCCCGGCGCGGTCGCTGCCCGGGATTGGCCTCGTCGAACCTTCACCCACATCGTGGCGATCAACAATGCCTGGCGCATCCGACCCGATTGGGACGTTTTGATTTACCCCGAGGATTTCCCGACCGCGAACCACCCCGGCAAAGTCGGTGATGGCCAACAAGTCGTCACTGCGCAGGACTATGTCCCGGTGCAAAACGCATTTGGAGGCTTCGTGTATGCTGGGGGTACCATGGCTTTCACCGCCGGATATTGGGCGCTTGCGGCGTTGCAGCCTGCGGTGATGGCCTTTTTCGGCTGTGACATGATCTATCCCAGCACCGGCAAGACCCATTTCTACGGAACGGGAACGGCTGATCCATTGCGCAACGATGTCACCCTTCGGTCGCTCGAGGCGAAATCGGCGCGTCTGGCCCTGTTTGGCGCTGTGCAAGGTTGCCGCGTTGTCCGGCTGTCGCAGGGCAAAAGCCGATTGCTGTTTCCCTCTGTGCAACTGGATGACCTGACAGCGGCTGACTTGCCCGCAACAAACGGGATGGGCGCGATTTTGCAGGCGGAAGACAGATTGGGATACCACGTCCCTTCGGGTCGATACTGGGAAGAGGAAGAAAGGTTCGACGCATCCCAACTGGATGAACTGGATCGTCAATGGCTACAGGCCTATGGGGCCGACATATCAGCGCACATTTCCTGAGCTGCCCCGATCAGGTGGCGAATTTCACCCACGCCCAGACCATCGCGATATAGGTCAGGTTGTGCATGCACTGATCCAACCCGGCTGCGCGCCAGAAAGCGGCCTGTGATGGCACAAGCTTCTTTTTGTCGGAATAACTTGCTTTGGCAAAGTCGATGTTGAAATGCACGATCCATTCCAGCGCGGCGATGATCAGGATGAAGGACCACGGCGCCCCGAAAAGCAAAAAGACGATGACTGAGCCGATAACATGCACGCCAGCATGCTGCGCACGGCCCCAGTGAAAATACTCACCGCGCCCGGACAACATCTTAGGAGTCTGGAGGTAATAGTCCGCAAACATATGTTTGATCTGCAATAAGCAGAGCATCAAAAACACTGCGCCTAGGCTGGCAGTCAAAGTGTTCCTCCCGATATCGTCCTAAAGCGAACATTAGGGGGTAAATGATTTTCGCGCAAATGAACTAGTTCACATAAGGCGGATTAATGTTCATGCCGGAAACTATTTGCGTCATCGGCTGAGATTGCTGTAAATTCAGGGTGTTGGATTTGCGACAGTTTCGGCAAGGTCGGATCGGTGATCCATAACAGGGGCAGGTTCCATAGAACGTACGATTTTCCGGTTTATTTGGAAGTACTCGAAACGCGACCAGCTGGTCCTGCTGGCCGTGACATCGACCTTGTTCCCGCTGCTGTACCTGACGCTGGAGTTGCCCAAACGCATCATCAACGATGCAATTGGTTCCAGCACACCCACGGTGGACGTTCTGGGATACACCCTGCCACAGACCACTTTTCTGATGGTGCTGTGTTTTGCCTTTCTGGCGGCTGTGCTGGCGCATGGTCTCATGAAGATGCGCATCAACACCATGAAAGGTGTGTTGAGCGAACGTATGTTGCGCCGGTTCCGGTATCAGTTGATCAACCGCGCCCTGCGCTTTCCTCAACCCTATTTTGAGCGGGTCAGTCAGGGCGAAATGGTCTCGATGATCACTGCCGAAAGCGAGCCGATGGGCGGGCTGATGGGCGACGCGATCAGTCAACCGGTGTTGCAGGCCGGGCAGATGATCACGATCTTGTCGTTCCTGTTTCTGCAAAGCGTCTGGTTCGGCCTGGCCGCCGTGGCATTGATCCCTTTGCAGGCTTGGTTAATTCCCAAGCTACAACGCCAGATCAATCTGCTGAACAAGAAACGTATTCAAGAAGTGCGCGTTCTTGCGGCGCAGATTGGTGAAAACGCGGCGGGGGCTTCAACCCTGCGCGGAAATGGCGGCTGGCGGTATCGTCGGGCGATGATCTCGGAACAGTTGGGGCGTCTGTTCGGCATTCGGTTCGAGATCTACCAGAAGAAATTCTTCATGAAGTTCATCAACAACTTCATCTCGCAACTGACGCCCTTCATGTTCTATCTGGTCGGCGGGTTGCTGGTTCTACAGGGGTCGGTCTCGCTGGGGGCGCTGGTTGCTGCTCTGGCGGCGTACAAGGACCTCAGTTCGCCGTGGAAGGAACTGCTGACCTATTACAACCAGACTCAGGACATGTCGCTGCGCTGGGACGTGGTGGTCGAACGTTTTGCGCCGCCCGGTATGCAGGACGAAAACCTGTTTGAGGGCGAGCCCGTATCTAAACCGCGTCTGAACGGGGACATCGTTCTGGACCGCGTCTCGGTCCGGGATATGGACGGCAATCAGGTGCTGGACGATCTGAACCTAAGCTTTCCTGCGGGCAAAAACATAGGCATCGCCGCCCCCAGCGAAGAGGATCGCCGCGCTGTGGCCGAACTGCTGACCCGGGAAATCCTGCCCAGTTCGGGCCGGGTCGAGGTCGGCAGTGAAAACCTGTCGGCCCTGCATCAGAGCGTGGTAGCCGCGCGGATCGGATATGCCTCGTCCCGACCGGTCATGTTTCAGGGAACGCTGGGTGACAACGTCATGATGCCGATGCGCCTGAAACCTTTGCAGGACCATTCGGATGAGCCGGGTTTTGCCGAAACCAAACGTGCAGGTAATAGCACCGATCCATTCCGGGCCGATTGGCTTGATCCGTCTTTGGCGGATCTGAACAGTCCGGCAGAGCTGCGCGATTGGTGGCTGCACCTGATTGACGGAATGGGCTCGGGCGCGGCTTTGTTCCAGCGCGGGTCAGAACAGGTTTTTGACGCAGACGAGCACCCGGAGCTTGCGCGCAAGCTGGTCGAACTTCGCCCGCTGGTTCAACAAGCCGTGCAGGATGCCGGGCTGGAACAGCAAGCGCTGGTCTTTGATTGGGATACGTACAACCCGGCCTTACCGGTTTTGGAAAACCTTTTGTTTGCCACCCCCAGCGTGACCGTCACGCAGGAACTGCTGGCGCGCCAAACCATTTTCCTCGGTCAATTGCGAGAGTTGGGGCTGGATGAAACGCTGGTGCATCTGACCCGCGACGTGATCGAAATGCTGCGCCAGATCTTCGGTCTGGATGGCACAGACCACCCGCTGTTCCGTAAGCTGGGGCTTGAGGCGCAGACTTACGAAACCGCGTTGGAGCTGGTCGAACGAACACGTAATGAGGGTGTGTCCGGTTTGGATGACGAGCAACTCGCCAACCTGCTGGCCGTACCCTTCGTGATTTCGGCCGAACAGATCGGACCTGCGTTTACGGATGAGCTCAAGAACCGCATCCTCGAACTGCGCCACAGCCATTCCGAAAAGCTGATGGAGCGGCTGCATGACGTCTTCGTGCCGCTCAAAAAAGACGCGTTCGCCCCCGGCCTGACGGTGATGGAAAACGTTCTGTTCGGTAAGGTCAGCCAGATTGGCGGCGGGCGCTCGGATGAGGCGCGCAAGCTGATTGTCGATGTGCTGGACGAAAACGGAGCGCGCCCTCTGGTGGTCGAGCTGATCTATGACGTGCCCGTTGCGATCGGCGGTCAGAACCTGCCTGCGGTCTTTGCCGAGCCGCTGGCGTTCACTCGCGCCACGATCAAGAAACCGGACATCCTGATCTTGGAAAACGCGCTTGCCAGCTATGACATGGCGACCAAGGTGGCGGTCTACAAAAACCTCCGGTCGCTGTTGCCAGACACTACGGTGATCTACCTGAACGATCACTTTGAGAACCCGGATGTATTCGACACATACGTCGAAATCAGGCAGGGTCGGGTGGTCACGGATGAAGGACCGGCCCAAGTGGAAGAAGACAGCGCAGCCTCAGCCGACCTTGCGCGCAAGTTGCGTGCGTTGGAACAGACCCCACTGTTCTCGGGGCTGGACCGCAGGCAGCTGCGCCTGCTGGCCTTCGGTGCGCGCTGGTTTGATGCCAAGCCGGGTGAGATCGTCTTCCTGAAAGACGACCAGCCGACGGACGGTGCCTATGTGGTGCTCGAGGGCGAGGCAGGGCTGTATCTGCCTCAGATGGAAGGCCCCGACCAGTTAATCACTAAGGTCGGCCCGGGGGCATTAGTCGGAGAGCTGGGGCTGATCCGCAAGGAACCTCGTGCGTTGAGCATGATTGCCGAGACGGACCTGTCCTGTTTGCGGATTGGTGAAGAAGAATTCCTCGCCGTGGTCGAAAACGATGCCGCGACCGCGTTTAAACTGATGCAGGTGATTGCGGGCTACGTTTCGAACTAGGTCTCCGGTTTGCAGAACAGATTGTAAAGCAGCCCTATGACCTGCGCCGTATTCCCATCTTGCAGCGAATAGTAAATCGTCTTGCCGTCTCGACGGGTTGAGACCAGCCGTTCCTGCCGCAGACGCGCCAGCATCTGGCTCACGGCGGCCTGACGGATTTGCAGCAGGTCTTCCAGCTGCCCAACCGATTTTTCGCCCTCGCCCAGATGGCATAAGATCATCAGCCGACCTTCATGGGCCAGCGTTTTTAGAAACGCCGAAGCCCGCGCAGCGCTTTCTTTCATCTCTGCGGGGTCTTCTGGGTGGGCGCCTTTGTCGTCCTGGTCTTTGATGGTCACGCGCGTCCTGCTTCGCAACTTGGGGTTCAGCCAATATGCCCCAATTCAGAGCGGTTTGTCACCCCTCGGTCGCTGGCGCGCCGCCCTGAAAGGAATTTCCGTTCACATAATCACAAGGTTTTTCCTGCATTTGCAGGTGCAACCCGTCGCCGGTGTAGGGATGCGCGCGGGCCAGATCCTCGTCTACCTCGATTCCCAACCCGGGGGCCGTCGGGGCCGTCACAAAGCCCTCATCTACGCGCAGCGCGCCTTTGATCAACTGATCGTGGAACGGCGTTTCGATGGTCTCAAGCAACAACAGGTTTGGGATCGACGCGGCCAGATGGATATTGGCCGCCCATTCCACCGGACCCGCGTAGAGATGCGGTGCCATCTGAGCGTTGAACACCTCGGCCATGGCGGCGACCTTCTTCATTTCCCAGATGCCGCCGGCGCGACCTAGGGCGGGTTGCAGAATCTCGGCGGCCCCTGCGCGCAGAACGGCTCCGAATTCGGCCTTGGTCGTCATACGCTCTCCGGTTGCGACGGGGATGCGGACATTGCGGGCAACGCGGGCCATGTCTTCGATCATGTCGGGCGGGGTGGGTTCCTCGAACCACAGCGGCGCGTAGGGTTCCAGTGCCTGCCCCAGACGGATCGCGCCTGCGGTGTTGAACTGGCCGTGGGTGCCGAACAAAAGGTCTGCCTTGTCACCAACCGCCTCGCGGATCGCTTTGCAGAAGGCCACCGACATTGAAATATCCGACATCGCAGGCATATGCCCACCGCGGATCGTGTAGGGACCGGCGGGGTCGAACTTGACCGCTGTAAAGCCGCGCCGCGCCATCTCAGCCGCGGCCTCTCCGGCCTGCTCGGCAGAGGTCCAGAAATCGGTCAGGTTATGCTGGGGCAGAGGGTAGAGGTAGGTATAGGCGCGGATGCGCTCGTTCATCAGACCGCCCAGCAGGGCATAAACCGGACGGTCGCGATCCTTGCCCAGAATATCCCAGCAGGCAATTTCCAGCCCCGAAAACGCGCCCATCACGGTCAGATCCGGGCGTTGAGTGAAGCCGCTGGAATAGGCGCGGCGGAACATCAGCTCGATATTCTCGGGGTTTTCGCCCAGCATGTGCCGTTCGAATACATCCCGGATCACGTGGCGCATCGCCTCGGGTCCAACCGAAGAGGCGTAGCATTCGCCCCAGCCAGTGATCCCGGTATCAGTAGTGACTTTAACCAGTATCCAATAGCGCCCACCCCAGCCCGGCGCGGGCGGAGCGGTGACGATGATGTCGAGGTCTTGCAGTTTCATCCGGTGTCCTCCCCGGTTCGCGTCAGCTTCTGTCGAACACGATAACGTTGCGCTTGGCCGATCCGGTTTTGGTATCCTCGATCGCCTCGTTGATCTGACCCAGAGACCAGCGGCCCGAGATCAGCTCGTCCAGTTTCAAGCGCCCCTGTTCATAGAGGTCGATCATCCACGGGATATCGCGCTGAATGACAACATCACCCATTTTCGAGCCGACTACACCCTGACCCAACGAGGCCAGCATCACCGGTTCATAGGTGGACATATCACCCGAATGCGGCATGCCGATCATGATCGCCTTGCCACCCCGGCCCAGATAGCGTGGGGCCTGATCATAGGCCGGAATCGCGCCGACCGTGATCAGGACGGCATCTGCGCCTCGCCCGCCCAGCGCTTTGATCGCGGCATTCCACGGTTCTTCCAGGCTCGCCAGAACGCCGTGTGTCGCGCCAAATTCTTTGGCGATTTCCAGCTTTTCCTCGGTCATGTCGACGGCCACGATTCGGCGTGCTCCGGCAAGGCGTGCGCCCTGAATGGCGTTCAGGCCGACACCGCCCGCGCCGATCACCACGACATCCTGACCAGGGCGCAGCTGGGCGGCGTTCACCGCTGCGCCAACCCCGGTGATCACGCCGCAGGACAGCAGGCTGGCCACATCTTTCGGCATGGTGTCCGGGATTTTCACAATCTGCCGGTGGCTGACGACGACTTTCTCGGCAAAGGCTCCGCAGGCCATGGCCTGATCCAACGGGCCGCCATCGGCGGTCTGCAATGGGCCGTTGAGGGTGTCATAAGGTGTTTCGCATATGGTCGGTTGCCCCCCAGCGCAGGACGGACAAGACCCGCAGGCGCGGACCAGAGTTACCACCACAGCGTCGCCAACCTTGAAATCTCCGGCCGCTTCCCCGGTTGCAGTGATGACGCCGGCGGCCTCATGCCCGTAGACAGCAGGCAGATTGCCGCCCCAAGCACCGCTGGCGTAGGTAATGTCGGAATGGCAGATCGCCACTGCATCCAGCGTTACTTCGACCTCGCCCATACCCGGCGGAGCAATCAATACGTCTTCGATGACCAGAGGTTCCTTGAACGCCCGGCAGACGGCAGCTTTGATCGTTTGCATTATATCCCTCATTCCCTTTGCGCCACGGTGGCGCGGGAAAATTCATGCTGCAAGACGGAAACCGTCATCAGCGCGTCGTTGTTACGCCACGGCAGGGCGAGAACGCCAAAACAGCGCGAATCCAACGATCATCAACAGCATCGCCAACAGAAACGGCGCGCCGGGCAGGTAGAACGCTGTGTCTGGTTTGATGAACTGCGCAAAAACGGTCGTCATCACCAGCGGAGAGATCACCATCGATAGCGCATGCAGAGAGGTGAGGACGCCTTGCAACTCTCCCTGCTGCGAATCTGGTGTGGCGCGAGATGTCAGCGCTTGGAGCGCAGGGGTCACGACGGCTCCGATTGCCGTGATCGGGATCAGCATCAGGGCGATGAAGCCGTTGGTCAGGAAGGCCAGCAACAGGAAACTGACGATCTCGAACGCCATACCGTAGATGATCGTGACACGCTCACCCAGATAGCGAGTCGCAGGTCGGATAAGGCCGCCTTGCACGGCGGTCATGCCGATTCCGTAAACGCCGAGGGACAGGCCGATCATCTGTGGCGACCAGCCAAAGCGCTCGGTCGTGAAATAGGCCCAGATCGCGGGGTAGACGTAGATCGACACCGAATAGAGGAAATAGACCCATAGCATCGGGCGGATGCCGGGCAGGGCGGCGATGGCGCGCAGCGAATTGACCGGGTTGGCGCGCCTCAGGCTGAAGGCGCGGCGGGTCTTGTCCGTAACCGTCTCGGGCATGACCAGCAGACCGGACAGAAAGGTCACGGCCGACAGGGCTGCTGCGGCCCAAAACGGTGCGCGGGTGCCATATTCGGCCAGTAACCCACCGATGACCGGGCCGAGTACAAAGCCGACCCCGAAGGCCGCGCCAAGCAAGCCAAAATTTGCAGCTTTCTCATGCGGTTTGGACACGTCCGCCATGAACGCGGCGGCTGTGGCGTGGGTTGCGGCGGTTATGCCTCCGACAATACGCCCTGCCAGCAGCAACCAGATGCTGCCCGCCAAGGCCATCACCACATAGTCCAGCGACATGACGAACAGCGACACCAACAGGATTCGTCGGCGCCCATAGGCATCAGATAAATTGCCAAGGATCGGGCCGAACACGAACTGCATCGCGGCAAAGGCGGTGCTCAGCACGCCTCCCCAGATCGCGGCGTCTGCCAATGTGCCGCCCTGAACCTCAACGATCAGTTCGGGCATGATGGGCAGCACCAGACCGATGCCCATGGCGTCGATCATGACTGTTCCGAGAACGAAGAGAAAAGGCAGACGCATGGCAACCGTTGATGAGTTTCCCCCGGACCCTATCACGCCTGCTGCACCTGTGAAGCGCCAGTTACGTGGGGTTATGCCGCCGGTAGTTTTTGTTCCAGATCGTCAAGGATTTCGGCCAGGTGGCGGGGATGCGAAAAGAACGGGGAATGCGAGCTGTTGATCGCTGCTCGCAGTTCTTCCGGTGCGATGTGGCTCATCTGTTCTTCGTATTCGGGTGGGATCGTGTGATCATCTGTAGCGCGGATATAGGCCTTGGGAACACGCGCGAAATTCTCGGATAAGGGCAGCGGAGTATCCTGCGGAGCGATAGCCTGCGGGCACAGACGTGCAAAAGCATAAGGCACGGTGTCGGGGGGGCAGTCGTGGTAAAACAGGTCCTGCACCATGTCCGGTTTGACCGTGTAGGATACGCCATCTGCTGATTTCTCAACCGCGTCGACGATGGGTTGCCTGGGCGCGCGCTTGCGCATCTCGACCATGGACAGGCCATCGCGGGGGACATAGGCGCAAAGATAGATCAGCGCGCGCATGGCACCCGGCGCAGCCTCGGCCGCGGCGCTGATGGGGTAGCCGCCCCAGGAATGGCCTACGATGATTGTTTGCGGAGTGCTGGCGTCCAGAACCGCATCGCGGCAACTGTTCAGTGTGACGTTGGCAATCGGTGTCGGGTCAGAGCCGTGGCTAGGCAAGTCAATGGCGCGAGCGGTATGGCCGAGTGCCTCAACGGCGGGGATCAGGTCGCGCCAGCACCATGCGCCGTGACAGGATCCGTGGACTAACAGAAAATCTGCCAAAACCGTGCTCCTTCAAATGTGCCCGATATCGGACAGGAAACTGCGCAGCAGGGCGGCGTATTCCTTGGGTTGTTCGACACAGGGCAGATGACCCGCCTTGCGCATCAGCTCGAATCTGGAACCGGGGATCAGGTCAATGGTTTCGCGCACCAGATCGGGCGGGGTTGAGCCATCCTCGCTGCCGGCGATACCCAGCGTCGGCAATCGCAATCCGCTGGTGGGAGTGTAGAAATCCGTTCCCGAAATCGCGGCGCAGCAGCCCAAATAGCCATCGACCGGTTGCCGCACCATCATGTTGCGCCACAGCAGGTGTTCCGGTGACGCCCGGAAGGGCTTCGAGAACCACCGCTCCATCGTCGCATCTGCCAGCGCCTCAATGCCGCCATCACGTACGGCATCAATTCGTTGTTGCCAGATCGGAGGCGTTCCTATCTTGGCCGCAGTGTTCGAAAGCACCAGCGCGCGAACCTGATCCATGCGTTTCACGGCCAGACCCTGTGCAATCAGCCCGCCGATGGACAGGCCGACAAAGACGCAGTCGCGAACATTCAGATGATCGAGCAGGGTCTCAGCATCCCGCACCAGCGCGCCCATCGAATACGGGGCCGGGGGTTGCGACGACAAGCCATGACCGCGTTTGTCATAGCGGATGATCCTCAGCCCCTCGGGCAGGTGCGGCAGCATCGCGTCCCAAAGGCGTAGATCGGTGCCAAGCGAATTGGCAAACACAACAGGCGCGCCATCGGGGTCACCATCGACCCGATAGTGCAACTGCACCTCTCCGAAATCTGCGATTTGCATGACTCAATCCCCTGTGGTCATACGTTAAAACATATATGTGGCCCAACTCTTGATCTATGTCAGGTCAGGAATTCCAGCGCTTTTCCAAAGACTTCCGGGTCCGTATTGCCGCCGGATGCCACAACAATCACCGCGTCGCCTTCGATTTCATCCTTGCGAAACAACGCTGAGGCCAGCGACACCGCACCCCCGGGTTCCAGCACGATTTTCAGGCGCAGAAAGGCTTGGGCCATGGCGCGCATTGCCTCTTCTTCTGTGACCGAAAGGCCCGGGCCGCACAGGCGTTTCAGAATTGGAAAGGTAACGTCTCCGGGTTGCGGCGTCAGGATCGCGTCGCAGATATTGCCCGCAGCGGCGTCGTTTTTCTGAATCTGACCACTGGCCAGCGAGCGTTTCACGTCATCGAATCCTTTTGGCTCGCACGGACGGGCGCGCAGACCGGGCGCGTGGCCTTCAAGCGCCAGAGCGATCCCCGAGGTCAGCCCGCCTCCACCGCAACAGATCAGAACGTCGGCCTGCTCAACACCCATGGTGGCGGCCTGACGGGCGATCTCCAGACCGGTTGTGCCCTGACCAGCAATCACCTGCGGTTCGTCATAGGGGCGGATCAGAGTCAGGCCGCGTTCGCTGGCCAGAGCCTCGCCAATTTCTTCCCGGCTTTCGTTGGCGCGGTCATACAGAACAACCTCACCGCCCAGCGCACGGGTATTGTTGATCTTCAGTTGCGGTGCATCCGAGGGCATGACGATCACAGAGGAGATTCCGTGTAGGGCGGCCGCCCGCGCCACGCCCTGTGCGTGGTTGCCCGAGGAAAAGGCGATCACGCCGCGCGCCCGGTCCGCCTCGTCCAGCGCCGAAATTGCTGACCATGCGCCGCGAAACTTGAAACTGCCGGTATGTTGCAGGCACTCGGGCTTTACCAGAACACGCCGCCCGGCCAGCTCATCCAGAAACGGAGAGGTCAGTAGTGGCGTTTCCCGAACATGGGCCCGCAAGCGTTCGGCGGCGGCTTCGATCATTTCCAGCGTGCTCATACGGTGTCCAATACGTTGCGGATCAGGTCCAGCGACTGCGGTTCGTCCAAAAACGGCACATGGCCGCGATCCGGCACTTCGGCAGATATAAGGTCGGGGTGCCGTTCGTGCATCTCCATCAGCGTGTCCTTGCCGAGGAGGTCGGAATTCTCACCGCGAATAACACCTGTCGGGATTTTGCGCAGAGCTTCGAAGAGTGCCCACAAATCCACGGCCGCACCCTCTGCCGCTTGGTTCAGCAGCGCCGTGCGAAGCGCCGGGTCATAGCGCAGGGACAATCCATGGGCGGTTTGCCGGTATTGGAACTCCGCCTGTTGCCGCCAGCGGTCCAGCGAAACGCCGGGGAATTGCGGGCGCATCACTTGAAGCAGTGCCTGTGCCGCTTCGTCATAGGTTTTGGCGACCGGCTTTTGGCCGACGTAGTCCATGATCTTGGCGATGCCCGTGGGTTCGATCACGGGGCCGACGTCATTCAGGATCACGGCGGATAACCGATCCGGGTAACTGGCGGCAAGGGCCATGGCGATCAGCCCGCCGCGCGAAGTGCCGATCAGTGACACGCGGTCCAGCCCCAGATGATCGAGCAGTTCGATCACATCAAGCGACTCGCGCGGAACACTGTAGTTCATGAAATCCGGGTCAAAGTCCGATCGCCCACGCCCCCGGTAATCCATCGTGATCATCCTCAGATCGGCAATGTGCGGCGCAAGAAATGAGAAATCCTGACTGTTACGCGTCAACCCGGCAAGGCACAGCACAGGGGCGCCGGTTCCGGTGTCCTCAAAATACAAGCGCTTGCCATCGGAGGTTGTGAAAAAAGCCACTAGAGACCGGCCAGTTGCGGGATTGTCGTCAGGTCAGACAGAACATGGGCCGGGCTCCAGGGCAAGCGATCCATCGGCTCTTGGGCGCGGTTGACCCACGCGGTCGTAAAGCCGTAGCCGCTGGCCCCGGCGGCGTCCCACCCGTTTGAGCTGACGAACAGAACCTCATCCCGGTCGCCTCCAAAACGTTGCTGCACCAGATCATAGACGGTGGAGTGGGGCTTGAAGACACCGACGCTTTCGACCGACAGTACGTCATCCAACAGACCGCCAATCCCGGCGGATTGCACCGCGCCATCCAGCATGGGCGGCGACCCGTTGGACAGAATCGCCGTTTGCAGACCTCCGGCCTTGAGATCAGCCAGCATTTGGGGAACCTCAGAGTAGGCCTGCAATTGCCAATACAGATCCAAAAGTCGTTGGCGTAGTGTCGGATCGCTGTCCAGTCGGGTGGCCTCTAACGCCCAGTCCAGCCCATCCTGCGTCACGTCCCAGAAGTCGGTGTGCGCATCGGTGATCGCGCGCAACCATGTGTATTGCAGTTGCTTCAGCCGCCAATGATTGGCGAGTTCCGGCCATTTCTGCTGCAATTTCTCAAAGCCGGGCTCTGCCGCAGCCTGCCGCGCGGCGGCGGCGACATCGAACAGCGTGCCATAGGCATCGAATACGCATGTGGTGATCGGCATCGGCTCTCCCCTCTTGGTTGCGCGCAGGTTGGCACAAGAGTTGACACTGAAAAAGAGGGAAGGGTTTACAATATCGTGTCACCCCCTAGGGTTGCCCGCTCACTTTCCTAACGGCCGGAGGCCACCCATGACCGAGATCAAACAAGGCGACACGGTTCGCATCCACTACAAGGGAACGCTGATGGACGGCAACGTGTTCGACAGTTCCGAAGGACGCGACCCGCTGGAATTCGTGGTCGGGTCGGGCCAGATCATCCCCGGGCTGGATACGGCCATGCCGGGTCTGACGGTGGGTGAGAAAAAGCGGGTCGAGATTGCCTGCGTGGATGCGTATGGCCCCATCAACCCGGCGGCCCGTCAGCAGATCCCGCGTGAAGGCATCCCGGATGACATTCCGCTGGACCTTGGGACTCAGCTACAGATGCAAACCCCGGATGGGCAGGCTTTGCCTGTGACCGTGGTCGAAGTGGATGAAGCAACCGTCACGCTGGACGCGAATCATCCCCTGGCAGGGAAGGACCTGATTTTCGATATCGAGGTTGTTTCGATAAACTGACCGCCATGCAGCGGGATATTGGATCAGCCGGAAATGAGGCTGGTCCAGGTTGCGAGGGTCGCACGGACGTCCGGCTGTGTGAAGAATACAAACAGCATCAGCAACGTGGTCAATGCCAGCAGCGCGATACGGCCGCGTTGACCCAGAAAACCCTGTTTGCCCCGGGAAACCCGGGAGTTGCTTGCGACGATTTGATCAGCTTTGCTCATGCGGTCATCCCTGCCTGCAAAAGATGGTTAAATCTTGGCGCGGGCAGGGAAAGATCAGGTCACATGTGATCGGGTTGCGGCATGCCCAGAACGTGGAAGCCTCCGTCAACGCGGATGATCTCGCCCGAGGTGCAGGCCCCGGCATCCGAGGTCAGGTAAACCGCTGTGCCACCGACCGCTTCCAATGTTGCATTCGCGCGCATCGGTGCGTTCTGATCGCAGAACTTGTAGGTCTTGCGAGCGCCACCGATGGCCGCCCCGGCCAGCGTTTTCATCGGTCCGGGTGAGATGGCGTTGACGCGGATGCCGTCGGGGCCCAGATCGTTGGCCAGATAGCGCGTTGCCGATTCCAGCGCCGCCTTGGCGACACCCATCACGTTGTAATTCGGCACAACGCGATTCGATCCCTGATAAGTCAGGGTCAGCAACGAACCGCCATTCTCCTGCATCAGGGGATAGGCACGGCGCGCGACTTCGATGAAGGAATAGGCCGACACATCCATCGAGTGTTTGAAGTTCGCCCGCGTGGTGTTCAGGAACCGGCCGGTCAGTTCGGATTTGTCTGAATAAGCGATGGCGTGGACGACAAAATCAATCGTTGGCCAGCGCGCGCCCAGTTCGTTGAACGCACGGTCCAGAGACTCGTCGTCGGTGACGTCCGCATCGACCATGAAATCGCTGCCCAGGCTTTGCGCCAGAGGCTCAAGCCGTTTGCCGAATGCCTCACCCTGATAGGTAAAGGCCAGTTCTGCGCCCGCTTCGTGCATGGCCTTGGCAATGCCCCATGCAATCGACCGGTCATTTGCCACGCCCATGATCAGGCCGCGTTTGCCCTTGAGAAGTTCCGACATCGTGTTCACCCGTTATACTTGGACAGAACCATGGATCCGTTGGTGCCGCCAAAGCCGAAGCTGTTGGTCATCACGCTGTCCAAGCCTGCGTTTTCAACTACTTGAGTAGCAATTTCACCGGGCAGGATGCCTTCGGCTAGTGTGTCGACGTTGATCGACGGAGTAATAAAGTCATTGTCCAGCATCAGCAGGCAGAAGATCGCTTCAAGCGCGCCTGCTGCACCCTGTGCGTGACCTGTCATCGACTTGGTCGATGAAATCGGCGGCACGTTGCCTTCGCCAAAAATGCGGCGGACAGCTTCGACTTCGCCGACGTCACCGACCGGGGTCGAAGTGCCGTGGGCGTTGATGTAGCCGACCTTGCGGCCTTCGGGGACAGTGGCCAGCGCCAGACGCATCGCGCGCTCGCCGCCTTCGCCCGACGGGGCCACCATGTCATGACCGTCCGAGGTGGCGGCATATCCTGTGACCTCGGCATAGATTTTCGCGCCACGGGCAAGAGCATGCTCAAGATCTTCCAGCACGACGATGCCGCCGCCGCCGGAAATCACGAACCCGTCGCGGTTTTCGTCGAATGCGCGCGAAGCTTTCTCGGGCGTGTCATTGTATTTTGACGACATCGCGCCCATCGCGTCGAACAGGCAGGACAGGGTCCAGTCCAGCTCTTCGCCACCACCTGCAAACATCACGTCCTGCTTGCCCAGCATGATCTGTTCGGCTGCGTTGCCGATGCAGTGCAGCGAGGTCGAGCAGGCCGAGGTGATCGAATAGTTAATGCCCTTGATCTTGAACGCGGTCGCCAAGTTCGCAGAAATCGTCGAGCACATGCATTTCGGCACGGCAAACGGCCCAATCCGCTTGGTCGCGCCGGTTTTCAGTACTGTCTGATGTGCCGTCAGCATGGCGCTGGTCGATGGGCCACCGGACCCGGCCACCAGGCCGGTGCGCGGGTTGACCACCTGTTCCTCGGTCAGGCCCGAATCCGCAATCGCCTGGCTCATGGCGATATGCGCATAGGCCGCGCCCGGACCCATAAAGCGCAGGGTGCGCTTGTCCACATGCTCGGCCACGTCAATCTTGAGCGTTCCGGCGATCTGGCTGCGGAAGCCATGTTCGACCATCTGTTCGTTGGCCTCGATGCCGGATTTGCCTGCTTTGAGCGAGGCAAGAACCTCTTCGGCATTGTTCCCGATCGAGGAGACGATCCCCAAACCGGTGACGACGACGCGACGCATATGCGTACTCCTGTGTTCCGTTCCCTTTTGCGTGTCCTCAGCTGGGGTCAGCTTTCGGACAATGCAACCTTCATGTCCTTGACCTGATAGATCACTTCGCCATCCGCTTCGACCCGGCCATCGGCCACGCCCATGGTCAGGCGGCGGGTTTGCACGGCCTTGGTGAAGTTGACGTAGTATGTCAGCATCTTGCGGTCGGGGCGCACCATTCCGGTCAGTTTGACCTCACCCACGCCCAGCGCATATCCGCGCCCCTGCCAGCCGCGCCAGCCCAAGTTGAACCCGGTGAGCTGCCACAGACCGTCCAGACCCAGACAGCCGGGCATGATCGGGTTGCCGGGGAAATGGCAGTCAAAGAACCACAGATCGGGCGTGATATCGAATTCAGCCACAACATGGCCTTTGCCATGTTCGCCGCCGTCGCCCGAAATATCGGTGATGCGGTCCATCATCAGCATCGGCGGGGCGGGCAATTGCGCGTTTCCGGGGCCGAATAACTCGCCACGGGCGCATTTCAGCAGATCGTCCTTGTCAAAGCTGCTCGGGAATTGGGCCATTCTGCCGCCTCTCCTGCCAGGGGTCTGTTTATATATCTGGCCTCACCTAGCACCCGTATGCAAGGTCCTGCAAGAGCAGTGGGCCACATCATGTTGTGTTCAGCCTATAGTTTGCGAATGAATTTCATTTGAAATTGCATGACCATCGCCCTTATATATAGCTGAGCAGAGAACAGGTTTCGGATTCATGACGCCTAATAGCCAGAACATAGCCACGAATTGGTTAGTTGACGCAGGTTTGCGTCCAACGCGTCAGCGCGTGGCCTTGGCCGAATTGCTGGTGGGTGATGGTCGTCACCGCCATGTCACGGCGGAAAGCCTGTTTGAGGCGGCAAAGACGAATGGCGATGCCGTGTCTCTGGCCACTGTTTACAACACTCTGCGCGCATTTTGCGAGGCAGGCGTGTTGCAGGAAATCACGGTGGACGGGTCGAAAAGCTATTTCGACACCAATACGCATGATCATCCGCATTTCTTCTGGGAAGACGAAGGCCGCTTGAGCGATGCGCCATCGGACCAGCTGGTGATTCAGCGCCTTCCGGAAGCGCCCGAAGGGGTCGAGATCGCGTCAGTTGATGTCGTGATCCGTCTGCGCAAGAAGTAACATCACCTCATTAGTTTGGTCAGCGCGCATTGGTGTACGCCGTTTTGCGGGCGAATGCGCCCGGTAAGTGCGCCCTAGAAAGATATCGCTTGAACAGAGGGCCGTCTCATGAGCAGATCGCGCAACCCCAAGGCACGGAGACTGACATGACACACCCTCTGGTCACGCAAGAGATGATCGACACCTATCAGCAAGACGGTGTTGTGCTGATCAAAGGGCTGTTTGCGGATCACGTCGATACCCTGCGCGAGGGGGTTGCTGTGAACATGGACGAACCGGGTCCTTTTGCGTCGGACAACAAAAAAGAAGGCCAAACCGGTCTGTTCTTTGACGACTACTGCAACTGGACCCGTATTCCTCAGTTTCGCGAGGTGATCGAGACCTCTCCGGCGGCTGAAGTTGCGGCCGATCTGATGCAATCGCAGAGCGTGCAGATGTTCCACGACCATGTGCTGGTCAAGGAACCGGGAACCTCGATGGCAACCCCGTGGCATCAGGACGGGCCGTACTACTTTGTTGAAGGTCGGCAGACCATCAGCTTCTGGTCGCCGCTGGATCCGGTGAAACAAGCCACGCTGCGCTGCGTGGCCGGGTCGCATCGGTGGGAGAAAGAGGTGCTGCCGACCCGCTGGGTTTCGGAAGAAGGGTTCTTTCCTGACGAAGGTCAGTACATACCGATCCCGGACCCGGATGCCGAAGGCATGAGGGTCGTCGAGTTTGAGATGGAGCCGGGCGATGCCGTAGCTTTCAACTATCGCACGCTGCATGGTGCGCGCGGCAACCATTCCGACAGCCGCCGCCGGGCGTTTTCGCTGCGTCTGGTCGGCGATGACGCGCGCTATGTGGAGCGTCCGGGTCGCACGTCTCCGCCGTTTCCGGGGCATGACATGACCCCCGGCCAGCGTTTGCGCGAAGATTGGTTCCCGGTGCTATTGCAGCGCTAGGGGCGTTCAGAACCACTGCCCTGATTCGATCAGCCCCAGATCTAGCAACTGACCGGACGTCCACTGAAACGGAACTGAGTTTTTCCAACAGAAACTAGGGATGTCAAAGGTGGACCCTGCGTTGGTCTTCAACGCCTTGGCGGCACGGAATGAGCATATGGCGGCGGTCATATTGTGGTGCCACGGGCAGGAATAAGTGTTGTACTCTGGCTCGTTGAAGGTGTGATCGGGGCTCAGTTCCAACCCTTTGCTGGTTTTGAACAGGGCGATCCGGTCGATACGGCGGCGCTCATATGGGATGTGATCCTCGAACCGCCAGCGCAGACCGCCGGACATGTCCAACTGCCGCTCGACCGGGTGGCCCTCGGCGTTATGGCGGGTGTGTGCGTAGTATCCCGTGCTGTCCAGCATCGCGCGATCCGGGGCGACTCCATTTGGAAAGGCGTTCAGGTCATCGGCATAGAGGTCGATGACATGACTCAGCATCGCGTCCCGGCGTTCCTCGGTATGGAAGGCAAGCAACTCTCCGACCGTACGGGTCTCGCAAAACGGAAAGAACAGATATTCGGCGTTGTAGCAGTAATACATCCAGATACCGGGCTCGGCCTGAATGATCCTGTTGATTGTGTCGAATACGATGGCACCGGGGACACAGCTCAGGTTGACGCGATGGATGCGATCCGAAAGCTCGGGGTCCAGTTCAAACTCTGGTGGCATGAGGGCGACCACCGATTTGAACCCTAGTTGCAGGTGGTGCCGGAGGGTGCTTTCAACCTCGACCATGTCTTCGACAAAGATCAGCGCGACCGGACCTTTGGAAAGGGCGGATTTGCCCGCACTTAGGAAATTATCAAGAGAGTCGTATCGCATTGCCTGTCTGGTTCCACTTGGCTGGAATCTGCGGCCAAAATCGGGTATCCGCCTCGGCATTGCAAGCAGCGTTCGTAAGGTATAGACGACGCCGATCCCGCGAATCCAAAGGCCATACTCATGTCAGAACCCAAAAAGCTGTACATCAAAACCTATGGTTGCCAGATGAACGTCTATGACAGCGAACGCATGTCCGAGACGCTGGGCGGGCAGGGCTATGTCGAAACGCAAAGCCCCGATGACGCGGATATGATTCTGTTGAACACTTGCCATATCCGGGAAAAGGCTGCTGAAAAGGTCTACTCTGAGCTGGGTCGCTTCAAGGGTTTGAAGGCGGAAAAGCCTGATCTGAAGATCGGCGTTGCGGGATGTGTAGCGCAGGCCGAGGGCGAAGAGATCATGCGCCGCCAGCCGCTGGTCGATCTGGTTGTCGGGCCACAAAGCTATCACCGCCTGCCCGAGATGGAGGCAAAGACGCGCACCGGTGCCAAGGCGCTGGACACGGATTTCCCTGAGGAAGACAAGTTCGAGAAACTCAAGAACCGCCCCAAGGCCAAACGCGGCCCGACGGCGTTTCTGACCGTGCAGGAGGGCTGCGACAAGTTCTGTGCCTTCTGCGTGGTACCCTATACCCGAGGTGTCGAAGTCAGCCGCCCGGCCGATCGCATTATTCGCGAGGCGCAGGACCTGGTCGAACGCGGCGTGCGCGAGATCACTCTGCTGGGTCAGAACGTCAACGCCTATCACGGCGCGGGCGCGAACGGCGACATGACGCTGGCTGGTTTGATCTGGGAGTTGAACAAGGTCGATGGGCTGGAGCGTATCCGCTTTACCACTTCGCACCCCAATGACATGGCTGATGACCTGATCGAGGCGCATGGAACTTGTGACAAGCTGATGCCTTATCTGCACCTGCCGGTGCAATCTGGCTCGGACCGAATCCTCAAACGGATGAACCGTAGCCATACCGCCGATAGCTATCTGCGGCTGATTGAGCGCATCCGGGCCGCGCGTCCCGATATTGTGATGTCGGGCGATTTCATCGTCGGTTTCCCCGAAGAAACCGACGAGGATTTTCAGGCGACGATGGATTTGGTCGAGCAGGTCAAATACGGGTACGCCTATTCCTTCAAATACTCGACCCGCCCCGGAACGCCAGCGGCAGAGCGGCCTCAGGTTGACCCCGCGGCAGCGGATGAGCGTCTGCAACGCCTTCAGGCCTTGATCACCCAGCATCAGCGGGAAATTCAGGACGCGATGGTGGGTCGCAAGGTGCGGGTGCTGTTTGAGAAAACCGGACGGTTGCCGGGTCAGATGGTTGGAAAATCCGAATATCTGCACTCGGTCCATGTGTCTGAAGCTGACGTTGCGGTCGGTGATCTGCGAGAAGTTTTGATCACTGATTCCGGCGCGAACTCTTTGGCGGGCGCGCTGGTCTGAGAAGTCGCGCCCCAGCGGTTGTAAACGTCACAACTGGCGTATGTTTCCAAAATTTACCCTTGATTTATCACTTGGTTCTATGGTCCGAGAGAGGCCAGATTTTTGCGGGGCTCGCGTTTTGGGTGCCTAAGAAAACGAATCTGTGCCGACCTGAACAAATCGGTCAGGACGATGGAGGGTGCGAGTGGATTTTCAGAAACGTTGTCATAGGCCTAACGGCCTGTTTGCTCTGTCGGTTTTGGTGCTGAGTTCCATATTCTCAAGCGCAACAGTTGCAGGGAATCTTGATCAGGGCCTTTCTGACCCTCCTGTTGTCACCCCTCAGCGTTTTGGCAGTGATGTCAGTGCCTTCTATCTGGGTCTAAGCGGTGGATATGCGACCGACGGCACTGACCGTTTCGGGCTCAGAACACCTGCCGGCGTTTTCGGGCTGGGCGAACTGGATCTAAACGGCAGCTATGGTGGCATCCGAGGTGGCTGGCGCGGTGTCGTTCCGGCCAAGGGCGGTCGCGATTACGTCTATGGTTTTGAATTAGGCTATGATTTCGGTTCGCTAGACGACGAAGTCACGAGCCAGATCGGAGGCACCACCGTAACCGGAAGTTCAGAGGTTTCGAACGTCCTGTCGGTTCGTTTTCGCAACGGTCTGACCAACAAAAGCGGCTCGACTCTGTATTTTGTTTCAGCCGGACTTGTCCGCGGGGATGTGCGTACATCCTCCAGTCTCACTGCTGGTGGCAACACGCAGCCGTTTGAAGAAAATGATCACCGCCAGGGATTTTCCGCCAGTATTGGTGCAGAGCACAGGTTAAGCGACAACTGGTCGATTACCGGTGAGTATGAATATGTGCAGTTCGACTCGGAAGACGTTGTTTTTTCGAACGGCTTTTCGACAAAATCCACGCCGCGCTATCAGGCTTTGAGATTCGGGCTGAACTACACGTTCTAAACTCAGAACGCTGGGTCTTTCGGCGCTTTTACCATCCGTTTCGGAAAAATTGAATCTGTGGCTTGCGCCCACCAGAAATTGTTGTCACGCTCAGGATGAAACGCCAAGACAGGAGAACGGATTGGCCATCGGTGCCCTGACCCCACCGCAAGATGATATGCCCCAGCGTGAGGCATTTGTTGAATTCCCCGACAACCGGTTGTTGATTGATCTTTGTGGTGAATATGACCGCAATCTGACCGATATCGAACAAAAGCTGTCCGTCCAGATCGTGCGCCGCGGCAACCAGCTTGTCGTGATGGGCGACGAGGATTCGCAAAAACAGGCCATCGAGGTTTTGCAGGCGCTCTACACCCGCCTGGAAGGCGGTCGAGATGTGGAAGCCGCGGATGTTGACCGCGAGCTGCGCATGGGCGGATCCGAGCAAGGAACCGGCAGCCGCGACGGCGATCAGCTTGAAATGTTCAAGGGTGGCACGGTCGAGATTAAGACCCGCAAAAAGCTGGTCGAGCCGCGCACCGATGCGCAAAAGGCTTATGTCCAGTCACTGTTCAACAATGAACTCGCATTTGGGATTGGCCCTGCGGGGACCGGTAAGACTTATTTGGCCGTGGCCGTTGGTGTCTCGATGTTCATCGGCGGGCATGTGGACCGGATCATCCTCAGCCGTCCAGCGGTCGAGGCCGGAGAGAAGCTGGGCTATCTGCCGGGCGACATGAAGGACAAGGTCGATCCCTACATGCAGCCGCTCTATGATGCGCTGAATGATTTCTTGCCGGGCAAGCAGCTGGCCAAGCTGATCGAGGAAAAGCGAATCGAAATCGCACCTTTGGCCTTCATGCGCGGGCGGACGTTGGCCAATGCCTTCGTTGTGCTGGATGAGGCGCAGAACGCCACGACCATGCAGATGAAGATGTTCCTGACCCGACTGGGTGAGGGCAGCCGCATGGTTATCACCGGCGACCGTTCTCAGGTCGATCTGCCGCGCGGGGTGCAATCGGGGCTGGCGGATGCGGAACGTCTTCTGAAGACGATCCCGAATATCAGCTTTAACTATTTCACCTCAAAAGACGTGGTGCGCCACCCGCTTGTCGCCGCCATCATCGAAGCGTATGAGGCCGACTCAGGCCGCGAGACGGGGTGATCGTCCGGGGCCGCGGGCTTTGGGCATGGTGATATGAACCTTGAACTGACAATTGAAGATGCGCGCTGGCAGGGGCTGGAGCCTCTGGCCGCGCGGGCCATTCAGGCGGTTCTGGATCATTGCGATCTGGATGCGGACCTGTGCGAGATCAGCCTGTTGGCCTGCGACGATGCCCGGATCGCCGAACTGAACGCCGAGTTTCGGGAAAAGCCTGCGCCGACCAATGTGCTCAGCTGGCCCGCCGAAGACTTGGCCGCCGATCAGCCGGGTGAGCCCCCGGCGCAGGCCGAGCCTGACTTTACCGGAGAAATCGCACTGGGTGACATCGCGATTGCCTATGAAACGTGCGCGCGCGAGGCTGAAGAGGCCGGGAAACCCATGGATGATCACGTCACGCACCTGATCATTCACGGAACATTGCATTTGCTGGGTTTTGATCACATTCGTGACCCCGACGCCACTTTGATGGAAGCTGTCGAAGTCGATATACTTGGCAAACTGGGTATTGATGACCCATATAATGTGTAGACAGGCCTCGGTGGCCGATTATTTGGAACAGGATTATGGGCGATACAGACGGCAGTTCTATGGCGGCGCAGAGCGCGCAACCCGAGGACGGCGGTGAAAAAGAAAAAGCCGGATTTTTTTCTCGAATAGTGGATGCGTTCTCGTCTCAGGGCGAGGATGAGGTTCACGAGGCCAATGGGCATGAGGTTGACAAGATGCAACCCCGTGGAATGATCAACCTGCGCCGGATGCGGGTTGAGGACGTGGCCATACCGACGGCCGAGATCGTCTCGGTCCCTTCGACCATCACCAAGGATGAACTGGCGCAGTTGTTCCGCGAAAGCGGTTTGTCGCGGATTCCGGTCTATGAGGGGACGCTGGATACCCCGTTGGGGTTCGTACACCTCAAGGATTTTGCCCTGACGCATGGCTTTAACGGCGGATCGACCGAGTTTGATCTGGTCTCAATGCTGCGGACATTGCTGTTCGTACCGCCCTCGATGCCAATTGGCGTGTTGATGACCAAGATGCAGACCGAGCGTCGTCACATGGCGCTGGTGATCGACGAATACGGCGGTGTCGACGGGTTGGTGACCATCGAAGACCTGATCGAACAGGTTGTCGGTGAGATCGCCGATGAACACGATGCCGACGAAAGCCAGCTGTGGCTTCAGGAAAAACCCGGCTGCTACATCGTACAGGCCCGTGTCCCGCTGGAAGAGTTCGAGGCCGAGATCGGGCGTTCGCTGACCAGCCATGAGGACGTGGACGAGGAAGAGATCGACACGCTGGGCGGTCTGGTCTTTATGCTGTCTGGCCGCGTACCTGCGCGGGGTGAAGTCGTTCTGCATCCCGAAGGGCCGGAGTTCGAGGTGATCGACGCTGACCCGCGCCGGATCAAAAGACTGCGTGTCATGTTGCCGGACCTTGTTGCATGAACCCAGCTCAGGGTTGGCCATTTTGGCTGAGGTTCCTGCTGGCGGCGCTTTTGGGGGCTGTGGCGGCCTTTGGCCTCGCGCCATTTGGTGTATGGGGTGCCACGCTGGTCGCGCTGCTTCTTTTGGCACCGCTCTTTCTGTCGACGGAAACGCGTGGCCGGGCTGCGTGGCTGGGTTGGGCCTTTGCCACCGGGTATTTCGCCCATGGGCTCAGCTGGATTGTCGAGCCGTTTTTCGTTGATGCTGAACGACATGCTTGGATGGCGCCGTTTGCTTTAATCTTCATGGCAGGCGGGCTGGCACTGTTCTGGGCGCTGGCTTTTTGGGTTGCGCGACGACCGGGTCAAAACGCTGTCGCTCAAGCGGTGTTTCTGGCTGTGGCCATTGCTCTGGCGGAATGTGCTCGAGGATATGTTCTGACCGGGTTTCCATGGGCCGGTCTGGCTCAGGTCTGGGTTGGCTCTTCGGTGGCGCAGCTTATGGCGTTGTTCGGGCCCTATGGTTTGGGTGCGCTGACGCTGTTGGCCACGTTGCCCTTGGGTGCGGCTATGACGCAGCGCAGGGACTTTGCCCTGCCGCTTGGCCTGACGGTTGGAGCCGCGTGTCTGGCGCTTGGCTTTGCCGCCATACGTCCGACCATTACCGAAACCGACCATGTCGTGCGCCTGATCCAGCCCAACGCGCCACAGCACCAGAAATGGGATCCCGATTATGCACCGCTGTTCTTTGCCCGGCAGGTCGAATTTACCGCCGCGCAACCTCGGCCCGATCTGATTGTCTGGCCGGAAACTTCGATCCCTGCATGGTTGGGAAGCGCCCAGCCCTATCTGGATGTTGTCGCCGACGCCGCACAGGGAACGCCGGTTTTTCTGGGTATTCAGCGCGGGGACGGGCCGCGTATCTATAACTCGATGATCTACCTGAATGAGGATGGTCAGCAGCAGGGATTGTACGACAAGCATCACCTTGCGCCATTTGGCGAGTACGTGCCTTTCGGAAATCTCATGGCAAAGTTTGGTATTCACGGCATGGCCACAACGGCGGGCCACGGGTTCAGCTCTGGCCCGGGCGCGGCACTTATGGATGCGGGCAAGCTGGGCAAGGCGTTGCCGCTGATCTGTTACGAGGCGGTGTTTACGCAGGATGTTCTGTCGGCCCCTGGGCGGGCTGATTTTCTGTTGCAGGTTACCAATGATGCGTGGTTCGGAACCCGATCCGGCCCATATCAGCATCTGGCTCAGGCGCAGATGCGGGCGATTGAGCAAGGCCTGCCTATGATGCGCGCGGCCAATACCGGTGTTTCAGCGATGATCGACCCTTTGGGTCGCATCACAGAGTCGCTGCCATTAGGGCAGGCGGGGTTCATTGACGCAAAATTGCCCGCGCCGCTGGCGTCAACCGTTTATGCGCGAATGGGGGATATTCCGGTCTTTGGTCTATTATTGTTCCTGTTTGCGCTACTTTGGCGCACCGCCCGCCGGGGGAACGCTTAATTACCGATTGACCCTGTTTTTCTGTGAGCGTATCCCAACGGGTGCCTGTCACAACGGCTTCCTGGCGTGATGGGGAAATCTTAATGGAGCACTTTCATGTCCCGACAGAACTATACATTTACCTCGGAGTCCGTTTCCGAGGGGCACCCGGACAAGGTCTGTGACCGGATTTCCGATGCCGTCCTTGACGCATTTCTGAACGAAGAACCCGAAGCGCGGGTGGCTTGTGAAACCTTTGCCACGACGAACCGCGTTGTGATCGGTGGCGAGGTTGGCCTGTCGGATCAGGATAAGCTGCACGACTATATGGGCCGCATCGACGAGATCGCGCGCGCCTGTATCAAGGATATCGGCTACGAGCAGGACAAATTCCACCACGAAACCGTCGAGGTGACGAACCTGCTGCATGAGCAGTCCGCGCATATTGCGCAAGGTGTGGATGCGTCGGATAACAAGGACGAGGGTGCTGGTGATCAGGGCATCATGTTCGGCTATGCGACCACCGAAACCCCTGCGCTGATGCCTGCGCCGATCCAGTATTCGCACGCAATTCTGCGGCGTCTGGCCGAGGTTCGGAAGAACGGCACCGAGCCTGCGCTGGGCCCGGACGCGAAATCGCAGCTGTCGGTTAACTATCGCGATGGCAAGCCGGTTGGCGTCAGCTCGGTCGTGCTGTCGACTCAGCATCTGGACGAGGCGCTGACCTCGGACGACATCCGCGCCATTGTTGAGCCCTATATTCGCGAAACTCTGCCTGATGGTTGGTTGAGTGCCGAAACTGAGTGGCACGTGAACCCGACCGGCAAATTCGTGATCGGAGGCCCCGATGGCGATGCAGGCCTGACAGGCCGCAAGATCATCGTGGACACCTATGGTGGCGCCGCGCCGCATGGTGGCGGTGCGTTCTCGGGCAAAGACCCGACCAAAGTGGACCGCTCGGCCGCTTATGCTGCGCGCTATCTGGCCAAGAACGTGGTTGCGGCGGGCATGGCCGAACGCTGCACCATTCAGTTGAGCTATGCGATTGGTGTGTCCAAACCGCTGTCGATCTATGCCGAGACCTATGGCACCGGACAGGTGTCGGATGCCCAGATCGAAAAGGCCGTAGGAGAGGTCATGGATCTGACCCCTCGTGGCATTCGCGAGCATCTGGAGATGAACAAGCCGATTTATCAGCGCACAGCGGCCTATGGCCATTTCGGGCGCGAGCCGGATGCGGACGGGGGCTTTAGCTGGGAACGTACCGATCTGATCGACGCCTTGAAAGCGGCGGTCTAAATTCGGCTACTAAAAAGTGCGCCCGTGCGGGCGCGCTCTATTCTTCGAAAACGGATTGAGGGGCGGCGGGTCAGTGAACGGGCACGACCGCCCCTTGCCTCATCCGCGCTTGCGCAGTATGGGCAGCGCCATGAGCACCCAGACACCCCAACGCCCCCGCAGAAACTTCTATGGCCGCTTCAAGGGCAAAACCCTCAAGCCCAGTCAAAAGACGTATCTGAATGAAGACCTCGACGCTTTGTCGCCGGGCGCTGTGGATTGGGAGAGTAATCCTGAACGCCACCCGTTGGACTTGGATGCGCTGTTTGGCGGCAAGGATGTCTGGCTTGAGGTTGGGTTTGGCGGCGGTGAACACTTGGTGCATCAGGCCGCCAGTAACCCCGATATCGGCATCATCGGGGCCGAGCCCTATATCAACGGCGTCGCCATGCTGCTGGGCAAGATTCGCCAAGCCGGGGTCGAGAACCTTGCCGTGCACCCGGGCGATGCCCGTGACCTGTTCGATGTGTTGCCCGAGGCCAGCATCTCGCGTGCATTTCTGCTTTATCCCGACCCGTGGCCCAAAACGCGGCATCACCGTCGGCGCTTTGTAACGCCTGAGCATCTGGAACCGCTGGCGCGCGCGTTGAAACCGGGATCGATCTTCCGTGTCGCGACTGATATTCCCGATTATGTTCGCCAGACTTTGGAAGAGGTGCCGCGCGCAGGCTTTGAATGGCTGGCCGAGCGCCCGGCGGATTGGCGCGAGCCTTGGGGTGACTGGATTTCCACGCGCTATGAACAGAAAGCCCTGCGAGAAGGGCGCACGCCGCATTACCTGACCTTCCGCCGTAAAGACTGATTGCCGCTGGACCATCTGGCCCCAATTCGCTAATCCGCCTTGAACTGATAGCGAAAACAGGAGCCCCCATGTCCGGACACGGCACGCCCATCCCGATGACCTCGCATCCCTGCGGCCCGCTGACCGGCACCGCCGAGGTGCCGGGCGACAAGTCGATCTCGCACCGGTCGCTGATCCTGGGCGCGATGGCCGTGGGTGAGACCAAGATCTCGGGCTTGCTGGAAGGTGAGGATGTTCTGGACACCGCCAAGGCGATGCGCGCCTTCGGGGCCGAAGTGACCGATCACGGCGATGGCGAATGGACGGTTTATGGCGTGGGCGTTGGCGGCTTTGCCGAGCCGGATCAGGTGATTGACTGCGGCAATTCGGGCACCGGCGTGCGGTTGATCATGGGCGCGATGGCGACGTCTCCGATCACGGCGACCTTTACGGGGGACGCCAGCTTGAACAAACGACCGATGGCTCGGGTCACTGACCCGCTGGCATTGTTTGGTACGCAGTCGGTGGGGCGCTCGGGCGGGCGTTTGCCGATGACCATCGTGGGCGCGGCTGAGCCGGTGCCGGTCCGTTATGAGGTTCCGGTGCCGTCGGCGCAGGTGAAATCCGCAGTGTTGCTGGCCGGTCTGAACGCGCCGGGCAAGACTGTGGTGGTCGAGAAAGAAGCCACCCGTGACCACTCCGAGCGGATGTTGGCAGGGTTCGGTGCAGAAATCACCGTCGAGGATACAGATGAGGGGCGGGTGATCACTCTGACCGGTCGCCCCGAGTTGAAACCGCAGGTCATCGCGGTGCCACGCGACCCGTCCAGCGCGGCTTTCCCGGTCTGCGCGGCGCTGGTCACGCCCGGCTCGGACGTATTGGTGCCGGGCATCGGCCTGAACCCGACCCGCGCGGGGCTGTTCACCACCCTGCGTGAGATGGGTGCGGATCTGACCTATGAGAACGAACGCGAGGAGGGTGGTGAGCCTGTTGCCGATCTGCGCGCGAAATACTCGCCGAACATGAAGGGGATCAAAGTCCCGCCTGAACGCGCGGCCTCGATGATTGACGAATACCCGGTGCTGTCTGTGGTTGCGGCCAACGCGACCGGCACCACGATGATGGGCGGCGTCAAAGAGCTGCGGGTCAAGGAAAGTGACCGGATTGACGCGATGGCCAAAGGTCTGCGCGCCAATGGTGTGACCGTGGATGAGGGCGAAGACTGGTGGTCGGTCGAAGGGCTGGGCATCGGCAACGTTCCCGGAGGCGGCACCTGCGAAAGCTTTCTGGACCACCGGATCGCCATGTCCTTCATGGTAATGGGCATGGGCGCCAAAACCCCTGTCTCGGTTGACGATGGCGGCCCGATTGCCACCTCCTTCCCGATCTTCGAGCCTCTGATGGCCTCACTGGGCGCTAAGGTCGAGCGCACATGAGCTTTACGGTTGCCATCGACGGACCTGCGGCGGCTGGCAAGGGGACGATCTCGAAAGGGATTGCGGCGCATTTCGGCTTTGCGCATCTGGATACCGGATTGCTGTACCGCGCGGTGGGTCGTCGGACGCTGGACGGAACCGCGCCGATCGAAGCGGCGCAGGTTCTGACCGCCGAAGAACTTGAGCAGGGTGATCTGCGGACCGCCGAGATTGCGCAGGCGGCGTCGAAAGTGGCCGTGATCCCCGAAGTGCGCGCCGCGCTGGTGGATTTCCAGCGCGCCTTTGCCCGTCGGGCCGGGGGCGCGGTGCTGGATGGGCGCGATATCGGAACGGTGATCTGCCCCGAAGCCGAGGTAAAGCTGTTCGTCACCGCCAGTGCTGAGGTGCGTGCGGAACGCCGGTATCTGGAACTTAGTGCAAAGGGCGCGGACGTAACCCGTGATCAAGTGCTGGCAGATGTGCGCGAACGCGATGCTCGGGATGCCGAACGTGCGACTGCGCCGATGAAGCCGGCCGAAGACGCCGTGTTGCTGGACACTTCGGATTTAAACGCCGACGCCGCGTTGGCGCAGGCATTGGCCCTTGTTGAGCGGAAACGGCCCGCGACGTTCTGACGCCGCGGGCAATAGGGTCACAGCTCGCCAACCGCGATGCTTTCGATCTTGGCCCATTGATCGTCAGCGGTTTTTGCCGTGCCGGTCACATCCTTCAGGAATGCGGCGCGGGTTTCAGCGTTCAGGAACAGGTACAGCTTGCCATCCGCGACCAGATATTGATCCGGGTCGCCATCGAACTTTTTGCCGACCGACACGCCGAACGAACAGAACCCACCATGCTGGGGCAGATAAGCGGCGGGGTTGGCCTCAAACGCTTCGAGGTTCGCAGCGCTGGTGAAATAGTAAGATGCGCCGTCATAGGTTGAGGAGTGGGTCGCGAAGCCTTCAACCGGATTGCCATCCTGCACCAGTGCCACCAGATCGACCCCATGTGCGGCCAGCGGTGCGCCAGCTGCCGAGATACCGTTCGAGACGTTGATCTCATCCGCCGCAAAGGCCGGTGCCGCGATCAGGGGCAGGGTGGCGATCAGGGTGCTCAGAACCAGAGATTTCATTGTATTTTCCTTTCATGTTCAGGGATGGGCTGGCCTGTCTGCCAACCGCTGAACCAAAGCTAGGGGGCGGGTTCTGAACGGGCTATGATCGTCAGGACGGCAAACCTTGCAGATCGTTCAAAGCTGCGGGCGCGCCGGAAACAGACCTCACCAAGCTTTGTTTGGTCAGCGCGGCGAGGCATTCCTATGCTTGGGGCATAGCTTGCAGGAGAGACGCAATGATCCGATTAGCCCTAATGCTGATTTTTCTGGCCGGAAGTTTGGCGGCCCAGGAGGCTCCCGAGACCGAGCCACCAATGGATTACGAACGTTTGGGCAAGATCCTCTTTGCACTCGATCCCGATGCACAACCGCAGGGCCCGGGGTTCCAATTGGTCGTTTCTGATGTGCCAGTGCTGGTGATCACCGACCAAAACGCCGACCGGATGCGCGCGATGGTTCCTATCCGCAGCGCCGAAGGGCTGACCGCCGAAGACATGCGCCGTATGATGCAGGCAAATTTCGACACCACGCTGGATGCACGTTACGCGATTGCCAACGGTACGCTGTGGGCTGCCTTCATTCACCCGCTGTCGTTGCTGGAAAAGGATCAGCTGATCTCGGGGTTAGCGCAAACTGTGAATATCGCCAAGACCTACGGGTCGCTCTACTCTGGCGGGGCGCATGAGTTCGGTGGCGGCGACAGCGGTAACCTTCAGCGTCAACTGATCGAGGAATTGTTGAAGAAGGGTGAGGAGATCTGACGTCTTTTGCGGTTCACGCCGGTAAAGGAACCGGCGTTCGATCACCCAGCAGGTACCGGATCACGTCGACATAGTCGAAGGCCAGTGAAATGGCGATGGTCAACAAGACGACTCGAATGATCCATTTTGGGGCGACGGGCATATCGTTACGGGCCTGTTGCCGGAACAGGTAGTAGGCAAGCGGCGTCCAGAATACGGCATGGCCCAGCCCCATCAGGCGCACATATCCCAGCTGGTTGAAGACAAACAGAACACCCATTCCGGCCAGAACGCTGCCCAGCACGGTGATGATTGCCGTAAGACGCGTTTGCCGCCAGATCAGCAGAGAGATAGGCAGTGCAAAGGCCCCAAAGCTTAGAATATTCATCCAGACCTGAATCCACTGGGGCTGCTGCGCAACGATGAGGTTGAACTCTTCCATGATCTGACGCCTCTGCTTTGTCTGCCTGAACCACTGGTGCCGCGCTGATACCACAGGCGCAACCGGACCGCAGTAAGTTCAACGGAATGTGAGGTCGGCGGCTTTGATCCTGTTTTTCGCCCTAAATGCTTTGGACTTGCGGGGCAGCAGCCAACCCGCTATAGAGCACCCGTCTTAACAAGGGCGGTTAACGTCCGGATGACGTATCTGAGCAGGGCCGGGTTACCTCGGCCCTTTGTGTTTGTGTAGTCAGATGCGCTCCGGGTCACGCCTGAAGACACCATGAAACAAGACCGGCGGAGACAACCGCTCGGCCAGCAAAAACGTATGTAAAGGAAAACAACGCCACATGGCTAACGCATCCATGGAGGAATTCGAAGCCCTCCTGAATGAAAGCTTCGAAATGGACACGCCCGAAGAGGGTTCTGTTGTCAAAGGTAAGGTTCTGGCGATCGAAGCCGGCCAAGCCATCATCGACGTAGGCTACAAAATGGAAGGCCGCGTTGATCTGAAAGAATTCGCAAATCCCGGCGAAGCCCCTGAAATCGCTGTAGGCGACGAGGTCGAAGTTTACCTGCGCGCCGCAGAAAACGCCCGTGGCGAAGCCGTCATCTCGCGCGAGATGGCCCGCCGTGAAGAGGCATGGGACCGTCTGGAAAAAGCATATGCCGACGACCAGCGCGTCGAAGGTGCTATCTTTGGTCGTGTCAAAGGTGGCTTCACCGTCGATCTGGGTGGCGCAGTTGCGTTCCTGCCCGGTTCGCAGGTTGACGTGCGCCCCGTGCGCGACGCTGGCCCGCTGATGGGTCTGAAGCAGCCGTTCCAGATCCTGAAAATGGACCGCCGCCGTGGCAACATCGTTGTGTCGCGCCGCGCTATCCTGGAAGAATCGCGTGCCGAACAGCGTGCCGAAGTTATCGGCAACCTGTCCGAAGGTCAGACCGTCGAGGGTGTTGTCAAGAACATCACCGAATATGGTGCATTTGTTGACCTGGGCGGCGTTGACGGCCTGCTGCACGTCACCGACATGGCATGGCGCCGTGTGAACCACCCGTCCGAGATCCTGACGATCGGCGAAACCATCAAGGTTCAGGTCATCAAGATCAACAAAGAGACCCACCGCATCAGCCTTGGCATGAAGCAGCTGCAGGAAGATCCGTGGGATCTGGTTGCTGCGAAATACCCGCTGGGCTCGGTCCATCAGGGTCGCGTCACCAACATCACCGACTACGGCGCGTTCGTCGAGCTGGAAGCCGGTGTCGAAGGTCTGGTGCACGTGTCCGAGATGTCCTGGACCAAGAAAAACGTCCACCCCGGCAAGATCGTTTCGACCAGCCAGGAAGTCGACGTCATGGTTCTGGAAATCGACGGCGCCAAGCGTCGCGTGTCTCTGGGCCTGAAGCAGACTCAGCGCAACCCGTGGGAAGTGTTTGCAGAAACACACCCCGAGGGCACCGAGGTCGAAGGCGAAGTCAAGAACATCACCGAATTCGGTCTGTTCATTGGCCTCGAAGGCGACATCGACGGCATGGTTCACCTGTCGGACCTGTCCTGGGACGAGCGTGGCGAGGATGCGATCCAGAACTACCGCAAAGGCGATATGGTTTCGGCCGTCGTTTCGGAAGTTGACGTCGAAAAAGAGCGTATCTCGCTGTCGATCAAAGCCCTGGGCGGTGACAAGTTCGCCGAAGCCGTGGGCGGCGTGAAGCGTGGCTCGGTCATCACCGTTGAGGTCACCGCAATCGAAGATGGCGGCATTGAGGTCGAGTACGAAGGCATGAAGTCGTTCATCCGTCGTTCGGACCTGTCGCGTGACCGTGCTGAGCAGCGCCCCGAGCGTTTCTCGGTCGGTGACAAGGTCGACGTCCGCGTCACCAATGTTGACAGCAAGACCCGTCGTCTGGGCCTGTCGATCAAGGCACGCGAGATCGCCGAAGAGAAAGAGGCCGTGGAACAGTACGGTTCTTCCGACTCGGGCGCATCGCTGGGCGACATTCTGGGTGCCGCGCTGAAGTCCGGCGACTAAGCTTAGGCATCAGTCCAAACCGATTTTACGGCCCCGTGCAGACGCGCGGGGCCGTTTTTGTTGCGAATCAATATGTTCCGTTTTCCGGGCTTTATTCATCTGGCGTTCACGCATTACGCGCTCAAATCACCCCTCCAAGCAAAAAATTGCGCGAGTTAGCAGTAAAATGAAGGGTTTGCACAAAGAGTTGTCGTTCCCCCGATCCGGGTTTTTTCCTATACTGTCCAGAACAATAGAGATGGTTAACCGGTCGCCTGGGAGGGGAACGCTTATGATCCGTTCAGAACTGATTCAGAAAATCGCCGACGAAAACCCGCACCTTTATCAGCGTGATGTCGAGCGGATCGTGAATACCGTGTTCGAAGAAGTGACGGATGCAATGGCGCGCGGCGACCGTGTTGAGCTGCGCGGGTTCGGAGCGTTCTCGGTCAAACAGCGCGACGCGCGTGTGGGCCGTAACCCCCGCACTGGCGAGACGGTTCAGGTCGAAGAGAAATGTGTTCCATTTTTCAAAACCGGCAAGTTGCTAAGGGACCGTTTGAACGGTAAAGCCTAAGGCATGATGCGCTACATTCGATATGCTTTTCTGGCGATCCTCGGGATCGTTCTCATCTCCATCTCTCTGGCCAATCACGAGGCGGTGGAACTCAAACTTATGCCGGATGTTTTTGCCGAGCTGGTGGGTTTCAACCTCAGCACGTCGCTGCCCCTGTTCCTTGTGGTGCTGGGCGGTGTGGTGGCCGGTCTGATCATCGGCTTCCTGTGGGAGTGGATGCGTGAACATAAGCATCGCCGCGACGCCACTGCGAAGAAAAGCGAAGTGCGCAAGCTCGAGCGTGAGGTCAAGAAGCTCAAGAAAAAGCAGAATGAAGGGCAGGACGAAGTTCTGGCACTGCTGGACGAAGCCAGCTGAGGCACCTGAATGTCGGATGTATCTGTCAAAATCTGCGGTCTGACCGCCCCTGATCACGTGCGCGCTGCGGTGGATGCCGGGGCGCGGTATCTGGGTTTCAACTTTTTCCCGAAATCACCGCGATATGTCTCACCTGAACAGGCCGCATCTTTGTCTGGTCATGTTCCGGTTGGAGTGGCAAAGGTGGCGTTGGTCGTGAATGCCTCGGATGCGCTTTTGGATGAAATCACCGCGACCGCCCCGGTTGACATGTTGCAGCTGCACGGGTCGGAAAGTGTGGAACGGGTGCAAGAGGTCAAGGCCCGCTATGGCCTGCCGGTGATCAAGGTTATCGGGGTTGCTGATGCCGAAGATCTGGTTGCGATTGATCCTTACAGCGATGTGGCGGATCAGCTTTTGATTGACGCCAAGGCGCCGAAAAATGCGGTGCTGCCGGGCGGAAACGGATTGGCGTTTGACTGGCGATTGCTGGCAGGGCGCAAATACTGGCGCAAGCCCTGGATGCTGGCCGGTGGGCTGAACCCGGAAAACGTCGCCGAAGCCATCCGTATGACCGGAGCGCGTCAGGTCGATGTCGCTTCTGGTGTGGAAAGCGCGCCCGGGGTCAAGGATGCTGCATTGATGCGGGCCTTTATCGACGCCACCCGGTGATCTGATTGCCAGCTGACCGCGTATCTCCGTCAGGGGGTGCACGGAAATGCTGGCAGCGATTGGTGGAGTTTCCTTGAAACATTGGTACTACGGGCCGGAGTTATTTTGGCGCGCTCATCAGGCTTTGTTGCAGGCGCGTGGCGATCCACTGTGTCTGCAAGCAGACGTGTTCCCGCATCAGGGGCTCTATTTCTCGCTGAGCGTCTGGCAAGACGCTGAGGCGATGCTGACCTTCGCCCATTCAGGTCCCCACCGCCGCGTGGTGCAGGCGGCCTCGCGGTTGGCTGATGTGAACGAGTTTCATCATTTCCCATGCATCGCCGTGCCCAGCAGGGATCAGGCGTTACAGGTTTGGGCGCAACATGTTCAGGCGGCGGAATAGTGCGTTTTGGCATGGCAAATCCCGTCGGCACCTCCTATGAACAACGCATACGACGATGGAGACACCCATGGCCAATGATCTTTTCAATTCCTTCATGTCCGGCCCCGACGAGCAGGGCCGTTTCGGCATCTTCGGAGGGCGGTTTGTCAGCGAAACGCTGATGCCGTTGATTCTGTCGCTGGAAGAGGAATATGAAAAGGCCAAGGACGATCCCACCTTCTGGGCCGAGATGGACGATCTGTGGGCGAACTATGTGGGTCGCCCCTCGCCGCTGTATTACGCGGAGCGCCTGACCGAACATCTGGGCGGTGCGAAAATCTACCTCAAGCGCGATGAGCTGAACCATACCGGCGCGCACAAGATCAACAACGTGTTGGGCCAGATCATTCTGGCGCGCCGTATGGGCAAGACCCGGATCATCGCGGAAACCGGGGCAGGGCAGCACGGCGTGGCCACCGCCACCGTTTGCGCCAAGTTCGGCCTGAAATGTGTGGTTTATATGGGTGCGCATGACGTGCAGCGTCAGGCCCCGAACGTGTTCCGCATGCGTCTGCTGGGGGCCGAGGTGATCCCTGTGACCTCAGGTCGTGGCACGCTGAAAGACGCCATGAACGACGCGCTGCGCGACTGGGTGACCAACGTCCGCGACACGTTCTACTGCATCGGCACTGTGGCCGGTCCGCACCCGTATCCGGCGATGGTCCGCGACTTCCAGTCGATCATTGGCAAGGAAGCGAAAGAGCAGATGATGAAGGCCGAGGGCCGTCTGCCAGACACGATCATCGCCGCCATTGGCGGTGGCTCGAACGCGATGGGCCTGTTTTACCCGTTCCTCGACGACAAGGACGTTAACATCATTGGTGTTGAAGCCGGCGGTAAGGGTGTGAACGAAAAGATGGAGCATTGCGCCTCGCTGACCGGCGGTCGTCCGGGCGTGTTGCACGGCAACCGCACCTATCTACTTCAGGATGATGACGGTCAGATTCTGGAAGGTTATTCAATCTCAGCCGGTCTGGACTATCCGGGTATTGGCCCTGAGCACTCGTGGCTGAACGATATTGGCCGTGCGAACTATGTCTCGATCACAGATAAAGAGGCATTGGAGGCATTCCAGCTGTGCTGCGCCACCGAAGGGATTATCCCGGCTCTGGAACCCAGCCACGCGCTGGCGCATGTGATGAAGATCGCTCCGAACCTTCCCAAGGATCACCTGATCTGCATGAACATGTGCGGACGCGGCGACAAGGACGTGCAGACCGTGGCAAAGTACCTGAACTTCGATATGTCGGACACCGAGGGCCGCACGGCGGATTGACTGACATGGGTGCCACAGTAGTATCTGTCTGATTGTTCAGATGATATGAGGTGCACTGTCTATGCCTGACAAAATCGACTACGGTGCTTGGCAGGACACCTATTTGGACGCGATGCATCCTCAGCCCGGCAGGCATCGGGTGAAATCCACTGTGAGCAGGAACAGGCCAAAGTTGTACCGCGCCTATAGCGACGAGGGAATTGCCGCCGCCTTGATTGTCGCTGAGATATCCGAGGCCAGGATGTCAGCTTTGAATGCGCAGCAACTCGGCATTTTGACAGTCCAGTTGACCCTAAGTGGTGGAATCGCTTTCTTTTGCGTTCAGGTACTTGAGACGAGCGAGATGAACCCTGTGCAGTTCTTCGCGTTGCTGGCGTTTCTTCTGGCGCTGGGCAGTGTGGTTCTGATTGCCTCTTTTCGCAACAGCACCGCCTACTATTATTACTACAAGCAAAGCTCAGAGGCGCGGTATCTGGCGCGCCATCATCATCGCTTGGCCCAGATTCACATTCAGGCCGACCGCGCTTACAAAAAGAAGATTGGCAGGCTTTCCTGGATGTTGGATGTACACAGCATTCAGTGGGTCAACTGGACGAGCCTTGCTTTATCGGCAGGTATGTTGAGTTTGATTGTCGCCAAATATTGCGAATTCTTCTGAACGATGGCGAAAAGATCCGCCGCTTCTACTAAGAACTCGTGACCCGGTGTTGCTGGAGAATGTCCAGCGGTACAGTCTCCAGCGCCCGTTGATGGGTCGCCTCAAGATGTACCTTCGGCGCGCAGCCTTCGTCATGCGCCTGAAGGAAACGCCCCGCGCACAGGCACCAACTGTCACCGGGTTTCAGGCCCGGAAAGTCCAACTCGGGCCGCGGCGTGCTCAGGTCATTGCCGACGTATTTGGAATAGGCCAGAAACTCGGCCGTCATCACAGCGCACACCGTGTGACTGCCCTGATCCTCGACGCAGGTATTGCAGGCACCGTCCCGAAAGAATCCGGTCAGCGGATCACGGGAACACGGGGCGAGCACTCCGCCCAACACATTGATACTGTCTTGTTTTTGCATGGCCCCACCTTACAGGCTTTGGGCGATCTTGCGGAACATTTCTATATTTGCTTCGTTCACACCTTCGTCGCGGAATTTGCGATCCGCTCCGGTTGTGACAATCAAAACCCCGCGCGGTTGGTCGAAATAGATGTACTGACCATAGACACCGCGGGCCAGATACTCGCCCTCATGCGCACCAATGGGCACCCACCACTGATAACCATAGCCGATCTCGCCCGCTTTAGTTGGGGCGCTGGGCAGGACGGATTCGGCGATCCAGTCTGCGGGCACAAGTTGCTGACCGTTATGTTCGCCGTTTTGCAGAATCATTTGACCAAAGCGCGCAAAATCGCGGGTCGTGAAGTTTAGCCCGCCCAGCACAAAGGCAACTCCTGCGCCGTCGGTCACATAATAGCCGTCATACTCCAATCCAAGAGGTTGGATGACCTTCTCGGTCAGCAGCTCAGAAACGCTGCGACCGGTCGCACCCCTGATCACCATACCGATCACGTGGGTGTCGATGGATACATACTGCCAAGTCTCACCCGGGGTGGCGAACGTGTTTTGCAGTGAGGCCGCGAAATCGTCCAGCTCTCCGCCCAAGGCCACCACGCGGCCCATCCTGTTGATGTCCGAATTGGGATCGAAATAGTCTTCGTTAAAGGTCACACCGCTGGCCATGTTCAACACGTTGCGGATCGTGGCTCCGTCATACGCAGTGCCTTCCAGTTTCGGCGCATATTTCGTGACCGGATCGTCCAACGACTCGATTGCGCCTTCGGCTAACAGGACTCCGAACAGGGCTGAGAGATAGCTTTTGGCAACCGACCAGGAGATCCGCCGGTCCTCAGGACCGGTATCCAGATAGTATTCTTCGAACCGGATTTGCCCGTCCTGCATCACCAGCAGAGACGTCACGGCGCGGTCTTCGATCCAGTCATCGGTACCTTCGGGCAAATCAAAGCCGGGGCCATAGGGCAACTCCCAAGTTGGGCCATCGCCGCGTGGCAGCGGAACTGTGAGAAAGGCCTCATCCATATGAGAAAAGTTGTGAACGATCTTGTCTTCGGAAAACAGAGAGTTCACTGCCATAAGACGTTGAATCTCTTCGCGTTTCCAAGCACCTACAACGACCGCTGCCAATACCAGCATCAGAAGGATGCGCAGCATCCACTTCAACACAACTCTCATGTGTCGCCTCCCCTCCACATGCCCTATTGGACCGCGCCTGCGTGCGATCTGCAATTGGGACGTTACGGCACGTGGGTAAGCGCTATTTGAATTTGTCCAACAGCTTTTGCATGGCCGAGCGATCATCGACTTCAGGCTCAGGTGTCGACTTGCTGCCAGGTTTCGGGCTCTCCGCTGGCGATTTTGACGACCGGGGAGGGGCCGTACGCAGCGCAACCGCATTCATGAACTTGCCGCCATCGCCGTCGGCCAAATGCCCGGCACCATCCGACACGCCGCGCAGGACATCATCCAGCCAATCGGCATCAGCTTTGGCGAAATCGCCCAGAACGTAAGGAGAGACCATCTCTTTGCGGCCCGGATGGCCGATCCCCAGCCGCACCCGATCATAGGCCGGGCTGATATGTTCGTGGATCGAGCGCAAGCCGTTATGTCCGGCATGTCCACCGCCCGCTTTAACGCGCACCTTGCCGGGGGCGAGGTCCAGCTCATCGTGAAAAACGGTCACGTCGGTCGAGTCGAGCTTGTAGAACCGCATCGCTTCGCCCACCGACTGGCCCGAGCGGTTCATGAAAGTTTGCGGCTTGATCAACAGCACCTTTTCACTGCCCAGACGCCCTTCGGCGATCTCGGCCTGAAACTTGGATTTCCACGGGCCAAAGCCATGATCGTCGGCGATCCGATCCACGGCCATAAACCCAATATTGTGCCGGTTGCGGGCATATTTCGAGCCCGGGTTCCCCAATCCGACAAACAGTTTCATACTCTCGTCCTTGTGCGATGCAGTTGGTTGATGGCACGGAATGCCACCCACTTTCCAGCCCGTTGGCCAAAAGAAAACGGGGCCCGAAATGAGCCCCGTTTCAAAATCCGAACAATGGGTCCGGACTTATTCTTCTGCTTCTTCCTGACCGACGACTTCAACTTCGTCTGCGGCCACTTCTTCGCCTTCTTCCTCATCGTCGCTGGTCGACAGACCGGTCGGTGCCGAAACGTTGGCGATCACGAAGTCACGGTCGATGGTCGGCTTGGTGCCTTCGGGCAGGTCAACCGCGGAGATGGTGACGACGTCGTTGATGTTCATTCCGGTCACGTCGACGGTGATCTTCTCAGGAATGTCACCAGCGGTGCACAGCAGTTCGACTTCCGGACGAACAACGGTCAGAACGCCGCCCTTCTTGATGCCGGGCGCTTCTTCTTCGTTGATGAACTCAACCGGGATGAACAGCGCGATCTTGGTGGTCCGACGCAGGCGCATCAGGTCCAGGTGAGTCGGCAGGTCTTTGACAACGTCACGCTGAACGTCGCGGCAGATGACGCGAACGTCTTCGTGGCCTTCAACCTTCAGGTTCCACAGGGTCGACTTGAACCGGCCTGCTTTCAGGCGCTTGAACAGAACGTTGAACGGGATCTGGATCGGCAGCGGCTCTTTGTCGCCACCAAAAACAATGCCCGGAACCATGCCGTCGCGGCGTGCTTGACGAGCGGCGCCCTTGCCTGTCCCCGTCCGTTCCAGAGCTACGAGATCAGGAATCTCTCCAGCCATGATAATTCTCCAATGTTAGGGCGGGCATCCTCCAAGGCTGTATGCCCGCGTGAAGCCGCGTCCTTAGCTTGATTCATTGGGTTTGGAAAGGGGTATTTGGCGGTTTTTCATTCTGCGCGAGTCGCTCGATACGGTAGGCAGGGGCAGAAGCCCCCTTTCGGGCATTTCAGCTTTGCCAGCGCCCTCCGAAATCTTCGGGGATCAGCAGATTGTGGCGGCCCAGATCGGTCACCTTACGCTCACCACACAACGCCATGGTGGTGTCGAGTTCTTTGTGGATGACATCCAGCGCAGTGGTGACACCCTTCTGACCCATCGCACCCAAACCATAGACAAAGGCGCGGCCGATATAGGTGCCTTTGGCGCCCAGAGCCAATGCCTTTAGAACATCCTGACCGGACCGGATGCCGCTGTCGAGGTGGACTTCAAGCTTGTCGCCCACGGCGTCCATGATCTGCGGCAGCATGCGAATTGAGCTGAGTGCACCGTCCAACTGGCGGCCGCCGTGGTTGGATACGACAATAGCGTCCGCCCCCAGCTTTGCGGCCATTTTCGCGTCTTCGGCGTCCAGAATGCCTTTTAGGATCACCTTGCCGCCCCATTGCTCCATCAGTTTTTCGACTTTCGCCCAATCGAGGCTGGGATCGAATTGTTCCGCCGTCCATGCGCCGAGAGATGACGCGTCGGAGATGCCTTCGACGTGACCTACGATATTGCCGAACTCGCGCCTTTTGGCGCGCATCATTTCGATGCCCCACGACCACTTGGTCATCAGATTTGCCAAGGTCTTTGCGGTCAGTTTTGGCGGCGCGGAGAGACCGTTTTTCAAGTCTTTGTGGCGCTGCCCCAGGATTTGCAGGTCCAATGTGATCACCAGCGCCGAACATTTCGCATCTTTCGCACGCTGGATCAGGCGGCTGACATAGTCCTGATCCTTCATCGTATATAGCTGAAACCAGAAGGGATTTGCCGTGTTCTCGGCCACATCTTCGATTGAGTTGATCGACATGGTCGACAGGGTAAAGGGTACGCCGAATGCCTCGGCAGCTTTGGCGGCTTTGATCTCACCATCCGCATGCTGCATCCCGGTCAGTCCGACAGGAGCCAGCGCAACCGGCATGGCAACGTCCTGACCGATCATCTGCGATGAAGTGGATCGCCCGGCCATATCCACCGCCACCCGTTGCCGCAGACGGATATCCGCGAAATCGGAGCTGTTGTCGTGGAATGTCTGCTCGGTCCAGCTGCCGCTTTCGGCATAGTCGTAGAACATCCGCGGCACGCGGCGTTCATACAGGCGTCGCAGGTCTTCGATGGTGGTGATAACGGGCATGGAGCAGCGCCTTTAGTGAATGTGTGAACCAGTTCTACTGGCCCAATTCACTTGGCGCAATTGATCTTGGAAGGGGTATGCCGCAGCGCGCCGGTGGAGCGCCACGGTTTCAGGGGCCGTGCCTCAGGGGCAAAAGATCAGGCAGAATGCGCGCCGTCGGCCAAGGTTTTCACAAAGTCCAGAACCTCGGCCACGGGTTTGCCGGCCGCGATCTGGCTGACGATGGCCGAGCCGACCACGGCCCCGTCCGCGACACTGGCGATGGCTTGCGATTTCTCGGGCGTGTTGATGCCAAAGCCGACGATCACAGGCAGGTCGGTTGCGGATTTGATCCGGGCGACATCCGGGCCGACATTGGTGGCTTCAGCTTCGGCGGCGCCGGTGATGCCTGTGATCGAGACGTAATACACAAATCCCGACGTGTTTTGCAGAACCCGTGGCAGGCGCTTGTCATCCGTGGTCGGAGTGGCCAGACGGATGAAATTCAGACCGGCGGCCTGCGCGGGAATGCACAGCTCTTCGTCTTCTTCCGGCGGCAGGTCCACAACGATCAGACCGTCGATACCGGCAGCCTTTGCGTCAGCCAGAAAGGTGTCAACGCCGCGGCTGTAGATTGGGTTGTAATACCCCATCAGAACAATCGGCGTTGTGTCGTCGGTTTCGCGGAAGGCCCGGGCCAGGTCCAGCGTCCGCTGCAAGGTCATGCCCCTATCCAGAGCCCGTTGACCCGCGGCCTGAATGGTTGGGCCGTCAGCCATCGGGTCGGTGAACGGCAGGCCCAGTTCGATGACGTCGACACCGGCACCCGGCAGGCCTTTGACCACCTCTAGCGAGGTGTCATAGTCGGGGTCGCCCGCCATGATATAAGCGACAAAGGCCTTTTTCCCTTCGGCTTTCAGGGCGGCGAACTTGGCATCAATACGGGTCATCAGCAGTCCTTGCATTCAGAGTTGGACCTGATGTGCAGAAACTTTGCCCGGAAATCAATCCCGCCGGGTCAGATTGCTTCAGAACGCGTAATGATATCGCAGCAAGGCCGAGTTGACGCCGGGGTTGTCGTCCTGAGTGCTGGCATTGGATTTATGCGTGATCGCCAGCGAAATCCTGTTGCCGCTGTCCAACGTGTACCCGACGCCCAGCAGGCTGCGAATCTGGAACTCGCCGCCAAGGTCATTCAGGCTGTTACCGTCCGAAAAATAGCCGGGCATCACGCTGCCTTCGACAAACCAATTGTCTGCAAAGGTATAAATGCCGACCAGCCCGATACCGATGTGAAAGTCACCTGCCGTGTCCACGGAAAGCGCGCTGCCCCACGTGGCCGAAAACCGTGTCGCCTCATGAAAGGGCCGGTGCTGGTACTCCAGCGAGAAAATGGCTTCGTCTCTGGCTGCGCTGTCCGAGAAATCAGAGTACCCGGCACCGAAGATAACAGACTGGGCCTGTGCGGTTGGGGCCGCAAGAACCAGCGCGAAGGCTGTTAGATAATGCTTCATATCTGGAGTTCACTATTTGATTGTTCACAACGTCCTACGTGGTGATCTTAGGGCCGGGGTTTCAATCCGGACAAGCTCACGTCTGACGAACAATCCTGTGATGTTGCATATTAGGCTTTTGGCGCGTTTCGTCGCTCTGGCTTGCGCATTGACCCGGACCTGCATAGAAGCACCCCGCAAATGGTATGCAGGAGGCCGTGATGGGCTTTAAAATGGGAATCGTGGGTCTGCCGAATGTTGGCAAGTCGACCTTGTTCAATGCGCTGACCAAGACAGCTGCTGCTCAGGCGGCGAATTTCCCGTTCTGCACCATCGAGCCCAATGTGGGCGATGTGGCTGTGCCTGACGACCGTCTGGACAAGCTGGCGGCGATTGCTGCGTCCAAGCAGATCATTCCCACGCGGATGACGTTCGTGGATATTGCGGGTCTGGTGAAGGGGGCCTCTAAGGGCGAAGGGCTGGGCAACCAGTTTCTGGCCAACATTCGCGAAACCGACGCCATTGCCCATGTATTGCGCTGTTTCGAAGATGGCGACGTGACCCACGTGGATGGCCGCGTCGACCCCGTGGCCGATGCGGACACCATCGAGACCGAACTGATGCTGGCCGATCTTGAAAGCATCGAGAAGCGCCGCGCCAATCTGGTGCGCAAGCTGAAGGGTAACGACAAAGAGGCGCAACAGCAGGACCGTCTGTTGGCCGAGGCGCAAGCGATGCTGGAAAACGGCAAACCCGCGCGTCTGGTCGAAGTGTCCGACGAAGACGCCAAGGCCTGGAAGATGCTGCAACTGCTGACAACCAAGCCTGTGCTCTATGTGTGCAACGTGTCCGAGGAAGAAGCCGCCGAGGGCAATGAGTACTCCGCCAAGGTTGCCGAGATGGCCGCCGCGCAGGGCAATTCGCACGTCATCATCAGCGCCAAGATCGAAGAAGAGATCAGCCTGCTGGAAGCAGGTGAAGCCGAGATGTTCCTGACCGAGATGGGCTTAGAAGAACCCGGACTCGACCGTCTGATCCGCGCCGGTTACGACCTGCTTAAGCTGGAAACCTACTTCACCGTCGGCCCGAAAGAGGCCCGCGCCTGGACCATCCGCACCGGCACCGCCGCGCCGCAGGCCGCAGGCGTGATCCATGGTGACTTTGAGAAAGGCTTTATCCGCGCCGAGACCATCGCCTATGATGACTACATCGCCGCGAACGGTGAGCAGGGCGCGAAAGAGGCGGGCAAGATGCGGGCTGAGGGCAAGGGCTACATCGTCAAGGACGGCGATGTGATGCATTTCTTGTTTAATACGTAAGGTGTTGCACACAGCCTTGCTTCATTCGTTTTGAGATGGGGTCACTCGGCTTCGGTTCGATTCTGGCGATGTCGATTAGGGTCTGTTGACATTTGGGATTCACAATTTGTCTGAACTCTGATTCAAGTTTCCAAAATGGAGGTTTGAATGGACGAAAACCGTTTTGTGATTTCGGATGATCTTTGGGAGAAGATGGCGCTGCTCCTGCCCGGCAAGGCCGGTGACCCGGGGGCGACGGGTCAGGATAATCGACGGTTCATGGAAGCGGTACTTTGGCGCGTACGAACAGGCGCGCCATGGCGTGACCTACCCAAGGATTTCGGTAACTGGAATTCGGTTTTCAAACGCTTTCGTCGATGGGCCAAAGCCGGTGTGTTTGAGAGTCTTTTCAATGCTATAAGCAGAGAGCCCGACCTCGAATACGCTCTGATCGACGGAACAATTGTGCAAGTCCATCAGAAGGCGTCGGGCGCAAAAGGGGGACTCAGCATCAAGCCATCGGACGCTCTCGCGGCGGGCTGACGACCAAGATTGTGGCCCTGGTCGATGCGCTCGGCAACTTGTTCCGTTTTCTGCTTCTACCGGGGCAAGCACACGACATGAAAGGAGTTGCTCCCCTGATCCAGGATGTCTCCTTCGGAGCTTTGCTGGCCGACAAAGCCTTCGATTCTGATTGGCTTCTGAAAGACCTTGATGAGCGCGGCGCTACTGCTGTTATCCCGCCAAAATCGAACCGAAAAATGCTGAGAGACTACGATACCCACATGTACAAGTGGCGTCATCTGATTGAAAATTACTTCGCAAAGATCAAGGAATTCAGAGGTATAGCAACGCGATACGACAAGACCGACATCAGTTACGCTGCTAACTGGCACCTCTGCGCTATGCTCGTCGCCGCACGCTGATTGTCAACAGACCCTAGTGCCGTAGTTGTTCTGTTGCCAGTTCTCACGGCTATTGAATTGACGACGGTGTTCTGGTGAGTTTGACCGCGCAGCGTGCTTGCAAATGCAATCAAACAGTAGGTTTTTATGCGTCATATTTCTCAGATATCGCTCTTGCTCTCTGTTGCTTTCGGAACTTCATCCCTAGCTGAAACAGCGGAAACAGATAATTGGTTCCAGATGTTGGATGCTTGTGAGACGATCGTCTTCGATCAAGACGTCTCTGTTTTCGATGGCCTTGAATCAGCTGAACCGCTTGTGAATGTCGGTGGCTTGCATGAAGTGGCGGTTTTCAACCCGAACGCCTCTTTGGTCGCAAGTGCGGTATCGTCCCAAGGAAGTTGGTTTATGTGCGTCATCGCGGCCAATCCGGCTTTGGAGCCAAGGCTCGCGGGATCACTCGTTCAGGCTTGGTCGGAAACTCAAAACCAAGTTGCTCAATCGGCGGAAAATAATCTCGTCAATTTTAATGACAAAACAACTTTTAACCCGGTCAGAGTGCGCTGCGGAGAAAACGAACGTTTAGTCGTGGCCGCAGCCTTTGCATACGAAAACAGAGAATTTCGTATGGCGATCACGGACAGATTACCGTCGTCCGTAGAAAATCCTTGTTTGCACTAAATCCGGTACTGTGAGGGACATCCCAGATCAAGGCAGCCCCAAATGATCGAAATCCGCGACCTTCAACTCCTCAGCGCCCTTGCGCGGCACCGCCACTTTGCCAAGGCTGCCGAGGAATGCGGGATTTCTCAGCCTGCCTTCTCGATGCGCATCCGTAATCTCGAAGACCGGCTGGGCGTCTCCATCGTCCGCCGGGCCAACCGGTTTCAGGGGCTGACCGAAGAGGGCGAGATGATCGTCCAGCGGGCGCGGCGTATTCTTGATGACACCAAAGCGCTGGAACAGCAGGTGCTGGCCGCCAAGGGTGAGATCACCGGTACGTTGATCCTTGGCGTGATACCCACCGCGATTGCCTTCACCGGTCGCCTGATCAAACGGCTACGCGACGCGCATCCCCGCATCATCACGCGGATCGAAACCATGTCGGCCACAGCGATTCAGCACCGGTTGGATGAGGGTAGTCTGGACGCGGGCATCACTTATGGCGACAGCATCGGAACTGATTTGCGGCAGGTGCAGCCACTGTACGAGGAGACTTATGTTCTGCTGGTTCCGTCGCACATGACGGATGAGACAGGAGAGATCCCTTGGGCGCGGGTGGCGGAGTTCCCGCTCAGCCTGTTGGAGCCGCAGATGCAGAACCGACGCATCCTCGAACGGATTTTCGCCGAACAGGGACTGCACCCGGACGTTGTCGCGGAAACCAGCGGTTTCACCGCTGCGATGGTCATGGCGCGTGAAGGGTTGGCGGCCACCGTTGTGCCTCGGGTGCTGGTGCGCGCGCTGGGTGATTTGAAGGGCACAAGGGTGCTGCCTCTGGTCGATCCCGTGGTCAGCAAACCGATTTGTCTGGCGACCCTGTCCCGCGACCCGGAACTGCCGACGGTCGAGGCTTTGCGTGCTGTTGTGACGTCTTTACGGTGATAAGCTGTCGTTATCGTGCGATAGCGACAAGAGATTTGACGATATGCTATTCTGATGAGACACGGAGCCTCAATCGGAGGGCATCATGGCACCATTAGATACCAAGCCATCGGGCGCACCCAAGGGCGTCTGGAAGTCAGGTAAAGGCAAAGGGCGGCACACGCCCAAAGGCCGTCAGTTCACGGACGAAGCGCAGGCGGAAATCGCGCGCCTGCTGGGCGACCGCCCACGCCGCCGCGACCTGCTGATCGAATTCCTGCATTTGATTCAGGACGAACACGGCCATATCAGCGCCGATCACATCGCCGCGCTGGCGGTTGAGATGCGGATCGGTCAGGCCGAGATCTACGAAACCGCGACTTTCTATGCCCATTTCGATGTGGTGAAAGAGGGCGAGACGCCTCCGCCTGCGCTGACCATCCGGGTCTGTGATTCCCTGTCCTGCGAAATGGCTGGTGCCCAGCAGCTGCAAAAAGCGCTGGAAGATGGTCTGGACCCATCCGAGGTCCGTGTTGTCCGCGCGCCCTGCATGGGCCGTTGTGACACTGCTCCGGTGCTTGAGATCGGTCACAACCATATCGACCATGCGACGCCCGAAAAGGTGCAGGCTGCGATTGCTGCCGATGACACCCATGCGCATCTGCCTGACTACGAAACCTTCGCGACTTACGAGGCCAATGGCGGCTATGCCAAGCTGAAAGAGCTGCGCGAAAGCGGAGATTGGGAGAAGGTGCAGGAAGACGTCCTGTCCTCGGGCCTGCGCGGTCTGGGCGGCGCTGGCTTCCCGTCCGGCAAGAAGTGGGGCTTTGTTCGCATGAACGAAGGTCCGCGCTATCTGGCCGTGAACGGGGACGAGGGCGAACCCGGTACGTTCAAAGACCGTTACTATCTGGAGCGCACGCCGCATGTCTTCCTCGAAGGCATGTTGATCGCCGCATGGGCGGTCGAGGCTGAGACCTGCTTTATCTACATGCGCGACGAATATCCGGCGGTTCTGGAAATTCTGCGCCGTGAGATTGCCGCGCTGGAACAGGCCGGGATCGTAGACCCCGGCTACATCGACCTGCGCCGGGGTGCGGGTGCCTATATCTGCGGTGAAGAATCCGCGATGATCGAGTCGATTGAGGGCAAGAAGGGCCTGCCGCGCCACCGTCCTCCGTTCGTGGCGCAGGTTGGGGTCTTTAACCGCCCGACCTTGGTGCACAATGTCGAAACGCTGTATTGGGTCACCAAAGTGTGCCGTGAAGGGCCGGAATGCCTCAACAGCACCGAAAAGAATGGCCGCAAGGGCCTGCGCAGCTATTCGGTCTCGGGCCGGGTGGCGAAGCCGGGTGTCTATCTGCTGCCTGCCGGGTCGACCATTCTGGACGTGATCGAGGCCGCTGGTGGAATGGCTGAAGGACAGACCTTCAAAGCGTACCAGCCCGGTGGTCCGTCCTCGGGCCTGCTGCCCGCATCTATGGATGACATCCCGCTGGATTTCGACACGCTGCAACCGCATGGCACTTTCATCGGTTCTGCGGCCGTGGTGGTTCTGTCCGATCAGGACACAGCCCGCGACGCGGCGCTGAACATGCTGCGCTTCTTCGAAGACGAAAGCTGCGGTCAGTGTACGCCCTGCCGGGCAGGCTGCGAGAAGGCGGTGAAGCTGATGCAGGCGGACAAATGGGACACCGACCTGCTGGAGGACCTCTGCCAGGTCATGGGCGATGCCTCGATCTGCGGTCTGGGGCAGGCGGCCCCGAACCCGATCCGCCTTGTCATGAAACATTTCGCTGACGAAATCTGAGGGAGACAGAGCCATGCTTGATGCAAGCCCAACCAAGACCGTCACCTTCAACCTGAACGGCGAAGATGTCACCGTGCCCGAGGGCTGGACCATCTGGGAGGCCGCCAAGGGGCAGGGGTTCACCATTCCGCATCTGTGCCACAAGCCGCAGCCGGGCTACAAACCCGACGGCAACTGCCGCGCCTGTATGGTCGAGGTGGAAGGCGAGCGCACGCTGGTCGCTTCGTGCATCCGTCCCGCATCCGAAGGGATGGTCGTAAAAACCGACACTGACCGTGCCGAGAAATCGCGCGCGATGGTAATGGAACTTCTGGTCGCCGACCAGCCCGAGGAAGCACATGACACATCCAGCCATTTCTGGGACATGGCCAAGCTGAACAATGTCAGCGACAGCCGGTTCCCGGCGAAAGAGGCCGAGAAAGTCCCCCTGCTGGATGACAGCCACGTGGCGATGCGCGTCAATCTGGACGCCTGTATCAACTGCAACCTCTGCGTCAGGGCCTGTCGTGATGTGCAGGTGAATGACGTGATCGGCATGGCCGGTCGCGGGCACACGGCGCAGGTTGTGTTCGATCAGAACGACCCGATGGGCGATTCAACCTGTGTGGCCTGTGGCGAATGCGTTCAGGCCTGCCCGACCGGTGCGCTGATGCCCGCTACCGTGCTGGATGACCAGCAGCTTGGCGACAGCAAGGACTATGACAGCGAAACCGAAAGCGTCTGCCCGTTCTGCGGTGTGGGCTGCAAGGTCTCGCTGAAGGTCAAGGACGGCAAGGTGAAGTATGTCGAGGGCATCAACGGCCCGGCAAACGAAGGCCGTCTGTGCGTCAAAGGCCGCTTTGGCTTCGACTACATCCACCACCCCCACCGCCTGACCAAACCTTTGATCCGGCGCGAGGATGCGCCAGAAAAGGGCTTGAACGTCGATCCGGGCAACCTGTCGACCCATTTCCGCGAAGCGACATGGGAAGAGGCGATGGATCTGGCCGCCTCCAAGCTGCTCGCCTTGCGCGACAAAGACCCGCGCAGCGTGGCAGGCTTTGGTTCGGCCAAGTGCACCAACGAAGAAGCCTACCTGTTCCAGAAGTTCATCCGTCAGGGGTTCAAGCATAACAACGTCGACCACTGCACCCGTCTGTGCCACGCGTCGTCGGTTGCTGCCCTGATCGAGAACGTGGGCTCGGGCGCTGTGACCGCGACCTTCAACGAGATCGAAAACGCGGATGTGGCGATCATCATCGGGGCCAACCCGATTGAAAACCACCCCGTCGCGGCGACCTATTTCAAGCAGTTCACCAAGCGCGGCGGCAAGCTGATCGTGATGGACCCTCGCGGTGTTGGTATGCGCAAGTTCGCCGATGAGATGCTGCAATTCCGTCCGGGTGCCGATGTCTCGATGCTGAATGCGATCATGAACGTGATCGTCGAAGAGGAACTCTATGACAGCCAGTACATCCACCGTTGGACCGAAAACTGGGAGGCTGAGAAAGAGCATCTGCGCCAGTTCACGCCTGAGGCGATGGCCCCTATCTGCGGTATCGAACCCGATCAACTGCGCCGCGTGGCCCGCACCTTTGCGCAGGCCAAGGCTGGTCTGATCTTCTGGGGTATGGGCGTCAGCCAGCACATCCACGGCACCGACAACTCGCGCTGCTTGATCTCGCTGGCTCTGATGACTGGCAACGTGGGCAAGCCCGGCGCGGGTCTGCACCCGCTGCGCGGTCAGAACAACGTGCAGGGCGCATCAGACGCGGGTCTGATCCCGATGTTCCTGCCGGACTACAAAACCGTCACGGATGACAACATCCGGGCGCAGTTCACGGATGTCTGGGGCTCGGACGATTTCTCTAACGAGAAGGGTCTGACGGTTACCGAGATCATCGACCAGATTTATGCACGCAATATCAAGGGCATGTATATTCTGGGCGAAAACCCGGCCATGTCTGACCCGGACGTGAACCACGCGCGCGAAGCGCTGGCAAAGTTGGACCTGATGATCGTGCAGGACATCTTCCTGACAGAGACAGCCAACTATGCTGACATCATCCTGCCCGCCTCGGCGCTGTATGAAAAGAACGGCACCGTGTCGAACACCAACCGTCAGGTGCAGCGTGTGCGTCCGGCCGTAGCCCCTCCGGGTGAGGCGCGTGAGGACTGGGCGATCACGGTCGAACTGGCGCAGCGTATCGGGTTGAACTGGGACTACACGGACGTCTCTCAGGTCTTCAATGAGATGAAGCTGACCATGGAGTCGCTGGACAACATCACGTGGGAGCGTCTGGAAACCGAGACGATCACCTACCCGTCGCTGTCTGAAACCGATCCGGGTCAGTCCATCGTTTTCGGCGACGGCTTCCCACGGGCCGAGGGCAAGGCACGGTTCACACCGGCCAGTGTTATCCCGCCGGATGAAGCGCCGGATGACGAATACCCGATGATCGCCACCACTGGCCGTCAGCTGGAGCACTGGCACACAGGGTCGATGACCCGCCGCGCCAAAGTGCTGGACACGGTAGAGCCCGAGGCGAACTGTTCGATGAACCCACGCAAGCTTAAGCTGATGGGCATTGAACCGGGTGAGATGATCCGTCTGACCACCCGTCGCGGTTCTATCGAGATCATGGTCCGCGCCGACCGGGCGATTGCCGAAGACATGGTGTTCATCCCGTTCGCCTATGTCGAGGCGGCGGCGAACATCCTGACTAACTCGGCCATCGACCCCTATGGCAAGATTCCCGAGTTCAAGTTCTCGGCGATCCGGGTCGAAAAGATCGAAGACGCCATCGCGGCAGAGTAACCGACACTCTTAAAGCTCGAAAAAGGCGGCCTGAAAGGGTCGCCTTTTTCGCGTCTTGACAGCGGGTTACTTGCAGCCAACCTTGTCACAGTCCTAGGTGCAAGAGGTGCAAATGGCCCGCCGTTTCGTCGATTTATCCGTTCCGCTGGAAATGGGCATCGTGTCGGACCCGCCGATCATGCTGCCCGAGATCGAGTACATGACCCACGACCAGACCGCCGAACAGGTCATGTCCTTCTTTCCGGGCCTTCAGAAAGACGACCTGCCGGGTGGGGAAGGCTGGGCCATCGAGCGGCTTCAGATTGCCACCCATAACGGCACCCATCTCGATGCGCCGTATCACCATCATTCGACGATGAACAATGGCGAGCGGGCAATCACCATCGACGAGGTGCCGTTGGAGTGGTGCATGAACCCCGGGGTGAAACTGGATTTCCGCCATTTCGACGATGGTTTCGTGGTCTCTGCCGCAGATGTCGAGGCCGAGCTGAAGCGCATCGGTCATGAGTTGCGCCCACTGGACATTGTGGTCGTCAACACCGCAGCCGGAACCCAATACGGGCAGCCGGACTATCTGATGAAGGGCTGCGGTATGGGGCGCGAGGCGACCTTGTACCTGACCGAACGCGGCGTGCGCGTGACCGGCACAGACGCCTGGAGCTGGGACGCGCCCTTTGCCCTGACCGCTCAGGAATATGCCGAAACCCGTGATCCCTCGATCATCTGGGAAGGCCACCGGGCCTCGATGGACATCGGCTATTGCCATATGGAAAAGCTGACCAACCTCGAAGACCTGCCGTCCTCGGGCTTTGAAATCTCGTGCTTTCCGTTCAAGATCAAAGGGGCGTCGGCGGGGTTCATCCGCGCTGTTGCGATCTTTGAGGAGGACACGGATGACTGACCCACTCAGCGGCCATGACGGGCCTTACGATGCGCCGGTTGAAATCCGCGGTTTCCGGGTGCTGCCCGAGTGGGTCGACTATAACGGCCATATGAATGTGGGCTACTACGGTGTGGCCTTCGATATGGCACTGGAAAAGCTGATGGTTGATCATCTGGGCTTGGGAGAGGTGCAGGTCGAAGCGCTGGGGCAGGGGCCGTATGTTCTGCAATCCCACATGAATTTTCTGCGCGAAGTGCAACCCGACGCAACATTCTGGTTTCGGTTCCGTATGTTGGACGCAGACCAGAAGCGCGGGCATTACTTTGCTGAGATGATGTCCGAAGATGGCACGGTCTGCGCCACGCAGGAGGCATTGTTCATGAATGTCAGCCACACCACGGGGCGATCAGTACCGTATCCGGATTGGGCAATTGCGCGTTTGGCGCGAATGGTCCGCGACCACGCTGCGCTAGAGTCTGCGCCACAGATCGGTCAGTCGATTGGCATTCGGCGGTCCTAGTAGTCGCGTTCAAAAAACAGCCCCAGACCCGTTTCCCCACGCCCGTCCACCGTGCCACGCACTGTAAAGTTGTCGGTGACATCCAGATTCAGGTTCACCTCGGTATCGCCCTCGGTGTTGACGGTGAAATCGGTATAGAGGTTCTCGCCGAGATACGCACCGGCCCCCAATACCCCGCCACCGCCTTCCGCTGCACCGACGTCAACTGTGTCCAGCCCGGTCGCCTCGCGCACGCCTTTAGTTGCGTCACCGCCTGCACCGCTGAGCTGTGCCAAGGACGCAGCCATTTGGGCAATTACGAACGGCGACAGTTCTGAAAAACGGTTGCCGAACAGCAGCATGGCCAATGCCTCTTCGGCTGGGCGCTCGGGGTCCGAAAATACGTCAACCTCGGGTGCATCCAACGGCCCGGCGATTTCGATCGTGGCGGTGCCGTCCGAGGTGCTGGCCGAGGATTCAAACTCGATATATGGCGTCAGGTCGCCTTGTAGGGTAACGATGCCTTTGGTCAGCGCCAGCCGGCGCCCCAGAATGTCAAAGTTGCCGCGGATCAGTTCAATCTGACCGGATGGAATGACCGAGGTTGTGGTGCCGCCGATGAAGATCTGACCACCCAGCTCGGCGTTCACGCCCCGACCGCGCACAAACACGGCCTTGGGGGCCAGCAGGCTGATATCCAGCGCGATACGGGAGTCGCTTTTGGCGGCCCCTTCTTCGACCACAAGACCTGCGCGTTCGCGGGTCACATAGCCCGCGGCGCTTTCGTTGACATGTTCCATATCCGGGATCGGCGCGGCCCCAACTGCCCCGGCGGCCGCCGCAAGGTTGATATTGGTTTCGTCAAAGGTGATCTGGCCGGATAGGGCGCTGTTGCCTGCCAGTGCTCCGGTCATGGCGATCTGGCCGTTCATTATGGTCTCGTACAACAGCTGATCAGTCAGCACGAGGTTGTCGAGCCGCGTAGTGATATCCGCATTGAACGGAGGTGTCAGGTCCAACGGCCCGGACACGGTAAAAGTACCTCCGGCCCGCATGCCGCCATTAATCGAAATCGTCGCCCGGCTTTGCGCCAGTTCAACCGAACCGCTGATCCCTGTGATCGTCTGACCCGCTCCGGGGATGGCCAGCGATGTGCCCGAGGTGGTGATCGTGCCGCTGAGTGAGGCCAGCTCGGGTTTGCCTTTCAGTCGCAGGTTATGGCGGGCGGTGCCTTCGATCTTGTTCGGCGAGATAAAGATGTTGGCGATGCCCAGGTTGACGCTGCCCTGACCTTGCAGGTCAGCCTCGCCGCTGGTCTCGTCAAATGTGCCGGCGACGGTGCTGCTGATCTCGGCCGGGCCATTGGCTGATCCGTCGATGGTCCAGACGCCGTTGTCACGCTTTGCCGTCCCTGTCGCGGCAATAGTGCCGGGGAAATCGGGGACGAACCGTTCGATCTTGTTCAGTTTGGCATCGAACTCCAAATCCGCCGCGCCGTCGGTGTCCACCGTACCCTTGAGCGCGGCATAAGAGCTGTCAGGTCCGCTCAGCCGTGCGGTGCCTTCCAGCCCTGACCCGGATGGCGCAACGTTTCCATCCAGCGACAGCGGCCCGGACTGAGTGGGAATGATGCGGCCCAGATCGTCCAACTGCGCCGAGAACGTTAGCCCACCAGCCTGACGGTCCAGCTTACCCGAGGCATTGGCCGACAACGCGGTGCCTTGCAGACGGAACGTGCGGATATCCAACCCCTCATCACCGTTTTCGGCATCGACGTTCAGGGTGGTCCGGCCTTGAATCAACGCATCCACCAAGTCGATGCCGGTGAGAATGTCGTCAGCTTTCACGTCGCCCTGAATATCGAAGGTTCTGTTGGCCAAAGTGCCAAAGCCCTTCATGTTGGCCGCGACAGAGCCGCCCAGATCGCGCTGGGCCAGGCCCGAGAACAGCGACAGGTCCGGCGCATTCACGCGTGCGCTGCCATCGACGGACAAATCGCCCGTGGGGTCGTCAATGGTCGCCGCAACCTGCGCCGTCAGGGCGGTGCCGTTCACGGTCGCGTTGCGGATGTCGATCCGGTCTGCGGTGCGCGCGCCGTCCCATGTGATCGTGGTCTTGCCGGTCAGCAGAGGGTCAATCTCAGCCATACCGGTTGTTATATCCTGCCCAGTCACGCTGGCCGTACCGTCAAACTCCAGCGTCTGGACAGTGCCTTTTCCGTCCAGTTCCGCCTGCACGGAACCACTAAGGTCGCGTTTGGCCAGACCGGAAAACACCGACAGATCAGGGCTGTTCACGCTGACCTGCCCGTCAATGGTCAGGTTGCCATCAGGTGTAGTAACATCACCGCTGGCCTGTGCCTGCGCCGCCTCGCTGTTGAGGTCAAATTCACGAATGGTGATGCCATCCGCACCTCGGCTACCGTCGAGGGTAATCGTCGTCTCGCCCTTGATGATCGGGTCGATATCGTCTCGTCCGGTGATCAAATCGCGGCCTTCGACCACCAGTTTTCCGTCAAAGCTCTGCTCAAGGGGGGAGCCTTTGCCTTCGACCCGGGCCGAGGCCGTTCCGCCAAGATCCAGTTTGGCCAGTTCTGAAAAGCGCGACAAATCAGAGGCTTGCAATTCAGCTGTCCCGTCCACCGTCAAACCGCTGGTCAGCCCGGCGATCAGCGCATCCAGCGCCAGCGTATAGTCGGTACCAACCAGTTCAAACCCCGACAGGTTCAGCGACTGATCGCTGCCATAGTCGAACTGGCCGTCCAGCGTGACACGCTCGCCCAGTGCGGTGGTCAGTGCCTGATCGTTCAGGTCGATGCCGTCGACGATGGCTTGAAGGTCGCCCTGAACGCTGAATGCGTTGCCCTGTTCAAGAACGCCCTGTGCCGTAATCCGGGCGGTGTCCAGCTTGGCTTGTGGGGACTGGAAGGCGTTCGCTGTCAGGCTGAGGTCCCACAGGTTGCCGTTCTTCTGGTCAAACAGGGCCGAGATTTGGGCCGCTTCGATGGATGTATCCCCGCTGCCCACCGGCAACACAACAGCCTGTCCATCTGGCGGGGTGATGCGCCCTTGCAGCGCGGCCAGTTGCAGGCTGCCACCTTCGGCCAGCTGCAACTCACCCTTCAGGTCCAGAGCCTGCGTGGTCAGCTCCAGATCAGAGATATCCAGCGCACCTTCGGGTTGGGTCTGCCCATCGACGAACAGTCGCGTGTCCGGCCCGAAGAACGGGTCCAGATCCTCGGCCATAAAGGGGGTCAGATCGCCGCTCAGATCGGCGGTAAAGGCAATCCCGTCTGCCGCTCCGGTTTCCGCCGCGCGCAGTTGGACCTGGCCTGCAACCCGTTGTTGATTGTCGCTGCTCAGCGCGATATCGGCGGTGAAGTCGGTCAGCGGCCCGGCACCTTTGGCTGACAGACCAATCGGCGGAGTGTCGGGGATATTCAGCGCGGTTGAGATCAATCCGCCCGAGGCTTCGTTCACCTGTAGGTCCAGATTGATCTCGCGCGAGCTGTTCTGGAAGCCCGCGGTCAGCGTGATCTCGTCACCCGCCCGATCCAGACGGGTGATGTCGAGGTTGGTGTCCAGCGTACCGTCAGCCAGCGACAGGTTCCCCGTGACCGACAGATCCGCGGCGACCCCGATCAGAGGTTCGCCGAGGGACAGGTCGTTCACCCGAAGCTCTCCGATCTCGATCGAGACGGGTAGTTCAGGCAGTTGAAAGGGTTGCGTTTCAGCCGATGGGGGCGGCGTTTCCTTGGTTGTTGTGCCGGGCGCGCGGGCGATGTCGATTTCCTGCGCGGTCAGGGCATTGACGGAAAACCGCCCGCGGATCAGCGCCAGCCGGTTCCAGTCCAGCACGGCGTCTTTGATGGTCAGCCAGACGCCTTCATCATCTGCAACGGTGATTTCTTCAATCGTGGCACGCGCGCTCAGCGCCCCTTGCAGGCCCTTGACGGTGACGTTCTGGTCATCGCCCGACAAGGTGTCTTGCAGGAACCGCTCTAACATGCTGCCGCCGCCGTCATCCTCCTGCGCGAAAGCGGGCGGCGCGGTCAGGATCATAACCGTGGTCACAATCGGGTATGAGTATTGCCGTATCAAAACGCCTGTCCGATCCCGATATAGAATTGCAGGCCGCTGCCCGTGTCGCCCTGAACCGGCAGCGCCAGATCAAGGCGCAACGGGCCGAAACCGCCCAGGTCATAGCGCACCCCAAGACCTGCACCCGAATGAAACTCGGCATTGCTGCCGATGAACGAGGACGTGTCCACCGTACCGAAATCATAGAACCCGACAAGCGATATCGTGTCGTTGATCTTGCCGCGCACCTCGCCGGAGAGCCCGACAAAGGACTTGCCGCCCGCGACCCCGCCATTGACCGGAATGCCCAGGCTTTCAAAGGGTTGCCCGCGCACCGTCCCGGCACCGCCCGAGAAAAACAGGAAATCCGGGGTCACATTGCTGGGCGATGGTCCGATTACCGACCCGACCTGTGCGCGCCCGGCCAGAACGATCTGCCCTCCTGTTCCCAGACTGGTATAGGTACGTGCGTCTGCAAACAGCCGGATGCCGGTATCCGTGCCGGAAAAGCCTATGAACGGCATGGCCTGCGCGTCCAGATAGAAGCCACGGGTTGCGCTGACCTTGCTGTCGCGCTCATCCCATTCCGACCGCAGCGGCAGGATAAAGTACTGGAACTTACGGCCAGTGCCATAAGCGTCATCCGCATCCGACCACTGGAACCCGGCCGAGGCTTCGGCATAAAGCCGGTCTGAAAACGTACGCCGCGCACCATATGCCAGCGATGCGATTGATACGTTGTAGTTGTCGGTGTTGCGACGCTCCAGTAAGGCGCTCCAAAATGTGTTATCGTCCGGGCCAAGGCGGTCGGGCTGGTCCAGCCGCAGACCGATCCGTCCGTCCAGGTCTTCGCTGCCGCCGATATTGCGCAGCGCGGCCTCGAACCGCAGCCGCTCTGCGCGGCGAAACACGTTGCGATGTGTCCAAGTGGCCGTCACGTCCAGCCCGGCATTCGAGGCGATCTCGACCCCAAAGGTTAGTCGGCGCTTGGGCAGGTCTTCAAACGTCGCATCGAAATCCAGTGTGCCGTCGGGATTGGGGGTATCCTTTTCCTCAATCGAGACGACGCTGAACGTGCCGGTCCGACGCAAGCGGGTGCCGACTTTCTGGATTTTTTCAGGCGAATAAACTTCCCCTGCGGGAAACCCGGCGATCTTTTCGATCGAGCGGTGGCGTACATCGGTGTCGCCCTTGATGAACATCTTGCCGAATGTCAGGCGCGGGCCGGGGGCAAGGTCGATTTCGGCGTCCAGTTTGTTCTGTGAATGGCGGGCGATCACCTTCTGGCCTTCGACTGCTGCCTTGGCGTGACCGGCATCCCGCCATCCCTGCACCCCGGCTGATGCCGCGCGCTGAATCGCACCGGTGGTGGCCAGTTTACCCGTGGCAAAGCTTTCGGGCAGCTCCGTCTGGGGCGCCATCGGTTCGACGATCGCGGTGCCAAAGGTGAAAGTCGGTCCGGTATCGACCGTGATAACAGCCCGATTGATTTGTGCCGGAACACTGAGTGAGCTCAGCTCAGCCGCCTCCTGACCGTCCAGTTTGATGCTCACGACTGGGCTGAAATACCCCTCGTCATACAAAATCTGAACGATGGTGCGGTAGTCCGACAGGGCTGCCGATAGAACCTCAAGCGGTGTGTCCAGCCCGCGTGCTTCGGCGGTTGTTACCGAAGACGTTTCTTCAATGCGCTGGATCAGTTCTTTCGATGCACCGGGGGCGTTCAGCGTTGTTTCCAGCGCGGCCAGAGAGGTCGGCAACACGGCGGCCATTGTGCCGAGAAGGCAATTCCTCAGATAGGCCCGTGGCCTGCTTCCCTGCATCTATTGGCTCCAACTGCCCCAACTCGAAATCAAAATCGCCGTCTTATGCGGAACAACGGCTGATTACATTCATGTTAGAGCATCAGTTTCCGCGCAGGAAAAGGATTTATCGAATTTGTTGCCGAAATAGCTTTCTTTGCCCGCTCAGGACCCGGCATTGCGGAACCACCTTATGATGGCCTCGCGATCCTCGGGCTCCATGTAAGTGACGTTGGCTGGGGGCATGGCGTGGCTGACGCCCGATTGCAGATAGATTTGCTTGGCATTTCGGGCGATATCGCCCTTGGTCTCCAGCAGCACGCCTTTCGGGGCCCAGAGCAGACCCTCCCACACAGGTTCGCGGGCATGGCACATTGAGCACCGTCCCAGCACGATGTCATGCGCCTGTTCAAACCCGTCCGCGGCGGCGAATTTCTGTTCATAGGGCGTCAGGGGCTGGGCTTCGGCCTCTTCCAAAGGTTTGTACATCGGCGCAGTCGATAGCCACATGATCGCGATAAAAAGCAGCGCAGTGGCCAGCCATGTCCAGGTCGGATTGCCAGCGCGTGCATGGCGGGTATTGAAATAGTGCCGGATGGTGACGCCCATCAGGAACACCAGCGCTGCAATGATCCAGTTGTATTCCGTCGCAAAAGCCAGCGGGTAATGGTTCGACAACATCAGGAACACGACCGGCAGCGTCAGATAGTTGTTATGGGTCGAACGCAGCTTGGCGATCTTGCCGTATTTCGGGTCCGGTGAACGGCCGTTCTTGAGGTCATCCACCACGATGCGCTGGTTCGGCATGATGATGAAGAACACGTTGGCGGTCATGATCGTGGCGGTGAAGGCCCCCAGATGCAGCATCATCGCGCGCCCGGTGAAAATCTGGTTATACCCCCAGCCCATCGCCACCAGCAGCACGAACAGCAGCACCATCAGTAGGGTGGGGCGCTCTCCAAGTCCCGATTTGCAGAGGAAGTCATAGATCAGCCAGCCAACCGTCAGTGAAGCCGCCGAAATCAGTATCCCTTGCCACAGCGCCAGATCAGCCTTTTGCGTGTCGATCAGATAGAGCTCTCCGCCCACCCAGTAGACAATCATCAAAAGCGCAGCACCGCTGAGCCAGGTCGCATAGCTTTCCCATTTGAACCAGGTCAGGTGGTCCGGCATCTGTTCGGGCGCGACCAGGTACTTCTGGATGTGATAGAAGCCGCCGCCATGGACCTGCCATTCCTCGCCATCCGCCGGGCCGGAAATGTTCCGGTTCAGGCCAAGGTCCAGTGCAATGAAATAAAAGGACGATCCGATCCAGGCGATTGCGGTAATGACATGCAACCAGCGCACGGCAAATGCCATCCAGTCCCAGAACACGGCGAAGTCGTACATGAGGGGTCTCTCCGGTAAGTTACCGCCACACTAGGCAAACGGGCTTTTCTTCGGTATTCCCGTATATTGTCAAACTGTATCAAAAAAAACGATAAGATGTCCTATCTCGACAATATCCGTACCTTCGTCAGGGTCTATGATCTGGGCAGCATGTCCGCTGCCGGGCGGGACCTGCGAATCTCGCCTGCCGTGACTTCGGCGCGGATTTCACAGCTCGAGGATCATCTGGGCGTGCGTCTGTTTCAGCGTACGACCCGCAACCTCAGCCCGACCGAGCAGGGACGCGCGTTTTATCCCGGCGCGGTTGCGGTTCTGGATGCCGTTGACGACGCCGAAGCTCAGGTCGTGCACCTGACCGAAGCGCCACGGGGGTCATTGTACGTTGCTGCTCCGCTGGGCGTCGGGAGGCGGTTGCTGGCTCCGCATGTGCCTGACTTTCTTGAGGAATACCCCGAGATCGACGTTCGCCTACGCCTGACGGACCGATCGGTGGACCTGACGACCGAGGGATTGGATCTGGCGTTTTTCATCGGCCAGCCCGAGGACAGCACCCTGCGCATACGCAAGATCGCTGATTGTCAAAGAGTGCTGTGCGCGGCCCCGGAATATGTGGAGCGCAAGGGAATGCCTCAAACGGGGAGTGACCTGATTTCAGGTAAACACGAGTGCCTGAACCTGCGCTTTCCTGGTGCGACAGAGTTCCAGTGGCAGTTGGAAACCCCTGAAGGGGCAAAGCGATTCGCTGTATCGGGTCGGTTCGAATGCGATGACGGGGATGTGCTGACGGACTGGGCGCTGGCGGGACAGGGCATTGCGATGAAGCCGGTGTTCGAAGTGGCTGACCATCTGAAGGCCGGGCGGTTGGTGCCGGTTGCGGTCGATACACCCCCGGTCCCGGTGCAGATGGCGTGTTTGTATACGCATCGCCGCCATCAGGACCCGAAGGCGCGTTTGTTTATGGATTTCATGATTGCGCGGATAGGCAAGGTCGTTCGCAGTTCGGAATCAGTCCCCTGACAAAACCTCCCGCCTCTGTTTGTGCCCTGCGGGCCCGGCACAGCGTTGGGCCCGGCGCTGCGGCTTTGCCGCAGCGCGGTATCGCGAGGTGAAGACGTTCGGTGAGCCATCTGCGGAACCGCGCCTCGCCTGAAAGGCGTGGCGCTTGGCCCAACAGGAGGAGACCCGTCAGGGGCGACCGACGGGCGGGAGCTCTTGCCGTTTGAGATCAACTGCCCCGGTAGGTCGAATACCCGTATGGCGACAAAAGAAGTGGCACGTGGTAATGCGCCGCGCCATCTGACATGCCAAACCGGATCGGCACCTGATCGAGGAACAGAGGGTCCTCGGCAGCCTGCTGGGTTGCGCGCAGGTAGTCACCGGCAAAGAACACCAGTTCGTAACTCCCTGTTTTGAAGTCTTCTTGCGGCAGGATCGGGCTGTTTGTTCGGCCGTCCGAATTGGTTTCCATATCAGCGAGCTTGCGGCGCGTTTCGCCCGTGATTTCGTAAAGCACGATCCTCAGCCCTTCGGCCGGGCAGCCACGTGCCGTGTCCAGAACGTGGGTCGTCAGATAGCCAGCCACGGGGACCTCCTATGATTTACCTTTTGCTTTGCCACAGTCTGGCGCAAAGTTCAAAACAGTGGAAATGCCGAAAGAACCGGAAACAGCGTTCGGATTAGTTTGATAATCATGGGCGTGTTTCTGGGCTAAGGCTGTCGAAACGCTTTAGAACGGAAGATGCCATGCAGCCGCCTCGATACCCTCGTGACATGATCGGATATGGAGCCACCCCGCCTGACGCCAAGTGGCCCGGTGGGGCGAAGTTGGCCGTTCAGATTGTGTTGAACTACGAAGAGGGCGGCGAAAACAACATCCTGCATGGCGATGCCGCATCCGAGGCGTTTCTGTCCGAGGTCGTCGGGGCGGCGCAATGGCCGGGTCAGCGTCACTGGAACATGGAGACGATCTATGAATACGGCGCGCGCGCCGGGTTCTGGCGTTTGCATCGGCTGATGCATGACCTGCCGATCACTGTCTACGGGGTAGCCACGGCTTTGGCGCGATCCCCTGATCAGGTCGCCGCGATGAAAGCGGCAGGGTGGGAGATCGCCAGCCACGGGCGGAAATGGGTCGAGCACAAAGACATGCCTGAAGGTCAGGAACGTGCCGAAATTGCCGAGGCCATTCGGCTGCATACCGAGGTTGTCGGCGAACGCCCACGTGGCTGGTACACCGGGCGCTGCTCAACGAACACCGTGCGGCTGGTGGCTGAAGAGGGAGGGTTTGACTATGTGGCTGATACCTATGCAGATGATCTGCCTTATTGGCTGAACACCGGCGGGCGGGATCAGCTGATCGTGCCCTATACGTTGGACTGCAACGACATGCGCTTTGCCACGCCGCAGGGGTTCAACTCGGGCGATCAGTTCTACACCTACCTAAAAGACAGTTTCGACGCGCTTTACGCGGAAGGCGTGGCAGGTGGGCCTAGAATGCTGTCTATCGGGCTGCATTGCCGACTGATCGGGCGGCCGGGGCGGGTCATGGCGTTGAAACGGTTTCTGGATTACGCGCGCGGGTTTTCCGATGTGTGGTTCGCAACGCGGTTGCAGATTGCCGAACATTGGACAGCACAGCACCCTCCCGCGCAGCACCCCAAGCCATCGCAAATGGAGAAGGCAGCGTTTGTGGAGGCCTATGGAGGGATCTTTGAGCACTCGGCTTGGATCGCCGACCGGGCGTTTGAGCTTGAACTGGGCCCGGCCCACGACACGGCCGGCGGGTTGCACAATGCGTTGGCACGTGTGTTCAGGTCCGCCTCAGACGAAGAACGTCTGGGTGTGTTGACGGCTCATCCCGATCTGGCCGGTAAGCTGGCGCAAGCTAAGCGGTTGACGCAGGAAAGCACGTCCGAGCAGGCCTCGGCCGGGTTGGACGCACTGACGGATGAGGAGCGCACTCGCTTTACCGACCTGAATGATCGGTACACCGAGACTTTTGGGTTCCCCTTCATCATTGCAGTACGTGACCACGATAAGGCGTCGATTCTGAAGGCGTTTCAGCGGCGGATAGAGCAGGATCGCGAGACGGAATTTGCCGAGGCCTGCCGTCAGGTCGAACGTATCGCAGAGTTCCGGTTGCGGGATCTGTTGCCGTCATGAGCCGTCGAATTGTCGCTGCGTCGCTGACGGCTGAAGCTTTTGCACCTTTTGGGGACGTGATCGAGATCGCGGGCGAACCAGACAAGATTATCAATCAGGGACAGTGTGGGCGGTTCCACGACCGAGCGGGAGTGGACTTTGGCGATGGGCGCGCCGGGATTAGCCTGTTCAACGCAAATCCGCGGAGCTTGCCGTATCAGTTGGATATGGTTGAGCGTCACCCCGAGGGCAGCCAGGCTTTCATTCCGATGACACAGCATCCATTTCTGGTGATCGTAGCACCGGACGTTGGCGGCAAACCCGGTAAACCTTTGGCCTTTGTGTCGTCTCCGGGGCAGGCCGTGAATTATCACCGGGGAACTTGGCATGGGGTTTTGACGCCGCTGCATGCTCCTGGGTTGTTTGCCGTCGTCGACCGGATCGGACAAGGCGCAAATCTGGAAGAGGTTTGGTTCGATGATCCCTATGAGGTCGTGTTGGGTTAGCGGGGCTCCCGCCCGGCCCCGGGCGCATCAAAGATGCTTGGGGCCCGTTGGGCCGGGCAGCGCACGGGCAAGCCCGCGCGCTGCGTCAGCGAAGGATCAGGGCCGGGTCATCAGCCGGGCGACGTCCAGCATACGCGCGGAAAAGCCCCATTCATTGTCGTACCAGCCGAAAATCCGAACCTGGTTGTTTCCTGTAAACCGTAACTCAGGCCCTGCTAACACAAGGGATTCTGGTCGCGTGCGCAGGTCGGACGACACAAGCGGGTGATCTGTCCAGCCCAGAACGGGTGATTGAGCAACGGCCTCACGTAGCTTGGCTTCAAATTCTGAGGCCGTCATGTCTTGGTCAAGCGTTGCGATCAAATCCACGGCAGAGACACTGGCGGTTGGCACGCGCACGGCCGCGCCCGAGATGCGGCCCGCGAGATGGGGCATGACGTCGTCAATCAGATGCGTGGCGCTAGTGGTCGTCGGAACCATCGAAAGTGCACCCGCCCTTGACCGGGCCAGATCGCCGCGAGGGGCGTCGACCATGGGCTGACTGTTGGTATAGCAATGGATGGTCGTCATATGGGCCGAGGCGATTCCAGCGATCCGATCCACCACCTTTACCAGAGGGGCCAACCCGTTGGTGGTGCAGGACGCGTTCGACACGATCCGGGCGTCGCCCAGTTGATCCTCGTTTGCACCCAGAACAATGGTGACTTCGGTCGCGGGCGAGGGGCCAGAGATCAGCACTTTGCCTGCGCCCGCGGTCAGCCCCTGGCTTGCGACGTCCGACGTACGCGCAACGCCGGTGCAGTCCATCAGAACGTCGACACCCGTCAGATCGACGCGCGACAGGTCCGGGCTGTGAGTGACCGGAATCGAATGTCCATCGACCACCAACACCCCGTCGCTAGTCTCGACCGGTCCGGGGTAGGGGCCAAAGGTGCTGTCGTATTTGAACAGATATGCACAGGTTTCCAGCGGTGCGATATCGTTGATCAGCACCAGCTCAATATCCTTGCCCCACGGCAACGCCAGCAGCTGCCGCAGGATCGTGCGGCCGATGCGGCCGAATCCATTGATCGCGAGTTTCATGCGCAAGCTATGGCAGTCAGATCAGGCGATCTCAATCAGAGTATTGTACCAATTTCAATTACAACTGACCTGCGAGAAAAACTGGCCTGAGATGTTCTGATACATGCTGGATACGATTGGCTTGCATCCGGTGGCCGCCTGAATGGCCGCGATCGCCTGAAGAGTGCGCAAGCGCGGCGGCGGGCCAAACGGGTTCAGATTGTTGTTGTCGCGGGTGGCGCGGTAGATGACCGGCGTGTCCGAGACCTGTTTTATTTCCCAGGTCCGGCTCAGGACAGAAACCGTTTTGGTTGCCTCTTTGGCGGCAACGGGTGTTGCCTCAAAAGCCGTCAGGCCAACAACAGCTGCCAATGCCAGCAATGATCCGCGCAGTACCATCGAACAATCTCCAGTGCTAAAAACCGGTTTTATTTCACCAGATTAATGCGCTTCTGTGAACCCCTGCGCGGGAAAAATACTGTCACCTTCGCGCCAAAGACAGCGGCATGTGGCGGTTCACATCTTTGTAGAGGAGATAGCGGAATCTCCCCGGACCGCCCGCGTAACAAGCCTGTGGGCAAAAGGCGCGTAGCCACATGTAGTCTCCGGCCTCGACCTCGACCCAATCCTGATTGAGCCGGTACACAGCCTTGCCCTCCAGAACGTACAGCCCGTGTTCCATCACATGGGTCTCGGCAAAAGGGATCACGCCGCCGGGTTCGAAATTGACGATATTGACGTGCATGTCGTGGCGCAAATCCTGCGGATCGGCAAAGCGGGTGGTGGACCAACGCCCCTCGGTGCCGGGCATTTCCACCGGAGTCATGTCGCGTTCGTTGGTGATGATCGGGTCGGGGGCGGGCAGGCCGGGGACGGACTCATAGGCTTTGCGGACCCAGTGGAAACGGGCGGTATCGCCGGTTCTGTTGTGCAGAGTCCAGTCCGAGCCGGGCGGGATATAGGCGTATCCACCTGTGCCCAGCTCATGCGCCGTATCGTTTAATGTCAATGTCACGGACCCTTCGACTACGAACAGCACGCCCTGTGCCTGCGGGTCGGTTTCCGGGTGATCGCTGCCGCCGCCCGGTTGCACCTCCATGATGTATTGCGAGAAGGTCTCGGCAAAGCCACTAAGCGGACGGGACAGCACCCAGAGGCGGGTTTTCTCCCAGAACGGCAGGGCGCTGGTGACAATGTCGCGCATGGTGCCTTTGGGGATTACCGCATAAGCCTCGGTGAACATGGCGCGGTCGGTCAAAAGCTGGTCTTGGCCGGGGTGGCCGCCTTTGGGCGCATAGTAGGTGGGATGTGACATCGGGTGCCTCTGATTGGTGGTCCGGGCACTATGAGCGGATTGAATGGCAGGTCCTAGCTTCAGAGTTCCGATAGGTTTTTTCGGGATATTTTGAAGGTCGCCCGTCAGGGCTTGGCCCCCGTTCGCTGCCGGTATATTCTTGAATGCAAATCTATTTCAGCAAGGCGAGGCGCACATGAAAGCCTGGATTTCTTCTACACTGGTGGCGGTTGTTGTTCTGGGGACGGTTCCGGTCGCGCAGGCCAAGCCGATTTCGCGAATCATTGCCGAGATGGGCCTGACCCCGGCAGATTTCGAGGTTGTTAATGCAGCATCGGACGCGATGCTGTCCGGCGCCATGCCTCGCGTCGGTGAAGAAAGCACCTGGGTGAATGATGAGACCGGATCAAAAGGCACGATTCGAGTGCGCGATGTACGTGACAATTGCGTGCACTTGCAGCACTTCATCCAGCCCGAAGGCGCGGATCAAACGCGTGAGGTCAGGACCCGCCGGTGCCGTGACGCCAACGGCAACTGGATTTTGACGCCGTAGCCGTGGGTTAATATCCGCGCGCCTTGTCGACCTCATGCAGCAATGGCGCGCCGGTGCTGAGACGTCGAAAGTTCTCACCAACATCGGCCAGAGCGTCCCCAAGATGCCAGCCGGACACATGCGGCGTGATAGTGACGCCGGGATGTGCCCAAAGCGGGCTGTCCTGTGGCAAGGGTTCGGTCGAGGTCACGTCCAGTACCGCATGGCCGGGTGTGCCTGCGTCCAATGCTGCGATCAGGGCGGCTTCGTCGATCAGGTCTCCGCGACCCGCGTTCAGCAATTGGCTGCCGGGTTTCATGGCCGCCAGCATCCTGGCGTCGAAAAGCCCGACGGTTTGTGGGGTCGAGGGCAGGATCGCGCAGATGTGGTCGCACTGGCCCAGTAACTCGGGCAGGGCCGCGTCGCCATGCAGGCAAGTGACGCCGTCGATCTGTTTGGGCGAGCGGCTCCAGCCCATGACCTCAAAGCCAACCGCTCGCAGCATTTTTGCACTGCGCGCACCTATGTGGCCCAGCCCCAGCACGCCGACCTTTGTATCCGGCGAGTAAATCGGGGCTTTGGGCGACCATTCCGCGCGGGTTTGTGCGGCCTCGTGAAAGGGCATGTGGCGCTGGTGACGTAGTACATAGGCGACGAACCACTCAGCGATTCCCTGCGCCGGGGCATCAGGTTTCAGCCGCGCGATGCGCGCGTGTTCAGGCAGGTTGGGATTGCTGACAATGGTCTCAACCCCCGCTCCCAGTTTTTGCACCAGTTTCAGGTTGGGCAGGCGATTGGGGTGGTCGTCCTGCAAGTCGACCACGGCGAGCATCGTGATGTCTGCCGGATCGCCCAGATTATCCGGTGTTCGCACGTCCGCATCGGGGTGAAGCTTGCGAATGCCGTCGGCGATATCGTTGTCGCTGATCCAATCGGACAGCCCGGTTTCAATCAGCAAGGCCATATCTCTTCCCCTCGAACTTAAAATTCCGCGCAGTAACGTCCCGTTACGTGGCTGGACATCCCCGTGAGAGCTAAGTCATTCTTTGTCGAAAGGTAAAGCCCGGTTGTCGGGCGGTTTAACCATCATATTTTGAGGCAGCCCATGACCGGCACACCTGACCTGAGCCAGCAGGCCTATTTTCATCTGCGCGGAGATGGCGCTTTTGTTGGCAATGACCCGGCGCGCGGGCCGTGGTCTGCCGATCATTGTCACGCGGGTCCGGTTAGCGGGCTGATCGTGCGCGCGGCTGAAACCGAGGTCGGCCCCGAGAAGATGCTGACCCGCCTTACTGTCGATCTGCTGCGCCCGCTGCCTTTGGCCGGTCTGCGCGTGGCAGCAGAGACAACGCGCCATACCAAGACGTTGGCGACGACGCGGGTAACGGTTCATGATCTCGACGACACGCTGTGCGCCACTGCGACGACCATGCATCTGGCGCGCCGCGATCTTGGGCCAGTTCCCAATGTCTCGATGCCACCGCCGCCGTTCGAGGGCGCGTTTTCCGGTGCTTTCCCTATCGGACTGACACGTCACGACCTGCCGTGCTTTGCCCATTTTTGCGAGACGCGCTATACAAAAGACAGCAAGCAGGGCGCTGGTCCCAAGACGATCTGGATGCGCACGCCGTCACTTTTGGAGGCTGAGACGCAATCTCCGATACAGGCGGTTTGCCCGCTGGCCGATTGTGGCAACGGCATCTCGTGGAATGCTCCGACCAGTGAGATGGGGTTCATGAACACGGACCTCACCTTGCAAATCCATCGCGAACCGGTCTCGGATTGGCTGGCCTCTGACTCGGTGTGTCATTGGCAGCCGTCAGGGATCGGGATGTCTCAGTCCGTGCTGTACGACCCCGAAGGGCCGATCGGCACGGCGCTGCAAACTCTGGTCCTGTTCCCGCCGTCGTGATCCGTTGGCTGGTTTCTGCAAACACCGCGTGAAACGCATTGCCGGGCGTCGGCCAAGCCCCTATCTTTCGTCCATGCGCTGGATATTTTCCATTCTGACCTGTTGCCTGCCAGTCCCGGCTTTGGCGCACCCACATGTGTATATCGACACCGGGTTGGAATTCATCGTGGACGATGCCGGCCAGTTGACCCATGTGCGCGTGACTTGGGCTTACGACGAACTCTACTCGTTGTTCACGCTCGAAGATATGCGGCTGGATCAGGACTCCGACGGTATACTCACCAAAAACGAGGAGCAGTTTCTGTCCGGTTTCGATGCGCAATGGATCGCGGGGTATAACGGCGATCTGGTCGTATTTGCGGACGGAGCGCCTGTGGCCTTGTCCGGCCCGCTAGAGCCTACGGCCACCACTGAGGACGGGCGCATCGTCAGCTCTCATCTACGGGCGGTTGAGGGTGGAGCGGTTTCCGCCGCTGCGCTGACGGCCAAGGCTTTTGACGAGTCATTCTATACAGCTTACGACGTCACCCGACCGGTGATCGTAACGGGACCTGTTTCCTGTCAGATTGACCGGGTTGATCCTGATATTGATGGGCAACTGGCGCAGATGCAGGCTTTTCTGCTGACGCTGGACGCTGATTATGACCTCGAGGAAAACGATATCCCGATGGTCGGTGAAAGCTTTGCATCCGAGATTTTCGTTTCATGTCCAAATACCTGATTGTTCCGGTCGCTGTCGCCATTGCGTTTCTGCTGTGGTTCTGGGGAAGCGGTGGTTTTGACAACCTTGCCGCTTGGGCTGCCGGTGAACAGCGCGAATTCCAAAACCAGATTGCCCGCGCCCTGCGCGCGGCACGGGCCGAACAACCCGAGGCCGTGGCGACTCTGCTGACGGTCTGTTTTGCATATGGGTTCTTTCACGCCATAGGTCCGGGTCACGGTAAGGTGCTGATTGGTGGCTATGGTCTGGGCCGTAACGTTGCGTTCTGGCGATTGTCCGCGATCAGTGTGCTGTCCAGCCTGGGTCAGGCGGTCACCGCAGTGGTGCTGGTCTATGCGGGCGTTCTGATCTTTCAGATGTCCCGCGCCAGCCTTGTGGATACGACCGAGCAGGTCATGGCCCCGATCAGCTATGGCGCGATTGCCGCCATAGGTCTGTGGCTGGTGCTTCGGTCCCTGCGTAGCTTTGCTAGGCGACATCGCAGCGAAACAGCGCATCACCATCATGATCACCATCATCACCAGGACCATAGTCACGATCACGATGACCACGGCGTGTGTTCGGATTGCGGCCACCGCCACGGCCCCACAGCGGAAGAGGTGGCGCAGATCGGAAGCATCCGCGAGGCTCTTGTTCTGATCGCAGGAATTGCCGCGCGTCCCTGCACCGGAGCGCTGTTCGTTCTGATCCTCACCTGGCAGATGGGCATTGCGATGGTCGGTATCGCCGGAGCATTTGCGATGGCACTTGGCACGGCGCTGGTGACGACTCTGGTCGGCTGGACCTCGTTCGGGCTGCGCGGAGGGCTGCTGGCCTCGGCTTCAGCCACACGGTTTGCATCCGTGTTGGCGCCGACGATTGAGCTGGTGGCGGGCCTTGTGGTTGTGGTGATTGCCAGCGGGCTGCTGATGCGCACGATCTAGTCGAACACCGGGTCGGGATAACCGACCCGCGCCAGATACAGACCCTGCGGCGGGCAAACCGGACCACAGGCTGCGCGGTCGGCGGCCTCTAACGCGTCGCGTACATCTTCGGGCGACCACGCGCCCGCGCCAACCCGTTCCAAAGTACCGACGAAACTGCGCACCTGATTGTGCAGGAAGGACCGGGCGCGGACGTGGAAATGCATCTCGGGGCCGGAAAAGCCTTCGACCTCTTCAACCCGCAACTCATCCAACGTTTTCAACGGGCTCGCCGCCTGACAAATCGACGAGCGGAAGGTGGTGAAATCATGCCGCCCGATCAACATATCCGCCCCGGCCTGCATCGCGTCGACGTCCAGCCGGTGATTGATCTGCCAGACCTGTCCCGCATCGTGGGTCGCGGGCGCGCGGCGCATCAGGATGCGGAACAGGTATTGCCGCTCCAACGCCGAGAACCGCGCGTGCCAGTCATCATCCACCCGTGCCGCTTTGACGATGGCCACCGGCTGCGGTTTGAGGTGATAGTTCAAAGCCTCGGACAGGCGAAACGGGTCCCACTCCTTAATCAGATCGCAATGGGCCACTTGTCCCAGCGCATGAACCCCCGCATCGGTGCGACCAGCGGCGGCAATCGTGTGCTCGCCGGGTTGAATACGCGACAGGGCCTGTTCGATTGCCCCCTGAACGGATGGCAATTCCTTCTGCCGTTGCCATCCGGCAAACGGTTCCCCTTGGTATTCGACTTTCAACGCGTATCTGGGCATGGCCCGCTGGTAGCGCGCCGCGCGAAAAGGGGCAAGGGCGGGAAAGCTCTGGTATGTCCGGCGACCTCTACCTATCTTGAGCGAAACGATAAATGCGGGGCGACAGTTTGGTCATCTCTTCTCTGGCAGACAGTCTCGTGCGCGGTGTCGAATCCGTGGGCGACCGCGTGTCCGAGGCACTGTTCGAGCCGGTCATCCGGCTGGGCGTCACCGGGCTGGCGCGATCGGGCAAGACGGTATTCATCACCTCTTTGGTCGCGAACCTGCTGGATCGGGGGCGGATGCCGGGGCTGGTCGCGCAGCAAGAGGGGCGGATCAACTCGGTCTATCTGCAACCACAGCCCGACGATACGGTGCCGCGCTTTGATTACGAAAACCATCTGGCCGCTCTAACCGGCCCGCAACCGCACTGGCCAGACAGTACCCGCGCGGTGTCCGAGCTGCGCCTGTCTTTCAAGGCACGTCCCTCCGGGCTGCTTTCGGGGCTGCAAGGGCCGCGCACAATCCATCTGGATATCGTGGATTACCCGGGTGAGTGGCTGCTGGATCTGGCCCTGCTGGACAAATCCTATGAGGTTTGGTCGGCCGAGACGTTGGAGCGTTTCGCGCACCGGTCCGAAGCGGCGGCGTTTCTGGCGCAGGCCAAAGCGACCGATCCGACCGGAGTGCATGACGAACCCACGGCGCAGGCGTTGTCCAAGGCATTTGCAACCTATCTGACCGATGCGCGGGATGCGGGGTTCTATGACTGCACGCCGGGTCGGTTCCTGTTGCCGGGCGATCTTGAGGGGTCGCCGGTTCTGACCTTTGCGCCCTTGCCAGTCGACGGCCCCGCGTCACGCGGCAGTCTGCATAAGGAAATGGCGCGGCGGTTTGAGGCGTATAAGGCGCAGGTGGTCAAGCCGTTCTTCCGCGATCATTTCGCCCGGATCGACCGGCAGGTGGTTCTGGTCGATGCGCTCGGCGCGATCCACAAGGGACCGCAGGCGGTCGAGGATATGCGCCGCGCGATGGGGGATATCCTGTCGGCCTTCCGACCCGGGCGCAATGCATGGCTGACCCAATTATTTCTGGGCAAACGAGTCGAACGTATCCTGTTCGCCGCCACCAAGGCCGATCACCTGCACCACACCCAACACCCCCGCCTGACCCATATTATGGAGGCCCTGACCCGCGATGCCCGCGATAGGGCCAGCTTTGCCGGGGCAGAAACCGCGGCGCTGTCTTTGGCTTCGCTGCGGGCAACGACCGAGGAAATCCGAACCCATAACGGTGCTGAACTGCCCTGTGTGCGCGGCACATTGCTGGACGGCAAGCAGGCGGCGTTCTACCCCGGCGATCTGCCCGGAGACCCCGCGCACTTGCTGGGACCGGCGCGTAACGGGGCCGAAAGCTGGCTGGGTGAGGACTATGGCTTTATGGCTTTTGCACCGGCTCATCTAACCTTGCGCCCCGGTGATGGCCCGCCGCATATCCGGCTGGACCGCGCCGCACAGTTCCTGATCGGAGACCGCCTGTGACCGTGATCCTCCGACCCGCACGCAGCACGGATGCCGGTGCAACCGGAGAGATTCTGCATGGGTTCGCACGCGAAAACGACTGGATGCCCGAGTTGCACTCGCAAGCTGAAACCATCGCCTTCTGCGGTCGGATGATTGATCTGGATTGGGTAACGGTGGCCGAGACCCAAGGACATGTCATCGGATTTCTGGCCCTGAACGGGCCTGAGGTTCATTCGCTGTACCTCAAACGTGGATCACGCGGGCAGGGGATTGGGCGGAGGCTGTTGGAGCACGCCAAATCCGACAGCGCGCACCTGTCCCTGTTTGCATTTCAGGCAAATCACGGGGCGCGTCGTTTTTATGAGCGCAACGGATTTGCCGAAGTCGCCCGCAGCGACGGGGCGGACAACGATGAAAACCTGCCGGATATCAAATATGTCTGGCGTCGGGAGGGTGCTGAGAATGGCTAAAGGTCCGGTTCTGATTGATCTCGACAACGAGGAGCCGGTCGCGGACGTGGCCGAGGCCCCGCCGGTTCCCGACATCGCGCAACCTCAGGGTCAGGCGATGCAGGCGGCGGTTCGTCTGGCGGCGCGGAAACCTTCCGCTTTGTCGCGCTGGTTCTGGGGACTGGCGCTGGCTGTGGTTGGTGCTGTGGTCTCGGTGGCCGCGTGGGATTTCGTCAATTCGTTGCTGTTGCGCGCGCCGATCTTGGGGTGGGTTCTGACCGGACTGATCGGCGCGTTTGTTCTGGTCGCTCTGATCATCGCCATACGCGAGCTGGCAGCCATCGGGCGCTTGTCCCGCGTGGACGGGATGCGGCAGGCAGCGGATACCGCATTGGCCGAAGGTGATTTGGTACAGGCCCGCGCCGTCACCAACCGCTTAATCGCCTTCTACAAAGGACGCGATGAAACCCAATGGGGACGGGACCGTCTGGCAGAACGCATGGGCGAACAATTCGACGCCTCGACCCTGCTGACTTTGGCTGAGGACGAGTTGCTGGCGCCACTGGACGCCGCCGCCAGCCGCGAGGTTGAGGCCGCCGCCCGACAAGTTGCAACGGTCACTGCCCTGGTCCCGCTGGCACTGGCGGATGTGGTGACGGCGCTGGCAGCCTCATTGCGCATGATCCGACGCGTAGCCGAAATTTACGGAGGTCGGGCCGGTTTTCTGGGCAGCTGGCGTCTGACCCGCGCCGTCTTTGTGCATCTTGTCGCGACCGGGGCCGTGGCCGTCGGTGATGACCTGCTGGAACCCGTGCTGGGCGGGTCTGTCCTCAGCAAACTGTCCCGCCGGTTCGGTGAGGGGCTGGTGAATGGTGCGCTCAGCGCACGGGTAGGCGTGGCCGCGATGGAGGTTTGCAGGCCCCTGCCGTTCTCTGAACGGCATCAGCCTTCGACCCGTGGTATGATCAAGCGCGCGCTCAGCGGGTTGTTTTCAAAAACTTGACCTGACGCAAAGTCAACTGGCCAGCTGGTGTGCATAACAAGCGCGGAGCCAGCCATGACCGACCACGGACACAGCCAGCAGGAAATTATCGCCCGGATCAACGCACCTCCGGGGCGCGGGGTGCTGCGGGATGTGGTTTATGGCGGAATTGATGGGTCAGTTACCACGTTTGCCATTGTGGCTGGGGTTGCCGGGGCGGGTCTTTCGCCGTTTATCATCGTCGCTTTGGGGCTGGCCAATGTGCTGGCGGATGGGTTTTCGATGGCGGCGGGGAATTACTCGGGCACCAAAGCCGAGCTGGACAATATCCGCCGCATCCGCGCCATCGAGGAACGCCACATCAGCCTGTACCCCGACGGTGAGCGCCGCGAGGTGCGCGAGATTCTGGCGCAAAAAGGCTTGTCCGGCCCCGTTCTGGATGACGCGACCGAGGCCATCACATCCAACCACGACAATTGGATCGACCTGATGGTCGAGGGTGAATACGGGCTGGGCAGCGTCGATCCGCATCCCTTCAAGGCTGCGATGGCGACATTCCTTGCGTTTCTTGTCGCTGGGATGGTGCCGCTTTTGCCGTTCCTTTTTTCGGTCGATCAGGCCTTTACCGTATCGGTTTGTATGACGATGGGCGTGTTCTTTGCCATCGGAGCTTTCAAAAGCCGCTGGTCCCTATCGCCTTGGTGGCGGTCTGGGTTGGAAACCTTTGTGATTGGCGGCGCCGCTGCGTTGATCGCCTATCTCGTGGGGTCCTTGTTCCATCCCTGACGGCCAAGATTGTCGCAGCAGTGCCTATGGCTCTGGTCAAATGCGGGACAGTGGTTACGCTGTGATAAACGGATAAAGTGATTGCGCGACCCTTGCGACTTTTCAATAAAAACGTCCTTGTTCTGGGGGCTTATGGATTTATCGGCGCGGCGGTGACACGGTCATTGCGATCTGAGGGCGCTGAGGTGACGGCATTTGTCCGCAGCCTGAAAACGGGCGCGCAGATATTGCCGGGCGTGACGCGGATACAGGGCGATTTGCGGGCCTGCCTGCGACCCGAGGATTGGGAGGCCCCTCTGGCTGGCGTTGACTGTGTAGTGAATTGTGCCGGTGCGTTGCAGGATGGGCCTTTGGATGATCTTGAGGCCGTGCACCACACCGCCGTCGCGGCATTAGGACAGGCTTGCGCGCAAAAGGGTGTTTCTGTGGTTCAGATATCCGCCATCGGTGCAAACCCTGAGGCCGGGACGGATTTCATGCGCACCAAGGCGGCGGGGGATGCGGCGCTGCGGGACTCCGGTGCGCCGCTTTGGATTCTTCGACCTGGTTTGGTGATCGGGCAATCCGACTATGGCGGAACGGCGCTGTTGCGGATGCTTGCAGCAGTGCCGTGGGTGCAGCCCATTGCGCATCCGCAATCGCCGGTTCAAAGCGTGGGTATGCCAGACCTTTGCACGGCTGTGACCCAGGCTGTGGCCAAGGATCTTCCGCAGGGTAGCTATGATCTGGTCGAGGATGCACCATCCCCTCTGTCTGACGTTTTGGCACAGACCCGATGCTGGATGGGGTTCCCGCCCGCCCGGACTAACCTGCCGATGCCGGGTTGGTTGACGCGGCTGATCGCCCGAGGCGCGGATGCGCTGGGCAGGCTGGGATGGCGGTCTCCGTTGCGCAGTAATGCGATGACCGTGATGGCCGACGGGGTTGTTGGCGACCCAGTGCCCTATCGGGCCGCCACGGGGCGGTCGCTGGCCGGGCTGACGCAAGTTTATGCGGATCTGACCTGTGCGCGAGAGCACCGGTTGGCCGCCCGGATGTCCTTGCTGATGCCGCTGGTCATTGCGGTACTCAGCCTGTTCTGGCTGTTGTCAGGCCTGTTCGGCTTGATCGGCGTGTCCGCGGCCACCGCCGTGCTGACTGGTGCCGGATGGAGCACGGCCGCTGCCATTGCCAGCGTTGTGTTCTGGTCAATTGTCGATATCACCCTGGGGCTTGCTATATTATGGCGACCATGGGCAGCGCGCGCCTGCCTTTTGCAGGCCGCGGTTGCTCTGTTCTATCTGCTGGCCGCCAGCTTAGCGGTTCCGGGCCTATGGCTTGATCCGCTTGGGCCGCTGGTCAAAATCCTGCCCGCGATGACCTTGTCGCTTGTCGCGTGGCCCTTATTGCAGAGCCGCTGATGGACCCGGACCTGATCCTGCGCTGGTTTCACGTCATTGGCGCCTGCGTCCTGCTGGGCACCGGGGCAGGGATCGCGTTTTTCATGTTGATCGCGCATCGTACAGGCGATGCCCGGTTTATCGCGCAAACCGCTGGAACCGTCGTGCTGGCGGATATGGTATTCACTGCAACCGCTGTAATCGCTCAGCCCATTACAGGCGGGCTACTGGCATGGCGTCTCGGCTGGCCTTTGACCGAAGCGTGGCTTCTTGCCTCGCTGATATTATACGCCGTGGCGGGGGCGTTCTGGTTGCCGGTGGTGTGGATACAGATGCGAATGCGAGCTTTGGCCCAAAGCGCCGCGGAAGACGGCGTGCCTCTGCCGACCGCATATCACCGACTGTTCCGCATCTGGTTCGCCTGTGGTTTTCCGGCCTTTGCGGCGGTGCTGGCAATCCTCTGGCTGATGATTGCGCGCCCGGTCTTTGGCGGGTTTTGACCATCTGGTGAATTGGAATTTCCGGCTGTTGTATACCGCACGCCTCGGATAGCCTGAGGCCGCAACCACGTCGGAGAAGTCCTTGGAATCCTTGTTTGCTCTTGTCGGATTGATCGTGATGGCCATCCCGGTCTCTATCATCGTGTTGCTGGTGGGCTATACGCGCCTGCGCCGCCGGGTTGAGATGTTGGAGCAGCACATCCTTGCCCTTGGCGCAGACGTTCCAAATCCGCCTGAAGCCCAGACACAAAAACCCGAGCCGCACGAGCCGTCGACGGCACCCGAAAAGGACCCAAGACCCACCCCATGGGCCGCAGCCAAGTCGCCGCCAGCAGCGCAAGTCGCAGAGCAAACGCCCCCCGCAGCCGTTGTTTTCCGCGAGGATCGAATGGCCGCGCTGACCGGTTGGCTCTATGAGAACTGGTTTTATGTGGTCTCGGCCCTGTCGCTGGCACTGGCGGGGATTTTTCTGGTTCAATATGGGGTCGAGAATGGGCTGCTGCCGCCAACAGCCCGAGTGTTGGCTGCGCTGCTGTTCGGCGCAGCGCTGATCTTGGTCGGAGAGGTCATTCGGCGCAAATATGGTGACGATGAAAGCTCGACCACGGCCTATCTGCCCTCGGTCTTTTCCGGGGCAGGTCTGGTCACGCTGTTCGGGGGCATTCTGGCCGCCCGGCAGCTTTATGATCTGATCGGCCCTGAGGCCGCGCTGTTTGCCATGGTGCTGATCGCGTTGGTGGGCCTTGTTCTGGGCTGGTTCCACGGCCCGTTGCTAGCCGCCATCGGCCTGATCGGAGCGCTCGCGGCCCCGTTTGTGGTCGGCGGCACCTCTGAGGACCCGGGGTGGCTGTACCTCTATTTCTTTGTATGCGCTGTTTTGGGCCTTGGCATCGACACCGTGCGGCGCTGGGCCTGGATTTCGGTTCTGACTCTGTTCGGGGCGTATTCCGCCAGTTTGCTGTTGGTTCTGTCCGCCCCTGCCACTGAAGCAGAGTATCTGGTCTGCGTAACGGCACTGGCCCTGATCACCCTAACCATCCCTGTCCGCAGGTTCTGGCCGGATCATGGCGGGGCGATGATCACCTCGACTCTTTGGCGCAAAAAGGGAGAGGCCTGGCCTGAGTTTCCGACACGGATGGCTTTTGCCGCTGTGGCCGTCACCTCGGCCATCATTGCGATACATTGGCCCGACAGTTCGGCAGAGTTCTGGTTGGGCGTTATCTTGTTGTCCGGTCTGACGCTGGGACTGATGACATGGGGCCAGCGGGCCGTGGCGTTGCAGGACGTCACCATATTGCCCGCGTTGGGTCTGATCTGGTTCGCTCTGGTGCATGGCATGGACAACGGCGTAGTCCTGCGCGCCTTTGCTGCGACCTATGCCGAAACGCCCGAGGCGGACTACCCATGGGTCATTACAATCCTAACCGTTCTGGGTGCGGTAATCTCTGTCACGGCGGCCTGGCGGTCGATGCGCGCGTCCGACTATGCTGCGGTCTGGGCCGGTGCGGCTGCGGTATTCGCCCCCGTATTGGCCATTGCGCTTGAGGTCGGATGGCATCCGGCCTCGGTCATCGGGACGTATCCCTGGGCGTTGCACGCTGTTGCGCTGGGCGGGCTTATGGTCCTCTTCGCAGAACGGTTTGCGCGCGTGGACGGCGAAAACCGGATGCGCCCGGCGCTGGCGACATTGTCGGCGTTGTCCTGCCTGACCTTCGCCTGTGTCATCGTCCTGAGTTCGGCCGCCTTGACCATCGCGCTGGTCGCAATGGTTGTGATCGCGGCGGCGTTGGACCGCAAGTTCACCCTGCCGCCGATGAGTTGGTTTATCTGGGCGGGCGTGTTCACGATCACGGTGCGGCTGGTCCTGAACCCGGGGCTGGGCTGGGCCAGCACGGCCCCGGTGGTGGAAATGGCGCTGGTTTACGGCGTCTCCACCATTGGGTTCCTGATCGGCTGGCTGCTGGTCAAACCGTTGAATCGCCCCGTAGCGAAACTGCTATTGGAGAGCGCCGCCTGGGCAACCGGTGGCATCTTGCTCTCGCTACTGCTGGAACGCTGGCTGCAAAGCTTTGGCGAGGGTGGCGCAACCGACAGCCATTGGGGTCTGGGTTTGCTGGCGGTGATCTGGCTGCTGCTGGCTTTTGCGCAAATCCAGAGGTTCGAGTTGGGCGGCAAGCTGAACTACCTGCGCTACGTTTTGGCCGCGTTCTTCGCTGGACATGGGTTGTTGCGATTGGCGCAGGCGTTAACCGAGGCAAACCCGCTGCTCACTCCGGTTGCTCCGCCGGTTCTTGGTGTGCCGGTGCTGAACACGCTGGCGGTGGCCTACCTGCTGCCGGCATTGGCCATCGGATTCTCGGTCTGGCGCATCCAGGCGACCCCGCTTTGGCTAAAGCGAGCCAGCTGGGGGCTGAGCGGCGCTTTGATGGCGGTCTGGCTGGGGCTGATGATCCGTCACGTCTGGCAGGGCGCGAGCGGCATGTTCGAGGGCAACGGAGTGACCCAACCCGAGCTTTATACCTATACCATGGCGCTGCTGATGATTGGTGCGGTGCTGTTCTACCAATCGCTTGCACAGCGCTCTGACCTGATGCGCAAAGCCGGTCTGGCGGTAATCGGTCTGGCCGTGGCCAAGGTGTTTCTGATCGATATCGCGGGGCTGGGCGGGCTGATCCGCGTGTTCTCGTTGCTGGCTTTGGGGCTTGCGCTTGCTGGTCTTGCATGGCTGAACCGTTGGGCCAAGCTGCGCCATTCGCCGCAGCAGGCGGAACCTCTGGACCATTAGGCGCGGGCGTCCTATAAGCGCGGCCATGTATGACCGGATGGCCATCATTATTCGAATTATATCCCCGGCGCTCTGACCCTCTGAGACGCCGGGCAAAGGTGTTTGAGAACTCGCACCGACCGCTTCGATCCATACGACGACCAGATCATCCAAAGGACGCCCCCAATGTGCGCCGACACGATCCAGACACCTGATTACAAAGACACGCTGAACCTGCCCAAAACCGATTTCCCCATGCGCGCTGGTCTGCCCAAGCGCGAGCCTGCATGGCTGGAGCGGTGGGAGACCATCGGCGTCTATGACCGCCTACGTGAAAAAGAGGGTCGTACGCCCTTTACCCTGCACGATGGCCCTCCTTACGCGAACGGCCACCTGCATATCGGCCACGCGCTGAACAAAACCATCAAAGACATGATCGTGCGGTCCCATCAGATGATGGGTCATGACGCGCGTTATGTACCCGGTTGGGACTGTCACGGTCTGCCCATCGAATGGAAGATCGAGGAACAGTATCGCAAAAAAGGTAAGAACAAGGACGAGGTGAACGTCGTCGACTTCCGTCAGGAATGCCGCAAGTTCGCCGAGGGCTGGATCGACATCCAGCGTGAAGAGTTCAAGCGGCTGGGCATCACCGGCAACTGGGCCGATCCCTATATCACGATGGACTATCACGCCGAGGCTGTGATCGCCGACGAGTTCATGAAGTTCCTGATGAACGGCACGCTCTATCAGGGTTCGAAACCGGTGATGTGGTCGCCCATCGAGAAGACCGCTCTGGCCGAAGCCGAGGTCGAGTATCACGACAAGGAAAGCTTCACCATCTGGGTGAAGTTCAAGGTTGTGAATGCGGGCGATCTGGATGACGCATTTGTTGTGATCTGGACAACCACCCCCTGGACCATGCCGTCGAACAAAGCGGTCGTGTATGGCAAGGACATCTCATACGGTCTCTATGAAGTGACCGGCGCGCCCGAGGAATGCTGGGCTGCGGTGGGCGACAAGTTCTTGCTGGCCGACAATCTCGCCGCCGATGTGCTGGGCCGCGCCCGCCTGAACGACGATCAATGGACCCGCGTTCGTGACGTGACCACCGATGAGCTGGAAGGCGTCCAACTGACCCACCCGCTGGCCGGGGCCGAGGGCGGCAATGGCGAATGGGACGACATCCGCGACTTCCGCGCCGCCGAGTTTGTGACCGATACCGAAGGCACCGGTTTCGTCCACTGTGCGCCGTCGCACGGTATGGAAGAATTCGAGCTGTACCGCGATCTGGGCATGCTCGAGCAAGTCATCACCTATAACGTGATGGACGATGGCTCGTTCCGTGCCGATCTGCCGTTCTTTGGCGGTAAATACATCCTGTCCCGCAAGGGCGGTGAGGGTGACGCGAACAAAGCCGTAATCGACAAGCTGGCCGAGGTCGGCGGGTTGCTGGCGCGCGGCAAGATCAAGCACAGCTACCCGCATTCGTGGCGCTCGAAAGCGCCGATCATCTATCGCAACACGCCGCAATGGTTTGCATCCGTTGACCGCAAGCTGGACGACGGCATGGGTGAGATGGGGGACACCATCCGCGAACGCGCCCTACGCTCGATTGACGAGCTGGTGAAATGGACACCGCAGACTGGCCGCAATCGCCTCTATTCGATGATCGAGGCGCGCCCGGATTGGGTTCTGTCGCGCCAGCGCGCCTGGGGCGTGCCGCTGACCTGTTTCACCAAGAAGGGGGCTCTGCCCACCGACGCGGATTACCTGCTGCGCAACGAGCAACTCAACGCCCGCATCAAAGCGGCGTTTGAGAAGGATGGCGCGGACATCTGGTACACTGATGGGTTCAAAGAAAAAATCCTCGACGGCATTGCTAACCCGGACGACTACGATCAGGTTTTTGACGTGCTGGACGTGTGGTTCGACTCGGGTTCGACCCATGCCTTCGTACTGCGCGACCGTGAGGATGGCACTGAGGACGGCATCGCCGATGTCTATATGGAAGGCACCGACCAGCACCGCGGTTGGTTCCATTCCTCGATGCTGCAAGCCTGCGGCACCAAGGGCCGTGCGCCGTATCGCAACGTGGTAACCCACGGCTTTACGCTGGACGCCAAGGGCAACAAGATGTCCAAATCTTTGGGCAACACCATCGTGCCGGAAGAGGTCGTCAAGCAATATGGTGCCGATATCCTGCGTCTGTGGGTGGCTCAGACCGATTACACCGCTGACCAGCGGATCGGGCCGGAAATCCTGAAAGGGACCGCCGACAGCTATCGCCGCCTGCGCAATACGATGCGGTTCATGCTGGGCTCGCTGGCTGATTTCACCGAAGCCGACCGCGTCGCGCCCGAGGATATGCCGCGTCTGGAACGCTGGGTGCTCAGCCGTCTGGCCGATCTGGATGAGCAGGTGCGCAAGGGCTATGCGGAGTTCGACTTCCAGGGCGTGTTCAGCGCTGTGTTTACCTTCGCCACGGTCGATCTGTCGTCCTTCTACTTCGACGTCCGTAAGGATGCGCTGTATTGCGACGGTGACAGCCTGCGCCGCCGCGCTGCGCGGACCGTGCTGGATATCCTGTTCCACCGCCTGACCACATGGCTTGCTCCGGTTCTGGTGTTCACTATGGAAGAGGTCTGGCTGGAGCGTTTCCCGGGCGACGACAGCTCGGTCCATCTGGTGGATTTCCCGGAAACACCTGCCGACTGGCGTTTTGCCGAGTTGGAAGAGGCTGTTGCCAAAGTGCGTCGCGTGCGCCGTGCCGTGACCGCCGCGCTGGAGGTTCAGCGTCAGGACAAGGTTATCGGTTCCAGCCTAGAGGCCGCCCCGATCGTTTTTGTCGAAGACAACGAAACCCGCGATCTGCTGGCAACCTTTGACGTGGATGACCTGTGCATCACATCCGGCCTGACTGTGACCGGCGACCCGGCCCCGGCCGAAGCGTTCCGCGTGCCGGAAATCGAAGGCGTTGCGGTGGTATTTGAAAAAGCCGAGGGCGCAAAGTGTCAGCGTTGCTGGAAAATCCTGCCCGATGTGGGCCGCCACGCCCATGCCGGAGTTTGCGGGCGCTGCGATGAGGCGCTGACCTGATACCGCGAAGCGGAATGTGGGCGGCAGGGTCTTTGGCTAGGCCCTGCCGCGCGCTCCGGGGTATTTGTGAACAGAGAAGCGCCTGGATCGTCAAGAAACGGGTTGCCGGGGCAGTGGGTCCTCTGTCAGCATCCGGCTTATGGGAATAATTGCGATAGAAACCCGTTTCGGGCGCCTGGGTATTGTCGAGGAAGATGAAGCCATCGTCCGCCTGACCTGGGATGGTGCCGAAGGCGACCCGGATACACCCTTGCAGCGCGAGGCGGCGGCGCAGCTGCGCGCCTACGATCAAGGCCGTTTGCAGCAGTTCGATTTACCGTACCGGATCAAAGGGTCCGAGTTTCAACGCCGTGTGTGCGACGCGATGTTTGCCATCCCTTTTGGAGACACCAGAACCTATGGCGATATCGCCAATGAGCTTGGGTATTCGGCGCAGGCCGTGGGCAAGGGCTGTGGTGGCAATCCTATTCCGATCATCATTCCATGCCACCGGGTTTTGGGTGCAAATGGCAAAATGGTCGGGTTCTCGGGGCATGGCGGGGTTGAGACCAAAGTCGCGCTGTTGCGGCACGAAGGGGCGGCGAGCCTGTTGATCTGAGCGATGGAATTCTGTTGCAATCCGGTTGGTTGAAGCCCAACTTGTATCAAATGGAGAATTCAAAGGACCGTATTGCATGACCGCTCAATCTGACCCGTCTGCCCGCAAAAAGGCCATTATCGACCGTCTGATGTCTCTGGAAGAGCAGGAGTTGGCAACGGCTCAGGCCCATTATGATGCCTTCCTGAAGGATTCACAGTTGGATGACCGCGAGGGGCACGACAAGGACGACATCGCCGCCTCGCGCGAGAATGCGGATCTGGCAGCGGCCTTTGATGCGCCGGTTCACGCGCATCACGCCAAGATAGATGTGATCGAGAATACGGATTTCGGCCTCACGGATACCGTGCAGCCCGGCGCCGTGGTCAAGTTCAACAATCGCCGGTTTGTGGTGTGCGTTTCGACGACGCGGTTCGATGTGGATGGCAAGACCTATATGGGAATTTCAACCCAAAGCCCGATCTATCTGGCCATGGTCGGCCTGCAAGCAGGTGATACCTTTACCCACAACGGCACCGAGTTTGAGGTTCAGGACGTGCTGTAATCCCGGCTTTTGCGCTGCGGTATGATCTGCTGCGCGATTCCTGCTGACACCAGATAAAGGCTGGTAATCACCAATCCCCAATGCGCCCAGCTTTCCGGGTGGAAATCGACCCAGGCTGCCCAACCGGCGAAAAAGGTCCAGGCCAAGGCCATGGGCAGTGACAGTGTGCGCCAGCGTTCGGTTCGCACCGGATGGATGAATTTCAGCGGCAGGAACATGGCCAGAGACAGCAGGGACACCAACAGTAGGATGACCCAGAAATTGGGCTCTAGCGCGAATACGACGATGACGAACATGTTCCAGCAACCGGGAAAGCCGGAGAAGGAATTGTCTTTTGTTTTCATGCGAGTGTCCGCGAAGTACATCGCACTGGCGAAGGTGATGACGATGATCGCGAACCATCCGGTCCAGCCGTCCATCAAACCGGATTTGAACAACGCAAAGGCCGGGATGAACACGTAGGTCAGATAGTCGATGATCAGATCCAGCAGAACGCCATCAAACTCGGGCGCGTTCTGTTTGACGTGGTAGTGCCGTGCCAATGGGCCGTCGATGCCGTCCACGATGAAGGACACAACCAGCCAAAGATACATCAGGCTCCATTTCTCCTCGACAGCGGCCAGCATGGCCAGCATTGCGAAAACGGCACCGGTTGCGGTGAACAAATGAACGGAAAGCGCTTTGAATCTGAGAGTCATGCAGGTGTCATGTACGATGCGCCGGGCAGATGCAAAGCAAAAAGCCCGATTGGGATAATCTGATTGGCACGGGCTGGAGATTTGTACACTGTTGTGCCTGCTTTAGATCACGAAGCTTGGGTTCAATGTGATGGCAATGCAACGATTTCGGGGACCAGCGATCTGACTGGAGACGATGCATTATCTTGTTAGCCGATTGCCCTGCAAATCGACCAGGTCAGGCTTTGGGATGGGCGCGGTTGTAGACTTCCATCAGCCGCGCTGTATCGACCGCTGTGTAAGACTGCGTGGTCGAGAGTGAGGCATGGCCAAGCAACTCCTGAATGGCGCGCAGGTCCCCCCCGGCTGACAGAAGATGCGTCGCAAAGCTGTGCCGCATCGCGTGTGGTGTGGCTGTGGTAGGCAGGCCAAGCTGCATCCGTGCGCGGGCCATCACCTCTTGTATGGCACGCGGGTTCAGTGCGCCGCCGCGTACACCGCGGAACAGGGGTTTGTCCTTGGTCAGCGGGTGCGGGCAAAGCTGAAGATAGCGGTCCACAGCAGTGCGGGCGGCGGGCAGGACTGGCACGATCCGTTCTTTGTCGCCCTTGCCGAGAATGCGCAGGGTCTGCGGCAGGGGAGCATCAGCGCCGGTCAGAGACAGGGCTTCGGATATGCGCAAACCGCAGCCGTAAAGCAATGTTACCACTGCCACGTCACGGGCCGAAACCCAGTCGCTGGTCGATTGCAGCTCGACCGTTTCGATCATGGCCCGGGCGGCGTCTTCGGCCAACGGGCGGGGGAGTTTCTTGGTGAATTTCGGCGCGCGGGTCGAAAGGACTGCTGTGGGTTCAAAGCCCTCGCGCTCTGCCAGCCAGCGGTAAAAGCTTTTGACGGCTGAAAGCTTGCGCGCCAGCGAACGCGGACCCACGCCCGAGGCCCTTTGATCAGCCATCCAGGCGCGCATGTCCGATATGGTGATCCGTGCCAACGCCGCCAGCCCCTGCCGTTCGCTATGATGCAAGGTCATAAACGACAGGAAGTCGGTGACGTCCCCACGATATGCGGTCTTTGTGTTTTCAGATCGCCCGGCCAAGGCCCCCAGACTGTCCAGCCAATGCTGAAGCGCATCGCGGCAGGCAGGGGAGATCAGGCTCACGACAGCCAGTGGCGCATTGAGCGTTCAAAGACGCCAGCGAAGAAAGACAACAGATCGGTCCCCAGTTGAGGGGTGAAGTGGTTTGCGTCTTTCGAGCCCATGACAATCATACCCGGTAGGCGGCCTTTACCCAGATCCAGCCTCAGGCAGGCTTCTGACTTGAGCTGGCCAGCCATGGCTCCGAAAATTGTGGGATTGGGATGCCGCACGGGGCGCAGTACAACCTCGCGCGCGGGGCCGCCTCGGTCTTGGCTGAGATAGGCGTCGATCGCGCCCGGCTCGACCACGGTGAGCACGCCGCCCAGTTTTTCGATGGTGGGGTCTTCCTGCACCGCAGTGGTTTCCAGAACCAAGGTGATGTGGTCGACGCGTAGAATCTCGCCGATATCGTTGCCGAGCGTGCTTAGGAAATCCTCGAAATCGACCGGTTCCAGCAGGCGCAGGATTGCCCGGTGGACCTGATTGGTGCCTGCAAGATTTTCATAAGCTGCCGCGATGACCGAGCGGTGGGTGTCTTCAAGGCGGTCCAGTCTCGCCTCAAGCCGTTGCATGGCGATGCCCCGCAGGTCGATGACATTGTTGCCACGCGCCTGTTCGTTGGCCGTCACCAGCGCCTGCATCAAATCTTTGTCGTCCAGCACGGCGTCTGGTTCGGCCAGAATCGCGGCGCGGAGATTGTCCTTGAGTTTGGTGTTGCTGCTCATGTCCCGTCCGGTCTTTTTTTGTTGAGCGGCTTATAACACGGGATGCCGGATTTGCCTTGGAAAAAATGCACGCAAAAGTGGATTTAACGTTGGAATGTGTCGGAAAGGCTCCCGCTTGCAACATTCTGATCCCAGATCAGGTTTTGCAGTTGGGCCCGGCGCGGCGCCTGTCGGCGCCGCGCGGTTGTGCATGGGATCAGAGGATTTTCTGACCAGTCTTGGCCCAGTCAGCTAGGAAGGTTTCCAGACCTTTGTCGGTCAGCGGGTGGTCGGCCAGTTTCTTGATCACGCCCGGAGGGGCTGTGATCACGTCCGCGCCGATGCGGGCGCTGTCGGTCACGTGATTCACGGTACGGATCGAGGCGGCGAGGATCTCGGTTTCGAACCCGTAATTGTCGTAGATCTGTCGGATGTCAGCGATCAGGTCCATGCCGTCGAGGTTGATATCGTCCAGCCGGCCGATGAAGGGAGAAATAAAAGTCGCGCCCGCTTTAGCGGCCAAAAGCGCCTGATTGGCCGAGAAACACAGGGTCACGTTGACCATTTGGCCTTCGTCGGACAGGGTTTTGCAGGTTTTCAGACCGGCCCATGTCAGCGGCACCTTTACGGCGATGTTGGGCGCGATCTTGGCCAACTTACGCCCTTCGGCGATCATGTCGTCGGCTTCGGTGGCGACGACTTCGGCGGAGACGGGGCCGTCGACCAGATCACAGATCTCTTTGGTGACTTCCAGAATGTCGCGGCCCGATTTCAGGATCAGCGAGGGGTTGGTGGTCACGCCGTCCACCATGCCCAGATCGTTCAGTTCGGCAATGGCGTCGATCTCGGCGGTGTCTACGAAGAATTTCATGAGGGCAGTCCTTTGATGGGTTGGCCTTGGTTGCGGATGGCTTTACCTCAAAGAGACCCATGCTGGAACCCCCTGCGAAGGATGTGCCGTGAGCGCTAACGGATTTTTCGACGAAGGAGAGCTTGTTGCGGTGCTGACAACGCAGCCGCTGGACCGGACGTTGGACTACAAAGCGCCCGAAGGTGGGTGCTTTCTGGGCGCGTTTGTCGAGGTGCCGCTGGGGCCGCGAAAGGTGCTGGGCGTGGTCTGGGGGCCGGGGCAGGGCGGCTTTGACCTGAGCAAGGCCCGGTCGGTGATCAGGGTGCTTGAGGTCGCGCCGATGCGCGAGGAAATGCGGGTCTTTCTTGGCAAGGTTGCCGATTACACTCTGACGCCGATGCCCGCGATGTTGCGTCTGGCGACACGCGCGCCGGGGTTGGGAGACCCGCCCTCGATGCGCAAGATCTATCGGTTAGGCGAAGCACAGCCAGATCGGATGACGGATGCGAGAACCCGAGTGCTTGAGGTGCTGCGCGACTATGGCGGGCTTGCCTTCACGCTGAAGGAACTGGCTGAACAGGCGGGCGTGACCTCTTCGGTTGTCAAAGGGCTGGTCAAGCAGCGTGCCGTTCGGGAAGAGGACAGCCCGCGTGATCTGCCCTATCCGCATCTGGACCCCGATCTGCCTGGCAAAGACCTGACGGATGATCAGGCAGCAGCCGTTGACCGCTTGCGGGCGGGGCAGCGCACCGGCGATTACGGCACGACGTTGCTGAAGGGTGTCACGGGATCGGGCAAGACCGAGGTTTATCTGGAGGCGGTGGCCGAGGCGCTGCGGATGGGGCGGCAGGCGCTGGTTTTGCTGCCCGAGATTGCTCTGACCGCCGAATTCCTGACGCGGGTTGAGGCACGGTTTGGCGCGCGGCCGGCCGAGTGGCATTCGGGTGCGACCATGACCGAACGTCGCCGGGTCTGGCGGATGGTGGGGCAGGGGGACGCGCAGTTGGTCGTAGGCGCGCGGTCGGCTTTGTTCCTGCCGTTTCGCGATCTGGGGCTAGTTGTCGTCGATGAAGAACACGACACCTCGTACAAACAGGAAGACGGCGTGCATTACAGCGCGCGTGACATGGCCGTTCTGCGGTCGGCCATTTGCGGCGGGCGCGTGGTTCTGGCCAGCGCGACTCCGTCGCTGGAAAGCTGGGCCAATGCTGAGGCGGGAAAATATGAGCGGCTCGACCTGACATCGCGCTTTGGCGCGGCGGTGCTGCCTGAGATGAAGCCCATCGACATGCGGTCCGAGCAGATGCAGCCGGGGACGTGGATTTCTCCGTCCTTGCGGCAGGCGGTGCGGCAGCGGATTGAGCGCGGTGAGCAGTCACTGCTGTTTATCAACCGTCGCGGCTATGCGCCGGTGACGCTGTGCCGGGCCTGTGGCGAACAGATTGCCTGTGATCATTGTGACGCGCGGATGGTGGAGCACCGGTTCCTGAAACGGCTGATGTGCCATCAATGCGGTGAGACCAAGCCGATGCCCGACGCCTGCCCGTCCTGCGGGGTTGAGGGCAAGCTGGCCCCGGTCGGGCCGGGGATCGAGCGGTTGGCCGAAGAGGCTGAGGCGACGTTTCCTGAAGCTAACATCACGATGCTCAGTTCCGATCTGTTTGGTTCAGCTCGTGCGTTGAAGGCTAAGATCGAAGAAATTGCCGCAGGGGACGCGGATATTGTTATCGGCACGCAGCTCGTGGCCAAGGGCCACAATTTTCCCAAGCTGACATTGGTCGGCGTGATTGATGCCGATCTCAGCCTGCATGGGGCCGATCTGCGGGCGGCGGAACGGACGTTCCAATTGATGCGACAGGTCGCGGGCCGGGCGGGGCGCGCCGACAAACCGGGGCAGGCGTTGTTGCAAACATTCCAGCCGGAACACCCGGTGATCCGGGCGATCTTGTCGGGGGACGAAGAGGGGTTCTGGAAGGCCGAAGCGGCAGGGCGGCAAGCCGCGGGTGTGCCGCCCTATGGTCGCATGGCTGGTATCGTGTTGTCCGGGCCTGAGGTCGGCCCCGTGTTTGATATCGGCAACGCAATGGCCCGCAATGACGCGCCTTTGCGCGATGTGGGTGCGCAGGTCTTCGGTCCTGCCCCGGCCCCCATCGCGCGTATCCGTGGACGGCACCGTGTGCGTTTGTTGGTCAAAGCCCCCAAAGGTGCGCCCATTCAGGACGCCATCGCGCGCTGGATAGCGCCCCTGCGCCTGAAAGGCGACATCCGCCTGACCGTCGATATCGACCCGCAGAGCTTTTACTGACCTCTGCATGTGCGCAGAGCCGCTGTGCACCAACCCCCTCGCCAAACCCAAGAAATGGGCGTAGTGGGAGTCCCATGCTGAAACCCATGCCGCTTTCCGAGGCGCAGAGCCTGCCGTTCTGGCGTCGTCCCATCACGCTTCTGTTCATGATGGCGATGATGATGCCCATTGCGTTCAACGCATGGAGCGCGCTGCTGAATAACTTCGTTATCGAGGTGGCGAATTTCGACGGGGCCGACATTGGCCTTTTGCACACGGTGCGTGAGATTCCAGGATTTCTGGCGATTGGCGTGATCGCGGTGATCATCTTCATCCGTGAACAAGTGCTGGCGATGATTTCGCTGATGATGCTGGGCGTTGCAACGGCGGTGACGGCGTGGTTACCCAGCCTCGGCGGGTTGCTTTTTGTGACGCTGTTCAGCTCGATCGGCTTTCACTACTACGAGACAGTGAACCAGTCGCTGCAACTGCAATGGCTGCCCAAGGATCGCGCCCCTCAGGTGCTGGGCTGGCTGGTGGCTATGGGCTCGGCGGCGACGGCGATCGTTTATGGCCTGATCGTGCTAACCTGGGACCGGTTTGATCTGTCTTATAACTTCGTGTTCATGGCGGCAGGCGGCGTGACAGCCCTGCTGGCGTTGTTCTGTTTGCTTGCCTATCCGCAATTCAACGCGCCGACCCCGCAGACCAAGAAACTGATCCTGCGCAAACGCTACTGGCTCTATTACGCGCTGCAATTCATGGCCGGCGCGCGGCGGCAGATTTTTGTCGTCTTCGCGGGCTTCATGATGGTTGAGAAGTTCGGTTTTGAGGTTCATGAGCTCACCAGCCTCTACCTGATCAACCTTATGATCAATATGATGGCGGCCCCGCTGCTTGGCAAAGCCGTCGCGAGGTTCGGAGAGCGCCGGACGCTGATCTTTGAATACGCCGGTCTGGCCATCGTCTTTGCGGCTTACGGCGGCATCTACTGGTTTGGCTGGGGCGTTCTGCTGGCGGCAATCCTATACGTGATCGACCACGTGCTGTTTGCTTTGGCGCTGGCGCTGAAAACCTACTTCCAGAAGATCGCCGATCCGGCGGATATCGCGCCTACCGCTGCCGTGGCCTTCACCATCAACCATATTGCCGCCGTCTTCCTGCCCGCTCTGCTGGGCTTGCTCTGGGTCGTTTCGCCCGGCGCAGTCTTTGGTCTGGCTGCCGCGATGGCGATGATCTCGTTGCTGCTATCTCTGCTGATCCCGCGCCATCCCGAGCCGGGGAATGAGACGATCCTGTCGAAATACACTCCGGCCCCGGCTGAATAAGCCCGAACGCTTGACCTCGGCTTGCCCACGCCCTAGGCGCTGTCTCAACTGAGACAGGAGGTCCCCATGCCCACATTCACCGCGCTGACCACTCTGACCGGCAAGAAAGCAGCCGAAGGCTTGGGCGAAGCGATGGAGCGTCTTGACCCGGAACCCACAGGCGTCGGTGTGTTCGAGGTCGAAGACGGCTCGGGCCTGTGGGAGGTTGGTGGCTATTTCACCGAAGCGCCCGATGAAACCGCGCTGGCCGTTCTGGCCGCTGCGTTCGAAGCCAAGCCCTTCGTCGTCTCGGAACTGCCCGAAACCGATTGGGTGGCGCATGTGCGCCGCGAGCTGGCCCCGGTCGAGGCCGGGCGGTTCTTCGTCTATGGCAGCCACGATGCCGACAAGCTGCCCGAAGGCCGCATTCCGTTGCTGATCGAGGCGGCGATGGCCTTTGGCACTGGCCATCACGGCACCACGCTGGGCTGTCTCAAGGCGCTGGACCATTTGCTGAACGATGGGTTTTCGGCGTCCAAGGTGGCTGATATCGGCTGCGGCACCGCCGTTCTGGCCATGGCGGCTGCGCGCGTTTGGGACGGCGACATCATCGCCAGCGATATTGATCAGGTCGCTGTGGACGTGGCCGAAGCGAATCTGAAGGCCAACGGCATGTCAGGTCAGGTTCAGTGCGTCGAGGCTGCTGGATTCGATCACCCCGACCTGCAAGCGAACGCTCCTTATGACTTGATTTTCGCTAATATTCTCAAGGGTCCTCTGGTAGCTCTGTCGCCGGAAATCGGGGCGAATCTACGCGACGGCGGCTATGCAATCTTGTCGGGAATCCTCAATGAACAGGCCGATGATGTGGTGTCGGTTTATTCACAAAACGGGTTCAATCTTGCCAAAAGGGATGAAATTGGCGAGTGGACGACGCTAATCTTAAGCAAACAGGGCTTAAATTAGACCATTTGCAGGAGATTCATGGATTCTCGCCTCTTTTTTGTCGCAATCTGCAACTACCGTCATTTCGTGGATACGGGGGCGGTTCTTGAGGAGGCTGCCATGACGGGAAAACAACTGGAATTTGATCAGCGCGTTCACCGCCTGAACAAAAAGCACGCGAAGATGAGCCGCGGCTATCGTGCATCCATGCGCAAAGATGGCCTTGTGGTGATGAAGCCGCAGAGGGTTAAGTCCGCTGTTCCGGCAAAGGTCCTTCTGCTGTGCCTTTGCGGTCTGTTCGTGTTCAAAACGTTTTTGCTCACCAGCTTAGGTGCGTCAGCCTATCAGTACCGGGTCGACAGCCTTGCTGAGGGGACCTCGGTTGAAAAAGCCGGAGCGTGGATGATGCAGATTGACCCAGTGTCCGAGTTCTTTGCGACACAGATCACCACCTATTTGCCGTGGATCAGCCAACTCTGACATCGGCCTGAAACGGTTGCTTCTGACGAAAAACGCCGCCCATCTTGCGATGTGCGGCGTTCTGTTTTGCCCCGAGGGAGATGAGGGCAGAAAAGTGGTAGCTAACCAGGTCTTAACGACGGCCTGCTGCTACAGCGTCGATGTCGCCACGGCACAGTCCGATGTCGTCCAGTTCGCGATTTGAAAGAGTGCTCAGCGCGTTGCGGGTTGCGCGAGCGTCATTCCATTCGATTACGGCATTTACGACCGATGCGAAAATCGCGCCGATACGGCCAACGAGGCCGAACGAGCCAGTGGTGGTGCGGGTGGTGTCCAGTGCAGCCATATCCTGTTTCCTTCTGGTTAGAGTTAAGTTCTCGATCATCCGATCTGAGCGGCATCTAGTGATGTCGAATTGGCGATGCAAGTGCAGAAATTGCATGTGTCCTATGCAATTTCTGCATGCCGCGAAAATCGTTAAAACTCCTTAATTTGTTGGCCATTTTTCGGTCATGAACCGTGTCGAAATCAGACGTTTTGCTGTCGCAATCAGGCCGATCTGTCGCCGGTGGAACAGGTCTGTCGTTTTCGGGTTCCGGGTCAATTTGCTTGGAAAATGTTCACGCTTCGTGCTAATCGGTAAGAAAGATCACAAAAACCCGAGCAGGCCGAGGCAAAATATGCGGATTTTGGGCATTGATCCGGGGCTCAGAACCCTGGGGTGGGGCGTCATCGAATCGCATGGCAGCCGTCTTAGCCATGTTGCCAACGGCTTGTGTAAGTCAGACGGAGACGATCTGGGAGAGCGATTGCTGTCGCTGCACAACCAGATTGTCGAGGTTATTGCCGAACATCAGCCGGATCAGGCAGCCATCGAACAGACCTTTGTCAATAAGGACGGGGCTGGGACTTTGAAACTTGGTCAGGCACGGGGCGTGGCGTTGCTGACGCTGGCGCAGGCTGGATTGCCGGTCGGAGAGTACGCGCCCAATCGGGTCAAGAAGACGGTCGTGGGTGTCGGCCATGCCGAGAAAGAGCAGGTCCTTCACATGGTCAAGCTTCAATTGCCGGGTTGCCAGCCCAAAGGAGCTGACGCGGCGGATGCGCTGGCGATTGCCATCTGTCACTCTTATTACGGCGCAGCGCCTCAGGCGCGGATGAAAGAGGTGCGGGCATGATTGGCAAACTGACAGGGCGTTTGGATTACCGTGCAGCAGATCACGTGCTGATCGACGTGCGAGGCGTTGGCTATATCGTCTATTGCTCGGATCGAACCATGGCCGCCTTGCCGGGGGTAGGAGAGGCCGTCTCGATCTACACCGATATGGTTGTGCGTGAGGACCTGATGCAGCTTTACGGGTTTCTGTCTCTGGTCGAGAAGGAATGGCATCGGTTGCTGTGCTCGGTTCAAGGTGTGGGGGCGAAGGTGTCGCTGGCAATTCTGTCGGCTTTGGGGCCAGATGGGGTCAGCCGTGCGATTGCTTTGGGAGATTGGGGCGCTGTGAAGGCCGCCAAGGGGGTTGGGCCGAAGACGGCGCAACGCATTGTGTTGGATCTCAAGGATAAGGCGCCGGGTGTGATGGCGATGGGTGGAACCGTGACCGAGGCGATGGACGGCCCTGATCTTGAGGTCGTTGAATTGGCCGAACCGGTCCCTGCGCCCAAACCGGCCACCAGACGCGCCTCGGGTTCTGCGGCGTCGGCAGGGGCGTTATCAGCGCTGTCCAATCTGGGTTATGGGCCGTCCGAGGCAGCCTCGGCGGTTGCCGAAGCTGCGGCCAGCCTGCCTGATGCGGGTGAGGCCGAGTTGATCCGTGCGGCGTTGAAATTACTTGCACCGAAAGGGTGATTGAATGGTAGACGCTGATCCCACCCTGCGCCCAGATCCTTTGCCAGAAGATAATGATAGGGCGCTACGTCCGCAGGGGCTGGACGAGTTTATCGGTCAGGCCGAGGCGCGTGCCAACCTGCGTGTTTTCATCCAATCTGCCCGTCAGCGGGGCGAGGCGATGGATCATACGCTGTTTCATGGCCCTCCGGGATTGGGCAAAACCACTCTGGCGCAGATCATGGCGCGTGAGCTGGGGGTAAATTTCCGTATGACCTCTGGTCCAGTGTTGGCTAAAGCAGGCGATCTGGCGGCGATCCTGACCAATCTGGAATCGCGGGATGTACTGTTCATTGACGAAATTCACAGGCTGAACCCGGCGGTGGAAGAAGTGCTTTATCCGGCGATGGAGGATTTTGAGCTGGACCTCGTGATCGGCGAAGGCCCTGCCGCGCGCACAGTTCGGATTGAGTTGCAGCCTTTCACTCTGGTTGGGGCGACCACGCGAATGGGCCTGCTGACCACGCCGTTGCGCGACCGCTTTGGCATTCCGACGCGGTTGCAGTTCTACACGGTGGACGAATTGCATGAGATCGTCACCCGCAATGCCCGCAAGCTGGGCGCGCCTGCCGATGACGATGGAGCTCGTGAGATTGCGCGCCGGTCGCGCGGAACGCCACGGATCGCCGGGCGGCTGCTGCGCCGGGTGGTGGACTTCGCCATTGTCGAGGGCGACGGGCGCATTACCCGCGAGTTGGCTGACGGTGCGCTGACGCGGCTGGGCGTGGACAATCTGGGACTGGATGGCGCGGACCGTCGCTATCTGACGCTGATTGCCGAGAATTATGCCGGTGGGCCGGTAGGGATCGAGACCCTGTCGGCGGCGCTGTCGGAAAGCCGGGATTCGTTGGAAGAGGTGATTGAGCCCTATCTGCTACAACAAGGTTTGATCCAGCGAACGCCTCGCGGCCGGATGCTGGCGCAAAAGGCGTGGGCGCATTTGGGGATGGCTGCGCCCAAAGGGCAGAGCGATCTGTTTGGTTGAAGTAGCCGCGTTTGGATTTTATGCGTCCGGCGGCCGTGTTTAAAACAAGAAGAAGGGACGGGGCGTGACACCCGATCAGATCGAGGCGCTGTTTACGCGCGAAAGTGGCGAATTTCTGCTTGCCCGTTGGGGGCGACCGCTTGTGCCGATCGTTTTTGGCGTCGAGGATGAGACTCTGTCCACCGTCAAGGGCGCCTTTGAGGCGGTTGTTGCTTTGGCGGGTCACAAGATGGCCGAGACCGATCCCGAACTGGGGGCCAATTGCATGGTCTTTTTCTTTCGGGAGTGGCAGGAACTGCTTGAGGTGCCGGATCTCGATCGGCTGATCCCGGACCTCGTGCCTTTGGTTGAACGTCTGGTGGCGGCAGAGGCCAATCAGTATCGGATTTTCCGGTTTGAAGAAGATGGCGCGATCCGTGCGGGTTTCGTGTTTCTGAGGATGGACGCGGAATTGTCAAAGATTCCCGCCGAAACGCTGGCACTGAGTCAGGTGGTTCAGACCATTTTACTGTGGTCAGACACGGCATTCCGCACGCAGTCGCCGCTGGCTGTGGCCGGGAACACAACGGTTCTGCGCCCGGAAATCGGTGAATTGATCCGCGCCGCTTATGACCCCGTGCTGCCAGGTGCGGCGCAGGATGCGTCGCACGCGTTGCGGTTGTTTGCGCGGATGCAGCAGCCGCAATAGGCCTGATTGAACTTTGGCCGACCGAAACTGGAATTTCGGCCCTCGCAGGGATTGCACGTGGTTGCGCATTTGTGTGAATCTGGTTCAGCCCCGCAACCGGCCCTTTGGCGCAGATTGAGTAACCGGGAAAACCGTAATGACCGACCAGAAAGCTGAGCCGCCAAAGCACCTATATTCCGTGCGGGTCTATTATGAAGACACCGATATGGGCGGCGTGGTTTATCACGCGAACTATCTGAAATATATCGAACGCGCCCGCTCGGATTATGTGCGGCGGTTGGGGAATGATCAGAACGCGATGCGCGACGAAGGGATCGTCTGGGTCATTCGACGGATTGAGGCGGATTATCTGGCTCCGGCGCGGTTCGAAGATGAATTGATCATCGAAACCGAATTTCTGTCACGATCCGGCGTTCGCCTGACGATGGGGCAACTGGTCAAGCGGGGTGAGACCGAGATTTTTCGCGCCACCGTCACTGCGGTCTGCATGAATGCACAGGGCAAACCTGTAAGGCTTCCGGCAGAGATTCGCGCATTGCTGTAACAAATTGCGGCGTTGGGGTGGTTCTGTTGGCTTTTCAGGACCAACTGGTTTAGCGTTTGGCAAAACAAGGCCAAACGAACGGCCATCAGGCAGAACAAAGAGCATATCTATGGAAGCTGAAACGCTGGCGCTGGCGCAGGAGATCGATTTCTCCATGTGGGGGCTGTATGCCCGCGCGACCTTTATCGTCAAACTGGTGATGTTGATGCTGATCGGCGCATCCATTTGGTCTTGGGCGATCATCATTCAGAAACTGATCAACTACCGCGCCGCCCGGCGCGAGGCACAGGTGTTTGATGAAAGTTTCTGGTCCGGGAACCCTTTGGATGAGTTGTTCGAGCAGATTGGCACGCAGCCCGATGGAAGTTCCGAGAAGATCTTTGCCTCCGGTATGATCGAATGGCGGCGATCCCATCGCACCGATGGGGGACTGATTGCCGGGGCTACTGCGCGGATTGACCGGTCGATGGATGTGGCGATCGCGAAGGAGGCTGAGACTCTGCAAAAGGGCTTGCCCATTCTGGCGACTGTGGGTTCGACCGCGCCGTTCATCGGCCTGTTCGGCACCGTTTGGGGAATCATGAACGCGTTTATCGAGATTGCCGAGCAGCAGAACACAAACCTCGCCGTTGTGGCACCGGGTATTGCCGAGGCGCTGCTGGCCACTGGCTTGGGCCTGCTGGCGGCGATACCGGCGGTAATTTTCTACAACAAGCTCAGCGCGGATAGTGACCGGATCGTTGGCGGCTATGAGGCCTTTGCCGACGAGTTTGCCACCATCCTGTCGCGCCAGTTGGACAGCTGACATGGGCGCGGCGGTTCAGCAGCCTTCGGGCGGAAACGGGCGCAGGCGCGGGCGGCGTCGCGGTCGGGCGCAGCCTATGGCTGAGATCAATGTGACTCCGTTTGTGGACGTCATGCTGGTGCTGCTGATCATCTTCATGGTGGCCGCCCCTTTGCTAACCGTGGGCGTGCCGGTCGATCTGCCCAAAACGGCAGCCAGCGCCTTGCCGGGTGATAACGAAGAACCCCTGACCGTGACGCTGACCGCAGATGGGCAGGTGCAAATCCAGACCACGGATGTGCAACGCGAAGAGTTGATTGGCAGATTGCGTGCCATTGCGGCAGAACGCAGCAGTGACCGTGTGTTCCTGCGCGCCGATGGGGCGATCCCTTATGCGCAGGTGATGCAGGTGATGGGTGCGTTGAATGCGGGTGGGTTTTCCAATGTGGGCCTTGTGACCGATACCGGCGGGCCGACCCTGGACGAAGGTGGAGAGTGAGGCCGCACGGTGGATACCGGCACCAAGATCTCGGCGATTGCCCATGTGAGTCTGATCGGATGGGCCTTGTTCGGCGGCACCTTCCGGTCCGAGCCGTTGCCCTTGGCCGTGCAGGAGGTTTCGGTGATCTCGGCTGAGCAGTTCGACGCACTATCTGCCCAAAGCAATGCGCCCGTGGTGCCGACGCCCGCCGCCCTACAGCCTCCGGAAGCGCCAGAGGTTGAGGTCGCGCCACCGGAACCGGTTGAAGAGGAACAGCCCCGGCCTGAGGTTTCAACCCCGGTCGAACCCGAGCCCGAACAGGTGCCGGAGCCGGTCGAGGCCCCGCCTGAACCAGAGGTGGTAGAAGAACCGCCGACTTTGGACCAGCCCGAAACTGTGACCGAAGTTCTGCCAGTACCTCCGGGGCCCGAGGCGCAGCCGCGCCCGGCTGATAAGGTCGCGCCGGAACCAGTCGCACCCCCGCCGCCGGAAGCGCAGCCTGATGTCGTGGAAACACCGCCTGTGTCATTGGATGAAGGGGCGGAAACCCAGCAGGAACAGCAGGACCAGACCGCGCCTGAGGAGGCCACCGACCAGATCGTAACCGAGGCGGAAGAGACCGAGGACAACGCCCCTCGCACATCTCCCCGCCCAAGGGTCCGGCCCAACCGGCCCGCGCCTCCGGCGCAGCCCGAGGTGGCTGAGGAGCAAGAGCCTGCCCCGTCAGAACCCGCGGCGACCGAAACCGCAATAAATGATGCGCTGGCTGAGGCGCTTAGTCAGGACAGTGAACCTTCCGGCCCGCCTCTGACCAGCGGAGAGAAAGACGCTATGCGTCTGGCGGTTTCGCGGTGCTGGAACGTAGGCGCGCTTTCGACGGATGCGCTGAGAACGGTGGTGGTGGTCGGGTTTTCTCTGACCCCGGATGGAAAAGTTGTAGGCAACAGCGTTAAACTTCTGAGCAGTTCGGGAGGGACAACCGGTTCCGTCGAGCAGGCGTATCAAGCCGCCCGTCGGGCCGTCTTGCGCTGTGGGGCCAGAGGATATGACCTGCCTGCTGAGAAATACGCTCAGTGGCAGGATATTGAGATTACATTCAATCCCGAGAGGATGCGGATCAAATGATGAGATTTCTGACCAGTCTATTGCTCGGGCTTACGCTTTTAACGGTCCCGGCGCACGCCCAAAACGGGCCGCTGCGTCTGGATGTAACTGCGGGCGTCATCGAACCCTTGCCATTCGCAGCCCCGAGTTTCGTGCCTGACAGCGCAGCTGCGGCGCAATATGCAATCGACATTTCGCGCGTGGTGGCTGCGGACCTGACCGGGACGGGGTTGTTCCGCGAAATCTCACCCGAGGCCTATATCAGTCAGGTCAGCAGCTTTGATTCTCCGGTGCAGTTTCCGGACTGGAAGGCGATCAACGCGCAGGCTCTGGTGACGGGTGCGGTGAATGTCTCGGGCAATCGTCTGACGGTGCGGTTTCGGGTCTGGGATGTCTTCGCAGGGCAGGAATTGGGAACAGGTTTGCAATTCTCTGGAACCACGGATGGCTGGCGTCGCATGGCGCATAAGGTGGCCGATCAGGTCTATAGCCGGATCACCGGTGAAGGCGCCTATTTCGACAGCCGCGTTGCGTTTGTGTCGGAAAGCGGCCCCAAGGATCAGCGCCTGAAGCGTCTGGCGATCATGGATTATGACGGCGCGAATGTGCAGTACCTGACCGACAGCGCAGCCATCGTGCTGGCCCCGCGGTTTTCGCCCTCGGGCGACCGCTTGCTTTATACCAGCTACGAAACCGGCCAACCGCGCATCTATGTGCTGGACGTCGACCGCGTCAGACGGACCGAGTTGAACACGCAGGGCGGAACGATGAGCTTTTCGCCGCGCTTCTCGCCAGATGGGCGATCCATCGTCTATTCGTTGATTCAGGGCGGCAATACGGACCTGTGGAAGATGGATCTGGCCTCGGGCCAGAGCGTGCGTCTGACCAACACACCAGCGATTGAGACCGCCCCCAGCTATTCGCCGGACGGCTCGCAGATCGTGTTTGAAAGCGACCGTTCGGGTACGCCTCAGCTCTATATCATGCCAGCAAACGGGGGTGAGGCGACGCGGATCAGCTTTGGTCAGGGCCGGTATGGCACACCCGTCTGGTCGCCGCGGGGCGATCTGATCGCCTTTACCAAGCAGAACAAAGGCCGGTTCCATATCGGCGTGATGCGCACGGATGGCAGCGAGGAACGTCTGCTGACCTCCTCATTCCTCGACGAAGGGCCAACCTGGTCGCCGAATGGCCGGGTCATCATGTTCACGCGGGAAACCCAGGGTGCAAGCGGTCGGGCGACGCTCTATTCGGTGGATATCTCGGGCCGGAACCTGCGGCCGGTGCGCACGCCGGATGGCGGCAGTGACCCGTCCTGGGGGCCATTGCAGAAGTGATCGGGGCAGGGGCTTGGAAAAGTTCACAAAAATCCTGCACTGTGCTAAAGAGACGGCAATAAACCGATAAAACAACGAGGCACTTGAAATGAATGTATTGGGCAAAATCATGGCCTTGGGCGTGCTGAGCGTCATGGCCGCGTGTACCAACAACGATCCGTCGGCCCTTGGGGGCGGCTTTGGCAATGGCGCAAATGGTGCCATCGCGCCGGGCTCGCCAAGTGATCCGCGCTCGCCTGCGTATTTCCAGCAAACCGTTGGAGACCGGGTGTTGTTCTCGGTGGATCAGTCGACCCTGACACCGCAGGCGCAGACGATCTTGCAGGGACAGGCCGACTGGCTGCTGGCCAACCCGGATTTCGTGGCGACCATCGAGGGCCACGCGGACGAGCAGGGTACGCGGGAATATAACCTCGCACTGGGCGCACGCCGTGCGAATGCGGCACGTGAGTATCTGATCTCGCGCGGTGTGGCGGGCAACCGTCTGACCACGGTCAGCTATGGCAAGGAACGCCCGATCGAGATTTGCAGCACCGAGGATTGCTATTCCAAGAACCGCCGTGCGGTGACGGTGCTGACCGGTTCAACCTTGGGGTAAGACAATGAGAGTTGCAGGATGGGTTCTGGCCGCGGTCGTTGCGACCGCTGGCGTGGCGCAAGCGCAGGATCAGCAAACGCTGGCGGACATTCGTCAGGAGCTGACGGTTCTGCATGTGGAAATTCAGCGCCTGAAGCGAGAGTTTTCGACCACCGGTTCGCCAGCCCCGAACCTGTCCGGCAGTTCCATCCTTGAACGCGTGGACGCTATCGAGGCCGAGCTTCAACGCCTGACACGCCAGACCGAGCAATTGAACCAACGGGTGCAGAATGTTGTAACCGATGGCACAAACCGGATTGGGGATTTGGAGTTTCGCTTGGTTGAGCTTGAAGGTGGTGACCTGAGCGCTATCGGTGAAACCTCGACCTTGGGTGGCGAAACGGAAATCACCGCCGCCGCACCTGCAACAATCGCGCCAGCAAGCCCATCCGTTTCTGAGCAAGGAGAGCTAGCGGTCGGAGAGCGCGCAGACTTCGACGCTGCCGCACTGGCCTTGGCCGAGGGGAATTTTCAAGCCGCAGCCGATCAGTTCGCCCAGTTTGACACTTCGTACCCCGGTAGTCCTCTGGCCCCCGAAGCAAATTTGAAGCGCGGGCAGGCTCTGGAAGGTCTGGGTGACACGCGTGAGGCTGCGCGGGCGTTTCTGGCCAGCTTTACCGGGGATTCTGAGGGTGCATTTGCCCCAGAGGCCCTGTTCGAACTGGGTGCCGCACTGGGTCGTCTGGGACAGACCGATCAGGCCTGTATTACCCTGTCCGAGGTCGGCGTTCGTTTTCCGGCTTCACCCACCGTCTCCGCAGCCACGCAGGAAATGGCGTCGCTGGGCTGTTCTTGAGCGATCAGAGCGAAACTCTAGGGTCCAAACTCCGCGCGCGGCTGCCTGAGAGGCTGCCGTCGCGTTTAGGCGTGGCCGTTTCTGGTGGCGGGGATTCGGTCGCGCTGTTGCATCTGCTGTATGACATCGCGCAGGCCGAGCAAGTGGAATTACTCGCGGCCACGGTTGATCACGGTTTGCGCCCAGAATCTGGGGCCGAGGCCGCTCGGGTCGCCGAACAATCCGCGCAAATGGGCATTTCGCACGAAATCTTGCCGTGGCACGGCTGGGACGGCGAAGGGAACCTTCAGGATAGGGCGCGTCAGGCGCGCTATGGGTTGCTGACCGATTGGGCGCGGCGCAACGACTTGCATGCGATTGCTTTGGGCCATACAGCGGATGATCAGGCTGAAACCCTCCTGATGCGGTTGGGCCGCGCTGCCGGAGTGACTGGCATGTCAGGCATGTCGATCACGCGGGATCAGGATGGAGTGACGTTGCTGCGCCCGATGCTCGGGATTACCCGACAAGCGCTTCGTGATTATCTGGCAGAGATCGGAGCAAGCTGGATCGAGGACCCTTCGAATCACGACCTGAAATTCGACCGGATCAAGGCGCGTCAGGCACTGTCTGAGTTGGGCCCGCTGGGTATTTCTGCTGAGTCGCTGGCGCGTGTGGCTGAAAATCTTGCACAAGCACGTGAGGCGCTGGCGCAGTTTACGCGGGATTCCGCGCTCAAAGTCGCCACTGTTGATCGCGGAGATGTTTGCGTCGACCGCAGCGGGTTCGTGCAGCTTCCTGAAGAAATCCAAAGGCGGTTGGTTATCGGGATCATCGCTTGGATTTCAGGACCGGGATACCCTCCACGCCGATCTGCGGTTGATCAGGCGGTGGGGGCTGTTCGGGACGGCCACACACTGACCCTGTCAGGCTGCCTGCTTGTCCCCAAAGGCGATAAAACGTGGTTTTGCAGAGAGCTAAACACAGTGGCGTTGGAAACTGCGTCGCCGCATGAGGTCTGGGATAACCGCTGGGTTCTGTCCGGTCCTCAGACCCGCGACGCCGAGGTTCGCGCGCTGGGGGAGGTCGGTTTGCCGCAGGTGCCAGACTGGCGCGCCCTGGGCAAACCCCGAGCAGTGCTTTTGTCCTCACCAGCGGTTTGGTGCGGCGAAAACCTGCTGTCGGCACCTTCGGCAGACTATTCCAACGGCTGGACGGCGGAAATGGCCCCGCAATGGCCTGAGTTTTACTCTTCGCTTTTATCGCATTGAACCTGCTTGAATCATCTCTATTTTATAGAGCAACCCGGCAGACCCCCACCTGCCGAAATCTTTTGGGAGATTTTCCTTGGGCAACGCTCGTAACATCGCCTTCTGGGTCGTTCTGTTTCTGCTGATCCTTGCACTGTTCAATTTTTTCAGCGGACAAGGCGGAACGCTTCAGAGCAATGAAAGAACCTATTCCGACTTTGTGACGGCCGTCGAAAGCGGCGAAGTCAAGAACGTGACGCTGGACGGAGAGCAGATTCGTTACTCCACCGAAAGCGGCGCGACCTATGTCACCATCAAACCTGCCGATGCCGAAGTTACCAAGCTTCTGATCGACGAAAACATCCCCGTTCAGGCGGTGAAACAGCAGCAATCGGGCTTTCAGTCATTCCTGATCACGCTGCTTCCCTTCCTGCTGCTGATCGGTGTCTGGGTCTACTTCATGAACCGGATGCAGGGCGGCGGCAAAGGCGGTGCGATGGGCTTTGGCAAGTCCAAGGCCAAGATGCTGACCGAAAAGCATGGTCGGGTGACGTTTGATGACGTCGCAGGCATCGACGAGGCCAAGGAAGAGCTGGAAGAGATCGTCGAATTCCTGCGCAACCCGCAGAAATTCAGCCGTCTGGGTGGCAAGATCCCGAAAGGCGCTTTGCTGGTTGGCCCTCCGGGTACTGGTAAAACGCTGCTGGCCCGTGCGATTGCGGGTGAGGCGGGCGTGCCGTTCTTCACCATCTCGGGTTCCGACTTTGTTGAGATGTTCGTCGGTGTCGGCGCAAGCCGTGTCCGCGACATGTTCGAACAGGCCAAAAAGAACGCACCTTGTATCGTATTTATCGACGAGATCGACGCTGTGGGTCGCCATCGTGGCGCCGGTTACGGTGGCGGTAACGACGAACGCGAACAGACCCTCAACCAGCTGCTGGTTGAGATGGACGGCTTCGAGGCCAATGAAGGCGTGATCATTCTGGCGGCCACCAACCGTAAGGACGTTCTGGACCCTGCGCTGCTGCGTCCGGGCCGGTTTGACCGCAACGTGACCGTAGGCAACCCCGACATCAAAGGCCGTGAGAAGATTTTGGGCGTACATGCGCGCAAGACGCCTCTGGGTCCCGACGTCGATCTGCGCATCATTGCACGTGGTACTCCGGGCTTCTCGGGTGCTGATCTGGCGAACCTCGTGAATGAGGCCGCGCTAATGGCCGCCCGTGTGGGCCGTCGCTTTGTCACCATGGAAGATTTTGAGAACGCCAAGGACAAGGTTATGATGGGGGCCGAGCGCCGCTCGATGGTGCTGACCCAGGACCAGAAGGAAAAAACCGCCTATCACGAGGCCGGTCATGCCGTTGTCGGTCTTGAACTTCCGCTGTGCGATCCGGTGTACAAGGCGACGATCATCCCGCGCGGTGGCGCGTTGGGTATGGTGGTTTCGCTGCCTGAGATGGACCGCCTGAACTATCACCGCGATGAGTGTGAGCAGAAGCTGGCCATGACCATGGCTGGTAAGGCTGCTGAGGTGATCAAGTATGGTGAAGACCATGTCTCGAACGGCCCAGCCGGTGACATCATGCAGGCCAGCCAGTTGGCACGCGCGATGGTGATGCGTTGGGGCATGTCGGACAAGGTTGGCAACATCGACTATGCCGAAGCGCATGAGGGCTATCAGGGCAACACCGCTGGCTTCTCGGTTTCCGCTCATACCAAAGAGCTGATCGAGGAAGAAGTGAAGCGCCTGATCCAGCAGGGCTATGAGCGCGCCCACAAAATCCTGACCGAGAAGAACGAGGAATGGGAGCGTTTGGCGCAAGGTCTGCTGGAATATGAGACCCTGACCGGTGACGAAATCAAGCGCGTCATGAATGGCGAGTCGCCCACCGAAGGCGACGACGAAGGCGACAGCCCGGATGAGGGCAGCGCGCCCAGCGTCACGGCGATTCCCAAGACCAAGGTCAAGAAATCTCCGCCAGATGATGGCGGGATGGAGCCTGAGCCAACAGCATAACCAGAAAACCCGGAGCCGGCCTCCGGGTTTTCTCTTTTCATCGGGCCGTTGCTGCGCATTATGCGGGCACAGACGCGGATCAGAAGGGAAGGCCCATGCCGTTTTTGCGCGAGACTGAGTACACAGGTGAAGTGGTCTGGTTGGGCCATGTTCCAGAGGGGAAATCACTGCGGGCGGAACCTGTTCAATCCTTGGAGTTCGGCTTTAACGGCGTAAGCGGTGAGCGGCATGAAGGGCTGAACCGGGCGTCCTGTGTCCGTGTCAAAAACCTTTATGCGCCGGGTACCGAGATCAGGAATGTCAGGCAGGTGTCGGTTCTTTCCGCAGAGGAACTTGCTGAAATCGCAGACAAGATGGGATTGGACGATCTCGATCCGTCATACCTCGGTGCGTCGATCGTGGTAAAAGGCATTCCCGATTTTTCCCATGTCCCGCCATCATCGCGCCTACAGGCCGGGAACGGTACTACGATCACGGTGGATATGGAGAACGCGCCGTGTGTCCTGCCCGGCCGCGAGATTGAGTCAGATCATTTAGGATACGGAGCCGCATTCAAACCAGCAGCTCAAGGGCGGCGTGGAGTAACCGGTTGGGTCGAACATCCCGGAACCTTGCGGATCGGCGACCAAATGCGGCTGTTTGTACCGGATCAGCCACTCTGGCGGCCTTAGGGTACGTTCGTTTCCGATCTTAACCTCACGATTTCCGGCAACGCCGTTTCGCGGCACAATTATGTCGGAATCTATAGCCATCCAGTTGGTACACAACGGTATGTATTGCCCAGCGCCGGCGCACCGCGTCGGTTTTGCACGGCATTCAATCAGGGACCCTGCCCAATGAGCTACAAATCCGATATCGAAATCGCCCGCGAAGCGAACAAAAAACCGATCCAGGAGATCGGCGCCAAGCTGGGTATCTCCAGCGACGATCTGCTGCCCTACGGCCACGACAAGGCAAAGGTCAGCCAGGACTTCATCAACTCGGTGCAGGACCGTGAAGATGGCAAGCTGATTCTTGTGACCGCGATCAACCCGACCCCGGCAGGTGAGGGTAAGACCACCACCACCGTTGGTCTGGGCGACGGTCTGAACGCCATTGGCAAGAACGCAATGATCTGTATCCGCGAAGCCTCGCTTGGCCCGAACTTCGGCATGAAGGGCGGCGCTGCAGGTGGCGGCCACGCGCAGGTAGTTCCGATGGAGGAAATGAACCTGCACTTCACTGGTGACTTCCACGCCATCACCTCGGCCCACTCGCTGCTGTCGGCGATGATCGACAACCACATCTACTGGGGCAATGAGTGCGAGATCGACATCCGCCGCGTCGCATGGCGCCGTGTGGTCGACATGAACGACCGTGCGCTGCGTCAGATCACCGCCTCGCTGGGCGGCGTGTCGAACGGCTTCCCGCGTGAAACCGGTTTTGACATCACCGTGGCTTCGGAAGTCATGGCGATCCTGTGTCTGGCGACCGACCTGAAAGATCTGGAAAAGCGTCTGGGTGACATCATCGTCGCTTACCGCCGCGACAAGACGCCGGTTTATTGCCGCGACATCAAGGCCGAAGGCGCGATGACCGTTCTGCTGAAAGACGCGATGCAGCCGAACCTTGTGCAGACGCTGGAAAACAACCCAGCCTTTGTCCACGGTGGCCCCTTCGCGAACATCGCGCATGGCTGTAACTCGGTCATCGCGACCAAGACCGCTCTGAAAGTTGCTGACTATGTCGTGACCGAAGCGGGCTTTGGTGCTGATCTGGGTGCCGAAAAGTTCATGAACATCAAGTGCCGCAAGGCGGGTATCGCTCCGTCGGCCGTGGTGCTGGTTGCCACCGTACGCGCGATGAAAATGAACGGCGGTGTGGCAAAGGCCGATCTGGGTGCTGAAAACGTCGACGCGGTTCAGTCCGGCTGCGCCAACCTGGGCCGTCACATCGAAAACGTGAAGTCCTTCGGCGTGCCGGTTGTTGTCGCCATCAACCACTTTGTCACCGATACCGATGACGAAGTGCAGGCAGTCAAAGACTACTGCGCCGATCACGGTGTTGAGGCGGTTCTGTCGCGTCACTGGGAACTGGGTTCGGACGGCTCTGCGCCTCTGGCCGAGAAGGTTGTCGAAATCGTCGAAAACGGTGCCGCTAACTTTGCGCCGATCTACCCCGACGACATGCCGCTGTTCGAAAAGATCGAGACCATCGCCAAGCGTATCTATCGCGCTGACGAAGTTTTGGCCGACAACAAAATCCGCAACCAGCTGCGCGAGTGGGAAGAAGCGGGCTATGGCAACCTGCCGGTCTGTATGGCGAAAACCCAGTACTCGTTCTCGACCGACCCGACCCTGCGCGGCGCGCCCACCGGCCACTCGGTTCCGGTGCGTGAGGTCCGCCTGTCCGCAGGTGCTGGCTTCATCGTGGTTGTCTGCGGTGAGATCATGACAATGCCGGGACTGCCCCGCAAACCGGCTGCGGAATCGATCTGCCTCAATGACGCAGGTGAGATCGAGGGCTTGTTCTAAGCGCCCGAATGATACATCTCGTGGTCCGGGGATATCCCCGGGCCATGAGGAGACGAACATGCCCACTCTGACACCGCCGCAAGACTGCCAGTCCATGCAGGAATTGCGGGCTCAGATCGACAAGCTGGATCGCCAACTGATTGAAATGTTGGTGAGGCGCGCAGGTTACATCGACCGCGCGTCGCAGCTAAAACCCGGCGAGGGGCTGCCCGCCCGTATCCCGGATCGTGTCGAAGACGTGGTGCAGCGCGTGCGCGCGAGTTCCGACGAGCTGGGTATGGACCCCGATCTTGCCGAGAAACTCTGGCGCATACTGATTGACTGGTCGATTGCCCGCGAAGAACGCGTGCTCGGCCCCGACTGAAGAACCGGGTGCGCACGCACCCGATCCGTTTTTGAAAGAAGGGATCAAAGGATGGTAGCGCAGGTTATCGACGGTAAGGCCTTTGCGGCCAAGGTTCGTGGCCAAGTGGCCGAACACGTTGCAAAGCTGAAAGAGCAAAACGGCCTCACCCCCGGTCTGGCCGTGGTTCTGGTGGGCGAAGACCCTGCAAGCCAGGTCTATGTCCGCTCAAAAGGTAAGATGACCGTCGAAGTCGGCATGAACTCGTATGAGCACAAGCTGGACGCCGAGACCTCGGAAGAGGACCTTCTGGCGCTGATCGACAAGCTGAACAACGATCCGGCGGTTCATGGCATCTTGGTGCAGCTGCCGCTGCCCAAGCATCTGAACGAAGACCTCGTGATTAACTCGATCGACCCGGCTAAGGATGTGGATGGGTTCCACATCTCGAACGTGGGTTTGCTGGGCACAGGTCAGAAGTCGATGGTGCCTTGCACCCCGCTGGGCTGCCTGATGATGCTGCGCGATTATCACGGTTCGCTGTCCGGGTTGGATGCAGTTGTGATTGGCCGGTCGAACATCGTGGGCAAGCCGATGGCGCAGCTGTTGCTGGGCGACAGCTGCACCGTGACAATCGCGCATTCGCGTACCAAAGACCTGCCCGATGTTGTGCGCCGCGCCGACATCGTTGTCGCCGCTGTTGGGCGGCCTGAGATGGTGCCGGGCGACTGGATCAAGGAAGGGGCCACCGTGATCGACGTGGGTATCAACCGGATCGAGCGTGACGGTAAGAACAAGCTGGTCGGCGATGTCGACTATGCCAGCGCTGCCGAGCGTGCGGGCGCGATCACGCCGGTACCGGGCGGGGTTGGCCCGATGACCATCGCCTGCCTGCTGGCCAACACGCTGACGGCCTGTTGCCGCGCCAATGGCCTGCCAGAGCCTGAAGGGCTGACCGCCTAAACACTGACTGCGCATGAAATGTTATTGAGGCCGAGGGGTGATATCACTCTTCGGCCTCGTTGCTTTCTGGGGAATTCACCAAGTTAGCATTGTACAGGTTTGAATATGATCTCCATCGGTGATAAACAAACAAATCCAGCCGGTTACGATTTAAAGCTGCGGATCGATGAGGGTGAGGCTGGCCTCTGACCTCTGTTTGTTGGGTAAATATGACAGTTCGACCAACTCCACGATTAACCGCGCTCAATTTACGCAGGGCTATCGCAGGCGTTACGTTCCCTCCGCTGTTGGCGAGCGCGTTTCAACCCTTTCCCGAATTTCACCTGAGTTACCTTCAGCGGTTCGTTTTTTGGCTAGGGGTGATGGGGTTGGCATTGGGCGTCACATGGATCGCCAGGCAAGTGACACAAAAGTGGTTTGCAGACACGCGTTTTTCCTGGCGTGACGTGGCCTTGGTGCTGGTCATTCTTGCTCTTTTCGCCCCTGCGCTTTGGCTCATGTCTTGTCTGTTGTTTACCGTTGGCGGGCAGCAGACGCCGAACTTTCTGTCGGTTGCGCCGTATGGGGCGCTTTTTGCCACCGGGTTGGTTTTGGTCCGCGGCCACAGCCCGGAGAATGAACCGGCGGAAGAGCCGGCCCTCCTGCAACCGCGCTTGATCAAGCGTCTTCCCCAAGGGTTTCATGGGACAGTCTATCGCCTAACGGTGCAGGATCATTTTGTGAATGTGGTGACCTCAGAGGGGACATTCACGATCCGGTCGAGGTTCACAGACGCAATCGCTGAAATGGAGCCGGTCCCGGGCCATTGTACGCATCGGTCTCATTGGGTCACAGACGCGGCCATTGACGGCATTGAAAAAGCCGATGGAAAACTGCGCCTGCGGCTGAAGAACGGCGATCTGGTGCCCGTTAGTCGCAAGTACAAACCGATGCTCGAAGAGGACGGCATCGTCTGACACTTTTACCGTGGCATGGGAATGATCCGCGGCTGAGGGCCGGTCAGAATGGCCATCGCATCGGCCCCCATCAGCGTGCTTAGCGTTTGGTCCGTACTGCGCAGACCGCCGGTGTAGGTTCCGTAGGCAGGTAAGATCAGGCGGGTTTGATCCACCAGAAATGCAGGGCGTGTGATCACGCGCGCCCGCGCCCTTACGCGGGCTTTGGGGTGGTAGTGGCCGGACACTTCGGCATTGGCGGGCGTCTGCGCGATGTGGCGAAAGGTCAACGCGCCAAGCTTGTGTTCAAACAGATGTGTGCCCCCCAGATCAATCGGGCCGGGGTCGTGATTGCCTTCGATCCAGATCCATCGCCGCCCGGCTTGTAGCGCGGCGATGTCGTGCTTTCCGGCCGCCTCCAAAGCTGTCGACGCATCCAGATCATCAAAACTATCCCCCAGACAGATCACCGTCGCGGGGTTCGTCTGATTGATGTCGGCAGCTAGGCGGGCCAAGGTGTCCTGACTGTCATAGGGGGGGAGGGTTGGGCCGCCCCGGCGGGCGACGCGTTCGGATTTGCCCAGATGTAGGTCCGAGAAACACAGAAGGCTCTGCTCGGGCCACCACAATGCCCCCGAACCCAATGCGCGCAAGCTTTGGTTCGCGAAAGTAAATGCCAATTCGTTCATGATACGTTCTTTGCCTGTTTTGCGCCCGGGCGCAAGCTGTATCAGCCGGGTTGCAGCCCTGCGGTTTGCAATAGACGGGCGCTTTCCTCGGCCAGAAGCCGTTCCTCTGCCGCACCTTTGACCGGCACTTTCCCGACCTCAAGGAACAGTGGCGCGGCGAGGGGCGAGACGCGGTCCAGCCGCAACAGGTCTATTCGGTCTCCGATCCGGGCGACCATTGCCTCGATCCGGCCAAAATCCACGAGCCCACGCATCGCTTCTTCACGGGTGATCTGCATCAGCAGGTGTTCGGGGTCGTATTTCAGCAAAGTGTCATAGAGAATATCCGACGAAAACGTCGCCTGCCGTCCGCTTTTGCGCTGGCCGCCGGTATTGCGCTCGATCAGCCCGGCGATGGTGGCCGAAGCGCGGAAGGTCCGCTTCATGACCGCGTTTCCAGCCAGCCATGTTTCCAGCCCGTCGCGCAGCGCGTCCAATTGGAACAGCGGGCGCGGGTCGGTCACTGCATCCAACCCCCAGATCAGCGTCGCATAATCGGTGGCGACGAAGCCAAGCGGAGCCAACCCGGTCTCCTCCATCCGTTTGGTCAGCAACAGGCCCAGTGTCTGCTGCGCATTGCGCCCGGCAAACCCGTAGACACATAAATGTTCACGCCCGTCATTGGGGAAACTTTCGATCAACAGCCGGTCGCGTTGAGGCAGGCAGGACATGTCGCGTTGGAGCGTCAGCCAGTCGGCCGTATGCGCTGGCAGTTGCGGCCAATCTGGTTGGGCGAACATGCGCAGGATACGGTCGCTCAGCTGTGTTGAAGTGGCGAATTTCGTGCCTGAGAACACGGCCACTTTGGGCTTTCGGTCGGCCCGGCGACTGACCTCAACCACCATTTCGCGCAGGCCTTCATACCGCACGATCTGGCCGCCGATCAGAAACGTATCCCCTTGGGTGAGCGAGGCGGCAAAGGCCTCTTCCACCTCGCCCAAAGGCTTGCCGCCGCGATTGCGTTTCAGGCGCACTTTCAGCGTGTCGGTGTCCTGAATGGTACCAAGGTTCATGCGGATGCGCTGCGCTGCGCGCGGGTCTCTTAACTGCCACTGCCCGTCCGGACGTTGTTGCAGGCGCTGCCAGCGGTCATAGGCGCGCAAGGCGTAGCCTCCGGTCGCGCAGAAGTCCAAGCAGGCGTCGAATTCTGTTCGGGTCAGGTCTGCATAGGGGCCGGCGGCTGTCATTTCTGCAAACAGCGCTTCGGCATCAAAAGGACCTGCTGCCGCTGCGATCAGGATATGCTGGCACAACACGTCGCGAGGACCCGCGCCACGCGGCTCACCGTCCAGTTCATGCGCTTTGGCGGCCTCAAGCGCGGCAACGCATTCAACCACCTCAAATCGGTTTGCGGGCACCAGAAGGGCCTTGGACGGCGCGTTGTAGCGGTGATTGGCCCGCCCGATCCGCTGCACCAGCCGCTTGACGTTCTTGGGTGCACCGATCTGGATCACAAGATCGACGTCCCCCCAGTCGATCCCCAAATCCAGTGAGCCAGTACAAACGATGGCGCGCAGGTCTCCACGCACCATCGCCGCCTCAACTCGTTCGCGTTGCTGTCGGTCCAGACTGCCGTGGTGGATGCCGATGGGCAGGGCTTCGTCGTTGGCCAGCCAGAGGTTGTGAAAGAATATCTCAGCCTGCGCACGGGTGTTGTGGAAGATCAGCGTGGTTTTGTGCTGTCTGATCTGCTCCAGTACTGCCGGGATGGAGTAAGCCGCACCGCCGCCCGACCACGGGGGCATCTCCTGCGTCTCAAGCATCCGGATATCGGGGTCGGGGCCGGGGTCGGCCTGCACGATTTGACAGGGATCAGGATGCCGGGCCAGAAAACGCGCGATGGCATCGGGGCCTTCGACCGTGGCCGACAGGCCAACCCGCCGCAGGTCGGGGCGTATGGTTTGCAATCGGGCCAAGGCCAACATCAGCTGATCTCCGCGTTTGCTTTCGGCCAGAGCGTGGATTTCGTCGACGATCACGCGCTGCACACCTGCGAACATGCGTGGCGCGTCCTCATATGAGGTCAGTAGGGCCAGGCTTTCTGGCGTGGTCAGCAGGATATGCGGAGGGTCTACACGCTGACGCTTTTTCTGCGTGGCCGAGGTGTCTCCGGTGCGATCCTCGATCCGAATGGGCAAGCCGATCTCATCCGCAGGGCCGCGTAGATTGCGGCGGATGTCTGCGGCCAAAGCCTTCAGCGGCGAAACATATATCGTGTGCAGCCCGGCGTGATCCTGTTCGGCCAGCTCTGCCAGTGTCGGAAGAAACCCGGCCATGGTCTTGCCGCCCCCGGTGGGCGCGATCAGCAACGTTGCCGGGTCCGAGGCCCGGTCGAACATGTCCTGCTGATGTGGGTGGATGGACCAACCTTTAGAGGCAAACCAATCTGTAATCCGGCCGGGAATCTGCGTCATGCGCGCAGACTACCCGGACCGTCAGGAAATTGGCACGGCGTTATTTGACGATTTTCTCGTCCTTGACGAACATGTTGGCCCATGCTCGGTCGATCAGGTCGGGGCTCATCTGATAGGGGATGCCCTCGAATTCGCAGATCGAGATCATCTGGTCGATCAGGAAGATTGGCTGATAGTTCGCGTAGATGTTGTTGATGGTCGGGTATTTGACCTTCAACAGATGCACCAGCGCAGCTTCGTCCAGCGGCATACCGCGTTTGCGGGCTACCATGGCAAAGATTTTCAGGAAGTTTTCCTGGTTCGGCCCGTCGATCTTGATCTTGAAGAAGATCCGGCGCAGGGCGGCTTGGTCGAAAATCTCATTCGGGTGGAAGTTGGTCGAGAAGATGACCAGTGTATCGAAGGGAACCTCGAACTTTTCACCCGATTGCAAGCCAAGGATATCCTTTTTCTCTTCCAGAGGGACAATCCAACGGTTGATCAGGGCCTGCGGCGGTTCCTGCTGACGGCCAAGGTCGTCCACGATAAAGATACCGCCTGTCGATTTCAGCTGCAAAGGGGCCTGATAGGTCCGCGCCGTGGGGTTATAGACCAGATCGAGCATCGACAGCGACAGTTCACCACCCGTAACAACCGTCGGGCGTTCGCACTGGACATACCGCGTGTCGAACCTTTTGCGGCGGCGCAGGCTGTTGGGGTCTTCGGGCTCTTGCTCGACCGCAGTATGCATGATCGGGTCATAGACCGTAATCACCTGACCCGCGTATTCGATGGCATAGGGTACGTAAACGTTGTCCCCCAGCGCGTCCCTGATCCCGTTCGAGATAGACGATTTACCATTACCCGGAGGGCCATACATCAGAATTGAGCGGCCCGCGCTGACTGCAGGCCCCAGATGGTCCAGCAAGCTGTCGGGCAGAACCAGATGGCCCATTGCACCAACCAGTTGTTCGCGGGTCACCTGAATATTGCGGATCGACTGGCGTTTGACTTGTTCGCGATACACCTCAAGCGGGACGGGCATGGCACCGAAATATTCCGATTGGCTCAACGCGTCCAGCGCGCGGGCCTTGCCGGCGTCAGTCAGTTGATAACCCATCTCGTTGCCGCTGTTGGCGTTCAAGGTACCCGTGGCCTCGATCAGCTTCTGCTCTCGGGCCATGTCGATCAGTTCCTGCGTCACAGCCCCTGGAAGACAAACAGCCTTGGCGACCTCGGACACGGTGTCCACGTTCTTGCGAAACATTGTTTTCAACATGATGTCGCGCATCATGACGATTGGCAGCTTCATTTCGCCCAACCCCTTTGGGGCAGGGGGGGCCATAACCGAGGTCGTTTGCATATTCATGAGTGTTGCCCGTCTATTCACTAATCACGCAAAAAGCCCGTCAAAGGGCCGGTTACGGAAAATGTGAACGGGATTTGTGTCAGCACCAAGGCGCGGAAAAGGCGGGTTAATGATAGTTTACGAGCCGTAAACAGTACCCGCGATCAGATAGATAGCCAGACTTCCACCCAGCGGAAAACCAAGTGGGAACTGCTTGGTCCGGTCCCAGCTTTCCCAATCAGGCGCGATGTTGCGCAGGCCTGTGTTACGGGCCAGTCGATGTGTCGCGAAGGCGGCCATCGTTGTGGCCGTCAGGATATACATCACCAACAGATAGTCCCCGGGCCAGACGAATGGCGCGGCAGCGGCCAGAAACTTGGCGTCTCCGGCCCCCATAATACCTGCGGCATTCAGAAAAACGCCAACGAACAGAACTACGACGAGTTGCAGCAGATGCCAAATATAGGACGGCAGGGGCAGCTGCACCGGGCCGATCCCACCCGTGATCCAGTCGGTGGACCACGGCGGTAGGGCGAAAAGCCCAATGATCACAAAAACGAAGAACAGCGCGACGACCGCGTGGTTCTTGATCAGCATGTTTCGTAGATCCGTGAAGGCCACGTAGAAACATATCGGCAGAACGAAGGGCAGAAACCACAACGCCGCCTGAGCTGGTATTGCCATCAATCAGGCTTCCTCAAGCGCGCGGAGCGAGCGCACCGCCTCGTCATAATGCTGAGGATGGGTGGCAATGGCTTCGCGGAACAGGTTCTTGGCGGTTGAAACGTCACCTTGTTTGACCGCAGAAATTGCCATTGTATTCAACAGCATGGCCCGCTCTACCTGCGTCATCGGGACAACTGGCATACTGTAGTTGCCCTGTGCCGCACGCGCCAGAACCAGATTGTTCTTTGCGGTGAACAGGTTTCTGTCCTGGCGAATTGCTTCTGTGAACAGGCGTTCGGCTTCGGAATATTCGCCGCGCGTCAGTTTGGAATACCCCCAGTTGTTCATGACGCCGCCAGGGCGGGTCGTCAGCCCGACAGCGGTTTCATAGAAATGATCCGCGCTTTTCCAGTCCTTGCGCGAATCCGCGACGACGGCCTCAAGTCGGTAACGCTTGAACGTCTCAAAGGTCGGAGGGATGGAGTCCAAGACCGCCTTGGCCTGGTTCCAGTTTCCGCCCCGCACCAGTGCTCCGGCATATTCAACACGGTCGGTGTTGTTGGCACCGCTCATGGTTGTCACTTTTTTCCAGGCGGAAGTCGCCTCGGTCGTGCGTTTTGCCCGCGTCAGTGAGATGGCGAGGCCACGCTGAAGGTCAATGCGATCCGGGTTTTTTGATGTCGCACCCTGGAAATAGGTCACCGCTTCGTTCGGGTCCGAAGCAGTCAACAGAACCTCATTCAGGTTGGTTTCGTCGATGACGTTGATTTCCTGAAACGTGCGTTCGACTTTTTCTTCTTCGGTCTCTTTCTCGCAAGCGGAAAGGATCAGCCCGCACATCACGAGTGACGGAATCAAGAATTGTTGGCGCATTTTTTGCGTCCCTTACTGCTCTTGCCTCTGTTACGGGAGCTTGCGAAGGCGGAATTGACCGTCGCCCAGTTGCTCCAGCGTATATTCTTGTTCTTCTTCCGTAGTATTAACAGGATTTTCCATTTTTGCGAGTGCTAAGCGCAGATTGTCCCGGATTGCGTCACTTTCGCCATTGTCCAGCGCAAAGGCGCGTTGAAACACCTGCACGGCTTCGGGATATTCGCCTTTTTCGATCAGCAAAACGCCAAGATTGTTCCATGCGACGGGCCAGTCCGAGCCGTCTTCGACTGCGCGTCGTAGCAGAATTTCCGCCGGTCCCAATTGCCGAAGGCCCAGATTGGCCGTTCCCATCGAGGTCAGGATTTCCGGCGTCATGCCCTGTTCAAGCGCAGCGCGGGCAAAGGCGTCCAGCGCCAGATCGTATTCGCCTGCGGACATCAACCGATTGCCCACGGTCAGGTCGTCTACGCCCTCACCCCTGGGGTCAATTCCGGGGGCGTCCAGGCTGTCGGACAGCCCCGCATCCGTGCAAGAGGCCACCAGGGCGATAACCATGGTGGCCTTTAAAACACGGCGTATCCCGGAGTGGATGCAACCGAAACCAAAACTCATTCGGCTATTAGCCTCCGCCTGCAAAATCAGCGATGCCTTTTGCAGAAGGGCCAACAAGAATGACCAGCAACGGCGGCACCGTCAGCATCATTGTGGCAAGTGTCATTTTGGTTGGCAACTTATTAGCGGCCTCTTCGGCGCGCATCACGCGCTTGTCACGCATTTCGCTGGCGTAGACCCGCAGCGCTTCGGCGATCGAAGTACCAAAGGTGGCCGACTGGATCATCACCGTCACAAAGGCACTGACGTCCTGCACCCCGCAACGCGTTCCGAAGTCGCGCAGAACAGTGTCTTTTTCCTTACCGGCCTTAAGTTCATAGGCCACAACCTCGAACTCCTGCGCGATGTCAGGGTAGGAGGCTTTCATTTCGTTGGCGACGCGCACGATCGCCTGGTCCAGCGATTGACCGGCCTCGACGCAGACCAGCATAAGGTCCAGCGTGTCGGGGAACCCAGAAACGATCGCCTCCTTGCGTTCCTCAACGCGGCGGGTGATCCAGTACCGGGGCAGGAAGTACCCCGCCGCGGCCGGAATCAGAACTCGTGTTGCCACCTGCGACGCCGAGAATTCCTGTCCCCCAGACAGTACTGTAACCAGTAGGACACCGATCAGGATGCCAACAATCCCCAGCGCGAATTGCGCAAAATGGAAGAACCGTACCGAATCCTTCGAGTGATACCCGGCCTGACGCATTTTGAGTTGCATGGCCGAATATTCTTCCTGATCCTGAGGTTCAAGGAAGTTCGCAAATTTCTCAAGCTGTTCGTTGCGGCTGGCGTTTCGCAGCTTGTCCTTTTTGGATTTTTTGTCTGGTTTCGGTGCAGCGTTCGAGCGTTGCAGCTTTTTCAGCGGGTCTTCGGGCTGGCTCATCATCAGCGAGGCCGCGATGAGGATCATGAACAGGCCCAGAACCCCCACAACGATAAGCGGTCCGAACTCACCCAGGTGTTGCTTCAGCAATTCGTTGATTTGGTTCACGATTTCCATTGCAATACCCTCAAACCTTAATGTTGGTGAGAATTTTCATGACGATAATGTTCAGGGTCAGCATGATGCCGACAAAGAAACACGCCGGAATGAACCAGGGGTGATCAATCACCTCGTCATAGTAACCCGGATCTTTCACCAGAATGAAAACCAGGCAGAACACAGGGAAGCCGGACAGGAACTTGCCTGACCATTGCGCCTCGGCTGTGATCGCCTTGACCCTGCGGAACAGGCGGAAGCGGGCGCGGATCACCTTTGCCAGACCGGCCAGAATCTCGGCCAGGTTACCGCCGGATTGCTGCTGGATGCCCACAGCAACCGACAAAAAGCGAAGGTCCTGCATGTCCAGCCGCTCGGCCAGGTCTTTCAGGGCCTCGCCCACATCGCGGCCATAGGCGCATTCATCGGCAATAACGCCGAACTCAGTGGCCAGAGGGTCTTCGACCTCATTCGCAACGATCTGGATCGAGGATACAAACGGGTTGCCCACCCGCAGGGACCGGACCATCAGTTCAACCGCATCGGGCAGTTGTTCTTCAATCATGCCCATACGCTTTTTGGCCTTGTGGTTCACCCAGGCATAAACCCCACCGACGCCGATCGCGACGGAAATGGCAACGCGCAAGGCGACGTCAGTGGCCGTGCCAATGCTGAGACCGACGAAGGCAAAGGCCGACACCAATACCATGATCAGTATCAGTTGCCGCGGGGTGAAAGCGATGGCCGCCTTCTGCGCCTTGTCCGCAAGAAGCGAGTAGAGCGGGATGCTCTGCGTCTTCATATGCTGCTGCATTTCTTTGCGCAGCTGTTCCAGAACCTGTTCGCGCCCGACGCCTTTGTCGAGCATGTCCAGACGCCGGTTTACCCGGCTGTTCAGGCTGATGGATTTGCCGAACGCCACCAAATAGATGCCTTCGACCAGAAGGAGCACTGCGACGAAGATCACAACATAGATCAGTGCCTCAACAGGCAGTTGCATAGTCAGATCTCCTACATTGTCGTTGGTTCGTAGATGGATGGGGGCAGGTCAAAGCCCCACAGGCGGAAGCGCTCGGAATAGTGACTGCGCACGCCGGTGGCGGTGAAGTGACCAATGATCTTGTTGTCAGGTGTCAGGCCAACACGTTGAAATCTAAAGATTTCCTGCATTGAGATCACGTCACCTTCCATGCCGGTGATCTCGGTGATCGAGGTCATCCGGCGCGAGCCGTCCTGCAAGCGGCTGGCCTGAACGATCAGGTTCACAGCGCTTGAGATCTGGCTACGGACCGCTTTGATCGGCATCTCAATACCGGCCATAGCGATCATGTTTTCCAAACGCGAGATACCATCCCGTGCCGAGTTGGCGTGGATCGTGGTCATCGAGCCGTCGTGACCGGTGTTCATGGCCTGAAGCATGTCGATCACCTCGGCGCCACGCGTCTCACCCACGATGATGCGGTCAGGACGCATACGCAGGGCGTTTTTCAGACAGTCGCGGGGGCTGACCTCGCCTTTGCCTTCCACGTTGGGCGGGCGGCTTTCCATCCGGCCCACATGGGTCTGTTGAAGCTGAAGTTCCGCCGTATCCTCAATCGTCAGGATGCGTTCCGCATCGTCGATGAAACTGGAGAGCGCATTGAGCGTTGTCGTTTTACCGGAACCCGTACCGCCCGACACGATGATGTTCAGTCGGGTCGAAACGGCAGCCTGAAGGTAGGCGGCCATTTCCTCGGTAAAGGCGCCAAAATTGACCAGATCGTCGATGCCGAGTTTGTCTTTTTTGAACTTACGAATCGACACCAGCGAGCCGTCCACCGCAATCGGCGGAACCATGGCGTTGAAACGCGAGCCGTCAGCCAGACGGGCGTCAACGTAAGGGTTTGATTCATCAACACGACGACCCACAGCGGACACGATCTTGTCGATGATCCGCATCAAGTGCTTTTCATCCTTGAACGTGATGTCGCTGATTTCCAGCTTGCCGTGACGTTCCACAAAGATCTGCTGCGGACCATTCACCAGAATATCGTTGACCGTGTCATCTTGCAGCAAGGTCTCAAGCGGACCAAGACCAGTGACTTCGTCATACAGTTCTTTATTTAGCTGCGAGCGATCCTCGCGGTTCAGAACGATGTTGCGCGCTTCCAGGATTTCGCTGACGATGGCGCTGATTTCCGCACGCAGTTCGGTTTCACCAGCATTTTCAAGCGCTGCGAGGTTCAGGTTTTCCAGCAGTTCACGATGCAGTTCGATCTTGATCTCACCCAAACGTTCCTTGCGTTTGCGGTCGCGGTCCGATCCCACGGGCTCGGCTGCTTTTTTCTGAACTGGTCGTCGGGCGACCGCATTAGCTGCGGGTGCTTTTTCTGCCGGCGCAGCTTGGGCGGGGGCCTCAGCCGGGGTTTGAACCGGCTGCGCGTCGGGCTGTTTCTTGTATCTTGAAAACATGGCGGCTCTCTCCCTGTTAGATGGCGTTACGCCGCTTCGGCGTCGCTGCTGCCAAGGCTGTGCAGCGATTTCGCAAGTTTCGCGATCTCACGGCGCAGGGGGTTCTTGGCGACCGAACTGGCCAGTGGCAGACCGTGATCCCCGGCCTGCATCACAGGCTTACCGCCATCCGGCAGTTGCAAGTCAATCGATATGCCCAGGCTTTCACCCATGCGCTTGACCCGGCCTTTGCCGTTCAGATCGGTGAATTTGGGTGCACGGTTGAGTGCAAAACGCAGCTTATTGAACGGCAGTTCTTCAGCCTGCAGGGCGCGTTTCAGGCGCAAGGCGTTCTGGGCTGAGCGCATGTCCAGTTCAATCAAGGCGAAATACACATGTGCGGCCTGAAGAATATTCTCCGACCACTGAACCAGCGTCGACGGCATGTCTACAACGACATAGTCGAAATGGCGACGGGCGGTGTCGATAACGCGCTCGATATCTTCGGGGGTAATCAGATCCAACGGCACCATGTCCGAGGGTGCGGTTAAGACCTGCATCTTTTCTTCATATGATTGAAGGGCTTGCGAGAACACCTCGTCATCCATTGAGGCTGTGTCCGACAGCATCTCGAACACGGTTTCGCGACGTGGAAGGTCCAGATAGGTCGAAACCGTGCCAAATTGCAGGTCCAGGTCGATCAAGCATACGGATGGCGCATCCTTGTCCGAGACGGTTGCCAGTTCCCAGGCCAGATTGACCGCCATTGTGGTCGATCCCACGCCACCGGCCAATCCATGCATAACGAACAGCGCGCCTTCTTTCGATTCGCCCTGCGTCAGCTGAGCGCCCGCCGGGGCAACGGCAACCGGGTCGGGCTGGTTCATCCGGTCGATCGCTTCCTGCAACTCGCCTTCGGGAAGAGGGTAGGGGACAAACTCGTCCGCGCCCTTGCGCAGCAGTTGGTGCAGAGACGCCGGGGTGACATCTTCTGCGATCAGGACAACCTTGATCTTCTTGTCCTTGGCAAGCGTGATGATCTCACCCATCAAAGACAGGTTGTCTTCGTCTTCGCCATCGATGGCCAATGCAACAAATTCAAGGGAATCGGCATCGGGCTGGCTGAAAAAGGCAAGAGCTTCGGCAAATCCGAGATCCCCCCAACGCTCACCCAGCGCTGCTTCCATATCCTCGATCAGCAGATCAAAATTCTGAACATCGCGGCTGATGGTGCAAGCCAGGATGGTATTCTTGTCGTCTTGCGGCGTTGCGCTGGTCATTAACACAATCCTCGTCGAAAGAGCCGTCACATCCCGCGAGCCGGAAAGGCTCGGTCCGGGTTGCTGTTGCCCCGTTGCGACCAATGGCGGTCACAGTTCACCTAATTGTTGAAAATGTGGCTTGGAACTTAGGCAAGATTTGGGCGCAAAAGAACCAATTGTAGGGAAATGGGCGACGATGTCGCCCATTTCATATTATTATTCACCACTTTCTTCGGTGGATGTATCTTCGCGCTGGATGTAGCTGGTTCTCGTCCCGCTTTCGACATACTCGCGGTAGATAACCTCGGCGTACTTGCCGTCCAGCAGCTGTCCTTTGCGATCCACGAAGCCGGACACTTCCGTAACCGTGCGGCGGTTGCGACGGTCCCGATTCGGTGTGTCGATCAGCGGTCTAGTCTTGCCGAAGGAAACAACAGCCTCAAGCCTTGAGCGTGAGATACCTTGTCGCGTCAGGAATGCGACGGCTGCATTCGCGCGTCGCTGCCCCAGGGCTTGGTTGTACCCGGACGAGCCGACAGCGTCAGTGTGACCGTAGACGCGGAACCGTGCTTCGGGGAACTGTTTGATCCAGTCCGCCTGCCGCAGCAGAATCCGTTGCGCAGTCGCATCCAACTCGGAACTGTTGAAGGCAAAGTTGATCTGAACCGGAACCTCGGCCGCGAATCGCTGACCCAGGATCTGAGCGTAGGTCAATTCGCCATTCATGACTTGCACGTTGTTCAGGGTTGCATTGCCGAAGGCACCCTGGTCGACCTCATAGCCAGCTTCACGCGTACATGCGGTGACGGCGACCGAGAGACCCAATGTGAGTATCCACTTTTGCATTGGTCCTACCCTCCTAATCATTCCAGGACGTAGCCGTAAGAGCTACCGAAGTCCTGTTTGGCGACTTCCGCTGCACCACCGGTACCGACACGCGTGGTGCGTGCAGTCTTACCGTTGATGAACAGATCAAACTCGCTGGGTGGTTTCACGCGATCCGTCGGCAGGGCCAGCGCCTCGCCCCGAGTCGGTGAAACCAGATGCGCGGTGACGATGATGACCAGTTCCGTTTGCTGACGCTGGTATTGCGCGCTGCGGAACAGGGAACCAAGAACCGGGATATCACCAACCCACGGAAGCTGACTGTTCAGATCCGTAAAGTCATCCTGAATCAGACCCGCGATGGCAAAGCTTTCGCCATCTCGCAATTCGACCGTTGTTTTGGTCGAGCGAGAGATAAAGGTCGGCACGTTGTTGCCAGCGATCGTAAAGTCCGAGCTGTCATCAATGCTGGAAACGGATGCGCCCATCTCGAGGTTGATCAGATCACCATCCACAACACGCGGAGTGAACAGAACCTGAACGCCGAACGCCCTGTATTCAATGGCGATATTGCCGTCATCCGCGGGAACCGGGATTGGAACTTCGCCACCGGCTAGGAACTCAGCTTCCTGGCCAGACAGTGCTGACAGGTTGGGTTCCGCCAGGCTGCGCGCGAGACCTTTTGCTTCAAGTGCTTCCAGAAGCAGACGAACCTGAGTTGATCCGGCGCCAAAGCCAAACAGGATTGCGCCTGTGTTGGTTTGCTGGAACGGGATGTTATTGTTGAGCGCGTTTGTCAGAGCACCCTGAGTGTTCAGAGTGTTGAAGCCGCCAGTCACGTCACTGCCGCCAAAGCCCAGAGATGCTGTCAGGCTTTTAGCAACCGAGCGGTTCATCTCAGCGAATCGGACCTTCAGCATCACCTGCTGAACGCCGCCGACCGACATGAGGTTCGAAACCCGCTCGGGCGCGTAGCGTTCGGCCAGTTCCAAAGCACGGGCCATTTTGGCTGCGCTTGAAATTGTACCGGACAGTACGATGCCGTCGTTGGCGGTGCGCACCTCGATGGGCTCAGCGGGCAGAATCTGCCGCAGCCGCTCTTTGAATTCGGAGACATCCGGGGAAACGCGAACTCGAACGTTTGCAAGCAGATTGCCTGCGCCGTCGAACAGAGTCAGCGTGGTCAGGCCCGGAGCCTTACCCAATACGTAAATAGTGCGATCCGAAAGCGACGAGATGTCTGCAATACCCGCATTTGCAATGCTGAGTTCTGCGAACGGTGTTTCACTTTCAACCACGATTGCGCGGTTCATCGGGACATCCAGCGTTTCCGCTGTGCCATTCTTCACCACGCGCAAAGTTTCAGCCACGGCCGCTGTGCCGACCGGACCAAACATGAGCGACAACCCCAGCAGGGTTGCGCTGATCCAAGTATTTATTTTCATGTGACCTGCCTCTCCGATCACGCCTCGTTGTCAGGTTTAGTACCCTATGGTTATTAACACTGCGCGACTCGCGAATTTATTGCAATAATCAAGGGTTTCTGGAATTTTCTTTATGTGGACAATGCGCAACATCCAAAATGAAACAAGCCGCGCTTTCGCGCGGCTTACTATAGGTAAATCTCTGATTTAACGTCAGTTTGTGCAGGGAATCTGGGTTTGCACGATTTCTGCGCCGCGCCGAATATTGGTGAAGCATTTACGTTCTTCGACAACAACCTCGGGCGCGATTTTCTCTATGCCCAGCAGCTTTCCCTGGTCGACTTCGATAGCGCTGGCGACCGTATCGTCCTGAACCCCGACCAGAGCCAGCGACAGGCGTCCGGTGTTTTGCGCTTGCGCCAAAGCTGCGATCTGTTCCGGAGTTGCCGCGACTGTGACCGTGCGCGCAATTGTGGTTCCGGTCAGGTCGGATCCGGCGATCTGGTCAACCGCGATAAGTTCGATATTCGTTTGAATCAGACGGGTAATTTCACCCCCGCCGCCTTCGAGGCCGCGGCTAACGGTACCGGTCCAGTAGACATCAATGCTGTCGCCCGGACGCAGAAACCCGGACACACCCGATGCAACGTCGACACTGATCGCAAAGGCCCGTTTGCCTTTTTCGATCTGCGACGTCAGCCCGGCAGATTCGCCAGGTTCCGTCACTTTGACGGCCATGAGTGCTTCGTCTTTTTCCATGGCGCGCAGGACAAAGCGATCACCTTTCGCGTCTTCTGGGAACAATACGGCCATATCGACAAAGGACCCTTCGGGAATCGCATCCTCAGGCCAGTTCACAACCCGGATATCTTCTTGGGTCAGCCGTTCACCGTATTTCATGGATCGGTTGGAAACAATAACGCCAATCGTTGCGACCGATTTTACATTTGCCAGAGCGTCCTGTGTTGCCTGCCGCTCTCGTGCCAATTGCGCCTGATACTGAGAAATGTAGTCGCGCGCCATGTAAACGGCGCCACCGGCCAGAGCTACCCCGACAATCAGGACAAGTCCAAATACCGCACGCATTTGCGTTACCTCTTATAGTTCTGTTTACGTCTGGCGCCGTCTGTCCACGACTCCGCTTACCCTCGGCTTAAATGTGAATTGTGTCGAAAAGGGGGAGAATTTGGATTTATTTGAGTGTGTGTTTATTTGGCCCGGCTTTTCAGACTTTAGAAATCAGTTGTTGCCCACATTGAATGAAAGATCAGAGACGGTGACGGCAGAAAGTGCGTTACCTGTTTCTGTATCCACATGCTGGATCGGATCTGCCAAATTCACAAACACAAAAGCACCGAATCCGACCAGACCAGCTGTAAGCACGACCCAGTCAACGGTGACGGCCCCGTCTTCAACAGTTATGAAATTTCTGAAATTTCGCATCATAAGATTCCCGGCCACTTTTAAAAAAAAAGGGGGGCGCGCTCTGACGAACGCGGCCCCCTTCGATTTGTCTTAACTTAAAATTATGGGGTCGTCGGGCCGGCATCAGGTGCGCTGACAGTCACACCTGTCAGTGCAGTGTCAATGTCGCCAGCCAGATCGTCGACGCCATCGCCAACCTGCGTGTAAGCAACTGCGGCCAGACCAACGATGGCTGCGGTCAGAACGACCCAGTCAACAGTTACGGCGCCGTCTTCATCTTTGCGGAAGTTCTTGATGAACTTGATCATGTTACGTCCCTCCTAAAGGATCAAACTACAATTAAACCTTGGCGTCTTTCAGAGCTTCGTCTCTCAGTCAGCTCCTGACCGTCTCGGTATGGCATTATGTTTGACGGGTAGGCGTGGCAGGAATTGGGCCAAACTCCATTTTTTTCCGGTGTCGTTTAACTTTTTGGTAGGAATTTCTGTAACGCATTGAAAATAAATGGTAAAAAAATGAACAAAAATATCGTCTTCCGGTGTTGCCGATGCAATATCACGCCAAATGAGGCAAAACTGCCCCATTTCGCTGTGTTTTTCTGGCTTTTCAGCGGGATTTAAGGTTCAAATCTCTCAAAAGAACAAAGATGAGGCGGGCAAATGAATCTCCGGGACGCAATCACGTGCGCCGGTGTTCTGGCATTGATGATGACGGGACCCGTACCCGCCGTCGCAAATGAACTTGAACCCAGAGGCGTATATAAAAGGCTGAAGGCCCCAAAGCCCGGTACGCGCCCGCGTGTGACGGTGCAGATCTCGCCCGAAGAACATGCCGCTGCCCCGTCAGCCCCAAGCACGGGGACCGAGATCGTCATTCCCGAAATAATCGCGCGCACAAAAGTTGTGCCGCCCAGCGTGCCAGATGCGGGTGGCCCGAAAAAGCCGGTCGGGTCCTACAAAGCCTTTTGGGATATCATATCGCCCGCCCTGGCCGAGGCGCGTTCGGGGCGATTGAATGATGCCCTGCGTGCGGTGGCGTCGATCAATGTGACCTCGCCGCGCTTACAAACCCTTCAGAACATCGCCAATCAGCAAGGGATCGAGATTTTGCGTTCGACCGTGGGTACGAATGTCTCGCCAGCCCTGGTGCTGGCGGTGATCTCGGTCGAATCGGCAGGGCGCGCGGATGCAGTCAGTTCCGCAGGGGCGCAGGGCTTGATGCAGCTGATGCCCGCGACGGCCAGACGATTTGGAGTGCAGGACAGTTTCCACCCGGCCCAGAACATCTCGGGCGGTGTGAAATATCTGAACTGGCTGATGGAAGAGTTCGGCAATGATCCGATCCTTGTTCTGGCCGGTTACAACGCCGGAGAGGGCTCGGTGCGAAAGCATGGCGGCGTGCCGCCCTTTGCCGAGACGCGCGACTATGTACCCAAAGTCCTTGCGGCCTTCCAGATCGCTCGGGCGCTATGCTCAACACCCCCCGAGCTGATATCGGATGGCTGCGTGTTTCGGACCAGCAAATAAAAAAGCCCGCCGGAAATGGCGGGCTTTTTGTTTGTTGTGGATCAGTTAACCAGTTTCGCTTCAGTCGCTGCGCGAATCTCGTCCTCGGTGACACCTTCGGCGAGTTCGACAATCTTCAAGCCGCCCTCGACCACGTCCAGAACGCCGAGGTTGGTGATGATGCGGTTGACCACCTTCTTACCCGTCAGGGGCAGGGTGCATTTTTTCAGCAGTTTTGATTTGCCGTGCTTGTTGGTGTGATCCATCACCACGATCACGCGACCCACACCGGCCACAAGGTCCATCGCGCCGCCCATGCCCTTCACCAGCACGCCGGGAATCATCCAGTTGGCCAGATCGCCTTCTTCATCGACTTCCATCGCGCCCAGAATCGCCGCAGCAATCTTGCCGCCACGGATCATGGCAAATGAAGTCGCGCTGTCGAAATAGGCCGTGCGGGACAATTCGGTGATCGTCTGCTTACCCGCGTTGATCAGGTCGGGGTCTTCCTCGCCTTCGAACGGGAAGGGACCCATACCCAGCATTCCGTTCTCGGATTGCAAGGTGATGTCCTTGTCACCCACATAGTTCGCCACCAGCGTCGGGATACCGATGCCGAGGTTCACATACATACCGTCTTCAAGTTCTTGCGCCGCGCGGGCGGCCATCTGATTGCGGTCCCAGGGCATTATGCGTCCTCCTTCTTGCGGGTGGTGCGCTGTTCGATGCGCTTTTCGTGATCGCCCTGAATGATGCGATGCACGTAGATGCCGGGCAGGTGGATCGCGTCCGGGTCCAACGAGCCGCGCGGGACGATTTCCTCGACCTCGGCGATGCAAACTTTGCCGCATGTCGCGGCAGGTACGTTGAAGTTGCGGGCGGTTTTGCGGAAGATCAGGTTGCCAGTGTCGTCTGCTTTCCAAGCTTTGACGATGGCGAGGTCGGCGAAGATGCCTTCCTCCATGATATACGTCTCGCCGTTGAAATCCTTGTGTTCCTTGCCTTCGGCGATCACGGTGCCTACGCCGGTTTTGGTGTAGAATCCGGGGATGCCGGCACCCCCCGCGCGCATCCGTTCTGCCAGGGTTCCTTGCGGGTTGAATTCCAGCTCAAGCTCTCCGGCCAGGTACTGGCGCATAAACTCTGCGTTTTCGCCGACGTAAGAGCTGATCATCTTCTTAACCTGCTTGGTTTGCAGCAGGATGCCGATACCGAAGTCGTCAACGCCCGCGTTGTTCGACGCAAAAGTAAGGTCCTGAGCGCCCGAGTCCTTGATCGCCTCAAGCAGCAATTCCGGAATGCCGCACAGGCCAAATCCGCCCGCTGCGATCAACATACCGTCCGACAGCACTCCGTCGAGCGCTTCGGCGGCATTGGCATAGATTTTCTTCATGGAAAACTCCCCCAATGACATGGTGATGGGCAGGTTGTGCCGCCACGTCAGGGGGAAGTCAACGAATCCAAGGGGGTGGTGGTATTTCTACCTAGGTCGCCGCCTTCTTGGTGGTTTTCTTGGCAGCGGTTTTTTTCTTGGGCGCGGCTTTCTTCTTGGTGCCTTTCTTGGCAGCGCGATCATTGACCAGTTCGATGGCCATTTCTTGGGTTACGTCCTCGGGCTTGATGTCCTTGGGAATGGTGGCATTGACCTTTTCCCATTTCACATAAGGTCCATAACGCCCGTCCAGAACCTGCATCGCGCCACCGTCGGGATGTTCACCCAGTTCTTTCAGAGGTTTGGCTGCCGCGCGACGTCCACGCCCCGGATTGGCGCGCTTTTCCGCCAGCATTTCCACAGCGCGGTTCATGCCGATCTCGAACACATCATTCGGGTCCTTGAGGTTGGCATAGACCGGCTTCGCCTCTTCCGGCAGCTGGTGCATGATATACGGTCCAAACCGCCCGAAATTCGAGCTGATCATGCCACCCTCGGGGTGTTCGCCGATCTGGCGGGGCAGGGACAGCAGCGTCAGCGCCTTGTCCAGATCCATGTCATCCTTGCTCCAACCACGGGGCAGGGAGGCACGAGGAGGTTTCTTGTTCTCAGGCGTCGGCTCACCACGCTGGACATACGGCCCAAAGCGTCCGGATTTCAGCCAGATTTCGTCGCCCCCGTCTTCGCCCAACAGACGTTCGTCGCCTTCCGCGCCTTCGCCCGCAATGGGGCGGGTGTAGGTACATTCGGGGTAGTTGCCACAGCCTACGAACCCACCTGTACGTGAAGTTTTTAGGTGCAGTTGGCCGGTGCCGCATTTCGGGCAGATACGCGGATCAGACCCATCCTCACGCGGCGGATAGAGCTGCGGTGCCAGCGCCTCGTCCAACTTGTCCAACACTTCCGATATGCGCAGCTCTGACGTCTCGCCAATCGCCGCCGAGAAATCGCGCCAGAACTTGCCAAGCAAATCCTTGTAGTCTCGGTCGCCCGCGCTGACATCATCCAGCTGTTCTTCCAGATTGGCCGTGAATTCATAACCTACATACTGACGGAAGAAGTTCAGCAGGAAGATCGTGACGATCCGGCCTTTTTCCTCGGGAATCAGACGGTTCTTGTCCTTGCGCACATACTCCCGGTCCTGAATCGTGGTCACGATTGAGGCATAGGTCGAGGGGCGGCCAATCCCCAATTCTTCCATCCGCTTGACCAAAGTCGCCTCGGTATAGCGCGGCGGCGGCTGGGTGTGGTGCTGCAGCGCCAGAACGGCTTCGTTGTCGGACAGAATGGCGGCCTTGTCCTCGGCCTTTGTGAACTGGTCCTTTAGCGATGTTTTGGCGAACGGCGCGGGATCGCCCTGCATGATCTGAGGCAGGCGCTTTTCGTCATCATCGGCGACGTCATCGCGGCCCTCTTCGTAGACGCGCATGAACCCATCGAACAGAACCACCTGACCGGTGGCGCGCAGGCCAACCTGACCGTCGTCGCTGCCGATCTCAACCGTTGTACGCTCCAGTCGCGCTGCAGCCATCTGGCAGGCGATGGTGCGCTTCCAGATCAGGTCATAAAGTTTACGCTGATCCTCATCCGTGACCTTCAGCGCCTTGGCATCGCGCGACATATCGGTCGGGCGGATACATTCGTGCGCCTCCTGCGCGTTCTTGGCCTTGTTTTTATACATGCGCGGGCTGTCAGGCACATAGTCTGCGCCGTAGCGATCCGCGATTGCATCGCGGGCAGCAGCCACCGCTTCGGGGGCCATGTCGATGCCGTCGGTCCGCATATAAGTAATGTACCCGGCCTCATATAGCCGCTGGGCCACCTGCATCGCGTGGCGTGCGCCCATGCCAAATTTGCGGCTGGCTTCCTGTTGCAGGGTCGAGGTCATAAACGGCGCGCTGGGGTTTCGCGCAGCGGGTTTAGCCTCGACCGAGGTGACGCTCAGCGCGCGGCTTGTGATCGCCTGAACGGCCAGTTCCGCTTGCGTGGCATTGGCTAGGTCGTGCTTGTCTAGTTTCTTACCGGCCAGAGTGACCAGTCGCGCCTCATAAGTCTGGCCGCGCGGTGTCTCGAACAGCGCGCGCACCGACCAATATTCGACTGGCTTGAACGCCTCGATCTCCATCTCGCGTTCGACGATCAGACGCAGGCAGACGGATTGCACCCGACCTGCTGATTTCGCACCGGGCAGTTTGCGCCACAAAACGGGCGATAGGTTGAAACCCACCAAATAGTCCAACGCCCGCCGCGCCAGATAAGCTTCGACCAAAGGCATGTCTACCTCGCGCGGGTTCTGCATCGCCTCAGTCACAGCATCCTTGGTGATCGCGTTAAAGGTCACTCGGCTAACCGGGGTGTCCTTCTTGATCGAGCGACGCTTGGTCAGCGCCTCTTGCAGGTGCCAACTGATCGCCTCGCCCTCCCGATCGGGGTCGGTTGCGAGGATCAGGGCGTTGTCTTCTTTTAGGGCGTCGGCGATGGCTTTGACATGTTTGCGGCTGTCATTGCCGACCTCCCATTTCATCTCAAATTCATGCTCAGGATCGACCGATCCGTCCTTTGGCGGCAGGTCTCGGACGTGGCCGTAAGACGCCAAAACCGTGTAGTCGGGGCCAAGATATTTATTGATTGTTTTGGCCTTGGCAGGGGATTCTACAACAACTACAGGCATTTAAGGGGAAACCTCGCTCGACGGAATGGGCGCCTTCTATGATTGTGCAAAATGTGTAGGGTAAGAGCGAATTGTCAATGCGTTCCTTTCATAACCGAAATTTGACGGTGATTTCAGTGTGCTGAGGGCGCAAAAAGAACGTATTGCACGAAAATCTCCGCTTAGGCCGAAAGCGAAAGCAACCCGCCAGGCTGGCGCTGAATGCGGCCATCCAGTTCAAGATCGACCAGTACCGGCCCGATCTCACCAGCCGATGCGGCGATGTCGCGGATCAGCTGATCCTCTGCGATGGGTGAGGGACCCAGCCGCGCAAGTATTTCGCGATGCAACGCTGCTTCTGATTGCGCGGGTTTTGAGGGGGCAGCGGGCGACGGGGTTTTGAAAAGCTCGGTCTGCTGCTTGGGCAAAGCCTCAATCACATCTTCGGCGGAACGCACCAAAGTGGCTCCGTCGCGGATGAGCAGGTTGCACCCGGCGGCACGCGCATCAAAGGGGTGACCGGGGACTGCCAGCACCTCACGCCCCTGATCCAATGCATCGCGCGCGGTGATCAGGCTGCCCGATTTGGCGGCCGCTTCAACCACCACAACTGCCTGCGCGAGGCCCGAGATAATCCGGTTGCGGCGTGGGAAATGCCGGGCTTGCGGTGTCACTCCCATGGGTTGCTCGGACAGGCGCAACCCGGATTTGGCGATGTCCCGCGCCAGATCTGTGTTTTCAGCGGGGTAGACGACATCCACCCCACCCGCCATGACAGCAACAGTTCCGGTCTCCAGCGCGGCCAAATGCGCTGAGGTGTCGATTCCGCGCGCCAGTCCGGACACAATGACATATCCCTGTTTCCCAAGATCGGTCGCCAGTCCCCGCGCCATCCGCGCGCCCAGCGAAGAACAATTGCGCGCGCCGACCATGGCAATGCAGCGTCTGCGCAAAATCGACACGTCCCCAATTGCCCACAGCATTGGAGGGGCGTCGGAGAGATCAATCAAGGCCTCAGGAAAATCGGCGGACCCAAGGCACAAAAGCTGCGCATTTGCAGCTTTTGCGGCCTTGAGTTCCGCCTCAATCACGCCGGGTGGGCAAATTTCATACCCTTTAATTCCGGCAGCGCGTGCCATTTCAGGCAGCGCGGCCAGCGCGTTCTGCGCCGAGCCATGTTCCCGCAGCAGCCGACGAAACGTCGCCGGACCTACTTTGCGCGAGCGCAACAGACGAAGCCAGGAAAACCGATCCTCTTCCGTGGTGGGTGGGAGTGTGGGGTGATAGGAAGAATGCTGCTCTTCGGTCATCCGTTGCTCCGCCTGATTGCAAAACTGGTTTACGGGGGCAGGAGTTAACAGCTTGTGAATCCATTCAAATTATTCGGATAATTTTTTCAATCAGGTACTCGTCCGGGTTCAATGTTCTGAAAATAAAAGGAAAAATAAAACCTCTGCTTGACGGGTTGTTTCAAGCAGAGGCCGCTATCCGTTCACGCCGACCGTGCGCAGTTAACCCTGAACTCAGCCGATTCTGCGTCAGGCCGCCGAACCACCGACGGTCAATCCGTCCATCAGGACGGTCGGCTGGCCAACACCCACCGGCACCCATTGGCCATCCTTTCCGCAGGTTCCCATGCCGGGGTCCAGCGCCATGTCGTTGCCAAGGCCGCGGATGCGTTTCAGCGCAGAAGGCCCGTCGCCGATCAGAGTCGCACCTTTGACAGGCGCGCCGATTTTGCCGTTTTCGACCCGGTAGGCCTCGGTGCAGGAAAACACGAACTTCCCGTTTGTGATGTCGACCTGACCTCCGCCAAAGCCGACGGCCCAGATGCCGTCCTTGATATCGGCTACCAATGAGGCCGGATCGGCGTCGCCGCCCAGCATTACTGTGTTGGTCATTCGTGGCATGGGTTTATGCGCGTAGCTTTGACGCCTTCCGTTGCCCGTCGGAGCCACGCCCATCAGGCGGGCGTTCTGTCGGTCCTGCATATAGCCGGTCAGAATGCCATCCTCGATCAACACCGTGCGCGAACTGGGCGTGCCTTCGTCATCCACGGTGATCGAGCCGCGCCGGTCTGCGATCGTGCCGTCATCCACAACGGTGACGCCTTTGGATGCAATCTGCTGTCCCATCAATCCGGCGAAGGCTGAGCTTCCTTTGCGGTTGAAATCGCCCTCAAGCCCATGTCCGATTGCCTCATGGAGCAGGATGCCGGGCCATCCGGGGCCAAGCGCGACCTCCATTACACCAGCGGGGGCGGGGATAGCATCAAGGTTCACCAGTGCGATCCGCAATGCCTCGCGTGTTTTGTCCTGCCAATCTGCCGGGTCGATTAGCCCGTCCAGCCCGACGCGGCCGCCGCCGCCCGCAGACCCGCTTTCGCGGCGGCCATTCTGTTCCACGATCACCGAGATGTTCAAACGGGTCATCGGCCGCACGTCACGTACCTGCACGCCGTCAGGGCGCAGAATCTCGACTTCTTGCACCGAGGCCATCAACGATGCGCTGACCTGAACGACACGTGGGTCCAGATCGCGGGCGAAGGCGTCGATCTCTCGCAGGGTTTCGATTTTCACCGGAAAGCTGGCAGAATCAATCGGGTCTTCGTCCGTGTACAGCCGGGTATTGGTCGCCCGGGGAGCCTCGGCCAGCGTGCCGCCTCCGTCGCCGACCGCCAGCCGTGCTGTTTCGGCCGCGCGTTTCAGGGCCGGGATCGAGACGTCAGTGGAATGCGCGTATCCGGCCACTTCGCCCTGTACCGCGCGCAGGCCGAATCCTTCGGATGCGTCATACGACGCCGTCTTCAAACGTCCGTCATCAAAAACCAGAGACTCGGATTTCCGCCGCTCGACAAACAGCTCTCCGTCTTCGGCCCCGGCGGTTGCTGCTTGCAAAACTGATAGCGCTTCATCCTGTGGAAGAGCGCGTTCAAACGGGCGAAACGGGTCGTTGGGCATGGGTCGAAGCCTTTCGAGTTTGATCCAGATCAAAAATAGCGTCTGTTTGACGCAAGCATTTTGCTTTATCTACCCGCCGGAATATGGTTTTTAACGCGGCCAAAGACAACGGGAGAGGTGCGACTGATTCACACCTTTTCGCCAGGGACGCAAAGATCAAACGATCAGGACAGAAAATGAAGAATGCTTTGATGCTTTCGGGGCTCGCTACAGCCCTCTCCAGCCTTCCCGCCATGGCTCAGGAGCTTGAGATTATCGGCAAGCCGGTTGCTGGCGGCTTGGGCTTCCAGCCCGCAGCCACTGAACTGGCCGAAGGGATTCACCGGCTGGACGGAATGATTCTGGTGATCATCACGGCGATCTGTATTTTTGTGGCTGGCCTGATGGTCTACTGCATCGTGCGCTACAACCAGCGCGCCAATCCGACGCCCGCACGTTTCTCGCACTACACTCCGGTTGAGATCGCTTGGACCCTTGGTCCGATCCTGATTCTGGTATTCATCGGAGCATTCTCGCTGCCGGTTCTGTTCAAACAGCAGGAAATTCCCGAAGGCGACGTGGTCATCAAGGTTGTCGGCAACCAGTGGTACTGGACCTATGAATATGTCGATCACGATTTCGCGTTCGACAGCTACATGCTGGGCCATCCCGCGACCCTGGACGAAGGTTCGCGCCCCGCGGATGCGGACGTAAGACCGTTTGTTCTGGATGACGCGATGCGCGCCAAGCTGGCGGATGCGGGCTACAGCGATGACGAATGGCTGCTGGCCACCGATACCGCTGTTGTCGTGCCGGTTGGTAAGGTGATTGTCATGCAGGTGACTGCATCTGACGTGATCCACTCGTGGACCATCCCCTCGTTCGGTGTGAAGCAGGACGGCGTCCCAGGTCGTCTGGCCGAGCTGTGGTTTGCAGCTGAAAAAGAAGGCATCTACTTCGGTCAGTGTTCGGAACTGTGCGGCAAGGACCACGCCTATATGCCGATCACCGTCAAAGTGGTCAGCGAAGAGGCGTATGAGGAGTGGCTGAAAGGCGCGATCGACGAATATGCCGGTTTGCCCGCATCCTATCAGGTTGCCTCGAACTGATCCGGGCCTCGGCCTGATCGAAACATGACGCAGGCTGCGCGGTGATCGCGCAGCTTTCGCCCCAGAAGGACCCGAGATGAGCGACGCAAGCATCAATGCCAGCACCGTTTCCGCGCAAACCCGCGCGGACGAGGCCAGCTTTGGCGACTATTTCGCCCTGCTGAAGCCGCGGGTGATGTCGCTGGTCGTCTTTACCGCTCTGGTCGGGTTGCTGGCGGCGCCGGTGCCTGTTCATCCGTTTGTCGGCTTTTGCGCCATTCTGTTCATTGCCATCGGTGGCGGCGCGTCCGGCGCTTTGAACATGTGGTGGGATGCGGATATCGACAAGGTCATGAAACGCACGAAGGGTCGCCCGATCCCATCCGGCAAGGTCGAGGAAGGCGAGGCCATGGCCATCGGCCTTGCGCTGTCCGGCCTGTCGGTGATCATGCTGGGGTTGGCGACCAACTGGTTCGCCGGAGCCTTTCTGGGCTTTACCATCTTCTTCTACGTCGTGATCTACACGATGTGGTTGAAGCGTTCGACACCGCAGAACATCGTGATCGGCGGCGCGGCGGGTGCGTTCCCGCCGGTAATTGGTTGGGTTGCGGCAACAGGCTCGATGACGCTTGAGCCGTGGTTGATGTTCGCTCTGACGTTTATGTGGACGCCGCCGCATTTCTGGGCGCTGGCGCTGTTCATGCGCTCGGATTACGACGACGCGGGTGTGCCGATGCTGACCGTGACCCACGGTCGCCGCGCAACCCGCTGGCATATACTGGTTTATACCGCGCTGCTGGCCTTGCTGGCCGTTGGCACGGCGTTCTCGGGCATTGGTGGCCCGATCTATCTGACCGTGGCCATCGTGATGAATGCCCTGTTTCTGCGTGGGGCGTGGCAAATCTCGCGCCGGACCGAGGACGATTCTGAGGCGGATAATTTTAAGGTCGAGCGCTCTTTCTTCAAGCTGTCGCTGCTCTACCTGTTCTTGCACTTCGGTGCGATTCTGGCCGAAGCCTTACTGAAACCTTACGGGTTGGGAGGTTGGTCATGAGCCTGCGCAAAAGCCATGAACTGCACCAACGCCGGTTCAGCCGCAATCTGGGTGTGGGCCTGACGCTGGCGGCCTTTATCGTGATCATCTTTGGCCTGACCATCGTTAAGGTCTCGGGCACGAGCCTCGGCCAGCCGACGCAGGAGGTGCAGAACTGATGGCTTTGTCCGGTCCGCAGAAAACAGTGGCGCAGACGGTTGGCGTGGTGGTCCTGATGGGCAGCCTGGCCTGGGCGGCGGTGCCGTTTTACGACTGGTTCTGCCGGGTCACCGGATTTGGCGGCACCACAGGCGTGGCCGAAGCGGCACCAGAGGATATTCTGGATCGCACCGTTACGGTCCGCTTTGACGCCTCAAAAGCGAAATACATGGCTTGGGAGTTCAAGCCAGTTGAGCGTGAGATGGAAGTGCGCATCGGTGAGACAGGGTTGGCCTTCTATGAAGCCTACAACCCGACTGATCGCCCGATTGCAGGGCAGGCGTCTTACAACGTCGCGCCGTATTCGGCTGGTGGGTATTTCCAGAAAATCGCCTGTTTCTGCTTTGAAGAGCAGGTGTTGCAACCCGGCGAGCGGGTGCAGATGCCAGTATCTTTCTTCGTTGACCCGGAAATGGTCGATGATCTGGAAGCCAAATACGTGCATACGATCACTCTGTCGTATACATTCTACGAAATTGATCTGCCTGAGGGCTATGCCGCCCTTGAGACGCAGACTGATACAAACACGAACTAACGCCTTTAGGTGAGGGACACTGATGGCACACGCAAAAGACCATGACTACCATATTCTAAACCCCTCGATCTGGCCGCTGATCGGCGCGATCGGTGGCTTCGTGATGCTGTTCGGGGCTGTGCTTTGGATGCACGGCATCACGCCGTGGATGTTCTGGGCCGGTCTCGTCGCCGTGCTGTACACCATGTTCGCCTGGTGGTCCGAAGTGGTGGTCGAAAGCCGTCAAGGTGATCACACGCCGGTTGTGCGCATCGGCCTGCGCTATGGCTTTATCCTGTTCGTCATGTCCGAGGTGATGTTCTTCTTTGCCTGGTTCTGGTCGTTCTTCAAACATCGCATGTATCCGATGTACGACTATGCCGGCACCGAATACATTCAGCCGGACATTCACGCGGTTGACCCGTTCCACCTGCCGCTGATCAACACTCTGGTCCTGCTGCTGTCGGGCTGCGCGATCACATGGGCGCACCATGCGCTGGTGCATGACAATGACCGCAAGGCTCTGATCAATGGCCTGGCCATCGGTATCGTTCTGGGTATCGCGTTCACCGCGCTTCAGGGTTACGAATACTATGAACTGCTGGCCCATGAAGGCTGGAAGTTCGGCGGTGATCAGTTCTATTCTAACTTCTTCATGGCAACCGGTTTCCACGGTGCGCATGTGATCATCGGGACCATCTTCCTGTCGGTCTGCCTGATCCGGGCGCTCAAGGGCGACTTCACGCCTGAGAAACATGTCGGGTTCGAGGCTGCGGCCTGGTACTGGCACTTCGTTGACGTTGTCTGGCTGTTCCTGTTCTTCGCCGTCTACATCTGGGGCCAGGCGCCGCTGATGTAACGCCGCCCAGGTGATCCAATTGCAAAAGCCGCCCCATGGGGCGGCTTTTCCTCTATTCAGGGCGCAAAATTGCGCCCCATACAATTGCGGTATTGCAATTGCAGCTGTGCCGCCCTTAACAAAGCGCCGGTTTCCGACACGAGGTTTGCCCCCGCCATGCGCCGCATCCTATTCCTGCTGATCTTCGGCCTCGCCGGTTTGGGCGTGCTGTTGTCGCTGGGCATCTGGCAGGTGCAGCGGCTGGCGTGGAAGCAAGGCGTGTTGGCTGAAATCGAAAGCCGCATCTCGGCTGAGCCGGTTGCGTTGCCGCTTCAGGTTTCAGAGCAACACGACAAATACCTGCCGGTGACAATCTCGGGCGATCTGGAGCCTGGGGAAATCCATGTTCTGGTTTCGGTCAAGCAAGTTGGTGCCGGGTATCGCATCATCCAGTCGTTCAGCACCGAGGACAGGACCATTCTGGTAGATCGGGGCTTTGTGCCGACAACTGCCAAACAGGCCGATCGTCTAATCGGCCCGATGGAGATCACCGGTAATCTGCATTGGCCGGATGAGATCGACGGTTACACGCCCGAACCTGATATCGACGAAAACATCTGGTTTGCCCGCGATGTGCCTGCCTTGGCCGCCGCGCTGGGGACTGAGCCGGTTCTGTTGATCGCCCGGTCTGAAACTGACCCGAATGTGACGCCTCTGCCCGTCGATGCGGCGGGCATCCCAAATGATCACCTGCAATATGCCGTTACCTGGTTTGGCCTGGCTCTGGTCTGGGCAGCGATGACCGGTTATTTCCTGTGGCGCAACCGCGCCTCTGCAAAGAGTGGAGAGCAATGAAATACATCTCGACCCGAGGGCAAGCGCCCGAACTGACGTTTGAAGAGGCCATGCTGACCGGCCTGGCCCGTGATGGTGGCCTGTATCTGCCCTCCGTGATTCCGGTGATGAGCCATGACGAGATCGCGGCGTTGGCTGGTCTGCCCTATGAAGAGATTGCCTTCCGCGTGATGTGGCCCTATGTCTGCGGGTCCTTCACTGAGGATGAGTTCAAGGACATCATCGCCCGTGCCTATGAAGGGTTTGGTCACGATGCCCGCGCACCGCTGAAGCAGCTGAACGAGAACCACTTCTTGCTGGAGCTGTTCCACGGGCCGACGCTGGCCTTCAAAGACTTTGCTATGCAACTGATCGGACAGCTGTTCCAAGTGGCTCTGAAGCGGCGCAGCGATCGTGTGACTATCGTGGGCGCGACCAGTGGCGATACGGGATCTGCCGCGATTGAGGCGTTCCGGGGGCTGGATGCGGTGGATGTGTTCATTCTGTTCCCTCATGGCCGTGTGTCCGAGGTGCAGCGTCGTCAGATGACTACGCCTGCGGATAGCAACGTGCATGCGTTGGCCGTGGATGGGGACTTTGACGATTGCCAGGCCGCGCTTAAAGATATGTTCAACGATTTCGACTTCCGCGATGGGGTGAAATTGGCCGGGGTGAACTCGATCAACTTCGCCCGCGTTTTGGCGCAGATCGTGTATTACTTCTCGGCGGCGGTCAGTGTCGGCGCTCCGCGTCGCAAGGTCAGCTTCACCGTGCCGACCGGCAATTTCGGCGACATCTTCGCGGGCTATCTGGCCAAGCGTATGGGCCTGCCCATCGACCGTCTGGTGGTGGCGACAAACCAGAACGACATCCTGCATCGCTGCTTGAGCGGGGAGGGGTATTTCAAGGGCGACACCATCCCCTCGATCAGCCCGTCGATGGACATTCAGGTCAGCTCGAACTTTGAGCGGGCGCTTTACTATGCCTATGACGAGGATGGGGCTGCCGTCGCGCAGTTGATGGATGAGTTGAAGAATGGTGGCTTCAACGTTAGCCAGGGCGCGATGGAGGCTCTGCGCGAAAGCTTTGACTCGGGTCGCGTGTCCGAGGACGAGACACTGGAGACGATCAAGCACACGCTCACTCACAGCGCAGAGCTGGTTTGCCCGCACACCGCCATTGGCATCAAGGTCGCGGAAGAGCACCGCGCAACGGACGTTCCGATGATCACTTTGGCCACCGCACATCCCGCGAAATTCCCGGCAGCGGTCGAGAAGGCGAGCGGCGAACATCCGCCTCTTCCATCCCGCATGTCTGATCTGTATGAACGTCCGGAACGGGTGACGCGGATTGCCAACGATCTGGGTGCCCTTGAGGATCATATCAAAGGGCATATCGCCGAGTGACTGTCAGACAAGACCAACTGAAGAACGGCTTTCGTATCGTCAGTGAACATATGCCGGGGCTGCAATCTGCGGCCATCGGCATCTGGGTGACCGCTGGTGGGCGGCATGAGCGGATCGAACAGAATGGGATCGCGCATTTCCTTGAACATATGGCGTTCAAAGGAACCGAGCGCCGTTCCGCGCTACAAATCGCCGAGGCGATTGAGGATGTGGGCGGTTATATCAACGCCTATACCTCGCGCGAGGTCACGGCCTACTACGCGCGCGTGCTGAAAGACGACGTGGCGTTGGCGATGGACGTGATCGGCGACATCGTTCTGAACCCGGTTTTCGACCCGCGCGAGATCGAGGTCGAGCGCGGCGTGATCCTGCAAGAGATCGGTCAGGCATATGATACGCCCGACGATGTGATCTTTGACTGGTTGCAGGAGCAGAGCTATCACGACCAGCCTCTGGGGCGCACCATTCTGGGTCCTTCCGAACGGGTCAGTGCGTTCTCGCGTGAGGACTTGTCAGGGTTTGTGGCGGAACATTACGGGCCAGAGCAGATGATCCTGTCAGCGGCGGGTGCCGTGGATCATGACGCGCTGATGAAGATGGCCGAAGAGATGTTCGGTCATCTGAAATCGCGCAAAGGTCTGATCCCGGATGCCGCGCGGTTTACCGGTGGCGAGGCGCGGCAGGAAAAAGAGCTGGAGCAGGCTCATTTTGCGCTGGCGCTGGAAAGCCCCGGATACCGCGATGACGCGATCTATACGGCTCAGATTTATTCTACGGCGCTGGGCGGCGGCATGTCCTCGCGCCTGTTTCAGGAAGTGCGCGAGACGCGTGGTCTGTGCTACACGATCTTCGCGCAGACCGGCGCTTATGCGGATACGGGGACGACTACGATCTATGCCGGAACTTCGGCGGATCAGGTGGGTGAGCTGGCGACGATTACCATCGACGAAATGAAGCGCGCCTCCGAAGATATGAGCCCGGAAGAGGTCGCCCGCGCCCGTGCCCAGATGAAAGCCGGGATGCTGATGGGGCTGGAAAGCCCATCGAACCGGGCCGAGCGTCTGGCGCGGCTGGTGCAGATCTGGGGCCGGGTGCCCTCGCTTGAGGATACGGTCGCCAAGATCGACGCTGTCAGCACAGAAGACGTGCGCCGCTTTGCCGAACAAATGGCTGTGCAAGCCCCGGCGGCCTTGGCGCTGTATGGTCCGGTTTCGGGCGCGCCAACGCTGGCCGAGTTGCAGGAGAGGCGCGCCGCGTGATGCTTCTGGGCCGACGCAAGCTGAAACTCGAAACCGAGCGCCTCAGCTTGCGCCCGCCCGTGCATTCAGATTTCAACGACTGGGCTGCGCTGCGGCGGGCGTCCAGAGAGTACCTGACCCCGTGGGAGCCGATCTGGGCCAAAGATCATCTGAGCCGCAAGTCCTTTACCAACCGGGTTTACTGGGCACAGCGATCGGTTGCCAGCGGCACTGCGATTCCGTTGTTTCTGTTCCGGCGCGAGGATGATTTGCTGGTCGGTGCGATCACGTTAGACAATATCCGCCGTGGCCCGGCGCAGGCCGGTACGCTGGGGTATTGGACCGGTCAGGCCTTTGCCCGCAACGGTTATATGCGCGAAGCAATCGGCGCGGTGGTGCATCATGCCTTCACCCGTCTGGACCTGAGCCGGATCGAGGCGGCCTGCTTGCCCGAGAACAAACCGTCACGCGGGCTTCTGGAAAGCTCAGGCTTCAAATACGAAGGCGTGGCGCAGTCCTATCTTCAGATCAATGGGCGGTGGCGGACGCATGTTCTGTATGCCAGCCTGCGGTCGGACCGGCGCGGAAAAACAGACGCAGGGTAGGGCGCTGCCCACACGCCTCCCGCGAGGTTTTTCTGAGCAAAAGAACTAGGGGCATGACTTGGGGCGCATCTGCGCTAATATTGGGTCATGCGCTGGGTTGTTCTGGCATTGATGGTAATCTCGGGCGGGGCTGCGGCGCAGGAGCGGCGGCCGAGCCATTGCATTGCGATTGCGGATGCGGCGCCGGGGATCGAGTATATTCAAAAGGCGGCATGGACAGATCCGATCCCGGAGTTTTCGGTGCGGATCAGTTATATCGCCCATGCCTCGTTCCTGATCCAGACACAGGGTGGGTTGAATGCAGTGACGGATTTTACCGGGTTCATTGGCAGCGCCGATCTGATCCCCGATGTTGTCACAATGAACCACGCGCACAGTACCCATTGGACCGCCCATCCCGATCCGGCCATCCCGCATGTTCTGCCGGGCTGGGGGGAGTTCGGGCAAGGGATCGAGCACCACCTTGATTTGGGTGAGATGCTGGTGAGGAATGTCTCGACTGATATCCGATCTGCCTATGGCGGGGTCGAAGAGCGCGGCAATTCGATCTTTGTTTTTGAGATCGAGGGGTTGTGCATCGGCCATCTGGGCCATTTGCACCATGTCCCCTCGGATGAGCAGTTCGAAGCCCTTGGACGGCTGGATGTGGTGATGGCGGCAGTGGATGGGGGCACAACCATGCCGCTGCCAGATATGATCCAGGTTCTCAAACGGTTGAAAAGTTCGGTCATCATTCCGATGCACTGGTTTTCGAGCTTTTCGCTGGATCGGTTTCTGGTCGATATCCGCGATGACTTTCCGGTCGAGCGGAAGGGCACGTCCGAAATCGTCGTTTCTCTGCGTGACCTGCCGGACCGGCCAACGGTTGTTGTGTTGGAGCCACGCTACCTGATTGAGCAGGAATAAGGGTTGTTGGAGCAGCCCGCGTTGGGCAAGGAATGGGCATGACATTAAACCCTGCCGATGAAACGTTTTCCTTACAAATAGCTGCGGAACTTGGCGATGAGGTTTTGCGCCCTATCGCTGATCGCTATCGGGAAGAGCCACGCCGCCGTTTGGCGGGGCAGGTTGGCGTGTTGGCCCTGCCGCGCACAGTTGACGAGGTGTCGGCGCTGGTACGGCTTGCATCGAACGCGCGGGTGCCGGTGGTCCCGTATGGTGGCGGGACCGGGCTAGTTGGGGGACAGGTCATGCCCGAAGGTCCCGCGCCTTTGGTGATTTCACTAGAGCGGATGACGGCAATCCGGGCGATCTACCCCACCGAGAACATCCTGATTGCCGAGGCCGGAGCCGTGCTTGAGGATGTGCAGAATGCGGCGGAAAGGGCGAACCGGTTATTCCCTCTGGCACTTGCCGCGCAGGGGTCCTGTCGGATTGGCGGCAATCTTGCGACCAATGCAGGCGGTGTGAACGTGCTGCGCTATGGCAATGCGCGCGACCTGTGTCTGGGGCTAGAGGCGGTTTTGCCAAATGGTGAAATCTGGCACGGGCTTAGCCGGTTGCGTAAGGACAATACCGGTTATGATCTGCGCGACCTTCTGATCGGCGCCGAGGGGACGCTCGGGATTATCACCGCGGCCTCACTGAAACTGTTTCCGCGCCCTCAGGCGGTGGGAACGGCGATGATACAGGTCGCTTCACCTGAGGCTGCGATCCAGATGCTGGCACTGGCGCGCGATCAGCTGGGCGATGCGGTCAGCACGTTTGAGCTGATCCACCGACAAGGGCTGCAATTCCTGACCGAGGTTTTGCCCGGCATTCGCCAGCCCTTTGATATGCAACCCGAATGGTGCGTGTTGGTTGAGCTTGGGTTGTTCGCCGGAGCCTTGCCGTCTGCCGCGCTTGAAACGCTGTATGTGGCGGCGAATGAGGCCGGGCTGGTCGGAGACGCAGTCATCGCGCAAAGCGACGCCCAAAGGCAGGAGCTGTGGGCAGTACGCGAAAACGTTCCCGAGGCAAACCGGCTTATCGGGTCGATATCCAGCCATGACATCTCAATCCCGATCTCTCGGATTCCCGATTTCATCAAGCGCGGGGTCGAGGTGATCTCGACGCTGGGACCGTTCCGTATCAACTGTTTCGGACATCTGGGCGACGGGAATTTGCACTACAACGTGTATCCGCCGGAGGGCCACAGCCGTGATGAGTTTGACGGGCAAAGGCACGCAGTTATGCATGCCGTTCACGAATTGGTAGCTCAGTTTGACGGCTCGTTCAGCGCTGAACACGGGGTCGGCAGGCTGAAGGCCGGAGAACTTGCAAATTACGCGCCCGCAGCAAAGCTGAACGCGATGCACGCCATCAAAACCGCGCTGGACCCACAGGGGATCATGAACCCCGGCGCGGTTTTGAGGTCATAGACGCGGCCCAGAGCACTCCGCGCCGCGCCACGAGAGTTTACGAGCCCGGCAGGATAACCTTGTCGATCACGTGGATCACGCCGTTCGAGGTTTCTATGTCGGCCTGCACAACGCTGGCGTCATTCACCATCACGCTGTTGTCCAGATCAATGGTGATGTCCCCGCCCTGAACAGTTGCAGCCGTCATGTCGTCGGACAGATCACCCGACATCACTTTGCCCGGCACCACGTGATAGGTGAGGATCGCGACCAGTTGATCCTTGTTTTCCGGCTTTAGCAGCGATTCCACGGTGCCTTCAGGCAGGGCGGCAAAGGCTTCATCTGTGGGGGCGAACACAGTGAAAGGACCTTCGCCTTTCAGCGTGTCGACCAACTCGGCAGCCTGAACGGCGGCTACGAGTGTTTCAAAGCTACCTGCACCGACAGCGGTATCAACGATATCCTTAGAGTGGCCGTCCGCGTAGGCAGCGGTACTTACGATCAGACCTGCCACACCGGCGAAAGCGATTTTGCGAAACATGATACAATTCCCTTGTTGGAATGCCTTGCTTGGCATCAACAGGGCTACGCGGAATGATTGAAATTAGATCACTGAATATGTCTATGAGATCGGGTTGAACTTGCCCGGAACAGCGCTAAGCCCGCCCGATCTCAAAATTCCACTCACAAATATGTGAAGGAACGGCGCTCAAAGCCCTTCGAATTCGCAAAGAACATGCACATCCATGTCCATCTCTTCCAAAACCTTGCGGCCGCCGAGTTCGGGCAGGTCGATGATGAACGCACAGGATACGATCTCGCCGCCCAGACGTTCGATCAGCTTGATCCCGGCGGCAGCGGTGCCGCCTGTGGCCAGCAAATCATCGACCACAAGAATTTTCTCGCCCGGTTGAATGGCGTCATCGTGGATCTCGACGATGGCCTCGCCATATTCCAGCTTATAGTCTTGGCTGATGGTGGTGCCGGGCAGCTTGCCCTTTTTGCGGATCGGAACAAAGCCGACGCTCAGTTGGTGGGCGATAGCGCCGCCTAGGATGAAGCCACGCGCTTCGAGGCCCACAACCTTGTCGATCTGCTCGCCCGCGTAGGGGTGCAGCATCTGGTCGATGGCCATACGAAAACCTCGGGGGTCGGCAAACAGAGTGGTGACGTCCCGAAACATGATCCCCTCATGGGGGAAATCAACGATGGTACGGATATAATCCTTGACCGATTTGTTTTTGGACATAACCAACCCCTATGACGTCAAAACACGCAGGGCTGTTTGGCCCATTGGGGTCAGTCATGCAAGAAAAGAATACGTTCGCTTAGCTGCGACGCCTCTGAATGAAGTTCGGCAGGCTTTTGTATCGGTACAGCGAAGCGGGCAGCCACGACAGATGCGGTTTGCGCCAATTGCGCTGGTCTCGCAAAAGAAATGCCTGAGCAGTATGAAGGTTCATTGCCATATTCCTTTTTTATTGTTAGGTGCTCGATAACTACAACCTCTATGCTGTGTATATACATTGCATCTCGAAAAGAATCAAGATTTGAACGGGGAAAAGGCGCGTGGCGAAGAAAGATGGTAAGGGATCTACCAAGAAAAACAGTCAGTTGGTCCTGCGACTGGATAAGGATGAACGTGACGCTTTTGTCGAGCTATGCAAAGAATTGGATACTTCAGCCGCGCGGGAAATCCGGCGGTTCATTCGTGGATTCATGAAGGAACACGCCGAGGATTAGGCCCTCAGGCCGGGCGGCGCAGCACCGCGGTTGCGATCCCCATTCCGATCAGAGTCAGCCCTCCGAACCGGGTTATTGCGGTGATCACCCCGGCGCGTCCGATCATGCGGCGCAACTTGTCTGCCAACAGCGCATAAGCCAGCGCGTTCAATCCGGCCAGCCCCACAAAAGTAGCGATCAGGATAGCGAATTGCGGGCCCAGAGGCTCAGCCGGGCGCAGAAACTGCGGCACGAAGGCAATGAAGAAGGCGATGGATTTCGGGTTCAGCGCGGTGACGGCGGCGGCGTGGCCAAACACGCTGCGCGGGGTGACATCACGCCCGGTGTCCACCGTTTCCAATCCACCCGAGGGTGCGCTGCGCAGCAGTTTGATGCCCAGCCAGACCAGATAGGCCGCGCCCACCCATTTCAGCACCGAAAACAGGGTGGCCGAGGCCAGAACCAGCGCGCCCAACCCCATCAACGATGCCGTCATGGCGATCAAATCTCCAACGGCGACCCCTGTGGCCGAGGCGACGGCGACGCTGCGCCCCTTTGACAGGGCGTAGCTGAGCACCAGCAGAACGGTAGGGCCGGGGATCAGCAGCAAGGCGGTCGATGCGGCCACGAAGGCCAGCCAGAGGTCCAAAGGCATGGGGTATCCTATCCAGAAGTTGCCCCTACCAAGCCCCGGCACGGCGCGAAGGTCAAGCTTTGCGTGGCTCGGTCACACGACGCATCAGTGCTTCAAGCGGGCCGCGCTTGAACCAGCGTGACCACAGCAGGGCGTATGCCGACGACAAGGCGCAGAACCCCAACGCATATCCCACAATCACCGTTGGGCTGAGCGTGCCGTTCAGCAAATCCATTTCGTCCAGAATACCCAAACCTATCAGGATATGAGCCATATAGAGCGTAAGACTTTGACGCCCGGGCGCTGCCAGGGCTGGACCTACGCGCAGTCGTTCGATGAACGGCCACAGTTTCAGCAACAGCCCGATCACGACGCAGGACGAGCCTGTCCCGGCCAGAATGTAGAACGGACCCGGAGGGATGCTCTCGGTCCCGAGATAGGCCGCGAGGTCAGGATCAGACACCAGCATCTGCGGGAACAAGGCCAGAACCGCCGCACCAAACCCCCACATGATCAACCGGTGCTGAATACAGACCGTATGCAGATCGGACCGCCCGATTGCCATTCCAATCAGCAGAAACGCGGCCCATGGCAGAACTGGGTGCCAGCCGTTGAACAGCGCGTTGCGGACAAAGCCGGGCAGAGTCCAGAGGTCGATATATGTCAGAGAGGTCCAGTCCCAGCCGCGCTCGTAGTCGAAGGTCAGGTTCGCCAGAACGGACAGCGCGACGATCCCCAGCGCACCCAGCCACAGCGTCCGCCCAGAAGCCTTTAGAAAGGCTGCACCGACCACGAAATAAAGGGCATAGAAATGCAGGATATCCGCGTCGAACACGGTCATGTTGATCAGGCCAACTACGAACAGAAACGCGGCGCGGCGCAGCAGAATACCTGCCTTGATCGTCGAAAGCCCGATGCCGATTCCGGCCAATATGACAAACAGCGCGGCGGCTCGTCCCTCCAGCGCGTCTACAAGGACCGTCGCCCAGCCCTGTCCCGGCGCGACCTGCGCCGCGATGCGGAAGTTCACCAGCACCATGCCGCAGAACGCTAAAAACCGGGCCGCGTCCAAAGCTTCGAGTCGTTTCATGGGGCTCCTTCTTTTCGCCGAGTTCTGGCGGAGGTTTATGGCACAAATGCGGTGCAGTGATTTGTTATTGATAAATAATTCGAGAGGATCGGGGCAGGCCGTCCACGATATCCCGCCCGGCAGACGCCTTGTGGGCGCAGGTTAAAGAATGAATTAAGCCTTGTGCATCTTCCTTGAAACCTCTGATTGAGGTCTCAGGTAACAGGCAACCACAGGATTGGAGGCGACCGTGACGCAGGCTCATCCCGACTATTCACAAGCGTTTCAGAATAGCTCCGGTGCGAGAACCGGTCGGGTGAAGCGCGTGTTGTTATTGTTGTCCCTGATCGCCGTTGCGTCTTACGCGGGGATCGTGGGGTACATGTACGCCAATCAGGGGGCGTTGCTTTATAAACCGTCCGGTGAGTTGCCAGACCCTGCCGCAGTCGGGTTGGCCGATGTGGACGTGGTTCCTCTGACCATGTCGGATGGGGTGACATTGACTGCTTGGACTGCGCCTCCGGCCATCGAAGGCGCGCCGACGGTTCTGTTCTTTCATGGCCAAAGTGGCAATCTGGGCGACCGGGCCGACCGGATGCGGGAAATTCTCAACAGCGGTTTTGGGCTGCTTGCCCCCAGTTATCGCGGTTTTCCGGGCAGCGAAGGCGAACCGTCAGAGCTGGCTCTGATCTCAGACGGGGTCGAGATGTTCGATCAGCTGGACTCCGATCGCATTGTTCTGCATGGGCAAAGCCTTGGCACTGGCGTCGCCGCAGCGGTCGCGCAACAGCGCCCCGAGGCGCAATTACTTGTGCTAGAGGCACCTTTCACCGCTACTGTGGACGTGGCGTCAGAGCGTTATCCGTTTCTGCCAGTGTCCGCCCTGATGAAGGATCAGTTTGCCACCCGCGACCTGATCGACCAGATCACGGTTCCCACACTGATCTTCCACGGGACCGAAGATGAAACGATCCCGCTGCATCATGGTAAAGAGCTGGCTGATTTGTCAGACGGCGCAGCACAGTTGCACGTCATCCCAGAGGGAACCCATAACGACCTGTGGTCGCACGGGCTGTGGGATGAAGTGCAAGCGGCTTTGCCGCAATAGAAGTGTGATCAGAGAATCCGCCCGGCCACGGCATCCAGCTTGGCCAACAGCGCCGGGTCGCGCTTTTCGGGTGCGGTCAGGATCGCATATTCAAGCGCCCGGTCGCAGCCATATGGGCAGGGTTCACGCTCGGTCCCCAACAGATCGGGCAGGCCTTTGACCAGCGCCCGGCCTTTCTCGGCATTCCCGGTCAGGGTGGCGATGATGGCGGTCACATCGACCTCTCCGTGATCCGGGTGCCAGCTGTCGTAATCCGTGACCATGGCGACCGAGGCGTAGCACAGCTCGGCCTCGCGGGCGAGTTTTGCCTCGGGCATATTGGTCATGCCGATCACGTCGCAGCCCCATTGTTCGCGATACATCTTGGATTCCGCCAGTGATGAGAACTGCGGTCCCTCCATCGCCAGATAAGTGCCGCCGCGATGGATGGTGATGCCTGCGGCCTTGCCTGCGGTTTCACAGGCGTCTGACAGGCGGGGACAGGTCGGATGGGCCACGCTGACATGGGCAACACATCCGGTGCCGAAAAAGCTCTTCTCGCGGGCAAACGTCCTGTCGATGAACTGATCGACGATCACGAAATCGCCTGGCACCATATGCTCGCGGAACGACCCGCAGGCCGAGACCGAGATCACATCCGTGACCCCCAATCGTTTTAGCGCGTCGATATTGGCACGGTAGGGGACTTCGGTCGGCGAATGTACATGGCCGCGTCCGTGACGCGGCAGAAACGCCATGCCAACACCGTTCAACGTCCCGGTCAGGATCTGATCCGACGGATCGCCCCACGGCGTTTCAACCGTGACCCATTCCGCGTTTTCCAGCCCGTCGATATCGTAGATGCCTGATCCGCCGATGATGGCGATTTTCGTCTGGGTCATGGTTGCGCTCCGCTAGAAAAAATCCGTTGCAGAATTTCTGCGGGGCTGTGGGGGATTTGGCAAGTGGCTTCAACGGTTTGTGTTGGTTACTGACAAGGTATGCGTTCAGTGCATATCAGGGTCCCGCCTGACGCGGTATCTCAGGCAGGGCTTGACCGCTAAAAGACCCCTTTCGCGCGAACAAAACAGACCGACAGGACCGTCCCATGCCCCGAGCCATGCTGGCAAGCTTTGCCAATCGTATAGCAAAACCCGACTTGCGCTGGGTGCCGGACGAGGGGCTGACCGCCTCACGCTTGCGCATCGAGTTGCTGTCCGGTTTGACTGTGGCCTTGGCTCTGGTCCCCGAAGCGGTTGCTTTTGCCTTTGTCGCTGGAGTGCATCCTCTGGTTGGCCTTTATGCCGCGTTCATGGTGGGTCTTATTACTGCGCTGATCGGCGGTCGGCCGGGTATGATTTCGGGTGCAACCGGGGCTCTGGCCGTGGTGATGGTTGCGCTGGTGGCCGAGCACGGGGTCGAATACCTGTTCGCGACCGTTGTTCTTATGGGCATTCTTCAGGTAATCGCCGGTGCGATGCACTGGGGCCGCTTTATCCGTCTGGTTCCGCATCCGGTGATGTTGGGCTTTGTGAACGGTCTGGCGATTGTGATTTTCCTGGCGCAGCTGGGTCAGTTCAAGGTGCCGGGAACCATGGAAAACACCGGCCATGGCGTCGGTGGGGGTGAGTGGCTATCGGGTTTGCAACTCTACACCATGCTGGGCCTCGTCGCGCTGACCATGGCTGTGATCTGGGTCATGCCGCGCGTCACACGCATTATTCCTGCGCCGTTGGCTGGCATTCTGGTCGTTGCGGCACTGGTCATCGGATTTGGCCTTGATGTACCGCGCGTCGGCGATCTGGCGTCGATCGAGGGCGGCCTGCCGCCGTTCCATATCCCGATGGTGCCGTTGAACTGGGAAACCTTCGAGATCATTCTGCCTTATGCCGTCATTCTCGCAGCAATCGGCCTGATTGAATCCCTTCTGACGCTGAACCTTGTAGGCGAAATCACCGGCAAACGTGGTGGGGCTTCGCAGGAATGTATCGCTCAGGGCGTCGCCAACGTGGCCACTGGTTTCTTTGGTGGCATGGGCGGTTGTGCGATGATCGGTCAGTCGATGATCAACGTAAAATCCGGCGGCCGCACGCGGATCGCAGGCATCGCCGCAGCAGTGTTTCTGCTGGTCTTCATCCTCTTTGCCTCGCCGCTGATCGAACAAATCCCGCTGGCCGCGCTGGTCGGGGTGATGTTTATGGTGGTGATCGGGACCTTCGCGTGGAACTCGTTCAAGATCATGCGCAAAGTTCCCCTGATGGATGCGTTTGTCATCGTTCTGGTGACCGTCGTAACCGTGATGGAGGACCTCGCGGTTGCCGTCGTGGTTGGTGTGATCGTCTCGGCCCTCGCCTATGCGTGGAACAACGCAAAACGTATCCACGCGATCACCCGCGACTCGGAAACCGAAAAAGGTGCTAAGGTCTATGAGATTCAGGGGCCGTTGTTCTTCGGATCATCCGAAGGGTTCGTTGAATTGTTCGACGTTCCAAACGACCCTGAAACGGTGATCGTGGACTTTGCCGAAAGCCGCGTTGTGGATCAGTCGGCTCTGCAAGCTATCGAGAATATCGCGGCCAAATACGAAGCTGCAGGCAAGCACGTGATGTTGCGCCATCTCAGCCGGGATTGCCACAAGCTGCTGAACAAAGCGGGCCACTTGATGGTCGATAGCGACGATGACCCGGATTATCAGCTGGCGGTGGACTACTCTGTCCGCACCGGAATTCTGGGCGGGCATTGAGCAACCAAAGGCGGCCGGACTGGCCGCCTTTATTTTGGGGCAAGGGCCTCCAACGCCTCGATATCACCTTGCAGCAGAGCCTCTTCGGCATTTGTAATGACCCTCGCGGGCCAATCCCACCAACACAGGGATTGTAGTCTTTGGATCACGCTCTTTTGGAACCGAAATCGCCTGATCTCGGCAGGGTTTCCGGTGACTATGGCGTAAGGCGGGACGGCTCCGCGCACCACCGAACCCGCGCCTATTACTGCCCCGTTGCCGATCTGCGCGCCCGGCAAGATCAACGCGCCATAGCCTATCCATACATCGTGGCCGATAATCATGTCGCGCGTATCCGGTTGATAACCGGATATGCGTTCGGGATCGAATACAGGGAATGGAAAACAGGTCATTCCGTCCATCGCATGGTTGGCTGATGACGTTATGAACCTTACCCCGTGTGCGATCTGGCAGAATTTTCCCAGCACCAGTTTTTCCTGTGACGAGGGAAACAGATAGGGAGCCAAACGGGCGGCCCAATCTTGTGGCGCATCGAAGTCTGAGGCAAAGCTGTAAGCGCCAGCCTCAAACCGCGGGTGATCCACCGCCTCGGACAAAAACACGGTCCCCTTATGCTGGGACCCGTCAGGCAACGTAACCGGGTAACGGAGGGAAGGATTCAGAAGCGGCATCAGTCGTCAGGCCTAGAGAGACTAAACACATTCTCAACGACTGAGTAATCCCGATAGCCAAGCCGGGCCAGCGGCTGGAAGGTCGTGACGTCGAACATTCCGTCCCGCAGGCAGTCATCGCGCAGGTGGACGCCTGTGACCTCTCCGAACACGACCCGATTTGCCTCACCCGGCAACGTGACGATCTTGGTCAACTTGCATTCCAAAGCCGCAGGGGCGCCCTCGACCCGGGCGCAGGGGATGGTTTCGCACTCAATCGGTGTCAGGCCGGCATGGTCGAACTCGTCGTGATGTTTGGCCAGGCCCGCAGAACTGGCGTTCATTGCATCGCGGTGCGCGTTGGCGACGACATTTACACAAAACACCCCGGTGGCTTCGATATTTGCGACACTGTCTTTGCCGGCCTCCTGATCATGTTTGGTGCCGGTTGAGGCAAACATCACTTGTGGCGGAGTGTAAGCGACACCGTTGAAGAAAGAATAAGGGGCAAGATTATTGACCCCGTCCGAACTGCGCGTTGAAATCCAGCCGATCGGACGCGGCGTGATGATGGCGTTGAACGGGTTGTGCGGCAAGCCGTGACCGTCTTCGGGGCGATAGAACATATTCTCTCCAAGCGTTTGCCCAAGGCGTACCGAAGTGCTAGGGCGAGTGCCAGCAAAGAAAAGAGGGCCGGGGTGCAGCAGTTCGGGATCAGGCCGGAAGAACCGGAAGATTGGTGGGAGGTCGAGGCCCTCTATGATCTGTGCTTTGCCCCCGGTCGCGAAGCGCTGTCTTCGTACCGTCTGCGCGATGATGTCCCCCCTGTTGCGGGCCTGTCGCTGGTCGCGCGGGACGGGCAAGGAATTCTGGCGGGCGCGATCCGGTTCTGGCCGGTTCATGTGGGGGATCATGATGCGCTATTGCTGGGTCCGGTCGCTGTGCACCCGACCCATCAGGGTGAAGGGTTGGGCGGATATCTGATCCACCAAGGATTGGAAGCCGGCCGGGCAAGGGGCTGGCAGCGCGTGATGCTGGTCGGTGATGCGCCTTATTATGAACGGTTCGGGTTTGCACGTCTGAGCGGGGTTGAGATGCCACCGCCGACCAACCCGGATCGCGTTTTGGGTTTTGATCCGGCGTCGGACTATTGGGATGGGGTGCGTGGCCCCGTCACTCGCTGGAGCCGCTGAGCTATTGAAACCTGCGACCCGAACCCCGATGTCTTAAGGGTAGGAGGGTTTGTATGCAGGACGTTGTCCTTATTGGAAAACTTGATACCGACGCCGAGCTGGATCGGCTGGCCGGATTTTACCGCACCGCTGGCGGCCCGGGCGTCAAGCTGTTGAACAGTCTGGGCGGATCGGCGGAGTCTCTGTTAGAGCAATTACCGGAACCTATCCGGCAGGGCCTGACCGGCGCGACCGAGCAGGCACTGTGGCTTGCCATGCACGCGGCCGAAAAGTCACGGCGCGCAGTGCCCGATCAAAAACCCTGGGTTAATACCACGCTGACCACGGCCATGGGAGCCGCCGGGGGTATGGGGGGTGTTTCCACCGCTTTGATGGAGTTGCCTGCAACCACGGCCATGTTGTTGCGTGCCATTCAAGGTGCTGCGGCGCGCGAAGGGTTTGATCCGTCAGAAGAGGGCGTGAAATTCGATTGCGTGCGGGTTCTGTCCGCAGCAGGCCCACTCTCCAATGATGACGGCGCTGATCTCGGGTTTTTCTCAGTCCGCCTGACGCTGACTGGCCCTGCGATGCAGAAACTGATTGCAGCAGTGGCACCGCGCCTGTCTGTTGTGCTTGGGCAGAAACTGGCGGCCCAATCCGTTCCGGTTCTGGGTGCGATTGCTGGCGGCGGAACGAACTATGTCTATACGCGCTATTACCAGCAGATTGCGCGTGTGCATTTTGGCCTGCGTCGGTTGGCCATTGATGCGGATGTCCCCCATGATGAACTGGTCCGCAAGCTGGCCGCACGGATGTGAGTTCCCCTGCGTCCTTGGCTGTAGCTGCCTTATATGGTATCTGTACATGTAAGGCCCGCTAAATAAGCGAAAAAACCGCGGGCAAAACAGGCAAAGTTCATTCGAAAGGCGGCATGGCGTGATTGACGCAACGCTTTCAACCCGCGCATCTGGCATGACACTGCCGATTATGCCGCAATCGGCCGCCCTTTGTTACCGGTTTGTGCAGGGACAACCCAAAATTCTGTTGATCACAACGCGCAAATCAGGTCGCTGGATCATTCCCAAAGGTTGGCTGATTAAGGGGTTGTCGCCGTCCGGCACAGCGCAGCAGGAGGCCTGGGAAGAAGCCGGCGTGCGTGGCACATGCAACGAGGTGCCTTTGGGTCAGTATTTCTATCAAAAGCGCCGAGCAAAAAAGGGAGACGTGGTGTGTGCCGTGGACGTTTTCCCTCTGCTCGTGCAATCCAGCGCGTCTAGGTTCCCGGAGTGCGGGCAGCGGCAGAAGTGTTGGGTTTCGCCTGAAAAAGCCGCGTTACGGGTCAATTCGCCCGATCTGGCGCTATTGTTCCGAAAGCTGGGTCCTGTTACCCACTGAGATGTGAACGGCGGGGCTTGATATTGCTATGCTGCCCGGTATCTATGTGGCGACCGACATTTGGACGGACCATGATTCAATACGCATTGAAATGCAGCAACGGCCATACATTTGACAGTTGGTTTCAATCGGCCGCAGCTTACGACAAACTGGCATCCTCGGGTATGGTGACATGCGCGGTCTGTGGCTGTGCAGATGTTGAAAAAGCCATCATGACGCCAAGGGTTCGTCCGGCCCGTTCAGCCAAATCGGAGGCAGAGGCAGAGCCTCAGGCGCTGGTTGATGTGGTGTCGCCGACACCGGATGTCGAAACTGTGCTGGCTGAACTCCGCCGCAAGGTCGAAGAGAATTCGGACTATGTCGGCAAGGATTTCGCCAGCGAGGCGCGGAAAATGCACTTGGGTGACGCGCCCGAACGTTCGATTTACGGCGAGGCCAAGCCCGAAGAGGCGAAGGCCCTGATCGAAGATGGGGTGCCGGTAGCACCTCTGCCTTTTGTTCCCACACGAAAGACGAACTGACCAATGCATATAGTAATTACCGGGGTCAATCGAGGGATTGGCCGGGTTCTGGCGGGCCGCTATCAGGGGCGGGGCGACAGGGTTACAGGGACCGCGCGGGATGACAGTGCGCAGGTCAGGTTGGATGTGACCGATCCCGCTCAACAGGCGGAAATGGCTGCGCAAATGGCGGATCAGCCGGTCGATCTGCTGATCTGCAACGCCGGGGTTTATCTGGATAAGGGGCACGACATCGACGGCTATCCGGCTGAGATGTGGGCGCAGACTTTTGCCACCAATGTCACTGGGGTTTTCCTGACCGTCCAGTCGTTGTTGCCAAATCTGCGCGCGGCGCGTGGCCGGATCGTTATCTTGTCTTCGACAATGGCATCGCACACCCGCGCGCCCGGTGGCAGCTATATCTATCGCGCGTCCAAGGCGGCTGCGTTGAATCTGGGGCGTAATCTGGCGACCGATCTGCAAGCGGACGGGATCGCTGTCGGCATCTATCACCCCGGCTGGGTGCAGACGGAAATGGGCGGACCTGCAGCCGAGATTACCACGGATCAGGCCGCGGACGGCCTGATCGAGCGGTTCGATGCGCTGTCGCTAGAAACCACGGGTTGTTTTGAAAACTGGGACGGTCGTCCGCACGCTTACTGACGGATCAGCGCGGCTTTAGGGATCTCGTACACCTCACCGGGGTCAATGAAGATCACCATCAGATCGCCGCGCGTCTCATATGTGAGTTTCGAGGCTGAACTGCTGGAGTTTGGCACGCCATCGGTGAAATAGATGCTGCGCACCTCGCCATCGCCAAGGCCCACGGCCAATGTTGTGGTGCCGTCGTCATGGTGGCGCAGTTCTGCGTGGCAGGTTTTCAGCGGATCGCCCGCATTTGCAGCGCAAGGTATGGTGCCAAGCGAGTTGGTGCCGTCGGTCCCGGCAAGCGAGGTTTCCTGTGCAAGGGCAGGTGAACAAAGCAGGGCAAAGGCGATGGCGGGGCGGATCATGGAAAACCTCGTGTAATATGCGTCACCTAAGGCTTACAGCCAAACCAGCGGTTGTAAAGAAGGGTGATGCGGCATTCAGCACGGTATTGGACCCTTGCCCTTGCGCCCCCCCTCGCATAATAGGCTCAGGACTTGAATTCCAAGGCGCAGAGAGACCACCCCCATGCCCTTACTTGTTATGAAATTTGGTGGCACATCGGTTGCCAATCTTGACCGCATCCGCCGCGCAGCCAAACGCATCGGCGTTGAGGTGGCAAAAGGCTATGACGTGATCGTCATCGTCTCGGCCATGTCCGGCAAAACCAATGAGCTGGTGGGCTGGGTGAACGAGACGTCGCCGCTGTTCGATGCGCGCGAATATGATGCCGTTGTGTCCTCGGGTGAGAATGTGACAGCCGGTCTGATGGCCCTGACGCTTCAGGAAATGGATATTCCGGCGCGCAGCTGGCAGGGCTGGCAGGTGCCGCTGCTGACCACAAGCGCCCACAGCCAGGCTCGGATTGAGGATATCCCGACCGACAATCTGAACCAGAAATTTGGGGAAGGCATGAAGGTGGCCGTTGTGGCCGGGTTCCAGGGTCTCAGCCCTGAGGGACGCATCACCACGCTGGGCCGCGGCGGCTCGGACACCACTGCCGTTGCATTTGCGGCCGCATTCGGGGCCGAGCGCTGCGACATCTACACCGATGTAGACGGTGTCTACACGACAGACCCGCGCATCTGCGAAAAGGCGCGCAAGCTGGACAAAATCTCGTTCGAGGAAATGCTCGAACTGGCCTCGTTGGGGGCCAAGGTGCTGCAAACCCGCTCGGTCGAGCTGGCGATGCGCTACAAGGTGAAACTGCGCGTTCTCTCAAGTTTTGAAGAACAATCCGATGAGGCCGGTACACTGGTCTGCGACGAGGAGGATATCATGGAATCCAATGTTGTGGCCGGTGTGGCCTATTCCCGAGACGAAGCCAAGATGACCGTCGTTTCCGTGGCCGACCGCCCCGGCATCGCCTCGATCATCTTCACCGCGCTCAGCGATGAGGGCGTGAATGTGGACATGATCGTTCAGAACATCTCGGATGAGGGGCGCACCGATATGACCTTCTCGTGCCCGACCGATCAGGTGGCGCGCGCTGAAAAGGCGCTGCTGGCGATCAAAGAGCAAGGTGAGCTGAACTATGCCGAGCTGGTTGCCGACGAAGATGTCTGCAAGGTCTCGGTTGTCGGCATCGGGATGCGTTCGCAATCGGGTGTTGCGGCCAAAATGTTTAAGGTGCTCTCGGATGAGGGTATCAACATCAAGGTCATTACAACCTCTGAGATAAAAATTTCCGTCCTTGTGGACAGGAAATACATGGAACTTGCCGTTCAGGCGCTGCATGATGCCTTTGAACTGGACAAGGCGGCCTGAGCCGATCGGCCTAAGGTCACGCCTGACGCACTAAATTGGTTGGGCCATGGCGGACGGCACCGAAACAGAATCCCGCAAGCTGCTGGGGCGGCTGCGCGAAGAGATGGCGAGCGAAGCCGCCGGTCAGGAACGTCTTGACCGGATCACGCATCTGATTGCGGACAGTATCCGGGCTGAGGTGTGCTCGATCTATCTGTTCCGCGACGACGAAACGTTGGAGCTGTGCGCCACCGAAGGTCTGGCCCCCGAGGCTGTTCACAAGACCCGTATGCGTATGGGCGAGGGGCTGGTAGGTCGCGTTGCTCAGTCGGGCAAGGTGGTGAACACTGCCAACGCGCCCGCGGCCAAAGGCTTCCGCTATATGCCGGAAACGGGGGAAGAGCGGTTTTCGTCGTTTCTGGGTGTTCCGGTTCAGCGGCTTGGCGAAAAGCTGGGCGTTTTGGTGGTGCAATCCCGTGACGCGCGCGAGTTTTCCGCAGATGAAATCTATGCGCTGGAAGTGGTCGCCATGGTTCTGGCCGAGATGGCCGAACTGGGCGCCTTTGTCGGCGAGGGCGCGGCCCTGTCACCGCTGCACCAGCAATCGGTACAGCTGAGCGGCGGACCAGCACAGGAAGGTTCGGCCGAAGGTCATGTCTGGCTGCACGAACCCCGCGTCGTTGTCACCAACCCAATTGCCGAGGACCCGCACCGCGAACGCGAACGCCTGAGCGAAGCGGTTGAAGAGCTGCGCGTGGGCGTCGACAAGATGCTGGAAATCTCGCAGGGCGGTGACAAGGAACAGCTTCAGGTTCTGGAAGCCTATCGCATGTTTGCCAATTCCAAGGGCTGGATGCGGCGGATGGAAGAGGACATTGCCCTGGGCCTCAGCGCTGAGGCGGCGGTCGAAAAGGAACAATCGCAGGCCCGCGCCCGGATGGAGCAGGTGACGGATCCCTATCTGCGCGAGCGGCTGGCCGATCTGGACGATCTGTCGAACCGGTTGCTGCGCATTCTGACAGGGCAGGGCAACACCGACGGGGCGGACCTGCCGCCCGACCCGATCCTGATCGCCCGCAATATTGGCCCCGGCGACCTGCTGGAATATGGCCGCTCTCTCAAGGGTATTGTGCTTGAGGAAGGCTCGGTCGGCAGCCATGCCACCATCGTCGCCCGTGCGCTGGCCATTCCGCTGGTCGTGCATGTGGGGCGCATCACGACCGAGGCATTGAACGGCGACCACATCCTTGTCGATGGCGATCAGGGCGTGGTGCATCTGCGCCCCGAAGACACGGTGGTGAACGCCTTCCGCGATAAGATCGCCATGCAGGCCAAAGCGCAGGAGCGTTATAGTTCGATCCGCGAAACCCCGACGGTGACGCGCGATGGTGAGCGGGTCAATCTGGTGATGAACGCAGGTCTGATGGCCGATTTGCCCTCGCTGGGCAATTCCGGCGCCGAAGGTGTGGGCCTGTTCCGAACTGAACTGCAATTCCTGATCCGCAACCAGATGCCCAAGCGCTCGGAACTGGTGACGCAATACAAGCGGGTTCTGGATGCGGCAGGGGACAAGCGGGTTGTGTTTCGCACGCTGGATATCGGGTCGGACAAGGTTTTGCCCTATATGAAACATGTGGCCGAGCCGAACCCGGCGCTGGGCTGGCGGGCTATTCGTGTGGGTCTGGACAAACGCGGCGTGATGCGCATGCAGTTGCAGGCCCTGATCCGCGCCGCCAATGGCCGCCCGCTGACGGTCATGTTCCCCTTTGTCGCGCAGGCAGATGAATTCCGCGAGGCCCGGTGGGAGGTCAACAAAACCATCGAGCGTGAAAAACGATTGGGACATGTCTTGCCCGAAACGCTTGAGGTCGGCGCGATGCTTGAAACACCGTCCCTCGGTTTCGCCCCGCAGAAGTTCTTTGACGAGGTTGATTTCATCTCAATCGGTGGCAACGACCTGAAACAGTTCTTCTTTGCTGCCGACCGTGAGAACGAGCTGGTCCGCCGCCGCTATGACACCCTGAATGTCAGTTTCTTGAGCTTTATCGAGCGGATCGTCGAACGCTGCAACATCTCAAACACCCCGCTTTCTTTCTGTGGCGAGGATGCTGGCCGCCCGGTCGAAGCACTGTGTCTTGCGGCAATGGGCATTCGGACGCTGTCGATGCGCCCGGCTTCGATCGGCCCGGTCAAAAGCGTTCTGCTGCGCGCTGATCTGCAATCCCTGCGCAAGATCATCGCGGATGCCCGCCACCGGGGGGAACAATCGGTTCGCCCCGCAGTTATGGAGTGGCTGCGCAATCAGAGCTGATTTCCCTATAACGGGCTTGCTTTCTGCGCTTGCTTTGCCTATTCAGTCCGCAAATGTTAGCGATAACATGTGCTCAGTCACAGGCTTCGGGGGTTTCTGATGCTATGGTGACTCTGGTGAACACTGAAGGAGCCTGCTGATGGTTTCACGCGTAATTCCGGTCAACCCGTTCGACCTTGTGTTGTTCGGCGCAACTGGTGATCTGGCGCAGCGCAAGATCCTGCCGGGACTATATCATCGGTTCGAAGTGGGCCAGATGCCCGAAGATGCCCGTATCATTGGAACGGCCCGCACCGATATGGACAGCGAGGCGTTTCGTGAACAAATCCGCGCTTCGATGAAAGAGTTCGCGCCCAAGTTCAAAAAAGATGAATTGGATCGCTTTCTCAGCCAGGTGGAATACGTCCCCGTTGACGCGATGGGTGAGGCAGGTTGGTCCGAATTGGCCAAGACCCTGCGCCCGGATGTTGTGCGGGCCTTCTATCTGTCCGTTGGCCCAAGCCTGTTCTCGGGAATTGCGAAACGACTGCACACCGCCGGGATGGCCACGCCGGACAGTCGTATCGTGGTGGAAAAACCGTTCGGTCACGATCTGGCCTCGGCCAAAGCTCTGAACGAGGGCCTGCGGGCCTGTTTTGAAGAACATCAGATTTACCGGATCGACCATTATCTGGGCAAAGAGACGGTGCAGAACCTGATGGCTCTGCGCTTTGCCAATTCTTTGTTCGAGCCGCTTTGGAACTCGACCCATATCGACCATGTGCAGATAACCGTTGCTGAAACCGTTGGTGTCGAGGGGCGGGGCGCCTATTACGATCAGTCCGGCGCGATGCGGGATATGATCCAGAACCACTTGGTTCAGCTTTTGTGCCTGACGGCGATGGAGCCGCCCTCGAAATTCTCGCCCAACGCGGTGCGGGACGAAAAGGTCAAGGTGATCGAAGCGCTGGAGCCGGTGGACCCGAAAGACATCGCGCGCGGCCAATACCGCGCCGTGGACGGCAATGGCGGCTATGTCGATCACGTTGGTAATCCGGCCAGCCGCACCGAGAGCTTCATTGCCCTCAAGGTTCATCTGGGCAACTGGCGCTGGGCCGGGGTTCCGTTCTACCTGCGGACCGGCAAACGCTTGCGGGCAAGGGAATCCGAGATTGCGGTCTTCTTCCGCGATCCGCCGCATACGATTTTTCCGAATGTAGGCCCGCTGCGCGGCAACGTATTGGTAATCCGCTTGCAACCGGACGAAGGGATTACTCTGCGCACCACGATCAAAGATCCCGGCCCCGGAGGGTTCCGTCTGTCCGACGTGGCACTGGACATGAGCTTTGCCGACGCGCTGGGTGCCGATTCCAGCGCTCCGGATGCCTATGAGCGGTTGGTGATGGACGTGATCCGTGGCGACCAGACCCTGTTCATGCGCGGGGATGAGGCCGAGGCCGCCTGGGCCTGGGTCGACCCCATCATCCAAGGCTGGGAGAACCGCGGAGACCGACCCGCGCGGTACGATCAGGGCGGTTCTGGTCCCGAAGAAGCATTGATGCTGATGCATCGCGACGGTCGTCGCTGGCGTCAGATCGGAGGTTAAATCATGGTTCACTCTGTCATTTCCGACGTCACCAAACGCATTATAGACCGCAGTGCGGACCTGCGTGGCCCGCATCTAGAGCGGATGGAGCAGGCGCGGTCAAAAGGTCCGGCCCGCGCGCATCTGTCGTGCAGCGGTCAAGCCCATGCCTATGCGGGTGCGGGCACGGATCAGCAGGCAATGGCGACCGGCACCGCTGGAAATCTTGGCATCGTCACCGCCTATAACGACATGCTCTCGGCCCACCAGCCGTTTGAGCGCTATCCGGCACTAATCCGTGCCGCGATCCGTGCCGCGGGTGGCACCGCGCAGGTCGCGGGCGGCGTACCCGCCATGTGCGACGGCGTTACGCAAGGAGAAGCGGGGATGGAGCTGTCGCTGTTCTCACGCGATGTGATCGCTTTGGCGACGGGCGTGGCGCTTAGCCACAACACCTATGACGCTGCGGTTTTCCTTGGTGTCTGCGATAAGATCGTTCCGGGCCTGATCATCGGCGCGCAAGCTTTTGGCCATTTGCCTGCCGTGTTCCTGCCCGCCGGTCCGATGACCAGCGGCTTGCCGAACGACGAGAAAGCCAAAGTCCGTCAGCAATTCGCAGCCGGAGAAGTGGGCCGCGACGCTCTGATGGCCGCCGAGATGGCCGCCTATCACGGTCCCGGCACCTGCACCTTCTACGGCACCGCAAATACCAACCAGATGCTGATGGAGTTCATGGGCCTGCACCTGCCGGGTTCCAGTTTTGTTAATCCCAACACGCCGCTGCGGGATGCCCTGACCGAAGAAGGCGCGCGTCGCGCTCTGTCGCTGAGCGCGCTGGGCAACCACTATACGCCCGTCTATCAGGTGCTCGATGAGCGCGCCTTTGTGAACGGTATCGTTGGCCTGATGGCCACAGGCGGATCGACCAACCTGCTGATTCACCTGATCGCCATGGCGCGTGCGGGCGGTATCGTACTGGACTGGCAGGACTTTTCCGAAATCTCTGCCGTGGTTCCTCTGGTTGCGCGGGTCTATCCCAACGGTCTGGCCGACGTGAACCATTTCCATGCTGCGGGCGGTCTTGGCTATTGCATCAGCACATTGCTCGAAGATGGCCTGCTGCACCCCGACACGCTGACGGTCGCGGGGCAGGGCCTGCATCACTACACCAAAGAACCCAAGCTCAAAGACGGCGAGTTGGTGTGGGAAGACGGCGCGGGCCACAGCCTGAACGAAAAGATCGTGCGCTCGGCCAAGGACCCTTTCCAACCCACCGGCGGCCTGTCGCGTCTGACTGGAAATCTGGGTACTGCGGTCATGAAAGTATCGGCCGTGGCCCCTGAACACCAGGTGGTCGAAGCCCCGGTCCGCGTGTTCCACGATCAGGATGAGGTCAAGGCTGCCTTCAAGGCCGGCGAGTTCACCGATGACGTCATCGTCGTTGTCCGATTTCAAGGCCCCAAAGCCAACGGGATGCCCGAGCTGCACTCACTGACCCCAATGCTGTCGATCCTACAGGGCAGGGGACAAAAAGTGGCGCTTGTCACCGATGGGCGCATGTCCGGTGCCTCGGGGAAGGTTCCTGCCGCAATCCATGTCTGCCCTGAAGCTTTGGAAGGTGGTGCAATCGCCTATCTGCAAGACGGCGACCTGCTGCGTGTCGACGCATTGAAGGGTGAATTGGAAATCCTTACTCCGGGGGTACTTGACCGCACCCCCGCGACGGCCGATCTGTCGGCCAATCAACATGGCGTCGGGCGTGATCTGTTCGGCACATTCCGCGCCAATGTCGGGTCCGCCGACACAGGTGCCAGCATTTTCGGAGCATAATCCATGTCAAAAACCCAACGTACCCGCGAGATTTGCGCGCTGGCCCCGATCGTTCCTGTTCTGGTCGTCGATGACGCCGCTCAGGCCCGTCCGTTGGCCGAGGCGCTGGTCGCCGGTGGCCTGCCTGCTTTGGAGGTCACCCTGCGTACCCCGGCGGCGCTGGACGCAATCCGCGCCATGGCCGAAGTTCCGGGCGGCGTCGTCGGCGCAGGTACGCTGGTCACGCCCGAGGATGTTCGCGCCGCTAAGGAAGCAGGCGCGCAGTTCGGCGTCTCGCCCGGCGCAACAGATACCCTGATCGCCGCCTGCGAGGCCGAGGGACTACCCCTTTTGCCCGGCGCAGCGACGGCCAGCGAGGCGATGCGCCTGCTGGAAAAGGGTTATGACATGCTGAAATTCTTCCCCGCCGAGGCTTCAGGCGGAGCGCCCGCGCTGAAGGCCATCGGCGCGCCCCTGCCGCAAATCACTTTCTGCCCGACTGGCGGGGTCTCGCCGTCGAACGCGCGGGATTATCTGTCTCTTTCCAACGTGATCTGTGCTGGCGGCAGCTGGGTTGCGCCCAAAGATATGGTGCAAACCGGCGATTGGGCGGGGATCGAAGCACTTGCACGTGAGGCTTCAAAGCTGATGGATTGACGCGGGTCCCTGTGGCGTTAGGTTGGTCGCCAATTCAAACAGGTTGACCCCATGACAAACCAATCCTCGTTCGCGCAAGGGCGCGAGTATCTGGCCATTCCCGGTCCCTCGGTCATGCCCGACGCGGTGCTGCAAGCCATGCACCGCCCATCGCCCAATATTTATGAGGGCGAACTGATCGAGATGATGCCCGCCTTGACCCGTGATCTCAAGCGCGTGGCCCGGACCAGGCACGACGTAGCCATCTATATCTCAAACGGCCACGGCACGTGGGAGGCAGCCCTGTCCAACGTGATCGCTCCGGGCGAAAGGGTTCTGGCCCCGGCATCGGGCATGTTCGCCCGTGGATGGGCCGAGATGGCCCGAGGCATTGGTGCCACAGTTGACGTGATTGACTTTGGCATGTCCTCGCCTTGGGACATGGACCGCATAGCCGAGGCGCTGACAGCCGACAAAAATCACGAAATAAAGGCCGTTCTTGCGGTGCATGTGGATACATCAACCTCGGTCCGCAACAACATTCCGGCCCTGCGCAACCTGTTGGATGAATTGGGGCACCCGGCACTTCTGATGGCGGATTGCATCGCTTCGCTGGGGTGTGACCGGTTCGAAATGGATGACTGGGGCGTCGATGTCACGGTTTCGGCCTGCCAAAAGGGGTTGATGACACCGGCAGGGGTCGGCTTCGTGTTTTTCAACGACAAGGCTCAGGCGAAACGGGCCAAAATGCCCCGCGTGTCGCAATATTGGGACTGGCAACCGCGCGCCAACCCCGATGTGTTTTACCAATACTTCAACGGCACTGCACCGACACACCATCTGTACGGTCTACGCACCGCACTCGATATGATCCACGCTGAGGGGCTCGACAAAGTCTGGACCCGTCATGAGCGCCTTGCGCAGGCCATCTGGACTGCCTGTGAAATCTGGGCGCAGGACGGGGCATTGCACCTGAACGTCACCGACCGCGGCCACCGCAGTCACGCGGTCACATCGTTGCGTCTGACTGACGGGCAGGGCACCCCGCTGAGGCAGTTTGCACAATCCCGGCTGGGCCTGACTCTGGGCATTGGTCTGGGGATGGAGGATTGGGACGGCTGCTTCCGCCTCGGGCATATGGGCCACGTGAATGGTCAGATGGTGATGGCGATGCTGGGTGGTGTTGAAACAGCACTGGCGGGTCTGAACATTCCGCGCGGCACAGGCGCGCTCGAAGCTGCTGCCGCCATTCTGGCGCATGATCCATAAGCCCGTCTAAACCCGGATCCCCTGCTTCATCTGGCCAAAAATACCTTCGGGGCAAGAGGGTGGCAGACAGCCCCCCTTACCCGTTACCCTCACGCGCCACCGCAAGCGCTTTTGGCAAGGCCGCAGCAAAAGCTCTCAGATCGTCCGTGTCACCGCAACTGACGCGGATGCAGCGGTTCTGCGGTGCTGCAAATGGCATCCGCACAAAAACGCCCTGCGCGACCAGCCCGTCCAATACCGCCTTGGCGAAAACTCCGTCCCGACCGCAATCAATCGCCACGAAATTAGTGGCCGACGGCAGTGCTTCTAAACCGTTTTCCTGCGCGATCCGGCCAATCCGGTCGCGTGCCGCAGTGATTTTCTGCCGAACTTGCGTCAGCCATGCATCGTCATGCAACGCTGCCAATGCCCCGGCCACCGCTGCACGGTTCATGCCGAAGTGATTTCGCACCTTGTTGAACGCGCTGATTAAGTCCGGTGCAGCAATCGCATAGCCGACCCGAGCGCCTGCCATCCCATAAACTTTGGAAAAAGTGCGCATGCGGATAACACGCGGATCATCGGCCTCAACAGGAGCCGCGGTTCCGGCGGGTGCGCATTCGACATAAGCTTCATCCAGAACCAGCAGGCAGCCTTCGGGCAGCGTATCCATCGCGTTGACGATGTCCTGACCGGAATGCCAGCTTCCCATTGGGTTGTCAGGATTGGCCAGATAAACCAGTTTCGCATCGACCTCTGCCGCCTCGGCAAATAGGGCGGCCGGGTCTTCGTGATCATCGCGATAAGGCACTTTGTGCAACGCGCCGCCATATCCGGCCACGTGATAGTTGAAGGTCGGATAGGCCCCGTCCGAGGTCACAACCGCATCCCCCGACCCAACCATCAGCCGCACGAGATAGCCCAGCAGTCCGTCAATCCCTTCGCCCACAACGATATTCTCAGGCCTTACCCCGTGGTGATCGGCTAGTGCATGGCGAAGATCGTGGTTTTCGGGGTCGCCATACATCCAGATATCCGTCGCGGCCATTGCCTCAATCGCGCGAGGCGAAGGGCCGAATACGCTTTCATTTGCGCCCAAACGCGCCACGAACGGAGCGCCGCGCTGGCGTTCCTGCGTTTCTGGGCCAACGAACGGAATTGTGGCAGGCAAGGACAAGGCAAGCGGGGTATAACGAGGACCAGTCATACTGGCAGATAACCGCATGGCAACGGGCCGGGCAAGCCTACCTTGCACTTGCTTGCCGGACAGACTGATCTCGCAATGCGGTGCCGAGACGGACAACGCAAATACTAAAAACCGGGCAGGGCACTTGGAGATCGCAATCGCCGTGGCGTTTACGTCATTGTCGCGACTCAGAAGCCGCCGCGGGCTGACCGAATGCGCATATCTGACCTGCCCCGACGTTGAGGTGGAACTTGTCCACCCTTTCAGGGCATGGTTGGAACAACCGGAAAGAAGAGGCCGCTTATGTCACGCGTATCCGTCACCTACAAAGATCACATTGCCCATGTCACCCTGACGCGCGGCGACAAGATGAATGCCTTGGATGATGCGATGTTCAAAGCGTTGTTGTCGGCGGGGCAAGAGGTTGCCGCCTCGGATGCGCGCGCTGTTGTGCTGTCGGGCGAAGGCAAAAGTTTTTGCGCCGGGCTTGATATGGTCAGCATGGCCGGGCTGGCGCAAGCCGATCCCGAGGCCATGTTGATGCCACGCACCCATGAAGACGCCAACGCGCTGCAAGAGGTCGCGCTTACTTGGAAGCGGGTTCCCGTGCCCGTGATCTGCGCCATTCAGGGTGTCGCCTACGGCGGCGGCCTTCAGATTGCGCTGGGCGCTGATATTCGCATCGCGCACCCCGAGGCCAAACTGTCGGTGATGGAGATGAAATGGGGTCTCATCCCCGATATGGGTGGCATGGTTCTGCTGCCGCAACTTGTGCGCTCGGACGTGCTGCGGCTCCTGACCTATACCGCGCGTCCCATCGGTGCGCAGCAGGCGGCAGAGTGGGGGCTGGTCACAAAACTCTCAGATGACCCTTTGACCGAGGCGCAGGCCTTGGCCGAAGACATTGCGGGCAGAAGCCCCTCGGCCATCCGCGCGGCCAAGCGGTTGATCGACGTGGCCGAGACGAGACCCCGTGCCGAAGTACTGCTGGCCGAGTCCGCTGAGCAGGTCGACCTGATCGGCAAGCCCGACCAGTTGGAGGTCATCGCTGCCCAGATGCAGGGCCGCAAGCCCGAGTTCAAATGATCAGGCGCCTGTGTTTCAGGATTTACGACGCAGCAGATAGGCCACCCCACCGGCAAGCAAACCCCAGACCGCAGCCCCCAGCCCAAAGACGGTGATGCCCGAGGCGGTGATAGCGAAGGTCAGGATCGCGGCCTCTCGCTCATCAGGTTTGTCCAGAGCGGCCTGAGTTGCGTTGGCCAGAACTCCGATCAAAGCAACTCCGGTCAGGGTTCCCATAAGCCTTGGGTCGGCATGTGCGGCGAACGTCGTGATGGCCACGGCGAATACACCAAACAGGCAATAGAACACACCGGCCATCACCGCTGACCAGTAGCGTTGATCGCGGTCCGGATGGCTGTCCTCGTTCGAACACATTGCAGCGGTAATTGCAGCAAGGCAGGTGGCGGGTGCCGCAAACGGCGCTGACAGGATGCTGGCTGCGCCGACCGCGGAAAACATCCGGCCCGGGGCCGGCGTATATCCAAAGCTGCGCATCACGGCGATGCCCGGGATGTTCTGGGTCGCCATGGTCACGATGAACAGCGGGATGCCGATCCCGATCAGTGAGGCCAGCGAAAAGCTGGGCACTGTCCAGACAGGCGAGGCGATCAGATGGGGCGGAGCAACAGACGCATCGCCCGCATTCAGCACGACAACGATGGCAGCGGCTACAACAGCGGCAGGCACCGCGAACAGGCGGTTGATCCGACCGGCGAGGAACCATGTCAGGATCACTGGCAAGGCCTGCCATGGTAGCTCGACAGCAGCCCGGAATGGAACGATGCACAAGGGCAAAAGTACTCCGCCCAGCATGGCTTGTGCCAGCGTGGTGGGGATGGCCGCCGCCAGCCGTCCCAAGGGCCGCCAGAGCCCGGCCAGCATGGTCAGCGCCCCTGCGCAGAGGAACGCGCCGATTGCGTCCGGGAAACCGGCTGCGGGCATTGCGGATGCCGCCAGCAGCGCGACACCGGGGGTTGACCACGCCACGCTGATCGGTTGGCGATACCACAGGCTGAGGCCTATGGCTGTCAGGCCCATGGCGATAGCTGCCATCATTAAGCCCGACGCGGACTGCGGGGCCGAGGCCCCCATTGCTGCGAGCCCCTGCAACACAATCGGGAATGAGCTGAAGAATCCGACGATGGCCACAACCAACCCGGTTGAAACGGTTTGGATCGGGGGATTTGTGCGCGCCATTTCGACCTCAGGGGTTTGTTGTTTGCTCTTGCTAACAAGGGTTTGTGTCGCGGGGCAAGGTCTTTGGTTGCAACAGAAAACCCCGCCGCTGGTTAGGCGGCGGGGTTCTGGAATTTGCGTATTTGGAACGAGAAGAAGATCAGGCGATTTCGGCCAGACGGGCCAGGGCCTCGTTCAGTTTCGCCTCTTCTTCTTCGCGGGCTGCGAGGTTGGCTTTGGCTTCTTCAACTACCTCTTCCGGGGCCGAGGCCACGAATTTGGGGTTGTTCAGACGCCCGCGCAGACCGCCGAGTTCTTTAGCCAGTTTACCCTTGGCCTTTTCCAGCCGTTCCTTTTCTGCGCCGATGTCGATGATATCGGCCAGCGGCAGGCCGAAGGAGGCTCCGGGCGCGGCGATTGAGATGGTGCCTTTGGGTAGTTCATCCGCCTTGGTCAGGCTGTCGATCCGCGCAAGGCGTTTGATCAGCGCTTCGTTGCGGTCCCATGCGGCTTGGCCGTGATCGTCGATTCCTGTAACCAGCATCGGCACATACAGCCCCGCCGGAACCCGCATCTGCGCGCGGGCCGAGCGGGTGTTTTCGATAACCGAGATCACCCAGTTCATCTCACGATCCGCATCCGCGTCAATCAGATCGGCGGCCGCATAGGATGGCCAGTCGGCATGGACTACCATCTTGGTGCGGTTGCCGGTCAGGTCCCAGAGTTCCTCGGTAATGAAGGGCATGATCGGGTGCAGCAGGACCATGCACTGATCCAGAACCCAGCGCATGGTGGCGCGGGTCTCGGCCTGTGCTTCGGCATCGTCGCCTTGCAGCAGCGGCTTGGACAGCTCCACGTACCAGTCGCAGACCTTGCCCCAGACAAAGGCATACAGCCCGTTGGCGGCGTCGTTGAAACGATAGCTTTCCAGCGCCGCGTCCACCTCTTCCCGCACGCGGGCGGTTTCGCCAATGATCCAGCGGTTCACGGCGGCTTTGGGTTTCAGGTCGGCCACGTCCAGTTGCGGCGCGGCGTCGGTGAAGACCTCGTTCATCTCGGCAAAGCGGACGGCGTTCCACAGTTTGGTGCCGAAGTTGCGGTAGCCGGTGATACGTTCGCGGGACAGTTTAAGCACGCCGCCAATCGCCGCCATCGAGGCGTTGGTGAACCGCAGCGCGTCAGCACCGAATTCGTCCACGATCTCCAGCGGGTCGATGACGTTCCCGGTGGTCTTGGACATCTTCTTGCCCTTCTCGTCGCGGACGAGTTGGTGCAGGTAGACGGTGTGGAATGGGATCTGATCGACAACGGCCAGTTGCATCATCATCATCCGGGCGACCCAGAAGAACAGGATGTCGAAGCCGGTGATCAGAACGTCCGTGGGGAAGTAGCGTTCCATCTCTTCGGTCTGCTCGGGCCAACCCAGCGTGCCGATGGGCCAGAGGCCGGAGGAGAACCATGTGTCGAGGACGTCGGGGTCGCGCCACAACGCAACTGGAAGCATGTATCCAGCTTCGTCGCCCATGTCATGCGCATGGATGGCATCCTGAGCTTCACCGATCCATTTGGCATCGGGTCCAGCATTTGCGTAGTAGTACTCCATCGCCTTCGACTTGGCTTCGTCGATAGTCGGCGCACAAAAATGTACTGGGTTGAGGTAGTCGTACTCCCAACCATTTACATCTTCATCGGAAATATCGACTACACGTGGCCCATACCAAACCGGAATCTGATGCCCCCACCACAACTGGCGCGAGATGCACCAGGGCTCGATGTTTTCCAGCCAGTGGTAATAGGTTTTCTCGCCCGACTCGGGGATGATCTTGACCGTGCCGTCCTTGACCGCATCCAGCGCGGGGCCGACGACCTTGGCGGCGTCGACGAACCACTGGTCGGTGAACATCGGCTCGATCACAACCTTCGAACGGTCACCGAAGGGCTGCATGATTGGTTTGCTCTCGACCAACGGAACCAGCTTGTCCGCGCCTTCGTGATCTGGCTTCAACGCGGTCGAACCCAGACGCGGATCGTCCGCGCGGGTCATCACGGCAAGACCGTCGGCGGTGATTTCCTCGACGACCTTCGTGCGTGCCTCAAACCGATCCAGCCCACGCAAGTGATCGGGGATCAGGTTGATCGCGTCGATCTCGTTCTCGGTGAACTCACGACCGCGCGCGTATTCCTGCGCCTTGTCGGCTTCTTCGGCGTAAGGCGCGCCATCGGCCCGCATCGCGCCTTTGGTGTCCATCAGGCGGTACATCGGGATACCGCCGCGCTTGGCGACCATGTTGTCGTTGAAGTCATGCGCGCCGGTGATCTTCACCGCGCCCGAGCCGAAATCTGGATCGGGGTAGTCATCGGTGATGATCGGGATTTGGCGGCGATGTTCTTTCGGACCAACCGGGATTTCACATAGTTTCCCGATGATTGGCGCATAACGTTCATCCGACGGATGAACTGCAACCGCGCCGTCGCCCAGCATGGTTTCGGGGCGGGTCGTGGCGATTGAGATGTAGTCGCGCTCCTCGCGGAAGATCACATTCCCATCTTCATCTTTTTCCAAATACTCATATGTCTCACCGCCAGCCAAGGGGTACTTGAAGTGCCACATATGGCCCGCGACTTCGATGTTCTCGACCTCCAGATCCGAGATCGCGGTTTCGAAATGCGGGTCCCAGTTGACCAGACGCTTACCGCGATAGATCAGGCCCTTTTCGTACATATCGACGAAGACCTTGATCACGGCATCGTGGAAATTGGCCGAGTTCTCATGACCCGTGCGCGGATCGCCCGCAGCGCCGGCCATGGTAAAAGCGTTACGCGACCAGTCGCAGGAGGAGCCCAAACGCTTCAGCTGCTCGATGATCGTGCCGCCGTACTCGCCTTTCCATTCCCAGACTTTCTCAAGGAATTTCTCGCGGCCCAGTTCATTCCGGCTGGGCTGTTGCGTGGCGGCCAGCATCTTTTCGACCTGCATCTGCGTGGCGATGCCCGCGTGGTCCTGTCCGGGCTGCCAGAGCGTATCGAACCCGCGCATACGGTGCCAGCGGATCAGGATATCTTGAAGCGTGTTGTTGAACGCGTGACCCACGTGCAGAGCACCCGTCACATTGGGCGGCGGGATCATGATGGTAAAGCTTTCGTCGCGCGATTTGTTCGCGCCTGCCTTGAAGGCTCCGGCCTGTTCCCAGGCCTCATAGATGCGGGCCTCGGCCTCGGCCGCGTTGAATGTCTTTTCCATCGCCATGGGGTGCGTCCTGCGTCATCAATCCTAGGTCAGCGCCTGCAATAACGAATGCGTGCGGGAAGGGGAAGGGCTTGCGCATTCCGGCCGCGGATCTGGGGGAGAAACCCCACCGCATTCAGGTGATCTGCAACAGCGCGCGGAAGTGAATTGAAAATAACCGTGATCAACTGGACATCGCATGCGCGCAGACTAACCTCGCTCGCAGCGGCGAGAGGTAGTTTTCATGGAAAAATTCGGCAAGAGTCAGCCAGTCAGGCGCATCGAGGATCAGCGGTTTCTGACCGGGCAGGGGTGCTATATCGACGACGACGTACCTGAGGACGCGCTGTTCGCCGCCTTTTTTCGCAGCTCGGTCGCGCATGCCAAAATCACCGCACTGGATGTTGAGGCCGCACGGGCCGCGGATGGGGTGCGGCTGGTTCTGACCTATGATGATCTGAGCGCTGCGGGTATCGACACGCAGATAAGCGCGACGATCGTGGACAATCGGGATGGCACGCGGGCGGCAGCGCCCGCGCGGCATATGCTGGCCAAGGATAGGGTACGCTTTGTTGGTGAGCCGGTCGCCGTCGTGATCGCCGACAGTGTGTCGCAGGCTCGTGACGCGGTCGAGCTGATCTGGATGGAGACAGACGACCTGCCTGCCAAACTGGACATTGCGCCGGGGGGCGAAACCCTGCATCCCGATGAGGCCCACGACAACCGTGCTTTTGACTGGGGGTTGGGCGATGAGGCGGCGACACAGGCCGCGTTCGAGGCCGCAGCGCACACCGTGTCGTTGGACGTGGCCGATAACCGGGTGATTATCGCCTCGCTTGAACCCCGCGGATGCCGCGCACATTGGGTCGATGGGCGGTTGCACTTCGCCTATGGCGGGCAGGGCGTCTGGGCGATGCGGACGCAGTTGGCGGATAAACTGAAGCTCGATGCTGAGACGATCCGTGTCACCACGCCTGACGTCGGCGGCGGGTTCGGCATGAAGGTGATGCCGTATCCTGAATATTTCTGCACCGCCGTTGCGGCGATGAAGTTGGCGCAACCGGTTCACTGGATGTCGGACCGGTCCGAGGCGATGCTGTCAGATCATCATGGCCGCGACCTGACCTCGCTGGCAGAACTGGCGTTTGACGAAGATCACAGGATCACCGCCTATCGGGTCCACAGCAAGGTGAACCTCGGTGCCTATAACAGCCATTTCGGGCAATCGATCCAGACGGCCCTGTTCAGCAAGGTGCTGATGGGGGTCTATGACGTGCAGACCACTTATCTGCGGGTCGAGGGGTTCTATACCAACACCACCCAGGTTGATGCCTATCGCGGGGCCGGTCGGCCTGAGGCGATCTATGTGCTGGAACGCGTTATGGATCGGGCAGCCCGAGAACTGGGGGTCGACCCATGGGAACTGCGGCGCAAGAACTTCATTCGCCCCGATGCGTTCCCATATAAGAGCGCCACTGATGAGACCTATGATGTTGGCGATTTCGACATGATCCTGACGCGCGCAGGCGAGCAAACGCGGGGATTCGAGGCCCGCAAGGCCGCTGACGCCGAACGTGGTCTGATCCGGGGGCAGGGCCTTTGTTACTATATCGAAAGTATTTTGGGTGACCCTTCCGAGAACGCAAAGATCGAATTCAACGAGGATGGCGCAGTGACCCTCTTTGTCGGCACCCAATCGAACGGGCAAGGGCATGAGACGGTCTATGCTCAGTTTCTGTCGGATCAGATCGGAGTTCCGATGGATCGGATCAAAATCGTTCAGGGTGACAGTGATCAACTGCCCCATGGCGGCGGCACCGGCGGGTCCCGCTCGGTGACGGTGCAAAGTACGGCGACTCTGGCCACAATCGACGTGATGATCGCCGCATTCACGCCGTATCTGGCCGATAAGATGGGGGTAGAGGAGGCTGACGTGAGCTTTGATCACGAAACATTCCGCGCGCCCGGATCAAACCTGACACCGACGATGATCGAGGCCGCCGATATGGCCCGCGCCGATGGGCGCTCTGACCTGTTGCAGCATCAGGCGCGCGCCAACCTGGATGCGCGCAGCTATCCCAATGGCGCACATGTTGCCGAAATCGTTATTGATTCTTACACCGGAGAAACATGGGTCGACCGCTATACTGTCGTTGACGATTTTGGAAATCTTATCAACCCTATGCTGGCCGAAGGGCAGGTGCATGGCGGTGTCGTGCAAGGCATTGGTCAAGCCCTGAACGAGCGTGTTGTGCATGATGCGCAGGGGCAACTGCTCACGGCTTCGTTGATGGACTATGCCTTGCCCCGAGCGGCCGAGATACCCATGATTAAGTTTACCTCGGCGCCGGTTCCGTCAACCTCTAACCCGATGGGGATGAAAGGATGTGGCGAGGCAGGCACCGTGGGCGCGCTGGCTGCTGTTGCAAACGCGGTTCAGGACGCGCTCTGGGATCACGGGGTGCGACAGGCGGATATGCCGTTCACACCTCAGAGAGTATGGGAGTTGCTGACGCATGGTTCTGTCGCGGCTGAGTAAAAAGGTACTGGGATGGCTCGGACGGCCTCTGCGGTCCGAACACTCGGCCGAGGCGCTGCACCGCGAGCCTATCAGCCACGTCATTATCCTTGACGGCACCATGTCGACGTTAGAACCGGGGTTCGAAACCCACGCAGGGCAGACGCTTCACCTGTGCCGGGAAATGGGCAGCAAGGTTTCGGTGTTTTACGAATCCGGAGTGCAATGGGAAAGCTGGAAATCCTCGCTGGACGTGATGATGGGGCGGGGCATCAACCGTCAGATCCGCCGTGCCTATGGGTATCTCGCGTCACGCTATAAACCCGGTGACAGGATCTTTTTCATCGGGTATTCGCGCGGGGCGTATGGCGTGCGCAGTCTGGCGGGGGTGATCGACATGATCGGTCTGCTCCGGGCCGAACACGCAACTGAACGCAATATCAAACAGGCCTACCGCCATTATGAATGCAACCCCGGCGGCTCGGCCGCCCGCGATTTCCGCCGCCAATTCTGTCATGAGGAAATCGCCATTGAGATGGTCGGCGTGTGGGACACGGTCAAGGCGCTGGGCCTGCGCCTGCCGTTGCTGTGGCGCTGGGCTGAGGACCGTCATGCGTTTCACAACCACCGGCTGGGGCCATCAATCCGCCACGGTTATCACGCGATGGCCTTGGACGAAACGCGCGAGGTCTATGAGCCGGTGCTGTGGACATGTACGCCAGAGTTCAAAGGCCATGTCGAGCAGGTGTGGTTCCGCGGCACTCACGGCGATGTCGGAGGCCAGTTGAACGGGTTCGAAGACGCGCGGCCGCTCAGCAACATTTCCCTGATCTGGATGCTGGACAAGGCTGAACTGCATGGCCTGCCGCTGCCCGAAGGCTGGCGCGACCGCTTCCCGGCCTCGACCACTGCGCCTTCGGTCGGAACCTGGCGCGGCTGGGGAAAGATCTTCCTGTTGCGTAAGCATCGCAAGATCGGTCGGGACAGGTCCGAGCATCTGCATGTCTCGGTTTCCCCGGATGAGCTGCCGGGCTGGGTGCCGATGCCGGATTTGCCGTCGCATCCGGCGCAGTGAATGGTTGATCATGCGTCAGCGGTTCCATGACGCCGACACCTCAATGTCAGGTTCGAGCCCTACTTACACTATTTCGAAAACAGTTTCGTTGTTTGTGGTGTTGCAGAATGTTAGCCAACTCCTATGGAAAATTTCATGGTCAAAATTCAGGAAATGTTCGGCGTTCAAGAGCTGCCGCATGGCCTGTTTTACTCTTTCGATCTAGCTTTACGATTTGAACTTGGCGGTGAGGAGTTTGGTATGGAGCGCCCCATGCGTCGCTTCACTCAAGCCAACGAAAGATCCAAAGCGATTTCGAAGAAGTTCTTTGAGAATTCACCCGAAGTTTTTGTCCTGCTGTCCAGCTACGGAATGGAGCAACCAGACAAAAAGCGCCTAGCTCCACTCAAGCTTTGCGGAATAGAACAGTCTGAATTCAAATACCTGGGAAAAACCCCACAACAAGATAATGATCATATTTCCGAATTTGGAAGTGATCTTTTCCGGCACTGGGATGTTGTTAAACTTAAAGATAGGCAATCCATTTCGGAAATTCTGTGGCTAGTTATTGCTTCCGAAATGATAATTGAGCCGAGCTTTCGCGGTATGGTGAGCGCATATATTGTGGACTTATCCAACGGGCTGATCCTGCATGTCTACGATGATCGAGGGATGGATGTAATCGCCACCAAATATGCGCCTCTGAAAACTCTCTTCACAACGTATCGAACTTGGTTGCTGGGGCACGATCTCCTGCAAATGACCGCAAAGTTCGAGGACGATACTTAGAGATGCGAACGGCAGCAAAGTCCTGCACAGCTGACGCTCCGGTCAAACACACCCCAGCAACTCTCCGCGAGGGTGTATTCTTTTCAATGGCTCGTTACGTCTTGCGTTGTTCTTGAATATGCATCGCTTTAAGTAAGAGGCGTGGCGAAACGCCTGCGCCCTTTTCACGATCTATAGTAACGATTTAGGTTCTTGTTTTCCCAATCACCGCCGACGATCCCGACGCGAGCTCATGGGCTGGAACGCCACGCCCACATGCGCCTCGCAATAGGGCTTGCCCGCTTCAACCGGCAGGCCACAGAACCAGAAATCCTCGGTCGCGGGGTCGCCCACGGGCCATTTGCAGGTTTTCTCGGTCAGTTCCATCAGCGTCAGCTTCTTGGCCTTTTTCTCAACCTCGTTGACCTTGGCCAATGCCTCAGGGCTGATTTCATTGGCCGAGGGCTGCGGCGGCAGCGGCTGGCCGGCCGGGATGATCTGACGGCGGGCGGGGACAGCGGGTTTGGCCTCGGCTGTCGGGGCAGGGGCCGGGCGCGCCGGTTCGGTCTTGGGGGTTGGTTTTGGCTTGGCCTCGGCCTTTGGCGCGGGGGCCGGTTTTTCCTTGGGCTCGGCCTTGGCCGGGCTGGCACCGGCAGCGCGGTTCGACAGGCCCAGACGGTGAACCTTGCCGATTACGGCATTGCGGGTCACGCCGCCCAGTTCCTTGGCGATCTGGCTGGCCGACTGGCCCTCGCCCCACATCTTTTTCAGCAGCTCTACACGCTCGTCAGTCCAGGACATCATTTGCCTTTCAAAAGCGGAAAGCGGCCCCGGATTCGGGCCGCCTTGGGAAATCGTCTCAGCGCCCTATTCTAATCACTGCTGCCCGAGTTACAAGCGGTCTTCGAATCAGGTTGAGGTCAGATGATGCAGATTCCCCTTGAGCAGAACGAACGCCGTTTCGGAGCGGTCAACTGGATGGGCCTTTACACGCTGGCACAGCGCGAAACACTGCGCTTTCTGGCGGTCTGGACGCAAACGCTGTTGGCGCCTTTGGTTACGGCGGGGCTGTTTCTGCTGATCTTCAATATCGCGATCGGACCCAGCCGGTCTGACGTGATGGGTGTGCCGTTCCTGACGTTCCTTGCACCGGGTATCATGATGATGACGGTGATCCAGAATGCCTTTGCCAACACTTCGTCCTCAATGGTCATCTCGAAAGTGCAGGGCAACATCGTCGATACGCTGATGCCGCCGCTGTCGCCGCTGGAGATTCTGCTGGGCTATCTGGCCGGTGCCATTGCCCGCGGCCTTTTGATTGCTTGCGTTGTCGGGGTTGCGTTGGCGCTGGTCTTGGGTTTGGTGCCGCAAAACCCGTTGATCGCGCTGATCTTTGTGGTTCTTGGCGGGGCATTCATGGGCGCTCTGGGCCTGTTTGCAGGCATCTTCGCCAACAAGTTCGACCAGATGGCGGCAATCACCAATTTTATCGTCACTCCGTTGGCGTTCCTGTCCGGTACGTTCTACTCGGTCGAGGCTTTGCCGCCGATTCTGAATCGCCTCAGCCATATCAATCCGGTCTTTTATCTGATCGACGGCCTGCGCTATGGCATGATTGGCACATCCGATAGCTCGCCATGGCTGGGGATTGCTGTTTGTTCGGGGGCGATAGTGGTGGTCGGTGCCGTCACCTGGCAGATGCTGCGGACGGGCTATCGGCTCAAGGCCTGACGCTGCCGGGTTTCCCGCCAGACCAGAATCAGCCCTCCGGTCAGGATTATGGCCGAACCGATCTGGCTGATGGCATCCGGAACCACGCTGAAAATGGCAAAGTCATAGAACGCAGCAAAAAGCAGCGTCGCATAGCTGATGGGGGCCACAAAGGACGCATCGGCGCGCGCCATGCCATTGACAAAGCACGCCTGCGCGCAGGCCATTAGAACACCAATCCCCGCTAGCGCCGCCCATTGCTGCGGCGTCGGCCATTGAAACACAAAGCTGATCGCAACCGAGGCAATGGTCAGACCCATCGCGTTGTTGATCAGCAGAATCTGGATCGGAATTTCACGACCCGAGAGCTTTTTGATAAAGATCAGCTCCATCCCGATCACGGCCGCCGCCGTCAAGGCCAGCAGGGCCGCAGGCTGAAAGCTTTCCGGTGTCGGGCGCAGCAGAACCAAAGCCCCGGTCAGTGCGACCGCCGCCGCCAACCAGCGCCACGGTCCAACGCCTTCTTTCAAAAGCGGAATGGCCAGCACCATCGCAAAGACGGGGTTCAGAAAGGAAATCGCGGTGGCGTCGGCAATCGGTATGAACGCGACCGAGGCAAACATCAGCGTGATCCCGAGCCAGCCAAAGCTTGTCCGCCCAATATGCAGGCCCCAATGGGGGCGGCTCAGCGACGGGCGCAGGATGCCGACAGCCGTGACAATGACGATAAACGCGAACAAAAACCGCCCATGGCTGATCTGCATCGGGTGCAGCGCGGGGCCGAGCGTATCGGTCCCCAGCGCCTTGGCCAGCAGAGTGGTGCCTGCCAGCAGGGCGCTGGCTGCAACGATAAGCAGGGCCGCAAGGGCAGGGTTCTGGGCGACAGGTTTCATGGTCACAGCGGTGCGTCAGCGGGCACAAAATGGCAAGCGTCAATTGCACGGTCTCGAACTGAAATATCAATCAGGCAATTTTCAGGGTTTTCAGAGGTCACACAGACCGCTATACGGCCCGCATGATCAAAACCGCACATATCCTGCGCCTCCGACGCCGACGCTTTTCTGCGTAACCGGCCCGTTTGATCCATTTGCGTGCTCTAATTCTGCGCAATCCTCACCAAATCAGTTGACGACCATGGCCCCGGTGTATCACTCACAGGGCTTAAACTATCTGAAAAGGATGATCCCATGATCCCGTCCGTTCTGCCGACCTATAATCGTGCGCCCCTGACATTCGTGAAGGGCGAAGGCGCCTGGCTGACCGAGGCGGATGGCCGACGTTTTCTGGACCTTGGCGCAGGGATTGCGGTGAACGCGCTGGGCCATGCGCATCCGGCGCTGGTGGCCGCGCTGACCGAGCAAGCGCATGCGCTGTGGCATGTCTCGAACCTCTATCACATACCGCAGCAGCAGGCGTTGGCCGACAAGCTGGTCGAGCATACCTTTGCCGATACCGTCTTCTTCACGAACTCGGGCACGGAATCCTGTGAACTGGCTGTGAAAATGGCCCGCAAATATTTCTATGACAAAGGTCAGCCTGAACGGGTCGAGATCATTACATTCGACGGCTCATTCCACGGTCGGTCCTCGGCTGGCATCGCCGCTGCCGGGTCTGAGAAAATGACCAAGGGCTTTGGCCCGCTGCTGCCCGGCTTCGTGCATCTGACATTCGGAGACCTCGACGGCGTCACCAATGCCATCACTGACAAAACCGCGGCGATTATGATCGAACCCGTTCAGGGCGAGGGCGGCATCCGCCCCGTTCCTGACGCTGAGCTTAAAGCGCTGCGCCAGATCTGCGACGACAACGGTCTGCTTTTGATACTGGATGAGGTGCAATGTGGTGTGGGCCGAACCGGCAAGCTTTTTGCGCATGAATGGGCAGGCATCACCCCCGATATCATGATGGTCGCAAAAGGCATCGGCGGCGGTTTCCCTCTGGGCGCAGTGCTGGCCACCGAAAACGCCGCCAGTGGCATGACCGCAGGCACCCATGGCTCCACTTATGGAGGCAACCCGCTCGGCTGCGCCGTTGGATGTGCGGTGATTGATCAGGTTGCCACTCCGGCCTTTCTGGAGGGCGTGAACCGCAAAGCAGGTTTGCTGCGCCAGAAGCTCGAAGGGCTGATTGCCGACCACCCCGACGTTTTTGAAGAAGTCCGTGGTTCAGGCCTGATGTTGGGTCTCAAGTGCAAGGCGACCAATATCGACGTCGTCAATGCGGGTTACGACAATGAGGTTATCACCGTCCCGGCCGCCGACAACGTGGTCCGTCTGCTGCCCCCGCTGACCCTGACCGAGGATGACATCGCTCAGGCCCTGATCCGCCTTGAAAAAGCCGCAGGGCAAATCGAAGCCAACCTCGCAACCGCCTGATACTTCATCATTTCCCAAATACCCGGAGGGTGTGAGACTTGATCCCCACCCGCCAAAAGCCAAAAGCGAAACGACATGAACCATTTTCTCGACATTCACAAAACTGAGGCGACCGATCTGCGGGTCATGATCGATCAGGCCGGTGCCATGAAACAAGCCCGTCTGGGTCGCCCCAAGGTGGCCTTGGATGATGATCAGCCGCTGGCAGGTCGCATGGTGGCACTGATCTTTGAAAAACCTTCGACTCGGACACGCGTGTCATTTGACGTTGGTGTTCGCCAGATGGGCGGGCAGACCATGGTGCTGTCGGGCAAGGACATGCAGCTGGGCCACGGGGAGACTATCGCCGATACCGCCCGCGTGCTGTCGCGCTATGTCGACATGATCATGATCCGAACCTTTGACGAGACCATCCTGACCGAGATGGCCGAATACGCGGACGTGCCAGTTATCAATGGCCTGACAGACCGCACGCATCCTTGCCAGATCATGGCCGATGTCCTGACCTTCGAAGAACATCGTGGCCCGATCGCAGGCAAAAAGGTCGTCTGGGCGGGCGATGGCAACAATGTCTGCGCCTCGTTCCTGCACGCGGCAGGCCAGTTCGGGTTTGACCTGACTTTTACCGGGCCGGCCCAGTTCGATCCGGAAGAAGAGTTTATGGGGTTCGCGCGTCAAAAAGGCTCGCGGATCGTTGTTGAACGCGATCCGTTCAAAGCTGTTGAAGGGGCTGATCTGGTTGTGGCCGATACATGGGTTTCGATGCACGATTCCCAATCCGCAAAGGAGCGCCGCCATAACCTGTTGCGTCCGTATCAGGTGAACGCCGAGCTGATGTCGCATGCCAAACCCGACGCGCTGTTCATGCACTGCCTGCCCGCGCATCGCGAAGAAGAAGCGACATCCGAAGTCATGGACGGCCCCAGCTCAGTGGTCTTTGATGAGGCTGAAAACCGCCTGCACGCGCAAAAGGCGGTCATGCGCTGGTGTCTGGACGTTTAGCGTCGTTTGATATCCCAAACCCGCATGCGGGCGAGCGTGCGTACGCTCGCCAGCAGAACCAGCGCGCACAAGGCAGTTTTGGTCATGATTTCCATAGTGCCTTCGATCAGCATCGCGTGCACCACGCTGCCAAGAATGGTCACACTGGCCAGCCCGGTGTGACTCAGCCTCCAGACTCGGAACCGAAGGTTCATGCGGCTCCGAAAAACACCAAATAAGGCCGCCGCAAACGCGGCCCACATGGCGACGACACCCCACGCAGAGAACGGCGTCGGCGACACAAACAGCAACGCATCAACAACATCAGGTGGGCTGGTGATCCAAAGTCCACCGACATGGATCATGATGGCCGCAACAAACGCCAGTCCAACCAATCGGTGCAAATGTCGGTTTGCTATCGCGGATAACCCGGGCAATTCGCGACCCGCCAAAAGTGGCTGCAGCAATAGCAGGCACATGCTGAAGATCCCGGCAAACCCTGCAACGATGTAAACCGGTTCACGCCATGCCAGATAGGGACTAAAGGCTGCCGCAATCACCGGCACCAGAAGGGCAGTCAACAAAGCCGCCCAGATCGCAATTCGCTTCCGCACCAATCAGACTGGCTGCAATACAAAATGCGCCGCGAGGGTCTTGTCGCGTGCGCTGGCCATAACTGGCCGCAGAAACACCGTTTCAAACTCACCACTGTCATACGCCAGATGGCCATGTGGTTGCCCAAAAGCAGGCACAATCTGCGGCATCTCAAGGCGGAATTCTCCATTGGCATCCGTCAGCGTCGCGCCATGGCTGCGCTGGTCGCGCTCATGCCCTTCGGTCGTATGTGCCCAAATCTGGATGCGCTGGCCGGGCAGGGGAGCACCGTCGCCCGCGCGGCGCACGGTTCCCGTCATCCAGAACCCGCCACCACCGATCCGCTCAACGATAGGTGCTCCGGGCCGGTAGTTGTTAGACCCGCCCCGCATCGTTGGTGTCGGCGCAAGACCAGCTGCGCGCGCAGGTACCAGCAGGCCGGATGCTAAAATAGCCCCTCCGCCAGCGATCAGGGAACGACGGTTGAGTGATGAACCAGCCATGAAAACCTCTTGAGATTTTACCTGTCGTTCTAAGATAGCACGATTGCAATTCATTCCGAGGGGGCTGTGGCGAATTGTGAATTCCTTTGACGCACATTCCTGCGCGCTGCAATCCTGATACCCAGACGCCAATCGAACGAAAGGCCAGGCACATGGATCACATCACGCCCGAAGAAATCGCAGCATTCAGGCGCGACGGTGCCGTGGTGCTCAGGTCCAAATTCTCGGAAACTTGGCTGGAAACACTGCGCGAAGGGATAGACGCAGATCTCGCCAACCCAACCGACAACTTTACGCGCCACACAAAAGACCCCGATGCCCCGGCTTATTTTGAGGATTTCTGGGCCTGGAACAAAATCCCACAATTCTCGGATTTTGTTCACAATTCCCCCTGCGCGCCCCTTGCCGCGCAACTGCTTGGCGCCGCGGCGGTCAATCTGGTTATGGACAACTGGTTTCTGCGCGAGGCCGGATCAACTTCGCGCCCACCCTTCCATCAGGATCTGTCCTATTTTGACTTTCAGGGTACTATGTGCGTGCTCTGGCTGCCGCTGGAACCTGTGACCAAGGAAAACGGCATCGCTTTTGTCAAAGGCTCACACCTTTGGGACAAGCTGTTCATGCGCGTGCGTTTCGCCGACGGTCACCCCAGCTATGAACCGACCGAAGTTGCAGGCCAAACCTATCACCCGCCGCCCGATGTAAACGCGGACCCGGATGCTTATGATCTGCTGCAATGGGATATGGACGCGGGCGATTGCATCTTTTTCGACATGCGCACCCTGCACGGAGGCCTGTCTTCGGTCACGCCATCCGAGACGGTGCGCCGGTTCACTTTGCGCATGACGGCACCCGACGGCATGATCCGCTATCGCGGCGATTGGGCCAAGGATGAACGCGCCCAGTTCGAGGCCGCGGGCTACCGCGAAGGCGACCGCCTCGACGGCCCGTTTTTCCCGCAACTCTGGCCGCGCAATACCGTCTGACATGCGCACGGATTGTGTGCGAAATTGCGCGTGTATTGCCGTGATTTCGCCCTATATCCTGCATCAGTGAACAAACCCCTGATCCTAGGAGCCTGAGCATGAGCTGGAACCCAACACATAATCCGGAATGTGTATCAGAGGGCTCTGCGCTGGAGACACTGATCATCCCGCGGGCCCGAGATCTGGGTGGGTTCGAGGTGCGCCGCGCCTTGCCCTCGGTCAAACGGCAACTGGTCGGGCCGTTCATCTTCTTCGATCAGATGGGACCGGCGGAATTTATCACCGATGGCGGTATCGACGTTCGCCCGCATCCTCATATCGGTTTGGGTACAGTGACCTACCTGTATCAGGGCGAGTTTGAACACCGCGACAGCCTCGGAACCCATCAGATGATCTATCCGGGCGAGGTCAACTGGATGGTGGCAGGTCGTGGTGTCACGCATTCAGAACGCACCAGTGAAGAAACGCGGGGCAAAAGGCACAGCCTGTTTGGCATTCAAACCTGGATTGCACTGCCCGAGGCCCAGGAAGATATGGCCCCGGCGTTTGAGCATCACAAACAGGGCGCGCTGCCCCATCTTCAGGATGCCGGTGTCAGCGCCCGACTGATCCTCGGTTCGGCCTATGGTGAAACCAGCCCGGTCACGATGCCGTCGGAAACCTTCTATCTGGACGTACAGCTTGATCCCGGCGCGTCTTTCCCGCTGCCGGACGATCATGAGGACCGGGGCGTCTATGTCACCCAGGGTTCGGTTGAGGTTGCGGGCGATATGTTTGACCAAGGTCGCATGATGGTGTTCCGCCCCGGCGACAGGCTGTCGGTCAAGGCCGGTCCAACTGGCGCCCGGCTGATGCTGCTGGGCGGCGCGACGCTAAACGAAGATCGTTATATCTGGTGGAACTTCGTGTCCTCGTCGAAAGAGAAGATTGAAAACGCAACGCGCGAATGGAAAACCGCCGACTGGGCGAACGGGGCGTTTCATTTGCCGCCCGGGGATGATCAGGAATTCATCCCGATCTCGGCAGAGCTTGAACGCACCAAACCCAGATTGGCACGCTGACCAAGCGTCAGGGGGCCTTGTCTGCCTACCCAATCCCGGCGATCCTTTCCGGCAGGGAGGGGCGCCATGAAGATCGTCATCGCGGGGTCGGGTAGCATTGGCTGTTATTGCGGGGCGTTAATGTCTGAGGCCGGACATAACGTCACCCTGTTCGGCCGCGCGCGTATTCTGGACCCGATCCGGGACAAAGGTCTGACAGTCACGGATTTTTCGGACCTGCACTGTCATGTCCCGGCGCGGGATCTGACCCTGACCGAGGATGCCGCCTGTTTGACCGACGCAGAGTTGGTCATCGTAACCGTAAAGGCCGGTGCAACTGCGACCATGGCTGGCGGCATCGCGCAACATACGCCCAGCTCAATCCCGGTAATGTCTTGGCAAAATGGTATGGAAAATGCGCGCATCCTGCGTACGGCCCTGCCGGAACATGACGTGCGGGCAGGCATGGTGCCTTTCAATGTCGTGCCGTTGGAGCCCGCCTGTTTTCATCGCGCTACATCTGGCGAAATCGTGGTGCAGAGCGGCCCTGGCGCGCTGGACCAGATTCTCAGCAGCGTGGACTTGCCGGTGATCGAAAGCGACGACATCGAGGCTGTGCAGTGGGGCAAACTGGTGATCAACCTCAACAACGCGCTGAACGCCTTGTCCGGACTGACGTTGAAACAGCAACTTCTCAACCGCGAATGGCGGTGTTTGATGGCGGATCAAATGGCCGAGGCACTGGCCGTGCTGAAGGCAGCCGGACATCCGGTTGTGTCGACCACGCCTCTGCCCGCATGGATGACGCCGTATATTTTGCGTCTGCCGACCCCGATCTTTACCCGGATCGCCGCGCGGATGCTCACCATCGATCCCAGCGCGCGTACTTCGATGGCGTATGACCTGAGTGCAGGCCGACCGACCGAGATCGACAGCCTACAAGGTGAGATCATTCGTCTTGGCGCGCAGTCCGGCGTTGCAACACCCATTTGCCAAACGGTGCGTGAATTGATCGAAACCCCGCCAGCAGCCCCGATGTCGCCGGGGCAAATCCTCGGATGAGGCGCGCCTATTGGAACAAGGTCAGAATCCAGAAGATTGATGCCGACATCACGGCGGCGGCGGGGACTGTGATCACCCAGGCCGCCACGATGGTCATGAAATGCGAACGGCGCACCAGTTTGCGGCGCTGATGTTCCTCACGCGCCAGTCGCTGCTGCGGCGGGCGTTGTTGGTTTGACTGCTTCCACCGCCGGTCTGAATGCCATTCGCGGTAGAACCCGACGCCAAACACGGCGCCGACAGCGATATGTGTTGAGCTGACGGGAAGGCCCAGCCAGCTGGCCACGATCACCGTAATCGCGGCGGAAAGCGCTACGCAGAAGGCCCGCATCGGGTTCAGTTTGGTGATCTGGCTGCCGACCATGCGGATCAGTTTGGGGCCGAACAGGAACAGGCCGAACGATATCCCAAAGGCACCGATCACCATGACCCAGCTTGGGATAGCCACTTTTGAGGCGAAATCGCCGAACTCAGCTGCGTGTACGATGGCGGCCAATGGGCCAACCGCATTGGCCACATCATTCGCGCCGTGGGCAAAGCTCAGGAAAGTGGCCGAGATGACCAGCGGCAGACCAAACAGAGTTTTCAGGGATTTGGTGCGGTTTTCCAGCCCCTCGGACTTGTGCCGGACCCAAGGTACCGTCGCCGCCCAAGCCAACAGCCCGGCGGCCAGACCAACCAACAACGCTACCTCAAGGTCAACCTTCACGATCCGTTTCAGGCCTTTGACGGCCAGATAGGTGGCAAACGCCCCCGCCATAAGGGCTACAAGGATCGGAACCCAGCGTCTTGCCGCGGCAATTTTATCGTCCTGATACTGAATTTTGGCCTTAATCAGCGCAAGGAACCCGGCCGCGATCACTCCGCCCAGAACAGGAGAGATCACCCAGCTTGCGGCAATCGTGCTCATCGTACCCCAGCTGACAGCGCTCAGCCCGGCGGCGGCGATACCGGCCCCCATCACGCCACCTACGACCGAATGGGTCGTTGAAACCGGCGCGCCAAACCAAGTCGCCAGATTGACCCACATCGCAGATGAGATCAGCGCCGCCATCATCGCCCAGATAAACACGTTGCTATCCTGAACCGAAGCCGGATCGATGATCCCCTTGGAAATGGTCGAGACCACGTCTCCGCCCGCCAGCAGCGCGCCCGCGCTTTCTGCGATGGCGGCAATGACGATAGCGCCCCCCATGGTCAGCGCATTGGCGCCAACAGCGGGACCCATGTTGTTGGCTACGTCGTTGGCACCGATATTGATCGCCATATAGGCCCCGAAGGCCGCCGCCGCGACGACGATCAGCCCTCCATCGGCCTGCCCGAACAGAACCGCAGCCGTCAGCCCAGCTACAGCGATAAAGGCCAGCGCGATGCCCGGTGCCAGCATTGGGCGCGCGACGTGGACATTTGCGCTTTCGACGCGCGATATCCGGTGTAGATCGCTGTCCAAAGCCTGCCAGCGGGATTTGGTGTTCGAATTTGACATGGGCGCGCTTCAGCTCTTTTTGAATTGAGGCTCGCGGCTATCCGGTTTCGGTTATCCCGGCAACCACTCTGTCATCAAAACTTCGCGAAACTGTTACATTCGAAGCAGTAGTTCGCGCAATTCGGGCTCATTTACACGCTCAGCGGCGGTCGAAGGGGAAACCCAGACCCGTTTGCGTTGACCTGCTTCGGGGTAGTCCTCAGCCAAGTCCTGTACTTCGATCCGGTAAACACTGGTCAACACGGGTTGCGCGGACCCATCCTTGAGGATTTTGTCGTAGGTGAACTGCCCAACCGGTTCATTTTGGGGACGTTGCGCATGCACACCGGCTTCTTCCCAGGCTTCCTGCAAGGCGGTTTCAGCCCCGCTCAGGCCGTCAATCGGCCACCCCTTGGGAATGATCCAGCGGCCGGTGTCGCGGCTTGTGATCAGCAGAACCTCTGGCCCGTTATCCGTGGTTCGGGTACACAGCGCCGCAAACTGCACCCGCCGGGGGCGCAGGAAAAGCGGTCGGGCGACCTCTTCCCAGATATTTCGCAGCCATTTTGTCATTACCTGATCGCTTGCGCGTGTGTGAATGTAAGAAGGCTGTGACATAGCAACGAAACCTTGCATCTTCAATGAACCTTAAGCTGCTTAAAATGGAAACGACTGCCATTCTGGCGCAACTGCCGAAAGGTTTCGTCGAAAAATTTGAACAAACGGTGAAGATTTGCGTCAGTTTCGCCGTTTCGCGCGCAGGGTTGGATCAGCTTGCGTAGGGTCTTCGGGCCACGGATGTTTTGGGTATTGGGCGCGCATGTCCTTGCGCACATCCGCATATGACCCCGCCCAGAACCCCGGCAGATCGCGCGTGATCTGGATCGGGCGTTGCGCTGGGGACAGCAGGGTAATCTTCAGTGCCTCTCCGCCCACAACCGGATGGAGGGTCACCCCAAACAGCTCTTGCAGGCGAACCGAGATCTCCGGCACTGCACCGCTGTAGTCAATCGGCACCCGCCGCCCAAGTGGCGTTTCAAATGAACCGGGGGCGCTGCGGTCCAGCTCTTGCGTCTGGTTCCAGTCCAGACGGGCGCGCAGAGGGGGGAGCAGGTCAAACCGCTTCCAATCTTCGGCGCTGCGCACGCCCGAGAGCATGGGCAGCAGCCAATCCTCCAGCGTGTCCATCAAGCCGTCGATCGAGAAATCCGGCAAGTCGGCCCCTTCGGTGCGCACCAGTTCCACACGGGCAGCCAATCGTGCCGCAGCGCCGTTCAAGCGCAGACCCAGATCGCGGACCCCGTCCAGCATTGCGAGAGCTACGGCCTCATCCGGCACGTCCTTCCAGATGCGGTCATCGAGCGTTACTGCGCCAAAGCATTCCTGCCGTCGCGCCACAACCCGCCGGTCGCGTTTGGACCAGACGCAACTGTCGATCCACTCGATCTGGTCGGCAAACAGGTCGCGAATTTCACCTTCGCTGATCTGAACGGCCATCCGAACTCGGGCTTCGCGTGGGTTCCCGTCGGTGTCTGTGACCACCAGATAGGGCGCGGCGGCCAGAGTGTCGCCGTTGTCCAGCGCAACGCCTTTGCCGCCGGACAGAACGTATCGCGGCGTATCCCCCTTGCGACGTTGCCCAATCCGGTCGGGATAAGCCAGAGCGGCCATAGCGGCCGGGCTCAGATCATCAGACCCGGGCTGCGCGCGTAACCGTTTGGCTTCGGTTTTGATCCGGTCCATTGCGCCTGCATTGACCTGCCAGATCCGGTTGCGCTGAAAGGCGCGAAGGTCGCGCAATGCTTCGAGCCTCAGCAGCAAATCCGTCGGAGCGCCCCTCAGCGGATCCCGTTCCGCCATCAAGGCGGCCAACGGCGCAGCCTCGGACCCGGCGCGCACCAGCATGTGCCCCAGACGTGGGTGCAGAGGCAATGTTGCCAGCGCCCGTCCGTGATCCGTGATCCGCCCGTTGATGTCCAAAGCGCCGAGCATTCGCAACAGCGCCTTCGCCTCGGCCATTGCGCCGTCAGGCGGGGGGGTCAGAAAGGCCAGATCGCCAGCGGCAGCCCCCCAGAGCGCCAGTTCCAGAGCCAGTCCGGTCAGGTCTGCGGCTTCGATCTCGGCCGGGGGGTAGGCGGCCAAGGCGCCGTCTTCGCCTTTGGACCACAGCCGGTAACATACGCCTTTGGCAACGCGCCCCGCGCGGCCTGCGCGTTGTGTTGCTTCGGCGCGCGTTACACGCTCAGTCACCAGCCGCGACATGCCCGAGCCCGGATCGAACCGAGCCCGTCGCGCCTGTCCCATATCCACCACCACGCGTATATCGGGAATGGTCAGAGAGGTTTCGGCAATTGACGTGGCCAGCACCACCTTGCGTCCCGTGCTCACCGGAGCAATCGCCGAACGCTGTGCCGCGAACGGCATCGCCCCGAACAAGGGCTGCACCGTGCAAGTGGCGGGTAAGCGCTTAGACAACGCAGCCTCGGCGCGCCGGATTTCCCCCTCTCCGGGCAGAAAAACCAGCATACCGCCTTCGGTTTCGCGCTCGGCCTGAACGACCAGATCGACGAGCGCGTCCAGACGCCGCGCCTGCGGGCCTAAGGGGCGGTCCAGCCAGCGGGTCTCGACCGGGTAACTGCGCCCTTCCGACGTGACCAGAGGGGCCTGCATCAACCGGCCGACAGGGCCGGCATCCAGCGTCGCCGACATGGCCAGCAGGATCAGATCGTCCCGCAGCGCGCCGGTCACCTCAAGGCACAGCGCCAGCCCGAGATCTGCGTTCAACGAGCGTTCGTGGAATTCGTCGAAGATCACTGCGCCGACGCCGGGCAGGTCAGGGTCGGATTGCAGCATACGGGTCAGAATGCCCTCGGTGACGACCTCGATCTGGGTGCCTTTTGACACTTTCGCCTCACCCCGCACCCGGTAGCCGACGGTCTCACCAACACGCTGACCCAGCGTTTGCGCCATCCGTTCGGCAGCGGTGCGGGCGGCAAGTCTGCGCGGCTCCAGCATGACGATCCGACCGTCACACAGGCCTGCATCCAGCATCGCCAGTGGCACACGCGTCGTCTTGCCCGCGCCGGGCGGGGCCTGCAAAACCGCGCGCCCATGAGATTGCAGGACCTCAAGCAGTTCCGGGATCGCGTCGTCAATGGGCAGGCGTGTCGTCATAGGCGCTTTATCCGCCAAGCGCAGAGCAAGGTCCAGTTCCACTCTTGCCGCTGCTCTATTGGTCTTTCGTATTCCTGCCTCGCCCTGATTTTGCACAGGCGTGAAATACGGGGTCCTAGAACAGTCCGGTCTGGACAAACCCCTTTTCTAGGCTGCAAGTAGTCATGCCGAAAAAGATCGGGGACGGAATGGAAATCAGCAGCCTTGGTGACAGAATCCTGAACGGAGAGCGGCGCGCGCTGGCCCGCGCCATCACTCTGGTCGAAAGTGGCCGCGCGGATCACCGGGCGCAGGCGGCAGAATTGCTTGCTCATCTCAGCGGGGCCGGCCGTCAGTCCTTGCGCATCGGGCTCTCAGGTACGCCGGGGGTGGGGAAGTCCACCTTTATCGAGAGCTTTGGTATGATGTTGATCGGGCTGGGGCTGCGCGTGGCGGTTCTGGCGGTTGATCCAAGTTCAACCCGCTCGGGTGGTTCGATTCTGGGCGACAAGACGCGAATGGAACGCTTGAGCCGCGAGAAAAACGCCTTTATCCGACCCTCACCCAGCCAGTCGCATCTGGGCGGTGTCGCCCGTCGCACCCGCGAAGCCATCGCCCTGTGCGAAGCATCCGGGTTCGACGTGGTGCTGATCGAAACCGTTGGCGTCGGTCAGTCCGAGACAGTGGTGTCTGAGATGTCTGATCTGTTCCTTCTGCTGCTTGCGCCCGCGGGCGGGGACGAATTGCAGGGGGTCAAACGCGGCATCATGGAAATGGCCGATATGATTCTGGTGAACAAGGCGGATGGTGACCTCAAGCCTACTGCCACCCGCACGTGTGCCGACTACGCGGGGGCTCTGCGTTTGTTGCGCAAGCGGCCACAGGACCCCGAGGGTTTTCCCAAGGCGATGACCGTTTCGGCGGTTGAAGAGCATGGCCTGGACAAGGCATGGGACGAGATGCAGGTCCTGACCAAGTGGCGGCGTGACAATGGCCATTGGGATACGAACCGGGCGGCTCAGGCGCAGTATTGGTTCGAGCAGGAGGTCCGTTCGGCCCTGCTTGCGCGTCTGTCCACCCCGCAGGCCCGGTTCGATATGGAACGCTTTGGCGCGCAGGTCAGCGCCGGCCAGCTCAGCCCTTCGGCGGCGGCAACGGATATGCTGGCGACCCTGATTGCCGAATAGGTCGCGGGGCCGCAATCTCAGGTTGAGCTTTGGGCTGACCCGCCAGACAAATGATGCTATGGTCGGAGGGTACAAACCCGGGAACCGTCTGATATGCCCAACATAAATGGGACGAACGGCGACGACGACATTGATGTCACGAACAACAATGGCACCCTGAATGGCACGCCTCAGGGTTCACCCATTGACAACGTTCGGGGGCAGGCGGGCAATGACACCATTGATATCGACGGTAGTGTTGTTTCAGGCGTGGTTCTGGGCAATGCCGGGAGTGATACGATCACCATCACCGGCAGTACCATCGGCGGTAGGGTCGGTGCCGGGAGCGGGGCGGACACCGTGTCAGTCAGCGGCTCCTCAGTGGGCACGATACGACTGGGCAATAACGATGACACCCTGAATTTCAGCAGTACAACCGTATCGACCGATATCCGCGGAGGGAGCGGAACCGATACGCTGAACTTGCCGGTGGGTACGGTAATCACCGACGATACGTTTGGTACCATCACTGTTCAGGACGGTGTCAGCTATTCCCTTTCCAGTGGCTCTTTCACACTGCCCTCGGGCATTACGGTTGCCTACCAGAGCTTTGAAAACGGGTCCGGCGTGCCATGTTTTACCCGTGACACGCGTATACTTTCAGAAAATGGGTCGGTCCCGATCCAGAATATTCGTGTCGGGGACCGGGTGCTGGCGCTGGGCCATGGTGCGAAACCTGTCCGCTGGATCGGTCGCCGCCACTTTGACCGTGCCGCGTTACAGGCTAAACCGCGGCTGTTTCCTGTTCGCATCCTTGCCGGGGCGCTGGGCGAAGGGTTGCCGCAGCGCGATCTTCTGGTGTCGCGCCAGCACCGGATGCTGGTGCAGTCCAGAATCGCCGAGCGCATGTTTGGCGCGTCTGAGGTGTTGATACCGGCAATCAAGCTGACCGCATTGCCGGGTATTTTTGTCGATGAAAGCGTTTCGGAGGTTGAATATTTTCACCTGCTGTTCGACCAGCATCAGGTGATCTTCGCGGAACACGCCCCAACCGAAAGCCTTTTTACCGGACCGGAAGCGCTGAAATCCCTCAGCAATGCAGCCCGGCAGGAGATTTTTGAGATTTTTCCTGAGCTGGCGAACAAAGACTATGCCATGGATCCCGCCCGTTTGATTCCCCGTGGCGCTCAGCAGATGCGGCTGGTAAGTCGGCATCTGAAAAACAACAAATCCCTGCTGCAAAGAGGAGGGTCACAGGAATTCGACGTGCAGGCAAAGATTTCGCACCGCGTGTCTTGACCCTTCTGGCGATTCCCACTACACGCATCCAACCAGTTTTCGGGCGCGACTTCGGGTTGCGCCCCTTGTGATTTGGCCGCAGGCGTTACGCCGGGCCTCCAGAAACAAAGGAAGAAACCATGTCGCGCCGCTGCGAACTGACCGGAAAAGGCCCGATGACTGGCAACAATGTCAGCCACGCCAACAACAAAACCAAACGTCGTTTTCTGCCGAACCTGAACGACGTAACCCTGCAGTCCGAAACCCTGGGCCGTGGCATCAAGCTGCGCATCTCGGCGGCTGCTCTGCGCTCGGTTGACCACCGTGGTGGTCTGGACGCGTTCCTGGCGAAAGCCAAGGACGAAGAACTGTCGTCCAACGCGCTGAAAGTGAAAAAAGAGATCGCCAAGGCACAAGCTTCGGCCTGATCGTTTTTCCGCTTGGAATTCAGCCCTGTACCGCAAGGTGCAGGGCTTTTTCGTGTCTGAACGTCCCTGCCGGTTGATACGAAATATCGATATATGGTGATATTGTTCACATACACTGCCCGTGGATCGCAATATGTTTAAGCATATTCATCCGGCGGAGTTCATTCTCATGTCTTACAAGTCTTCTGATTTCCTCTCCCTGTTGGCGGCCGTTTACGGCAAAACCATTGGGACATGTGTTCGGATGCAGCGTCAGGTGAACAGGTTGCACACCAGCCTGACCAAAGGATCTGTTAAACGTCCCGGAATTGACAGCTGACGGACAGAGCCAAGCTGCGGGCTTCGGACGCACCTGATTGCGCTTGAAGCCTGCTTTTCGCTGGGCCTATACCGGGCGCAGGATGAAACATTCTCGGAACAGGTTTCTGGCATTTGTGCTGTCTCTGCTTGTCGTTCTGACAGGGCAGGGGCTGGCCGCGTCGCGCGGGATGGACCGAGCGGTGGGGCATATGGTGCTGTGTACCGGCACTGGCCCGGTGGTGGTGTATATGGATGCCGAAGGGCAGCCGACCCGTCCTCCGCACTATTGCCCGGACTATGCGTTGAGCGTGCTGGGGGCGATTGCCGAGGTGGATCAGGTGCTGCCCACGGCCCCGGACCGGGTTCAACCAACCCCTGTGCGCGAGGCTCAGAGCCTCGTTGCGTCGCCGGTTCCTGCCAGTCCTGCCCGGGCGCCTCCGGTTGTGATCTGAAGATTTCGTAATTCTATCAGACACCTAACACGGAGAGGCGCAATGGCCCTCAAAACACACTTTCTGGCAGCGCTTGCTGCCGCAACTTTGGCCACCGCAGCATTTGCAGAGGCTACGATCACCGTTGACGACGCTTACGCGCGGTCGTCCGGCAAGTCGGCCAAAGCCGGCGCAGCTTTTATGATGATCCAGAATACAGGCGACAGTGATGACCGGTTGATTGCCGTCGAGTCGGATGCTGCCGTACGGGTTGAACTGCACAGCCACCTCATCGACGACAATGGCGTCGCAAAGATGGTTCACATCGAAGATGGGTTTGTCATTCCTGCCGGTGAAGCGCGTATACTGAAGCGGGGGGGCGATCATGTGATGTTCATGGGGCTGACGGGCCCGTTTGAGCAGGGCGCAACAGTGCCGGTAACACTGATCTTTGAAAAAGCGGGCGCGGTTGAAATCGAAGTGCCAGTTGATCTGGAGCGTCAGGACAAGGGCGGTCACGGATCGCATTCTCACTAAGACCACGCCTGTCTTCAGGCCGCGCTGCGGCCGTCATCCATGCGTCAGGCCGGGCTTTGCCCGGCCTGCTGTCGTTCCGAGGGCAAGTTCAGCGGTTCACAACCCGCATCTCCACAACCCGCATCTCAATGCGTTCATGGGCACGTTTGAATCGGGCCGCCAGCCAGAACATCACAGCTGCGAAGGCCAGCGCCGCGAAGGCAATTGCCCAACCCAGTGCGACCATTCCGCCAGCGGGCCAGAAGATCAGAGCCAGGCCGATGACCAGTGCGACGATCCCGGAATTGCGGACCGAGGGCGCATCGGGATGTTGATCGGTCATTTGCCGCCACGCCATCAACGAACCGACGCCGACGATAAACGCCCATGCGCCCAGCAGGAAAAAGGTCAGGCGGGCCACGCCTTCGGGCCATATCAGCAACACCAGCCCGATCAGCAGGGCTCCGACCCCGGCACCGCCGATCAGGCCGCGCCGTCCGAAGCCCAGCAGAGTCAGGCCGCCGTCCAATACCAGCAACAGCCCGAGCAGTCGTAGCAGCAGTGATATGCTGCTCGTCGGCCAGAACAATGCCGCGACCCCCAGCAACGCGGCGAAAATACCGCGCAGCAGGAAGGTCCACCACAAGCCTGCCAACTGATCTCCAAGCGCATCGCGGTCCTCAAAGCTGCTGCTGTCCAGGATTTCTTCGCGTGGGGGTTGGGGATCGGTCATAGGGGCCTCCGGGCGTGTTACGGCTTTACTATAAACGGAAAATTTGGCCTGTGTCTGCGGGCTGTGCGCTCAATGACTGCCGAGCAGTCCGTCGACCCAACGAGGAACGGTTTCCGTGGCCGGACCCAGAATGACCTGATCGAAAACGGATGCGCCATCTGACGGGTCGAGGTTCAGCTCAATCGTCTGCGCTCCGGAAAGCCGGGCCTCGTGCACGAAGGCAGCAGCGGGATAGACCTGACCAGAGGTGCCGATCGAGGCAAAGAACGCAGCCCCTGCCAGATGGTCGTAGATTGCGTCCATATAATAGGGCATCTCACCGAACCAGACCACATCGGGCCGTGCGGTGGGCGCAGCGCAGGCGGGGCAGGGCTCAGCCACGGCCATTTCGGGCGGGGAGGTCCATCGGTGGCCGCAGCTTGCGCATAAGGCACCGGCCAGAAGGCCGTGCATGTGGACGACGTTCTCGGCGCCACCGGCCTCGTGCAGGCTGTCGACATTCTGGGTGACGATCACCACCTCTCCGGGCCAGTCACGTTGCAACCGGGCCAGCGCGATATGCGCGTCATTGGGCTTAGCCTTGGCGGCCTGAACCCGGCGGGCGTTGTAAAACGCGTGGACCAGGGCCGGGTTGCGGGCAAAGCCTTCGGGTGTGGCGACATCTTCAATCCGGTGCTGCGCCCAGAGCCCACCCTCATCGCGGAACGTACCCAACCCGCTTTCGGCAGAAATCCCGGCCCCGGTCAGAATGACGATCTTTTCCATCTTTGCCTCACACGCTACACCTTGGCCCATGACACACCGTATCCTCTTTGTCTGTCTGGGCAATATCTGCCGATCTCCCGCCGCTGAGGGCGTATTCCGCGCCCGTGCGCCCCATCACAGCACCGACAGTGCCGGAACCTCGGACTGGCATATTGGCGATCCACCCTATCGGCCGATGCAAACGGCGGCGCGGTCGCGTGGTATTGACCTGAGTGACCTGCGGGCGCGGCAGTTCGTGGCCGAGGATTTCAACCGTTTTGATCTGATCATCGGTATGGATGCCAAAAACATCGCCCGAATCGAGGAACTGCGACCACTGGGGAATGACACCCCGGTGCGCCTGCTGACTGATTTTGCCCCTCATGCCGGGGCAGATCACGTGCCGGATCCTTATTACACGCGTGATTTCGATGGGGCGTTAGACCTGATCGAGGCGGCGGTTGAAGGGTTGGACGCGCACCTGCGCGGTTAATTCATCACTTTCAGCCTGTCCGCCAGCCAGGGCAACTGCGTCAACGCCGGATCGACGATCTGGCTGCGCATCAGGCGGCGCATCATTCCTGCGACCTCTTGCGGTACCTGATCGGACCAGTCCGTGCGGGTAAACAGCGATATGGTGCGCGAGAACTCTCCGAACGGGGCAGGGTGCGCCTCGAGCCCATCGTGGAATCGTGCAGCACGCATATAGCCCAGCGGCGTGGTGATCGCCCAGCCAAGGCCTCGTGCAACCATCGCCATCAGCGCCAGATGCGAGCCGATCTCGAACCGTTCCTCAAAGTTCAGCTGTTGCCGTGCCAGATGCGACTCAATCTGCCGGCTGATCAGTTGCTCGCGGGCGTAGCGCAAAAAGGGCAGGGTCTGTGTGGCGTTTTCGGCGCCTTTGGGCGTCACCAGAATGAACGGGTCCTGCACCAGAGGGTATTCGACCACGCCTTCCAGCAACTCGCCGGTATGGGCCGAAACGGCCATGTGCAGGCGCTGCGCCTCAAGATCGGCGAACAGATCAAGGCTGGGCAGGGTGATCAGCTTGAACTTGGACCGGGTGAGGCTGTCGGCCAGCAGAGTGGCCAGTCGCGGGGTCAAGTCGTTGTCGAAATCGTCAATCAAGCCGATGGACAGCGTCGTGAGATGCCCAAGGTCCATCACGGTCAGTTCGCTCTGCGCCATCTGTAGCTCGGCCAGAACCGCTTCGGCCCGCGCCTGAAAGCTGCGCCCGGCCTGTGTCAACCGCATGGGGCGCCGACCATGGTCGACCAGTTCGGTTCCCAGGGCGTTTTCAAGATTGCGTAATTGCTGCGACACCGACGGCTGGCTGAGCCCTGTGATCTGGGCTGCCTGCGCCACCGATCCCGTTCGCGCCAAGGCCTCGAATACCTCGAGCCCGCGCAGGGTCAGCCCTTTCATAACCATCACATATCCCTTTCGCTGCGCCATTTCTGGGGCGCAGTGCAGATCAGGTCAAGGATTGAGGCAGGTTAGCTACAGATCGCCTGCGCCATCTGGCCAAAGTTCTGGTACCGATCCCACAGCGCATCATCACGCGCAGTCCGCGACATCTTTAGTTCCTGGGCCTGATGGGGGTCGGTGAACCACTGTGCGACGGTTTTTTGATCGCTCCGGGTCAGCGCCTGATTTGCGACACGTTGGATGCAGTTGCACCGATCCCGTGTCGCCGCATCACGATCCGACGCCAGACAGGCGCGTTTGATCTGTGCGGCTTCAACCGCCACAGGAGACGCTGCAACGGTTGCAGCGCAAAATGCGATTAAAAGAAACTGTTTCATGCTCATGCCTCGTTTTTGCCTGCCCGGAGGGATCTTGCGCCCCTCTCGGCTTGCGCGGGAGTATGAATCAAACGGGAATCCTGATCAATGGACAAGATTTCCCGCATCAAAAATCCTGCCTCCCTTCTGCTAAGGGATAATCTTGCCGTTTTTGTGGCCGATGACGCCATCCCGGCCAGATCGCCGAAAAACAAGGCGTCCGGGTTGCTGTTGCATGTCACCTGAGACGCCAAAAGGCTTTCCGAAGCCGCCCCGTTGGCGTCGATCACGTTATGCTGATCCAGCAGAAGGTGAAGGAAGCACGCCGTCTTCTCATCCGACAACCGCGCGATCCCCGCGTCGGCAAGACTGATGGCAGGTACAAACACGTCCGTCACGCCGAAATGCAATTCGGCGACCGGGTGCGTGATCAGCATCCTGTGCTGCTGAGAAACCATAAGCGGCGCAAAGTTTGAAAGAACATCGCGTGGGATTTCAACAAGCCTGAATCGGCCGGTTGCAATCACGCTCTGGGATCCGACCCAGCGGACCGGCTGAAAGCCTGCGTCCTGCGTCCAAACCGTGTCCTCGGGTTTGAGCGCCTCTATTGGTACATACCCTTTGTCGGTTTGTATCAGCGTCCCGCGGCGGTAGCAGATTGGCGTGACATACTCGGTCGCCGCAAAGCTGGGTCCTTCCTGAGTGCTGACGACGGTCAACTCCACCCCAGTCGGAGGGAACTGTCCCGGCCCGCCAATAAACGCAATCCCTTCGACCGTCCCGAAGGCCGGCGAAGAGTTGTTGACGTTGAATGCAATGGCTTGCCAGGTGTTCGTGCCGTCAGTCAGGGTGATGCCATATTCGGCCTCGACTTGCGTGCCGTCGGAAAACAGCGTCCCGTCAATTGTCTGATCACCGTCCAGCCTTTGGTTTCCGTCGTTGTCAGCAAAGTCTGCGTCAGCCCCGGCGTCGGTGATGAAAACCTCGGTCACTGCAAGAGTGTCTATGGTGATGGTCTCACCAATCAGATGTACGCCTGTACCCTGATTGATGCCATCCAGCCCCTGCGCAACCGAGATCGTCAGCTGGCTTTCACCTAGAACAAATATCGAATAGTCGGCCAATGTTTGACTGCTTTCTCGTTTGGGATTGGGCCGTTCAGTGGCAGCATCTTAGCTATTCGCAAATATCGGGTAAACGCCGTCAGGCGCAAAGACGCCCTGCGCGCCTTTGGTGCAACGCTTCAACGCTTGACGAGGCCACAAACTCCGGACATATCCCACTCCATGACAGACCTCGCTCATATCCGCAATTTCTCCATCGTCGCGCATATCGACCATGGCAAATCCACCCTTGCTGACCGGCTCATCCAAGAGACCGGAACGGTCAAGGATCGCGACATGAAGGAACAGCTGCTCGACAGCATGGATATCGAGCGCGAACGCGGTATCACCATCAAGGCCAACACGGTCCGCATCGACTATACCGCCGATAATGGCGAGCAATATGTGCTGAACCTAATCGACACCCCCGGCCACGTGGACTTTGCCTATGAGGTCTCACGGTCCATGCGTGCGGTCGAAGGGTCTCTGCTGGTTGTGGACTCGACCCAAGGAGTTGAGGCGCAGACGCTGGCGAATGTCTATCAGGCCATCGACGCGGATCATGAGATCGTGCCGGTGCTGAACAAGATCGACCTGCCAGCCTCCGACTGTGATCGCGTGGCCGAACAGATCGAGGATGTGATCGGTATCGACGCGACTGACGCCATTCAGGTTTCGGCCAAAACGGGGCAGGGTATCCACGAGACGCTCGAAGCCATCGTGCAGCAACTGCCCGCACCGCAGGGCAATCTCGACGCGCCGCTCAAGGCGATGCTGGTGGATTCGTGGTACGACGCCTATCTGGGCGTCATCGTTCTGGTCCGCATCATGGACGGCACGCTGAAAAAGGGCATGCGGGTCAAGTTCATGTCGAACAACACCCTCCACCACGTCGACCGCGTCGGTGTCTTCCGGCCAGAGATGGAGATGGTCGACAGCCTTGGCCCCGGCGAGATCGGATTCCTGACCGCCTCGATCAAACAGGTCCGCGACACCCGCGTCGGCGACACGATCACCAATGACCGCAACGGGACCGAAGACGCTCTGGACGGCTTCAAACCCGCGCAGCCGGTGGTGTTCTGCGGCCTCTTCCCCGTCGACAGTTCCGAATTCGAAGACCTGCGCGATGCGATCGACAAACTGGCCCTGAACGACGCCTCGTTCTCGTTCGAAATGGAAACCTCGGCAGCACTTGGCTTTGGCTTCCGCTGCGGCTTCCTGGGCCTACTGCACCTTGAGGTCATCCGTGACCGCATCGAACGCGAATACGATATTGAGCTCATCACCACCGCGCCGTCGGTGATCTATCACGTCTACATGAAAGACGGCGAGATGATCGAGCTGCACAACCCCGCCGACATGCCTGACCCGTCCAAGGTCGATCATATCGAGGAACCGCGCATCAAGGCGACTATTCTGGTGCCCGACGAATATCTGGGCGACGTGCTGAAACTCTGCCAGGACCGCCGCGGCATCCAGCTGGACCTGACCTATGCGGGCAGCCGTGCGATGGTCGTCTATGACTTGCCGCTGAACGAGGTTGTCTTTGACTTCTACGACCGCCTGAAATCGGTGACCAAGGGCTATGCTTCGTTCGACTATCAGATGACCGGCTACACCGAGGACAATCTGGTCAAGATGTCGGTGCTGGTGAATGACGAACCGGTCGACGCTCTGTCGACCATGGTTCACCGCGACCGGGCCGAGATGCGGGGCCGGGCGATGTGCGAAAAGCTCAAGGACCTGATCCCGCGCCACATGTTCAAAATCCCGATCCAGGCTGCGATCGGAGGCAAGGTCATCGCCCGCGAGACCCTCTCGGCCCTGCGCAAGGACGTGACCGCCAAATGCTACGGAGGCGACGCCACGCGGAAACGCAAACTGCTGGACAAGCAGAAGGCGGGTAAAAAGAAGATGCGGCAGTTCGGGAAGGTGGATATCCCGCAGGAGGCGTTTATTTCAGCGTTGAAGATGGATAGCTAAATTCGGCTTTCAATTCGAGGCGTTCGGAAGAGTAGGGCTATTTCCTTATAAAGTCAGGGCGCGCGTCAGCCCCTGGGCTGTGGTTGTGCTGGCGTGTGACCCGCATATCGAATATCTTCGATTCTTCAGGTTTTGATGCGTGAGTTACGGCGTTAAACTACTCTGAAGGTAGTCAAAATGTGGCATTATCTTGTTGTTTATTTTGACTAAAGTCGCCTTTTTGCCATTTGATTTCGTGGACAAAATGTTCAAAGCTTTCATCTTGAAGTTGTTGGTCTGACAGCTTTCAATTAAACTAGAAGGAAGTGTGTATGTCTGCAATCAAGCCGCAAAAGCCGTTCGAGGTGGAGCAGGACGGTGAAAGTGCGGTGGTTCATTTCAAACCCACCAGCAGGTACGAAACAAGCTCAACCGCCGTCATGTTCAGGTTCAGTATTCTTGGCGTCATCGTTGGTTGGGTTCCTGCGGGGATCATAGGCTTTGCCCAAAGTGGTCCACGAGAAGACTTTTCAATGGGGGCATTTCTTGCCGCGTGGTTCCTGCCAATAGCGATACTGGTCGTTTGGCGCTCGGTAATCCGAAACAAGGCTCTGGCTCGGGGTTCTTCTGCGGTAACACTGGTTTTGTTTGAGGATTTTATCCAAGCTCCTGGATGGCCGACCTCCAAGAGCTATGAACGGAATGACTTGGGGTCGATCTATTCGCAAACCCCGGATATGTCGTTTACCTATAAGACCGGCGGCATAGCGGGCTCGAACTATCATTCAAAAAAAGCTCAGGCTGAAGCCTTTGGAAAAATTGGGTACTCGGTTACTGCTGACTTTGGGACAGAACGGATTGAGCTTGTTCCCGACTGCCTGACAGAACCGCAAGCCGAAGCTATTCGAGATTTGATCGCCACATGGCGAAATGATCCCGGCGAAGTAATCGCGCACGTTTCGCAAGAGAGTGCTGCCTAACTGCAATGCGACTTCGGCATTCTGGGGTTGTCTTCCATTATAGCAACCATGAATGTCTGAACTCATGTAGAGGAGCACGTCCATAGGTCATGTTTTATTGACTAACTTAGTCTTCATCAGGCCCGGCGGTATCGCCGGGTCGTGTCAAACCACCTTGATGGTAGGGTACTGCCCTCTGCTCAACCGACCAACCGAGTGTGACCGACCTCACAGCCTCGAAACCTCCCACCTGCTATCGTTGACCTAACGTCAATTCTGACGGGAGGCCCAAATGTCCACATCGCTCGTCCCCCTTATCGCTTTCGGATCGGCGGGCCTTTATTCCGTGGCCATGATCGCGATGAAGTTCTGGTGGAAAATCCCCGGAGTCGGCCTCAGCCTGTTGATCGTCGCGACCCTGCTGGCCGCCGCATCGCTGGAACTCGCCGCCTTGCGCGAGGAGCGGTTGGGCATCATCTATACCGGCATTCTGGGGGCCGAGGTCATCCTGATCGCCATCGCATCCTACTTTCTGTTCGGCGAGAATTTCTCGTACCGCGAAGTTGCGGGGATCGGCCTTGTCCTGATTGGAACAGCTCTGGCATGGGCCTGATTGGGCTGCGCTTTCTGACCCAGATCAAGGACCACTATTGGCCTCAGTTCTAAGGTCCGCGAAAACAGACTGACAAATACGAGGCCCCTATGTCGCCCCTGACTCTGATCCTTCACATTTTCCTTGGTTCCACCCTTGCCGGGTCCGCAGTGATTGCGGTTCTGGTCATGGGCTACGTATCGTGGATGGCCATGCTGATCGCTGCCGTCGTGGGGTTTGTCGCGGCGTTCCCGGTCTCGGTTCTCGTGGCCCGCAAGCTGGAAGGCTGAGCGCCCGGTTTAGACGCAAAGATCGGAATGTGTTATCCTCCGCGCGGGGGAACCGCGTTCAGGCGGTTTTATTCTTTACATGCTTGCAACGCCAAACCCTCAGAAATGAGAGGTTATTATGCACAAGTTCTTAATTCCGACCGCGATCACCGTGCTGGCCATGGGCCTGAACGTCCCGGCGCAGGCCGAGACCTATGACGCTGATGGCAAGGGCATGGGAGTGAATGCCAACCAAGTCTATCCCATCTCGGACGGTCACGCGGTGATCAAGTCGCAAACCGATTATGACAGTTTCGAAGTCGCCGCCGGCCATCCTCTGGAAGGTGCGACCGGATCCTGTTTTGGTGCCATCATGGTCGCTGGGGCCGGGGTCTCGGGTACGGGCAACTGCGTGTTCGACACGGCCTCGGGCGAAAAGGCGGTGATGAGCTGGACGGCGACGGGGTTGGGGGCTGATGGGGCTCTTACCGGGGACTGGACCGTCTCGGGCGGCACCGGGAGTTGGGCTAGTGCGTCTGGGGGTGGGGCTTTTTCCTCACTGACTGATCCCGACACCAACAAGTTCGTCAATTCGATCACGGGCAGTATCACGATCGAATAAACCTTGTTTAGGAATAACCACTTAGGGCAGGGGCGCGCGGTTTTGTGTGCCCCTTTTCATTTGCGTCTGGTGAGGGTTCCATGAACCAATCATGAAGTTTCCCTTAGGTAAGTTGTAACCGCGGCGCGCCCTCCCAATCTGTTCAGCAGGCCAGCAACGGCCCAGACCTCAGGGAGGAAGAGACCATGACCAGATTTATGACTGCCGGAGCAGCCGCTCTGGCCACGAGCCTTACTCTTGCCACTGCTGCCATGGCCGATACGCCGGACCTGCGCGGCACGTGGGTGGGCAGCTACACCGCCGTTTCGCCGTCGGATGCGGCCATCGGCAAGACACCGCGTTTCAACAGTGCCGAATGGGTGCTGCATGTCGAAAAACAGCAGGACAACGTGTTCTGGGGGCCCAGCAAGTGGCGGCGCAATGCCACCGATGACTGGACCGTGTATGAGGCCACCGGCACCGTCAGTCTGGACGGCTCGGGAGGCATCGGGATCGTCGAAAGCTCATCTGATCCGACAATTGGAGTGAACGCGCTGATTGATGCGCGGTACGAGGACGGCAAAATTTTTGCCGATTTCCGTAGCCTGCGATCCGGAACGACCTATAGCACCGTTCTGGAACGTCAGGTGAACTGAAGCGTCTCCGGCCCGGCCGGTTGTAGGGGGTATGAACTGTCGCCTGAGTGGAGGTGGCACGTGTAGTAGGTTGCCCCGGCCGGGTCGGAACGCTTCTCAGGGCCTGTGTCGAATCGTGCAGCCCTCACATCGGGGGATTTCTGCGGGTCATTTCTGATGAGCGACAACCAAGTTGACCGGCACCGACAGCCAAGTTGGCCGGTGGCTTGAACCGGAATGAGGGCGGAGCCCGATTGGAGGTTTGAGCCACCGGATCGGCCCTTTTGGGAGGGGTACGGGGTAGGTGCTGGCCGCTGTGGCCCGGTAGGTTGGAGACCTCTGAACGTGAATACGGAGGTTCCGAATGCCGGGGAAACCCGTCACCGACCAGCAAATGAGATTGTACATGTCCGACCGACCCTTTCATAACCAACGTGTTGCCGCAGCCCGTGCCGGTTTCAGCGAACGCACCGGGCGCAGGATTGAAGCAAACCCGGTACTGCCTTCGCAGCGCAAACCAGTCCGTGGTCGCACCGTCCCTGATCCTTTGGAGGCTGTGTGGCAGCCTATCCTGATCCCGCTCCTCGAACGGGATTCTTCCGTGCAAGCTGTGACGTTGCTCCGTCATTTGCAGATGCTGGATCCTGACGGCTTCCCCGATGATCGGGTCCGGCGGACGCTGGAACGACGGGTTCGGGAGTGGCGCGCCCTGCATGGCCCCGAGCGCGACGTGATCTTTCGCCAGTCCCCGGAGCCAGGGCGTATGGGACTGTCGGACTTCACCGATGCGACTGAACTCGGCGTGACAATCGCCGGTCATTTGCTGCTTCATCGGCTTTTCCACTTTGTTCTCGCCTACAGCGGCTGGGAGCATGCCGCGCCGGTTCTGGGCGGGGAGAGTTTCACGGCACTGGCTGAAAACCTTCAGAATGCGCTCTGGACACTTGGGGGCGTGCCGCAGGAGAGCAGAACCGACAGCCTGTCGGCCGCGTATCGCAATCTCGACAAGGATGCGACCAGGGATGTCACCGAACGTTATGAGGCGTTCTGTCGGCACTATGGGATGGTCGCGAGCCGCAATAATCCCGGCGAAGCCCATGAGAATGGCGCGATCGAAGCACACAACAATCATCTCAAGGTGGCTTTGGATCAGGCTCTGATCCTGCGGGGATCGCGGGACTTTCCCGACATCGATGCCTGGCGCCGGTTTGTCGACGAAGTTGTCGCCCGCCGCAACCGCCGCCGTGAGGACAAGATAAAAGTCGAGTTGCAACACCTCAAGCCGCTGCCCACGCAGCGCACCACCGACTTCACCGAACTTGTCGTGCGTGTTGTCAGGACCGGAGGTTTCCTGGTCCACAGCGTGTTCTATTCCGTGCCCTCGCAGTTCATCGGCCAGCGCTTGCGCGTTCACGTCTATGACGACCGGATCGAAGCCTATCTCGGGGCCACGCATGTGGTCTCCCATCCCCGCATGCGCGGGCGCAAGGACGGTAAACGTATCCATAGCATCAATTACCGGCATGTCATCCATGCCCTGCGTCGCAAGCCTCAGGCTTTGGCAAATTCCGTCTATCGCGACAATCTCTTCCCCAGGTCCGAATACGCTGAGGCCTGGAACCGCCTCTCCGAGGTTTTGCCCCGCAAAGAGGCTTGCAAACGCATGGTCGATCTGCTCTGGCTGGCCCATAGCGAGAACTGCGAGGCAGACCTGGCCGCGCTGATCGCCGGGGACTTTGCAAATGGCGCATTGCCAGATGCCAAAACCCTGCGGAAACAACTCCTTGGGTCACGCACGGAATTGCCGGAAGACCGAAAGGTCAGACTGACGGATCTGTCCAGCTTCGATCGCTTGCTGGAGGTGCGCACATGACACAGGTGTCCAAACCACAAACTGTCGATGTGCACGCCTTGCCCGCCCTGTTCACCGCTTTGCGTCTGCCCAGCTTCCAGCACCACTGGGAGCGCTTCGCGCAACAGGCCGATACCGAGAACTGGCCTGCAGCCAGGTTGCTGGCCACTCTAGCCGAGATCGAATTGGCTGAGCGCGAGGAACGCCGCATTCGACGCCACCTGGGCCAATCGGGCCTGCCCGGCGGAAAAACCCTGGCCACATTCGAGTTCAAAGCCGTACCTGAGCTGTCACAAGCCCGGATCGAGGCGCTCGCAGCAGGCGACTGGGTTGAAACCGGCGCCAATCTGATCGCCATCGGAAACTCCGGCGCGGGCAAGACGCATATTCTTTGCGCCATAGGACATGCTCTGATCGAAGCCGGGAATCGCGTCCTCTACACGCGAACAACCGATCTGGTACAGAAACTTCAGGCTGCCCGGCGAGATCTCGTGTTGGAAACTGCACTGGCCAAACTCGACAAATTCGATCTCGTCATTCTGGACGACATCACATATGCCCAGAAAGACCACGCCGAAAGCTCTGTTCTCTTCGAACTTATCGCACGGCGCTATGAAAACCGAAGCCTTGCGATCGCTGCCAACCAGCCATTCAGTGCATGGGGCAAAATCTTCCCCGACCAAGCTGTTACCGTCGCAGCCATCGACAGGTTGGTTCATCACGCCACGATCCTCGAGATGAACTTCGAAAGCTACAGGCGACGCTCAGCTGAAAATCAACGTCGGCCAAAACAAAAATCCACCGGAAAAGCCAAAACCTGAAGGAGAAGCAAACCAGACCATAAACACGTCATGAACTGCGGCTAAAACCGGACAACGAGGTTGTCGCTACCGGACAAAATGGTTGACGGCGTACACATTTCGGCTCAACGGGCCTTTGCAGGTGCAGAAAAGCCCTAAAATTTCGATTTTTCGACATGTTTTGACTTATCCGTTTTCAAACCAGCGCAGCGCCACGATTTCTGGGGTTATCCACAAAGCTCTCCCGGCAGATATCAACAATTTATCCCCGGCTAATTTTCATGCCGCAGTGCTATTTTCTTGCCGTGTTGCGAGCCCAATGTAACAGTCAGATCACCGCAACGGTTCTTAGGAGCCAGGGTGGGACGCAAAGGCCAAGGGGGTCAAGGCGGAGACGGGCGAGTTTTAGGATTTGCACTTTTCTGCAAAGGCTTACCGGTGGATGGTCAAGTGGTCCGGGTGTCAAATCCGGGGTGTCTGACCAGACTCTCAGAAGGTCAGTGCGTGTTGCAGGGTGCCCTCGGGTGTGCTGCGACGGCTGTGATCCCTTCGGGGGCCAGAGCAACTGGATCGGGACGTCCCTCGGGCGTGTCGACCCGGCAAGGCGTCAGGGGTGTCCGCAAGGGCACGTGCAAAGACCGCGTCTGCGCACCTGACGCCTTTTCCTTTTGCCGGATAACAGGTTTCAACGGGCTGCCACTCAACCCTTAAACGGGAACGGGGTTCTTGCATGTGTGCAAGAACCCCGTCTACGTGTCAGAAATGCAATGCCGCGTCTATGCACCTGTTCCCACAGTATACCGCATATATATGCCGGATTCAACTATATGTAGGGGTGGGGCGTCTGAATCCTGCTATATTCAGGCGTGTTACAGGCTTTCCTGTACGTCAGACGCCGCGTTCTGGATTGCGTCGCCAGCTTTCTCGATATCTTTGCCGGCGCCTTTTGCGGTCTCGCAAGCGGTGAGGGTGAACAGGACCAGTCCAATCAAAAATGCGCGGATCATTGAAGTCTCCATTGGTGTCAGTTCCGTGTTGCCTAGCAGTTTTTGGATAGCGGAACCAGAGGTTTGAGGCGTAAGAACACGCCGCACCGCGATGGAGCGTTTGAGGCGTTCAACCGAGGTGTTATGAGGGCGATCTCAATGGTACAGACAGTGCGCCGGGCTTAGTCTTTCTGATCACCGCAGAACAGTTCATACACCACCTCCAGCATGCGGCGCGGGCGGTCATCGGCCAGGCGGTAATAGATGGCTTTGCCTTCCCGACGCGGTGTGACCAGCCCTTCCAGGCGCAGGCGCGACAGTTGCTGCGATACCGCGGCCTGACGGGCCGACAGCAACTCCTCCAGTTCGGTCACGGATTTCTCGCCGGATACAAGGTGGCACAAAATCATCAAACGCCCTTCGTGGCTGATGGCCTTAAGGAAATTCGACGCCTGAGTCGCGTTCTCAACCATCTTGTCGAACGAGTCGCTGGGCATGTTTGGCGAAAGCTGGGGAAGGGCCATCGTTGGTATCCTTGTTTGCCCCTAGAGCGGAGGGGTTATTTCGGTGAGTGGAGTCACTGGTGAGAGTTTAGAGCTACATGAGTACACATATTGACCATGTTTTTCTATATGCACGGATCAAAATAGTGTGATGTGATAACGCCAAGATTTGATGAGCAAGCCAAACGCACGCAAAGAGTGGGCGGCCGAAGACCCTAAAATGTGCTTGCAAGACGCGAAGTATCCGGTCCCCCTTGCAGCCCCCCTGTGGCGACACTAAGACTCGGGTAACGTTTCTTCGGGTACTGTCCCGATCCATAGCAAAGCAGGCAGGTTCAGAATGTTCGATCCAGTTGATACCTATATGAATACGCTCGTCCCGATGGTGGTCGAACAGACCAGCCGGGGCGAACGTGCCTACGACATCTTCTCGCGCCTTCTGAAAGAGCGGATCATTTTCATCAACGGCCCGATCCATGACGGGATGAGCCATCTGGTCGTGGCCCAGCTGCTGCACCTTGAGGCAGAAAACCCAAGCAAAGAGATTTCGATCTACATCAACTCGCCCGGCGGTGTTGTGACCAGCGGTTTGTCGATTTACGACACAATGCAGTATATCAAGCCGAAATGTTCGACATTGGTAATCGGTCAGGCGGCCTCGATGGGGTCGGTTCTGCTGGCCGGTGGCGAGAAGGGAATGCGGTTCTCGCTGCCCAACAGCCGGATCATGGTGCATCAGCCCAGCGGCGGCTATCAGGGTCAGGCCAGCGATATCATGATCCACGCGGCCGAGACGCAGAAACTGAAAGATCGCTTGTATGACATCTATGTGCGCCATACAGGGCAGACCAAAAAGGCAGTGGAAAAGGCGCTGGATCGCGACAATTTCATGAGCCCTGAGGAAGCGAAAGACTGGGGTCACATCGACGAAATCGTTGAAAACCGCGCAAAAATGGACGGTGACGACGCCTGAATTAAAGCTCCCGCGCCACCGGCGCGGGACGCATTTTGAGATTGTAGCCGCCCCGGTGCTGGCCTAAGCTGCACCAACAGACGGCAAGCGCGGTCCGGTACGGATCGCTGGGATGGAGCCCGAAAGGTAGAACATGGCGACGAATTCAGGCGGTGACGGCAAGAACACGCTCTACTGTAGCTTCTGCGGCAAGAGCCAGCATGAGGTGCGCAAGCTGATTGCCGGGCCAACAGTGTTTATCTGTGATGAATGCGTCGAACTTTGCATGGACATCATCCGCGAGGAAACGAAGGCCAGCGGTCTGAAAGCCTCGGACGGTGTTCCGACGCCGAAAGACATCTGCGAGGTTCTGGACGATTACGTGATTGGTCAGGCGACGGCCAAGCGGGTTCTGTCGGTTGCCGTTCACAACCACTACAAGCGCCTGAACCATGCCCAGAAAGCGGGCAGCGATATTGAGCTGGCGAAGTCGAACATCCTTCTGATCGGCCCGACCGGTTGCGGCAAGACGCTGCTGGCGCAAACGCTGGCGCGCATTTTGGATGTGCCGTTTACGATGGCCGATGCAACCACGCTGACCGAAGCCGGTTATGTTGGTGAGGATGTCGAAAACATCATTCTCAAACTGTTGCAGGCCAGTGAGTACAACGTCGAACGCGCGCAGCGCGGCATTGTCTACATTGACGAGGTCGACAAGATCACGCGCAAGTCCGAAAACCCTTCGATCACTCGCGACGTATCGGGTGAGGGCGTGCAGCAAGCGCTGCTGAAGCTGATGGAAGGCACTGTCGCCAGTGTTCCGCCACAAGGGGGTCGCAAGCATCCGCAGCAGGAATTCCTGCAAGTGGATACCACGAACATCCTGTTCATCTGTGGCGGCGCCTTTGCCGGTCTGGACAAGATCATCGCGCAGCGCGGTAAGGGCTCGGCCATGGGCTTTGGTGCCGATGTGCGTGACAATGATGAGCGCGGCGTGGGCGAGATATTCAAGGATCTGGAACCCGAAGATCTGCTGAAATTCGGCCTGATCCCGGAATTCGTCGGTCGTCTGCCGGTTCTGGCTACGCTGGAGGATCTGGACGAGGATGCTCTGGTCACGATCCTGACCAAGCCCAAGAACGCTCTGGTCAAGCAATACCAGCGCCTGTTCGAACTGGAAGACGCGGAGCTGGCCTTTACTGACGATGCGCTGAAAGCGATTGCCAAGAAGGCCATCGAACGGAAAACCGGCGCACGCGGATTGCGCTCGATCCTCGAAGATATCCTTCTGGATACTATGTTCGAACTGCCCGGCATGAAAAACGTGACCGAAGTTGTGGTCAATGAAGAGGCGGTCTCGTCCGACAAACAGCCCCTGATCATCTACGCGGATGCGGCTGAATCGGCCTCGGCTGGTTAAGTTCAAAACGATTTACGAAACACGGCGCGGCGCAGACCGCGCCGTTTTCATGTGAGGGTATCATGACGATCAAACGCATTTCATCCGGTGGAGAATTCGAAGCAAAAATCGGTTATTGCCGCGCTGTTGTGGCTGGAGGTTGGGTGCATGTCGCCGGAACGGTGGGGCAGGGTGATGACGTCACAGCACAATGCCGGTCGGCATTGGAGGTGATCGGCAAGGCTCTGTCTGAGGCCGGCGCAAGTTTCGCCGACGTGGTGCGTGTGACCTACATGTTGCCGGATCGGGCTGAATTCGAACCCTGCTGGCCGATCCTTCGAGAATATTTTGGGGCCAACCCTCCGGTCACGACCATGATCGAATGTGGCCTGATTGACCCGAAATATCGGATCGAAATCGAAGTCACGGCTTATTTGCCGGAATAGTGACTGCGGCCCTTGTGACACTGGACCTTGGCGCGCCTTTGGTCCATATCTGCGGGAACAGAATTGCCGGAGGCAGCCGATGGGTATCCTGAACACGTTATTAAGGGCCGTAACCTGGTGGAACGGGGCCACCCTCAACACGCAGATTTACACCTCGCGCAAGGGGGTCAAAGTTGGTGAGGATAACGAAGGCAACGTGTTCTATCGCACGGCCGACGACAGCAAACGCTGGGTGATTTTCAATGGTGAGGCCGAGGCTAGCCGGATTGATCCCGACTGGCATGGTTGGCTGCACCGGACCTGGGATGAGCCGCCGACGGACAAGCCATTGCAGCACAAAACCTGGGAAAAACCACATCAGGAAAACCTGACGGGTACAGCGCTGGCCTATACGCCTGCGGGGTCTCTGCGGCGGGCCGATCCGGTCGAACGCGCGGACTATGAGGCCTGGAGCCCGGAATAAACGAGGCGATCAATGTCGAGCTATAATGTGACCGAAGTTCTTGTCGGTGGGGCTGTTCTGGCCTGCGCCGTTGCCTTCGGTGTCTATGCAAGTCAGTCCACGGGCCTGTCGCAAAGCGCTACGGGTTATGAGTTGGGCGCATCCTTCCGCTCGCTCGAGGGTGTCGGCGTGGGCACCGATGTGCGTCTGGCAGGGGTCAAGATTGGCACCGTTACAGGTGTGGATCTGAACCCGGATACATATCGCGCGGACACCACGTTTTCAATTCGGGATGGCATTCTAGTGCCGGATGACAGCGCCATCGTAATCTCTTCGGAAGGGCTGTTGGGCGGCAATTTCGTCGAGGTGATGCCGGGCGGATCACCGTTTTATTTCGAGCCGGGCGATCAGGTCGAAGACACTCAGGGCGCGGTCAGCCTGATTTCACTGCTGGTCAAATTCGTGGCCGGGAGCGGCGACGAATGAGGCATCTGGCCCTGATCTCGGCCTTGTTGCTGGCAACCGGTGCATCGGCCCAGCAAAAGGTGCAATCCGCCCCCGGGGCGATGTTGCGGGGACTGGATAAGGTCAATGGCCAGACTGTCGATGTGGAAATCCAAAGTGGTCAGAGCGGTGAGGTATTTGGTCTGGACGTCGCCCTTGGGGATTGCCGCTATCCGGTCGATAACCCAACCGGTGACGCTTTTGCTTATCTGACGATCTGGGAAAAAGAGAAGTCAGATCAATTGTTTGACGGGTGGATGATCGCGACGTCTCCGGCCTTGAATGCGCTGGATCATGCACGTTATGACGTCTGGGTGATCCGCTGTATCACGCCATCGGGCAACTGATTCAACGGCGCGGTGAAGTCTGCGCTGGCGTTGATGGCTTCTTCCAGTTCCAGACGATACTGCGCGCGCGGAATTTCGATTGCGCCCAGCGATGCCAGATGCGCGGTCAGGAATTGTGTATCAAACAGTCGAAATCCGGTTTGGCGCAAGCGGTCCACCAGATAGGCCAATGCGATCTTTGACGCATCTGTGCGGCGCGAGAACATGCTTTCTCCGAAAAACGCCGCGCCGACTGTAACGCCGTAAACACCGCCTACGAGATGATCCCCGTCCCAAACTTCAAGCGAATGTGCTTGGCCTGAATCGTGTATCTGCTGATACAGGTCGCGTAGTTCTGCATTGATCCACGTATCGGCGCGGTCGGCGCAGCCGTCGACCACGCCCGCAAAATCCTGATTGATCGTTACTGAAAACCCGGATTTGCGGATACGTCGCGCGAGGCTCCGCGAGACGTGAAAACCGTCCAATGGGAAGACACCCCGCAACTTGGGATCAACCCAGAACAGCTCGGCAGCATCGCGGTGCTCGGCCATCGGGAAAATGCCGATGGAATAGCCGTGTAGTAGAAGTTCCGGTGAAAGGCTCATACAATATGCTCAAAGGGCGAAGGGAAAACCCTTCGCCCCCAGTATGTTAGTCGGCCATATTCTCCGCAAGCCAGCGCTCCAGCCAGTGGATGTTGTAGGTCCCGCTGTGAAGATCGGGTTCCTGCAACAGGGCATGGAACAGTGGCACGGTAGTGTCGATGCCGTCGACGATCAGCTCACCTAACGCACGCTCCAGACGTGCCAGCGCCTCGGCGCGGTCGCGGCCCTGAACGATCAGTTTGGCTATCAGAGAGTCGTAGTAGGGCGGGATTGAGTAGCCATCATAAAGCGCCGAATCCATCCGAACGCCCAGACCGCCCGGTGCGTGATACGCGGTGATCTTGCCCGGACACGGCGAGAAGTTCGGCAGTTTCTCGGCGTTGATGCGGACTTCAATGGCGTGGCCGTTGATCTCCAGATCGTCCTGACCAAACGACATCTCTTCGCCAGCGGCGACGCGGATTTGTTCACGCACCAGATCGACACCAAAAATGCCCTCGGTCACAGGATGTTCGACCTGCAAGCGGGTGTTCATCTCGATGAAGTAGAACTCACCGTTTTCATAGAGGAACTCGATGGTGCCTGCGCCGATATAGTTGATCTTGGCCACCGCGTCGGCACAGATCTTACCAATCTTGGCGCGTTCTTCGGGGGTGATGCAGGGGCCGGGGGCCTCTTCAAACACCTTTTGGTGGCGGCGTTGCAGCGAACAGTCGCGTTCACCCAGATGAACCGCCTTGCCTTTGCCGTCGCCAAAGACCTGAATCTCGATATGGCGCGGTGTGGTCAGGTATTTCTCAATATAGACCTCGTCATTGCCAAAGGCAGCCTTGCCCTCGGCGCGCGCGGTCATGAATGCGCTTTCCATCTCATCGGCGTTCATCGCGACTTTCATGCCGCGCCCGCCGCCACCGGCGGTGGCCTTGATGATTACGGGATAGCCGAATTCCTCACCGATACGCTTGGCGTCGGCCAGCGTGGGAACGCCGCCATCTGAGCCGGGAACACAAGGAACGCCCAGTTCCTTCATCGTGTCCTTGGCGGTGATCTTGTCACCCATGACGCGGATATGTTCAGCGGTGGGGCCGATGAATGTGATGCCGTGGTCTTCGACGATCTGCACGAACTCGGCGTTTTCAGACAGGAAGCCATAGCCGGGGTGGATCGCCTGTGCGCCGGTGATCTCACAAGCCGAGATGATGGCGGGAACAGACAAATAGCTTTGCGGGCTGGGCGGCGGGCCGATACACACCGATTCGTCGGCCATGCGCACATGCATCGCGTCGCTGTCGGCGGTGGAATGCACGGCGACCGTCTTAATCCCCATCTCGCGCGCGGCACGGATCACGCGCAGGGCGATCTCGCCTCGGTTGGCAATCAGGATCTTGTCGAACATGGGCGCGCCTTACTCAACAATGACCAGAGGAGTGCCGAATTCCACAGCGTCGCCGTCGCCGACCAGAATACGCTTGATTGTACCCGACTTGGGCGCGTGGATGTGGTTCATGGTTTTCATCGCTTCGACGATCAGCAGCGTGTCGCCTTCGGAAACGGATGCGCCGACCGAGATGAACGCGGGCGCACCTGGCTCGGGCTGCATGTAAACGGTGCCGACCATGGGCGAGGTCACGGCGCCGGGGTGGCTGGCCGGATCTTCCTGTACCGCTGGTGCTTCGGCAGGGGCAGCGGCTGCGGCGGGTGCAGCTACCGGTGCGACAGGCGCGGCCGCAGGAACGGCGACTTGAACCGGAGCGGCAACAGCCTGCGTTGCGCGGCTGACGCGGACATTCAGGCTGTCGTCATCGCCATATTCGCGCATAACCTCCAGTTCGGTCAGGTCGTTTTCACGCAGCAATTCGGCCAGTGCCTTGATGAATGCCACATCCGCTTCGTGTTTGGTATCTGTCATGAGTGTCCTCGACGGTTCCCCTTTGGCCCGTCTGTTACCTGCGGGCTTTGATCTAATTACGCAGCGTTATAAGCCAAGCGTCCGGCCATGAAAAGCGCAGTCTGGCCCTATTGGAAAGGGGTTTGGCCAAGAATTCGGGGGTGAGACGGGGTTAAAGCGGCATTCCCGAAAGTTTCGCCACCAGTTCCGGCAGTTTACGGGCTCCGAATTTCTCAAGCAGGCGCGCACGATAGGCTTCGATGGTGCGATAACTGAGGTTCAGTTCCATCCCGATTTCCTTAGCCGACAGGCCGCGGCAAGACAGAATGGCCACTTCGCGTTCGCGGACGGTCAGTTCGACCAACGGGCGTTCCTCCGAGATGTCAGAAAAGCTCCAGATTCCATGGCGGAAGGGGTCGTCGGGGGTCAAGGATCGCCCGCGGGCGCGGCACCAGAACAGATCACCGTCGCGACGGCGCATGACGCGTTCGTCGGTATAGTATCCGGTGTCGCGCATCACCTGAAGACTGCGCGCTCCGATGCGTTCCCAGTCGGCGACTGACGGGTAAAGGTGCAGCAGGGGCATGTTGCGGTAGTCAGCCGCCTCACCACCAAAGGTCCGGGCGAACTGCAAGTTGCAGCGCCGGATAATCCGGTTTTCCAATTCGACCAGGCCGATTGGTGCATATTCAAAGGCTGGGTCGCTCATTCCGCTATCGTGCCGGGAATTCAGTGGAATGAGAAGGGGCGGGGCGTCGATTTTGCTTCTGGTCGCCGTGTTTGCTCACAAAGCATGTTGTTAAGGATGTAAATTGAATTTGATAACGTCACCATAACCTTTAGAAACATATCAAGAGTTCTGAAAACCAATTGGGGCTGTTGAGGAGGTTCGCGAGGGAGGGGGCGAGGCCATGCGCGATACATTAACAGGCAGCCGCATCCGGGAGAGGCGCCAGATCGCCGGGTTGCGTCAGGCTGCGTTGGCGCGGCAGGTCGGAATATCTGCTTCTTACCTGAACCTGATCGAACACAACCGTCGTCGGATCGGTGGCAAATTGCTGGTCGATATCGCCGGGGCGCTGGCGGTTGAACCTTCGGTACTGACGCAAGGGATCGAGGCCACTCTGATCTCGGCGTTGCGTGAAGCGGCGGCGGATGCGGTTGGTCAACAGGCGGAACTGGACGCGTTGGAGGAATTCGCCGGGCGTTTCCCCGGTTGGGCCGGGGTTTTGGCGCAGATGCACCGTCGGGTCGTATCGCTTGAGCGCACAGTCGAGACTCTGTCGGATCGTTTGACCCATGACCCGCATCTGGCCGCGTCGATGCATGAGGTGCTGTCCACCGCTGCTGCGATTCGCTCGACTGCGGCGATCCTGGCGGACACGCAAGAAATCGAGCCGCAGTGGCGCGACCGGTTCCACAGTAACCTGCATCAGGATGCGGAACGGTTGGCCGAAAGCTCCAAGTCGCTGGTGGCCTATCTTGATGACAGCGATTCTGCCGAAGACCGCCGCGGTGTACCGCTGGAGGATGTCGAGGCCTTTTTCGATGCGAACGGCCACCATTTCCCACAAATCGAACTGGGTGGTGAGAGTGAGGATATCGACCTGACCGCTCTGGAATCGCAGTCCGCGAAGTCGCTTACACAGGATTTCCTGAGGCTATACGCAGACGATGCGCGCGCGATGCCTCTAGATCGGGTGCAGGACGCGCTGGCAGAATCGGCGTTGGACCCGTTGCAACTGGCGGCGCGGTTCTCGGTGGATCTGGCGACGGTGTTGCGACGGTTGGCAGCTTTGCCGGACGGGTATCTGGGCCGGCCTACGGGGCTGGTGGTGTGTGACGCCTCTGGCAGTATCCTGTTTACCAAGTCCGTTTCCGGTTTTGCCATGCCACGGTTCGGTGAGGCCTGCCCACTTTGGCCGCTGTTTCAGGCCCTGAACCGGCCGCTGGTGCCGATCCGGCAGCGCGTGGTTCAGCTGGGCCGGACGGCTGCCGTGTTTGACTGCTACGCTTATGCCTGGCCGCAATCCGCAGCGATCTATGACGAGGGGCCGGTCTACCGGTCCGTCATGCTGGTGCGTTCCGTCGAGGATGTGGTGCAGGACACTCAGTCGGTCGCACGGGTCGGCCCCAGCTGCCGGGTCTGCCCGCACAGCGAATGCAGATCCCGTCGCGAACCATCAATTCTGAGCGAAGGTTTTTGACAGTTTCCTGACACTGCGCGTAAGCTGACCACGACGGGTCCGCCAGACCGCGGCCTGTCACGGGGAGGACAGACAATCATGAGCCGAAAGGTTCTGTTAATTGAGGATGAGCCCAACATTGCTGAGGCCATTCGTTTCCTGCTGACGCGTGAGGGTTGGCAGGTTGAAACTCATGCCGAAGGTACGGATGCTGTGCAGGTCATTCAGGGGGCCAGCCCTGATCTGGTTATTCTGGATGTGATGCTGCCGGGCAAAAGCGGGATGGAGATTCTGCGCGATCTGCGCCAGCTTGACGGGATGCAGGCCCTGCCTGTTCTGATGCTGACGGCACGCGGTCAGTCCCGTGATCGGGAAATGGCGGAAAATGCCGGTGTCAGCCGGTTCATGACCAAGCCGTTTTCCAATACCGAGATGCTGACGGCGGTGCGCGACCTGCATGCGCAGGCAACGCAATCATGAGTTCCGGCGAAGACCGACAGCCCTCGGGCGTCCGGCCTTCGGTCTTTCTTGAACGGCAGAGCTATCGCCGACGCAGATTGTCGGATGCGGCACGGTTGTTACCTTTTCTTGGGGCCGCTCTGCTGGCCATACCGTTGTTGTGGAAAGATAATCCGGGCGTGCCTTTGTCTTCGGCGATCTTCTACATCTTTGCCTGCTGGGTGGGTCTGATCGTGGCCAGCCTTGTGTTCGGTTTTGCTGCCCGCCGCATGACGACACAGGACGAATCCGAATCTGAGACGGATCAATGGCCACGCTGAACGTTCTGATTCTGGTCTGCCTGGGCTATGTCGTGCTGCTGTTCGGCGTTGCCTTCGCCGCAGATCGGATGGCGGCGGCAGGGCGCGGGGCTTGGCTGCGGTCACCGCTGATTTATACACTGTCGCTGTCGATCTACTGCACCGCCTGGACGTTCTATGGCGCGGTCGGAAATGCGGCGCGGTCGGGATTGGAGTTCGTGACGATCTATCTGGGGCCGACGCTGGTGATGATCAGCTGGTGGTGGGGCCTGCGCAAGCTGGTTCGAGTCGGACGGAGCCAGCGGGTAACATCCATTGCCGACCTGATTTCGTCGCGCTACGGCAAGTCCAACACGCTGGCGATCTGTGTGACCATTCTGGCCGTGCTGGGCGGCACGCCGTACATCGCGCTGCAATTGCAATCCATCACCCTGTCGTTCTCGATTTTTGCCGAGGCCGATCCTTCTGGCCTCTACCGCGAAGGCTCCAGTGTATTTTGGGTGGCAGCGGGTCTGGCGATGTTCGCGATCCTTTTCGGAACCCGCAATCTGGACGTCAACGAGCGTCACCATGGGGTCGTGACGGCTATTGCGCTGGAGTCTGTGGTAAAGCTGTTTGCGCTGCTGGCGGTTGGTGCTTTTGTGGTCTGGGGCATTGCCGGTGGGATCGGTCCGATGATGGACCAAATTGACGCCTCCGAGATCGGTCAATGGAACGTGGACGCAGGCCGCTGGACTACATTTATTTTCTTATCTGCGGCGGCTTTCATCTGCCTGCCGCGCATGTTTCAGGTGATGGTCGTTGAAAACGCGGATGAGGGGCATCTGCGAACAGCGGCCTGGGCCTTCCCGCTGTACCTGCTTCTTATGAGCCTCTTCGTGGTGCCCATCGCCGTCGTCGGACTGGACCTGATGCCCGAGGGTTCGAACCCGGATCTCTTTGTGCTGACCGTGCCGCTGTCGCAGGGGAACGACTGGCTGGCGATGTTATCCTTTATCGGCGGGTTTTCCTCGGCCACTTCAATGGTCATCGTGACTGCCATGGCGTTGTCGACAATGGTTTCGAACCACGTAGTCATGCCGATCTGGCTGAGCACGCAAGAGGGGACGGGCTCGGTGTCAGGCGATGTTCGCCATGTTGTTCTGATGGCGCGGCGGATTTCGATTGCCGTGATCATGGCGCTGGGTTTCTTCTACTATCGACTGTCGGGGGGTGGGGCTGCTCTGGCCTCGATCGGTCTGGTGGCTTTTGCCGGAATTTCCCAGATTCTGCCGGCGCTTGTGGGTGGCCTGTTCTGGCGCGGGGCGACGCGCACGGGCGCTCTGGTCGGGTTGACGGTGGGGTTCCTGTTGTGGATTTACACGCTGCTGCTGCCGGGGATGGGCGGTGTTCTAATAACAGAGTCCGTCTTGCAGAACGGCCCCTTTGGTTTTAGCTGGCTGCGCCCGCAAGCCCTGTTCGGGATCGAGGGGATGGACCCGATGGTGCACACTGTCATGTGGTCACTTTCCCTGAATACGGTCGCCTTCTGTGTTGCTTCCCTGCTGAGCTTCCCCAGCCCGCTGGAACGCTTGCAGGGCGCGCAGTTCGTCAACGTCTTTGATCATTCGGTTGCACCACGTGGCTGGACCGGTTCGGTGGCGCAAAGCGAAGACCTGATGATCATGACCCAGCGAATTCTGGGTGCAGGTCCCGCGCAGGAATTCTTTCAGGCCGAGGCGGAAAATCAGGGCAGCCGTTCCAACTTGCCGGAACCCAACCCGGCCTTTCTGGAACGTCTTGAGCGTGAGCTGAGCGGGTCCGTCGGGACTGCCACTGCCCATGCGATGATTGGACAGATCGTGGGCGGATCCTCGGTTTCCGTCGAAGACCTGCTGGCCGTGGCCGACGAGTCTGCGCAAATGCTGGAGTATTCCAGCCAGCTCGAGACGAAATCGGCCGAGCTTGCCCGTACCGCCCGGCAATTGCGCGAGGCGAACACCAAGTTGACCCAGATATCGGAGCAAAAGGACAGTTTCCTCAGTCAGGTTAGCCACGAGTTGCGCACGCCCATGACTTCGATCCGGGCTTTTTCCGAGATCATGCGCGATACCGACGAGTTGGGTCCCGAGGAACAGACACGTTATGCGGCGATCATCCATGATGAGGCGCTGCGACTTACCCGGCTGCTGGACGATCTGCTGGACCTGAGCGTGCTGGAAAGTGGCCGTGTCAGCCTGAACTTGGGTGGAGACACGCTGCGTTCGGTGCTGGACCGGGCTGTGTCCAGCGCACTGGCCGGAAGCGGGCAGAACCTGACTGTCCAGCGCAACAAACCGGCTGAGCGGATACCGCTGATGACTGATCTGGACAGGCTGGGGCAGGTCTTTATCAACCTGATTTCCAATGCGCAGAAATATTGCGATGCCGATCACCCGGTTCTGACGATCTCGACCCATGATGTGGGCGGGCAGGTGGTGATCGACTTTGTCGACAATGGCAGCGGCATCCCGCCCGATGCGCGCTCGATGGTGTTTGAGAAATTCGCCCGTGTTGGCGGCGACAAAGCGGGCGGAGCCGGCCTGGGTCTGGCCATTTGTCGTGAGATCATGCAGCGTCTGGGTGGTGAGATCACCTATCTGCCGGGGCAGGGCGGCGCGGCGTTCCGGGTTAGGTTGCCATTGGCGTATCAGCAGGCCGCTCAGTGATACGGACGTAAAGACATTCGTAACCAACGTCGGGTTAGACCGGATCAGGCACAGAACACACATCGGATTCGGAGTATGACGCAGACGGTCAGCGCGGCTTTGGCGCGCAAGCTTTCAGTCGGGCAGGAAGAGCAGGGGGATAAGCCCCGCTCGGTCCTGCGGGCGCTGCGTCTGGCTTTCGCCCGCGCCGCAGGGGACCGGTTGCAACTGCCCTTGGTTGTGATTGGTGCAAAACAATCCTGCTGCACGCCGGATGCCTTGCCGGATCGGGTGGCGGAAGATTGGCTGCTGCTGCGCTTTGCGGATGATCAGGGGTTGTCAGCCGCGGTCTGTATGGATCAGGGGGCGGTCTCGGCCATTGTTCAGGTGCAGACCATAGGCGAAGTGATGGCCGACGACCCCTTGCCGCGTTTGTTCACGCACACGGATGCCGCAATGGCTGCCCCCTTGGCCGAAGAGGCGTTGTCGCGCGCTGTTGCCCTTGTCGATGCACCTGCGGATCAGACCTGTTTGTCCGGCTATGAGTTTGCCGCACGCCTTGGCGATCTGCGCACAATGTCGCTGGCGCTGGCAGAGGACGCTTACCGTGTGTTCGAGCTGACGCTGGAATTGGGCGGTGGGGTACGGCAGGGGCGGATATCAGTCTTCTTGCCGGAAAGGCTTGAGGTCGAGGGTGAGGTGGTTGCCGAAGCTGAAACCGGCCCCAATCTGGAACAGGCATCGGGCGTTTTACGGGCCGAGCTCAACACGGTGATCTGCCGCATGTCGCTGCCGCTGGCGGCTTTGTCTCATCTGGCGGTCGGTGATGTCGTGCCGTTGGCGGGGGCGCGGCTGGAGCGTGCCGAAGTACTGACGATTGACCGAACGCGCGCGGCGATTGGCCGATTGGGGCAATGCGGTGGAATGCGCGCGGTGCGGTTGAATGAATACGCATCCCTTACTGCGCTGACACAGACCGAGGCAGAAGACTTTATGGAAGCCCGTTCTTCTGTCATGGCCAGTGAGCCGCCGCCTGCACCGACAGGTATCTCGCAGGTGCCCGCTGCATTCGACACCGCGATTGCCGACGATTTGGAGACTGGCCTGAACTTTGCCGACTCAGATCAGATGGTTGCCGAGATATCGCAATTGGCCGGGCTGAGCCCGGCAGATACCGATCTGGGCCGCGACGGATAACTCAGCTGTCGCCGCGGGTTTGTTCCAGAATCGGGCGCAAGTTTTCCAGCGCGTATCCTGCTTTGGTGGTAGCGTCCAGAATGTCGTCCGTGCTCATCCGGTCGCACTGACCCAGCGCCCATACAACCGAACAGCGGGTGCCCGAAGCGCAGTAGGCCAGCACCGGCCCAGTGCAACTTTCAGACAGTTCGCGTTGCAGCGCCACGTTTTCGGGTGTCATGGTCTGATGCGTCAGCTCCAGAACTTCGTATTCCAAGCCCGCCGCACGCACAGCATCGCCTATCGCATCCGACTGCATGTCCTGTGGCACTTCGACATTTGGCCGGTTGCAGATCACTTTCACAAAACCGGCTTCGGCGATGGCTGGAACGTCCTCGACCGTGATTTGCGGCGAGACGGCGTAGCGGGGGGTAATCGGGCGAATCTCCATGGCAATTGCTTAGGCCGCGTTTGCGGCTGTGTCCAGTTGTGCGCCAAGGGGCGGAGCCGCGGCCATCCCGGCCAACATTGCGATCAGGAATGCAGCTCCGCCCACCCCGCCATAACTGATCGACGCCAGCGCAGGCCCCGGGCATAGCCCGACCAATCCCCATCCAACGCCAAATAGGGTCGATCCAATGACCAAACGGCGGTCAGCTGCGCCAGAAGCAGGCTCGGGGAACTGCCCGCCCGTCAACGGGTGACGGCCGCGCGACAGACGCCAAGCAATCAGCATTGGAAGGATCGCACCCCCCATCACAAAGGCGAGAGTGGGATCCCAACGTCCGAAAACATCAAGCCAGCCCTGCACTTTGGTCGTGTCGGTCATTCCTGAGATCAACAGACCTGCGCCAAACAATGAACCGGCAACCAGAGAGATAAGCGCGCGCATCAGATCAGCCCCCAGACATGGCGCAACAGGGCAACAGTAAGCCCTCCAGCCATGATGTAGATAACGGTCGCAATAATCCCGCGCAGGGAAAGCCGCGAAATTCCGCAGACGCCGTGGCCGGAGGTACACCCATTGGCGATACGGGTGCCCAAACCGACCAATAGCCCGGCGAGAATCACGATGACGATGTTACCGGTCAGATGCGTTTCAGCATTGGGCAAGAACAGGGGCCGCAGCAGCATGGGCATGCCGATCACACCCGCTACAAAACTCCACCGTTCCAGCGAGCGGTCGCCGCCATCGACTAACCCGCCCAAAATCCCGCTAGCCCCCATGATGCGCCCGTTGCCCAAAAGGTAGATTGCGGCGCCAAGGCCAATCAGAAGGCCTCCACCCAATCCCCAGAGCCATTCCGCTTGCATGTTCTGTCCTCTTCCCGCGTTTCAGAGCTTGTTCAGGGGCAGCTTCAGAAACACGTCACCCTGTTCGTCGGCGGGCGGCATCTGCCCTGCGCGCATGTTGACCTGCAAAGACGGCAGGATGAGTCGCGGCATCGCCAGCGTGGCATCGCGGGCATCGCGCATCTCAACGAACTCCTCGACCGAGCGTCCCTGACCGATATGGACGTTCAGGGCCTTTTGCTCGCCGACCGTTGTTTCCCAAGCGTATTCGTCGCGACCCGGCGCTTTGTAATCATGCCCGACAAAAATCCGGGTCTGGTCGGGCAGGGACAGGATCTTTTGGATCGAGGCAAACAACATCTCCGAGGATCCTCCCGGGAAATCGCACCGTGCCGTGCCGAAATCCGGCATGAACAGGGTATCCCCCACAAACGCCGCATCGCCGATCACATAGGTCAGGCAGGCGGGGGTGTGTCCGGGCGTGTGCAGGACATCGCCTCGCATTTGACCGATGTGAAAGCTGTCCCCTTCGCGGAACAGGGCATCGAACTGACTGCCGTCGCGCTGAAACTCGGTCCCTTCGTTGAAGATTTTGCCAAAGGTTTCCTGAATAGTGACGATCTGATCGCCGATACCAATTTTACCACCCAATTCCTGTTGCAGGTAAGGGGCTGCCGACAGGTGATCCGCATGGACATGACTTTCCAGTATCCATTCGACCCGCAGGCCGTTTGCCCTCACGTATTCGATGATCTGATCGGCCGATCCCGTGCCGGTTCGGCCAGAGGCGTGGTCGAAATCCAGAACGCTGTCGATAATGGCGCAGGCGACGCCTTCGGGTTCCCGAGCCAGATACGAAACCGTAAAGGTTTCGGGATCAAAGAACGCTTTTACCTCTGGTGTCATCTTGCCCTCCGCTGGCTCTGTGCTTTTATATATTAAATATGGAATATATTGTAATCAACACCGCGTGAATTGATGCCAGTCAAGGCAGCTTAATCGTATTCAGAGTAAAATTTAACCAAACCGTGTTTGATTGCCGAAACCGCGCAATCGGCAGGCAGGTTTCCGCGCGAATCCGGGCTAGCATGAGCAGGTCTTAAAACGGTTACCTATATGCGGCTAAAGTGAAGACATTGGGAGGATGGAAATGTCATCAATCAATTTGTATTCTGAAGCAGAGCAACTTGAAGAAAAGCTGAATGGCGCATGCCTGGATACACGCCTTGCCCTTCAGCCAAGCGTCACCAAAGTGATTGAACGGATGCGCCAGCAGGGTATGCACGTGCCGTCACGACTGCGCCGGCTGGATGCGGCCCTGTGCGAAGATGCGATGGAAGCTCAGTTCGATAACCTGCCGGTTTAAAGTGCGCGGTTAACCGAAGGAAATCCCAACGATCACCACCATCAGGCCGATCACAGACAGAAACAGCGAAGCCAGATTCCAGGGCAGAACGCTTTGAACCACAGCGCGCAGATCGTCGTCCGAAAGGCCGGATTTGCGCGCTTTCGCCACACGCAGGATGCACCAGATAAGGCCAACAAGCCCGGCAATCGACAGGGCGGCCCCGCCCCAGGTGATGTATTCGAACATGGTTCCCCACATCTGCTGTCCGTTTCCACCTGCGCTTAGCGGATAGGCACAGCTGGTACAAGCCCGACCGAGATTGGACGCTTGCGGCCCGGGCGGCGGCACTGTATCCGGCGTACTGCCCACTGTCGCAGCATCACAAACCCACCCCGAGGGAGAGACGTAAATGGATGACATGACCGAAGATCAGGCCGCCGCAAATTACCGCGTAACTGCGGGCGAGCTACGCCAGTTCATCGAACGGTTTGAACGTCTGGACGCCGAAAAGAAAGACCTGGCCGAACAGCAAAAAGAGGTGATGGCCGAAGCCAAAGCCCGCGGCTACGACACCAAGGTCATGCGCAAAGTGATTGCGCTGCGTAAGCGCGACAAAGACGACATTGCCGAAGAAGAAGCCGTGCTGGAAATGTACAAAGAAGCTTTGGGCATGAGCTAAAAGCACGTATTGCCTGTCTGGGTCTTCTGACCCGGCAGGCAGTGGTGTCATTCCAGGGTAACCCTGACGCGCGCAAAACTTGGAAACAGGTCAGGGTTCCAGCATCCGCACTCCCGACATTTTGGCCAGTCGCGCCATGTCCTGTTCGTACAGCTCGGAAAAAGCGTCGACGATTTCGGTGCTCCAACCGGGCAAGTCCAACTCTTCTTCGATTGCATCATGCTGCGCGTGATCGTGGAAGATCTGCGCCATGGCGTCGTGTTGGTTCGGGATATCCTGATCTGCGCCTTGTTCGACCAGCGCACGCAGTTTGCCTTGACCCATTTCGTCAAGCAGGGATAGCAGCAGATCGTTTTCGTCGGGCAACGCGGCCTCTTTTTTCAAACCGCCCATGGCACGAATGATATCTCCCCAGATGAACGGGGTATCTTCGTTGCGCCAAATGGTCAGTTGAACACCGGGCGCGAGATCACGGATATCCTCGATCATGCCAATCCAGCTGAGGCAGCTTAGATCTGTATCCCGGATGATGTTTCCTCGGGTCTCTTGCGGCAGTGACATCAGCAGCTTGGGTATGAAACTACCGGGGTTTCTCAGACCTATGAACAGCTCGATCTGGTGATTGGGAAAGGCGTCCTCCAACAGGGCCATCCTGCGTCCGGCAAATGGATAGAGCTGTCCTTCGCGCAAAGCAGACGAGAGTTCACCCGGGAAACTTTCGCTTGAAAAGACAGCTCTTTCATCCGTCGGGCTGTCTGGCAAGAAATTCCTGAGTTTCTCAAACTCCGCCGTATCGACAATCCCTGTTTCCAGTTGGTCAAAAGCGGGCTTGAACACCTGCCTGTACCGCCGTGGTCCAAAAATCGAAAGTTTGCCTTCGGTCAGAGCGGCCGCGTTTTTCTGCAATGACGCCAAAAGCCTGCCGTCATCCGTAAATGCCGCTCCCGCGTGGATAATAACCTGCATATTCGGCTCTTGCCCTTGCTTTTCGCCCTGCGTGCCGGGTTACAGTCTGCGATCCCGACAGTCAAACCTGGGCCGCTTATAAGCTTTGTGTCATTGAGAAGGAAAGAAACCCGACAATCTCTAATTCAAGGTAAAATATAGGCTTGCAGTCCCGCACAAGAGAAAGTAATCGACACCCAGTGCCCCTATAGCTCAGCTGGTAGAGCAACTGATTTGTAATCAGTAGGTCCGCGGTTCGAGTCCGTGTGGGGGCACCATTTAATCATTAAAAATCAATAAATTACGCGCAAACTGGCTGCGCAATCCTGCTGCCGATCAGGCGATCAGACATATAGCAGACATTTCGCACAGGCCGACATTGTCAGCCACAGGGGCCGTGATTCTCGGCGCACTATTCGATGCAAATGAGCGTGTGAGTTGCGCAACCAAAACGCCAGCTACATAGTTGAAACTTTCTGGTAGTGCTCGCGCTAAAAATGTGTAGTATCACCTTGAGACTACAGGAGAATCTTATGGCTGTTTATGTGGTTACGTGGAATTTGAACAAAGAGAAGTCAAATTACGCGGCTGCTCGTAGCGCTTTTATCAAGCAATTGGAAACTTACACTAACAAAGCAGACTCTGGCTTGGAGTCGGTAAGGTTTATTTCGACAAATCAAAGCGCCGATCAAGTCGACGCCCATCTGCGCAAGAAACTGGACACGAACGACCGACTTCTGGTGTCGAAAATGAATAACGGTGAGCATCAGGGGTGGCTGAGCAAAGACACATGGGAATGGATCAATGCCCGACTATAGTTATGACGGGATTGCCGACGATCTTGCACCACGACCTTTTTGACGGAAAGCCGCCCCTCCTGTAAATCCCGGCTTGGTACAGTGACCACAGGGTGCGTTGTCATGGGGGCGGCGTATCTCAAGCGCCTTTTTCAGCCGGAAATCTGGTGCATAAGTAAATGGACACCTCCATCTAGATCGGACCCCGCCCCCCACCTATAGGGGGGTATGTTATACCAGACCATGCAGCCGACGCCGCGACCGCACGTCTCGGCACCTAATACCTAAGCGGCAGCAAACTCAGCAGGGCGCATAGGGGTATGCAGGGCAATACTGTTCAATCCGCATCAAACCCGCTGGAACGTAACGGGCATAACAGAAACGTAACGGATGCACTCCCCTTAAATCATTGTTTTTATTGTATTGTTATGTTTGTTATATTTGTTACGTACATAAGTTCATCATAATATAAATATCAACAGTACGTATATACTGCAAAGGCAACGCGTACTTGCGCCACGCATCCCCCGTGAAAATCGTCCGAAAAACACACGATTTAAGGCCCCTTTCACAACGTAACAAGCGCCGAAAATCCACTTTTATATGAATGATTCCAATGCGTTGATGTGTTATTTTGAAACGTAACCACGGTACACGACGCTTCTTGAAACGAGGGGCGAAAAGGATTCGAATTGAAGATTCTTCACTACAAGGATCTTCAGGATGTTCGGATTTCTCCTCACCCCTCTGATGACAACGCTAAGCCCACATTTTGATCTGAGCAAGACGCGATTGGAGACCCTGGCCATAATGCTGATTGGTCTGGCAAACGGTCGAACTGTGAACCTTGGTCATCTGGCGAGTCAGTTCCCCGGCAGCGCTCTTCATGCATCGAGTTATCGCCGCCTTCAGCGCTTCTTCCAGCATGTTCGATTGGATGGAGATGTGGTTGCGCGGTTGATTATCTGCCTGCTTGATCTGAAGGGTCCAAAGCTCCTTGCGCTGGACCGGACCAACTGGAAGTTGGGCAAGACCGATATCAACTTTCTGGTTCTGGCGATCGTGACACGCCGCTTCAAGGTGCCTCTGATGTGGTCGCTTCTGGGTAACAGCGGTAATAGCTCAACGCGGCAACGCAAGAAGTTGATCCGACGATATCTTCGAGTGTTCGGGGCATCTTCCATTGAGGCTCTGCTGGCAGACCGGGAGTTCATTGGGGATAAGTGGTTGGATTTTCTCGCTGAAAACAACGTTCCATTCGTCGTCCGCTTACGCGAAAACATGCACATCCACACCGAAGACGGACGCCGGTTCCAGTTGCGTTCGCTGCTGCGCAAACGCCGCAAGGGCCAATGGAAAGGCTGGCTGGGCGGCATGGCGCACACGCCCAAGAACCTATTTCGCTTTCAGGGGAAACGGATCAAAGGTGGCGAGTTGATTTGGGTCGCAACAAACATCGACGCCCCAAAAAACCCACTCAAACTCTATCGCAAAAGGTGGGGCATTGAATGCCTCTTCGCAGATGCCAAAACTCGTGGCTTCAATATCGAAGACACTCACATCACCGACCCGCACAAGCTTGCGACACTCCTTACGATCGTTGCGCTGGCCATGACCTGGGCATACCGATGCGCAAGTCAGGCGATGGGCCGACAGGGGATCCCGAAAAAAGCCCACAAGCGGCGGGCAACGTCATGGTTCAGGGTCGGGTTCGACGCGCTCCGACGTTGGATCTTATATAACCCGGAAAAGGCTCTTCAGGCCTGGCGACGAACCTGCCCAAAGCGGTCGCTTTCAAGCCCCAAAATGGAGCGCGTTTGGCCATGAGTCGTGTACCATGAAACGTAACAAATAGGGGGCAGGTTCAAGTATGACGCCATATAGCCCACCGGATATATCGAATAAACACGGAAAATGGGTGGGGTGAGGCGAGACGCGCCAGCATGAATACCCCTCAGAACCCGGCTCAATGGGCACAAAAAAGCCCTCATGCCAGTGACACGGGGGCGAGGATGTCCACCGGCGACATGAACCCTGTGGACACTAGAATGGGGATTGATCAGTTCGACTATGCGCGGGCGTGTTGTTTCAGAGCCGCCTGAGATCGCTCTGCCTCTGCTTCCCACGTTTCGACATTCATAACCGGGACCATCATCAAGCCGGATGTTCGGCTTGTATTGGCGGCGTGTTCTTTTGCCAGCTTGTCTCGGGCCACAATAGTTTTGAATAGCCGGTCGAATGCTTTGGAGGCGGCGTCAGCCTCGGCTGCGGTTAAACTCTCTTGGCCCATGTATTCGCCAAATCGCTTTTGCAGTTCATCCACGTTGGCGCAGTCATCAAACTTGACGGGTCGCACCTGTTTGGCGCGTTCCGCAAACAGCAGCTTGGCGGCGTCCACGTTTCCAGCACGGGCCTTGAGTTCCAGCGCCTGCCGGACGCCCTGTTCTACTTCGGGGGTCATGTCGAAATCCTCACATCTGCCCACAACAATATGGCGGCTGAATCTGCGTGGCAAACGGTCTCAGAATGTGGGGTGTAAACGCCATCTCATTACCCTGTGGAAACGTGGATTACCGTTTGGGAACAATCGCCTAAGCGAATAAAATGGGGGCGTAAACTGAGGATGGATCAATGCTTGAAAATGACGTGCCAACCGGGATGGAATTTGATGAAAAGGACATGCGCAAGGACTTGGATTGGGCGATCCAAAACCGACCCATGTTCGGTGCGTTTAACCTGCTCTCAAAGGACAAAAGCCTGTACGCGCGAAAGTTTTTCTGCTTCCCGGATTTCGAACTGGCGCTGGCAGACATGCAGGACAACGCCGTTGAATACTTCCGTCGCAAGTCTGGTCCCAGAGTGACCCACGCCCGCGTCTATGTGTTGGACGGTCGGCGCGGCAAATCTGAGTTTCATGGTTTTGAATGGAATCCGGTCAATGGCGGCGGGCAAGGGCTGACTCGGATTGACTACCGAACTGAGTATGAAGAGAGTGACCCATATGCAGGTTACGCGATGATGGCTCTTATGGAGCAAAAGGGGCCGCAAAAGGTAGCCACAGTGGCCCGGGCGGCATGGACGATGATTGGCGACAAAGTTTCCGACCTATATCCGACCGCCGACTACCCCAAAGCCGCCCATATGATCCTGCTCCGCAAATCCCTGCTGCGCATGTCGCACCTGAACCCCTGCATCATGCGCACCCGTGGCAAGGACTTGCGTGGTCACGACACCATGATTGAGCATCTGGGCATCTATGATCAGCAACGGCACTGGTTCTTTTGAAGCACACAGAATTCAATCGAGTTTGTGGCTAGGTTTCATGCCGTTGGCAGAAATCCGGCGAGTACCTAGCCTTGAAGGAACTCGGGTCGCGCTGTAGTTGTTGACGACCGGTAATTTTCATCGCAGTCCAATTTTCCAACGAGTTAGGTAGTGTATTGGCGACCAAGGCAAACCATCATTTTATCCCGCAGTTTTACCTTCGTGGTTTTTCGGATGGTGTCGGGCGCAAAGCGAAGGTTTTTACCTTCGATAGCGACACCAAGACAGCATTCGTTACACTTGTTAGAAACGTTGGAAGCCGACGCCACTTCTTTCGAATCGAAGCGGACGGTGTTGACCCAAATGCGATTGAAGATGCAATGGCGGTAATTGAGGGTGAGTTTGCTGCGCATCTAGCGGATGTCATTAAGGCGAAAGCGTTTCCGACACCCGAGCACTTTAACTCAGTAATGAATATCTTGGCCAATATTTCAGTGAGAAATCCAAGGCTTAGGGAGCTCATGTCTGACTTTCACAAGGACATCGCAGAGAGGGTTTCTCACATGATGCTTTCATCTAAGGAGGTGTGGGAAAGCCAGACGGAGAAGATGCGCAGGGATGGCTATCCAGTCAATGACGACTTGACATACGAGGATATGAAGGAGTTTCACGAAAGTAAAAACTACGACATTATCATTGACCAAACCCATCTGATCCAAATGGAATTCAAGATGCTGGACCCGGTTTTGGAATGTTCCGCGCGTCGAAACTGGTGCTTTGTCAGTGCCCCCGAGGGGCATCAATACATTTGCAGCGATGATCCCGTTGTCTTGTCTTGGATAGATGAAACCAACAAAGGTCCGTACCCGCCTGGTCACGGCCTTAAGGGAACAATGGTTTTCTTCCCTCTGACCTCGAACCTACTTCTGATCGGTACCTACGAAGACTTACCCAAACAAATGACACACGAGCCGTTCCAAGTAGTCGCGACCAACACTCACATAGCTAGATACTCAACCAAACAGATATATGCCCGTGACGGTTCTTTCTTGATCGATTTGCACAATAGATCGAATGTTCGCGGTGAGGACTTGCCTCGCTTATTTGACCAGAAAGTACCGGAGCAGAGCTGATCGCTTTAACCAAGCGTTAAGCAATTACACTGTGGAAACTGTGCTTAGAAAATTATCCGGCCTGAACATGTCACAGGAAATCACAACGCAGATCCAGAAGTGGGGGAACGTGTCAAGAAAACGCCTAACGCCCCCACATACCACGCCCCAGAGGGCGACAGGGCCAGTGCTAGGCCGTGGCCCAGTCGTCGCTATCGTCGCCCCAATCAAACGATTGAATGCCCATGTGATCCAGGAACATTTGCCGCGCCTCGGGAAGCGGTGGCAGGAACAGGTGGCGGGCAACACTGGAAAAGCCGTTAATCGTTGATCGAGCATTTTTTGCCCCTGTGGTGACTGGTTTCACGGCGGCGCTGCCACCCCGCGCCGACAGACCTTTGCCCGCATAGCCTTGGCGCACAAAGTGTTCATGCAGAAGGTTCGCCCTGACTGCCCATCCTTCGGCTTTCAGTTCTGAACCGATTGGCAAAATTCCTTCCCGAAGCAGTTCACGCAAAATCCGGTCTGGGCCGGTGGCGGATTCCATTTTCTGCTCATCCCGACCTGCGGTGTATGGAATGCGTGTCGCCTTGAAGTGACCAATATCCCGTGTCCACAGGTGGTGCATGAATGCGCTCAACTCGGCTTTGTAGGTCGCCCGGAACTGGCCCCAGAATGCCCGATCTTCGGCATGTTTGGGTGATACCTTGAGAACAAACATACGCCGGTCATGACGGGCGAGGTGTGCGACATAGGCGGCGTTGGACGTCATGAATATGCGGGCGCAATTCCGTGCCTCGACTGCCGCGATGCCTTTGGCGTTGTAGCTCAAGGTTTCATTGGTAATCAGGGCCTTGATCTTGCTTTCAAGTTTGCGGTCGTTTGGTGCTACAGCCTCCTCGAAATGTAGGAGCAGCTTATCTTTGGCGGCGGAATTGAACTGACCGACAAACGTATCTGCGTCTGCCGTTGTTCCGCAGTATTTCGGGCCAAACAACTCTCGCAGAATTTCCACGAAGGTCGATTTCCCGGTGCCCTGTTCTTCGCTTTGTAAAATGATGGCTGTTCCGGGCAAGTCCGATGGCTGTTGCACCATGTGGGCAAGGTAGTCGAGAACGTAAGCCTCGCATGTATCATTACCGGCGCAAACAATATCGCGGATCAGATAGTGGATAGCAGGCCATTGCCCCGCGACAGGCTGAGTACCCCATCCCTCAAATGTATTCAGGACACGTCCCTCGGGCTGCATGACAACCCGCTCCGTCATCCCATAGCACATTTCTCTTTTGAAATAACGGGGTGACATTGGGGAATCTAACCAAGTTTGAGCGGCTGAACCAATGATAGGCGCGCCGTTTTCATCCCATCCAGCCAATACTTTATCTTGGCGGCGCGCGCGGACAAACTCGGGTTCTGTCCAGCAGGCATATGCCCCTGTGAACCCATCCGGCCGGTTGAGAAATACCATTTTCTTACCGCCATAGTTCTCGATGATGTGGTACATTTCCTTGTATTTACGGAACACATTTCGACGGTCTATCTGCGCTTCTTCGAGGACCATAGCCATCATGTACCGGTTCATTTCAGCGGACTCGGGAAAGTCATCTCCGAAGGCTTCAAATGCCATCTGGATTTCCAGCAATCGCTCGACTGCCCGCTGTTTATCCCGTTTCTCAAATACGTCCCGTACTTCCCCCAAGTCGCGGACGCCGCGTTCGAGATAACCCACAATCGGGGCCAACGCGTCTGTGTCGCAGTGTCGCCGCATAACGGCTTGTTGCAGAAGGGAAAGGGCATGATGCTGAACGCGGTAATTCACGTAGTCGCTCTGTTCTGACAAGCATTCACGGGTCAGGTCACCGACCACTCCATCCTGACCTTCGGACAACGCGCGCTGTCTACGGTTCGCCTCTGTTGTAGCCAGCGCAGCCTTCCAGTCTTCGGGCCATAAACGCTCCATCTTGGCCAAACGAGTTTCGCCCCGGCCGTCATCAATCTGCATAAGTGGACTGTTCGTCAGCACGCTGTAGGCCCGCCGCTCGTCCGTACAAAACTCGGCGAGTGTGTGAATGATGCCGATCCGGGCCTGTGAAACGTCGCGGCACTCACCAGTGCGAAATGCGTGGCCATGTACGCCATTGCCGATGATAGCCCTCAATCGCGTCTCGCTGCTGATATACGGGGTAACCTTAGTGTCCACAGTTGGCCGCGCCACCGGCTTCTTGGCGAAGTCGCGCAACAAGTTATTTGCCGCCTCGCTAATGTCTGGGGTTTCGGTGCAATCATTGACCGCGTTACCGGTGATCAAAAGGCAGCTGGTAAAAAGCAAATCCAATTCCACATCTCGGACAGGCAGCTTTTCTTTGTGGTGCCGCACATCAGTGCCGCGACCAATGTAGTGCAATCCGCGTCCAGAGATAGATCGTTCGCAATAGGTGAAGCCAATTAGCGCCGATGCCAGAGCTTCGCGGAGCCTTGTCGCCATCGGCACGAAGCTAGGTGCGACCTTCTCCATCGGATCGAGGTCAAGGCAGATGAAATCATTGCCGACGCCTAGAACGAACATGAGGTTCAGGCTGGGATCGTGCTCGACTGCTTCAAGCACTTCTTCATACGAGCATAGGTAATCCGGATTTTTCCATCTCGCTCCGGTATCGGCGTTGTCAACGATGACTTTGCCATTGCGGACGGGGAACGGCTTCTTCTTCCCGCCTGTGGATACCAACCAGCTGCGGCTGTCTTTCATTTCAGGTGGGATCATTGCAAAGCGCGTCGCTGCGGTTGGGATGGGGGCCACTGCGGAAGCATCAAATGGTGTGGTAAATCGCGGCATGACTTCTGCCTCATTCCGTGTCGAAAACGGGATTTTGTCTGACATACGTCTGCTTGGAAGCAGTAGGTCAGATTACCCCTTTGATTTTTATGGGTAGTTTGTAGTAGGCCCGCTGATCATTTGTCAGCGAGCCGATTTTTGAGGGCGATACAGGCTCAATGCCCACCGCTCGGCCCGTCCTTCTTCGCAGGGGGCTGTTCCGCGCCGATGGCTTTTTCAAGTTCGCGCTGTGCCTCTGCCAAGAACTTGCCGTCAGCCTGTTCTTGGACTCGTTTCAGGTCCACGTCGGTCATGTTTTGCCATGACGCTACGGTCTCGATTGTAACGCCTTGCGCCTGAGCCGTCACAGCGAACGCCTTGAGACGGTTTTGGGCATGGGATTGCATTTCCCGAGCCTGCTTTACCTGCTCAATTTCGGAGGCGTGTTTAACGGTGTCCACAGGGTTTGCCGTCATCGGGGCTGGGTGGCTGGCCTTGGATGTAGCGCCAGAAAACAGTACGGCCCCGGTCATGTCGCAGATCACGGATTGGCGGACAAAGGCGTCAGGGGCGATATGACGCAGCGGCTCATATTTACTTTCCAGTCGATCTTTCGGGTTGATGAACTGGTGGCCTGCCTGCGGTGGCTGATTGAAACGGCGGATGGCATCGTGATACCGCGCCGTGCGAGCCAACAGTCGCGCGAAACCGGGACAAGCTTGCATAAACTCACGCATCAAGGTGTGCAGTTCAGCACCCTCATTTTGCAGCGCCGTGTAGTCGCGCTTTTGCTGTTCATCGCGCACCCGGACAGTGACCAGCCGATGCAATTCCTCCAATCGTGGCAAGGCATCGCTGAACATGTCCAGTTGCCCTTGCAGCGCCAACAGATCACGTTTCGCACTTTCGCGGTCCTCGTCTTCGGTGGTGATGTCCCGGACAACCTTCTGCTTTTCAGTAATTTCGCCTTCCAGATCGCCGATGAGGTTTTGGGTTTCGTCGGTGAGATGTTGAACCGCGTCTGGCGTGAAGGACTTGCCGTGGGTTTTCAAAGCCCGCTTAATCTCGCCGCTCAAGTGCAGTTCTTTTGCGATTGCCTTGGTCATTTCAGCGTTCCACTTCTTGGAGTGATTGTACCCATGCCGAGACGTCTGAGTATCGCCACGCCACGGTGTTTGCGCTCGTCTTGAGCGGTTTGGGAAATTCGTTGTTTCGGATTTTTGCGTACAGGGTCGAGACGGACAGACCCGTCAAATCGACAACCTGCTGACGCCGGAGAAGTCTGATCTCGTCCATTGTGTCGCCCTCAATTGCTGTGCTGCAATCAACGTATTCGGCTCAATCGGGGGGTGCATGTGATGTATGGGGAGGCCCCCCAAAAATCACACAATAGTATGGTCTCCACAGGTGGCTGGGGGCATCATCCGGGCGCGTGGCGCCCCTTTACGCATCTTCAAATTCCGCGTTGTACGGCGGTTTTGAAGACGGCGTGTATGTCGGGGCATTTAAGGGCGTTGTCGCGTTGTGAACCTAGCAACAACGCGACAGACAGGCGGGATCGACGCTTCTTTGTATCGGGTGCAACAGGTGGGGCCGTTAGCCCCGGTAATAAGCCGTCCAAGCGGCGGACTCTGTGAAACGAACAGTGTCTTCGAAATGGGCGGCGCAAACGCGGGCAACGATTGCGCAAGCGCAATCGTGTGAATTGTCCTTGCTATGCGAGGCTTTGATTCCAAGTTCTTTGACTAGGATAGTCACAAGCGTTTTCATCAATGCTTTACGTTGATCACCCCCATTGGGGTCGGATCGCCGTTTCCCGGGTTTTGGACGTGGAACCAGATTAAGTTCAAATTGAAGGTCGCGGAAGTGACGGTGTTCAACACCCCAGATTTTATATGCCTCGGCCATTCGGCCAACCAAATCCGCTGCCTCGTCCCATGCTGCTTGGTTTTGCTTTTCCAATGCCGCTTCCAACAACCGCAGAATCAAGTCCCGTTGTGCCTCAGGATCAAGAGCGCAAAAGTCGTTGTATGCTTGAACTCGGTCAGGGATAGCCGGGTAGCCCAGTTCACGCAGTAGCACGGCATCGTCGGTCCGAATTGCAGCAATGATCGGATCGGGGAAGGTGCGCCGAAGGTAGCGGGTCAGCAGGCCCACAGGATCGGTTGCGCTTGTCATACAGCCAACCTCACAACATTGGATTCCCGCTGCGTGATCAATGCGGCCCATTCATCCAGCACCTTGGCACGTTGGGGTAGTTGGCTGGACATGTTGTAGACCCGCGCGACGGCTGATGCCGCTGACCCTGTGGCTGCATGATTGAGGATGCGATCCACAACACCTTCATTGGCCCCGGATTCCGCCATGACAGTGGCAAACGATGTGCGGAAATCATGAAACCGCCAAGGCTCAAGATCAGGCAGCAGTTTGTCCAATTCTCGCTTCATCTTGCTGAACCCTGATACCGGGCTGTTGCCTGTGGTCGTGAAGAGCAAATCCCAATCGCCTTGCTCTGGCAGTTCCGCCAGTGCTGCCTCTGATAAGTGAACAATATGCGCCCGTCCTGATTTGGTGCGAGCGGCAGGCAAGGTGAAGCGCTGCTTTTCAAGTTCGACCTCGGACCAGCGCAGGTGCGCAATGTCCGAACGGCGCTGTGCGGTCAGGATGAGCAGACGAACTATCGGTGTCCACAGGGGGCTAAGGAACGCGGCTGCATCATAGATAGCGCGGATTTCGTCCAACGTCAGAACCCGGTCGCGCGGTTTTTCACGCACTGCATTCGACAGGCCTGCACCAATGTTCTCGTCCGTGTATGATCTCTGCCACGCAAACTTGCCGAACGCGCTCAATGCAGCCTTGTATCGGTTTGCGTGAATCGGGGCATGGGCTGCGGTCGCATCAATGAAAGCCTGCATGTCGCGCCGGGTCAGCTTGGAAATCGGTTTGGTCGAATGGTCAGCCAATGCGGCCTGTAACTGGCGGTAACGCTCAGAGCCGGATTTCAGGTTGTCGAGATGAAGCGTCTTATATGCGTCCAAAACTGTGGCGACCGTTGTCTTGCGGATTTGCTCGGCTTTGCGGTCGACGCCTTCCATGGCCTCTTTCTCAAGCGCGATAGCTTTCTCTCGTGCCTCCGACAGGGTGATGGCAGGAAAACGGCCAAGGGTGTGGCTGCGCAAGGGACCGCCACGAATGCGCTTTTCAAATATCCATGTTTTGATCCCGGTTGGGGTTACTCGAACGCGAAGACCGACCCGCAGGCTGTCCGATACGTCATAGCGCTTGTCCCTCGCCTTGAGCGCAGCAACCGAGCGATCCGTCAATCTGACACGTTCAACCATATCCAATCCCTTTCAAACTGGCCGACCTACTTCCGGTCTGGCCTCTTCATCCGTAGGGCGACGAGGATCTGTGCATCAACAAGAAATAAGATCACTTTTCTTGGTCTTAAATCATCATTTCAAATCAGCATGTTGAGGCTTGGCTGAACATTGCCCGGCACATGACGGGGTCAGTCTCTCAATCCAGATAAGGCCAGTCTCTCATTTCATCCTGTCAGACATATGGCAGACAATTTCACAAATCACGCGTCGCATTCGCATGTAATGAATGATAACGCCTCGCAATGTGGCTGGCACCGTTAATGTAATGAAATCAATCTCTTAGATGCAACGCATCGCAATGGATCGCACGCCGTCGCAACGCCCTTGCTACTTGATTTGTAATCAGTAGGTCCGCGGTTCGAGTCCGTGTGGGGGCACCATTTAAACACCAGTCAAATCCCTTGTAACTAAGACGTTTCCTCAACAATTTGAGGTGCTTACCGAATCTTCGGTTGGGTTTGATTATGGTTAGAACGTATCATGAACCTTGTAACGAAACGGTCATTACAAGGATGTGGTATGCCGCAGATTAAGTTCACGGATTCGACGCTCAAGTCGCTGTCCACAACCAAGACAACGTGGTTCTCAGATCCGTCCTGCAAGGGGTTGCGCCTCTGCGTGACCAAAAGCAGGGTCAAAACTTGGTACGTGACCAAGTGGGATTCTGGCGCGCAAAAAACACGGTCGGTCAAGCTGGCGCAGTGGGCGAGCAAAGGCGCGCACTGCGCTTGGGCCAAGAAGCAGATGGGCGCGACGCTGCTCGACATCCACGAGGGCAATGTGCTGACTCGCGATGAGCGCGAAACTCAGAAGGCGGCTCTTGGTATTCCGACATTTGCCGAGGCTCTGGAACAGTACATCGAACACCGCACAAGTGAACGGGCGTCGGGTAAGGCTCCTATGGTTGAGAAAACCGCCAAGGATTACCGCAACACATTCAAGCTGCGTTTCGCGCGCTGGGCAGACGTTCATGTGGACGAACTGCCGATTCTCGAAATCAATCAGTACCTAAACACGCTGCAATTGACGCGCCCGCATGGCGCGCGGACGGCATCTGTTCTGGCCGGGGCAGTGGTTCGTTTCGTAAACCGGCTGTGCGCCTTGGCGCTGCCGATTCCATCGCTGCTGGACAACACCACGATCAAGAGCCGCGTCGAAACCGGCAAACTCGACCTGTCCGTGCCATGGGCTGACCGCTGGGCTGAGATCGAGCAGATACCTAATGAACATATCCGCCTCTGGTGGATGCTGACTTGGTACACGGGATTTCGGCAAGAGACGTTCCGCGCCCTCACGTGGGATCAGGTTGATCTTAAGAACGGTGCAATCACGTTCCGGCGCAGCAAGCACACCTATGACCGCAGTATTGCCGTTTCAGATGATGCGGTGCGGATGCTCAAGCGCCTGCGCAAAATCCGGTATGACGATTGCGATTGGGTGTTCCCGTCCCGGCGCATCATCGGAGACAAGCGCAAACACCTCGGCCAGATGGATGGGCTTGAGCTGACCAATCCCGGCGACCTGCGGCATTTCTGGATGACGGCGGCACGCGAGGTTTGCTCGCGCCATGTGCACCGCTGGCTTGCGCAGCAGACGCTGACAGACAATGACCTGCGCATGCTCGGGCATTATGGTGAACCGAGCTTTGATGAGCAGAAGCGCGGGGCGGATGCCATCGCCGAGGCGATAAATAAGCAGCTTCAGGATACACCTTGCAATGTTGTTGAAATTGGTCGAAAGCACGCCTAAGTTGAAATCACTTGCCCCTGACCACAGGAAAAACCTCGGTTGTGATCAGGAGGCCGATTGGCGTCTGCGTCGGTGAAAGATCTGACAGAAGCAGTCCGAGACACGCCACGGCGATATGGGCTTCATCATCATATGGAGTTACCATGACTATCGACGAGCTCGGTCAGCAATTGGCTGGCCTACGCGTGGACCTCGTCCGCGCAAATCCACCCCAAGTAATGAACCCAGAAGAAGCGGCGACGTTTCTTGGTGTCACCACGGAAACGCTGTTCCGGTGGCGCAAAGATCGTTTTGGCCCGCCGTATTCGCAGCCAACGAGCCGGGTAGTTCGCTACCTGCGTGATGATGTGGTCGCATGGATGAGGGAGCAGGGCTGATGATCACCAAGATTGAATTGCACGAAGATGGTGAGAGCTGTGACGTTCACACGGAAGATGGCTTTGTCGTTTCAATGAGAGTCGCCGCTGCTCGAGCCAAAACCCGGTTCGAGCGCGCATATACGCAACAGACGAACCGCGTTTGGACGTATCGCGGTGATCACAAGGCGCTGGTCGAACCTCTGTTGCGCAACGCCGAGACACGGTGCCCTGTGACTGGTCAATGGCGCGCGACCCGCAACTGGGCTCTCGATTACTGTCACCAGAACCATCTGGATCGCGGGTTAGATGACGCGAAGTTCTTTTCAGGCGCAGCGTTGTTCGAGCATGGCCGGTACATCGTGCAACGCAAGTCGCTGCTCTCGAACGCGCGGGAACATGGTTTCTGTGGGCATGACCAACGCTTTAGCAAAGACCTAAAGGCAGCAGGGTTGAGACTCGGGAAACCTACGACGATTGCCAACACGTCAGTAAGGCCATGGGTGCTTGATTTGTCCGAGGAGGAGCTCGCATGATTACGCGCGAATGGGTTCTTGAATACTGCCATCAAAACCATCGTCTGCGTTCGCGTGGGCTAAAGGACGCACCGTTCCATCAGGGAGCGGCGTTGTTCGACGGTGAGCGATATTTGGTTAAGTGGGCACCGTTGAAGGCCGGTGCCAGAGCGGCTGGTTGGTCAGGATCGGCAGCCGAGTTCGCAAAGGCATTGCGCGCGGTCGGTATGGTGTCGAGACAGAACACGACGGTGGCAAAAAGACAGTGTCGCCCGTGGGTGCTGGAACTGACAGAACAGGAGAAACAGACGGTCGAGTGTGAACCGTGTGGTTAGAAAACTGCGTTACGCGTGCGCGCACACAACGCGTACGCGCGTGTACTGCTCGTTTTCGGGAGCGATGCCCTGTGTTTTGTGCGGTTTCTGCGGTTTTGGGTAGTATCACCTTGGTTTCAGGTGGTTTTTCCGACGCTACAGGACCACCAAAGTTTGACCACAGGCAAAAGTGCGTGCGGTCCCGTGTCCAGAATGCTTTGTAGCAGTGATCAGTAAGGCGTTTTTGTTTGACGCCTCGCGCGCGCGTACGCGAAGAGATCGCCAAATCCTGGGATTATTGCGCCCATCTGGGTATGGACGCATCTCTGCACATATGTCCCTGACTCCCGGCGGATATCCGTCATCTGCGCACAAATGCCTATAGCAAGTGATGTTCTGTCACTTGGTCTGACCACTCAACCGATTGAACTAACAGCACAATCCTGCCCGAAATCCTTGTGACAATCCTTGTAACGACGGATTTGACTGGTTTATCGCGGTCAACTGCCTCGACCACCCCTTTTCTCTGAGCCAGCGGCGGTGGCCCGGGGGAAGACAGAAGATCACAATTCTCACGTTTACCCTTCGCCAGCCAAACCTTAGCCACACCTCCGGCTCATTAATCCGCCGTATCGCCCGCTCTGCTCAACGCTGACGCCCATTTCGCGCCATTCCCCCACCATCATGCCCGACGCCCCAAAACCCCGCCTCTCTGACGCGCTCTGCGAGTCCCGCATTCTCCCTGAGTTGTACCTAAACTTCCGGTCGCGCGCTCAATTTTGAGTTGCAATAACGAATTGCGAGTGTTTCGCGCCGGGTGGGTGCTCGCTGACCAGAAGCCGCTTCCTGTCCTTGTCGGCTTCGCCTTTCAGACCCACCCGGCATCACTTCACCGGGGAGCCCCCAATGCAAGAATTTCAGATCGTTGAAAGCCCGGAGGGCTGCCGATTGGTGGGGATCGACATCCACACCGCCACACATCTGCCATTACCGATCACGCCCGAAGACGCGAAAGCCCTGATCTTGGCCGCGTTCAAATCGGACGATGACAAACCCCGCGCCGAATTCCACGGCGTCTTAGCCGACAAAACAGCGAACGGAGTTCGTGTTCACCGCGTCGCCAATGACAGCTGGTTCGAAATTCCCTGGACGGTCATCGCGCGTGACCTGACATGACTAAGATTTACCACCGCTCATACCATGACCGCCGGGTCGAATATGACAAAATCCGCGATGTGATCGAAGACGAAGACCGCCTGAAAAAGCAGGGCGAGATTTATCTGCCCAGACCCGAAGGAATGACCCAATCGCAGTTCACGCGCTATCTCACCGGCGGTTCCTTCTACGCCGTTGCGGAGCGCACACTGCGCGGTCTCGTTGGCGCGGCAACGCGCAACGCCCCGGTGATCGAATTGCCAACCCGGCTCGAACCGATGCGGGATACCGCGACGTTTGAAGGCAATTCGATCACCACCCTGATTGACGACACACTGCGCGAGGTGATGTCCATCGGACGCCGCGCTCTGGTTCTCGACTATCCGCAAGAAGGGGCGGCACCTGCATCCGCTCCGTTCATCTCAACCTTCGATGCGGAGTCAATTCTGGATTGGCGTAATGAACTGGTCGAAGGTCGTCAAAAACTGACCTATCTGCGCCTGCACGAGGACGACGCCGAACTGGAAGATAGCGGCGTTGAACGACACCTCGTCCTGACCCTCGACCCTGTCTACACGGTGCGGCGTTACCATGTGACACGTTCGAAAACCGATGCGTCCACCCAAGAAGTTGAAATTCACGAGCCGATTACTCCGGTGGTGAACGGCAAGCATCTGGACCATATCCCGGCTGTTGTCATTTCGCCCTACAACCTGAAAGTCGATGTGGAGAAGCCGCCGTTCCTCGACCTCGTTAACGTCAACCTGGCTCACTGGCGCGTGTCGGCTGACTACTACTGGTCGCTGTTCCTGACGTCCCAGCCGACGCCTTGGATCGCGGGCAGCATCAACGAGGCAAACAAGCCGCAGCAAATCGGTAGCGGTGCGTTCTGGGTTCTGCCGCAAGGTGCGACAGCAGGGATGCTGGAATTCACGGGCGCTGGCATTGCCGCGCAGAAGACAGCTTTGGATGATCTGACGGCCCAGATGGCGACCTTGGGCGCGCGCATGGTTTATGACGGCAAGGGGCGCAACGAAACGACAGACACAGCCAAGCTGCGCCATCGGTCGGAATTGTCCCTACTGCATTCGTCGGTTGTCATGGTCGAGCAAGGCATCCTGAAACTGCTCAAGATCGCCGCTGAATGGACGCAACCGGGCACGGCTGACGACGTGAAGGTGTTCATGCACCGCGACTTTGTCACGGCCCAGATTGACCCTGCGGTTCTAACCGCTCTGCTCAAGTCATGGCAGGCGGGCGCGATCTCGCACGACACTTTCCTGATGAACCTCAAGAAGGGTGAGCTAATGGATGTGAACCGAACCCTCGACGACGAGAAAGATATGATCGACGAGGACGGGTCGATCCTTCCGGGGGTGACGTGACCTATGATCGAGACGACAGACCCGACCCGTCAGACCCCTGCGTCCCAGCTTGCGGCGGCGGTCATCATGAACGCCGTGCTTGAACTGTTCTATGTTGCCGGAGCGACGTCCCAACTGCACCTGTCTGACAAGCGCGACAACATCTCTTTCTTTACTGCGACGACAGGCGAGTGGGCTGAATCACGACGCAGTTGGTGCGATATGGCGGGATTTGACGAAGGCCAACTCCGAAAGCGCGTTATTGCGTACCTAGAGGGCGACGAGGAACTATTCTGGACAACGAATTCCGCACACTCTCTTCGAGGTGATAAAGCTCGAGTAAGGGCAAAAGGGGGCGCACAATCGCGCGAGATATGGCGAGAAAGGAACGCCCGTCCTGCGCCCGTATCTCATTCCAAGCCGGTCAAACTCCCCCGTATCGTCAAACCTACCCCCAAACCCGAACCCCGCAAATCTCCTAAACCCACTGCTACGCGATCCACTCCCGAGCAACGGCAACAGCGCATTCTTGATGCCCTCAAAGACAGACCTTTGACTATCCGGCAGCTTGTGTTCGCCACAGACGGTGATTTCGACACAACGACGATCCGAACGCACCTTGAGCGTTTACAGAGCCTTGGGCTTGTCGAAAAAGACGGCCCCGAATGGCAAGTTGCACCTAAACTTCCGGTTGCGGCCTGCGCCGGATAGGGGCCAGCGTCAAGTTGCATGACGTGAGCCGGGGGCTCGCAGTGCTCCCTATCTGATGAAAAGGAGCGAGGCGGGTTTCAGTGATTTTCCCGTCTCGCTTTTTCATTATGGAGCACACCAATGGCAGACAGTAACGATGACCAAGCTGCAAAGCTGATAGAATCCCTCTCCGGTAAAATGGTTGAGGCTATCCTTCCCAAAATTGCGGAATCCGTGGAGGCCCAGATTCAGGGCGTCGTCAAAAAGAACGACGAACTGCTGGATGAACTCAAGTTGAAGAAATCGGAAGACGAAGTCGAGGCAACGAAGAAGCTGCTCGCCGGGCTTGAGGCCAAACAGCGGCAGGAAAAGACCGACAAGAATGGCTTGCTGCAATTCGGCTCTGAGGGTCAAAACATCCGGCTGTCCAAAGCCGACGCGCGCGACCCGGTCAAATATCGGTCAGCCAAGAAGCTGGCCGCAGATCGCGGCGTTGACCTTGAAATTGTTCGCGACGAATGAGCCGGGGTCAGCAACATAAACTCCTGAACTTGCCCGATAAGGTTCGGCAGGATGTCGTCCGGGATATCGTTCTCGGGCGGCGTTCCATGGACCGGGTCACGAAAGACCTGCAACGCGACCTCAAGTTTAAAATCTCGACCACGTCCGTCAGTCGGTTCATGGCTCAGCATGTTGGCGAAGAAGAACGCCTTGGCATCTTGGCGCAGGCCGCACATGACGCCAAAATTGCCGACTTCAAAGCGCGCGGCGAGATGATCGACGAGTTCGGCGAGGATACCGACAAGGACCTGAAATGGGTTTTGCGTGAACTGAAATCGTTGCTGCAAGATGCGAAGGATGACGACGAAAAGGCAATGCGCCTTGGTACGTTGAAAGAGTTGCGCCAGTCCCTCATGGCGCTGGCGGACCTGCACGGCAAGTTGAACAAGAAGATGGATATCCATCTGAATCTCAACGAGAGCCCGCAGTTCATTCAACTGCGCCAGATCATCATGCGGGTTCTTGAGAACCTCCCAGCGGCCAAACACGACTTTCTGGACGAAATGGACCGGCTGGGCGTGATCAAGGAACCGGTTCTGATCGATGACCGCCCCTGATCCTCATCTGCTGTCTTTCCTGCAAGGGCTGACCGTTTCGCTCGATCCCGTCGAGCGTTTCCGTCTTGCCATCGGTGAACCGGATGCTTGGCAGGTTGATCTGCTGCGGTCGGATCCGCGTTTAAACGAGGCGGATCGGATGATCCTTGCTCTGTGTGGTCGCCAGTCGGGCAAATCGACCACGGCAGGCGGTCTCGGTTATGACGACTTCTCGCGCGGCAAGACGGTCATCCTGACCGCGCCATCCCTGCGCCAATCAACTGAGTTATTCCGGCGCATTCTGGAATACAAAAACACCGATCCGTTCTGCCCGCCCATCGTGCGCCAGACCCAGACAGAGCTTGAGGCGCACCCCCGGCATGGCGGGCGGATCATCGTCGTGCCTGCGACCGATCAGGCGCGCGGTATGACGGCGGATACGATCATCGCGGATGAGGCGTGCTTCTTGGATGACGACGCCCTGACCGCCTTCTTCCCGATGCGGAAAGAGACAGGTCGTATCTTCCTCTTGTCCACCCCGAACATGCGGCAAGGGTATTTCTATGAAACATGGGCATCGGCAAAGCGGGTGCGCCGCATCACGGCGCGGTCCATCGACATCCCAAGGCGTAAGGCGCAGGTCGAGTTTGACCGCGCAACGATGTCTGAGGCGACCTTTAGACGGGAACACCTTTGCGAATTCATCGGCGCTGGAACGCCGCTGGTGTCTTGGGAGGCGCTTGAGAAAGCATCTAATCCGCACGTCAAAGCACTGGAGCTTGTGTAGCAATGGCAAAGCCAGAATTCATCTTTCACAAAGACGGTACGGTCACGTTGCCATCAAACTCTGATCCCGCAGCAGCCGGGATGCAGAAACGCGGATGGGTGCGCCATCACGTCGGCATGGACCTTGGGCGCAACGACCCGTCGGCAATCGTCGTGGTGCGGGACGAATGCTATCCGCAGTTCACAGGGCGTGGTTTCGAACAGGAATTGGGTCCGAGGCAGGCAACCGTTGTATTCCAAGAGACGATCCAACTTTTCTCCTACACCGACCTTGCCGATTACCTCGCAAAACGCCTGCAAAAAATCCCGCACTGGACCCTGACCGTGGACGCCTCGGGCCTTGGCCAGCCATTCTCATCCGTGCTGGATCAGGCGGGCATCGAACACTTGGGTGTCGTGATTACCGCCGGGTCAGCCATCACCCGCGACGGCAATACGGTGCGCTGCTCCAAATCGCTGTTGGTAGAGAACCTCGCTGCTGGGATAGAGACGGGCGGATTGACGGTCGCCGATGATCTCGACGGCAAACAGGATTTGATCAATGAGATCGCGTCTTTTGAACTGACTTCGACCAGTGCCGGAAATCTTGTGCTGGCTGGTGGTGGCAAAGGGCACCACGCTGACCGCGCCATTGCTGCTGCGCTCGCGTATCTCCGCATAACTCATCTGGGTGCCCAGCAAGGCGGTATTGAGCACCGGCTGCGCGGATGGGCGTGACACTGACGCCCCAGCCCAATCGCTGAGTAATTCTCGGCAGTTGCGGGCAGGTACATCGGGGCTTTCTAGCCTTGTGTTGGCGCCTACGCTTGCCAATCTTTGTTGGCGATAGCTTGATCAAGTGCCGTCATGCTTTTAACGTCTGTGTTGGTTGCTTCGCCAGAAACAGCGTGATCGAATTCCACTAATTTCAGTTCTTCACAAGTGGTGTTGTTACCCGCAACGGCTTGCTCAAAATCCGCCAGATTTTCCTGCTCACGGTGGAGGCCGCCGTTTGTCCGTTCCTTTTCTAGCGCCTTCTTATGAGATTTCTGCCCCTTCCGATACCACTCAATCACGGTGGCGACTTGGACATTAGGGTCATTGCCCATGTATTTCTTGATGTACCGAACGGCACCAGCCTTCCGCCCGTCGACCTTTGGGCCGTCGGGACCATCTGAATCGAGCCAAGCGTTGATGATGGCAAAGACGGACTCAGGATTATGCTCCGGCCATTGCTCACCGACGATGGCGAGGGCAGCGTGAGCCGACGCTGGCGACAGGCTGCCGCGCGGGCCTAAGTCTCCGATGATGGCAGTTGCCACATCGCGCAGGTAGTTGGCGATCCAGTGAGGGAGAGGCACCATTGGATCGTGGCGCTCAAGATATTGCCACGCCTGAAATGCAAGCTCCCGTTTGTAACGCTTGGGTGGCGGCGCGCCTGTTGCATCGCCGCTGTCCATCGGTCTTTCGGCTGGCAGATCGTCGAACTCTCGGGGCTCGAACTCGTTAAGTTCGCGCCCCGGTGACTCCGTATCGGCAGTTCGATTTTTGTGTGACCAATCCATCAAGTCACCATTCATCAGGAAGGTGGCGATTTAGTGGCTTAACATGGAGACCCAGCATGACTTTGAACAAAGAATCCGCAGAAGTTCGGAAAATTGAATTACGCGATGAGTTGGAGCGCAGCATCCGCTACGAAAGGGTGTTTTACGGACGACCTACAGAACGTCTCGCTGCACTAATTGCTTCTCAACTAATCGGCAGGGATCGATATTCGCCGCAGGCACTTTGTTACACAATCGACTGCATTGACGAACTGAGAAGCAGACTAACATCTGCAAAAGTTTGAAAACTCATCTTTTCAAACAGCATTTGGAAATGAGCGATGTTTCGACATCGCTCATTTTTCGCTCTCGCGGTGCTCGCTGCATTCGCCCGGGACGGTGTGCCTTGAGTTCAACGAGAGACCGGGTTCTATTGCGGCTCTGATGGGGGTTAAAGGTTTTGGGCGTCGACATCCCGTCATCTTGCAAAACCGCGTTGGCGCATTGTTTCTGCCATGCAAGATGGCAGGTTTCCGTGCCTTGGGATCATTGTTTTTGCGCACCCGGTTCGTGACAGCAATTGCGGGCTTGCTCCTACCTACCGATCAGATTACCGATGGGACTATCGATCAGACTAACGATAGGAATGAGCATGTCGCTTGACCACGCTCCGTTTTGGTCCGCCGTCAATGAACGCGAAGCCGATAAACTCCTTTCGGAACTCGCAGAAGCGCCGAAGTACGACAAGGTCGTGGCGACATTGTTCGCTGTGATGCAAGCAGGTTACGGAAATACAGCGATGCCTGACGAAGTCAGGTTTGACCTAGATGACGTTCGGGCCGTGATGGGGGCGCTCAAGGATCGTGGCAATATCGACAAAGTTGTAAAGAACGTCGCGGACGTGAAATACACCTACGACGCACGAAAGGACCATCCGGCATCGATACTTAGGAGCGGGCATTGGGTCTGGCTTCAAAATGGCAAAGGTAAGTACATCTTTAAGCGTACACACCGCCCAAACCTAATAGATCTGGAGCACGAGTTCCCCGAGGAAACGGAAATTCACCATGTTCCAGATGGCTTGCCGGAATCAATCTCTGCACTTCTCGGTATCGATGAGCAAGCCGTGCTCGCGAGGGTAAGAAACGGCGGTCTGATTGAACGCTTCTTGAACCTTTCGGGCAGAGCCCATGCTCTACAGGGGCATCACCGGACTACCGTCAAGTACGGGCAAATCGAAATAGACGAAGTTTATGGATACGAACCGCGTCGAGGGGAAGTTGGTATCGTCCCTATTTCGGCAAAAGGTGGAAACGACAAGCTGTCATGGTCGCAGGCGCTAAACCTCAACGTCTACGGGTACGAAAAATACCGCCACCGGAAGGCTGATATTCGCAGCTTAGGAATCCTGCATGATGCAACATCTTTATGGATTGCCGAGTTTTCAAACGACACATCCATCGACAGCATTCAATTGACCCGAGCTAAGCGGTACAGCTTCTTCCATTGAAGCGGCCTCGATTTCGGACTGCTTGCGCTTCTTAGCACCGCTCTTTTTGTCCCGGCGCCCAATAGGGTTGTCGATCCCGAAGTGTGCCGCTGCCTCGGTATTACCCATTGTCAGTAGAGCCGCGTCGCCGAGTTCTAGCGCTTCGGTAGGGCGCGTACCGCGTTTGCCGAGGGCCTTGATGATCGAGGTCGCGACGGCGCGTGCCAGCGGTGGTGGAACGGCATTGCCGATCTGCCTTGCTCCGTGCCACTTCGTTGCATTGAAGCGGAACCAATCGGGGAAACCGTGAAGTCGTGCCATTTCGCGGACTGTTACGCATCGGTCGAAGGCGTAGTGGATCGGACGGGGGCTTGTGAACGCGCCTCTGGCGGAATCTGTTCCGGCTCGTAGGGTGTTGGATACGCCATCTGCTGGCAGCTTGAAGAAGCGTGAAATCGGCTCTACGCGACCTTGTTCAGTTTCACGAAAGCGTCTTCGGGAAATATCGGTGTGTTCAGTACGTGCGCTGGACGTCAGTGTACCCGGCTTCCAACTACGCGGATGACCATAACCCCACGCGTCGTTACCTTGCCCTCGCAGGGGCTCCGCATATTTACTGGGTTTGCCGAATGCGACACCTGCGACGGCATCCGACAATCGAAGTTGTTCGAACGCTTCTGCATCCGGCAGATCGCCCAGCGCATCCTCGCAGGTTGGACGCTTCGAAATCACCTTGGGATAGTCGGGCAGCTTGTTTCCCTGCTTCGTACCCATCAGGATCAACCTTTGCCGGTCCTGTGGAACGCTATAGTCGGCAGCATTCAAGACACGCCAATCCTTTTGAACGTCGTATCCGAGCGCCTCGAACTCTTCGATCAGTTCGAACAGGAATTTCCGGTGCTTGCCGACGGTCAGGCCTTTCACATTCTCGAAAACAAAATAGGTGGCGTCCAACTCCCGCACGATGCGAACGAAATCCTTCACCAGCGAGTTACGTGGATCGTCTAACGCACGCTGGCCGATCAACGAAAACCCTTGGCAGGGTGCGCCGCCAAACACGACATCGACCTTTCGATTACGGATACCCGCGGCCTTTCTGATGTCCTTGCCAGATACATCTGTTACCGATTTCGGGATAATGGCACACTGGGGGAAATTATACTTGTGCACAGCGGCGTGAACCGGGTCGAGCTCTACAGCCGCCACGACATCAAACCCAGCTTGCTCAAAGCCGAGGCTCATTCCGCCCGCACCTGAAAAGAGATCGACACCAATCGGTCGCGCCATGCTCTGCCTCCCGTCGTTTTCGAACAACATATCGGTACGATGGGGCAATGACCAGCAAAACCTAGCGACTTAGGTAGTCCTCGACACGACGGACGGTTGCGTCGAGATCGCGTATTTCGCATTGCCAGATGACCATCGAATCCCAGCCAATGTCATGTAGTTCGGTTAAAACCCTGTTATCACGTTCTTTGTTTGTTTCAATCTTCGGAACCCAATACTCAGGTCTGGATTTAGGAAGTTTGCCCCAGCGGCAGCCATGCCCATGCCAAAAGCAGCCATGGACGAAAATCACCTTTCTTCGAGATGGAAAAACGATATCCGGACGTCCGGGCAGATCACGGCGGTGGAGCGAGTAACGGTACCCAAGGCGGTGAAGAGCGCGCCTAAGCGAGAGTTCCGGTTTCGTGTCCTTCTGGCCGACCTGCGACATGATGAAGGAGCGACGTTCTGGCGATACATGATCTGGCATTGCAACAGTTATACGGCGCCAATCGCAATTTCACGAGACATCGGTACAACCGGTTGTTTCATTGGAACAACCGGTTGTCTGCCAGGCGTTTGCCGAATGCCTCAACCTTGTTCAGGAATGGTGGTTTCGGTTGGAGCAATTTCACCAGTAGCGCGATAGTAGGCTTTTTCGACTTCCGACCACCGTCCAGTCATTGGCAGTGCGATTAAGTGCAAAATTAGCCAGCAAGCGTATGTCACTTCGGGATCCCAGAAGTTACCCACGGCCATCTTGCCGTGTGCTATCTCGTGCCTAACAGCCGTGCCACCTGCAAAAGAAAACAATGACTCTATCTCGTGAATGAAGCCGTCGGGAAACATTTTTTCCAACTCAGGTTTCCATTGCCTGTCTCTGTTAAGCAATAGAGACAAGGTCGCCTCGCTTTGGAGGCCGTTTTCATTTGTTAGTGTGCAGTCGATGCCGTTCAGCGTTAGCGCGTGCCTAAGAGTGTTCTCCAATTGTGGGATTAGCATTGATGCAGCGTCAATGTTCTCCCCTTGGATGAACGCAGCGATGCCTCTGGCAAATATCCTATGGTGACCCGGGGGAATAAGCACGCTTTCTCGCAGCATCGCTTCAATGGCATCAACCGAAACTGGATGCTCATCAGCCAACGTATGTTTGGTGGGGTTAATCACTCCGATGACCGCTATCTCTCGGGCTTGCTTTCGATTGAAGCTCATTAGCCAGCGCATTTGGTTCTCGTCGTCCAAACCAGATGACTTGAACGTGACACGGCCTTGAGAGTCGTAGACCTGCATGGGCATCATAGCCTGCAGAGGATTTTCCGCAGAATGCTGTTCGGCCTGTTGTCTGCAAGCTGCTTCGCTCGGAACTTGATCGCAAAAAAGAAGCCGCAGCAAAGCGTTGGGGAAAGGTTGACCACTTACCTCTGAAATCGCTGCGTCGACTAAATCCGATAGATCAATTTCCGTAGAAAAACTGCCCATCTCGTCGCGGATATTCACCTGAACTTCGCGCAGTTTTTCTTCAATGGCCACCCGTTCATCGCGAGTGTTAGGTGCCTGACGGAGAACTTCGATGGCATCCTGTAGACAGGAGCTTTTCAACATAGCTGAATCGGCCATTTCTGCCTTTTGTTCGTGGCAGCCAGCAATGCCGCGGATACAACGATGACGCCCATTGTCGTCATTGACCAATCGAAAAGAGCGTGACGCGGTTTCTAACAGCCATTTCCGCGTGTCAGGGTTGTTGGCATATTTCTCTAGTTCCACCATTCGCTCTGCATCGCCCGCAATGGTTTCGGGTGCCGACAGTCGGTGATCAAGGTCTACTTCCGCCAATCTGCAAAAATCAGCCCCTCGATCTTCTGCAGCCGCCTGACGCACTAAATCTGAAATTAAGGACTTGGTTCGCTCAGCCGAACTTAATTGCCACCGCGTTATCCGCGATATTCGGGCGGCGCGAACCGCCATTTCCTTAGCTCGAACACACCAAGCGGAATCATTTTCGAAAGCCATAGATATACCGCCAGCTAGCAATGCCTCAATGGCATCACAGTACGCATGTACCGCGAGATCAGCGGCGTCTTGACGTCTACGCTGAACCGTCCAAGCAACGTCCCCAAGCCTTGCTCTAAGTCCGGCGTTCTCTATCGAGGGAGCAATTTCAGCGATGATTTCAATTTGGTCTGCGCACAGATCGCCGGGAACAAGTGATCGGCGGCCTTCCAATACCATCATTGGCTTAAATGGCTCAGCCGCGTTGTCAGGGTCCATGTGGTAGTTGCACAAACCTTGCATCAATTGAAGGGCCGATGCCTGGGCATCAGGCCTTTCGCCGACAAGCTGAGCGAACTGCCGGTTTATGTCATAGCAATCAATGCTGCATAGTTCGTTCAAGGCAGCATTGATGCTCAATGCCTCCAACTCATTTAGGGACACTGCGAAAGTTACGCCGGGGATCTCTGCTTCTATATCCTGTTCGGTCATTCAACTGCCTCAACTTTGAGATGTATGAACTATCTGATCAACGTCGGCACTAAAAGAGCAACCAAAGGTGAGACTTGCGAAATCCTCGTAACCCTCACGACACGCCCTAAAAACGCTGAAGTTCCATATGGGCTTCCCATTCGGTTTGCGCTTGTTTAGCGCCAACCAACATTGAATGCCTCATTAGGCTCTCGAAGACGTCGAGCAAGGGCGTCAATCGACGCGGCTGTCTGGCGGATTTCGGGAATGCCACTTTCAAGATCATCGAGGTTCATCAGATCAATAGATTGAAATCTCTCATCAACTGAGCGCAGCAATCTGGCTCCATGTGTGCGAAGTGCGTCGGTTTCCTGCTCCTCCTTCGTTGGTTCAAAAGGATTGGCGCTTAGCATCATGCCTTTGGACCGGTCGTGTTGCCGCCACTTTTCGAGGTTCAAATCGCAGTCCGATGCGAGCTTTTGATAGCTCCCTCGGACGTCTGCCAGTGCAGACCGGGCTTGGAGCCTAACGTCCCGCTCATGTGCCTTGTCAGCGGATAGGAATGATTGCCTTGCGACACCCAAAGCCAATACTGCAATACGCACGGCAATAATGCTCGATACCACTGCAATGAGAGTGGCGGTCAGCATAATTGCTTCCATCCAGTTGTTTTGAAACCATGAGATCAAATTAGACACGACGGCACCTTATTTAGATATTCTTATTCAACTGCATCTACATATGGTGCCACAGATGCCCGATCACAAGCCCGCCCCACTACTTCAAACGACCCTTGCAAAATCCTTGTAACGCCGAACGCCCACCGCGACTAACGCTTTGCCAACAAGCGGTTAGCGTCTAGCCCTAGGTATTTGTAATCAGTAGGTCCGCGGTTCGAGTCCGTGTGGGGGCACCACTTCACCTAGTGCTTACACTTAGCGTCTTTTCCAACGCTAGATACACGATCCTTGGACCAGTCGATGAGGGCGGGTGCTGCGGAGATCCAGAACCAATTCATGTAGATCCCACGATAGCCGGTCACCAGTAGCGATACCAAAAAGCTCGCGAGCGACAGAACCACAATGCAGCGCAGGGCGGCATCTTCAAATCTGCTCAGTATTGCGATCAGAAGGTAGAAGGTCGCCAGACCGAAGCAGAATAGTGCTGGCCAGCCTTCCTCAAACACCCGGGCAACGACAAAACTGTTGACGCCTTTGGGCAACAGCAATAATGGGAACCCCATCTCTTGAGCAACTGCGAAGGCTCTGAGCGTCACGGCCTCGTTGTTGCCCAGACCGACTCCGAAGGCTTCTCCGTTTTCGAGGACCGACAGGCCGGTTTTGATTGTGATGAGGCGCAGGCCCATGGATCGCAGTGCCGAACCTTCGGCCCGTTGCAGGTAGAATTCAGTGTAATAAAGCTGAAGTGCGACCGTCAGGACTGCGGTTCCCAAGACGACACCAAGCAACCCGCGATATGTCAGGGGACGTCCTTTGAGATAGGCCATGATGAGGATGGCAGGCAGGACGATCAATACCGATGATGATTTCGACAGAAACAGGCATGTCACAGCGATGAAAAGCATCGGGATCACTCCGCTTAGCCTGTCGGTTTTGGACTCACGGCTGCTGCACCAGAAAACAGTCAGGACGGCGAGAAGGTAGATTGTGTGGGTCGCAAAGGTGCTGACTTCGGGGAAAAGCCCGAATCCGCGTTCGTGTTGTGGTGGTAGCGAGAAGCTGGTGTTGGTTCTGAAATCCAGACTGTCCGCACCTATGGCGACCTGCGCCAGAAAGAGGGCGCAGGACATTGCGCCTCCGAAAACTAAACTCTTCAGGAAAGCAATGCGTGCAAAGTCGCGTTGGATTATGTGGCTGATCGTCATCAAGAATGGCGTCACGAAAGCAAGATAGTAGATCAGGATCGGAAGCGACCCGGCCCCCCGATACGCCAATAGCGCTGAGAGGCAGGACATCGCGATGACCACAGCAGATCGAGGCCGTATTTTCGGCAAATACGCGATCACAATCGGCCATGAGGCAAAGGCCAGAAGGTCCATAAGTTGCAGGGACAGTGGCCCCGCGGGCAGCCCCAGCGCTGGAAACCAGACAAAAAATCCAAACGCCGAAGCAAAGGCGCGTAGCAGCGTTTGGTCTGTTCTGGTTTCCGCTCGAAGCAATGCAGCTGACTTATGTTCTCGTTTACTCAGCCTTCTCGGTACTTCAACCTAGGGTAGTGGGCAAGATATACCGGTGCCTACGCCCGTCTGGCGCCACTCGGGAAGTCAGGCTGTCCCTGCGGATCTGGCGGCATAGTAAGCCCGAATGGTCTTTTCTTCGCCTGCGGTCGGAACCCGGTTCATGTGAATGCCACCATAGTCGCGAATGCGCGCGGAATTTGGGCCAAAGATGCTGTATGGGCTGGCGTTGCCCTCGGTTAGGGTCACACCCGCTGCTGTGGAAACCTTGCCGTTGACATTGGCTGTCTGAACCGCGGCAGTGTTCGATGTGGTGACGATGGTATCGACACCGACCAGCGACGCACCGGTTGTCACAGCATTCTGCACCCCGCCGAATGAGCACACGATGCGGGCAGGGGCCGATTGCAGCGTAAAGATCAGGGGCTGACGTTGCTGGGGGTCGTTGGTTCCACCGCCCCGGTGGTTGATGATGTGAGGAAACGCGCGGCTGAGCGCGATCGTTCGAAACGCGACCGCCTCGAACACGTTGACCGAAAACGGAACAGCTCCCTGAAACTCCAGGATGTCGTTGACGCCATCGCTTTCCACCCAGTGGTGGGTGCCGTCAGTCTGGTAAATCGGGGACTGGTCGTCACTCGGGGCCAGAAAGTGGCCGCCCAACGTGCCCTTATTGTTGATCCGCTTTACCGGATCACCCGCAGACGTCACCGGAATGGTCGCAGCTGCGTCCTGAAACATCGTCGCCAGATCGGACGGATCCCGCCACAACAGGGGTTTCAATGCCCCCATGCCTCCGCTTTTACGAAAAACGGCAAGGGAGGTGAGTGAGAGGCTGAGGTCAATCATGCTGCCGCACCGTGATTTTTCGCTGTCGTTGCCCGGAACCCGCCGTATCGGCTGCACGTGGCAGAGATACTGATTGCAGTATTGCGACCAAGGGTGTTGTTGTGCCTAAAGGGGTGGAAGTTGGATGTGTCAGCCATTGGGTCCTCTTGGAATGATATCGTTGCTCAGGGGCAGGACCGCAAAGGCGCGGCGCTGAACCGGCACAGCTGCATAGTCAGTGCCTTCATCAGGGTCCCCTCGGCCATACGCAGCATTCGTTTTAGTGGACTAAGTGTGGAGATTTGCCCAAACGACAGTCCGCACCTTGCGCAACATAACCGTCCCTATGGGACAGGCAGGGGAGATCATTGATCAGGGAATAGCGACTTACACCAGCAAAACGGATTGTACTCGTGGCCCGTTGGGCTTACTGGTTTTTTCAGGCCCGAAACGGGCCGCCTAAAAGGTGCCCGCGTGGTGGAATGGTAGACACAGGAGACTTAAAATCTCCAGGCGGAAACGCCGTGCCGGTTCGAGTCCGGCCGCGGGTACCAGTTCAATGTCAGATCGGAAAGCCCAGCTGCCCGATCAGACGCCAGATGTCCCGGTTTGCGGCCGACAGATCGGCGACGATCTTTTCAATGTCCTGAATGGCCTTTTCGTCGACAGTGTCCTCGCGCCCAAGCTTGATGTCGGTCTTACGGTCCGCGATGCGCATCAGGATCGTCTTGGGATTCCCGCTATCGGCGTCAAACGAATAGATGCAGTGATTGTACCGATTTCGGATCGAGGACAGTTTGCTCAGCCGCTGGGTATGTTCCAGAATCGGATCGCGAATCTCGGCAGGGCGGCCCTCCATCTTGGCAAGCCGCTCTACCATGTCGATACGTGCCCGAGTGGTGTTCAGGGTCAGAAAGATGATGACCGCCACGTCCTTTTTCGTTTCTGTGAGGCCTGCAATCAGGTGGATCAACAGGCTTTCCGTGTTGGTCCACATGTAGTTCAACCGGCCGACCAAAAGGATCAGGCGGTCAAAGCGGGCTTCCAGCGTCTCAGTCAACGGGCTGTCCGTGTGCATTGCTTGCGGTCATCTCAAAGTAAAACTGAGCCGCCGCCGTGCGATTGCTGACACCGATCTTGCCCGCCACATTGTGGACGTGCAGCTTGACCGTGTGTTCGGTGATGCCAAGGTTTGCCGCGATAATTTTGTTGCTCTGACCTTTTGAGACCAGGCGCAGTACCTGCTTCTCACGCCGTGTCAGACGGGAATACAGCGGATGAGCGACCTTCGCCTCGGGTTCCGCTTTGGTATCGCTGACAAGACGGTGCGTCTTTTGGTTTGGGGCGGCCGGCATGCAATCGGCCAAGAAGCTGGGCAGATAGAGTTCTTCGTGCATCAACAGCCGTAGAATCGAGCGCCAGACGTCCGGCGCAACATTCATTGGCAGATATCCGATATCGCCGAACTGCTGCCGGTCCCAGCGTTGGAACAGGAAACGGGCCATTTTGTCTTTGCGATAGGCAAACGCGAGGCAGCCAGAGCCTACTGCGGCGGTATAAACTTCTGGGCGGTTGATCAGATCGTCGAGCATGACCTGATCCACCACAACGACTTTGCCATCCGCTGCGCGTGCTGAATCGGCATTCGCCAATTCACCAATGTCATCAAACCTATGAGCGGCAACTCCAAATTCTGTCTGGACGCTTCTCAACGTCTGGTTCGAGAAGAACAATTCTTTGCCGATGAAGCTGATCGAGAATTCTTCAGGACTTACGTTTAATTGGGTAACACTATCCTGTAACGGATTGCTCATTACTTCCCCCTGTAAACACACGCCTCAAAATTGGGGCGCAATCGTAACCAAAACTTAGAACTTACATTAACGGTAAATTAATAACTTCGTGAGGGGGAGTATAGCTGAAAGAGCGATTTTCATCAACTTCACCGATCGACCTGCCGATTAGGACTAGAACCATCGGGTAGGTTTTGCACAGGTCTTCTCGTAAAAGTAGAAAGAAATTAGGGCCTTAAACGATCCGGGGATTTTGACCGTATTTTTGACGTATGAAGCCATTAATTTTGCGTTAATCGAGAAAAAACTCGATTGAAAACAGAATCATAGCCCTTCTAATGCTTTAGTGCAGCTATTCAGAACGCCTTCCTGCTGCGACCATGGTCCGGCTTCAATTTACGAAGCTTGGGTTCCTAGAGCGACCGTGACTCGCGAATTACCGCGAATCTCACTGTAGCGGTCGCCACATCGGCTAAGCCGAGAAAGGAAGGTGGACAACTCAGTCACTAAACGATCTCGCAGACATGCGCGTTATGCGCCTGACTGCCAATTTTTTGTTCAACTGCGCCGGTAGCCGTTTTGTAGATGAATGACGGTCAGGCGCCTAGTAAGTGGAATTTTGTTATGGATAGACGCCAACAACCGGCAAACGACATTACTGCTATTGGTGAAGTTGAAGTCGAAGAAGCACACTTCGATGTCGAAGCAGAGGTAACGGTCGAAGAAGCCGATATCGATGCGAACCTGAATGAACAGGAACAGACCAACGACAACAGCGTCGATAACGAAAACGGTCAAGAACAGGGCCAGGAGCAAGGTCAGGAGACAACTGTCGAGAACGGCCAGGAACAGGGCCAGGAGCAAGGTCAGGAACAAGGCCAAGAACAGGGTCAGGACCAGCACCAGTACAACGGTGACAACACCAACGACAACTCGAACTCGGTACATATCGACTTTGGTGAAGAAGGTCTGCGTCCGAATGACGATGATCTGGTCGATGTCGACGTGTATGGTGGCGGTTCGGTCGAAGATGTCATCACCGTTGGCAATGACTTCGACTACGATCCCGGCGACGATCTGAACCTGGATATCTCGCTGGATGGTCAAGGCAATGACATGTCGCAGATCAACAACCAGCTGGCTAACCTGAATGACGACGACCATCTGGGTTCGGCGAGCGTTTCCAACAGTGGCTACTTCGAACAGAAGGGCGACGCACATGGCGGCCACGCAACCGCAGATGAAGGCATCGGTTCGCATACCGATGGTGGAAACTCGGGAAGCGGCGGCACGACCTATGCGGGCGACGCAAGCTCATCCTCGACCGGTAGTACGGCATTTGGCGCTGGCGGATACGGCGGTAACGCTGACAACGACGCAAGCGCTGGTAATGGCGGCGACTCGGGCGACGCAGGGACCATTGGTCTGGGTGTTGGCAAGTCTGACGCGTCTGCGGACGGCGATAGCGATGGTGGCGACAGCGGCAATGCCGACTCCGACTCTCATGCTGACAATGACGCCAGTGCAGATACCGATGCCCACGGCGACGGTGGTGCAGGTGGCAATGCCGGTTCTATCGGGCTGGGTCTGGGCGTAGGCCTGTCGGGTGCTGGCAATGACGGTGAGTCGACCGGTGGTGCCAATGACTCGGCTGCTGGCGCTCTGGGTGCCGGACTTGGTGCAACTGACGCGTCGAATGGTAACGCAGATGGTGGCAGCGGATTTGGCGGCAACCTTGGCGGTGCTGACAACGACACTGACGCCGACAATGATGCGGATGACGCAACATCTGGCGGCAACATCGGTCTGGGTCTTGCAGGCGGTCTTGCTGGCAGCGACGCCAGCGGTGACGGTGGTAACGGACCCGGTGGTAACGGCAGCGGTGCTGCAGGAACCGGCGGTGAAGGAACCGGTGAAAACGGTGGCGACGGCGGCGACGGTGGTGCCGGTGGACCGGAAGCACTGGAAGAGCTGCTTGCCGGTGGCGGTGATGGCGGCGACGGCGGCGAAGGCGGCACCGGAATGGGTGGCGACGGAACCGGCGGTGACGTGGACGGCGGCGCGGGCACAGGTGGCTCGGGCGACGGCGGAACCGCGGATGCTGCAGCAGACGCGCAAGGCGTTGGCGATCAGACCGCAAGCGGTCCGGTTATCACGCAGAGCCCAGGCGACGTAAATGGTACGGCTACCAACGACCAGAACGCTGATGTAGATGGCGGTGCTGGCGGAACCAACACAACCAACGGCAGCGCCGATGGTACCGGAACCGGTACTGCGACTGCTGACGGCGTTGGCGGTGGCGGTGGCGCCATTGATCTGGACGCGACCTCGGACGGCAGCGGCACAGGCTCTGCAGACGCAGACAACGACGCCGGTGCCGGTGGTGCCAACCAGCTGTGGTCGACAGCGGATACCGACGGTACTGCGGACAGCATGGCTCAGGCAATTTCGGGTTACGGCGGCGACGCCATGTCGGACAACGACGCCACGTCGACCGGCACCGGAAGCGCAACGGGCACCGCGACTTCGGGTATCGGTGGCGGCGGCGGAGCCGCGATGGCGACCGGTGGTACTGGCGGAGACGCCGGGTCTTGGGTCCAGGGTGGCCAGACTGACGGCAGCATCGTGACCTCGGGTGACGCAAGCGGCGCCTACTCGGGCGCAGGCGGTAGCGGCGGCAACGCAGGCTCGTGGGGCTCGAACAATGCTGGTGACGGCATCGTGACGGGTGAATCCTATGCGTCCGCAGCGGCTGTGGTCGATACGTCCGCCTTCAACCAGTCGATCGTCATGGGTGCCAACGTACTTGGCAATTCGGTCGATACGACAATGGTCGGTGGCAACATGTCGTCGAGCTATTCCAGCGACGACACCGACGCGTAACAAGTGACCAGAGCCCGCTATTGGCGGGCTCTGACTCTTTCAAAGAAAATGCCGGGGGCGCGTATGTGGCCTCGGCCCAACTTAACCCAAAGCCGGAAATATTCTGCCGGGCAGGGGAAAGGAAACCAATATGGCGCTCGACAGTATTACGGAACAGATTGCACATTTCGTTGGAGCATTTGAACTTACGACCGAACAGGCCCGTTTGCGGGATCAGTACGAAGAATTCGTCGCCCTGAGGCGTAAGGCCGAACTGGAAGATCTGGAAGATCCGACCAGCGTTCAGATCAGTGCCAATCTTGCTCTGGAATCGAGCGACCACGACGCACTCAGCTATAATTTTGCCGCGGCGCAGGCCAGCGCGCCTGCGATCCCTTCACCCACCGGACCTGCCGGTGGCTCAAATGTCAGCTCTGGACCCGCTGCGGATTCGGATGTGCCAGCCCCAGATATTTTTATGGGTGGTCCGACTACTATCGAGATGGTCTTCGAGCTTGAGTTTGACACCGAACTGGCAGGCTCTGCCGTAACTTACACATTCCAGACCATTCGCCTGAGCGACAACGATACGATCGGCGAGGGTGACTTCCGGGACGTCGAAGCCCTGATGGAACAGGGCCAAGAGATGCTGGATATCGCGATGTCGCTGCACGCGGTGTCTTTCCCGTCCTTGAACATCGACGATTACCTTTCGGGCGAGGCGGTGGATGAACTGATCGAACAGATACAGTCCGGCGAATGGGCCGAGATCGAGGGTGCCGTTGTCTATCAGTTCGAGGGCGATGCCGCCACGGGCGTGATCGTAAACGGCGAGTATGTCGAAGAAGCGCCGGAATTTACCGATCTGCTACCCGAGCATCATCAGCCCGAGGACGAGGACGTCGATGAAGACGAAGCCCCCGATCTGTTGCCTGCTGAATGGGATCAGTCCGACAATCTTGAATTTGAAGATGGCCACTCGATCGTGGCAGGCGGCAATCTGGCTGTAAATCAGGTCGCAGTGAATGTTGGCTGGGTCGATGCGCCCAATATCGTGGTGGGCGGCAAAGCTTTAAGTGTGACCGTGGTCAGTCAGGTTGCCGTCGTGTCCGACACGGATCAGGGCGAAGAGGGCGTGCAAAGCAACACCAACGTGGTTCAATCTTCGGAAATCACCGTGGACGCCAGCGAAGCCGCTTGGCTGGATGAAAACGTGTCCGAGGATCCGGAAGACACCCCATTTGTCGCTGTCGATTGGATTTCGGGCGATCTGTTGGTGACGAACTTCATCGAACAGACTATCGACGCCACGGATATCGACCAGATCAGCACTGAGATCACCGCATCCTCTACGTCGTATATTCTGGGCGACAACGTGATGGTCAATTCGACAGAACTTCTGCAACTTGGCAGTTTCTACGATCTGATCATCATTGGTGGTGACATGATCTCGATTGATGTGGTGTCTCAGACCATCGTGCTGTCCGACAATGATGTCATCGAAGGTGCGCAGCCGACCGAGGCCGAAGAAAACCTGGTGATGAACGAGGTCACGCTGACAACTACCGGCGAAGATACGTATGAAGATGTCTCGGAATCACTGGCTGGTGTCATTCCGCTGGAGGAGATGGATTCGGACGCGCTGGAAGATGCGTTGATGAACGATCCGATGTTCGCAGGAACCGAACTGGTGCGGGTTCTCAAGATCGAAGGCGATCTGTTGCAAATCAACGCGATTGAGCAGGTCACGATTTTGCAGGATGATGACGATATCCTCATCGCCGGTGAGCAAGGGGCAGAAGCCTCGGCGCTGGGCGCCGGCAATGCCATTCTGAACTCGGCCAGCGTGAACAAAATCGGGGTCGATTCAGTGGTGATGGCGCAGGGCGGGGAATACTCAGATCTTCTGCTGCATCAGGCCAGCCTGATCGACGCGCCCGAGGATGAAAATCCCGAACTTGGCAATGATGCGGTGGCAATTCTGCTGCAAGAAGTTGATGCGCCGGGTAACTCCGAAAATGCGCCGGGTCACAGTGATCTTACCTCATCCGAGGCGGCAGGCATCGACGGCGGCATGGAAACCATGCTAGTATAACAACCGTGTATTGTTACGAGTGACTTGAAAGTTTTGATATGTCGATTGTTTTTCCGTCGCGCCCAAGTCGTTGCGCCAGCCCATTGGATCGAAATGGGGGTGCCGTGTCGAATCCGACCCGAACCAACCGCTCTGATAAGAATTCAAAAAAAACACCCGGATTGCGCCTGAGCGAGGACCTGCGCGTGAGTGATCCGCAAAATGCCAAACCCGAGGCCGTCAAAAGCGATGCGAGCACTGGCGAAACAGTAAAGCCAGAACCTGCAAGTGACGATACCAAAGCGGATTCGCACCTGCACGCCGGGTCTACGCCCCGGCGTAAGCAGCCGCAGCCTGCCGAAGACAATGACCAACAGGGCAGCGGTGATGGGGTGGCCGACGCCACGGACCCCGATCCGGAAACCGTCAACAAGACGAGCGACCGTATACCCCCCGCGTCGCGCTCGAGTGGCGGTGATCGCATGGGTGCCACTATCGAGGCCAAGGCGAACCAACCATTGATGCGCAGCAGTTCTGGCGGCGGCGATGGGAAGGGGCCACCCCAAACATTTCACAAGCGCACCCCGCCCGAAGATTTCCGCAAGACGCTGCGCACTTCACTCAAGGCGATCTATCGCAATCTGTCCTTTGTGTTGGTTCTGACTTGCGCAACGAACGTCCTGATCCTGGCCATCCCGATTTACCTGTTTCAGATTAGTGACCGGGTTCTGACCAGTCGCTCGCTGGATACGCTGATCATGCTGACGGCCATAGTAGCCGGAGCCGTCATCTTCCAGTCAGCATTTGACGCAGTAAGGCGGTTTATGTTGATGCGCACCGCGGTCGAGGTTGCGGCCCGGCTTGGGGCGCCGATCCTGAGTGCGGCTGCGCATGCCTCGCTGCATGGGACCGGGCGCGAATATCAGACACTGGGCGATCTACAGCAGGTGCGGGGCTTTCTGGTCTCGGGTACGCTGATATCATTCCTCGATGTGCCATTCGCACCGCTGTTCATCCTGATGATTTTCCTTGTGCATCCGCAGCTTGGAATGATCGTGATTGTGACGGCGGTCCTGCTGATGATCATCGCGCTGATCAACCAGCGCATGACCGCCAAACCCTTTGCCGAGGCGAACAAAGCGCAATCTCTGGCAAACCAGCATCTGGATTCTATGTCGCGTAACAGCCAGATCATCAACGCATTGGCGATGATACCCGAGGCTGTGCGCATCTGGGGTCGTGACACGGCGCAATCCCTGACATGGCAGGTGCGCGCGCAGGACCGCAACGTGATCTTCGCGGCAATCTCTCGCGCTGTGCGCCTGTTGACGCAAATCTGCATTTTGGGCTGGGGCGCGTTTCTGGCGCTGCAAGGGCAGATCACCGGCGGGATGGTCATCGCAGCCTCGATTATCGCAGGGCGTGCCTTTGCGCCGATCGAAGGCTCGATTGAAGGGTGGAACAGTTTCTTGCTGACCCGTGCGGCCTATGGTCGGATCAATCAGCTGCTGTCCAACTCGGCCCTGCAATTTGAGAAACTGCGCCTGCCGCGCCCGGAAGGCCGGCTGGATGTTGAGCGCCTGCTTTTTGTTCCCGGCGGTACCAAGCGTGTCGTGCTGAACGGCATCAGCTTTTCGCTGAATCCGGGTGAAACGCTGGCCATCATCGGTAACTCGGGTGCAGGGAAAACCACGCTGGGTAAAACGTTGGTCGGGTCGATCTTGCCCACATCCGGCAGTGTGCGGCTGGACCTGATGGACATCCGCAACTGGGACCCGCGCCAGTTCGGCGAAAGCATCGGTTATCTGCCGCAGGACGTGCAGTTGTTCCCCGGCACGATCAAGGACAACATCGGCCGTATGCGTGCGGACGCGACCGACGAACAGATCCACGACGCCGCTGTGCTGGCCGATGTTCACAACATGATCGCAACCCTGCCGCAGGGATATGAGACGGTGGTGGCGGCAGATGGCTCGCCCCTGTCCGGTGGGCAGAAACAGCGCATTGCTTTGGCCCGAGCCTTCTTTGGCAACCCGCGCATGGTTGTTCTGGACGAACCGAACTCGAACCTGGACGTTGCGGGCGACAAGGCGCTTGCCCGCGCCATCGAACAGGCCAGAGAAAGCAAGATCACCGTGGTGGTGATCACGCAGAAACCAACCCTGTTGAACGTGGTCGACAAGATCATGCTGCTGACGGACGGGCGCGTGGCGCTGTTCGGTCAGCGCGAGCAGGTGCTGCAACAACTGCACGGGCCGCGTAACAACCAGCCCGGCATTCAAAATCAATAAGGGGGGTGCGACATGAATGATCTGGTACCCGTAAACAACAATCCTGAGGACCCGACCGTTTGGTATGCCGAGGTTCCGCGCTCGATCAGCCGCTTCATCGTGATTGGGATGATTATGCTGGTCATCTGCTTTGGCGGTTTCGGCGTCTGGGCCTTCCGCGCGCCTCTGGCCGCTGCGGTGATTGCGCAGGGCAGCTTTGTCGCCACGGGTCGCAACAAGATCGTGCAGCATCTGGAAGGCGGCATCATTCAGGACATCAAGGTGATCGAAGGGCAAACCGTCCAGGCCGGTGAAGTGTTGATGACGCTGGACCAGACCTCGGCCGAAGCCAATGAGCGAGAGCTGTTCATCCGCAAAATCCGCCTTCAGGCCATGTCCGAGCGACTGCATGCAGAATACGACGAACAGCAAGAATTGGAGTTTTCGCCCGAGCTGGTGACCGCCTCGGAAGATACTGAGGTGATGACCATCCTTGACGGGCAGAAGATCAGCTTTGAGCTGTCCCGCAAGACTTTGGTGAATGACATTGCCTTGCTGGAACGCAACATTGAGGCGTTGAAAATCCGTTCCAGCGGCTTTGAGGCGCAGTTGGACAGCATGGTGCGCCGCGCCGAAATCCTGAAAGAGGAATATGAAACCAAGGAGACTTTGTTCAAAAAAGGTCTTGTCCGTAAGGGTGAGTTGAACACGATCCGCCGGGTTCAGGCCGAAGCCGAAGGCCAACATGCGCGTCTGACTGCCGAAGCGGCTGAAATCAGCCAGATGCTGTTGAAATACGACGAACAGATCACCCGCACCCGGGCCGCCTATCGTGAGGCTGCACTGGATGAATTGGGCGTGATCGAAGCCGATCTGGAAAGTGTCCGCGAAAAGGCCCGACAGGCCCGCAGCGTTCTGGACCGCGCGGTTGTGCGGGCTCCGGTCACAGGGACGGTGGTGCGGTTGCATTATCACACACCCGGCGGCGTGATCGAAACCGGTGAACCCATCGCCGAAATCCTGCCCGCAGACGCCCCCCTCATCATCGAGGCACAAATCCCGCGGACTGAGATCGACAGCGTCGTAACCGGTCAGGATGCGACTGTGCGTCTGGTGGCTCTGAATCAGCGCACGACGCCGGTTCTGAATGGACAGGTCTTCTATCTGTCGGCGGACTCTCTGGTCGAAGACTCCAACGGTGCCCCGCAAGAGGTCTATTTGGCCCGTATTTCGTTGGAACCGGAAGAGATCGACCGCGTGCGTGGCTTCATCCCGACGCCGGGCATGCCCGCCGAGATCATGATCCAGACCGAGGAGCGCACCTTTGCGGCCTATATCGCGAAACCTGTGACAGACAGCATGTCGCGCGCCTTCCGCGAACAATAGGCGAGGGCGGTCTACACCTTCCAATTTTTGCATGTTAACCTCCGGTGACATTCACCGGAGGATTTCTGATGGCCCTGACCGTAAAAGATATGATGGAGGCCGCGAATGCGGTTGTGGAGCGCGTGGATACTGCGTTTGCCCAACAGGTGATGGGGCAGGGCGGGTTACTGCTGGATGTGCGGGATGCCGTCGAATTGCAGCAGAGCGGGCGGGCCACCGGTGCCCATCACATCCCGCGCAGCATGCTTGAATTCCGTGCCGATGACAGCTTGAAATCCCATGATCCCGAGCTTCGCAAAGATCGCCCAGTCGTTCTTTATTGCGCTGCCGGTGGCCGTGCTGCTTTGGCGGGCAAGTTGCTGAAAGATATGGGGTATGAGCGGGTCTACAACCTCGGCGGATTGTCCGATTGGGTTAATGGCGGCGGTGAGGTTTCGGCTTAAGCGTTCAGGAACGTCCGCACGGCGGCCTCGAACTCACGCGGTTTTTCAGCGTGCAGCCAGTGACCCGCGCCGGGGATTTTGGCGAATCTGGCGCTTGGGAACAAGGTGCGGATCAGGTCGCGATGCTCGGGCAGGACATAGTCAGAGTCGGCCCCTGACAGAAACAGGGTCGGGCCGTCCCAATGCGTGTCCATCTGCGGAAAGCCCATGATTTTCGGCATTTCCGCCGCAAGAACGTCCAGATTCAGCAACCAACGCTGCCCTTTGACATCCAGCGATTGCGTAAAAAAGCTCTGCAATGCGGGTTCGACACCCAAGTCGGCCAGTTGCTCTGACGCGTCCGAGCGGCGCTCGACCTTCGACAGATCAACGGCGCGCATCGCCTCGATGAACTGAATCTGACTGTGAGTGTAGGCCACAGGGGCAATATCCGCCACCACCAGTTTGCGCAGCAGGTCGCCATGGTGCAGCGCCAGCGTCATTGCCGCCTTGCCACCCATTGAATGCCCCAGAACGTCGGCCTTGCCCCCGAAATGGTCAATCACCTCGGCCAGATCATTGGCAAGGTCGGGATAGCTGTGCTGATCGGTCCACAAGCTATAGGCGTGGTTGCGCATATCAACCGCGATCACCTGCCGTTCATCCGACAGCCGCCGGGCAATTACACCCCAGTTCCGGGCCGAACCATACAGCCCGTGTGCAATCAGCAAAGGTGGGGTATCGGTCGGCTCACCATGTAAGATCGTATTCAGCATACCGCCTGTGATAACTGCGGCACTCAGAAACAGCCAGCCCCATTGTCGCCCCCTCGCGGGGAGGTTACAGTGCCACGCTTGGAGGCCACGCCATGTCGGATCACACAGATGTTCAAACCCAGATTGCGCAGACGCTTTTATTGCTGCGCAAAAAGCTCGGGGTGCGGGACAAGACCCTGACGGCCTCGATCCGCAAGGCCAAGCGGCGTCTGCCCCGTCGGATCTATAAGCAGGCCTTGCTGTTGGCAAATGCCGAACCGATGGCGGCGCACCCCAAATTGCGCTTGGTGCTGGACACCCCGAAACTCGCGCGCGCATCGGAAGAGGTTCAAGAGCATCTGGGCCGCATCAATCTGGCCGACCGGCGCTGGGGGTGGTTTCTGGGTATGCTGGGTGGGCTGGCATTCAATGTTCTGGCCTTTTCGGCCCTGCTGCTGATCTTTCTGCTGTGGCAGGGGCTGATCTGACCTTTTGGCAAAAGAAAACGGCGCCCCGGGGGCGCCGCTCAACTCTTGGATCGTAATCCGCCTTACAGGTTCGGATAAAGCGGGAAGCGCGCGCAGAGCTCGGCGACTTCGGCTTTGACCTTGGCTTCGACTTCACCATTGCCATCTTCACCATTGGCGGCCAGACCGTCGACGACCTCAATGATCCAGTCCGCGATCTGGCGGAACTCGGTCTCGCCAAAACCACGGGTGGTGCCGGCAGGCGAGCCCAGACGGATGCCCGACGTGATGGTCGGCTTTTCGGGATCAAACGGCACGCCGTTCTTGTTGCAGGTGATATGTGCGCGGCCCAGGGCCTTTTCGGTCGCGTTGCCTTTGACGCCTTTGGGGCGCAGGTCGACCAGAACAACGTGGGTATCGGTGCCGTGAGTCACGGTGTCCAGACCGCCCTTGATCAGCTGATCCGACAGCGCCTGCGCATTGACGACAACCTGCTTGATGTAGTCCTTGAATGCGGGCTGTAGCGCTTCGCCAAAGGCTGCGGCCTTGCCAGCAATCACGTGCATCAGCGGGCCGCCCTGAATGCCGGGGAAGATGGCCGAGTTCACTTTCTTGGCGATTGCCTCGTCATTGGTCAGGATCATGCCGCCGCGCGGGCCGCGCAGGGTTTTGTGCGTTGTGGTGGTGGCCACATGCGCGTGCGGGAACGGGCTGGGGTGTTCGCCTGCTGCGACCAGACCGGCGAAGTGCGCCATGTCCACGTGCAGATAGGCACCAACCATATCGGCGATCTCGCGCATGCGGGCAAAGTCGATCTGGCGCGGAATGGCCGAACCACCAGCAATGATCAGCTTGGGCTGGTGCTCTTTCGCCAGCGCCTCGACCTGATCGTAGTCCAGCATGTTGTCTTCTTTGCGGACGCCGTATTGCACCGCGTTGAACCACTTGCCCGACTGGTTGGGGCGCGCGCCGTGGGTCAGGTGGCCGCCGGCATCCAGGCTCATGCCCAGAATGGTGTCGCCGGGCTGGATCAGCGCCTGGAACACACCTTGGTTCGCCTGGCTACCGGAGTTAGGCTGAACGTTGGCGAATTCGCAGTTGAACAGCTGTTTGGCACGGTCGATGGCCAGATATTCGGCGATGTCGACGAACTGGCATCCGCCATAGTAGCGGCGCCCCGGATAACCCTCGGCGTATTTGTTGGTCATCACCGAACCCTGTGCCTCCATCACGGCAGCAGAGACGATGTTCTCGGACGCGATCAGCTCGATTTCGTCGCGCTGGCGGCCCAACTCGGACGTGATCGAGCCAAACAGCTCAGGGTCACGATCGGCGAGGGATTGGGTGAAAAATCCGGTGTCACGGAGGTTGGCGTTCATTTGGGGCTCCACATGGCTAGGGTAATTCTTGCGGATTTCCTATAGGAAACTGCGCGAGGGAAAAAGCGCGAAAGCGACGGATTGGCCCGCAGTGACGTCGAGTCTGGCGTATTGAAGAAAGGTATGTTTGTTTCGGAACCAAATGTGCAGCACCGGAAACCGGAAAAGATGACCAAGAGAATCGCCTTTCTCGCCAGCGACGTCAAAGTGGCGCAAACCGCGCGGGACAGCCTTGTCGAACGTTACGGCAATGTCGCGCCCCGGGATGCGGATGTGGTGGTCGCCTTGGGCGGAGACGGCTTCATGCTGCACACGCTGCACAACATGCAGCACCTGGATACCCCGGTTTATGGCATGAACCGCGGCACCATCGGATTCCTGATGAACGAGTTTCACGAAGAGGACCTGATGGAGCGTCTGACGGCGGCAGAGGAAGAGGTAATCAACCCTCTGGCCATGCAGGCGATGGATCAGTCCGGCAAGCTGCATGAGGCGCTGGCGATCAACGAGGTATCGCTTCTACGGGCCGGTCCGCAGGCCGCACGGCTTAAGATCAGTGTCGACGGGCGGGTGCGCATGGCCGAGCTGGTCTGTGATGGCGCTTTGCTGTCTACGCCTGCTGGATCAACGGCTTACAACTACTCGGCGCACGGACCGATTCTTCCGATTGGGTCGGACGTACTCGCCTTAACGGCGATTGCCGCCTTTCGGCCCCGTCGCTGGCGCGGGGCGCTGCTGCCTAAGATTGCAAAGGTGCGATTCGACGTTCTTGATGCGGATAAGCGCCCGGTCATGGCGGATGCGGATTCGAATTCGTTCAAGGATATCGACTGGGTCGAGATTCGCTCGGAACCCTCAATCCGACACCGCATTCTCTTTGACCCCGGGCATGGTCTGGAAGAGCGGCTGATCTCAGAACAATTTACCTGAACTATCAAAAGTGAACCTTTTTCCCGCTTATGTGATCCAGTTCACAGGAGTTTGATTCATCGTTTGTTAATCTACTCTTGTCTGGAGAAACGCCCAGGTGGGAGTGAGTGGCCATCGAACGGCGTTAAAGAATGATCGCGCAGTTTTCGCGCCAGCGAGGGTAGGTGGTGCTACGCTTGTTGTCAGATTTCCAGGCTTATTTAAGCAAGCGGACCCCGGGTACAAAACCCCGGGGTCTATTTCGTTTTGGGGGTCAGGCTGTCCGCGTGCATCTTGTCCCACAACGGCAGGCACATCTGGCCCACACGCGATTCGATTGCGGCGGCGGCGTCAACGGCCATGTCCTCGCGCAAACGTTGCGCTGCGATCTGGACATTTATCGGCTGCGGCCCGTTCGGTAGGTCGGCCAACCGGGCCGGGACACAGGCCGCCGGTAGTCCCAGAAAATTCATCGCATAGGAATAGACGGCGCAGCCCAGAACCTCGTGCACACCCTCGGCCCCTTCGGTGTCGCGGTCAGGTCCGAAGAACGGCTGTGGCAAGAAGGGGGACAGGACCAGCGGATAGTCCTGCATGAACATGGCCCATTCGCGGGCAAAATGCGTGCGCTTGGCCATCATCTGGATCAGCTCTGTGCCAGTGATAGGCGGGAATTCCTGAAAATAGACCTCAAAGATGTCTCGGATGGTGTCCGAGCCCGCAGCTTCGATATCGGATTTCAGCAGGGTCAGAACTTCGCCCATAAGAGCGCGGTATCCACTGCGGCCACAGTCGAACGCGTCGGGCGGGCTGACCTCAACCACCTGATAACCCGCGTCAAGCAGCGCCTCGCGCGCAGTATCCAGCGCCTTGTCGACTTCGGGGTGCAGGGCATAGCCGAAGGTCTCTTTGGTGAAGGCGACCTTGATCGGGCCGTCCATTGGCTCTGCCCCCCAAGGCATTGGAACATGAAACGGATCGCGCGGATCTGCCGCGATCAGGCTGGGCATCGACAAATGCAGGTCTGCGGCAGAGCGCGTAATCAGCCCTTGCACCGACATGGATTGCGCCAGCAGCCCGCGCTCGGCCCGTTGGCTGGGGTTCCATGCCGGGACACGGCCAAGGCCGGGTTTGACCGTGACCGCTCCGTTTGCGGCGGCTGGGAAGCGCAGGCTGCCGCCGATATCATTGCCATGCGCCAGCGCGCCGATCCCGGCCATCACCGCAGCACCGGCCCCTCCAGAGGAACCGCCAGCTGAGATATGTCGCCCCCACGGGTTGTGCGTGCGCCCATGCAGCGGGTTGTCGGTGTCAGCGCGGAATGAGAACTCGGGCGTGTTGGTGCGGCCGATCACCACGGCCCCGGCGTTTTGCAAATTGCGGACTATCGGCGCGTCGTCGGGGGCGATCACATCTTTCAGAGCAACGACGCCGTTTGACGTGGCATGACCCTTTTGATCGACGTTTATTTTGATCGTCACGGGTACCCCGTGCAGCGGTCCTGTCGGCACCCCCTGCGCCCGGGCCTCATCCAAGCGGCGTGCACGTTCCAGCGCTTCGGTGCTCAGGTCTTCGACCACAGCATTCAGGTCGGGGTTTACCTGATGCATCCGGTCGATGGAGCTTTGCACCGCGTCCTCGGCGCTCAGGTCTCCGCTACGGGTCAGGGCGGTCAGGTCGGTGGCGCTCAGACGCCAGATGTCGGATTTTGTCATGCGGCCTCACTGTCTTGGTCAGACAGTAGAGGCCATTAGTCCGGTTGCAAGCGAAAGCCTGAGGGGCGGGCGACCGATGGTCGCCCGCAGCCCCGCTATTGCGCAAACCCGATGGATTTCAGAGCTACGGTGATTTCGTCCAGAATGGCCGGATCGTCGATGGTTGCGGGCATCTTGTAGTCTTTGCTGTCCGCAATCGACACCATCGTACCGCGTAGGATTTTACCTGACCGAGTCTTGGGCAGACGATCCACCACGACGGCTTGTTTGAACGCCGCCACAGGCCCGATCTTTTCGCGCACCAGCTTGACCACGTCCTGCACCACCTCACCGTGGTCGCGGTCGCAGCCTGCATTCAGGCACAGGAAGCCAACCGGCATCTGACCTTTCAGCTGATCCGACACGCCAATCACCGCGCATTCGGCGACGTCGGGGTGGGCGGCCAGAACTTCCTCCATCCCGCCGGTCGACAGACGGTGGCCCGCGACGTTGATGACATCGTCGGTGCGCGCCATGATGTAGAGGTATCCGTCCTCATCAATCATGCCCGCATCGCCGGTCTCATAATAGCCGGGGAACTGGTTGAGGTAGGAACTCCTGAACCGTTCCTCGGCATTCCAAAGCGTCGGCAGAGTACCCGGCGGCAGGGGCAGCTTCACCGCAATCGCACCCAGCTCACCGGGTTTCATGGGGTGGCCGCCTTCGTCAAGGATTTGAACGTCGTAGCCCGGCATCGGCTTGGCCGGAGAACCCAGTTTCACCGGCAGCTCCTCAATTCCCAGCGGATTGCCCGCGATGGTCCAACCGGTTTCGGTCTGCCACCAGTGGTCGATGACAGGCACCTTCAACGCGTCTTGCGCCCAGACGATTGTATCCGGGTCGGCCCGTTCACCGGCCAGGAACAAGGCGCGCAGGTGGGACAGGTCGTATTTCGCCAGCATCTCGCCCTTTGGGTCCTCGCGTTTGACGGCGCGGATCGCAGTCGGGGCGGTGAAGAAGCTTTTGACTTTATGTTCGGAAATCACCCGCCAGAACGTGCCTGCGTCAGGGGTGCCAACCGGTTTGCCCTCGAACACGATGGTGGTATTGCCGTGGATCAGCGGGGCATAGCAGATGTAGGAATGCCCCACGACCCAGCCTACGTCTGACGCCGCCCAAAACACGTCACCCGGATCGACGTCATAGATATTCTTCATCGTCCAGTTCAGCGCGACCAGATGGCCCGCAGTAGGGCGCACAACGCCTTTGGGTGCGCCGGTCGTGCCGGAGGTATAGAGGATATAGGCCGGATCGTTGCCGTCGACCGGAACGCATTCCGCCGGTTCAACGCCATATTGGAATCCGTGCCAGTTATAGTCTCGGCCCTCAATCAACTGCGCCACTTCCTGTTCGCGCTGGAAAATCACGCAGAAGTCGGGCTTGTGGCTGGCCATCTCGATGGCGCCATCCAGCAGGGGTTTGTAGTGGACCACACGGCCCGGTTCCATCCCGCAAGAGGCGGCGATGATCGCCTTGGGCTTGGCGTCGTCAATCCGGACGGCCAGCTCGTTGCTGGCAAAACCGCCGAACACCACCGAATGCACCGCGCCAAGACGGGCGCAGGCCAGCATGGCCTCGAGCGCTTCGGGGATCATCGGCATATAGATGATGACCCGATCGCCCTTTTCGACGCCTTTCGCCCGCAGCGCCCCAGCCAGCGTGGCCACGCGGTTGCGCAGCTCGACATAGGAAATCTCGCGCTTGGTGTGAGTGATCGGGCTGTCATAAATGATGGCCGTTTGCTCACCGCGGCCATTTTCGACATGTCGATCTACTGCGTTCCAGCAGGTATTGACCTTGGCATCGCAAAACCATTCATAGAGCGGCGCATTGTCGTCAAACAGCGCTTTGGATGGGGGGTGAACCCAATCAATCCCTTTTGCTGCCTCCATCCAGAATGCCTCTGGATCGGATTTCCAGCTCTCGTAAACGTCGCGATAGGCCACGATTGTCTCCTCCTAAAACTCCCACTGCAGTGTGTAAGGCCGCCGGGGGGGCGCAAACAAGCAACGGAAGTGACACGGCGTCACTTTATCGCAAAATCTTTGCAGGATACGCCAAAACGGCCTGCAAATTTTTGCAAATTAGTTTTCTGATGCATCCTTACGCGCAATGATCATTGGGTTTTGCAAATCTGCAAATTTTTCGCTGCAAAGAATCAGAGCCCAATCGCCCAGGCGCTTGCTTGAAACGCCTGAGCTTTGTGCTGGACCTAGCCGTAATGCGTGACCGGGGTGCCTGCGATAGCGGCCATGTTCAGCAAGCCGCGCGCTGTGATCGAAGGGGTCACGATATGCGCTTTGTTGCCCATTCCCATCAGGATCGGGCCAACTTCCAGCCCGTCAGCCTTCATTTTCAGGATATTCTTCACTCCGCTTGCGGCATCGGCATGGGCAAAGATCAGCACATTTGCGGGGCCTTCCATGCGCGAGTTGGGGAAGATCCGCGACCGCAATTCCGGATCAAGCGCCAGATCGAGGTTCATCTCACCTTCATAGGTGAAGTCTCGCGGCTCGGCGTCCAGAATGTCCAAGGCAGCCCGAAGTCGTTTGCCTGAGCCTTCGGCCTGGTTGCCGAATTGAGATTGCGAACAGAAGGCGATCTTGGGTTCGATCCCGAACCGGCGCACGTGGCGGGCGGCTCCGATCGTGGTTTCGGCAAGTTCCTCGGGCGTTGGCAATTGCCGCACATGTGTGTCGGCAATGAACAGGGGACCGTCCTCAAGGATCATTAGGGAGAGTGCACCATGGGGGCGCAGATCGCCGTCGGCCAGAACCTGCTGCACATAATTGAGGTGCCAACGGTATTCGCCGAACGTGCCGCAGATCAGGCTATCAGCCTCACCTCGATGCACCATGATGGCCCCGATGGCTGTGTTGTTCGTGCGCATGATGGCCTTGGCCAGATCAGGGGTCACGCCCCGGCGCTGCATGATCTCGTGATACGAGTTCCAGTAGTCATAGTACCGGGGATCGTTCTGCGGGTTCACGATCTGGAAGTCCTGACCAGGTCGTACTGTCAGGCCCAGCCGTTCGCAGCGGGCCTCGATCACATCGGGGCGGCCGATCAGTACTGGTGTCTCGGTGGTCTCTTCCAAAATGGCCTGAGCTGCGCGCAGCACGCGCTCATCTTCGCCTTCGGCAAATACGATACGGCGTGAGGCCGCGGCGGCGGCCTCAAAGACCGGGCGCATGAGGAGGGCGGACTTGAACACAGTCTGGTTCAAGCGCTCTTTATAGGCCTCAATGTCGGCAATCGGACGCTTGGCAACACCGCTGTCCATTGCGGCCTTGGCGACGGCCGAGGACACCACGCCGACAAGGCGTGGGTCGAAGGGTTTCGGGATCAGATAATCCGGACCAAATGTCAGTTGTTCGCCCTTATACGCAGCGGCGGCCTCGGCGCTGGTGGTGGCGCGGGCCATCTCGGCGATGCCTTCGACACAGGCAATCTGCATCTGGTCGTTGATCTCGGTCGCGCCCACGTCCAGCGCACCCCGGAAGATAAATGGAAAACACAGGACGTTGTTGACCTGATTGGGAAAGTCGCTGCGCCCGGTGGCGATGATCGCGTCCGGGGCAACCTCACGTGCCGCGTCGGGCAAAATTTCGGGTGTGGGGTTGGCCAGCGCGAAAATAATCGGGCGCTTGGCCATCTTCTTGACCATCTCTGGCTTCAGTACGTTCGGGCCACTGAGACCAAGGAACAAGTCTGCACCGTCAATAACATCGTCCAGTGTGCGCAGGTCGGATTTCTGCGCGAACTGGTCTTTGTGCGGATTCATATCTTCGGTTCGGCCCTCATAGACCAGCCCATGAATGTCGCACAGCCAGATATTCTCGCGTTTGACGCCCAGCTTGACCAACATGCTCAGACACGCAATCCCCGCTGCGCCACCGCCGGTCGAGACGATTTTTATGTCCTCAAATTTCTTGCCCGCCACGTGCAGAGCGTTTCTGGCCGCCGCGCCGACCACAATCGCTGTGCCATGCTGATCGTCGTGGAAGACCGGAATGTTCATCCGTTCGCGGCACAGTTTTTCCACGATAAAGCAGTCGGGGGCCTTGATGTCCTCAAGGTTGATGGCCCCGAATGTCGGCTCCAAAGCGCAGACGATATCGGCCAGCTTTTCCGGGTCAGGCTGGTCGACCTCAATGTCAAAGCAGTCGATGCCAGCAAATTTCTTGAACAGTACCGCCTTGCCTTCCATCACGGGTTTTGATGCCAGCGCGCCGATATTGCCCAGCCCCAACACCGCTGTACCGTTGGAAACAACCGCCACAAGGTTGCCGCGTGCGGTGTAAAGCTCGGCATTGGCGGCATCGGCCTTGATCTCAAGGCTGGCCTCGGCGACGCCGGGCGAATAAGCGCGCGCCAAATCCCGACCGTTTGCCATCGGCTTCGTCGCCTTGATTTCAAGCTTCCCGGGCTTTGGGTGGGCATGATAGTCAAGTGCGGCCTGTCGCAGGCTGGGTGTGTCGGGCATCGGCTTATGATCTCCTTGCGAAATTTGATTTAGTGCTAAACGGTTTTCATTGATTTGGCTACGTTGTGTGGCTTTGCAACAGTTTCGTAGCGCCTCTTGAGCGCCGGTTGAATTCTGTCACGAACTTATTACATTCCGCTATCTTTCATTTTCTGGCGCAACGATAAGGCACGGAATACAGGCATGAGCTTCAAGGATGAGTTCCAGGCGGGGAACGCATTTCCCGCCGCTGGCGCGCCCTTTGGCGTAGATCGGTTTTCCCTGCATACGGCTTTGGTTGTGGCCTTTCTGGTCCTTGCCGCAGTGGCTATCTGGCCGGTTCAGGCATCCGCTCTCAATCAGGAAGGCGGTCCGTTCGAGACGATTTCAGCCGCAGCTCTTTTTGCCGCAGGGCTGGCCGCGTTGTATCGGTTTCCCGGTTTGAAACGCCTATATATCGGTGTGGTCTGCCTGCTGTTGGCCGAGCGTGAGCTTGAGGCAGATATCTATGCCGTTGATAGCCTGCCGTTTTATGTGCTGAACGGGTTGGATGTGGCGCTGGACATGACCATTGTGCGCGTCGTACTGGCGGTAGTTGTCTTGGGCGGTCTCGTCTGGCACGGCATCCCGACCGGGTGGAAGGCATTCAAGGCGCGGGCTCCGTTTCTGTTGGTGTTTGTGCTGGCAGGCACTTCTGCCTTTGTGGCGCAGCTGCTGGAAGAGATCAGCGGGGTGCTGGGCGCAGGGATTTCTGAACTCATGGTCACACGCCTGTTTGTTATGGAAGAAACCCTTGAGATGTTCTTTTCGATTGGCATTTTGGCCGCTGTTCTGATCGGATGGCCGAAAACCAAGACTGATGAGACATCACATGAGCAAATCGACCATCCGGACATGCGCTGAAGTCCGCCTGCCGACGCAGGAACTGCGCGACGACATCCCGTTTTACACCAAGGTTCTGGGTATGCGGATGGATATGATCTATCCGGCCGATGATCCAAGCACTGCTGTATTCTCGGGGCATGGCCTTCGTGTGAGGATCGAAAAAGACGCCCCCGAGGCTCCCGGCACGTTGCGTATTCTGACCGAAAACCCGGACGGGTTCACCGATGGGCAGCGCAGCCTTGTGGCCCCGAATGGCACTCGCGTTGAAATTGATGAGCTGAACCCGCCACTGGTCATGCCAGAAACGGTACATTCCTTCGTGGTGCGCCGGCTCAAGGATCAGGCCCCATGGATCATCGGGCGAGCGGGCATGCATTACCGCGATCTGGTACCGGACCGGTTAGGCGGCTCGATCATCGCCAGCCATATCCGCATTCCCGACGGTGGCCCGGTGCCCGACATGGTGCATTTCCATAAGGTTGGGTTTCAGCTGATCTTTTGCATCCACGGTTGGGTGGATGTGGTCTATGAAGATCAGGGCGACAAGATGCGCCTGACCGCAGGCGATTGCTTTATCCAGCCGCCGGAAATCCGTCACCGCGTATTGGAAGCCTCGGACAACGTGCAGGTAATCGAGATTGGCGTACCGGCTGAACACGTCACCGAGATTGACCACGACATGGACCTCCCGACGCCTTACTACCGGCCCGAGCGGGAATGGGACGGTCAGCGGTTCGTCTTTAATCAGGCCGAAGGGGCCGAATGGCAGCCTTTCCGCTTACCAGGCTATATCTGCCGCGACACGACCATTGCCGAGAACACAAAGGGCGTTGCCGGGGTTCAGGTTGTGCGCAAAGGGCAGGGCGATCCGGTCTGGGCCGCCCACGATACGGATATCCACTTTACCTTTGTTATGCAGGGTGAGGTCACGCTGGAGGGTGAGGGGCGCGAACCCTATCGGCTGGAACAGGGCGACGCCTTTGTCATTCCGCCGGGAATGCGTACCCGGCTGGCCGACCCGTCCGAGGATATGGAACTGCTGGAGGTCACTCTGCCCGGGACGTTCAACACGACGCTGGGCTAAGGAAATTTTCGCCCGGGGCTTCAACTCCCCGGGCAGTTTCATTTAGGGTATGACTTTCTGACCAGATGATCAAAAATTGGGGAATCGCCATGACTTTGAAAGACGCAGCATTGTCCGTCCGGGAAAAAGCCTATGCTCCCTATTCCAATTTCAAGGTCGGCGCGGCGATCCGGGCCGCATCGGGAGAGGTTTTTTCGGGCTGCAACGTGGAAAACGTAGCCTATCCCGAAGGCACCTGCGCCGAGGCCGGAGCCATTGCCGCTATGGTCGCAGCGGGTGAGCAAAACCTGACCGAGGTCTACGTGGTCGCCTCCTCTCCGCAACCCGTACCGCCCTGCGGTGGATGCCGCCAGAAGCTGGCCGAGTTCGGCAAACGCGACGTAAAGGTAACTCTGGCCACGGTCGACGGGGCCGAGTTCGTGACCACGATCGGAGACCTCTTGCCGGGCGCGTTCGACGCTTCGCATATGGAGGACGTCTGAGCATATGGACGCCCGTTCAATCATTGCCAAGCTGCGCCGGGGGCAGGTGCCTGGTGCCGAAGAACTGACCTGGTTCGCGCAAGGTCTGGCCGATGGCGGCGTCAGCGACGCGCAGGCCGGGGCCTTTGCAATGGCCGTCTGTATGGGCGGTCTGGGCGCGCAGGGGCGCGCGGATCTGACCGTGGCGATGCGCGACAGCGGCGACGTGCTCAGCTGGGATTTCGATGGCCCGGTGATCGACAAACATTCCACTGGCGGGGTAGGCGACAGCGTTTCACTGGTGCTGGCCCCGGCCTTGGCTGAGCTGGGCGCATATGTGCCGATGATCTCGGGCCGCGGGCTGGGCCATACGGGCGGCACGCTGGATAAGCTGGAAGCTATTCCCGGTGTTTCAACGCAGATCGGGCAAGAGCGTCTGACCCAGATCCTGCGCGATACCGGCGCGGCCATCGTTGGCGCAACCGGGCAGATCGCGCCTGCGGACAAGCGGCTCTACGCGATCCGCGATGTAACGGCGACGGTGGAAAGTCTCGACCTGATCACCGCCTCGATCTTGTCCAAGAAGCTGGCCGCCAGCCCTGAGGCTCTGGTGCTGGACGTGAAAGTCGGCAGCGGCGCCTTTATGAAGACGCTGGAGGATGCGCGCAAACTGGCGCAGGCGTTGACGGATACCGCGAATGCGGCGGGGTGCAGAACCTCGGCGGTGATTACAGACATGCATCAACCTCTGGCCCCGGCGCTGGGCAACGCTTTGGAAGTGGCTGAGGTGATGAAGGTTCTGACCCAAGCGCATTACGCACCTCTGGTCGAAATCTCGGCCGAGTTGGGCGGTGTTCTGCTGGCCGATGCCGGTATGTGCTCGACAGCGGATGAGGGGCGCGACAAGATCACGGATGTCATTCGCGATGGCCGCGCGGCCGAAAGGTTTGGCCGAATGATGGCTGCCGTCGGCGGGCCGTTGCAGTTTGTCGACAACTGGTCCCGCTACCTGCCGGAGGCGAGTGTGATCCTCGAGGTTTCCGCCCCAGAAAGTGGCTATGTCACCGCAATTGACGGTGAGGCGCTGGGCCTTGCCGTAGTGGCGCTGGGCGGCGGGCGGCAGGTCGAAGGTGACGTGATCGACCCGGCGGTTGGTTTGTCCGGCATCATACGGCTTGGCGACAAGGTCGACAAAGGCGGTCCTTTGGCGGTCGTCCATGCAGCGCGCGAGGACGCAGCTCGTGAGACCGCAGAGGCGGTTTCGAAAGCGATCACTATTGGGGCCGAAGCACCGACAGAGCCCACGCTTGTTCACGAAAGGATCACACCGTGACACGTGCGTTCCTGGTGGTGATGGATTCGGTAGGCATCGGCGGAGCGCCGGACGCGGATCGGTTCTTCAACGGCAAGACCCCGGATGCCGGAGCCAACACTCTGGCCCATATCGCGCAGGCCTGCGCCCAAGGGCGGGCCGGGGAAGGGCGGTCAGGCCCATTGCACCTGCCCAATCTGGATGCGCTGGGGCTGGGGGCAGCGACACGTCTGGCTTCGGGCGCAGAGACGCCGGGTTTGAAGGTCGAACCGTCGGGTCTCTGGGGGTGCGCACGCGAGCATTCGCCGGGTAAGGACACGCCTTCAGGCCATTGGGAACTCGCTGGTCTGCCGGTGCCGTGGGACTGGCACTATTTCCCGGACACCCAACCGTCCTTCCCAGCCGATCTGAGCCGCGCCGCCGCTGAGGCTGCCGGAACGAGAGGCATTCTGGGCGACTGCCACGCCTCGGGGACAGCGATCATCGCCGAACTGGGGGCCGAGCATATGCGGACCGGCTGGCCGATTTGCTATACTTCGGCGGACAGCGTTTTCCAGATCGCCGCGCATGAGGAGAGCTTTGGCCTCGACCGCCTGTTAGACCTTTGCAAGGCATTGGCCCCGCGCTTGCACCAGAAGAAAGTGGGGCGCGTTATCGCCCGGCCTTTCATCGGCTCGCCCGAAGAGGGTTTCACCCGCACGACAAACCGCAAGGATTTCGCCATCCTGCCCCCCGCGCCAGTACTGACCAACTGGGCGCAAGATGCGGGGCGTCGCGTGCATGCGGTGGGCAAGATCGGCGACATCTTCTCGATGCAGGGTATCGACACGCTGCGCAAAGGCTCGGATGCCGAGCTGATGGCACATCTCTCCGATCTGGTAGATGAGGCCGAAGAGGGCAGCCTGACCTTCGCCAACTTCGTCGAGTTCGACAGCCTCTACGGCCACCGCCGCGACATCAGCGGGTATGCCCGCGCGCTCGAATGGTTCGACCGCGAGATCGGCAGGATTCTGTCCCGCCTGCGACCCGGAGACCTGATGCTGCTGACCGCCGATCACGGCAATGATCCCAGCTGGATCGGCACCGACCACACGCGCGAACAAGTTCCGGTTCTGATCGCCGGGCAGGGGGCCGGGGAAATCGGCGCCGTGAATTTCGCCGACGTCGCCGCCAGCATCGCGCACCACCTGAATATTCCGGCGCAAGGGCCGGGAAAGAGTTTCCTATGACCGTCGCAGACTTACCCAAAGTCGAACTACATCTGCACCACGAAGGTGCAGCCCCTCCTGCATTCATCCGTCAGCTTGCGCATGAAAAGCGCATTGACCTAAGTGGTATTTTCAAGCCCGACGGCAGCTATGACTTCCGCGATTTTGCGCATTTCCTCAGCGTCTATGAGGCTGCCTGCGAAGTTCTCAAATCGCCCGAGGATTTCCGGCGTCTTACGCTGGCGATCCTAGAAGAAAGCGCGGCGAATGGTGTTGTCTACTCGGAAACTTTCCTCAGTCCCGATTTCTGTGGTGGCGGGGATCTGCACGCCTGGCGCGACTACCTGACCGCCATTCAGGACGCCGCCGACGAGGCCGAGCGCAAGTTTGACATCACTCTGCGCGGTGTCGTCACCTGTGTTCGCCATTTCGGACCGGAACAAGCCAAGATCAGCGCGTATTGTGCTGCGGAAACTGCCGGAGACTGGATCACCGGATTCGGCATGGGTGGCAACGAATCCGTGGGCACTCAGGGCGACTACAAATGGGCCTTCGATTGCGCCCGAGAGGCCGGGTTGCGGCTTACCACCCATGCCGGAGAGTTCGGCGGCCCCGAAAGCGTACGCGATGCAGTACGCAGCCTTGGCGTCGAACGTATCGGCCACGGTGTCCGTGCTATTGAGGACCCCGATCTGGTTCATGAACTAACCGACCGCGAGATCACACTAGAGGTCTGCCCCGGTTCGAACGTGGTTTTGGGCCTGTTCCCCGGTTTCGACGCGCATCCGATCGCGAAACTGCGCGACGCTGGTGTCAAAGTCACCGTGTCCACCGATGACCCGCCGTTTTTCCATACCACCATGCGGCGTGAATATGAGATGCTGAGCCACGCCTTCGGCTGGCAAGCTGAGGATTTCGCCGCCCTGAACGAAACCGCCCTGAACGCGGCTTTTTGCGATGAAGACACCCGTGCGCGGGTCAAGAAAAGACTGGAGACATCATGAGCGAACACCTGACCGTCGTTGACCACCCGTTGGTCCAGCACAAACTGACGCTCATGCGGGACAAGGGCACCTCGACCGCCGTTTTCCGGCAGTTGCTGCGCGAGATCACCCTACTGCTGGCCTATGAGGTGACGCGCGAGCTGAAACTGACCACCCGCCACATCGAAACCCCGATGGAGGAGATGGACGCCCCCATTTTGGCGGGTAAGAAACTGGCGCTGGTCTCGATCCTGCGGGCGGGCAACGGGATGCTGGACGGCGTGCTGGAACTGATCCCTTCGGCCCGCGTTGGCTTTGTCGGGCTTTACAGGGATGAAGAAACTCTGAAGCCTGTGCAGTACTATTTCAAAGCACCCGAAGGGCTGAAAGATCGTCTGGTCATCGCCGTGGATCCGATGCTGGCCACCGGCAACAGCTCGGCCGCCGCGATTGATTTGCTGAAAGAGGCGGGTGCCACCGATATCCGTTTCCTCTGCCTTCTGGCCGCGCCCGAGGGCGTGGAACGCATGAAAGAAGCGCACCCGGATGTTAAGATCGTAACTGCAGCGCTGGACCGAGAACTGAATTCCAAAGGCTACATCATGCCCGGCCTCGGCGATGCGGGCGACCGGATGTTCGGGACCAAGTAAGTTATTCGCCGCAGATATTTTGCAGCCGGACCCAATCTCGGTCCGGCAGCACCTGTTGCAGGGGGCGACCTGCCATCGGGTCAGCCTCGATCAGGCCCAAAACAGACTCACCTGTGACATCCATTGCGTAGGCATAAGGCGTCGAGGGCAGGGCGGTGCGCGCGAACATGCTCAGCACCGCGTCATCTGGCAGGGATGGCCGGGGTTCTGACAATACCTGTTCGGTGTAGGTGTCGATGATCCCCGGTGTAAGCTCTCCGGTCGTGAGCAGGCGAAAGGCGGTTGTGGCCCCGGTGCGGTCCAGAAGGTCGTCCAGAGGGTCCTGTGCCTCGGACCGGGCGCGTTCGGCGATGATATAGCCTGCGGCGACGGAAGGGTCTTCGTGATCCTCAACCAACGCCCGGTTCAGCAACACAATGCCGCCGGGCAGCATCAGGCTGCTTTGAACTCCGGCGGGCAGGATAACGACTTTTTGTACCCCGGTTCGCGCCGCCAGTTGATCCAGCGCGGGCTGCGCATCCTCGGACGTACAGGCGCGGCCCGAAACCCGCTCGATCCGTTGCAGGATCGTATGGCCAATATCCGCGCGCTTGATGTCTGGTACCACTGAGACGACGTGGTTCTGCAACGCAACCGGCATCCACAGCAGCAACAGCGCGGCCACCGCGGCCAGAACCCCCAAAACACTGACCCAGCGCAGCCGACCAGGATGCGGACGCGCCCGGTCGATGGCGCGTTGCAGCCGGTCGATGGCCTCGATCATCATGGTCTCAGATTCGTCCAGCTCCAGCGTTTCATCCGGGTCGCCGTCCGGGTTGAAAATGGCGGGAAACGCGCCCGGATTCTGCCGTTCCAGCGCGGCCAGTGACCAATGGGTCAAGGCCTGCTCGTTGAAATCCGAGATTGTCAGAGTTGCCTCGCCAATCGACACCACAACCTCGCGCCGCTGAATGTCGGGCGAGGGGCGCCACAGACCGGTGGCTTCGATCCGTTGGTACTGTTTAAATGCCGTCTTCAAGATGAAGTGTGCTCGTTATAATTTTATCCCAGCTTAGCATGGGAAAATCCAAAGGCGCAAACCTGTTGCGCGTTGCATAGAAAATGTGCTGGATGTCACGACGCACGGCAGATTGGTCCGGCGTCCCACTTTCAGACCGAGGCACAGAATGCAGGCGGAAACTCAGACCTCACCGATATTGGCGGCTGTGCTGATGGTGAGCTCTATGGCGATCATCGGGGTCATTGATAACGTGGTGGTCTTGCTGTCCGACACAATCGGCCTGTGGCAATTCCACCTGAGTCGCGCTTTGCTGATGTTGCCGCTGATTGCCGGTTTGTCCCTGCTGGGCATGGGTACAATGCGCCCCCGACGGCTGGGTCCGGTCATCGTGCGCAGTCTGCTGATCACCGTGGCGATGCTGTTTTACTTTAGCTCACTGGCCCTGATGCCGATTGCGCAGGCGCTGGCTGGCCTGTTCACCTCTCCGATCTTTGTACTTTTGATCTCGGCCTTTGCAATGGGGCAAAAGATTGGGCCATGGCGCATTCTGGCCGTTCTGATCGGGTTCTCGGGTATCCTGTTGGTGTTGCAACTCAACCCCTATGAATTCGACGCCAAAACCCTGCTGCCCGTGGCCGGAGGGTTCTTCTATGCGCTCAGTTCCATCGTCACACGCAGCCATTGCGCGCAGGAAAGCACGGTCGCGCTGCTGGCGGCGATGACTGTCACGCTGGGACTGGCTGGTATCGCCGGATTGGCCGTACTCTCGCTTGTGCCGCATTCCTTCCCTGACGGGTTTGTAACGCGGGGCATGGTCTGGGATGTGCAGCCTGTTCTGGTTTGGATCGTTTTGCAGGCGGTCGGCTCTACAATCGCCGTTTTCATGTTGATCAAGTCCTATCAGGTCGGCGAAACGTCTTACGTGGCGGTGTTCGAGTATTCGGTCATGATCTTCGGTCCGCTGTTTGCCTGGGTGGCGTTTGGTCAAACGATTGGCATCATGCAGATCGCCGGGATCGGGCTGATCGCGGCGGCCGGGGCCTTGCTGGGTTGGCGGTCCAGACGCGCTGCGCAAATAGAAGCGACGTGATTATCTCTCGGGGGGCGGGGCTATGTGTTTGTGCATATCCCCAAAATCAGCGACACCTCACTGGCGCAGGCAGTGTCCAGAGCCTGCGCCGAAGATATCCTGAGATTCGGATACAGTTTTAAACTGGCCGCTGGCTGATAATTTCCATTTTGGGATCAATGGCATTTCAGACGCATATGTTGTTGCTGAATATCTGGCCTAAACGCCAGTTAAAGGCCCGAATTTGGCGTCAATATGTCAGAAATAAGACGTATCCATTCATCCTGTGTTAATCGTTCAGTTCAGTATTTTGTGTGACAGAAGTGGGTTGGTTCGTGTTGAAAGTAGAGAGTGTTTTGGGTTTTTCCGACCGTCCGGGCTATCGAAAAAAGGATAAGCCAACAGCCGCGCTGAACGCGCGCCGCGGGGGACTGGTTCACGGAACAAAGGTTGCGACAAAAGGGGGCTGGACGCCTGTTGAAGAGCTTCGGACAGGTGATCTTGTACGGACCGCGAATAACGGGTTCCAGCGGATCAACCGCATCGCGACGGATTGCATCACGGTGGCTGCAAATGAAACCAAGCCGGAAAACCTGCCGGTCCGCGTGCCGTCACACGCCGCCTATAACGGGCGTCCTATCTGGTTGATGCCGGAACAGGGTGTCGCGCTGGACAATTCAAAACTGGGACATGATCCGAATGTCCGTACCATCAGCCAGCCGGTGGTCTCGGCCCGGTTCCTCAGCGGTATGTTCCGCATTACATCGGACACGCCAGCATCGTATTTTGACATCAGCACCCTGTTTTTCGACGAAGATGAGGTGATCGTGATTGAGGGCGGCTTTCGCGCCTATTGCCCATCGGGCCGCTTTGGGTCGCGCAGCATTCGTACCGCCGCTGCCTATGAAGTAGTGGGTGAGGACGCTGCCGCCAGTTTGATCCACCTGACAGCACGACGCCGCGATCTGAGCGTTCTGGCCGAGTCTCAGGGGTCACTGCCTGCGCCGATTTTCGACCATCCGATTGTTCCTTCGCGGCCCGTTCGCGGCACGCGCCGTCCGGGTCGGCCCGGACGACCAATGATGATGATCTGACAGATTTGGGTAACGCTGGCGCATTTTGCGATGCGCCAGCATTCTTGGTTCAGGCGGCTTTTGCTTCGGGGTCGAAGCGGCCGTAGAAGCTCTGACCTTTTTCGGCCATTTCGCGCAGCAACGGTGGGCAAGCGAAACGGTCGCCGTAAGCCTCGGCCAGTTGGTCACAACGCTCGGCCGCGTAGGGCGTGCCGATGATGTCCAACCAGCTGAGCGGACCACCGGACCACGGCGCAAAGCCCCAGCCCAGAATCGCGCCCACATCACCTTCGCGGATGTCTTCCAGAACGCCTTCCTCCAGCGCCCGCACGGCCTCGAGAACCTGCGCGAACATCAGACGTTCCTGCACTTCGATCAGGTCAGGTTGGTCCTCTGCATGGGGGTATTTCTCGGCCAGACCTGTCCAATACCCGGTGCGCTTGCCCTTTTCGTCATAGTCAAAGAAGCCTGCATTGGCCTTGCGTCCAAGTCGTCCCTCAGCCTCCATCCAGAAGATCAGATCGTCCGACGGGCTTTCGGGATAAGCGTTGCCCATCGCAGCCTTGGTGGCGCGGGCGATCTTGGCACCCAGATCAATCGAGGTTTCGTCGTTCAGTTGGATCGGTCCCACGGGGAAGCCCAACTGACGCGCCGCGTTGTCGATCAGCACAGGGCTGACGCCTTCGGTGATCATCCGCAGACCTTCGTTGATATACGGAATGATGCAGCGGTTCGCGTAGAAGAACCGCGCATCGTTGACCACAATCGGCGTCTTCCGGATCTGGCGCACGTAGTCCAGAGCCTTTGCAACGGCGCGGTCACCGGTTTCCTTGCCCTTGATGATCTCAACCAGGAACATCTTTTCAACCGGTGAGAAGAAGTGGATGCCGATGAACTGATCCGCGCGCACGCTCGCCTTGGCCAGATCGCTGATCGGCAGGGTCGAGGTGTTCGAGGCAAAGATGCAATCCTCGGGGATGATCGCCTCGACCTTTTTGGTCATCTCGGCCTTGACGCCCATGTCCTCAAAGACGGCCTCGATGATCAGATCGCAGCCTTTGAGGTTGTCTAGATCCGGGGTCGCGGTGATGCGAGCCAGCATGGCCTCTTTCTTCTCAGCCGTGACCTTGCCGCGTTTCATGCCCTTGTCCAGGTAGGTCTCGGTATAAGCCTTACCCTTGTCGGCGGCCTCTTGGTCACGGTCGATCAGCACAACTTCCATACCGGCCTGAGCCGACACCAGGGCGATACCAGCACCCATCATACCCGCACCCAGAACGCCGATCTTCTTGACCGACTGATCCGGCACGCCTGCCGGGCGCACGGCGCCTTTTTCCAGCGCTTCTTTGTTCAGGAACAGCGAGCGGATCATCGCACCCGAGGAGGGGTTCATCAGCACGGATGTAAACCAACGCGCCTCGATCTTCAGGGCGGTGTCGAAATCGACCAGAGCGCCTTCGTAAACCGCGCTCAGCAGCGCCTTGGCGGCAGGGAACGCGCCTTGGGTCTTGCCATTCACCATCGCCGAGGCACCGACGAAGTTCATGAAGCCTGCAGGGTGGTAGGGGGCACCGCCGGGCATCTTGTAGCCCTTAGCGTCCCACGGTTTGACCAGATCGGAGTCCTTTGCGTTCAGCACCCACTCCTTTGCCGCAGTCATCGGGTCTTCGGCGATCTCATCAATATAGCCCGCGCCCTTGGCTTTTTTGACGTCCAGCATTTTGCCTTCCAGCAACAGCGGAGCCGCCGCGATCGCGCCAACCTTGCGCACCATCCGCGTGGTACCACCCGCGCCGGGGAAAATGCCGACCATGATCTCGGGCAGGCCATATTTCGCCTTGGGGTTCTCGGCGGCAAAGATACGGTGCGTGGACAGTGGCAGTTCCATGCCGATGCCCGCAGCGGTGCCGGGCAGGACGGTTGCAATCGGCTTGCCGCCTTTCTTGGACTTGGGGTCCATACCCGCCATCTCGATCTTGCGCAGCAGGGCGTGCATCTGCATCGTACCCTCGAACAGACCTTTGGCCGGATCGTCGCCCGCTTGTTCCTTCATCACCGCCAGCAGGTTCAGGTCCATGCCGCCAGCAAACGAGCCTTCCTTGCCCGAGGTGATGATGACGCCTTTGATCTCGTCATCGGCCAGCGCCTCATCAATGCAGCCGTTCAACTGCGCCAGCCCGTCAAAGGACATCACGTTCATCGTCTTGCCGGGCACATCCCAGGTGATGACGCCCACGCCATCGGAGTCTTTTGTCAGAGTGAATTCAGTCATTGTCATCTCCAATCTGGTCAGCCGTCAGCGGGCTGCCGTCTTTTCGGGTAAAGCGAAAGCCGTCGGCATCGAACTTCACCATCATGTCTATGTCGCTGTAATAGCCGGTCTCGGTCGGGGTCCGTGTGCCCACCACCAGAAAGGTCGCGGGCGCATCGGTTTTGTTCACAAAGTGATGGCCGTTGGGTTCACCAGCGGGCCAGGCGGCGCAATCGCCGGGCAGCATCTCGTGCTCACCATCGTCGTCGATCAGCGTGCAGGTGCCACTGAGCATGATGGCAAACTCGTCTTGCTCCATGTGGTAATGGCGCAGCGAAGACATGCCCTGCGGCTCCAACCGCACGATGTTGACCCCGTATTGGGACAGCCCGCCTGCATCGCCCACACGCTGCACGAAACGACCGGCGGTCGCCTCGGCCAGCTTGCCGGGATAGGACGAGCCGCCTTTGAACGGGATCTGAGAGAGATCCAGCTTGGGCATCAGACCCGCTCGATAATAGTTGCCGCACCCATGCCGGACGCAATGCAGAGCGTGGCCAGACCCATTTCCTTGTCCTGACGCTCAAGCTCATCCAGCAGGGTGCCGATGATCATCGCTCCGGTCGCGCCCAGCGGGTGACCCATCGCGATCGAGCCGCCGTTGACGTTGACCAGCGCAGGATCGACGTCGAACGCCTGCTGGAAGCGCAGCACGACCGAGGCGAAGGCTTCGTTTACTTCGAACAGGTCCAGATCGCTGATCCTCATGCCATTGTCGGCCAGAATCTTCTCGGTCACCGGAACGGGGCCGGTCAACATGATCGTCGGATCGGTGCCGATTTTGGCGGTGGCCTTGATGCGAGCGCGCGGCTTGAGACCGTATTTCTCACCAAATTCCTTATTGCCGATCAGCACAGCCGCCGCCCCATCCACGATGCCCGAGCTGTTGCCCGCGTGGTGGATGTGATTGATCTTCTCCAGATGCGGGTATTTCAGCATCGCCACCTTGTCGAAGCCCGGCATCTGCTCGCCCATCATCGCAAACGAGGGGTTCAGCGCGCCGAGGCTTTGCATGTCGGTGCCGGGGCGCATGTACTCGTCGCGGTCCAGAATGGTCAGGCCGTTTTGATCCTTGACGGTGATCACCGATTTCTCGAACCGGTTCTCTTCCCACGCTTTCGCCGCACGGTTTTGCGATTCAACGGCCAACGCGTCCGCCTGATCGCGGTCAAACCCGTATTCGGTCGCGATGATATCGGCCGAGATACCCTGCGGTACGAAATAGGTGTCCATCGCCAGCGAGGGGTCAACGGCGATCGCCGCGCCGTCGCTGCCCATGGCCACGCGACCCATCATTTCCACGCCGCCCGCGATGTAAGCCTCGCCCGCGCCACCTTTGACCTGGTTCGCGGCCAGGTTCACCGCTTCCATGCCGGATGCGCAGAACCGGTTAATCGCCAGGCCAGGGATCGACTGGTCCAGATCAGACGCCAAAACGGCCGAGCGCGCCAGACAGCCGCCTTGCTCCATCACCTGCGTGACGTTGCCCCAGATCACGTCCTCGACGGCGTGGCCTTCCAGATTGTTACGCTCTTTCATCGCGTTCAGGGTCAGGGCGGACAGGCGCACCGAGGTTACCTCGTGCAAGCTGCCATCCTTGCGCCCTTTGCCGCGCGGGGTGCGCAGGGCGTCATAAATATAAGCTTCGGTCATGGGGCTTCTCCTTAAGCTCGATCCGACGGGTTGCCGGGCATCAGGTCATAGGGGTGTTTCCAGCCTGGCTGTTCGCTGAGGCGCGTCAGCCAGGCGTCGATATGGGGCCAGTCGGCGCGGTCAAAGCCGAATGGTTCGGGGTAATAGAGGTAGCCGCAGCAGCTGATATCAGCGTTGCTCACGCCGTCGCCAACGATCCAGTCGCGGCCTTCAAGGTGGTTGTTCAGGATGCCATAGGCCGCCTTCAGCCGTCCCTGATTGAAGGCGATAACATCAGCATTGCGATGTTCTTCGGGCAGAAAGTTCATCAGGAACCGAGTCATTCCGGCCATCGAGCTTAGCTTGTGATTGTCCCACAATACCCAGCGGAGAACCTCATACCGTTCTTCCTGACTGCGGCCGCCGAACTTGCCCGATTTCTCGGCCACATATGCCTGAATTGCGCCGGATTGGCTGAGCCGGAAATCTCCGTCGATCAACGCGGGGGCTTCGCCCATCTCGTTGACCTCTGCGCGATACTCAGGTGTCCGCGACGCTCCGTTGAAGAAATCGACAAAAACAGGCTCCCAATCCAGCCCGGACATCTCAAGCGCCAGCGCCGCCTTGTAAGAGTTACCGCTTTCTCCGAAGCAATGAAGTTTGATGGTCATACGATCGCCCCTCCCGTGGCGCGCGTGGTCAGGTCAGAATTTCCGTATTTGAAACGAGAAGAAGCATGTGGTTCGCTCATTTTCGTAACGGATTCTTAAGGTTAACGGTCTTCAATCCTTTGTGCGGTACAGGCTGCCGAGCCGATGACCGTACGAGGAGAAGCCCCGCCGTCCCGGCTGATTGCCGCTTGGTGAAACCAGTTCCCGGATGGCGGGGTGGACGCACCCGCCCGCATTCTTCTCGTACCAAATACGGCCGCCGGAGGCGGATAGGACGCAAGACAGGTGCGGTTCAGTTGCCATTTTCCGTTATCCCTCACCGTTTGCGTGCCTCAAGCTCGGAATTGAAAACGCGCAAGCGGCGGGTCAGGTTCTCCTCATCAATCACGCTGTTGAAGTTCTCGAACAGGAAAGACAGCGCCTCACCTTCGTCCAGACCTGCCTCATGCGCAAAGCTGCGAAGCTTGCGATAGCCGTCCTCGGTCATTGCAACCGGGAACCGGCGGGTCAGGCGAAAGCGTTTTGGCATTGTTTCTCCTCATTGAAACCGGCCCCGGGGATTGACCCCGGAGCCGGGTAGAGATCAGAAGTTGGCGGCCTCCAGAGCCATAACCGTATCTGCGCCAGTCTGAATACGTGCCAGATGCAGAGCCGTAGCGGGCAGGCGGCGGGCCATGTAAAAGCGGCCGGTGTTGATCTTGGTCTCGTAGAATTCTTTGTCCGACGCACCACCGTCCAGAGCATCCTGCGCGGCCTTGGCCATCTGTGCCCACATCAGGCCCAGACAAACATGGCCGAACATGTGCATGAAGTCATAGGAACCGGACAGCGCGTTGTTTGGGTTCTTCATGCCTTCCTGCATGAAGTACATGCCCGCAGCTTGCAGATCCTTGGATGCTGCTTTCAGCGGTTCGATGAAGGCCTGGTCATAAGCCTCGTCCTTGCCGCCGTTTTCCTTGCAGAAAGACTTGACCATCTCGAAGAACGCCATGACGTGCTTGCCGCCATCCTGCGCCAGTTTACGACCCACGAGGTCCAGCGCCTGAACACCGTTGGCCCCTTCGTAAATCATCGCAATACGGGCGTCGCGGGTGTATTGCGACATGCCCCATTCTTCGATGTAGCCGTGGCCGCCATAGACCTGCTGCGCCTGAACCGTCATGTCATAGCCCTGATCGGTCAGGAAGCCCTTGATGACCGGCGTCAGCAACGAGATCAGACCATCTGCATCTTTGTCACCCGAGCGGTGTGCCTTGTCGATCATAGTAGCGCCCCACAGAAGGAAAGCGCGTGCGCCTTCGGTAAAGCTTTTCTGATCCATCAGGTTACGGCGGATGTCGGGGTGGACGATCAGCGGATCGGCGGGGCCGTCCGGGTTCTTCACTCCGGTCACATCGCGACCTTGCAAGCGGTCCTTGGCGTATTCCAGCGCATTCTGGAAGGCAGCTTCCGCCTGTGACACGCCCTGCATGCCCACACCCAGGCGCGCTTCGTTCATCATTGTGAACATGGCGCGCATGCCTTTGTGCTCTTCACCCAGCAGCCAGCCGGTGGCCTCGTCATAGTTCATGACGCAGGTCGAGTTGCCGTGGATGCCCATTTTCTCTTCGATCTTGCCAACCGAAACGCCGTTGCGTTCCCCCAGGGAGCCGTCTTCGTTGACGATGAACTTGGGCACGATGAACAGCGACACGCCTTTGATGCCCTCAGGGCCGCCGGGGATTTTGGCCAGCACAAGGTGGATGATGTTGTCGGCCATGTCGTGATCGCCGGACGAGATAAAAATCTTCTGGCCCGAGATCTTATAGCTGCCGTCACCCTGCGGTTCTGCCTTGGTGCGCATCAGGCCCAGATCGGTGCCGCAGTGCGGTTCGGTCAGGTTCATGGTGCCGGTCCATTCGCAGCTGACCATGTTGGGCAGGTACTTGTCCTTCTGTTCGTCGGTTCCGTGCGCCAGAATGGCTGAGGCCGCCCCGTGGGTCAGGCCCTGATACATGACAAACGCCTGGTTCGCGGCAGAGAACATCTCACCCACTGCCGTTCCAATAACGTAGGGCATGTTCTGGCCGCCATACTCTTCCGGCATGTCGAGGCCAGTCCAGCCACCTTCTTTCATCTGCTCGAAGGCGTCTTTAAATCCGGTCGGCGTGTAGACAATGCCGTTCTCCAGACGGCAGCCTTCGGTATCACCTACCGCGTTCAGCGGATGCAGAACGTTTGTGGCAAGTTTGCCTGCTTCTTCCAGAACGGCGCCGGTGAATTCGGCTTCCAGTTCGCTATAGCCCGGAACATCGGATTCCGAGATTTTCAGCACATCGTGCAGAATGAACTGAGTGTCTTTGGTAGGCGCGTTGTAAACGGGCATTTGAAGCTCCCTTAAATTCAGATGTCCGGGGGTATGGCCGACGGGCTTATTCGGCGGCCTTTTTTTCGTTTTTCATCGAGGCGATGACCTTTTCGCCCCAGCGCAACTGCTCTTGCAGCTCATCAATGGCCTGAGTCAGCTCTTCTCGGCGGGCTTCCATATCTCCCAGACGTTCCCGCGCGATTTCGATGGTGCGGGTCATCTGGGTCATTTGCTGGTCGCCCACATGGTAGAGGTCCAGCAATTGCCGAATCTCTTCCAGGCTAAAGCCGAAACGTTTTCCGCGCAGGATCAGTTTCAGGCGCGCCCGGTCACGTTTGGTGAACAGGCGTTTCTGGCCCTCGCGGATCGGAAACAAAAGTTCCTTGGCCTCGTAAAATCGCAAGGTGCGTGGCGTGACATCATATGTCTCGCACATTTCACGGATGGTCATCAGCTCTTCGGTCATGGTTTCAGCACTCTCGTCACTGGCGTCTATGTAGATCAGGTGCGCAGTCGATGCGCAGGTTACAACACGGAGATGACGTTCACGTAATGCAAACGCTACGTCACATTGAAAGTTGACGTAACACCCCTTCACGTCAAGATGCGGAATGCTCACAATTTTCGATGTAACGCAGCGGAACTTTGGCTCGGGCAATAGTTCAGAGGCGGGGTCAATAACCCCGTGAAACCGGAAACCCGTTGCTCATGAAGGTTGCGAAACCGGCCCCGACGGGGGCCTTAACGCAGCATTTTGGCGGTTTTGTCTCGCAGCCGTTGCAATTCTTCGATCGCTTCGTCCAATTGCTGGCGCTGCTTGATCAGCTCTGCTTTCTGCCTGTCCGCCAGGTCGACGAACTTGGCGAATTGGGCCTGATCCCCCTGATCTTCGTAGATCAGCAGCCACTGACGAATCTCTTCAAGTGAAAACCCAAACAGCTTTCCGCGCATGATCAGCTTCATCCGCGCGCATTCTCTTGGTCCGTAATATCGGGTGCGGCCTTCGCGTTCAGGCTGCAACAACTCGATGTACTCGTAGTAACGCAAGGTGCGTTTGGTTACGTCGAACTCTTCGCACATCTCGTTTAATGACAAACGGTTGTCGGTCATTTCGGGCCTCCTTGGCAGCACCGTAGGGAGTCGTGGCGGCAATCGCAACAGTCGGGCTTGCCCTTTACGTCATCCGCGGCTCATAAAGAGGCGACACCATGACGGGAACACATAAATGGCGGATATATCAAAATTCGCGCGTCAATTCATTGAGGCCATTCCTCATGCCAAAGCACTGGGGCTGGAACTGACGCATATCAGCAATGGTGAGGCTGAAATCACCATGCCTTACAACGAGGCGCTGATTGGCGATCCCCTGACGGGTGTGATCCATGGCGGAGCTGTGTCGACCATGCTGGATACCTGCTGCGGCGCTGCAGTCATGAGCCACCCGATGCAACCGATGAGCACCGCAACGATTGACCTGCGGATTGACTACATGCGGACCGCAACGCCGGGGCAGACCATAACGACACGGGCAACTTGCTATCACATCACGCGGAACGTGGCCTTTGTGCGCGCGACCGCGACCGATGAAGATCAGGACAACCCGGTTGCGACCGCTTCCGGCGCATTCACTGTGGAGGGAAAATAATATGGCCCGGTCCCGTCCCGAACCCATGCAGGTTGTGAAACAGCGCCGGGATGCCGCGCTGACCGCTCTGGTCGAGGGTGTTCCCTATATCCGTTTTCTGAACATCAGCTTTGACCGGCGCGGAGATGAGCTGACGGGTGTGCTAAACTTTGACGAAAAGCTAATTGGCAACCCGCTGCTGCCTGCGCTGCATGGCGGCGTGACGGCCGCCTTTCTGGAAGTCACCGCTGTCATCACCCTAAGTTGGGAGCGTTTGTTCCCGAAGATCGAAAGCGGTGAACTGGACGCGGCGGATATTTTGAAGTCCGGAGAGACGCGCTTTCCCAAGACCATTGACTTTACTGTCGATTTTCTTCGTTCGGGTCTGCCGCGCGATGCCTATGCGCGTGCGTTTATCAACCGGTCTGGGCGCCGTTATGCCTCGGTCCGGGTTGAGGCCTGGCAGGATCATCACAACAAGCTGTTTGCGCAAGGCACTGGCCACTTCCTGATGCCGCAACCCAAGGCGGATAAAGAGTAAGAATGCAGCCCAGCTCGGCACCCCTGACACATAAACGGGTGTTGAAGATCGCGGTTCCGATCGTGCTGTCCAACGCCACCGTGCCCATTCTGGGGGCGGTTGATACCGGCGTGGTGGGGCAGATGGGGCAGGCGGCCCCGATCGGGGCTGTGGGCATGGGCGCGGTCATTCTGGCCAGCATTTACTGGATCTTCGGTTTTCTGCGCATGGGCACCACCGGTCTGGCGGCGCAAGCGCGCGGGGCCGGGGACACGGCCGAGACAGGCGCGCTCTTGATGCGCGGATTGCTGCTAGGTGGCACGGCGGGGCTGTTCTTTATCCTCATCCAATTCTGGCTGTTCTGGGGCGCCTTTGCACTGTCACCCGCCAGCCCCGAAGTCGAGGCGCTGACACGGGACTATCTGCAAATCCGTATCTGGGGTGCCCCGGCAACGATTGCGCTTTATGCTGTGACGGGCTGGCTGATCGCGGTTGAACGGACACGGGGTGTGTTTGTTCTGCAAATCTGGATGAACGGTCTGAATATCGTGCTCGACCTGTGGTTCGTGTTGGGGCTGGGCTGGGGTGTCGAGGGCGTGGCCATTGCAACACTGATCGCTGAATGGACAGGTCTGGCGCTCGGCCTATACCTGTGCCGTGACGCGTTTGGAGGCGATCAATGGCGCAACTGGCCCCGGATATTCGACGGCGCGCGCCTGCGCCGAATGATGCAGGTGAACGGCGATATCATGATCCGTTCGGTCCTGCTGACCGGAGCCTTCACGACTTTCCTGTTTGTCGGTTCCGATCTGGGTGACGTGAACCTTGCCGCCAATCAGGTGCTACTGCAATTCCTTGAGATCACCGCTTTTGCATTGGACGGCTTCGCCTTTTCCGCCGAGGCACTGGTCGGCAGTGCAGTGGGGGCCAAAAACAGGTCCCAGGTCCGCCGCGCCTCGATCATGGCGTCACAATGGGGCGTGGGCGGGGCGCTTGCCTTGGGGGCGGTATTCTATCTCGCCGGTCCCGCCCTGATCGACCTGATGTCGACTTCGCCCGAGGTTCGGCTTGCGGCCCGAGAATACCTGATCTGGGCCGCGCTGGCCCCGGCTATCGGCGTGGCCAGCTGGATGTTCGATGGTATCTACATCGGTGCCACCTGGACCCGCGCGATGCGCAACGCGATGATTCAGTCGGTTGCTATCTACGTGGTCGCACTTTTTGTGCTGGTGCCGATGTTGGGCAATCACGGGCTATGGGCCGCGCTGATGGTTCTGAACATCGCGCGCGGCGTCACCATGGGCTGGCGGTATCCGAAGCTGGAAGCGCAGGTGGCTTAAAGCAGTGCCAGCAGGTTCTCGGGCGGACGACCGATGGCCGCCTTGCCCCCGGCAATGGCCAGAGGGCGTTCGATCAGGATCGGGTTTCCGGCCATCGCGGCGATCAGATCGTCTGGGGCTGAGGTCTTGGTCAGGCCCAGTTCCTTGAACCGCTTCTCGCCCGTCCGCATCATGTCGATGGGTTCGACCTCCAGCTTGCTGAGCACAGTGCGTAGTTCATCGGCCGAGGGTGCATCCTCAAGATATTTGCGGACCGCGACTTGCGCGCCGTTCTCTTCCAGCAACGCCAATCCAGCGCGGGATTTCGAACAGCGGGGATTGTGCCAATATTCGATCACAGCCAGTCCTCTCGTTTACTTCCAACGGCTTCTGCAACGGTGTTGAACCCGTCCCGCGCCAGCAAGTCGTCCAACCCACGAGCGATTTCCGCCGCCAGAGAAATGCCGCCATAGACCAGCGCGGTATAAAGCTGCACCGCCGAAGCTCCGGCGCATATCTTGGCATAGGCCTGCTCAGCACTGCTGATGCCTCCGACGCCGATCAGAGGGATTTCCCCTTTGGTCAGCTGGCTGAGATGGGCCAGCACACGGGTCGATTTCTCGAACAAAGGCGCGCCCGAAAGGCCGCCCATTTCGCCCTTGTGTCCACTGCGCAACCCGTCGCGGGACAAGGTGGTGTTGGTGGCGATCACCGCGTCCACGCCGGTTTCAACGGCAACATCGGCGATGTCCTGCAACTCGGCCTCGGTCAGATCGGGCGCGATTTTCAGGAAGATCGGGATGCGTCGGGACAGCCCGTCGCGAGTTTCGATCACGCCACCCAGCAAAGCGCCAAGCGCGGCTTTGCCCTGCAAATCCCGCAGCTTCTCGGTGTTGGGCGAGGACACGTTCACCGTGGCGAAATCCAGATGTGCGGCGCAATGGGCCAGTACCTTGGCGAAATCTCCGGGGCGGTCGTCACTGTCCTTGTTCGCGCCAAGGTTCAGGCCGATCACCGCATTTCTGGGGCGGTCGGCAAGACGGCGGGCCATGACCGCCATGCCTTCGTTGTTGAAGCCAAAGCGGTTGATGGCGGCCTTGTCTTCGGTCAGGCGGAACAGGCGGGGCTTGGGGTTGCCGGGCTGCGGGCGTGGGGTAACGGCGCCCACTTCGATGAAGCCGAACCCGGTGCGCGACAGAGGCGTCAGAACCTCTCCGTTCTTGTCGAAGCCTGCGGCCAGTCCGACCGGGTTGGGCAGCTCCAGCCCGGCAACCTGAGTTTTCAGACGTGGCGATGTCACCGGCCCGGGCATTGGGGCCAGTCCGGCCTTCAGCGCCTTGATCGACATGCCGTGGGCGGCCTCGGGGTCCATCTTGTGCAGGACGGCGAGCCCCAGTTTCTCGGTCAGTTTCATCCGAAAGTCTCTCCACCTTTGGTCGGCGCACAACGGATCAGGCGCGAGGTTTCGACTGCGGCCTGCCGATGAATGACAGCCTTCTGGTAGTCGGGGTCAGTCACCATTTCCATGAACGCATGCGCAGTCGGATAACGGGCGATGAAGACTTCATCCCAAACCTCATCCTGCGGGCCGATCAGAGTGGTCTGAAACGCGCCGCGCCAGAGGATCGAGGCCCCAAGCCGCGCGATGATCGGGGCCGTATCGGTTCCATAATTGCGATACGCCTGCGCGCCGGTCAGTCCTGCACCCGCCAATTCATGCTCGCCGGGATATGCGGCCTTGGCGCGGAACTTCACAAGGTTCAGCATCTCGACCGGGTGATCCCGGTCCAGCGCTTTGAAAGCATCGAACTGCGCGCGGTCAGGGTCGATGAACGCGGTCATTCCATCTCCTCGGGGAATTGATGCGCGGTTCCGTCAAAGGGCAGGGGGCGGGACCAGACGACATCCGACATGCGGATCTGGCGATAGAGATGCGGGAACAAGGCTCCGCCGCGCGAGACCTCCCATTTCAGGTCATCGCCCATCGTGTCAGCGTCACAGGCCAGAAGGGTCAGCCCTTCTACACCAGCGAAATGCTTGGCGGCGGTTTCGGCGGCCTGTTCGGCGGTCGAGAAATGGACATAACCGTCCGAGACATCAATCGGCGCGCCGTCCGAGGCACCCTGATCCTGCAACGTGGCCCATTCATCGGCCCGGAAAATCTTGTAAATCAGCATAAGGCTCTGATGCCCCGCACGACGGGTAGAATCAAGCTGCATTTCCCCCTTTGACTCTTCGGTCGCGGCATCGCACCATCGCGCCAATCAATTATAAGGAGTATGAAGATGTTGACCCGTTTTCTGGCGTCAGTGGCGGTGTTGGGCCTGACCGCAGGCATGGCTGCTGCCGAGTACAAGCTGACGATTCTGCATACAAACGACATTCACAGCCGCATCGAGTCGATCAACAAATATGACTCGACCTGCGACGCCGAGGATGAGGCCGAAGGCAAGTGTTTTGGCGGCGTTGCCCGATTGAAAACCATTGTCGATGCCAAGCGGGATGAGCTTGCCGATCAGAATTTCCTATTGCTGGACGCGGGTGACCCGTTCCAGGGTTCGCTGTTCTATACAACCTACAAAGGCGCAGCTGAGGCCGAGTTCATGGAGGCTATCGGTTATGACGCCATGGCGGTGGGCAACCATGAGTTCGACGATGGCCCCGAAGGGTTGGCTGCGTTCATTGACACCGTGAGCTTCCCGGTGATTTCGGGCAACCTCGATCTGTCCTCTTCGGCCGAGCTGAAGGGCAAGGTTGAGAACCATCTTGTGCTGGACGTGGGCGGGCAAAAGATCGGTATCGTTTCAGCGCTGGCCACGGATACAGTCGACACGTCGAGCCCCGGCAAGGATGTGGTGTTTCAGGATGAAATCGAAAGCCTGACCGCAGATGTCGAAGCGTTGCAAGCCGAGGGCGTCGATATCATCATCGCTCTGAACCATGTCGGTCTGGCTAAGGATATCGAGATCGCCGAGAATGTGCCGGGTCTGGATCTGGTGATCGGCGGGCATTCTCATACGCTGCTATCGAACACGCAGGAAAGTGCCGCGGGGTCCTACCCACTGATGGTCGGTGATGTGCCGGTGGTTCAGGCCTATGCCTACTCCAAGTATCTGGGCGAGGTGACGCTCACCTTTGATGACGACGGCAATCTGATCTCAGCCGAGGGTGAACCCATTCTGCTGGACGCATCGGTTGAACCCGACGCAGACATCGCCGCCCGTGTGGCCGAGATGGGTGCGCCGATTGAAGAGATGAAAAAGCGCGTCGTCGCCAACTCTGCCGCGGTCATCGAAGGGGATCGTAATGTTTGCCGGGTGCAGGAATGCGAGATGGGCAATCTGGTGGCTGACGCCATGCTGGCGCGGGTCGCCGATCAGGGCGCTCAGATCGCGATTGCGAACTCAGGCGGGTTGCGGGCCTCGATTGATCCGGGTGAGGTGACAATGGGTGAGGTGCTGACGGTGCTGCCGTTCCAGAACACTCTGTCCACCTTCGAGATCAGCGGTCAGGGCGTGATCGACGCGTTGGAAAACGGCGTCAGCCAGGTTGAAGAGATCAAAGGCCGCTTTCCGCAGGTCGCGGGCCTGACCTTTACCTGGGACCCGTCTGTTGCGCCGAACGAAGGCCGCATCACCGAGGTCATGGTGGCCGAAGGTGACGGGTTCGTTCCGATTGATCCGTCGGCCACTTATCTGGTTGTGACCAACAACTATGTTCGCAATGGCGGTGACGGCTACAGCATGTTCGAAGGCGATGACAAAAACGCCTACGACTATGGCCCTGATCTGGCGGATGTGACGGCGGAGTATCTGGCCGCGAACGCGCCGTATCAGCCTTATGTGGATGGCCGCATCAAGCAGAAATAAGTCTGTGCTACAGAAAAGAAAAAGGCCGCATCCCCGGATGCGGCCTTTTTCTAACCCTATTGGGTGAAATCATACTCCGGCCAAAGCGCCGGATCGAAGCCGTCCAGCATCGGGCGCAGGTGCTCTGAGACGCTCTGCCAACCGCCAATCGACTTGGTTGAGATCTTGTTGCGCACCTGATCAATACTGGCCGTTCTGACCTGCTTGGTGTTTTCCTCGGGGTGCATCATGGTCTCGTTCCATTCAATTTCACAGAACGCGGCGACCTGTTTGCTGTAAGTCTCTGGATCGGCGACCAGCTTTTCGTAAGGCATTGTCAGGATTTTGTCGCCGAAAACCTCCTGCCAATGGGCCATGTACTGACGATACATGTTGGCTGAATGCGCAATTGAGTCCAGGTTCGAGGCATAGCGCATGCCCCCCGCCGGAAAGCGCCTGATCCATTTCGACAGACCAACATCGCGCGGGTCCCGCAGCATGTTGATGACTTTGGCATTCGGGAAGGCCGCTAATAGGAATCCCACGCGCTGAAAGTTGTGTGGCATCTTGTCAACAAATGCGGTCGAGCCGTCGGGGATCGGCGGCATCTGCTCGCGGAATTCCCGCGCGAATTTCGACGCGTCGGCCGCAGTGAACGCGGTTTTTCCATCCTCGAAGTCACGCGACAGGTCTGCACCCAACATCAGTTCTCCGCACCCGGCAATACCGGGGACGGAACTGAGCATCATCTCCATCAACGTGGTGCCCGAACGCGGCTGCCCAAGAACAAAGATCGGCACGGGTGTGTCGCTATGATCGGCGGTCTGGAGCTCTGAACCGACTGGGAACAGGCCGGTGATGTTGCGCAGTTTTTTCTCTTCTTCCGCAAAGTTGTACGGATTGCTGTCATGCTGAATCCGATTGGCCCGCGCAAATTGCGGCAGCGCCGCGTTCAGACCATCGGTCTTGGACATCAGATGCGCTTTGGCGAACTCGAGCTCCAGCAATTCGTTATCGTTTTTGTCGATAGCGGCCTCAACCGCGCCCATCAGCTTTGCTGCTTCGTCTTTGCTCACCATGGTCGATAATTGCAACAAAGCCGAAGCGTGTTCGGGGCTGTCCTCAAGAATGCGGTGCAGGATCTCAGTTGATCCTTTCTTGTCGCCGCTTTGATGCAGGCTGACCGATTTCTGGAAGGCGATCTTGATATCATCCGGCTTCAATTCGTAAGCCCGCGCAATATCGCGTGTGTTGTCCGCGTCAAATCCGATCTTGGCGTAGGCCCGTGCCCTTTTGGACAACAGATCGACATTGTCGGGATCGGTCGCCAGCTTGCTGGTCGCATGTTCGATGATCGACCGCCAAGAGGTACCCTTGAGGTGGATTTCATCCAGAACGCGATTAAGTTCCTTGTTGTTGGGAAACTGCTCCAGCTTGTGTTCAGTGTATTCCAGCGCTTTGGGAATCTGGCCAGTTTGCATCAGCGCGTTGGCCAGGTTTTCCACAAATTGCGGATCGTCCGGTTTCATCCGCGAGGCTTCGACAAAATGAGGGATCGACTTTTTATATTGCTTCAACTCGGTCAGGACAAACCCTGAGATGGCGTGAAAATCTGAATCCTTGGGGAACTTCTTGACACCCAGTTGCGCTTTTTTCAGCGCCTGTTGCAGTTTGCCCGCCTCCAGGGCCGCCACTGCCTTGTCTTTGAGGGCTTTCGCTGTTTGATTCTGCATGTGACCCCGGGACACCCTGTTCCTGTATGAAACGACTAATGATGGTTCATTACCCATGTGCGGACGGTTTGCAATAACCCTTCCTAACGACGCCATGGCGCAGCTGTTTTCAGCGCGCCCTGCGAATACGTTGCCGTCGGTGCCGAATTTCAACGTCTGTCCAACAAATCAGGTGCATGTCGTCCGGGCCGGAGAGGCCGGGCGCAGGCTGGACCCGTTGCGCTGGGGGTTTCTGCCCCACTGGTACAAGACCGAAACCGCCGGGCCGCTGCTGATCAACGCTCGGGCTGAAACACTGGCCGAAAAACCCGCCTTTCGCACCGCTTGCCGTGAACGGCGCTGCCTGATCGTTGCGACCGGGTTCTATGAATGGACCAAGACCGAACAAGGCACACGGCTGCCGTGGTACATTCACCGCAAGGATGGTGCGCCGATTGCCTTTGCCGGGGTCTGGCAGGACTGGGGCGCTGAAGAGGCCCGTCAAGGCACCTGCGCCATCGTGACAACGGTCGCCAATCGAAACCTCAGTGCCATACACCACAGAATGCCGTTGATACTTGAGCCGGAGGACTGGCCGCTCTGGTTAGGCGAGGCGGGCAAGAGAGCTGCCCGTTTGATGCAGCCCGGAGCCGACGGGGTGTTAGAGTATCACCGCGTCGATCCGGCGGTGAACTCCAACCGGGCCAGCGGGCCTGACCTGATCGAACCTGTCGAGGCGTGAGGGGGCTTTTCATGCCGCCTTGCGCGGGATAGATCATTGACATGGCTTTGAAATTCACTGACCTGCCCAGCCTGTATGCGCATGATTTCGACACTGTGATCGACGTGCGCAGTCCTGCGGAATATGCCGAGGACCATTTGCCTGGCGCCATCAACCTGCCGGTTCTGAATAATGACGAGAGGGCCGAGGTCGGCACGATCTACGTTCAGCAAAGCCCGTTTTTGGCTCGTAAACTGGGCGCGGCGCTGGTGTTCCGCAATGCCGCCAATCATATCGAACACCGCCTGTCGCATCACGAAGGTGGGTGGAAGCCGCTGGTCTATTGCTGGCGCGGGGGGCAGAGGTCGGGGTCGTTCACCTGGATGCTGCAACAGATCGGCTGGCGGGCTGAGGTGGTCGAGGGCGGCTATCGCACGTACCGTCGTCTGGTGAACCGTTTCCTCTATGACGATCCCTTGCCGCATCGTTTACTTGCGTTGGATGGCTACACAGGAACGGCAAAAACTGAATTGCTGGCGCATCTGAAAGGGCGCGGCGTTCAGGTACTGGATTTTGAAGGGCTGGCCAATCACCGCGGGTCGCTGTTGGGTGAGATGCCGGATGGGCAACCCAGTCAGAAAGCGTTCGAGTCCGCTCTGGCTGCCGAGCTGTGCAAGCTGGACCCGGCACGCCCGGTGGTCGTCGAGGCAGAGTCGTCCAAGATCGGTTCACTGATCCTGCCGCCAACTCTCTGGTCTGCATTATGCGCCGCGCCTCGTATTCAAATATCGGCCTCTATCGAGGCGCGGACGGCCTATCTGGTGACGGCTTATGACGATATCCTGTCTGACGCGGATCGGTTGCGGGACCGGTTGTCGCCCTTGCGCGCGCATCGGGGTCACGAAGTGGTGGATGGCTGGCTCGCTTTGGTTGATGCCGGAGACAAACCGGCACTGACGCGAGCGTTGATGGAGCAGCACTATGACCCGTCATACGCCAAATCCCGTCGTGCGCGCGCTGCAGACGTCATTGCCCGGATTGAGGCACCTACTTTGGACGACGCGGGCTTGAGCAAGGCTGCGGCACAGATCGAGCAAGTTCTGGATCAGCTTTGAAGGCGCAGGCCCCGTGTGTCAGTGATCTGTCCTATGATCACTGCCGGGTAGCCTACATGGCGCAGCGTCTCACACAATCCCTGCGCCTGATTGGCCGGGACGGCGGCCAGCAACCCTCCGGCGGTTTGCGGGTCGAACAGCAGGTCGGCCTTGTCGCCTGTCGGAAGGTCCGGTGCGAGGGAACGATTTTCGTCGAAAATCGTGGAGCGCACCGCCCGGGTGCTCAACTCTCTCGCGCCAGACATCAGTGGGATGGCGTCCAGATCGAGAGTTGCGCCGCAGTCGGAGGCCTCGCACATACCCATCAGGTGTCCGGCAAGGCCAAAGCCGGTCACGTCGGTCATGGCATGTGCCTCGGCCAGTATCCGCGATGCCTCACCCTGAGGTTGGGTCATCTGGCGCAAGGCGTCGGCAACCCAATGCCCCTCGGCCTGACCAGCCATTTCGGCCGCCATCAGCACTCCACTGCCCAGAGGCTTCGTCAGGATCAGGGTATCGCCAGGACGTGCGCCAGACAGCGTGATCGGATCGCGGTCGCACAGGCCCGTAAGCGTGAAACCTATCGTCATTTCATCGCCCATCGAGCTATGGCCGCCGACGATCTCGGCCCCCGCCTCGCGGATAACCTCGCTCGCGGTGGCCATGATCTCAGCCAGCGTACGATGCTGCAATGTGGGGGACATGCGCGGCAGGATGATCGTGGCAGTCGCCGCCTGCGGGCTGGCACCCATGGCCCAGATATCCCCCAAGGCGTGAACGGCAGCGATGCGCGTCATCATTACCGGGTCATCGGTGACTCCGCGCAGGTGGTCCGACGTCATCACCTGCCGTAGGCCGCCGGTCATCAGCAGAGCGGCATCATCACCGGGCAGAGGCGTAACATCGGCGCGCTTCGGCGCAGGCATATCCGTAAGGGCGGCTTGCAAAGCACCGCGCCCGACCTTGGCTCCGCAGCCGCCGCACATGGGCTTTTCGCCCAACGCTTCCTGCAAGCCAGCGGTGTGATGGCGGGGCAGGGCCGGAGCCCTCATGTGCGGCAAGTCGCGAAACTTGTTCATGAAACTCTGGTCGATGTGGTTTTTCCATTTCCACATCAACGGCCCGCTGAACGAAGTGCCAAGCCGCTCGGCCAGTGCAGATTTTTCACCCAGTGAGATCAGCTTCAGATAGTCATTCTGTGGCTGGTACACCCGCATACGTCCTGCGCCCATCGCAGCGCGCAGGTTATCGAACAGAACAGGGGCTTCACGCACAGCATAGACTCCGGCCTTTGGGCGCGGGTTGTCGGCCAGATGCGCGCAATCCCCGGCGGCAAATATCGCCGGTTCGCTGGATTGCAGATGCCCGTTCACACGAATGTAACCGTCGTGCAGGTCCAGCCCGGTTTGGGCGATCCAATCATAGGGGCGGGCTCCGGCGGCCCCGGTTACGAAAGTGGCTGGGATCTGGCGCCCATCTTCAAGAGCAACGTGATCCTTTTCGATGCAGGCGATGGACGCCTGTTCGATCAGGTTCACACCCAGATCGGTCATTGCCTGCCTGATGGTCGCCGCAGCCTTTGCGCCCGTCGCGGTCAGGGCCTGAGCGCTGTCGATGAGCGTCAGTTGCGCCGCACGGCCTTTGCTGCGCAGGGCGTGGGCCATCGCCATCACTACCTCAACCCCGGCAACACCACCACCGATCACCGCGACCGAGGCGGGGCCGGAACCGTCCAGATACTTGGCCCAACTAGAAGCAAATGGCCCCAACGGCTTGGCCGGAACCGCGTGTTCGACAAAGCCGGGCAGGGCGGGCATGTCGGACGTGATCCCCACGTTCACCGATGCGATGTCGAAGGCCACTGGTGGGCGGCCTGGAACATGAACCTGACGGCGGTCCGGGTCGATCCCCTCAACCGGGCCAAGAATGACGCGCGCGCCCGCAAAACGGGCCAGACGGACAAGATCAATATCCAACTCGGCGCGGTCGTAATGCCCGGCGACAAAGCCGGGCAGCATACCGGAATAAGGCGCGGTGGGGCCGGGATTGATGACCGTCACCCGCGCGCCGGGCAGTGGGTTCATGCCCCATTTCCGCAGCACCAGCGCGTGGGTATGTCCTCCGCCAATCAGAACCAGATCACGGGTCAGGGGCAGCGGAGGGTGGTGCATGGAACTCAGGTCTTGCTGTGGTCTGGAACGTCTTCGACCTGCTCGACCGCGTGCGTGGCCCAAAGCTCATCTTCGCCCGCGTCCGGCAGATCGCTGGGTTTTTCATGACGGTGAATGTGCCATTTGGCAATGAACAGAGCCGTGATCGGCGCTGTCAGGAACAGGAACAGGGTGATCAGAAGCTCATGCAGCGACAGTTTGCCCTCGAGCAAAACCGAATGGGCAATCGACGCCAGCAACACGCCACCCACGCCCAGCGTGGTCGCCTTAGTGGGTGCGTGCAGGCGCGACATCGGGTCCTTCAGCTTGATCATGCCATAAGAGCCGACAAAGCCGAAGATGCCCGAGACGATCAGAAAGAAGGCGATCAGCAGTTCAATCAGGAATGTCATGCCGCCCTCACTCGATGATGTTGCCGCGCAGCATGAAGCGCGCATAGGCCACGGTTGAGACAAAGCCGAGCATGGCGATGATCATGGCGGCCTCGAAGAAAATCTCGGTCCCCAGCGCCAGTCCATACAGGATCATCAGCGCGATGGTATTTATCACCATCGTATCCAGCGCCAGAACGCGGGTGCCGACACCCTCGGCTGAGATGATCCGATACAGGCACAGCATGATGGCCGCTCCGAAACAGGCGAAGGCAAACCAGATCGCAATTTCGATCATTCGAAAATCTCCTTCAGACGGCGCTCATAACGTTGCTTGATCTGATCGCGTACGGCATCCCTGTCGGGGGCGTCCAGGCAGTGAACTAAAAGGTTGTGCCCTTGTGCTGACAGATCGCAGCTTACCGTGCCGGGGGTCATGGTGATGGTGCCTGCCAGCACAGTGATCGCTTCGGGCGTGCGCAGTTCCAGCGGAACGCAGACAAAACCGGGCTGGCGGTCGGCGTCGCGTTTGAACAGGATGATCCGCGCGACGGTGATGTTTGCAATCACGATATCCCACAGCACGACGAGCATATATTCGACCACCATCGGCCAATTGCGCAGTTTGGGGCGGTCGGGCCAGTAGGGTTGCGTGATGAACGGAATGATAATTCCCAAAAGCAGGCCAAAGACCAGCGAGTTCAGTGATCCGTTATTGGCCAACAGAACCCAAACCACCGTCAGCAGGAAGGTCAGGTGAGGGTGCGGGAATATCCGGTGCAGAAGTTTTATCATTCCTCTCCTCCCAGTACGGCCGAGATATAGTCGTCGGGTGTGAACAACTGTTCGGCCGTTTTGTCAGCGTAGGTCAGGGCAGGGCCTGCGAACAGAGTCAGCATCACAAGGCCAAGAACCGCGCCGAAGACGGCGGTAAAGGCCAGCCCCGGATACGGTTCGGGCGCGGGCAAGGCGGGGGCTTCGTCGTCGCCATCCGTAGGGGGCGGGTTGTGCTCTGCGTCGTGGCTTTTCCAGAAGATCAGCGTACCGGCGCGTGCCAGTCCAACGATCGTGACGAAAGAGCCAATCAGGATCACAGCCCAGATCGCATTTGCATCCGGGGCGTCACGGGCCGCGTCCAGCACCAGCAGCTTGCCGATAAAGCCCGACAACGGCGGCATGCCCGCCAGCGCGATGGCACCAACAAAGAACAGAGCCGAGATCAGTCCGCTTTGCGGCATAGGCGCTGTGGGGGCGATGGCACCGCCCCGACGTTCCATCACCAGATCGGCCACAAGGAACAGCAGCGCGGTCGCAAGGGTCGAGTGGAAGATATAGTAGAGCGCCGCCGCCGTTGCGGTTTCTGTAAACAGCGAAATAGCGATCAGCAGCGTCCCCATCGAAGCGATGGCACAAAACGCCACCATCCGGGCGATGTGCTGTGTCCCGAGGATGCCGATGGCCCCGACGGCCAGCGTCACCAGCGCGGCGGGTTGCAGCCAGTCGCCGATAAGGCCCTGCGTGGCCTCAACCTCGGGGCCGAAGCCCAGCGTATACATCCGCAGGATCGAATAGGCCCCAACCTTGGTCATGATCGCAAACAGCGCAGCCACGGGTAGCGGCGCGTTGGCATAGCTTGCGGGCAGCCAGAAATGCAGCGGCAGAACGGCGGCCTTGATACAGAACACCAGCAACAGCAGCACCGCCCCTACACGCAACAGCGCAGTGTCGTCGGCAGGCAATTCCGCAACGCGCACCGCCATATCCGCCATGTTCAGCGTGCCGGTCACGGCATAGAGCGTACCCAGCGCAAACAGGAACAGGGTTGAGCCGATCAGGTTATAGGCCACGTACTGCACCCCGGCCTTGAGCCGCACAGAACCACCTCCGTGAGTCATCAGACCGTAGGATGCGATCAGCAGTACTTCGAAGAACACGAACAGGTTGAATGCGTCGCCTGTCAGAAACGCTCCGCACACGCCCATAAGCTGGAAATGCAGCAGCGCGTGGAAATGTTTCCCCCGTTCATCCCAGCCCGACGCAATGGCGTAAAGCACAATGGGCAGGGCAAGCAGCGCCGTTAGAAGCACCATCATCGCAGACAAACGGTCCAGAACCATGACAATGCCAAATGGGGCGGGCCAGTTGCCCAGCTCATATACCTGAATATCGCCGCCCGACGCTTGCGCGGTGATTGTCAAGGCGATGCCCAACAGACCCACCACTCCTGCGACCGAGAAGATGCGTTGCAGGTCCAGATGGTATCGCAGGACCATGATGATGAACGGGGCCAGGATCGCGGGCAGGACGATCGGCGCTACGATCCAATGGTTCATGCGTCTTCTCCTGCGCCGTCCACGCTGTCCTGCGGGGTCATGTCAATGTGGTCATCTTTCGAGGACAGATAGGCCGACAGGGCAACCATCACGATCACCGCCGTCATCCCGAATGAGATCACAATGGCCGTCAGCACCAGCGCCTGCGGTAGGGGGTCGGTATAAGCGACCTCTTCGTATTTGTTCAGAACGGCGGGCGCATCCAGCGCCAGCCGCCCGGTGGCGAACAGGAACACGTTCACCGCGTATGTGATCAGCGACAGGCCCAGAATGACCGGGAATGTGCGGCGACGCAGGATCAGGAAAATCCCGGCGGCGGTCATGATGCCTACGGCTGAGGCTACGAGCGCTTCCATCAGGCCTGCTCCTTCTCTTCGTCTTCTTTGAGGTCGTCCCGCAGCGGGTTAATATCCATCGGGAATTCCTGCGCCATACCCGGCTGCCACGCAAACCGTGACAAGCTGTCCAGCGCCAGCATCACAGCACCCAGAACGGCAAGGAAAACTCCGGTGTCAAACAGGATCGCCGTGGCCCATTCGAACTCTTCCAGCGGGGGCCAATTGATGTAACCGAAGTCACTGGTCAGGAACGGGCGTTCGTTGAACCACGCGCCCAGACCGGTGGCCGCAGCGATCAGAACTCCCCAGCCGATGGTGCCGTGGTAGTAGAACCTCTGTCGTTCAATGGCCCATGTGTACCCACTGGCCATATATTGCATCAGGAACGCAATCGCGACGACCAGACCGGCAATGAAGCCACCGCCCGGCTGGTTGTGACCGCGGAAGAAGATATAGGCACCGACCATCAAGGCAATCGGCATCATCACGCGGGTCGCGACCACCATCATCAGTGGATGTGAATCCCCCGATTGCGGCCAATGTGGTTTACGGTTCAGCAGATAGCCACGGACATCGGTGCCCAGAACGGTTTCAGTCAGGGCAAAGATGATCAGGGCGGCGATACCCAGAACAATGATCTCGCCGAAGGTATCAAAGCCTCGGAAGTCCACGAGGATCACGTTCACGACGTTGGTGCCGCCGCCGCCTTTGTACGAGTTCGCCAGATGGAATTCCGAGATCGTCGGGAAGGCAAAGTCACGCAGCATCAGCGCATAGATCAGCGCTCCGGTACCAAGGCCAGCCACGACCGAGATCGCCGCGTCGCGCCAGCGCCGCGCGGCGCTGCTGTCCCATGGGGTATCCGTGGGCAGGAAGTTCAGCGACAACAGCAGCAGGATCATCGTCACCACCTCAACCGAAATCTGCGTCAGCGCCAGATCCGGGGCCGAGAGGTAGTTGAACGCCATCGAGACGATCAGGCCAACGACACCAATTAGCACCAGCGAGAGCAAGCGGTTGCGGTGGAACCACATGATCGCCAGCGTCGCGCCCACAAGGCAAATCCAACCGATGAAGGGGATGATCTGAATGGGCAGAGGCTCTCGTGTCACCGGACCAATCGTGCCGGTTGTGAAAGCGTAGTAACCAAGCCCCACAGTGAAGGCGACGAGGATGATCGCATAGCGGCTGATCACGCCATTATGCAGCGTATCGGTGATCCAGCGGCTCAGCACGGTCAGAACACCAATCACGGCTTCGAAGATCACTTTGGCCTCGGGACGGGGCAGGGCATTCCACAACTGTTCACCCCGGCGGTGCAGGGCCAGCAGGAACAGGCCTCCCAGCGTTGCCACAACCGACATGTACAGCGCGGGCGTGAGGCCATGCCAGAGTTTCAGCGAGTAGTAGGGTAGCTTTTCTCCGCCAATCACCGCGCTGGCAACCACCGCGACCAAAGGTCCGACAATCGCCGCCGAGTAGAGGCCGATCAGCACTACGAGCACCACCAGGAAGGCCGGGGCCAGCCACAGACCCACAGGCGGGTCATGTGGGTGATGCGGATAATCCTCGCGCTGCGGGCCAAGGAAAACATGGCTGATGAAGCGGAAGGAATACGCCGCCGAGAACAGCGCCGCCAACAGCGCCAGACCCGGCACCAGATAATGCGAGTTCAGCCATGTTGTATGAACTGTCTCCTCGAGCATCATTTCTTTGGACAGGAAACCGTTCAGAGGCGGCAGGCCCGCCATGGACAGGGCCGCAATGGTGCCGATTGTAAAGGTGATTGGCATCAGGTGGCGCAGACCACCCAGACGTTTGATGTCGCGGGTTCCGGTCTCGTGATCCACGATCCCGGCGGTCATAAACAGTGCAGCCTTGAAAGTTGCGTGGTTGATGATGTGGAACACCGCAGCCACGGCTGCGAACTTGGTGCCAAAGCCCAGCAGCATCGTCACAAGGCCCAGATGCGAGACAGTCGAAAACGCCAGCAGTGCCTTCAGGTCGTCCTTGAACAGGGCAATGCAGGCGCCAATCAGCATCGTCACCAGACCGGTGGTTGCGACGATATAGAACCACGCATCGGTCCCTGCCAGAACCGGCCACATCCGCGCCATCAGGAACAGACCGGCCTTCACCATCGTCGCCGAGTGCAGATAGGCTGAAACCGGCGTTGGCGCGGCCATCGCGTGTGGCAGCCAGAAGTGGAACGGGAACTGTGCAGACTTGGTGAAAGCGCCCAGCAGGATCAGGATCAGTGCGGGCATGTAATAGGGTGACGTTTGGATCAGCTCTTTGTTTTGCAGAATGACACTTAGGTCATAAGAGCCAACAATATTGCCAAGGATCAGCATCCCCGCGATCATCGCCAACCCGCCGCCACCGGTCACGGCTAGAGCCATGCGCGCGCCCTGACGGCCCTCGGGTAGGTGTTTCCAATAGCCGATCAGCAAGAATGAGCTTAGCGACGTAAGCTCCCAGAAAATCAGCAGAAGAAGGATATTGTCGGACAGAACGATCCCGACCATTGCGCCCTGAAACAGCAGCAGATACGTATAGAACTGCCCCATCGGATCCTCGCGCGACAGGTAGAACCGTGCGTAGAGGATGATCAGCAAGCCGATCCCAAGGATCAGAAGGGCAAACAGAAACCCAAGACCGTCCAGCATGAAATTCGCGTTCAGGCCGAGCGCCGGTATCCACTCGAACCGCGCGGTGATGACGTCTCCGCGCATAACGGACGGGATGTGGATCAGCAGCCCCATCAGGGCCAGAAAGGTGGTCAGCCCGGCGGCCGATGCTGCTGCGTTTCGTCCTGCCCGGATCAGAAGGGCTGGAAAAACAGCTCCGAGGAAGGGAAGGGCCGCGATGAGGAATAGGGACAAGTGCGATACTCCGGTCTGGGCGGTCAAAAGTAGTCCCAATTTTGTAAGGATAATTTTCTGACTGTCCAGCTATTGCAAGATTTTCACGCAGTTCTAAGGCTGATGTTTTGGCTGCGAAAAAATGACGCGAACTTGATCCGTGCGCCGGAATTCGGCGCAGCGCTAATGTCTGAGCTGTGATAAAAGCGTCGCGTCAGGTTAGGAGAGGGCCGGATGGCAGATAAGCTGAAACGGACCCGGAGATGGGTTTTGCTGGGCGCAGGCGCAGCCGTGGTCGGTGGCTTTGCCGTTCGCGAGTATCGCCTGATTCCACCCGTTTACGCGGGGGGTCAGCTCAACGCTGAAGAAGCGCACCGACAAGCGCTCTCCGGCGATATCCTTCTGGTCGATATTCGCACGCCACGGGAATGGCAGGCCACTGGCATTGGCGAAGGGGCACAACCGCTGGATATGCGCCGCGATGACTTTGAACAGGTGCTGGCACAGCTATTGGATGGGGACAAGAATGCGCCGGTCGCGCTGATCTGTGCGCGCGGGGTTCGCTCGGCCCGCCTGAGCAACCGGTTGACCGAGGCCGGGTTCACCAACATCTTCGACGTGCCTGAGGGCATGTTGGGGTCGGCTGCCGGTCCGGGATGGGTACGTTCCGACTTGCCGGTTCGACGCAGTGAAGATACCGTAATGGCCCCGGCGCGAATCACGAACGTTTCGCTTGTTGCAGACGTGGAGATGCGGTGTCGTTGCCCCAGACACGCGAGGCGTGTCCGTCTCCACGGGATCATCCCCGAGGGGCGTCCCAGCAACTGAATACGAACAGGAGCAACGACGTGAGTGTTTTATCGGAGTAGACGTGTCCTTGGCAAGCTCGGCCATTTGCATTCTTGGCGAAGGCGGCAAAATCATCAAAGAGGCCAAGATAGACAGCGAACCGGCTGCGTTTGTCGCCTTCATGCAGAACCTGCCCTACGAGATCACCGGGATCGGCATGGAGGCCGGTCCGCTGTCGCAGTGGCTGCACAAGGCTCTGGCCGATGCGGGGTTCCAGGTTGTGCTGATGGAAACCCACAGGGTGAAGAAGGCGCTGTCCGCCATGCCCATTAAGACCGACAGGAGGGACGCCGAGGGGATCGCGCACTTGCTCCAGCTCGGCTGGTTCAGTGCGGTGCATTGCAAGTCGGTCACCGCCCAGGAGACGCGCGCGGTTCTGACTGGGCGCAACGCACTGAAAAAAGCGCTCATTGCCATGGAACTCTCCATGCGTGGGATCCTGCGCAACTTTGGATTGAAGATGGGGCAGATCTCCAAGAAGGGCTATGAAGAACGGGTCCGGGAATTGATCGACGGCAATGACATGCTGAAGCAGATGGCGTTGCCGATCCTGGCGGCGCGGGCAGAACTGCGCAAGCAACTGGCTGTCTTTGAGCGGCAGGTACGCAGCATGGCCATGAAGGACCCGGTATGCCGCAAGCTGATGACCATGCCGGGGGTCGGGCCGGTTGTCGCACTGACCTACCGGGCGGCGATTGATGATCCGACCCGGTTCCGCAGATCGAAGGATATCGGCCCGTGGGTCGGACTGACGCCCAGTCGGGAAGAGTCCGGCGAGCGCTCTGTTGTAGGGGCAATCTCCAAGACTGGGGATGTCGGTTTGCGCTGCGCACTTTTCCAAGCGGCGAATAGCATGCTGAACTGCGGAAGCGAGAACTGGTTGAAAACCTGGGCGCAGCAACTCGCTGAGAAGTGCGGCAACAGACGGAAGGCTAAGGTCGCGTTGGCGCGGCGGATCGGCGTGGTCCTGCACCGCATGTGGATGGACAACACCGACTTCCGGTCCATTCGTGAAGAGGCGATGGCGCTGCGCGCTGCCTGAGAAACCGAGGCAATACACGATGAACGTAACACGAGCAAAAGGAGCAAACGGCGACGCCTGAAAGCGTCTGCCCAGCGGCGTCCCCAACCGGGACGCGGTCCCCGATGATGCACGAGACCCCCTGGTCGCCAGCCCTTGCAGGGTTGAGCACGTAGTGAAGATAGGCACTCGGGACTGCACTGGACAAAGTATCAAGTCGGCAACCACAGCAACGGCGTTGTGCGTTGACCACGAACGGAAGGCAGAGCCTGGTGGAGACATATCAGTTGCGCGGAACAGCACAGACGAAAGCCAAGCATGATGAACATAATCTTCTGAGAACCAGGGCCATGACACCTGTGTGCTCTGCATATGACCGACCCCGCGAAAACCAAATCGGTCTCGCGGCGCGCCCGGTTGCCAATGTAGCGCTTGACACGGAGAGGGCCATTACGGAAGGGGGAACGGAATGATCCGTGAAATGACCTTGGCGGCAGGATTCGCTTTGGTGGGGCCTGTGGCAATGGCTGCCTGTGCCGATCAGGAAGGCATGTGCGAGACCGCTTCGGGCGGCTACCACATCGAACTTCCCGAAGCTGAGAACCCGCCGCTGGTAGTGTTCCTGCATGGCTACGGCGGTTCAGCCACTGGCACGTTGAAGAACCGCAGCATGGTCGAGCCGTTGCTGGCGCGCGGCTATGCGGTCATGGCCCCCGAAGGATCCGAACGGAATGGCCGCCAAAGCTGGAACTTTTTTCCCGGATGGGAAGGGCGGGACGAACCCGCCTTTCTGACCGAGGCGGTTCAGGATGCCTCGGACCGGTTTGGCGTGGATTCGGACCGTGTTGTTTTAGGCGGTTTCTCGGCGGGCGCGTTTATGGTTTATTACCTCGCCTGCGCGGCGCCCGACACGTTCTCGGCCTATGTCCCAGTGTCCGGTGGGTTCTGGCGGCCTCACCCCGAGGCGTGCGACGGCCCGGTTCGGATGTTCCACACCCATGGCTGGACCGACAATGTGGTACCGCTGGAAGGGCGTATTCTGGGCGGTGGCCGGTTCCATCAGGGCGATATCTTTGCCGGTTTGGAAATCTGGCGTGTGGCCAATGAATGTGCCGACACCAAGCCCAGCGGCTTTTCCACCACAGGCCCGTTCATGCGCCGTTACTGGAGCGGATGCGCCGAAGGCAGCGCGCTGGAATTTGCGCTGTTTCCGGGCGGCCACAATGTCCCCAAAGGTTGGGCGGACATGATGGTGGATTGGTACGAGGGGTTGCCAGGCGGCTGATCATTCGGCTGGGGTCATCACGCCTTTACCCTCGATGACGCGCTTCAGCTCATTCCGGTGACGCCGGGCTGAACGGGTGATGGCGGGTTCCTGAAAGTCCTCTTTCATCCCCACCATGCGCCGTGCCGCACCTGCCGAGACACCGCTCAGCGCCGACAAAGGGATTGCCAGCGCAAGGCTGATGGCAATTGGGGCCAGCCAGATCGACACGAGGCCCGACAGGATACCGACGCTCAGCGCGATGCCGCTGATGGTTTCCAGCGTGTGGCACATGACCAGCGTCTTCAGGCCATAGGTGCCGCCGTCTCGCGCTTGCGGGGACCACCCCTTTTGAATGCCCAAAGCGGTGCGGAACACCGCAATCATCTGCTGAACCATCAGGATGGGTGCGTAAAGGATCGACAGAATAACCTCGGCCAGGAACGAGGTCAGAAACTTGATGCCGCCGCCGAAATCCGCGTAACGCACACCGCTGAGGGGCAGGGCCAGAACGCCCAGAACCTTGGGGGCCAGCAGCATTGCGTACATCACCAGAATGATCAGCACGTGCCGGGTTTCCGACATCTCGGGCCATTGCGGGAACAGCGGGTTATCAGGGCTGAAATAATGCAGAACGGATGCGTCCTCACCCTGACCGATCAGCGCCCACATCACCAGCAGCGCGAACCACAGCGGAGACATAAGGTACCCCACCGCTCCGTGGAACATATGGAACCGCGAAACGGCACGGAACCCGGTCGAGCCGAGCAGTTTCAGATGTTGCAGGTTGCCCTGACACCAGCGGCGGTCACGCAGGGCGTGGTCAATCAACGTGGGCGGAGTTTCTTCGTACGACCCACGAATGCGTGGCAGGAACCGCACGCCCCAACCTGCACGGCGCAGCAGACCAGCCTCGACGAAATCGTGGCTCATGATCAGCTTTTCCTGACCGTTAAAAGCGCGCAGCTTGGGCAGACCCGCGCTTGAGGCAAAGGCCCGCGTGCGGATGATGGCGTTGTGACCCCAATAGTTGCCTTCCTGACCGCACCACCGGGCCAGTCCCTCGGCAAAAGCGATGCCGTAGACGCCGTTGGCAAACTGCTGCATCCGGGCAAAGACAGATTGCGCCCCAATCAGTTGCGGATAGCTCTGGATCAGGCCCGCACCGGGGTCACGCGCCAGCGAATCCGTGAGGCGTGTGATGGCGCGGCCGGTCATCAGGCTGTCGGCATCCAGCACCAGCATCGCATCCCAGTCGGCACCCCAACGGCTGACCCAATCGGCGATGTTGCCAACTTTGCGGTCGGTGTTTTCTTCGCGGCGGCGGTAGTAGAGTTCCAGACCGGGGGCGAGCGTGGTCCGCAGCGCCTCGATACTGGCCTGCTCCTGCGCCGCGATCTCGGGGTCACGGGTGTCGGACAGGATGAACATCGCATAGTGATGCTGACCGCCCCGCGCCTGCAGGTCCTCAAGCATCGAGCGGGCATTGCCCAGAACGTTCCACGGCACTTCGTTGTAGACCGGCATCAGCAAGGCCACGCGCAGCGGCTGTGGACGCCCCTCGCGTTTGGGGGCTTCCTGCCGTGACAGGGAAACCATGCCCAGTAGCACGGTGCAGACCGTGAAAGAAATCCAGAAGAAGTTGAATGAGATCAGCCCCAGCAGGATCGCCTCGATCAGATTGATCCCTTCCGCGCCGAACCAGTCGGTCATCACCCACAGCAGGCCCAGCGTGGCCGCCATAGCGGGCGAGAACGCCAAAGCGCGCCAAAACCCGGCCGAGGGACGCGTGCCACCCGGCACCTGCGCATCGCGGAACCCTGCGCTGAAATCCTGCGCGGGCATGGCCAGAGGCGCCTCGGGCGGCATGATATGAAGATCCCGGTTCATGCGGTCCAACGGTAAAGCCAGACCTCAGAGGCTGGCTGCTTGTCCTTCAGCAACTGCGCGCGCAGTTCCACGTGATTGCGCTCGCCCGGTTGGAACGAAAACGCCAGCCGCAGGCCGCCGGTATCGGGGTTGCGTTGCAATACGCCGTCTGATGTTTCGGCATGGGGCGAGTTTACAAATATGGTCATCGCCTCAGGGTCGTCGAATAGGTCTGAGGCTTCAAAGTCGATGACGGCCAGACGCCCCTCACCAAAGGTGTTGTCACCCATCGCCGTGTTGATCACACGCGGCATCGGGGTGCGCTGCGGTTCCTCGCCCCAGATCAGGCGGTAAGACAGATCGACCTGACTGCCGGCTGCATAAGGCTCAGCCGGGCGCCAATAGGCGACGATATTGTCATAGATTTCCTGATCCGCCGGAATTTCAACCAGTGTTACGGTGCCTTTGCCCCAATCGCCATTGGGTTCGACCCATAGGCCGGGGCGTTTGTGGTAATTCGCCTCAAGATCGGCGTAGTCCGAAAATTCCCGTTTCCGCTGCATCAGGCCAAAGCCGCGCGGGTTCATGTCAACGAAAGAAGAAATCTGCAATCGGGTCGGGTTCGCCAGCGGTCGCCACAGAACCTCTCCGGCACCGTTGCGGATCAACAGGCCGTCGCTGTCATGCACGGCGGGTCGGAAATCGTCGAACCGGCTGTGGTTGGTCTGATCGAACAGGAACATTGATGTGCCGGGCGCGATGCCCACATGCGGCAGTTCCTCGCGCGGGAACAGTGTCGCCTCGATATCCATCACACAATCCGCACCGGCGGTGACGTTGAATTTGTACGCGCCGGTTACACTGGGGCTGTCCATCAGCGCGTGGACGACCATGTCGCGCTGGCCGGGTTTGGGCCGTTCCAGCCAAAAGCGGATGAACTCGGGGAATTCCTCGCCATCCGGATCTCCGGTCTTGAGGGCCAGACCACGAGCGGACAGACCATAAACCTCATGCAAACCAATGGCGCGGAAATAGCTCGCACCCTGCCAGACGCAGAACTCGTCGGTCTCACCGGGGCGGTGCATCTCGGTGCGCAGGCGCAGACCCGAGAAACCCAGCGTGTCGTCGATGGGCAGTTGTGGCACGTCCTCGGATTTGTCGAACATCGACAGATCGAAGGCGACCGGTTTGGCCATGCCGTCCTCGACCGTTGCCACTTTCACAGTGCGCGGGAAGTACAGGCCGGGTGTGAAGAAATCGACGTTAAAGGGGGTCTCGGTCTCAAACCACAGGGCGCGGTCCAGGCGGAACCGGATCGAGCGGTATTGCTGATAGGTCAGGTCCTGCCATTCCTGCGGCACCATCTCACGTTCGGCGTACGGGCGGCTGGCCAGATCACGGGCCAGCGCAATCACGTCGTTGCGGTCGAACGGGGTTTCCCCGCCTGTGGCAAAGGTGGCCGGAGCGAAGGCAAGCGCCGAGGTTGAGGCCAGAAATGCGCGACGTGTGAAATTCATTTTTTCGACTTCCAGGGTTGTGACTTGAACCAGCCGGCCAGATAGGCCACGCCGATGATCATCGCAAAGCCAATCATGTTGGCGACGAACACACTGGCAACATCCCGCCCACTCAGGTCCAGTCCGACGCCGATAAGCCGTGCTGCTGCCATGGAAAATACGAACACTGCCAGCGATTGCTGTCCGACCTTGGTGATCACGGTCAGCAGGAATTGCCAGACTTTGGCCGCAGCACCCTGACCAGTGGCAATCAGGCGGTGGCCATGCTCACCCGCGACGACCCAGCCCAGGTAGGCCAGCGAGAGAAAGTGCAGGTAACGGAACAGGCCAAAATCGGTCTTGTTGCGGAACTCTGCCGTCAGCGGCCAGACCTTGCGGATTTCGGCCGCCAGATCGGGCGCTGCCGCGTTGATCCATGTGAACACTTTCCACGACCCGAACGGCATCGAGAAAATCAGGAACAGCGCCGCTGCCCAGATCAGCGTTTTCGAAACCGGAGGGGCCGGAATCCAGCCGCGCATAAACGCAAAGCCGGTAAAGAACAGAAGTTGCCAGCCGAACGGGTTAAAGAACCACTGGCGGTCTGACCACGGCTCAGCCGGAAGGTCCAGGTAGTCGAATTGCGCCACCAGCCAAATCAGGACCGAGGTCAGCGCAACCGCCCAGAACCCGATCCGTGACAGGCCCATGAACAGCGGCATCATCGCCAGAACCACCAGATACATCGGTAGGATGTCAAAGTAGTTGGGCACATAGGTCAGCGTGAACAGGCCAACGATCTGCGGTGCGGGATCGTTGAAAAAGTGCTGGAGGTTCAGCGAAGAAATATATGTTTTCTGGAACAAACCCGTCTGATCCAGCGCCGCCATCGACATGGCGACAAAGAAGAACAGACAGATATGCGCCCAGTAGACCTGCCAGATACGGAAGGAGACACGGGCCGTGCCCATCCACCAGCCTTTGCGCGCGAATGCGCCGCCAAAGGCGATGGCCGAAGCCATGCCCGAACAGAAAACGAAGATTTCAGTTGCGTCCGAAAAGCCGAACCGCGCGGGAATCCATTTGGCCCAGGGATCGTTCGGAATATGCGCGATCAGAATGATGAACATCGCGATACCGCGATAGAAATCCAATCGCGGGTCGCGCACGCGGGCAGGGGCGGCCGCCGAGGCCGCCACAGGCGCAAAATCAGAAGCGGGCGATACAGTCGCCATACGTTTTCTGTCCTTCTTTGGTCTTTTGTTTTGTTATTCAGCCGGAACGCTTTGTGCGTCTCCGTTGTCGCGGGCCGCGTCAATCAATGCGCGGCGCGCCAGAGCGTAATTGTCCTCGCCCCCGGCTCGTTTTGCGCGCCGGTCGTCCAGAATGCGCTCAACCGCATCCAGACGGCCTGCGCGCAGGCCGGAATCAATTGTGATGCGCTCGAATACATCACGTTGGGCGTGGCTTCCACCTGCCAGTTGCATGCCTGCTCGTGCGTTCGACAAAAAGTCGAAGGCTTCGCCGTAAAGGCCTTCGCCAAAAGCTTCAAGCCCTTTGGCCGCTGCAACACCCGGATCGGACATGCGGATCGGGGTGTCACCTTGATTACGCTGCGCATCCTTTTGGATACGCTGCAACATTTTGTTGGTCGCGTCGCCGCGGTTGTCGCCGGTCAGGGCCAGCAGATAATGTAGATCGGCAAAGATCAGGCAACCATCCTCGGTCCGCGCAGCGCTGAGGTCAGCCAGTTCTTCCCAGCGGTTGCCGACATTGACGCCTTCCAGCTCAAGCCGCGACAGCAGCGAGGTCGCGTTCGAGATGTCGCGGTAGTCGTCGGTTTTATCCTGACGGATGTAGTTGTCATAAAGCTCCATCACCTGATCGACTTGTCCCAGATCGAGGTGCATCAGCGCTTTGTGCCACCAGACGTGATAACGGAAGTTGTTACAGTGGGTCCACGCATCCTCGCGCCCGGCCAACCAGTCCAGACCCAGTTGCGCGTTGCCCGTCATCTCGTGCACGTGGGCAACCGCATGCAGGCCCCATGCGTCGTCCGAGACCATCCACAGCGCCTGCCGACCGGCAATCTCGGCCTTTTCATAGGCACCGGTTTCCTCCAGCGCGAAAGAGTGGCAGCCCAGCAGATAGCCACGGCCTGCGTGGTCGGGCTCATAGGCAGGCATCACCCGCTCAATCGAGCGGCGCATGCCGGCCGCATCACCCAGCACGAACCGGGTGGCGTGGCTGAGTTTCATAGCCAGCGTGTCTTCGGGATGGCTGCGCAGGATTTCCTCGAATTTTTGGATCGCTTGCGAGGGCAGATCGGCCAGATACATTTCCAGCGCCTGTACATACAGCTTTTCACGGGTCGAGACCGGCTGCCGCTCCATTGCGGCATTGGCCGTCGCCAGCGCATCGACCGCGACGGCGATCATCTCACGCCGTCCCAGCAGGACCATGAACAGACCTTTGATCGCATGACCCAGCGCAAAATCGGGCTCAAGCTCTAGCACTTTGCCCAGATGTTGCGGGGTGCTGGCCGAGTGCGCCATGAACCCAAGCAGAACACCGTTCCACGCCTCGACGCCCGCCGGATGGCTGAGGGTGTTCATCTGTCCGAAAACATCTTGTTTCATGCGTGTGGTCCGATCCGATTACAAATTTCTACATTATTCGATGTAGCAGAGACTTCGGCGGCGTCGTATCAGTATCGCCGCTGCTCTCGAATTGGTGAAAGGCTGTGTGTGTAAAACGTGAAAAAAACCGCCGATTCAACGGCATGTTTCAGCAACATGCCGCCGAATTGGGCACAGTGTTTCAATCTTCGAATGGGTTTTCCGCGTTCAGAACGGCCTGAGTGTCCGCCCCGAATTCGGGCGGAGCGCTGCGATAGGTGACCGGAGTGCGCGACAGTTTCAGAGGATTCCCGATCAGTTTCACCTCTCCGGGCGCCGCCTGCATGTCGATCTGCATCTGCCGTGCGGCGACCTGATCTGAGGCGAAAACCTGATCCAGCGTCCGCACCGGACCAACCGGCACTTTGCGTTCTTCAAGCCCGGCAATCACCGTGGCCGTGTCGAGGGACCGCATGGCCGGGCGCAGTACCTCGTTCAGCGCGTCGCGATGTTCTAGACGCGCCGGGTTAGTGGCAAAGCGCGGGTCCTCAGCCAGTTCGGGATGGTTGATGAACGCGCAATAGCGGCGGAACTGACCGTCATTGCCAACGGCCAGAATGACATGGCCATCTGCGGTCTCGTAAACCTCATAAGGCACGATGTTCGGATGCCCGTTACCACGACGCTGCGGCACCTTGCCAGATGTCAGGTAATTTACACCCTCATTGATCAGCCACGCGATCTGCGCATCGACCAGGGCCAGATCAATCTGCTGGCCTTCGCCGGTCAGGTCCCGGTGGCGCAGCGCGGCCAGAATCCCGACCGAGGCATACATGCCGCACATGACATCGGCGATGCCGACGCCAACCTTCATCGGCGCGCCCTCAGCTTCGCCGGTCAGCGACATAATCCCGCCATACCCTTGCGCCATCAGATCATAGCCGGGTTTCGAGGAATTCGGCCCGGTCTGGCCATAGCCCGAGATCGAGCAATAAACGAGGCCGGGAAATTCCTGCGACAGGCTTGCATAATCCAACCCGTATTTTGCCAAACCGCCGGGTTTGAAATTCTCGATCAGGATATCCGCGTGCGAGGCCAGCCGCTTGATTTCGGCCTGACCTTCCGGCGTTGCGATGTCAATGGCCACGGATTTTTTGTTGCGGTTCGTCGACATGAAATAGGCGCTCAGGTCTGATCGGTTACCCTCAGCATCTTCGACGTAAGGAGGGCCCCATTGCCGCGTGTCATCGCCCCCGGTGGCCGGGTTTTCGATCTTGATGACGGTGGCCCCCAAATCACCCAACAATTGCGTACAGGTTGGCCCGGCCAGAATACGCGAAAGGTCCAGAACTTTGACGTCCTTCAGCGGTCCTTCAGATGCGGCCATCATATCCTCCACGCTCGATTTCTGCGGCGATGACGGTAAAGCGGTCGGCCTTGACAGCCTGCTCCAACGCCGACCGCAGTTCTGCGCGGTTTCGAACGGTATGTCCATAGCCCCCAAAGGCTTGCCCCATGGCGGCAAAGTCGTGACGGTCGAAATCCACGCCCATGTTACCCATCTGACGTTGGCGCTGTTTCAGCTCGATCAGGGCGAGGCTGGCGTCGACAAAGACCAGAAAGATCGGGTTGCCACCCAATTCGGCAGCAGTTGACAGCTCTCCGGCGACCATCAGGAACCCGGCATCGCCGGAAAAGCTGATGACGGGGCGGTCCGGTTCGGCCAGTTTCAAACCGATGGCCATCGGCACCGCGCAACCCATCGTACAAAGCGCCGAGGATTGAATTAACCCGCGTTCTTCGTGGCAATCCCACATCTGGCTCAGCAGAATGCGGTGCGCGCCGCTATCGGCGGTAGCGAGTGTTTCAGGAGGCAGGGCAGAACGGGTTTCGGCGATGATAGCCGCCGGTCCCCATTCGTCGTCTTTCGGGAAAGCCTGCGCCAGTGTGGCTTTGACCTTGGCAGGTTCACCGCCCGGCCAGGTCGCGCGCGCGGGGTTGCCCTTGGCGATGGCCTCTAGCGTTGCGCCGGTATGGGCAACCAAATTCAGGCCCGCTTGATGCATATAGTGATCATTGACCACAGCCGAGATGTCGATGACGCGCTTTTCTTCGGGATCCCAGATCTCGCGCCAGCCGGGGCGCATTTCGATCGGGTCGTAACCCAGACACAGAACCAGATCGGATTGCTCGACCAGCGGCACCAGATGTTTGTCGGCCAGCGGAGACAACCCCGCGCCGCCAAGGCATAGGGGGTGATCTTCGGGTACCACGCCCTTGGCTTTGTAAGTAGTGACGAACGGAATGTTAAAATGCTCTAGAAACGCCTGCACGACGTTCCGCGAGTCATCGTAGAGCACATCCAGACCCACAATCGCGATGGGTCGTTCCGCCTCGGTCACCCAACGGCGGGCCTTTTCGACGCAATTCCCTTCGGGCGCGACGGCGGCGGGTTTGGTCAGGCGGCGGCGTTTGACACCAGATACGCGCGTATCCGCGACCGAGATCGGCACGTCGATATGAACCGGACCGGGGCGCGGCTGGTTGGCCAGAGATACAGCCTTGTCAGCGACAATATCTGCGCCTTGCGCCGTCAGGGTAAAGGTACCCTTGGTGATCGAGCGATAAACCTGCGCATGATCCATGACCTGATGGGTGTAGGTCAGCGCCTCGTCGGCATCGACGCAACCGGTCAGTACGATCATCGGCACGCGGTCCTGCAAGGCGTTTGCAACCACGTTGATCCCGTTCATCGCGCCGGGACCAAGAGTTGCGACCAGAATCGCAGGCGCGCCGTCGCGGTGATGCACTGCCTCAGCCATAAAACCGGCGGCGTTTTCATGTTTACACAGGTGGAACGTGATCCCGGCCTGTTCCAGCGCATCTACCAGCGTCAGAACCTCACCGCCCGGCATACCAAAGGCGTGGCGGCACCCGGCCTCATAGAGTCGTTGCGCCAGAAGGTCAGCCGCGCGTAAGGGGAGGTCCTGCATCATCATGCTCCGAAATTTTTGTTGCACAGGAGATTGCGGAGGACGCGCCCGGACGCAAGCAGGTTCACGTCAGTGTGACTATTTGACGGCGGATTCCGCCACTGCCTGAAACTTTGTGTCAAGTTCCGCCGCTATTTCTTGCAGAGTTTCACCGCCTTCCGCCGCATAAGGCGCGAAGACAAAGCTGGGCGTTTTGTAGGACAGGGTGGCCGTGCCGTCGGTGTTTTCTGTGACGTAAAAGCGGATCGGCGCCTCAATCATGGCGTGGACCGAGGTCTCGAGAACCCGAACGGCATAGTCGTTGTTGAACGCCCCGATAACCAGATTTCCGGGAATGGTGATGCCGCGCGCCGCCGCCGCCTTAGTTGGCCCGGCCTGCGTGACCACGATCAGCCCGTTTTCCTTGACCGCAGTCCGGGTGTCCTTGACCAGCGCGTCAAAGCTCTTTCCCGTCGGATATTCCGCCCAACCCTCAGGCGGTTCCGCCCAGACCGGCAGGGCCAGAAGACAGAGAAAACCCAAAAGCGCGCGCATGGTGGTGCCTCGTTTATTGTGAAGGGTCAGTGATGCCAGAAAACCTAGGGCAGCGCACCGACATTTCACGTCAGACCCTGCGCTTCTTCAGCAGGTAAATGTCCATGATCCAGCCATGTGCGGCGCGACATCTGGCCCGGTTGGCCAGAATTTCCTCGGCCACTTCGTTCAGAGGGCCGTGAATCAAAAGCTGCTGCTTCATGCCCACATAAGCGCCCCACCAGATGTCATACTGATCCATCTCAAGGCTCTGGAATGAGCATTCTCCATCCAGCATAACCGCCACTTTTGAGGCATTTACGGGCCAACCCTCATCCCGAATGCGCCGCCCGGTCGTGACCACGTAAGGCGCACCCAGATCATTGATCGGAATTGCATGAGCCGCAGTCAGCGCCTGCAAAGCGGTGATGCCGGGAATTACCTGCGTCTTCGGTTGCGGATTCAACCGGGATGCAATTCGCAGCGAACTGTCATAGAGCGACGGATCCCCCCAGATCAGCAGCGCTACGTGGCGCGCTTCGGGATGGTCCGAGATCGCCTCGTGCCAGCGCAAAGCAATGGCGTCGTGCCATTCATCGACGCCACGCAGATAACCATCGTCAGCCCGGCGTTTTGGAATGTCGAAATAGGCGATTTGCGGCGGTGTGTCGGTGACGGTCGCAATGATCTCCTCCCGCAGCCCGGCCAAATCGGCCTTGTTCTCGCCTTTGCGAGGGATCAGGATCAGGTCCGCGTCCCGGATCGCCTGTGCGCCCTGAAAAGTCACGTGATCCGGGTTGCCGGTTCCAATGCCGATGAGCGTCAGGTCAAACATCTTCAAACTCTGCCAACGGGCCATAGAGGATCAGGGCCGGAGCCGTTCCGATTTCGGTGCTCAGATGTTCGGACAGTGCGCCAATGGTGGAACGGTGCAGCTTTTGATCCGGTGTCGAGACGGACTCGGCCATCATTGCGGGCGTCTTCAGCGGCAAACCGTGTTTGTGGAGGGTTTCAACCAGCAAGGGGAAGGTCCGCTTACCCATGAACACAACGGTCGTCGCATCCGGGTCAGCCAGTGCGGGCAGGTTCAGGTCCTCGGGCAACTTGCCGCTGACGTCGTGGCCGGTGACGAATTGCACCCGCCTTGCGGTCAGACGCCGTGTCAGTGGAATGCCTGCCGCCGCTGCCGCCGCAACCGCAGAGGGGATGCCGGGTATTATTTCGTAGTTGATACCAGCCGCGCGCAGGGCGACGAGTTCTTCCTCGAGCCGCCCGAACATACCGCCATCGCCCGATTTCAGTCGCACCACATGCTGCCCGGTCTGTGCGTAATCCACCAGCAACCGGCTCACGTGGTCCTGCTTGGGCGAAGGCCGCCCCGCGCGTTTTCCAACTCCTACCAGATCGGCATCATCACGCGCATGGCTCAGGATCGGCCCACTGCTGAGGTCATCGAATAGTACCGCATCAGCCTTTTGCAGCCGGTCGACGGCCTTCAGCGTCAACAACTCCGGGTCACCGGGGCCGGAGCCGATGAAGGACACGAAGCCGCTCATGCCGACGCCTCGGCGATCAAGTGAAAGAACGTGCCGGTGACGTTGCCGCGTACTGATCCGGTCTGAGGACCTTCGGCCCCTTCCGCATCAAAAACCCGCGCCAGAGGCGCATCGGGTTGTTCGACAATTGAGGAATAATGGAACTCATGCCCCCGCAGCGCGGTCTCCGCCGCAAAGCCCGGCATCGGCGCCAGCAATTCCGCCCGCCGATAACCCAAGTTGAACTTGCGCTTCTCATACGACGTCACCAGCCCCAGCAAGCCAGCCATCTGGTGCTGAACGCCGTCCTTGTCGACCAACGCCTGACCCAAGGCCATATAACCGCCGCACTCCCCATGCACCGGTTTGGTCTCGGCATGCTTGCGCAACCCGTTTAGGAAGGTCCCTGCGGCGGCCAGAGTCCCCGCATGCAGCTCAGGATACCCGCCCGGCAACCAGACCAGATCAGCATCCGCCGCCGGAGCCTCATCCGCCAGCGGCGAAAACGGCAGAATCTCAGCACCTGCCGCGCGCCAGCCTTCCAGCAAATGCGGGTAGGTGAAGGAAAACGCGGCGTCCCGGGCCAGCGCGATTCGCTGGGCAGGGGGGCGCGGCAGCGCGGCTGACGATGGCCCAATGGGGCCTGAGGAAGCCGCCCGCTTGATCGCCTCCAGATCGACATGCTCACGCAGAAACGCAGCGTAGCCTACGATGGCGCTTTCCAGATCGGGATGCTCGACCGCCTGAATCAATCCCAGATGACGTTCGGGCAAGGTCAGGTCTCCGCGTCGCGGCAGAACGCCCAGAACCGGCAGGCCCGCGCGTTCCATGCCCAGACGCGTCAGCCGCTCGTGCCGGGGACTGGCGCAGCGGTTCAGGATGACGCCGGCAAAGGGTAGGTCGGGGTTATACATCTTGAACCCCAGCGCCGTGGCCGCCGCCGATTGCGCCTGTCCACCGACATCCAGTACCAGCACCACCGGCCAGCCCATCCGCTGCGCGGTTTCTGCGCTGGAGCCATGCCCCAGCTCTCCGGGCTTGGCAACGCCATCAAACAGCCCCATCGACCCTTCGGCCACCACGATATCCGCACCTTCGGCCTGCGCCGAAATCGCGCTGAGCAACGGATCACCCATCGCCCAACTGTCCAGATTGAACGAGGACCGCCCCGCCGCCGCCCGGTGAAAGGCCGGGTCGATATAATCAGGTCCGCTTTTGAACGGCTGCACGGTCAGCCCATCTTCGGCCAGCGCCCGCAACAGGCCCAGCATGACGGTCGTTTTCCCAGTACCCGACGAGGGTGCAGAAACCAAAAGGCCCGGAGGGTTAGTCATCACCGTGGCTCCAGCTTGACCAGGGGCTGTCGGCGCTTTGCGGGCGATACCGGCGGTCGTAATCCTTGGAATACAGGCAGCTTTCGTCGAATCCTTCACCCGCCAGCGCCGGGCCGACCATGATCAGTGCCGTGCGCGCGATGCTCTCGTCCAACGACTCTTTCAGGGTCGCCAATGTCGCACGGATAATCCGCTCATCCGGCCAACTGGCACGGTAGACCACGGCGACCGGGCAATAGGCCCCATAGGCGGGGGTCAGATCGGCGATCACCTTGTCCAGATTGCCGATCGACAGGTGGATGGCCAAAGTCGCCCCTGTGCGCGCGAAATTCTCCAGCGTCTCGCCTTCGGGCATTGACGACGCCCGACCCGGTGTTCGGGTAAGAACCACCGATTGCGCCAATCCGGGCAGGGTCAGTTCGGTCTCCAAGGCCGCCGCCGCGGCGGCAAAGGACGGCACGCCAGGGGTCACGCTGACCGGGATGCCCATCTCTTTCAGGCGACGAATTTGTTCGCCCATCGCCGACCAAACCGACAAGTCACCGGAATGCAGCCGTGCGACATCCTGACCGGCCTGATGCGCGGCCTCGATCTCAGCCATGATCTGATCCAGATCCATTGGTGCGGTGTTGATGACCTTCGCACCCTCGGGGCAATGGCTGAGAATTTCCTCAGGAACCAGCGATCCGGCATAGAGGCACACCGGGCAGGACGCGATAATATCGCGCCCGCGCAGGGTCAACAGGTCGGCGGCGCCCGGTCCGGCGCCGATAAAATGAACGGTCATGTTTGTCCTCCGATGGCGACGGCGCAGGTGGCAAGCCGGTCGTCCGAAATCTGTCTGGGTGAAGCCAGCCGCGCGCCAGACCCGGCGGCGGCAAGGGCGGATGCTTCGGCCACGCTGCCGGTGCCATAAGTGGCGCGGCTGCGGGTCGAGCAGGTTAGGGTACGCTGCCCGGCCAGATCAGCGGGTGCGATGAAATGCAGGGGCAGGGCGGTTGTTTCTGCGAATTCGGTCAGGGCGGCGTGGCCTTCTTTGTCTGCCACAGTAGCCAGAGCGTCCACGGTCTGACCCGCACTGGCCCGGTCAAACGCCGCGCGCAGGCTATCTGCTGTGGCCGACGAGGAAAATCCGAAACCCGCAACGATCATAGGGTGACGCTCCACTGCACGACTGGGTAGGCGGATTTCCAGCCGCGGCGAGGACCAAGTGCCGAAGCGTGCGCCAGTTCGATGCGCAGAAGGTCTCCGCCCAACTCATTGTGCCACTGCGCCAACAGAGCCTCACTTTCCAGCGTCACCGCGTTGGCGACCAGTCGCGTGCCTGTTGGCAGAGCATCGCGCAGCCAAGCCAGCAGGTTGGCGCTGAGTCCGCCGCCGATGAAGACGACGTCGGGAAAGGGAAGACCGCTGAGTGCATCCGGGGCGGTGCCGTGGATGACGTTCAGCCGGTCCTGACCCAGAGCATCGGCGTTGCGCCGGATCCGCTCGGCCCGATCCTCTCGCGGTTCGATAGACGTGGCCGTCAGCGTCGGATCGCACATCAGCCATTCGATACTGATCGAGCCGGTGCCGCCGCCAATATCCCATAAATGGTCGCCCCTTTGCGGTGCCAAGGCGGACAGGGTCAGCGCCCGCACTGGGCGTTTGGTGATCTGACCATCGGTTTCAAAAATCTCGTCCGGCTTGCCCGAGGCCTTATGAAAGGCGCTGCCCGCACCAGCAACCTCAAGCCCGACGCAAACCGGGTGGTCGAACCCGCCCAGCAGCGCTTCGGTCAGGGACACGCTGCGCGACCGTTCGCGGGGGCCGCCGAGCGCCTCCATCACATGCAGGCGGGTGTCGGCAAAGCCGGTCTCGGTCAGATAGGTCGCCAGTTCCGCCACCGCCGCGCCATTGCGTAGCAACAGGATGGCGTGCAAACCGACGGCCAGATGTGGCCGCAGCCGCGTCAGCGGGGCCGCGTGCAGGCCGAAGGTCAGCGTGCTTTCGAGCGGCCAGCCCAACCGTGCGGCGGCCAGAGAAAAGGTCGACTGACCGGGCAGGGCGGCCCATTCACCGGCCTCGAAATTGCGCGCAATCACGGAACCCGCGCCGAACCAGAACGGATCGCCCGAGGCCAGAACAACAGTTGGCCGACCGCGGAACCCGGTCAGGATCGGCAAGCCGTCAGCGAAGGGTACCGGCCACTCCACCCGCTGCGCGCTGGTCTCGGGGACCAGCGACAGGTGGCGTGGCGGGCCCATTATAATTTCGGCGCGTTCCAGCACTTGACGGCTTGCGGGGGGCAGGCCATCCAGTCCATCTTCGCCCAAGCCCAGAACGGTCAGCCACGGAGCCTCAGACATGACACATCTCCTGATCCTTGGCGGTACGACCGAGGCCAATGCGTTGGCCAAAACCGTGGCCGAGCAAGGTATCTCGGCGACCTATTCTTACGCTGGCCGTGTGGACAAACCGCGCCCGCAGCCTTTGCCGGTGCGTGTTGGCGGCTTTGGCGGAGCGGAAGCTTTGGCGCGGTTTCTGCGTGATCACGCAGTTACCCATGTGGTCGATGCCACACATCCCTTTGCCGCGCAGATGAGCCGCAATGCTGTTGCCGCTAGTCGCGAAGCGGGCGTGCCATTGGCAGCGCTGACCCGCCCGCAATGGGAGGCGCAGCAGGGCGACCACTGGCAGCATGTTGCAGATGTCGAGGGCGCGGTGGCGGCCTTGTCCGGTCCGGCGCAGCGCGTTTTTTTGGCCGTTGGCCGGATGCACCTTGAGGACTTCGCGGCTCAACCCCAACACCACTACCTTTTGCGATTGGTGGACGAACCCGATGCTCTGCCCTTGCCAAATTGCGATGTGGTTGTTGCACGTGGGCCGTTTACCGAGGCGGACGACCGGGCGCTGATGCAGCGTCACGGTACCGAGCTGGTTGTGTCCAAGAACGCAGGCGGCACCGGAGCACGCGCCAAGCTGGACGCCGCGCGGGCGCTGGGCGTGCCGGTGCTGATGATCGACCGTCCGGCCCTGCCGCAGCGGACCGAATTGTCGAATGTCGCACAGGTTCTGGACTGGCTGGCTCATTCCGGCGTGAACCTCGGAGTGTAAACGATCGGGGTGCTGTCCCGTTCTATCACACGTGTCAGCGAGGACCCCACGATAACCACCGTCTGCATGTCGGCCATATCCGGCGTCGCCTCGGCCAGCGTTGAAATCCGGATCGCCTCATCCGCGCGCGACACTGCACGGGCGAACAGGACCAGGCGCTCGGGTTCGCATTCCTCACGCAGGATTTCCAGAGTTTTTACAAAACTTTCCGGGCGGGATTTCGAGCGCGGATTGTAGAACGCCATCGCAAAATCCCCTTGCGCCGCCAGACGCAGGCGCTTTTCGATCAGGGACCATGGTTTGAGATTGTCGCTGAGGTTGATGGCGCAGAAATCATGCCCCAGCGGCGCGCCTGCTCGAGCGGATGCCGCAAGCATCGCGGTGATACCGGGCAGAACGTCGATGGGTATATCGCGCCATTCGGAAGGGCCGTTTTCCAGCGCTTCAAACACCGCTGCCGCCATGGCAAAAACGCCCGGATCACCCGAGGACACCACGACCACACGTTTCCCCTCAGCCGCCATTTGGAGCGCGTGCTGAGACCGGTCGATCTCAACCCGGTTGTCGCTGGCGTGAAGCGTCAGGCCGGGGCGTTCCGCCACGCGCGCGACGTAGGGGATGTAGCCCACGATATCCGTCGCCTCGGCCAGTGCGGCAGAGACTTCGGGAGTCACAAGGTCTTCGTTGCCCGGCCCAAGGCCTGCGATCTTGACCCAACCGCTCATGGGCGTCGCCCCTGACCATGCACGATGATGATCGAGAAATAGGGGGTCACTTTCTCGCAGGCCTCGGACAGTTTTGTCACCGTCTGGTTGGGCATCTGTGCGAACTCAACGATCCACGCACGGTCATAAAGACCAGCCGTTTTCAGCGCCCGTTTCACTTTGTCGATATTGCGTCCGATTTTCATCACCACCAGCGCGTCCGTCTGCGCCATGCGCTGCGCCAGATCATCCTCAGGCAAGGTGCCGACCAGCACGGTCAGCACGTCATCGCCCCATGTGATCGGGTCGCCGGTGGCGGTCCATGCGCCGGACATCCCGGTTATGGCAGGCACGACTTCGACATTAGCCTCTTCACGTAACCGGCTGTAAAGGTGCATGAAAGAGCCGTAGAAGAACGGGTCGCCTTCGCACAGAACCACCACATCCTCGCCCTGATCCGACAGGGTTTTCAGATGTGCCGCGCAGTCTTCATAAAATGCAGACAGAAGTTCATTGTAACGCGGATCGGTCAGCGGAATTTCCGTCGTAACGGGGTATTCCATCGGGAATTCAACCGCATCGCCGGGGATCATCCCGTTGACGATCTTGCGCGCCTGGCCGCTGCGGCCCGGTTTGCGGAAAAAGGCCACATGACGCGCATTGCGCAGCAGGCGGTCGGCCCGAACACTCATCAGGTCGGGGTCGCCAGGGCCGAGGCCCACGCCATATATCTTGCCCGCGCTCATTCGGCGCGGCTCGCGATAGCGTTGACAGCGGCGACGGTGATGGCGCTGCCGCCCAGACGGCCTTTGACGATGCAGGCCGGCACAGGTTGCGCTTCCCACAGGGCATCCTTGGACTCGACCGCGCCGACAAAGCCCACAGGGCAGCCAATGATGGCGGCAGGGCGCGGGCAGGCGGGGTCTTCCAGCATGTTCAATAAGTGGAACAGTGCGGTTGGCGCGTTGCCGATCGCAACCAGCGCGCCTTCCAGATGAGGCCGCCACAGCTCCAGCGCGGCGGCGGAGCGGGTGTTGCTCATTTCGGCGGCCAGAGGGCGTACGCGCTCGTCATGCAGAGTGCAGATAACCTCATTGTCAGCGGGCAGGCGGAACCGGGTCACACCTTCGCTGACCATGCGCGCATCGCACAGGATCGGCGCTCCGTTTTCCAATGCCGTGCGCGCGGCAGATACAAACCCGTCCGAGAAATGCACGAACTCTTCCAGCCCCACCATGCCAGCAGCGTGGATCATGCGGACGGCGACCTGTTCCTCATCGGCGTTGAACCGGTCCAAATTGGCCTCGGACCGAATAGTGGCAAAGCTTTCCTTATAGATCGCCGCACCGTCGGTTTCGTATGTGTAGGGCATCAGGTGAAGTCCATATTCATCAGTGTTTCTTCGGTCAGGCCGTGCTGGCAGGGCTCATCCCCTGCACGGCCTCGTTTGACAAGATCAAATCGCCCGGCATTGCCGATCAAAGTGACATCCGCGGGTCCCATGCGGGCGCACCCTTTGCCGCATCCCGAGACATGCAGGCTGCCGGTGACGCGCGGAGCCAGAGCGCGGGCAATTTGGCGGGTTTCAACCTGCGCCTGCGGGCAGAACGGCGCGCCGGGGCAGGCGTCAGTGGTCATCAGCGGGTCGGTGCCGTCGGTGACAAAGGCCGGAGCGGGTATCGCCGCCCCGCCTTCCAGCAGGAACAGTCGCCAAGGGGTGACGCGCAGGGCAGATGCGCCGGTGTCTTTGATCAGGTTTGCAAGACCTTTCGCAGGCAACTGTCCAAAGGCCGCGCCGTAAAGCGCACCCAACGCGCACGGCCTGGGTTGCAGCGCGTCACCCGCAGCATCCGGGGCACTGCCTTGCCACTCGGGTGGCAGGGTTTTTTCGGCTACAACTCGCGCCATTCGGCGCGCTTCTGCGGTTTGGTTTTTCGCGAACCAGCCCGCCAGCGTAACTAACTGATTGATGGCTTCGCCTTCGGTCACAACTCGCCCGGTCTCGCATCCATCTGCGCGCAGGGTCAGTCCATCCACACCGGTTTCCAGCCGGATATCGGCAGAATCCTCTACCAACAGCCGGGTTGGCCCTGTGTCGATAGCAAAACCGAATTTTGCAGGCAGAGCAGGGAGTTCCCCAAGCCGGTCGGTCAGTTCTTGCGCCAGTCGTGCAGTCCGATCTCCTGGTTCATACAACGGTGAGACCAGAATATTGCGCCGCACTTCGATCCCCGGTTCGGCGTCCAGTAGGTCCAGCGCGGCAAGTTCCGCAAGTAATTGCTGATGGTCAACTTCGCGAATGCCGCGCAGTTGCAGGTTGGCCCGGTTGGTCAGGTCGATGGTGCCGTTGCCAAACCGCTCGGCCAAGGCGCACAGTCCCAAAGCCTGTGCCTTGTCGAGGCGCGCCAGCCGGGGTCGCACCCGCACCACCAGCCCGTCGCCGGACATCATCGGACGATGCGCGCCGGGGCACCAGCCTTGGACGACAGGGGCGCTCACCCCAGCCCCTCCAGATCGGCGCGGATCGAGTTCCGGCGGGTGTTCCAAAGCCCGGCTTCCAGCAAAGCGCGGAACCGGTCCTGCATGGCCTGATGCGCCTTGGGGTTGGCCTCTTGCAGGAAGGCCTCGACTTCGGCGTCGCCCAAAGTGGCATCGTGGTAGAGGTCAAACAGATGTGGTGCGACCGTGCCGGACAGATGCGCGAAAGAGGCCATGTGATCCAGCGTTGCCGCGATCTCGGCAGCGCCTCGAAACCCATGCCGCTGCATCCCGGCGATCCAGCCGGGATTGGCAGCGCGCGCATGGACGACGCGGCTGATTTCCTCGGGCAATGTCCGTGCGCGCGGGTTTTCGGGGTTGGTATTGTCCAAATGATAAAGTTGCGCGGTGCCGCCGGTGATCTTCTTGGCCGCGGCAAAACCGGCCTCATGCGTGGCGTAGTCATTGGCCAGCAACAGGTCGGTTTCGGTCAGGTCTTGCAAATGAACAAAGCTGTCGGCATTGGCGACACGCTGGGTGATCCCGTCCTTGTCCTGCGCGATATGCTCGCCTTCTAACGCGAAAGAGCTGGCCTCCAGCCACGCTTTACCCGCCTGTGCGCGGGCTTCATCGGTGTAGACCTCGGACAGTTGGGTCATGTTGACGCCGTAGCTGCCGGGGGCAGGGCCAAAGACGCGGGCCGAGGGGGCCTGACCGGCATAGGGGTTCCAGTCGGTCGCCTCATCTCTTGCAGACAGTGCTCGAACCGCCTGACCATAGAGTGCGGACAGCGTCGGGAACACATCGCGGAACAGGCCCGAGACCCGCAGAGTCACATCCAGACGCGGGCGGCTAAGGTCGGTGATCGGCAGAACCTCGATGCCCGAGACCCGCTCAGACCCCTTGTCCCAGATCGGTTTGACGCCCAGCAGGTGCAGCGCCATGGCGAACTCTTCCCCGGCGGTGCGCATCGTGGCCGAGCCCCAGAGGTCAACGATCAGACCCTTGGGGTAATCGCCTTCCTCTTGCAGATGCCGACGCACCAGCTCCTCGGCCAGCTTCACGCCCTGCGTATAGGCTGCACGGGTCGGCACCGAACGGGGGTCGGTGGTATAAAGGTTCCGCCCGGTCGGTAGTACGTCAGAGCGGCCACGATAAGGCGAGCCAGAGGGGCCGGCCTCGATCCGCTTCCCGGCCAGCGCGTCGATCAGAGCGCTGCGCTCGGCATGGGCCGAGGGCGCAGGATCGAAATTGCCTGTAACTTCGGGCGCGCGGCCAAAGATGTGCAGCCCGTCGCCGAACTGGCTTTCCTTAATGTCGCAGACAAAACGGTCGATGCGGGTGATCGCCTCGGCGGTGCAGGTGGCTTGGTCGAGGCCCAGATCGTTTTCCAAACCAATGGCCTGCGCCTCGTCGCGTATATCCTCTTGCAGCCGGTCGCGGCGCTTGGGGTCCAGCCCGTCGGCGTTCGAGAACTCGTCGAGCAGTGATTCCAGCCGCACCATCCGATCCGGCGTACCGCTCTCTTTCATCGGCGGCGGGATATGGCCCAACGTGACGGCTCCGATCCGGCGCTTGGCTTGTGCGGCCTCGCCGGGGTCGTTAACGATGAAGGGGTAGATCACGGGCAAGTCGCGGATCAGCGCTTCGGGCCAGCACTCGGCGGAGAGAGCGACGGACTTGCCGGGTAGCCATTCCAGCGTGCCATGCGCGCCGATATGGATCAGCGCGTCCGCACCGAGGCCCTTTCGCAGCCAGAGGTAAAAGGCGACATAGCTGTGGCGCGGCGTGCGCGACAGGTCGTGATAGTCGTCATCCCGCAGCTCGGGGGTGCCGCGTTCCGGTTGCAATGCGACCAGAGCCTTACCCCGGCGCAGCGCGGTGAAATGAAAGGCCCCATCTGAGAAGGTCGGGTCGTCTTCGGGTTTGCCCCAGACGGTTTGCAGGTCACTGCGAAGTGTTTCGGGCAATTCGTTCAGCGCGGTTTTGTATTCGTCCAATGACCACGAAATGCGTGCATCCAACAGTGTCTCTGCAATTGGTTCTGCGGGCGCTGTATCGTATCCTTCACCTTGCAGGTCCGACAGCATTGCCTCGGCCGAGGCAAGGGCATCCAGACCCACTGCATGGGCCATTTGCCAGTCTTTACCGGGATAGGTCGACAAGACCAGCGCCGGAATTTGGTCTGCCTTCGGCTTGTCGTGCAGGGCCAACCAGCCGTTAACGCGGTCGATGATCGCTTCGATCCGTTCAGGCTCGGCCCGATGGGCAAAGCGGGAGTATTCCAGATGCGGATCGCGCTTGCCGGGTTCTTTGAACGAGGCAATGCCCGCCGAAATCCGCCCGTCCACCTCGGGCAGCACCACATGCATGGCAAGGTCGGCAGGGGACAGACCGCGTTCCGCCTCGGCCCACGCTTTGCGGCGTGAGGTGGCCAGCGCCACCTGAAACACCGGCACGTTGGCGGCGTCCAACGGGGAGGTGCCTGACGCGCCTTTGCCAGAGAACGAGGTGGCGTTGATGATCGCAGATGGGGCCAGTGCCACAACGTTCTCACTCAGCCATTTGGCAGCGACTGGGGCTTTGAGGGAGGGGGCGAAAAGGCCCACCGCCTCAAACCCTCGGGCACGCAGGCTGCGGATCAGGGCCGCGACCGGGGCTGTGTCGGCAGACGTCAGATAGGCGCGGTAGAAAGTGACCAGAATGCGCTTTGCGTCGCCCGTGAACGCGGTATCCGCAGGGATCACACCCCGATCCGGGCACCATGCGCCGCAGTCTGGGATGGTTTTTGCTCCCATCACCGGCCCGGCATAAAGACCCGCTGCGAGCGCCATTTGTGCCAAAGCTGCCTGTGCCGCAACCTCGCCGCCGGTGTCACACAGATGCGCCAGACGCCGCAGTGTCGAGACGGGCAGGGTGGAATACTCGTCCAGCCGCGTATCCTCGCGCCCATCGGCGGGTAGGACGGCAAGTGCAATGCCTTTGGCCTGCGCCAGCGAAAGAACCTGCTGCAAGCCGTAGGACCAGTAAGGGACGCCACCGATCAGACGGATCAGAATGCCTTTCGCGCCCTCCAGCGTCTGCTCGACATAGGTGTCGACGGACAGTGGATGTTTGAGCGCCGTCAGGTTGGCCAGTCGCAATGTCGGCATCCGACCTTCGGGACCGCCACCACGATGCCAGCCCGCCGCGAAAGCGCCAAGGTCACTGTCCGAGAAAGACAGCACCACCAGATCCGCCGGGCTCTGGCCCAGATCGGTTGGGGTCTCGGTCTCTTCGAGCCCGTGGCTTTCGCGGAAGACGACGTGCATGGGTTACTCGGCGGCCTCGGTCACACCTGCGAGGATCTCGCGGATCTCGGCCTCTTTGATGTCGTCGTGCTCGGCAATGACCACCAGTCGCGAGCGGCGCTCTTCACCGGGTTCCCACGGGCGGTCGTATTGGTGACGCACGCGGGCGCCAACGGCTTGAACCAGCAGGCGCATCGGCTTGCCTTGAACGGCGGCATAGCCTTTGACGCGGAGGATGTTCAGTTCGGTCGCAAGACGTTCGATCTTGGCAACCAGATCGGCGGGGTCGATCTGTTCCGGCAGCTCAACGATGATGCTCTCGAAATCGTCATGCTCGTGATCGTGGTGGCCGTCGTGGTGCGACGGACGCGCGTCCATGTCATCCTCGGCCGCGGCCTCAAGGCCCAGCACGACGCGCACGTCCACGACACCTTCGGCAACCTCGACTACGGGCAGGGGGCGAGGGGCTTCGGCGGCGATGACCTCTTTCGCCTTGGCGATGCCTTCGGGACCAGCCAGATCGGGCTTGGTTAGCAGGATGATATCGGCGCAGGAAATCTGATCTTCGAACACCTCGGACAGTGGTGTTTCGTGATCAATTGAGTCATCGGCCAGACGCTGTGCATCTACGGCCTCGACATTCGGCGCAAAACGACCGGCGGCCACGGCCTCGGCATCGGCCAAAGCGATCACACCGTCCACAGTAATCTTCGAACGAATATCCGGCCAGTCGAACGCCTTCAGCAGCGGTTTCGGCAGCGCCAGGCCCGAGGTTTCTATCAGAATATGTTCGGGGCGCGGTTCCAGCGCCATCAGAGCCTCGATGGTCGGGATGAAATCATCGGCCACGGTGCAGCAAATGCAGCCATTGGCCAGTTCCATGATGTTTTCAGTCGGGCAATCCGGGATGGCGCACGATTTCAGGATATCGCCATCAACGCCCACATCGCCGAATTCGTTAACCACAACGGCCAAACGTTTGCCCTGCGGGTTCTGCATCAGATGCTTGACCAGCGTGGTCTTGCCCGAGCCCAGAAAGCCGGTGATCACAGTGACGGGGAGTTTTTCAAGGTTCGACATGATCTCAGGCTCCAATCGGGGGAATGCGCGAGGCGCAGTTTTTGCGGAAGTGTTCGGGGCGCTCGCGCCATTTGACCAAGCCATCTTCGGTGGCCAGATATTTGGTCGCGCCGTCGACAATAACGTCGACATGATCAACCTCGTTCAGGTTCTCGTAGACAAAGGTCCAACGATCCGGGCCGCCGCGCAGCACGATGGAGCAGCCCTGATCGCAGTTCGACAGACATTCGACGGCTTTCAGGGTGATGCCCTTGGGCAATTCCGCCTGTTCCAACGCTTTGTGTAACAAGGTACCCGGCCGTTGCGCGTCATCCTCAATGGGCAAGCCACGGCGGCAAGTGGTGCAGACCAGCAGCTCGACGGGTGCGGTCTCGGTCATGTCTCTCATCCCCCCAAATCCTCTTTTCGGGGGACGGGGTTTCATGCGGGCCACGTCTGCACATGGACCCGACACCGGAACACCCCGTCCGGTTTGTTGTTTCGGGCGCTGGCAGGTCTCCCGGCTTGCGGATGTCAGAGCGTTTGCCCTGTCGGATGTCCCGCCTTCCCGGCCTTGCAGGCCAGTGGCTTTGGGCACCCTCTCCGGTCACGGTCGCGGGGGCGGCTGCGTTTGGCGGAAGATCCGTTGACGCATTCCCTTTTCATCCATCGCGTGATGGACACCAACGCAAGGGACATGCGGCACGGGCAGGGGGCTTGTCAAGCACGAGACGCAAGGCGAAATCGTTCAGGTCAGAAAAGCGACCAGCCCAAGTCAAACAACGGCATCCGACGCCAGCCGTTCCTTTAGCCAAGCGCAAAACAGCCCCGCAGCAGCGGTTGGGTGATCGGCCCCCTGAGCGCTGATCAGGTAATGCGATTGCGCAAAGGGAATCGCAGGGCCTGCGATTTCAATCGGCGCGCCTTGTTGGATCGCGTTTTTGGCAAAGCGTTCGAGGATCGTCACATAACCAGCGCCCGCCATCACAAGCTGTAGCGCGGCTACCGAGGTGTCGACCGAATGGCAGGGCGGCTTATCCGGAGGCGCCATGTCGTTGGCTAGAAAATATCGCGCCCAGTTGTCCTCGTACCCAAGGATGTGAATAAGCGCGCCTGTTGTCATGCTGTTCAGGTTCGCAGAGCCGTAACCGGCGCGGCAAACCGGAACCAGCTTTTCGTCGGTCAACTTTTCGGACCTCACTCCGGGCCAGTCGCCATACCCCAGCCGGATTTCCACATCCACATCACCGGGGGCGACACTGTCGTTCCAAATATGCGAGATCAGTCGCACCGGGATATCCGGGTGTTGAGCTGAAAAGTCAGGCAGTTCCGCTGCGATCCAATAAGTTGCGGTCGAAATCGCCGCTCGGATCGTCAGGGTCTGGCGCGATGCGGGGCCGAACAGGCTGTTGGTGGACAGAGCGATATCGGCCAATGCACGCCGCACGGTCAGGGAATATGACTGCCCAAGTTCGGTCAGTTCCAACCGTCGGGCGTTCCGCGTGAATAGCCTTTCCCCCAAATCGGCCTCAAGCGAGCGGATATGCAGCGAGACCGCCGTCTGAGTCAGGCCAAGCTCGCGCGCAGCCGTGGTGAAATTCAGATGCCGCGCGGCCGACTCAAAGCTGCGCAACCACGAGGGGTTTGGAAGGCGGTCCATTTATCACCAAAATTTTTTGACTATAACGATCCATATTATTCATTTTCGTTTCCGCTGGGCAACACAGATACTCAGGCAAAATGCGACCGTCAGGAGGAAGATATGAAAGTCGGATTTATCGGTTTGGGGAATGTCGGCGGCAAACTCTCGGGCTCGCTGTTGCGAAACGGCATTGACCTAACGGTTCATGATCTGAACCCCGATCTGGTGGCTGACTTCGTGGCGCAAGGGGCCACAGCCGCGGATAGCCCGGTACAAATGATGCGGGATTGCGATGCGGTCATCACCTGTTTGCCATCGCCCGCAGCCTCGGACGCGGTGATGCAAGAGATGCTGCCCGAGGTCGGACCGGGCAAAATCTGGATGGAAATGTCGACCACTGACGAAGCCGAAGTCAAACGCCTTGGCGCTATGGTAATCGAGCGTGGGGGTGCGGCTGTCGACTGCCCGGTCTCTGGCGGGTGCCATCGGGCAGCGACAGGTAACATCTCGATCTTCGCGGGCTGTGATCGTGAGACGTTCGACCGGATTTTGCCATTTCTCACCACGATGGGGCGACGCGTGCTGCACACAGGGGAATTGGGAACGGCGTCGGTATTGAAGGTGATGACGAATTATCTGGCCACGGCCAACCTGATTACCTGTGCCGAAGCGCTGGTGACGGCCAAGGCGGCGGGTATGGATCTGAACACGACCTATGAGGCGATCAAGATTTCCTCGGGCACGTCATTTGTCCATGAGACCGAGAGCCAGGTCATACTGAACGGATCACGCGACATTTCCTTTACGATGGATCTGGTGAAGAAGGATATTGGCCTGTTTCAGGACGTCGCCGACCGCGCCGGTGTCCCGCTTGAGATCAATCCGGTTATGATTGGCATCTTCGAAGACGGCATCGCGCGCTATGGTGACCGAGAGTTGTCTCCTAATATTATCAAGCGTTTGGAAGACGCGACCGGGCTGGACATCACCGCCCCCGGCTTCCCGCCCGAGATGCTGGACGATGAGCCGGAAGAACCGGGCTATGAGGTCATCCCACAAGGACGTGAGGCCGAATGACGCGATATTGGAGCGTCAGGCAAATGCGTCGTGATTTGAAGAGTGGAGGCGAGTACCGGAATCGAACCGGTGTACACGGATTTGCAATCCGCTGCGTCACCACTCCGCCAACTCGCCTTTTCAAGTAAAATCAAATACTTGCCGTGGTGTGGCAGGCGTTTTAGCACCTTTCGTCTGGGGCGTCCAGTGGGTTGGACGCAAAAATCTGACGCTCATCGTTGTCTGCCTGAGCAACTTGCTGCGATCAGGCAAAACTTTCGGTGTCAGGCCGTTGCCGGTTTCGTCAGGATGTGGCACAAGCCGGTCATCCTTGGCACTAACATGAGCGATCCAATGACTGATTTCGCAACCCGGCGCCGCACCATGGTTGATACGCAGGTCCGGCCCTCAGACGTCACGAAATTCCCAATCATTGACGCAATGCTGACCGTGAAGCGTGAGAATTTCGTGCCGAATGCACAGCGCGAAGCGGCCTATGCCGAAGGGATAATAGATCTGGGCAACGGGCGCTGCATGCTTGAGCCGCGGACGCTGGCCAAGATGCTGGATGCGCTGAACATCTCGAATGATGAGGTGGTTTTGGATATCGCCCCCGCGCTGGGATATTCCACTGCTGTTGCGGCCCGTATGGCGCAGTTGGTTGTAGCGGTTGAAGAGGACGAAGATCTGGCCACCGAGGCGCAGACGACTCTGTCCGAAGCTGATGCCGACAACGCAATCGTGCATGTCGGTCCGCTGGCAGACGGCGCCAACGAGCATGGCCCCTATGATGTCATCATGATTCAGGGTGGGGTTGAGCAGGTGCCACAGGCTTTGACCGACCAGCTCAAGGATCACGGGCGCATCGCCTGTCTGTTCGTTGAAGGTGAGCTTGGGACCGTTCGCATTGGCCATAAGTCCGGCGACCGCGTGACGTGGCGTCATGCCTTTAACGCCAACGCCCCGGTTTTACAGGCATTTTGCGCCGAGTGTGCATTTTCGCTATAGTTCTCAGGCATATTATTCAGTTGCCTTGATTAGTTGAACATATCCGCGCAAACTACGCTCAGGGCAGCGTAATTTTGATTTGAGAAGGATTTCGTTATGCGTGCATCTTCGGGGCGGGGGATTATGAAGGCGTTGGCACTGACGGCGGGAATCGCCCTGAGTGCCGTGCCGGGACGTGCGGTGTGGGCGGATAACCTGACCGATGCGTTCATCGGGGCCTACAATACAAGCGGCCTGCTGGAGCAGAACAGGGCGTTGCTGCGTGCGGCGGACGAAGACGTCGCCATCGCGCTGTCAGCGCTGCGTCCGATCATCAACTGGACGGCTTCGGTCAGTCAGGATTACACCCGCTCATCAACCAGTCTGGGTGTCACCAGAAACGAACCAACCAACTTTTTCACTGGCCTCACTCTGAGCCAATTGATCTACGATGGCGGATTCTCGGTGCTGGGCAAGCAATCGGCGCAGGAAACGGTGTTGGCCACGCGGCAGACGCTGCTGGATGTCGAGCAAGCGGTGCTATTCCGGGCCGCAAACGCCTATCTGGACGTGCTCTTGCAGGAAGAGGCGGTTCAGATTCGGCAGAACAACGTCGATGTGTCCGCCGAAGAATTGCGTGCCTCACAGGACCGGTTTGAAGTGGGCGAAGTAACGCGAACGGACGTTGCACTGTCCGAGGCGCAATTGGCCAGCTCGCAAGCCGATCTCGCGGTAGAGCGTGGATTCCTGTCGCAGGCGCAGGCCGAATATGTGAACGCGGTCGGGAACGCGCCGGGCCGGACAGCGGGCCAGCCAAGCCTGCCCAACCTGCCGCGCTCTGAATCCGAGGCTGTCAGCCTTGCTCAGCGAAACCATCCGGCGATTCAGTCTGCGCAGCATCAGGTGCGTGCGCTTGATCTGGTCGTTCAGCAGCAGCGCGCGAATCTGGGGCCGAATGTCGGCCTGAGCGCCGATGCCGGAATCACCGAAAGCTACGACAACAGCGACAGTCTTGAGGATGCAGGCATCGCTCTGACCTTCAATCAGCCGATTTATGCCGGTGGTCGACTGGCGGCGAGCGTTCGTCGGGCAATGGCCACACGGGACGCCTCGCGTGCCAATCTGCTGAACGTGCAAAAGGATATCACCCAGGGCGTGGTGGATGCTTATGCGGGATTCCAGGCGGCATCGGCCAGCCTTCGGGCTTCGACCGAGCGGGTCCGGGCGTCACAGGTTGCGTTCGACGGTATCCGTGAGGAAGCGACCCTTGGTGCCCGTACAACGCTGGATGTTTTGAATGCTCAGCAGGACTTGCTGGACGCGCAGTTGGCCGAAGTTGGTTCGCGCGTTGAACGGTCTCGCGCGGCGTATCAGCTTTTGCAGGCGCAGGGTTTGCTGACAGCCGAACGTCTGGGGCTGGCGGTGCAGATCTATGATCCGACCCTCTATTACAACCTGGTCAAGAAAGCACCGGCACAGGTCAGCCGGCAGAGCAGGGATCTGGATCGCGTCCTCAAAGCGTTGCGCCGCGACTAAGGGCCAATACTACCTGTTGTGAGGTTCGCTTTGTTTGGCTACACTCTGTCTCAAGGATAGAGCGGTAGAGAACAATGACGGATAAAGTCGTAAATGCGGGTATCGAGGACGTGTTGTCCTCGATCAAACGTCTGGTTAGCGAAGAGGATCGGAAAATCCCGAGCCTGCTGTCGACGACAATGTCTCGAAAACCGGGTCGATTGGTTCTGACCGATGCGCTGCGCGTCGGCGAGTCTCAGCCGCCCGAAGCACAGCCTGCACCAACTGACGAGGCTCATGCCTATCAGGCAGAGGATTCGGTCAAACCGATGCTTCTGCGCGCCTGTGATATCGTCGACCATTCAGAACCGGCTGCGGAACAGATGGCCGCGCCGGAACGTGAAAAGACCCCAATCAAAAGTCTGAGCGCCAAGATCGAAGCGCTGGAGGCTGCCATTGCCCGGACCGAAGACCAGTGGGAGCCCGATGGCGATAGCGACGATGCCTATGCCGGTACGCCGAATGCGACGCTGGCTTGGGCGGGTGAGGAAGAATTCGATCTGGTCGATGTCAAAGGCGACACTGAGATCGAGGATGAAGCTGCCCCTGTTGCCACTTTTGTAAGAGGGCAACGCCCGTCAGAGCAGGAAACACCCAAGACTGCGCCCACCAGCGAACCGGCTGTAGCGACACGACCGCAGACGACGTCCATGGATGAAGAGGCGTTGCGCACGCTGATCGCTCAGGTCGTCCGCGAAGAACTTCAGGGCGTTTTGGGTGAACGGATCACCCGCAATGTCCGCAAGCTGGTTCGGCGTGAAATCTACAAGGCGTTGGCCGAGCAGAAGGTGGAATAAGCCTTACGCCCGCTTCGGCGTTGCAGCCATCTCAAGTAGCAAGTCCAAATCCATGTGCTGTTCCAGATGATCGGCCAGCGCGTCCAGCGTGTCTTCGACCCCATCCTCGTAGGCTAGATCGGACACAGCCCCCAACTGCACCAGGTAATCGGCGCGGAAGGCGTCTGATGTGAAGATGCCGTGCAGGTAGCTGCCGCGAATACGACCGGTCTTGTCTGTTGCGCCTTCGGGCCGGTTTTCGATCTCAAGCCACGCGCGGTCGCAATCGGGGCCTTCGGTTCGGCCCATGTGAATCTCATATCCCTCAACGGGCAGGTTTGCAGGCACCGTACGCGCGGTACGAAGCGTGACCTGCTTTTTCCCCGCCATGATGGTGGTGACGTCCAGCAGACCCAACCCTTCTACCTTGCCCGGACGGCCATCGACGCCATCGGGATCGTCTATGATTTTGCCCAGCATCTGATAGCCGCCGCACAGGCCCAGAACATGACCACCCCGGCGCACGTGCGCGTACAGGTCAATGTCCCATCCTTGCGCCCGGAAATAAGCCAGATCGCCAATGGTGGACTTGCTGCCGGGCAGCAGCACCAGATCGGCGTCGCCGGGCAGGGGACGTCCGGCGGGTACGATCTCGACGCTGACGCCGGGTTCGGCTGACAGAGGATCGAGATCGTCGAAATTGGCCATCCGTTCCAATTGCGGTACGACCACCTTGCAGGCGCCTCCGCTGTGCGACCGGATGTCCATCATATCCTCGGCTGGCAGCTTCCACGCGTCGTGGAACCACGGTACGACGCCCAGACAAGGCCAGCCAGTGCGCGTGGCAATGTCATCGCGACCTTCGTCAAACAAGGACACGTCACCCTTGAACCGATTCACCGCAAAGCCGCGGATCATGGCGAGATCGCTCGCGTCCAGAACCGCCTGCGTCCCCACGATCTGCGCGATCACGCCGCCCCGGTGGATATCTCCGACCAAAACCACAGCCACCCCAGCGGCACAGGCAAAGCCCATATTGGCGATGTCGCCCTTGCGCAGATTGGTTTCGGCCGGGCTGCCTGCGCCTTCGATCAGTACCAGATCGGCATCAGCGCAGAGTCGGTCGAAACTCTCTAGCGCGGCCCCCAGCAGCTTGGATTTGTCCTTGCGGTAGTCGCCCGCTTTCATAGTGCTTGCGCGCTGACCCTGCACAATAATCTGCGCACCGGTGTCGGTCTCGGGCTTCAGCAGGATCGGGTTCATATCTGTGTGAGTAGGGCGCTGGGCTGCACGGGCTTGCAAAGCCTGCGCGCGCCCGATCTCTCCGCCATTTTCGGTGACGGCTGCGTTGTTCGACATGTTCTGCGGTTTGAACGGAGCCACCCTCAGCCCACGCCGTGTATAGGCACGCGCCAACCCGGCCACCAAAACCGATTTTCCGACATTGCTGCCGGTGCCCTGAATCATGATGGCGCGAACCATGGTCGTCTCCTATACGTTGAGGTGCAGATGACCTGATTTGAGGCCAAAGGAAAAGCCCCGGATGAACACGCCCGCGCATCTTTTGATCGGCGCTGCCGCATTCGCGCGGCCTGCAAAGGGTGCGACCCTCTGGGCCGCGGTGCTCGGGTCCTTGCTGCCCGATCTGTCGCTGTATGTTATGGCAGGGGTGTCGCTGTACGTTCTGAACATCCCGCCTCAGGTGGTATTTGACGAACTTTATTTCTCAAACGCATGGCAGACAGTCTTTGCCATCGACAATTCGTTTTTCCTGTGGGGGCTGGCGCTGGTACTCGGGCTCTGGCGCGGGTGGCGGTTTCTGATCGTTGCTGCGTCCGCTGGCCTTCTTCATCTGGCGATGGATTTCCTGCTGCACGCAGGGGACGGGCGGCCGCAATTCTGGCCGCTGAGCGATTGGGTCTTTCACAGCCCTGTCAGCTATTGGGATAGAACGCATCACGCACTTTGGGTCATGCCGGTTTCGGTCACATTGTGCGTGGGGTCTTATGCGGTGCTGTGGGCCCGAGGACTATCGGTTTCGGCAAAACTGTTTTTCGCTTTGCTTTTAGCCGCTGAGCTTTGGGTCGCGCGCCAATGGTTGTTGTTCTTTTAAACGGCCCAAAAGAAAAGCGCGCCCCGGACTGCGGGAGCGCGCTTTTTCATTCGGAAGTCGCCTTGGTTTAGGCGGCTTCGGCTTGCTGAGCGGCGTTGCGACGCTCGCTTTCTTCACGCGACAGCGCGACCGAGGTGCGCACGCCACGACCAACGAACTCCATCAGTCCGCTGACAACCCGTTCGTTCGGGTCAATACCCGCACAAGACAGCACTTCGCGGCCATCGCGCGAGCGCGCCCAGCGGGCGATTTGTTCGGGGCCATTGCCGTATTTCTTGTCATCGGCGATAGCGTCATCCAGTGCAGCCAACACAACGGCCGCGAAAAGTTTGCGTGCACGATTGCCTTGTTCATTGTTAAAGGCAGTGCCGTCAACGAAATCTCTCATCTCGTCTTCCTTGTTGTTCTTGCTCTTGCATTTTCGGCGTGAGGGTCCTTATGACCTATTAGGTGTGATTCGGATACAGCTAATATGCATAGTTGCGTTGCGTCATTTGCATAGCTTGCTGCACGTGCAGCACTAAGTCTCGTTGTCTTGTCAGGTGTGGTCCCGCCAGATATAGGGACGGGAACTGACGCATCAACCGTTTGTGAAGGATTTATGTCATGCCCAAGATAAATGGGAACGAAATTCGCCCCGGCAATGTGCTTGAGCATAACGATGGGCTGTGGGCCGCTGTTAAAGTGGATCACGTAAAGCCCGGTAAAGGCGGTGCTTTTGCACAGGTCGAACTGCGCAACCTGCGCAACGGGTCTAAACTGAACGAACGGTTCCGTTCGGCGGACAAGGTCGAGCGCGTGCGCCTTGAGCAGAAGGATCAGCAGTTCCTGTACGAATCCGACGGCATGCTGGTGTTCATGGATTCCGAAACGTATGAGCAGATCGAACTGCCCTCGGATCTGCTGGGTGAACGCCGCCCGTTTCTGCAAGACGGCATGACCATCGTGGTCGAATTCTATGAATCTGAGGCGCTGAACGCGACGCTGCCACAGAAAGTAACCTGCAAGATCGTCGAGACCGAGCCGGTGGTCAAAGGTCAGACCGCTGCGAACTCGTTCAAACCGGCGATTCTGGACAATGGCGTCAAAGTCATGGTGCCGCCTTTCATCGGTCAGGACGAGATGATCGTGGTGAATACCGAGACCATGGATTATTCCGAGCGCGCGTAATCTAGCGTATTTACGGAACGAATGAAGACCGCGACGGCATTGGGCCGCGCGGTCTTTTTTAGTTCCGGGCTTGGAGGTTTCGATACCGTTCCGGGTTAGGACCAAATAATTCCAGCATCAGTTCGTATTTGATGCGGTTGGCGCTGACCTGACGGTAGAATGCGATCAGAAACGCGGTCGGTCCCTGAATGCGGCCAAGGCCGCTGACGGCGGCCACCACGGTGCCGACATCGGTGCGGCCCTCCAGAACCAACCACCCACCCAGCATCAGGACTCCGACGGTGCCTGCACCGTTGATGACGCTCAGCAGAAATTTGGCCGAGAGTTTCCACAGGAACATACGGCGGCGGGTCTCAAAAATCTCATCGAATTGAGCGTCAATGTCCCGCGTGACCGCGTTGATCTCTTCAACCGTCAGCTTGTCGGTGGCGTTGCGCAGGATACGGACACGCTCGGCCACGAAGACATTCACTTTGCGCTGCGACACCAGCACGATGATGATCTGCGGCACGATCATTGAAAAGGCGATCAGGCCCAGCCCGGGTTGCGTAGAAGAGATATAGCCGATCACGCTGATCAACGTACCGATTTGCACGACAGGATCGGAAAAGGCCCCACCCGCGAATTTGCCCAATTCTTCGGCCTCGGCCGAAATGGCGGTGGTCATGGTCCCCTTGCGTACCGTTTCGCCCGTGTCGCGCAGATCACCAGCGCGCACCAGCAGACGCTGGCGGATCAGGCGGATGATGTCCTCTCCCAATGTGCCGGCGCGATAGCCCAGCAGCCATTTCAGCGCGAGGCTCAGCAGGATGACCGCCATCATGCCCGCGCCCAGTGAAAGCAGTTGATCGGTGCTGGTGTCACCTGCGGTCAGATGGTTGACGATGTCACGCTGGAACTCCAGCGGCACCGCGGCAAGGGCCGCGATGGCGATAGACAGGACAATAAGGACAACCTGCCGCCCGGCGCTGGCGCGCCAGATCGCGCGGTATAGTTTGAACATATGCGCATCCGCTCAGTGACCCGTGGCCACTGTGACAGCCCGGCAGGCGTGGTTCAAACCATGCCGTCTTAGGCCCGGCGGCAGCCGTGCCGGATCGGCAACATATCAGCTTTCGACCGTCACAGAGGCGTCCCCGGCCTGCATTTGTCCGGTTGCGCGATCAAAACGCAGATAGGCGATGCCGTGCCCGTTCGAGTGCGTGAATAGCGTGCCGGCCTGTTTGCCGCCCGAGGTTATCTCGGTCCCGACCGGGGCAGAGCCATCGACCCGTACACGACGCAGGCCTTTGCGCAGCTCGGTCTTGTGTTTCATGCGGGCGGTGACTTCCTGCCCGACATAACAGCCTTTTTTGAAATCGACGCCATTCAGAACCTCGAACCCGGATTCGAGGATGTAGCTGTCAGGTGTCAGTTCGATGCCGGTTTCGGGGATGCAATGCTGCACGCGGATGGCGTCCCAATCAGTGCCATCGTCTCCGTCGGGGTCCGTCGAATAAGCCCGCCAGCCCATGTCCGGGTGGCGAGGGTCGGGTAGGGCGCCTTCGGGTGGGGTGCCGGTGCCGCGTTGCAGGTTCAACCCACTGTCCTCAATCGCCACATCGGCGCGCAGTTTGTACATGCTCAACCGTTTGACAAAGCCGTCTGCAATGTCGTCGGCGACATCAAGAAGCACCGTCTCGCCATCGCGTTTCAGAAAGAAATCGGCCAGATACTTTCCCTGAGGTGTCAGCAGGGCAGCATAGACCAGCCCACTCTCCAACCCCGATATATCGTTTGTCACCAGCCCCTGAAGAAAGCTGTCAGTGTCTGAGCCGCTCAGGCGCAGAATACGGCGATTGGGCATGGAGTGGTCCTCGTCTTTTCCCTTGGCCCCGTGATATAGGAGATCGCGCCGCCATGACCAGAGGGTATACGCCTTGCCAGCACCGATCAGCATCGTCATTCCGACCCTGAACGCGGGTGAGGCCCTGTCGGAGTCGTTGCCCGCCCTGATGGAGGGGCTGCACACCGGCCTGATCCGCGAGTTGATCGTGACCGACGGTGGATCGACCGATGCAACCCTTGAGATTGCCGATGAGGCCGGGGCCGAGATCGTCACTGGCGCGCCCTCACGCGGCGGACAGCTGCGCCGCGGATGTGCGGCGGCCAAAGCTGAGTGGTTATTGATCCTGCACGCAGATACCGTGTTGCGGGAAGGATGGAGCAAAGAGGTGGGTGAACACTTGCCCTCAGGCAATCCTGCCGCTTTTTGTCTGGCGTTTCGCGCCAAGGGGTTCTGGCCCGCCTGGGTCGCGGGCTGGGCCAATCTGCGCAGTCGGGTGTTCGGGTTGCCTTACGGGGATCAGGGGCTGCTGGTGCCGCGCGGCCTCTATGAACAAGCCGATGGATACCCGGATCAGCCGCTGATGGAAGATGTCGCACTGGTGCGCGCCTTGCCTCGCATCACCTTGCTGGATAGCCGCGCGATTACGAGTGCGGACCGCTATGCACGGGTGGGGTGGCTGCGCCGGGGGGCGCGGAATCTGTGGACTCTGACACGGTATTTTCTTGGCGCTGATCCTGAACGGCTGGCGCAGGCGTATCGGCGATAAGGGTTGTTCGCAACTCGACGATGGATTTACCCAGTCGGAAGGGCGCGGCAAAGCTGACCAGACACAAGGCGATAATCTGCAAGACCAGAATATGAGCGTTGGCCTGTAGGTATTCCCATTCGTCCTTCAGCTTGCTGACCTGTTCGATCAGGTCGTCATAGCTTTGGGCGAGGATTAGGTAATCTCCGGCAATGGCAGGCACCTTGCGGCGCATGTTGTCTATGGCGGTCTGAGTGGTGTCGTCCAGCGTGGTGAACACCAAAAACTGGTCGATATCGAACGCGTCGGCTTTGGCTGACATCTGGTCCATCTCATCCTTTTCCTGCCGCCCGAACAGAAAATGCAGCCCTTGCAACGGGGCGACCTCGTTGGTTACGGCGATGAACAGGGGCAGGTCAGCATTGCTGGCGGTTGAGGCGGACAGGAATTCGACCTTATCGCACAAGACAGCGGTATCCGGGTCATAGGCGGGATCACAAAACCGCAGCCGGAACCGCGCTGCGTCGCGGTCGAACGCCAGCGTTGCGGCATAAGCCACGTCAATCTGCCGGTCCAGCCGCGAACTGTCCGAGGTGTAAAGCCCGGCCAGAACTGCCACCAGCGCGCCAATGCCGCCCAGAACCACCCAGACTAGATCGGCCAGTTTCCACGCCCGATGCCCTGCCGGTTTGCGGAACAGAAAGGCTGTGCCGACGGACCCGATCAGAAAGAACAGGATCAGCAGGGGCAGCTGGTTTTCGGTCACAAAGGTCATGACACCAAAGTGACGGCGCACCCGCGCGCTGGCAACACTCCTCACGGTCAGTTGTAGAGATTCCGGGTTAAGAGCCTGAGCTTTGGCCGAATTTCCGGAATAGTTTGGTCCGGTCGAAGGCCTGTTCCAGCTCATCTGTGCGGTCTTTGACCGAATCCCACAAGCGCTCCTGCACCTCGGCGATGACGCATTCCATCAGCATCAGAACGGCAGCCATCGAGTCCCACGCCGATGGAACCGCAATCCGGGCGGCGAAAGTGTGTTTGGCCAGCCGATGCAGCGGAGAACGCCATTGATCGGTGAACAGCACAACCTCGGCCTCGCGTTCCTGGCACAGCTGCCCGATCAGCAGGGTCGAATTCTCGTAACGCCGCACGTCCAGCGCGATCAGCACGTCCCCCTTGCGCACATCCAGAAGGTCATGGGTCCACGATGCCGCAAACGGCAGCAGTCTCACATCAGAGCGGATCATTTGCAGGTGCAGGTACAGGTATTGCGCCAGCGTGCCGGTGATGCGCCCACCGGTAATAAATATGCGGCGGTCCGGGTCGCTGAGCAGGGTGCAGAGGCTGTCAAACTCGGTCGGGTCGACCTCATCAATCGTGCGTTTCTGGTTGGCCAGCGTTCGCTGGGAATAGCGGTTGAGGATATGTTCTTCGGGCAGATCATTCTGCCAGACATCCCGTTTGGCGGTCGGCCCCGAAATCATCTCTTTCACTTCGCCGCGCAGGGCCGCCTGAAACTGCGGATAGCCATCAAATCCGGTCTTTTGCAGCATCCGCGCGACAGTGGTGGTCGAGACCGAGGCCGCGCTGGCCAGTTCGGTAATGCTGCCCAGACCTGCCATCGGGTAGTCATCCAGCAGCACGCTGATCAATTGCCTCTCGGACGGGGTCATTTCGTCCCGATGGGCCAGCAGCCTGTCCGTTACCCGCACCAGTGGGTCCTCCTTAACGCTTCGTGCAGAATTTTTCAGCACGTTCCGTTCTGACCAATTTTGTACAGGAAAAATATTGACAGGTGAATGTGCTGTGTGGAATTTTTTCCGCAGATGTCATTTTGGGAATCTCGGGGCAGAGCGTTGGACTTCGGAAAAGTTGTTCATACCGATACAGCAAACGGCACACCTTTGGTGCTGTTGGTTTGCGAACATGCCTCGAACCGCATTCCCGGATTTCTGGGTGATATGGGGCTGTCGGCAGAGGCGCTGCAAAGCCATATCGCGTGGGATCCGGGTGCGCTGGGCGTCGCACAGCATATGGCGGCGCAGATGTCCGCGCCATTGGTGCATGGCGGCGTGTCGCGGTTGGTTTACGACTGCAATCGTCCGCCCGAGGCCACCAGTGCAATGCCTGCAAAAAGCGAGGATTACGTCATACCCGCGAACGCAGCCCTGACAGACGCCGAGCGGCAAGCGCGGGTCGAGAACATTTATGAGCCGTTTACACGTGCCGTTGACGCCCAGATCGAAACCCATCGCCCTTCGCTGCGGCTGATGGTGACGATGCACAGTTTCACCCCTGTTTATCACGGTCGCCCGCGTGAGGTTGAACTGGGCATCCTGCACGGCAAAGACGACCGGTTCGCATCCGGTATGATGCAGTGCATACCTGCGGACATCCCTTTTGTGACCCGCCTGAATGAGCCCTATTCGGCCACAGACGGGGTGGCGCACACGCTTGATGCCAGGGCATGGCCCAATGGGCTGCTGAATGTCATGATCGAGCTGCGCAACGATCTTATCCGCACGCCCGAGCAGCAGCAGGCCATTGCGGATCATCTTGTGCCATGGATTGAGCGGACATTGGCTGGGTTCCAGGAAAAGGGCGCAGCATGATCCCGGCCAGCGAGGTTTAATCAGATGGCAATTGCCGGCTTTTTGATCGAGATTTTCGCGGCGACCATGTTGCTGCTGTTCGCGGTGCGGCTGGTGCGCACGGGGATCGAGAGGCGCTTTGGCGCGCTGTTCCAGTCGATCCTGACGCGCCACTCCAACACATTCGTCGCGGGCGGGGCCGGTATGGTTCTGGCGACGATCCTGCAAAGTTCGGCTGCGGTGACGGTTCTGCTGACCGGATTTGCGGCGGCAGGGATGGTCAGCTTTGGCCTCGCACTGGCCGGGGTGCTGGGGGCTGATCTGGGTGCAGCGCTGGTCATTCAGGTGCTGTCATACGATCTGGGATGGCTGCAACCGGTGCTGCTGGCGCTGGGCGGGTGGCTTTACCTGAAATCCGAACGACCCAATGTGCGGCTGATCGGACGGATCGTTCTGGGCATCGCTTTCATTCTGATTTCGCTTCAGTTTCTGCGCGATGCGGTCGATCCGATCCGCGAAAGTGCCTTTCTGCCTGCCATTTCGGGCTATTTGGAAAGCGATTATTTCAGCGCGTTTATCGTCGGGGCGGTGCTGGCCTTTGTCATGCACAGCTCGGTCGCCACAATCCTGATGTGCGTGACTTTGGTGCAGATCGGGGCGATCCCGTTTGCCGCCGGGCTGTCGCTGGTGCTTGGGGCCAATCTGGGCTCGGCTTTCATCCCGATCTGGCTGACGCGCGACATGCCCATCTCGGCGCGGCGTATTCCGCTGGCCAATCTTCTGCTGCGAGGTAGCGCGGCGCTGGTGATGCTGATGGTGGTCAACCTGACCGGCATGCATGAGGCGCTGATGGTCGCCGGGGCAGGGCAGTCTCTGATCCTGGCGCATATCGGTTTCAACCTGGCCGTCTTTGTACTGGCCACGGGCTTTGTGAACTGGCTGGAACAACCGATGAGCGTTCTGCTGCCGGAACCTAAGCCCGAGACGAACGCGATGGACCAGTTCTCGGACGCGCTCAGCCCGTTGGGCGATCCGGGCGCGTCAGGGGCGAATGTGGCCATGTCCTCGGTCCGGCATGAGCTGCTACAGATGGTGACGCAGGTTGAACGCATGTTCCGTCCGGTGCTGGATATCTACGAGCAGGATGACAGCGATGCGATCTCTGCCCTGTGGCAACAGGATGAGAGGGTGAACGCGCAGCTCACTGAAATCCGCCGCTTTGTCGCACGGATGCCGCGCCAGAACATGAGCAAAGCTCAGGTCAAAGCCGCGCGCGGGCTGGTGGAATACGCCATCCGGCTAGAGGCGGCAGGCGACGTGGTCTCGAACCGGATGACCCGTACGGCGCAGATCAAGCACACCGAACGTGCTGAGTTTTCGACGCAGGGCTGGAAAGAGCTGAAGGACCTGCACGCAGCCATTCTGGAAAGCTTCTCACTGGCGCGTCACGTGCTGCTGGTCGACGATGTGGACTGCGCCCGTCGGCTGGTGCTGGACAAGGCCGAGGTCAAGCGGCTGTCGCGCCAGAGCCGCAAGGCCCACCTGAAACGGTTGGAGCGCGGGCAGACGGAGAGCTTCCGGTCCAGCGATCTACATCTTGAGACGTTGCGCGCCATGCGGGACCTGCACGGCCATATCGCCGCCGTTGCGTATCCGATCCTCTACAAGAGCGGACAGGTTCTGGAAACACGGCTGGTCATGGAAATGGAAAAGAACGCGGCCGAGGACTGACGGCTGCAAGTAGGAACACGGGGCCGGGGCCTCGCAAGGTGACAAAGGATGAACGGGATGGGCAATGACGCACGTTTGGACGACCTGAAAGCCAAGGTGAATACCGGCGAAGTCGATACCGTGCTGGTCTGTATGGTTGATATGCAGGGACGGCTGATGGGCAAGCGCTTCCACGCAGGGCATTTTGTGGCCAGTGCGTGGGAAGAGACCCATTGCTGTAACTATCTGCTGGCAACCGATCTTGAGATGGGCACACCTGACGGCTACGCCTCGACCAGTTGGGAGCGGGGCTATGGCGACTATGTCATGAAACCGGACCTGAGTACGCTGCGCCCGGTGCCATGGCTGGAAGGCACCGTGATGGTGATGTGCGATGTGCTCGACCATCATACGCATGAAGAGGTGGCGCACGCGCCTCGGTCCATTCTGAAAAAGCAAGTCAATCGCCTTAAAGCCATGGGCTATGACGCCATGTGCGCGACCGAGCTGGAGTTTTTCCTGTTCGAAAAGAGCTTTGATCAGATCCGCAAGGAAGGCTTTCGCAATCTGGAGCCGATCTCGGGCTACAACGAAGATTATCACATCCTTCAGACCACCAAGGAAGAACATGTGATGCGCCCGATCCGAAACCACTTGTGGGATGCAGGGATACCGGTTGAGAACTCGAAGGGTGAGGCAGAGACCGGGCAGGAAGAGCTGAACATCAAATATGCCGGGGCGATGGAGACGGCTGAGTATCATTCGATCGCCAAGAACGCGGTGAAGGAGATTGCCTGGCAGCATGGGCATGCCGCGACGTTCCTGCCGAAGTGGCATCATGACAAGGTGGGCAGTTCTTCGCACGTACATCAGTCGCTGTGGAAGGATGGGCAACCGGCATTCTATGACAAATCGGATGAGCTGGGCATGTCGGCGCTGATGAAAAGCTACATGGCCGGTTTGCTGAAATACGCCCCAGACTACACGTATTTCATGGCCCCCTACATCAACAGCTACAAGCGGTTCATGAAGGGCACTTTCGCGCCGACGCGGATCATTTGGTCGGTGGATAACCGCACTGCTGGGTTCCGTCTGTGCGGCGATGGAACCAAGTCGGTGCGCGTCGAATGCCGTATTCCCGGCTCGGACATGAACCCTTACTTGGCGATTGCCGGGATGCTGGCTGCCGGGATTGCGGGGATCGAGGAAGGGCTGGAGTTGCAGCCCGCCGCAACGGGCGATGTCTATCAGGGAGACACGGGCATGATCCCGGGCAATCTGCGTGCGGCGCGGGATGCGCTGCATGAATCGGCCATGTTACGAGCGGCTATGGGGGATGAGGTGGTCGATCACTATGCCCGCGCGGCTGAAGTTGAGATCGAAGAGTTCGAGCGTGTGGTGACCGATTGGGAAGTTGCCCGAGGGTTCGAGCGGGCTTAGTGGGCTGGCTGGAGGCTCTGCCCGCCGCCATTGGTGCTCGAACCAATGGCGCACCAATAGCGGCCTCCGGGGTATTTTTGGCCAGATGAAGCAGGGATCCTGTTTCTTTCGGAAATGGAGTGACTATGGGGCAGATGTTGAAATGTGTCTCGCCGATTGACGGATCGGTTTTTGCGGAACGAGAGGTGTTGTCTCGGGACGCGGCGTTTAAGGTTGCAGAGCGTGCGCGTGCGGCGCAGACCGACTGGGCAGCGCGGCCGTTGCAAGAGCGGATTGATCTCGTGATGGCGGGGGTCGCGGCTGTGGGCGCGATGAATGATGAGATCGTACCCGAATTGGCGCAAATGATGGGTCGTCCGGTGCGCTATGGCGGTGAGTTCGGCGGTTTCAATGAGCGCGCCAGCCACATGGCCGAAATAGCCGAGACTTCGTTGGCGGACATAGCTGTGGGAGAAGATGAGACTTTCAAGCGTTACATCAAGCGTATCCCGCATGGTGTGGTGTTTGTGGTGGCACCCTGGAATTACCCCTACATGACCGCGATCAACACGGTGGCTCCGGCGTTGATTGCGGGGAACACCGTTGTTCTGAAACACGCCACTCAGACGCTTTTGGTGGGCGAGCGAATGGCGCGGGCTTTCCTTTCGGCAGGTGTGCCGCAGGATGTGTTTCAGAACGTTTTCCTGAGCCACGACGTGACGAATGACCTGATCGCGGGCAATGCGTTTGATTTTGTGAACTTCACCGGCTCAGTCGGTGGTGGACAGGCGATGGAACGCGCGGCGGCGGGTACCTTTACCGGTGTCGGGACCGAGCTGGGCGGCAAGGACCCGGGTTTCGTCATGGATGACGCTGATCTTGACGCGGCCGTGGAAACTCTGATCGACGGGGCGATGTTCAACTCGGGTCAGTGCTGTTGCGGGATCGAACGGATTTACGTGCATGAGAACCTGTATGACGATTTTGTCGCCAAGGCGGTTGGTATCGTAAGAGGGTATAAGCTGGGCAACCCACTGGACCCGGAAACGACCCTTGGGCCGATGGCCAATGTGCGTTTTGCTGACGAAGTGCGCGCGCAGATCGCTGAGGCGGTGGCCGACGGCGCGGTGGCCCATATCGACACCTTTGCTGAGGATGACGGCGGTGCCTACCTGACGCCCCAGGTTCTGACCAATGTGACCCATGACATGCGGGTGATGCGGGATGAAAGCTTTGGTCCTGTCGTTGGCATCATGAAGGTGTCCTCGGATGACGAAGCAATTACGCTGATGAATGACAGCGAATTTGGCCTGACCGCCAGCCTCTGGACCCGCGATGTGGACCGGGCGGCGCGTGTGGGTGACCAAATCGAGACCGGCACCGTGTTCATGAACCGCGCCGATTATCTGGACCCGGGCCTGTGCTGGACTGGCTGCAAGAATACCGGGCGCGGCGGTGGCTTGTCGGTCATCGGCTATCACAACCTGACGCGTCCCAAATCCTACCATCTGAAAAAGGTGACATCATGAGCCTTGTTGGAAACTGGTCCTATCCGACCGCAATCAAGTTCGGCGCCGGCCGTATCAAAGAATTGCCCGAGGCCTGCGCGGCTGCGGGGATAAAACGCCCGCTGCTGGTCACCGATAAGGGGCTGGCGGACCTGCCGATCACCACTGCGACGTTGGACATTATGGAGGCCGCCGGTTTGGGCCGAGGTCTGTTCAGCGATGTTGACCCCAATCCGAACGAAAAGAACCTGGAGGCTGGTGTAGCGGCCTATAACGCGGGTGGGCATGATGGGGTAATTGCGTTTGGCGGAGGCTCGGGATTGGATCTGGGCAAGATGGTTGCCTTCATGTGTGGTCAAACGCGACCGGTGTGGGATTTCGAAGATATCGGAGACTGGTGGACTCGTGCTGATGCCGACGCCATCGCGCCCATCATCGCAGTGCCGACAACGGCAGGCACTGGGTCTGAGGTTGGCCGCGCCAGCGTCATCACAAACTCTGAAACTCACGCCAAGAAGATCATCTTTCACCCTAAGGTGCTGCCCACTGTAGTGATTTGTGACCCGGAACTGACCGTGGGGATGCCCAAGTTCATCACCGCAGGCACCGGTCTGGATGCTTTTGCCCATTGCGTTGAGGCCTATTGCAGCCCGCATTACCATCCGATGAGTCAGGGCATTGCGCTGGAAGGCATGCGCTTGGTTAAGGACTACCTGCCGCGGGCCTATGCCGATGGCAATGACATCGAGGCCCGTGCCCAGATGATGAGCGCGGCAGCAATGGGCGCGACGGCCTTCCAGAAAGGGTTGGGGGCGATCCACGCCATGAGCCACCCCATCGGCGCGCATTTCAACACGCACCACGGTACCACCAACGCGGTCTGTATGCCTGCCGTACTGGAATTCAACGCCCCGGCCATCGCAGACCGGTTCCAACAAGCCGCTGCATATCTTGGCATTGAGGGCGGCTTTGACGGCTTCCGCACCTTCGTGCAGCAATTCAATGACGCGCTTGGCATCCCGCGTACGCTCTCTGATCTGGGCGTGAGCGAGGCCGCGATCCCCGAACTGGTCGCTGGGGCGATCACCGACCCGTCCTGTGGCGGCAATCCAATTGAACTGACCGAAGTTAATCTGACAGGCTTGTTCAAAGCGGCATTGTGAACGCGAAAACTGTGTGCAACCTAAGGGCCGGTCCGATCTAGGGGCCGGTCTTTCACAGGAAAGGTGCGGACGTGACGCCGTTTGTCATCGCAATTATTCTGACGGCTGCGTTGCTGCACGCCGTGTGGAACGCAATCGTCAAATCCGCCGCTGATCGGACAACGACGATGGGACTGGTCGCGTTCGGCCATGTCCTGCCCGGGGCTGTGATGGTCTTGACGCTGCCGCTGCCTGATCCCGCAAGCTTTCCGTATATCCTGATTTCAACCGTCGTGCATTTCGGCTACTATTTCATGCTGGGCAAAGCCTATCAGCATGGCGATCTGAGCGTGGTCTACCCCATTGCCCGCGGTATTGTACCGGCGCTGGTGTCTCTGTGGGCGATGCTGCTGGTGGGCGAGATGCTGCCCCTGCAAGCCTGGATCGGGATTGCGCTGATCGCAGTAGGGATTCAGCTGAGCAACTGGCAGGCGCTGCGGTCTGGCGTGGGCCGCTCGGCGTTGCTGTTTGCGCTGGGGACGGGGGTCTGTATCTCGGTCTATTCGGTGTTTGACGGGATCGGTGTGCGCCTGTCTGGCAATACGCTCAGCTACTGGGCGTGGGGTGCGTTTTTGCACCTGTTTATTGCTGGGTTCGTGGGTGTCCGCAAACGGCACACTCTGGCCGATCTGCCCTGGACCGTCTGGGCGGTTGGCCTTCTGGGCGGGTTGGTGTCAATGGCGGCCTACGGCCTCGTGCTCTACGCCAAGAACTTCGCCCCTCTGGGTGCGGTATCGGCGTTGCGGGAAACCTCGGTGATCTTTGCGGCGCTGATTGGTTTTATCTTCTTGCATGAAGGCAACTGGATGCGCCGTCTGGGTGCTGCGGTCCTGATGGCCATCGGAGTGGCGCTAATCGGGCTTGCCGTCTAGGCACAACCCGGCCTTGCTGCGAACGCCCCCGATCTTTCATACTGACCCAAGACGGAGGAGCGTTTTCATGACCAAAGAGATTGTTCTGATCCACGGAGCTTTTGCCGGACCGTGGTGCATGCAGGATTATGCAGGCTTTTTCCGCGCACGCGGGTGGACTGTCCACACCCCCGCGTTGCGCTATCACGGAGGCGATCCCAAGGCCGAGCCAGACCCCGGGCTGACCGATACCAGCGTGATGGACTACGTCGATGACATCGCCGATTTCGTGCAGGGGTTAGAGGGTAAACCAGTGCTGCTTGGCCATGCCATCGCCGGGGTAGTGGCGCAGCAGGTGGCGTCTCGCGGCTTGGCCAGCGCTATCGTCCTGATCAATCCGAACGCTGCGTGGGGGACGCTGCCCGAAACCGACGACGAACGCGCGGTCCCACGCGCGTTGATGGAGGGCGGGGCGTTCTGGAAACAGCCCATGCGCGTCGATTTCGACCTGATGGCCCCGTTCGCGCTCAACAAGATGCCCGAGGCGCAGCAGCACGCGGTGTTCGACCAGCTTGGCCCGGAAAGCGGGCGGGTGATGTTCGAGATGTTCTTTTGGATGTTCGATGACCACCACGCGATGAAGGTCGACATCGACAAGGTCGATTGCCCGGTGCTGATCGTATCCGGCACCGAGGACCGTGCCGTGAACCCCAACACCTGCCGCGCGCTGGCGGACCTATACGGAGATCGCGCGACCTTTATGCCCGTCGAAAACCACGCGCATTTTCTGTTCATGGAGCCCGACTGGGAGCAACCCGCCGGACAGATCGTGGACTGGCTGGAGGGGAAGGTGGGCTAGGCCGCCCACCGTTTCGGGTCAGCGATTGACCTGAATACCGCTCTCCGGTTTCCACTTCATGACGCCATCACCACCTTTGATACAGCGCAGAAGGTGTTCTTCGCGTGCGCTGGATGTTTCGGTCACAGTGTTGTTGCCAGAGATCACAACAAAGGCGTCCACCGAATAAGCGAGGCCGTTGTAATAGCAGAATCGTAACTCTGCCCCGACCGGAATAGGCGACGCGCCGATCAGCGCCTGTTGCGCGCCTGCCTGGCTGGCCAATAGGGCAAAAGCCAGCCCGAGGGTTAGTGATTTCATATTGTCCTCCCGTTCGAAATGAGCTCGTTCAAATTGGATCTTGGACGCTCGAAACCTCAGAATGTCGTTCTTGTATATCGAATTGAGCGCAACTGTGAACGAGATCAACGGGTTAGGCAAGGGGCGTGTTTGCGGGGTGTTTGTATATGTCCCGCGCAATCCATCCAATGCTTGATGCGCAAGATCGAATAATTGCTCTACGTGCTCCCAGGGATGGGTGCGTGGTTTGTGGTACGCGCGAAAACCAAAAAGTAGAAACTCTGCATTGGAGCTACTTGTTTTGATCTTTATTCGATTCCGTTATCCAAACACTCGATCTAGGGGGAAAATTTCCCCACACAGCTTTATGAATTCTCGTCAAAAAAATCCAGCGAATTAGGTTGGTTTGTCTTTTGGTTTTGAAAGGGATGAACGTCGAGAAAAGAAACAGGGTCGAGAAAGCCAATACAGCTAGTGAGGCTATAGCAAGGCTTTTGTGTAAGGGGACTGATCTGTCGTCAAAAATAGTGTAAACCGAACTTTGCAATACGTAGTAAAGCGCTGCTGCCGCAGGCGTCAAAATAGCAAGTATTATCAAACCAAATATGGCTGATCTGATTGTGTGCGCCCATCTCGATGGTTCAAGAAAAACATCGTGATACGGGGGGGCGACAAAGTCGTCCAAATCAACGTCTTTCAGAAAAACTAACATTTCGTAGTCAGTTCTAAAGCGGCCAAAGTAGTTTTTGAATGCCGTTGAAAATGCAATCAATTGACTCGCTGTGATCACTGCCATGCACACTGAAAACCACAAAATAGAAGAAATAAACAACAAGTATACTGCGGGGATTGAGAATGAAAAAAAGGTCGTTTTGATGTTTAGCATCCCGTTAGTTGCTGATGCTATGAACGCAGCTGAAACCACTACAAAGGCTGCGGAGGCCTTTGCAAGTCGCAAGTTCGAAGCGGCCATCTGCGCTTTTAGCTTCGGATACGCCTCAATTGGCTCACCACCGGTGCTAGCATAATGCTGCAGGGCTTTTTTAAACCGATGTTTGTAGAATGTTATTGATGATACACGTGGTGCGGACTTGCCAGCCATCAAACATCCAACTCCTCCACAAACCGCGCGTTTTCCTGAATGTACTGAAACCGCAGTTCGGGTTTTTTGCCCATCAGGCGCTCGACCAGATCGCCGGTCTCGCCGGGTTCGTCCTCGTCTATGGTGACGCGGATCAGTTTGCGCGAAGCCGGGTCCATCGTGGTCTCTTTCAGGTCTTTAGCGTCCATTTCGCCCAGACCCTTGAAGCGGGACACGTCGATCTTGCCCTTGCCGCCCAGACCTTTCTCAAGCCATTCATCGCGCTCGGCCTCGTCCAGACAATAGACGCGCTTAGCGCCTTGGGTCAGGCGGTACAAAGGCGGGCAGGCGAGGTACAGGTGGCCCGCGTCGATCATCGGGCGCATCTGGGTGAAGAAGAACGTCATCAGAAGCGAGGCGATATGCGCTCCGTCCACATCCGCGTCGGTCATGATGATGACCTTGTCATAGCGCAGGTCGTCAACGTTGAACTTGGTGCCAAGGCCCACACCCAGCGCTTGGGTTAGGTCGTTGATCTCGGCGTTGGTGCCCAGTTTCGAACTGGCCGCGCCCAGCACGTTCAGGATTTTGCCGCGCAGGGGTAGCAGGGCCTGTGTCTTGCGGTCGCGGCCCATTTTGGCGGACCCGCCCGCCGAGTCGCCCTCGACGATGAATAATTCCGTGCCGTCGCGTGTTGAACTACTACAGTCCACCAGCTTGCCGGGAAGACGAAGTTTCTTAGTGGCGGACTTGCGTTGTGTTTCCTTCTCGGCCCGTCGGCGCAGGCGTTCCTCAGCCCGTAGGATGAGGAAATCCAGTATCGCGCCGGCGGATTTCGTGTCCGCGGCCAGCCAGTTATCGAAATGGTCGCGGACCGAGTTTTCGACCAGCCGTTGTGCCTCAACCGTGGCCAGACGGTCTTTGGTCTGGCCGACGAATTCTGGCTCGCTGATGAAGCAAGACACCAAGGCGCAGCCGCCGGTCATCAGGTCATCGCGGGTGATCTGCGCGGCCTTCTTGTTGTTGATCAACTCGCCATAGGCTTTGATCCCTTTGAGAACTGCGGCCCAGAAGCCCGCCACGTGCGTGCCGCCTTCGGGGGTGGGGACGGTGTTACAGTAGGATTGGATGAACCCGTCACGCGAAGGCGTCCAGTTAATCGCCCATTCGACCTTGCCGGGGGTTCCGAATTTCTCGCTGAAATCCACAGTGCCGGCGAAAGGATGCTCGGCATAGGTCGAGGAGCCGTTCATCGTCTCTTTCAGGTAATCCGAAAGACCGCCCGGGAAGTGAAAACTCGCCTCGGTCGGGGTTTCGCCGTCGTCGATTTGGGACTTCCAACGGATTTCGACGCCCGAGAACAGGTAGGCTTTGGAGCGGATGGATTTGAACAGCCGTGCGGGTTTGAACCGGTGGTGGCCGAAGATTTCCTCGTCGGCGTGGAAGGTGACGGTGGTGCCGCGCCGATTGGGTGCCGCGCCGACTTTTTCGACGGGACCCAACGGAATACCGCGCGAGAACCGTTGTTCAAACAGGATCTTATCGCGCGCCACCTGAACGACCATCGAATCCGACAAAGCGTTTACCACGGACGCACCCACGCCATGCAGACCGCCCGAGGTTTGATAGGCTTTACCCGAGAATTTACCACCCGCGTGCAGGGTGCACAGGATCACTTCCAACGCGGATTTGTCGGGAAACTTCGGATGCGGGTCGATCGGAATGCCGCGCCCGTTGTCGCGCACGGTCAAAGCGTAATCCGAGTGCAGTTCAACCTCGATCCGGTTGGCATGGCCCGCAACCGCTTCGTCCATCGAGTTGTCGAGAATCTCGGCGACCATATGGTGCAGCGCGCGCTCATCCGTGCCGCCGATATACATGCCGGGGCGTTTTCGGACCGGCTCCAAACCTTCAAGCACCTCGATGGACGAGGCGTCATAGGTGGCGGTCGCTTCTGGTGTCAACAGATCGTCGGGCATATGGGCTGCTCTTGTTTTTGGGTTTGCCCCATTATGGCAGGTGATGTGGTCCGGGGGAAGAGGGGCGCGAGGTGTTGTGGACACTGAAAGCTGAGTCACCCCAGTCAGATTGGAGCCTTTATAAGCCAATGTGATGTAGAAAGGCGAATGCAGGCGCGATCTTGCGTGTTCGCAATTCTTGAATAACGCCGTGGCTACGGTTCGAACTCAGAGCAATACCAGCGGTCCTGTTAACGAAGGGTTCGCTTGTTCACTAATAAAGGCCGGGAATGAGCTTGTGCCGAGCCAGCTTTGCATAGGCCGGGTCCTTTGAAAGGATCCGTTCTTCCGCGTGAATGCGCCACAGGAATAAGCTCCAGCAAAGGCATAGAACGATGGCGTTGTTCAGTGTGGGACCGGCCAGCAAAAGCCCGGCCTGAGACATCATATAACCGGTATACATCGGGTGTCTGACGATTTTGTACACGCCTGTCGCCTTGACGCCCCGGTTGGCGGCAACAACGCCAAAGCTCCGCCGCAATGTCAGCTTGGCATTCAGGTGTACAAACAGGCCTCCAATCAACAGGCCGTTAAAGACTACCGGAGAGACAATCGCGTCACCGCCGGTGGGGCCAAACATCAAAGCAAGGAATGTCCCGGCAAATCCAACCAGCCAGTCATCGACTCTTGTGCTGATATTTTCGGTGCGTCTTCTGAAAAGCACGAACATCAGTACGATGAACTGATCACCAAGATACAACAGCGTAACGGATGAACCGGTTTCCAGATAGCCGTTGACCATTCTGTACGCGAAAACCGAAAAGATAACGCACAGAAGATATTTCTCGAGCGTGTCGAGGAACGTGGGGTTTTTAACCAGGAAACCTTTTACCATTCTAAAACTTTCATTGCAGGCTTGCTCAGTCAGAGGAATGTTCTGCGCCGATGCTCTGATAATACCCCGATTTGACGGGAATGACAGCGAAGGCGCGGCAGAACGTGCAAGTTGCTGTTCATTGTGGGTTTTAAGCTGCAAGGAGCTTATTGCTTCCGGTAGAAGGTGCGGACCATTGAGGGATTTCCCTTTGCCTTTTCTGTCGGATAGACCTCCTCTTGCGTATTGAAACGTTATCCTGACATGGTGGGGTGATCCGGTTTTAACAGGCGGGCCGCGCCGGGGGCGACTAGTCAAGTAGAGAGATTATGAGCTGGATAAAAACCATTCCATTCGAGCAAGCGACCGGCAAGCTGAGACGACTTTATAATCGGGTCACGGGGCCGGACAATAATGTAGACAACATCATGATGGCGCATTCGCTGCGGCCGCATTCGATGGAGGGCCACATGGCGCTCTATAAGAATGTGTTGCATCACTCGGCCAACCAGATTCCGAAATGGTTTCTTGAGGTTCTGGGGGTCTGGGTTAGTTCGCTGAACCGGTGCGGTTATTGCGTGGAGCATCACTTCAGCGGGTTGCAGCGTCTTTTGGCTGATCCCGAGCGCGGAGGCGCCATACGCGCGGCGATTGAGGCGCGTACGCCCGAAGACGCCCCGCTGGACGCGGCGCAGATTGAGGCGATGGGCTATGCGCGCAAACTGACCGAAGCGCCTGCGGATATGGTTGAAGCGGATGTTCAGGCCCTGCGGGATGCAGGGTGGGATGATGGAGAAATCCTCGAGATCAATCAGGTCTGCGCCTATTTTTCTTATGCGAACCGAACGGTTCTTGGATTGGGGTGCTCGACCGATGGCGATGTGTTGGGGTTGTCGCCGAACAACTCGGATAATCCCGAGGATTGGGGACATCGGTGAGGGTCGGAGCGAGGGGCCAGCCCGCTGTCGATGGCGTTCGAACCAATGAAGGCTCTTAGGCGCGAATAAGCCAGGCAAAGGGCGGGTCAGGTGTGTTGAGTCCAGTCCAGGATAGCTTGAGCCATTTTCCTGGTTGCTGGTGGTGCAGCCAGTGATCTGAGTCGGGGATTTCCATGCGGGTCAGATTAGGAGCGAAAGATTCGAGTCCTTCTGTGGATTCTGGCAGCAGTGCTTTGTCGTCGGGACCCCAAAGCAGCAGATGGGGGCATTGGATCATCAGCCGGTCTAAGGGGAGGTCAGGCAGATTAGCGCGAGGTTCTCCGGGCTTGGCGACGACCAGAGGCGAGGCGCGATACCAGTTCAGCATCGCGTCCAACCGTCCGGGACGCGCCCATTCGGTGCGGTAGCTGTCCATGAGCGTGTCCGACAGCCAGTCCACGCCCATGCCGTGCCGAAAGAACTGTTCCAGACGGGCGAAGTTGTTGGATGAAAACCGGGCTGCCGCATCCGGGGCGCGCAGAGCATTGATATATTGCGAGGCTGCGGACTGTGCGCCTCCGGCTGCCATGGCGCGCTGAAACGGCACCGGATGGACGCCGTTGGCAATGATCAGCCGTTTCACCAGCTCGGGGCGGAACATGGCCAGCCCATAGGCCACAGATGCGCCCCAGTCGTGGCCCAGAACGGTGATCGGCGTCTCAAGCCGTTCTGCCAGTGTTGCCATGTCCGAGACCAGTTTTGACAATGTATAGTGGTCGACGCCCTGAGGTGCCCAGCTTTGTCCGTAACCGCGTTGATCCGGGGCGAGGCAGTGAAAATCATTGGCCAGATGTTGGGCAAGGTCGCTCCATGCACCGCCATATTCTGGAAACCCGTGGAGCATCAAAAGGGGCTGTTTGTCCGGTGCGCCCCAGCTGCGCAAAAAGAATGACTGTCCGTTCAGGTCGATAAAATCCGTTTCCATGCGCCGCCCGCCTGTCAGATTGTTCTCAGCATTTTCCTTCTGCACATCGAAGTCAAACAAGGTCGTTCAGCGGCGACTTCTTATTGTCTCAATTTGAAATTTGTCAGAAGGCCTCTTGCCCCGGCTTTGGGGCAGGCATATGGCTGAGAGGATGAATAAAGTGATGACATATCGCGGCCATTTCCGGGCCATTGCGGTGCTGGGTCTGCCATTGATCGGCGGGCATTTGGCGCAGTTTGCCATAGGTCTGACCGACACGATCATGTTGGGCTGGTACGGGGTCGAAGCACTTGCTGCTGTGACGCTCGCCAGCAGCTATTACTTTGTGCTGTTTCTGTTTGGAGCCGGGTTCGGCTGGGCGGTGATGCCTATGGTCGCGACCGCTGCGGCCGAAGAGGATGAGACCAGCATTCGCCGCTCGACTCGAATGGGGCTGTGGCTGTCGCTGATCTACGCGGCATTGATGATGCCACTGATGTGGTGGTCCTACCCGATCCTGATCGGGTTGAAGCAAGACCCGCAAGTGGCTGAAACAGCGTCAGAATATTTGCGCGTTGCGGGGTGGGGACTGTTCCCGGCCTTGATCGTGATGGTGTTGAAATCCTACTTAGCCGCGTTGGAACGCACCCAGATCGTTCTATGGATCACCGTTATCGCTGCCGTGGTGAATGCGGTGACGAACTATGCGCTGATCTTCGGAAATTGGGGCGCGCCTGAGTTGGGCGTCATGGGTGCGGCCATCGCCTCGGTGGTGACGCAGGTGGTGTCGCTGGTCTTCGTGGTGATCTACGCCGTGCGGGTGCTGCCCGAGCACAGGCTGTTCCAGCGTTTCTGGCGCCCGGATTGGGAGTTCTTTTTCAGCGTCCTGCGCCTTGGTGTTCCCATCGGCCTGACCACGCTGGCCGAGGTCAGCCTGTTTGCCATGTCGGCCATCATGATGGGTTGGCTGGGGCAGGTGCCGCTGGCGGCGCATGGGATCGCTCTGAACCTGGCGTCGGCCACGTTCATGGTGCATCTCGGCCTGTCTAACGCCGCGACGATCCGGGCCGGGAATGCTCTTGGGCGGAGAGACCGTCCGCATCTGGAAAAGGGCGCGATTGCGGTGACGGGGATGTCATTGGTGATGTCCATACTCACCGTCATCCTCTTCCTGACCTGCGCCGAGCCGCTGATTTCATTGTTCATGGAGCCGGATGATCCGCAGCGTCCCCAGATTCTGGCAATTGGTACAGGCTTGTTGGCCATGGCCGCATTGTTCCAACTGGTGGATGGGGCGCAAGTGATCGCGCTGGGCCTGTTGCGCGGGTTGCAGGATGCCAAGATTCCGATGGTAATGGCTGGGCTCAGCTATTGGGTCGTGGGGATCCCGGCGTCCTATTACTTTGGCTTTGAGCGGGGGATGGATGGGATCGGCATCTGGCTGGGCCTCGTTCTGGGCCTTGCCTGTGCTGCCGTTTTGCTGATGGCGCGGTTCTGGCTGCGCTCGGTGCGTGAGATCGGGGTGCCGGCAGAGTAGCCGGTCAGTCTTTGGTCAGACGATCGGCCTTTTTGCGCACCAGAACGCTGCGCAGATCGTGCATCGCCAGCAATAGCCGGTCTGTGACATCCTCAAGCTGATCCTCCGTCGCCTTGGACTGCGCCCATTGCGTGGTCAGGTTCAGATAGTCAACCGCCCGGTGGATGTCGTCTATATCGCGCTGAGCCAGCAGGGCTTTGCGCTCTTCCATCCAACAGGCGATTTCGGCTTGATCAGCCTCGGTCAGGGCACGCTGACCCTGCGGTTTGACCTCGCCATTGCGGATGTTGATGACCGCGATCTGATCCATCTCGATCCGCCGCTGGCGGTTCTCAGTGTCGATCCGAAAAACCGCCGCGCCGTTTTCGCGGACGCGGAAATAGTACTCAGGCAAGTCTGCGGTCATCGTCTTCTCCGGTCAGGTCAGGGCGGCGCAGAAGCGCTGGATGCGAGTGCAGGCCTCGGTCAGGGCTTCGTCCGAGGTCGCATAGCTGACCCGGAAATTCGGCGACAGGCCAAAGGCTGCACCAAAGACCACGGCCACGTCCGCCTCTTCCAGCAGGGCGGTGGCGAAGGCCTCATCCGAGTCGATAACCGTGCCCGCGGGCGTGGTCTTACCGATCAGCCCTGCGATCGAGGGGTAGACATAGAACGCGCCTTCGGGTGTCGGGCACGAGATGCCGTCGATCTCGTTCAGCATGCTAACCACCAGATCGCGGCGGCGTTTGAAGGTTTCCGCGTTGGGTGCCAGGAAGGACTGCGTGCCGTTCAGGGCCTCAACCGCTGCCCATTGACTGACCGAGCAGGGGTTCGAGGTCGACTGCGACTGCACCTTGCGCATCGCGGCGATGATCTCGACCGGTCCGGCGGCATAGCCGATGCGCCAGCCAGTCATGGCATAGGCTTTGGAGACCCCATTGCAGGTCAGCGTTCGGTCATAGAGGCCGGGCTGGACCTCGGCCGGGGTGCAGAATTCGAACCCGTCATAGGCGAGGTGCTCGTACATATCGTCGGACATAATCCAGACATGCGGATGGCGCATCAGTACATCGGTCAGCGCCTTCAACTCATCGCGGCTGTATCCGGCACCGGTTGGGTTCGACGGCGAGTTGAAAATGAACCACTTAGTCTTCGGCGTGATCGCGGCCTCAAGCTGTTCGGCGGTCAGTTTGAAGTTGTTCTCCAGCGTCGTTTCAACAATGATCGGCGTTCCCCCGGCCAGCAGCACCATATCCGGGTAGCTGACCCAGTAGGGCGCTGGGATAACGACTTCGTCGCCTTCGTTCATCGTCGCCATCAGCGCGTTATACAGAGTTTGCTTGCCGCCGGTTCCGACCGAAATCTGCGCAGGCGTATAGTCCAGCCCGTGGTCGCGCTTCATCTTGGCGCAGGCGGCCTGTTTCAGCTCGGGGATGCCGTCGGGGGCAGTGTATTTGGTCTTGCCCGCGGCGATGGCTGCAACGGCGGCGTCCTTGATGTTCTGCGGGGTGTCGAAATCCGGTTCGCCCGCGCTCAGGCCGATTACGTCGCGCCCGGCGGCCTTCAATTCGGCTGCTTTGGCCGTCATCGCGATGGTTGGTGATGGTTTTACGCGTGACAGTGTCGCAGACAGGAAACTCATGGTCGGCCTCGGTTTGTATGTTCAACCTGTCTGTCATAGGGTGCGCCCGAATGACGATCAAGCCGTATGGAACACTGAATTAGGAGACCCCGATGAGCGACGAATTCGACTGGTTCGGACCAGAGGCCGCGACCTTTGGTGACCGACTGGCAGGCGCGCGCGAGGCAGCGGGGATGACGCAGTCGCAGCTGGCCCGTCGGCTGGGCGTCAAAAAGGCGACCATCGCGGCGTGGGAAAACGATTTGTCCGAGCCGCGCGCCAACCGGTTGTCGATGATGGCGGGGATGATCAACGTCTCGATCAAGTGGCTGCTGACAGGCGAGGGCGAAGGCATGGAGGTTCCCGCCGAAGACGATGCCGAGAGCCTCGAGCTGTCGGAAGCCGTAGCCGAATTACGTGCGATCCGGGGCGAAATGCGGGCCAGTGCCGAACGCGCGGCGCGGCTGGAAAAGAAACTGCGGCTGATGTTGGAGCAAGGCAAGTGAGCGAACCTCGGGACATCAGGATCAAACGCATGCAGATGCGGTCGATGCGGCGCGGCATCAAGGAAATGGACCTGATCCTTTCGGCCTATGCCGAGCGTAATCTTGAGGGCATGGATGCCGCTGGTCTGGACCTGTTTGATGCGCTGCTGCATGAAAACGATCAGGACCTGTATCAATGGGTCACGGGGCAGGTGCAGCCACCCGCGGCCTTTGGAGCCTTGATCGCGGATATCGCGCAGACCTTTCAAAAATAAAGAAAATCCGGCTTAACCGATTCTTCGGGATTTCGATTCATGCTGCCTGAAACAGCACGACTGAATCGGAGGGTCGGATGAGTATGGAAATGCAGGTCTCCGCGCCGGAAACCCGGGGTTTCATGACCAGCTATCTTGAGGCGCTTGCCTTGGTCGAACGGCTGCACCGCTTGTTGCTAGACGTCATCAAGGATGAGTTCGAGCGGGTGGGCGTACTGGAAATCAACGCCGTGCAGGCCCTACTGCTGTTCAATATCGGCGATCATGAGGTGACGGCGGGCGAGTTAAAAAGCCGTGGTTACTATCAGGGCAGCAATGTCAGCTACAACCTCAAGAAACTGGTCGAGATGGGCTATATGCATCACCAGCGGTGTGAGATCGATCGACGCTCTGTCCGGGTTCGGCTGACGCCACGTGGGCGGGAAATAAGGGATATTGTGGCCAAACTGTTCGCGCGCCATGCCGAAGGGTTGCAATCGCGCGGTGTGCTGGGCCTTGAAGGGATTGACGATATCACAACATCACTGCGCCGAGTCGAGCGGTATTGGACGGATCAGATCCGCTATATCTACTGACCCACGGCCAAGATCGGACAGGACCAGCCCGTCAAGTTCCCGGATCAACTTGCGGGTCATGGTGTCTTCAAAGGCTTCAAAACCCAGGGCAACCTCGACAAAGGCGTTTGGCCCCAGAATGACCCAGGCATTGTAATAGGCGGAAAGCTCTCCGATCTGGACATAGCGTTTGTCGTCAAAGCCGGGGTCGTCGGCACCAACCACCAGGCCATTTATGGTGATGCCCGAGGATGTTAGCTGGTCTTTGACCACTCGGGGTTCCGGTCCCAGATTGCTCTTGCCATCACCGGAAAGGTCCAGCGTGCGCCGCCAGCACCCTGTCTGCCTAGACAGCAACTCGGCCCCGAACAGCATCGCGGAACCAACGGCTGTACCGGGGGGGGCGGCGCTGCGTTTGGTGTTGTTCAACAGGGTTGATACCCGATCCAGATCGCGGGTGGATCGTATGTCAGACCAATCCAGCAACAGACGGTGATGACCGGGTTCGCTCCATTCAAAGATAGCCAGCCGAATGGGGGCGCCGGTGTCAGTCAGGATCAGTTGCATCACCTCAGGGCGCTGCAATGCAGCAGCCAGCCCATCCAGTTGCAGCCGGTATTCCTGACGGTCGACCGAGCCTGACACATCCAGCCCCAGTGCCAGCGCCTGTCGGCAGTTTGCTTGCACAGACCCAGCCAACAGGCAGAACAGAAGGGCCATCCCCCGGATCATTTCCACTTTTCGTCTTTAAGCGCGCCAATCTGCAACCCTTTCAGCTCTCGCTCCAACTTGCGGCGCATGGCGCGCTCGAAGTCCTCGAAACCTTGCGCGACTTCCAGAAAGGCACCGGGACCGTGCAGCACGTTGTTTTCAAAGAAAGGGATCAGGTACAGCTCGCCCTCAAAGTCTGCGGCATTGATGACCAACCCGTTGACCACCGTGTTCTCGAACGGAAAGTGGCGATAGGCAGAATCCGGGCCATAGCCGTCGTTATTGGACCCGTCCCCGGACAGGTCGATGGTCTGGAACAGGCAGGGCGGTGCCTGCTGCATCAGGTTAGCGCCAAAGGCCAACGCATAACCCATCGCCGTGGCTGAGCCGCTGTCCGACCGGACCGATTGCTGCACAGTCAAAGCGGCTGCCAGCAAGTCCGCCTGCGTGTTGATCATGGTCCAGTTCAGGATAACCCGCTGATTGGTCCGACCGCTCCACTCATAAACGGCCAGAGCCACCGGCATGGGCGAGGAAAAGAACGCCTCGGTCACTTCGGGCGCGACCAGGGCGGCGGCCAGGCCCTGCCGCTGTAACGTGTCCTCGGTTGCGTCCACTGAGGTGGAGATGTCCATAGCCAAGGCAAGGGCCAGGCGGCAGGTCTCGGCCCGAAGCGGGCTGGCCAATCCGGCCAACCCCAATGCTGTCAGCCAGCGGATCACCAGTGGCCGGTGCTTTCCATGCTGGCCCAGGGTTCGGCAGGCTCCAGTGCATCCCCGTTTTGCAACAACTCGACTGAGATATTATCGGGTGAGCGCACAAACGCCATGCGCCCATCGCGGGGTGGGCGGTTGATCACAATACCATTGTCCTGAAGGTGCTGGCAGGTCTCGTAGATGTTGTCGACGCCATAGGCGAGGTGTCCAAAATGACGGCTGTCGCTGGGCAGCGCGTCATCGCCATCCCAATTGTAGGTCAGCTCGATCGGTCGGTCTTCTTCTCCCGGAGGGGCCATGAAGATCAACGAAAACCGCCCTTGTTCGCTGTCATAGCGGCGGGTTTCTTTCAGGCCCAGCAGCTCGTAAAACGCCATCGACTTCTCCAGATCCTTCACGCGGACCATGGTGTGAAGATATCTCAGCCCCATATGTGGCTTCCTTTCTGTTCAGGTAATGCAAAGCACCTTAGTGCGCGCGCCAACCGTGTCGAGGGGTAACGCGGACACATTTTCGGTTAACCGGGAAAACGCGCACATATGGCGGTTCCTGTCAGAGTATTGCCGAGATATAGTGGTGGCCGACTCATTGCTGGAAAGGAACTTTCATGCCGCTGTCCTCTGACCAACTGGCCGAGATCGAAGCGCAAAGGGCGCAATCGCATCCAACTCGCCGCGTTGTGGCAGAGGGGATGGAAGAGCACCTGTATTCCGCGCATCAGGTCCTGGACCACGGATTCGTGCGTGTGATCGACTATATGGGCGATGATGCAGCGATCTGTCAGGCGGCGCGCGTGTCTTACGGCAAAGGCACCAAGTCGCTTCAAAATGACGAGGGGCTGATCCGCTATCTAATGCGCCACTGGCATTCGACTCCGTTTGAGATGTGCGAGATCAAGCTGCACGTCAAATTGCCCGTCTTTGTCGCCCGGCAATGGATTCGCCACCGCACGGCGAATGTAAACGAATACTCGGCGCGCTATTCGATTTTGGACCGTGAGTTTTACATCCCCGCGCCCGACCATGTGGCTGCCCAGTCCGAGGTGAACAATCAGGGCCGCGGCGATGCGCTTCAGGGGGAGGAGGCCGCGCGTGTTCTTGAGATGCTCAAGGTCGACAGTGCGCGTTGCTATGACAATTATGAGGCGATGATCAGCCAGGATGGTCAGCAGGGATTGGCGCGCGAACTGGCGCGGATGAACCTGCCTGCGAATATCTATACGCAGTGGTATTGGAAGGTGGACCTGCACAACCTGTTCCACTTCCTGCGTCTGCGGGCCGACCCTCATGCCCAATACGAAATCCGCGTCTACGCCGACACCATGTGCAAGATCGTCGCCGACTGGGTGCCTTTCGCCTACAAAGCGTTCGAGGATTACCGTCTGGGTGCCGTGAACCTGTCCGCGCAGATGGTCGACAGCCTGCGCCGCATGTTGGCGGGTGAGGCCGTGACGCAGGAGAACTCAGGCATGACCGCGCGGGAATGGCGCGAGTTCGAGGCCGTTATCCGCAAGGACTGATCGCGCATATCGTTTGTCTATACAGAGTGTCATGGAGCTGTTACATATAGCTCATGACATTCTCTGCGATAACCCGCGTAACTTTCCTGAGCGTCGCTCTGGCTTCACCTGTGGTTGCCAAATCGCCAATTGCCGAAGTGATCTGCGAACCGACGGCCCGGATGCACGATAAGCTTGAACGTCAGTTCCGGTCGGAACGGACCGCAACCGGCATGCGCGGACCGGAACAGGTGATGGAAGTTTGGACCAGCAAATCCGGCGACTGGACGATGGTGGTTACCTACGCCACTGGGACGTCCTGTATCGTGGCGATGGGCGAAGACTGGCACACTCATGCCGAGAGTGACCCGGCGCGAGGGTAAGGTTTTCTAACCTTGGAAGATCGGTCAACGGCCGGAAATTGGCCGTTGGCCTGTTTTGGTATCCCGCAGAAAGCGGAGTGTCTTATAACGGCTTCAAATCAGCTGCCATTTGGCGGCCATCACGTCCGTCTTGCAACTCGTATGAGACTTTCTGATTGTCAGCCAGTCCGGTCAGACCGGACCGTTCAACGGCCGAGATATGAACAAATACGTCCTTGCCGCCTTCATCGGGGGCAATAAACCCGTAGCCTTTCGTGGTATTAAACCATTTCACGGTGCCAGTTGGCATTTCCCGTGTCTCCTTCTACTTACACGTTGTCCCACAAAATTAGTGGGGGCAGTGATTGACGCCGCCGCAAAACATCACCGTACCGCCCACACGATACAGCCCGATTTGCGTGTTTCGTCTTTTTCAACATTGCACGGTGAAGTAAAAAATCAAGAAATACCGGAAGTCGCAGACGAATTTGCGAAAAGTTGAACAAAAAACAGGAGCCTTCGAAAATGCGCCTTTATGGCTTGAAAAACTGCGACACCTGCCGCAAGGCGTTGAAATCACTTCCGAATGCTGAGTTTGTGGACGTCCGCGCCGACGGTGTGCCGGATTCTGTGATGCAGCAGGCTTTGGACGCCTTCGGCGGGGCCTTGCTCAACACGCGCTCTACAACCTGGCGTGGATTGGATGAGGCCGAGCGCGCGCGACCTTCGCTAGACCTGCTGGCCGATCACCCGACTCTGATGAAACGCCCGTTAATCGAGCACGATGGCGCCCTGTATCTGGGTTGGACGGCAGAAACCAAGGCGGGGCTTGGCGTTGCCTGACCGGGTAACTATGTGAAGTGACGCAAGTTAGAGGGTACTGAATGCGCAACGCAGCTATGATTTTGGGCGTGATCGCCGGTTTAATCGGGATGATCGTAGGCTTCTTCGGCTATGGCCGGGTCGAACTGATCGAACACATCGGAGAGATCGAAGGGATCCTGCAACAGCCTGACAATCCGGGTTTGGTGCAGGCTGTTTCGATCTTTGCGCCGCTTCTGGCCATTGCAGGTGGCGCAATGGCCCATGCGCGGGCCTTGGTCGGCGGGGCATTGCTGCTGATCTCAGCTGCCGGGATGTACTACGCGTTTGGGTTCAACGTGTTTACCATGTTCCCGGTGGCATTTGCGGCCGTGGCGGGCCTCCTTGGGCTGGCCGCGGGTAAACCGGACGAGCCCAAGGCGCATTTTTAAGTTACTTCAGGCGCAGGATGCGATCGAGTGAGATCGGGCCTGCGCCGTTGATGAGGATTACCAGGAACAGGAAGGTCCACATCACGCGCTGGTCCATCAGCGAGATAGCGTTGTCGAACAAACCGCCCAGTTTTACGCCGTGGCCGGTGACGTCGGTCAAGGTCTGAACCCAGATAAAGCCGATCATGCCAATGGCCGCCAGACGGGTGAACAGCCCGACCAAAAGCAGCGCAGGCAGGACGAATTCAGCGACGGTGCCAAAGAAGATCACAATGCGCTGGAAGAACGTCATCTGAGTCACGTCATACAGGACGGCTTCGGCAGCTTTTGGAAAGATTTGACCAAAGGCGCCCGCCGACGGCGAAAAGATCGAGCCGTCGACTTTCGTCATGGCCGAATTCCAGAAGTAAAACAGCAGGACTGCGATGAACACGACTCGGGCAAGGGTCGGTGTCAACCAGCCGGAGGTCACCTCCAAACGTCCCAGGGTGTTGTTGTGTAATGAGATCAGGGCAGTCATGTTGCCAGCCTTTCGATAGTCACAGATGTAATGGCGCCGCCCTGCAAGAGCAGCGCCAGAGTGGCCCCAAGGTCAAATTCGGGGGATGCGGCGGCGGTTTTTTCAAACGCGCTGCCAATGGTTTGTCCGGCCTGAAGGCCCGCGATCCAATGCGCACCGCCTTCGGGCAGCAGGTGCGGGGCCGGGTCATATTCAGGTCTGGTGATCAGAACGTCTTCGGCTTCGGCGGCAGGTTTGGGCGCGCCGTCTTCGGTATTGAAGCGCCAGATCGAATAGATCGGCCAGTCCGATTGAAGAACTTGCATCGACGGGGCCAGACCCAGCCGCGCCTGCATGATGTCTTCGGGGGGGATGGCCAAGGCATCTGACGGCGCGGCCTGACTGTCGGCGGCGTGGTAGGACCGGCGCAATGCCAGTTCCAGCCGCGCGACGTCTGGCAGATAGCCAAGATGCGAAAGCTGTTCCATCCCAGCCAGAAAGCCGGGGAAATCTTCGCCATAGAACATCATAAGGGGGGATGAGGGCGGATGCTTGCGCAGGAAAATCCCTGCCAGCCCATCCATGTTCTGAGGGCCAAGCAATTTGGTGATGACCGGAAAGGCCTGATGCATCGCCTCGGTCAGGGACACGGCGACATTGTTGCGATAGACGCTGAACCGGCGTCCGGCGGGTTGTTCCGCAGCGTCCAGCAACCCCTCGGGTATGGCTGCCGTTGGGTCCAGCAGCGCAGAGTGAAAGGTGGTTTGCGAAACGCTCATGCCGGGATGCGGTCCAAGGCCGCCTGTGCGCGGTCTGCCTCGGCCCTTAAAACAGGCCAGTCGGGTACATCCGTATCCCATTCGACCAGCAGCGGTTTCGGGCCGGACTTGTCCAGCACATAGTCCAGCAGGGCCCAGACCGGGTCGACAACCTCGCGCCCGTGGCTGTCGATCAGCAGCGGGAGGCCGTGGTCATCCTCATCCTCATCATGACCGCCAAGGTGGATTTCGCCGACCTGATCCAAAGGATAGGCGTCGATATAACCTTGCGGCGAGAAATCCAGATTGGTGGCCGAGACAAAGACGTTGTTCACGTCCAGAAGCAGGCCACAGCCCGTGCGGCGGGAGATCTCACGCAGGAAATCGGGCTCGGACCACGTGCTTTCCTCGAAAGCCAGATAGCTTGAGGGGTTCTCTAGCAGCATTTTCCGCCCGACGGTTTCCTGGACCTGATCAATATGCTCGCAGATACGGGCCAATGTGGCGTCGGTGTAGGGCAGGGGCAGCAGGTCGTTCAGGAAGTGACTGTCATGGGTCGACCACGCCAGATGTTCTGAAAAGCTGGCGGGGTTTAGCCAGCCGACCAGATGTTTCAGACGGGCCAGATGATCGGGGTCCAGCGGGCCTTCGCCGCCAATGGACAGGCCAACGCCGTGAACCGAGATCGGAAATTGTTCAGAGAGATGGCGCAGCTGGGCCAGAGGACGCCCACCGTCACCCATGTAGTTCTCGGCGTGGATTTCAAGCCAGGAAACCGGGTGCGCATTGTCCAGAATCTGCGCGAAGTGCTGAGGTTTGTAGCCGACGCCCGGCGCGGCAGGCAATCTGTTTGGTCTGGTTGTGTTGTCCAACATATGTTTGCTCCCCAGTCACGACGAAGAGGCGGGCGATATGGCCCGCCCCTTCGGTTTTTCGAAAGCTCAGGCTTATGCCGGCAGATCGCGTTCCAGCGGCTCCAGCGAGCCTTTGCGGTTGTCCGGCAGTTCGATATCGGCGCAGGTGCCCGCGTCGACCAGAGTCCAGGCGTTGCCCTGATAGTCTACGGTCGAGGTGCCCGCGCAGGTGGTGCCGGGGCCAGCGGCACAGTCGTTCTGACCGGCCAGCGATACGCCATAGCATTTTTCTTTGGCTTGTGCGGTGGCAGTGGTGGCTGCGCCCGAAACGGCAGCTGCAACAGCGCTTGCGATGACCAGTGTTTTTGCGGTTTTCGACATCTCGATAATCCCTTTTGATGATTGCGTATGTCTGCTTGTGACAATGACAAAGGTAGTAGTTACAGGGCCACAGTTAAATTCACGAGCCCGTGTCTCACAACCCCGTCAGGATATGACATGCCCACTTGAAGGTTAACAAGTTGTTTTTGAAATAAAAAATGGCAATTGTTTCAATCCGGCCCCTTGTTTGGGGCCGGATTTCCGGCAAATTGCTGCCGAATGTTACAGCAGGTCGGGTGGGGTAGCCGCCTGTGAAAGCTCAATTGTTACAGCGTCAAGCGGTTGAACCTGTGTTTGTTTTTCGCCCAGACGGCGGACACTGACTGTGCGTTCCTCGACTTCGCGGTGTCCGACGGCCAGAATGACCGGCACTTTGCCAACCGAGTGTTCACGCACCTTGTAGTTGATCTTCTCGTTGCGGATGTCGGCCTCGGCCCGGACACCAGCAGCTTTGAGCGTTTCAACCACTTCGTTCACGTAATCGTCTGCCTCGGAGGTGATCGAGGCGACTACGACCTGACGCGGAGCCAGCCAGAAGGGCAGCTTGCCTGCGTGTTCCTCGATCAGGATACCGATGAAGCGTTCGAACGAACCCAGCGTCGCGCGGTGCAGCATGAACGGACGGTGTTTCGCACCGTCAGCCCCGATAAAGCTGGCGTCCAGCCGCTCGGGCAGGTTGGGGTCAACCTGCAAGGTGCCGCATTGCCATGTCCGACCGATGGCGTCGGTCAATGTGAACTCAAGTTTGGGACCGTAGAACGCGCCTTCGCCTTCGAGGATTTCATACTCGTACCCGGCGGCCTTGCAGGCATCGCCAAGGGCTTTCTCAACCAAATCCCAGCTTTCATCCGACCCGATGCGTTTTTCCGGACGAGTGGACAGTTTGATCGTCCAGTCGTGGAAGCCCAGATCGGCATAGACCTTGGACAGGAAGGCAATGAACTTGGCAGTCTCGGATTCGATCTGATCCTCGGCACAGAAGATATGACCGTCATCCTGCGTAAACCCGCGAACCCGCATGATGCCATGCAGTGCACCTGAGGGTTCATAGCGTGCGCAAGATCCGAACTCGGCCATGCGCAGGGGCAGGTCGCGGTAGGATTTGAGGCCCTGATTGAACACCTGCACGTGGCAGGGGCAGTTCATCGGTTTCAGCGCGTTGATCGCTTTTTCGCGGGCATGGTCCTCGTCGACTTCGACGATGAACATGTTTTCCTGATACTTGTCCCAGTGGCCCGAGGCCTCCCACAGCTTACGGTCGACGACCTGAGGGGTGTTCACCTCGACATAGCCGTCGCGTTCCTGCATCCGGCGCATGTAGTCCTGCAGGGTGGTGTAGATTTTCCAGCCGTTCGGGTGCCAGAAAATCTGGCCCGGGGCCTCTTCCTGCATGTGGAAAAGGTTCATCTCACGGCCCAGCTTGCGATGGTCGCGCTTGGCGGCCTCTTCCAGCATGTGCAGGTGGGCTTTGAGCTTTTCCTTGCCGGTGAAGGCCACGCCGTAGATGCGTTGCAGCATGGCGCGGTCGCTGTCGCCGCGCCAATAGGCACCGGCGATGGACATCAGTTTGAACGCGTCGCCAGGCACCTGACCGGTGTGCTGCAGGTGCGGGCCGCGGCACAGGTCCTGCCAGTCGCCGTGCCAATACATGCGCAGCGGTTCGTCGCCCGGAATGGCGTCGATCAACTCGACCTTATAGGGCTCGTCATTGGCGGTGTAGAAATCAACCGCGCGCTGACGGTCCCAGACCTCGGTGGTCACAGGGTCGCGCTTGTTGATGATTTCCTTCATCTTTTTCTCGATCAGGCCGAGGTCTTCGGGCGTGAACGGTTCCGCCCGGTCGAAGTCGTAATACCAGCCATTGTCGATAACGGGGCCGATGGTGACCTTGGTGTCGGGCCAGATTTCCTGCACCGCGCGGGCCATGATGTGCGCCAGATCGTGACGGATCAGCTCATTTGCTTGCGCCTCATCCTTCATGGTGTGGATGGCGATCTGCGCGTCTGACTCAATAGGCCATTGCAGGTCCCAATGCTCGCCGTTCACGGTGGCCGAAATGGCCTTTTTCGCCAGCGAGGTTGAGATATCGGCAGCCACCTGCGCGGGCGTTACGCCTGCGTCGTAAGAACGTGCATTGCCATCGGGAAAGGTGAGTGAGACGGATTTTGAATCCAGGGCCATATCGGCTCTCCTCGTCGGTTTGGCGCCCACTGAACGCCCGGTTGCGGGTTATGGTGTGTGGCTGATTTGGCAGTTGCAGCATGACCTGTCAAGACCAGAAGGCCGACGCGCTGACGCTGCGGGAAGGTAGAAATCGGGAATTGCGACCTTGGGGCTGCCGTGCATGATGTCACTCAAACGAAAAGAGGGTTTCATGGCAGCGACGGATTTTCTGGAAACACCGCAGGGACGGCGACTGGCTTATCACAAGAGTGAGGGTGCAGGACCGACCATCGTTTTTCTGGGTGGGCTGAAATCGGATATGGAAGGCACCAAAGCGGTGCATCTTGAAGCCTGGGCGCAAGCGCGCGGGCAGGCATTTCTACGGTTTGATTATTCCGGGCATGGCGAGAGCTCCGAGACCTTCACGGATGGATGTATCGGCGATTGGCATGAGGATACGGTCGCCGCAGTGACCGCGCTGACCGATGGGCCTTTGATCGTTGTGGGGTCGTCCATGGGCGGATGGCAGGCGCTGTTGCTGGCCAAAGCGATGCCCGAGCGAATTGCAGGCATGGTCACGATCGCAGCCGCGCCGGATTTCACCGAGGACGGTTATTGGGCCTCGTTCAACGATGAGCAGAAGGCCGCGCTGAATAGTGTCGGTCACGTGGAACTCCCGTCGGATTACATGGAGCCGTACATCATCACCAAACGGATGATTGAGGACGGACGGCAGCGTTTGGTGCTGCGGGACCCGCTGGACTTGCCGTTTCCGGTGCGGTTTCTGCAGGGAACGGCGGATACGGCGGTATCCACTGAGACGGCAGTGCGTTTGCTGGAACATGCCACCAGTCCTGATATGCGCCTGTTGTTGGTCAAGGATGCGGATCATCGGTTCTCGGACGGACCATGTCTGGGGCTGATCGAGAACGCGGTTCTTGAGGTGATGGGAGGCAACTGATGCGACGCTTTGGATGGTTTTTGGGGCGTCTGCTGCTGGCGTTGATTGTTGTCGGTGGGCTGATCTATTGGTTCGGGCCGCGTGAAGAGGTCGACCTGCATCCCCGCTTTGATCCGCGCAAGTTTGGCGAGGGCGTTCAGGTGTATTTTGAAAGCACCGAGTCTGCCTACGACGACATTGTTCCGGGTGTTGAGAAGCGCGTGGTCTGGCAGGACGGGTTCAAAGAACAACGCACGCCAATTTCAGTTCTCTATGTCCATGGCTTTTCAGCCTCGTCCGAGGAAATCCGTCCGGTGCCTGATATGGTGGCCGACGCCTTAGGGGCCAATCTGGTTTACACGCGCTTGCAGGGCCATGGCCGGGACGGCAGCGCGATGGCCGAGGGGACAGCTGCGGGCTGGATGCAGGACATGGCCGAAGGGCTGGCGGCAGCACGGGCCGTTGGGGACAGGGTCGTTGTGATCTCGACTTCGACCGGCGGAACGCTTGCAGCCGCAGCTGCGCTGGATGAAGAGCTGATGCAAGACGTGGCCGGTTTGGTGTTCGTTTCGCCCAATTTCGGAGTGAACACGCCGGGCGCGTGGATACCCGGCCTGCCATGGGCGCGGACCTGGCTGCCCATGCTGATGGGGCAAGAACGTGACGTGTCCGGCCCGGACCCGGAAAAGAACAAATACTGGTCAGCGGTCTACCCGTGGGAGGCTGTGGTGCCGATGACTGTGTTGGTCGAAACGGTCTATGCGCTGGATTTCTCGGGAGCGCAGGTTCCGGCGCTGTTTTGGTTCTCGGATGACGATCAGGTGGTGCGCCCCGATCTGACGCACAAAGTGGCCGAGGCCTGGGGTGGCCCTGCAACGGTTGAACTGGTGACGATGGGGCCGGGGGACGATCCCATGTCGCACGTGATTGCAGGACGCCTGATGTCTCCGGGCCAGACCGACGCGACAGTGGCAGGTATTCTGGCGTGGCTTGAAAGGATTGGAGTGCTGTAAGCGGGCAGGGAGATGCGATTGGCTATGTTGTTTGCCGTGATGCAACGGGGCTTTCGGGATGATCTGGCATGCTAAGCACGCACGCTTCACATCAGGTTGCGGAGTATATTCAGGCGCGACTTCCGAAAGACGAGCGTGGCTTTAACGACCAAGCAATGACTGCCTGGCAGTTTGGGTGCATGACCCTGTGTGCATTGGGATATGCCAGGCCAGAGCCATGGGGTGCAGTTCCGCTACCCCTGCCGAATGAGCCGAGCGTCCGACCTTTGTGCGATGACCTTGCCTTTGCGGTTCTGACGCTCGCCGGGCAATGCCAAGAGGTCACGTGGCTGCGAATGAACGGGCTGCCGCCAGCTGTGACGACCGCGCCACGTTGGATGCGGATTGGCGAGACCAGTCCATGGCCACCCGCGCCGCCAACTGTCAAAAGCGCGCATGGGCTCGGTTCGGCGCGGATTTCACCTGAGGCCCAGAGCCTGCTTTCAGAACTGGGTGTAATCGAAGGCGCATACTGGACCGCGACGGCACCGGCCACGCTGTGGCGTCTGCAACCCCGAGCATGGCAATTGGATGTGCCTGGCACGAGCGAATTCTCAGAAGGTCTTGATCGCTGCATCGCAACTATACCGCACGACCTGATGGGGCAAATTCAGGCGATCGGTGCACCCCCTGACCGGGATGAGATCGAACGGTTAGTGCAGGATGCCATACTCAAAGAAGAGGAGTGGGCGCAAAGCGTCCAAAGCCAGGGTTTCACGCGTCCGCCTCTTGACGAAAACAGGTTGCGTGCAAGACTGGTGGCCGGATGGGAGCGCTTGAAAACCCATGAAGTTGAGCAAAAGTTTTTTGAAAGGTGGCGCTTGGATCATGGATGGTATCCGAAGGACAATCATCTGCTGCCCCTGTTTCACGATGCCTTGGCCAGCCAAATGCTAAAGGCTGTGCGTCAAAAGGTAGGCTGATGCGCAAGCCGGGTAGCATGTGGAGCCTTGAGACGCTGGGCCGCGTGCGTCTGTCCCGGCATTTCTTCATGCGGGATTTCCTGTATTCCGAGATCGGGAATTTCCATGAAAAGCAGAACTTTCCCGAAAAACCCGACCTGGCCATCGAGACCGGACGTGCCTTTTGCCAGACCTTGCTGGACCCGTTGGAGGAAACATTCGGACGCATCGCGGTGCGGTCTGGATATCGTTCCCCTTCGCTAAATCAGTTTGGCAATGAAAACCACCTGAACTGCGCGCGCAACGACAACCCGATAGAGTGCCATATCTGGGATCGCGGCGAGGGCGACGCGCGGATTGCCGGGGCCTCGGTCGTCATTCCTTGGTTTGCCGATCAGTACGATGCCGGGCGGGATTGGCGTGATCTGGCGTGGTGGATGCACGACTACTTGGAGTATTCCGAGATCTGGTTCTTCCCCAAACTCTGCGCGTTTAATCTGGTGTGGCGGCCCAAACCCCTGCGTCGGATTGACAGCTACATCGCGCCGCGCGGCTGCTTGTTGCGACCGGGGGACGAGCCGGAAGAAGACTCGAAAACGCGCCGCAGTCGATATGCGGATTTCCCGGCCTTCCGAGGGATCAATTATCCCTGAGGTTTGACTTGCTCGCCATCACATTTCGCCTCATTCTGGTGCCAATGAAGAGTGTTTAATAGTGAATGTTGTGTGAGGCCCTGCGTGATCGAGCCGCTGGTTTTACTGCCTGAAATGATGTGTGACGCGCGGCTGTTCGAGCCTCAGATCAGCGCCCTGTCACGGCAACGCGCCGTCATGGTCGCTCCGGTCTCGGTAGGAGAGCGGATTGAAGAGATCGCATCGGCCCTGCTGGATCAGCTACCGCATCGCTTTGCGCTGTGTGGGTTGGGCATGGGAGGCGTGGTCGCGCTGGAGCTTGTGCGACGCGCGCCGGACCGCATATCGCGTTTGTGTCTGATGGCGACGGATGCGCAGGCCGATACACCCCAGCTGGCGGCCATGCGTGAGGAATATCTGGTCGGGGCAAAAGCCGGGCGGCTTGAGGATGTGATGTGCCGAATAATCGGTTCGGATTCAATGGCGCCCGGGCCTCAGCGCATCCCGATTTTAAATCAGGTCATCTCAATGGCGCAGGATCACGGGCCCGAAGTGTTCGAGCGTCAGATCCGCGCCTTGCAGCGCCGCCCGGACCAACAGGCCGAGCTGCGGCAGATTAAGGTGCAATCGCTGGTTCTGTGTGGGGCGCATGATACGTTGACGCCAGTACGGCGGCACAGCTTTATGGCGGATCTGATACCCAATGCCGAGCTGAAGGTCATCGCTGATGCCGGGCATTTGCCGACGCTTGAAACGCCTGAGATCGTGAACGGCGCGCTCGCCGATTGGCTCAGTACTCCTGTGCCGTTGGCTTATGCGTAAAACTTGGCTCGTTCGGCTTTGCTTAGGATTGTTGGCTGCGCTACCGGTTCACCAGTCCCAGAGTCAAAGAACGGCGTGTTCTTCCAACTGCCGGAAATCCATGACCGACCCAGCCGCCCTAGCAAACCTAAAGCTTTTCGAGCAAAGTTTGAATCGGCAGGGTTCCCCTGAGGTTTGATTTGTGATTCACCCTTTTTGGGAGGATCAGGAATATGCCAGCACCGTTGCCAAAGGAACTACGAGATCGTTTTGCGCGCTTGATCGAAGAAGGGCTGTCAGGGAGGGAGGCGTCGCGCCGTCTTCAGGTGTCCGCCGCGACCGGTGCGCGTTGGAGACGCCAGATACACGCGTCTGGCGCGGCCCAAATTGCCCCGATGGGGCGTCCACCGGGCAGCGGAAAGTTGGCACCCCATGTCGGGTTCTTCCGCGAGTTGTTAGCTCAAGACCCCGACATTACCCTTTTCGAGTTGCGCGATGCGCTTGCCGATGCTGTGGGGATCACTGTTCATCATTCGGCCATTGCCGGATTGTTGAAGCGCCTTGGCTTCACTCACAAAAAAAGTCGCTGGTGGCCACCGAACGCCGTCGCGCCAAGGTAAGACGACAGCGCGACGATTGGTCTGCTTATCGTTCGCCAGCCATCGCCCGAATGCCGGACCGCGTGGTGTTCATCGACGAAACGGCGGTAAAGACGAACCTCACCCGGCTCCGTGGCTGGGCACCTCAAGGAGAACGGCTGACCATGGACGCGCCGTTTGGCAGTTGGGGTACACAGACGCTGATCGCGGGGCTGACTCAGGACGCGTTGATCGCGCCGTGGGTCATCAAGGGCGCAATGGATGGCCCGGCATTCGCCGCCTACATCCGAGAAGTCCTCGTCAAGGAAATAGCGCCCGGCACTGTCGTCATCCTCGACAACCTAGCCACGCACCGGAACAAAGAGGCAGCACAGGCCCTGCGTGACCATGGATGTTGGTTTCTCTACCTGCCACCATACTCGCCCGACCTGAACCCCATCGAACTAGCTTTCTCAAAACTGAAAGCCCATTTGAGACGGATCGGGGCGAGAACCTTCACCGAAGTCTTCGAGGCTATCGGATCAATCTGCGATCTCTACGATCCAACAGAGTGCTGGAACTACTTCAAGGCCGCAGGATATGTTGCAAACTAATCTCGAAAGGCTTTAGTACTACAGTTGCGCATTGAGGCGGGACTTTCGATGGGCTCTGGCAGCAGCGGCCTGATGTGTTCTTCGCCAGAGGGACCATCCGAGAATGAAGGCGTCAGAAGGGGGCGTTGGGAGAATGAGGCGCGCGATCAATCTGAGGATTTCAACGGTCGAAAGAAAGCTTGGCGTAGTATATATCTCGGTTCGCAGAAAGCCTATGCGCTGCGGCCCGTTGCCGGACTCGTTTTGTTCACTTTCCCGAATGCATTGCGGCGCTGGTCCGCGCTGAGCTTTGCCAGAAATGCGGCGGTGGCCATCACAAGGCTCATATGCCGGTGCCAGCCATGCCAGGACCGGGCCTCGCAATGGTCCAGGCCCAGATCATCCTTTGCCCTGAGAAAACACTCTTCAATAGTCCAGCGCAGCCCGGCCGCAGCGGCCAGTTCCGCCAAGGTGGTATTGGCGGGCGCATAAGCGAAGTAATAGGCTATGGAAGCGCGATCATGACGGCTCCTGCGCGCCAGAACCCATTTGATAAACCCGTCTTTGGTCTGTTTACCGATGGGCAGACGCGCCCACTCGTAAAGGCGCGGTCCTTTCGCGCCCTCTCCGGCGGCAAGAGGTCGCCAGGCTTCGGGGCCCAGTTCTCCGGTCAGGGTGGCGGGATCGGTCTGGATGAGGTGATCGTCTTCGACAAGACGCAGTGTATGCGTGGACTTCACCGCCAATACATAGGACTGCCCGCGCTGCTCCAGCATGCGCCGGAACCCGCTGTCGGACCCGTAAACAGCATCGGCCAGCACAAAGGCGCAGGGGACACCTTCATCAAGGAGACGGGAAACCATCGCGCGAGCCATCTGCGGCTTGGTGGCAAATCCCACCTCCTGCGGGACATGAGCTTTGGCACGGCGATCCGGATCCTCCGCCCACGCCTTCGGCAGATAGAGTTGCCGATCGATCAGCGCATGACCCCAGCGGCTCGCATAAGCGGCAAATACCCCGATCTGACAGTTCTCTACCCGCCCCGCTGTACCCGAATACTGTCGGGCAACCCCAACCGAATGCTCGCCCTTCTTCAAAAAACCGGTCTCGTCCACAACAAGAACACCTTCAGGATCGCCAAGAATGTCAACGGCATATTTGCGAACAAGGTCACACAGCGCATCGGCGGACCAGGAAGAGCGCCCCAGCAGCGACTGTATCCGATACGGCTTGTCAAAACCGGCTTCTTCCGAAAGCATCCAGCCCGTCTTGCGTTCAGCCCCCGACAGCAAGCCGTCTATGAAGGCACCCGCTGTCCGGCGCTGTTCAATACGCCGGAAGGCCGGGGCAACAAAAGACTTCAATTCTTCCAGAGACTTGCGCCAGTCAACAAGCGTTTCCCTCCAGACCGAAACCGCCATCTCCAAAACCTCCCAATTACCAGATCACCAGTAATGAATCAGAGATCAAGTCAATGCGCAACTGTAGTATTAGGGCCGCAAAACGTACCTTTTCGTGCGATTGCTTGCCATCGGGCTGAGGGACGAACCCGCGTGTGGTGACAGGCCCCAATTCTTGGGGGTCTGCGATCCTCTTGACGATGAACCCGGCAAACGGAAACTTCGCGGTTCTCGTGGTTGTTGCAATCGGTGCGTTGCAGCAACTGGCGTACCACCGCAACATTCCTTTCGGGCTAAGCTGCATCAACGCAAGATGCTCGGCCCCGCTGTCGATGCGGATCTCTTCGGGGCTCATCTGTAGAATGTCGACAGGGCCGGGGGCAGGGTCCGGTTGCCCGAAATAGAGCTGCGCCGCGCGGCAATCATGGCAGAAGCAGCTCACATGAGTGCCCGATTTCACGCCATTGGCCGTGATATGCCCGTGCAGCGCGCCACAATTGCAAGAGAAGGGCGTTTTATGTGCCGCCCTCCGACCCATGAGGATCAAGCGACCTTATTTTTGTTGGCAGCCCGACGCCTGGGTTTGCGAGAATTGGCGTTCATGAAGTCGATCACCAGTGGCCGGATATTGTCGCGCCAGCTGCGCCCGGCGAAAATGCCATAGTGACCGGCACCGGGTTCGACATGGCTGGCTTTCTTCGCATCCGGCAGGCCGGTACACAGATCGAGCGCCGCGATACATTGGCCGGGGGCCGAGATATCGTCATTCGCGCCTTCGACCGTTTTGACGGCAACGTCGGTGATTTTGCCGATATCGACCTTGTGGCCTGCGACTACGAACTCATTCCGGGCGATCTCGCGGTTTTTGAACACACGCTCGACCGTGGACAGGTAGAATTCGGCAGTCATATCCATGACGGCCAGATATTCGTCGTAAAAGCGGTTATGGGCGTCGTGGTCCGAGGCCTCATCCCGCATAACGCGTTGAATTTGATCCGAAAACGCCTTGGAATGGCGATCCGCGTTCATTGACATAAAGGACGCCAGTTGCAGCAGGCCCGGATAGACCATGCGGCCCACGCCTTTGTATTTGAAACCGACCCGCTGGATCATGGTTTCCTCAAGCTGTCCCATGGTCACGCGGCGGCCGAAATCGGTCACGTCGGTCGGGGTGGCGTCGGGGTCGACGGGGCCACCGATCAGGGTCAGAGTGCTGGGCTGCGCCTTGGGCTCGACCTCGGCCAGATAGGCGGTGGCGGCCAGAGTCAGCGGCGCAGGCTGGCACACGGCGACAACATGGGTGTCGGGGCCAAGCTCTTTCATAAAATCGACAAGGTAGAGGGTGTAATCCTCAACATCGAACTTGCCTTCGGACACGGGAATGTCGCGCGCGTTATGCCAATCGGTGATATAAACTTCGCAATTGACCAGCAGGCTTTTGACGGTCGAGCGCAGCAGCGTGGCATAGTGGCCCGACATCGGTGCAACCAGCAGCACTTTGCGGGGCTGTTCCTTGCGCCCGTTAACCCGAAAATGGATCAGATCGCCAAATGGGCGTTCCAACACGGTTGTGATATCGACCAGGTGATCCTTGCCATCTTCGCAGGTGAATGTTCGAATACCCCAGTCTGGTTTGACGACCATTCGCTGAAACGTACGCTCGGTTACCTCGCCCCACGCGGCCATCGCACTGAAGGCCGGGTTCGGCATCATCGAGAATATCGGGTAAGACGCGACCGCACTGGCTGTTGCGCCCATCCACTGGTTGGTATTGCGCATCGTTTCCATCAGGTCGTACGTCAGCATATAACGCATGGAAAAGGGCCTCCTAAATGTCAGCCTGAGAGTTCGGACCATTCGCCGCTTTGACCCCCCGAGGTCCACGACGTTATTCTGCATAGCAGCGAGAGTACGGGGGAATTGTTAAAATGACAACAAGTGAAGACCAGATGCCAGAAGCCACCGAAGAAAACATTGAACGCCTTAAAGAAAATATGGAAAAGGTCGAACAGCTCTCGAAGCGATTGATTGAAGTGATGGCGGTGAAAAAACCGCATACCGCCGCTTTGGACGGGCCGAATCAAGAGCTTTTCGCACGAGCAGCAACGGCATATTGGACCGATGCTTGGCAAAATCCCGCTAAACTTCTTGAGCAGCAATTGGAGTACTGGGGCAAGTCGGTTCTGAACTTTGCCGAAGCGCAACAGGCGATGACCACGGGCGAGGTCGGCGAAGAAGAACCCGCGCCCCGTGACAAGCGATTTTCCAATCCCCTGTGGGAAACAAACCCCTATTTCCGCCTGATCCGCCAGCAATACCAGACAAACTCGGACGCTATTGCGCAGGCCGTCGCCTCGGTCGAGGATCTGGATGCCAAGGACAAGCGACGTCTTCGGTACTTCTCGCAGCAGATCGTCGACATGATGTCCCCCACGAATTTCCTGGCGACGAACCCGGATGCACTGCAAAAGGCTGTTGAGACCGAAGGGCAGTCCCTGATCCGGGGGCTTGAAAACCTCGTTTCTGACTTAGAGGCCAACGACGGCGAATTGGTGGTCAAGCTGGCCGATGAAAGCGCGTTTCAGGTCGGCGGCAATCTGGCAACCTCACCGGGCGATGTGGTCTATCGCAATCGGATGATCGAGATCATTCAATACAAAGCAGCGACCGAAACCGTCCATGAAACGCCCATTGTTCTGTTCCCGCCCTGGATCAACAAGTTCTACATCCTCGACCTGAAGGCGCAGAACAGCATGATCAAATGGCTGACCGAGCAGGGCTTTTCCCTGTTTGTCGTCAGCTGGGTGAACCCGGACGAATCCTATGCGGAAACCGGCCTTGAGGACTATGTTCAGGATGGTTTCCTGGCTGCCGTCGAAGAGGTCAAGAAAATCTGCAAGGTCAAGCAGGTTAACGCGGTGGGCTATTGTATTGCGGGCACCACGCTCAGCCTGACATTGTCGCTGATGAAGCAACGCGGCGACAAGTCGATCAAGTCAGCCACGTTCTTCACGACGCTGACCGATTTTTCGGATCAGGGTGAGTTCACGCCGTTCCTGCAAAATGATTTCATCGACGGGATCGAAGACGAGGTGAACAAAGAGGGCCTGCTACGCTCGTGGATTATCTCGCGCACAATGTCCTTCCTGCGCTCACGCGACTTGGTCTATGGCCCTGCGGTGCGCAGCTACATGATGGGTGAGACGCCGCCCGCGTTCGATCTGTTGTTCTGGAACGGGGATGGCACGAACCTGCCCGGTAAGATGGCCATTCAGTATCTGCGCGGCCTGTGCCAGCGCAATGAGTTCGCGGAAGGTGGGTTCGAGTTGATGGGCCACAAGCTGCGCCTGTCCGAAGTGGACGTGCCGGTAATGGCCATAACGTGCGAAACCGACCACATCGCGGCCTGGAAGGACTGTTACCGTGGCGTGCAGAAAATGGGCTCGCGCAACAAGACCTTTGTGGTTTCGGAGTCGGGCCATATCGCCGGAATCGTCAACCCGCCCAGCAAGAAGAAATACGGTCACTACACCAACCCCGATCTGAAACCTGATGCTGACACTTGGTTGAAAGAGGCTGATTTCCACGAAGGGTCGTGGTGGCCCTTGTGGGAGGCGTGGTTGAAGAAACGCTCGGGCAAGCAGGTTCCCGCCCGTGAAGCAGGCGATTCGGATCGTCCCAGCCTGGCACCGGCGCCGGGTACATATGTCGTGGCCAATCCAAACGACTGATTTCACTTTGAAACTAAAATATTCTGCATCGCAGCAAGAAAAAACTTGCAATGCTGCGATGCAGCAATCATATTGTCCTCAAGCTGATGAAAGCCGGGGTGGGCCCGGTTCGGCAAAAGGATTAGGACAATGGCAAAGACTCAAGACTTTACCGCGACCCTGAAAGACATGATGGGCGCGTTCCCTGTTGACACCACCGCTCTGGAAGGTGCCTTCAAATCGACTGCTTCGCTGAACGAAAAGCTGTCGGGCGTTGCTCTGGAAGCAGCTGAGAAATCGGCTGAGATCTCGAACAAATGGACCAAAGACACTCTGTCCAAACTGACCGAGATGTCGAAAGCCAAGGCAGAGCCTGCTGACTACGCAAAAGCTGCAACCGACTTTGCAAGCGCGTCGGCCGAAGTTGCAGCTGAAAACATGGCTGCTTTCGCTGAAATCGCGAAAAAACTGCAGTCCGAAACCGTCGAGCTGCTGATGGCTGCTGGCAAAGAAGCTGCCGAAGACGCAACTGCTGCCGTCAAAAAAGCAACCAACGACGTAACAGCCGCTGCGAAAAAAGCCGCTGCTGCGAAGTAATAGACGACCGCGACACGCACCCGTTCCTCCCATCTGGTGCAATCGCGTTGGGCAGGTCCATTGACCTGCCCTTTCTTTTTGTGCTGCGCTCGCATAATCTCTGCTGCAACGCATCATCCTTGGGGAGGGTACCCGGTGTCAGAAAAAGAAAAACCGCTGTTGATCAAACGGTATGCCAGCCGCCGGCTGTATAACACCGAGACCAGCGACTATGTCACGCTGGAAGATATCGCGTCGTTTATCCGGGACGGTCGCGAAGTGCAGATCATCGACCTGAAAACCGGGGACGACCTGACCCGCCAGTACCTGCTGCAAATCATTGCCGAACATGAAAGCCGGGGCGAGAATGTGCTGCCGGTGAACGTGCTGAATGATCTGGTGCGCAGCTATATGATCCCGGGCGGGGGCGTGATGCCGCAATTCCTGCAAAGCTCGTTCGAGATGCTGCGCGAAAGCCAGAACAAGATGATGGAAAACATGAATGCCATGAACCCGATGTCTCAGATGCCGGGGTTCGAGGCGATGCAGGCGCAGCAGCAGGCGTTTTTGAAGGCGATGACCGGCGGGCTGTCCGGAGGATGGTCGGGGCCGGACAAAGACGAAGACAAGTCCGAATCCAATGAAGATCTGGACGAAATCAAAAAGCAACTGGCCGAGTTGCAGAACAAGCTTTCCAAGCTGAACTGACCTCACCTGCATGCGCTGGCTGGTCCTGAGTATTGCGCTACTGTGGGCCGGTCCGGTGGTGCCCGAGGACCAGTTCATTTGTGCGCTGGGCGGGCAGGCCGAAGCCGGGTGCGATGATATCCGCGCACGCGCAATCCTGAACGCCAGCGCGGAGCCTTGGCGCGCGATAGGCCGGGTCAATTTTGCCAGCCGCGATCAGCGGTCCCACTGCACCGGTGTTCTGGTGTCGGACCGGTTGGTTCTGACCGCTGCTCATTGCCTATACAACAACGCCCGCCAACGTTGGATTCCAGCTGCCAGCATCCGCTTTGCCGCCGGATATCAGCGCGGTGAGGCCACCGCCGTTTCAACCGTTGCGACTTATCGGCTGCCCCCTGAGCAGGACACTGGTGCCGGGTTCAACCGACGCGCCGATCTGGATTGGGCGGTGCTGGAATTGGAAGCGCCTCTGGGTCAGCAGGTTGGGTATCTGTCTATTGCAGATGCCGACGCGACCGATCCTTTTGTCGCCGGATACCCGGGGCTTCGCCCGCACGTCCTCAGCCGCACCGAAACATGCGATCCACGCCGTGTTGAGGGCGGCCTGTTGCTGGCGATCTGTCCACTTATGAAAGGGGATTCCGGCGCGCCGCTGTTGGGACAGACCTCAAATGGTTTGCAGGTTGTCGGGATTGTGTCCCGCGTGGCTGCAACCCCCGAGGGGATCACAGCGTTGTTTCTGTCGACCAGTCTGTTTGACGTGAATGCTGACTGATTATCAGGTGCCGTAGGCCGGAACCGGGCCTGTCACTTCGCCTACAGATGCCAGCAGAATATCGGCAATGACATCCAGCTCTTGCTTGGTCAGACGCACCGGAAGGCGGACGTCGCACGCTTTCATCAGCATGTCGCGGGTTTGCGGCAATTCGAACGTCTCGGGCAGGAACTGCCAGTTCCAGAACGCACGAGCGTTATCTTCGCTCAGGCCAAAGACCTGAACCTTCACACCACGCGCTTCTGACGCAGCGGCAAAGGCGCGAATCTCGGCCTCATCCATTCCGACCAGATTGAACTGGATCGAGTCCGGCGCGCGGCGCTCGGGCGCCAGCGGGGCAGGGACCGTGATATTGGGCGAGCTGTTCAGCCGGTCCGCCACATAGTCGTGGTTCGCCAGACCATCGCGAACCCGTCGTGCCAGTTCAGGGATCTGAGGGCGGATCACGGCAGCGCTGAGGTTGCTCATCCGCAGGTTATACAGCGGCATTTTGTTCTGCCAGCGGGCAAAGGCTTCTTCCAATTCAGGCGAGTTGTCGCCTTGCGGGCCTTTGTGTTTCTTCCAGTTATGCTCATAAGCGCCCGACATGATGACGGCGCGGGCCACAAGATCGGCGTCGTCGGTGATCAGGATACCACCTTCGCCCGCGTTGATCATCTTGTAGGACTGGAACGAGAAGCACCCGACCTTGCCAATGGTGCCGATATTGCGCCCATGCCAGGTGGTCCCCAGCGAGTGCGCCGCATCCTCGATCACCGGAATCTCGCGTGCGTCACACAGGGACATGATCGCGTCCATGTCGGACGTGTGGCCGCGCATATGGCTGATGATCACCGCCTGCACGCTGTCCAGTTTGGCCTCGAAATCCGCCATGTTGATGCGGTAGTTGTCGGCCACTTCGCACAGAACCGGAATGCAATCGGCATGAACCACAGATGACGGCACGGCCGCAAAGGTAAAGCCTGGGATCAGAACCCGCGCATCCCGCGGCAGGCCCAGTGCCTTCAAAGACAGGAACAAAGCAGCCGAGCAGGACGACACCGCCAGCGCGTATTTCGTACCCAGCAGCGCGGCAAATTCCGCCTCGAGCAATGCCACCGGAGCATCCTGCGGCGCGGTGTAGCGAAACAGGTCGCCCGATTGCATCAGAGCGTCGATGGCTTCTCGGGCCGCTGCGGGGATGGGTTCGGCGTCATGAACATTTGGAGGAAGCGTCATATTTGATATTCCCAAATTCTATCTTTGGTAAAGATAAAGCTAAACGTGGGGCAAAAAAACCCCTCAAACGCCAGCCCGGCGAATTTTCACGAAACTGTTGCATTTCCTTAAGATTAGATTCCCAGTCGATCCCGCAGGGCAAACCACGTCATTGCCAGAACCAGCAGCGGGCTGCGCAGGGCGGGGCCGCCGGGAAAGGGCACGGCGGGGACGCGGGCCAGCGTGTCGAACCCTTCAGCCTGACCCTGAATGGCGAGCGCCATCAGCTGACCGGCATGGGTGGCTGTACCCACCCCATGCCCCGAATAGCCCGAGGCCGACAGAATGTTTGGCGCAACGCGCGCCACATAGGGCATACGGCGCATGGTAATGCCCAAGGTTCCACCCCAGGCATAGTCGATCCTTACATCGTGCAGATGCGGAAAAATCTCGGTCATCGGCTTACGAACCTTGGCGGCGATATCCGAGGGGAAGCGATAGCCATAGCTCTCGCCGCCGCCAAACAGCAACCGCCCGTCGGCGCTGAGGCGGAAATAGTTCACAACGAACTTGGTATCGGCGACCGCAACGTCTCGGGTCAGCACCTGGGTTGCATCAGCCCCCAGAGGTTCGGTCGCCGCGATGAAGTTGTTGATCGGCATCACCCGCGCGGCCACTTTGCGGTTCAGCCCGCCGAGATAGCCGTTGCAAGCCAGAATGACATGGTCGGCTGCAACGGTGCCAGTGACAGTTTGCACTCTGGCCGGTTGCCCCTCATCAATCCCGGTGACCTCGCAGCTTTCGTGAATACGCACCCCGGCTTTGGCTGCCGCCCGCGCCAATCCCAGAGCATAGTTCAGCGGATGCAGATGCGCCGCGCCCATATCCAGATATCCGCCCTTGTAAGTGGGGGAGGGGCAAAGCGCGTGCGCTGCGTCTTCGTCCAGCAGCTCAATCTGATCGTACCCGTAGCGTTCTGACAAATGGGCGGCGTGGTCGTGAAGTTCCCGCTGTTCCGATGCTGACAGGCCCAGCCCGGCCACACCGGGTTTCAGGTCGCAGTCAATCTGGTGCTTTGCGATAAGAGATTTGACAAGGTCCTTTGCATCCTCGGCCAGATCCCACAGCTTGGCCGCGTCATCATCCCCGACCAGACGTTCAAGGTCTTCCTGATCCATCCGCTGCGCGCTGCCCAGTTGACCACCGTTGCGCCCCGATGCACCGAACCCGACACGGTGGGCTTCCAGCAGCACAACGTCAAATCCGGCTTCGGCCAGATGCAGCGCAGCGGACAGGCCGGTGTACCCGCCGCCGACGACACACACATCCGCTTTTGCGTCGCACTGCAATGTTGCAAACCGATCCAGTACATGCGCAGTTGCCGCATACCAACTGGGTGGATACTCGGCCTTTCGATCATTGGAATACAGCAGGTTCATACCGGACCCTGTCTTCTTCTCGTTAAAAATACGGATATCCCGACCGACCCACAGGGCCTAGACGTTTAGCAGCAGATGCTCACGCTCCCACGGAGAGATCACTTGCAGGAACTCTTCATATTCGGCGCGTTTGACAATGCCATAGACCCGCGCGAATTCGGGGCCGAGCACTTCATGCAAAGCGGTGGCCTCGTCAAACAAATCCAGCGCGTTGCCCATGACCTGCGGGATATCGCCGTCCCCCTCATAGGCGTCGCCATAGAATTGTCGGCGCGGGCGCTCCTGCTGTGTCAGCCCCAGATAGCCGCAAGCCAGTGACAGCGCGATACCCAGATAGGGGTTGCAGTCCATCCCAGCGATGCGATTTTCCACCCGGCGCGCCTCGGGGCCGGACAAAGGCACGCGGATGCCCGTGGTGCGGTTATCCCGCGCCCATTCCAAATTGATCGGCGCGGCGTGGTCCCGGACATAGCGTCGATAGGAATTCACATAGGGTGCCATCACTGCAAGACCCGAAGGCAAGTGGTTTTGCAGACCGGCAATGAAGTTGTAGAACGCATCCGTCTCACCGCCTTGCGGCCCCGAAAAGATATTCTGGCCGGTTTCCATGTCGATGATCGAGTGATGGATGTGCATGGCCGAGCCCGGCTCATCCTCAATCGGTTTTGCCATGAAAGTGGCAAAGCAGTTATGCCGCAGAGCGGCCTCTCGGATCAGGCGCTTGAAATAGAACACCTCATCAGCCAGTTTCACTGGATTGCCGTGGCGCAGGTTGATTTCCAGTTGGCCCGCACCGCCTTCCTGCGTGATGCCGTCGATCTCGAAGCCCTGATGTTCGGCAAAGTCATAGATGTCGTCGATCACCGGGCCGAATTCATCCACTGCCGTCATCGAATAGGCCTGACGCGCGGCCGCCGGACGGCCCGAACGGCCCATCATCGGCTTGATCCCCTGCGCCGGATCAACATTGGGGGCCACCAGAAAGAACTCCATCTCTGGCGCCACAACCGGTTTCCAGCCCCTGTCGTGATACAGTTGCACGACCCGCTTAAGCACGTTTCGGGGGCTGAAAGGGATCGGGTTGTCGTCCCGGTCATAGGCGTCGTGGATCACCTGCAACGTCCAGTCACCAGTCCACGGCGCAGCAGACGCGGTAGAAAAATCGGGTTTGAGAATCATGTCCCGCTCGATGAACCCGTCCTCACCCGCGGCCTCGCCCCAATCGCCGGTGATGGTCTGGTAAAAGATGCTGTCGGGCAGATGGAAATAGGCCTGTTTGGCGAATTTCGACGCTGGCACAGCCTTGCCCCGGGCAATACCGGGCAAGTCGGAGATAACGCATTCGACCTCATCCAGCCTGTGGCCTTCGAAATATGAGCGGGCTGCCTCTGGCAGTTGATCTTTCCAGTCGGCCATTAGGCCCTCTCTTTCTTTAGGAATTCAGCCATTTGCTGCCCGATCTTGGGATTGTCATTGCGACTGGGCAGGCGGTTTACGGCAGCCTGCATAAGGTCATCGGGTACAACACCTTTGCCGCGCGTCTCCATCAGCCCCTGAATGAAGGCGTCGCCGTATTCCGGATGGGCCTGCACCGTCCAGACATTGTCCCCATATGTGACCATCGCGTTGCGGCAAAAGGTGTTTGATCCAGTCACTTTTGCGCCGCTGGGAAGGGCGACAACCTGATCCTGATGCCAGGCGTTCAGGGTTACTATTTGACCGTCATAGTCATAATCTGTGCGCCCGACGGCCCAGCCCCCTTTGAACTTTTCGACCTTGCCACCCAGCGCCTGCGCAATGATCTGATGGCCAAAGCAGACGCCGATCAACGGTCGCCCGCTGGCCTGAATTGCTCGGATCAGGTCCTCTAGCGGGGGAATCCACGGATGATCCTCATAGGCCCCATGGCGCGAGCCGGTAATGATCCAGCCATCGGCCTGAAATTCATCTTCGGGGAACTGATCGTCCACAACTGCAAAGGTTTCGTAGGTAAAGCCGTTGCCGTCCAGCAGTGCGGCAAACATCGCGTCATATTCGTTGAACTGGTCTTGCAGCTCAGCTGGGGGGTGGCCGGTCAGTAGGATGCCGATTTTCATGGGTCACCAAATTTGATCAAATTTATTCTAGCCCACCGAATCTCAGCGGGCAAGAGGGGTCATACCGCCTCGAGATAGCTGAGCCAGTGTTCTTCCGGGGGGCGCTCTGCAAAGCGATGGATCTCCTGCCGCTTGGTCATGGCGAAAAAGCGGATCAGATCGGCGTGGAAAATACGCGCCACCATCGGGTCGGTTTCGAACGCGGTGACGGCAGAATGCCAGTCTTCTGCCAATTGCGGCAGACCGTCGATTTCGTAGGCGTTGCCCGAGATCGGGGCTGGTGGGTCGGTCTGATCTTCGATCCCATTGAGCGCGGCACCCAGCACAGCAGCGAGCATCAAATAGGGGTTGATGTCGCCGCCGGCCACACGGTGTTCGATCCGACGCGCCGCAGGGGCTCCGCCCGGTATGCGCAGGGCTGCGGTGCGGTTTTCATAGGCCCAACTTGCGCCGGTGGGGGCGTGAGCGCCCGGGACAAGCCGGGTATAGGAATTGCCGTGCGGTGCAAAGATCAGCGTGCAGCCGGGCATTGCCGCCAGACATCCCGCAACGGCCCAACGCAGCAGGTCGGTGCCTTCGGGGCCGCCATTGTCGAATACGTTTTGCCCTTGATCGTCGACCACTGAGAAATGAACGTGCATCCCGTTGCCCGCATCGTCGGCATAGGGTTTGGACATGAAGGTGGCCGTGAACCCGTGTTTACGTGCAAGACCACGCGTCAAGGTCTTGAAAAGCCAAGTATCATCGGCACAGCGCAAGGCGTCCTGATGGTTCAAGTTGATCTCGAATTGGCCGATGCCGCTTTCGGATATGGCAGTCTGCGCGGGGATGCCCATCGCGGCGCAACCGTCATAGAGGTCGGTGAAAAACGCATCAAACGCGTCCATCTCGGCCATGGACAATACGGCCTCATCCGCCAGCCGCCGTCCGGTGACAGGATTGATCGGAGGTTGCGGCTGAGCACCTGACGCATCCAGCAGGGTGAACTCCAACTCAGTCGCCGCAACGACGGACCAGCCGCGCTGGGCATAGCGTTTCAGAACAGTGGCCAGAGCATGACGGGGATCACCCGCGAAGGGCGTTCCTGCATCGTCGTACAGACACATCGGAACCAGCGCCGTATCCGCGGCCAGCCAGGGCATCGGCACCGGCCCGCGATCTGTCGGCAGCAACATTCCGTCCGCATCACCGGATTCGAACACCAGCGGGCTGCCATCAATATCCGCGCCCCACAGGTCCACGTTCAGCGCGGAAAACGGCATCCGCACAGTCCCTTTGGTCAGTTTGTCGGCGTATGAGGGCGGCACGCGTTTGCCGCGCATCTGGCCATTCAGGTCACAGGCTGCGACGCGAAAACTGTGCAGGGCGCTCAGGTCCATGAGGGTCTCCATTCCTCTCGTTACCCGAGGTGTACTGGAACCTTCGCGACTTGTCACCAAATTTGATCAAATTATTTGCGGCGCTCACCCGGACAGAAAAACCGCGCCGCCCATGGGGCGACGCGGTGATTTCAAAATGCTTGGTCAATCAGACGAAGCTGACGCCGTTTTCTGCCATCGGCAGGCTGGTGACTTTCACACCCGACAGCGCGCGAATGGCGTTTGCCAGCGCCGGAGCCGACGGGGGCGTGCCGGGCTCACCGACGCCTGTGGGGGCTTCGGCAGACTGCACGATATGCACGTCAATTGCGCCGATATCGCTGATGCGCAGCGGTTCGTAATCCGGGAAGTTGGATTGATCCACTGCACCTCCGGTCAGAGTAATCTGGTCACGCATCACGTGGCCGATACCATAGCCGACACCGCCCTGAATCTGCGCCCGGATGACGTCGGGGTTCACCGCGATGCCACAGTCGACGGCACAGGTAACCTTTTCGATCTTGATGCCGTTCTCCGCATCGCCGGACACTTCGACCACTTCTGCCACATACGAGCCAAAGGACTTGTGTACCGCGATACCCTGCGCGCGACCTGCCGGAGCGTTGCCCCAGTTGCCTTTTTCCATCGCCAGTTTCAGAACGCCTGCTTTGCGCTGCTGATCCGCATTGCTGTCGTCGGCCAGATGCGCCAGTCGGAACTCAACCGGATCGCGGCCAGCGGCTTCGGCGGCTTTGTCCATCATGGTCTCCATGACATAGGCCGTGTGGGTGTGACCCACCGAACGCCACCACAGAACCGAAGTCGCCTTGGGTGTGTCCGTCAGACCCAGCGCCATTCCGGGGATCACATAGGGGCTGTCGGCAATACCTTCGACTGAGCTGTGGTCGATGTCATTGTGAACCAGAACCGACTCAAAGGCGGTGCCCTTCATGATCGACTGGCCTGCAACCTGATGCTGCCAGCCGACGATGTTGCCCTGACCGTCCAGACCGACACGGACCTTATGGCCGAAAGCCGGGCGGTAGTAACCGCTGCGGATGTCATCTTCGCGGGTCCAGACCAGTTTGACCGGGCGGGTTCGATCAGTGACAACAAAGGCCAGCGCCGCCTCGACCTGATAGTCGGAGTCCGGTGTTGCCCGGCGACCGAATGAGCCACCAGCCAGCTGGGTCTTGATCTGGATCTTCTCCCACGGCAGCTCAAAGATCTGCTGATAGGCGAAATGGGTCAGTGTCGGAATCTGGCTGGCATCGTGCAGGACGATGGTGCCGTCTTCGGTCTGTTCGATGGTGCAGTTCATCGGCTCCATCGGAGCGTGGGCCAGCAGCGGGAAGTAGAAGGTCTCTTCCAGAACCGTGTCAGCCCCGTCGATAGCGGCGGCAATCTCGGCCGCATCAGCGCCATTCACGTTGTACTGCGGATCGGCGTCCAGTGCGGTGCGGATTTCCGCTTCGATCTGGTCCGAGTCGCGGGTTTCCGCGGCCGACATGTCCCACTGAACCTCAAGCGCTTCGCGCGCCTGAATGGCTGCCCATGTGTTCTCGGCGTAAACCGCAACACCGGCCTGGTTCGGCAGAACGGCTGCATTGATGTAGCCTTTGACCTCTTTCGACGCGGTGTCGTCGAAGCCGGTGGCCACACCGCCACGCGATTCAGGACGCTTGATCATGGCAACCATGTGGTTGGGCAGGTGCAGGTCCATGCCATAGATGGCGGTGCCATTGCCCTTGATGGCCGAGTCCTTGCGGCGCACAGCTTCATTGCCGATCAGGCGGAATTCTGACGGGTCCTTCAGGCGCGGCTCGGCAGGGGCCTCCAACTGTGCAGCGGCGGCCACGAATTCGGCAATCGGAGCCGACTTATCGCCTGCTTTGACGACGCCTTCCTCGATGGTGATGCCCGATGCGTCCACGCCCCAAGCCTGAGAAGCCGCCGAGATCAGCATCTCGCGTGCGGCGGCACCGGCCTGACGGTATTGCTGCCATGAGTTCGGCATCGCGGTTGAACCACCAGTACCCTGCGCCTGTCCGAACGCCAGGTTGGCATAGACCTGCGGGTTGGACGGTGCGAAGTCATACTCGATCTGGTCCATACGCAGACCGATTTCTTCGGCGATCAGCGTCGGCAGGCCGGTAGCGGGGCCTTGACCCATTTCAAAGTGCTTGACGATCGCGGTGACGGTGCCGTCAGCGTCGATGCGGACAAAGGGGTTCAGCTGCGTGCTTTCAGCAGAAGCAGCGGCAAGCGCGCCGTCAGGGCGGGCACCGACCAGAAGAACGGCACCGGCGGCGGCAGCACCTTTCAGAAATCCACGGCGGGAGGTGTTGATGGTCATGGATCAGACCTCCAGAATTTCAGATGCGCGCTGAATTCCGGCGCGGATGCGTTGATAGGTGGCGCAGCGGCAGGCGTTGCCCCACATGTATTCGTCGATCTCTTCGGCGGTCGGCTTGGGGTTTTCGGACAGCAGGCCAACGGCAGACATGATCTGACCCGACTGGCAATAACCGCACTGGACCACGTCCAGCTCAACCCAGGCTTGTTGTAGGGCCGCGCCGATTTTGTCCTTGCTCATCGCCTCGATTGTGGTGATCTCGGCGCCTTCGACGTCTTCGATATAGGTCTGGCACGAGCGGACAGGCTGGCCATCCACATGCACGGTGCAGGCACCGCATGACGCAACACCGCAGCCGAATTTTGTTCCGGTCAGCTTCAGTTCATCCCGGATCACCCACAGCAGGGGCGTGCCGGGTTCGGCGTCGACCGTATGGGTCTCGCCATTGAGCTTTAAATTCAATGCCATTAGGGGACTCTCCTGTTAGCGCTTGTTTCCTGAATCGGTAAACTGGCGAGTTTACGTATAGCGGCCAATTCACGACCTGTAAACTGGTGAGTTTACGTAGTGTTTGACCTGGTCCCGTCAATGGGTCTATAGCTCAGGTATGAACGAATTCAGCGCTCCGAATGCGACCAAGCACGCTCAGATCATCGAAGCAGCCGTTTCCGAGTTCCTGGAAAAGGGGTTTCCGGCGGCCAGCATGGATCGTATTTCAGCGCGGGCCGAAGTCTCAAAAAGAACGCTTTATAAGTACTTTGAAAGCAAAGAGAATCTGTTTCGGTCAATTGTGGTCGAATTGTCTAATCGTTTCGCCGAAGTATTGGAAATCCGGTACGAAAAAGGCCGCGATATTCGCGAGCAATTGACTGATCTGGCTTGGGCAGAAGGACGCATTCTGATGTCTTTGGACGTCATCAGAATGTCCCGAATGATCGTTAGCGAAACCTTGCGCAATCCGACGCTTGCGGCGCAGGCGCAAGGCAAGCTGGACAAGACCGGAATTTTCATCGCCATGCTCAAGGACGCCGCTGAAGACGGGCAGTTGCGAATCGATGACCCCGAGCGTGCGGGACAGGAATTCATCGGGCTGATCAAGGCCCGGGCGTTCTGGCCAATGGTGTTTGTCGGCGATGTGCTGTCGCAAGAAGAGATGGCCGCAACCATCGAAAACAGCGTCGAGATGATGTTGAGCCGGTATGGTGTTGCGGCCGAGTGATCTGCCCGTTGCAGCCGTAGTTGGGTGGCGGCAATAGATACCCTGAACGAAAATGATACCGGTCGCGGGTGACGAATTGCTGGGCAGTTCACTTCTCTGGCACGCCAAGTTGCCGCAGAAATACCGAAATACGTTCCAAAGCGTCCGAAGAAAACACCATCGCCTTTTTGTAGCTTTCGATTGTCAGGTCCGGATACTCTGAGAACAGGACATCGCGCGAGGCCATCGCCTCTTGCTTGCGCCCGGCAGCCCAAAGGACGGGTGCAAGGTTGCGGTGAATCCAGTGCGCTGTGGGGCGTTCTGTGAGAGCACGGCGGAAATAGTCGGCGGCGGCATCATACTCTTCAACGATCTGATGGACGCTGGCGATTCCAACGTAGTTGTTGAAATTCATCGGGTCGATCGGGCTTAACCTGATGGCGCGCTCAAAATGGGGCAGGGCGGATTTCGGACGGTCTGCATAGACCTCAAGCCAGCCAAGCCGGGAATGTGCCCAAGCCGAGTTGCTGTCCAGCGTGATGGCCCGCTCTAGCATCACCCGGGCGTCGTCATGATTGCGGGCGAATGTGTGGACTGTTCCCAGTACGGCAAGGATCAGAGGGTCCTCCGATGACAGGGCAGCCGCGCGCTCGGCAAGTTCCAGCGCTTTGGCCTTGGCGGCCTCATTGTCTTTGACCCAGTTGTAGACCGAATGCTGAGCCCAGCACCATGCGGACAGGGCTAGGGCCAACGGGTAATTCGGGTCTATTTCCAAACCCTTGTCCAGCAAGACCAACGCCTGGGCCGCTTCGTCCTTGTCCAACATCCACACATGTCGCATCGCGCGCATTGTGTAGTCATAGGCCCCGAGGCTTTCCGGGGGTTTGCGGCGCACCCGCTCGATCTCGGCTTTTTGGATCGAGGGCAGAATGGCTCCGGCCACTTGCTCGGTGATCCGGTCCTGAAGCTCGAACAAGTCCTCTTCGGACCCGTCATAGCGTTCGGCCCACAGGTGGGCGCCGGTCTTTGTTTCGATCAGTTGGACCGTGATCCTTAATTTTCCAGCCGCCCGCTGTACGGAGCCTTCCAAAAGATAGGCGACACCCAGTTCCGAGCCGATTTGCCCGACATTCTTGTGCGAGCCCTTGTAGGCAAAGGCCGAATTCCGCGCGATGACAAAGAAGGAACGGATACGCGACAGATCAGCTGTCAGTGCCTCGACGACACCATCCGCGAAATAGTCCTGCCCCGGATCGCCCGACATGTTGTCGAAGGGCAGCACGACGATTGACGGCTTGTCCGGGACGTCCCGAACGCCTTCGGTGGTGTCACCAATTGTATCTGCGGGCCAAAAGTAGGTGCGCACCGGCTGCGAAACGTTTTTCAACTGCCGCTCGCCGCCAAAGCCAAAATCCTCGGCCACTTTCCCTTTGACCTGATCATAGGCACCGGAACTCAGAACAATCCCGCCCGGTGGCGCAATCGTCTGCAACCGTGCCGCGACATTCACGCCGTCGCCGTAAACATCGGACCCTTCCAGAATGACATCGCCGAGATTGATGCCGATCCGCAGTGTGATTTTTTCCCCCGCAACGTGGTGGTCATTCGACCGTTTCAGCGCAGACTGCACTGCAACGGCGGCATTGACGGTATCGACAACGCTGGTGAAAAGGATAATTGCGCCGTCACCCATGACTTTGACAAACCGGCCACGGTAGGCCGCGACTTGCGGGGCGATGACCGCCTGACGCAAATGCTTTAACGCGGCCAGAGTGCCTTCTTCGTCCTGTCCCATCAGCCGCGTATAGCCAACGACATCCAGCACGAGGATTGCGGCCAACCTGCGGTCGATGCGGGGCTGGGTCACGGCAATATCCTCTCCTCAACCATGCCCGCCTGAACTTCGGTCCACGCGGACGTTATCGTGTCGACGACTGTTTCAACCTCGGTCAGGCCCGTTGCGGAGCAGATCACCGAGATTCGCATGACCCAGGTCTCTTTCCAACGGGCGCCCCCGACGAAGATCACACCTTGGTCGCGAATGCGTTGTATGACCGCTTCCGTAGACGCCTTGCGGTCGTCGCCCGAGGCGTTCGGAGCGCCAAAATCAATAACAATCTGGTTCAACTGAACGTCGTTGAGCACCCGGACGCCGGGAACGCGATCCAGCTTTGCAGCGACCTGTTTCGCAACACTGCAATGGCGATCCACAAGCTCTTCTATCCCGGCACGTCCCAACGACTTTAGCATTGCCCAGGTCGGGACACCTCGCGCTCGGCGGGACAGCTCTGGCACCAGAAAACACGGGATGCGTTCAGCCCCGGTTTGCGCGGGTAAATAGCTGGCGTCGATTTGCATGGCTTGCCGCAACGCATCCGTATCGCGAACAATTGCATAGCCGCTGTCAAACGGTGTTTGCAGCCATTTGTGCCCGTCAACAGCCCATGAATCTGCAAGCTCAACGCCGGTTGTCAGCGACCTGTAACTCGGGTGCGCGCGCGCCCACAGACCAAACGCACCGTCCACGTGCAGCCATGCCTGTGCGTTTCGGGCGATATTCACAACCGCGGGGAAGGGATCGAACGCCCCGGTGTTGATCTGGCCGGCCTGAGTGATGATGATTTTGGGGCCGGTCGTGTCGGCGACCTTGCGCTCCAGATCAGCTGGCTCCATCCGACCTTGGGTGTCGGTTTGGATGCGGCAAACCCGTCTGCGCCCTAGACCGAGGTACCCCAGCGCAGAAAACACCGAAGTATGCGCGTCATCGCCAACCAACACTGTGATCGGCGGCGCACCGAAAAGCCCGTCGGCATCCGGGTCCCAGCCGTGTCGTCGCAGGATCGCTCCTCGTGCCGCCGCCAGTGCTGTAAAATTGGCTACCGTTGCGCCGGTTGCGAAACCCACGGCCGCGGTGCGGGGCAGATCAAGAATATCAAGCAGCCATTGCCCGGCAATCTGTTCAATCGCAGACACAGTCGGCGAGGATTCGTGGAAGGCCGCATTTTGCCCCCATGCACTGACCAGCCAATCGGCCGCAACACCCACGGGGTCCGACCCGCCCAAGACCCAACCAAAGAACCGTGGATGGGCCATGGGTGTCAGGCCGGGTTCACCCTTTTGAACCAGCTCCTCGATGACCGCTTTTCCGGCTTTTCCGTATTCGGGAAGCGGTTCATCAAAGGTCTCTAGCATCTCGCCATAACCGCGTGCCATCCCGCATGGGCGATCTGGGATCCCCTGGCGATAGGCTGCGGCTTGGGAAAACCCGGTCCTGAGTATTTCAAGTCGGTCTGACATCGTCAGCCCATCTGGCTGCCGGGGGTTGATTTAGAGATGGCGATTTCTTCTTCGGTCATCTCTTCGGCGATCCCTTCGAAAAGAGGCGTCGACAAATAGCGCTCGCCCGTATCGGGCAACATGCACAGGATCGTGGCACCGGGGGCGGCAGTTTCAGCCATCTTCATCGCTATAGCGAAAGACGCGCCGCCTGAGATTCCGGTCAGAATACCCTCTTTGCTGGCCAGTTTGCGCGCCCATTCCACGCCAACCGGGCCGGGAACAGGGTGCAGTTCGTCATAGTATCCGTTGTCGACCGACTCTTGCAGAACGGCGGGGATAAAGTCCGGCGTCCAGCCCTGAATCGGATGTGGCTCAAATGCGGGATGGCTGCCAGTCGGAGAGCCGTCGTCATTCCGATCAGTCGGGATGCCGCTGCCAAGCAGCTGCGCATTCGCTGGTTCGGACAGGATGAATTTAGTGTCGGGCCGTTCCGTGCGCAGGACGCGGGCAACCCCGGTCAGGGTTCCGCCGGTGCCATATCCGGTGACAAAGTAATCCAGCCGCTTGTCCTTGAAATCGCAAAGGATTTCCTGTGCCGTTGTCGACGCGTGAATCTCGGCATTCGCTTCGGTTTCAAATTGACGTGCCAGCAGCCATCCATGCGCTTCTGCCAGTTCGACCGCCTTGCGGTACATGCCAAAGCCTTTTTCGGCCCGCGGGGTCAGGACGACCTTGGCGCCCAGCATCCGCATCAGCCGCCGACGTTCCACCGAAAAGCTGTCGGCCATTGTGACGACCAACGGATAGCCCTTTTGAGCGCAAACCATGGCCAACCCGATGCCGGTGTTACCGCTGGTGGCCTCGACAACCGTTTGACCGGGTTTTAACGCACCGCTGCGTTCCGCCGCTTCGATGATGTTGAGCGCCAGCCGGTCCTTCACAGATCCCGCCGGATTGAAGGCCTCGAATTTGACGTACATGTCGACGCCTTTTGGCCCCAGATTGTTGACCCGGATCACCGGGGTATTACCAACGGTATCCAGAACGCTGTCATAAAGGCGTCCGTTGCCTTGTGTTGATCTGAGTTGTCCTTCGGTCATTGCAATCCCTCATGTCTGAACCCCAACGGCACCGGTTTGAGCGCCGCGTTCTCAAAACAGTCTGCATCGAAAAGACGTGTCAGTCTTGAGCAGTTTGTGAGGATTTCGTGGGGAATAGGGTGAGGAAGACGCTAAGCCACTAGGTTTCGGGGATATTATGGCGGCTTAGCGCGCTGGAAAATCGCTGGCGGATAATGCTGTCGGAAAATGGGAAGGACCGAAAGAAATGTTCCTGAGTGATGCCGAGGCGGCTGCTTCTCAGTCGTTTAGCCCAATCCGCCGCTTCGTTGTGGTTGCCAGCCAATTCGTTTGTAAAGACGGCAATCATCGCAATCAGGTCATGCGCTCCGGGCGCGTTCGCGGCCCTAACGCCCCAATCGGCGGCTTCTTCATAATTCTCATCTATTGCATGGCTCATCGCGCGTGTGCCGAGCATGGCGTACAGCATCGGGTCCAGCGGGCTGAGCACCCGTGCCTCATCTGAAAGACGTCGTCCGGTGTCGGTGTCGCCGGACACAGTTTCGGTCCATGCGCGGGCGTAAATCCCCTGCGCAAAGTTAGGGCTCAGCGTGGTTGAGCGGTTTAGCCAGCTTTTGGCCGCTTCAAGATCGCCTACCAGCCACAGAGACCGGCCCATGCTGAAATTGGCAAACGGGTCCATCGGATCCAGCTCGATCGCCCGTTCCGCAGCGGCTCGCGCGGCTTTGACGGCGCGGTCACGGTCGTCGGAATAGTGCATGAAGGCCGTTTTGAAGTGCGAAAAGGACAAAGCGGCATGGGCACGGGCAAAGCTGGGTTCAAGCGAAATGGCCTTTTCAAACCTTGAAATCGCCATATCGTTTTCGTTTGCTTCGAACTTGTACAAGGACTGCAAACCCAGATGATACGTGGCCCAGACGTCGATGTTTTCGGGGGACCGCAGACGCGCTTTTGTGGCCTCGCTCAGGGGGATTTGAACCTCAACAGCGAATATGACCTGCGCCAGGATGTTTTCGCGCACCTCGTGAATGTCGTCCATGCCTGCACGGAACTGGTCGGCCCAGATGACCTCGCCATCTTCGGTGTCGGTCAGCACCACACCTATCGACACCTGCCGCCCCAGAACTTCGACAGTGCCGGTGACGCAGTATTTCACGCCCAGGCTCTGATGTATTTTCCCGAAGTCATCCAGGGATGAGCGAAAACGAAAGGATGATCCTCGGGCGATGACCGATATCCAGCGCAATCTGGCGATTGTCGCAATCAATTCATGGGGAATGGCCTCGCCGAGTGTTCTGGCCTCTTCGCTTGTTCCGATCGTTTCAAAAGGCAGGATCGCGATGGACGGGCGCTGCGCCGCCTCGGCCCAGGCATCATCGCTGCCATCAAGGTCGACAAGCGGTTGTTTGACGGTTGGGTGAGTGTTGCTTTGCCCCTGAGCAATCCAGCGGAACCCTTTTCCGTGAATGGTTTTGATAACCTCTTGCAGGTTGCCCGTATCGCCGACGGCGCGTCTGGCCGATTTGATACATGTCGACAGGGCGGAGTCGGACACGGCCCGATCGTTCCAAAGCAGAGAAAACAGCTCTTCTTTCGAAACCAGCCTTTCCCGATTTTCGATCAGGAAATGTATGAGCTGAAAGACCATCGGCTCGACATCAACTCGCACCCCGTGCCGGAGAAGCTCCTGACGGGCGATGTCCAGTTTGAGATCGCCAAAAGTATAGATCATTCTGGGACTTTAACACATATTCAGGGTTCGTCGATTGACCCTGCGGTTGGGCCAGATATGGCCGCCGTGGAAAAGCCGATCTAGCGGGTTTTTGGTGCGCGACGCGTGAGGGGCTAACTGAGCGTGCTCACGGCGGCGTAAAGCTTGCGAAATTTGTCCAACCGGTCGGGCAATGCCGCCATTTCGGTCGGCTCAAACCTGTCTGTTGTCGGCGGTTGAAGGCCAAGGTCGCTTAGGCCCAACGCGCCGTCGGCGCAGGCCGCCAGCCGGGCGGCGCCGTAGGCCGGGCCGGAGTCCGCGTCGTCTGAGCGCACGATGGGTTTGCCGATCACCGTTGCGATCAGACCCAAAAGCAGGTCAGATCGGCTGCCCCCGCCGATGGCGGATAGTTCGGGTAAGCTGTCAATGGTGTCGCCAAAACTCTGCGCGGCGTCAGCAAAGCAAAAAGCAATCGCCTCGACCACGGACCGACAGATATCCGCGCGGGTTGTCGAATCCTCAAGGCCAAAGAAGCAGGCGCGGATGTGCGGGTCGCCAAGCGGGCTGCGCTCGCCCGTCAGATAGGGCAGGAATATCGGCACGCGATCTCTGCTGACGGTTTCGGCAAGTGCCACGACTTCGGCGGCAGAAAGCCCCAGTTGACCACCGATCCACGATATCGGTCTGGCCCCGTTCAACATTGCTGCCATCTGATACCAACGGTCAGGCAGGGTGTGCGCAAACGCATGAACATAGCGGTCCGGGTTGGGTTTGTATCTGCGATCCGCCACGAACAGCTGACCTGAAGTTCCCAGCGAGATGAATCCGCGCCCCGGTTCCGTCGCGCCCAAAGATATGGCTCCGGTTGCCGCATCCCCTCCGCCGGCCACGACAGGTATACCGGGCCTCAACCCGGTCTCAGCCGCCGCTTGTGCTGTTACAGACCCGAAGACCGCGTGGCCATCGAATACCGGCGGCAGCCAATCGAGCATCACGTTCGTTGCCTCGGCGATCCCGGCGTGCCAGCTGCGCGACGCCTGATCCAGCCACATTGTCCCTGCGGCATCGGACGTGTCGGTCGCCAACTCCCCATGCAGGCGCAAGCCGACGTAATCCTTGGGCAGCAGAATATGGGCCAATCGGGCGTAGGTGCCGGGCTCATGGCGTTTCAGCCACGCAATTTTGGGAGCGGTAAAGCCGGGCAGGGGCAGCACGCCGGCGATCTGGCCTATCTGCGGCTGGGCCGCGCGCAGTTCGTCGCACTCAGGCGTTGCTCTGCTGTCATTCCAAAGGATGGCCGGGCGGATCGGGCGCATATCACGGCCCAGCAAAACCGCCCCGTGCATTTGGCCGGACAAGCCGATGGCCTTTACATCGGACAGCATCACCTGCGCTGCCAACTGGGCCATGGCTTCGCACGTCGCCTGCCACCACTGATCGGGGTGCTGCTCGGACCAGCCGGGTCGTGGCGATGAGGTTTCCATCGCCACAGAGGACGTTGCAAGAATTCGATCACCCTGCGCGCAGACAAGTTTGACCGCTGACGTTCCGATATCAATCCCGAGATACATTCAAACCCCTTGCCCGCGCGAACACCTGGAACTGCTCTGGCTATTGATTTTTTGGCGCGCGCAAAGAATATGTAAAACTATGATAAGATCAAGACGGCGATATTCCGCAGGCAGACCGGCATGACCAAGATTAAGAATATGGAAGAGTTTGCAGCCCTCAGCGGCATCTCACGGCCCACGGTTTCCAAGTATTTCCACGATCCCGACAGTGTCCGCCCAACGACACGCGCCCGCATCGAAGAGGCACTGGAACGGTTCGACTATCGCCCGAATATTTATGCCGTGAACCAGAACCGGAAGCTGACCAAGAATATTGGCATCGTCGTGCCATATCTGGCTGATCCGTTTTTTGCCGAGATTGCGCGCTATCTGGAGCAAAGCTGTATTGCGGCCGGGTATCGGCCATCGCTTTTCAGCTCTCACGGTGAGCAAAAGCTGGAAAACGATATTCTGGACGGCTTGCAATCCCTGAAGCCCGCCGGAGTCTTGCTGGCCCCGCTGGGGCGGGTATCTGACAGATCTGCGATCGAAAAGTTCTGTGCCAATGTGCCAACAGTTCTGTTTGACAGTAATCTGGATGGCCTAGGGGCCGCGTTCATCGGGTCTGACAATTTCAGTTTTGTGTCGCAAACCGTGGAATACATGACCCGGACGGGCGAACCGCCTTCGTTCTTTGAAATGCGCACTCCGGCGAACCCAAACGCAAACAAACGCCGCAAAGCCTATATCGAAATGATGGAGCGCCTTGGATTTGAGCCGCATATCATCAAAGTCGAAGGCACCGGGTGGGCGTTTGAAGAGATCGGTCACAGAGGCGCATTAAAAGTGCTGGCAGAGCGCGGTCTGAAGACGGATTCGGTTTTGTGCAGCAATGACCGGCTTGCCATCGGCTTTCTGGCTGCCTGTTTTGAACAGGGGATTCGGGTCGGTCGGGCAGAGGGCTGCACACTGCGCGTCGCCTCGAATGATGATCATCCGTTTGCGAAATTTACCTGCCCGTCCTTGACCACGGCTGCGCATGATTACGACAACGTGGCCAAGCGGAGCGTTGAGACTCTGTTCGAACTTATTGAAAACGGTGGGAAATTTGAAAGCCGTACTGAAACATTGTTCCCCGCAAGGCTTGTTTTAAGGGACTCTGCGTGATCTAAAAATTTAACGCGCGTAAAGTTTTTATTGACTGCGCGACAATTTATACCGTACGCTCTCTGCACGACATCCAAGCTCAGGGAGGACAGGGATGTATCTGAAGCACGCACTTCGCGCGGCGACTGCAATGATATTCGTCGCCACGGCAGCGGCCCATGCACAATCCATCACGATCGCCACGGTGAATAACGGCGACATGATCCGGATGCAGGGCTATACCGACAAATTCACCGAAGCGACGGGGATTGACGTCGAATGGGTGACTCTGGAAGAAAACGTGCTGCGTCAGCGCGTGACCACCGACATCACCACCAAGGGTGGTCAGTTCGACATCATGACCATCGGCATGTACGAAACGCCGATCTGGGGCGCGAATGGCTGGCTGGTCCCGCTTGAGGGTATGTCCGCGGAATACGACGTGGACGACATCCTGCCTGCCATGCGCAATGGCCTCAGCAATGACGGCACGCTTTACGCTGCGCCGTTCTATGGCGAAAGCTCGATGGTGATGTATCGCACCGACCTGATGGAACAGGCTGGTCTTGAGATGCCAGACGCCCCGACATGGCAGTTCATTCGCGAAGCGGCGGCAGCAATGACCGACCGGGACAATGACATCAACGGCATCTGCCTGCGCGGCAAAGCCGGTTGGGGTGAGGGCGGTGCGTTCATTACCGTGACCGGGAATTCCTTTGGCGCGCGTTGGTTCGACGAGAACTGGAAACCTCAGTTCGATCAGCCTGAGTGGAACCAAGCGCTGACATTCTTCGTCGACATGATGAATGAGTCTGGCCCGGCAGGTTATGCCACCAACGGCTTTAACGAAAACCTGTCTCTGTTCCAGCAGGGCAAGTGTGGCATGTGGATTGATGCGACCGTCGCGGCATCCTTCGTGACGAACCCTGATGACTCGACCGTGGCTGACAAGGTTGGCTTTGCTCTGGCGCCAAATTCCGAAGGTGTCGACAAGCGCGCCAACTGGCTCTGGGCATGGGCGCTGGCCATCCCGGCAGGCACGCAGCAGGAAGACGCCGCCAAGCAGTTCATCGAATGGGCCACGTCCAAAGACTACATCGAACTGGTGGCTGAAAACGAAGGTTGGGCCAATGTGCCTCCGGGTGCGCGGACATCGCTGTATGAGAACCCCGAATACCAGAAGGTGCCTTTCGCCCAGAAAACGCTGGATTCGATCCTTGCAGCCGACCCGGATAACTGCTGTGCGCAACCGACGCCTTACGTTGGCATCCAGTTCGTCGCGATCCCGGAATTTGCAGGTATCGCCACACAGGTGAGCCAGGAGTTCTCGGCGGTCTACGCCGGACAGCAAACGGTGGAAGAGGCGCTTGAAAAAGCTCAGGCCTTCACCGCCGAAGAGATGGAAGCCGCAGGGTACTGACGTCTTCTCCCCGCGGGTGGGCAGAGGTCTGCCCCCCGCCTTACTCTTCCACAACTCGTGTTTTTCTCGCAGGCTTGTATGGCGCCTGAACAGAGAGGTCTTGCATCATGGCAACCCAACATTCCCGATCCGTTGCACGCCTGATGATGGCACCCGCAGTGGTCCTGCTACTTGGCTGGATGCTCGTGCCTCTGACGATGACGCTGTATTTTTCATTCAAGAAATACCTGCCTCTGCGCGGGGGTGATCTGGGCTGGGTCGGGTTCGACAACTATGTCCGGTTCGTTTCCTCCAGCTCGTTCTGGCCCGCCGTTCAGGCAACGCTGATGATTGTCGGAGGCGTTCTGGTGATCACGGTGGTTCTGGGCATCCTTTTGGCCATGCTGCTGGACCAACCGATGTGGGGGCAGGGCGTTGTCCGCATCCTTGTGATCGCACCCTTCTTTGTGATGCCAACCGTATCCGCATTGGTCTGGAAGAATATGTTCATGGACCCGGTCAACGGCCTGCTGGCCCATCTGTGGCGCTTTTTCGGAGCCGAGCCGATCTCGTGGCTGTCCGAGGCGTCGATGACTTCGATCATCATGATCGTTTCGTGGCAATGGCTGCCCTTCGCGACGCTGATCCTGCTGACCGCGATCCAGTCGCTGGACAGTGAACAGTTGGAAGCGGCCGAGATGGACGGTGCGCCAGTGCTGAAACGCTTTTACCACATCGTCCTGCCGCATCTGAGCCGCGCGATCACCATCGTGATCTTGATCCAGACGATCTTTCTTCTGTCGATCTTTGCCGAGATCTTCGTGACCACCGGCGGCGCGTTCGGCACCCGCACACTCACCTACCTGATCTTCCAGCGCGTGTTGGAAAGCCAGAACGTTGGCCTGGGATCAGCCGGAGGTGTCTACGCCATCATCCTTGCCAATATCGTTGCCATCTTCCTGATGCGCATCGTCGGCAAAAACCTGGACGCGTGAGGAGGAACGAATATGGCCCGCGCCGTCACACCCCGCCGCAAATCGCTGAACACCGCCCTTGCCTGGGCCGTTGGACTGCTGATCTTTTTCCCGATCCTCTGGACCATCCTGACCAGCTTCAAGACCGAGGCTCAGGCGATTGCCAGCCCGCCGATCTTTCTGAATTTCAACTGGACGCTTGAGAATTACGCCATCGTGCAGGAGCGCTCGGATTATATGCGGTTCCTGTGGAACTCGGTCATCATCGCGGGTGGCTCTACCATACTGGGTGTGATCATCGCCGTCCCCGCCGCATGGGCCATGGCTTTCGTGCCCTCAAAGCGCACCAAAGACATCCTGCTGTGGATGCTGTCCACCAAGATGCTGCCTGCGGTCGGCGTGCTCTACCCGATCTACCTGCTGTTCATCCGGCTGGGTCTGCTGGACACGCGCGGAGGGTTGGTCGTTGTCCTGATGCTGATCAACCTGCCGATCATCGTCTGGATGCTGTACACCTATTTCCGCGAAATTCCTGGTGAAATTCTGGAAGCCGCGCGGATGGACGGGGCGACTCTGAAGGAAGAAATCCTCTATGTCCTGACACCCATGGCCATCCCCGGCATCGCCTCGACCGTGCTGCTGAACTTCATCCTGGCGTGGAATGAGGCGTTCTGGACCCTCAACCTGACAGCCGTTGACGCGGCCCCGCTGACGGCCTTCATCGCCAGCTATTCCAGCCCCGAGGGCCTGTTCTTTGCCAAGCTCAGCGCGGCCTCGACCATGGCGATTGCACCAATCCTGATCCTTGGCTGGTTCAGCCAGAAACAACTTGTCCGCGGCTTGACCTTCGGCGCTGTGAAATAAGGAAGACGAAACATGGGACGTATCCAACTCAAGTCCGTGACCAAAAGCTTCGGCGACGTGCAGGTCATTCCCCCATTGGACCTGACCATCGAGGATGGCGAGTTCACCGTCTTCGTTGGCCCCTCGGGTTGCGGTAAGTCCACGCTTCTGCGCCTGATCGCCGGGTTGGAGGATATCACCTCAGGCTCCATCGACATTGACGGGGCGGATGCCACCGACGTGCCACCTGCCAAGCGCGGTCTGGCGATGGTGTTCCAGTCTTACGCTTTGTACCCGCATATGACCGTGCGCAAGAACATCGCCTTTCCGCTGCGCATGGCCAAGCTGGATCAGGCCGAGATCGACAGGCGCGTTGAGGGGGCAGCCAGCGTCCTGAACCTGACCGATTATCTGGACCGCCGCCCCGGCCAGCTGTCTGGCGGTCAGCGTCAGCGGGTGGCCATTGGCCGCGCGATTGTACGCGAACCGGCAGCATTTCTGTTCGATGAGCCGCTCTCGAACCTCGACGCCGCCCTGCGCGTTGGCATGCGTTTGGAGATCAGCGAACTACACGAACGTCTGGCCACAACGATGATCTATGTGACCCACGATCAGGTTGAAGCCATGACCATGGCCGACAAGATCGTGGTCCTTCAGGCCGGGGTGATCGAACAGGTCGGCTCGCCGCTGGAATTGTACCGCACGCCGCGAAACCTGTTCGTTGCAGGCTTCATCGGCTCACCGAAAATGAACTTTATCGAAGGTGAAGAGGCCGCAAAACACGGCGCCCATACAATCGGTATACGCCCCGAACATATCGGCGTGTCCGATTCCGAGGGCACATGGTCCGGTGTTGTCGGTGTCTCGGAACATCTGGGTTCGGACACGTTCTTCCATATTCACGAAACCGGTCTGGCCGAAACCATCACAGTTCGCGCCGATGGTGAGGTGGGGTTCCGGCACGGAGACCGCATTCACCTGACACCACGCGCCGATGTCATCCATCGGTTTGACGCGAAAGGCTTGCGCATCGAATGAAACGGCTGGACGGCAAAACTGCCCTGATCACCGGGGCTGCGCGCGGCATCGGGCTGGCCTTTGCCAAAGCCTATGTCGCCGAAGGCGCGCGTGTCGCCATTGCCGACATCGACATCGCGCGCGCTCAGGATGCAGCAACTGAGATAGGCGAGGCAGCTTGCGCCATCGAAATGGACGTGACCAACCAGCAGAGCATAGACGACGCCGTTGCACGAACCGCTGATCATTTCGGCCCAATCGACGTCCTGATCAACAACGCCGCCATCTTCACCGCCGCGCCGATCACAGAAATCGACCGCGCCGACTACGCCCGAGTGTTTGACATCAACGTTGCGGGCGCACTGTTCACAATGCAGGCCGTGGCGCGACATATGATTGAGCATGGTATCAAAGGCCGGATCATCAACATGGCCTCGCAAGCCGGACGGCGCGGCGAACCTTTGGTCGCCGTTTATTGCGCCAGCAAAGCCGCAGTGATCTCGTTGACGCAATCAGCGGGTCTGAACCTGATCCAACACGGGATCAATGTGAACGCCATCGCGCCCGGTGTGGTCGACGGCGAGCACTGGGACGGGGTCGATGCGTTCTTCGCAAAACACGAAGGCAAGCAGCCGGGCCAAAAGAAACGCGAAGTGGCTGCGGCCGTTCCCTATGGCCGGATGGGGCGGGCTGACGATCTGACCGGGATGGCGGTGTTTCTTGCCTCGGAAGAGGCCAGGTACATCGTCGCGCAAACTTACAACGTCGATGGCGGAAATTGGATGAGCTGATGGACCCTGTGGCGAGCGCAAAACCTCCGGTGCGGCTGCGGCGTGACAGCCTGCCAAGCCTGCCGGAAACCGTCCGGACACCGGCTTACGACCGATCCGATCTGAAACCGGGCATCCTCCATATCGGACTTGGCAATTTTCACCGCGCGCATCAGGCTTGGTACATTCACCAGTTGATGCAGCAAGGGAAGGCCCATGACTGGGCGATCATTGGGGCCGGCGTACGCGACTACGACGCCGAGATGCGAGACCGCCTGCTGGCGCAGGATTGCCTGACAACGTTGATTGAATTGGACCCAAAGGGGATCTCGGCTGAAGTGATTGGCCCGATGATCGACTATTTGCCGATTGAGGCCGGCAATACCTCACTGATCCGCAAAATGGCTGACCCGTCCATCAGAATTGTGTCTATGACGGTTACTGAGGGTGGGTATTACCTGGACGCCAATACCGGCGCATTCGACGTAGATCACGAGGATGTTCGCCATGATGCGGCGCGCCCTGATCAGCCTCGGACGGTTTTTGGTGCCATTGTTTCAGCCCTCAGGCAGCGTCGCGCAAATGGCGACATGCCCTTTACCGCGCTGAGTTGCGATAACCTTCAGGGCAACGGAGCGATCTTGCGGAACTGCGTTGTTAAATTGGCGCGCTGGTCCGACCCTGATCTGGCGAATTGGATTGACCGGAACGGCGCATTTCCCAATTCGATGGTGGATTGTATTGTGCCTGCGACGACAAATCAGGTGGTGTCGCAATGCCGCGCGTTGGGCGTCGATGACCGCGCGCCCGTTACCCACGAGAACTTTCGCCAATGGGTGATCGAGGATGACTTCTGCGCCGGTCGCCCGCCTTTGGAACAGGCCGGGGTCACGCTGACTCATGACGTTCATAGCTATGAGATGATGAAGCTGCGCATTTTGAACGGGGGTCATCAGCTGCTGGCCAATGTCGGCGAAATACTGAACGTGCCGACGATTTCCGACTGTATGCAGGACCCGGACATCCTGGCGTTCTTCAAAAAAGTGCAGTCCGAAGAAATCCTGCCGCATGTCGAAGCGGTGCCCGGAACCACGGCCTCTGAATATCTTGGGTTGGTCGAACGGCGTTTTGCGAACACTGCGATCCACGACACAACGCGCCGGGTCGCGTTCGACGGTTCGGCGCGACACCCCGGGTTCCTGCTTCCGTCCCTGCGGGATGCGCTGGCATCTGGCGTATCTGTGAACGGACTGGCACTTGCCGAGGCGTTCTGGTGTCGGATGTGTGCCGGTGTTCGGGAAGATGGCTCTGAGATCGCGCCGAACGACCCCCAGTGGGAGCAGCTTCAAAAAACCGCGCTCGCGTCCAAAGTCGACCCTGAACTATGGGTGAGGCAGCGCCAGTACTATGGTGATTTTGGGGACAGCGCAGTTTTTCTGGACGCCTTTGCGTCTTGGCTGACGACAATTTGGCAGCAGGGTAGCAGGACAGCCATGGTCGAATTTATCGCGGGTCGTTGAATAGCCGCTGTTCCGCAGCAAGCACCGCAGCCTTAAGTGACAAGAGTGACTTTGGCATCCATCAAGTCCCAGCGTCCGATAGCTTTATGCACTTGCGCTACATAATGGCACCCAGTATTTCCCCGTCTTTGTTTTTGGGAGCGCTGCGGATATAGACTTGCGGCAATCTGAGAACTCAAAATTTGGACAAACCCGGAAAAGTAAGGCCCGGACAGGTCAGCAAAGATTGCCTAAATGACAGACAAGCCCTCGATCACAAAAGCCGCGAGGCTGTCGGTTGCGCCGATGATGGACTGGACGGACCGCCATTGCCGGTATCTGCACCGGCTGCTTAGCCGCGAGACGCTGCTGTACACCGAAATGGTGACAGCTCCGGCATTGGTGCGGGGTGGGGCGTTGCACTTGCTGGATTACAGCCCTCAGGAACATCCGGTTGCGCTGCAATTGGGGGGCTCGGACCCACAAGAGCTGGCGCAGGCTGCGCAGTTCGGGGCTGAGGCGGGGTATGATGAGGTCAACCTGAACTGTGGCTGCCCCTCAGACCGGGTACAGTCCGGCACATTCGGGGCGGTGCTGATGAAAGACCCGGCCCGGGTGGCCGAGTGTGTGGCCGCCATGCGCGAGGCAGTCTCGGTCGAGGTGACTGTGAAATGCCGCATTGGTGTGGACGACCAAGACCCCGAAGAGGTTCTGCCCGCGTTCCTTGAGCAGATCCGCACCGCCGGATGCCAACGGGTGACGATCCACGCGCGCAAGGCATGGCTGCAAGGGCTCAGCCCCAAGGAAAACCGCGATATCCCGCCGCTGGACTATGATCTGGTTCACCGGATGAAGGCAGCGTTTCCCGATCTGCACATCTCAATCAACGGTGGCATCACCTCGCTTGCGCAGGCGCGCACGCATCTTGAGGCCGGGTTGGATGGTGCGATGATCGGGCGCGCGGCTTATCACCAGCCAACCGACATTCTGGCCAAGGCCGATCCAGAGATCTACGGAACCGGCAGGGAAACGGACCCGATTGAAGTTGTCCGGGAAATGGTGCCGTATGTAGAGGCTCGTTTGGTCAAAGGTGGTCGGTTGCACCAGATCACGCGCCACATGCTGGGACTGTTTGCAGGGCGACCGGGTGCGCGGGCGTGGCGACGGGCCTTGTCCAAAGGAGCGGTACACGAGGGCGCAGGCCCCGAAATCATGCTTGAAGCGCTGGAACGTGTGGCGCCTCTAGCCGAGGTTTGAGCGAACGAAAACTAGGCCGCAGGCCGCGATGGGGGAACGATGCCCGAGACGATGTTGCTGGCCCAGATGCTGGGCCTTTTGCTTGTGATCGGGGCGCTGGCCGGCGTTCTGGCCGGTTTGCTTGGGGTCGGTGGCGGCATCGTGCTGGTGCCTGCGTTTTTCTATGCGTTTCAAACACTTGGATACGGCGGCCCGCAGTTGATGCAGCTGTGTCTGGCGACCTCATTGGCGACCATCATCGTGACGTCTATCCGGTCGGTGCTGGCCCACAACAAAAAGGGCGCAGTGGATTGGGATATCCTGCGCGGCTGGGGGCCGGGGATCGCCATTGGTGCGATCATTGGCGTAACCGTGGCCTCGGCCCTACGGACCGAGGCGTTGCAGGCGCTGTTCGGAGTTCTGGGGATGGTAATCGGGGCCTATCTGGGGCTGGGCAAATCCGAATGGCGACTGGGCGATGCGATGCCCAAGGGCATTGGCCGTGCGGCGCTCTCGCCGTCGGTGGGTTTTCTCTCAGTACTGATGGGGATCGGGGGCGGCAGTTTTGGCGTGCCGCTGATGAGCCTGTTCAACACCCCCATCCACCGCGCTGTCGCCACAGCGGCTGGGTTTGGCGTAATCATCGCGGTGCCTTCGGTGCTGGGCTTTTTGTTTCTGAACATTGCGCCGGAACATCGCCCGCCATTGACAATAGGTGCCGTCAATCTGGTCGCGTTCGCCATCGTCGTTGCCATGACCATGATAACCGCCCCTTGGGGCGTGAAGCTGGCCCATGCGATGGACCCCAAGCCGCTTAAACGCGTCTTTGCTGTGTTCCTGACGCTGGTTGCCCTGAATATGCTGCGCAAGGCGCTGGGCCTGTGAACGGATTTCACGAAACGGGATGGATCAGGTTTGCGCATGATCCGGCTCTGGCCGATTGGGTAAGCCACGCCCGACCCGCAGCGCAGGCGGCGATTAACGATCCGGCTCACGCCCAGTGGCTGGATTGTGAGGGGACGTGGTTCATCGGCGTGGACGCGCTGGATAATGATCCTAAGGGCAGGGTTGGACAGTCCGGCGTTCTGTCCGGGCAGGCCATGCGGTTTCTGGCTGATGAATATGGCGAGCTGCCATTGCACAAAGGTCAGGTTTCAGTGATCTACCCCGGCTATCCCCGTGCCCGTCGTGGTGAAAGCGAGAGCGCAGGGCGATATCGGCTGAAACGGGATGCGGCCCATGTGGATGGCCTGCGGCCCATGGGCCCCGACCGGCGGCGGCGGGTGGATGAGCCGCACGCGTGGATATTGGGCATTCCCTTGACCGAGGCCAGCGCGGATGCCGCGCCGATGGTGCTGTGGGAGGGCAGCCATAAAATTCTGCGCGCCGCGTTCCGCCGCGCGTTGGAAGGTCATCCCCGCGACAGCCTGCATCAGGTGGATATCACCGATATCTACCAAGAGGCCCGGCGCGAGGTGTTTGATACCTGCCCACGTATCGAACTGCCCGCCAAACCCGGCGAGGCCTATGTGCTGCACCGTCACTGCCTGCACGGTGTCGCGCCTTGGGGCGAGGGCGCCTCTGCCGATCCGGATGGTCGCATGATCGCCTATTTCCGACCCGAATGCGCCGGGGGAGTAGCCGAATGGATCGAATCCGCCTAACGTCCTGCCATTGTTAAGGTTTGGAGGTTTTTTGGATGATTACGGTTCACACCAATTCTGACGGCGCGCTGATCGAAGTCGAATTGTCCGGCGAAGTGACCAGCAAGGATTACAGCGAAACCCTTGTTCCCGCGATTGAGGCCGCGCTGGCCGAACATGACACCGTGCGCCTGCTGGCCGTGGTGCAGCCCGAATTCAAGGGCTACGACCTGGGCGCGGCCTGGGCTGACACGAAGCTGGGCCTCAGCCATTGGCGCGGGTTCGACCGGATCGCGGTCGCTGCGGATCAGGGCTGGGTCCAGACCAGCATCCGCTTGGCGGCTCCGATCCTGCCATGCCCGGTGCAGGTGTTTGAGCTGTCTGAACTGGAAGCCGCCCGTCGCTGGATGCGAGAGTCTCTGGGGGCCATTCATGTGATTGATCTGGGCGGCCCCTGTGTTCAGGTCAGCCTGCTGGGCAAGCTCGACCCTGAGGAATATGGGCGCGCCGAACTGGACCTCGACAATCTTCTGGAGGATAAAGAGGGATTTCGCCTGTTGGTCGACCTGCGCGAATTTGACGGCTGGCAGGGACTGACGGCGCTGGCCTCGCATTTTCAGCTGGTGCGCAAACACGTCGGGTTGCTGGATCGCGCGGCCATCGTCGGGGACAAGGCGTGGCAACATCTGGCGCAAAGGGCAGCCGGTCATATCCTGGGAACGCGGACGCAGTTTTTTCCGTCGGACGACATTGAAAACGCCAAGTCCTGGCTTGCTGCCGGGTAAACGCTCAAGTTTACGTGAGGTTATACGGTTGCCGGTTTGGTTATTATTGCCAGGGTGCCGACAACCAGTCTACACAGTGCCTGTTCTTTCGTTGACCACTGCGGAAGACGGCAATCAAGAAGCGCGCCGCTGTGGGCCACCACTCACTCGCACACATGTTCGGACTTGACCCCCTCGAGGTTCGAACCGGCCAGCAGCGGCGCAGGCTTCGCCTTCTCTGGGAATTTGGTTTACGACTTGTTCAGGCGCGCAGAACGACCGCCCCGTCGCTTGGCCAGTTGCGGCTTGCGCGAGGGCAGGGCATCCATGATTTCGGCGCGTTCGGTGCTGTCCATTTTGGACCAGCGCGAAATCTCGTCGATCGTACGGTAGCAGCCGGTGCAGATACGTTCGGTCGGATGTACAACGCAGATCTGGATACACGGGCTTTCGACCTCGTTCCTTTTCCACACCATATTTGTCATCGACGTACTCCGTCCGTTACAAAAAGCGCAGCCTGTCCAGCGCACCTTGTAAGATATAACCTGCCGCGACGTGGTCGATAACCTGTCCGCGACGTTTTCGTGTCGTATCCGCCTCAAGCAGTGCTTTTTCAGCCGCAACTGTGCTGAGGCGCTCGTCCCAAAACCCGATGGAAACCTCGGTCAGGCGCGACAAATTGCGGGCAAAGGCGCGGGTCGACTGGCACCGCGGCCCTTCGGTACCATCCATGTTTTTTGGCAGGCCCAGAATGATGCCACCGATCTCACGATCAGCGATGATCTCAAGCAGCCGGGCGGAATCCAGCGTGAATTTCTTGCGCCGTACGGTTTCCAGAGGGCTGGCAACGCCGCGCATCCGGTCCGACACGGCTACGCCAATAGTTTTTTCGCCAAGATCCAACCCCATAAGCGCGGTCATCGGCGACAAATTGGCCGAGAAATCTTCGAATGCGTCGTGGATCATTGCGCGATTCCTGCCTGCAAAGCGGCAGCGTCGATCATCTCGAGCGCCTCGGGGTCGTCGGCAAAGACCTCCATGGCTTCCTTCTTGATGTCGATGGCGCGTTGACCTTCACCCAGAACCCCCAGTGCCGCGATCAGGCGAGCCCAATCCTCGGGCGATCCGCCTTCGGTGGCCAGCCGGTTGGACAGTTGGTTAACCATGCCCCAGATCATCTCTTGCCGTTCTTCCGGGGTTAGCGCAGCGGCGGCTTCGATGTCGTCCTGGCTGGGACCAGAGGCAGGAGGGATGTTCGGCGCATTAAACACACCTGCGCGGAAAGCCAGTTCATCCAGCTGCGCCCGGATGGCATCGCCCCATGGCGCACCAGCAGGCGCATTCCGCAGCGACTCGACCCAGATGCGATAGGCAATATCCGGGCGTCCGACCTGAGCCATCATTTGTCCCAGATAATACTGCGCCGGACCATGGCGCGGATCGCGCCGCAAAGCCTGCCTCAGCGCCTCTTCGGCCTCAGGCGAGACGTAGCCACCTACAGAAAGGATCATCATCTCGGCCAGATGAGAATAAGCGTCCGCCGGTGCGGCATCACCGGACAGCTCGATCACCCTCTGCTGGGCCTTGTAGGCGGCGGGAAAATTGCCCGCGTTTGCCTCATGCTGGGCCAAAAGCATGTGGCCTTGCAGATCGTCGGGCCGCGCTGCAACTGTTTTACGCAACTGGTTCAGAAGATTAGCATAACTCTCATCCAGTTCCGGCAGTTGCGCGGGTGGGGCGGCCGCTTCGGCCTCGGCCTGGCTGGGGCGTTCCGCGCGCAGGGCTTCGGCCTGTTCCAGCCTCTGTTGCAGGGGTTGATCCGGCAACCCGGCCGCACCCATCTGGCGGTACATTCCCACAGCACCACCGACCACGATCAGTGCGATGGCAGCAAACGCTGTGAACGTCGCCCAGCGGGGCGGTCCGGCCTGTTCCGTCGCGGCCTGCATCTGCGCATCAGCTGCCAGAATTCGGCGGGATATCTCAGTACGCACCCGCTCTGCGTCGGATTCACCGATCACACCGCGGGCCAGATCCCGGTCCACGCCAGCCAATTGCTCGCGGTACACGCGCAGGTCATAGGCCGCCGCAGGCTCGCGCATTTTGCGACCGCGCAACAGGGAATAGCCCAGAAACACCGCAATCAGCAGCGCGCTTAGTAGAGTGACGACCAGGAACGACATGGTTTCTCCGATATGGCTGCCCTGACTTAGACCTCTCGACGCGCCGAAAAAAGGGGCAAATGGACGCGAGACGACGACGTGTCGCAATAATCGGGCGGATGTCGCAATAGTTCTATATTGTGGCGTAGTCCGGCAGGGGTAAACTGTTCACACACGGCATACCTGCGCCAATCACCGAACCGGATGGATTCGCTCATGAAACATTACTCAGCCTTTGCTGTCGCGCGGGAGGCCCTGCGCTATCACACCGGATGGGAGCGCGCGTGGCGCTCGCCCGAACCCAAGAAGAAATACGACGTCATCATCGTTGGTGCAGGCGGGCATGGTCTGGCAACGGCGTATTACCTTGGTAAGAACTACGGCATCCAGAATGTCGCCGTGATCGAAAAAGGCTGGCTGGGCGGCGGCAATACGGGGCGGAACACGACCATCATCCGGTCGAACTATCTGCAAGACCCGTCGGCCGCGATCTACGAAAAGGCGCGGGGGCTTTACGAAGACCTGAGCCAGGAGCTGAACTATAACGTCATGTTCAGCCCGCGCGGCGTGATGATGCTGGCGCAGACCCAGCACGAAATTCGCGGCTACCAACGCACGGCACACGCCAACGCACTGCAAGGTGTGAAGACCGAGTGGATCACCCCCGAGCGTGTCAAAGAGCTGGTGCCGATCATCAACATCGACGGCCCGCGTTATCCGGTTCTGGGCGCGCTGTGGCAAGAACGCGGCGGCACTGCTCGTCACGATGCTGTGGCGTGGGGCTATGCTCGGGCCTGTTCTGCGATGGGTATGGACATCATCCAGCAATGCGAAGTGAAAGGCGTCCGGTCCGAGAATGGCCGCGTTGTTGGCGTCGACACCACCAAGGGTGCCATCGACTGTGAAAAGCTGGGCATCGTTGTTGCTGGGCATTCCGGTCAGTTGGCCGAGATGGCGGGCTTCCGTCTGCCGCTTGAGGCGATTGCCCTTCAGGCGCTGGTGTCCGAGCCCATCAAACCTTGCATGGATGTGGTTGTGATGGCCAACACCGTACACGGCTATATGTCTCAGTCCGACAAGGGCGAGATGGTGATCGGCGGCGGTACAGACGGGTTCAACAACTACACCCAGCGGGGCTCGTTCCATCATATCGAAGAAACCGTCCGCGCGCTGGTCGAGACCTTCCCGATGATCTCACGCCTCAAGATGCTGCGCCAGTGGGGCGGGATCGTGGATATGACCGGTGACCGGTCTCCGATCCTGTCGTCAACGCCTCTGGGCAACTGCTTTATCAACTGTGGTTGGGGCACGGGTGGCTTCAAGGCGATCCCGGGTTCGGGCTGGGGTATGGCGCAGCTGATGGCCACTGGCCATTCGTCGCTGACCGAGGCCTTCTCGCTGGACCGCTTCAAAGAGGGCCGCTTCATCGACGAAAGCGTCGCCGCCGGGGTGGCACACTAAGGGCGCTACCCAAGGTTGCCAGCTAACAGAATTCAGGGCGGCCCCTGTGCCGACCAACCGCCAAAAGGATGACCATATGCTGATCCTGACATGCCCATATTGCGGCGTAGCCGCCGAAGAAACCGAACTGACGGCCGGTGGAGAAGCGCATCTGAAGCGCTTTGGCCCAGGATCGTCGGATGACGAGTTCCATGACTACCTGTTCATGCGTGAAAACCCCAAGGGCGTTCATTTTGAGCGCTGGCGCCACAGCAACGGCTGCGGCAAGTGGTTCCATGCCGCGCGCTGCACGCAGACGCTCGAAGTGTTTGGGACCTATTCGGCCCAAACCACCGAGCCGCCGCAAGAGATCAAGGACGCCATCACCGCCAAGCGCCCGGGATGGGCGTGGAGAGAGTTCTCCGTATGATCCGTCTTTTCCAAAATACTCCCGCCGGGGGCTCTGACGCCTCCACCTGCGAAAGGTCCGCACCATGAGCACCCGTCTCGCAAAGCAAGGCCGGCTGATTGACCGGTCGAAACAGGTCACCTTTACCTTCAACGGCACTTCCATGCAGGGCTATGAGGGCGACACGCTCGCCTCAGCGCTGCTGGCCAATGATCAGATGATGGTGGGCCGGTCGTTCAAATACCACCGTCCCCGCGGCGTTGTCGCCAGCGGCGCGGAAGAGCCGAACGCGCTGGTCGGGTTGGGGCAGGGCAATCGGTTCGAGCCGAACCAACGCGCCACTACAACCGAACTGTTCAACGGCCTGACCTCAATCTCGCAGAACCATTGGCCAAACTTGGAATTCGACATCGGGGCCGTGAACACAGCGCTGGCGCGGTTCCTGCCCGCCGGGTTCTACTATAAGACATTCATCCATCCGAAACCGTTCTGGAAACACGTCTACGAGCCGTTCATCCGTCAGTCTGCCGGTCTGGGCAAAGCGCCCGACAAGGACAGCCGGGATGCGGACACCTATGAGCACTTCTATGCCTTCACCGATGTACTGGTGATCGGCGGCGGTGTGGCGGGCCTTCAGGCGGCCAAAGCGGCGGCGCAGTCCGGTGCAAAGGTTATGCTGATCGAGCAGACGGCCCATTGGGGCGGCCGCGCGCCGGTCGATGGTGGAACCATCAACGACGAGCCTGTGGATAAGTTCGTGGAACAAACTGTTTCTGAATTCGAAACAATGAGCAACGTTACCATGCGCTCGCGATGCATGGGTGCGGGTGTCTACGACCATGGTTACGTGCTGGGTTATGAGCGTCTGACCGATCACAAACCGGGAACCCAAGGCCCGCGCCATCGCCTGTGGCGCATCCGTGCCAAGCAGGTCGTTACCGCGACCGGAGCCATCGAGCGCCCGCTGTCTTTTGCTGGCAACGATGTGCCCGGCGTGATGCTGGCCTCTGCCATGCGCGACTATGTGGTGAACTGGGGCGTGACGCCCGGTGAGCGCGTGATTGTTGCCACCAATAACGACGACGCCTACCGCACTGCCATCATCCTGAAACAGGCTGGTGTTGACGTTCTGCGCATCGTCGACGCGCGCCCCGCCGCCGGACGTCTGGCCGACGAAGCACGTGAGCTGGGCATCCGCGTCGATCCCGGCAAAGCCGTCGCCAAGGTCAAAGGCGGCAAGCGTGTAAAGATGGTCGCGATCTGCAACCAAGAGGGGATCGGCGGCGCGCGCGAAGAGGTCGAGTGCGATGCGGTCGCCATGTCGGGCGGCTGGTCTCCGGTCGTTCACATGTGGTCCCATTGCGGCGGCAAGCTGATCTGGGATGAGGCCAACGCTCATTTCCGCCCCGATCCCGCACGCCCGCCACTGGGAGCGGATGGCGAAGGGTTCGTTCTGGCCGCTGGCAGCTCGAACGGTCCGCTGGCTTTGGGAGAGGTTCTGACCGACGCCGATGCTGCGGGCAAAGCGGCAGCGAAAGCAGCGGGTCACAAGCCCAAGCGCACGAAGGCTCCGGTTGGCGAAACCACCGCTGAGGCAGCGATGGCTCCGGTCTGGCTGATGCCTGCCAATGCCGAGATCGACCTGCGCATGAAGTCCTGGCTGGACTTCCAGAACGACGTTAAAGTCTCGGACGTTCAACTGGCCGCGCGCGAAGGCTATGAAAGCGTCGAACACACCAAGCGGTACACCACGCTGGGCATGGCGACGGATCAGGGTAAATTGAGCAATATCAACGGACTCGCGATCCTTGCTGATGCACTGGATGCGGAAATTCCCAAGGTCGGGACAACGACGTTCCGCCCGCCCTATACGCCGATCTCTCTGGCGTCGATTGGCGGTGAAGCACGTGGTGAGGTGTTCCAGCCGATCCGCCAGACCCCGATGCACAACTGGCACGACAAGAACGGTGCCGATTGGGAGCCGGTCGGTCATTGGCGTCGGACCTATGCCTATGTCCGTCCCGGCGAATCCGTGCATGACGCGGTGAATCGCGAAGTGAAGAATACCCGCGAGAACCTCGGCCTGCTGGATGCTTCGACGCTCGGCAAGCTGATCGTCAAAGGCCCCGATGCGGGCAAGTTCCTCGACATGATGTACACCAACATGATGTCGACGCTGAAGGTCGGTAAGTGCCGCTATGGCCTGATGTGCTCGGAAAATGGCTTCCTGATCGACGACGGCGTTGTCGCCCGGATCGACGAGGACACGTGGCTGTGCCACACAACCACCGGCGGAGCCGAGCGTATCCATGGTCACATGGAAGAATGGCTGCAGACCGAGTGGTGGGACTGGAAAGTTTATGTCGCCAACGTGACCGAGCAATACGCTCAGGTCGCCGTGGTCGGCCCTAACGCCCGCAAGGTCTTGGAGAAGCTGGGCGGCATGGACGTCAGCAAAGACGCCCTGCCGTTCATGGAGTGGCGCGATGGCAAGATCGGTGAGTTTGACTGCCGTGCCTACCGCATCTCGTTCTCGGGTGAGCTGTCCTATGAGATCGCCGTTCCTGCCAGCCAAGGGCAGGCGTTCTGGGATGCCCTGATCGAGGCAGGCCAAGAGTTCGGCGTAATGCCATATGGTACCGAATGTCTGCACATCCTGCGGGCAGAGAAGGGCTTTATCATGATCGGGGACGAGACCGATGGCACCGTGATCCCGCAGGATCTGGGGCTGCACTGGGCGATCTCGAAAAAGAAAGAGGACTTCCTGGGTAAACGGGCGCAAACGCGCAGCCATATGACCGATCCGGACCGCTGGAAGCTGGTCGGTTTGGAGACTGTGGATGGTTCTGTCATCCCTGACGGCGCTTACGCAGTCGGCGAGGGCGTCAACGCCAACGGTCAGCGCAACATGATCGGGCGTGTGACCTCGACCTATTACTCGGCCAACCTGGGCAAAGGCATCGCCATGGGGCTGATCAAGCACGGCCCGGATCGGATGGGTGAGATTGTCGAGTTCCCGGGCACTGACGGTAAAACCTACAAAGCCAAGGTCGTGGACCCGATCTTCTATGACAAAGACGGGGAGAAGCAGAATGTCTGAGCCCATCAGCGCACTGAACCACGCCAGCTTTGACGGCATTTCCAAGATCGAGGAATGCGGCTTGCAAGGTATGATAACCCTGCGCGGCGACCTCTCGGACAAGGTACTTGCCAAAGCGGTCAAGGACGCCACCGGTCAAAAGGTTCCCGGCCAGCGCGAGGTGTTTGTCAACGGCGACACCGGCGTCTGCTGGATGTCCACGGACGAGTTGCTTGTGCTTGTTCCTTACGCCGAGGTTGAGGCCAAACTGGCCGCAATGACCAACGCGCTCAGCGGAACGCATGCGTTAGCGGTCAACGTCTCGGACGCCCGCGCGGTGTTCCGCATCTCTGGCACCAGCGCACGCGAAGTGTTGGGCAAGCTGGCGCCGGTCGATCTGTCATCCGATGCCTTCCAACCCGGCCAGATCCGCCGGTCGCGGCTGGCGCAGGTGGCCGGCGCGTTTTGGATGGACGATGCAGAAACCTTCCGTGTGGTTTGCTTCCGCTCGACCGCGGATTACGTGTTCAAACTGCTCAAGGTTGCGGCGCAACCCGGTAGCGAGGTTGGGGTCTATTAACTTCAACTGACTTTTGAGAAGACCGCCCGCGCGATCGGGCGGTTTTTTTTGTGCCACGACAGCACCACTTTGAGAAAAATTCTGCGAACTCTCCAGATACGCCAGAGCTGTATTGTGCAGCTGCACACTTTTAGTAAGAGTGAATATGGTAAGTCTCTCGTATTACATGTAGTGGGGACATGGCCTGAGCAATAAATGTCGAGCAGAAATAGCAGGAGAACCCCAAAACAAATGACGTTATCCAAAACGTTGGCAGTTTGCCTTGCGTTTCTGTCTGTTGCGCCCCTATCGGCAGGTGCACAGACGTATAAGGAAAGCTTTGAATGTGAGTTTGGACGCGGCCTCGCTAATCGCCCGACGCCTGAGCGTGTGGTGTTTTCTCTGGGCACCAGGGGGCGGACGGCCGAGCTGCATGAGGTCAATATCCCAGAAATCGTAACGCCGACGAGCACGGCCAGAGTGCGCAAAAACAGCTTTCTAGTCCTGTCCATCGTTTGGTCAGGCGAAACGTACACTTATGCCAATAGTAGGAAAAACGTGACCACAAACGAAGGTCATGCCTATGCCGTTGATTTGAGAAGGCAAGAATTCTCTTTGTTCCTAGATAGAAGAACGATGAAAGCAATTGCACGCTCGCGCTCCTCAGACATCAGACCCAGAGAGGGCAACGCCACAGGCGGCTGCGTCGTTGTCGATTCACCAAACTAAAATTTATCGGAGTAGTAGAAGAATATGAAAACATCTGTAGCTGATGAGCGACAACCAAGTTGACCGGCACCGACAGCCAAGTTGGCCGGTGGCTTGAACCGGAATGAGGGCGGAGCCCGATTGGAGGTTTGAGCCACCGGATCGGCCCTTTTGGGAGGGGTACGGGGTAGGTGCTGGCCGCTGTGGCCCGGTAGGTTGGAGACCTCTGAACGTGAATACGGAGGTTCCGAATGCCGGGGAAACCCGTCACCGACCAGCAAATGAGATTGTACATGTCCGACCGACCCTTTCATAACCAACGTGTTGCCGCAGCCCGTGCCGGTTTCAGCGAACGCACCGGGCGCAGGATTGAAGCAAACCCGGTACTGCCTTCGCAGCGCAAACCAGTCCGTGGTCGCACCGTCCCTGATCCTTTGGAGGCTGTGTGGCAGCCTATCCTGATCCCGCTCCTCGAACGGGATTCTTCCGTGCAAGCTGTGACGTTGCTCCGTCATTTGCAGATGCTGGATCCTGACGGCTTCCCCGATGATCGGGTCCGGCGGACGCTGGAACGACGGGTTCGGGAGTGGCGCGCCCTGCATGGCCCCGAGCGCGACGTGATCTTTCGCCAGTCCCCGGAGCCAGGGCGTATGGGACTGTCGGACTTCACCGATGCGACTGAACTCGGCGTGACAATCGCCGGTCATTTGCTGCTTCATCGGCTTTTCCACTTTGTTCTCGCCTACAGCGGCTGGGAGCATGCCGCGCCGGTTCTGGGCGGGGAGAGTTTCACGGCACTGGCTGAAAACCTTCAGAATGCGCTCTGGACACTTGGGGGCGTGCCGCAGGAGAGCAGAACCGACAGCCTGTCGGCCGCGTATCGCAATCTCGACAAGGATGCGACCAGGGATGTCACCGAACGTTATGAGGCGTTCTGTCGGCACTATGGGATGGTCGCGAGCCGCAATAATCCCGGCGAAGCCCATGAGAATGGCGCGATCGAAGCACACAACAATCATCTCAAGGTGGCTTTGGATCAGGCTCTGATCCTGCGGGGATCGCGGGACTTTCCCGACATCGATGCCTGGCGCCGGTTTGTCGACGAAGTTGTCGCCCGCCGCAACCGCCGCCGTGAGGACAAGATAAAAGTCGAGTTGCAACACCTCAAGCCGCTGCCCACGCAGCGCACCACCGACTTCACCGAACTTGTCGTGCGTGTTGTCAGGACCGGAGGTTTCCTGGTCCACAGCGTGTTCTATTCCGTGCCCTCGCAGTTCATCGGCCAGCGCTTGCGCGTTCACGTCTATGACGACCGGATCGAAGCCTATCTCGGGGCCACGCATGTGGTCTCCCATCCCCGCATGCGCGGGCGCAAGGACGGTAAACGTATCCATAGCATCAATTACCGGCATGTCATCCATGCCCTGCGTCGCAAGCCTCAGGCTTTGGCAAATTCCGTCTATCGCGACAATCTCTTCCCCAGGTCCGAATACGCTGAGGCCTGGAACCGCCTCTCCGAGGTTTTGCCCCGCAAAGAGGCTTGCAAACGCATGGTCGATCTGCTCTGGCTGGCCCATAGCGAGAACTGCGAGGCAGACCTGGCCGCGCTGATCGCCGGGGACTTTGCAAATGGCGCATTGCCAGATGCCAAAACCCTGCGGAAACAACTCCTTGGGTCACGCACGGAATTGCCGGAAGACCGAAAGGTCAGACTGACGGATCTGTCCAGCTTCGATCGCTTGCTGGAGGTGCGCACATGACACAGGTGTCCAAACCACAAACTGTCGATGTGCACGCCTTGCCCGCCCTGTTCACCGCTTTGCGTCTGCCCAGCTTCCAGCACCACTGGGAGCGCTTCGCGCAACAGGCCGATACCGAGAACTGGCCTGCAGCCAGGTTGCTGGCCACTCTAGCCGAGATCGAATTGGCTGAGCGCGAGGAACGCCGCATTCGACGCCACCTGGGCCAATCGGGCCTGCCCGGCGGAAAAACCCTGGCCACATTCGAGTTCAAAGCCGTACCTGAGCTGTCACAAGCCCGGATCGAGGCGCTCGCAGCAGGCGACTGGGTTGAAACCGGCGCCAATCTGATCGCCATCGGAAACTCCGGCGCGGGCAAGACGCATATTCTTTGCGCCATAGGACATGCTCTGATCGAAGCCGGGAATCGCGTCCTCTACACGCGAACAACCGATCTGGTACAGAAACTTCAGGCTGCCCGGCGAGATCTCGTGTTGGAAACTGCACTGGCCAAACTCGACAAATTCGATCTCGTCATTCTGGACGACATCACATATGCCCAGAAAGACCACGCCGAAAGCTCTGTTCTCTTCGAACTTATCGCACGGCGCTATGAAAACCGAAGCCTTGCGATCGCTGCCAACCAGCCATTCAGTGCATGGGGCAAAATCTTCCCCGACCAAGCTGTTACCGTCGCAGCCATCGACAGGTTGGTTCATCACGCCACGATCCTCGAGATGAACTTCGAAAGCTACAGGCGACGCTCAGCTGAAAATCAACGTCGGCCAAAACAAAAATCCACCGGAAAAGCCAAAACCTGAAGGAGAAGCAAACCAGACCATAAACACGTCATGAACTGCGGCTAAAACCGGACAACGAGGTTGTCGCTACCGGACAAAATGGTTGACGGCGTACAGTAGCCGCATTGGCTTTCGCTATCGCCGCCGGAACTGCCCAAGCTGAAATCCTCACCTATGACTGCACCCTTCATCGTCTGGAGCAGGGGTGGATTTCCGAGAAAGTCATCCTGAGCATTGATGCGGAAAATGCGCGTGCGCGCGCCTATGATACCTATATTCACCATCTCGATGGTGAGCCCAAGGATGTCAGGTTTAAGACGACCCGCAAGGGCACCTACAAAATGATGTGGAAGATGAAAGTTCCTGCCAGCGATGGTGAGCTTGTCTATGTGAACTACACTGCCACGCTGAACCCGGAAGAACAGCGTCTGGACCTGATTGCGAGGTTCCCGCAGATCAACGTGACCAATAGGCCGTCGGGCTATGGTGGGTGTTCCGTCTCGTCAGGTGAGTCGCTGTACGACTCGTGATAACTCTTCTTTTGAGAACAGAAGAATAAAAGCCCCGGCAAATCCGGGGCTTTTCTTATTTAACAACCGCGCAAGTGCCCACGCCATAGGGTTTGTTTGTGTAGTTTGCATGCGCCCAAGACATGCGCACTTTTACCGTCTCTTGTTGTGGGTTCAGGTTGGCCTGGTACTTCACCCGTTGCTGCGTGCCATCGGAGAGCGGCGCGGTGATGTTCCAAAAAACGCGGTATCCTTTTGCACCGCGATCTTTCAGTTGCGCATTTGTCCAGTCATGGTTGTTGCTGGCAGCCATTGCCGCTCCTGAGGCTGCATCAATCCGAAAAGCATATTCTTGCGCAATCCAGCCCAAACTATCCTGTTTAGTCATCTTGCAACGGTATGTAACGTTTTCTGCGATTGCCGCCTGAACTGCCAGAAAACTTGCGGCGGCCACCATAAAATAGAGCTTCATTTATCCATCCGACTATTTGTACGCAGGAAAATTCAGCAGTTATTTCTGCTATTTGCAAATCACATTCAGCTTTTTCGGGAAAAAATGTCTGGAAACTCTACTCTCTGAACAAAAGGGTATGATACCGTGTCAGGTCCATGGAATTCGCGATGTCTTCGATGGTGAGTTGCTGCCCATCTGCATCGCGAACCCGTGGATAGAAGGACAAGCTTTTCAGCAACGCAATCGTTTGCTCATGCCTTGTCTCCTCTGCCAGCAAAGGCGAATGAAGCGACAAATACAGTGCGGGACGGACCCTTTGAAGCCAAGGCAGGAGGCTGGGCAACACAAAGAACTCGGCCCCCTCGATATCCATTTTGACCAGTGAGACCCCGGACAGGTCATTGGCGCCCTCGAACTGGTCCCATGCAATGGTCAGTGCGTCGGTGCCGTGCGCCGCGTCGTGCAGCAGGGAGCTGGTGGAGTCGCCGGGCTCTCCCCGGACCGAGGCCATGCGGGCCACCCCGAATTGATCTGACAATGCCACCCCGAAGGCCGAGACGTTGGAAATGCCGTTCAGGTCCAGATTCCATGCCAGATGCCGGAACGCGGTTGGGTCAGGTTCAAAACACCACACCTGCCGCGCGCGGCGGGCACCGTAAAGGACGGTCGGACCGATCCACGCGCCGATATCCAGATAGTCACTGTTAGGCGACAGGTATTCATCTAGAACCGCAAAGGTATCAGGCTCCCACGCACCGGCGGATGCTCTGCGCCAGAACTTTGAATGATAGGGGTCCAGACGAAACGGCTCTCCGTTCAGGTTGCCTGCATAGTAGCCGCGGGCGCGGTAAAACATCTTGCGCGCCTGTGTCAGCATCGCGGACCTCCGGGTTTTCTTGTCGCGGCCCTTGACCTGCGGCGCTTGCCAAAGCATTTAACCTTGGGAAACCGCAACATTCATTTTCAACAGGGGGCCGAGATGGCTTTTGAACTTCCTGATCTTCCTTATGCACATGACGCGCTGGCAGCCAAGGGTATGTCCGCGGAAACGCTGGAATATCACCACGACCTGCACCACAAGGCCTATGTCGACAACGGCAACAAGCTGATCGCCGGCACTGAGTGGGACGGCAAGTCGCTGGAAGAGATCATCGTCGGCACTTACGACGCAAATGCGGTCGCGCAGAACGGTATCTTCAACAACATCAGCCAGCTGTGGAACCACAACCAGTTCTGGGAAATGATGGGCCCCGGCGGCAACGCCATGCCCGGTGAGCTGGAGAAGGCGCTGACCGAAAGCTTCGGCTCGGTTGACGAGTTCAAATCGCAGTTCAGCGCTGCTGGCGCTGGCCAGTTCGGCTCGGGCTGGGCATGGCTGGTCAAGAACGCAGACGGCTCGCTGGCCGTGACCAAGACCGAAAACGGCGTGAACCCGCTGTGCTTTGGTCAGACCGCGCTGCTGGGCTGTGACGTGTGGGAGCATTCCTACTACATCGACTTCCGCAACAAACGCCCGGCTTACCTGTCGAACTTCCTCGACAATCTGGTGAACTGGGAAAACGTTGCATCGCGGATGTAATCTTTGACCCGCAGAGGGTTCATAAAAGGCCTGCTGGCGACTACGCTGGCAGGCCTGTTTGTTGCAGCCTACGGGTTCTTTATCGAGCCCTCGCTGCGGCTGCGCGTGCGCAAATGGCGTGTCCGGCGCGATGACTGGACTGCCAAGCCGTTACGGATCGCAGTTTTGGCCGATTTGCACGCGGGTGAGCCCTATGTCGGTCTGGATCGGATCAGGCAGGTGGTGCGCCGCACAAATGCGCTGAATCCAGACCTGATCTTGCTGCTGGGCGACTATGTCGGACATCACAAGGTCATCACAGATCAGATCGAAGCCGAGGATCTGGCCCCGGTTCTGGCTGAGCTTAAAGCACGCAATGGTGTCTATGCGGTTCTTGGCAACCACGATTGGTGGGACGACGACGCAGCCCAACGGCGTGGTGCAGGGCCGAACAAACATGCCGAGGCGTTTCAACAGCACGGCATTAAAGTACTGTCCAACGAGGCCGTGCGTCTGGATGATGCAGGTATCTGGCTGGCCGGGCTTGAGGATCAGCTTGCCTTCAGGCGCGGCGGCAAGGTCATCGGTCTTGACGACCTGCCCGGAACACTTGCACAGATCACCGATGATGCGCCCGTTGTGATGATGGCGCATGAGCCTGATATCTTCCCAAAAATACCCGACGGCGTGGCTCTGACTTTGTCAGGGCATACACATGGCGGGCAGGTGCGTCTGTTCGGGTGGTCGCCCGTGGTGCCGTCGAAATTCGGCAACCGCTATGCCTATGGTCACGTGCGCGAGGGCAACCGTGATTTGGTAGTCTCTGGCGGTATCGGATGCTCGATCCTACCGGTACGTTTTGGCGTGACACCCGAGATCACCGTGGTTGAGATGTCCGCCTGACAGGTGGAAACCTGCCTATTAAAAAAGTTTCACACTGAGACGTCTTTGCGGGCCGCACCTCAATGCCTACCTTAGTGGGGCGGAGGGAGAGAACCGCACACCATATGAAACACAGTCAGGCAACGCGCCGGTTTTCATCGGTCGCGCAACGGTACCCCTTTGCCTGACGCATGAGGGATGGCCGCGTAAGCCATAACAAGGAGAGCATGATGGTCGCACTTGAACAGGGAACATGGGTTGTAATTGCAGACGGGGAAAAGGCGTTATTCGTTGAGAATATCACCGATGCCGAAGACCCCAATCTGGTTGTTGTCTCGGTCGAAGAACAGGACGCACCCTCGGGGCCGAACGACCGGGCCGGGCGCAGGTTCGACGGTGGACCAAATCAGAAATCCGCAATCGAAGAACCGAACTGGAAATCCCATGCGAAAGCCCTGTTTGTGCAGGATTTGGCTAATCTGCTGAACCGCAAAGGATTGAAAGGGGCGTTCAACCGTCTGGTGCTGGTCGCCAGCCCGCATGTGCTGGGCCTGCTGCGCCGTCGCTTGCACAGTGAAGTTCTGGCCAAAGTGGTGGCCGAGGTCGACAAGACCCTGACCAACCATCCGATACACAAGGTCGAAAAATTGCTGACCAACCGATTCAAGCCGGCACCTCAGGCCGTTTGAACCGGGCAGGGCAGTTAGGTCAGGAGCCCCCGCAGCGTGGACATAGCTGATGCCGGGTCATCAACCCAAGTGATGTAATCCGCCAGCGACCCATCCGCGAACCCCTGACCGATGACGCGCTGCACCAACGTGTGCAGCGCGTCCCAGTAACCATCTACATTCATCACCAGAATAGGTTTGTCGTGCAGGCCAAGTTGCCGCCATGTCAGGGCCTCGAACAGCTCATCCAGTGAACCCGGACCGCCGGGCAGGACCACTACGGCGTCCGCATTCATGATCATGACCTTTTTACGCTCGTGCATCGTCTCGGTGACGACAAAGCGGGTCAGGTCGGTTTTGCCGACTTCGCGCTTTAGCAGGTGTACGGGGATCACGCCGAACGTGTCCCCTCCGGCGGTTTGAGCCGCGCGGGCAACTTCGCCCATCAGGCCTACATCTCCGGCACCGTAAACCAGACGCCAGCCTTCCTTTGCCAGCAAGGTTCCGAAGGTGCTTGCGGCCTCGGCATAGGCGGAATTGGTGCCATTGCGTGACCCGCAATACACACAGACAGATTTCTGAGTCATCCGAGAGCTTCTCCGGGGTTGTGCCTGGGGTTTTGACCCCTGATAGCGGTATTGATAGATTGGCTCAACCGTCAGGCAGAATGTGTGAAAGACAAGGCACTTGGCCTGCGGAGTGAAAGGAAAAGAATGAACGCCGAGTCGGGAAGCGGAAGCTCCGGTACTTTCATCTGGGGGGTGATCGCCGGTATCGCAGTTTTGGCCGGAGCAGGTGGACTATACCTGACCGGCATCATCGGGGGTGAACCGGAAGACTCCGCGCCGCAGGCGGAGGTCGCTGTTCAGGAGCCAGCCGAGACGGAAGAGCAGCCTTTGGCCGAAGAAACTGTGACCGCATCGCAGGAGGAAACGCCTGATGTCCCAGTCGCCACTGAGACCGAAGAGGCTGAGGTCGTTTCCGCGCCACCAACGCTGGACCAGATTTTTGTCGAACCTGATGGCAATGCCCTGCTGTCCGGCAACGCCGAGCCGGGTTCCGAGGTGCATGTATTGCTGGACGGCGAGAAGGTTCACAGTTTCACCGTTGATCCCAGCGGTCAGTTTGCTGAATTCCTGTCGATCCCGTTTTCCGATGCGGCGCGTGGCCTGACACTTGAGGCGCAGGGCGACCAGCCGGTGCGCTCGGATGACTACGTGATCGCGGCTTTGCCCGCACCAGTTGCCGAAGAACCGGCGGAACCTGCTGTGGAAACGGCGCAAGCAGAATTGCCAGAGCCCCAGCAGCCGGCTGAAACAGCCGATACCGCTGAACCTGACACGACCGAAACCGCCGACGTGCCAGCGGCCTCTGAAGAAGAGCCTGAGCAGGTTGCGGAAACCTCAACCGACGAAGCGCAGGACCAGCAGGTTGCCATTTTGCGCTCAGGCGAAGATGGAGTTGAGCTTGTGAACCCTCCCGCAGTGGAATCTGAGGCGCCCGAACAGGTTGCTCTGGATACCATCGGCTATTCGGATACCGGTGACGTTGAGTTGACGGGCCGCGTGCCGGACGGTTCGGTTGTGCGGTTGTATCTGGACAACCAGCTGGTGGATGATCTGTCCCCCACCGAAGAGGGTAAGTGGCGCAGCGAGCTGGACGATATTGAACCCGGTATTTACACCCTGCGCGTTGACGAGGTCGACACCGACGGCACCGTGGTCAGCCGCCTTGAAACCCCTTTCAAGCGCGAACCGCTTGAGGTTCTGCGCGCCGCCGATCCAACCAATGAACCCGACGCCGAGGCGGAAACCCCCGCGATCCGATCTGTGACCGTGCAGGAGGGCGACACCCTCTGGGCCATTTCCCGCGAACGGTTCGGCGACGGTATCCTTTATGTCAGGCTGTTCGAAGCCAACCGGGATTCGATCCGCGACCCGGATTTGATCTATCCGGGGCAAATCTTCACGATCCCCGAATAAACTATTGCCTTTGGCCCTTTCCGGGGCCGGGCTTATCTCAGACCGCAGTTTAGGTACGTGATGAGACGGACAGCCCCGATGACTTCTGACGACATGCCCCAATCCGACGAACGCCGCTCAGGCTGGCGTACCATCCGCAAGGTCATGCCCTATCTTTGGCCCGAGGATGAGCCTTGGGTCAAACGCAGGGTCGTGATCGCGATGGGGATGCTGGTGCTGGCCAAGCTGATCGCGGTTTACACGCCGATCCTCTACAAAGGTGCCGTGGACGCGCTGGCGGGTGAAGGCGTGCCGCCGTTGGCGCTGGGTGCGGTCGGTTTGACCGTCGCCTATGGCGTCGCGCGAATGATGACCGTGGGATTTCAACAGCTACGCGATGCAGCTTTTGCGCCGGTCGGGCAGCGGGCCTTGCGGGCGCTGGCATTGGAGACCTTTCAGCACATTCACCAACTGTCGATGCGCTATCACGTGACACGCCGCACCGGGGGTCTTAGCCGGATCATTGAACGCGGTGTGAAAGGCGTGGATTTCCTGCTGCGTTTTCTGTTGTTCTCGATCGGGCCGCTGATCCTGGAATTGTTGCTGGTCGCGATCATCCTGATGTGGCTGTTCGACGTGTGGTATCTGGTCGTCGTGGCGGTGACCATCGCGCTGTATATCTGGTTCACATTTGCCGTGACCGAGTGGCGCGTGAAGCTGCGGCGCGAGATGAATGATCAGGATACCGAGGCGAACCAACGCGCCATCGACAGCCTGCTCAACTTCGAAACCGTCAAGTATTTCAACGCGGAACAGCGCGAAGCTGAACGGTACGATGTGTCGATGAAGGCCTATGCAGGGGCAGCTTTGAAGACCGCGTATTCGCTTGCTTTCCTGAATTTTGGCCAGTCTTTCCTGATCACCTGCGGACTGATCGGGGTGATGGTTCTGGCGGCCATCGGGGTGCAGAACGGCTCGTTGACCGTTGGGGATTTCGTCATGGTCAACGCTTACATGATCCAGATCACCGTGCCGCTGAACTTTCTGGGCACGGTGTACCGCGAAATCCGTCAGTCGCTGGTGGATATGGGGCAGATGTTTGACCTGTTGGAGCAACCCTCCGAGGTCAAAGACAAGCCCGGCGCGCCTGCGCTTGTGGTCAACGGGGGTGAGGTCACGCTGGACAATGTGCGCTTTGGCTACGATGCAGATCGGGAAATCCTCAAGGGTGTGTCGCTGACCGTTCCGGCAGGGCAGACCGTGGCGATTGTTGGGGCCACGGGGTCGGGCAAGTCCACCATTGGGCGGCTGCTGTTCCGGTTCTATGACGTGACCGGCGGGGCGCTGAAGATCGACGGGCAGGATGTGCGCGACGTGACCTTGACCAGCCTGCACGCCGCCATCGGTGTGGTGCCGCAGGATACGGTGCTGTTTAACGATACTATTCGCTACAACATTGCCTACGGCCGCGACGGTGCTACGCAGGAAGAGGTCGAGGCCGCCGCCAAGGCCGCCCAGATCCACGATTTCATAGTCACCCTGCCCGAAGGGTATGACACCAAGGTGGGCGAACGCGGGTTGAAATTGTCCGGTGGTGAGAAACAGCGGGTGGGCATTGCGCGGACACTTTTGAAGAACCCTCCGATCCTGTTGCTGGATGAGGCGACCTCGGCGCTGGATACTGATACAGAGCAGGACATCAAGGACGCTCTGGCCCACGCTGGGGAAGGGCGCACTGTTCTGACCATCGCGCACCGGCTCAGCACAATTGCTGAGGCAGATCGCATTGTGGTGCTGGAGCAGGGCGAGATTCTGGAATACGGCACCCACGATGAGTTGCTGCTGCGCGAAGGCCGATACGCGCAATTGTGGAGCCGCCAGCAAGCAGACGCGCAGGTGGCCTGATCCTGTGGTATACTGCCTGCGCTTTGCAGGAGAAATTTGATGCCCGGATTGAAGACTAGAACCGCTTTTGCCATTGCAGCCGTCCTTATGCTGCCGGGTGTTGCCGCGGCTGATCCGATCGTCGGTGTCTGGAAGACAGAACCCGACCGGAAGAACCTGATCTCGCACATCAAGATCTCTGCGTGTGGTGACAAGTTTTGTGGTGAGATTGAATCGGCCTATGACCAATCCGGCAAGCAGGTGCAGACCCCGAATATCGGAAAGAAACTGTTCTGGGATGTGGCCAGCGAAGGTGGCGGAAAATATGGCGGTGGGGATTTCTGGATACCCATGGTCAATGTGGATGTGGTGCCTCAGATGACGCTGAGCGGGAATTCCCTGACCGTCCGCGGATGCGAGCATGTTGTGTGCGGGCATCAGAAGTGGACCCGTTTGTCCGACTGAATCGTTACCAGTTATCCAAATGAAAATGGCGAGCCTCGCGGCTCGCCATTTGCTTTATTCTGCCGCTTTCAGCGGCGGTGTTGGGGGGTGACCCGGATCTTGTCCGGGGTCGGCATCGGGCCGGGCAGGGGGTGTGTCGTCGTCCCAGACCACCTCGGTCGCCTGTGCCTGACGGATGGCTTTGCCGATGGCCATGTCCTGCGCGATCTGGCTGGAGCGTCCTGCCGTTGCGCGTGCCAGAACCCGGCCCAGCCAGACGGCGTAGGTCGAAACCCAGACCCGCAGCGCCAGCAGGGATGGTGTCACGATCAGCGTCAGGATCGTGGCGATGCCCAGTCCGAATACAACGGCTGTCGCCAGCTGCTTCCACCACAGCGCTGTGGGGCTGTCGATGGAATAGCCGCCGTTGATGAAGTCGAGCGCCAGGCCGAACATCATCGGCATCAGGCCAGCCATTGTGGTCAGCGTGGTCAGCAGAACCGGGCGAATACGCGCCTCGGCGGTGCGGACGATGGCCTCGATCCGGGGCATGTAGCGGCTGTATTCCTGATAGGTGTCGATCAAAACGATGTTGTTGTTCACCACGATCCCTGCCAGCGCCACGATGCCGGTTCCGGTCATGATGATCGAGAAAGGCTGCTGCATGACGATCATCCCGATCAGCACACCCGTGGTCGACAGCACAACGGCCAGCAGAACCAGCACCGAGTTGTAGAACGAGTTGAACTGAGCCAGAAGGATCACGAACATCAGTCCCAGCGCACCGAGGAAGGCGTTCATCAGGAAGGCACCGGATTCTTCCTGATCCTCTTGGTCGCCGGTCCATTCCCAGCTGACCGCGTTTGAGAACGGGTTGGCGCTCAGCCATTCGGTCAGAACCGCAATCCGTTCGTTTGGATTGATCAAGGCGAACCGCGCCTCGCCATCGGCGACCACCGTGCGCAGGTCATCAAGCGTTTCGGCACCGGTCAGCTGGAACAGATCATAAGAGGTTCCGTCCGGTGCCGTGAGCGCGGCCTCGCTGGTGTCTTCCCCGTCTTCAATTGCGCGGACCAGAGCCAGGCGTTGTTCGGTCCCGTCAGGGCCATCGACGACCACCTTAGACAGGCCGGGTTCGACATCCGCCTTGACGTCATAGTACCGCTGCTGGTCGATCCGGTTGATCTCGGCCAGTTTGGCGACAGGTTGGCGGGTGACAAAGTTGGACAGCGGCACCAGTCCGTCTGGCGTGCGAACCTTGAGCGTATCCAGCGTTGAAAGCACCCGGTCCTGTTCGGGCAGACGGACGCGAATTTCGACCTCTTCATCGGTGGTGTCGGGGCGCATCTCACCCAGCAGGATGCCGCGCGTGACGAGTTGCACCATGGCACCGACGGTGGCGACGTCTGCGCCGAACCGACCCGCTTTGGCCACATCCACGTCGATCTGCCAGTCAATGCCGGGCAGGGGCATGGTGTCTTCGATCTTGATCAGGCCGGGGGTTTCGTCAAACGCAGCGCGTGCGGCCTGGGTTGCGGTGGTCAGTTCCGCCCATCCGTCGCCCTTGATGCGCAGATGCACGGGCTTTGCCGAGGCAGGGCCTTGTTCCAAAGGCGTGATCTCGACAATGAAGCCGGGCAGCTTGGCAAGCTCGGCGTTCAGTTCATCCAGCACCACATCGCCGTCATATTCAGGAACGATGACTTCGCGTTCGATCAGGCCGAAAAACGCGGGTTCTGTCTGTTTCGGCCGATCTTCCCACGGGGTGATTTCGAACTGAACCCGTCCGACCGTATCGGCAGGTGCGGAGGCGCCGCCGTCATTTTGGGTCAGACCGCCTTCGCCGGCAAAGGCAAAGACGTTGGTGACGGCCGGGTGCGCTCCGATAACCTCTTCGGCGGCCAGAACCATTTCGTCTTTTTCATGCAGAGACAGGTTGCCCCGCGCCCGGACAAATGCTGTGGCCTGTTCCGGTTCAGTTTCGACAAAGAACTCGACCCCGCGGTTGTTGGCCATGAAATAGGTCATCACCGTCATGACGCAGAAGGCGACCACGATGATCGAAACAACGGGCATGATCGGATTGCCAACAAGGAATCGGATCACAGAGCCAAATCGGCTGTGCTCCCGCGCGGTGTGGACACGCTCTTCCGTGTGGCGCTCGATCTTGGCTGCGCTCAGCGTTACCGACCCGGCAAAGCCACCCAGCACGAACAGCAGCGCACCAAAGATCACGCCGCCTGAGGTGCCCTCGGGCAGCAGGTAGCCGGGGTTCAGCATCTGCATCGCGCCGAGGAAGATCATATACAGCGATGGCGGCACCAGAACTGCCCGCACCCACCACGGAGCCACACCGCGCAGCCAGTTGGAGGTTCGGTCGAAAGTCCGGCTGAGACGACCCGAGACACCGCCAACAACCGGCAGGTAGATCAGCGCAACGATCAGCGATGAGGACAGAACGAAGATCAGCGTGATCGGCAGCATCTTCATGAACTCACCCGGCACACCCGGCCAGAACAGCATCGGCAGAAATGCGCAGAGCGTCGTCGCGGTGGACGACACGATGGGCCAGAACATGCGCTGCGCCGCCTCGACATAGGCATGCATTGGACCGATGCCTTCCTTGATGCGCTTGTCGGCGTATTCCACCACCACGATCGCCCCATCAACCAGCATCCCCACGGCCAGGATCAGCCCGAACATCACCATGTTCGAGATGCTGACACCCATGATGGCCAGGAACGCAAAGCTCAGCAGGAACGAGGTCGGAATAGCAAAGCCCACCAGCAGTGCGGCGCGTGTCCCCAACGAGGCCAGAACAACGATCATCACCAGCGCGATAGCGGTCAGAACTGAATCTTCAAGCTGGCGTACCATCGAGGCGACGATGCGGCTTTGGTCGTTTGACGTGCCCACGTCCACCGCAGCGCGCAGTTCGGCGGGCCATTTTTCCTGCGCGGCGGCGAGGGTTTCCTTCACCTGCGCAACCGTGTCGATCAGGTTGAAGCCTTTGCGCTTGACCACTTGCAGCGCCACGGTGGATTCGGTGTCGAACCGGGCGGTGCCTTCGCGGTCTTCAAACGTGTAGTTGATCTGCGCCAGCTCACCCATGGTCACGACGCGGTCGCCGTTGACCTTGACGGGAAGGCTATAAACATCCTCGGCGGTTTTGAACGAAGACGGGATCTTGACCGAGAAGGTTCCCTGTTCGGTTTCAACCTCACCAGCGGCGATCAGTTGGTTGTTGTTGCGCACGACATTGATCAGTTCGTCCGCAGAGACGTTGTAAGCCTCAAGCCGCAGGGGGTCGATGATGACCTCAAGCAACTCATCCCGATTGCCTGCGATACCGGCCTCAAGCACCGAATCCAGCGCCTCAAGCTCGTCCTGCAAGTCTTTGGCGATGCGCGCCATTGTGCGTTCGGGGACGGCACCGGTCAGGTTCACGATGACAATCGGAAATTCCGACAGGTTGATTTCGGTCAGAGTGTATTGCTCGGCCCCTTCAGGGAAATCGGCCTGCGCGCTGTTCATCGCATCGCGCACATCGGCGGTGATTGCGGTTTTGTCCCAACCGAAATCAAACTCGAGCGCGATACCAGCATAACCTTCGGCGGCGGTGGCAGTCATCTCCTTGAGACCGTCCAGATCCGCCAGTTCGGTCTCCATCGGCTTGATCAAAAGGTTTTCTGCATCCTCAGCCGAGATGCCGGGGAACTGGACCGAGACGAACAGGGCCGGGATTTCGATATCCGGCTCGCCTTCTTTGGGCAGGCTGACATAAGCGAACCCGCCGATGACCAGCGAGATCGCGATAAAGGCCAGAACCATTCGGGCCCTGTCGGCGGCCCAGCCAACCAATCCCGTCATTGCGCGGCTTCCCGATAGGTGGGCCTGACCATGACGCCTTGTGTCACGAACTCCTGACCGATGACGATGACATCCGCAGATTCCGGCAGGCCATCGACCCAGACGCCTTGGGCGGTGTCGCGCAGCAGGCGGATCGGCATGAACTCAACCTTGTTGTCTGCCCCAACGGTGCGGACGCCGACCTGTCCGTCGTTGTTCAGGGTCAGCGAGGATTGCGGCAACAGATGTGCTTTTGCCCCTGCCGCCGAGATGCGGATATCAGCAGTTTGACCGTCGCGGATTGCCAGCTCGGGGTTTGGGACGGTGATCTCAACTTCGAAGGTGCGGGTTGTTTCATCCGCAGACCGGCTCAGGAAGGTCACACGCCCCCCGACCTCTAGTCCAGTGATCAGCCGGGCCGACGCCTCGGAGCCAACGATGATCTTGTTCACATCCGCTTCGGGTACGAACCCAACCAGCTTGATCGGGTCCAGCTGGATCACGGTGGCACACAGAGAGCCCGGCTGCATCAGGCTGCCCAGTTCGGCGGTGTCGCTTTCCAGCAGCCCCTTGAATGGGGCTTCGATGGTCTGGCGGTCAATTTCGCGCTGGGCCGCTTCAACCTCGGCGGTTGCGGCCTCGATCCCGGCGCGGGTGGCTTCCAGTCCTGCCTCGGCTGTCTTTACTCCGGCCTCAGCCGAGCGCATTGCGGCCTCGCTGGAAATCCGGCGGGTTTCCGAGCCAAAGCCGGTTTCCGAAAGCTTTTTGGCAGCCGTCAGATTGATCTCAGCTTCAGCGACCAGCGCGTGTGCTTCTTCTAACCGGGCCTCAGCCTCGGGGATGCGGCTTTCGGCCTCAAGCTTGGCGGCCATTGCCTCGGCCAGACTGGCGGGGCGGGTGCCGGGGTCCAGTTCACACAGCAGATCACCAGCTTCGACAAAAGCACCCCGGCGCTTGGGCTCTGACACGACGGTCGAGGTGGTTTCGGCCAAAACTTCGACCTGACGATTGGCCCGGGTCTGACCGCGCAGCAGCACGGCGCTGTCAATTTCGCGGGCTGTTGAGCGCAGAACGACCACGCCGATCGCATCCTGATCCTGCGCCGTACCGGATGCGGTGTCCGTCTGTGCAGCCGTATCGGTCTCGGCGTCGCCGCGGCCCGCGAAAGCAAACAGCGCGTCGCGTTCAAAGACCAGAAGGAACAGTGCACCAATCACCAAAAGCGCATTCACGAATGAAATTAATCGCATGCGGGGCCTCTCATAAAATTCATCGCCGATTGTGCGTCGGCGTACTTGTCTGAAAATGGGGTCAGACATGTATCATTTCTACGCTAAACTGAATAGTTCGGTTCACTTTTTTGCGCAAGGGTGGCGTGACGCCGCGAAAATGTGCGAATTCCGGCTCTTGGCTTAACAGGGGCACCGGGGTATGACATGGCGCCATAGCGCAGAACTAAGCCTGGGGAGCAGGGATGAGCGATACAGACAGTTTCATTGACGAGGTGACTGAAGAGGTCCGCCGCGATCGTCTGTTTTTGCTGCTGCGCCGCTGGGGGTGGGTTGGTGTTTTGGCCGTCGTTCTGATCGTCGGGGGCGCTGCGTTCAACGAAGTGCGCAAGGCGCGTATCGCCGGGCAGGCGCAAGATTTGGGTGATGCGATTCTGGCGGCGTTGTCGCAGAACGACTCGGCCGAGCGTGCCGCCAGCCTTGCAAATGTCGGTTCTGACGCGCCCGGAGGAGATGCGGTTCTGAACATGCTGCTGTCATCGGCACAGGTTGAGGCCGGATCGCGGCAAGAGGCGGTGGACAGTCTGAACGCCATCGCCACTCAGGGTGATCTACCCGAGATTTACCGCGCAATAGCCACGTTCAAGGCGTTGCTGCTGCAAACCGAAACACTGCCAGCCGCAGATCGCCGCCAGCAGTTCGAGGCACTTGCCGCGCCGGGCGCGCCTCTGCGCCTGCTGGCCGAAGAGCAACTGGCCCTGATCGACGTCTCCGAAGGCAATGTGGATGCCGCAATCGAGCGGTTGCAGGCCCTACGTCAGGACGCTGAAATCAGCATTGATCTGCAACAACGCGCGGCGCAGCTGATCGTGGCGCTTGGTGGCGAACCGGAACCTCTGGTCGCCCGGCAGGGCTGAACCGGCGGCGTTTAGTATGACAGGCGAGTTCGGAGTATCATGGTGACTAGTCTCTTTTCCCGCATAGGATTGTCGGTTGCGGCCCTTTCTCTGACTGCGCTTGCCGCCTGTGAAGAGCCCGAGAACATCCTGCCGGGTGCCCGCGAGGATATCCGCCCCGCATCAGACACCGAAACGGTTGAGACACAGGGCGCCAAACCGATCAGCCTGCCGTCCCAAAGCGCCAATGCGAACTGGACACAAAGCGCCGGTACGCCCGCCTACCGGACCAACAATGCCGCCTTGCGTGCGACCCCGCAGCGGATCTGGTCCGCTTCGATCGGCAAGGGAGATTCGCGCAAGCAGCGCATCACGGCAGAGCCGGTTGTCGCAAATGGTCTGATTTACACATTGGATTCCGGCGCGACCGTATCGGCGGTGTCGTTGCAGGGACAGCGGGTGTGGGACACCACGCTGATCCCGCCGACCGACGGTGACGAGGATGCGACGGGCGGCGGATTGGCCTATGCCAACGGTGTGCTTTACGTGTCTTCGGGTTTTGGGCGTCTGACGGCGCTGGATGCGAAATCCGGCGCGATCAAATGGCAAAAACGCCTGAACGCAACAGGCAGCGGTGCGCCGCTGGTCAATGATGGCCTGCTGTATCTGGTCGCCGGGGATGAAACCGGCTGGACCATTGATGCCAAAGACGGTCGCATCGCGTGGCAGGTTCAGAGTACACCCAGCGTGGGTAACGTGCTGGGCGCTCCGGCCCCGGTCATCGCGTCGGACTTTGCGGTCTTTGCCTTCGGCTCGGGCGACATCAGCGCGGCCTTCCGTCGGGGCGGCATCCGCCGTTGGAGCGCATCGGTCGCAGGTGGCCGTCGCGGGCGCGCGGCGGGGCAGATCGTCGACGTCACCGGCGGGCCGATGGTCGTGGGCGACACGATCTATATCGGCAATCATTCCGGCCGCACAGTCGCGTTCGATGCCAACACGGGCGAGCGTAAATGGACCGCCAGCGAAGGTGCCGTCGATACGGTCTGGCCAGCGGGCAACAGCATTTTTCTGATCAGCGACCGCAGCCAGCTGGTGCGGCTGAACACCGCGGATGGCTCTGTTGTCTGGGCGCAGGATCTGCCGGGCTTCGTCAAGGACAAGCCGGGCCGCCGTGGTCCGATCTTTGCCCACTATGGCCCGATTCTGGCGGGAGGTCGCATCGTGGTTGCCTCGAATGACGGCTTCCTGCGGTTTTACAGCCCGGTTGACGGAACCTTGGTTTACACGGTCGAAGTTCCCGGCGGCGCGACCACGGCCCCGGTTGTCGCCGGGCAGACCTTGTACGTCGTATCGGCCAAAGGTGATCTACACGCTTTCCGTTGACGAAAAGATGCGCTAAAGGGCGCGTCTGAGTCTTGAAAGAATGGTATCATGTCGCTGACCCTCGCCATCGTGGGGCGCCCGAATGTGGGCAAATCCACACTGTTCAATCGCCTAGTGGGCAAACGTCTGGCTCTGGTCGACGACCAGCCCGGCGTAACGCGTGACCTGCGCGAAGGCGAAGGGCGTCTGGGCGATCTGCGCTTTACCGTGATCGACACGGCGGGGCTTGAGGACGCGACCGATGACAGCCTTCAGGGCCGGATGCGCCGATTGACCGAGCGTGCGGTGGACATGGCCGATGTCTGCCTGTTCATGATCGACGCGCGCGTGGGGCTTACGCCGACCGATGAGATGTTCGCCGAGATTCTGCGCAAACGCTCGAAACACGTGATCCTGGCAGCCAACAAGGCCGAAGGCAGCGCGGCCGATGCCGGTGTCCTGGAAGCCTACAACCTGGGTCTGGGCGAGCCGGTACGCCTGTCGGGCGAGCATGGTGAGGGGATGACCGACCTCTATGCGCAGTTGATGCCTCTGGCCGATGCGGCTGAGGAAAAGGCCGAAGACGACGCGCCTGAGACTGATATCGAACTGGATGAGGATGGTGAGGGCGAAGCGCCTCTGATCACGGCGGCTAAGCCTTTGCAGGTCGCTGTCGTCGGGCGTCCGAATGCCGGAAAATCTACTCTGATCAATAAGATCATCGGCGAAGATCGCCTGCTGACAGGCCCCGAGGCCGGGATCACACGCGACGCCATCAGCCTACGGATCGACTGGGCCGACCCGGATGGCGACAGCACTCCGATGCGGATTTTCGACACTGCCGGGATGCGCAAAAAAGCCAAGGTGCAGGAGAAGTTGGAGAAACTCTCGGTTTCTGACGGTCTGCGCGCGGTGAAATTTGCTGAGGTGGTCGTGGTTCTGCTGGACGCTGCGATTCCGTTTGAACAGCAGGACCTGCGCATTGCCGATCTGGCCGAGCGTGAGGGCCGTGCCGTGGTGGTCGCCGTCAACAAATGGGACATCGAAGAGGATAAGCAGGAAAAGCTGCGCGACCTGAAAGAGTCGTTCGAGCGTCTGCTGCCGCAACTGCGCGGCGCGCCTCTGATTACGGTTTCGGCGAAAACCGGGCGAGGGTTGGAACGCCTGCGCGCCGCCATCTTGCGCGCCCATGACGTCTGGAACCGGCGTGTGCCAACTGCCGCGTTGAACCGCTGGCTGACCGCGATGGTGGAACAGCACCCGCCGCCAGCCCCGCAGGGCCGCCGGATCAAGCTGCGTTACATGACACAGGCCAAGACCCGTCCGCCGGGATTTGTGGTGATGTGCTCGCATCCGGACAAGATGCCCGACAGCTATACCCGCTATCTGGTCAACGGTTTGCGCCAGGATTTCGACATGCCGGGAACGCCGATCCGTCTGACGTTGCGCGGGCAGGGCGACAAGAACCCCTATAAGGGGCGGCGTAAGAAAAACGCGGGCGCGTTGGCCAAACATCTTAAAGGCCGCGCGTAACTGCGCCAATTTTCAGCATTTTTGCTTGAGGGGCGTGACAGCCCCTTTGCCGCAGGCTAGCATTCACCTGCGTGCATTTGTTTTTGCGCGGGCTGCTTGTATATGAGTAAAACGCAAATAGTTTCGATTTGAGATTACCGGGCCATACGTGGGGACAGGCTGAATGAATTTGCGGGAATACACACGACATTATGCGGTGCAGGACAATCGTCTGGCCGCGCTTAGCTATTTTGGCACATTTGCGGTGTATTTCGCCTCGCTGACATTGGCGGTAGTTTATGTGGACCGCTGGTACATCATGGTTCCGGCTGGCGTGGTCTTTGCCTTCTCGGCGGTGCGCCTGTACGTACTGCAACATGATTGCGGGCACCATTCCCTGTTCGAAACACGGCAGCAGAATGAATGGGCCGGGCATGGGCTATCGCCTTTCACCTTCGCTCCGTTCGAAGTGATGAAGCAGAACCACAACCTGCACCACGCGGGCATTGGCAATCTGGAACATCGCGAAACCGGCGAAATTCACACAATGACGCTGCGCGAATGGAATACGGCGGATTGGAAAACACGTTTATACTACCGGCTTTACCGCAATCCGTTCATCCTTGTCCCTGTGGGGGCGCTGTTCACGTATTTCATTCGGTATCGTTGGCCTAAGAACACCGTGCGGTTCGGTGTGATGGGTGTTTTGCTGCACAACCTGTCGATCGTGATCTTCCTTGGGCTGCTCTATCTGATTGCCGGGACAACGGGTATTCTGGTCTGGCTAATCTTCTCGCTGCTGGGCGGGATGCTGGGTGTTTTCCTTGTCTACCTGCAACATAACTTTGAGGACACCTACTGGGACCGTCGCCCTGATCTGGACCCGCAACTGGCGGCGTTGCAGGGATCGTCGGCTTTGGATTTTGGCTGGTGGTTCGACAACGCAGTGGCTTGCATTACGTTGCACGACATCCACCATTTCAACGCGCGCATCCCGTCTTATCGGCTGCGTGCCTGCCACTATAACCTGCCGCCCGAATACACACCGCGCCGGATCAAGTTCCCCGAGGCGGTGGCGGCACTGAACCTGAAACTTTGGGATGAGGATGCAAAACGCCTTGTTCCGTTCCCAAAAAAGGACCGAACCGGCAATCTGGTCCCGAGTAATTAACCCCTGAACGCTGTTTAGACCGTCAAGCGGCTTGCCGATGTGTATATCCAGTGTATATGCATATAGCGGACAGGGAGAAAAAGGAAGGACGTGTAATGACCGCAGTGACCGAAGTAAAAGGTGTGGGTGAGGCGCTGGCAAAGGCGCTGAGTGCCAATGGCTTCAAAACCGCCGAAGCCATCGCCAAGGCGAACCCGGCTGATCTGGTCAAAGTCCCGCGCATTGGTGCGGCTCGTGCGTCCGTTCTGATCGCTGCTGCGAAAGAGGCAATTGCGACCAAGCCCGCAGCAGACAAAACGGCAGCGAAGCCCGCTGCCCGGAAGCAGGCGGCAGCGAAACCTGCAACGCGCCGCGCACCCGCGCGCAAGACTGCCGCGCGCCGGTCAACGGCCCGCAAAACCGTCGCTGCTGCTGCTGCCGAAAAGCGTGCGGAAGAAGCTGCGCGCAAGGCTGCCGAAGAAAAAGCCGCCGCTGAGGCTGCCGAGGCCAAGGCACGCAAGAAGGCCAAGGCGAAAGCCAAGGCCGAGAAAGCTGCCAAAAAGCTGCAAGAGATGGAGGCCAAGTTCTCGAAGGCCAAGGACAAGGTGAAGGCCAAGGCCAAGAAGGACAAAAAGTCCAAAAAGGACGACAAGAAAAAATCTGAGTCCAAAAAAGACAAGAGCAAGGACAAAAAGAAAGACAAAAAGAAGGATAAGAAAAAGGCGAAGAAGTAAGTCGTCTTCGCCCTGTTTTTTGTCAGACCGGCGCTCGCACAAGCGCCGGTTTTTTTTATGCCAGTGTTCCGTCTGTTTGCAGGGTGCGCCTGCCGCCCAGATAGGGGGCCAGAACCTCGGGCAGGGTCACGGTGCCGTCCGCGTTCTGACCGTTCTCCAGCACCGCAATCAGGCAGCGTCCAACCGCCAGACCCGAGCCGTTCAGGGTGTGAACATATTCCGGTTTGCCGCCGCCTTCGGGGCGGAAACGGGCGTTCATGCGGCGGGCCTGAAACGCGCCAGTGGTCGAGACCGAGCTGATCTCACGATAGGTGTTTTGACCGGGCAGCCACGCTTCGATATCGAAGGTGCGGCGCGCGCCAAAACCCATGTCTCCGGTACACAGGACGACTGTACGGTAGGGGATGCCCAACTGCTCCAGCAGGTCCTCGGCACAACGCAGCATGCGCTTTTGTTCGTCATCCGACTTATCGGGATGGGTGATTGAGACCATCTCGACCTTTTCGAACTGGTGCTGACGCAGCATACCGGCGGTGTCCTTGCCTGCACTGCCGGCCTCAGACCGGAAGCAAGCAGTGTGGGCGGTCATGCGGATGGGCAGGGCGGCCTCGTCCAGAATGTCACCGGCCACCGAATAGGTCAGCGTCACCTCAGAGGTCGGGATCAGCCACCAGCCATTGGTGGTCTGATAGCTGTCATCGCCGAATTTCGGCAGTTTGTCGGTGCCGTACATCGCCTCATCCCGGACCAGAACCGGGGTCTGCATCTCGGTCAGGCCGTTCTTGTCGATATGGGTGTCCAGCATGAACTGGGCTAGCGCACGGTGAATGCGAGCCACGCCTTTCGACAGGTTCACGAAGCGGCTGCCGCTGGTCTTGGCAGCGGTTTCAAAGTCCATAGCAGCAGCGACGGCGGGAATGTCGAAATGCTCTTTCGGGGCAAAGTCAAAGTCGCGGGGGTTGCCCCAGCGGTTCACCTCGACATTGTCATCCTCATCCGCACCTTGTGGTACGTCTTCAGCCGGAACGTTAGCGATGCGGGCCAATTGGTCGATCAGCAATGCGTCGAGGTCCTTGGCCTCGTTCTGCATCCTGGCGACTTCGGCCTTTTTCTCGGATACCAGAGCGCGCAAGCGTTCAAACTCCGCCTCATCTCCACGGGCTTTGGCTGCACCAACCTCTTTGGAGGCTTTGTTCTGTTCGGCCTGCGCGGTCTCGGCGGCCAGAATCTTGGCCCGGCGGCTTTCGTCCAGCCTCAGCAAGTCCGACGACACCGGCGCGTCCCCACGGCGCGCAAGGGCGGCGTCGAAGGCGTCAGGGTTTTCGCGAATGGCGCGGATGTCGTGCATGGTTCAGATCCTTAATGCGTGAATCACTAAGGTCGCTTATGCACCATCTGATTGGCGGGGTGTAGCACCGGTTACGGTTTATCCGCATCCTCGTGTGTTTCGTGCGCCAGATGGCCATCCCATTCCTCGGCCGGGATCTTCGGCTCGGGTGGATCGGCCATGTAAGAGGGCGTCATGATCTGCACGTTATTCTCGTTGAACACCGCCACAATGTTGCGATGCAGGTCCGACCGGATTTTCGGAATGATACTGCCGCGCGTCGTATAGCCGTTGATCTGATAGTTGATCGCGTAATCGGCCAGCGCGGTCCACAAAACAAAAGGTTCGGGCTTGGCCTTGATCCCCTTGGTGCGGTTGGCGGCTTCGATCAGCATCGCCTCGACCTTTTCAGGGGGCTCTTCATAGCCAATTCCGACGGTGGTGTGCAGCAACAGCCCGCTACCATCGGTTTTCTTTGAGAAATTCACCACGTCCGAGTTCATCAGCTGCGCGTTGGGGATCGAGATCAGCTCATTCTTGATGGACTTCAGGTGCGTCTCCATCAGCTTGATCTGTACCACGTCGCCGATGTGCTCCCCTATTTGGATACGGTCCCCAATCGAAGTTGACCGTCGGTAGATCACAAACAGCCCAGCCAGCATGTTCGACACGACCGAGTTTGCGCCCAGCGACAGCATCGCGCCGACCAAAATGGTCAGGCCCTGAAACGCTGCCGAATCTGAGCCCGGAATGTAAGGCACCGCAAAGACCAGAGCGATCAGGATGACGACCACGCGGGCGATGTTGAAGGTCGGGCTGACCCAGTGTTTTTCGAAATCACCAAGGTCGAAAGAACCGGCCTCAACCGCGTCAAAGAACACTCGCATCCCCTTGATAATATACATCGTTACCCAGATGATCAGACCCAGCATGATCATGTTGGGGAAGTAGCTGAGAATACCTTTGAAGATCAGCAGGACGGGTTCGGTCAGATAAGTGAGGAGCAGCTGCGCGAAATAGCGGGTTTCGGCAAAGGCCAGCAGGACGAAAGACAGATAGTAATAAAACCCTAGGAAGAAGATGATCAGCAGAACGAAATTCAGCCCGTACCGGACCAGCGCGGCGATTGCTTCGGCCTGAACGCTTTTGGCGGTGGCGGTCTCGACATCCTTGAGGTGGCGTTTGACAAATTTCAGTGTCTTGCGCCGTATTCGGCGGTGCAACCACAGGATGGCTACGACAAATACCACAAAGCCGAACGTCCAGGCGGCGGCCTCGATTGCGCCAGAAACGCGCGCCTGATCGGTTCGGTTCAAGCGATAGGCTTCGATGGATTGTTTTATCGCACTGCCGTGCAGCACGCTGAGGACGCTCAACTCCATCTGGTCCAGTTCGGCATCGGCCTCTGTGACGATGGATATTCTCTCTCCGTCGGCCAGAATCCAGATGCCGAACTCGGTCTCTTCATAGGTGATCTCAACCGAGGGCGCGTCCGAGGCTTCGGCAATCTCTATGATCTTGTTCTGCACACCTTCTGCACGCTCGGGTGCGGGCAGGGCGCTGGAGCCGCGGACCTGAAACAATACGTCCCCATCCACGATGACCGGAGCCATGAATGCTTCGGTCTCTGAGACCTCAGATGCAGGGGCATCAACGGGTAATTCCTGCGCCAGGACCGGGCCCGCAGACCACAGGCCCCACACCAGTGCGGTCAGCAAATAAAGTAACAAAAGGAAAGGCTTGAATTGCCGTGCCATATGTCCCCCCTACCATGAACTATACCCGGTTTCCGCTTTCTTCCTAGGACATATCTGCAACGCTTTATATGTAGATGCCGTGCCGCGATCGAATTCAGGTGGGACACAGCGCCGCCTTTGCTTGCAAAGGGGCAACTCAAAGCATAGGTTCTCGCCAAATTTGCGGAGCCTATCCGCAGTACCAAACCAAAAGGAATATCCCATGGAAGGTGGCGAAATCGCCCAGTTTCTCCCGCTGATCCTGATCTTCGCGATCATGTATTTCCTGCTGATCCGTCCGCAGCAGAAGAAGATGAAGGAACACCAAGCCATGGTCGAGGCCGTGCGCCGGGGCGATCAGGTGGTCACTCAGGGTGGCCTGATCGGTAAGGTGTCGAAGGTCAAGGAAGGCGAGAACGAGATCGAGGTCGAACTGGCCGAGAACGTCAAGGTCCGTGTGGTCAAATCGACCATCGCTCAGGTTCTGAACAAGACCGAACCGGCGAAGTAACTTCGCGCGACAATTCCTTGAAAAGGCAGGGTAATGCTGCAAATTGATACCTGGAAGCGGGTTCTGATCTGGTCGGTCTGCGTGATCGGTCTGCTCATGGCCCTGCCGAATGCGTTTTACACGCGCGTCGAGCAATCCAACGATGCCAAGGCCGCGATTGAGCTTGGCATCGACACCCCTGAGATGCAGGCCGAGGCGGCGCAATGGCCGAACTGGCTGCCGTCTTCTTTGGTCAATCTGGGCCTCGACCTGCGGGGCGGTGCGCATCTGCTGGCCGAAGTGAAGGTCGAAGATGTCTACGAATCCCGGATGGAGGCGATGTGGCCGGAAATCCGCGATGCCCTGCGGGACGAACGCGCAACCGTCGGCACCATCCGCAAACAGGACTCGGCACCGGATGAGATTCGCGTCCGTATCAGCCAGCCCGAGGGCATGTCCCGCGCGCTGGAAGTTGTGCGCGGTCTGGCCCGTCAAGTTCAGACCCTGACCGGGGTGGGGGCGACCGACATCGAAGCCCGCGCCGAGGGTGACACAATTGTTGTGCAGCTGTCTGAAGCCGAGAAACTGGCCTCGGACGATCGCACCGTGCGTCAGGCGCTGGAAATCATCCGCCGCCGGATTGACGAGGTCGGTACCCGTGAGCCGACCATTCAGCGCCAAGGCGCGGACCGTATCCTGATTCAGGTGCCGGGCATCGGCAGCGCGGGTGAACTCAAAGAGATCATCGGCACCACCGCACAGCTGACCTTTAACCCGGTTGCTGGGCGTGGAAGTGACCCGGATACCGTACCGGGCGTTGGTCAAAAAGTTGTGCCGTCCATTGACGAAGACGGAGTGTATTACACTCTCGACGCCGCCCCCGTCGTCACCGGCGAGGAGCTGGTCGACGCGCAGCCTTCCTTCGACCAGAACGGCCGCCCGGCGGTCAGCTTCCGGTTCAACACCTCTGGCGCGCGTAAATTCGGCGACTACACGCTGGAAAACATTGGTGCGCCCTTTGCCATCGTGCTGGATGACGAAGTGATCTCGGCGCCTGTGATCCAAAGCCACATTCCCGGTGGGTCGGGCATCATCACCGGCAACTTTACCGTTGAGGAAAGCACCAATCTGGCGGTCCTATTGCGCGCTGGTGCGCTGCCTGCGGGGATGGAGTTTCTTGAAGAACGCACCATTGGCCCCGAGCTTGGGCAGGACAGCATTGACGCAGGTAAAGTCGCTACTATTGTTGCCTTTGTCGCGGTGCTGACGTTCATGGCGCTCAGCTATGGTCTGTTCGGCGTGTTCGCCAATATCGCGCTGATCGTCAACGTGGGTCTGCTGTTTGGTCTGTTGTCACTGATCGGAGCGACGCTGACCCTACCGGGTATCGCCGGGATCGTTCTGACGGTTGGTATGGCAGTGGATGCCAACGTTCTGATCTTTGAACGGATTCGCGAGGAACTGAAATCCGCCAAAGGCCCGGCCCGCGCGATTGAGCTGGGCTATGAAAAGGCGCTGTCGGCCATTCTGGACGCCAACGTCACCACATTCATTACGGCCGTTATCCTGTTCGCCATGGGCAGCGGGCCGGTGCGCGGCTTTGCCATCACGCTGGGTCTGGGTATCCTGACCTCGGTCTTCACCGCGATTTTTGTGACCCGCCTGATGATTGTGATGTGGTTTGAACGCCGCCGTCCGAAAATGATCGAGGTTTGACATGAGACTGAAACTCGTACCCCAGAACACCTCGTTCGACTTCTTTAGCCGCTGGAAGATCTGGCTGGGCATCTCGGGCCTGATGATGGTGATCGCCTTCACATCTTTCATGCTGCAAGGGCTGAACTTCGGCATCGACTTCCGGGGCGGTACTGAGATTCGCACCAAAAGCGCTGAGACAATCGATATCGGCATATATCGCGATGCTCTTGTTCCACTGGAACTAGGCGATGTGACAATTGTCGAAATTTTTGACCCAACTTTTGGGCCAGATGAAAACGTCGCGATGATCCGTATTCAAGCGCAGGCAGACTCGGAAGCAGTAACTGCATCAACGGTAACCGCAATTGAAGACGCTCTGGTTGCTGCCGTGCCGGGTCTAAAAATCGAATCCGTCGAATCCGTGGGACCCAAAGTGTCAGGCGAGCTGATCCAAACTGCCGTGATCGCGGTGGTCCTCGCTATCGGAGCGGTGCTTGTCTACATCTGGCTGCGGTTCGAATGGCAATTTGCGCTGGGGGCCGTTGCCGCGCTGGTGCATGACGTGATCCTGACCATCGGCATCTTCTCGGAACTGCAAATCCGCTTCGATCTCGCGATCATCGCAGCGCTGCTGACCATCGTGGGCTACTCACTGAATGACACCGTGGTGGTCTTCGACCGCGTGCGAGAGAACCTGCGGAAATACAAAAAGAAAGACCTGAAAGAGGTCCTCAACATCTCGATCAACGAAACCCTCAGCCGGACGGTGATGACCTCGGTTACCACACTGTTGGCGCTGATCTCGCTGTATGTGCTGGGCGGGGACGTGATCCGCGGCTTTGTCTTCGCGATGATCTGGGGTGTGATCGTGGGGACTTATTCCTCGGTCTTTGTGGCCTCGACCATCCTGCTGTGGCTGGGGGTCAAGCGCGACTGGTCCAAGCCGTCGAACACAGCCGGTAACCAGTTTGCCAATATCGACGCCTGAGTATTTCGGCCAGTCCCCAACGGGGCTGGCCGTCATCCTTTTTGCCGCTTTCCTGAGCGGAGTGGTGCGCGGCTTCTCTGGCTTTGGCACCGCGCTGATCTTTCTGCCTATTGCTACACCTTATCTTGGCCCGTTCGGCGCGCTAATTGGCCTGACCATCATGGACATCTTCGGGCCGCTACCGAACCTGCGGCGGGCGTGGAGCGTTGTGCATCGCAAGGATCTGGCGCGCCTACTTGCGGGTTGCGTGCTTCTTTTGCCGGTTGGGTTGTGGGTGCTCACGTTGGTCGCGCCCGAAGTGTTCCGCTATGCCGTGAGCCTGCTGGCCCTGTTCATGCTCGCCGTTCTGATCCTTGGTTTGCGATATAACGGACATGTGGGCCGCACGATGGTCACAGGCATCGGCGCAGCAGCAGGGTTTTTAGGCGGCGTCGCGGGTTTGCCGGGGCCGGCTGTCATCCTGTTCTACATGTCGCGCCCCGTACCGGTTGAGGTGATCCGAGCCACGATCCTGCTGTTTCTGTTTGGTTTCGATTTCTTGCTTTTGGGATATCTGACCGGGATGGACCGCATTACCTGGTCCAGCGCGGTGCTGGGTCTTCTCCTTGCGGTGCCAAATCTTGCGGGCAATTGGCTGGGCGGATGGCTGTTCCGACCTGACCGAGAAAAAGCCTATCGCGCCGCTGCCTATCTTGCGATTGCGCTTGCAGCCTTGTCCGGCCTACCGCTTTGGGGATAGAAGACGCCCATGCGCTTGAATGAGATCACCTATAACAACGCGGCACCTGTAGATGGCTACGGCCCCGGCTTTTTTCGGATCGGCGGACAGGTTTTTGAGGGGGCGGTCCTGACTGGCCCCTCCGGAACTATCGCTTGGGGTGGATATTCGGACACCGCGCCTCTGCTTGACCTGTCCGAGGTCGTGGACGTTCTGTTCATCGGCACGGGCGCGGACCTTGCGCATATCCCCACGGACCTGCGCACGAGCTTGGAAAGCGCTGGGATCGGTGTCGAGATCATGAACTCCCCGGCCGCGTGTCGGACCTACAACGTACTGCTTTCCGAGGGCCGCCGCATAGCACTCGCACTTATCCCCGCGTAACGGGATCCCCTTTCATCTGGTTAATAATTCCACGGGAAGCGCCCATTGTTGCGCCATTGGTTCGAGCACCAACGGCAGTGGGCTGACCCCTCGCTCCGAAGCCTTCCACAATCGCCTCCAATACAATCTGCGTCAAATCTCGCCTTTTGCCCCTCACGGCAATGAGATAAGCGGGACTCATGACACTGACTGTGACTGATCTTGCCATCGCCCGCGGCGGCGTACCCGTGCTTGAGGGGCTGAGTTTCACGCTACACCCGGGCAAGGCGCTGATCCTGCGTGGTCCAAATGGCATCGGTAAGACGACTTTACTACGTACGCTGGCAGGGTTGCAGCCGCCGTTGGCCGGGCAGATAGAGGGGGCCGAGGATCAGATCGCCTATGCCTCGCATTCTGACGGGTTGAAGCCAACGCTGACCGTGGTCGAGAACCTGACTTTCTGGGCATCGGTCTTTGGGACAAACGCAATCCAGTCTGCGCTGGACGCTTTTGCGCTGAACGACTTGGCCGACCGGCACGCTGGCAACCTGTCGGCTGGGCAGAAGCGGCGGTTGGGGCTCGCGCGGATGCTGGTTACGGGGCGGCCGATCTGGATGTTGGATGAGCCCACCGTGTCGCTGGACAAAAATGCCGTGCAGATGTTCGCCGATGCCGTGCGCGCGCATTTGGGGCAAGGGGGCTCGGCTCTGATCGCCACCCATATCGATCTCGGCTTGGACGGAGATGTTCTGGATGTCGGCCCCAACAAGGCCAAGCCCAAACCCATCGACGATTTCGACGGAGGTTTCCTGTGATCGCTCTGTTGTTGCGCGACCTGAAACTGGCCTTCCGTGCGGGCGGAGGGTTTGGCCTCGGGTTGGCCTTCTTTCTGATTGTTACCGTACTGGTGCCGTTTTCCGTGGGGCCGCAGTCCTCGCTGCTGTCCACCATAGCGCCGGGTGTTCTGTGGCTGGGCGCGTTGCTTGCCTGCCTGCTGTCGCTGGACCGACTGCTGGCGCTGGATTGGGAGGATGGGTCGCTCGACCTGCTGGCCACTGCGCCCCTACCGCTTGAAGCCGTTGTGACCATTAAGGCTCTGGCGCATTGGTTGACCACCGGCCTGCCGCTGGTCATTGCCGCACCCTTTCTGGGCGTGCTGCTAAACTTGCCGGTGCCGGGGTTCTTCTGGCTGGTCATTTCACTGCTAATAGGTACCCCAGCGATGAGCGTCATCGGCACATTCGGAGCGGCCCTGACCGTTGGCCTGAAACGCGGCGGCTTGTTGTTGTCACTGCTGGTCCTGCCGCTATACGTTCCCACCTTGATCTTCGGCGCCGAAGTCGCCCGTCGCGGCGCCACGGGGATGGAGACGCAAACTCCTCTGCTCATGCTGGCCGGGATTACGGCTGCTACCATCGCGCTGCTGCCCTTTGCCAGTGCAGCGGTGCTCAGGATCAATCTGCGGTGAAGCGCCACATCTTTGATTGATGTCAATTGAGAACGAAGCGGACTCAGACTAAATACAGCCCATGAACATCGCAGCCAAAGCCAACGCCCTCTGGGAATATGCCAACCCGCGAAAATTCCTCGCGACCAGTGAACGTGTGTTGCCGGTTTTCTGGATCGCTTCGGCTGTCTGTATCGTTGTGGGGTTGGTGTGGGGCTTCTTCTTCACTCCGGATGACTACAAACAGGGCTCGACCGTCAAAATCATTTACCTGCATGTGCCTGCCGCGCTGATGGCCATCAATTGCTGGCTGATGATGCTGGCGACCTCGTTGGTTTGGCTGGTGCGGCGACATCACGTCAGTGCTCTGGCCGCCCGCGCCGCGGCCCCTGTTGGCATCGTCATGACGCTGATCGCATTGGCGACCGGCGCGATTTGGGGCCAGCCCATGTGGGGAACATGGTGGGCATGGGACCCGCGCCTGACTTCGTTCCTGATCCTGTTCCTTTTCTATCTGGGCTATGTCGCCCTGTGGGAGGCGATCGAAGATCCCGATACTGCTGCCGATCTGACCTCTGTCCTGTGTCTGGTCGGCTCGGTCTTTGCGATCCTCAGCCGCTATGCAGTGAATTTCTGGAACCAGGGCCTGCATCAGGGCGCATCGGTAATGCGCGCGGCCGCAGTGACGGGGGCGGACACCGAAGAGAAGGTCAGCAACATCTATTTCTATCCGCTGCTGCTGTGCATGATCGGATTTGTGCTGCTGTTCATCGCACTGGTCCTGTATCGCACAAACACGGAAATCCGGGCGCGGCGGATCAAAGCGCTGTTGGCGCGTGAAAGGGTGAACGGATGATCCCTGATCTTGGAAAATACGCCGATACGGTTCTGTGGTCCTATGCGGCCTCGATTGCTCTGCTGGTGCTGCTGATTGGATACAGCATCGCCCGCGGGCGCAGGGTTCGGGCCGAGATGGAGAAGATCGAGGAAAGGATGACGCGCAATGGCTAAAATCTCGCCCCTGATGCTGGCACCGCCTTTGATCTTTGGCGCGTTTGCCGTGCTGGCGGGTATTGGAATGTTCCGTGACGATCCCGACGCGTTGCCCTCTGCGCGCGAAGGGCAACCTGCGCCTCCGGTCGTGCTGACTGAGTTTCCGGGCAAAACGATGTTCGACGATGCAACCTTGCGTGATGGCGAGGTAAAGCTGGTCAACTATTGGGCCAGCTGGTGCGCACCCTGCCGTGCCGAGCATCCGAACCTTGAGGCGCTGTCTCAGGAGGGCATCCCGGTCTACGGTATCAACTACAAGGATTCGCTGGGTAATGCCGAGGCGTTCCTGACCGAACTGGGCGATCCTTATGAGTCCATTGGACGCGACGAACAGGGCCGCATGGCGCTGGATTGGGGTCTTTATGGCGTGCCGGAAACTTATGTGATCGACGGAGAGGGGACGATCATCCTGCGCTTTGCCGGGCCGATCACGCAGCGTGTGATCGAAAGCACGATCCGACCAGCGCTGGAAAAAGCAGCGCAATAGTACGGACCATTGCTAAGCGGAGCGTGCCTGCGGCACGCGCTCGATTTTTTGGATGGTGTGGATGACGTCTGCACCACGAAACGAAAAGCCCCGGCGCATTGGCCGGGGCTTTGCTTTTAGCCAGCTTTCGCCAGATTGCGCAGTACGTATTGCAGCACGCCGCCGTTCTCGATGTATTCGATCTCGGGTGCGGTATCTATGCGGCACTTGAGAGTGATGGTCTTCTCAGTGCCATCGCCGAAGATGATGGTGCAGGGGACCTCTTGCAGTGGTTCGACCGAATCCAGACCGTGGATCGAAACGGTCTCATCCCCTTTCAGGCCCAGCGTTTTGCGAGTGTCGCCGCCGGTGAATTCGAACGGGATGACGCCCATACCAACCAGATTCGAGCGGTGAATACGCTCAAAACTTTCGGCGATCACGGCTTTGACGCCCAGCAGTGCTGTACCCTTGGCCGCCCAGTCGCGAGATGAGCCTGCTCCGTATTGCTCACCTCCGAAGACAACCAGCGGAACGCCTTGTTCCTGATAGGCCATCGACGCCTCGTAGACCGAGGTCTGCTGACCGTCGGGGCCTTTGGTATAACCGCCTTCAACGCCATCCAGCATCTCATTCTTGACGCGAATATTGGCGAAGGTGCCGCGCATCATGACCTCGTGGTTGCCCCGGCGTGAGCCATACGAGTTGAACTCACGTGGTTGCACCTGACGGTCTGTCAGATACTTGCCGGCGGGGGTCGTGGTCGCAAACGATCCGGCGGGCGAGATGTGGTCGGTGGTGATCATATCGCCCAGAATCAGCAGAACCTTGGCGCCGTCGATGTTAGAGATCGTCCCTGGCTCGGGTCCCATGCCCTGGAAATAGGGCGGATTCTGGATGTAGGTCGAATTCGGTGGCCAGTCATAGGTTTCCTGCTGCGGAACCTCGACGTTTTGCCATTTGTCGTCGCCCTTGAAGACGTCGGCATATTTCGACTGGAACGCCTCTCGGGTCACGGTTGCTTCGACCAGTTCCGCGATCTCGCTCTGGGTCGGCCAGATGTCCTTCATGTAGACGTCGTTGCCGTCCTTGTCCTGACCAATCGGCTCTGAGGTCAGGTCGATATCCAGTGTTCCGGCCAGGGCGTAGACCACGACCAGCGGCGGCGAGGCCAGATAGTTGGCGCGTACATCTGGCGAAATCCGGCCTTCAAAGTTGCGGTTGCCGGACAGAACCGAGGTGGCGACCAGATCACCTTCGGCGATGGCTTCGCTGATTTCCCTTTGGATCGGACCTGAATTCCCGATACAGGTCGTGCAGCCATAACCGACGAGGTTAAAGCCAATCTTGTCCAGATCTTCTTGGAGACCGGCCGCCTCTAGATAAGCCGACACAACCTGTGAACCGGGGGCCAGCGAGGTCTTGACCCACGGCTTGCGATCCAGACCCAGCGCAGCGGCTTTGCGCGCCACCAGACCGGCCCCGATCATCACATAGGGGTTCGAGGTATTGGTGCAGGATGTGATCGAGGCGATCACGACCTTGCCGGATTCCATCCCATAGTTTTCACCTTTGACCTCGACCTGTTTGCCCATTGGGCGTTTGAAGGTCTCGGCCATTTCTTTGGTGAAGGCAGCCTTGGCATCGGTCAGCGCAACATAGTCCTGCGGGCGTTTCGGACCCGAGATGGCCGGAACGATGGTGCCCATGTCCAGCGACAGCGTGTCGGTGTAGATCGGCGCATAGTTCTCATCGCGCCAGAAGCCGTTTTCTTTGGCATAGGCTTCAACCAGCGCCAGACGATCCTCATCACGGCCCGTGTTGCGCATGTAGCGCAGGGTTTCGCCGTCGATTGGGAAGAAGCCACAGGTCGCACCATATTCAGGGGCCATGTTGGCAATAGTCGCGCGGTCGGCCAGCGGCAGGTGATCCAAACCTGCGCCGTAGAATTCGACGAATTTGCCCACAACGCCCTTTTCGCGCAGCATCTCGACGACCTTCAGAACAAGGTCGGTGCCAGTGGTGCCTTCGACCATGGAACCGGTCAGCTCAAAGCCCACGACCTCGGGGATAAGCATCGAGATCGGCTGGCCCAGCATCGCAGCCTCGGCCTCAATCCCGCCGACGCCCCAGCCGAGAACGGCCATGCCGTTCACCATGGTGGTGTGGCTGTCGGTGCCGACCAACGTATCGGGGTAGGCGACCTCTTCCCCGTTTTGGTCAGTGTCAGTCCAGACGGTCTGGGCCAGATACTCCAGGTTCACCTGATGGCAGATTCCGGTGCCGGGTGGCACGACGCGGAAATTATTAAACGCGTTTTGACCCCATTTCAGGAACTGGTACCGCTCCATGTTGCGTTCGTATTCGCGATCCACATTCATCTGGAACGCACGCGGATTGCCGAACTCGTCGATCATGACCGAGTGGTCGATGACCAGATCGACCGGGTTCAGCGGGTTGATCTTTTGCGCGTCACCGCCCAGACCCTTGATCCCGTCGCGCATCGCGGCCAGATCGACCACGGCCGGAACGCCGGTGAAATCCTGCATCAGCACGCGGGCCGGGCGATAGGCGATCTCACGCGGGTTTTTGCCGCCATTCGCGCCCCATTCACCAAAGGCCTTGATGTCGTCGACCGAAACCGAAAATCCGTCATCCTCGAACCGCAGCATGTTCTCCAACACCACCTTCAACGCGGCGGGAAGTCTGGAAAAATCGCCCAGACCGGCCTGTTGCGCGGCGGGGATGGAATAATAGGAAATGGATTTGCCATTCACGCTCAGGCTGCGGCGTGTCTTGGCGGTATCCTGTCCGACTTTGATGGGCATCTTTTGGCCTCCCTCTCAAATGACGTGAAATGTGGGACTCGCTGACAGATATCTGTATCACGTTTGGGCGTGGTTCAAGCTTTAACGGGTACGTTCTTTTGAATTTTGTATACCATTGCACACATTTTTACGACTCTTTGGTAACCCGGTCTCAAGAAACCTTGATTGGTGGGTGAGGGGCAAAGAGTCTAAACCATTAAGACACCTTATCGATTCCAGATGAAAAAGCTATCAGCCCCGAGGTCAGACATGCTCAGATCCGCCGCCATATTGTCCGTAGTTTCCCTTTTTGCCGCTGCCCCTGTTGCGGCTGAAGGTGATCCGGTGGTGATTGAGCTGTTCACCTCGCAGGGATGTTCTTCCTGTCCGCCAGCCGATGCAATCATGCACGAACTGGCCGAGCGTGACGACGTGATCGGTTTGGCGCTGCATGTGGATTACTGGGACTATATCGGGTGGAAGGACGAATACGCCGATCCCGGCCACACCACCCGTCAGCGTGCCTATGCGCGGCAGGGGGGGCGGTCGATGATCTACACGCCGCAGATGGTGGTGAATGGTCAGCAGGATGTGGTGGGCGCGCAAACGGTTGAGCTGGACCGTCTGATCGAAGCGCATCTTTTGGCCGCACCCGAGGCCTCGGTAACGGCGACGCGGGCGGGCAATGCAGTGACCGTCGACGTCACCCCTGTCGAGCTTCCGGCAGGAGAACGTTATGACGTGCGCCTTGTGCAGTATTCGCCGATGCGCCACGCCTCGATACGCCGTGGAGAGCTGGCCGGGCACGAACTGGATTACGCGAATGTCGTGGAGTCCTGGCAGGTCGCTGGGCAATGGGACGGGGTCGCGCCGCAACAGTTTTCGGCAGAGCTGACCTCGGACTTGCCAGCCGTTGTTCTGGTGCAGCAAGCCGGACACGGGCCGATCGTCGCTGCCACAAGGGTCAAGTGATCAGGGCGTATCCTCGGACCGCGCTTGCATTCTGGTCCAAGCCTTCCAACGGCGGTGAATCCAGAACCACTGGCCCATATGTTGCCGGACGATGCCCTCAAGATCATCATTGGTGAACTGGGTCATCGTCTTGGCATCGGTATGCGGGACCGGGTCGTGCAGGATGATCTCAAAGTCCAGCCCGTTGGGTTGACGCACCGCGTAGCAGGGGATCAGAACCGCCTTGTTCTTGATGGCCAGTTCGGCGTTCAGAACTGATGTCATCGCGGGTTTGCCGAAGAATGTCAGCATCTCACCGCCATAGACATGCAGGTCCGATACGATTGCGATGATGCCGCCCTGTTTGAGCGAGCGCACCATCTCGACCATGCCGCGGCGGCCTTGTTCGAACATGGGCGAGCCGGTTTTGTAGAAGGCGTCAACATACATGTCGTTGAAATACGGGTTCGCCATGCGGCGATAGAGGCAACCGATAGGCTTACCACTCCGCGCTTGCAGCGCGATGCGCGCCGCGAGGTAATGGCCGAAATGGGCAGTGATCATCATCACTGGCCGCCCCTCGGCCACGGCGGCGTCAAACGCGGCGATACCGGGGCCACTGATTTTCGCCTTGCTCTGCCGTTCAGAGAAACCCTCGGGCGAAAAATGCTCCATGATCGCACGGCCCGCATTGTCGGGAACGGCGCGGCAGATGCGTTTGACTTCGGCCTCGGGCAGGTCGGGGCAGGTGAGCTTCAGGTTGTCGCGCACCCGTTTTGAATATCCGATGAAGGGCGCGACGGCGCGGACAATGGCGCCCATGGTTCCGATGCGCCGCTCGTAAGGCAGCAGGCGCATCGCGCGGATCACGCCTTTGAGAAACAGTCCGGTGATGTAGTATGTCCTAAGCTTTGAACGGCTTAGTTCCGACTTTTCGACGGGCATTGATGGGTCTCACCGGCTGTTAAGAGTTGCCGGGTCAGACATACAAGGCACGTCCAGCAACCTCAAGCGTTCGGTTATGCCGTTACCTGCGCTACTCTTCATTCTCCTCTTCGATCAGGGTTATCGCGCCGTCATCGGCAAGGGTTCGGATGGCTCCGACGATCTGAGCCATCGCCCCTTCGGCATCGGCTTGTTTGACCTTGCCGCGCTCGGCCATCTCTTCGCGCAGGTTATCAGCCATGCGGGTCGACATGCTGGTCAACAGAAACTCGGCTGCGACCGTATCATCTTCAGACACCGCCCCGGCCAGAGCAGTCACCAGATCGGCCTGTTCAACGCCACGCAGAACGGCGGGGACATCACGCGGCAATAGCCGGGCAGGGATATGTGCGAAGGTAAAGATCGAGCGGCGCACAACGCTGGCAAAGTCCGAATCCTCTTCATCCAGCGCAGTCAGCAAACCATCTCGGGTCGAGGCCGCCGACTGGTTCAGAATGGCCCCCACCCGCGCACCGGGGCCGTCTGCAAAGGCCTGCGAGGGGCGCTGATCCAGCTGTGCCGCCAACGACCAGCCGATGCGTTCAACGGCCTCGGGCGTCACATTTGCCGTCTTCGATATCGCATAGGTGATGCGCCGCGCAACCGGGCCGGGCAAGTGCCCCAACAGTTCCGCCGCCTTGGCCGTTTCCAGTTTCGACAGCATCACGGCAGCAATCTCGGTGCTTTCTGCTTGCGCCATCGCGGCAAGATCCTCGGTCGGGATTTCGCGCAGACGTTGCCAAGGATCACCGATCTGCCGCACCCCGGCCACCTTACGTAGCCGCGCTGCGGTGGCCGGTGCGATCTTGCCATCGACGGCGTCCAGTGCGCCGGCCAGGCCATGCGGAAAAGACAGGCCGACGCTATCCAGTGCCTCGGCAAATTCCTGCGCTACGGCGTCCAGCGTCACCCGGTCGACCAGACCCATCTGACCCAATTGGTGGGTGAGTTTTTCCTGTAACTCGTCGGGGAGTTCCTCAAGCGGGATATCCGCACCTTCGTTCAGCAATAACCGTACTACGACTGCGGCCTTCTGACGGTTGCTGAGCGTGCGGGGGACAACGCGTGGCGCGTCGTCATTCTGATCGACCATCGGGGATGCCCCCGAAGCCACCTGTACCAATGTGTTTGTATCCTGCATCTGCCTGCGGTGCCAAAGTTACGGTCCACAGGCAGATTACGGAGAGTCGGGTAAAGAAACCCTGAAGCTTAGTAGCTGTAGGTCAGTCCGGTGCGGATTGCCTCGCGCAGGGACGCCTCGGCCCAGGTGCCTTCGCCACCGCGGGCCTTGATCTCGCGCCATTGTTCGATGGCCAGATCGGTGCGGCCTTCGGTAACAAAGCCCTGACCCATATAGCTGCGCGCAAGGATATTGTCAGGGTTGGCCTCAATGGCGTTGGTGTAGAACGCATTTGCCAACTCAAGCTCGCCCATTTTACGGTAGGTGAAACCCCAATAGGTCAGAACGCGGTCATCGTTCTGATCCATGATGCGCAGAATGTTCTGAGCGTTCTCGAGTTGTCCGTCATAAGCCAGCTCGCGCACGGCGTCATACAACTCATCCTGGGTAAAGTTGGTTTTGTTCGGTTTGACACAGCGTCCGGCGTCCTTGTCATAGACACGGCCGAACAGGCATTTCTTGGTTGTGTTCGTCGGCTTTGGCGCGGTGCTGCCGCCACCGCCTGCGGCAAATGCAACAGGTGCGAAGACAAAAGCCTGAAGGGCAATAGCTGAAACTAATACAAGGCGCATTTTCCTACTCCGTTCACTGGGCTGCTCTGATCAAGCATAGCGCGATCTGGTAAAAAGCTAACAATCGAGCTCTCGCTTTTATTCACAAGTAGGAAAGACTTTTTTCAACTGTCGACGATTTTTGCGCAGGTGTGCGTCTCAGAATCCCAATAAGTACCGTCGGCGCAGGATTGGGTTTGCTGGGTATGCGCGCTGCATGCCAACGCAACGGAAGCCGAGCAGCTGAGGGCGAGGGCGCAAATCAGTGTACGGATCATGATGCTTCTCCGAGGCTAGAATATGGTACCAATCATAGCCGAATTTTCGCCATCGGGCAAAAGAACAAGGCCCGGAACGCATCAAGCAAACCGGGCCTGTCGAAGTGTTTGATAGGAAGAGATTTATTCGCCGAACACGCGGGCGAAGATCGTGTCGACATGCTTGGTATGGTAGCCAAGGTCGAACTTCTCTTCGATTTCTTCGGGACTCAGCGCGGCCGTCACATCGGCGTCCGCCAGCAGTTCTTCTTTGAAATCGGTGCGGTGTTCCCAGACCTTCAGCGCGTTACGCTGCACCATGGCATAGGCGTCCTCGCGGCTGACGCCCGCTTGGGTTAGCGCCAGCAGAACGCGCTGGCTCATCACCAGACCGGGGAACTTGTTCATGTTCTCCAGCATGTTCTCTGGGAAGATCAGCATCTTGTCGACCACACCTGTCAGGCGGGCCAGTGCGAAATCCAGCGTGATAGTGGCGTCCGGCCCGATCATGCGCTCGACCGAGGAATGCGAGATATCGCGCTCGTGCCAGAGCGCTACGTTTTCCATCGCAGGGATCACGGCAGCGCGGACCATGCGCGCCAGGCCGGTGAGGTTCTCGGTCAACACGGGGTTTTTCTTGTGCGGCATCGCCGAGGAGCCTTTCTGGCCCATCGAGAAGAATTCAGCGCCTTCGAGCACCTCAGTCCGCTGCATGTGGCGGATTTCGATGGCGATGTTTTCGATGCTGCTGGCGATGACGCCCAGCGTGGCAAAGAAGGCCGCGTGGCGGTCACGGGGGATGACCTGCGTGCTGATCGGCTCGGGCACCAGACCCAGTTTGTCGCAAACATGCTCTTCCACCTGCGGGTCGATATTGGCGAAGGTGCCGACCGCGCCGCTGATCGCACCGGTGGCGATCTCCGCACGAGCATCGCGCATGCGGGACAGGTTGCGGTCCATCTCGGCGTAGAAACGGGCAAAGGTCAGGCCCATGGTGGTCGGCTCGGCATGGATGCCGTGGCTGCGGCCGATGCGAACGGTGTTCTTGTGTTCGATCGCGCGGCGCTTCAGGGCGGCCAGCAGGCCTTCCAGATCGGCGATCAGAAGGTCGGCGGCGCGGGTCAGCTGCACGTTCAGGCAAGTGTCCAGCACGTCCGAGGACGTCATTCCCTGATGGACAAACCGCGCCTCTTCACTGCCCACATGCTCGGCGAGATGGGTCAGAAAGGCGATGACATCATGCTTGGTGACGGCCTCGATCTCATCAATGCGGGCCACGTCAAACTCCACGTCCTTGGCTTTCCACACGGCCTCGGCATTTTCACGCGGGATCACACCCAGATCAGCCATTGCGTCGCAAGCATGGGCTTCGATCTCATACCAGATGCGGAACTTGGTCTCGGGCGACCAGATGGCGACCATGTCGGGGCGGGAATAACGTGGAATCATTGGCGGCGAGACCTTTTTGTGTTTGGGATAGGGCGTTCGCGCGCGGTTTAAACCCGCAGCCCTTGGGGAACAAGGCAGGAGTGCAGGTATGAGACGGTTTGCCCTGATTTTGGCCCTTTGGCCTGAGTTTTTGACCGCTGAAGAGTTCCAAACGCTGACCGGGGACGAGATTCTGGCGGCCCTGACCGGTCAAAAGCTCGATTACGGAGACGGTGTTTGGCAGACCTTCGATGAGGCGATGCTAACCCAGCACTATTCGGGCAGCCCCAGTTCCGGGCGCTGGGCGGTGCGTGACGATCGGTATTGCTCGCTCTGGCCGCCGTCGGATTTATGGGCCTGTTACGACGTTCAGCAAAGCGGGAAGGTGATCCGGTTTGTCGATGACGCTGGCGGTACTACCGACGGCACTTTTGCCGAGTAGAACTCTATTCGGCTTCAATTTCTTTGGTGGCCAATGCGCGGATGCTGGACAAAACCACTTTGCGCAGGCCAATCTGAGTTCAAGGAAATTATCAGGTTATTGAGATATGCGTATTCAATTAAAAACGGCGCTGGCCACGTGTGCCGTGGTATGGCTGGGGACAGCGGCCTTAGCGGACACTCCGGTCACTTATACTGATGCAGGCCGACCGCTGTTCAGCTTTGCAGTTCCCGACTTCTGGGCCGTACGAACCGGTGGCCCGCGCGAGATTGAGGATACTGAACTGGGCGATCTGCGCGCAGTTGCGCGTGTCATGGGCGTTAAGCCGGTCACGGATGACAATGTCTGGATGGGGTTTGTGTCGCCCGCAGGTGTCGCCTCGATTGAAGGCGGGCTGCGTTATCTTGAGGATATCGACAGGTTTCTGGTGAAGGACCCCAGCGTGTCCAGCACCTCGGACACGCGCATCGGCGGTTTGCCAGCGCGGGTGATCCGCGGCACCGGCACCCGCGATGGTCGCGGCATCAATTTTACTGCCACGGTGATCGATCTGCCAAATGGGCGTGTGGCTGTTGTTGTGGCGATCCTGCGCGATGGCGCTGATCCCGCCTTTGTGGATGATCTGAACGCCGTGTTCGCGTCGTTCCGGTCCGCGCAATAAGGGAGAGGGGCAGATGACCAGCAGATTGATCAAGCGCACAGTCCTTGCCTTTGGCCTTGGCGCCGCCAGCCTGACGCTTTCGGCCTGTGACGGGGTCACGGTCGGCGTTGGATATGGGTATGACCCGTTTTACGACTCGATGCTGTGGAACGATTACTACCACGATGTCGATGTGGATATAGACGTAGATCGGCCCGTGCGCCCAAGGCCGCCAGAGGGCAAACCGCCCGCGCGGCCAAAACCGCCAATCGCCAAGCCACCGGCACGACCGCGACCACCCGTAGCCCGGCCGCCTGTGGCGCGGCCACCCATTCACCGCCCGGCCAGACCTCGGCGGTGACATTGACAAGGGGGCAGGCCAAACGGTGGTCTGACCCCCTAGATCAACTATGCGGTATCAGGTGTCCGGCGACGATGGTTCCTGTTCCAGGCTGGCATCTTCCCAAACCCGCTTGACCCATGTTGCAGGCCACATGAATTGCCGCAACGCCTTGAGCTTTCGTTTTGAGCCAAGCGCGCGCTTGATGTGCTGCAAAGGCGGCAGGTGCGGGTTCTTGTCGTTATATTGGCCCAGAATCGCATCCGTCGGATTCAGGCCGCCTGCGAAGATCACGACGCGCGCGTTTTTCGGCTGACGGGGTTCAAGGAAGTAGTTCAGGGGAAAGGCCGGGATACACTCAATCCGGTAATGGCGCACCCATCCCGAAGGCCAGAATTTGATACCATTGGGGGCATTCTTGGTCACGAAATGCTGCTCGAACCGGTATTTGTCGGCGACGCCCTGCGGATCGGCGGCGAACATCTCTTGCAACGACGCGAGCGCGCCGACCGGCATCCGGTAAATCGACGTCTGACCCAGCTTATGCAGCGGTTTCGCGACGTTTCGGGCCAGTACCACATCTTGCTCGTCCCCAAACTCAAAGAACGGATCCAGCGAGCCGGTGATAGCCACATCAAGGTCCATGAACAGGAAAGAGCCTTTTAAATCAGCAAGTTCTTTGGCCCACAAACGGGATTTGGGCCATTTGCCGATGGTGCGCTTGGGCATGAAGCCGGGCATCTCGGGCAGGTCGAAACACTCAATCTCGGGGTCCACGCCCTCGGTTACGTCAGTGAAGGCGACAAACCGGAAAGGAGGGGTAATGTTGGCGCGCACCATCCTGTAAAGACGGTTGATATACGGCGCGCCGTAGGTTGTGCCCCAATTGATACAAACAATCTGCTTTTCCATGTCCGCATGGCTAACAGCCGGTCATAGACGCATCAAGTTTGAAATCTGCTCAGTCGTGTTCCGTATTCAATCCGGCAGCAACTCGGTCGTGATATGGGCTGAGCCTTCCAAGGTACGGTGTACCGGGCATTTGTCCGCGATTTCCAGCAGGCGCGCGCGCTGTTCGGAATCCAGTGGACCAGTCAGGCGGATTTTGCGGCGGAACTGGTCGATCTTACCCTCGCCAGCCAGCCCGGCATCTTGCGCGTGAACTTTATTGTGGCAGACATCGACCGTGATACCGGTCAGAGGCCACCGTTTGCGCCGCGCGTACATGCGGATCGTCATGGACGTACACGCCCCAAGGCCTGAGGACACAAAGCCATAAGGCGACATCCCCTTGTCTGTTCCGCCATAGGACTCGGGCTCGTCCGCCACGGCATGATGGCGCGGACCAGACTGGATGTCTTGCAAAAAGCCTGAGGGGTCGGCTTCGCTTACGCGCACCACGCCCTCGGGTGCGCCCGGCGGTGGTGCAGGTGGGCAAAGCGGGACATAGCGCGTGATCCATGCCGCGATAACATCCGCTGCATATTCTGCGTCCGACGCCCGTGTGATCAGGTGGTCGGCATCGTCCAGCGTGACAAAGCTTTTGGGATGTTTGGCGGCCAGAAAGATATCGCTGGCATTGTCGATGCTGACGGTTTCGTCCAGCGGTGCGTGCAGGATCAGCAGCGCGGCCTTCAGATCGGCAATTGCAGGGGTCAGGGCGGATTCGGCGATGTCATCGACAAAGGCCTTGCCAATACGGAAGGGCCGACCACCAAGCATGACCTCGGCTGAGCCGTCCTGTTCGATCTGTGGCAGGGCGTCGGTAAAATGGTGCGACACGTGTCCCGGATCGGCAGGTGCGCCCAGCGTCACCACCGCCTTGACGCTGGGAATGCCGGCACGTGCGCGCAGAACCGCGGCGCCGCCCAGCGAATGCCCAATCAGCAGGGCAGGGGCCATGTTGCGTCCGGCAAGATAGTGCGCGGCGGCAATCAGATCCTCGACATTCGAAGTGAAGGTGGTGTTGGCGAATTCTCCGCCCGAATGCCCCAGGCCGGTGAAGTCGAACCGCAGCACGGCAAACCCCATCGCGGCCAGACGGGCGGCGATGCGGCGGGCGGCGGGAATATCCTTGGAGCAGGTAAAACAATGCGCAAACAAGGCGGTCGCCAGCACCGGCCCGTCCGGAAGATCCAGTCGGGCAGCCAATTGATTGCCGTCGTGACCGGCAAAGGTGATGCGTTCGGTGGGCATGGGTATTCCTTGCGTATCGGGATGGGACCAATACTGTGTGCTTCGGCCCGGGGGCTCAACCCCATTGTAAGAAGCGTCACGAGAAGGTGAGTGAAATGAAGATCTTCAACCGTAATTCGACCTGATATTCCGATCACAGAGTGTGATGGCGCAGTCGTAAGGCATTTGTTTCGCCAATGGGCTGCGCGACTTTCCCTCGCTGCGATTGGGTTGGCAGAAGTGGGTATTTGGTCCGTGTTGAGGCTTTAGTCCCGACCCATCAACTGCCGATCAAACGGATAGGTGGTGAGGTTTTCATACCCGTCCTCGGTGATAAGAACCTGATCTTCCAGCTTGATTGAAAAGTCGCCGCCAACCTCGCCAACGGCTGCCTCGACACACAGGACCATACCGGGTTCCAGCGGATAGTCATATGCGCCCGCCACCGCCTGATCCGGGTAAGCGACCAAAGGCCATTCATCGCACAGGCCGACGCCGTGCATCAGGCACCCGTATTTCTGCGCCTGAAACTTATCGTCCAGCTTGTGGGTGTTGGCGGTCAGTTCAGGGATCATTACTCCGGGTTTCAGCATCTCCATGTTGGTCATGATGTGCTCATGCGCGTGTTGCATGGCATAGATCATGTCTGGGCGGGGTTTCTCATCGCCAATCCACCACGTACGCGAGATGTCGACGCAGATGCCGTATGAGCCAATCAGGTCGGTATCAAAGGCAATGATCTCGTTTCTCTGCGTGATCCTTGGCCCGCATTCCTGAAACCACGGGTTTGTGCGCTGGCCCGAGGCCAACAGGCGCGTCTCGATCCATTCACCTCCGCGGCGGATGTTTTCAGCGTGCAATACAGCCCAGATGTCATCCTCTGAGGTCTTGCCGTCGCCAACATTGGCGCGGGCGAATTTCTCCATCTCGGCAACGGCGGTTTCGCAGGCATGGCTGGCGCAACGCATGGCGAGAATCTCATCCGGTCCTTTGATGGCGCGGGTCTTTTCGGTGAGCTCCTCTCCGTCCATGATCTCGAACCCTTGCGCCTCAAGCGCGCGCAGGCCGTGCAGCATGATCTTGTCGACGGCCAGACGTTTGTTGCCGCCGCCATGTTCCTCGATCAGCACCCGGATTTCGTTCGAGAGCACATCGGCTGCCACATCCACCTTGTCGCCCCGATCGAAATAGAACAGATCCGCGCCCGAGCGCTGTTCCCGCACCAGCGGGTTGAATGTCGAAAGAAAGGGCGAGTTCTTATAGTCCCAGATGACCATATAGCCGTCGGCACAAAGTAATACGGCGCGGAACGGGTTATGGGTGTTCCACAGCTGCATATTGGTGCTGTCGGTCGCATAGCGGATGTTCAACGGATCGAACAATAAAACCCCGCCATAGCCGCGATCCACGACGGCTTGGGTCAAGCGTTTCCAGCGGTATTCACGCATCCTTGCCAGATCAGGGAGGCTCAGCCCAGCGGCTTGCCATTCGGCAAACGCCAGCTGGGTCGGGCCGATCTCGATCCGGTCATTGTCGTTCGGAGTGCCGTCGCCAAGCGTTGCACCCTTGTTCGGATCTATCTTGCGTGCATCGCGGTAATGCTTGTTCATGTTGGCCCTCCCTGCCTTGTGGCCAACCGTGAAGATGCATTGCCGCACCGTCTAAAATATTTGCGACTGCGCGTAAGTCGCTTTTTGACCGACAATATTGCAGTCAGGTGATAGGCCGGGTGTATGACGATCCTTCAGACCTCACTTCCCTATGATCCCCTAGCGCCAAAACCCTTGCCGGGCATTCAACCCGGCAGCATGAATGAATGGCTGCATTGCGATGAGGCCTTTGCCGCGCAAATGCAGCGCCGAGCGGCGTTGTTGGCGGAAAGACGAGCAGACGTTCTGGCGCTGCACCCGGACGCCAAACCAGCCGCGCAGGAGTTGCTGGAGCTTGTCCTGCACCAGACCTATCCCGATTGCTCGGACAAAGTCACCCGTCCGGATGGGCAGAAGGTCGATATCGACCGCAGCCGCCCGCTGGATACGCTGTGCCATCTGGTGCAAGAGGATTTCTGTATCCTTCAGAAGCACGGGGATGAGCATGTTCTGACCGGGGCGATCCTGTGTTTCCCGGCCAGTTGGCGCCTGTCCGAGAAATTCATGCGTCCGCTGATTGATATTCACATTCCGGTCGCTAGCTACGACACCAACATCGCCCGCCGCGTTCAGCGTTTGTTTGACGGGATACAGCCGGACCGACCTTTGTGGCGGTTCAATGCGCTGTGGTACGAAGATGCGGAATTGCACCAGCCGCGCAGCGCCAGCGAACCGCGCGAGAAAAAAGATCCCGGCAAAACTCAGTACCTGCGCAGTGAGCGGCAGACATTGCTGCGTCTGCCCGAAACGCGGGCCGCGGTCTTTTCGATCCATACTTATGTGCTTGCGGCACAGCATGTGCTGAAAATGGAAAACCCCGCCTGATGGCGGGGCCTCCAAGGAGGGTCTTAGGAGTGTGCTGTTACATGCCCAACGCGTTCGCGACGCCTGCGAATGCTCCGCTTGTGCTGAGAGCGGAGATTGCGACGGTATAGGCAAGCACCTGAGTGTTCAGGCGAAAGTCTTCGCCCTTGATCAGGTTCACAGCGGCCATGGAGGCCGCGATCGGAACTGACACACTAGCCACGGCACCCGTAAGTCCCCAGCTGCTCAGCCGGAGAATATCGCTTGGTCTGTCGTGGTCGAGGGGGGGTGTGTCTTCCCGATCCTGCTGCTGCTCGATAGGATCTGTCCGGAAGGCGATGCTGAGCAACTGCTCATCCGAAAGCTGGATCGGCCGGGCTGCATGTGTCTGCGCCTCTTTTTGTGGCTCATCCAGGTCCTCTGCTTCAGGAATCTCCAGCCCCGCGAACGGGCCTGTTACTGCCTCGAAAATCTGTTTCCTGCCTCGTGGTTTGGAGGGGGTCAGCGTGTCAAACGCACTCATGAATTGCTCAATGGTCAGAACAGTATTGGGCGACAGCCACTCAACCCGTTTCGTCGCGCAGATATCAACCATCCGGTAGAGAGTGACCACCAGCATCAGCTCGGATATTTCGCTGTCATCCAGCAGAGGCGATACCGGAGTGATGGTGATCGTCAGCCGGTTCTGCGGCAATCTTACGATTGGTTTTTGCGCGGTCTTCAGGCCAGCTGCGCGGTCCATGCGTTCAAACCGGGCTTCGGTTCCAACCACATGCGTGTCCAGCGTCAGCCGTACCAGATACTGGCTTGATACGATGCTGGCTTCTGTGGTGCTCAGCTCGTTCTTGCGCTCGATCAGGTGGCCATAGTCCTGCAACGTTGCTGCAACGATGTCGCTGAAGCGCTCAATCGCGCCTTCGGCATCACCGTCGAATTGCAGACCACCATGATAACTGTGCTTCGGAGTCACCGCACTGTCCCTTGTCGCATGTTCTTCTGACAACCAAGTTAACAAGCGATGTGGGGCAGAATTGGGCGAAAAAGGAAAAAAATCACAAATCGAAAGGATTGATTACGCTTTGGAAACCAAGGCATTTTCGGGGCCGTTTAACGTTCGTGGCAATAATGTGGCTGGAATTGGGAGCGATCACGTAAACCGCGCGGCCCTCTTATCCGTCGATTCGTGCGGCCATGATCGCGATGGATTGCTGATAGACAGTGGCGGCGTTCCATTGCTGGATCACGGCGAAGTTTGGTTGACCCTGCTGGTAGCCGCGCCCCGGTTTCCAGCCCTTTTTGCGTAGAAAATTGGCCGTTGAGGCCAGCGCGTCCGTCATATTGTAGAAATCGACCTGTCCGTCGCCTGTGGCGTCGACTCCATAGGTCAGGGCGTTGCCGGGCAGAAACTGAGTGTGGCCAAGCTCGCCATGTTTTGCCCCTTTTGTGGCCGTCGTAATGCTGCCTTGATCCACCAATTTTAGTGCTCCGATCGCATGGGGGATGAAGAATTCGGACCGACGGCAATCGTACGCAAGTGTTGTGATTGCAGAAACCACTTGACTATCGCCCATAAAGTTACCGAAGCCCGTTTCCATCCCGTGAATCGCAATCAACACCCCGGCGGGGACGCCATATTGGCGTTCCAGTGCGGCGTAAAACTGGGGGTTTCGGGCCTTACGCTTGCGCCCCTGCGCCACGATTGTATCGGCACCGCGGACCCGCATGAACTTGTCCAGCGAGTATTTGAAGCTTTTCTGATTTCGGTCAGCGGCAATTGTGCGGGTGGCATATTGGCTCTGCGCCAGCGCTTGCAGGCCTCTCTTTTTTACTCCGGCCTTGCGGGCCTGTTTTGCAAAGCTCTGCTTCCACGTCTCAAAGCCTGCGCTTGTGTTGCCGCAGGAGGCGGCCAAACCGGAAGAGGCGATGGAAATGACCAGTGCCGCTATCGGACCAACGATGAGTTTCATGTACCGCTCGCTTTCGTTCTGATGACCGTTTTCATTACGATAACCGGCCTGTTGTTTGCATAGAAGTGAAATGAGCACACAACGCGGACGCCCGCCGGGATCACGCCAGCCTTGACCGGGCTTTCCCGCCGCGTGTTCAATAAGAGAGAATTCAGTTGGTTAAAGGTGGATTGCCCATGAGCACGGATGGAAGCAGACGCTGGTGGATACTCGGGGCAATGGGCGCAATCCTTGGGGTCATCCTGCTGGATGAGACTGTTGTGGGGGTGGCGCTGCCGACGATCCAAAAGGATATCGGCCTCAGCAGCCTTGAGGCGCATTGGGTCGTCAATATCTACCTGCTGGTGCTTGCGGCGTTGGCAGGCGCGGCGGGGCGGCTCGGCGACATCGTTGGGACGCGCGCCCTTGTTGTGGGTGGTTTGCTGCTGTTTGGGCTTGCGTCTTTTGCGGCCGGATTTGCCCAAAGCGGAACAGCCCTTGTGGTTGCCCGGGCGGTGCAGGGGGTCGGGGCCGCGGCGATCTTTCCTCTGTCTCTGGTTCTGGTGTCCATGTCCTTTGACGAAGCTGACAGAGGAATGGCGCTGGGGATATATGGTGCCATCGGGACCAGCTTTCTGGCGCTGGGGCCGGTCGTTGGTGGCCTGCTGACCGACTACCTGTCCTGGCGATGGATCTTCTGGATCAACCCTCCGATCGTTTTGGTCGTAGCCTGCATCACCTGGATACTCTGGCGCGATCCGCCGCATCGGGATGAATCCGGGTTTGACTGGGCCGGGCTGCTGTTGCTGGTCGGAGGGCTGGGTCTGACCGTGTTCGGCATCATGGAAGGCCCCGAGCGCGGCTGGGGCCGGCTAGACGTGCTGGTGCCGTTGATCCTTGGCATTGCAATGTTGATTCTCCTGGTGGTCACGGAACTGCGCGTAAAGGCCCCGCTGATCGCGATGCGGCTTTTTTCAAACGGGACATTTGCGGCCTCGAACATGATCGTGTTGCTGGCGCAGTTCGTGAAGATCGCCACGTTTGTCTTTGGCGCGATGTATTTTCAGACCGTTGTCGGGCTGTCCCCGCTGATGTCCGGCGTTGCCTTGTTGCCAGCCGTTGTACCTCCGGTTCTGACGGCGGCCTTTGCTGGAAAAGCGGCGGACCTCTATGGCACGCGATTGCCGTCTTTGGGCGGAGTTCTTGGAACGCTGATCGGGCTGATTTTCATGGCGATCGGCATGCAGGCGGGTGTGAACCTGTTCGTGTATGCCGGGCTGCTGCTATCCGGTACCGCGATTTCGTTCCTGTTTGTGCCACCGCAACGCGCGGTCATGATGTCGGTTCCAATGGGAATGCAGGGGCAGGCAGGGGGCATTGTCCTCAGCAGCCAATTGTTGGGCGGGACGTTCGGAATGGCGATTTGCAGCACGACCTATGCCATGACCGGGTCATTTCAGTCGGTGTTCTGGGTTACAGCCGTCTTTTCCGCCGTGATCCTGATCTATGCCTATCTGGCCCTGGCACAAACCGACCCGGCACGGACCGAGACCGCCTGAACGAAGAAGGGCGCCCCGATGGGACGCCCTGAATCTTGGGATACAGCCTGACTTAGCAGCTGTAGTACATGCCGTACTCAACAGGGTGCGGCGTATGCTCGTAGGTTTCGACCTCTTCCATCTTCAGTGCGATGTAGCCGTCGATCTGGTCTTTGGTGAACACGTCGCCCTGCAGCAGGAAGTCGTGATCGGATGCCAGAGCTTCTAGAGCCTCACGCAAGCTGCCGCAAACGGTCGGGATGTCGGCCAGTTCTTCGGCAGGCAGATCGTACAGGTTCTTGTCCATGGCTTCGCCCGGATCAATCTTGTTCTTGATGCCATCCAGACCGGCCATCAGCAACGCGGCAAACGCCAGGTAGGGGTTTGCGGCTGGGTCGGGGAAGCGAGCCTCAACGCGCTTGGCTTTCGGGCTTTCGGTCCACGGAATACGTACACAACCTGAACGGTTACGGGCCGAGTAGGCGCGCAGAACGGGGGCCTCAAAACCGGGGATCAGGCGCTTGTAGCTGTTAGTCGCCGGGTTGGTGAAGGCGTTCAGTGTTTTGGCGTGCTTCAGAATGCCGCCTATGAAGTACAGCGCTTCGTCCGACAGGTCGGCGTATTTGTCGCCAGCGAACAGAGGCTTGCCGTCTTTCCAGATCGACATGTTCACGTGCATGCCGGTGCCGTTGTCACCCGCGATCGGCTTCGGCATGAAGGTCGCCGATTTGCCGTAGGCGTGTGCAACGTTGTGGATGACGTATTTGTACTTCTGCAGCTCGTCGGCTTGCTTGGTCAGGCTGTCAAAGATCAGACCCAGCTCGTGCTGGCAGGACGCAACCTCGTGGTGGTGCTTGTCGACCTTCATGCCCAGACGTTTCATGGTCGACAGCATTTCGGAACGCAGGTCTTGCGCTTCGTCGATCGGGTTGACCGGGAAGTAACCGCCCTTGACGCCCGGACGATGGCCCATGTTGCCCATCTCGTACTCGGTGTCGGTGTTCCACGATGCGTCAGTTGCATCAACTTCGTAGGATACTTTGTTGATGCTGTTCGAGAAACGAACGTCGTCAAACAGGAAGAATTCGGCTTCGGGGCCCATGTAGGCGACGTCACCGATGCCGGATGCTTTCAGGTAAGCTTCGGCTTTCTGAGCGGTGCCGCGCGGGTCACGCTCATAGGCTTCGCCGGTGTCGGGCTCAACAACCGAGCAGTGCACGCAGATGGTTTTTTCTGCATAGAACGGATCGACATAGGCGCTGTCGGTGTCGACCATCAGCTTCATGTCGGATGCTTCGATCGACTTCCAGCCCGCGATGGACGAACCGTCGAACATGAAGCCTTCTTCCAAGAAGTCTTCGTCGACCTGATCGGCCATCAGGGTCACGTGCTGTAACTTGCCGCGCGGATCGGTGAAACGAACGTCGACGTATTCGGCGCCTTCGTCCTTGATCAGCTGAAGAACTGCGTCCTTGCTCATTCTCTATGTTCCTCTGATTTGAGTGTGTTCGATTACAGGGCGTCCGAACCGGTCTCGCCGGTACGGATGCGAATGGCTTGTTCGACGGGTGAGACGAAGATTTTACCGTCGCCGATCTTGTCGGTTTTGGCGGCCGAGACGATGGCCTCGATGGCGGCGTCAACCTGATCGTCGTCCAGCACGACCTCGACCTTCACTTTGGGCAGAAAGTCGACGACATATTCCGCGCCGCGATAGAGTTCCGTATGACCTTTCTGACGGCCAAATCCTTTGACCTCGATCACGCTGAGACCCTGGACGCCGACGTCCTGAAGGGCCTCTTTCACTTCGTCCAGTTTGAACGGTTTGATGATCGCTTCGATCTTCTTCATACCGGGCTCCCTTTAACTCTTGTCAGGATGGCACTGACCACGTCTAAGATCGGGCGGCAATCTGATTGCGAAAATGGTCGCGCTCATGTGCGGAGAAAATAGGCGGCAGGTGAAATTTTGATCGACTTGCACAAAAAGTAGTCAGAATTGAATCGCCCGGGGAATTTGAGATGACGGAATTGCTGACAGCGGCCCAGATGCGGGCCATCGAACAGGCCGCGATTGAGTCCGGAGGCGTGACCGGACTGGAGTTGATGGAGCGGGCCGGGCTGGGCGTTGTCGCAGCGATTTTCGAAGAGTGGCCAGAGTTGGCGAAATCCTCGGGCAGAGCTGTAGTTCTGTGCGGGCCGGGGAACAATGGCGGGGACGGGTTTGTTGTTGCCCGACTGCTGAAAGAGTGGGGATGGGCGGTCGAGGTTTTTCTGTATGGCGATCCAGAAAAACTGCCGCCGGATGCGCGAGTGAATTATGAGCGGTGGCTGGAATCAGGTAGCGTTTCTCCTTTGCCCGAGGGATTTTGGTTGCCGAGATGCGATCTACATGTTGATGCCTTGTTTGGGACGGGGTTGAAACGATCAATTTCTAGTAAAATTTCCTACTCATTGTCCTATCTTAATAAGAGCCATCCGCACTTTGTTTCGGTCGCGGTGGATATCGTCTCCGGCATATGTGCCGATAGTGGCCGCCCGATTGGCGTTTCGGGCAACGCAGATTTGACCGTCACTTTCCATCGAGCAAAAGTCGGTCACTACTTGGGTCAGGGGAGCGAGCGTTCGGGACGCATTGTCGTTAAGGACATCGGCCTGCCTGGGAGTAGTTTCGCAGCTGTTGCTGACCTGTTCGCCTATTTGAATGATCCGGCAATAAACCACATTAGTGCAGAAGAAATTAAGGACACGAGAGAAGAGGCCGACCGCAATATTAAGGCGATCACAACGCTGGCGAAATCGTCAAACGTGAATATTAAGAAAAGTAATGGCCAAAAATTCTCGCACGGACACGCCCTGATCCTCTCTGGTGGCGCGGGCAAAACTGGCGCGGCGCGTTTGGCAGCCCGAGGCGCTCTTCGGATTGGTTCTGGGCTTGTGACATTAGGAGTTCCTCCGTCCGCCCAAATGGAGGTCGCATCGCAGGTGACGGCCATTATGCTGCAGCGGGTTGAAGGTGCGGATGGGTTTTCCGATGTTTTGCAGGATGCACGGCTGAACGCTCTCTGTCTTGGGCCCGGCCTTGGGGTCGACCGCGCGCGAGAACTGGTGCCGGTGGCTCTCGCAGCCGAGCGGGCGACGGTTCTGGATGCGGATGCACTGACGGCTTATGCAGATGACCCCTCGGACCTGTTTGCGAAGCTGCATGAGAATTGTGTTCTGACTCCGCATGGGGGTGAGTTCGCGCGGCTGTTCCCTGACGTTGCCGAAAAACTGGGCGCTGTGCCCACCAAAGGTCCGGCATATTCCAAGGTGGACGCTACGCGCGAGGCGGCAAAACGGGCAGGGTGTGTGGTACTGTTCAAAGGGCCGGATACGGTTATCGCCGCTCCGAACGGTCAGTGTTCGATCAATGCGGCCCTGTATGAGCGCGCAGCTCCGTGGTTGGCGACGGCAGGCTCAGGCGATGTTCTGGCCGGGTTCATCACTGGCCTTCTGGCTCGTGGTTTTGGTGCCATGCAAGCGGCGAAAACGGCGGCTTGGCTACATGTGGAATGCGCGCGCGCTTTTGGGCCGGGTTTGATCGCCGAGGATTTGCCTGAGCAGCTTCCCAATGTGTTTAAAGAATTAAATATATGATTATTTGAGCGACTTTTGGCCGATCACGCCCGCGCTCGGCGGCAAATGGCCGATGCGCGCACGGCGACGCCACTGCAAGTGTTTGCAACACGTCTGGCCCAGAGCGAGACTTCTTACAGAGCAAAGCTCTGGCTGCGAAGAGTCGCAGGCAATTCATTGATTAAAAAGGGGGAATTTTCTGCCGTCAGATGCCTGTTTGGCTGCGTAGTGATGTTGGAAATGCATCAAGTAGGGTCGCCGTTTTTTATGGTGATCTGTGTGAGCTTCTCGAGCGGACGCTGGAAACTTCAAAGTGAGTGATATGACCCACAAGCTGAAACTGTCTTCGGTTGCCATAGTACTGGGGGCCACAACTGCTGCGCCGGCAATGGCAGAATTGAAATACGAAAATAACAGCGGTGGCTATGTGCAGCTATACGGGCAGTTCGACCCGGTGATAGTATCCGTTGATGACGGGGCAGAAACTGAAACTCGGCTGCTGGACAACGATCTGTCAAACAGCCGTGTTGGTTTGCGCTTGATGCAGCCATATGGTGCCAATGAATTCATGTTCCGGTTCGAAACTGGCTTGGGGTTGCCGAGCACCGGCAGTGCCAACCAGAATGGCACCAACACCAATGGCTGGACACGGGAAGACATTCGACACGTAGATTTCTCGCTGAAAGGCGGCTACGGTAAATTCTCAGCTGGTCAGGGCAGCATGGCTTCGGATGGGGCCGCTGAAACTGACCTGTCCTACGTCGGTACGGCGCTGTATTCGTTCACGAACGATGAAAACGGCGCTTTCTTCTATCGCGATACAATTGGTGTTCTGAGTGGCATCACTGTCGGAGACTCGGCCAGCAACTTTGATGGCGGGCGCCGGGGGCGAATTCGCTATGATACGCCGGATTTTAACGGCTTTTCGGCGGGCATAGCTTATGGTCAGAACATCCTGTCCAGCAGCGATGACGACGACTATTACGACATCGCGCTGAAGTATAGAAACACCTTCTCTGGTGGTGTCGAGTTTGCGGCCACGGTAGCTTATGCCGTGCGTGATTTTGACGGCGTTTCGGGCGAACAAAAGGATACGATCGGGTCCGCTTCGGTTCTGTTGCCCAGCGGTTTCAGCTTCACGGCCGCATTAGGCTCGCGGGATGATACCTCCACGGGGGCCAGCGATCCAGACTATTGGTATGCTAAGCTGGCCTATGAAGGGGACTGGGTGTCCTGGGGAAAAACCGGCGTCGGCATCGACTATTTTGACGGATCGGATTTCGAAAATACCGGCTCCAGCACTAAGGCGTGGGGCGTCGCCGTTGTGCAGCGGATCGACAGCGTTAATACAGATGCATACCTGAAGTATCGCAGTCACGATTTCGATGACACGGTCAATTTCGACAAGAACGAAGCCTGGGTTCTGGGCGCTCTTTGGAAGTTCTGATCCGGGGCTAACGTTGGAACACGCGCTCCGGTCTTTTCCGGGGCGCTTTTTTGTTCAAATCGGCGGCAAAACAAGGCTGATCCGGGCTTTGCCCCTTGCACGCGGGCGGCAGGGCAAATAGAAGGCGTCAAATTTGCCCGGCGCGCCGTTTTGCGCGCCCCGAATCCTATGGGGACTACCATAATGCAGGTAACTGAGACGCTGAACGAAGGTCTGAAACGCGGCTACAACATCGTCGTATCCGCAGCTGAGCTGGACGACAAAGTAAACGAAAAACTGGTCGAAGCGCAGCCTGAGATTGAGATGAAGGGTTTCCGCAAAGGCAAGGTGCCGATGGCGCTGCTGAAAAAGCAGTTTGGTCAGCGTCTGTTGGGCGAAGCGATGCAGGAATCCATCGACGGCGCGATGAACAAGCACTTTGAAGACAGCGGCGACCGCCCTGCCTTGCAGCCCGAGGTCAAGATGACCAACGAGGACTGGAAAGAAGGCGACGACGTGCATGTCGAGATGTCTTACGAAGCGCTGCCCGCGATCCCCGAAGTTGACCTGAAATCGGTTGAGCTGGAAAAGCTGGTCGTAAAAGCAGATGACGCAGCCGTCGAAGAAGCGCTGAACAACCTGGCCGAAACCGCGCAGGACTTCAAAGCGCGTCGCAAGGGTTCCAAAGCCAAGGATGGTGATCAGGTTGTGATCGACTTCGTGGGCAAAGTGGACGGCGAAGAGTTCGAAGGCGGTTCGGCGGAAGACTACCCGCTGGTTCTGGGTTCCAACAGCTTCATCCCCGGCTTCGAAGAGCAGCTGGTTGGCGTGAAGGCCGAGGAAGAAAAAGACGTCAACGTCAAATTCCCCGAGGAATACGGCGCCGAGCATCTGGCCGGTAAGGACGCGGTCTTCACCTGCACTGTGAAAGAGGTCAAAGAACCTGTCGCCGCCGAGATCAATGACGAGCTGGCCACCAAATTCGGTGCCGAAGATCTGGCAGGTCTGAAATCCCAGATCGCAGAGCGTCTGGAAGCGGAATATGCTGGTGCCTCGCGCGCGGTCATGAAGCGTGCGTTGCTGGACGTGCTGGACGAGAAGGTTTCGTTCGACCTGCCGCCGTCGCTGGTTGACGCTGAAGCCAAGCAGATCGCTCACCAGCTGTTCCACGAGGAAAACCCGGACGTGGAAGGCCACGACCACGGTGAGATCGAGCCGACTGATGAGCACAACAAGCTGGCCGAGCGTCGCGTGCGTCTGGGCCTGCTGCTGGCCGAACTGGGCCAGAAGGCCGAGGTTGAAGTCACCGATGCCGAGATGACTCAGGCGATCATGAACCAGGCGCGTCAGTACCCGGGTCAGGAGCGTCAGTTCTTTGAGTTCGTTCAGCAGAACGCTCAGATGCAGCAGCAACTGCGCGCGCCGATCTTCGAAGACAAAGTCATCGATTACATCGTTGAACTGGCGCAGGTTGCCGACAAAGAAGTCAGCAAAGACGATCTGCAAAAAGCCGTTGAGGCACTGGAAGAGGAGTAATCCTCTTCCGCCCATCCCCGTGGGCGAAAAAAAGCGGAGCCGCCTGTTTATCAGACGGCTCCGGTGGGTGGCTTTCTACTTATGAGGTGAGGGGGTCAGGCCTCATGAGCAAAAGCACGGGGGGTTCCTAGCAAAGCGATCTTTTGCTCTGGGGTAAACGTGTCTGACAGCGCTTCGATCAGCTTCAGCACAGCCTGTCTTTCTGCTTCGTTCCGAGCAGCGCTCATCTGCTCTACAAAGTACTTCTCAAGGCTCGACAGCGGCTGGTGATCCTGATTGGCCGGGCTCTGTTGTGCGGCCTTCTTAGCCTCGAAAAGCTCCAGCGCGGCGTCGTCTTCCAAAAAGACGTCTTCTTGGATGTTTGCAAATTCGCGCAGTCCCGAAATACGCTCTTCGGTGCAGTCCAGCAGCGCGGCCAGTGCCGGAACCTTGCCCATTGGCACGGTTTTACCGACGTAATCATACGGCGCGCAGTTCGATCGTTTCAGAACACGGTCCATGACCGGGTCGATCACGGTGATAATGTCCTGAATGCCCGAGCGGCGAGCATATTCGAGCGAGCCGATCATCAGCTCACATGTGGCGTATGAGACTGAGTTCTTCTCTTTCCCGCGTGTCAGGCGCTGCGTGTCGACGCAGAAGCGCGTGGATTCCCACATGGTTGCACTGCGGATTGGTGCCTCGCCGTCCAGAATTGCGTGGAAGACGTCCGACAGCATGTGTGGGCCAGTGGTCTGAAGGGCACGCACGGCAGCGACGACATTCCCCCCGTCGTCGAGGCCGATCACATATGCCGGATCCAGATGATCGAACTCGTCGATCTCTTTTCCATTTGTGATGTTAACGTCCCATCCGAGGCGGCCGCCGAAGACACGAGCGCGCAACTCAAACATTTCGTCAAGGATCTCGCTGAACATATGTCTGTTCAGCCCATCTACTACGATGATCATTTCTTCCCCCTTCGAGTGGTTGTTCGGTAAATTAGACGTTACCGGGATGGGGAAGATTTTCTATTGGGGGTTTCCCGTATTTTGAGCGGAAATCGGCAAATTTCCGTTCAGCCGGGGGTAATTAAGCCGATCGCGATGGCGCGCCCAACAGCCTGCGGAGTAGTTAACGCGCTAAGCTTTTCCCGGCTTGAGCGCAAGTGAACTTCAACCGTCCGATGCGAAATCGACAGAATGTCGCCGATGTCTTGCTGAGATTTTCCTGCCGCGACCCATTGCAAAATCTCGGCCTCGCGGGACGACAGGGTCGGGTGATACAGCGCGCTGGTGGCCGCGTCTGAGGTCACGACCGAGTCATGGATGTGAACGGCCATGGACTGCAATTCGGTGATGACATTCGGGACCAGTTTCCGCCATTCGTCCTTGCTGCAATCGCGCGTGGCGCTGAGCAGGCCGATATCGCCATAAGGTCCCCGGACCGGGATGGTAATGCCCTGATCAGAAAGGCCAAAATCATTAGCATCCCTAAAAACCCGCTGAAACTCCGGGCTGCGTTCAAGACGGCTCCAATCCACGGGGGCAATGCTGCGGCGGCTCATGTGCAGGGTGGGGTCGATCATGATCAGGCCCTGCTGCTGGTAATGTTCCTTCCAGTCGTCGCCGTAGGTCACATAGCCCGACACCTTACCGGCCGCAGGATTCATACCCGCATAGGCGGCGTGATCCATGTCATGCTTTTCGCAGACTTGCCGAAGAAACTCGGTATAGCGAGTTTCTGAATCTGGTAGGGTGCTTAGATCGACTATTTCCATACGTCGTTACCAACAGCCGTCCAACACGCGGCCCGACTGCCATTTCATCCCCGTGAAAGGATCAATACGATCCCAAACTGACCTCACGGCAAGCAGGACATCATATTTTACAAAACATGACAAGGTGACGGGCTTAATGTCTGCTCTTTTTCGACCGCGCATTGCTCAATACTGTATTTTTGTCACTGTCTTCGCATATAGGTTGCGCAACAGATTTGTCACCCTTGGTTTACTGGGCCGGAACCAACCCGGTTTCGACTAGCATTCCCCGGGCCTTGGCCTCGGGCCAGTAGCCTTTGGCGTAGAGGAAGATGGCACGCTGTTGGTCGCCATCCGACAACAGCCACGCTCCGCGTAGGTACTTTCCGGCGAATTCCAGGTTGGTGTCCGCGTCCAGAAGGCCCTGCGCATTACCGGTGTAGCCCATCGACCGAGCTGTGGCCGGAAGGATCTGTAGCAGGCCGTAATAGGGCCGGTTCACGGCCCAGGGGCGATGTGTGCTTTCGCGGATCGCCAGTTTATGCACCAGTTCGCGCGGCAATTCGTAGTGATCCGCCCACTTGTTGATCGAAGCCCGAAGCTCGGGCGTTTCGTTGGGATAGAGCGGGGGGTCGAACACGGCGTCCTGTGTTGGCGTCTCTGGTCCTCCGCAGGCGGCAAGGGGAACGGTCAGCAACATGGTCAGCACAGCGCGGCGCAGGATGGGGGTCATTTGTGTACTCCGAATTTCAGGCCGCGATGATAGGATTTGGCGGACCCGCTGCAAGCATAGGTATAAATTTTGGCTGAAATTTGCCGTTTGGCTTGTGCAAGAAAAAAGGCCGCACAAAACATGCGGCCTTTTCAGAATGTGCTGTAGCCGGATCAGGCTTTGGCTTCGTCTTCTTCAGCCGGTGCTTCTTCGGCAACCAGTTCATCGTCGTCCGATGCGGCCGAGCCGATATCGTCGAACAGTTCGGCGATTTCGAATTCAGCGGCGGCTTCTTCTTCGGCAGCCAGTTCCTGGATCGACTTGCCCGACGCTTGCAGTTCGGCTTCTTCTTCCGAACGGGCGACGTTCATTTTGATCTCAACTTCGACCTCGGGGTGCAGTTTGACTGCCAGCGAGTGCAGACCCAGTTCCTTGATCGGAGCGATCAGGGCAATCTGTTTCTTGTCGACGGTGAAGCCAGCTTCGGTTGCGGCGTCTGCGGCGTCACGCGGGGTGACCGAGCCGTACAGGGCGCCGGCATCCGATGCCGAGCGAATCACGATGAACTGCTGACCGTCCAGCTTTTCAGCCAGTGCTTCAGCTTCTTTCTTGGTTTCCAGGTTGCGCGCTTCCAGCTGCGCTTTCTGGGCTTCGAACGAGGCGATGTTCGACTCGGACGCGCTGAGCGCTTTGCCTTGGGGCAGCAGGAAGTTGCGGGCGTAGCCGGGCTTGACGTCAACGACGTCGCCCATCTGACCCAGTTTCGCAACGCGTTCCAGAAGGATAACTTGCATGTCAGTCTCTCCTTACTTCACAGCGTAGGGCAGCAGGGCGAGGAAGCGGGCGCGCTTGATAGCACGGGCCAGTTCACGCTGCTTCTTCGCCGAAACGGCGGTAATGCGCGAAGGTACGATCTTGCCACGCTCAGAGATGTAGCGCTGCAGCAGACGGGTGTCTTTGTAGTCGATTTTCGGCGCGTTCTCACCCGAGAACGGGCAGACCTTGCGGCGGCGGAAAAATGGTTTTGCGGCCATGGTTTATGTCCTTTCGTCAGGCTTAGATCAGCGGCGCTCGCGGCGGCCTTCGCGCTCATCGCGCTTCTGCATCTGGACCGAGGGGCCCTCGGCATGCTCGTCGACCTTGATGGTCAGAACGCGCATAACGTCGTCATGCAGGCGCATCAGGCGTTCCATTTCCTGTACCGCGCCCGAGGGGGCATCAGTCTTCAGGAAGGCGTAGTGGCCTTTGCGGTTCTTGTTGATCTTGTAGGCCATCGTCTTGACGCCCCAGTACTCGCTTTCGACGACGTTGCCGCCGTTGTCAGCCAGAACGGTGCCGAAGTGTTCGACGAGGCTTTCTGCCTGCGCGTTGGACAGGTCCTGACGCGCGATCATTACATGCTCATACAGTGGCATGTGCACTCCTGTTTGTATCAAGGCGCATTTCATAGGCGGGGCCATTTGGTCCTTCGCGACCCTGCCACGAGAGGCTGCGCGATTCATATGAAAGCGAAGGATGGCCCGATATACACGTTTGGGCGCGGGTCGCAAGCCCCGTCTCACCGCCTTGCCGGTGTCGCTCTATTAACATCCAATTAACATTGCGCTGCCCAATTCCTGACGCTTTTCGGCTCAAAGTTGTTTTCATACCGGGGAGCAACCGGCCAGACCGGACCCAGAACGGAAACCTGAAAAACAGGGTGAGAGATATGACCGCGATGAACACGAACGCCTTTGAAGAGTCTGCAAGCGCCGCGAGCTATGAGAAATCTGTACCGGTTCTGATCACGTTCGCGCCGAACTGGAAGGTTCGGATGGTTCTGGCCCGCCTTGTCGGGGCCTTTCTGATCGTGATGGCCTTTTCCATGTGGCTGGTGCCCGGCTCGGCAATGGCGACTGAGGTTTGGCCGATCAAACTGGCGGCATCGCTGATGTTCCTGATGGTCGGTGTCAGTCTGTTGACGATCCAGATCCTGGACGCCCGCCCGGATGCCTATTTCGATCCGATCCGCCGTGAGGTTCGGGTGCTGCAAAAGAATGAAAACGGTCGCCCTCAGACCGTTCTGCGCCGCAGCTACGACACGCTGGGCGGCGCCCGTTTCGCAGATGATCAGGTCGAGCTGTTCGATGTTGACGGCAGCCTGCTGATGAAGCTGCCGCTGGATTCGGCGGATGTCAGCCGAGCACTCAAAGGTCAACTAAGCGGAAGTGTGACGATTTTCGCCTGAATTCGGTTCTGTTCATCTAAGAACAGATTCTGTGAGAGATTAGAGGTTGTGTGCCGCCCTAGGGCGGCACATCTTCGTTTATGTGCAACCAAACTGGTTTGCGCCCCTAATCTTGCGGAGAGTATTATGAAATCCACCCTTCTTGCTGCTGCACTGATTGCGTCGTCTACGGCCGCTTTCGCCGAAGCTCAGAAATTTGCTCTGGACCCCAGCCATAGCCAAGTTGTTTTCAGCTACAATCACCTGGGCTATTCGACCACCACCGGCATGTTCTCGGGCTTTGAGGGCGAGATCACATTCGACGAAGCCAACCCCGAAAACTCCAGCGTGTCGGTTTCGATGCCCGTGAAGTCCATGTTCACCGGCTGGGAAGCCCGTGAAGGCCACTTTATGTCCGAAGATTTCTTTGGCGCCAAAGACGGTGATCTGATCACCTTCACGTCAACAGGTATCGAAGTGACTGGCGACAAAACCGCCAACATCACCGGCGATCTGACAATGAACGGGATCACTAAGGCGGTCGTTCTGGCGGCCAATCTGAACCAGGTCGCCCCGTACCCGTTTGGACCGAACGAAGGCGTTCCGACTGCTGGTTTCAACGCAACGACGACCGTTGTGCGGTCCGATTTCGACCTGGGCCAGTTCGCTCCTTACGTCAGCGACGAAGTTGAGATCAGCATCTCGATCGAGGCGTTCCAGCAGAAGTAAATCCCGACCGGGTAAAACCAGAACCGCCGGTTCCACTGGGACCGGCGGTTTTTTCTTGCGCTGTGCAAGGGGGCTATTCTTCACGTATGGCTGTCAACTCCACATCCACGTCGACGGCAAAGGCGACCGAGCCCTCTTGCGGCATGTGCTCTCCTACACCGAAATCCAACCTGTTGAGTTGCACGCTGCCGGACATTGTCGCCTCGTTCCCCTGAAGGTCCAGCGTGAAGGGCAGGACGATGTCCAGGGTCTTGTCGCGGATGGTCAGCGGGCCACGGGCCTCGTATCCCGTTTCGGTTTTGAACAGATCGGCCTTGAATTGGGCCGTGGGGAACTGGCCGCTATCAAAGAACTCGGCACCCATAGCCTGATCGGTGACAGTACCAAGGGTCAGCGACCCGATGGCGATGGTCACGTCTACTGCGCCTGCGGGGCCGGGGGCAGAAGGCTCATCAAAGGTGATTGCGGCGGTCCAGTCAGCAAAGCTGCCTGTGACAGGGTTGCCGACCTGAGTAATCCTAATCGCCAGCGTCCCGTCCTGTACCTGCCAGTCAGACTGCACCTCGGTCAGTTCTGAGGTGTCAGTGGCAGCGGCCGAATGATGCGAGAACACACCCAATGACCATCCGCCGACCAAAACCGCACCCCAGATCGCAACCGCTGCAAAGACGGGCAGGGCAGAGTGATGTTGCGCGGGCGGTTCCGGCGCGTCAGAGCGGCCGGGCAACATCCGGCGCAGCGTGCTGTCTTTATCCACCACGTGGTGCTTCAGCGCGCCCATGATATGCAGCGCAAGCGAGATACCGAGAACCCAGATGAACAACCAGTGCAGGCTCGCCGTCAGTTCAGACAGGAACGGTGACTTGGGTACGAAGGGCAGGGTTTGCCCGAACGGCCACAGGATCGGCGCAAAGCCTTCAGACGCCGCATGATGGACCCAGCCGGTCAACGGGACCAGCACCAACGAGGCATACAGCATCCAATGCACGGTTTCGGCAGCAAAAGCCTCGGACTTGTTTTCGGCGTTCAGCAGGCCGGGTTTGGTCTGGGTCATGGCCCAAAGGATGCGGGCAAGTGCGACGAAAAATACTGTGACGCCGATGGTTTTATGGGCGGAAAACAGGCGTGCAGCCCAGATGATATCCGCTTCGGTCACCGGGATATTCGGGTCATAAATCTTGTGTGCCAGCTGATTGGCGAACCAGCCCAGCGGCAGGGCGGTAAAGATCAGCAGGGCGGTCAGCCAGTGAAAGGTCTTGGTGACACTGCCATAGCTGGAAAAGGTATTGGTGGACGACATCGGGTGCTCCGGGCTGGGGTGGCTGTGTTCAACCTATCGCCACGGGAACAGGACTCAATAGCGCAGCGCGCACAGATATGGTGCCGTCGTGCAGACCTCAGGCAATGCTTGTGCCGCGCCGTTACACGGTTTACACCCCGCCGCAACCTAACGTCATCCAAGAGGTCGCAATGACACGCGCATTCGTTTTTCCGGGGCAGGGCGCCCAAACCATCGGAATGGGCAAAGCTCTGGCCGAGGCTTACCCGGCTGCTCAGGCAGTGTTCGACGAGGTCGACGAGGCGCTGGGCGAAAAGCTGAGCAGCCTGATCTGGGAAGGCGATATTGCCGAGCTGACGCTGACGCAGAATGCGCAACCGGCTCTTATGGCAACCTCGATTGCTGCGATGCGCGCGCTAGAGGCCGAAGGCGTCGCTGTCACAGATGCTGCATTTGTGGCTGGGCACTCGCTGGGTGAATACTCCGCTCTGGCAGCTGCTGGCGCGCTGTCGGTGGCGGATACAGCCCGGTTGCTGCGGACCCGTGGTCAGGCGATGCAAAGTGCCGTGCCGGTGGGCGAAGGCGCAATGGCGGCCATTCTGGGTCTGGACCTTGAGGCCGTGCGCGCCGTGGCCGAAGAGGCCGCGCAGGGTGAGGTCTGTCAGGCTGCGAATGACAACGACCCAACACAGGTCGTGGTTTCGGGGGGCAAGGCCGCCGTTGAGCGCGCCGCTGAGATTGCCAAGGAAAAAGGCGCGAAACGTGCAGTTATGTTGCCTGTAAGTGCTCCATTTCACTGTGCGTTGATGCAGCCTGCGGCAGATGTAATGGCAGAGGCGCTGGCAACAGTTGAGATCAAGGCCCCCGCTGTGCCGCTGATCGCCAACGTGCGGGCCGAGGCGGTCTCGGATCCGGATTTGATCCGCCAGTTGTTGGTCGAGCAGGTTACGGGTTCGGTCCGGTGGCGCGAAAGCGTGCAATACATGGCCGCTCAGGGTGTGACCGAGACCTGGGAAATCGGTGCCGGCAAGGCGCTGTCGGGAATGATCCGTAAGATCGACCGTGCCATTGCAGGCAAGGCCGTAGGGACGCCCGAGGATGTTCAAAAGGCCGTTCAGGTCGAATCGTAAGGACTAACGCGCCCCAGCGGGCGCAGCACGAGGGAAACAGAATGTTTGACTTAACTGGTAAGAACGCGCTGGTTACTGGCGCTTCGGGCGGAATCGGCGGTGAAATCGCACGCACCCTTCATGCCGCTGGCGCGACCGTGGCTTTGACAGGTACGCGGGTCGAGCCGTTGCAGGCGCTGGCTGATGAACTGGGAGAGCGCGCGCATGTGCTGCCTTGCAACCTGAGCGATTCCGAAGCCGTCGCCGCGCTGCCGAAGCAGGCGATTGAGGCAATGGGCTCGGTTGATATTCTGGTCAACAACGCCGGGATCACGCGCGACAACCTGTTCATGCGCATGTCGGACGACGACTGGCAGAGCGTCATCGACGTGAACATGACCGCGACGATGAAGCTGTGCAAAGGCGTCATTCGCGGCATGATGAAGGCGCGTTGGGGCCGGATCGTGAATATCTCGTCCGTCGTGGGGGCTATCGGCAATCCGGGTCAGGCGAACTATGCGGCATCCAAAGCCGGAATGGTGGGCTTTTCCAAGGCGTTGGCGCACGAAGTTGCCACGCGCGGGATCACTGTCAACGCGGTTGCACCGGGCTTTATCACCACTGCGATGACAGAAAAGCTGACCGACGATCAGAAAGCGGGCCTGTTGCAGCAGGTTCCCGCAGGGCGCATGGGCGAGGCGAACGAAATCGCAGCTGCGGTTCTGTATCTGGCCAGCCCCGAAGCGGGTTATGTGACCGGAAGCACCTTGCATGTGAACGGCGGCATGGCCATGTTGTGAGCGCAGATCGGGGCAGGCGCGAAAGCGTTTGCCTCAGGCGTTGTCTGTGCTATAGGGCGGCGCATGTATGCAGGGGTCGGCCGCTTGGTCGGCCTTCTACTTTCCCGGTCTTCCGGGACCCAACCGCCCAGACCGGGCAAATCAAAGCCAGCCTGAGCGGGCAAGGGCAGAACCGGGCACTAGGCCCTGAAATGGAATGAGGAATAGACATGAGCGACGTCGCAGATCGCGTTAAGAAGATCGTTGTTGAGCACCTGGGTGTTGAAGAAGACAAAGTAGCAGAAAATGCTTCTTTCATCGACGATCTGGGCGCAGACAGCCTGGACACCGTTGAGCTGGTTATGGCCTTCGAAGAAGAGTTCGGCATCGAGATCCCCGATGACGCGGCCGAAACCATCCAAACCTTTGGCGACGCAGTCAAATTCATCTCTGAAGCGTCCTAATCGCTTCGAAATCTATAAAAACGGCGCTTCCGGGCAACGGAGGTGCCGTTTTTTTATGCCCGATTGGAATTCGGGCTTGTCAGCTGGTGATTTCGTTCGCAACCATTCTTGCGAGGCAAAAATCACTGAGCGGGTTAGGGCAATGGTAAGATCCACCCCGACGATTAATACGGCACGCCTGATGCTTTGCGCAATGCGGCCTGAGGATTTCAACCGGTTCGCCGAGATTTGGCGCAACCCCTGTATCGCGCGCCACATCAGTGGCAAGCCGCGGTCGCGGGGCGAGGCGTGGGATTCCTTTCTGCGTAATGCAGGACACTGGCAGATGGCAGGGTTTGGTCAATGGGCCGTTTTACAGCAATCGAATCGTCAGATGATCGGGCAGGCCGGATTTTTCTACGGCAATCGGGAGATGGGCGAAGATTTCGACAGTTTCCCAGAGGCCGGATGGATTCTGGTCCCCGAGGCACAGGGGCAGGGACTGGGGTTCGAGGCCGCTCAGGCCGCTCATGACTGGTTTGATCGCGTCATGCCTGGGCCATTGGTTGCAATGGTAAATTCGGCGAATTCCGTCTCGCAAAAGCTAGCTGAAAAGCTGGGATACGCGCCGATGCGAGAGTGTGAGTACAATGGTACTCCGGTCGTATTGCTGCGCCGGAACGGTCCTCCAAGACGCATATAAATCTCTCTTCTGCGATGCCGCAAAATGTCTCTGGTTTGCCGAAACTGGTAAAATCCGGCGTTGTTCCCGTGTGTATGGTACACTGGATTGCAATGCGAATGAGCGGAGGAGCGGGCTCATGAGGATTTACCCAACTATGGAATTGCAGAACGGCCGGTGTGTCACGCTGGACAAAGGCCGTCTGGACAACGCCATGATATGGCATGTGGACCCGGTGGAGACGGCGCGCGGCTGGTCGGCCGCCGGGGCCGAATGGATGCAACTGACGGACTTCGATGCGATCGAAGGGCGAGACACAAACGCAGAGCTGGTTGAGGAGATCATTCGCTCGGCCGAGATGCCTGTGCAGCTTGCCGGTGGTATGCGCTCGCGCGAGCAGGTCGAGCACTGGATCGACAAAGGCGCGGGCCGGGTTGTGATCGGCACGCTTGCCGCACGGGACCCCATTCTGGTCAAAGAGCTTGCAAAGCTCTACCCGGATCAAATCGTGCTGGCGGTAGATGTCTGGCAGGGTTTCGTGATGACCGATGGTTGGCGCAGTCAGAGCGCCTTTACCCCGGAAGCATTCATCGAAGCATTTGCGGATACTCCGTTCGCCGGCATCGTAGTGACAGATATCGATAGCGATATGGAAGATGTCGAGGCGCAGTTGGGTCTGATCTCGGGGCTTGCGGAAAAATCCCGCACTCCGATCATCGCCAGCGGCGTGGTGCGCACGGCGGACGATATCTCGCGTCTGGCGTATATCTCGAATATCTCGGGTGCGATTGTCGGGCGGGCGCTGTTCCGCAAGACGCTTTCGCTGGTCGACGCCCTTGACGTTGCCAAGGCAGCCCACGAGCCGGTCGCACAGTTCCAGTAATGGAAGCGACGATTGAAGCCGCCCAATGCGTCCGGCGCGTGGGCGGTTTTCCTTTTTGCGAATATTATTTCCGATTTGGCGGGATGATGTCGGCAGGGAATAAACCGTGGCTCTTGCCCCCGGACCCCGGGCCGGGGTATGAGCGGTTCTCATAACAGGAAGCAGGCAAGAGGCACTTCATGCGCAGAGTCGTTGTAACCGGTCTGGGATTGGTCACTCCGTTGGCCAGTGGGGTCGAGGAAACCTGGTCGCGGCTGCTGGACGGAGAATCCGGCGCAGGCCCGATCACGCAGTTCGATGCAGAGGCAAGCGGGGTCACAACGACCTATGCCTGCGAAGTGCCACGCGGCGATGGCACCAACGGGACGTTTAACCCAGACGATTGGATGCCGCCGAAAGAGCAGCGCAAGATCGAAGATTTTATCCTCTATTCCATCGCGGCCGCCGAAATGGCCTGTAAGGACGCCAATTGGCTGCCCGAAGATGAGGAAGACCGTCTGCGCACGGGCGTTCTGATCGGGTCCGGTATCGGCGGCCTGGGGTCGATTGCAATCACAGCGAACCTGATCCGCGACAAAGGTCCGCGTCGGGTGTCTCCCTTCTTTATTCCCGGCGCGCTGATCAACCTGGCCTCGGGTCAGGTGTCGATCCGCCATGGCTTTAAGGGACCGAACCATTCGGTTGTGACGGCTTGTTCGACGGGTGCGCATGCGATTGGTGATGCCAGCCGGATCATCCGCGCGGGCGATGCAGACGTGATGATTGCGGGTGGCGGCGAAGGTTGCATCTGCGAGATCGGCATCGCGGGCTTCAACGCGTGCAAGGCGTTGTCGACCAAATATGCTGACGATCCGAAGAAAGCGAGCCGTCCCTATGACGTGGACCGTGACGGGTTCGTCATGGGTGAGGGCGCAGGTATCGTGGTTCTGGAAGACTACGAACACGCCAAGGCGCGCGGCGCGAACATTTACGCCGAAGTTCTGGGTTATGGCATGTCCGGCGACGCCTATCACATCACCGCACCTTCTGAGGATGGCGACGGTGCAGAACGTTCGATGAAAGCCGCGTTGCGCAGTGCTGGGCTGGAGCCGAAGGATCTGGACTATATCAACGCGCATGGCACCTCGACCATGGCGGACACGATTGAGCTGGGCGCGGTTGAGCGTCTGTTGGGGGACCACGCCGCAAATGCGACCATGACCTCGACCAAATCAGCCACCGGTCACCTGCTGGGTGCGGCTGGCGCGATTGAAGCGATCTTCTCGATATTGGCGATCCGCGATCAGGTTGCGCCGCCGACGATCAATCTGGACAACCCGGCGGTTGAGACTCCGATTGATCTGGCGCCGAATGCCAAGCGTGAGCGTGAGATCAATGTGGCGCTATCGAACTCGTTTGGGTTTGGCGGCACCAATGCCAGCGTGATCTTCGGAAAGGTCAGCTAAATGTGGCGGGCTTTGGCATCGAACGCGCTGACCATTCTGGTGGTCGGCCTGTTTCTGGTCGGCGGCCTGATCCTTTGGGGGCAGTCGCAGTACACGTCCGAAGGCCCGCTGGAAACCGCCATCTGCCTTCAGGTTAAAAGCGGTTCAAACATGACGCGTGTCAGTCAGCAGTTGGAAGACGACGGCGCAATCAACAATGCTCTGATCTTCCGGCTGGCTGCCGATTACACCGAAAAAGCGCAGCAGCTGAAGGCGGGCAGCTTTCTGGTTCGTGAAGGCGCGTCGATGGAACAGATCATTGACGAGATCACCAGCAGCGGCGCCAGCACCTGCGGGTCCGAGATTGAATACCGCATCGGCGTGACCCGGGTTCAGACCCGAGTGCGCGAACTGGACCCGGCGACTTTGGACTTTGTAGAGATTGCCAACTTTGTGGTCGGCTCAGAAGAGGCCCCAGCCGCATATGCTGAAAAGCGTCAGGATTCGGACACCCGGTACCGCGTGTCGCTGGCCGAGGGCGTAACCTCGTGGCAGGTGGTCGAAGCGCTGAAAGGGATCGAGGCGTTGACCGGTGAAGTGGCTGAGATACCTGCCGAAGGCGTGTTGGCCCCTGACAGTTACGAAGTTCAGCCGGGGGATGACCGGACCGCTATTCTGCAAGACATGCAGAACAGACAGCAGCTGCGGATCAATGCGGTTTGGGAAAGCCGTGAGGACGGGCTGCCGATCAGCAGCCCCGAAGAGATGTTGATCCTTGCGTCCATCATTGAAAAAGAAACAGGTGTTCCGCATGAGCGTGGACAGGTCGCAAGCGTCTTTGTGAACCGGCTTGAGCGGGGAATGAAGCTGCAAACCGACCCGACCGTGATCTACGGTGTGACCGAAGGAAAGGGCGTGTTGGGTCGCGGCTTGCGACGGAGTGAATTGCGTCGCGCAACACCTTGGAATACCTATGTGATTGATGGTTTGCCACCGACACCAATTGCCAACCCCGGGCTGGCCAGTCTTGAGGCCGCCGTGGCCCCGGAAGAGACGAGCTATGTCTTCTTTGTTGCCGATGGCACGGGTGGACACGCCTTCGCGGAAACTCTGGACGAACACAATCGCAATGTTGCCAAATGGCGCGAGATTGAGGCCGAGAGAAACAGCTCAAGCAATTAAGAGAAAGGGCCGCGTCGATGAACGCGGCCCTTTCTCTCTTATGCGGCCGGACGCCTGCGCGGGCGACGCCGTTTGGACGACGATGGTTTCGACGTCGAGTTGGCCCCTTGCGGCTTGCGGCCTCGGAACCCACCCCGCTTATGCGATTTCTTAGGTTCAGCCACTTCGGGCATGGTGCCGCTGGCAATCGGGATTTCGATCTTCATCAGCTTCTGAATCTGGCGCAGTTGGTCCAGCTCGTCCGGCGCGCAGAAGGCGATGCCTTCCCCTTCACGCCCTGCACGAGCGGTTCTGCCGATGCGGTGGACGTAATTGTCCGGCACTTCGGGCAGGTCATAGTTGACCACATAGGCCACGCCGGGAATGTCGATGCCACGCGCCGCCACATCGGTAGCAACCAGCACGGTGACTTCGCCGGCGCGGAATGCCTTGATCGCCCGGTCGCGCTGACCCTGGCTTTTGTTGCCGTGGATCGAAGCCGCGTTGAAGCCATCGGCCACCAGCCCTTTCATTAGCTTTTCCGCCCCGTGTTTGGTGCGGGCAAAAACCAGTGTCAGGGCATCCATGTCAGCGGACAGGATTTCGCGCAGTTTGCCCGGCTTCTCTGCCCGGCTGAGGAAATGCACCGACTGGGTGATCTTGTCCGCCGCCTTGCCTGGGGGCGAGACTTGCACGCGCTGCGGGTTGGTCAGGTAGGATTGGCTCAGTTCCTCCATCAGTTTCGGCATAGTGGCCGAGAAAAGCATGGTCTGGCGCGGCGAACCCAGGGCGGGTTCAATTTTCCGCAGGGCGTGGATAAAGCCCATGTCCAGCATCTGATCGGCCTCGTCCAGCACCAGATGGCGGACAGAACTGAGGTCGACGGCCCCGCGCTCCATCAAGTCAATCAGGCGACCGGGGGTGGCGACCAGAATATCGGTGCCGCGCGACAGGAACGAGATTTGCTTGCCGATCGACTGACCGCCGACCACGGTCGCAACGCGCAGTTTCGTCCTTTTCGTCAGGTTGCGCAGGCTTTCTGCGATTTGGTTCACCAGTTCACGGGTCGGAGCCAGGATCAGCGCCTTGACCGTTTTGGGTGCGGGTTTGCCCGGCTGCGCCAGCAGGTGATCAATCAGCGGCAGACCAAAGGCCAGCGTCTTGCCGGTGCCGGTCTGCGCCAGCCCGAGGATATCATGACCTTTCAGCGCCAGCGGGATCGCCTGGTTCTGGATCGGAGTGGGTTGGGTAAAGTTGGCGCGTTCAAGCGCCTCATTCAGGGCCGGGGCGAGGCCCAGCATATCAAAGTCGAACAAATGCCATTCCTTTTTGATCCGCGCCGATAATTCAGCCACGGACAAGTGCATTGGCCGCGCGGACAGCGCGACCGGCAGGGATTATGCGAAGTCTCAGGACAAACAGGCGCACCCTGCACGTCCGACCGTCGCAACAAGAACCCTGCGTGAAGGGGAACTAGGGGATGTGTAGTGCGCTGTGGGGGCTGAGAGGGCCCAATAGCTCACGCGTCAGCGCTGTGATCGCGCGCTGATGCAAGTTTGACGTGGGTTTGTCAAGCAGTTGTCGCCTGTTCAGAAATTCTGGGCGGTGCCGGTGCATGGGTGTCGCAATAGTTCTCGTCGTCCTTAACGGACCGGTAACTGTGACCGTCCGTTGCGTCGCCGTTGCGCAAAACATTGACTTTGCGTGCTTTTATGCGTATAAGTTGTGTCATGCTAGAAGAAGTGGGCAAACGGCCCCGGGGAAACCCGGCGGCCGTTTTTCGTTTCTCTCGTGCGGAGAAAACTCACGCATGAGGTCACAGGCAAACATGACTTTGATTACCCCGGAAGAGCGGATTTCTCAGACGGCTGATTTGTTGCAGTCGCTCGAAAGGTCCATTCGCGATCTGCGTCAGGCAGCGGAAGAACTGCGAAAACAGATCGGTGCCGGGGAGGATGCAGACCTTGCCGGAACAGGCAAGCAACTCGGTCAGCTAGAGGGGTTGATCCGAAGTTGCCAGAAAGTGGAGACAAGCTTTGTCGAACAACATCACAGACAAGCCGGAATTGCCCAAGGGGGGTATGCGCTCGACCTTGACCGGGCTCGGTTTGAAGTCGGGTGCAGGCTGGCTCGCCTCCGCACCTGTCGCGGTGCAGGACAGATTTCTGAGTGAGATCGGGGAGGGGGGGCTATGTGCCCTCCCTTTCCTGTTTGAGTTCTGGGCGCTGCCGCATCAGCTGCCGCCCGAGGGCGACTGGCGATCCTGGGTGATTATGGGGGGGCGTGGGGCCGGCAAGACGCGGGCTGGGTCTGAATGGGTACGGTCTATGGTCGAAGGCGCCAAACCGCTGGATCGAGGGCAGGCGTGCCGTGTTGCGCTGGTTGGTGAGACTTTTGATCAAGTGCGCGATGTAATGATCTTTGGCGATAGCGGCATTTTGCAGTGTTCTCCACCAGATCGTCGGCCACAATGGAAGGCATCTGAGCGCAAGCTGATCTGGCCCAGTGGGGCCGAGGCGCAGGCGTTTTCGGCGCATGATCCTGAGGGGCTGCGCGGCCCTCAGTTCGATGCGGCCTGGGTGGATGAGCTAGCCAAGTGGAAGAAGGCAGGCGAGACCTGGGACATGCTGCAATTTGCGCTGCGACTGGGGGATCAGCCTCGGGTCTGTGTGACGACCACACCGCGCAATGTGAAGGTTTTGAAGGAGTTGCTGGCGTCACCGTCCACGGTGCAGACTCATGCGCCGACCGAGGCGAACCGGGCCAATCTGGCAGACTCCTTTCTAAAGGAGGTGCGCGCGCGCTACGCGGGCACGCGGCTGGGACGGCAGGAATTGGATGGGGTGCTGCTGTCGGATGCCGAAGGCGCGCTGTGGACGGGCTCGATGCTGGAGGCGGCGCGCTGTGCGCAGGTGCCTGATTTGGATCGGATCGTAGTGGCGCTGGACCCGGCGGTGACATCCGGTTCAAGCGCGGATGCCTGCGGGATCGTGGTCGTTGGTGCGCAGGTGCAGGGGCCGCCCGAAGACTGGCGAGCCTATGTGCTGGCTGACCGGACGGTGCAGGGCGCGGGTCCTGCGGGCTGGGCGCAGGCGGCGATCGACGCGATGGATGAGTTCGGGGCCGAGAGGCTGGTGGCCGAGGTCAATCAGGGCGGGCAACTGGTCGAGGAGGTCGTGCGGCAGGTGGACCCTCTGGTCCCTTATCGGTCGGTGCGGGCCTCACGCGGCAAGGTCGCGCGGGCCGAGCCTGTGGCGGCTCTGTACGAACAGGGACGGGTGAGCCATGTGACCGGGTTGGACGCGCTGGAGGAGCAGATGTGCCAGATGACCGCGCGCGGGTTCGAGGGGCAGGGCTCGCCCGACCGGGTCGACGCGCTGGTCTGGGCGCTGCATGAGTTAGTTGTGGGGCCTGCGGCGGCGTATCGGCGGCCTAGGGTGCGGAGTTTGTAAAGCTAAAACTCGTGAGGTATGTCACGCAACAGGAAAAGCAGTTTTAGATAGAATGCTGCCCTGGCAATTTCGGTGTGCACGAGAGCATCCCGTTAGCGTCGCGATTCATTGGGTTTTCCGAAACGCATCAACAACAGCTTGGCGACGGGCCTCGTCTTCAAACTTCACTATAGCCTCCATTTCCATCAGATCGGCCATTCGGTTCAGTGTGAAAATTTCACCTAAGCGCGCCATGGTTTCGTTACCAACTTCTTCCATGCTCGCTAGCAACTCGGGGAAATGCTCCAATAACGGTGCGCCTGCTCCCTCTTGCGCGAATGTAATGTAATCATTCAAAGTCACCTCAGACAGGCCCTGTGCAAGTAAGACCTGACCTTCATCGCTTCGATAATAGTCGGCTAGGGCAGCTATTTCCACGTCTGTCATCAGCTCCTGATATGCGGCAGCGGAAGTCTTGCGTATGTTTGATATGAGTGTTTTTTCAAAGTCACCCATCAGCTCGTCCATAAAGCGATCTGGGTCAACGATTTGCGCGCCAAGCGTTTCGAAGGCCGGACGCATTTGCGCCATCACATCCGTTAAAAGCGTATCCAACTTTTCTTCGGCTTTGGTCGAAATGATGTGTTGCTCAGCAATATATGATGCATCGGTCGCCGGATCCGACAGCGTAAATGTTGTGGTTCCGAAAAATACGCAGCAAGCGAGAATCAATGTCTGTTTCATATCCGTGCAACTGGCATGAAACTCTGACCACATTGTGTCGTCGACCGTTGCAACCTGTGTACAGTATAAGGCATCGGGGAATTGCGGTGACTGCCAAGGGAATTAACCGTTGCCCAACCCCCGTACGCCCCATTCCCAAGGCTTAAACTTCTTTCCGTCATAACTCCTTTCAACAAGCCGGGCAGAGCGGCGGCAGAAAGGAGCACAGATGGTATTCGATTTCTTGCGTCGTGGATCGGCTGGCGAGGCACCCGAGGCGAAAGCGAGCGCGGCTGGGCCTGTGGTGGCGTGGCAGACGGGCGGGCGTGTGGCGTGGAGCCCTCGGGATGCGGTGTCGCTGACACGGACGGGGTTTTCGGGGAATCCGGTTGGGTTTCGCTCGGTCAAGTTGATTGCCGAGGCGGCGGCGGCGTTGCCGTTGGTTCTGCAGGATCAGGCGCAGCGCTATGACGCGCATCCGATCCTGTCGCTGATGCGCCGTCCGAACGCGGCTCAGGGGCGGGCCGAGTTGATGGAGGCTCTGTTCGGGCAGCTGCTGCTGTCGGGCAACGCGTATGTCGAGGCCGTGCAGGCCGAAGAGGGCTTGCCGATTGAGCTGCACGTCCTGCGCTCGGACCGCATGAGCGTGGTTCCGGGCGCGGATGGCTGGCCCAAGGCGTATGATTACACGGCTGGCGGAAAGACGCACCGGTTTCCGGCGGATGCGATCTGTCACATCAAGTCCTTCCACCCTCAGGACGACCACTATGGGTTCTCGCCCATGCAGGCGGCGGCGATGGCGATTGATGTGCATAACAGCGCGTCGCGGTGGTCGAAATCTCTGCTGGACAATGCGGCGCGGCCTTCGGGGGCGCTTGTGTGGAAGGGCGATGGCCATGGGGTAATGGCCGAGGATCAGTTCCGGCGTCTGTCCGATGAGATTGAGCAGAACTATCGCGGTGCGCGGAATGCTGGCCGCCCGATGGTTCTGGAAGGGGGGCTGGATTGGAAGCCGATGGGGTTCTCTCCGTCCGATATGGAGTTTCAAAAGACCAAGGAAGCCGCCGCCCGCGAGATCGCGCTGGCCTTTGGGGTCCCGCCGATGCTGCTGGGAATACAAGGCGACGCGACCTATTCGAACTATCAGGAGGCCAACCGGGCGTTTTACCGCCTGACCGTGCTGCCTCTGGTGACGCGGGTGGCGGCGGCGGTGTCGGAATGGCTGACGGGTTTCACCAACGAGGATCTGGTGTTGAAACCCGATCTGGATCAGGTGCCGGCGCTTTCGGCGGAACGCGATGCTCAGTGGGCGCGAGTCAATGGGGCCGATTTCCTGACCGATGCCGAGAAGCGCGCGCTTCTGGGGCTGCCGGAGCGAGCGGATGTCTGAGGGGTATCCCCCGTTTGATTGCGCGCCGGGCCTGCGTCTGGCCGCGCATGAAAGGGTGGCCGAGATCCAGCACGCACATTTGTGCAAACGGCTGGATCAGATCGAAGAGATGATGGAACGGCTGGAGCGACGGTTGTGGCTGACGGTCTACGGTGTGGCAGCAGTGATCCTGGCGCAGGCCTTTCAGTCATTCCTTGTGGTAACGCCATAATGTCAGTGAGTTACATGGAGAAGTTCATGGATTTAGAGCATAAATTTGCACGGTTCGGAGACGGGTTGTCAGTCACGGATGATGCGGTGATCGAGGGCTATGCCAGTCTGTTCGGGCAGGTCGATCAGGGCAGCGATGTGGTGCGGCGCGGGGCGTATCAGGGCTCGCTTGCGGGGCTTAAGGCCGCGGGTCAGCGGGTCAAGATGCTGTGGCAGCACGACCCGGCGCAACCCATTGGTGTATGGGACGAGGTGCGCGAGGACGACAAGGGTCTGTGGGTCAAGGGGCGTCTGCTGGAAAGCACGCAGAAGGGCCGTGAGGCGGCGGAGTTGATCCGTGCTGGCGCGATGGACGGCCTGTCGATCGGCTATCGTACCAAGCGGGCCGTGAAGAATGACAAGGGCCAGCGGGTCCTTACCGAACTGGAGCTGTGGGAGGTGTCGCTGGTGACCTTCCCGATGTTGCCCAGTGCGCGGGTGGCGGCGAAGGGGACGAACCCCGAGGCCGATAACACTTGGCGTAGTATTGCCGAGGTGTTCAGCGACGCCCGGCAGGAGCTGGCGCGGATCTAGCGCGCCTCAAACCCATCCAAAAACAGGACATGCTGATGAGCAAGACCGAAACCCCGGCCTTGACCGGAGAGGGTGCGCCCCTGGTTCAGGAGGTGAAGCGGGCGATGGCTGGCTTCGTAAATGAATTCAAGGGCCTGAAGGCTGAAGTTAAAACCAAACTGCAACAGACAGAAGAGCGACTGACCATGCTGGATCGTAAATCAACCATCGCGGCGCGTCCGCACCTTGCGGCCTCGATCGAAGAAGGCGCACCGCATCAGAAGGCATTCGACGCCTATGTGCGTTCGGGCGAAGATGACGGCCTGCGCGGGCTTGAGATGGAGTCGAAATCGCTGTCCAGCGCGGTCAACAGTGACGGCGGTTTTCTTGTCGATCCGCAAACCGCCGAGATCATCAAGTCGGTGCTGAAATCCACCGCTTCGATCCGCTCGATTGCGTCGGTTGTGAATGTCGAGGCGAACTCGTTCGATGTGCTGATTGATCACACGGATGTGGGTGCAGGCTGGGCCGATGAAGCCTCGACCGCGACCGAGACGGCGACCCCGTCGATTGACCGTATCTCGATTGCACTGCACGAGCTGAGTGCGCTGCCGAAAGCCTCGCAGCGCTTGTTGGATGACAGCGCCTTTGACGTCGAGGGCTGGCTGGCCGGTCGTATTGCCGACAAGTTCGCCCGCGCCGAAGCCTCGGCGTTTATCAGCGGCGATGGTGTCGACAAGCCCAAGGGCATTCTGGACCACGCCAAGGTCGACAACGATGTCTGGGATTGGGGCAATATCGGTTATGTGCCGACTGGTATCGACGGTGGTGTCGACGCCGATGCAATTGTCGACGTGGTTTATGCGCTGGGCGCGCAGTACCGGGTCAACGGCACCTTCGTGATGAACTCCAAAACCGCAGGTCTGATCCGCAAACTGAAGGACAGCGACGGCCGCTTCTTGTGGTCAGACGGTCTGGCGGCGGGCGAGCCTGCGCGTCTGATGGGCTATCCGGTGCTGATTGCCGAGGACATGCCGGACGCGGGCTCCGATAGTTTCTCGATTGCGTTCGGCGACTTCCAAGCCGGATACACCATTGCTGAACGCCCCGATCTGCGCGTCCTGCGCGACCCGTTCAGCGCCAAGCCGCATGTCCTGTTCTACGCGACCAAGCGCGTGGGCGGCGACGTCAGCGACTTTGCCGCGATCAAGCTGGTGAAATTCGGCACCGCCTAAGGCGGGCTGAATCCGGGGGGCGCAAGCCCCTCGGAGCGGCGGGTACGGGCCGGGGTGAGATCCCCTGCGTTGTCTAGCTGCTCCCCTCCGTCCGAGCAACGTGGGGCGGCGCGTGCCCGTCATTTTCCAAGGATACGGCCCCGGAGGGGTCCGAGATTGCGGAGTGAATGGATGATGTTGATCGAAGAAACCGCCATCGCGGATGCGGCGCTGCCGGTGGATCAGTTCAAGGCCCATCTGCGGCTGGGAACCGGCTTTGCCGAGGGCAGCGTGCAGGATGAAGTACTAAAGGGCTTTCTGCGGGCAGCGGTTGCCGCGATTGAGGCGCGCACCGGCAAGGTTCTGATTGAACGAGAGTTTTCCTGGAGCCTGAACGGTTGGCGTGATCCTGCGGGTGAGGTGCTGCCGGTGGCTCCGGTGGTGACTGTGGACACTGTCAGTGTCACCGATGCCTTAGGCGCGGAAACTGAGGTCGCACCAGGCGCATATCGGTTGGAACAGGACAGCCAGCGCCCGCGGATGCGCCCGGTTGGGGCAACGATGCCGACAATTGTTACTGGCGGCTCGGTGAAGATCGCATTTACCGCTGGCATGTCGCCGGATTGGGGCGGATTGCCTGCTGATCTGGGACAAGCGGTACTACTGCTGGCAGCGCATTATTACGAATACCGCGACGAGACCTCGTTGGGTGCGGGTTGCATGCCATTTGGCGTAACCAGTCTGATCCAACGCTACCGAACGGTGCGCTTTGGTGCAGGGGTGACGCAATGAAAGCGCCGCGACTGAACCGAAAGCTGGTGCTTGAGGCACCAGTGCGCGGCGCTGACGGCGCAGGTGGATACACTGAGACATGGGCAGCGTTGGGAACCGTGTGGGCTGAAGTCACCGCGCGTACTGGAGCCGAGCGTCAGGTTGCCGGAGTACCGTTATCGCGCGTTGGATATCGCATCGTCGTGCGGGGCGCGCCCGAGGGGTCGGCAATGCGCCCGTCACCAGATCAACGCTTTGCAGAAGGCACGCGCCGCTTTGTCATTCGCGCCGTCGCTGAGCGCGACCCACGCGGCCAGTATCTGACCTGTTTCGCAGATGAAGAGGTGGTGGCATGAGCTATGGCATTTCAGCTGCCTTGCAAGCGGCGGTCTATCAACAGTTGTCTGGAGATGCACAGGTTAGCGCACTGTCAGATGATGCGATTTACGACGCCGTGCCAGCCGGCTCAGTTCCTAAAACCTACGTCACGCTGGGCCCGGAAGAGGTGCGGGACGCTTCGGACCGCTCGGGGGCGGGCGCAGTGCATCGCTTCACCGTTTCGGTGGTTTCTGAGGCCGCGGGATTTGGCGCGGCCAAAGCATTGGCCGGAGCGGTATGCGACGCGCTGGAGGGGGCTGACTTGACCCTCGATCGCGGGCGGTTGGTGGGGCTGTGGTTTGAACGCGCCTCGGCCCGGCGCACGGGAACCGGCGGCGCAATCCGCCAGATCGACCTGAGATTCCGCGCCCGCGTGGAAGACGACTAAGCAATCAACGGAGAGAGCATATGGCTGCCCAGAACGGAAAAGACCTGTTGGTCAAAGTAGACATGAACGGCGCGGGCCTGTTCGAGACCATCGCGGGGCTGCGTGCCACGCGGGTCAGTTTCAACGCAGAAAGTGTGGATGTGACGACGCTGGAAAGTCAGGGAGGATGGCGCGAACTGCTGTCAGGGGCGGGTGTCAAGTCGGCGGCGATCTCGGGTTCGGGCGTGTTCAAGGACGCAGGCACCGATGAGCGCGCGCGTCAGCTGTTTTTTGACGGTGAGACGCCGGGTTTTCAGGTGATCATTCCCGATTTCGGCATCGTCGAGGGGCCGTTTCAGGTAACCGGTATCGAATATGCCGGCTCGCACAACGGCGAGGCGACCTATGAAATGAGCCTGGCGAGCGCCGGCGCTCTGACCTTTACGGCGCTGTAATCCGATGGCCAATCCGTGGACGGGTGAGGTGGTATTGACCATCGACGGGCAGCGACGGGTGCTCAAGCTGACGCTGGGTGCTTTAGCGGAATTGGAACAGGAATTGGGCGCCGGATCTCTGGTCGAGCTGGTTCAGCGATATGAAGGCGGAGCTTATTCCAGTGGTGACGTGCTGGCGCTGGTCGTGGCCGGGCTGCGCGGCGGCGGAGCGGATGTGACACGCTCCGACCTGCTGAGCGCCGAGATCGAAGGCGGTCCCATGGCCGGCGCCAAGGCGGCAGCCGAACTGCTGGCGCGCGCCTTCATGGTGCCGGGGGGCGCATGAGCGGGTTCGACTGGCCCGCCCTGATGCGGGCCGGTTTCCTCGGCCTGCGGCTGACGCCGGATCAGTTCTGGCGTCTGACCCCGGCCGAGTTGCGGCTGATGCTGGGGCAGGGCGCGGGGATGCCCGCGATGAACCGGGAGGGTCTGGACGCGTTGTTGGCGGCCTACCCGGACAAGGAACAAGGAGAGCGTGATGACGGATCGTGACGGTTTGGACGATTTGCAGGAACGGGGCGAGGCGCTGGGCGACTCGTTGTCTGATGCGGCGTCGATGGCGGCGGCATTTGATGGCCAGATGAAGCGGATCAGTGCGGCCTTCGAGGAAACCGGTAAGGACGTCGCCACGTTGGAGCGCGGCATGTCCGGCGGGTTGCGCAAAGCGTTTGACGGGGTGGTGCTGGACGGGATGAACCTGTCGGATGCGCTGGATATCCTGAAAAACTCGATGATCCAGACGGCGTATGCGGCTGCGATCAAGCCTGTGACGGATCATTTTGGCGGATTGCTGGCCAATGCGGCGGGCGGGTTGGTCCAAGGTATTCTGCCTTTTGCAGATGGCGGCAGTTTTTCGCAAGGTCGCGTGATGCCCTTTGCCAATGGCGGCGTGGTCAGTGGCCCGACAACCTTTCCGATGCGCGGTGGTACCGGGCTGATGGGTGAGGCCGGACCCGAAGCGATTATGCCGTTGGCACGCGGTCCGGATGGAAAGCTGGGCGTGCGTACGTCGGGCGGCGGGCGCGCGGTGAACGTGGTGATGAATATAACCACGCCCGATGTGCAGGGTTTCCGTCGCAGTCAGGGGCAGATTGCAGCACAGATGAGCCGCGCTTTGGGTCGCGGTAATCGCAACAGATAACCAAGGGAGCAGGCCATGAATTTCCACGAGGTGAGATTTCCCGCCAGTCTGAGCTTTGGCTCGGTCGGCGGACCAGAGCGGCGCACGGATATTGTGACGCTGGCCAACGGGTTCGAGGAGCGCAATACGCCCTGGGCGCATTCACGCCGTCGTTACGACGCTGGTCTGGGAATGCGGTCGCTGGATGACGTCGAGACGCTGGTGTCGTTCTTCGAGGCCCGTCAGGGTCAGATGTTCGGGTTCCGCTGGAAAGACTGGTCCGATTACAAATCGGGGGCAGCTTCAGCGGATGTGGATCAGGGCGATCAGGTGATTGCGCGCGGCGATGGCGTGCAGACCGCGTTTCCACTGATCAAGACCTACAGCTCGGGCGGGTTCAGCTATGTGCGACCTATCGTTAAGCCGGTGTTGGGAACGGTGCGGGTCGGGCTGGAGCAGGATGAAATGCGCGAAGGTGTCGACTTCGAAGTGGACCTGAACAGCGGTTTGATCACATTTACGGCCCCACCTCCCGAGCAGGTTGAGATCACTGCCGGGTTCGAGTTCGACGTCCCGGTCCGGTTCGACACCGACAGGATTCAAACCAGCGTGGCTAGCTTTCAGGCGGGCGACGTCCCCAATGTTCCAGTGGTTGAGGTGCGTGTGTGATGAGCGGGGATAAGCAGGGGCTGCACACCCATTTGCAATCGGGTCTGACCACTACCTGCCGGTGCTGGGCGATCACGCGCGCCGACGGGCAGGTTTATGGCTTCACTGACCACGATATGGAACTGCGCTTTGACGGGCTGACCTTCAAAGCTAGCACCGGCCTGACCGCCACGGCGATTGAACAGGCCACGGGGCTATCCATCGACAATTCCGAGGCGATGGGGGCCTTGTCGGACGCTGCGGTGAGGGAAGAGGATATCGAGGCTGGGCGCTTTGACGGAGCCGAGGTCCGCGCGTGGCTGGTCAACTGGGCCGCGCCGGAACAGCGTGCCATGCAATTCAGGGGCTCGATCGGTGAGATGCGCCGCGCGGGTGGTGCTTTTCATGCCGAGCTGCGCGGTTTGACCGATCTGCTCAACCGCCCGTTGGGTCGGATTTATCAAAAACCATGCACCGCCGTTCTGGGCGATGGATCGTGCAAGTTCAACACCAACGCGCCCGGCTATTGGGCCGAGGCTGAGATTGCAGGTTTGACCAGCGGCAGCTTTCTGCAATTGAAAGGGGCCGAAGCATCGGACGCCGCCTGGTTCGAGCGTGGCAGGCTGGATGTCATCTCGGGGCAGGCGCGCGGGCTTTGGGCCTCGATCAAGCAGGATGAACAGGTAGCGGGTGGTCGCAATATTACGCTTTGGTCGGGCATCAGTGGCGGGCTGGCTGTGGGGGATCGGGTCAGGCTGACTGCCGGGTGCAACAAGAGCATGCAAGCTTGTCGGCAAAAGTTCAACAACTTGCTGAATTTTCAGGGGTTTCCCGATCTGCCCGGCGAAGACTGGATGATGGCCGTTCCCAAACAGGGCAACCCGAACACCGGGGGCAGCATACGATGACCGTTTCGCGTCAAGACATCGTGGACGAAGCCCGCAGCTGGCTGGGAACGCCCTATGTACATCAGGCCTCGGCCAGAGGGGCAGGCACCGATTGCCTTGGCTTGCTGCGCGGGGTTTGGCGCGCGCTGCACGGGGCAGAGCCTGAAGCTGCGCCAAGCTACAGCATGGACTGGTCGGAACCACAGGGTGAGGAGCGCCTTTGGGCCGCCGCGCGCCGTCACCTGATCGGCAAAAGTTTTGATGAGCTGGCCGCAGGGGACATCCTGTTGTTCCGTATGCGCGCTGGGCGTGTCGCCAAACATGTAGGCATTGTAAGCGATGCCGGAACCGTGCCGCGCTTTATCCACGCATATTCCGGCCACGGGGTCGTCGAAAACACGCTGAGCGATCCCTGGCGCCGCCGGGTTGTCGCCTGTTTTGAATTCCCGCAGGAGGCAAAATAAATGGCAACAATAGTTCTTTCCGCAGCCGGTGCCGCGATCGGTGGCGCAATCGGCGGCACCGTTCTGGGCCTGTCGACTGCTGTAATTGGGCGAGCAATCGGCGCAACTCTGGGCCGGGTGATTGACCAGCGCTTGATGAGCCAATCGGTGATGGGCGGTGGCAGCGAAGTTGTCGAGACCGGCCGCCTGGACCGTTTCCGTCTGACCGAAACCGGCGAGGGCGCGCCCGTTGCGACAATCTTTGGTCGTATGCGGGTGGGGGGACAGGTGATCTGGGCCTCGGACTTTTTGGAAACCCGTAGCACCAGTACCGTCACACAAGGTGGTGGCGGCGGCGGCAAGGGCGCCCCAAAGGCGCCCGAGGTCACGACGACAACACACAGCTACAGCTACTCAATCTCGCTGGCCGTTGCCGTGGGTGTGGGGCAGATATCGGATGTGCTGCGCGTCTGGGCAGACGGGGAAGAACTGGAACGCGCGGGTCTGAACATGCGCGTTTACCACGGGACGCAAACACAGCTGCCGGACCCTTTGATCGAAGCCATTGAGGGTGCAGGTCAGGTTCCGGCCTATCGTGGAACCGCCTATGTGGTGATCGAGGATCTGCAACTGGCCAATTTCGGTAACCGAGTGCCGCAGTTTTCCTTTGAGGTCGTGCGGCAGGAACAGCCCGGGTTGCCGGATACTCCGACCGCCCTGTCCCGAACGATCCGGGGCGTTGCGCTGATGCCGGGCACCGGTGAATACGCGCTGGCCAGTCAACAGGTCAACTATACCAAGGGGCCGGGCGAGAGCTGGGCGGCGAATGTCAATTCGGCCTCTGGTATCTCGGATATGGTGACGTCGATCCGCGCATTGCGGACCGAACTACCCGCCTGCGATGCGGCATCGCTGGTGGTTTCGTGGTTCGGTGATGATCTGCGCGTCGGCCAATGCCGTCTTGAACCCAAGGTACTGCACAAGAATATCGAAGGCGAGAACATGCCCTGGCAAGTTGCTGGCCTTGATCGACAGGCGGCAAAGGTCGTTCGGCACGAAAACAATCGCCCTGTTTATGGTGCTACTCCGGCCGACGCGTCGGTCGTGCAGGCGATCCGTCACCTGAACAACGTTGGCAAGCGCGTGATGTTCTATCCGTTCATCCTGATGGATCAACTGCGTGGCAACGGTTTGCCCGACCCTTGGTCGGATGCCGGGCATCAGCCGCATCTGCCTTGGCGTGGACGGATTACATTGGACACCGCGCCGGGCCGGGCCGGATCGCCAGATCAGACCGCTGCGGCAGATGTTCAGGTCAACTCGTTTTTTGGGACTGCGCGGGCCAGTGATTTTGTAGTCGGCGATGGTACGGTTACATATACCGGCCCTCAGGAATGGGGGATGCGCCGGTTCATCCTGCACTATGCGGCGCTGTGCAAAGCGGCTGGCGGGGTGGCTTCGTTCTGCATCGGGTCCGAGATGCGCGGGCTTACCCAAATTCGCGGCCTGACCGGCTTTCCCGCCGTGGCGCAACTGCGGTCGCTGGCGGCCGAGGTGCGCGCCATTCTGGGGCCGAACACCAAGATCGGCTACGCCGCCGACTGGAGCGAGTATTTCGGTTATCAGCCGAGTGATGGCTCAGGCGACCGGTATTTTCACCTCGACCCGCTTTGGGCCGATGACAACATCGACTTTATCGGTATCGACAACTACATGCCTCTGTCCGACTGGCGCGATGGTGAGGATCACCTCGACCTTCAGGGCGGGGCTGACGCGATCTACGATCTTGAGTACCTACGCAGCAACATCGAAGGCGGCGAGGGGTATGACTGGTATTATGCTTCGCCCGAAGAAGCCGAGGCGCAAATCCGCACGCCGATCGAAGACACCGACCACAATGAGCCGTGGATCTGGCGCTACAAAGACCTGCGGAATTGGTGGTCGAACCCGCATCACGAGCGAATTGGGGGCGTGCGGCAAACCAATCGCACAGATTGGGTGCCAAACTCGAAACCGATTTGGTTTACCGAGCTTGGATGTGCTGCCATCGACAAGGGGACAAATCAGCCGAACAAGTTTCTGGACCCGAAATCGTCTGAATCCAGCCTGCCTAAGTACTCAAATGGCCTGCGCGATGATTTCATTCAGGTACAGTATCTGACGGCCATGCTGGGGTATTGGTCCGATCCGAAAATCAACCCGCCATCCGATGTGTATAGCGGCCGAATGGTCGACATGAACAACGCTTATGTCTGGGCTTGGGATGCGCGCCCTTACCCGACCTTCCCCAATCTGCGCAGTCAGTGGAGCGACGGTGAAAACTACGCCCGCGGCCATTGGCTGAATGGACGGTCCGGGTCGCGCGCTCTGGCTTCGGTCGTGACAGAAATCTGCCATGGGGCAGGGGTGACGGATATCGACGTGTCGCAGCTGTATGGCGTGGTCCGGGGGTATGTGATCGAGGATGTGTCGACCGCTCGGGCGGGTTTGCAGCCGTTGATGCTGCGCTATGGGTTCGACGCGATTGAGCGGGATGGCCTGTTGGTGTTCCGTATGCGCGATGGTCGACATGTCGAAGAACTGAACACCGACCTGCTGGCGGAAAGCGCCGATATCGAAGGGCGCATCGAGTATCGCCGAGAGGCTGAGGCCGAACTGACCGGGCGCGTGCGCCTTCGGTTCGTCCAGTCCGATGCAGATCACGATATCGTCTCGGAAGAGGCGGTGCTTCCGGATACCGAAACGCATGCGGTTTCGTTGAATGAAATGCCTTTGTCTCTGACGCGGGCCGAGGGGCGACAGACGGCCGAACGCTGGTTAAGCGAGGCGCGGGTGGCCCGTGAAACCGCCCGGTTTGCATTGCCTCCGTCGAAGCTGCATCTGGGGGCGGGCGATGTCGTCACTTTGGGCGGAGATGGGCAGGGCGCACGTTATCGTATCGACCGTCTGGAGCAGGCGGATCTGCAAATTGCCGATGCCGTCCGCATCGAACCGGGCGTCTATGCCGCAACCGATCTGCCGGATGATGTGGTGACAGCTCACCCCTTCGTGGCGCCGGTCCCGGTTCTGCCGGTATTCATGGATCTGCCCCTGATCACCGGAGCCGAGCAACCCCATGCGCCCTATCTGGCCGCAACCGCAAATCCATGGCCGGGCGCTGTCGCGGTTTACTCGGCGGCGAGCGATGAGGATTACGCCCTGCAAGAGGTGATCTCGGGGCAGGCTGTCATAGGCTTCACCGAAACGCCACTGATGCGGGCCAGCGCTGGCATCTGGGACGAGGGTGCGCCGCTGCGGGTCAATCTGGTCGACGGCTTGCTGGAATCCCGCCCACGGACGGCCTTGCTGAACGGAGCGAATCTGGCCGCCATCGGAGATGGGACGTCCGGGAATTGGGAGCTTTTTCAGTTTGCCGATGCGTCCCTTGAGGAAGCCGGGGTCTTTTCCCTGTCCAGTCGATTGCGAGGACAATTAGGCACGGATGCAAACATGCCGGATGTATGGCCCGAGGAGTCGATGTTCGTTTTGCTGGATCAACGTGTCTACCAAACCAGCTTGTTGCGGTCCGAACGCCGCGTGGCAAAACACTATCGCATCGGCCCCGGGTCGCGCGGTTATGACGATCCCTCATTCGTGCATCTTGTCGAAGCCTTTGAAGGCAACGGTCTGCGCCCCTATGCGCCCGTGCATTTGCGGGTCGCTTCATCACCGGCTGGGGATCACCTGTCATGGATACGGCGCACCCGTCAGGACGGGGATGACTGGGCCGGGTTGGACGTGCCGCTTGCAGAGGAAAGCGAAGCCTATCTGGTTCAGATACGATCCGCTGGTGTTTTGGTGCGGGAACACGTGGCGACACAGCCAATGTGGACCTATTCGGACGCAATGCAGTCACAGGACGGGATCAACGGGCCGTACGAAGTAAGCGTTGCGCAGATCTCGGCAAGTTTCGGGCCCGGACTGCCAGCACGGCTGACGGTGGGACAGGGCTGATCATGCGCCCTGTCCTGCACGGAGACGTCAGTGCCGCGGCGCGGGTCTTATTGACCGCGCCGCCCGCAAACCGAGACCGCCTGTGCGCCCGGATGATCCATGAGGCGGAATTAGCCGATAAACATGTCGTGAAGACTGGAACGCTTCATCCGCTGTTCGGCAACGGCTCATTAATGGCAACCGCGCGTAACAGACTGCTGGCTGACGAGCCGGGGTTTGACGATCTGAACTATTGCCAGTGTTTCGAATTGGTCCTGCGCCACCTGATCCGATTTCAGATTAACCAGATGCGCAACTGACACATTTGGTGGCGGCGAGGTCCAGTTTCAGCCGGCCCTCGGGAATATCCTCGCCGCAGTCCTTACAATAGCCGTACTCTTCCTCTTGAATACGGTTCAGTGCGGCTTGAAGCCTCAACACTTCATTGTCCCGGTTGACCTGTTGCGCCTTGGCCATGGCCTGATTCTGCAAAGCATCCATCCGGCTCAGGCGACCGATGGCTTGCTGATCCAGTTCGACGATGGCCTGCGCCTGTTTTTCCGCGGCAGAATGGACTGCAAGCTCGGCCAAACGCGCCTCTATCTGGGCTTGGAACTGGGCCAACACAGTCTCATTCATTTTTGTTACCTTGCCGATCATGGGTTTGCGTTTGGAAATTTTGCAACTAAATGGCATTCTAGGCGCAGCAAAGGAACAAAAGCCATGTTGGAAACGCGCAGTCATGTGACACCGGTTGATCCGGTCTGGAATCGCATCACGACAGAAGCTCAGGCGGCGGTCGAGAACGAGCCGTTGATGGGTGGTCTGGTTCACGCCTGTATTCTGCACCACCGCAGTCTTGAGCGGGCGCTGTCATACCGGGTGTCGGCCAAGCTGTGCTCGAACGAAATGTCGATGATGGTCCTTCGCGAAATCGTGGACGAAGCCTATGCCGATGATGCCTCGCTGATCGAAGCGGCGCGCGCGGACCTGATGGCTGTGTACGAGCGTGATCCGGCCTGCCACCGGTTGTTGCAGCCGATTCTGTACTTCAAGGGCTACCAGGCGATGCAGGCCTATCGCGTCGCGCATTGGCTATGGAACAAAGGCCGTCATGATCTGGCGTATTTCTTCCAGATGCGCTCATCCGAGATTTTCGGGATCGACATCCACCCGGCCGCGAAGATCGGTAAGGGGATTATGATCGACCATGCCCATTCCATCGTGATCGGTGAAACGGCCGTTGTCGGAGACAACGTGTCGATGCTGCATTCGGTGACGCTGGGCGGGACCGGCAAGGAAGAAGAACAGCGCCATCCGAAGATCGGCAACGGTGTTCTGATCGGGGCTGGGGCCAAAGTTCTGGGTAATATTGAGGTCGGCCATTGCAGCCGCATTGCCGCTGGATCGGTAGTTTTGCAGCCAGTGCCTGCGTGCAAGACCGTCGCTGGCATTCCCGCCAAGATCGTGGGCGAGGCCGGATGCGATCAGCCCTCGATCTCGATGGATCACATGTTAGGCAAAGACCAGTAAGAATTAGTTCGAGCGGTTTTTCTTTCGGTTCAACCGCTCGAGCCGTTTTTCTTCGCGCCGCTTTTTCCGATCTTCGATGCGTTTTTGTTGTTCGGCTCGTTGCTGTGCAATGACGGCTGGGTCGTTGGATTTGAACTTTGAGTTCTCACCCGGATAGCTGTTTGGCTTCGCGATTCCAGCTGCGGGCAATGTGGTGGCGGTCAGAGCAACCAAGAGCAGGATTTTCGTCGAATTTGTGAAGGCCATAGCTCACCTCTTGCATCTGCGTTTCCTGTGCAACCAAGGTGGTATGGTAATGGCGATTGAGCAATCGCCCGGCTGATCACGTCTGCTCACATCACGGCTGTGATCGGTTTGGCTGCGCAAGGTCAGTGACCCTGCGCAACCTTTGTTCAAGGTCAGGCCAGCATGACCATCGGGTTTTCCAGATTGTCGACGATGGCTTGCAGGAGCTCTGCCCCAAGCGCGCCGTCGATGACCCGGTGATCGACGGACATGGTGACGGACATGACAGTGGCGACCGCCAATTCTCCGTCATCGCCGACGACTGGCTTTTTGACGCCTGAACCGACCGCCAGAATGCCTGCATGTGGCGGGTTCACGATGGCGTCGAAATTGTCGATGCCGAACATGCCGAGGTTCGAGACCGCGAAGGTGCCGCCCTGATATTCATGCGGTGCCAATTTGCGCTCGCGGGCGCGACCGGCGAGGTCCTTCATCTCGGTCGACAGAGCGGACAGCGACTTAGTGTCAGCATCTTGCAGGACCGGAGTGAACAACCCACCCTCAATGGCAACCGCAACGGCAACGTCCGAGGGTTTCAGTTGCAGAACCCGGTCACCGGCCCAGACTGCGTTACAGGCAGGAACCTGTTGCAGGGCGTTGGCGACGGCTTTGATGATGAAATCGTTGACGCTCAACTTCACGCCACGGCCTTCCAGCTGCTTGTTCAGCTGGCTGCGGAATTTCAGCAGTGCATCCAGCTTGATATCGCGGCGCAGGTAGAAATGCGGGATGGTCTGCTTGGCCTCGGACAAGCGCGCGGCGATGGTTTTGCGCATCCCGTCGAGCTTGATTTCCTCGTATTCGCGGCCCTCGTACATACGGGCCACGGCATCTGCCGAAGGACCAGCCGGAGCAGCCGCCGCTGGCGCTGTTGAAGCAGGAGCAGGGGCTGCGGCCGGAGCCGTCGCGGTTGCGCCTTCGACGTCTGCCTTGACGATACGACCATGCGGGCCGGAACCGGTGATCTGTGCCAGATCGAGCCCTTTCTGCGCGGCGATACGACGGGCCAGAGGCGAGGCAAAGATACGACCGCCATCCGCCTTGACCGGAGCGGCCGGGGCAGGAGCAGGCGCCTCGGACGCCGCTGGCGCGGCAGCCTCGTTGCCCGCGGCGGCTGGTGCAGCCGAAGGCGCTGCGGCAGGTGCTGCGCTAATATCATCTGCGCTTTCGCCATCTTCCAGCAGAACTGCGATGACGGTGTTGACCTTGACCCCTTCGGACCCTTCGGGGATCAGGATCTTGCCAACGGTTCCTTCGTCGACGGCCTCGAACTCCATCGTGGCTTTGTCGGTTTCAATCTCAGCCAGCAGGTCGCCAGAGGAGACAGTGTCGCCCTCTTTGACCAGCCATTTGGCAAGTGTGCCTTCCTCCATGGTCGGCGAAAGGGCGGGCATCAGAATTTCTGTGGGCATCTGTCTGTCGCTCCTTACCGGTAGGTCACTTGTTTGACGGCAGCGATCACCTCATCGGTGGTGATCAGTGCCAGCTTTTCGAGGTTCGCGGCGTAGGGCATCGGGACGTCCTTGCCGGTGCAGTTGATCACGGGCGCGTCGAGGTAATCGAACGCTTCCTGCATCACGACCGAACTGATGTAGCTGCCGACCGAGCCTTGCGGCCAGCCTTCTTCGACAGTTACCAGACGGTTGGTTTTCATCACCGAGTTAATGATCGCACCGGTATCCATCGGGCGGATGGTGCGCAGGTCGATAACCTCGGCGCTGATGCCGTCCTCGGCCAGTTTGTCGGCGGCTTCCAGTGCGTATTGCATGCCGATGCCGAAGCTGACGATGGTCACGTCCGAGCCTTCGCGCCAGATGCGGGCTTTGCCCAGCGGGATGGTCAGATCATCCACTTGCGGCACATCGAACGACCGACCGTAAAGGATTTCATTTTCCAGGAAGACCACAGGGTTGGGGTCACGGATCGCCGATTTCAGCAGGCCTTTGGCGTCGGCTGCCGAGTAGGGCATCACGACTTTCAGGCCGGGGATCTGCATGTACCAAGCGGCGTAATCCTGCGAGTGCTGGGCAGCCACGCGGGCTGCGGCACCGTTGGGGCCACGGAACACGATGGGGCAGCCCATTTGCCCGCCGGACATATAAAGCGTTTTGGCGGCGGAGTTGATGATCTGGTCAATCGCCTGCATGGCGAAGTTGAAGGTCATGAACTCGACAATTGGCTTCAGCCCACCAAAGGCAGAACCAACCGCGATACCGGCAAAGCCATGTTCAGTGATCGGGGTGTCGATCACGCGTTTAGAACCGAATTCGTCCAGCAGGCCTTGGGAGATTTTATACGCGCCTTGATATTCGGCGACTTCCTCGCCCATCAGGTAGACGTCTTCGTCGCCGCGCATTTCCTCGGCCATCGCGTCGCGCAGGGCTTCGCGGACAGTTTCGGATTTCATCTCGGCATCTGCGGGCCAGTCTGGCGACAGGTCCACGACCGGAGCGGCGGGTGCAGCGGCAGGAGCGGGGGCCTCAACCGCCGCAGGGGCGGCCTCGGTCACCGCTGCGGCTGCGGGCGCAGCCGTGGGCAGGGCGGAGGCGTCTTCGCCTTCTTCCACTAGTACTGCGATAGGGGTGTTGACCTTGACCCCTTCGGTGCCTTCGGCAATCAGGATCTTGCCAACGATGCCCTCATCGACAGCTTCGAACTCCATCGTCGCCTTGTCGGTTTCGATCTCGGCCATGATGTCGCCCGAGGATACGGTGTCGCCTTCCTTGACCAACCATTTGGCCAGAGTGCCCTCTTCCATCGTGGGCGAAAGGGCGGGCATGAGAATTTCGGTTGCCATGTCTTATTCGTCCTCTCAGGCGTAAATGTCGGTCCAAAGCTCTTCGACGGAAGGCTCGGGGCTTTCTTTTGAGAATTCGGCGGCTTGATTGACGATCTCTTTGATCTCTTTGTCGATCGCCTTCAGGTCATCCTCGGTCGCGTGTTTGCCGGTCAGCAGCAGCTCGCGCACATGTTCGATAGGATCGCTTTGTTCGCGAACCTTCTGCACCTCTTCACGGGTGCGGTACTTGGCCGGGTCTGACATCGAGTGGCCGCGGTAGCGGTACGTTTTGACCTCAAGGATGTAAGGACCCTTGCCCGCGCGGCAATGCGCAACGGCCTTTTCGCCCGCAGCCTTTACGGCCAGCACGTCCATACCGTCGACGATCTCTCCGGGGATGCCGAAGGCTTCTCCGCGATGGTAAATATCCTTGGTCGAGGTCGAGCGTGCCTGCGATGTGCCCATGGCATACTGGTTGTTTTCGATCACGAAGATAACCGGCAGGTCCCAGATCGCCGCCATGTTGAAGGTCTCGTAGACCTGGCCCTGGTTTGCGGCGCCGTCACCGAAATAGGTGAAGGTCACGCCGCCGTTTTCTTTGTACTTGTCAGCAAAGGCCAGACCCGCACCCAACGGAACCTGCGCGCCAACGATGCCGTGGCCGCCATAGAAGTGCTTCTCTTTCGAGAACATATGCATCGAGCCGCCTTTGCCTTTCGACAGACCGCCTTCGCGCCCGGTAAGTTCGGCCATGACGCCGCCCGGGTCCATTCCACAGGCCAACATGTGGCCGTGATCGCGGTAGGAGGTGATCCGCTTGTCACCTTCCTTGGCTGCGGCCTCTAGGCCCACAACAACGGCTTCCTGCCCGATATAGAGGTGGCAGAAACCACCAATCAGACCCATACCGTACAACTGGCCAGCCTTTTCCTCGAATCGGCGGATCAGCAGCATCTCTCGGTAGTAGGTGGTAAGCTCTTCTGCAGAAACATTTGGTTTCTTTGTGGTTTTTCGCGCAGCCATTGTGGCGATCTCCCCCTTTCGGACAGATAGTTTAGCGTTAAACTATCTCATAAAGCATTTCCGGCTTTCTGGCGAGGGTAAATGTGACGCAGCGTAGTTTCGCGCAAAATCAGGCCGTTCTGCGAAGATCGGAAATTCAGCGCGTCAGTTATTTTCGAAGATTCTGATCCGGGATCAGCGGATGACGATTTCGTCCGAGCGGATCATGCCCAGGATTGATCGGGCCTGCTGATCCAACAGATCGAGGTCGAGGTAGGTGTCGGACAAACGGCGGGTCAGGTTTTCCATTTCCGCGATCTCGGCCTCAAGCTTGGCGAGGTCGCGCGACAGGGCGTCCCGTTCCGCTGCAATCTCGACCCGTCTGAACAGGCCGTAGTCGCCCTGCACGGCGGCGAAGGTGAAATACACACCCAGCATAAATGCCACCATGAAGAAAACGACTGCGCCCAAACCGGGCCGATGGGAACGGGACACTCTGTTTACCGCCGTATGAACTGCCTCAATAACGTGCCCTTTCCGGGCATCTGCAAGCACTATGTCACAGGTGATTCGGCTTGTGAATCCCCTGATTCGCAAAAAGCGTGTCCGCAGGTGAATTTATTCTTCCAATGCCGCGACGCCGGGCAGGGTTTTGCCTTCCATCCATTCCAGGAACGCGCCTCCGGCGGTCGAGATGTAGGAGAAATCCTTGGCCGCACCTGATGCGTTCAGAGCCGCGACCGTGTCACCTCCGCCCGCGACTGAGATCAACTGACCCGACCGCGTCAGTGCCGCCGCTTTAAGCGCAGCAGCATTGGTTGCGGTATCGAAAGGTTCGATTTCAAACGCACCCAGCGGACCATTCCAGATCAGGGTCTGGCTTTTGCCAAAGATGTCCGAAATGCTGGCGACGCTGTCAGGACCGGCGTCCAGGATCATACCGTCATCGGTGCATTGATCCGCAGGTAGCACTTGGTGCGGAGCGTTGGCTTCGAACTTTTCGGCGACAACCACGTCCGAGGGCAGGACGATCGTGCAGCCCGAGTTTTCCGCTTTGGCCAAAATCTCTGCCGCAGTGTCCTTCATTGCGGTTTCGGCCAGTGATTTCCCGACGTTCAGGCCTTGGGCCACGAGGAACGTGTTCGCCATGCCGCCGCCGATCACCAGATAATCCACTTTGTTGATCAGGTTGCCTAGCAGCTCCAGCTTGGTGGACACCTTCGCGCCGCCTACCACAGCGGTCACGGGGCGATTGGGCGCGCCCAAAGCACCCTCCAGCGCCTCAAGCTCGGCCTGCATCAGACGTCCTGCGCACGAAGGCAACAGGCGGGCGATAGCCTCGGTCGAGCTGTGGGCACGGTGCGCGGCTGAAAACGCGTCGTTGCAATAGACCTCACCCAGTTTGGCCATGCCTGCGGCCAGATCGGGGTCGTTTTTGGTTTCGCTTGCGTGGAAGCGGGTGTTTTCCAACAGCAGTACCTGGCCGGGTTGCAGGGCGTCGGCGGCCAGTTCAGCCTCGGTGCCGACACAGTCTGCGGCGAACAGGACGTTCGCGTCAAAGGCGGCCTCAAGCGTGGGGATCAGCTGCTTCAGCGACAGGTTCTCGCGTCGTTCACCGCCGGGGCGCCCGAAATGGGCCAGCAGGATGGGTTTGCCACCAGCGGCAATGATGTCGCGAACTGTCGGAACGATGCGCTGGATACGGGTTGCGTCGGTCACGACACCGTCCACCACCGGGACGTTGATGTCCACGCGCACCAGCACGCGTTTGCCGTTCAGGTCCATATCGTCCAACGTTTTCCAGCCCATCGTTCCATCCTTGCCGTTAAAACCGATTTAGGCGGTTCTTTTCCTGCATTTTGCCCTCAGGTCAATGCGTCACTTGGCATTCATGCGTCCGCGTCATAGGTATTTGCGCAAGACAAACGACAGGAGGGCCTCATGGCCGAGATCAAGGATCCCGAAAACACCATCATCATCGAGCTGAAAGACGGCAATGTCGTCATCGAACTGCTGCCCGACGTGGCCCCGCAGCACTCGGCCCGGATGAAAGAGCTGGCGCGCGGTGGTGAGTATGACAACGTGGCCTTTCACCGTGTGATCGACGGCTTCATGGCGCAGACCGGCGACGTGCAGCATGGCGACATGGAAGACGGGTTCAACCTGCGTATGGCGGGCACTGGTGGGTCGGCGCTGCCGAACGTTCCGGCGGAATTCTCGAAGCTGCCGCATGATCGCGGTACTCTGGGTGCGGCGCGCTCGCAGAACCCGGACTCGGCCAATTCGCAGTTCTTCATCAACTTCAAGGACAACCACTTCCTGAACGGCCAATACACCGTTTACGGCCGCGTCATCGACGGGATGGAACATGTTGATGCTATCGTACGAGGCGAGCCGCCTGCGAGCCCCGATCGCATGATCAGCGTCAAGGTGGCGGCCGATGTATAAGCTCGCCGCCGCGTTTGCTCTGCTAGCCAGCCCCGCGCTGGCGACAGGGCTTCAGATCGAGATCGAAGGTGAGGGCGCCAATGGCACCGTCACCGTCGACCTGTTCGAGGATATCGCCCCCAAACATGTCGAGCAGATCAGCGCTCTGGCCGCCGAAGGCAAGTACGATGGCGTGGTGTTCCACCGCGTGATCGACGGCTTTATGGCGCAGACCGGAGACGTTGAGCATGGCCGTCTGGGCAGTGACCTGCGTCGTGCGGGTACAGGCGGATCTGACCGCCCCGATCTGCCGGCAGAGTTCTCGGACTTCAACTATGACCGGGGTGTCGTGGGCATGGCCCGCGCGCAGGACCCGAACAGCGCGAACTCGCAGTTCTTTATCATGTTCGAGCCCGGACCGTTCCTGAACGGCCAGTATACGGTTGTGGGGCAGGTCACGGATGGCATGGATGTGGTCGATGCGATCAAGCGCGGGGACGGCCCCAACGGTGCTGTGATCGGTCAGCCGGACGTGATGAAAAAGGTCACCGTCACCGAATAAAACACTGCCCGGTGCGACTGCTTCGCGCTGGGCCAGCCTTATCCGTCGCGGCGCTGTACCTCGTGGGCAGCTAACCCCCTCGGGACAATGAGACCCTTAAGGCGCGCGATCAGCCCGTTCTGGTCAATGTGGCGCTTGTAGGCCCGATAAGAGGGGACTTTCGACAGGCACCTCTCTTCATACCACGCCCGCATGAAATAGATGAAATTCACGCCCAGCAGAGCCAGGCAATTCGCCAGCCCGGTCCAAAAGTCGACGGCGAAGAATGGGATCGAGATCATCCACCAGCTCAGGTTCTTGCTCAGATAAGCCGGGTGTTTGCTGATGTTATAGGGGAAATCGCAGGCCAGCCCGCGATAGGTCAGGTTGGAAAACCTGAGCCCCATGCGCGCTTCGGACATTGCGTAAATGGCCAGAAGGGCCAGGATTGTGCTGCCCCATAGGGCATATAGAACCGGATAGTCTCCAAGCCACACGCCCCAGGTGAACCCATCTTCGTCATAATTGAAGTACTCGCGCGACAGCAGCTGCCAGAACGGCGCATAGCAGGCGATGCAGACCAGCCATCCGCCAACAGACGTTTCAGTCCACCGAATGTGAGAGTTCAGCAACCGCGTTGCAGTGGCATACCCAATCACAACAATTGTCAGGTCGAAGAAGAACGAGAACCTGAACAAGTACTGATACACATCGGGAAAACCGGCCGAGTCCCAAAGCGGGGTGGAGGCCAGATAGGTCCAGTCCTCAACCAGATAACAGAACATAAGCGGCAGGAAATAGCCTTTGATACAAAGGCTGAGAAGGTAGACTTTCAAACCGCGGCTCTCGGTTCTGGGCGCCGTCGGAGCCAGCACCAGTCGCCCGAGTTGCCATAATCCGTCACGCCGGTGCCGCATTGAGAAATGAACGGCAGTAACGTTGATCAGCACGACGCCAAGAATGAGCGGCCAGAAATCCGCGACCAACGAAAAGAAAGGTTGATACCACGGGTCTTTGTATAGGTCTGCGGTGGAATAAAACGCGGCGAGCAAAGCGAGAGTGGCAGCAAGTCCAACCAATTTATCAAGGTAATCGCGCAGATATCCGGAATTTTGAAAGTTCGCCGGATTGAACACCAGACCTGACCCCAGCGATCGGTGAGGCCCGGAAAGAGCGCGTTCGGACAGCACGAGAATGACGAATATGGTCAGTACAAACAGTGCGGCCTGATCACGTGAAGACACGTCCGGCATGGCAGGCCACAGATAGTGAACAAGCGGGATGGCCGCCATCGTCACAAGGCCAGTCTTACCGGGAATGGCGGATGCCGGGCGCTTGACTTTGGAGTTTGCCATTCTGTTGCCGGACCTTCCACTGCCTGGTGGCATTGTTCCCTTATTGAGGAGCGGTTTCAACAGTTTCGTGGAAAGGCCGTGCAATCGCCTTTGGGGTGTGAATTGGACCCCGGGCGGAATGTGACTGACGCCGTAAGTCCGGCGTCAGCAGTTTCTTCAGACGATTAGTCGTCGCCCATCGCCTGCCAGATCAGCGCCCCAATGGCCGCTCCGATCAAAGGGGCCACCCAGAACAGCCAGAGCTGCGACAGGGCCGGGGCATCCGCAAACAAGGCCACGCCGGTCGAGCGCGCCGGATTAACGGATGTGTTCGTCACCGGGATCGAGATCAGGTGGATCAGCGTCAAACACAGGCCAATGGCGATCGGGGCGAAGCCTTCGGGGGCAAAGTTGGATGTTGCGCCCAGAATGACGATGATGAAGAACGCGGTCATCACGATCTCGATCACCAGCGCGGACATCATTGAATAGCCCTCGGGAGAAGCTTCTCCGTAACCGTTTGAGGCAAAGCCACCGACGCCTTCAAACCCGGGCGCGCCGCTGACTATCAGGTAGAGAACGGCTGCCGCGGCGATTGCGCCGATCACCTGCGCGATCCAATAGGGGATCAGGTCTTTGGCCGGGAACCTGCCGCCGATCATAAGGCCGAGGCTGACCGCCGGGTTGAAATGCCCGCCCGAGATATGCCCGACCGCATAGGCCATAGTCAGAACTGTCAGACCGAAGGCAAAGGAAACACCCAGCCAGCCTATGCCCACATCGGCGACGCCTGCTGCCAGGACGGCGCTGCCGCACCCGCCCAGCACCAGCCAGAACGTGCCGAAGAACTCGGCCATAAGTTTTGATGACATGAAGTATCCTCCTGAAAATACTGATTTAAGGTTAATTCAAAAATCATATTTTGTGAAACGGAGAGGAACGGGGAAATTTCTATCGTTCTGTTCACGGCTGAGGTCTGAACCCTAGCGCCAGCTGACCGGGTCCAGCCGGAACAGTTTCGACAGTTGGTCGTACACCTCAGGTACAGCAGCTTTCAGGTCGCGCGGCTGTTCAAAGAAAACCTCGACCGAGACGGCAAAGAACTCCTCGTGCCCGGTCGCACCGTAAGGGTCGATCACGGTATGTTGGCCGCGTTCCACGGCGCGGACATGGGCGTCATAGGCGGTCAGAAAGACACGCTCCCACTCTGCAAAACTCTGACCGTCGCTGAGGATTGGAACGCCGTTTGTGCCACCCGAGAGGTCGTCGACCTGATGCGCAAATTCATGCAGGACGACGTTCTGGCCATCATGATCGTTCGCAGCGCCTTGTTTGCTGTGAGACCACGACAGGATGACCGGCCCGCGATCCCAGCTTTCGCCAGTGCGGATGATTTCTTTTTCACTGACGACGTAACCATCCTGCCTGCGCTGACGGGATTTGAAGGCGCTGGGATAAATCAGGATGGTCGTCAGATGATCGTACCATTGGTCGCTGTTGACCAGCAGCAGGCTGGCTTGCGCAGCGATGGCCAGTTCCATTTCTTCCGTGACTTCCAGCCCGTCGCAGCCATGAAACGTGACCTGATCCAGAAACAGGTTCACCTTGCCATCCAGCTTTGCGCGCAGATCTGCGGGCAGGCGGCGGATCAGGGGTACTTGCTGTTCTATCACGTTGCGCTGACGCGGACTCAGAGGCGTGGAGAGCAGTTCCTGGCGGGCCTGCGACTTGGACCAGTGGCGGTAAACGAAAATACCTGCGATCAGCAGCAGGAGTGAGAAAAAGATCAACATGTCAGAACCCTATACCGACAATGTACAGCGGCAAGGGCAAAAGAAAACGCCGCGGGAAAGCCCACGGCGTTCGATCTTCAAAAGTGTCAGGTCAGCGTTACTGCTTGACCTCGGAGGCCGGGTTGGCACCCGATTTGCCGCTGCGACCCGGGTTCAGCGGGTCGTCCTGACGCTGCACGGAACCTTCGAAATGCGCGCCGCTTTCGATGGCGATTGTCTTGTGGATGATGTCGCCTTCGACACGTGCGGTCGAGGTCAGGCGTACTTTCAGACCACGCACGCGGCCCACGATCCGGCCGTTGATCACAACGTCATCGGCGGTGACTTCGCCCTTGATGGTCGCGGTCTCACCAATGGTCAGCAGATGCGCGCGGATGTCGCCTTCGACTGTGCCTTCGACCTGAATGTCGCCCGATGTCTTCAGGTTGCCTGTGATGTGCAGGTCCGAGGACAGTACCGATGCCGGCGGCTTGGGCTTGGGCGCGGTGCTGGCCTTGCTTTCCGACGGGGCAGGTGCAGCCGGAGTTGCCGGAGCAGCAGGTTTTGCTGCCTCAGTCTCTTTCGCTCCGGGCTCGTTGATTTTGCTCTTAGAAAACATTTCTCGCAGCCTTGATGTATGTCATTGGATTTACAGGTTTTCCGTTCGCACGCACCTCATAGTGCAGATGTGTGCCGGTAGACCGTCCGGTGCTACCCATATCAGCAATATGATCCCCGCGCGAGACCCTTTGGCCAACCTTTACGCGGATCTTGGTGTTATGAGCGTAAAGAGTCTCAATTCCAAAGGCGTGCTGGATCTTAACCAGACGCCCAAAGCCAGACTGCCAGCCCGCATGAGTCACAACGCCATCGGCAGTGGCGAAGATATCCGTGCCGGGCGCGCCCGCGAAATCCGCGCCGTTGTGCATGCGGCGGCCGCCGGTCTTGGGGTCTCGGCGATGGCCAAATCCGCTGGTAAAACGCACAACGTCACGCACCGGGCTGGCAAAGGGGGCCTTTTCGGCTGCGATGCGGTACAGGTTCAGCTGATCCATCTGTTGCAGCAGGGTATTTGCGCGGATCTCGTCGGGGGTCAGGTCCTCACCACGCGTGCTGAAAGAGATAGGAGTCAGGGGTCCGCCCATACCGCTGTAACCACGGCGGACCTCTTCAATGATACGGTCGGTTGGCATACCGGCCTGGCGGAACATCTTGTCGAGCGGTTCGACCGAGATCACCATCGCCTCTTCCAGCTGGCGGAAGATCTCGTCGCTGCGCTCCTGCATCAGCTGAATTTCCAGCTCAAGCTCGTCGCGTTGCGCCAGCGCATCCTGCGCATCTGCGGCGATCTGATCGCGCTCTGCGGCTGTTCGAACCAGAGCTTCGGTCATGAAATTCATCTGCTCGGGGTCGGACAGAGCGGCGAGGTACATGTCGCCTTCGTCAGCCTCAACCTGCATGCTGGCCAGTTCGGTGCGGGCTTCTTCGCGCTGCTTCATGGTGGCGCGCAGGGTGGTCTGAATGACCTCGATACCTGTTTCTAGCTCGCGACGCCGGTTTTCCGAAGCCAGCAGTTCCGACTGCATCGCCGAAATCTGTTCCAGCGCGGCGTTGAACCGGTCTTGCGCCATCAGCGCCTCTTGCGCGCGGGCATCGCGTTCAGCGGACAGGATGTTGAGGCGTTCCTGATAGGTTGCCTGATCCCGTTTGGCCTGTTCGCGGAAATTCCCCGATCCGATGCTGTCCATCAACAGGATCGCCGTGGCCACCGCGGTCCAGCCGACGATCACGGCAACACCGGCCACCGCAGCCACCTGCGTTTCCGAGCTGAGCCGGATGAACCGTGTGTCGTTGTCAGATTTCAGAAAGACCCGGCGCTCCGGGAAATGCCGTTCAAGCAGTGAGTGTAGTTTTATTGCCAGACGGGTTCGCACGCGTCTTTACCTCTCATCCCCAAGATTCGGGACCGGTCGTGAGTGATAGCCGTCCCTTGGGCGAAGTGCATAGAGGGCGACTGGCGTTTGGGCAAGTTTGTTAACCAGTTCACACATAAAACCCTCATATTCCCGCCAATTCTCGGCGGGAATTTGCCGATAACGTCAACTTGAGCGTGTTTATTGCGCGGTTCCCGGCGCGGGCAGGTCTTCGGTCAGCGGCCAGTAGAAATCTGGCGGCAACCCAGCTTCGGCGCGTTTTTCCTCGTTAAACGGCGGTTTAAGGACGCCGTGGAAATAGCGCCGGACCAGTTCGTGAAAGACATCCTTGGGGTCGGCGTTTTCACGCCCGCACAGGAAATGGAACCATTTTGAGCCATAGGCCACATGACCGACTTCTTCGGCGTAAATCACTTCAAGTGCGGCGATGGCCTGATCTGCCTTGGCCTTGCGGAAGATGTCGATCATGCCGGGGGTCACGTCCAGCCCGCGCGCCTCAAGCACCATCGGGACCACGGCCAGCCGACCCATCAGATCTTCGGCCGTATCCTCAGCCGCGCGCCACATTCCCGCGTGGGCGGGCAGGGCACCATAATGGCTGTCCATGCTTTCCAAACAATCGCAGACCATCTCGAAATGGCGCGATTCCTCTTCGGCGCATTTCACCCAATCATCGTAAAACCCGATCGGCATCGGCACATGACCAAAGCGAGCGATGATGTCCCAATGCAGGTCGACCGCGTTCAACTCGATATGCGCAACCGCATGCAGCAGGGCGATGCGGCCCGCCTCGGATCCCGGTTTGCGTTTGGGAACCTCGCGCGGAGACAGCAGTTCGGGGCGATCCGGGCGCGCCGGTTGCGGCGGAGGCGATGCAGTGCCGATCTCTATGGCTGGCGCATCGCCGGTGCGAGAAGCAAACCACGCGGCGGCGTGGCGTTTGGACAGGGCGGTCTTTTCCCGCCCATCCGCCGTGGTCAGAACTTCGGTCGCCATCTGGGTCAGCGTCTTGGACACCGGCTTTCTCCGTTAATTGAATTGCGCGGGTCTTAGACCGGATGGCGACCGTGGTCGAGAGGGGTCACAGGGTGCGCACGGCCTCCAGCACCTCATCCACGTGACCGGGGACTTTGACCTTGCGCCAGAGTTTGGCGATCTTGCCCTCGGCGTCGATGATAAAGGTCGAGCGTTCGATGCCCATCGACTTGCGCCCGTACATGTTCTTTTCAACCCAAACGCCATAGTCCTCGCAAACGGTCGAGCCTTCGTCCGACAAAAGCGGCGTGGTCAGGTTATGCTTGGCGACGAATTTGTCATGCTTGGCCACACTGTCGCGCGAGATGCCGAAAACGTGAGCACCCGCATCAGCAAAGGCTTGAAGTTGTTCTGAGAAACCGATGGATTCCTTGGTGCAGCCCGGCGTATCATCACGGGGATAGAAGAACAAAACCACCGTGCCACCGCGCAGGGCGGACAGGGTAACCTCGCCACCCCCATCGCGGGGCAAAGTGAAATCAGGGGCGATGTCTGAAACGTCGGGCATTGGAAACTCCGCTAAAGTTTTTTAAGGGCTGCCCGTGATCATAGGGCGGCACGAGCGGGTTGGAAGGCGTGGATAAAAAATTGGTGCAGCACGAAGACGACAGTGCGGCGCAGGCAGAGGCCCCTCCGCGCCGCCGCTCGCGCCGTCGCAAAGCTGCGCATTTTTCCGGTTGGACGATCCTGTCGCTGGGCCTGCTGGTATTTGCGGGTTGGTTCTTTCTGTTCGGCCAGAACCTGCATGCGCCCGAATGGCTGCGCAAAAGGGTCGAGCAGCGGTTAGAGCAAAGCCTTGGCGGCCTGCAATTCCGCTTTGGCGATGCCAGTTTCATCGTCAACGAAGAATGGCGGCCCCGGCTTAGGCTGACCGATGTGACAATCAGCGACGCGGCTGGGCAACAGATCGCTCAGGTCTCGGACCTGCGAACGCGGCTGTCGATGCGGGCCTTGCTGCGAGGGCAGATTCGCCCGCGCCGGATCATCGTACGCGACGCGCAGTTTGCGCTGACCCGAGGCATGGATGGCGCTCTGTCGCTGACGGTTGGGTCGGGCAGTGCGCCAGTGCAGCAGGCACCGGACCTCGCACAACTGATCGAGGCGTCGGATGACGTTTTCCTGTCCCCCATCCTGTCAGGGTTGCGATCCGTGGATCTGGAATCCCTTACGCTCGACTACCAAGACCTGCGCTTAGGCCGTGCCTGGATTTTCGACGGGGGCCATATCGCCCTTACCCGCAGCGGGGATGAGATGCGGCTGGCCACCGGATTTTCGGTGCTGACCGGACGGGACTATGCCAGCTCGATTGAGGCGAATTACACCAGCGTTCTGGGAACGCCGCAGGCGAGTTTCGGGTTTTCGATCACGGATGTTCCAGCGGAAGACATCGCCAGTCAAAGCCTCGCGCTGTCTTGGTTGCAGGTATTGGAAACTCCGATTTCCGGGGCGTTGCGCGGCAGTATCGACGACAAGGCGGCTCTGGGGCCGGTCTTTGCCACCCTGAACCTTGGCGCGGGCGTGGTGCAGCCAACTCCGGAAACCCGTCCCATCCCTTTTGAATCCGCGCGTACCTACTTCACCTATACTCCGACAAATCAGGAACTGGATTTTAACGAGGTCTCGGTTGTTTCGGCCTGGGGGTCGATACAGGCCGAAGGCAAGGCTTTTCTGCAAGGCATCGAGTCCGGCGCGCTGGAAAGCCTGACTGCGCAACTGAGCCTGAGCAACATCAACATCAACCCGGCTGACCTGTTCCCCGAACCGCTGCAACTGGCGCGGGCAGAGGTGGATATGCAGATGAAACTTGCCCCATTCCAGCTGCGGCTGGGTCAGGTCACGGTCGAAGATGGCGAACACCAACTGCGCGCCACGGGTATGCTGACCGGCGAAGCCGAGGGCTGGGCCGCCGCATTGGACGCGCATCTGGACAATATGGGCTATGACCAGTTGCTGAACTACTGGCCCGGGTTGTTGGCACCCAAGCCCCGCGAATGGGTGGAGGAGAACCTGTACAAGGGTCAGTTCTCCGACGTGGACTTCGCGCTGCGCCTGAAGCCCGGTGTTGCGCCGGATATCTATCTGGATTTCGGTTTCGACGAAGCCACTGTTCGGTTCGCCAAGACCCTGCCTCCGGTCGTGAATGGGCAAGGGCAGGCCAGTCTGATCAACCGCCGCTTTACGGTCACTGCCGAAGCTGGACAGGTCAATGCGGATCAGGGTGGGGCCATTGATGCTTCGGGCACGTCGTTCATCATTCCCGACACCAGTCTCAAGAAACAGTCGCCGTCGATCACCCGGATCACCGCCCGCGGCAGCACTACGGCGGCTTTGTCTCTGCTGGATCGCCCGCCGCTGGAGGTGCTGACAAAAGCAGGTCTGCCGGTGGACCTGTCGGAAGGCGAGGTGAGCCTGTCGGGTACTTTGGCCCTGCCGATGAAGAAAGAGCTGAAATTCGACGATACCGAGTTCCACTTTATGGGCGAGATCGACAATGTATTCAGTGACAAACTGGTCCCTGGCTTTTCGGTCAGTGCTGCCCGGCTGGGTTTGCAGGGGGATCAGACAGGGGTTGAGGTCTCGGGCCAGGGGCTATTTGGCGACGTCCCGATTCAGGCCAACTGGCGGCAACCAATCGGGAGCAGCACGGCTCAGCGAAGTGAACTGACAGGGCAGATCGAACTGTCGCCGCGTCTGATGACCGAGTTGAACGCGGGCCTGCCGCAAGGGATGCTGACCGGGCAGGGTGTTGCGGATATCACGCTGGGCATCGGCGCGGATGAACCGCCGAAACTGACGGCGTCCTCTGACTTGACCGGCGTTGCGTTGGCGATCCCCGAACTGGGCTGGCGCAAAGGTCCGGGGACTGCGGGTTCTATGACGGTCGCTGCCACGCTGGGTGACGCGCTGCGCGTGGATGAACTGACCCTGGACGCCGCTGGGCTACGCACCAATGCGTCGATTTCTTTCCGCGACGGTGATTTCGACCGGATGCGGTTCAGCTCTTTCGATCTTGGGAACTGGCTGGCGGTTCCGGCTGAACTGGTCAACCGCGGCGCTGCCGTGCCGGATATCCGCGTGCTGGGTGGTGTCATGAACTTGGGCCGTTCGACATTTGGCAGCGGCGGCGGGGGCGGCACCGGGCCAAGGCTCGACGTTGCCCTCGACCGCCTGCAAATCACCGAGACTGTCGCGTTGACCGGGTTCAACGGCGCGTTTCAGACAACGGGCGGGGTAACAGGGTCGTTCACGGCCGGAGTAAACGGCGGCGCACCGGTTCGCGGTCAGGTCACGCCGCGCGGAGGGCGCAGTGCCGTCACGCTGACCTCGGGCGATGCCGGGGGGGTGCTGCGTTCGGCCGGAGTGATTACGCAGGCGCAGGGCGGGGCGTTGGACTTGCAGCTTGAACCGGTCGCGGGACCAGGCGTCTATGACGTAATCCTGAAAATCACCAATACGCGGGTAACGGATGCGCCAGCGATGGCCGCGCTGTTGAACGCCATCAGCCTTGTAGGGCTGTTGGATGAAATGTCCGGGCAGGGCATCTTTTTCTCGACCATCGACAGTCGGATGCGGATCACACCAACCGAGGTCAAGGTCCTCAGCGGCAGCGCTATTGGTCCGTCGATGGGCCTGTCTTTTGACGGTACAATCGACACTGTGGCCGGGATGCTGAACCTGCGGGGCGCGATTTCTCCGATCTATTTGCTCAATGCCATCGGCAGTGTTTTTACCAAGAAAGGCGAAGGGGTTATCGGCTTCAATTACACTCTGACCGGCCCGCTGAGCCAGCCGAAAGTATCGGTGAACCCGCTGTCCGGCCTGGCGCCTCTTTTCCTGCGAAACCTTCTGCGGGCTCCGGCACCCAAGGTCACGGACGGTCCGAACGCTACGCCCGCCAAGCCAGATGAGCCAAAACGTACATTCGGTGCGCCCCCGTCGGATCGCTGAAAGGGCGGTGGCCGAATCTGAAAAGGCACGCTATGGCGCGCGCATGAAACTCAGCGATTTTGATTTCCACCTGCCCGAAGACCTGATTGCCACGCGGCCTGCCAATCCGCGTTCGTCTGCGCGTTTGCTGGTCGCGAATGGGGATACCGTGTCGGACGCTCAGGTTTTCGATCTGCCGGGCTGGCTGCAACCGGGCGATCGGCTGGTGCTGAACGACACCCGGGTCATTCCTGCTCGTTTGAACGGCCGCCGCCACCGCGACAGCGCGCAAGGGGCGGTTTCTGCCGCGATTGAGGCTACCTTGCTGGAGCCGCAGGCCGACGGCACCTGGAGTTCACTGGTAAAGCCGCTGAAAAAGGTCAAACAGGGCGAGGAGATCCGCTTTTCCGACGACCTGAGCGCAACGTTGCAGCGGGTCGAGGACGGGCAGGCCTATCTGCGATTCAACCTGACCGGCGAGGATTTCGACGCCGCGCTGGAGCAGGCGGGCGCGATGCCGCTGCCGCCATACATCGCCGCGAAACGTCCGGCGGATGAGCAGGACAAAACAGATTACCAGACCATCTGGGCGCGCAATTCAGGTGCGGTTGCGGCCCCCACGGCCTCGCTGCATTTCGATGACGCATTAATGCAGGCTCTTGACGCAAGGGGCGTGACGTTCAGCCATGTGACGCTGCATGTGGGCGCTGGCACCTTCCTGCCGGTTAAGGTCGAGGACGTAACGACCCACAAGATGCACGCCGAATGGGGACGGGTCAGCGCACAAGCTGCCGAAGAGATTCGCGCCACCAAAGCTGCTGGTGGGCGCGTCATCCCGGTTGGCACGACTGCTTTGCGTTTGATCGAGAGCGCTGGGCGCTCAGGCCAGATCGAACCGTGGGAGGGTGAGACGGATATCTTTATCTATCCCGGCTTCAAATTCCACGTAACCGACGCGCTGATGACCAACTTCCATCTGCCAAAATCCACTCTGCTCATGCTGGTTTCGGCATTGATGGGGCAGGGCCGGATGCGCGACGTCTATGCCCATGCAATTGAACAGAAATACCGGTTCTTTTCTTACGGGGACGCGTCGCTTTTGATCCCATAAAGGGCGTGTTGTCGGGATCAGCACATGGCAATGTCGTAGACAAGCACGACCAGAGCCGTTTTTCATATCAAAACGAATCCAAAGTTCCGATCGGCATTTAACGGAGGCCCCAATGCTTCAGGTTCTGTCCAGCGCATGGGCGCTTCTTCTCGGCATCGGCCTGCTTATGGTTGGCAACGGCCTGCAAGGCACAATCCTGGGTGTCCGGGGTGAGATTGAGGGGTTCTCGACCCTTCAAATGTCATTCGTGATGTCGGCTTATTTCCTTGGCTTCCTCGGTGGATCACGCCTTGCGCCTGAGATGATCCGGCGCGTCGGTCACGTGCGGGTCTTTGCGGCGCTGGCCTCTTTCATCTCTGCCGTGATGATCCTTTACCCGCTGATGACTGACCCGATTGTCTGGATTCTCGGGCGCGTCGTGATCGGTTTCTGCTTTTCCGGGGTGTATGTCACCGCCGAAAGCTGGCTGAACAACGCGGCCAGCAATGAAAACCGTGGTCAGGCGCTGTCACTTTATATGATCTTCCAGATGACCGGCATCATCAGCGCGCAGGGGCTGGTCTTGCTGGGCGATCCGGCGGGGTTCGATACGTTCGTTATCGCTTCGATCCTAGTTTCGGTTTCATTCGCGCCGATCCTGCTGTCAATCTCGCCGACTCCGGCGTTTGACACTACCAAACCGATGACCTTGCGCGAGTTGATGGGCAAATCTCCACTGGGCTGCGTTGGTATGTTTCTGCTGGGCGGGATCTTCTCGGCTCAGTTCGGTATGGCTTCGGTTTATGGCGCGCGGGCTGAGTTGTCGCTGGTCGAGATTTCGACCTTTATCGCCGCGTTTTATATCGGGGCCGTTGTGCTGCAATATCCGCTGGGCTGGTTCTCGGACCGGATGGATCGTCGGGTTCTGATCATGATCGTTGCTGCGACCGGGGCCTGTGGAGCGATCATGGGGATGCTTTTCGGGCTGTCTTTCCCGATCCTTCTGGTTTCGGCCTTCGTGATCGGCGGTATGTCGAACCCGCTTTATTCTCTGCTGATTGCCCACGCGAATGACTTTCTGGAGCATGAGGACATGGCCGCAGCTTCGGGCGGTTTGCTGTTCATCAACGGCCTGGGCGCCATTGCTGGCCCACTGATCACCGGTTGGATGATGGGAGACGCCGTCTTTGGTCCCCAAGGGTTCTTCCTGTTCATCGCCGCACTGCTTGTGACGACCGCGATCTATGCTCTGTACCGGATGACGCAGCGCGCCGCGATCCCTGTTGATGAGACAGGCACCATGTCTCCGGTCTATCCAACGGCCTCTCCGGTTGCGCTTGAGGTGGCTCAGGAAGTGGCCATCGAAGCCGCCGAGGCCGAGCAGGAAACGCAAGATGTTGCCTAGGACACAGGATTATGTCGCAAGTGTTGCAATTTTTTACTGTAACAAATCTGTAAAACGGATTTAAATTACCTTACGTCCTGGGGAGGGCAACACGACGGAGTTTAGGGCGATGGTAGGTCCTGAAGAAGTATTGAGTTATTGGTTAGACAAGGTCGGTCCAAAAGGTTGGTATCTACAGGACGACGCGTTGGATGCAGACATTCGCGAGCGGTTTTTGACCACCTGGGAAGCCGCGAATGAAGGCAAATTTTCTCTCTGGCTGACATATCCGAGCGGCTCACTGGCGTACATCATTCTGATGGACCAGTTCCCTCGCAATATGTTCCGCGGTAGCGCCAAGGCATTCGCCTCGGACCGCGCCGCCTTGACTGCCGCGAAATGTGCGGTGGACAAGGGCTGGGATCTGAAAATTGACGAGCCTGCACGGCAGTTCTTTTACCTGCCGATGATGCATTCCGAAAACCTCTGCGATCAGGAGCGCTGCGTGCGACTGATGTGCCAGAACATGAGCGGAAGCGATCCTAGCAACCTGTTGCATGCACGTGCGCATCGCGAAGTGATCCGCAAATTCGGTCGGTTCCCTTATCGGAACGAAGCGCTGGATCGCCCGATGACCACGCACGAAGCGGCCTATGTCGATATGGGCGGCTATGGCGCCACCGTGCGCGAGCTTCAGGCAGCTGGTTAAGACGCCGGCACGCAGCCGCGCAGAGTGTCAATTCGGTCGGTGACTACATCGGCCGATTTTTCTATGGCAGTGTTAATCAGGTTTTCCGGGGCGTCCGTAATTTCAGAGATGCGGGATTGCGTGGCTTGCATCTGCTCTTGCAAGTTATCCAGCGTGTTCAGTGCTGCGGAAACTCTCTGTGCCGCCGCTGTATCCGCGACCAACCCTTCAGCCTGAATATTGGCCAGATCGCTGCGCAGGGCGGTCAATTCCCCCCGGATGCTGCGAATGTCTTCCCGCAGCGGGGCCACAACCGCGACCTTTTCTGAGAATGCAGTGGTGATGCCGTCCACGGTCGACGCCAGTTTCCAGCCCAGGAACAGACAGATCGCCAACAGGATAAGAGTGGCATTGAGCAGCGCAAGTAGCAAGTCTTTGAGTGTTCTGGCCATGGTAAGTCTTTCGAATAACATGATTTTGAAAATGGGCAGCGGCGCCCGTTTTCTATGTTCTAGCCATTGATGAATGCTCGGTATAGGCTGAAAAATGCCAATTGCGCTTCAGTTGACCCTGCGTCCTATTTGTCGCGGGGGTGCTATATTGATGCGCTGTGAGAAATAGTTTAATGGTAAACTAAATTTTCAACTGACCTGCGCCGAGAGGGACACATGGCTGCACAATCCTATGATCTGATCGTAATCGGGGCAGGCCCCGGAGGCTATGTTGCTGCTATTCGCGCGGCTCAGCTGGGTCTGAACACGGCCGTTGTCGAACGTGAGCACCTCGGCGGTATTTGCCTGAACTGGGGTTGTATCCCGACCAAGGCGCTGCTGCGTTCGTCCGAGGTGTTCCACTTGATGGAACGCGCCAAGGACTTTGGCCTCAAGGCGGACAAGATCGGATACGATCTGGATGCGGTGGTCAAACGGTCTCGGGGTGTTGCGGGCCAACTTTCGGGCGGTATTGGTCATTTGCTGAAAAAGAACAAAGTCACCGTTGTGATGGGCGAGGCGACGATCCCCGCCAAGGGCAAGGTCACTGTTAAAACCGATAAAGGCACCGAAGAGCTGACCGCCAAGAATATCGTTCTTGCCACCGGCGCGCGGGCACGGGAATTGCCGGGTCTTGAGGCTGACGGCGATCTGGTTTGGACCTATAAGCATGCGCTGCAACCGCCACGGATGCCTAAGAAGCTGCTGGTCATCGGCTCGGGCGCGATCGGTATCGAATTCGCCAGCTTCTACAACACACTGGGTGCCGACACGACAGTGGTCGAGGTGATGGACCGCGTATTGCCGGTCGAAGACGCCGAGATCAGTGCGCTGGCCAAGAAGGCGTTCACCAAGCAGGGCATGACCATCATGGAAAAGGCGATGGTCAAACAGCTGGATCGAGCCAAAGGCAAGGTCACTGCGCATATTGAGGTCAAAGGCAAAGTAGAGAAGCACGACTTTGACACGGTGATTTCCGCCGTTGGTATCGTCGGGAATGTCGAAAACCTGGGCCTTGAGGCTCTGGGCGTCAAAATCGACCGCACCCACGTCGTTACAGATGAATACTGCCGCACAGGGATCGAGGGGCTCTATGCCATCGGCGACATCGCGGGCGCGCCCTGGCTGGCGCACAAGGCGAGCCATGAAGGCGTCATGGTCGCGGACCTGATCGCTGGCCAGCACGCGCATCCGGTCAAACCTGAAAGCATCGCGGGCTGCACTTATTGCCAGCCGCAGGTGGCGTCGGTCGGATACACCGAGGCGAAAGCCAAGGAACTGGGCTACGACATCAAAGTCGGCCGCTTCCCGTTCATCGGCAACGGCAAGGCCATCGCGCTAGGTGAGCCCGAGGGCCTGATCAAAACCGTCTTCGATGCCAAAACCGGAGAGTTGCTGGGTGCTCACATGATCGGCGCGGAAGTAACTGAGTTGATTCAGGGCTACGTGGTGGGCCGCCAGTTGGAAACCACCGAGGAGGATTTGATGAACACCGTCTTCCCGCACCCGACGCTGTCCGAAATGATGCACGAAAGCGTGCTCGACGCCTATGGGCGCGTGATCCACATGTAAGGGAAGGGGGCTCTGCCCCCGCCGTGGCAGGCCGTGACCCTCCCAAGATATTTATAGCCAGATGAAGCGGGGGATTCGTACTTCATCTGGCCGAAAATACCGCGGAGCGCGAGGCAGAGCCTCGCAAATGCCTATTTCGTCAAAGCGTCCAGAATACGCGCCCAAGAGCGGATGCCTTTGTGAAAGCTCTTCACGTCGTATTTTTCGTTAGGAGAGTGAATGGCATCGTCGTCATTGGCAAAGCCCACCAGCATCGAATCCAGCCCAAGTTCCGTGTTGAAGTATCCAACAACCGGGATTGAGCCGCCCATACCGGTAAAGACAGCTTCACGCCCCCATTCATCGGACAGCGCGCCTCGGGCGGCCTCGAATTCGGGGCGGTCAAGGTTCATGACTGAGGCTGGTGCGCCCTCGAGGTCGTTGTCCCATTCGACGGCCGCATCAGGCGACAGGCGGTCTTCGACATGTTTGCGGACTTTGTTGCGCAGCGCGTCGGGGTCCATGTCCCCGACAAGACGGCAGGTGATCTTGCAATGGGCCTGCGACGGGATCACTGTTTTCGAACCCGCGCCGTTATATCCGCCCCACAGGCCGTTGACCTCAAGCGTTGGGCGCGCCCATTGCTGTTCCAGCGCTGAATATCCCTTTTCACCATGGGGTTGGGTATAGCCGACTGAATTCAGATACTCGGTTTCGTTGAACCCGCAGCCCTCCCACTGGCGCAGCTGTTCGGCGGGAACTTCGTGGACGCCTTCGTAGAAACCCTCGACTGCCACCCGGCCGGTTTCATCGTCATAGAACGAAGCGACGATTTTCGACAATTCCCGCAGCGGGTTCAGCCCTGGACCGCCATAGTGGCCCGAGTGCAGGTCGATGCGGGGGCCGGTTATGGTGAACTCGTCCTTGAGCATGCCTCGCAGCTGCGACGCAATCGACGGCACGCCGCGCGACACCATCGACGTGTCGCACACCAGAGCCAGGTCAGCTTTCAGCTCGGCTGCATTCTCCCGCAGGAACGGGACCAGTGAGGGTGACCCCGATTCCTCTTCGCCTTCAAAGAAAAAGGTGATGCGGCACGGCAGAGAACCGTTCACGGCCTTCCATGCCCGGCACGCTTCGACAAAGGTCATCAGCTGGCCTTTATCGTCCGACGAACCGCGCCCACGGATAACCGGGCCGTTGTCTGTGTCTTCGATGGCTGGATCGAAAGGGTCGCGATTCCACAGGTTCAGCGGGTCGACGGGTTGGACATCGTAGTGCCCATAAAACAAGACATGCGGCGCGTTATTGTCCTCTCCAACGTGGCCAACAACCATCGGGTGGCCAGTCGTTTCACGTTTTTCTGCCGCAATTCCAATGCTTTTCAGGTCAGCCACCAGCCAGTCGGCCGCCTGATCAACCTGTGCGTCATAGGCTGGGTCCGTAGAGATGGACGGAATGCGCAGCAGTTCCATAAGGCGGGCGATCGAGGTTTGCAGATCAGTGTCGATGCGGTTCAATACGGCGTCCAGCGACATAGGCGTCTCCTGCTTATGAGATTTGCCGGAACCCTAGCAGCGCTATCTGCGTCGTCCAGTGCGCTTTGGCGGAAATCTGGTACAATATCGGAAACCCGCGCGGGTGCCTGCGTCGTTTCCCCGCGTCCAATAGCCGTAACTTTACTTGTCGCGGCGGGTGCGAGGGGATATTTGATGCAAATCAAGTGTGTGGTCCCAATGTCGTTTATAGGTAGAGGGCACAAGGGAACGCATTGGCGCCAAAGCGGATTCGTCCGATAACAGCGTCGGGAATATCGTCCGGCTGATGACGCCAGTGGTCGGGCAGGTAAGGAGAAACCGGTGGACTATACTGCTCAGCTCGATACAGCGATTGCCAGGCTGCATGATGAAGGACGCTACCGGACCTTCATTGATATCGAACGCCGCAATGGTCATTTCCCACATGCTGTTCGGACGCGCCCGGACGGGTCGCAGCAGAACATCACCGTTTGGTGCGGTAACGACTATCTGGGCATGGGGCAGAACCCGGTTGTCCTGAGCGCGATGCACGACGCAGTTGATGCGGCTGGCGCAGGTTCGGGTGGAACCCGCAACATCTCGGGCACGACGGTTTACCACAAACAGCTTGAGGCTGAGCTGGCCGATCTGCACGGCAAAGAGGCGGCTCTGTTGTTCACCAGTGCCTACATCGCGAATGACGCGACGCTGAGCACTCTGCCGAAACTCTTCCCCGGACTGATCATCTATTCTGATGAGTTGAACCACGCCTCGATGATCGAAGGCGTGCGCCGCAACGGCGGAGCCAAGCGTATTTTCCGTCACAACGACGTCGCCCATCTGCGCGAGTTGCTTGAGGCCGACGACCCCAAAGCGCCCAAGCTGATCGCATTTGAATCGGTCTATTCGATGGATGGCGACTTTGGTCCCATCGAGTCGATCTGTGATCTGGCCGATGAATTCGGCGCTCTGACTTATATTGACGAAGTTCACGCCGTAGGCATGTACGGCCCGCGCGGCGGTGGCGTGACTGAACGCGACCGTCTGGCCCATCGTATCGACATCATCAACGGCACCCTTGCCAAAGCGTTTGGCGTGATGGGCGGCTATATCGCGGCCAGCGAGAAAATGTGTGATGCCGTGCGCTCTTATGCACCGGGCTTCATCTTTACAACGTCGTTGCCGCCGGCAATTGCTGCGGGGGCTGCGGCTTCGGTGGCGCATCTGAAAGTCACGCAAGAGCTGCGTGACCAGCACCAGACTCAGGCCAAGATACTCAAGTTGCGCCTCAAGGGTCTGGGCTTGCCGCTGATCGACCACGGCAGCCACATCGTCCCAGTGATCGTGGGCAATCCGGTGCATACCAAGATCCTGAGTGATCGCCTGCTGGATGATCATGGGATTTACGTGCAGCCGATCAATTTCCCGACCGTCCCGCGCGGAACCGAGCGTTTGCGCTTTACCCCGTCGCCCGTACATGGGCCTGACGAAATGAACCGTTTGGTGCAGGCTATGGACGAACTTTGGTCACATTGTGCGCTAAATCGCGCCGAACTTGCAGGTTAACCTCACGCCAAAGTGTGCAATTTGTTTGCCGCGTGTTAAGCTTAGGCTAACAAAATGAACGGACGAATCGTTAATGGGGCGATTCGCCGTTAGCGTGAAACGCACGCGGGCAGAATGGGGCAGCAGGGATGATTGGGCGCAGATCTCAGCGCGAATCCAAGGGCGAAGCCGACGTCAGGCCGAAAGGGTTTGATGATTATGAGGTGCGGCTTGGCGACCGAATGCGGGGCGAACGCGCCACGATGGGCAAGTCGCTTTTGGACGTTCAGCGCGAACTGCGGATCAAAGCCAACTACATTGCAGCTATAGAAGACGCCGATCCTGACGCGTTTGATACACCCGGCTTTATCGCCGGGTATGTGCGTTCCTACGCACGTTATCTGGGAATGAATCCCGACGAAACTTTCGCCGAATTTTGCCAAGAGAGCGGTTTCGAAGTCGCGCATGGCATGTCGGCTGAGGCCTCGGTCGTGCGGAAGGCGACCGGAACGGTAGCCGCAAAGGGGCCGATGGGACGCGATCCATTTGTGTCGCCAAACACGCCTTATTTGCCGGGGCGGGAATCCTTCGTCAGTCAGATCGAACCGCGCGCCATTGGGTCCTCGCTGGTTCTGGTCGCGGTCATTTGCGGCATTGGTTATGGCGGCTGGTCGGTGCTGAACAAAATTCAGCAGGTGCAGGTCAGTCCGGTTGAACAAGCGCCCGTCGTACTCTCCGATCTTGACCCTCTGGATGCTGCGCGCAGCTCGGTCGATACCGAAGTTGCGGTAGTTGACGCACCTAGTGCCGAGGCGCTGGACCGGCTGTATCGCCCGCAGGCTTTGGACGTACCGGTTCTGGTAGCCCGCGACGCGCCGATCTCAACTCTGGATCCGCGCACGGTTGGCACTTTCCTGCCGCAGGAACTGCCGCAGGTTGAGATTGCTGAGGTTCACACAGTTGAACGCCCGGCTCTGCCGCAGGTGGTTGAGCAAATTGATACCACCCTCAAGATTGTTGCTGTTGATCCGGCCTGGATGCGTGTCACCGCCGCCGACGGCAGCGTGATTTTTGAAGGCACGCTGGGGACCGTCGAACAAGGCAGTGTATTCGAAGTGCCATTGACCGAAGAGCCGCCGCTGCTGCGCGCGGGCGCGTCGGGATCGGTCTTCTTCTCCATGAACGGCGAACACTATGGCCCGGCGGGTGCACCCGGCACAGTTGCCAAAGGTGTGGTCCTGTCAAAAGACGCTGTGGCCGAGATCTATGCCGTGGCCGATCTTGAGGCCGAGCAGAACAGCGCTTTGAAACAGCTGGTCGCGGAACTTCAGGCGCAGGCAGACGAAGCTCCGGCTGAGTGATCTAGCCATTGCGATGCCCCTTTAGGCGGACTATCTAACCCGTAACTCTGGCTGTCTTGGATACGTCCTTATGTCGCTCAATCACGTACGTCCGTGGCGCAATATCTACCGCCGCAAATCCCGTCAGATCATGGTTGGGGATGTTCCCATCGGGGGCGACGCGCCGATTGCCGTGCAGACGATGACCAACACGCTGACCACAGATGTGGTAGCGACCGTAGCGCAGGTGCAGGCAGCGGCTGAGGCGGGCGCAGATATCGTGCGGGTCTCGGTCCCGGATGAGGCGTCTTCTAAAGCGTTAAAAGAGATCGTGCGTGAAAGCCCGGTGCCGATCGTGGCCGACATCCATTTTCACTACCGCCGCGGGATCGAAGCCGCCGAGGCCGGTGCCGCCTGTCTGCGGATCAATCCAGGTAATATCGGCGATGAAAAGAGGGTGAAAGAGGTTATCAAGGCCGCCCGCGACCACAATTGCTCGATCCGTATTGGTGTGAATGCGGGGTCTCTGGAAAAGCATCTGCTTGAGAAGTACGGAGAGCCTTGTCCCGAGGCGATGGTCGAAAGCGGATTGGAACATATCCGTATCCTTGAAGACAACGACTTCCACAACTTCAAGATCAGCGTCAAAGCCAGCGACGTCTTCCTGTCTGCCGCCGCCTATCAAGGCATTGCCGAGGCCACGGATGCACCGATCCATCTAGGCATCACCGAGGCCGGAGGGCTGGTCAGCGGCACCATCAAATCGGCCATCGGTCTGGGTAATCTGCTGTGGATGGGCATCGGCGACACGATCCGTGTCAGCCTGTCTGCGGACCCGGTCGAAGAGGTTAAGGTGGGTTACGAGATCCTCAAGTCTCTGGGCCTGCGTCATCGCGGCGTGAACATCATCTCATGCCCTTCCTGCGCGCGGCAGGGGTTCGACGTGATCAAGACGGTCGAGGCGTTGGAGCAGCGGCTGGAGCACATCAAGACCCCGATGTCCCTGTCGATCATCGGTTGCGTGGTAAATGGTCCGGGTGAGGCGCTGATGACCGATGTGGGCTTTACCGGAGGCGGGGCCGGTTCGGGTATGGTCTATCTGGCCGGCAAGGCCAGCCACAAAATGTCCAACGATCAGATGATCGACCATATCGTCGAGCAGGTCGAGAAGAAGGCGGCCGAATTGGATGCTGTGGCTGAGGCTGCCGAATAAGTTTCCGGAATTCATCACCTGATGCCATGTTCTGGCCTGATTGGCCGTTACTAGTAGCGGCAAAGAAATGAATTTCAGGAGCAGTGAGCATTGAAACTCAAAGCGATTTGCGCGGGGCTGCTGGCCACCGCTTTGGCCGCATGCAGCAGCCCTTCGAGCGACTTCGACAGAGGACCCAGTTTTATACATGTCCCGGTTCCGCCAACGCAGGGCACGCAACTTGGCTACTTGTCCGTCCACGTGTCAGGATTCAATGAAAATGGCACCACGACGCGCGCCGATGTGCGTATCAGTCCGGGCGGGAGGGGCAAACCAAAGGGTAGCCTGACGCCAATCATGACAGTTGATCCGCAGCTGACGTCTCGGGTTGCTTTGTCGTTGCGAGATGGTCGTGATGCCAAAGCGGCGTTTGCGTTTGCGCAACAGATCGCGCGGACGACCTATTGTCCATCTGGCCCGATCACCGAAAATACCGGAATCCGCAAATACACCAATCCGCAAGACTTGCAGGCAATCCTGACGGAAAGCCAAAGGCAGGGACGCGATGTCATTCCCGCCGGTATCAAGGGTGAATCAGTTCCGGCGACTGATTTCAGATCGAATGGCACGCCGACATGGGTCGTGTCCATGAAATGCGACGCGCCGTATCCCTACGACTAGTATGAGCAAAGGGGCGGTATGACCGCCCCAATCACGCTTAGCCTTGTTCGGCGCGTACTCCGTTCGCGATCTGCTGCATCTGATCTGCGGGCAGGAAGCCGCGCAGCATTTCGGTGCCCAGAACAAAGGACGGCGTCCCGGAAATCTGCATCCGCTGCGCCAGCTCACGAGTGCTTCTGATCTCCTCGGTCACCTGATCGCTTTCCATCGCCGCGAAAATTGCATCGCTGTCCAGGCCCAGACCATCTGAGATACGGCGCAGAGTCACCTCAGAGGGCTCTCCGCTGAACTCCAGCAGGGCGTCATGCACTTGCTTGTAGGCGTCGTCGCCTGCCACGTGCTTGGTCGCGATTGCGAAGCGCGATGAGATCACGGACGCCTCGCCCAAGATCGGGAACTCTTTGATGACCAGACGGATGTTGCCGTCTTCGGCCAGCAGGTTGGCCACTTCGGGTACCGCACGGCGGCAGTAACCGCAGCGATAGTCCATGAACTCGACCAGGGTGATATCGCCGTCGGGGTTGCCGCCCACCCAGCTGAATCCGTCATTGAAAAGCTCATCAGCATTGGCGGCGACCAGTTCCTTGTCTGCGGCGGCTTCGGCTGCGGCGTTACGCTGTTCAAGGATGTTGATCGCTTCGATGATCACCTCGGGGTTTTGCAACAGGTATTCGCGAACCTGCGCGCCGAACTCGGCCTTTTCGGCCTCATTCATGGCGTTGAGGTCCAGCGCCTGCGCCGAGCCTGCCATCATGGAAAGCCCCAGAAGGGCCGGTGCAGCATGTCTGAGGATCATTTCCGTTTCCTTTTCTGCTTTTTCGCGTGTTCAGAGGCAATCAGCACATCCTGCGCCCTTTGCCAACCGGGTGAGCCTACGGGAAGTTGCCCGATGGCCCGTTTTGCATGAATACCCGCATCGTCCAACCGGCCTTGCAGGGCAAAGCGTTCGGCAGTCACTGCGGATGCCATTCCATTGTTGCCGTTGCGTGCATAAGCGACACTGAGGTCCTGCAACAGCCGTATATTCTGAAAATCCCTTGCGCGCGCTTTTTCAAGAGCTTGCAAGGCACTCTTCATCTGGCCTTGCGTCAGCAGTGCGCGCCCGTATCCGGCAAGGATCAGCGCATCGTTCGGCGCCATCTCGACCGCTTTGCCATAGGCTGTGACGGCCTCAGAGATCTGTCGGTTTTCCAATAAGATCTGGCCCTTCAGCTCATGATAGAATGGGTCGTCCGGGCGAATCTCGAGGGCGCCATCAATCGCAGCACGCGCGTTGGCGAGGTCGCGGTTCTGGTGATAGGCGGCGGCTTCGCGCATCAGGCGGATGTCCGGTGCGCTTTCTTCACGTGCACGCCGCATGGTCCAGCCGGGTGAGCGCAGAAAGGCCGACAATTTGCCTTTGACGCGCGCGAACCAGTACTCGGCGTTTGGGTCCATGGTGGACCAGTCGCCGAATTGTTCCAAATTCGCTTCAGCCGCGCGCAGGCGTTCGCGGCTGGTGGGGTGGGATCGCATATAAGGGTCCTGATTGGCCTCGCTCAGCAATTCCTGACCAACGAATTTTTGATGCAATGCAACCATCCCAGCAGGCGAGATACCTGCCCACCGTAGGTAGCTGGCCGCGCTTTGATCGGCCGAGGATTCTTCGGCCCTCGTGTGGCCCAGAAAACTGCGCAGCGCTGCCGATTGGGTGCCTGCGGCGATCCCCGCGGCGGCCTCGCCGCCCCCGGCAGCGGCGACGATCAGGGCAAGGGCAGTTCCCAGCCCGGCATTGCGGTTCGCGGCCCGCAGGTTTTCCACCCGCCGGGCAAGGTGGCCATTGGCGATATGGGCGGCCTCATGGGCGATCACGGCCTGTAACATCTCGGGGCTTTCGACACTCAATATCAGGCCGTAATTCACATAGATCGCGTTGTAATCAATGACGAAGGCGTTGAAGGTCCTGTCATTGACCACAATTATCTTCACCCGGTTGGTGTTCAACCCGGCAGCGCGCAGTACCGGAAAGGCCAGTTCGCGCAAGCCATACTCGATATCAGGGTCGCGGATCAGGCTTTGCGCGGTCGAGGGCACAGCGCTTGTGATCCATGTTACTGCCACCAGTAACAGGGCCGGGATTGACGCCAGCCTGGATACACGTTCAAAAGCCATGGCCAAAACATGGGAGATGGGCATGAGAAACTCAACCCGGTCCGGGGTCGATCCGTTTATTGTGATGGACGTGATGGAGGCCGCTCGAAAAGCCGAAGAGGCCGGGCGTCACATCATTCACATGGAGGTTGGCCAGCCCGGAACCGGCGCGCCCAAGGGGGCGGTGCAGGCTTTGGCCGGGGCGATGGAGCAAGCCCCGCTGGGCTATACGGTCGCTTTGGGCTTGCCCGCGCTGCGTCAGCGGATCGCGCAGATGTACGGTGAGTGGTACAATGTCGATCTCAATCCGGACCGAGTGGTGATCACCCCCGGCTCGTCGGGTGGGTTCCTGCTGGCCTTCACAGCTTTGTTCGACAGTGAGGACCGTGTCGGGATCGGCGCGCCGGGCTATCCGTCTTACCGACAGATTCTCAAGGCGCTGGGTCTTGTCCCCGTTGATCTGCCCACCGCACCGGAAAACCGCCTGCAACCGGTGCCAGCGGATTTTGCCGGGCTGGACCTGCAAGGTCTGATGGTGGCTTCTCCGGCCAACCCCACCGGCACGATGCTGAACCATTCCGCGATGGGCGCGCTGATCGAGGCCGCGCACGGGGAGGGGGCCTCGTTCATAAGTGACGAAATTTACCACGGCCTGGAATATGAGGCGAAAGCCGTCACCGCACTTGAACTGACGAATGAGTGTTATGTGATCAATTCGTTCTCCAAGTATTTCTCGATGACAGGTTGGCGTGTCGGCTGGATGGTGGTGCCCGAGGATCAGGTCCGCGTTGTGGAGCGTATCGCGCAAAACATGTTCATCTGCGCGCCACACGCCAGTCAGGTGGCCGCATTGGCTGCGATGGATTGCGACGAGGAGTTGCAGGCCAATCTGGATGTTTATCGCCGCAACCGTGCGCTGATGCTGGAAGGCCTGCCCAAGGCGGGCTTTACCAATATCGCCCCACCGGACGGGGCGTTCTATGTTTACGCCGATGTCTCGGACCTGACTGATGACAGCCGCGCCTTTGCGGCAGAGATTTTGGACAAAGCCGGTGTTGCGGTCACGCCGGGGCTCGATTTCGACCCGGAACGCGGCCATCACACATTGCGCTTTTCCTACGCCCGCTCAACGGCGGATATTGAGGAGGGGTTGGTGCGCTTGCAACGCTTTATGTCTGAGCGCGGCGCGATCACAACTCTGGCCTGACCCGTTCACAAAATCGACGTGGTCGGATAGGGTGGCGGTCAAACGATCTCGGGAAAACTTGAGGCCATGAGCAGGATTTTCTACGCCATCGCGCTGATCTGGGCGCTGAGCAGTGCTGCGTTTGCGCATGATTTCAGTGCGCTTGCACGCGTGTTGCCGGATCAGAGCCGTATTACTGATGACGGTCGGGCCGGAGTGCGCATTGAGCTGGGGCTCAGTCAGGGGGTGCCGTACCGGGTTTTCACCCTGCGCGATCCCTACCGCATGGTTGTGGACTTTCAGGAGGTTGACTGGACCGGGCTGAACGCGGACACATTCCTGCAAACCGACCGCATCAGCGGCGTAAAGTTCGGAGCTTATGTTCCGGGCTGGTCGCGGATGGTGCTTGAGCTTGGCGCGCCGCTGGCTGTTGAGACTTCGGACCTGAGGGTGGACCAGGTGAATGGGACAGCGCATCTGGCGCTGATCTTAGGTGGCACCGATTTCGACAGTTTCACCGCCAGTGCCGGCGCGCCGCGTCAGCCGGGTTGGGACCTTCCGGAACCGGCGGTGACGCCAGCCGCGCCGGGGTCGGATGGCGCGCGCCCCTTGCTGGTGATGCTGGACCCGGGCCATGGCGGCATTGATCCGGGGGCCGAGGCGGGCGGCACCGATGAGAAAACCCTGATGCTGACCTTTGCGCGTGAACTGCGCGAAACGCTGCTGCGCGCCGGAGGGTATCAGGTTGTACTGACCCGCGTGGACGATCATTTCGTCAGCCTCGAACGCCGCATCGCTCTGGCGCATCGGGCCGGGGCGAATGTGTTCATCTCGTTGCACGCCGATATCCTGTCCGAGGGGCGGGCGCATGGGGCTGCGGTTTATACTTTGTCCGATGATGCCTCGGATGTGGCCAGCCATAAACTGGCCGAACGGCACGACCGGGGCGATCTGATCTCGGGCGTCGATCTGAGTGGCGCGGACGATCAGGTGGCGGACGTTTTGCTGGACATCGCGCGTCAGGAGACCCGGCCCCGCACCGATGCTTTGGCACGGGCATTGGCGGACGGGATGGCGCAGCAGGGTGGTCCGATGAACAACCGTCCGATCCGTACGGCTTCATTCTCGGTGCTCAAGGCGGCGGACATCCCGTCGGTTCTGGTCGAACTTGGATTTCTGTCCAGCCCCAGAGATTTGAAAAACATACAGAATCCAGAATGGCGTCAGGGTATGGCGCGGGGTATTCTGAATGGTCTTGAGAACTGGCGTCAGGACGATGTGATCAAACGAGGCCTGATTGGTCAGTGACGCTACGGCGCAAACCGGCTAATATTGGCCATCGTGTTTTGACCCTGTGCCGGGGCATCACTATATAGGCGGCACCGCGAGTAAAAGGCAGTAACGTGATCCGGTTCATTCTTTCGTTTTTCGGGGCGATTTTCAGCCTCGTCACCTTGGGTATTTTCATGGCCGCGCTGGTGATTGGCGCGGTGTTCTGGATGTATGGGCGCGACTTGCCCAGCCATGAATCGCTGGCGCAATACAAGCCGCCGACGATCAGCCGGATTTACTCGGGCGAAGGGCAGCTGATCGACGAATTCGCGCAGGAACGCCGCCTTTTTACCCCGTCCGAAGAAATCCCCGATCTGGTGAAACAGGCGTTCATCTCGGCGGAAGACAAGAATTTCTACACCCATCAGGGATATGACCCGCGCGGTATCATCGCCGCCGGGGTTGAGGCGGTGAAATCCAAAGGGGCCAATGTCCGTGGTGCCTCGACCATCACACAACAGGTGATGAAAAACTTCCTGCTGTCCGGCGACCGCCGGGCCGAGCGTAAGATCAAAGAGATCATCCTCGCCACCCGGCTTGAGGATACGCTGGACAAAGAGCAGATCCTCGAACTCTACATGAACGAGATTTTTCTGGGCCAGAACTCTTACGGTGTGACAGCTGCCGCCCAGACTTATTTCAACAAGACGCTGCAAGAGCTGGAGCCGCATGAGGCCGCAACGCTGGCCGCAATGCCCAAGGCGCCGTCGGATTATCATCCGGTGCGGGAAAAGGAACGCCTGTTGGCGCGCCGTAACTATGTGCTGCGCGAGATGAACCAAAACGGGTATATTGATCAGGCGACTTTTGAGACCGAAGTCGACATGCCCTTGCGCTCGGTCCAAAACGGCGACTTTGAAAGCTTCCGCACGGCTTTGCCTCCGCGCGACTATTTCACTGACGAAATCCGCCGCCAGCTGAGCGAGGATTTCGGCGAGGGTGAGTTCTTTACCGGTGGCTTTACCGTTCGCGCCTCAGTGGACGAAGAGATGCAGGTTGAGGCCGCCAAGGCCTTGCGCACCGCGTTGCAGAAATATGACCGCTCCCGCGGGAAATGGCGCGGCACGGGTGAGGTGATCCCCGAAGAAAAACTGGCGGATGAAACCCAGTGGCGCGAGGCGCTGGCCATCATGGAGATCCCGCGCGACGTGGTGCTGCCAACACAGTGGTACCCTGCGGTCGTGCTGAACGTTGCCGAGCAGTCGCTGACCGTCGGTGTTGAGGATGGTCCCGCAGACGGCGTTGTCCCACGCTCGGACATCCAGTGGATGCAGGGCAATTTCTTCGACAATTTCAAACGCGGCGACGTCATTCTGGTGATGGCCGGGGAAGAGGGGCAATGGTCCGCCCGTCAGGTGCCTGAAGTGCAGGGCGGCTTTGTTGCAATGGACGTGAACTCAGGCCGTGTTCTGGCGATGCAGGGTGGGTTCTCGTATCAGGATTCAGTGTTCAACCGCGCCACTCAGGCACAGCGCCAACCGGGATCGAGCTTTAAACCCTTCGTTTACGCCGCCGCGCTGGACAGTGGTTATAGCCCAGCAACTATCGTTGTGGATGCCCCGATTGAGGTGAACACACCGCAGGGTCTGTGGCGGCCCAAGAACTCGTCGAACAAGTTCTACGGCCCGACGCCTTTGCGCACCGGGATCGAGCAATCTCGAAACCTGATGACCATTCGTCTGGCCCAAGAGGTCACGATGCCGGTGGTTGCCGGTTATGCGGAACGGTTCGGGGTTTATGACCGGATGGGCGCGTTCCTTGCGAACTCGCTGGGGTCAGAGGAAACGACGCTTTACAAGATGGTCGCGGCCTACGCGATGTTCGCAAACGGTGGTGAGCGGGTTGAACCCACTCTGGTCGACCGTATTCAGGACCGCTTCGGCAAGACGATTTATCGCCATGACGATCGCCAGTGCGTGGACTGTAACTCAAGCTGGTTGGAGCCGGACGAGTCGCCCACAATCGTTACCGATCGCTGGCAGGTGATGGATGCGATCACGGCGTATCAGCTGACCTCGATGATGAAGGGCGTGGTGGATCGTGGCACCGCGTCGGCCCATGTGAACCTGCCGGTGCCGACTGCTGGTAAGACCGGTACGACCAACGAATCCAAGGACGCGTGGTTCATAGGCTTTACCTCGAACATCGTGGCGGGTTGCTATATCGGATATGACCGTCCGCGCCCGATGGGGCGGGGGGCCTATGGTGGCACTATGTGCGGTCCGGTATTCCAGAGCTTCATGGAACAAGCGGTTGAGAAATACGGCGGCGGCCCGTTCGAAGTGCCGCCCGGTGGTCACTTCATCAAGATCGACCGCTTTAGCGGCGCGCGTCTGGCACCGGATGCGACCGGTGACTACGTGGTGGCTGAATATTTCCGTGATGGCGTCGACGGTTTCATCGACCGTGTCTATGACGGTGGCTTTGCGATGGGGTCTGACTTGCCTCTGTTTGAAGAGGCCAGCTCGGGCCGTCAGGTCACGACATCGACCGGCAGTACCGTTACCGTTGGTCCCAATGCCAGCCAGGGTGATCTTCAGGGCGGCGGACTTTACTGACAACTGATGCGTTTCGGAGCTCGGCTGTCTTGTGGTGCCCCGAACCTCTTGCTATCACGCAAGCCTGATTGAGCAAGTTGGGACAAGACCATGCGCGCCGAAACCCAGAATACCGTGGCGGAAATCGAAAAGTCGCTGGAGCTGCTGGCGCAGCGTATGGACTATGAAACCGCGCCTCATCGTCTTGAGGAATTCAATGCGCGTGTTGAGGACCCCAACCTGTGGGACAATCCCGAGAATGCGCAGAAACTGATGCGTGAGCGTCAGATGCTGGTCGACGCCATCGAAACCTATGAGTCCATCAAGACCGATCTCAGCGACAATGTCGAACTGATCGAACTGGGTGAGATGGAAGAAGACGAAGAGGTCGTCTCGGACGCCGAAGCTGCGATCAAGTCGCTCAAGGCCAAAGCGGCCAAGAAAGAGCTTGAGGCGCTGCTGGATGGCGAGGCTGACGGCAATGACACGTTCCTTGAGATCAACTCGGGCGCGGGCGGCACGGAAAGCTGCGATTGGGCCTCGATGCTGGCGCGGATGTATGTCCGCTGGGCCGAGAAAAAGGGCTATACGGTCGAGCTGCAGTCTGAAACCGCGGGCGAAGAGGCAGGGATCAAGTCTGCTGCCTACAAGATTTCCGGCCACAACGCGTATGGCTGGTTGAAGTCGGAAAGCGGCGTGCATCGTCTGGTGCGGATTTCGCCCTATGACTCGGCGGCCAAGCGGCACACCTCGTTCAGCTCGGTCTGGGTCTATCCGGTGGTGGACGACAATATCGAGATCGAGGTGAACCCCTCAGACATTCGGATCGACACCTATCGGTCTTCGGGCGCGGGTGGGCAGCACGTGAACACCACTGACTCAGCCGTGCGGATCACACACATCCCGACCGGGATCGTTGTGACCAGTTCCGAAAAGTCGCAGCACCAGAACCGCGATATCGCGATGAAAGCGCTGAAATCGCGGCTGTATCAACAGGAATTGGATCGTCGCAACGCGGACATCAACGCGGCACATGAGGCCAAGGGCGATGCGGGGTGGGGCAACCAGATCCGGTCCTATGTTCTGCAACCCTATCAGATGGTCAAGGACCTGCGGACCAACCATGAAACCTCGGACACCAAGGGTGTTCTGGATGGTGATCTGGACGGATTCATGGCAGCGACGCTTGCGTTGAACGTTGCGGGTAAAAGCCGGTCCGAGGCGCAGGGCGAGTAAGTCCGACAGGGGGCTTTGCCCCCGTCTCCGCAGGCGGCGACTCCCCCGAGGTATTTTGGGACAGATGAAGCGGATTCCTGTTCTAAACCGGACCGGAAAAGATACATTTAAACAATGGGTTTAAATGGGGGTGCGGCCCCGCTAGGCTGATCTTGTTGGGGGGATGAGCCTGAGATGGATTTGAGTCAAACGACCGCAAAAGACCTGCTGATTGATCTGAACGCCGGGCGGATGTCGGCCGTCGAGTTGATGCGCGCGACGCTGGATCGAGTTGCGGCGATCAATGGATCAGTGAACGCCATCGTTGCCTTGCGTGACCCTGACGAATTGATGGCTGAGGCCCGGGCGTTGGATGAAGGCCCAAAGCGGGGTCCGCTGCATGGATTGCCGATTGCGGTTAAGGACTTGGTCAATGTCGAAGGGATTGTGTCATCTCAGGGCTCACCAATCTTCAAAGGTTTTGTTCCGGAAAAGGATGATTTGATCGCCGCGCGGATGCGGGCGGCAGGGGCGATCCTGATTGGCAAGACGAATACGCCCGAGTTCGGACTGGGCTCTCATACTTTCAACCCGGTCTATGGGGCGACGTCCAACCCCTATGATCCCGAGCGGACATGCGGGGGATCTTCTGGTGGTGCGGCGGTTGCGTTGGCCACCGGGATGCTGTCGCTGGCGGACGGGTCCGACATGATGGGCAGCCTGCGCAACCCAGCCGCCTGGAACAATGTCTATGGGTTCCGGCCTAGCTGGGGCCGGGTTCCGTCTGAGCCTGCGGGGGACGGGTTCCTGCATCAGTTGTCGACGCTTGGCCCAATGGCGCGTTGCCCCGAGGATCTGGGCCTGTTGCTGGATGTGATCTCGGGTCCCGATCCAAGACATCCGCATCGGGTGACCGGAGAGGATGTTTCCCCAGTCGGTGCAGTTGACCCGAAAGGAATGCGGATCGGCTGGCTGGATGATTGGGGCGGGGCTTATCCGTTTGAACAAGGCATTCGGGATATGTGTCAGGACGCGCTATCGGTACTGACCCAACTTGGGGCTGAGGTTGAACTGCTTGCGCCTCCGATTGAGGCTGAACGGATCTGGGACAGTTGGGCCACTTTGCGATCTTGGAGCGTCGCGGCGGGCCTTGCTGACCTCACTGAACACCGGGCCGCATTGAAGGACACCGCACAGTGGGAGTTGGACCGGGGGTTGAACATGACCGCAATGCAGGTGCATCGGGCCAGCGTTGCCAGATCAGCGTGGTTCCGGCGCGCGGTTGGGGTGTTCGGGGACTGTGACGCTCTGGTTCTGCCTTCGGCGCAAGTCTGGCCGTTTGAGATTGAGGTTCCGTATCCCACAGAAATTGCAGGGAAAAGGATGGATACCTATCATCGGTGGATGGAGGTCATGGTGCCGGTCAGCCTCATCGGGCTGCCATGTCTGTCCGTGCCCGTCGGGTTTGGTGAAGAAGGGCTTCCGATGGGAATGCAGATTTTCGGTCCGCGCGGATCGGACGCGCGCATCCTGTCGCTCGGTGCTGCTTATCACGCCGCCACCGGGTGGCCGCAAAAACGACCGGCCCGACCATAAGGCCGGCAAGGAAGGAGGAGAGGACATGGACAAGCCATTTGGCGTTCCGGATATGGGACCGGTGAACGCGGCTATGTTGCGAGAGGCTTTGCGCCGGGCCTGGGCGGATTACCGGCGGGCTCCGCTCTTTGGATTGGTCTTTGCTGGGTTCTATGTTGTGGCCGGGTGGGCGATGGCGTGGCTTACGGTTCAGACCGGCACATCCTATTGGCTGGTGCTGGCAGCCATCGGTTTCCCTTTGCTGGGGCCGTTCGCGGCGGTGGGGCTGTATGAGGTCTCGCACCGGCTGGAACAGGGGGAGGCATTGGATTTCGGTGCGATATTCGGTGTTGTGGTGCATCAGGGGCGGCGTCAGTTGCCCTCGATCTGTGCCATCATCGTGGTGATGTTCCTGTTCTGGTTTTTTCTGGGCCACATGATCTTTGCACTATTCATGGGGCTGTCGACCATGACCAATGTGTCAACGTCGCTTGAGGTGTATTGGACAGCCAACGGTCTGACCATGCTGGCGGTAGGCTCGGCTGTTGGCGCCGTGTTTGCGACGATCCTTTACATGATCACGGTGCTGTCTATTCCCATGCTGCTGGATCGCGAGCTGGATTTCGTGACCGCCATGATCGCCAGCTTCACTTACGTGCGGGACCACTTTGCCGTGATGCTGGGTTGGGGCATATTTATTGCGGTCCTGACCTTTGTGGCCATGATCCCATGGTTTCTAGGGCTTTTGATCGTGCTGCCACTGCTTGGGCATGCAAGCTGGCACCTGTATCGCCTGATCACTCAGTCGCAAAACGAGGCGGGTGCGGCTTAACCAACAGGTTCGGGTGAGGGGCGCTCAAGGCGGCGGGCGGTGCGGACCGCAGTCAGCACGGCTGAGGGGTCATCTCCCAGGTGGCGCAGCAGAACCCGGCGCGTTGTGGTCGCACTGGCTGTGGTTTTCGACAGGCATATCGCAACTCCGCGCCAGCGATCGGACTGTGCATCCGTGCCACGTGTGAACAGGTAAATTCGGCTGTTTTGTGAGGCCCGGCAAGACATCAGCATATAGATCTGCCGCCCGGCGCAGGCCGCGATACCCTGAACCTCGCGCTCATTCGGCGCGGCTTGGGGCATCCCGGGGCGCGGCTCATAACTGCGGACCAGCGTGCATTGCGGCAAACGGCGGGCATGAAGCAGGCGATGCCGCGAGGGTTGCTGCTCATCCAATTCGGTTTCTGTGGCATAGTAGAAACCTGCCGGAAATAGACTTTCGGTCAGGGTAGACGGGCCAGAGCCAAGAAAATCGGTAAGAGCCGCAGCTGCCGGGTGCGTCGGAGCGCGCTCGATCTCGTCCAGAGGTCGCAGCAGGATGCGGGCGTCGACCTCGAAGAACCGGCAAATCCGATCCAGAACGTCGGGGCGGGGAAAGCACTCTCCTCCGAGGTATCTGTTGAACTGGGTGCGGTTAATCCCAAGTTGGCGGCACAGCTCGGACACGGATGCGTATTGTTTGGACAATTGCCTTAGGTTGGCGCCAAACATCCTGCGCAATTCAGCTGGGTTACGGATGTCTTTGGTCATTTGTGTCCCAGGTTCCCGCGTCTTGTTTTTGAGTGCGCAACTTGTCCGACCTTTTGGTCGAATACGTATGGAAATCGTACAGATGACACTAACGCGCGCATCCCACCGCTGCGTTACCCTGTCGAGGCTAACGTCCAATGCTATAAAGGCAATAGGGTTTATCTTATTTTGTGTGATCTTTTTCGGCTATTTCGCGCCGAAAACTGTCATCAGGACCAAATTTGGAACGTGTGTCACCATCGGCCGATGCAGAACAGTCCACCCGATCCCGCGCACAGGACCGGGCGGACAAGGTGGTTAGTCACCACGCAGCAGTGCTGCGACGCCGGTACGGGCGATTTCAACGAGGCCCAGAGGGCGCATCAAGTCAGCAAAAGCGTCGATCTTGTCGGGCGCGCCGGTGATCTCGAAGATGAACGAGTTCAGCGTGCTGTCCACCACATTGGCGCGGAAGATATCGGCCAGACGCAGCGCCTCGACCCGCTTGTCGCCTTCGCCAACAACCTTGATAATGGCCAGCTCACGCTCGACCGAGGGGCCTTCGACGGTCAGGTCATGCACGTCATGCACCGTGACGATACGGCCCAGCTGCGCCTTGATCTGTTCAATCACCTGCGGGGTACCGGTGGTGACAATGGTGATGCGGCTGAGATGGCCGGTGTGGTCAACCTCGGCCACGGTCAGGCTTTCGATGTTGTAGCCACGGCCCGAAAACAGGCCGATCACGCGTGCCAAGACACCGGGCTCGTTTTCAACCAATACCGCGATTGTGTGGCGTTCCTGCACGTCCGAGAAGGTGGGGCGTAGGTTATAGGCCGAGTGGCGGGTAGAGCCTTTTTTGATATGTAGGGCAGACATTTATGTCCCTTTCATCATCCTTGTGGTGTCGGGCGCGCGACCGCGCCCAACAAGAATTCGTCAAACCAGAACCGAGCCTTTGGAGTCGATTACGCCCTGCGTTTCGGCCTCGCCCAGCAGCATCTCGTTATGGGCCTTGCCCGACGGGATCATGGGGAAGCAGTTCTCGTGCTTTTCGACCAGACAGTCAAAGATCACCGGACCGTCATAGTTGATCATCTCCATGATCGCATCGTCCAGATCAGCAGGGTCAGAACACAGGATGCCTTTCGCCCCAAACGCTTCGGCGAGTTTCACGAAATCGGGCAGAGCTTCGGACCAGGAATGCGAATACCGCTCACCATGCAGCAGTTCCTGCCACTGGCGGACCATGCCCAAACGTTCGTTGTTCAGGATGAATTGTTTCACCGGCAGACGATACTGAACGGCAGTACCCATTTCCTGCATGTTCATCAGCCACGAGGCCTCACCGGCCACGTTGATCACTAACGCGTCCGGGTGCGCCATCTGCACGCCGATCGACGCCGGGAAGCCGTAGCCCATCGTGCCCAGACCACCCGATGTCATCCATCGGTTGGGGTCTTCGAACCCCAGATACTGCGCGGCCCACATCTGGTGCTGACCGACTTCGGTCGTGACGTATCGGTCGTGCTTCTTGGTCAGCTCTTCCAGCCGTTGCAGCGCATATTGTGGCTTGATGGACTTTTCGCTGTTTGCGTAGGCCAGACAGTTAATCTTGCGCCATTCGCTGATCTGCGCCTGCCATTCCTTGACTGCTGCCGCATCTGTTTTGCGGCCGCGCGCTTTCCAGACCTTCAGAATGTCCTCAAGCACATGCGCTACATCGCCGACAATCGGGATATCGACGCGGATCACTTTGTTGATCGACGACGGATCAATGTCGATATGCGCTTTTTTCGAGTTCGGCGAGAATGCATCAATGCGTCCGGTGATCCGGTCATCGAACCGCGCGCCGATATTGATCATCAGGTCGCAGTCATGCATCGCAAGGTTGGCCTCATAGAGCCCGTGCATCCCCAGCATGCCCAACCAGTTCTTGCCCGAGGCCGGGTAGGCACCCAGACCCATCAGGGTTGAGGTGATCGGAAAGCCGGTCGCATCGACCAGTTCGCGCAGCAGCTGGCTGGCTGCGGGGCCGGAGTTGATCACACCGCCGCCGGTGTAGAAGACCGGCTTTTTGGCGGTTTCGATCGCGGCAACCAGTTCGGTGATCTCTTCCAGATCGCCCTTCAGAACCGGCTGATAATGCGAGGTTGAGGGCTTGGGTCCGGTATACTCGCCGGACGCAAACTGGACGTCTTTCGGGATGTCGATCAGGACCGGCCCGGGACGGCCCGAGGTGGCAACGTGGAACGCCTCATGCATGGTCTCGGCCAGCGAGTCCGTGTCCTTGACCAGCCAGTTATGCTTGGTGCAGGGGCGGGTGATGCCAACAGTGTCAGCCTCTTGGAACGCGTCCGAACCGATCATGAAGGTCGGCACCTGTCCGGTCAGAACGACCAGAGGGATCGAATCCAGCAGCGCGTCCGTCAGGCCGGTGACGGCGTTAGTGGCCCCGGGGCCGGACGTCACCAGCGCAACGCCGGGCTTGCCGGTCGAGCGGGCATAGCCTTCGGCGGCGTGGATCGCACCCTGTTCATGACGCACCAGAATGTGGCGAATGTCATTTTGCAAAAAGATTTCGTCATAGATGGGTAGCACGGCGCCGCCTGGGTATCCGAATACCGTGTCCACGCCCTGATCCTTGAGGGCCTGAACCACCATCTTTGCGCCGGTCATCTCACGTGTCATCTGTTTTGCTCCGTTCGCGACATGTGTCTTGCGTTCTGCATAAAAAAAGCCCCCGATTTTTCGGAGGCGCATGGGTTCGATTATGGTTTACCGTTACCGGCCCATGCGCGTGGTTCCTACGATTACGACTAGCGTTCTCATCGCCAGAGGCTCCTTCTTTGCGTGCAGGGACATTATGGTCGGGGGGAAGGGGCGTCAACAGGGAATTACGCCAATTTTCTATCCCGAAGGGCGGAATTTCCTGAGTCACCCTGATTTCATAGGAACAGTTCAGCGAGGCGGAAGATGCTGCAAGATTTGATTGATCTTGGCCGGTATCCGATCGACCGACCGGATTCCCGCGCCTACGAACAGATGGTTGCCGACCTGCGGCGTGAACTTGACGCTGACGGCTGCGCGGTACTGCCCGGATTTGTACATGCGGAGGGGTTGGATTTGCTGGTGCAAGAGGCTGATGCTGTCGCGGCACAGGCGCATCGGTCCTTCAGCCGGACAAACGCCTATTTCACCCGGGACGATCCGCGCTTTGGGATTGGTCATCCGATCCGCCGCTTCTATGATCGCTCGAACGCGTTTGTTCCTGCGGACAACTTCCCGACCTCCGGACCTTTGCGCCGTATTTATGAATACGAGTGGTTCATGCCCTTTGTTCGGGATGCGTTGGAGGAGCCGGAAGACCGGTTCTTTCGCTATGATGACCCGCTGGCCGATGTGATCATCAACGTGGTTGAAGAGGGGCAGGGCTTTCCCTGGCATTTTGATACCAACAATTACACCGTCACTCTTGCCATTCAAAACGGTGAGGCCGGAGGGACCTTTGAGTATGTGCCGAACCTGCGCAGCGCAGAGGATGAGAATTTTCGGTCGGTCGCCTCGGTTCTGGATGGCAATCGGGCGCAAGTGTGCGAGCTGGAGTTGCAGCCCGGTGATCTACAGATTTTCAAAGGGCGATATGCTTTGCACCGGGTCGCGCCGTTGACGGGCGCACGCAGCCGGTACGTGGGGATATTCTCATTCGTCGAAGCCGAAGGCATGTGTGGCGGGGTCGAGCGGACAAAGCAGCTCTATGGTCGCGTGTTGCCACATCATTATGAGAGGGAAGGGAACAGAAAGGATCAGTTGCTGGACTGAGACGTGTTAGCCTGAAACCGGGTCATTTTACCGGAGGCGCTTATGCCAAAGATTTTACAGCTTACACCTTTTGTTTTGTGCTCGTCTTTGCAGACACAGATCGACTTTTATTGTGACCGGCTGGGATTCACCTGCGGTTTTCGGTAAGACAATTATGCGTTTTTGTCTCTGGGATCAGTGGCTGTGCGGCTGTTGGAATGCCCGCCCCGCGAAGATGGCCGCCCGTTGGGTGAAGATCAGTCCTTTTACGTGGATGTGGACGGGATCGACGAATTGTATGAGACTCTGCGCCCGGGCCTCGCAGGATTGCCCGAGGGGCGGGTACGGCCACCCTTTGACCAGCCTTATCTTCAGCGAGAGTTCCACGTCTTAGACGAAGACGGAACACTGATTTTCTTTGGGCAGGATATTCGACCACGCGGGTAGGGCTCCCGCCCGTTGTCGATGCGCCTGTGGCGCAACTCCGCCGGTTGGGCCGGGCGGCGCTGCGCGCCGCGGGTGGCACCTAGAAGCCGCGGCTGGTGCCTTGCAGGACGCCATGCTCAAGCGCATAGCGGGTCAGGCCTGCGGTTGACGAGATACCGAGCTTGCGTTTGATGTTCTTGCGGTGCGTCTCGACCGTTCGAACCGAAATTTCCAATGCCAGCGCGACCTCTTTGTTTGATTTGCCCTGTGCCAGTTCCAGCAGGATTGTCTGTTCGCGCCCGGTCAGCGCCTCGCGCGTGCTGTCCTGTTTGGGTTGCAGAGAGCCGCTGGCGCCCGTGCACAGATACTGCTCGCCCCGCATCACCGCGTCGATGGCCTGTTTGATCTCTTCGGTGGGGACGTCCTTGAGGACATAGCCTTTGGCCCCGTGGCTGAGTGCGGTCGAGATATATTCGGGGCTGTCATGCATGGACAGGATCAGGATGCGGGTATCCGGCAGGCGTTCAAGGATGATTTCGGTTGCACTGAGGCCGCCCAGCCCCGGCATGTTCAGGTCCATCAGGATGACATCCGGGGCCAGGTTCGCGGCCTGATCGACGGCCTCCTGACCGGTGCCGAGTGTTCCGACCACTTCGATCCCGGGGTAGCTTTCTAGGATCGACTGAATCCCCTCGGCTACCATCGGGTGGTCGTCAACAATGAGAACTCGGGTATTCATGTACCGGCCTTTCGGGTCTGAGTGGCATCTTCCTGTGGTGGGAGAAGGCGGCTGAGCGGCAGGGTGACTTCGATCACGGTGCCGCCGCGCGGACCCCGGGACGACAGGATGCGCAGCGTTCCGTGAAGCTGTTCGATGCGTTCCTGCATGTTGCGCAGCCCGATACCCGAGCCTGCCTGACCCGGTTCGCGGGGCAGGCCGCGGCCATTATCGGTGATCCGCATCGTCGCGCCTTTCTTGTGACCGCGCAGGTCGATTGTCACGCGGCTAGCATCGGCATGACGTTCGATATTGGTCAACGCCTCTTGGGCGATGCGATAAAGAGCGATCTTGGCGTCCTGATCCAGCCGGTTGCGGAACACGACGGTTGAGAACTCGGTCTCGATCCCGGTGCGTTCGCGGAAATCGTCGGTCAGCGCCTTGAGCGCCGGGCCGAGGCCCAGATCGTCCAACACACCTGGGCGAAGATCGCGACTGATGCGGCGGACCTCGGTGATGGCGGTGCCAAGGTGGTCGATCCCCTTGTCCAGCGGGTCACGTGCGCCGGGATCGTCACCGCGTGAAAGGCGGCGGCGCGCATTGTCCAGCGCATAGCGCACACCCACCAATATCTGGCTGATCCCGTCATGAAGTTCGCGCGCCACGCGGCCCCGCTCTTCTTCTTGCGCGTCGAACACCCGCTGGGTCAGTTCCTTGAGCTTGGCGTCCGCCAGACGACGTTCGCGCAGATTCAGAAACGTACCTGAGGCAAAGACGACCAGAACCGCCGCCAATGTGATCCCGCCGATGTAGTAGAAGGTTCGCCGCACGCGCGCCTCGACCTCGGCCCGTGCCGCTGCGATTGAGGCGACGACGTCGTCGATGAAAACCCCGGTCCCAACTGCCCACTGCCAGCTGGGGAAGCTGGTGACATAGGTGATCATCTGAGCCTCTTCACCGGTCGAAGGCTTGGGCCAGAGATAGGTATGGTATCCGGCACCCTGCCGGGCAATGCGGATCAGCTCGTCCACAATAGGGGTTCCTTCGCTGTCGCTCAGGCCGCTCCAGTTTTTGTTGATGAACTCGGTCTGGCGAGGGCTGACCAGATTGGTGCCGTCATAATCATAGACAAAGAAGAACCCGTCATCGCCGTAGATCATCGCCGACAGAATCTGTGCCACCTGATCCTTGGCCGCCTGATCGTCGGGCTGGGCTGAGCCATAGACAAAATAGAACCCGTTGCGCGCCTGCGTGACGTAGTTTCGCAATTCGGCTTTCTTGGCCTCGATCAACTGCGCTTCGAGCTGGGCGATTTCCCTTTCGGCCAGTTTTCGGGACTGATGGGCGACAAGGATCGCAATCGCAGCAACCGCCACGATCAGCGGCAATGTCGCCAGCAGCGACAGCTTCTGCGCGTAATTCGGTCGAAAAGCGTTCCGGAATCTCCCCATGCTTCTGCGATAAGCAAAATCGGTGAAAAATGCAAAGTTCGGCCTTTGGGGCGGGGTAAGTTCAGGGCAAACCTGCGCCAAATCCAACAGTTTGAGCGTATTTTGGCGTTCATCTACGTAGTAGTAGGTATTTTCATCATCGAATGCAGCGATATGATCCACGCCATCGACAACGATCAACTGCCCCAAGAGGCAGATCACGACTTTGGGAGGATTGACTTGATGGATCGTCGTTCATTTTTGAAAACCACTGCACTGGGAAGCACAGCGGCTGCCGCGACAACGCTGGCAGCGCCAGCTTACGCGCAGGGCAAGCGGACCCTGACCATGGTGACATCCTGGCCGCGTGGCTTTGCCGTTCTGGATGATGCCGCCAGCTATATGGAGCAGATGGTCGGTGAGATGTCGGATGGCCAGCTGACAATCGAAAAGAAAGCGCCGGGTGAACTGGTGGGTGCGCTGGAAGTGTTCGACGCCGTGTCGTCGGGTCAGGCCGACATGTATCACTCGGCCGATTACTACTTTATCGGTCAGCACCCCGGCTACGCCTATTTCACCGCCGTGCCGTTCGGTGGGACCGCACAGGAACTGACCAACTGGTACTATCATGGCGGCGGCGAAGAGATGCATGATGAGCTGGGCCAGATCTTCAACCTGAAAGGCCTGCTGGCCGGTAACTCGGGTTCGCAATCAGGTGGCTGGTTCCGCAATGAGATCAACTCGGCTGCTGACTTCAACGGTCTGAAATTCCGCATGCCCGGTCTGGGCGGCAAGGTGCTGGGCAAGCTTGGCGCATCGGTTCAGAACATTCCGGGCGGCGAACTGTATCAGGCGCTGTCTTCGGGCGCGCTGGACGGTCTGGAGTGGGTTGGCCCAATGGCTGACGAACGCGCGGGCTTCCAGGAAGTTGCCAAGGTCTACTACACTGCTGGTTTCCACGAGCCGGGCTCGGGTCTGGCGGCATCCGTCAACCTGGACGTCTGGAATGACCTGACACCGGCGCAGCAGGCGATCATGCGCTATGCGTCGATGGCGACCACCCACTATCAGCTGGCCGAAACACTGGCCAACAACGGTGCCGCGCTGGCGCGTCTGCAAGCGCAGGGCGTGAAGACGCTGCAATTCTCGGACGATGTCTGGGATGCGTTCGGCAAAGCCTCGGCCGAGGTTATGGACGAGAACATGGATGACGAGCTGTTCGCCAATATCCGTGGCTCGTTCGAGGAATCGCTGGCCAACTCGGCGTCCTGGATCAACAAATCCGACGGCTACTATGTCCAGCAGCGCGTGCGCGTTCTGGGCGGCTAAGCAAACACCTGAAAAATCGGGGGCCTCACGTTTGTGGGGCCTCTTTTTCAATGCGTGTTCTCTGAATCGTGGTGGCCCTGCTAAAGTGGCAACCACAGATATTCAGCTGAGTGAGGGACATCATGGACGACAGCAGCTCGGTTGGTTTGACCGACGCTCTTGCCGCAATTGGCGGTGGGATTGTCTGGGCTCTGCAAAATCTGGCGCAAGCCTTCTACAACATCGGTTATGCGGTGACACATCCAAGCCTCTGGCTGGATTGGTCCGACAAAGAAGCTGTCATGCGCTTCGTCTACTATGGCGGATCGGTTGAGTTCTTCTTTGCGGTTTTTGCCATCTTTGTGGTCATCACCGCAATCGGGGTGGTCCGCACCAACTTTATGTGGGGATGTGTGCGCGGGCTGGAAGGGTTCACCAATACGCTGGGCCGGTTCTTTGCCTGGGCTGGCCTGTTGATGGTGTTGCAACAGATCATCATCGTGATCATGCAGCGGATTTTCACCCGCCCGGACATCGTGATCGCCTTTGGTATTCCGCTGCAATACGACATCAGCTGGTATGCTGAAATGCTCAAGTTTTACAACGCTTTGGTCGTGTCTCTTTGTGTGGGTTACACCTTTGTGCAGGGCGGACATGTGCGGGTGGACCTGTTCTACGCTCCGGCGCGGTTCCGCACTAAGAAGGTGATCGACATGCTGGGCTCGGTCTTTTTCATGATGCCGCTGGCGGTGCTGGTCTGGATGTATGGCTGGTACTTTATGTGGCGGCACCTGATCGTGCCAAAACCCTCGGCCAGTGATACGTTGGATCGCCTTCTGCTGAAGGCAAAAGCCATGCGCTGGAACGTTGAAACCATCGGGTTCAGCCCCAACGGTTTCACCGCCTATTTCCTGTTCAAGATCATGCTGGTGGCTTTCGCCGGGCTGGTCTTCCTGCAAGCGATCGCCTTCCTGTACCGGTCGTATCTGGAATACGTGGAAGGGCCGGAAAGTGAAGGAAAGTACCTCGACAAGGACAGCCTTGGTGAGGGTGAAGAAGCCTACGAAGGCGCACATTAAGGACGGAGACCCAGACTATGCTATTCGGACTTGATGGCGTCGAGATTGGCCTCATTATCGTATTTTTCTGCCTTTTCGGGGGCATCCTGTCGGGCTTTCCGGTGGCCTTTGCCATTGGTGGGGCCGGTATCATCTCATTCGGGATCATCGCGGCGCTGGACAGCGCCGGGTTGTTGATCCACCAGGCGGTGGACACCGGCACGCAAGCGTACCGGGATCTTGTGAATTCAGGGGTCAAACCCGACACGATATCCGTCTTCCGATACCCCGAGCTACCAACCTATGGCGAGCCGGTGTTCCCTTCGGGCTGGGAAACTGCGCTGGACCGCAACGTTTCGTTCATCGTGAACCGCATCAACGAACGCGTTCTGGCCGGGCAATCCATCGAGACTCTGCTGGCCGTTCTGATGTTTGTCCTGATGGGGATCACTCTGGAGCGGTCGAAAATCGCCAACGATCTGCTGACCACGATGGCGCGGGTTTTTGGCCCTCTGCCGGGTGGTCTGGCCGTGTCGATTGTGGTTGTGGGCGCGTTTCTCGCGGCCTCGACCGGTATTGTGGGCGCGACCGTTGTGACGATGGGTTTGCTGGCGTTGCCGACCATGCTGCGAAACAACTACTCGCCAGAACTGGCTACGGGTGTGATTGCAGCCTCGGGGACGTTGGGGCAGATCATTCCGCCATCCATCGTGATCGTTTTGCTGGGGACACTGGCCGGGGACCTGTATTCAACCGCTCAGGAAACCCGCGCGGTCGAGGCCGGGTGTACCGATGCGCTGACCTATCTGGGTGAGCCTGCGGTGGTCTCAGTGGGAACGCTGTTCCAGGCCGCGTTGCTGCCGGGGATCATGTTGGCGCTGCTCTATGCGCTTTATGCCTTTGGCTATGCGCTGCTGAACCCCGAGAAAGCTCCGGCCGTGGAACTGGGCGGCGGCGGTGGTGAGCCGATCACTCGCAGCGAAGGTCTGACCTGGTTGCTGGGTGCGCCGGTTGCGCTGATCGTGGGCGCTGTTTTGCTGGGAAGCGCAGGAGTAATTGGCAGCCAGAACATTACCGTTTCGGCGTTTTCCGATATCGGCGAGGGCGCGTCGCTGCGCACGAATGTTTCCGAAGAGTGCAAGGTCTCGATGATCGAGCTGCACGGTCAGTCCGCCTGGGATCAGGCCGTGGCCGAGCAGGAGGCGCTGGATGCAGCAGGCGGCGTGTCTCAGGCACAGCGTCTGTCTGAGGAAGAATTGGCCGCGGCCAAGGACGCCAAGATCGCAGCCGCAGCGCCGATTGGGACCGGTGTAGCAGTCATCGTTGTTCTGCTGGGCCTGACCCTGCTGATGGGACGCGGTATCGCACCGTCGAAATCGTCGCAGCCGCTGATTGTCGGGGCCATTGGATTGCTGCTGATGGTGTTGGTGGACATCCTGCTGGTCAAACCGGCGACCTCATCCGGGGTGACGTTCCTGATGATGTTGCCGCCCTTTGCCCTGGCGATATACGGCTGCCGGTTTGCGGCTGAGCGCTGTGCTACCAACGATCTTATCCGCGTGGTCTTCCCGCCGCTGGTTCTGATCATCGCAGTGCTGGGGTCGATCCTTGGCGGTATCACCAACCCAACGCCCGCAGCGGCGCTGGGGGCGGGCGGTGCGATCATGTTGGCGGCCTATCGCAAGCTTCAGGATCAGGACCGATCGGGCAAGGTGATCGTCTGGTCGACATTTGCCATCATCATCTGCCTGATATTCGGCGTGAATTTCGATTTGCGTGTCAATCAGGGAGATATCACTGTCGAAACCTGGATCGCCTTTATTCTGGCCTATGCCGCGTATCTTTATGCGCTGTTCGGCCTGATCTACGCGTGCTGGGTGCTGTTTTCCAGCGGTGTGCTGACACCAGTGGTGCGGGAAACGGCCAAAGTGACGTCGATGGTGTTCACCATTCTGATCGGCTCGCAATTGCTGAACCTTGTGGTGATCTCTTTCGGGGGCGAACACTACATCCAGCAGTTCCTACGCAGTTTCGACAACGAGTTCACGGTCTTCCTGATCGTGATGCTGGTCTTGTTCATTCTGGGTTTCGTGCTGGATTTCCTCGAGATCATCTACATCGTGATCCCCATTGTGGGTCCTGTGATCTATGGCGGGTCGTTTGATCCGAAATGGGTGACGATCATGGTGGCGGTGAACCTTCAGACCTCGTTCCTGACGCCACCATTCGGGTTCGCGCTGTTCTACCTGAGGGGGGTTGCGCCCAAAGAGGTGACGACAGGACATATCTATCGCGGGATCATACCGTTTGTGATCATTCAGGTGGTCGGCATCGCGATCCTATGGTCTTTCCCGTCGATTGTGACAATCGTACCCGATCTGATCCCGAATTGATGGTTCCCGGTGAACCAATGGAAAAGGGGGCCGTTTGGCCCCCTTTGCTTATTTGTTTGGCGGAAGGGGCCAGACCCTTCTTGACCTGTGGCCAATTCATCCCCGAGGTATTTTGGGCCAGATGAAGCGGCGGATCATGTGAACTGGATCAGGTCCCAACGATTTCCGAACGGGTCGCGCCAAACTGCGACGCTGCCATATGGTTCGTGTCTGGGCTCTTCTTCGAAATGAACGCCGCTGGCGCGCATCGCTGCGTAATCGCGTTGGAAATCATCGGTTTGCAGGAAGAAACCGACGCGGCCTCCGGTTTGATTGCCGACGGCGGCGATCTGGGTTGGGCCCTCAGCCTGTGCCAGCAGCAACGAACCGCCATCTGAACCCGGCGGTGTGATCAGCACCCAGCGTTTGCCACCGCCTAATACTACAGTTGCGCATTGAGGCGGGACTTTCGATGGGCTCTGGCAGCAGCGGCCTGATGTGTTCTTCGCCAGAGGGACCATCCGAGAATGAAGGCGTCAGAAGGGGGCGTTGGGAGAATGAGGCGCGCGATCAATCTGAGGATTTCAACGGTCGAAAGAAAGCTTGGCGTAGTATATATCTCGGTTCGCAGAAAGCCTATGCGCTGCGGCCCGTTGCCGGACTCGTTTTGTTCACTTTCCCGAATGCATTGCGGCGCTGGTCCGCGCTGAGCTTTGCCAGAAATGCGGCGGTGGCCATCACAAGGCTCATATGCCGGTGCCAGCCATGCCAGGACCGGGCCTCGCAATGGTCCAGGCCCAGATCATCCTTTGCCCTGAGAAAACACTCTTCAATAGTCCAGCGCAGCCCGGCCGCAGCGGCCAGTTCCGCCAAGGTGGTATTGGCGGGCGCATAAGCGAAGTAATAGGCTATGGAAGCGCGATCATGACGGCTCCTGCGCGCCAGAACCCATTTGATAAACCCGTCTTTGGTCTGTTTACCGATGGGCAGACGCGCCCACTCGTAAAGGCGCGGTCCTTTCGCGCCCTCTCCGGCGGCAAGAGGTCGCCAGGCTTCGGGGCCCAGTTCTCCGGTCAGGGTGGCGGGATCGGTCTGGATGAGGTGATCGTCTTCGACAAGACGCAGTGTATGCGTGGACTTCACCGCCAATACATAGGACTGCCCGCGCTGCTCCAGCATGCGCCGGAACCCGCTGTCGGACCCGTAAACAGCATCGGCCAGCACAAAGGCGCAGGGGACACCTTCATCAAGGAGACGGGAAACCATCGCGCGAGCCATCTGCGGCTTGGTGGCAAATCCCACCTCCTGCGGGACATGAGCTTTGGCACGGCGATCCGGATCCTCCGCCCACGCCTTCGGCAGATAGAGTTGCCGATCGATCAGCGCATGACCCCAGCGGCTCGCATAAGCGGCAAATACCCCGATCTGACAGTTCTCTACCCGCCCCGCTGTACCCGAATACTGTCGGGCAACCCCAACCGAATGCTCGCCCTTCTTCAAAAAACCGGTCTCGTCCACAACAAGAACACCTTCAGGATCGCCAAGAATGTCAACGGCATATTTGCGAACAAGGTCACACAGCGCATCGGCGGACCAGGAAGAGCGCCCCAGCAGCGACTGTATCCGATACGGCTTGTCAAAACCGGCTTCTTCCGAAAGCATCCAGCCCGTCTTGCGTTCAGCCCCCGACAGCAAGCCGTCTATGAAGGCACCCGCTGTCCGGCGCTGTTCAATACGCCGGAAGGCCGGGGCAACAAAAGACTTCAATTCTTCCAGAGACTTGCGCCAGTCAACAAGCGTTTCCCTCCAGACCGAAACCGCCATCTCCAAAACCTCCCAATTACCAGATCACCAGTAATGAATCAGAGATCAAGTCAATGCGCAACTGTAGTACTAAAGCCTTTCGAGATTAGTTTGCAACATATCCTGCGGCCTTGAAGTAGTTCCAGCACTCTGTTGGATCGTAGAGATCGCAGATTGATCCGATAGCCTCGAAGACTTCGGTGAAGGTTCTCGCCCCGATCCGTCTCAAATGGGCTTTCAGTTTTGAGAAAGCTAGTTCGATGGGGTTCAGGTCGGGCGAGTATGGTGGCAGGTAGAGAAACCAACATCCATGGTCACGCAGGGCCTGTGCTGCCTCTTTGTTCCGGTGCGTGGCTAGGTTGTCGAGGATGACGACAGTGCCGGGCGCTATTTCCTTGACGAGGACTTCTCGGATGTAGGCGGCGAATGCCGGGCCATCCATTGCGCCCTTGATGACCCACGGCGCGATCAACGCGTCCTGAGTCAGCCCCGCGATCAGCGTCTGTGTACCCCAACTGCCAAACGGCGCGTCCATGGTCAGCCGTTCTCCTTGAGGTGCCCAGCCACGGAGCCGGGTGAGGTTCGTCTTTACCGCCGTTTCGTCGATGAACACCACGCGGTCCGGCATTCGGGCGATGGCTGGCGAACGATAAGCAGACCAATCGTCGCGCTGTCGTCTTACCTTGGCGCGACGGCGTTCGGTGGCCACCAGCGACTTTTTTTGTGAGTGAAGCCAAGGCGCTTCAACAATCCGGCAATGGCCGAATGATGAACAGTGATCCCCACAGCATCGGCAAGCGCATCGCGCAACTCGAAAAGGGTAATGTCGGGGTCTTGAGCTAACAACTCGCGGAAGAACCCGACATGGGGTGCCAACTTTCCGCTGCCCGGTGGACGCCCCATCGGGGCAATTTGGGCCGCGCCAGACGCGTGTATCTGGCGTCTCCAACGCGCACCGGTCGCGGCGGACACCTGAAGACGGCGCGACGCCTCCCTCCCTGACAGCCCTTCTTCGATCAAGCGCGCAAAACGATCTCGTAGTTCCTTTGGCAACGGTGCTGGCATATTCCTGATCCTCCCAAAAAGGGTGAATCACAAATCAAACCTCAGGGGAACCCTGCCGATTCAAACTTTGCTCGAAAAGCTTTAGGTCGATGTCTTGCGTCAGCGTGAAGTTCAGTGTTTGCGTGTAGAAGGCGATGGCGGAATCGTAGTCCGGCACCACGAGGGTGACGGCGTGCAGGGTCTGCTTCATGTGTGGTTAGCCCTTGGTCGGGTGGCGGTCCGGCAGCTGTATGTTGGCAACCTGTTCGGCAATCGGCGCTGTGGACAGCGGATGGTGATTGTTCTCTGTCAGATTGGTGGGATCGTCGATACGCTTCCAACCGCCCTGCATGTAGGCTTCGAGCCCAGAAAACCGCGCTTTGTAGCCCATCTTGGGGCTGCCCGGCACCCAGTATCCCAAGTAAACATAGGGCAGGCCGGCTTCGCGCGCGATGTCGATATGATCGAGGATCATATACGTTCCCAATGAGCTTTGGGGCTGTTCGGGGTCGTAGAACGAGTAAACCATGCTCAGCCCGTCATCCAGAACATCGGTCAGGCTGACCGCGATCAGATTGCCGGTTTCCGGGTCGGCATATTCAACTACGCGGCTGCGGATCGGGGTTTCCTCGATCATTGCGGCAAACTCGAACACGTCCATGTCAGCCATGCCGCCATCGGCGTGGCGGGAATCGAGATAGCGGCGGAACAGATCGTATTGCTCATCCGTGGCCCAGGGTGAATTGGCCCGGCGCTGCAGATAGGCGTTGCGCTTTGCTGCGCGTTTCTGGCTTTTGCTGGGCCGAAAGGCCGAGACGTCGATGCGCGCGGATAGACATGCGGCGCAATCGGTGCAAGAGGGGCGGTAAAGCACGTTTTGAGACCGTCGAAACCCCTGTTGTGACAAAGAGTTATTCAGCTGGTCCGCGCCTTCGCCTTGCAAGGCAGTGAACAGCTTCCTCTCCATCCTGCCCTCAAGGTAAGGGCAGGGCTGGGGGGCAGTCACATAGAATTGCGGCGCGATTGGCAGCGTGTGTCGCATGAAGGTCCCGTGTTTCCTGAAGTCGGATGATAACAACGGTTCCTTGAGCCGCCAAGTGATTCACGACGCTGATTTTTCACGCCCGCTGATTGATCATGACTGTTCCGAGGAACGAGTCCGTCAGGCCCTGGCAGCGTGCGCTGGTCAGCATCATGATGACCGACACGATCTGCACCACGAAGAAGGCCATGCTGATGAAATACCCGGCTGTATGGGCCACGGCTTTGCCCATATCCATGCGTGCGCCAAAGGCATCCCGCAGTTCGATTCCCATGAAGCGCATGCCCAGCGTGGCCGAGCCGTTGGCGATGGTGACGACCCGATAGACAAAGCTGATGACGCCGTAGATCAGCGGAAGGAAGATTATTCCCAAGCCTAATGTCAGAAAGACCGGGATTATGCACAGCAGTGAGATAAGGGCGATGTCAAAGAGCCACGCGACAAAGCGTTTGGTCGCCACCGACTGGTAAAACTCGGGCTGGCTGTCTGGATCGGGCAGGTGGGTCATGTCTTAATATCCGGAATTTGTTCGCAAATTTACCCTGTCCCGAAAGGTGGGACAGGGCAAGTCTGGATCAGGCGCGTTCGCCGTTTTCAGCCTCGTCGCGGTTTTCGCGGGCGCGTTCGTCCATGAATTGGTCGAACTCGGCCTTGTCCTTGGCTTCGCGCAGGCGGCGCAGGAAGGATTCGAAGTCTTTCTGCTCACGCTCCAGCCGGGCGAGGGTGTCAGCCTTGTAGGCGTCGAACGCGCTGTTGCCCGAGGGTTTCATGGCGCTCATGTGACTGTGCCAGGATTTGCGGCGGCTACAGGATTTGCTGAACATGCGTTTGCTCCAGATCATATAGGCCAAAAGGGCAAGGCCCACGGGCCAGAAGAAGATGAAACCAAGGACCATGGCGGCGATCCAGGCCCCTTTGCCTTTGTCGTCCATCCAGGCTTCGGCGCGGTAGAGCCATCCCGGGTTTTCAGGGACAGCGTGGTCGGACAGTGCAGTCATGTGTGGTCTCCGGGTTGATGTAAATTGTTTTCACATTGAATAGATGGGAAGTATCAGGCTGGTTGCAAGGGGTGATGTGAAAAAGATTTACATTGAGTGCAAGGCCCGAGTTCGGTTGACCTTACTTGGGGAACAAAGCAGGTTGCAAAAATGGCTGATGAAGAACGAAAAACTGCCCCGTCGCTTGAGGAAATACTGGATCTGGAAAAACAGGTTTGGACCGCTTTGGTCGAAGGGAACGCGCAAGCAGACCGGGCCTTATTGAGCGCAGACTTTCTGGGGGTGTATCCGACCGGATTTTCCAACCGGGATGACCACGTCAGTCAATTCGCCGACGCCCCGACAATGGCGCGGTACGAGTTGAGCGAGACCCGAATGCGGGTATTGAGCCCGGATACGGTGCTGCTGACCTACCGCGCGGACTACCAGCGTCCCGAAACCATGGCGTGGGAGGCGATGCTGATCTCTTCCTTGTGGGAGCGTCGCCTTGACGTCTGGGTCAACAGTTTCAGTCAGGACACTCCGTTGGAGGCTCAATGACTGGCCCGCTTTCCATCCACCGTGTTCCGCGTGCTTTCGATGCTTCTTTGGGTGATGAGGCGCTGAATTCGATATCGGGCGTGACTGGTGAACAAGGGGAACTGATCGCCGGGACAGCGGGGTCCAGCCCGTACCTTAAAGGGCTGATCGAGCGTGAGCGCGAATGGTTGCCTGAGGCTCTGCAACAACCCGATCAGGCGTTGGCCGATATTATGTCTCATGCGCGGGCCTTGCCTGCGGATCAGCTGAAACCCGGTTTGCGGCAGGCCAAGCGTCGTCTGGCGCTGCTGACCGCGCTGGCTGATCTGGCGGGGGCGTGGCCATTGGAGAAGGTGACAGCGGCGCTCACGGATTTTGGCGCGTTGGCCGCAGATGTGGCCGCCAAGGCCGAGATCGCGGCCTTGATCCGGCGTGGGAAGTTGCCGGGAATGACCGAGGGTGACGTTGAGACCGCCGCAGGGATGATCATTTTGGCGATGGGCAAGATGGGCGCGCATGAGCTGAATTACAGCTCGGATATCGACCTGATTGTGCTGTTCGACGAAACCCGCTTTGACCCGGATGACTTTTACGATGCGCGACAGGGAATGGTTCGCGCCACGCGGAACTTCTGTGCCACGCTCAGCGAAAAGACTGCCGATGGCTATGTCTTCCGTACCGACCTGCGCCTGCGCCCAGATCCTGCGGTCACGCCGGTTTGCCTGGCGGCAGAAGCGGCCGAACGGTACTATGAAAGCCTTGGCCGGACTTGGGAACGAGCGGCCTATATAAAGGCTCGCCCATGCGCAGGCGATCTGGGGGCGGGTCAGCGTTTTCTGGATGCGTTGCGACCCTTTGTCTGGCGCCGACATCTGGATTTCGCGGCCATTCAGGACGCCCATGACATGCGCCTGCGCATTCGCGAGAATAAAGGCACCGGAGGAGCGCTGACCATTCCGGGTCACGACATGAAGCTGGGGCAGGGCGGTATCCGTGAGATCGAGTTCTTCACCCAGACCCGCCAGTTGATTGCGGGTGGTCGCGACCCCGATCTGCGTGTGCGCGGCACCGTGCCGGGTCTGGCCGCGCTGGCCGAGAAAGGTTGGGTTCCGCAGGACGTTGCCGACAAGCTAACCGACCACTACCGCGCCCATCGCGAGGTCGAACACCGCATTCAGATGGTGCATGACGCCCAAACCCACAAGGTGCCGCAATCTGAGGACGGGATCGCAAGGGTCGTCTGTCTGATGGGGATCGACAGCGCCGAATTGACCGCCGACCTGACCCGGCGGCTGACCGAAGTGCATGAATTGACCGAGGGGTTCTTTGCCCCCGGCTCGTCGACGCCGGCTCCGACCAGAGAGGCCGAGTTTGATCAGAGTGTTCTTGCCCGCTGGCCCACCTATCCGGCGCTGCGTTCACAGCGGGGTGCGCGGATATTTGAAAGGTTGAAGCCCGAACTGCTCTCGCGCCTGTCGAAAACCGCGAAACCGGATGAGGCGCTGCTGGCTCTGGACGGTTTCCTGTCCGGCCTGCCCGCCGGGGTGCAATTGTTTTCCCTGTTCGAAGCCAACCCGCATCTAATCGACCTGCTGGTTGATATCGTTGGCACCTCGCACGCGTTGGCCGCGCATTTGTCGCAGAACGCTGCGGTTTTTGATGCGGTCATTGGCGGCAGCTTCTTCACGGATTGGCCGGGGCAAGCGATCTTACAGGCTGAGCTGGAAAAAGCGCTGGATCAGGAAGGCGATTATGAAACCCAGCTGGATTACGCGCGCCGTTGGTGCAAGGAATGGCATTTCCGCATAGGCGTGCATCACCTGCGCGGATTGATCGACGGGACGCAGGCCGGACAGCAATATGCCGAACTGGCCAGCGCGGTCATTGCTGCGATCCTGCCCTGTGTAACCGAGCAGTTTGCCAGAAAACACGGGCCTGCACCCGGGCGCGGCGCAGCGGTTCTGGGCATGGGCTCGCTAGGAGCGGGGCGGATCAACTCACAATCCGATCTGGACATGATCGTGATCTACGATCCGCTGGATCAGGACATGTCCGACGGCCCACGCCCTCTGGCCACGCGCACCTATTATGCGCGCTTCACACAGGCCCTGATCACCGCACTCTCGGCACCGATGTCGCAAGGTCGGCTTTATGAGGTCGACATGCGCCTGCGCCCTTCTGGTAATCAGGGGCCGGTAGCAACCAGTTGGGCCAGTTTTACCAACTACCAGCAGAACGAAGCCTGGGTGTGGGAACATCTGGCCTTGACGCGCGCGCGCGTGGTGGCGGGAGATGCCGCTCTGGCGGAGGATATCGAAGCATTCCGCACCGATCTGCTGTCACAGCCCGAGGATCAGGGGAAGGTTCTGCGCCAAGTGGCCGAAATGCGTGCGCGTCTTGCGGCGGCCAAATCTCCGGCGGGGATTTGGGATGCCAAGAACGGTGCAGGTCGGATGATGGATATCGAGTTGATGGCCGAAACCGGTGCGTTGTTGTCCGGTATTCCGCAGCGTGATGTCCATGCCGGTCTGGACGGTGCGGTCGCAGCCGCATTGCTGGACGTCGCTCAGGCGCAAACACTTAAGGACTGCTATGATCTATGCTGGTCTGTACAATGCGCCGCACGGCTTCTGTCGGGCAAGGTGATCGAGGCTGACAAAATCGGCGATGGCGGAGCGGCCTTCCTGTGCCGGGCGACCGGGTTCGAGCAGGTCGAACACTTGCAGGGCGCGCTACAAGACAGTTACACCGCTGCCGCTGACATCATCGGCCGCGTGATCGAAGGGGATGAGAATGCCGCGCAGTGATGATCCAAACGATCACAAGGGCCTGATCCGTGAGGCCTACAACATCGACGGCATTACGTTGAAGGAATGCCGGACCATCTTTCTGGACTGGGCGCTTAGCCTGCCCGCAGAACGTGATCAGACGCAGGCCCTGACCGATTTACACGCCCTCTATGCCACCCAAGAGGCCGACCATCCGATGACGCAAGTGCTGGCCGAGGGGTTGCAATCGGCCAAGGCTCCGAAACGGCGGGGCGGCTGGCGATCCCGTCCCCGCTAGGGCTTTCCCCCCGGCGCGTTCGCCTCTAATACGGCGTCATGACCCAAGCCACCGACCGTCCCCGTATCCGCCTGAAACCCAAAGCCAATGCGCGTGGCCTGCGCCACGGCTTCCCCTGGGTCTATGCCAATGACATCGTCACCGACCGCCGCACCCGCAAGATACCGGCGGGTGCCTTGGCTGTGCTTGAGGATGACAAACGTGCGCCCATTGCTCTGGTCGCGGTGAACCCCGAGTCAAAGATCATGTGCCGCGTGCTGGATCGTGATCTGGACGCCGAACTGGACTCCGAATGGTTCGAAACCCGGCTGCGTCGCGCCCTTGCGATGCGCGAGCGTCTGTTCGACGCGCCATTTTACCGCCTGATCCATGCCGAAGCAGATGGCTTTCCCGGTGTCATCATTGACCGTTTCGGCGATGCTTGTGTGATCCAGCCCAATGCCGCATGGGCCGAGGCGCATCTCGAAACCCTGACCAACGCGCTGACCAAAGTGACTGGTGTGACGACTGTGCTGAAAAACGCATCGGGCCGGACGCGGGGGCTTGAGGGATTGGATGATGTGAACCAGACCCTTCGGGGCACAACACCGGATGCGCCGCTGCCTGTGCCGATGAACGGTGCGACCTATATGGCCGACCTGACCGGCGGTCAGAAAACCGGGCTGTTCTACGACCAGCGCCCAAACCATGCTTTCGCCGCCCGGCTGGTGCAGCCGGATGCGCAGGTGCTGGATGTCTTCAGCCATGTGGGCGGCTTCGGTTTGGCAATGCTGGCTGGCGGCGCGGCGCAGGCTCTGTCCGTTGACGGCTCCGCCGCGGCTTTGGACCTTGCGACGCAGGGCGCGCAGGCTTCGGGCTTTGCCGACCGTTTACAAACCCGGCAGGGCGACGCCTTTGAGGTGCTGGCCAAACTGGGTGAAGAGAACGCTCAATTTGACGTGGTGATCTGCGATCCGCCCGCCTTTGCACCGTCAAAACAAGCACTGGATGCAGGGCTGCGCGCCTATGAACGTGTGGCGCGTCTGGCGGCGCCATTGGTGAAGCCGGGCGGCTACCTCGGCCTGTGTTCCTGCTCACATGCGGCTGATCTTGGACGGTTCCGCGACGCATCATCACGCGGCATCGGGCGGGCAGGGCGACAGGCCCAACTGATCCACACCGGATTTGCCGGACCCGACCATCCGCAACTGCCACAACTGGCCGAAAGCGGCTATCTCAAGGCGGTGTTCTACCGCCTATGAAAGCCGTTCTCGATACCTGCGTCATTTACCCGACTGTGATGCGGGAAATGCTGCTGGGCGCGGCCCGGCTGGGCCATTTCACGCCCATATGGTCCGCCCGCATCTTGGAAGAATGGGCCCGCGCCGCCCGCAAACTCGGCCCCGAGGGTGAAGCGCAGGCTCGCGGCGAAATCGCCCTGACACAAGCGAGTTGGCCCAAAGCCGAACATCCACCCGCACCGGGTACGGAACAACGCCTCTGGTTGCCTGACAGTGCTGATATCCACGTGCTGGCGATTGCCGTTGCAGCCTCGGCAGACGTCATCGTGACCGTCAATGCCAAGGACTTCCCCAAAAACATACTGGCGGAAGAGGGGCTTGACCGCCGCGACCCGGATGGTCTGCTGCACGGTTTCTGGCTGAACGACCCCGACGGTATGGCCGACATTGCCAATCGCGTGCTAACCGAGGCCAACCGGTTGTCCGGTGGCGAGTGGACCCTTCGCGCACTGATGAAAAAAGCCCGCTTGCCGAGACTGGGCAAAGCCCTGACGCAGTAGCGCGGTGAGCGCGTGAGGCTGGCCTCTCGCGTCCTGATCTAGCCTTCGGCACCCCAGCGCTGTTCCAGAGCCTCAAGCGCTGCAATGCGTTCATCGGTTTTTGGGTGGCTCATCAGCCAGGCTGGAACAACTCCGGCCCTTTGTTGTGTCAGGTCTTCCAACTTGTGAAACAGGGATTTCTGCGGACCGATCCCGATGCCTGCCTTGGTCAGCAATGCCGCGGCGTATTCATCTGCTTCGTATTCATCCCCACGTGACAGACGCGAGGCCAGAAGATGGGTCAGCATATTCGCAATCCACGCGCCGATGAACGGGATGAACCGGTTCAGCAGCATCATCAGTGCCGCCCGCAGTGCGTTCTGACCGGAAAAATCAATCATCCGCCGCCGCGCATGTCCCAATGCCACATGCCCAAGCTCATGCGCGATGACGCTGGCCATTTCCTCGGCCGAGACCTCACCGCTGCGGAATTTGCGATAAAAACCGCGGGTGATGAATATCCGGCCATCAGGTGCGGCCAGCCCGTTTACCGGGTCGATCTCATAGATATAGACCGGCACCCGGTCGATCCCCAGCGCGGCCGCAAGCCGGTCGGTCATGCGTTTAAGAGCCGGATCCGCCAATTCAGTCGATTTTGCATCCAGCTCGCGATGCGTGCGCCAAACGGAAACCCTGTACATGACAATGGCATAGGCAACGGCAAGCAGGATCGGAGTAAGGCGTAACATGCTCAAGATATGGGCCACAGCCGCAGGGCTGGCAAGGGTTAGAGGGGTAACGGTGCCGAGATGCCAGATACCTCAAAATCCCATTGGGCGGACCAGCCCGCCTTGGCGTGTGTCAGGATCAAATAGTTCCGTTCGGCAACATAGCGCAGCTTTTGGCCCGGAATGCGGCGAATGTGGATGGGGTGGCCGGGCAGGGGTGTCTCACCCACCGTGGCCAGCGCCCCGAGAACCCGCGCCCAGGCCTTGGGCGGAGCGCGGTGCGCAACGCCCGACGCCACCAGTTGATGCAGCAGCTTACCATGATCCAGCTTCATTTCGCCGCGCGTCGCAAGATGGATTTCACCGGATACCACAGTCACGTCCTGATCCGCAGGTGCTGCAATGCGTTGCATCAGCTCCAGCATATGAGCCCAGCTGTCGCGATGGGCGCGGCTTTGCCACTGGTCGCGCAGGTCGTCCTCGTATTTCTGCATCCGGGGCGTCAGCACCATCAGCAGCTCCAGCAAGGACAGCCGCGGCCCTAGCAGAGGCACACTGGACATCACCAGCGTGCGGCCCGGTGCCGGGGCCGCTGCCAGCCCCTCCATCCATTGCCAACCTCGTTTGCCCAACACCTCGCGCCGGGTCCGTTCCGAGCGCAAATCCGGCCCGATCAGCCGCAGACCCGGGGCCGCAACCGACCAGCCCAAATGCAGGCCTGAAGGATCGGCAAACCGCGCAGGCAGATCGCCCTCAACGGTGCCATGCTGGAACAGCAGCGCTGCCTCGCGGGCCATATCGAACAGCACCTGCCCAACCGGTGAATAGGTGCGCGACCGCCGCAGGGACCCCCAGCCGTCGCAGATGTCATGGTCGTCCCACTGCATCAGAGAGGGCACACGGGCCATCACATAGGCGACCTCGGGGGCCGTGTAATTGGCCAGATACCTCTCTAGAAACCCCTCGCGCAGATGAGAGCGCAAGTCCACAAGGTCGGCGCGCGCCGGGTCCGAGGGCAGATGATCTGGCCACCCATCGCTCAGCGGATGGCCCTGCGTGACTTCGTCGGCATAGACCTGATCCCCGCCATGCAACAGCAGCGAGAAAGGCGCGCGCCGATGCTCGTCTCCCATCCGGGCCCACATTGCATTGCGCTCGGTCCCGTCGCGGTCCATGTCGCCATGTTCCTCGCCGTTACAAGAGGCGTAGGCGATGCGCAGATCGGCGGTCAGGCCAGCGACGTTATATTCAGTGTCGTTCCAGCGATAGGAGGACTGGCGATCCGCAGGAAGCGTAAAGCGAACGCGATACACATCATGCGCCGCATACTCGGCCAATAGTTGTGGGGCGATGGTTTCGAAAGGCGTTTCGACGTGGCTTGGAGTGTCGCTTTTGGATGCAATAAACAGCGCGGCCAGATGCAACTGGCCATCGCGGATGTCATCAAGGATCAGAATCGGGCCGGTAGTCGGGGTCGCGCTGCTCATATTGCGTTGAGAGCTATGATGCTCTTGAATTGGTTTCAAGGCGTTCCCGCATACCGTGTGTCATCAACTTGGTTCTGTGAGGAAGTAAGGCAACCTATTCGATAACCGTAACCTGCGAAGGAAAGACTCCAAAGCTCGTTCCTCTTCCGTCTACCCTGATGGTAGTACCGGGTTGAAGCGTGCCGCGCAGGGATTGCGGCACCCTGCACAGGTCGTCCATTGCAAAAGGAAGACCTTCCAGCTTGATTGGACGTGTGCAATATTTGCTGTTGCCGCCGTCTGCGGCTAGGACCATGAAACTGGCCTCTGTATCTTTTCCGATAATCGCCGAAACGACCAACGGCCCGCCGACAGTGAATGCGGTGATGCCTACAAAAAACCCAAAGAACGGTGCAGCTACCACGACAAGGACAGTTTTTAACGGACCATTGGCTTTAGGGTTCTGAGCCAAGCCCTTGGGGGTGAACCAAAGGTAGATGAGACCTGTCGCGATCCCAAACACAACCGATGGCCAGAATGCTTGAGACACCCATTTGACCGTCGGAAGAAACTGATAGCCAAAAATAGAAGAAAAGATCGGTAACGCGCCAAGGAAGAGAGTTGAGAAGAAAAACACCGCAAACGGCTTTCTGAATTTCATGTCTTTTGTTTTATTCATTTGCATCAAATATTTGGTTGTATTTCTTGGTTTGAACTATGTGTCTTGCGATTTTGCGCGTTCGTCAAGTCACCGCGTCAATTCCCGCATCCCGTGTTCCAGCCCGGCCAATGTCATAGGCACCATACGGTCCTCGAAAATCTCGCGGATCATGCCGATGGAATGGGTGTAGTCCCAGTATTTCTCGGGCACCGGGTTGATCCACAGGTTTGACGCCCATTGCTCACGTGCGCGTTGCAGCCAGACCTGACCGGCTTCCTGATTCCAGTGTTCGTTGGCGCCGCCGGGATAGGCGATCTCATATGGGCTCATCGAGGCGTCGCCGACGAAAATGCACTTGTAGTCCGCGCCATAGGTCCGCAGCACCTCATGTGTGGGGGTCTGCTGGTCCCAGCGGCGGCGGTTGTCGCGCCAGACGCCTTCATAGAGGCAATTGTGGAAGTAGTAATATTCCAGATGCTTGAACTCGGTGCGGGCGGCCGAAAACAACTCCTCCACCACTTTGATATGCGGGTCCATCGAGCCGCCCACATCCAGGAACAGCAGAACCTTTACGGCATTGTGGCGCTCGGGCCGGGTCTGGACGTCCAGATAACCGTGTTCTGCGGTGGCGCGGATGGTGCCGTCCAGATCCAGTTCCTCGGCCGCACCCTCACGCGCCCAGCGGCGCAGGCGCTTCAGCGCAACCTTGATATTGCGTGTGCCCAGTTCAACTGTATCGTCTAAGTTCTTGAATTCGCGCTTGTCCCAGACTTTCACTGCACGCTGGTGGCGACTTTCCTTCTGGCCGATACGCACGCCTTCGGGGTTATAGCCATAGGCCCCGAACGGAGAGGTCCCGGCGGTGCCAATCCATTTGTTACCGCCCTGATGGCGGCCTTGTTGCTCGGCCAGCCGTTCGCGCAGTGTGTCCATTAGTTTGTCGAACCCGCCACGCGCCTCGATTTCGGCTTTTTCTTCCTCGGACAGATGCTTTTCGGCCATTTTGGCCAGCCAGTCGCCGGGGATATCGACCGCCTCAAGCACCTGATCGAAACTGATCTGTTCCAGCCCTTCAAAGCTGGCGGCAAAGGCGCGGTCGAATTTGTCGATGTTGCGCTCGTCCTTCACCATCGAGACGCGTGCGAGGTAGTAGAACGCCTCGACATCATAAGTGGCGAGGCCCTTTTTCATACCCTCAAGAAAGGTCAGGTATTCGCGTAAAGATACGGGAATGCCAGCTTTTCTGAGGTTTTCGAAAAAGGGCAGAAACATGGGTTACACCACGAACCGAACAAGGATCAGCGACAGGATCAGCCCAAGCAGGGCAAATGCGATGCCGTAACCAGCAGCATATTGCGCCATGTCCGCGCGGCTGCCGTTGCGCTTGCGCGCTGTCCGCGCCCCAAGGATTGCCCCCAGTATCGCCATTCCCAGAACTACGACCATGCGCTACCCGCCTCTTTCCCTAGTCACGTCTTCGGGCAGGTCTTCCGCTTCGTCCTGCATCAGCGACCGGACCACCGTTTCCGAGCCGAACCCGTAGCGCGCCCATCCCAGACTGTCCAGCCTGACGGAACGTGCCTGAGCGGTCTTACCGGCCTGATTCAGCGCCTCGGATTTCAACAGCAGCAACGTCGCCAGCTGCGAGGCATTCTCGGCCCGCATCATGACCCCGATGGCGCGGTCCAGTTCGGGCAGGATATCGGGGCCTTGGCCTTGCGCCAGCGCATAGGCGGCGGTCTGGGTAGTTATATAGGCCTGATGCACGTCGGTGCCGGGGGACATGCGCAGATAGTCCAGAGCGATTTGGTAATTGCGCAACGCGTCTAGAGGTTTGTCGAACTGTCCCATGCGCCCCATCAAATAATAGGGGTAGGCGCGGCGGTGATCGGTCCAGCCCAGCTCTTTCCCGATCCGCGCAGCTCTTTGCGCCGATGCCAGACGCCGTTGTGCGCTGCGATCCGGGCGCAGTGACTTTTGGATGGCCTGTTTCCAGGCGCGCGGGGTTTCGGACACCGGCTGAGCGGGCAGGGCGTCGCCGCGCGGATTGAGGCGGCTGAGGACATCAGGGATCACGGCCTCGACCTCTTCTCGGGTCATGCCGCTGCGCAGTTCGGGCGCGTAGGCCGCGCGCAGGATCAGCATGTCGAACCCGGTCAGAACGGTGTGGATATTGTCATCGTTGAACACCGAATCCGGCAGATGATACAGGTCGTTCAGCGGCCCCAGCGCTTGCGCGATCTCTTCATGCAGGCAGTCGCGCTTTTCCTGCGGACTGACGTCGTAGGGGATGAAGATGCCAATCCGCTCGCGATTGCGCAGCCGGGTCCAGCTGCTTTTCTGTTTGCGGCGGTCGCGTGTGTATTCCTCGAAACTGGAAGAATTTGGCACCACGAAACAGGCGGCTTGCGGCAGAATGGCGTGGATCTGGTCTTGACTGACGGCCTCGATGGTCAGATTGGCAGGGCCGTCCTGAATTTGGTTGATGTCGATCCCGGCCTCGCGCCGCAACCGGGACAGTAGCCGCGTCAGGTCCCTTTGCATGGACGGGGTGGGCGTGCCGGTCAGGCGCACAGTGATCGGAGTTTCAAACCGGGTGAACACCGGCAGTTGCGCGCCGCCTTCCAGCGCGAAATGAAGCGATACGAAATCATCCGCAATATTGTCGTTCGACCGCCCCGGAGGAGTCGGGGACGCGCGTGTGAACGACTTGGCGGGCGGCAGAATTTCCTCGATTGCCTTGACGCGGGTAGGCACCTCGACCGGCTCGACCGTGGCGCATCCCGCCACGGCAAACCCTGCGAGGATCAGCGCCCAAACCCTCATGAGCGGTTGTAGCGGATGAACGGCGTCTGTGTACCGATCCGGTCATAGAGCTTGCGGGCGGTGTGGTTGAACTCTTGTGTCAACCAGTAGACCGACGGTGCACCTTGCCGGTCGGCCTCATCATAAACGGCCTGAATCAACGCCCGCCCAACCCCGGTTCCGCGCGCCTCTGGGCGGGCGAAGAGGTCTTGCAGGTAACAGACGGATTCCACTTTCCACGCATGGCGGTGAAACAAGTAATGAGTCAGGCCAACCAATTGCCCTTCGTTTTCGGCAACGAAACAGGAAAAATCATGCGGGTCATCGCCCAGCAGGCGGGCAAATGTGCTGTCATAAGTTTCGGGGGGGACGGTCGTTTCATAAAACGCCAGATAATCCCGCCACATATCTGCCCATTCCCGGCGGTCCTCGGGCCGCAATGCGCGGATCGTCAGAGTTTCAGCCAATCACCATGCCTCGTCTGTTCGCGTTTGGGCGCGCCCCAAACGAGCGGGGCGCTATGAGTCAATGCTGACATCCGGCCCCCTGCAAGGCAAGCAGGGATCACCGGATGTTCATCTTTCTCAGCGTTTGCTGCGCGCCATAAAGGCGAGACGCTCGAACAAATGCACGTCCTGTTCGTTCTTCAGCAACGCTCCATGCAGCTTGGGCAGCGCATTGGCACCATCGCGCTTGAGGTCCTCGGCGGTCAGATCTTCGGCCAGCAACAGCTTGAGCCAGTCCAGCACTTCCGAGGTCGAGGGTTTCTTCTTCAGCCCCTGCGTGTCGCGGATTTCGTAGAACTGCGTCAGCGCGGTGGTCAGCAGAGCATCCTTGATGCCGGGGTGGTGGACCTCAACGATCCGGCGCATCGTCGCCTCATCCGGGAAGCGGATATAGTGGAAGAAACAGCGGCGCAAAAACGCGTCGGGCAGTTCCTTTTCGTTGTTCGATGTGATGATGACGATGGGCCGGTGCTTGGCCCGGATCGTTTCGCCGGTTTCGTAGACGTGGAACTCCATTTTATCGAGCTCCTGCAACAGGTCATTGGGAAACTCGATATCGGCCTTGTCGATCTCGTCGATCAGCAGAACGACCTTTTCGTCGGCCTCGAACGCCTGCCACAGCTTACCCTTGCGGATATAGTTCGACACGTCATGCACGCGTTCTTCGCCCAGTTGGCTGTCGCGCAACCGGCTGACGGCATCATATTCGTACAGGCCCTGCTGCGCGCGGGTGGTGGATTTCACGTTCCACTCGATCATATTCAGACCTAGCGCCCCGGCCACCTGTTTGGCCAGTTCAGTCTTGCCGGTGCCCGGCTCGCCCTTGACCAGCAACGGGCGTTCAAGCGTTACGGCAGCATTCACCGCAATGGTAAGGTCGTCGGTGGCAACGTATTCTGCGGTGCCCTGGAAACGTGCGGTCATCTGCCCCTCATGTGGTTTCGCGCAAACTGTGCTGTCCGGGTTACAGAGGGGCAGGGAATTTGACAAGCAGTCCGCCGCGTCGCGCGGCCCGAATTTCGTAACGACTCCAATCTGTTTTGCGTGATTCGGTTGAAACGGGATGACGTTCCGGTTGTATGGTGCCCACAAAATGCCTGACTATTTCCACAGAAAAACAAGCTTTTGCTGTAGGTTGTCTCATATTTAGACAAGTCGGAGAGCTGACGCGCCGCGCCTACGTTTGTGTAGTGACATTCCTACGCGCGTCAGATAAACGCTCCGCAGAAGGGGGAGCCAAATGTCACGCGAAACAACCGCAACCGACGTTTCTGGCCATACCGAGGGAGCAAAGATGAAGCAGGAAGTTTTTCTGCCGGAAGATTATCGCCCGGCCGAAGATGAGCCTTTCATGAATGACCGACAGCTTGAGTATTTTCGACGCAAGCTGCTGGATTGGAAGAATGAACTTTTAGCAGGCAGCCGCGACACGATCGAAGGGTTGCAGGACAACACCCGTAACATTCCGGACGTTGCAGACCGCGCGAGCGAAGAAACCGACCGCGCGCTGGAGCTGCGCACCCGTGACCGTCAGCGTAAGCTGGTGGCCAAGATCGACTCGGCCCTGCGCCGCATCGACGAGGGTGAGTACGGATATTGCGAGATGACCGGCGATCCGATCTCGTTGAAACGTCTGGATGCGCGTCCGATCGCGACCATGACGCTGGAGGCGCAAGAGCGTCACGAGCGCCGCGAGAAAGTTCACCGCGACGATTGATCGCTGGGAAATTCTGGAAAACACAAACGCCGGGGCCTTTCGCTCCGGCGTTTTTGCGTTAAGCCTGTGCCATGAATATCGACGGTCTGAAATTCAGTGTCATCGGCGGCGGAATAGGGGGGCTGGCGGCCGCTCTGGCGCTGCGGCAACGCGGCGCGCAGGTCACGCTGCTGGAACAGGCCGCGGCCCTGACCGAGGTTGGTGCCGGGTTGCAGATCAGCGCCAACGGCATGTCAGTCCTGCGGGCCATGAATGTGGTCGGAGAGACCCCTGATGGCGGGCAACTGTCCCATGGCACAATCCTGCGGGACTATCGAAAAGGCCGTGCCATAAGCCGCATTCCCCCGCCCGCGGCCGGACCGACCTACTATTACCATCGTGCAGACCTGTTGGATCTGTTGCACCGGGCCGCGCTGGACGCTGGGGTCGATATCCGTCTCGGTGCGCAGGTGATTGAGGTGGTCAAACACCCCGGCGAGGCCGAAGTGGTTCTCGACAGCGGTGAACGTCTGCGGTCCGAATGTGCTATTGCAGCAGATGGTGGGCGCAGCGCGATACGGCCCGTCCTGAATGGCCCCGAAGCCCCCCAGTTCACGCATCAGATCGCATGGCGGGCGACGATCCCATGGTCTCATCGTGATGAAACGCCGTCTGCGTCCTTGACCATGGGGCCGGGGCGGCATGTGGTCACGTATCCGCTGCGCGACCAGCGGTTGATGAATGTCGTCGCGATCGAGGAACGCTCGGACTGGCAGCAAGAGGGCTGGCGGCTCACAGGTGATCCAGACGACCTGCGCGCGCGTTTTGCCGATTTTGGTGGGCCTGTGCGCGATGTCCTGTCTGAGGTGACGCAAACCAACCTTTGGGCTCTGTTCCTGCGCCCCGTTGCGCAAAACTGGCAAAACGGGCGTTTGGCACTTTTGGGTGATGCCGCGCATCCCACGCTGCCATTTATGGCGCAGGGAGCGTGTTTGGCTTTAGAGGATGCCTGGATTTTGGCCCGTTCGTTCGAAGAACAGTCGGGTGTGACGCAAGCGCTGGCCGCATACGAATCCCGCAGGCGAATTAGGGCGACCCGCGTTGTCGCTGCCGCCGGAGCCAACGCGCGTAACTTCCACTTGCGTGGCCCTATGCGGCTGGCTGCGCAGATGGCGCTGATGGCCATCGGTCCCCGGCTCTCGCGTAAGTACGAATGGATCTACACCTACGACGCGACCGCCTGAGCATCAGAGATCAAGGTCGACCCAAACCGGAACATGATCCGAGGGTTTTTCATGCCCGCGCACTGCGGCATCAATCTGACAGTCACGCATCAGATCGGCGGCCTGCGGTGTCAGCAGAAAATGGTCGATGCGGATGCCGTCATTCCTGTTCCACGCACCGGCCTGATAATCCCAAAACGAATAGTGACCAGGCCCTTGAGTGCGTGCGCGGAATGCCTCGGTAAAGCCGAGGTTCAAAATCTTGCGAAAGGCCGCCCGACTCTCTGGCCGAAACAGAGCATCCTCCCGCCACGCGTCAGGGCGCGCGGCATCCTCTGCCTGAGGAATGATGTTGTAGTCTCCGGCCATCAGCGCGGGTTCTTCTCGGGCCATCAGGTCCTGAGCACGGCGATACAACCGTTCCATCCAGGCGAGCTTATAGTCGTATTTCGGCCCGGGTGCCGGATTTCCATTGGGTAGATACAAACCGCAAACGCGCAACGCCTGCTTGCCAACCACAGTCGCCTCGATCCACCGCGCTTGCTCATCGCTCTCGTCACCGGGCAAACCGCGCGTCACATCTTCCAGAGGCAATTTCGACAGGATGGCGACGCCGTTGAAGCTTTTCTGACCATGAGTTTCCACGTTATATCCACGCTCTTCAAACAACTCGCGCGGAAAGTTCTCGTCTACCGATTTAATTTCCTGCAAAACCGCGACGTCTGGTTGAGCCTCATCCAACCAACGAGGCAACGCCTCAGCCCGCGCTTTGATGCCGTTGATGTTAAACGTGGCGATTTTCATGCGCGGTCCTCCTGTGGCTTCTGGCAACCTATCGCCCAGAACTGGCCCAGCGGCAAGGTGGATGGCGGGTTAGCGAGGCTCTGCCTCGCGATCCGAGGAATTTTTGACCAGATGATGAAGCGGATTCGTAACCAATTTGGCTGAGAATTAAGTCGGGATACAGACTGAGGTGCCAATGACCGCGCCAGGTGAAGCTCTTTAGCTTGTTGAAAGTCAGGGATGTTCGGTTTCTTCGTCGCAACGTTGATCCAACACAGCCTCGGTCGAGCTCTACAATCTACAGAGTCAATGGTTAAGTATTTTCGGCAGCGCGTTACGCTGCATCACAGTAAGGTAGCTTTGAGCCCACAGCAGAAGTCTTCAAATCGTGATGCACGCGCGCAGCACGAAAATCGCTGCATCTGCGCGATTGTATGCGCTGCTTTGATGCGAGAAAATCGGTCATTGACGCTCGTAGCAACGAAGATGGATCGCGTAATTCACAGTTCGCAGGACAGTGTTGACCTTGTCCACAATGACCCAAACTCTTGCTTTCGAGTGTGAGATTGAAAACCATCGATGCCGACGCGAAAGTCAGCCAATCTTGGAAACGGTACTGAAAGTCAGCAGTTTGCGCATATTCACCCAGTCTTGGGCCTGATCGCTTCAATCGAATTGAACTTGCCCGCGATGAAATCTGTAAAGGCACGCGCGCGGGGTGGTGGCGTACGTGAGGGAGAGCGGACGGCGAAAATACCCCATTCGGGCAGTACCTTATGTTCGGTCAGGACCTCGGTAAGGCTACCATCCTCAAGATGCTCGACCACTTCCCACCGGCATTTTCGCGCGATGCCCATGCCCGATAGCGCGGCCTCGGTGATTGCCTCGGCCAGGTTGGTGTTGAACTTGCCTGATACCTTCACATCCGCAACCGCTCCATCCGGCGCGCGTGTGCTCCAACTGCGGATATCTGAGCGGATCAAGCATTCATGATAGCGCAAGTCCATCGGGGTGGCGGGCACGCCCCGGCTTGCGAGATAACTGGGTGCTGCGACCATGATGCGCGCACTTTCACCAATGCGCCTTACTTTGAGCGTGGAGGACGCCAGCTCTCCCAGACGGATCGCCAGATCAAAGCCGTTTTCCACGATGTCAAATGCGCTGTCGCTAAGGTGCAGTTGCAAAGACAGCTTTGGGTAGAGGTCCAGAAACTCCGACACATAAGGGGCTAGATGTTTGCGACCAAAGGAAGCCGAGCTTGCCACGCGAAGCTCTCCGCTGATCGTTGCTGGATCGTTTTGAAGATCAGAGAACGCATCTTCAATGTTTTCAAGAATGCGTAGGGCATGGCCTAGAAACACCTCTCCGTCAACGGACAGAGACACCGTTCTGGTGGTACGGTGCAAAAGCTGCGCGCCAACGACATTTTCCAGATCTTGGATGCGTTGCGTAGCTGCTGTGCTTGAGAGCCCGAGTTCCGCACCGGCCTTACCAATTGCCCCCAAGGCAACGACACGGACGAACAGCTCCAGTGATTTCGGGTCCAGACTCATTATTTGTAAAAAGCGGATAGTATATCCGCATATCTCCCTATTATCCTGTGCTTTCGCCCTCTTATCTTACAGCCTGAAAACAAGTCCAGAGGATAAAGGGCGTATGTCGATGCATAAATGTCTTTCCGCATTTTTGGCCGGGGCGGTTTTGATAAACGCGGCCTACGCAAATCCCAGCGTTGAGGTCGTCACACGGGATGATTTTGAACTGATCCCACTCAATCCGTTGCGAGGTGATGCCAGCCCCAAGGCTGGCGTGCTTTGGGGGGATTTGCGAGAGGATGTCGCGTCTGGTGCTCTCATTCAATTTGCCGACGGGTTCTCATCGCCGCCTCATATCCACAACATCACCTACCGTGCTGTAGTGATCGAAGGGGTTGTGCACAATGACGATCCGACTGCGGCCATGTTCTGGATGGAGCCAGGATCGTTTTGGACCCAGCCCGCCGGTGAGACACACATCACCGCCGTGGGACCCGGTGGCGGGTTGGCCTTTCTTGAAATCGAGGCTGGTCCCTACCTGGTGCGCCCATCTGAAGAAGCATTCGATAATGGCGAGCGGCCCATCAACAATGAAGCGCGAAACGTTGTCTGGCTGACCGCAGCCGATACCACGTGGATTTCGGGCGAGACTGGCGCTGAGATTTCGTTTCTGTGGGGCGAGCCATCAGCGGGCGCGCGGAACGGAAGCTTTGTGAGATTGGACCCAGGTTCTGAAACCCGCCTGCACACGGACGGCACGCCGCTAAAACTTGTTCTGGCCATGGGCGAACTGGCCCATTCCGTCGATGATCTCTCCGACGTGCAAACCCTAACGTCAGGCAGCTATGTGGGGTCCGAAGGGGAGGTCTCTCATAACATAACCTGCAACGACGCGGCGTCCTGTTTGCTGTATGTCAGCGCGACGGGAACCTACCGGATTTCTGGCGCCGAATGATCGGCGCGGCGATCTTACTGACGGATAGGCGCAGCTGACCCAATGGAAAACGCAATCGACCAGCAGTGGGATGCAGACGTCGCCCGCGAAGAACGGGCGAGCCTTAACTACATGTTCCACAGTCGCATTCTGGTGCTTGCGCTGCTTGCGCTTTGGGTCGCGATCACCCTGCCGCTTGACCGCTCCAGTGCGTATATTGCGGTGCTGTTGTTGTTCTTTCTCTTTGGTGCAATTCCTTATGCTCTGGCGCTCCGTGGGTATTGCAGCACACAGGTTTTTGCCGTGTTTCTTTTTCTGGACGCGTCAGTTTTGAGCTACCTTCTTATTTTTCCCAACCCCTATGGTCTCGAAGGGTGGTCACCGCAGATGAACCTGCGCGCGCCGGGTTTTCTCTATCTGGGGCTTTTCCTAGTCTACATGTCGTTGAGCTACAAACCCAAGCTTGTCGTCTGGGCCGGGATTGCCGCAGCTGTGTCTTGGAGCGCGGGATACATCTGGGGCCTTGGTCTACCTCAGACACAGGTTTTTACCTCACAAAACGTGCTTGATGCGGGTCTCAGCCTTGAGGCGGCCCTCGTTCGGGTGCTTGATCCCGATGCAGTCGGCGTGGCGCGACTGGTCAATCAGCTCGTATTTCTCGCCGCTGTCACGCTGATTTTGACGCTCACTGTCTGGCGATCACGAAAGCTGGTCTTTCGACAACTGGCTTTGGAACGCCAGCGCTCTTCCTTGTCACGGTATTTTTCACCAAACCTTGTCCGGGAACTCACATCCAGTCGCCGCAATCTGGAGGCGCCCAAGGTGCAGCCTGTCGCTGTGCTCTTTGCCGATATGGTGGGATTTACGACACTATCGGAACGCCTTGCGCCAGAAAACCTAGTTGCGCTGCTTCGGGATTTTCACGGTAGGTTTGCGCGGATCGCCCTGAACCAGGGGGCCACCATAGACAAATTCATCGGTGACGCGATTATGCTTCACTTTGGCACCCCGGAACCACGCGCAGATGATGCCGCGCGAGCTTTGCGTTGCGCAGCAGAAATGTTGGCCGAGGTGGAGCGCTGGAACGCCACTCGTACGGCGAAGGACGACACGCCAATCCGTGTTGGCATCGGCCTGCACTACGGTGATGTGATTGTCGGCAATATCGGCGATGAACGGCGTCTGGAATACACTGTTCTGGGCGACACCGTGAATGTGGCAAGCCGGTTAGAAACACTCACCCGGTCGTTGAATTCGCCTTTCGTGACAAGTGACGCTTTGATTGACGCTGCCCGCGAGGCCGGTGCGGATCCCGCGCAGGTGTTGCCAAACCTGCGCCCTGGGGAGCCCGCGCAGGTGCAAGGCCGCACAAAACCTGTTGGCGTTTGGCATCTCACAACACCAGAGGCCGAATATGAGGTTATATCCCAATGACGCAGTCACCGGATAGATTGGCCAAGAGCTTGCGAAATGCCTGTTCAGCCATGATCCAAAAACTTCTCGCCGTGGCCCTGATCAGCTTGTCCTTGCTGCTGCAAACGCGCGCCGCGATGACACACCCGCATGTGTTTGTCGATGCGCGGATAGACGTTGGGGTGGATCGTCGCGGAATGTTGCAGGTCATACATGTCACCTGGCGTTTTGATCAGTTCCACACGCTTTACATTCTGTCTTTTGACGGCATCACACCGACAGAAGACGGTCATCTGAATCCTTCTGACCAAGAAGCTCTTTCTGCCTCTTACACGGATTGGCAAGGCGGGTTTAATGGATTTGCGAAACTGTTGATAGATGGCGCTCTGGTTGCACTGGAGCCGCCAAGTGCCGTGAGCGCTCGCCTTCAGAACGACCAACTGGAGATCAGCTTTTCCCGCGTTTTGTCCAGCCCTGCGAACTTAACAGACGCCAAAGCCGAGATCGAGATCTACGACGCGACTTATTATCACGACATCGCGATGGCCGCGTCACCACGCATACTCGGTGACGCGCAGGGCTGTCATGCCAGCCTGCTGCCTTTTGACCCCGATAGCCTCACTGCTTCGGCTGAGACCGCACTGGCTGAGCTTGAAAAAGAACAGTCCTCAACGGTCGAAGATGTAGGCCGTCTTTTTGCAGATAGGATCACACTCTCATGCGAATAACTCTACGGAACACGCTACCGTTGGTGTCCCTTGTTTTGCTGACCGTCTTTTTGTTGATAGCCGGCAATGACCTTTGGCAGGATTTTGCCCGCTGGGCCGGTACCCAACAACGCGCCTTTCAAAATGAAATGGCATCGGCTATCCGCTCGATCCAAGCAGGCAACCCTGGCGCTTGGGTCGCCTTGCTCGCAGCCACAGGGCTCTACGGCTTTGTCCACGCTTTGGGGCCAGGCCACGGAAAATTCGTGATCGGCGGCATCGGGCTTGGGACAAAAGTCTCGGCGAGGCGTCTGGCTACCGTCGCCCTTACATCAAGCCTAGCCCAATCAATCTGGGCCATCTTGCTGGTCTATGGCGGTTTTTTCCTGTTTCAAGCCTCTGCCGCGCAGTTTACGGATGTGGCAGACACATATCTAGCCCCAGCCAGCTATCTCGCCGTAACTGCGGTTGGCCTGATCCTCGTGGTGCGTAGTGTTAAAGCTCTCCGGGCCCGGACATTACGGCCAATGCACACCCATCACACTCACGCCTCTTGCGGCTGCAGAGGGCACGGGCCCTCTGCCCATGATGTAACACGAATGACCTCTTTGCGTGGTGCCCTGCTTGTTGTGGCAAGCATCGCCATAAGGTCCTGTACAGGAGCGCTTTTTTTGCTTGTCATCGCTTGGCAAACCGGTATCGCTACCGCTGGCGCGATTGCCGTCATCGTGATGGGCGTTGGAACGGCTACCACTACTATTCTAATTGCCATCTCCAGCGTTTTTGCGCGAGGTGTCGTAGGTTTGTCATCGCGCAACCTCGGAGGCATGACACTTGCCGCACCGTCGCTTCAGCTTCTTTCCGGTTTGGTCGTTTTTGGTTTCGCTCTAGCGCTTTTGGGGACCGATACATTCTAAGAGATTCGAGTCCACAGTTTGTTCATCAGCCATCAATGCTGCCCCAAACAGCTGCTTCTGGGCGAAAAGCGTGACTACGATTAAGCGCATGGGGCTGACCTGTATGGCGCGAAACTGAACGGCGGCGAAAGGTGATGTTATAGTGGTAGTGGAAAGGTTCTAGTCACCAAACGGCTTTGGGCGGGAGACCAATTGAGTAGGCTATGTAAACGACGTTTGAACGTCCGCTATGGCGACACATGCTACTATGCAGCGAAAATGGTGCCGCGTCAGCAACACGCCAAACAATCAATGGCGGCAAAGTCCGCACTCCCGTCATAAGGTCGGATGTGCCAGATGTTTGGGGTAGCTTTGCATGATACGCTGAATTGATGGGATTCAGTAAATCCGGTTCATCGGGTCAATAACACGAGGGGCTCCAAACCGGCATCGCAGGTGGCGAGCAAATCTCTCGTTGTCTTGTGAAAAAATTGCCGAGGGTGTAGGGGCAAAGCCCCCGCCCGTAGTTACATCGAAAAAGAAGTGCCGCAGCCGCATGATGACGTGGCGTTTGGATTTTCGATTACAAAGCGCGCGCCGATCAATTCTTGGGTGAAATCGATGACCGCGTTTTCCAAAAAGGGCAGCGAAACCGAGTCCACGATGACTTTCTGACCTTTACCTTCCAGTATCAGGTCGTCCTCTTTTGGCTCATCCAGTGCGATTTCGTATTGAAAACCGGAACATCCGCCGCCTTCTACCGCGACGCGCAGGGCTTGGCCCTGATCGGCTGCGCCGATTTCGGCGAGGCGCTCGAACGCCCGTTCAGTCACTGTTGGCGGCAGATTCATGCCAGCCTCCAAAGGTTTATTTCCTAAGCACGGTACAATATATGAAACCTAACGACAGGCGACAAGGACAAGACCTTTGACAATAGCGGGTTTTGCCTCAGACCCAGGCCGCGCACGGGGGCGGCTTGTGCCAGAGGAAGAAAGCAGTTTCCGGTCATGCTTTCAGCGTGATCGCGACAGGATCATTCATGCCAGTGCCTTTCGACGGCTCAAACACAAGACGCAGGTGTTTGTAGAGCATGAAGGCGACAGTTATCGCACGCGTCTGACACATTCCATTGAGGTGGCGCAGGTGGCGCGCACGATTGCCGGTGCATTGCGTCTGAACCCGGAACTGACCGAAGCTGTCGCATTGGCGCATGATCTTGGGCATACGCCGTTTGGTCATACCGGAGAAGACGCTCTGCACGCACTCATGGCACCCTATGGCGGGTTTGATCACAACGCGCAGGCCATTCGGATCGTCACCAAGCTCGAACGCCACTATGCTGAGTTCGATGGCTGCAATCTGACATGGGAATGTCTGGAAGGGATCGCCAAACATAACGGGCCGGTTGTGGGTGAGCTGCCTTGGGCCTTGGCAGAATGTAATGGCGGGTTCGATCTGGAGTTGCACACCCATGCCAGCGCCGAGGCGCAGGTGGCGGCGTTGTCCGACGACATAGCCTATAACAACCACGATTTGCTGGATGGGTTGCGCGCGGGCCTGTTCACGGATGATGAAATTCAGAGCCTGCCGATTGTTGGTGACTGTTATGCCGAGGTGGATCGCAAATTTCCGGCGCTCGATCCGTATCGCCGCCGCCACGAAGCGCTGCGGCGGGTGTTTGGTGTCATGGTTTCGGACGTTATCGACACGTCGCGCGACCTGATCGCCAATTCAGGAGCGCAGACGGTCGAGGACATTCGGCATCTGGGCTACCCGGTGATCCAGTTCTCGGACGGTCTTTGGGTGCAGCTCAAGGAAATCAGAAGCTTTCTGTTTTCCCGGATGTATCGCGCACCGAGTGTCATGAAAGTGCGGGCTGAGGTCAGCAGGGTCGTAGAAGAACTATTCCCTCTGTACCTTAACGACCCCAAACAGATGCCCGCCCGTTGGCATGCCGAGATCGAGGCGGCATCGGATGAAATCGCCTTGGCCCGGATCGTGTCGGATTACATTGCGGGTATGACCGACCGGTTTGCATTGCAGGATCATGCGCGGCTGACAGGACGCTGATCACTCGATGCCGATATAAGCCAGTGCCCAGACCTGCTGGCCGGCTTGTTCCTGTGCCAGATCGGCGTCGTCGGTGGGTGGAAAGACGATCATCGTTGGGCCATAGCCGCCGATTCCCATCGGGTTCCCATCGGCATGGGTCGCGACGATGGGTTGATGCGCGGCGATGCTGTCCCACGGGATTTCAGCCTGATAGCCGTCCATCGCCATCGGTAGGGCTGTTTTCCCTTCAGCTCCGGCCAAGGTCATCACCTCGGATAGGCGCGGGCCGGAAAAGGTGATGTTGCGCTGATTGCCTTCGGGTCCATAGGCAATAGTGATTTCAACCTGCGTAAGGTTGTCCAGCGTCGTCGCATCAAACCCAGCCGCGCCGTCGTGCTGGACCTCAAGGTAGCCCAGCAGACCGCCGTCGTTCTCTCCACGTGCGGGTAGGTTGGTCTCGGACACAGCGCCGCCCAGCGTCAACAGCACGTGGCCCTGCGGCGCGGGCATCTCTGCCCAGACCGGCAAGGCGGTGGTCAGTAGCAGGGAAAGGGGCAGGGCAAGGCGCATCATCTGGTCTCCGGTTCGTTGATTTATGCCGACACTAGCGGGCTTTGGCGTTAAACCAAGCGTAAACTGCGCGCTTCCATTGACCTTGCCGCCTTGCGTGATAAACCCCGCGGCAAGCAAAAGGACATCCGAAATGAACCTGTTTTCCGAGATCCGCGGCCTGGTACTGGACGCGCTGGCGCAGATGCAGTCCGAAGGCGCTCTGCCCGAGGGGTTGAGCTTTGACAACGTGGCGGTTGAACCTCCGCGTGATGCGGCGCATGGCGATATGGCGACCAACGCGGCGATGGTGCTGGCCAAACCCGCCAAGATGAAGCCTCGTGACATTGCGGATGTGCTGGCCGGGAAACTGGCGGCGGATGACCGGATCACAAGTGCCGAGGTTGCGGGGCCGGGGTTCCTGAACCTGCGTCTTGCGCCCAATGTCTGGCAGGGCGTGCTGGCGGCGGTGTTGGAGAAGGGCACCGACTATGGCCGCTCGACCATGGGGCAGGGGCAGAAGGTCAACGTGGAATATGTCTCGGCCAACCCCACCGGCCCGCTGCATGTGGGGCATACGCGGGGCGCGGTGTTCGGCGATGCACTGGCAAGTCTGCTGGCCTATTCCGGCCATGACGTGACCCGCGAGTATTACATCAACGATGGCGGCGCGCAGGTGGATGTGCTGGCGCGTTCGGCCTATGAGCGCTATCGCGAGGCCAATGGCCTCAGCCCCGAGATTGCCGAGGGGCTGTATCCGGGTGACTATCTGATCCCGATCGGCGAGGCTCTGAAAGAGAAATATGGCGACAGCCTGATCGACAAGCCGGAAAGTGAATGGCTTGAGGACCTGCGGGAGTTTTCGACCGACGCGATGATGGACCTGATCCGCGCCGACTTGAAGGCGCTGGGTGTTGAGATGGATGTGTTCTTCTCAGAGAAATCGCTCTACGGCACAGGCCGGATCGAGGCGGCGCTGGCGTCGCTGACCGACAAAGGGCTGATCTATGAAGGCGTGCTGGAGCCGCCCAAGGGCAAGAAGCCCGAGGATTGGGAACCGCGTGAGCAGACTCTGTTCAAATCGACCGAGCATGGCGATGATGTGGACCGTCCGGTCAAGAAATCGGACGGGTCGTGGACCTATTTCGCCCCGGATATCGCCTATCACTATGACAAGGTCAGCCGTGGCTTTGATGCGCTGATCGACGTGTTCGGCGCGGACCATGGCGGCTATGTCAAACGGATGAAGGCGGCTGTGTCGGCTCTGTCCGATGGCAAAGTGCCACTGGACATCAAGCTGACCCAACTGGTGAAGCTGTGGAAGAATGGCGAGCCGTTCAAGATGTCCAAGCGGGCCGGAAACTTTGTCACCCTGCGCGATGTTGTCGATCAGGTTGGCCCGGATGTGACCCGTTTCGTGATGCTGACCCGCAAGAACGACGCGCCGCTAGACTTCGATTTCGACAAGGTGCTGGAACAAAGTCGCGAAAACCCCGTGTTCTATGTGCAATACGCCCATGCCCGCGTCATGAGCGTTCTGCGTCGTGCTGCTGAGGCCGGGATTGCCGCTGATGATGCGACGCTTACCCGTGCTGACCTCAGCAAGAACGACCACGCCTCGGAACTGACCGTTGCCAAAAAGTTGGCGGAATGGCCGCGTCTGGTGGAAATCGCTGCGCGCACCAACGAGCCACATCGCGTTGCTTTCTACCTCTACGAACTCGCGGGTGACTTCCACGCGCTGTGGAACAAGGGCAATGATGAAACCCAGCTGCGGTTCATCCAGGATGGCGATGTTGCCACAAGCCAGTCGAAAATCGCTCTGGCCCGGGCTGTTTCTGTTGTGATTTCAGCGGGCTTGGGTATTCTTGGCGTTACTCCGGCGCAGGAGATGCGGTAATAAACTCCGCCCGACGCGCCGGTTCGAGGTAGGCAAGAAATGACCCGCGCGCCTTATTTTCAGGCGCGTACCGGGCGGTGAGGCGGACATGGCACGTAACGATTACGCGGGACAAATGCGTCCCGAGCAGATGCATTACACGAATCAACCGCATCCTCAGGATGGGTATGATTATTCCGACGACATGCACGGGTATGAGCAGCCTCAGCGCACCGCGGGGCTGGGCCGTATCGTCAATGCCATGGGGGCAGTGGCCTCGCTGGCGCTGGTCGCCGGGATTGGTGTCTGGGGCTACAAGCTGGTGATGCGCGATGTCAGCGGCGTGCCAGTTGTGCGGGCCATTGAAGGGCCGATGCGCATTCAGCCGGAAAATCCCGGTGGAACGCCAGCGGATCATCAGGGACTGGCCGTGAACGCTGTGGCTGCGGTCGGAACTGCGGCCCCTCCGGCGGACCGTCTGATCCTTGCACCACGTCCGGTGTCTCTGACCGACGAAGACACGCCAGTCGAAACGCTGCGTGCAACCCCCGCCGTGCATGTGGTCGAGGAAGAAATTACCAATCAGGAAGCCGCGCAGTTGCGTCAGGGTTCGGTTGACGCTTTGGTCGCTGAACTGGCAGGCGAGGCGGCACAGATTGACCAACCGGAAGAGCAGGGCGTGCAACTGGCTGCTCTGGCAACGCCCGAAGAAGAGCCCGCGATTGACCCCGCTGATCTGGCCGCACAACTGCCAGACCCGGAACTGGCTGCTCTGCCGGGGGTTCGTCGCTCTTTGCGCCCGATCACGCGCCCTGCGCGCGCGACGGCCAGCCGGATCACGCCGAACAGCAGCACCGAAGATGCCATCAATGCCGCGGTCAAAGCGGCTGTTGGCTTGGATGTTGATCCCAACACGCTGTCCAAGGGTGCTCGCATGGCGCAGCTGGGCGCTTATGAAAGCTCGGACGTGGCGCGCGCAGAGTGGAGCCGCCTGAGCGGACGTTTCGGTGAATATATGGATGGAAAACAGCGCGTTATCCAGAAAACCTCAAGCGGGGGACGTACCTTTTACCGTCTGCGTGTTCTGGGTTTTGACGATCTGAGCGACTCGCGCCAGTTCTGTGCCGCGCTACAGGCGCAGGGTGCGGATTGCATCCCGGTAGCCGCCCGGTGAGTTTCGGCGCGGCGATCACCGACGCCGAGGGCCTGCGCCTGACGTCCGAGGAAAAGAGACTGTTTCGCGAAATGAACCCATTCGGGTTCATTTTGTTTGCCCGTAACATCGACAATGCCGATCAGGTCCGCGCCCTCTGCGATGATTTCCGCGAGGCTGTGGGCCGCAATTGCCCGATCACCGTTGATCAGGAAGGCGGCCGGGTACAACGCCTCCGTGCCCCTCTGGCGCGCGAATGGCTGCCGCCCTTGGACCATGCCACGCAAGCAGGGGAGCAGGCAGAGCGCGCGATGTATTTGCGCTATCGCCTGATCGCAAACGAGCTCTTTGAGCTGGGTATCGACAGCAACTGCGCCCCTATGGTCGATCTGGCGCGCGAAAACACCCATGCCTTTCTCAAGAACCGCTGCTATGGGTCTGACCCTCAAGCGGTTTCTAAGATTGGAAGGGCGGTCGCCAAAGGGCATCTGGACGGGGGCGTTTTGCCGGTCATCAAACATATGCCGGGCCATGGCCTGTCTACGATGGACAGCCATCATGACCTGCCGCATGTGGATCTGACGCAGGACGCGCTTGAACAAGCCGATTTTGCGCCGTTCCAGGCGTTGAACGACTTGCCGATGGGGATGACGGCCCATTTGGTCTATGACCGGATCGACCCGCAACCGGCGACGATTTCACCTACGATGATCAGCCTGATCCGCGACAAGATCGGTTTTGACGGGCTGATCTTGACCGACGATATCTCAATGAAAGCCCTCAGCGGCGCGCCCGAAGAGATCGCCAAACAAGCGCTGACCGCCGGCTGCGATGTGGTTTTACATTGCAACGGTTCATTTGAGGCGCGCGCCAAAGTGTTGGAAGTGGCCGGAGAGATGACCGCCCAGGCGCAAAAACGCGCGGAAAAGGCGTTGGCGATGCGTCAAAAACCAGCGGAACTTGACATCCCAGCCGCCGAGGCGGAACTATCTGCCCTAATGGGCGGGCAGGTATATGAACGATAACCTTTTCAGCGAAGACCCGGTCTCGGTCGCCGATCGGCTGGCTGCCGAGGCGCTGATCGTTGATGTCGACGGATTCGAAGGCCCGCTCGATGTGTTGCTGACCCTGTCGCGGACGCAAAAGGTTGATCTGCGGAAAATCTCGGTTCTGGCTTTGGCACAGCAATACCTGGCTTTTGTCGAAAAGGCCCGAGCGCTGCGGATTGAGCTAGCGGCGGACTATCTGGTGATGGCCGCTTGGCTCGCCTATCTGAAATCCCGCCTGCTGCTACCACCGGACCCGGATGACGATGGCCCCTCGGGTGAGGAACTGGCAGCACACCTGGCGTTCCAGCTGGAGCGCTTGCAGGCCATGCGCGACGCTGCCGCCCGTCTGATGGCGCGCGACCAACTTGGGCGTGACTTTTTCAAACGCGGACAGGGCGAGGATATTACCCGCATCCGCACCGTGACCTACTCTGCCACTTTGCTGGACCTGATGCAGGGCTATGCCCGCATCCGCACCCGCGATGAGTTCCGCCCCTTTGTCATGGACCGCGACGCCGTTTTCACCATGGAGCAGGCGCTGGAACGTATGCGTCCTTTAATCGGGTTCGCGGGGACTTGGACCGATATGGAGACCTATCTACCCCAAGGTTGGGACGCTGATCCGGTGCGTCGCAGGTCGGCCACGGCGGCGACCTTTGCGGCTTCGCTGGAACTGGTGAAAGAAGGACATATGGAGATCAAGCAGAGCGAGACCTTTGCCCCGATCCATCTGCGCAAGAGGACTGACACACGTGACTGACGCCCCCGAAGAGACCGGCACCCTGTTCGAAGCGCCCCCTCTGGCCGAGCAGGAACGCATGGTCGAGGCCGTGCTGTTCGCCAGCGCCGAACCGGTGACGATTGCCGATCTTGAGGCGCGCATGCCCCATGGCAGCGACGCGGCGCAAGCGGTTGAAATGCTTCAGAAACGCTATGAAGGGCGCGGTGTGCGCGTGGTGCCGGTTGGCGATGCCTGGGCTATTCGCACTGCCCCTGATCTGGGGTTTCTTATGCAGAAGGAAACGGTTGAGACCCGAAAACTCAGCCGTGCGGCGATCGAGACACTGGCGATTGTCGCCTATCACCAGCCTTGTACGCGGGCTGAGATTGAAGAAATCCGCGGCGTTTCGGTGTCGCGCGGAACCATTGACCAGTTGCTTGAGATGGAGTGGATCAGGCTGGGCCGTCGTCGTATGACACCGGGCCGTCCGGTGACCTTCGTGGTCACGCCGCAATTCCTGGATCATTTCGGGCTGGAGAACGCCCGCGACCTGCCAGGACTGAAAGAATTGCGGGCCGCGGGCCTACTGGAAAACAGGCCGCCTCCGGGTACAATCCCATTGGGCGAGGGGCGCGAAGACGAAGAAGACGAAGATCAGACAGAACTGTTCGAGGAAGAGTGATCACGCGGCCCTTTTGTTGTCGCAAAGATCACCTATGTTGAGGCTCAGGAAACGGAGTTGAGCAATGAACGCCAATCGGATCATCGACATGATCGTGCGTCAGGTGATGCGTCGCCTTATCAATAAAGGCGTGGACAAGGGTTTTGATATGGCAGGTCGCATGGGTGGCCAGTCGGATGAACCCAACCGCACAAAGAATGGGCCGCGCCCGTCGCAGAACCTGAAACAGGCGCAGCGGATCACCCGCCAGATGCGCCGGTTCACCAAATTCTGATCAGCTTACAGCCTTGAAATGTTTGGACAGTTTCAATCCCTGTCCCTGATAATTCGATGCGATGCCAGCGCCGTATAGCTGCGTGGGCATCTCGGACATCTTTTCATAGACCAAACGCCCGACGACCTGTCCGTGCTCCAGCACGAAGGGGGCCTCGTGGCAGCGTACTTCCAGCACGCCGCGCGATCCGGCTCCGCCAGCGGCGGCATGGCCGAAACCGGGGTCAAAGAAGCCCGCGTAGTGAACGCGGAACTCACCGACCATCGCCAGATACGGGGCCATTTCGGCGGCGTACATCGGCGGGATGTGGACGGCCTCGCGGCTGACCAGAATATAGAACGCGCCGGGGTCGAGGATGATGCGGCCGTCACTGGTGCGCACTTCCTCCCAGTATTCCTGCGGGTCGTATTCGCCGATGCGGTCGAGGTCGATCACGCCGGTATGCGGCTTGGCGCGATAGCCCACGAGATCGGTGTCAGGCAGTTGCAGATCGACCGAGAACCCCAAGCCATCCTGAATCACCGCGGGACCGTCGACCAGCGGGGACTCGTTGTGTAGTGCGGTCAGTTCCGTATCGCTAAGCACGGCTTGACCCTGACGAAAACGAATCTGGTTCAGCCGCATCCCGGGACGCACCAGAACCGAGAAGGAGCGCGGGCAAATCTCGGCGTAGAGAGGCCCGGTATAGCCTGCAGGAACGCGGTCGAATTCGGTGCCGCCATCGGTGATCGTACGGGTCAGCAGATCCAGCCGCCCGGTCGAGCTTTTGGCGTTGGCCACAGCGGTCACGCCCTCGGGCAGGGCCAGCGACTCCATCAGTGGCACAAGATAGACGCAGCCCTTTTCCAGCACCGCGCCGTCCGAAATGTCGATACGGTGCATCTCGAACTCGGTCAGGCGATCTGAAACCGAACGCCCTTCGCCTGCCAGAAACGAGGCGCGCACACGGTAAGCTACTGTTCCCAGACGTAAATCCAGACTGGCTGGTTGCACCTGAGCGGGGATGACCTCGGGGCTTGCGGTGATCTCACCGCGCGCAATCATGCCTTCGATCTGTTGGTTTGGGCATACACCTGTCATTCCGATCCCCCCTGATGCCAGAGCGGGATCTGGCCTGTCTGCCATAAACGTCGGTGTGATTTGGTCGGGCTAGCAGGACTCGAACCTGCGACCTTCCGTCCCCCAGACGGACGCGCTACCAGGCTGCGCCATAGCCCGACGTTGAGGTGTTCATAAAGACTTTCCCGGCAGGGGCAAGAGGAAATCATCGCCTTTTTTTCTTATCCCGCCGTTCGGTTTTCAATGCGGTTCAATACAGCGCGCAGGTCCTTTGCCACTGGTGCAATCTGCTTTAGCAACTGGTCGTCAAATTCGGTGCGGTTCCAGGCTTGCGTGGCGATTCCACCCAGTAGGGGGGCTTCGTCCAGATATTCAGGCACAGGTTCCGCAGATTTTGCTGCCGCAGGTTCGGCGGGAGGCACCGGTGTCGAAGCAGGTGCCGACTCGCCCAGATCAAGATTGATCTGCTCGCTCGCCGGTGCTGGCTTGGACGCGAAGGGGACAACGACGCTGTCGTTCACCGTGTCCTCAGGCTGTGCCACTTCATCCAGCCCCTGAGACAAAGCGGCCACGTGGTTCACACCCTGTTCGCGCAGGATACGTTGCACGCCTTTGATGGTGATCCCATCCTCGTGCAGCAGCTTCTTGATGCCGCCCAACAAGCGCATGTCATTGGGCCGGTAATAGCGCCGACCGCCGGCACGCTTGACCGGTTTGACCTGACTGAAACGGCTTTCCCAGAATCGCAGCACATGAGCTTGAACGCCCAGCCAGTCCGCAACTTCACTGATGGTGCGAAAGGCGTCGGGAGACTTGCTCATGACCGTGCCGTCCTGATCTTACTTACGGTTCCCTGCGGCGACGCGATCCTTCATCAGGTGCGACGGGCGGAAGGTCAGAACGCGACGGGGTTGAATCGGAACTTCTTCGCCGGTTTTAGGGTTCCGGCCAATACGGGCGGTCTTGTCCCGAACGCTGAACGTGCCAAAAGACGAAATCTTCACCTGTTCCCCGCGTACCAGCGCGTCAGACATATGGTTCAGAACGCTTTCGACCAGTTGCGCGCTTTCGTTGCGTGACAGGCCTACCTCGCGAAAGACCGCCTCGCTCAGATCCATTCGGGTCAGTGTTTTATCGCCCATGCCAATTCCCCCTGTTGATGCCATAGAATATGGCGGGGGGAAATTCACTGTCAATATCAATGAATTGCAAGTCGGTGTGTAAGCCGTTTTGCGCCGGTTACCAGCGCAGGACAACCGCACCCCAGGCAAGACCGCCGCCAATGGCTTCGGTGACCAGAAGGTCGCCCTGCTTGATCTGACCGCGCTCTTTGCCGACGGACAGAGCAAGCGGAATCGACGCGGCAGAGGTGTTGCCATGGTCCTGAACAGTCACCACGACATTCTCCATCGGCAGGCCCATTTTCTTGGCAGTGCCTTGAATAATACGGATATTTGCCTGATGCGGCACGATCCAGTCGACGTCTGCGCTGCTGAGGCCAACGCTGCCCAAAGCGGTGTTGGCTGTTTTCGCAAGCTTTTCAACGGCATGGCGGAAGACCTGATTCCCTTGCATCCGCAGGTGACCGGTCGATTGGGTCGACACGCCGCCATCCACATAGAGCAGATCCTTGTAACGACCATCCGAATTCAGATCGGTCGCAAGAATACCGCGATCCTGGGCGGTGCCTTCGCCCTCTTGCAGTTCCAGCACCAGCGCACCGGCACCGTCGCCGAACAGAACGCAGGTGGAGCGGTCGGTCCAGTCCATGATTCGCGAGAAGGTCTCGGCCCCGATCACCAGTACACGCTTGGCCTGACCGGATACGATCAGCGCGTTGGCATTGCTGAGGGCAAAGACGAACCCTGCGCAGACGGCCTGAACGTCAAAGGCGAATCCTTTGGTCATCCCCAGCCGCGCCTGAACCATAGTCGCCGCAGACGGAAAGGTCAGATCGGCGGTTGATGTCGCAAGAACGATGGCGTCGATGTCATCGGCGGTCAGCCCAGCATCTGCCAGCGCAGCCTCAGCCGCCTTGGTGGCCAGATCCGAGGTGGTTTCATCATCGGCGGCAAAGTGGCGGCGTTCGATGCCTGAACGGGTTCTGATCCACTCATCCGACGTATCGAGCGTCTTTTCAAACTCGGAATTCGGAACGATGCGCTCTGGCAAATAATGTCCGACACCTACAACAACTGAACGGCCTGCCATTTGGGGGTACTGCCTTTATTGTTATTCGCCCGCCTTTGGCGGTACGTGCGCGGCATCTTGTGCAAGCTCGGCTGTTGATGCAACCCGTGCCGCCAATTTTTCGGCGAAACCAGACTGGGCCAGGGTAAAGGCCAGCTTGACTGCCGCTGAGACTCCGGTGGCATCCGCGCCACCGTGGGATTTGACCACAGTTCCGTTGAGGCCAAGAAACACCCCGCCATTCACACGGCGCGGGTCGATACGTTTACGCAGGCGCTGCAACGATGTGATCGCCAGCACGGATGCCAGACGAGAGAGGGGGGAATATTTGAACGCTTCGCGCAGCAGATCGCCAATCAGGCTGGCTGTGCCTTCACCCGTTTTGATCGCTACGTTGCCGGTAAATCCATCGGTAACAATGACATCCGCCTTGTCGCCAGGGATATCACTGCCTTCAACGAAACCGACAAACTCAAAGTTCGCCTGATCTGCGAAGTCCGAGATCATCGCGTGCGCTTCTTTTAGCTCGGCGCGGCCTTTGTGTTCTTCGGTGCCGACATTCAGCAAGCCGATCCGCGGACGTTCCAGTGCCATTCCGTTGCGCGCGTAAGAGGCGCCCATCAGCGCGTATTGCAGCAGATCCTTGGCGTCGGCCCGTACATCCGCGCCTACATCCAGCATCACGTTGAACCCCTGTGGGTTGCGCGATGGCCACAGAATCGCAATAGCCGGGCGGTTCACACCCGGCAATTTTCGCAGCCGCATCATCGACAGCGCCATCAGCGCGCCGGTATTGCCGCAGGACACAGCACCATGAGCCTCGCCCTGCCGCACTGATTCCAGCGTCGACCACATCGAGGTCTGCTTGCCGCTGCGGACAACCTGACTGGGCTTGTCCTCCATCGTGACCACGTCGGGGCAATCACGAAAAACGACGCGCCCCTGAAGGACACGCCGTTTGGCGACAAGTTTGCGCAGCGTTTGCTCAGGCCCGTGCAGGATGAATGCGATCTCGGGGTTCTTGTCCGCCGATTTGGCGATCCCCGCCACCACAGCGGCGGGTCCCGAGTCTCCGCCCATAGCGTCAACCGAGATGGTAATCCGTCCGGCCTGCGTGGGCTGTTCCGTCATGCCTTGCCTGCGCTTTTAGAGGCTTAGGCCGCGTCTTCGTCCAGGTCGATTTCGTCGGCCTGTGCGACGACTTCACGGTCATCGTAGTGGCCGCAGGACGCGCAGACGTGGTGCGGGCGCTTGAGCTCACCGCAGTTGGGGCATTCGTTCGGGTTTGCAGCAACCAGAGCGTCGTGTGCGCGACGGTTGTTGCGACGCGACTTGGAAACTTTGTTCTGTTGGACGGCCATGGTCTCAACCTTTGTCTACTGAGGGTCAGCAGATTCGCCGCCGACCGGGTTTCATTCTTCGTTTTTCTCGTGGTTTGACGCGCGTTTAGGGCACGAGCCCCACGTTGTCCAACCCAAATTCCGATGAGCGCGCGAAAATACTGCGATTCTCGACATGTTCAAGCGATTTTTCTGAGGGCGTGCTATGACAGGAAAACAGACCTATGTCACTCGTCTTTTTTCAGTGCATCACGCAGGCCGGCCAGACCGGCAAAAGGTTTGACGTCCTCATCTGTCATGGCCTGTTTGCCCGGCTCGGTGAAATCGCTCTGATCCAATTCGGCACCGTCTTTGCGCGGATATTGGGGCAGGGACAGCGACAGAGCTTCGACCATGACTAGTGCCGGGTCGATCTCGGGGCCCAGCGGTTCGGTCTCATCTCCTTCGGGAATTTCAAACTCGGGTTCATCCGGGTCCTCCCAGTCGGCTACAAAGACTCGCATCACCGGAGTGTCGATCCGAGTGGTCACCGGTTCCAGCGAAACCACACAAGGCTGAATCACCGTGGCCCCAAGTTTGCCCGTCAGCACCCAGTCGCGTTTGCCCTGTGCCTTTACGTCACCCACAAAGCTGAGCTTGCGCAGCCCCAGCAGGCCCAGCTCGTCCCTTATGGCCTCAAGCCCCTTGTTATCGGGGCGCAGTTCAAAAGGTGTTGGTGCGTTCTGGGGCAGGTCGGCCACCCGCAGCGACGTTTGTTTGCTCATTCGTGACCCTTTCCTGTGTTGAACCGGGGCGTCGGTTTCTGTAATCGGATAGGGTCCGCACGGGGCCAAGGCAAGAGGGTGTAAATGTTGAAGTGTGTGAACAGGTTGAAACCGGCGGCTAAAACGCTTGTCTTTGCAGCCTGTCTGGCAGCGGTTGCCGGGTGCACTCCGATTTTCAGGAATCACGGATATATCCCTCCGGCTGAGGAACTGGCTGAGATTAAGGTCGGCGTCGATACCCGCGACAGCGTGATCGAGGCGGTGGGTGCGCCCAGCTCATCCGGCGTGGTGCGGGATTCGGGCTTTTATTACGTCCGCTCGCGCATTCGTCATTATGGACCCAAGCGACCCGAGGTCGTCTCGCGCGAGTTGGTGGCGATCAGTTTCGATGATCGTGGAGTGGTCCGCAATATCGAGCGTTTTGGGCTTGAGGACGGCATTGTTGTGACGCTGGATCGCCGCGTGACCGAGTCGACAATCCAAGGCCAGGGCCTGCTGCGGCAACTGCTTGGCAATATCGGCAACTTCAACCCGGCCAATATTCCGGGCCAGTCGTAACAATCCGACGCCACGCCTTGCCATGGTCACATGACAGTCACACATACTGTGGTAGGGACACCGCAAGTGTGAACAGGTCAGCAACCGCGGAGGATGCGACCATGGCAGTTTTGCTTTGCAAGGGTCGGTATCGCGCCCGTCTGGCGCAATCGCCACGGGATGTGGCAGATGCGCAGAAGCTCCGGACCTTGGCCTTCGGGACTGGTCAAACAGATCAGGACGCGTTCGATCCGGTCTGCGCCCATATTCTGGTTGAGGATACTCAGGCGGGGCATCGGCTGGTGTGCTGTTTCCGCATGCTGACCATGCGGGATGGCACTGAGATCGGCCGCAGTTACTCGGCTCAGTATTATGATCTGTCGGCGTTGGAAGGCTTTGACGGACGCATGGTTGAGATGGGGCGGTTTTGCATCCATCCGGACTGGAAAGACCCGGACATCCTGCGGGTCGCGTGGGGGGCAATGACAGCGTATATCGACCAGAACGGGATTGAGATGTTGTTCGGTTGTTCGTCCTTTGCGGGGACCGAAACCGACGACTATCTGGACGCCTTTGCGATACTCAAACATCGTCATCTTGCGCCAAAGCGATGGTTGCCGCGGGTAAAGGCACCGGATGTGTTCCGGTTTGCATCCCGTTTGCGCCGCAGACCGGATGCGAAAAAGGCGATGCTGCGGATGCCGCCCCTGTTGCGGACCTATCTGATGATGGGGGGCTGGGTCAGTGATCATGCGGTGGTGGATCGGCATATGAACACGCTGCATGTATTTACCGGGCTGGAAATCGGAGCGATTCCCCCGGCGCGGAAACGTCTGCTGCGGGCGGTGGCCGGGTGATTCCGTATTTTTGACGAGAAGAAGCAGGGGCGTTGACGCGCCAGCCCAGCCGGTTTAGCTGGCGGGCATGGCGAGAATTCCTTTGTTGCAGATGGCCGGCATTTCCCTGACCTTCGGGGGCGATCCGGTGTTTTCCGAGCTTGATCTGGTGGTTCAACCCGGGGATCGGGTGGCTCTGGTCGGGCGGAACGGTTCAGGTAAATCCACACTTATGAAAGTGATGGCGGGTCTGGCCGAGCCAGATCAGGGCGACATCGTGGTGCCTCCGGGCAAGTCTGTTGGATATATGGAACAGGATCCGACGATGGCGGGGTTTGCCACGCTGGGCGACTATGCCTCAAGCGGGTTGGAGCCGGGCGAGCTGTATAAGGTTGAGCGTGCGGGAGAGGGGCTGAAATTCGATCCGGCGCGCGCGGTCGAAACGGCCTCGGGCGGGGAACGGCGGCGGGCGGCTTTGGCGAAGCTGATGGCCGAAGCACCAGACCTGATGTTGCTGGATGAGCCGACCAACCATTTGGATATCGAGGCCATTGCCTGGCTGGAGCGAGAGTTGGGGTCTACGCGGGCTGCGTATGTACTGATCTCGCACGACCGTGCGTTTCTGCGGGCTTTGACGCGGGCGACTCTGTGGATTGATCGCGGTGCGGTGCGGCGGCAGGAACAGGGGTTCGATGCCTTCGAGGCCTGGCGCGACAAGATCTGGGAAGAAGAGGACCAGCAACGCCACAAGTTGAGCCGTCTTATCAAGTCCGAGGCGAAATGGGCTGTTGAGGGCATCAGCGCGCGGCGCAAACGTAATCAGGGCCGGGTGCGGGCATTGCAGGCGTTGCGGGCCGAGAAAGCGGCACAGATCAAGCGGCAGGGTTCAGCGGCGATGACGCTTGAGGCTGGACCAAAATCCGGGCGAAAAGTCATTGAGGCCAAAGGCTTGTCCAAGTCATTTGATGCGCAACAGATCGTGCGTAACTTTGATCTGCTGGTGCAGCGCGGCGACCGCGTGGCCTTTGTTGGACCCAACGGCGTGGGCAAGACGACGCTGCTCAAGATGCTTTTAGGGCAAGAGCAGCCGGATGACGGCTCGGTGAGTTTGGGCACCAATCTTGAGATTGCCGTGTTCGACCAGACCCGCGCGCAGCTGGACCCAGAGATGAGCCTGTGGGACAGTTTGACCGGCGACCCCGAGATGCGGGTTTCGGGCAAGGCCGATCAGGTGATGGTCGGCGGGCAGCCGAAACATGTGGTCGGTTACCTCAAGGAGTTTCTGTTCGACGAGCGGCAGGCAAGAGCGGCGGTTAAGTCTTTGTCAGGTGGCGAGAAAGCGCGGCTGCTGCTGGCCAAGCTGATGGCGAAATCCTCGAACCTGCTGGTGCTCGACGAACCGACCAACGATCTGGATGTGGAAACGCTGGATTTGTTGCAGGAGTTGTTGGACGATTACGATGGCACTGTTCTTCTGGTCAGCCACGACCGAGACTTTTTGGATCGCGTCGCCACGACGACCATCGCGATGGAGGGCAATGGCCGGGCGACCGTCTACGCGGGCGGGTGGTCGGATTACATCGCTCAGCGCGGTGATGTGGCTGAGAAGAAGATCGAAAAATCAAAGCCCTCTAAGCCAAAGGTAAAGCAGGAAAGCCAGCCTAAATCAGGGCTTTCCTTCTCGGAAAAGCACCGGCTTGAGAAACTGCCTGCTGAAATATCTCGTCTCGAAGCAGAGATCGGCAAGCTGGAGGAACTCATGTCCGATCCTGAGTTGTTCACCCGTGAGCCTGTCAAATTCCAGAAAGCGACCGAAGCGCTGGTTGAGCGGCAAGAAAAGCTGGCCGCTGCCGAAGAGGAGTGGCTGTTGCTGGAAGAAAAGGCTGAGGGCGCTTAAGCGTTTATTGGCCGGGCCGGGTTACCGACCACCGTCTGGTCGGTCGCGACGTCCTTGGTCACGACGCTGCCCGCGCCGATGATCGCGTTGTCGCCGATGGTGATGCCGGGCATCAGGATGGCCCCTCCGCCGATCCAGACATTCTGGCCAATGGTCACAGGCAATCCGATCTCAAGACCTCGGGCGCGGTCAGCCGGGTCTTTGGCATGCTGGGCGCAATAGATCTGCACATGCGGGCCGAACATCGTACCGTCTCCGATCCGAACGGGTGCCGTGTCCAGCACCACGCAGCGCGTCAAGTTCGGGGTCCAGGCAGCAATACCATTGCCCCGCCTCCATTTTCTCGCGTTCGGTCATAAGACAGGCCTAGCGCATGCGCAGGGCGCCGTCGATGCGGATAACCTCTCCGTTCAGATAACCCATTTCCACAATGAACCCGGCAAGCCGCCCGAATTCGCGCGGATCGCCCAAACGGGCAGGGTTTGGGACATCAGCGGCCAGTTGCTGCTGCACCTCTTCGGGTAGGCCCGCCAGCATTGGTGTCATGAAGATGCCCGGAGCGATCGTCATCACCCGCACCCCGGAAGACGCCAAATCGCGCGCCATTGGCAGGGTCATGCCCACAACGCCACCCTTCGACGCTGCATAGGCCGCTTGCCCCTTTTGCCCGTCGAATGCAGCGATCGAGGCGGTGTTGATGATCACGCCGCGCGCGCCGTCCGGTTCAGGTTCGTTCTTGATCATCGCGGCAGAGGCCAGCCGCGAGACGTTGAAGGTACCCACGAGGTTAATGTCGATGGTGCGCTGAAACGCATCCAGCGGGTGGGGGCCATCCTTGCCGAACGTTTTGATGCCATAAGCAATCCCGGCGCAATTCACCGTAGCTGTGATCCGCCCCATCTTTTCCATCGCAAGCGCAATGGCCGCAGCAACCGAGGCTTCGTCGGTGACATCAGTTTGCGCGAAATACCCACCGATCTCAGAAGCGACCTGTGCTCCACGCTCTGCATCGCGGTCAAGGATCGTGACGGTAGCCCCCTGTTCGGCGAAATGACGAGCGGTGGCTTCTCCAAGGCCTGACGCGCCTCCGGTTACGACGGCAGCTGTGGTGGACAATTGCATGTGGGTTCGCCCCTCTGAGATATGAACACCCGTTCATTTACCCGTGTGAGGGGGCGGCTGTCTACATGTCTATCGCTCTATTTCATTGCTGCGTTAGCTCAGTTGAAAACAAAGCGACCGCCCAGTGGGGCGGCCGTTCTGTGTTTTCGTTTTGGGTATGTTCAGCCCAATTGCACCAAGGCATGCCGCTTTTTCCCTGCGCTCAGCTTAATCGGCGACGACAGTGCGTCCGCGTCGATCATCAGGCCCGCGTCGGTCAGTGGTGCGTCGTCCAACCTCGCGCCGTTTTCGGCGATCAAGCGCTTGGCCTCTTTGCCCGATTTTGCCAGACCGGATTTCACGATCAGTTGCACGATGGACGCGGGCAGGTCTGCCTGGCTGAGGGTCAGGGTTGGAAGATCATCTCCAATGCCACCCTTTTCGAACACCTCACGCGCGGTGGCTTCGGCGGTTGCTGCGGACTCGGCCCCGTGGGCAAGGGTGGTCACTTCGTTGGCGAGGCGGATTTTGGCCTCGTTGATCTCGGACCCTTGCAAGGCACCCAGGCGGTCACACTCATCCACCGGCATTTCGGTGTAGAGCTTCAGGAACCGCCCCACATCCGCATCCGTGGTGTTGCGCCAGAACTGCCAGAACTCATAGGGCGAGCGCATGTCGGCGTTCAACCAGACAGCCCCGTCCTGAGACTTGCCCATCTTCTTACCGTCGCTGGTGGTCAGCAGTGGCGAGGTCAGTCCGTAGATTTCGTGATCCAGCACCCGGCGGGTCAGGTCGATCCCGTTGACGATGTTGCCCCATTGGTCCGAACCACCCATTTGCAGAACACAGCCATAACGGCGGTTCAGCTCAAGGAAGTCATAAGCCTGCAGGATCATGTAGTTGAATTCGAGGAAGGACAGTGATTGCTCGCGATCCAGCCGTGATTTCACGGACTCAAACGAAAGCATCCGGTTGACCGAGAAATGCCGCCCGATATCGCGCAGGAAATCGAGGTAGTTCAGGCCGTCCAGCCATTCGGCATTATTCAGCATCAGCGCCTTGTTCTCGGCGTCGCTGTCATAGTCGATATAGGCCGAGAACACCTTTTTGATGCCGGCGATGTTCTCGTCGATCTGTTCGGGTCCCAGCAAGGGGCGTTCATCCGCGCGGAACGACGGATCGCCCACCTTTGTGGTGCCGCCGCCCATCAGGGTGATCGGCTGGTGGCCGGTCTTCTGGAACCAGCGCAGCATCATGATCTGGATCAGGCTGCCCACATGCAACGACTTGGCCGTTGCATCAAAGCCGATATAGGCCGGTTTGCACCCACTGATCAGCGCTTCGTCAAGGCCCTGATAATCGGTGCAGTCGGCGAGAAAGCCGCGCTCGATCATCGTGGCGATGAAATCCGATTTGGGGTGGTAGGTCATATCGTGCCCTTTGGGTTGATGTTGCGGGGCAGTGTATAGGCGGTGGGGGTGGCAAGGAAAAGGCACCTTTTCCAAGAAAAACACGTGGCCTGCGCGATGTGGCTTGCCTTGGGTTTGCGTTACCGTGCAGGTTGTGGGCAACGCGCCGGAGAAACGGGCGCGATGAGGATCAAAGAGGGCAAACGTGGGCCGGGCTATCAGCAGAACAGGCGCGATCAAAGCATTGGGTGCAATGTCCGGGACATCTCTGGACGGTGTGGATGCGGCGGTGGTCGAAACCGATGGGCGTCAGATTCTCGGGTTCGGCCCCAGCGGGTATCGCCCGTATTCCGACAGCGAGCGCGAGGATCTGCGCGCAGCCCTGGGTCAGTGGCACGGTGCAGCGGTGGACAAGGCGGCGGAACTGGCGACATTTGCCCATGCCGAGGCGCTTTCGGAATTCGAAGATGTCGACCTGATCGGTTTTCACGGCCAGACGCTCGCACATGAGCCGCGCGGGCGGGGAACCCTGCAAGTGGGCGACGGCAAGGGGCTGGCGCAGGCGCTCGGTGTGCCGGTGGTCTGGGATTTCCGCACCGATGATGTTGCTATGGGGGGTGAAGGCGCGCCTCTGGCCCCGTTCTTCCACTTCGCCTGTGCCAAATGGATTGGCGCGACCGAGCCGCTGTGTTTCTTGAACCTCGGTGGGGTGGGCAACCTCACCTATGTTGATCCTGGGTTTGATGGACCTGAAGCACCCGGTGCATTGCTGGCCTTTGACACTGGCCCCGCCAATGCGCCCGTGGATGACCTCATGCAGGCGCGTTTGGGCCTTCCAATGGATCGCGACGGGGCCGTTGCGCGCGGTGGCACGGTTGAGACTGGCGCGCTGGAGCTGTTTCTGGCCGAGCCATATTTCAAACGGATGCCGCCGAAATCGCTGGATCGCAACGACTTTGCCGAGATGATCGGGTTGGTGAGTGAGCTATCCGATGCCGACGCCGTTGCCACTCTGACCGGGATGTGCGCTGCGGGTGTTTTGCAAGGGATGGAGCATTGCCCCAAACCGCCCTCACGTTTGCTGGTGACGGGTGGCGGGCGGCACAACCCGGTGTTGATGGAGATGCTGCGCGTCTCGCTGGATTGCCCGGTCGAACCGGTCGAGGCGGTTGGTCTGGACGGAGACATGTTGGAGGCGCAGGCATTCGCCTACCTCGCCGTCCGCGTGGCGCGTGGCCTACCGACCTCATGCCCGGGGACAACCGGGGTCAAGGCTCTGGTCGGCGGTGGCGTGGTGAGTTCGGTTCAGGGGTAAAGCCAGCCGTCGAGGTTCGCCATACACTACAACTCCGTCAGGTCGTCACAGCGACAATGGCAACAGCGGCGAGGGCCGCGCAGGCAAAGATGGCCAGTATCGCCAGCCTGTCCCGCAACGCGCGGCGCTTTTCCGTGATCAGCGCGGCCCGTTCTTCGTCCGACAAAGCCGTTGGGGCCGGTTCGGGTCGCAGCCAGAAAAACAGCATCAGCCCTGCTAGCGCGAGATAGGGCAGGAACACGACAAGCATCAAGCCAAGGTGGTACCCGTCCGATCCCGGGGTCAACGCAGTATGCAGGTAACCGCTCCCGAGCTGATACAGCATGAACAGGTGCAGGATCAGAAAGCTACCCAGTGTCAGGACAACAAGGTGCAACCTATTGCTGCGCCCGTGGCGGTCATGCCGGCGCATCCCGTCATCAGCCAGCTTTTTCGCGCTGAGCATAAACAGATCCAACAGGCCAAGGCCAAAGACCACGAGTAGGGGAATTGACAGATAATGCACGGCCCCGGCACCGCTGCCCGATCCGTGCGAACCAAACAGAATAAAGGCCAGACAGGCCAGCAACCCGGCCCCACCGACACCCAGCTTGATCCACATGAGCACGACATTTACGTCTCGGTTTTGGCCGCGCCACATGGGGCCTCGGGGGTCTTGCGGATACTCATGCTGTGACATGACAGGTGGCCTCTAAATGCTTGATCGAAATATATCTCCTTAATTTGCACTGATTTGCGGTCGGAATAAGGCCGCACGTATTAGAAGACTTATTTGTGTGGTTTCTCTGCCATAGGGAGAGGTCTTAGCCACGCGGAATATCAAACTCCGGCTCAGCCAGTTCAAACCCGTCGAACTCGAACCCCGGTGAAACGGTGCAACTGACCAGAGTGTAGTCTCCGGTCGACTGCGCCGATTGCCAGTGATCTTTGGGAACGATCAGTTGCGGCGCGCCCTGCGACAGGTCCGGGCTCAGAACGTGGTCAGTCGCGGGGCCTGCGTCCGTGGGGCTGAGGGACAGGGTCAGGGGCGCTCCGGCGTGGTACAACCAGATCTCGGTGGCATCGACGCGGTGCCAGTGGCTGCGCTGACCGGCTTGCAGCAGGAAATAGATACAGGTGCCGGTGGCGCGACCTTCGTTTTCAGCCCGCCATGTTTCGCGGAACCAGCCGCCTTCGGGGTGAGGTTGCAGGTTCAGATGGGCGATGATCTCTTGGGCGGTCATTTCAGTCCTCGTTGTGTTGGCGCGATTATGCACGGGATGGGTCGATCCGCTATGGTATTTGCGCGTTCGGGGAATATGTTTGCCGCATGACTTTGACGATCCCGTTTGACAACAGCTACGCCCGCCTTCCCGATACGTTCTACGCTAGGCAGGCCCCGATGCCCGTGCGTGCGCCTCATCTGGTGGCGTTCAACGATGACCTCGCGCGAATTCTGGGCATTTCCCCCGGTGACGCGCAGGAGATGGCCGAGGCCTTTGCCGGTAACACATTGCCCGCGGGGGCCGAACCGATTGCGCAGCTGTACTCCGGACATCAGTTCGGTACGTACAATCCGCAGTTGGGCGATGGGCGTGCTGTCTTGCTGGGAGAGACCGTCGGCACAGATGGTGTGCGCCGGGACATTCAGCTGAAAGGGTCGGGCCAGACCCCATTCAGCCGTCAAGGTGATGGCCGGGCGTGGCTTGGCCCGGTTCTGCGCGAATATGTCGTGTCCGAAGCGATGCACGCGCTGGGCGTTCCTACGACACGCGCCCTTGCTGCGGTCGAGACCGGAGAAACGGTGTTTCGCGAAGGCCCTATGCCGGGGGCGGTTCTGACCCGCGTGGCGCAAAGCCATCTACGGGTGGGAACGTTTCAGGTTTTTGCCAGCCGACGTCAGACCGACGCCCTGAAAAGGCTTACCGCCTACGCGATTGAGCGTCATTACCCACAAGCCGACGGGCCGATGGGCCTGCTGCGCGCTGTCCGGGATGCGCAGGCACAGTTGATTGCTAAGTGGATGAGCGTCGGGTTCATTCATGGGGTGATGAACACCGACAATTCCTCGATTGCTGGCGAGACGATCGACTATGGCCCGTGTGCATTTATGGACACGTATCACCCGAACACGATCTACAGCTCAATCGATCGGATGGGCCGCTACGCCTATTCCAACCAGCCTGATATTGCGGTGTGGAATCTGGCGCAGCTAGCGACCGCTCTGATCCAGCGGATGGACGAACCCGAAGCCGCAGTGCAAGAGGCCACCGAGATCGTTCACGCGATGCCAGCACTGATCCAAAAGGAATGGCTGACACGGTTCCGCGCCAAGATCGGTCTGAGCACCGAAGAAGAAGGCGACGAGGCGCTGATTACCGATCTGCTGACTCGGATGGCGCAGAATAGCGCGGATTTCACCAATACGTTCCGGGCGCTGGGCGGGGACAAGGCCCGCGATCAGTTTACGGACCCTGGCGCCTTTGACACTTGGGCCAGAGGTTGGCAGGACCGGTTGGCGCGTGAAGACGACCCTCAGGCTGTAATGACCGCTGCGAACCCGGCCTTCATTCCTCGCAACCATCGGGTCGAGCAGATAATTCAAGCCGCCGTTCAGGGGGACTATGCACCGTTCCACCGTCTGAACACGGTTCTGGCCCGACCTTATGAGGATCAGCCTGAGGCGGCTGACCTGACGCGTCCTCCGACCGAAAGTGAAGTGGTCCACGCGACATTCTGCGGAACGTAAGCGCGGGATATTACTTTCGAACAATCTCCAACACGGCGGCGCTGACGATAAGAATGGCACCAAGCAATTCGCGTATCCCGAAATGTTCACCCGACAGGGCGGCAGCAGAGGCAAGGCCGACCACAACCTCGCTCATCAACAGCAGGCCGACACGGGCAGGGGACAGCCGTGTTGCCGGCCAGATCGTCATGAAGGTCATCGGCAGGATGTAGAGGGCGGATAGCAGCACAAAACCCAGCACTTTGGTCGTATCAGGCCCTGCAATATGGGGTGTTATTGGCCCCGGCAGAAAGGCAAGACTCAGCACGGACAGCGCTACCGCACCCAGAACAAAGGCCAACACCTGCCCGGATGGCGCAATGTTGCGTGTGCGGTACAGCCCAAGAGTTCCAAGCGCCCAGCATATGCCAGACGCCAGCGCCAGCCAGTCGCCGATGTTCTGCGGCAGGGGAAACCCACCTGCACCGCCCAACACAACGAATAACCCGCCAAGTCCGCAAACCAGCCCAATGATCCGCCTGGGGCCCAGGCCCTCTTTCAGAAAGATCAACCCCAGCAGCGTCCCCCAGATGGGTGTCAGATAGAACAACAGGATCGAGCGCACCACGTCGGTATACACGAGGCTGATGGAATACATGCTGAAGGCCGCGCCGGTGAACATGCCGCTCAGCACCAAGTCTTTCCATTGCGACGCCAAGGCCTGCCGATCCCGCCACACCAGCGGAAACAAAAACAGCAGGGCCGAGCAATACATGGCGATACCCGGCCATGGACCGGTCAGGCCGAGGTCAAAGAAGAACCGAACGGGGATCCAGTAAAGGCCCCACATCATGCCTCCGACAACAAGGACGAGGCTGGCCCGCATTGTGTCGTTGTGCTGCATCTCGCTCGAAACCATCTTGCCCTCACTGCACCGGGTCCCTGTGCGCGAATTAATCGTCGGTTGCAGCGGGATCAAGGGCGGTCATGTTCGGGGTGACTGCGCCCTAGGGATATCAGGGGTTGCACCCGGCGGCTGGCGTGGCACTCTGTGGGTATTCGCCTGATCGGGACCTCATGAAACCTCATTCAACCCTGCGCATCGCCAGTTACAACATTCAGAAATGCGTCGGGCTCGATTTCCGGCGGCAGCCTCAGCGCATCATGCAGGTCATTGACAGCATGCAGGCCGATATCGTGGTGCTGCAAGAGGCTGACAAGCGTTTGCCACCGCGCCCCGCCGCATTACCGCATTTCATGCTGGACGAGGCTGGGTGGCAGATCGTCGAGTTGGGCGGGGCAGGCAGTCTGGGCTGGCATGGCAACGCTGTGATCTGGCGCGGCGATAGCATTCAGGTGCGGCAGACTGGGCATCACGATTTGCCGGGTCTGGAGCCCCGGGGTGCGGTTCGGGTCGAGTTTGACACCCAGATCGGCCCGCTGCGCGTTATGGGGATGCACCTTGGGTTACTGCCAGCCTCGCGTCGTCAGCAGATCACCCACATCCGCCGATTTGACGACCATCTGGATAACATGCCCACTGTCTGGGCTGGCGATTTCAATGAATGGTCCCGCCAGCCGGTGCTGGACCATCTGGCCCCGGACATGCGTTTTCTGCCTCCGGTTCCCAGTTTCCCGGCAGCGCAGCCGTTGGGCGCGCTGGACCGGATCGCGCTGGGCGCAGGGCTTGAGGCGGTGCTGCATGGCGTTCACGATGCGCGGCCTGCGCATATTGCCTCGGACCACCTGCCGATCTGGGCCGACCTGCGCCGCGCGGCATAGGAAAAATCCCCTGTGGCGCCAGCCGCGCAGACGTATTAAGACAGAGACCCGAACTACTCCGAGGGGTCATTCATGTCCGATACGATCATCGCCCGGTGCGAAGCCAAAGGCCTGCGCATGACGGGGCAGCGCCGTACAATTGCGCAGGTGCTGCAGCAAAGCGAAGATCATCCGGACGTCGAAGAGCTGTACGCGCGCGCCTCAAAGGTAGATTCGGGTATTTCCATCGCCACCGTCTATCGCACCGTGAAACTGTTCGAAGAGGCCGGGATTCTCGAGCGTCTGGAATTCGGTGACGGCCGCGCCCGCTATGAGGATGCCGAACGGGACCATCACGACCACCTGATCGACATGCAGTCGGGCGAAGTGATCGAATTCGTCGACCCCGAGATCGAAGCGCTACAGGAAAAAATCGCGGCCAAGCTGGGATATAAGCTAAAGGGTCACAGACTGGAACTGTACGGCGTGCCGCTGGAGCAGGACTGACTCATCACAAATCGCGAAGGGGCGGCGCACGGGATATCATATTTCCGGTGCTGATATGTGTTGCCAGACCGGTCAGCATTTGTGAATGCTATGGCAGCCGCGGCAATTCGGGCCGCCTTTCCCTGTGGACACGCTTATGAACAACGTAAACGCCATCTTAATGGTTGTCGCTGCTATGGCTGCCTTTTCGCTTGAGGACATGTTCATCAAGCACCTGTCGACCAGTGTGTCGACGGGGCAGATATTGGTGGTGTTGGGAATAGCATGCGGTTTGGCCTTTGCCGTGATGGCCGTGGTGACGCGTCAGCGTATTTTTGATCCGGTCGCGTGGCAGACCCTGCCGCTTATGCGGGCCGCGACCGAGGCCGTGGCGGCGCTGTCCTTTATCACGGCGCTGTCGCTGATTGATCTGTCGACCGTCGCGGCGGTGTTTCAGGCCTTGCCGCTGGTCGTGACCATGGGCGCGGCGTTGTTTCTGGGCGAGCAGGTCGGCTGGCGACGGTGGAGCGCAATCGGCGTCGGTTTCATCGGGGTTCTGATGATCATCCGCCCGGGGTTCGTCGGATTTCAGCCGGAAACTCTGCTGGTTATCATTTCTGTTGTCGCTATTGCCGCGCGGGACTTGATTACCCGGCGTCTGGACGCCCGCATCGCCTCATCCGTTGTGGCGTTGCAGGCCTATCTGGTCGTCGCTCTGGCAGGGGCCGCCTTCATGGTCTTTAACGCGCAACCGGTGGTGCCGCTTCAAGCAGCGCAAATCGCCCCCTATGTCGGCGCAATCGGCTTTGGCATGCTCGGCTATCTCGGCATCGTCACCGCCATGCGGATCGGAGAGGCCTCAGCCCTGACCCCGTTCCGTTACTCGCGGCTGCTGTTTTCGACCATGGCCGGGGTGCTGATGTTTGGTGAACGCCCCGATACGATGACGTTGACCGGGGCCACGTTGATCATCGGGTCCGGCCTCTACACCTTTATCCGAGAGCGCAGGCTGGCGCACCAGATCGCAGTTGCCGCTTGACGGATCGTCGCAGGTTGGCGCAAACATCTGCCTTAGAGCCTGACCCAAAAGTCTCAGGAGTTCAAAAACCCCGACCTTGTGACCGGAATTTGGCCCCAACAGACACACGGAGGCAGTGAGAACTGATGCGTGGACACTCAAAATCGGCCCGAAATCAGGGTCTCGGGGACTTTTGGGTCAGGCTCTTAGATCGTGTTAGCGATAACATGAACGGTTTACTTTTCGCCCGGTGATGCTAAGAGGCGTGCAACTGATTGCAGCCACAGGGACGCACCTCATGAGCACCATCATCGACATCCACGCACGCGAAATTCTGGACAGCCGGGGCAACCCGACGGTCGAAGTCGACGTGATCTTGGAAGACGGCACTATGGGCCGAGCTGCCGTGCCCTCGGGCGCATCGACCGGTGCCTATGAGGCAGTGGAAAAGCGCGACGGTGACAAGGCGCGCTACATGGGCAAGGGCGTGCTGGAGGCCGTCGCAGCGGTAAACGGTGAAATCGCCGAGGAACTTGTGGGCTTTGACGCGACCGAGCAAGTGGCCATCGACCAGGCGATGATCGAGTTGGACGGGACCGAGAACAAGGGCCGTCTGGGCGCCAATGCCATTCTGGGTGTCTCGCTGGCGACAGCGAAGGCTGCCGCAGATTTCACCACGCAGCCTCTGTACCGCTATGTCGGTGGCACCTCGGCGCGGGTTCTGCCGGTTCCGATGATGAATATCATCAATGGCGGTGAGCATGCCGACAACCCGATCGACATTCAGGAATTCATGATCATGCCGACCTCGGCCGCGAACATCCGCGAGGCGGTGCGCATGGGCTCCGAGGTATTCCACACGCTGAAGAAAGAGCTGTCGGCTGCTGGTCTGGCGACAGGTGTCGGCGATGAGGGCGGCTTTGCCCCGAATATCGCGTCGACCCGTGAAGCGCTGGATTTCATCCTGAAGTCTATCGAAAAGGCGGGTTACAAGCCAGGTGAAGAAATCCATCTGGCGTTGGACTGCGCGGCAACCGAATACTTTAAAGACGGCAAGTATGTTCTGGCGGGTGAGGGTATTTCGCTGTCGTCCGAAGAAAACGCGGCCTATCTGGCAGCGCTGGTCAATGACTATCCGATCATCTCGATCGAAGACGGCATGTCCGAGGATGACTGGGACGGTTGGAAAGCCCTGACCGACGCCATCGGCGACAAGGTGCAGCTGGTTGGCGACGATCTGTTCGTGACCAATCCCGAGCGCCTGGCCGAAGGCATCGACCGGGGTTGTGCAAACTCGATGCTGGTTAAGGTGAACCAGATCGGTTCGCTGACCGAGACCCTGCGCGCCGTCGATATGGCCCACCGCGCGCGCTATACCAACGTGATGTCTCACCGCTCGGGTGAAACCGAGGATGCCACCATCGCCGATCTGGCCGTGGCAACCAATTGCGGTCAGATCAAAACCGGCTCTCTGGCGCGGTCAGACCGGTTGGCCAAGTACAACCAGCTGATCCGTATCGAGGAATCGCTGGGTGAAGTTGCAGAATACGCGGGCGCTTCGATCCTGAAACGCTAAGTGTTAGGCTGATCCTCAAATCTGAGTGAGGATCAGCGCTTGCTAAACATCATAGAACCCAGAACGCCGGACCACTTCGATGCGGTCCGGCGTTTGTGTTGGGAGTATCGGGATTTCCTACTGATGCTGGATGAACGATCCCGGAGCATTGTCCGAACCTTCTATCCGCGTGAAAAATATGCGCGTTTGATGACTGCGATTGAGGCTGAACACAGCCCTCCGAACGGTGGTACTTGCCTTGCGATCAAGGGGGATCAGCCCGTCGGATGCGGTATGTTCCACACGATTGAACCGGGCGTGGCCGAAATCAAACGTGTCTTTGTAGCGGATACTGCGCGCGGAACAGGGGCAGGCTTTGCCATCATGCAATACCTTATCAAGCAATGCCGTGACTTGGGTTTTGACTACATCAGAATGGACACCGGAAAACCACTGGAGGCAGCGACTCGGCTATATCTATCAATGGGGTTTCGATTGCGGGACGCGTACTCGGAAATTCCGGAAATCGCCGACGGTCATCTGCTGTTTTTTGAGATGGATTTGCGTTCGAACCGCCCTGACTAAGGAAGTATCGAAATTTTCTTATTCCGTATTCCCTATGTAATTGTTGGGAAATTTCCATTTGTCAAAGTTGTCCTGACATAAATTCACTTATGTGTGAACTTTTTCATACAAGTATCACTTTGAACTGACGTATTCTGAGGCCATTACAGAAAGGAGCACACCATGACTGGTTCAAAATTCCTTCTCGTAGCTTCAGTGATCAGCACTGTTTTTCTGGCGGCCTGTGCGGGCCCGGGGACCTATCCGATTTCGGGTGAATCGGTGTCGGCCAATGATCCGGTTCTGGAGATGGACAACGTGTCCATGATGTTCCGGGGAGAGGCGCGCTAAAGCGTCTTGCTCATCAGCATGTAACGGTCGCGCGCTTTGAAACCGGTGCGCAGATAGAGCTTCTGCGTTCTCTCGTTCATACGGTCGACCTCAAGATGCAATGCGGTCAGACCTGCGCTGGCCAAGGCTTTGGGCAGGTCCAGTAACACTTCGGTTGCTATTCCTCGGCCACGGACGGCGGGGCGGATGTAAATCTCGTCGATAAATCCATCCATGCCACCGAATTCCACTGACCAACCGAAGGTCAGCACGACATAGCCCAACGGCGCACGGCCGGGACCGATCAGATAAACACAGCCGTGCGGAATGCCCTCAAGCAGCGGCAGCAACGCTTCACGGCGCTGATCGGCGTCCTGTTGAATTCCAGCCTCAGAGTGGAAAGCCGAAACCAGCCCCATCAAACGATCCAGGTCTTCGGGGCGGGCGAGTTTCAGTGCAGCGCTCATAGGCGGGCCAACCTTTCTGTAAGCAGGTCGAAAAACCCGGCTGCGTCGACGTCTCCCATGAACATGGCGTTTGGTGCGCGGCCCGTAACCCGCCACCAGTCGGCCACGGTCATGCCCAGTGTCAGCTCTGACTGAGTTTCTATTTCAACATTGATATGACGACCCGAGAACAGCTCTGGGCGGATTAGGTATGCGGTCACGCAGGGATCGTGCAGGGGTGCCCCGTCCGAGCCGTATTTTTCCTTGTCGAAGCGTTCGAAGAAATCGGTCATCTCGGCCACGGCATGACCAACTTTGCTGTCCAGCGCCCGGAAGGCATCGTTGCGATGGGGCGTGACCAGTGCGTCGTGGGTCACATCCAACGGCATAACCACGATGGGAGCGCCTGATTTAAACACGATTTCAGCGGCTTCCGGGTCGACGTAAATGTTAAACTCTGCCGCCGGAGTGATGTTGCCGACCTCGAAATACGCTCCACCCATCAACACGATTTCCTGTACCCGGTCGACGATGTCGGGCGCTTTCTGAAAGGCTGTTGCGATGTTGGTCAGCGGCCCCAGCGGGCAGAGCGTCACGGTACCCGGCTCATGCGCGTGTAATGTGTCGATGATGAAGTCCACCGCGTGACCATCGGTCAGAGGCATCTGCGGGTCCGGCAGGACAGGACCGTCCAGCCCGGTTTTGCCATGCACATGTTCAGCAGTGACCAGTGGGCGGTTCAGTGGGCGGTCGCATCCGGCATAGACAGGTACGTGTGTATGCCCGGCCAACTCACAGACGATGCGCGCGTTCTTGGCTGTCAATTCTAGTGGGACGTTTCCAGCGACGGCTGTGATGCCCAGCACGTCGATCTCTTCGGGGCTGGCAAAGGCTAACAGGATGGCGACGGCGTCGTCCTGACCGGGGTCGGTGTCGATGATGATTTTGCGCGGTGCCATACTGTGCCTCCGAGGTCTTGAAGGGCGGACACTCGCAAGTGTCACCGCACTTGTCTAGCCGATTTACGTGTCGGCCACGGCATCCACCGGCGGTAGTTTGCCGTTGGCGCGATGTTCTTCGACCTTCACCTCGTCCCACAACGCATCCATCTCGGCCAGATCGCTTTGCGAGGGGGTCTTGCCCCGGGCTGCCAACCGCGCCTCGACCTGTTCGAAACGGCGGGTGAACTTGGCATTGGTACGGCGCAGGGCGGCCTCGGGCTCGATCCCCAGATGTCGGCCCAGATTGACTATCACGAAAAGCAGATCGCCGAATTCATCTTCCAGGGCATCCGCGTCCATGCTGTTGCGGGCCTCTTCCAACTCGGCGGCCTCTTCGGTGATCTTGGCCAGAACATGGCTGGCATCGGGCCAGTCGAATCCCACGCGGGCGGCGCGCTTTTGCAGCTTATGGGCGCGGAGAAGGGCGGGCAGGTTGGCGGCAACACCGTCCAGAGCGCCTTTCTGTTCCTTGCCCGCGCGCTCGGCGGCTTTGATCGTTTCCCAGTCGCGGGTCTGTTGCTCAGCTGACTTATCGCGAGATTCGTCGCCGAATACATGCGGGTGGCGGTCGACCATCTTGTCGGACATTGTCCGCACTACGTCCTGAAAAGTGAAATGTCCGGCTTCTTCCGCCATTTGTGCGTGGAAGACGGACTGGAACAGCAGGTCGCCCAGTTCGCCCTTCAACTCATCATAGGCCTCACGTTCGATGGCGTCGGCGACCTCATAGGCCTCTTCGATTGTGTAAGGGGCAATTGTTGAAAAATCCTGTTCGATATCCCATGGGCAGCCGGATTGCGGGTCGCGCAGGCGGCGCATGATTTCCAGCAAACGCTCTATACCCGCATCGCTGTCGTGGATCAGAGGATTTTCGGCCATTGCGAACCCTTTCGTTCCGGTGTCAGATGCATCCATTCCGCAGTCAGGATCAGGAGTCCACCCCAGATGCCCGTCGTCAACCGAATTGCCGATTTCTCTGCCGATATGACCGCGTGGCGGCAGCACCTGCATAGGATCCCCGAGCTGGAGTTCGAGTGCCACGAGACCGCCGCCTTCGTGGCCGAGCGTTTGCGTGAGTTTGGCGTGGATGAACTGCACGAAGGCATCGCCAAGACCGGCATCGTGGCGATCATCAACGGTCAGGGTGAGGGACCTACGATTGGCCTGCGCGCCGATATGGACGCGCTGCCGATCCCTGAAGAAACGGGGGTGGCGTATGCCTCGACAAACCCCGGAAAGATGCACGCTTGCGGCCATGACGGGCACACCACGATGCTGCTGGGTGCAGCGCGCTATCTGGCTGAGACCCGGAACTTCCGGGGGCGGGTGGCGCTGATCTTCCAGCCCGCCGAAGAAGAGGGCGGCGGGGCCGGCGTTATGGTCGATGAGGGGATCATGGACCGTTTCGACATCTCTCAGATCTACGCGTTGCACAATGCGCCGGGCTTTGTCGAAGGCGCGTTCTACACCACGCCGGGTCCGATCATGGCGGCGGTGGATACGTTTGAAGTGCATATTCAGGGTGTCGGTGGCCACGGTGCCATGCCGCATGAAACTAAAGACCCGGTGATGGCTGCCTGTGGCATCGCGCAGGCGATCCAGACCATTGTGAGCCGGAACCATTATGCGCTGGACGATCTGGTGGTATCGGTCACGCAAATCCACACCGGCACGGTCAACAACGTGATCCCGGATACCGCCTATATCAATGGCACCGTGCGCACCTTTGACCCGTCTGTCCAAAAGATGGTGATGGAACGGATGGAGCAGATCGTGCAGGGGCAGGCGACCTCATATGGCGTCGAGGCGCGGCTGGACTATGAGGTCAACTATCCGGCCACTATCAACGATGTTCACAAGGCCGAGTTCGCCGCGGACGTCGCGCGTGAAGTCTCGGGCCCCAACCGCGTGACCGCGAATACCGGGCGTGAGATGGGGGCCGAGGATTTCTCGTATATGTTACAGGCCCGCCCCGGTGCCTATCTGTTTCTGGGGCAGGGCGATGGGGCCGGGCTGCACCACCCGAAATACAACTTCAACGACCAGATCGCGCCGGTAGGAGCTTCGCTCTTTGCGCGCATCGTGGAAAAGGCCCAGCCGCTGGGCTGATGAGGGGAAGATATGGCACTGGAAGACGCAAAAAATCAGGTGGATGAGGCATTCACCAACCCGGATCTCAAAGGGTTGTCCTATGAGAATACTTTTGGCGGTGCGACCTCGTTCCTGCGCCGCCTTTACACTAAGGACCTGACCGGAGTGGATATTGCCGTCACCGGAGTGCCGTTTGATCAGGCAGTAACCAACCGCCCCGGCACGCGCCTTGGACCGCGCGCGATCCGCGAGGCCAGCGCGTTGCAATCGCCAGACGCGCCTTATGGCTGGCCCTTCGATGCGCTGAGTGAGCTGGCGATTATCGACTATGGCGACATGGCCTATGACTACGCCAACATTCCGGCCTTTCCCGATACTTTGACTGACCATATCCGCACCATTCTGGCGGCAGATGTGGCCTCGGTTTCTTTGGGTGGGGACCACTATATCAGCTTCCCGATCCTTAAGGCCTATGCCGAGAAATACGGACCGATGTCGCTGCTGCAATTCGATGCGCATACCGACACCTGGGCCGATGACGACATGTCTCGCGTCGATCACGGGACCATGTTTTATAAGGCGGTGAAGTCGGGGATCGTGGACCCGAAACGCTCGGTTCAGGTGGGGATACGCACCCATAATGAGGACACGCTGGGCGTCAACATCATCGACGCGCGCGAGGTCTACGAATCCGGTCCCGCCGCCGTGGCGCAAAAGATCAAAGACATCCTCGGCGACAGTCCCGTCTACCTGAGCTTCGACATCGACGGTCTGGACCCGGCCTTTGCCCCCGGCACTGGGACGCCGGTCTGGGGTGGGCTGACCTCGATCCAGACGCAGATCATCCTGCGTGACATTGCCGGGATCAACATCAAGGGCGGCGACGTGGTCGAGGTCTCTCCGCCTTATGACACCTCCGGCGCGACGGCAATTGCGGGCGCGCATGTGGCGACACAGATCGTTTGCTTGTTGGGGTGGAACAAGCTGGTTCCTTAACCTTTGGTTAGCCATCTTTCCGCTATCAGGTTAACCAAAAGACCGGACGGGAGACAGACAGGCATGACAGAGTTTAACCAACCCATCAGCGGCAACGACCTGGCGCGGTTTTCGGGGCCGAATACGTTTATGCGCCTGCCGCAGGCAGACTCGCTGGCGGGGCTTGATGTGGCCGTGCTGGGGATACCGATGGACATTGGCACCTCGTGGCGGTCGGGCACCCGGTTCGGGCCGAAGCAGATCCGCAGCGAAAGTGCGATGATCCGGCCCTACAACATGGCGAACGCGGCAGCTCCGTTTGATAGTTTACAGATCGCGGATATCGGTGATCTGGCCATCAACACATTCTCGCTGACCGAAAGTCTCACGATCATCAAGGAAAGCTATGACGCTATTCTGGCGCAGGGCGTGATTCCGGTTGCGATGGGCGGGGATCACTCGATCACCCTGCCGATTCTACGCGCGATTGCGGCCAAGAGGGGGCCGGTCGCTCTGGTCCACGTGGATGCCCATGCGGACGTCAATGACGAGATGTTCGGCGAGCGTGAAACCCACGGCACCGTCTTCCGCCGCGCCTATGAAGAGGGGCTGATCGTCCCCGACAAGACCTTTCAGATCGGTATTCGCGGCTCGGGCTATGCGGCGTCGGATTTCACCGAGGCCAAGGGTTGGGGCTTTCGCCAGTTCCCGGCCTGGGACCTCTGGCAGCAGAACCTGACTGAGATCGGTGCGCAGATTCGCAAGACGGTTGGGGATCATCCGGTCTATATCTCGTATGACATCGACAGCCTCGACCCGTCCTTTGCCCCCGGCACCGGCACGCCCGAGATCGGAGGTTTGACCACCCCGCAGGCGCTGCAACTGATCCACGCGCTTAGCGGTATGAACGTGGTGGGCTGCGATCTGGTCGAGGTCTCGCCGCCATATGATCCTTCGGGCAACACGGCTCTGACGGCCGCGAACCTGCTGTTCGAGATGCTGTGCATTCTGCCCGGAGTGACGTCACGGTAACGGGATCGCATCCTTGTCCGACGAACCGATCCGCATATGGTTTGCAGCAGGGCTGGGTTTAGGATGAAGAAAACGATGCTTTGGGTGATTGTGGGACTGGTGGTGGTGTTGGGCGCCTATATTCGGCTGGCACCGTCCGACCCTGAGAAGTGGCACGTAGCGCCAATGGCCGAAGCAGACCGCGATTTGGAAGGTGGCGTTCTACGTGTGGTAAATACCGGACCGGATGGCTTGGCTCGATTGGACGCAATTGCGCGCGCAACGCCGCGCACCTCGCTTCTGGCCGGGTCGGTAGACGGTGGGATGGTTACCTATATTACCCGCACCAAAGTGATCGGCTTTCCGGACTACACGACCGTTCAGCAGGATGGTGACATCCTGCGCATCCATGGACGGTTAAGATTTGGACGGTCAGATTTTGGGGTGAACAAAGCACGAGTAGATGAGTGGTTGGGCACTCTGCAATAAGTTGAACTTTTGGATTTAAGTGCACATTTACATTGCATGAATGACTATGAAAGAAAGTTCAGGCTGGCGTCTGCAGAGTTGGAAGCCGCTGGTTGGCAGAATTCCGGGAAGCCATCGCCAGACGTTCGTATTTTGAGGCACATTGGCTTGAAGCCAAGACCATTTGTTTACAGAACCAGGGTCTCACGCATGGTTAGTGCAACCTTGACTATGGGTGGTTTGTGGGGGCTGGGCATGTATGTTTTCAGCTACGCCGCGCAATGTAGGTTTCCGTCCTTGGTTCTGGCCTCTGCGTGCTTCGGTGTGGGTATGTGGTTTTTCTCGGAAATTGGCATCTGGCGCGTTTCCAGGAAGCATAAGTTCAGCCGTTGGGAGGACCTGTAAAGATTTATCCGGAAGAGCTTTCTGCCTCTGGCCCTAACAAATCTCGAGATCTGTTCAACCCCGACGACAAACACCCTTCCTGAACCTCGCGCCACATCGGCACGTTCAGCGACATCTGACATTGCGCTGTGAACATGCGGCCATCGACCTGAAGGCAGATCAACTCTCCCAATTCGATGCGGGAGCCGGATTTATCGGTGCAATAGCAATCTCGAACTTTCCCATCGGGCCCGACATAGTCGGCCATTGCAGGGGCAGCTGACAGCGCAAAAACAAGCACAAACCGTTTCATAAGCATCAGCATAACACAGGGCAGGGCCTTGACCATAGCCTCGGATTAAGAGACACCGCCCGGATGATCCCCGAAGAACGCCTTGAACAGTTAACCCAGCGATTCCAATACCTCGAAGCGGCCATGGCTGATGGCGCCTCGGGTGGGGACATTGCGGCCTTGGCCAAGGAATACTCGGACCTTAAGCCAGTGGTCGATCAGATCATGGCATGGCGGCAGTTGGTTTCCGATCTGGCCGAAGCCGAGGCGATGCTGTCCGATCCCGATATGAAAGAACTGGCCGAAGAGGAAATCCCAGATCTGCAAGCACGTATTCCCGAGGCCGAACACGCGTTGCAACTGGCGCTGCTGCCCCGCGATGAGGCCGACGCGCGTCCGGCAATGTTGGAAATCCGGCCCGGCACCGGAGGCGATGAGGCTGCTCTGTTCGCGGGTGACCTTTTGCGGATGTATCAGCGCTATGCGGAAAGTCGTGGGTGGCAGTTTGAGATTATCGAAGAATACGCGACCGATCTGGGCGGGGTCAAAGAGGTCGTGGCCCATATCAAGGGCGACAACGTGTTTGCGCGGATGAAATATGAATCCGGCGTCCACAGGGTACAGCGTGTCCCCGAAACCGAAAGCGGCGGGCGCATCCACACCTCGGCAGCCACGGTCGCGGTTCTGCCCGAGGCCGAGGATGTGGACATTCAGATCGACGCGAACGACATTCGGATCGACACCATGCGCAGCTCGGGCGCGGGGGGGCAGCATGTGAACACCACCGACTCGGCGGTGCGGATCACGCACCTGCCCAGCGGCATCGTGGTGACCAGCTCCGAGAAATCCCAGCACCGCAACCGCGAGATCGCGATGCAGGTGCTGAAAACGCGTCTGTATGATCTGGAGCGGCAGCGGATCGACAGCGAACGCTCAGCTGACCGCGCCAGTCAGGTGGGGTCGGGCGACCGGTCCGAGCGGATCAGGACCTATAACTTCCCGCAAGGCCGAATGACGGATCACCGCATCAACTTGACGCTCTACAAGCTGGATCAGGTCATGCAGGGTGATCTTGACGAGGTGATCGACGCGCTGACGGCTGATGATCAGGCACGGTTGCTGGCGGAGATGGCACAATGATCGCGGCCCTGACAGCGGCACAAGCCATGGTCACGGCAACGGCACGCCTGCGGGCGGCGGGTGTGGATGACCCGGCGCGGGATGCGCGGGTTCTGCTGGCCCATGCCGCGCGGATTGAAGCCAGCCGGGTTACGCTAATCGCACCCGAAGAGCTGTCTCCCGAGATTGCCGAGCGCTATGACCAACTGATCTCGCTGCGGGCCATTCGGGTGCCGGTATCGCATCTGCTGGGCGAGCGGGAATTCTACGGCCGACGGTTCAGCGTCAGCCCGGATGTTCTGGACCCGCGGCCTGAAACCGAGACACTGATCGAGGCCGCGCTGAGCGAGCCGTTTGATCATGTGCTGGATCTGGGAACCGGATCGGGCTGCATCCTGATCACTCTGCTGGCCGAGCGGACAAGCGCCTCGGGCGTTGCGGTTGATCTCAGTGAATCTGCCTGCCTTCAGGCCAGCGCCAACGCCGTGCAACATCAGGTGCAGGACCGGGTCGAGATTTTGCGCTCGGACTGGTTTGAGAACATTGATGAGAAATTTGACCTGATTGTTTCCAATCCCCCATATATTGCGTTGGCCGAGATGAACGAGCTTTCGCCCGAGGTGCGCGAACATGAACCCCGCATGGCGCTGACGGACGAAGGTGACGGGCTTGGCGCGTATCGCCATATTGCGGCTTCGGCGCCGGATTTCCTGATCTCGGGAGGGCGCATTCTGGTGGAAATCGGTCCAACTCAGGGACTTAACGTCGCAGCCCTGTTCCAGGCGGCGGGGCTGGTAGAAACAAGAATTATCCCTGATCTGGATGGCCGTGATCGGGTTGTTGTGGCCAGAATGCCGTAAATGCCACAGAGGGTGAGGCTGAAAAGCGCCGATAATTGTAAAAAAGCTGCGAAATTTTGGACAAAGCTCTTGTCTGCGCGCGCTGGACATGCTTACTCAGAGATAGTCGGAGAGGTTGACGCTGTTGCAGCGGGCCCCTGACGCCAAGCCCAAAAAGTCGACATCGTGTGACGGCTACAGCCCTTATGAGCAGTGCAGAACGCGACTATATCGGCACCGAATGACAAGGCTGACGTAAAGTAAGATGAGATCTTCCAAATCCCGCTCGCGGGCCAAAAATAACCGCAATCGTCCTTCTGGCGGTAACGTCGTTAACCGGGTCTTTGACAGCTCGGGTCCCGAAGGCAAGGTGCGTGGCACGCCCCAGCAGATTATTGACAAATACAACCAGCTGGCGCGTGACGCCCAGTTGTCGAACGACCGCGTGGCCGCCGAGAACTTTCAACAGCACGCCGAGCATTACCTGCGTTTGCTGAGCGAAGCGCAGCGCGAAATTGAAGCGCGCCGTGAAGAGCAGGAACGCCAGAACCGCGAACGCCAGGCCGAGCGTGACCGTGAGCGCGCCGAGCGTCAGGAACGCGAAGCCGCCCGTCAGGCCGACCCGGCCGAGGCGCCGCAGCCCGACGTGATGGATTTCGCGGGAGAGGCGGCTGCACCTGAAAGTGGCTTGGTCGAAACTCCGGAAAGCAAGGGCAATGCCCCAGCTGCCGAGGCGGCTGAGAAGAAAGAGAAACCCGCACGCCGCCCTCGCGCGCGCAAGCCTAAGGCTGCGCCGGCTGAGGATGCCCCCAAGACAGATGGGGACGCGCCGGAAGCGGCTGAGTAAAATCTGGTATGAAACAAATAAAAAGCCTCGGCATCGTCCGGGGCTTTTTCTTATTGTGGTCAGGTTTTTTGCACTTCGCGGGCCAAGGCACAGAACGCCTCAAGCGGGACCTGTTCTGCACGTTCGGTGGGTTGAATACCTGCGGCCAGCAACCGGTCTTCGATATCAGGCGCGACGCCTTTCAGCGAGGCGCGCAGCATCTTGCGGCGTTGGTTGAAGGCGGCGGCGACGACGCGGCTTAGGGTGGCAGCGTCAGCGGGGAAGCGTGGCTCGGGCAGGGCGGTCAGGTGAACCACGGCGCTTGAGACTTTGGGCGGTGGAGTGAACGCTCCGGGCGGCAGCGACATGGCGATGCGCGCCTCGGCCCGCCATTGGGCGAGGATGGCGAGGCGGCCATAGGCTTTGCTGCCGGGCTGGGCGACGATACGTTCGGCCACCTCACGCTGGAACATCAGGGTCAGGCTTTGCCAGAAGGGCGGCCATTCGGGTGGAGTCAGCCATCGGACCAGAAGTTCGGTCCCGACATTATAGGGCAGGTTGGCCGCAACGCGGATCGGTGGCGTCAGGTGTTCGAGCGGGTTGATCTCCAGCGCATCGCCGTTGATGACCTCAAGCCGACCGGGATAGGCAGCAGCGATGTCGTTCAGGGCAGCGATACAGCGGGTGTCTTTCTCGACCGCGACAACCTTGCGCGCGCCTTCGGACAGCAGCCCACGGGTCAGGCCGCCGGGGCCGGGGCCGATCTCTAGCACGTCACATTGGGTCAATTCCCCGGCCTGACGCGCAATTTTGGCGGTTAGGTTCAGGTCCAGCAGAAAGTTCTGCCCCAGCGACTTGCGCGCCGAGAGCTGATGTGTCGCGATGACCTCGCGCAGAGGGGGAAGATTGTCGATAGCGCTCATAATCTGTTTACCGCGACGCAGGCCGATGGACGCGCCAATGAAATTTCGCCTCCGGCGGGGATATTTTCAGCCAGGTGAAGGATCAAGGGCTTTTTGCCATGCGGTGGGCGAGTTTCAGGGCTTCGATCAGGCTGGTGGGGGTGGCCTTGCCGGTTCCGGCGATGTCCAGCGCGGTACCGTGGTCAGGAGAGGTGCGGATGAACGGCAGACCAAGCGTCACGTTCACGCCACGGTCGAAATCCAGCGTTTTGATCGGGATCAAGGCCTGGTCGTGATACATGGCGATGGCGGCATCGTACCGGGCGCGGGCGGCGGCGTGAAACATCGTATCTGCCGGATGCGGACCAGAGACAGTGTAGCCATCAGTTGGCAGGTCAGCGATCAGCTGGGCAATCCAGTTCATCTCTTCATCGCCCATTTTGCCGCCTTCGCCCGCATGCGGGTTCAACCCTGCGACGGCGAGGCGGGGATGTGCGATACCGAATTGGGTGCGCAGCCCTTCGGCGGTGAGGGCGATGGTGTTGCGCAGCAGGTCTGGGGTCAGGGCAGCGGGGACGTCCGACAATGCAATGTGGATCGTCGCGGGCACCACGCGCAGCTGGTCGCTGGCCAGCATCATCACGACCTGATCGCGGTCTGCGAGGGCGGCCAGAAATTCGGTATGGCCGGGATAGGCGAACCCGGCCCCGTCGATGAGCGCCTTCTTGTGGATCGGACCGGTACACAGCGCCGATGCGGCGCCAGACTGCACCAGCGTGACGCCTTGTTCGATTGCGGCAATGACGGACGGCGCGTTTTTCGGATCAGGTTTCCCCGGCACGTTCGGGGCAGGGAAATCCAGGTGCAGAACAGGCAATGCGTCGATACAGGCCGTCAGTGCCTGAGACGGGTCCGAGATTTGGGCTACGGGCGTGCCTGCCGGCAGATGCGCTGCATCGCCGATATAGAAGAACGGACAGGTGTCGCGAAGCTCGGACCACGCTTTGGCGGCAATCTCGGGGCCAATGCCCGCGGGTTCACCGCAGCTGAGCGCGATCGGGGCCGTCATTGCTCGACGATGTTGGCTTCGGCACGCAGTTGTTCCAAAAGGCTGTCAGCCAAGGCGGTAAGCCGCTGTTGAGTCAGCGCATTGGCCACATCGGCGCGTGTCGTGTCCTCGCCCAGGTCACGGGTGCGTGTACACAGCATGAGGAACGACAAAGTCTGGCCGTTGTTCCCGGTCAGCGTGGTCGAGACCTCGTTCAGGTCAAGCTTGGCCAGTTCCAGCGCGACGTCACGCGGGATTTCGGCCGGGCTGGCCTCATTGCGTTGCAGGACCTCGGTGGGGTTTTCCTTGGCCAGACCGTAAAGGTCATCGCAGGTGTCGATCTCTTCTCTCAGGCGCGCCGCCCGGGCCAGCGTTTCAGCGCTGCGGCCGCCGGGCAGATTGTAGATCGCATAGTCGATCTTTGAATAAGTGGGCGTGCCGGGGGCTGTTTCCCGCAGGCCGCGCATCTGGAACAGGGCGATGGCGTTCGGCAGGTTCAGCGGCTGAGTGATATCGCCGTTTTTCAGGCTCAGGATCACAGGTTGTAGTGCCGGAGGCAGATCGCTGATGTTCAGCCATTCAAGTCGGCCGCCATTATTGCGGGTGGCTGCGCCTGAATATTGCGTGGCTGCGGCTGAGAACGCATCAAAGCCCTCAAGCTGTGAGATCTCCTGCGCCAGCAATTCGGCCTGCGCCACGGTTTGTTGATTCACCGGGATGATGATTTCGGACAGCAGGGCCTGCAGACCGCCGCTGCCGGACTGACCCAATGCGCGGTTGATCTCGTCCGCTGTCGGACGGGCCTGAGACAGAAAGCGGGCGCTGATATAGTCGCGCCATGACAGCTGGTCCGCCACGAAATCGCGGACGGTTTCGCGGTCAACGCCACCTTCGGCCAACAATTGCAGGAACTGGTCCGTGCTCAACTGACCCCGCGCCGCGAATTCGTCGATGCCCACCTGAATGGCTTCGGGCGAGGCCTGAATACCCGCCTCGCGCATAGCCTGTTTGCGCAGGCGGTCGTCGATCAGCGCTTGTCGAACCTCGGCCTCGGTCGCGCCTTGCGCGCCCAGCAGGTTCAAGAATTGCTGGCGCTGATTCAACTCGTACCAGGTGACGATGTCCTGATTCACCTTGATCGCCGGAGAAAACAGGCTTTGGGCCACACCCTGTAGGGGCGTCAGAGCCAGAACGGCTCCGATCAGGGCGGGAGCGACCGGTTTAAGCCAACCGGAACGAGCGAAACTGGTGAAACGTGAAATCAACTGCATTTTCTCTTGAACTGTTGGGCGCCACTTTCAACGGAGTATCCTGTCAGGGCTACGGTAAAGCCGAATTCCGTCGAAGGCTCAATACTTGATGACGAGGTAAAGCGGCGGTTGACGCTCATGTTAACTTGTACACATTCGTTCTGATAGGTGACACCCAGGCCAAATCGGATCGGCTCGGACGCGTTCAGATCATAGCGCGCCAATGCCGTGGTGCGCCAGTTCTGATCCACCGTGTAACGTCCGGTCAAGCGGATTTCGGATGTCTCGTCGGTCAGGTTTTCTGCCGGGTCCGGCTCTTGCCAGACATAGCTGCCGGTTACTCCGGCGGTTTGCTGTTGCCATGCGGCGCGCAGTTCGGCCTTGGCAAAACTCATATCCCCGTTCAGCAGGCCACGCCCGGCCAGCGACCAGCCATTGGCCGTCTGCAACTGACCGGCCAGCAGCAAGTCCGATGTTGTGCCCTGAAGACCCGAGGTCAGGTTGAAATTGGGGTCCGCCTCGCTACGAAAGACCTGACCAACTGTGGCCAAGGCTCGCCAGCCGCCGGTGCCATAGCGGGACCAGTTCACACCAACCACACCGGTGACGCCGTCTTCGCGCTGATCGGGGGCGGGAAAGCGCGACAGGGACAGCAGGTTGCCCTGATCGAATTCCTGAAACGTGCTTTCGTCATTTGGCACGTTGTCGTCCGACACATGGGTCCAGCCGATTTGTGCAATCGGCTCAAGTATCTGCGTCGCACCGGATTGTTCGCGCCGCCGCATCGGATAGCGCAACGTCAGTGCCGCGCGCGGTGTGGTGCGGGTCACGTGATCCGGGAACTGGCTGTCGTGGCGGACGTCGAACGTGTCGACCGAGGCCCCGACACGCGCATCCGCCCGCAATCCGGTTGAAAATGTCCAGCTGCGCAGCCACTCCGCATCCAGCGTAGCACGGGCGACATCGCGCCCGACGATATCAGCATCGCTGGTCCTTTCATGGGCATGCGTGATAAAGCTCAGCCGGGCTTCTCCTCCGACCGAGGTCGGGAACAGACGTTTCTGATAATACAGGTCGAAAATGCGCGACGGGATTTCATCCTGATCCTCGCTGTCACGCAAGGTCTTGTAGTGGATGAAACTGGTGCGGAACGCGGTGTCACGCTTGATACGCTCCAATGCGATCTCGCTGCGCAGGCGGTCGAAATCCGGCAGGCCGTAATCGGCCAGATAGGCGTCGTCGGATGTGGTCTTGAGGTCAAAGGTAAAGCGAAAGCTGTTCTCAAGGTTGAACCAGCCATTTGCAAAGAAATACCCGCGATCCTCGCCCTCTTGCAGGTCATCGCGGGTATGTGCGCCCTCAAGCTGTATGCGCCCGCGCTTGAATGCCTGACGATAACGGTATCCCAGCGTTCTGGTCTTTGGCGAATAATACGGTGTTAGCGTCAGGTCCTTGTCGTCGCCCAGCTTAATGAAGTAGGGGACCTGAAGGCCGGTTCCCAACTGCGACGTGGTCCGCACCGACGGCACCAGAAACCCGGTTGCCCGATCCAGCGTCGGGTCGGGCAGGCGCAAATAGGGAAAATAGAAAACCGGCACATCCAGAACCCGGAACTGCGCGCCTTCAAAGTACAGCTGTCGTTCTAACTGGTCATGCGTTACCTTGCGGGCGCGGATCTGCCAGAGCGGCGGCTTGCCGTTTGCACAGACATGGCAGGACGTGGCGGATACCTTGCTCAGCTGTGTGTACCGTCCGCCGGCACGTGCGGCCTGAACCGAGGCGATCTGCACCTGCTGGTCAAACACCATCCGCGCGCCGATCAGCAGCCCATTCTGAAGCCCTTCATCCAGTTCCGCCGAATCCGCCAGAATTGTGGATTGTCCGCCCTGATCAATGCGCACTGGGCCTTCCAGTTGCAGCGCGCCGGTCTCGCGGTCATAGGTGACCCGGTCGGCGGTGATTTTGACGTCACCCTGAAAGGCTTCGACATTACCTTCGGCGACTAGAACGCTGTCGGCAGTGATGAATACTTTGTCGGCCACCAGCAGGGCCGGTTGATCCTCTTGCGCGGTGGCAGGGGGTGGGGCAGGCTGGCTTTGGCCGTAGGCACCCAAGGGTAGCGCCAGCGCTACGGCACCGGACAGGAACAGACGTGTGAGTAAGCGCATCAGCCGTCCTCCGCGTGCAGCAAAAGCCCCAGAGACAGTAGAATGGCTGCAAAGGGCGGAGCCCAGGCCGCAACAAGGATAGGCAACTGACCGTTTTCCCCCAGAATTTGGGCAAAGTTTCGAACGAAATAAATCCCGAAGCCCAGCAGGACGGCGGACAGAACCGCGATTCCGGTTCCGCCAAATCGCACGTGGCGCATGGTAAAGGCCGCGCCGATCAGCACCATCGACATCAGGAAAAAGGGCCGTGCAAGCTGCACCTGAAACCAAACCTCGTATTGTTTGGTGGAAAAGCCCGCCTCGCGCAGATCGCTGATCAATTGCGGCAAGTCGTAGACCGAGACCGAGTCTTTCTGCCCAAGCGTATCCAGAATCCTCTGCCGTGTCAGAGTGGTGGGAAGCTCGATCCGCTGATGCTGGGTCGCATCTATTTCTGGGTTTACGTCATCAGCCAGCGGCCAGATTTTCGCGTTGGTCAAAAGCCAACTGCCGTCTGTCAGCCGGGCGCGATCCGCCACGATCTGCTGCGTTGGTCGACCATCTGGCGAAAAGGTGACGACTGTAACATCCAGCAATTCTAGCGTGTTGCCGTTGGTGGTTCCCTGAGCATGAATAACGGATTGCCCGTCTTGGGCACCCTGACGCAGCCACAGCCCCTCGCTGGTGATCGACAGGGCCGAGTTGCCACGGTTCTTGTATGTGTCTGACAATCGTCGATATTCTTCGGACGTGGCGGCCGCAAATGGGTTCAGCAAGCCAACGGCCAACGCACCGATACCCAAAGCCAGAACCACCGGGGCCAACAGCGCCCGGATACCTGACCGGCCAATGGCGCGCGTCACCACCAGTTCCGAGCTGCGCGCAAGGCCGATGAACAGGGCGATGGTCGACAGAATGATCAACAGGGGCAACATCTCGCTGATCGCTGCCGGGGTGTTGAGCAATGTCAGGTGCAGCAAACGTCCGAAGGATAGGTTTTCCGAGTCGAACCGGCGTGCCTGTTCCACCAGGTCGATCAGAATCAGCAGGGTCAGAAAGATACCGCCAATGACCAGAAAGCTCTGGGTGAACCGGCGCGCAAAGTAACGGTCGAGGATCACGAAGCAGCCCCCGCCAAGGCGTATGTGCTGCGGAAACGGGCAAATTTCAGGCCAGAATCGCCAATGCCTGCGCGGATGCGCAACGGCTTATGCCTGCCCTGTCTCGCCAAGTCGTTCTCCCCCGATCCTGCCGGAATTTTTTCGGGACTGTAATGCAATTGGCAGGCGGGGAAAACTGCTATCTGGTCAAGCCGTGCCGCGCGGGCTAGGTCTTGGGGAACAGTTTTTGAGGAGTTTGCAATGAGCAGTCTTGTACCGATCGGTTTTCAGGCCTTTGACCTTGACGCAATGGCGCAGGCCGAGGGGCGCGTCGCCATCATCATTCCGTCGGATGGCAAGATGAACCCCGCCGCCCGACGCGCCAACCGACTGACACGTGGCGCTGTCGCCCGGCTGGTTGAAAGCGCGCGGTTTGAAAAGGTGAAAACAGGCGACGTGATCACGCTGGCATGGCCCAGCGGTATGGCGGCCGATGCGCTGGACATTCTGGTTCTGCCCCGACGCCCCGACGCGGATGAGGCGCGCAAAGGCGGCGCGAAACTGGCCAAGCTGACCGGAGGCAAACCGCTGCTGGTTATGGCTGGCAATCAGGTCCGGGCCGAGGAACTGGCAATGGGCATTGCGCTGCGCAGTTATGATTTCGACGCGCATAAATCCAAAGACTCCGACGCGCCCGGCGCCGTCACCGTCAGTCACCAGAAAGCCGACGAGGTCGAAGCTGCGTTTGCCCCGCTCTATGCTGTGGCAGATGGCGTGCGGATGACCCGCGATCTGACCAACGAACCCGCCAACGTCCTGACCACCACTGAATTCGCCGACCGTCTGGCCGAGATGACGTCGCTGGGCCTTGAGGTCGAGGTGCTGGAAGAGGACAAACTGGCAGAACTGGGCATGCGCACGCTGCTGAGCGTGGGGCAGGGCTCGGTTAGCCCGTCGAAGGTTGTGGTGATGCAGTGGAAAGGCGGCGACAAAGATGACGCGCCGCTGGCTCTGGTCGGTAAAGGCGTGGTGTTTGATACCGGTGGTATCTCGCTGAAACCTGCGGGTGGCATGGAAGACATGACCATGGACATGGGCGGCGCGGGTGTTGTCGCTGGCACCATGCGCGCGCTGGCCAAGCGCAAGGCAAAGGCCAATGTGGTTGGGCTGGTTGGTCTGGTCGAGAACATGCCCTCGGGCAACGCCACCCGCCCCGGCGATGTGGTGAAGTCGATGAAGGGTGACACGGTCGAGATTATCAACACCGACGCCGAGGGCCGTTTGGTTCTGTGCGACGTGATGTGGTACGCGCAAGAGCGATTCAAGCCGGTGGGCATGGTTGATCTGGCCACATTGACCGGCGCAATCATCATTGGTTTGGGGCATGAGAATGCCGGGGTTTTCTCGAATAACGACACGTTCTGCGATGCCTTCCTGAAATCCGCCAAGGCCGAAGATGAAGGTGCGTGGCGGATGCCCTTGGGTTCGAAATACGATGAACTGCTGAAATCGCGCATCGCCGACATGAAGAACGTGGGCGGACGTGCGGCAGGTTCGATCACCGCGGCGCAGTTCCTGCAACGGTTCGTGAAAGAGGAAACGCCGTGGATTCACCTCGATATTGCGGGTGTGGCTTCGGTGTCGTCCGAGACCTCTTATGCGCCCAAAGGCGCGACCGGCTGGGGCGTGCGCGCGCTCAACCGTCTGGTGCAGGACAATTTCGAGTAAGCAGATGGGGGCCGTCTATTTCTACCACCTGACCCGGCAACCTCTGGAACGTACCTTGCCGGTTCTGCTGGACAAGGCGCGGCAGGCCGGGTGGAAGATCGCCGTGCGGGGCACCGATCCCGCGCGCATGGACTGGCTGGATGAAACGCTGTGGCTGGGACCCGACGAGGGGTTCCTGCCGCATGGTTGCGCCGGGGGTCCGCATGACGCGGCGCAGCCAATCCTGCTGACGACCGGGCCTGAGGCGGCTAACGAGCCGGCCTGTGTTATGGCTGTGGACGGCGCAGCAGTCGAGCCGGAAGAAGTTTCAGCACTGGAGCGCGTTTGCATTCTGTTCGACGGCAATGACGAACGGGCTGTTCAACACGCGCGGGGGCAGTGGAAAGCCCTGACTGGCGCGGGATGCGCGGCGCAGTATTGGTCTGAAGAATCGGGCCGGTGGGAGAAAAAAGCCGAGGCGTAGCTTCAGGTTTCAGGAATATTTTCAGGAGATTAGCGGATGGAAATGAAGCCTTTGGGCCGTACCGGCATCATGGTGACGGATCTGTGTCTGGGTACGATGACCTTTGGAACGCAGACGTCCGAAGCTGACGCGCACAAACAGATGGACATGGCGCTGGACGCGGGGATCAATTTCGTCGATGCGGCCGAGATGTATCCGGTGAACCCGGTCTCGAAAGAGACTGTAGGCCGTACCGAAGAGATTCTGGGCAATTGGAACGCGGACAACCCGTCGCGGCGCGCGGATTATGTTCTGGCGACTAAGCATTCAGGGGCCGGGATGAACCATATCCGTGACGGCGCGCCTATCACGGCCCAAACAATACCCGGCGCGATCGAAGGCTCTCTGCGGCGCTTGCAGACCGAGTGTATTGATCTCTACCAGTTTCATTGGCCGAACCGGGGCAGCTATATGTTCCGTCAGAACTGGAACTATGCGCCGTCGGGGCACAACACCAACGAAGTTCTGGACAACATGCAGGAGTGTCTTGCGGCTCTGCAAGCGCAGGTCGACAAGGGCAACATCCGCGCCTTTGGCCTGTCCAACGAAAGCGCGTGGGGGACGGCGCAGTGGCTGCGGATCGCCGAGCAGATGGGCGCGCCACGGGTGGCCTCGGTTCAGAACGAATACTCGCTGCTGTGTCGCCATTTCGATACCGATATGGCTGAATTGAGCGTGCATGAGGATGTGGGCCTGATGGCCTTTTCGCCCTTGGGTGCGGGGTTCCTGACTGGCAAGTATCAGTCCGGTGCAGTTCCGGAGGGTTCTCGCATGTCACTGGTGGCCAGCATGGGCGGACGTACCGGCCCACGCGTGTTTGAGGCTGTGGCGGCTTATCTGGAAGTTGCCGATCGCCATGGCCTGGACCCGGTGCATATGGCGTTGGCCTGGTGTCGGACGCGGCCGTTTATGATGTCGGCCATTTTCGGTGCGACTTCAACGGCGCAGCTAGAGCATATTCTGGCGGGTAGGGACCTGCGGTTGTCGGATGAGGTCGTAAAGGACATTACTGAGGCCCATCGCGCGCATCCCATGCCGTTTTAGGGGGCGCTGCCCCCGACGCGCCTTGGGCGCCTCCCCCGAGATGTCCTTGGCCAGATGAAGCGGATCCAGTCAGTGATGAGTGGGGTGGATGCGCTCTTGTCTAAGGTCGCGGGCCGAAAGGCCGTGTGCAGTGCGGAAGGCGCGCGCGAAGCTGGATTGTGAGCCGAAGCCGGTGGCCAAGGCCACATCCATCAGGGACATGTCGGTATCGGTGACCAGTCTGCGGGCCTCGGCCAGACGTAGTTGCAGATAGTGGTCTTGCGGCGTTGTGTTCAGGCGCAAGCGGAACTGTTGCTGCAGGGTGCGTGGGCTGGTGCCGAGGGTTTCCGCAATAGTGACCAAAGGCAGGGGATCGTCCAGCGAGGACTCCATCAGCGTGTTCGCCTTGGCCGTCAGGGCGGTGTGGCGATGGGGCGCTCCGGTGCGGCTTTGAGGTTTTGTGGGTTCCGGCGCTCCGTCATACAGGAACAGGCCAGAGACACGCGCGGCGAAACCAGCGCCATGGCGGGCGGCGATGATGTGCAGCATCATTTCGACCGCCGGGATGGCTCCGCCGGAAGTCAGACGGTTTTCAGAGACCGTGAACCGATCAGGCCGCACATCTACCTCGGGAAAACGGGCGGCGAAGTTGTCCAGATCTTCCCAGTGGGTGGTGGCGCAGTGGCCGTCCAGCAAGCCTGCTTCGGCCAGCAGCCAAGGCCCTCCGTCAATGCCTGCCATCGTGGCCCCGGTGTTTGCAATACGGCGCAGCCCGGCCAATAGGCTGGGCGTTGCGTGGCGAGCCAGTTGGAACCCCGCGACGACGATCATCAGGTCGCAGCCTTGCAGCCTTGCCAATGGGATACCGGGCACGTTCAGCGCGCTGGTCAGCATCGCCGGTTCCGCCGTGGCGGTCACATAGTCCCAATCGAAGGCAGGGCGATCCGCCAGACGGTTGGCGGCGCGCATCGGATCAACGGCTGAGGCGAAGCTGAGCGTGTTGCATTCGTCCAGCACCAAAACCGCCGTTTTCAGGGCGCGATGTTCGGGCTGAAGTATGTTTTTTGCGGATTTCATCAAGTTCGATTCGCATTCTGGCAAGTGTTTCCACAAGGCTGCGTCAGAGTCGCGGGCAACGCAAATCGGAATCCGGGGAGAAGCCTGGGGAAAACTCACGGCAAAACCGGGTATAACTTGGGGAAAACGCAATGCCTCTGGAAATGAACCGCGACGTCTTCATCACCTGCGCTGTGACCGGCTCGGGCGGAACGCAGGATCGCAGCCCGCATGTACCACGCTCGCCGCAGCAGATTGCCGACAGCGCGATTGCCGCCGCTAAGGCGGGCGCAGCCGTGGTACATTGCCACGTGCGCGACCCCGAGACTGGTGCGCCGAGCCGCCGGCTGGACCTGTATCGCGAGGTGACGGATCGTATTCGCGACGCTGAAGTCGACGTGGTTTTGAACCTGACCGCGGGCATGGGCGGTGACATCGTATTTGGTGGGGTCGAAAGTCCGTTTCCCGTAAACGAAGCGGGTACCGACATGATCGGCGCAACCGAGCGTGTGGCGCATATTGCTGAGTGTTTGCCAGAGATTTGCACCTTGGATTGCGGCACGATGAATTTTGCCGAGGCCGATTATGTCATGACCAACACCCCCGGTGCGCTGCGGGCGATGGGGCAGATGATGACAGACATAGGCGTGAAGCCCGAGGTCGAGGCCTTTGACACCGGTCATCTGTGGTTTGCCAAGCAGTTGGTGAAAGAGGGGATTCTGGAACCCAACGCTCTGGTGCAGCTATGCATGGGGGTGCCGTGGGGCGCGCCGGATGATCTGAATACCTTCATGGCGATGGTGAACAACGTGCCGGATGACTGGACGTTCAGCGCATTCTCGCTGGGAAGAAATCAGATGGCCTATGTCGCGGCGACGGTTCTGGCGGGCGGCAATGTGCGCGTCGGTTTGGAGGACAACCTGTGGCTAGATAAGGGGGTTCTGGCCGAGAACTGGCAGTTGGTCGAACGGGCCGGGACCATCATTGAGAATATGGGCGCGCGAGTAATCGGACCGCAGGAGGTGCGTGAGAAACTGGGGCTCACCAAGCGCGCGCCAGTCACCGCAGCGAGTTGATTGACATGACAAAAACAGCAGCAATCGTCGGTGGTGGCGTCATCGGCGGCGGATGGGCCGCGCGGTTCTTGCTCAACGGTTGGGATGTGCGGGTGTTCGACCCTGACCCCGAGGCTGAGCGTAAGATAGGCGAGGTTCTGGACAATGCACGACGCTCTTTGCCGGGGCTGAGTGACGTTCCTCTGCCGCCTGAGGGTACTCTGACATTCCACGAGGATTTGGCCGACGCGGTTTCGGGTGCTACATGGATTCAGGAAAGTGTACCCGAACGGCTGGATCTGAAACTGAAGGTTTACAAAGGCTTGCAGGAGGCGTGCGATACGGGCGCGATTATTGGGTCCTCGACCAGCGGTTTCAAACCGTCCGAGTTGCAGGAGGGCGCATTAAGGCCTGAGCAGATCGTGGTGACGCATCCATTCAACCCGGTTTACCTGTTGCCGCTGATCGAGCTGGTGCCGACTGATAAGAATCCGCCTGAGATGGTCCAACGGGCTCAGGAGTTATTGAAATCGGTGGGGTTCTTCCCGCTGCATATCAAAAAGGAAATAGACGCACATATCGCGGACCGGTTCCTCGAAGCCGTTTGGCGCGAGGCGCTGTGGCTGGTCAAGGACGGCATCGCAACGACCGAAGAAGTGGACGAGGCGATCCGTATGGGCTTTGGCATCCGCTGGGCGCAGATGGGGCTTTTTGAGACCTACCGCGTGGCCGGAGGCGAGGCGGGGATGCGGCACTTCATGGCGCAGTTTGGACCGGCTTTGAAGTGGCCTTGGACCAAGCTGATGGATGTGCCAGAGTTCACCGACGAGTTGGTCGATATGATTGCCGATCAGTCGGATGCGCAATCGGGGATGCACTCGATCCGCGAGTTGGAGCGTATTCGTGACAACAACCTTGTTGGGATGATGCGCGCTCTGAAAGCGCAAAACTACGGCGCTGGGGCGGTGCTGAACCAACATGACGCTCTGCTGAAACCCGGTGCTCTGCCGACACTGGAGCAGGCGGACCTGAGCCAGCCGATCCTCACCCTGTCTCGCGCTGTGCCATTGGATTGGACCGATTACAACGGCCACATGAATGAAGCGAAATATGTCGAAGCCTTCGCCGCCGCCACGGATCGGTTCATGGAGATCATTGGCTGTGACGCGGATTACATCTCATCCGGTGGCAGCTATTTCACGGCCGAGAACCACATCCGTTACATCGACGAAGTAAACGCAGGCGCGAAGATCGAGGTGCGTACGCAGATGCTGTTGGGGCAGGGTAAGAAGCTACACGTGTTCCACAGCATGTACGAGGGCGAAAAACTGCTGGCCACGGGTGAAAGTTTCTTGCTGCACGTAAGCCTTGAAACCCGTCGCCCAAGCGCCCCATCACCGGATATTGAGGCGGCAATGGCACGTATCGCCGAGGCTCAAGCCGGGTTGCCTTACCCTGAAGGCGCGGGTGCTGCGATCCGCAAACCATCGTGACACAACGCGTTCTGATCACGGCTGGCGCGTCAGGCGTTGGCCGCGCGATGGCCGAGGCGTTCTATGCGTCTGGCGCGCAGGTCTGGGTGGTGGACGTGGATCAGGTTGCTCTGTCCGATTGCCCGGCACATTGGCGCCAAAGCAGGGTTAATGTGACGGATGAGGTGGCTGTGACCACTTTGTTTCATGAGGTTGAAGCTGAATGGGGTGGGCTGGATGCGCTCTGCGCCAATGCCGGGGTGGCTGGGCCAACGGCCTTGGTCGAGGACGTGGCGCTGGAGGATTGGCGCGCGTGTCTGGCGGTCAATCTGGAAGGTGCGTTTTTATGCTCGAAACACGCTGTTCCAATCCTGAAGAGGCAAGGCAGTGGGGCAGTGTTGATCACTTCTTCGACGGCTGGTCAGTTCGGTTATCCCAATCGCGCGCCGTATGCGGCGGCGAAATGGGCGGTTATAGGGTTGATGAAGACCTTGGCGATGGAGCTTGGCCCACACGGCATCCGTGCCAATGCGATTTGCCCCGGTGCAGTCGAAGGTCCTCGGATGGAGGGAGTGCTGCAACGTGAGGCTGAGGCCAAGGGTATGACCCGCGATCAGGTCTACGAAGGCTATGCCTCGGGCACTTCAATGGGTCGCTTTGTCGAGGGGGAGGACATCGCCAATATGGCAGTCTTCCTCGCCTCAGACGCGGCGCGGCTGGTGTCGGGTCAGGTTATCGCCGTGGACGGGCATACGGTGAACCCTGACCCGAAAATCTAGATGGTTTCAGCCCTGGTTGGGGCCGCGAATCTGGCGGATGGACTGGCGAACTGCCTGCCAATCCTTGGCTTCCTGTTTATTCCCCGCAGCCTCGCATTCGCGCATTTTCTGTGCAGCTTCCGCCTCGGCCCGGTCGCCATGAGCGGTGTACAAAGCCCGTGCGTATTGAGCGGTTTGTAGTGCGTCCATTCCTGTCGTCCTCCGTCTGTGATCGGAATACCCGAAGGTTCGCGCCGATTGACGATAGCATAAGATGAACGTCCGTGCATCCTCAGGGCGCGGAAATCTCCGCGCGCAGCTGTTTCAGGTGCTCCGAGAAGTCACGCGCAGTCAGGTCGGCTTCGCGCACCAGCGTGTCAAAATGGCGGGTGAAGGTCTCAATCCGGTCGCGGTCGCGGAAGGCCATATAGTGACTTCCCGCATAGAAAACGCACAGCAATGGGCCGAAGATCGTTACCGGGGCCGAGTAAAGCCGTTTTGCGTCAAACAGATAGATGCGCAGGCGCGGGTAGAGCTGTTCGCAGATCGCCAGCAGGTGGTCTATCTGTTCAAGCCGGATATTGGGGCAGAGCCCTTCGTAATACCCTGTGGCGTGGGCGAAGCTGTGAATCTCATAAAGCGGCATGGCGATCTCATAGTCGGATTGCGCGCTGCGCATCCATTTCAGCCGGTCCGCCGAAGCTCCGATGGCCTGATCCGCTGTGCGGCCCAAATGCGGGGCGTACTCCCATTCCAGAACGGTGCGGGTCTTTAACATGTCGGGCAAAGTGGCTGGAACATAGCGGATTTTGTAACCCGCCGCTTCCTGATGCCATTCGAAGATTCGTTCATCCACCAGCGCGCGAGGTGCTTCGGTCATGGTCAGAGAGCTTGCCAGCAGCTCCGCCGCGCTTTCAGGCCGATCTGAGATACTGAGAAGCCAGTCAGCCGAAACCCCCAGCGCCGAGGCGCAGCTGCCCACCACATGCGCGTTCGGCAAACGTGCGCCTGCGTCGGTCAGCAATTGCGATACGGTTGAGCGATCCACACCGATGTGACGCGCTAGCGCACTTTGGCTGACGTGACGCTCTTCCATCGCGCGGGCAAGACGCAGGCGAAACTGTGCCGCACGGTCTCGTTTGTCGATTTTATCCGTCATGTGTTTGAAAATATCATAGATGATGAGTTTTGTTAATCATATTCAGAATTTTCAACGGATGCGCCGTCCCGTAATTTTTAAGACATAACAATAATATGGGTGACGGAATGGAAACACGACGCAGATCAGTCGTGAAAGCGGTGCTGTGGAATGTCATGGGACTGGCCGTAATGACGCTGGTGGGATTGGTGGCCACCGGGTCGGCAGCTGTGGGCGGAACGCTGGCAATTGTGAATACCGGTATCGGTCTGACGATGTACGTGATTTACGAACGCGTCTGGGCTGGAATTGCGTGGGGTCGCAATGTCTAGGCCCGCACAGCCCGAGTGGGGCACCTTCGTGTTGATACTGGCCTGTTACGGGGCGTGGTTGGCCGTCATCTTCTGGCTGCCTGTATGGCTGGCGATACCGGCGATGGGGTTGGTTGCTACTCTGCATTCGTCGCTGACCCACGAAGCGCTGCATGGTCATCCTTTCCGTTCGAAAAGGCTGAACGAGGCCTTGATGGCGCTGCCTCTGACGCTATTCATCCCGTATCATAGGTTTCGGGATCTGCATCTGGCGCATCACCGCGACGCCACACTGACGGACCCCTATGACGACCCCGAGTCGAATTATCTGGACCCAAAGGTCTGGGGGACTTTGCGCGAATGGCAGAGGCGGGTGCTGACCGCGAATAATACCCTGCTGGGCCGGATCGTGCTGGGGCCGACGATCGGGCAATATGTGTTTATGCGTAGTGAACTGCGCGGTGCTTTGCGCGGTGATCGAGATATCCTACGGGCGTGGGCTTTGCACTTGCCCGGTGTGATTGCGGTATTGTGGGTCGTGTCCCACACGGCGATGCCGATCTGGGCGTACATTCTGTCCGCGTATATCGGGTTGGCTCTGGTGAAAATCCGTACCTTTCTTGAGCATCGCGCGCATGAGAACTCAAACGCTCGAACCGTGATCATTGAGGATCGCGGCCTTCTGGCTTTTCTGTTTCTGAACAACAACCTGCACGTCGTTCATCACATGAATCCGGCAGCGCCATGGTATCATCTGCCTGTGCTCTACCGGGCTGGAAAAGACCGATACCTGACCAGTAACGAGGCCTATGTCTACCGCTCTTACGGTGAGATATTCCGATCTTTTTTCTGGCGGGCGAAAGATCCGGTGCCGCATCCGCTCTGGCCAAAGCCCTGATTTCACGACAGAAGGGAAGCCATGAGCTTATGGATTCCCGTCACGATCTCGGCCGCGTCTTTTCAGACCGTGCGCTTCATGCTGCAAAAATCGCTGAGCAGCGTGAAACTGTCTGCTGCCGGGGCGACCTTTGCACGCTTTGCCTATTCTATGCCGCTCGCTGTAGCTGCGCTGTTGGCCATGCTGTGGGCAGGGCACGAATTGCCGCCGTTGACGGCTCGGTTCTGGGTGTTTGTCGCAATCGGAGGGACGGCCCAGATTCTGGCGACGATCTGCGTTGTCGCCCTTTTCAAACAGCGTAACTTTGCGGTTGGCATCACCTTTAAGAAAACCGAAGTGATTCAGACGGCTATCGTTGGTTTCCTCATCCTTGGAGATGAGGTTTCGATGGGCGCCTTGGGCGCAATCCTTTTGGGGCTGATGGCCGTGTTGCTGCTGTCGAAAACACCCGGAGGAGACGGCGCGTGGTGGCGGCATCTGACCAACCGGGCCTCACAATTGGGGCTGGGTTCGGGCGTGTTGTTTGCCTTTTCCGCCGTCAGCTATCGCGGCGCTTCGCTAGAGCTTGGGGACGTAAACGCCTGGTTCCGCGCCTTAATCACGCTGGCGGCAGTGGTCTCGTTCCAGTTCCTTAGCATGTGGCTTTGGCTGCTGTGGCGCGACCGGGCCGAACTGCGCGCGGTGTGGGAGACTCGGGCAACCGGTGTTTTTGTAGGCCTGACCAGTCTGGGCGGATCGTTCTGCTGGTTTTTGGCCTTCACGTTGCAAAACGCGGCCTATGTCAAAGCGCTGGGGCAGGTCGAACTGATCCTGAGCCTGCTCGCGTCGATCCTGTTCTTCCGCGAAACCATAACCCGGCGCGAGATCGCCGGGATGGGACTGTTGGGTCTGTCGATTTTGGTGCTTGTTCTGGCGATTTAGCCCGCGCGACGCTCATCAAAGCTGAGGGCGATGAAGCTGGGCAGGTGATCGCCCATGCCGACCACGGCAGGGCCGCTATCATCTCTGCGGCCACGACTGCGCCCTTTGGGTTCGCGATCCTTCTTGCCCTCGCTGCGCTTACCTTCAGAAGACTTCGCCTTCTTCTCAGGCTTCGGAGTCTCCGGTTTCGGCTCATCCTTGACAGGGTTGTCGAGGCGCGGGATCTCTTTCTGGATCAGCTTTTCAATAGCATCCAAGGCTTTTTCATCGCGGCCCGAGCAGATTGTGACAGCTTTGCCCTCACGCCCCGCGCGACCCGTACGGCCGATGCGGTGGACGTAATCTTCGGCATGGCCGGGGACGTCGAAGTTGAACACATGGCTGACCGACGGAATATCCAGTCCACGTGCAGCCACGTCAGAGGCCACCAACAGGCGCAGAGAGCCATCGCGGAAGCCATCCAGCGTTTTCATCCGCTGCGACTGATCCAGATCGCCATGAATGGCGGCGGCGTTATAGCCGTATTTCTTCAGCGATTTCGCGCAGATATCCACATCCGTCTTTCGGTTGCAGAAGATGATCGCGTTGGTGCATTTCTCGCCTTCAGAGTCGATCAGCGCGCGCAGAACCTTGCGCTTGGCGCTGGCCTCACGGTCGCGGCGACCGCCTTTGAACATGACCACGCCCTGTTCGATAGTCTCAGATGCTGTGGCCTGACGAGCAACCTCGACCCGGGCAGGGGCGGACAAGAAGGTATCGGTAATACGTTCGATCTCGGACGCCATGGTGGCCGAGAAGAACAGCGTCTGGCGCGTGAAGGGTGTCAGCGAGAAGATGCGTTCGATATCGGGAATGAATCCCATATCCAGCATCCGGTCGGCCTCATCCACCACCATGATCTGAACGCCGGTCAACAGCAGCTTGCCGCGCTCGAAATGGTCCAGCAGGCGGCCCGGCGTGGCGATCAGCACGTCAACACCACGGTCGATCAGGGCATCCTGTTCCTTGAAGCTAACGCCGCCGATCAACAGCGCCTTAGTCAGTTTCAGGTGTTTGGTATAGGTGTCGAAATTCTCGGCCACCTGCGCTGCCAGTTCCCGCGTAGGGCACAGCACCAGCGAGCGCGGCATACGCGCACGTGCGCGGCCACGGGCCAGCAGTGTGATCATTGGTAGCGTAAAGCTGGCGGTTTTGCCGGTGCCGGTCTGCGCGATCCCCAATACATCGCGACCCTCCAAAGCGGGCGGAATGGCTCCGGCCTGGATCGGGGTGGGGGTTTCATATCCCGCTTCCTCAATGGCTTTGAGGACCTTCGGGTTCAGGTTCAGTTCGTTAAACTTTGTCATGTGTGTCCGGTTCATGCGGACACTAGACCTGGCCCGCGCGTCAAAGGTGTGCCGGGCCCGGATGGCCATACGCTGAATTGCGCATTTTCGGCTTGAGGCGGGACATAACAAAAACGTTGACCGGGGTCAAATGAACTCCCCTTTAGGGTATCGGGGTTGGTGATGATGCGGATTTCTCGCAACAATTCAGAGGCTTCCGGGGAAATGTTTCGCAAGCTTTTCATCTAATCCTAATGGTCGATGCAGGATCATCCCCCATTGTTCCAACCGTGCCCGAACGCCGGAGTCGGTACCGCTCATCTCATCAAAAAAGGCGCGCAGGCCGTCGGTGCCGCCTTCAGCTTCAATCCAGCTGAGCAGTTCGTTCATATTCATGCCACCACGGTCCCGCGCGACGTTGGGCGACATGCCGGGCCGGTAAGAGCCGCGCGCCAACCGGAATTTGTAATGCGCCAGCCAATGTTCCCAGTCTGTCGCATGGCAGTGGCAAAGATCGACCTGTGGCAATTCTGTTTTGATGCGCAGGTCCTCACCGCCTTGGAACACGTTGTGGATGCGCAGGCTGATTTTTGGCAGTCCGGTGCGGACGAGAATTTTACCTTGTATGTGGCTGAAGAAGCCGCCCAGCACAAAAGCCCCGTAGTTGGGGTAGAGGGCCTGCACAATGCCGTCGCGATCAGCGCCTGACGGGATGTAGGCTTTGAACTTATCCTCGCCCCCGGCCATGGATTCAACCGGGCGCACGCGCACGCCGGGGATATGGTCGGGAACCTCGGACAGTTGTTCAGCAATAGGGCGGTCCGGCCACAGGAACTCGTCGACGTCGATATGGGCCAGCCAGTCTTCGGTCGCCTTGCGATAGGTGAACGAGGCGTTTGCGGTCTGCCGTGTCTGGTGTTGCTCTGGCCGTTCCCTTTGGCGGAAGGCCCAGAACCTGTCGTCGCAAATGCGAACCACGACCTTGGGATGCTGGTTCAGGGCGTCAAAGGCCTTGGGGTTGGGTTCATCCAGAAAGATGTAAATCCGGTCCACCCCGAGATCGAGGTGATAGGCCACAAAACGCAAAATGTCCGGGGCGGACCCCCGGACAGTCGAGACGATGCCCCAGGTCGGGTCAGCGGCCATAGGCTGCCCCGGGGCCGGTCACGTCATCATTTCCTTTGTGGCCGTCAGGGTCAGCTCGGGGTGATCTCGCACGACGCGGTCGATGTCCCACTGCAAGCGCGTAAGGTAAACAATGTCGCCATCGTGATCATGGGCGATGTGCTGTTTGTTGGCGTTGACGAATTTGTCGACCGCCAGCTTGTCGCCGCTGACCCAGCGGGCTGAGGTGAACTGAGACGCCTCAAAGCGCACGGGCAGGCCGTATTCCATCTCAATGCGGCTGGCGAGCACTTCGAACTGCAACGCGCCGACTACACCGACGATAAAGCCCGAACCGATCGAGGGTTTGAATACCTTGGCCGCGCCTTCCTCGGCGAATTGCATCAGGGCTTTTTCTAGGTGCTTGGCTTTCATCGGATCGCCCGCGCGCACCGTTTGCAGCAGTTCCGGCGCAAAAGAGGGAATGCCGGTCACGCGCAGCGCTTCGCCCTCGGTCAACGTGTCGCCAATGCGCAGCTGGCCGTGGTTAGGGATGCCGATGATGTCACCGGCCCAGGCCTCTTCGGCCAGCTCCCGGTCCGAGGCGAGGAACAGCACGGGGTTCGAGATCGCCATCGGCTTTTTCGACCGCACATGTGTCAGTTTCATGCCGCGTTTGAAGTGGCCGGACGCCATGCGGACAAAGGCCACGCGGTCGCGGTGCTTGGGGTCCATATTGGCCTGCACTTTGAAGACAAATCCGGCGACCTTCTTTTCATCGGGTGCAATCTGACGGGGTTCGGCCGACTGAACCTGCGGCTGCGGGCCATAGGCGCCGATGCCTTCCATCAGTTCTTTTACACCGAACGAGTTGATGGCCGAGCCAAACCAGATCGGGGTCATGTGCCCTTCAAGCACCGCCTGCGGGTCGAGCGCGGGCAGCAGTTCGCGTGCCATCTCGACCTCTTCCAGCAGCTTGTCCAACAGATGCTCGGGGACGTGTTCGGCCAGTTTCGGGTCGTCCAGACCGTCGATCTGGATGCTCTCGGCGACCTTGTTACGGTCCGCACGGTCCATCAGCTCCAGCCGGTCGCGCAGCATGTCATAGCAGCCGATGAAGTCACGGCCCACGCCAATCGGCCACGCGGCGGGCGTGACGTCGATGGCCAGCATCTCCTGAATTTCGTCGATGATCTCGAACGTATCACGGCTTTCGCGATCCATCTTGTTACAGAAGGTCAGGATCGGCAGATCGCGCAGGCGGCAGACTTCGAACAATTTCTGCGTCTGGCTTTCCACACCTTTCGCGCCGTCGATCACCATCACGGCGGCATCCACAGCGGTCAGCGTGCGATAGGTATCCTCGGAGAAATCTGAGTGGCCGGGCGTGTCCACCAGATTGAACCGGAAGTTCCCATAGTCGAAGGACATGGCCGATGCAGAAACCGAGATACCCCGATCTTTCTCCATCTGCATGAAGTCCGACCGCGTCCGTCGCGCCTCGCCCTTGGCGCGCACCTGACCGGCCATCTGGATCGCGCCCCCGTACAACAGGAACTTTTCCGTCAGCGTCGTCTTGCCCGCATCCGGGTGCGAGATGATGGCGAATGTCCGGCGACGGGCAATCTCGGGCGGCAGGGAGGGTTGGTTCGAGGTATCAAGCATAACCGCGCGTATAGGGGGGGAATCCTGCCGAGGCAAGACAAAGGGGTGGTCCGAATCGTTCCTCTGTGGCAATAAGAACATATAGTGAACAAATGATGGAGAAGATCAATGAATTTGAAAGAAATCGCTGACGAACTGGTGGCCGGATGCCGCGAGGATCGCGCAAAAGAGAATTTGGCGAAGCTCTACGCCCCGGACGCCGTTTCGGTCGAGGCGCAAGACTTTATGGACATGGGGCGCGAAACCCACGGCGTCGATGCAATCCGTGGCAAGCACGAATGGTGGGAAGGCGCCCATGAGGTCTCGGGCGCGTCGGTCAGTGACCCTTTCCCGCATGGGGATGACCGGTTCGCGGTGATCTTCGAGGTGCAGGGAAAGGTCAAGGAAACTGGCGAGGCGTTCGATATGCGCGAAGTGGGCGTCTATCACGTGGCAAATGGCAAGATTGTTCGGGAAGAGTTCTTCTACTGATCAACGAACCGTTTCTGGTCTTCCTCGTCTGGCCGGTGCTAGACATGCGGGCAACGACAGACGGGGAGGATAAGATGGATCTGGGAATAAAAGGAAAACGCGCGCTGGTTTGTGCCAGCAGCAAGGGTTTGGGTTTGGGCTGCGCCGAGGCATTGGCGGCGGCGGGCGTTGATCTGGTGATGAATGCGCGTGGGGCTGAAGCATTAGAGGCCGAGGCCGCGCGCTTGCGGTCCGAGCATGGCGTGGATGTGCAGACGGTGGCCTGTGATGTGACCTCGCCCGAGGGGCAGGCGCAGGTGATAGACGCCGCGCAGGGCTTTGATATCCTTGTGACAAATGCCGGTGGCCCGCCTCCGGGTATGTGGTCGGATTGGGAGCGTGAGGATTTCATCAACGCGCTCGATGCGAATATGCTGACACCGATAGCCTTCATGAAAGCGCTGTTGCCCGGAATGATGGACAAGGGTTGGGGTCGGGTGGTGAACATCACCTCGCAATCCGTGCGCGCGCCGATAGCGGTGCTGGGCCTGTCGAATGCCGCTCGTACCGGTTTGACTGGCTATGTCGCAGGTACGTCCCGTCAAGTTGCGCCCCATGGGGTGACGATCAACAACCTGCTGCCCGGCATTCATGCGACGGACCGCGCGGACGCGCTGGATGGCAATGTGTCTTTGCAAAAGAACATCTCGATCGAAGACGCGCGCGCTGAACGTGCTGCGACCATCCCCGCGCGCCGCTATGGCACACGGCAGGAATTTGGTGCCGCCTGTGCCTTTCTGTGCTCGCAACATGCAGGGTTCATCGTCGGCCAGAACATTTTGCTGGACGGTGGCGGAACAAATCTGACGATGTGACCATGGCGCAGAATTTCTCACTTAAAGATCAGCTGTTTAATGCCGAAAAGACCCGCTATCTGGCGGGGCTTTTTGCTGACGCGGATACGTCTTTTGATGCACCGGCCTTTGAAGCTCAGGTCATGTCCCGCCTGCCAGAGCTTGAATTGAAAGAGCGCATGGCCTGGATCGCGGAATGCCTGCAACAGGCCGTGCCGGGGGACTTGCCGGATATCGCACCTGTGCTTTTGCGCGCATTGCCGCCGCCGCTGGACCCCACCAAGTCGGATGACGATTTTGGCGATTTCATCTTTGCACCCTTGGGCGATTGGGTCGTGGCGGTGGGGTTGGACCATCCCGATCTGGCGCTGGATGTGCTTGAAGAACTGACGCAAAGGTTTTCGATGGAATGGGCCATCCGTCCCTTCCTCAACCACTACCCGGATCAGGTATTGGCACGGATGGAACAATGGTGCGGGCATGACAGCTATCACGTCCGCCGTCTGGTCAGCGAAGGGACGCGCCCGCGTTTGCCATGGGGGCAGGCGGTGGGGCTGGAATTGACCGATCCGTTGCCCTTGCTGGACCGGCTGCACACTGACCCGACCCGCTATGTCACGCGCTCGGTTGCGAACCACCTGAACGACATTACCAAAAAAGACCCCGATCTGGTGCTGGGGCGGTTGCGGACATGGTCCGGCGCTGGTCAGCAGGCGGCGGATGAACTGCGGTGGATGACTTCTCATACCCTGCGCGGGTTGGTTAAGGCGGGACACCCCGAGGCGATGAGGATGCTGGGCTATGATCCCGATGCCGATATCACAACATCGGTTCAGGTCCGGGGCGAGGCTCGGGTCGGAGCAGCACTTGAATTTGACGTGACGTTGGACGGCGACGGGGACCATCCGGTTCTGGTTGATTATATCATTCACTTTCAAAGACCTGGTGGAAAAACTTCAGCTAAGGTCCACAAGCTGAAACAGGCGGTCTTGCGCGGTGGCACGTTGCTAAGGTCCACAAGCTGAAACAGGCGGTCTTGCGCGGTGGCACGTTGAACCTGAGCAAGAAACACAAGCTCAAGGGCGATGCGACCACGTTCAAACTGGTCCCCGGTGCGCATCGGTTGGAGATTCAGGTGAACGGACGCGTCCGGGCAAGTGTGGATTTCGAACTGCTGGCGTAAACCCTCACGCTTTTGTCAAAATCCGGCCGACAGCATTGCGCAAGCGGCGGTGCTGCATTAGCTGCGTTTCAACCCATGGGAAAAGGATTGCCACGATGAAGCATGAGTCGGTCCAGAATTATTACGGTGAAGTTTTGCAGAGCAGCTCGGATTTGCAGACCAACGCGTGCTGCACACCCGACGACATGCCGGATCACCTGAAACGCATCCTGTCCAAGGTGCATGACGAAGTGCTGACGCGTTATTACGGCTGCGGCCTGATCGCGCCGCTGGATCTGGAAGGGATGAGCATCCTCGATCTGGGGTGTGGTGCCGGTCGTGACGTCTATGCCCTGTCTGCCATGGTCGGCGAAAAGGGCCGGGTGGTCGGCGTCGACATGACACCCGAGCAGTTGGACGTGGCCCGCGCCCATCAGGATTACCACGCCGAAGCCTTTGGCCATGCCGCCAGCAATGTGGAATTCCATCACGGCTATATCGAAAAGCTGGATGAGCTGGACCTTGAACCCGGCTCGTTCGATATCATCGTTTCGAACTGCGTGATCAATCTTGCCACCGATAAAGAGGCGGTTCTGCGCGGTGCGCATCGGCTGCTGAAAGAGGGGGGTGAGATGTATTTCTCGGACGTCTACGCCGACCGCCGCGTGCCTCAGGCGATGGCAGAGGATGAGGTGCTGTATGGCGAATGCCTCTCGGGCGCGTTGTATTGGAACGATTTCCTGTCGATCTCGCGCAAAGCGGGCTTTGGTGATCCGCGCCGTGTCACGCATCGTCCTCTGACCATTGAAAATCCGGTGCTTGAAGAGCGTGTCGCGCCACTGAAATTCCTGTCGGCCACGTATCGTTTGTTCAAGCTGCCCGAGCTGGAACCTGCCTGCGAGGATTACGGTCAGGCAGTGATCTACAAAGGCACCATCCCGAACGCACCGCATCTGTTCGAGTTGGACGATCATCACGCGATTGAGGCGGGCAAGGTCTTTCCGGTCTGCGGCAACACCTGGATGATGCTGAAAGACACGCGTTTCGCGCGGCATTTCGAGTTCATCGGTGATTTCTCGACACATTATGGCATCTTTGACGGCTGCGGCGGAGAAAGCCCGTTTGAAGCCACCGGTGCAACAGGGACCGAGGCCACCTCGGGCGGTTGCTGCTGATCTCTTGCGCCTGACGGGCGGGGTTGTTATCCCCGCCTAAGCCCGATGGTTTTGATCGGGAAAAGGCAATGGGACCTATCGGTGAACGTAGACACTCCTCCACGGCTGGAAATCCGCAATCTGGTTGCCCGGTATGAGGGGCGGGTTGTTGTCGATAATGTTTCGCTGACCGTTCAGGCGGGGCAGGTGACGTGCCTGCTGGGGCCGTCAGGCTGCGGAAAATCGACCACGCTGCGGATGATCGCCGGGGTCGAGATGCAGGAATCCGGTGAGATATATGTCGACGGTAAGCTGATCTGCGACACGGTGTTCCGGGTTCCGCCCGAACGTCGCGAGATTGGCCTGATGTTTCAGGATTTCGCCTTGTTCCCGCATCTGAGCGTCGCCGACAACGTGGCGTTTGGCCTGAAAGGTCACAAGGACGAAAAGCGCGCGCGCGTGGACGAGTTGCTACGCAAAGTTGATCTGATCCGGTTCATCGACAAGTACCCGCATCATTTGTCCGGCGGTGAACAGCAACGCGTTGCGTTGGCACGCGCGCTGGCGCCGCGACCGCGGATCATGTTGATGGATGAGCCGTTCTCGGGCCTCGACAACCGTTTGCGCGATGGTATCCGGGACGAAACGCTGGCGATCCTCAAGGAAGAGGATGCTGCCGTCGTACTGGTCACGCATGAGCCGGAAGAGGCGATGCGCATGGCCGATGAAATCGCGTTGATGCGGCGCGGCAAGATCGTGCAGCAGGGTGCGCCCTATAACGTCTATACCCGGCCGGCGGACAAGGCAGCAGTGGCATTCTTTAGCGATGTCAACGTGTTGCCCGCGCAAGTGAATGGAGCCTTGGCCGAAACACCGTTTGGTCAGTTTCTGGCGCCGGGGGTGCCCGACGGCACGGATGTCGAGATTGTATTCCGCCCTCAGCACGTACGGCTGGATTTTGACCGCAACGGCAAAGGGCCTCTGCCAACCGCCACGGACGGCGTTGCGGCGCGCGGCGTTGTTCAGCGCGCGCGGTTTCTGGGCAATGAGAGCCTTGTCGAGTTTCGGATGGACCATGATGGCTCGATCCTGAAAGCGACGGTGCCGAATGTCTTTGTACCTAATCCGGGCCGGGTCATGTGGCTGACAGTTCGTCGAAACCGGTGCTTTGTTTTCCCACGTTAGACGCTGAAGACACAGTTTAGCGGCAAGTGGTGCGCGAAAGCCTCAGATTGCGCGCGCGCTTTGCTTGCCGCCACGCGGGGGCGGGTCTATCAAGGGCAAAACGCTGCGGTGGATGGGGCATATGCGTATTCTTCTGACAAATGATGATGGTATCAACGCACCGGGCCTGATCGCGTTGGAGGCAATTGCTGCCGATCTGGCCGGACCTGACGGTGAGGTTTGGGTCGTGGCACCCGCGTTTGAACAATCGGGCGTCGGCCACTGCATCAGCTACACCCACCCGATGATGGTCGCCAAACTGGGCGAGCGCCGCTTTGCTGCCGAAGGCTCGCCCGCTGATTGTGTGCTGGCTGGCTTGCATGACGTGATGAAGGACGCGCCGCCTGATCTGGTTTTGTCCGGGGTGAACCGGGGCAATAACTCGGCGGAAAACACGCTCTATTCCGGCACCATTGGCGGCGCGATGGAGGCGGCATTGCAGGGCATTCCAGCAATTGCGCTATCCCAGTATTTCGGCCCGCGCAATTTGGGGCTGGAAGATCCGTTTGAGACGGCGACCCGGTTCGGAGCCGATCTGGTGCGGAAAATTCTGGACGCAACCCCGGCAGAGCAAGGCGATTACCGTCTGTTTTACAATGTGAATTTCCCGCCGGTTCCCGCAGATGAGGTGTTAGGCACCCGCGTTGCGGCGCAGGGCTATCGTCGTGATACCCATTTCTCGGTCGAGCCGCACAGTTCGCCTTCGGGGCGGCGGTTCCTGTGGATCAAGGGTGGCTATCAGCATAACCCAACGGCACCGGGAACGGATGCGGCGGTCAATCTGGCCGGATATATCTCGGTCACGCCGATGCGGGCCGATCTGACGGCGTATGATACGCTTGAGGCACTGAAGACAATCGAATGACCGGACCGGACGCCGAAACCAAGATGCAATTTTTGTTTGCCCTGCGGTCGCGTGGGGTGACGGATGCGCGCGTGTTGGCGGCTATGGAGCAGATCGACCGGGGGCGGTTTGTCAAAGGCCTGTTTGCCGAGCGCGCCTATGAGGACACGCCTCTGCCAATTGCCTGCGGTCAGACGATCAGCCAGCCTTCGGTCGTGGGGCTGATGACGCAGGCATTGGACGTGCGCCCGCGCGATACGGTTTTAGAGGTCGGTACAGGCTCGGGCTATCAGGCCGCGATCCTGTCGAAGTTGGCGCGCCGGGTCTATACGGTTGAGCGTCACACCCGGCTGGTGCGAGAAACCGGCGCGCTGTTCCGCGAGATGGGCCTGACCAATGTCACCGCGATGCTGACGGATGGCTCCTTTGGCCTGCCCGAGCAGGCTCCGTTTGATCGAATTATTGTGACAGCCGCCGCCGAGGACCCGCCCGGGCCGCTCTTGGCGCAGCTCAAAATCGGCGGTATCATGGTGTTGCCGGTGGGACAGTCGGATGCGGTTCAGACCCTGATCCGGGTCAGGCGCACCGAGACCGGTTTGGACTATGATGAATTATTGCCCGTTCGTTTCGTACCCTTGCTGGAAGGGCTTGGGAAGGACGGGGCGTAAAGGAACATTCTGCAATAAGCACCGGAACCCCGGCGAACAGGGGCAGGTGTCGAGGACAGTAAAATGAGAGCAGTTTCCAAATCAGCGATGCTTCGTTGCGCGACCGGAGTGGCAGCTTTGACGTTCCTTGCGGCCTGTGAAGGACCCTTGGACTACGATCTGAGGGGCCAGATTGGCGGATTTTCGACCACAGGTGCTGCGCAAACCGCAACCGCCAGCCGCCCGACACCGGATGCGCGCGGCGTCATAACCTATCCAACCTATCAGGTCGCCATCGCTCGTCGTGGTGACACGGTTCAGGACGTTGCCGCGCGCGTCGGCCTGCCCGAAGGCGAACTTGCCGTTTTCAACGGGCTGCAACCGACAGACAAGTTGCGCGATGGCGAAGTGATCGCCTTGCCCCGGACGGTGGGGGCGAGCAGCAACGTTGATATTGCCTCAATCGCTGGCAACGCGATTGATCAGGCTCCGGCCGATGGGACGGTTCGGACTTCTACACTGGAACCGGTGCAGCCCGCCGCAGCACCCGCTCCGCCCCCGGTGCCGTCCGGACCGGAACCGATCCGTCACAAGGTTAAACGTGGCGAAACGGCCTTTACCATTTCCCGGCTGTACGATGTGCCGATTGATGCGTTGGCGGACTGGAACGGTCTGGATTCCGATTTCACCGTGCGCGAGGATCAGTTCCTGCTGATCCCGGTCAAAAACCAGCCCGCGCCGCAACAAGCGGCTGCTCCGGCCACCAATGTCACCCAACCGGGGGAGGGGTCGCCGACGCCGACGCCTCCAAGCGCGACGCAACCTTTGCCGGACGAGGTGATCGCGCCAGCGCCGCCCGCACCGGACATAACGGCCGAAGCCCCCACCAATCAAAGCAGCGCGGCCTTGGGCTTGCCGGTGGTTGGCACGATTATCCGCACCTACGACAAGGGTAAGAACGAGGGAATCGACATCGCCGCTGGGCCGGGTACTGCCGTCAAGGCAGCCGAGGCAGGCACGGTTGCCGCGATCACCGCCGATGCAGATCAGGTGCCGATCATCGTGATCAAACACAACAATGATCTGCTGACCGTCTATGCCAATGTCGACAAAGTCACCGTCAAGAAGGATGATCGGGTGCGGCGTGGGCAACAGATCGCGTCACTGCGCGGCGGGGACAATTCCTATGTCCATTTCGAAGTGCGTCAGGGATTTGAATCCGTTGATCCCGAGCCATATCTGAAGTGAGGCGAATGGCCCGTTGCGGGCCATGCCTCCGGCGGGGATATTTTTAGCCAGATGTAGGGTGGATCAGCCGTGCGGGTCGTAGTCGCTCAGGCGTTTTCCGGGTTCGTCGGCGAAGATTTCTGGCAGGGGTGAAACTGCCTCGATCAGGTCGATACGGAACACGCGGAACCCGTTGCGAAGCTCGCACCACGCTGTCAGGGTCCAAACGCGGCCCCAGTATTCCATGTGCAGGGGGCGGATCGTGCGCTCGGTCAGCACTCCGTCGATGCGGCGATAGGACAGGCGCAATTTTTGGCGTGATTTTATGGCTGCGCGGATCGGAGCCATATGAGCCAACCCTCGGGCGGCATCGGCAAAGGGGTAGACGGCGAATTTCCACGTATCTGCCTCGGCCACCACTTGCGTGGGCAGTACTGCGTCAATCTTCTCGGCCAGCGTTTCAGCGGCGGCTTTGAGGTCCGGGTCGGCAGCTTCGGCCACAATGGCCATGCCAAGGTTCAACGCCTCCAGTTCCGCCGGGGTGAGGTTTAAGGGGGGCAGGGTGATCTGCTCGCGCACCATGTAACCCACGCCGCGTTCGCCTTCGACCGGAACGCCCGAGGCAACCAGCGTGTCCATGTCGCGATAGATCGTACGGACCGACACTTCGAGCCGGTCCGCGATGTCCTGCGCGCGGTGCAGTTTGCCGTCGCGCAGGATCTGGATGATATCAAACAGGCGGTCAGAGCGGCGCATGACACGCCGTCCGGGCCGCGCTCAGGCGGTCATGTTCCATAGTACATTCTCATGGCGAATCTGGACGCTGTCAGGTTGAATCGCGGCGATCAAGGCTGGGGCGAAATCCTGCTGCGGGAACTGGGCCGCCACGTCCTGCGCGGCTTTCATGTCCTGCCAGATGACATAATCGGTCCAATGGCCGTCCGCGCCCTGGCTCAGCTGGCGGTGCGCAAAACCGGGGGCTGCTCGGACAAAGGCCTCGGAGGTCTGGCTGAGTTTTACGAACTCTTCCGGGGTTACGCCGTCCGCAAGCGTAAAGGTGACGATTTCTGCAACATGGGTCATTTGAATCTCCGTTGACCAGGTTTCGATGCTCTGTTCCTAGTCGCCTACAACTGACATAAACCTGTCAGTTGTCTTTTGCCAACCCGCAAAAAACGGGGGAACCCTTCACATTTGGGCGTGGAACCGGTCCGAGGTGCTTTTGCAATCGCACCGGCAGGCGTAAACACGGCCTCAGATCACATTCCCGGCGCAGTGCGCCGACCTAATAGGAGAAGAGACATGCTCAACAATATCGGCCTTCCCGGTCTGCTGCTGATCGCCGTTGTGGTTCTGGTGCTGTTTGGCCGCGGTAAAATCAGCTCGCTGATGGGCGAAGTGGGCAAGGGCATCACCTCGTTCAAGAAGGGCGTGAAAGAAGGCGCGGACGAGCTGGAGCAGGACGCCGCCGAAGTGGCCAAGGACGTCACGCCCGAGACCGACAAAGACAAGGCCTAAGTCCAGATGTTTGATCTGGGCTGGACCGAGCTTCTGGTCATCGGCGTTGTTGCCCTGATCGTTGTGGGGCCAAAGGACCTGCCGGTGTTGTTCCGCAATGTCGGGCGCTTTGTTGGCAAGGCGCGCGGCATGGCGCGCGAATTCAGCAGCGCCATGAACGAAGCAGCAGATCAGGCGGGCGTGAACGAGATCAAGAAAGGTCTCAACGCGGCCACGAACCCTGTGGGCAGCGCCATGGACGGCGTGAAGGAAGCTGCACAGGATTTGGCCAAGAGCATCGACCCGACCAAGTTCGATCCCGAAAGCGAAACCGGCAAACTGGCCGCTGAACGGGCTGAACAGGCCAAAAAGATTCAGGCCTCGACCGCACGTGCCGCTGCTGAGCGCAAGGCCAAGGAAGCTGCCGAAGCATTGGCCAAGGCCGAAGAGGCTGAAGCCGCGCTTAAAACCGAAAGCAAGACATGACCAAGACCGACGAGATCGAAGACAGCTCGGCCCCATTGATCGAGCATCTGGCGGAATTGCGCACGCGACTGATTCACTGTGTCGTGGCCTTTCTGGTCGGCATGATCGTCTGCTTTACAGTGGCCACGCCGCTCTTCAATTTCCTGACGCAGCCGCTCTGCGATGTTCTGGCTGAACGGGGGCAGGACTGCGGGCTGATCTTTATCTCTCCGCAGGAAGGCTTCTTCGTTGCCATTAAAGTCTCGCTTTTAGGCGGGTTCATTCTGGCGTTCCCTTATATCGGGATGCAGATGTGGCGTTTTGTGGCTCCGGGCTTGTACAAGTCTGAGAAGAACGCGTTTCTGCCGTTCATGTTGGCCTCGCCCTTCATGTTCTTGCTGGGCGCAAGCTTTGCCTTCTACGTCGTCACGCCGCTGGCCTATGACTTCTTCCTTGGCTTCCAGCAATTCGGTGCTGAGGGCGAGGCTGTGACCGAAGGCGCAACAGCCGCGCCGCTGAGTGTGGTGTTCCAGGGCTCAGCACAAGAGTATCTGAACCTGACCATTAAGTTCATCGTGGCTTTTGGTCTGTGTTTCCAGCTTCCGGTTCTGCTGACCCTGATGGGCAAGGCCGGTCTGGTCACCGCTGAAGGGTTAGGATCGGTTCGCAAATATGCCGTGGTCGCCATTCTTGTGCTGGCCGCACTGGTAACACCGCCGGACGTGATTACTCAGGTGATCCTGTTCGTCGTGGTTTACGGTCTTTATGAAATCTCGATCTTCCTCGTCGCTCGCGTCGAGAAAAAGCGCGAGGAACAATTGCGCGCCGACGGTTACTACGACGACGAAGAAGAGGCAGACGAAGAGATCGTCCGCGAAGAAGACGGCAAGTAGTCCTGCTTAAGCTTTAGAAACAGGCGCGCTGCATTTGGCGCGCCTTTTTCGTGTCCAGCACTTGTTGCGCCGTACGGAACGTGGTTTGAAACCGCCCAAGACACGACCGGAGACCTCAATGGACGATCAAGCCCTGAACCGCATTGCCGACGCATTGGAACGCATGGCCCCGGCGCCATTGGCTGCACCGGACTTTGCGGCAGCCCCGGCTTTTGTCTGGCATGTGGAGCCGGACCGTTTGGAGCCTGTGAAAGAGGTTAACCGCGTCGATCTGGATTTGCTTGTTGGGATCAACCGGTCCCGCGATACCCTACTGGACAACACGCACCGCTTCGCTGCTGGGTTTAAGGCCAACAACGCTTTGCTCTGGGGCGCGCGGGGGATGGGGAAATCCAGCCTCGTCAAGGCAGTCCATGGCACACTGCAATCCGAGCACCCCGATCTGAAACTGGTCGAGCTTCAGCGCGAAGACATGGGTTCGGTCGCGCGTCTGCTGAACCATCTGCGCGCCGCGCCGCATCGGTTCATCCTGTTCTGCGACGACCTGTCGTTCAGCCACGATGACCAGCACTATAAATCGCTCAAGGCCGTGCTGGATGGTGGTATCGAAGGTCGCCCAGAGAACGTTGTGTTTTACGCCACCTCGAACCGCCGCCACCTGATGCCGCGGGATATGATCGAGAACGAACGTTCAAGCGCGATCAACCCGTCCGAAGCGGTCGAAGAAAAAGTATCGCTGTCTGATCGTTTCGGCCTCTGGCTGGGGTTCCACCCATGCGATCAGGACGAGTATCTGGCGATGATCGACCGCTATTGCGCGGCCTATGGCGTTTCAGTTGCGCCCGAAACCCTGCGTGCTGAGGCCATCGAATGGCAGGCAACACGCGGCGCACGTTCGGGCCGCGTGGCATGGCAGTTCTTTGTCGATCTGGCCGGGCGAAACGGCGTACACATCGCCTGATCCCAGCTTCATCTGGCCAAAAATTCCTCCGCCGGAGGCATGGCCCAATGGGCCAATCCCTAAAGCATTGCCAAAATCCGCGCAGCCTCATCCGCTGTGCTGGTCAAGGCGTCGCGATCCTCGCCCGGGTGGAACCGCGCGCGCACGGCTGTGGGCATCGGCTTGGGTTCGATGATCGACACACGCGGCCCAGTGCGCTCGGACTCGCGCGCCCAGCTGCGGGCCAGTGCCATCTGTGCGCCCTTGGTCGCGCCGTAAATGCCGTAAAACTTCTCACCCGCCTTGGGATCATCAAAAAACACCGCATGGCCAGTGTCGCCCAACAAGGGTGCAACGTAAGGGATCAGAACCGACGTGGCGGTCGCGTTGGTATTGAGCGCCTTGGCCCATTCCTTGGGGTCAACGAAATGCGTGGGCGTCAGTGCCGAGGTGTGGATGGCCGTATGCAGCCAAAGATCCACCTTGCCCCAACGGTCATGGATGCCTCGGCACAGGGTCGCCATGGCGTTCGGATCGGCAACGTCCATAGGTGCCAGCGTGGCTGCGCCACCTTTGGCCTGAATGCGGTCGTCCAGCTCTTCCAGCCCGCCGGTGGTGCGGGCGACAGCGACGATGTGGTATTCGGGGGCCAGCGCCTCGGCCAGAGCTGCGCCGAGCCCGCGAGAGGCCCCTGTGATAAGGGCGATTTTGGTCTGATCGGTCATGACAGCGGTTTGAACCCCTGCGCGCAGGGCGTCAAGGCAGGATTAGCTACCGGGAATGGCGATCCGTTTGGTTTGGCCGCTTTGTCGCAGCATGACGCCATCGCCATCAATGGCGACCACAGTGGCAGAGGACACGCGGCTGCCAAGCTTGACCTCTTTCACACGGCCAGACGATAACCGCACAAGCGCACGCATTTCGGCCTTTGGACCGAATACGCCAAGCAGGGAAACAGAGCTCTTCTTCAACGCGCCTTTTTGAGTGGCCGCGCTTTCGACGGTTGCGTTTGGCATGAGTCGCGGCCCAGCCGCAGCGGCCAGACCCCTTGTTATGAGTGGTTGGTAGGGCGTGAGGTAACAAACCCTTGGACCAAGGGAAAGACCGGCGACCTGTCACATCCCCGTGGGCAATTTACTGCCTGTCGAAGCCCTTGCGATTGCGTCGCCTTCCCCAAAAAGTTGTGGGCGGATTTTCACCAATCAGTCAAAGAAAGCAGGCAGAAAAAGGCCCGCATCGCATTTACGAAACGGGCCGGTCGATAGTTTGATTCGGTTCGGGTGCTACCCCGATGCCAGCTTTGCGCTGTTCCACGAGCCGCCGGGAACCTGCATGTCCTCGCGCTTTTTGCTCACCCGGCTGCTGTTTTCCAGACTGTCCAGATAGTCGTCGCTGACACTGCCGGTGATGTAGTTGCCGTCAAAGCAGGAACAGTCAAAGGCTTCGATGTCGGGATTGCCCTCTTTCGCAGCCCAGATCAGATCGTCGAGGTTCTGATAGAACAGGGCATCCGCGCCCAGTTCCTCGCGGATTTCCTCGATTTCTTTGCCGTTTGCGATCAGCTCATGCTTGGTGGGCATGTCGATGCCATAAACATTAGGGAATTTCACCGGCGGCGAAGCACTGGCGATGTAGACTTTTTTGGCCCCGGCATCACGGCACATTTGAACGATCTTTTTGATCGTATTGCCGCGCACGATGGAGTCGTCGATCAACAGGACATTGTGCCCGTCGAATTCCAGCGGAACCGCGTTCAGCTTGCGGCGCACCGACTTTTGACGTTCGGCCTGGCCCGGCATGATGAAGGTCCGGCCCACATAGCGATTTTTAACCAGCCCTTCACGATAAGGGATGCCGGTGATCTTGGCAGCCTCAAGCGCAACAGGGCGGGCGCTGTCAGGGACGGGGATGATCCGGTCGATCTCAAGCCCCGAGTCCTGGATCTGTTTGGCCAGCGTCTGCCCCATACGCATCTGGGTTTTGTAGACCGACACGCCATCCAGCAGTGAATCCGGGCGGGCCAGGTAAACGTATTCGAAAATACAGGGCGTCAGTTTGCCTTCGACCGCCTGAAACTCGTGCATATTGCCTTCAAGGTCAATCAGGATCGCTTCGCCCGCGCGCAGGTCGCGCAGTTTTTCGAACCCGTTGATACCAAAGGCCACATCTTCGGACGCAAAGGCAAAGTCATCACCGGCACCGTCGACGGAACGCTTAGCGACGGACAGAGGGCGAATACCATATGGGTCGCGGAAGGCCAGCATGCCAACGCCCGCAATCAGGCAGATGACGGAATAGGCGCCCTGAACACGCTCCATCGTCATCTTCACACCGGCGAAAATGTTACGGATCGGGTCCGCGTTGCCGTTCACCTTGATTGCGTCGGCCACTTTGTCGGCCAGCACGTTCAGCAAAATCTCGGAATCCGATGTCGTGCGTAGGTGGCGGCTGTATTTGCCGGTCACTTTTGCACGTTGTGCGGCAGTGTTGGTGATGTTGCCGTTATGGACCAGATAGATGCCATAGGGCGCGTTTACGAAAAACGGTTGCGCCTCGGATGCGCTTAGCGAGCCGGCGGTTGGATAGCGGACGTGGCCCATGCCGATCTTGCCCAAAAGGGTCTCGGCATCGTTGGCGTTGAAGACGTCCTTAACCAGGCCGTTGGCTTTCTTTTCGCGGAAGAACTCGCCGTTATAGGTGACGATCCCCGAGGCATCCTGACCCCGGTGCTGCAACATCAGCAGCCCGTCATAGATTTCCGCAAAGACATCATGTGTCCTGCTTGCGATCCCCAAAATACCACACATGTACGGGCTCCAACCTCTATGACGTTACTGTGTCGATTTGCGCTGCGGTTCGGAGGATTGCTGCGCACTGCCTGCCCGGCAGGGGGCTTATACGCGCAACCGCTGTCGGTACAAGCGCGAAAGAAAACAGATGCAGCAAGATCGGTAGCTCCGATTCCATGTCAGTTCGGCTCTCACATAATGCCTATCAGGGCCTGTGTCATCAAAGGATCACATTTGTGTTCTGCCTCGCGCGGATTTTACGAAAAACATCATGAATTGGTGACAGCGACGCAGGCCTGTGCTGTCATGGTGAGAGTAACAAGTGATTTATCAAAGTTCAGGTAATGATTGGGACCCAGCCATGTGGGAACACAAGCAAGGTATAAAGAAAGATGAACCCGTAAAGCGGCGCTGTCATCGCTGCCGCGGGCAGGGGCGTGCGCCCTGTCCGATTTGCAACGGGGCCGGGGAGGTTGTCAAAAGCCGGGATATCCACGGCAAACCGATCATGAGCCGTTGCGACGGATGTTTCGGGCTAAAGAACACAAGATGTACAGTTTGCGCGGGTGAGGGCTTTGTCTGAAGCGACGCGCTGATGCAATGAAAAATGCCCAGGCAGGACCCGGGCATTTTGCTTATTCGGTGGTGGTGGCCGGTGCTTCCGGTTCCTCGGACCCTGCGCCACAGCTGGCAACCAGCTCTTCGTATTGGCTGGTAATCCAGCCCAAAGCCTGCTCAGGGTTTTGTTCCTCGATCTGATCGCTGAACTGTTCGAACACCTTGGCCGAGCGGCTTTCGTCGACCATTGTATAGGACTGGCCCGTCATTACCGTGTCATAGACAAAGAAGGCGATAGCGACCAAAAGGATGCCGCGCGCGATGCCAAAGAAGAATCCCAGTGCCTGATCCAGCCCGCCAATGGCCGAGCGTTGCACGATCGACGAAAATAGCGGTGTGAAGATGCTGACCACGATCAGTGCAATCGCAAAGACGGCGGCAAAGCCGGTGATTACCGACAATTCGCAGCTGTCGCGCAGGAAATCTCCGACCACCGGAATCTCTTTCACCAGTGGAACGGCTTGTGGCGCGAAGATGAATGCAAGTACAGCGGCTGCGACCCAGCCCGCGATGGCCAGAATCTCTCGCAAAAGACCGCGGGAATAGGCCAGAAGGCCCGACACGACGATGATCAGGGCAACCACCCCGTCAATAATTGTAAAACCTTCCATGGCCCTCGCCCGTAATTTTTTCTGCCCCTCAAGGCGTTATCTTAACCTGCTCCGAAGGTTTCGCCAACAAACCCCACCAAATCAGAGGGTCGGGTGAGTGTCAGACCTGCCACAGTGCCGGTTTTGCCGCCCGCCGGGGCGATGGCCGACGTGAAACCAAGTTTTTGTGCTTCTTTCAACCTGTTTTCGGTCTGTGGGGCGGGTCTAAGTGCCCCGGATAGCGAGATTTCTCCGAAAACGACTGTGTCTGCGGGCAAGGCTGTGTCTTCTCGGGCACTCAGTAAGGCGGCAGCCACGGCAAGATCGGCTGCGGGTTCGCTGACCTTCAGCCCTCCGGCGACGTTCAGGTACACATCGAGACCCGCAAAAGGGATACCACAGCGCGCTTCGAGCACCGCGAGGATCATCGCCAGCCGCCCGCTGTCCCATCCCACGACGGTGCGACGGGGTTGCGAATGTGGAGACGGGGCGACGAGCGCTTGCAGTTCGACCAACACGGGGCGAGTGCCTTCTATACCGGCAAAAACGGCCGATCCGGGGCTGGGCGTGCCGCGTTCCGACAGGAACAAGGCCGACGGGTTGGTGACCTGCGCAAGACCCTTGCCTGTCATCTCGAACACGCCGATCTCATCAGCGGGGCCAAATCGGTTTTTGACGGCGCGCAGGATGCGGAACTGATGGCCGCGTTCGCCTTCGAAATACAGTACGGTGTCGACCATGTGTTCGACCACGCGGGGGCCGGCGATCTGGCCTTCTTTCGTGACATGACCAACCATGACGATCGACACACCGTGTCGTTTCGCAAACGTGGTCAATTCATGCGCCGCAGCCCGGACTTGTGACACCGAGCCTGGTGCGCTGTCGACATTGTCGGCCCACATGGTTTGAATCGAGTCGATAATGGCGAGGCCGGGCTTTTCGGCCTCAAGCGTCGTCAGGATATTGCGCAGGTTGGTCTCGGCGGCCAATTGGACGGGCGCATCCTCAAGCCCCAGACGACGCGCGCGCATGCGGACCTGCGCGCTGGCTTCCTCGCCCGAGACATAGATGGTTTTGACACCCGCGCGGGAAAAACGTGCCGCAGCCTGTAGCAGTAGGGTAGATTTGCCGATGCCGGGATCTCCGCCCACCAGCAGGGCCGAGGCAGGGACGAGGCCGCCGCCCAGCACGCGATCCAACTCCTCAACCCCGCAGAGGGTGCGCGGCGGGGGCGTTTCCTCGGTGGACAGGTCCGTGAGTGCGATGGACTGGCCGCGTTTACCACCGAGGGACTTTTTCGCGGGGCCAGCCGAAAGGGGGACGTCCTGCGTGATCGTGTTCCACTCACCACAAGCGTCGCATCGCCCGGACCAGCGCGAATGCGACGCGCCGCAGGCCGAGCAGGAGAAAGTCGTCTTTGCCATGCGGCCTTGGTGCCTGAGGGCGGGCGGTTCTTCAAGCCCTTGCAGGGCTTTCATCTCCGCCGGAGGGGCGCCGTGTCCTCAGGCCCTGCGGGCCATCGTCCGCAGCGGGCGCTGGCGCGCCTATTCAGCGGCGCGCGGAGGCGACATGGGAACAACGCTGGACTCGCCAGTGGCGCGGTCATCCGGCAGCGACTGCAATTGCACGGATAGTTCAGGCAACAGCTCGAACAACTCGTCGCGCAGGCGGGCCAGTTGCGATCTGGCGATGGACTCCTCCATCTCGACATCGCGGGTCCATTGGCGCAGTTCGTTCTGGATGACCTGTGCCTCTTCGATCCGGCCTTGGAATTGTTCGATCTCTTCCTGACGTTGTTGCAGGAACAGGCGCGCGCGAGAGACTTTGGCATCCCCATAGGTTTCAGCCAATTCGTGGCTGATCTGGCTCATTTGTGCGGCCAGTTCCAGGATCTGAGGTTCAAGCGTTTGAAGGTCGGGGTGATGCCGCAAAAACCCCATGCGTTCTTTGACCGCGTCAAATTCTGAGGACATCATGAACAGCCCCTCGCGATCTGCGGCGTGGGCCATCTGATAGGCCTCGGCGATGTCATGCATGTTCAGGTCGAACTTACGATGCGTGTTTTCCAGCGCCATCATGCGGGCATTGGCTGGCAGGTAAAAGGCAAGCATCAGAATCAAAGCGGTTAGGCCGATCTGGATATACATCCCGGCATCCGTGACCGGGCCAGTGCCGAAACCGGCCTGCATGGACAGCCAGGGCAGTACACCAAAAGCGGCTAAAACTGTGGCAGAAACCGCCGCCAATGCGGCTGCGCAAATCAGGGTAAATGTAAGACGTAAAAAGATATTCTGAAATTGAAATGTTATGTTATGGAGGGCGGTCATGTTCGACGAACTCCTTTTTTGAACCGATACACATCGGGCCGAAGCGGAGAACAATCAAACACACGATACGATCCGCTACGGACCCGTAAACTACAAAACTTGCTGCTCGAAATATTAAGATGATACTCAGATTAGTGTTTTCAATCAATTAGCTCTGAGGATTTCGTGATCTGGATGTCATCTCGGTAATATGGCCCAGTGCGATTGAGGCCAAAATGCAGGCTGTGAAGAGGTATAGGCCCCAAGCGGTTTCGATGGTGGCGTAGGAAATGCCCTTGGCCAGCGTGATGTAGAGCGCGATCAGGAAAATGTCGGCCATGGCTAGTTTGCCGAGGATGTTCAGCGCGGGCTGGACGCGGGCATCCAGCAGGTCCCATTGGATCAGGGCGGTGCCGATGGTTTTGATATAAGGCGCGAAGAGGGCGAAGATGGTGACGATCAGCGCCAGGAAGACGTCGGATTTCCAGAGCGATTGGAGACCGGTGATGACGCTGATTTCGCTGAGGCCGAAGATCGGCAGAAAGCCTGCACGCATCAGAGGGGCGAACCACGCGATGGGGTAGAGGATCAGGAGGGAGAGGGTGGCGAGGCGGAGGGTCATATTCACAGTCCAGTAGTCTTGTTGGGGCCCAGTAGTCCGGCCGCTCAATCGAAGAGTGACATACGTTGGCTGCTAAGCCTCTTTGAAAGCTAAGGTACCGCTAACCATTTTTGGGGCTATTGCTTTTCTTCACTTTGATGAATTTCCAAAGCATGTTCAAGAACAGGAGTGGAAGGATGAAATAAAGGCAAAAGTCGAAAAGCAAAGAATAACGGGTTTCGTAGTAGCTATCGGGAAAAACAAACTTGTAGATAGCTACAGGTGCTACAATCGCGACAAGCTTTAAAAGTAAGGAATTGAAGGCCAAATATTCTTTCAAAAGCTGAAAAAACTTCGCCAAACCGTTGGTAGGCATAGTAACTGGTCGCCTCCTAGCGTTTTTTTGGCCGTTGAGTGCTGAGGTTATCCAAAACCGCCCAATGTTCAACCGACTGGCTAGGGTCTGTTGACATTTGGGATTCACAATTTGTCTGAACTCTGATTCAAGTTTCCAAAATGGAGGTTTGAATGGACGAAAACCGTTTTGTGATTTCGGATGATCTTTGGGAGAAGATGGCGCTGCTCCTGCCCGGCAAGGCCGGTGACCCGGGGGCGACGGGTCAGGATAATCGACGGTTCATGGAAGCGGTACTTTGGCGCGTACGAACAGGCGCGCCATGGCGTGACCTACCCAAGGATTTCGGTAACTGGAATTCGGTTTTCAAACGCTTTCGTCGATGGGCCAAAGCCGGTGTGTTTGAGAGTCTTTTCAATGCTATAAGCAGAGAGCCCGACCTCGAATACGCTCTGATCGACGGAACAATTGTGCAAGTCCATCAGAAGGCGTCGGGCGCAAAAGGGGGACTCAGCATCAAGCCATCGGACGCTCTCGCGGCGGGCTGACGACCAAGATTGTGGCCCTGGTCGATGCGCTCGGCAACTTGTTCCGTTTTCTGCTTCTACCGGGGCAAGCACACGACATGAAAGGAGTTGCTCCCCTGATCCAGGATGTCTCCTTCGGAGCTTTGCTGGCCGACAAAGCCTTCGATTCTGATTGGCTTCTGAAAGACCTTGATGAGCGCGGCGCTACTGCTGTTATCCCGCCAAAATCGAACCGAAAAATGCTGAGAGACTACGATACCCACATGTACAAGTGGCGTCATCTGATTGAAAATTACTTCGCAAAGATCAAGGAATTCAGAGGTATAGCAACGCGATACGACAAGACCGACATCAGTTACGCTGCTAACTGGCACCTCTGCGCTATGCTCGTCGCCGCACGCTGATTGTCAACAGACCCTAATTCAATCGCAAATCTAAGTGGATTGCCGGCATTAGTTTCAGTTTCTTGATAACTACCGCACTGCCTCAATCGGTCCTTCCGCGCTCCCACTGATAAACTGTTCCACGTAAGGATCACCGGACGCGTCCATCTGGCTGACCGGGCCGGTCCATTGGATGACGCCTCCGTGCAGCATGGCGACGTTGTCGGCAATCGCGCGGACCGAGCTCATGTCGTGGGTGATGGTCATCGCCGTGGCACCCATCTCGGTCACGATCTCGCGGATCAGGTCGTTGATGACGCCGGACATGATCGGGTCCAGCCCTGTGGTGGGCTCATCAAAAAAGATGATTTCGGGCTCGGCGGCGATGGCGCGGGCGAGACCGACGCGTTTTTGCATCCCGCCCGATAGCTCCGAGGGAAAGCGGTCGGCCACGTCGGATTTCAGACCCACGCGGCGCAGTTTTTCGATGGCGATCTCGCGGGCGTATTCCGGTGGACGCTTCAGCGGACCGCGCAGCAGGCGGAAGCTGACGTTCTGCCAGACGGGCAGCGAGTCAAACAGCGCGGCGCCCTGAAACAGCATCCCGAACCGGGCCAGAAACTTGTCGCGGTCGCCCTTGCTGGCGTCTTTGCCGTCGACATAGATCATGCCACTGTCGGGTTTGATCAGGCCGAGGATACATTTCAGCGCCACCGATTTCCCGGTGCCGGACCCTCCGATAATGACCATCGAGGTGCCTTTGGGGATGTCCAAGCTCATGCCTTGCAGCACGTGGTTGTCACCAAAAGCCTTATGCACGTTCTCCATCCGGATCATAGCGAGAAGAACACCCCTGTCAGAATGAAGTTGGCGGCCAGAATCAGGATTGCAGCGGATTCGACCGAGGATTTGGTAGCCCGGCCCACACCCTGCGCGCCACGGCCCGAGTTCATGCCATAATAGCAGCCCATCACGGCTGCGATCAGGCCGAACGCGGCGCCCTTGACCAGTGAGGACACGATATCTCGTGTCTCAAGGAAATTGACCGTGTTCAGCAAGTACGTCGCGGGATTGAAACCCAGGTTCTGGGTCGCGACGACATAACCGCCTGCGATGCCGATGATATCTCCGATCCCGACCAGCAAGGGCACGGTGATAAGTGCGGCCAGAACGCGCGGGGCGGTCAAGTATTTCATGGGATGGGTGGACAGAGTGACCAGCGCGTCGATCTGCTCGGTCACTTTCATCGTCGCGATCTCGGCCGCGATGGACGAGGTCACGCGTGCTGCGATCATCAGGCCGACCAGCACCGGGCCAAGCTCTCGTACCATACCAATGGCAACAATCTGTGGCACCACCGCTTCGGCGTTAAAACGCGCGCCGCCTGCGTAGATTTGCAGGGCCAGCGCGCCGCCAGTGAAAATGGCGGTCAGGCCGACGACCGGCAAGGACAGCCAGCCGACATTCATCAGCGCCACCATGAATTCACGCGGGTAATAGGGTGGGCGGAAGATGTGCGAGATCGCATCCAGCGCAAACAGCGTGACTTTGCCGAAAGTGGCAAAAAAGCGAAGAACCGCGCGGCCCAGACCGCCCAGCAGAGAAAGAGGGTTCATTCCACGTAGCCCCGGGAATAGCGCGCGCCAAGCGATGTGAGGATTTCATACCCGATGGTGCCAGCGGCCTCGGCCAGATCATCGACTGTCTGGTGGCCGTTCAGAATGCGCAGACGCTCGGGGTCTTCGGGCAGGTCGGTGACGTCGACTGTGATCAGATCCATCGAAATGCGACCCACTACAGGGCAGGGCTGATCACCTGCAAAGGTGTCGATGCCGCCCCCGATTGCGCGGTGCAGGCCATCGGCGTATCCGGCGGCCACGGTGGCAATCCGCGACGGACGCCGGGCAACCCAGCTGTTGCCGTAACCGACAGTCTCTCCGACCGCGACAGGGCGCACCTGAATGACCGGCAGATCGACCGTCACCACGGGTTTTGCGTCGGCAAAGGGCATGCCGCCATAGAGGCCAACGCCGGGGCGGCAGAAATCGAAGTGGAATTCTGGTCCCATCAAGCTGCCACCCGTGGCGGCCAGAGACCGGGGCGCTGTAACACCATCGGTCATCTCGCGGAACGTCTTCAACTGCTGCTGGTTCATCGGGTGATCAGGCTCATCCCCGCAGGCCAGATGAGACATGACCACGACCGGGTTCAGCGGTTCGCCGGTTTGGCGCAGCTCGGCCCAGTCGGCGGGTTCCAGCCCCAGCCGGTTCATGCCGCTGTCCAATTGAATCCCAAAGGGAAGGTCAGGCATTGCCTGCTGTAGGCGTTTGAACTGTTCCGGCGAGTTGATCAGGGGGGTCAGGCCGCTGGCAAAGTGAAGACCGTTGTCGCCCTCCATGAACCCCGAGAACACAAAAATATCGGGTCCGGGGCCGACGGCCTCACGCACAGCGGCGCCTTCTTCGGCGGCAGCAACAAAGAATTTGCGCACGCCCTCCTCGGCCAGCGCCGCAGAAACGGGGCCGGCGCCAAGGCCGTATGCGTCCGCTTTGACAACTGCTCCGGTTTCTACTTTTGTCTTTGCATCCAATGCCCGCCAGTTGCTGGCGATGGCATGGAGATTGATCGTTAAGCGTGCGGTACTCATGGCACTGTTCATGACATTGGATCGCGGCAGGTCAAGGGGGGAATTCCACAATTCGTGCGGAGTTGATCCGAATGCTGAGCGGCTTGTGGCAACACACGCAGTGTGATGAGCAACTTTGTGACAATCCGGGCCTTTTGGCCGCGCTCAGGGCATTGTGTCTGCGGGGTAATCAACAGATGCTGGGCGGCAGTACCGTTTACCTCAAATCAACGTGACTGCGCCGGGATTCGAAATCATGCTGAACTTGTCATTTGGTCATCAGAGATGGGGCGCAGCGATCCCCGAAATGTTTCGGGATGCGTTTGCCGCATCTGAAGGCGCGGATGAGGGCGAAGCCATTCGAGGTCTGGTTCAAGATTTGATCTCAACGACGCCAAAAGATGATCTGCTTGGATATGTAGCGGCCGATGGGGCCACAGTTCTGGGCTGCATTTTCTTCTCCCGCGTTACCTACGAGAACGACCCGCGTCAGGTCTTCCTGATGTCGCCGGTGGCGGTCAAACCGGATCAGCAAAGAACCGGGATCGGGCAAAAGCTGATCGGGTTCGGGTTAGAGAATTTACGGCAAAAGGATGTGGATTATGCTGTGACCTACGGTGACCCGGCCTACTACGCGAAGACCGGGTTTCAACAGATCACCGAGGCGTTTGCTCGCGCGCCGATGCCGCTGAGCCAGCCACATGGCTGGCTGGGGCAGTCTTTGACTGACAGTGATGCGCCAATTGTTGGCCCGTCACGTTGTGTCAGTGCGTTTGACAGGCCAGAGCTTTGGTAGATCAATACTCGATCTGACCGTCCTGTTGCCAGGGTTTGACCAGATTGCCAAAGCGGGTGAACTGCGCCTCGAATGAGAGTTCAACAGTGCCGATAGGGCCGTGGCGCTGCTTGCCGACGATGACCTCGGCCTTGCCGTGCAGACGTTCCATGGCCTGCTTCCACTCTTCCATCTTTTCCAGCTCGTGATCGCCGGGCTTTTCGCGTTCTTTATAGTATTCCTCACGGAATACGAACATCACTACGTCGGCGTCCTGCTCGATCGAGCCCGATTCCCGCAGGTCAGATAGCTGCGGGCGTTTGTCATCCCGGCTTTCGACCTGACGGGACAGCTGGGACAGGGCGATGACGGGGATATTCAGTTCCTTGGCGATGGCCTTCATGCCCATCGAAATCTCAGCTATTTCGTTGACGCGGTTGTCGGCCATGCCGCGACACAGTTGCAGATAGTCGATCACCAGCAGGTCTAGCCCATGGGTCCGCTTCAATCGCCGCGCGCGCGCGGCCAACTGAGAAATCGGCAGCGCGGGGGTGTCGTCAATGAACAGGGGGCAAGCCTCAAGTTCCTTGGCCGCATCGACAAAACGCCGGAACTCGGCCTCGGTCATGTCACCCTGACGGATCTTGTGGCTGGAAATCTCGGAAGCTTCGGCCAGAACCCGGCCCGCCAACTGCTCGGCGCTCATCTCAAGCGAGAAGAACCCGACCACGCCGCCATCAATCGCGCCCTCAGAGCCATCAGGTTTGGTGCCGCGCTTGTACGCCTTGGCCACGTTGAACGCCACGTTGGTCGCCAGCGAGGTTTTACCCATCGACGGACGACCCGCAAGAATGATCAGGTCGGACGGGTGAAGGCCCCCGAGCTGTTTGTCCAAGTCGGCCAGACCGGTGGAAATCCCCGCCATGCCACCACCGCGCTGGTACGCTTCGTTGGTGACGTTGACGGCTTCTGTGACCGCCTTGAGGAAGGATTGAAATCCCTGTTCGGTCTGGCCCTGCTCGGATAACTGATAAAGCTGTTGCTCGGCCTCGACGATTTGTTCCTTCGGCTCGCTGGACACATCGACCCGCGCCGCCTTGTCCGAGATGTCACGGCCCAGCCGGATCAACTCACGCCGGATGGCGAGGTCATAGATCATCTGGGCGTAGTCATGCACCGCAAAGGCACTGATCGACGCCCCGGCCAGTTTGACCAGATAGGCCGGACCGCCCAGTTCCTTCAGGCCTTCATCTTCGGCCATAAAGGATTTCAGGGTCACGGGCGAGGCGAGCGCATTCTTGGCGATGCGATTGGCTGCCACTTCGTAGATGCGAGCATGAACCGGATCATAGAAATGCTCAGCCCCGATGATCGAGGCGACCCGGTCATACAGATCGTTGTTTGTGAGGATCGCACCCAGAAGCTGCTGCTCAGCCTCAATGGAGTGCGGCATGGTTTCGGCATTCTGAATCTGTGCCGCTGCCTGCTCGATACTGCTTATCTCGTTCATTTTGTCCCCGCTGCCCTGCGGCAGTTCTAATCAATCAGACCCTGCTTGGGCCATCTGTAAATGTCTGAAGATAAGTCGCGTATAACTTTCCTTCAGCTTGGGATAACTTTGGACAACTCTGCCAAAAAATACCTCACCACGCAATATTTAGTACGGCCTATCATCAGCCGCACAAGATGCGAGAGGTCAGGGGGCGATTCTGTATCGAGTTACCCCCAGCTTATGCACAGGCCGTTTAAGAAGATTTGTGGGCTTCTTGCCAACCGCGTGGGTCGTTCAGAAAGGCCTCGACACCGCTAAGCGTCTCTTCGTCAAAGGCCTTTTGCGCTTTGGCTTCAGCCAGAACGTCCCACCAGGTACACAGGTGATGCAGCTGTACGCCGTGATCGCCCAGCGTTTTCTCGGTCTCAGGGAAAATGCCGTAGTAGAAGATGACTGCCGTGTGCCCGCAAGTGGCGCCGGTTTCGCGGATCGCATCGACAAAGGACAGTTTCGAGCCACCATCGGTGGTCAGGTCCTCGACCAGCAGTACACGCTCACCCTCGCTCATCGCGCCTTCGATGCGGGCGTTGCGGCCATAGCCTTTCGGCTTCTTGCGCACATAGGTCATCGGAAGGGCCATACGCTCGGCCACCATGGCGGCAAAGGGGATGCCCGCGGTTTCACCACCTGCGATATTGTCGAACGCCTCAAAACCCGCGTCGCGCATCACTGTGATGGTCAGGAAATCCATCAGGGTCGAACGGATACGCGGGTATGAGATAAGCTTGCGGCAGTCGATATAGGTCGGGCTGGGCAGGCCGCTGGCCAGCGTGAATGGCTCGCGCGAATTGAAGTGGACGGCTTTGATCTCCAGCAGCATACGCGCGGTCAGGCGGGCGATTTCGGTGCTGTCGGGAAAGGAACTGGGGATCATGGCGCAAACCTCGGGGCTGAAAACACGTTGCGGGCTGATAGCCCGACCGTGGACCCGGAGTCGAGAGGGCGATAAAAGAAAAGCGGACCCTCAAGAGGTCCGCTTTTCGCCCTTACGGGCAGAGCACGCTAAGGTGGGCTTAGCTGCTCATGTCATAGGCCCGCTCGCCGTGTACCGACAGGTCGAGCCCGTTTGTTTCGGTCTCGGCGTCTACGCGAAGCGGGGTGATGAGCGCAACCACCTTCACCAACACAAATGTGATAACTGCCGTAAAGACACCCACGATAACCAAACCACCCAGCTGTGCCGTCCAACTGCCAAGGCCAAAAGCAGCGATCATGATGGTACCAAAGATACCGCCCACTCCGTGAACCGCAAAAACGTCCAGCGTGTCGTCGATGTTCAGCATGTTGCGAACGACGTTGACGGCCTCTTGGCACAGTACGCCAGCAACAGCACCGATGATCAGTGCTTGCACCGGGTCGACATAACCCGAGGCTGGGGTGATCGAAGCCAGACCGGCAATGGTACCTGTAACCAGACCCACCATCGAGGCCTTGCCATATTTAATCCGCTCGTACAGCGCCCATGTCAGAGAGGCGGTTGCAGCCGAGATATGCGTGACTGTCATCGCCGTAGCCGCTCCGCCGTCAGCGGCCAATTGCGAACCGCCGTTAAAGCCGAACCAGCCGACCCACAGCATCGCAGCGCCTACCATTACGAATCCGGGATTGTGCGGAGGCGTGGTACGGTTCAGCCTCGGCCCTAGCGCCACTGCGATGATCAATGCGGCCAGACCTGCGGTTTCGTGGACCACGATGCCGCCTGCAAAGTCGCGTACGCCGATTTCACCCAGAATACCTCCGTCGGTCAGCATACCGCCGCCCCAAATCCAGTGAACGACAGGGGCGTAACACAGCAGCATCCACAGCCCTGAGAAGATCATGACAAAGCCATAACCGACTCGTTCCACATAGGCGCCAACGATCAGGGCGGGGGTGATGATGGCGAAGGTCATCTGGAAGGCAAAGAACAGAACCTCGGGCAGGGTGCCTGACAGGCTGTCGGCATCGACGCCGTTCAGGAACGCTTTGCCCAGACCACCCCACAGGCCGCTGTCGCCGTCGCCGAATGCGATGGAGTACCCGGCGACCAGCCACAGGATGCTCATCAAACAGGCGATGCTGAAACAGTGCATGAAAACGCTCAGCACGTTGCGGGCGCGCACGAGGCCGCCATAGAACAGGGCGAGGCCCGGCAGTGTCATAAACAGGACCAGGGCGGTTGCCACGATGATCCAGGCGGTATCGGCTCCATTCATCGGCCGGTCTCCTCTTGGTCTTCAACTTTCGCGGCGTGTTGAAGCGGAGAGCGGTTGAGGAAAAAAGAGGCAAGGTTGGAATTTAGCGCCTATCTTGCGGGCTTTTTTGCAAGTGGTGATTAAATGTGCATCACTTTTGGCTATTCGCTTTATTTTTGGGCGAGAGTGAAAAGGCCCTGAGACAGCATCTCGAGCGCGTGATCGCGCGCCGCCATGCGTACCTTTTCGCGGCCAAGCGCGCCGAATTCCACTGTTTTCGTGCGGGTTGGTACGCCGTCAGCGGCAAGGCCAAAGCAGACCCGACCTTCGGGCTTGAACTCGGACCCGCCGGGGCCTGCGATGCCGGTGATGGATACTGTAAGCTGCGCGCCCGAGTTCCTAAGCGCGCCTTCGGCCATCTCGCGTGCGACCTGTTCAGAGACGGCGCCATGCGCGTCCAGAGTTTCAGCTTGCACGCCCAGCATCTGTTGCTTGGCGGTGTTGGTATAAGTAACAAAACCACGCTCGACCACGGCAGAACTGCCGGGGATATCGGTCAGGGCCGCCGCGACCATGCCGCCGGTACAGCTCTCGGCGGTGGCGATCATCACGCCTTGCGCCTTGGCGCGGTCGAGAAGTTCGGCGACTGTCACAGGCCCATGACCCCGTGCGCGATGCCAGCAAGGATCAGAACGCCAATCGCAGCGAGAACGCCAGCGATCACATCGTCCAGCATGACGCCCATCGCGTCATTGCGCCGGTCGGCCCAACCAACGGGGCCGGGTTTGGTGATGTCGAACAGGCGAAACAGGACGAATCCCGCGACCCAGCCGGGCCACAGGGCCGTGATCTCGATCCCGTGCGCCCAGGACGGGTAAGAGATCGCCCAAAGCGCGATGAACTGCCCGGCAACCTCGTCAATGACGATCTCGGACGGGTCGTGATTGTCCTGACCCTCTGTCATCACGCGCGTGGCCCATAGACCACCAAAAAATACGGCAAGGGTCGCGATGACGAGTAACGGAAACCCGCCCAGCGTATGTAGTATCCAAGCCAAGGGCAGGGCGGCGAGCGATCCCCACGTCCCCGGAGCGGGGCGCAGATATCCAACACCGCAGACGGTTCCGATCATGCGCGCGGCAGTCATGGCTTCACCAGACAGGCGGTAGCCAGCGAGGCAATCCCCTCGCTGCGGCCGGTAAAGCCCAGCCTTTCCGAAGTGGTCGCCTTGACCGAGACCTGATCCGCGCGCAGCCCCATGATGCGCGCCATTTCCTCACGCATGGCGGGCGCGTGGGGGCCGATCTTGGGGTGTTCGCAGACCAGCGTGCAGTCGACATTCGAAATGCGGTATCCCATGTGACCGGCCAGCTCGACCGCGTGACGCAAGAAGATTTGGCTTGCGGCACCTTTCCATTGTGGGTCCGAGGGCGGGAAGTGCTGGCCGATATCGCCCTGCGCCAGCGCGCCATAGATCGCGTCGGTGACGGCGTGCATGCCCACATCCGCGTCTGAATGGCCTTGCAACCCTCGGTCATGCGGCACTTTCACGCCGCACAGGATCACGTGATCCCCGTCGCCAAACCGATGCACGTCGTACCCGTTGCCCAGCCTTACATCCATATCCGTTCCCAATATGCGTTCCGCCCTAGAAAAATCCTCAGGCCGTGTGATTTTGATATTGTCTGCATCGCCCGGCACGATGGCCACTTCAAGCCCGGCCGCGCGGGCAACTTCGACGTCATCGGGGGCGCCTCCGGGGTGTGCGGCGTGTGCCGCGACGATGGCGTCATAGTGAAAGCCCTGCGGTGTCTGTGCCGCAAACAAACCAGTGCGATCCTGAGTGCCGGTGACAACGGTTCCGTCCGCGGTCCAAAGCGCATCCGTTACCGCAAGCCCCGGTGCGGCGGCTTGCTGGGTCTCCAGCGCGTCCAAAACCTGTTCAATGATCTGAGTGCTGACGCACGGCCGTGCAACGTCGTGGATCAGAACTTTTTGCACCGCAAACGCGTCAAGGGCCGACAACCCGTTGCGCACGGACCCGGATCGATCACTGCCGCCTTGGGTCAGAATCAGATCGGTGCCTGAAAATTCGTCCCATGCGCCCTGATCCTCTTCCGACAGAACTAGCACGATGTGGTCCACGCGTCCCCGAAACTTCTCAATGGTCCAGTCGGCCACGCGTCGTCCAGCCAACGCGCGCCATTGTTTGGGAACTCTCCCTCCGGCGCGCTGCCCGCGTCCTGCGGCGACGATGATGGCGGCGGTGGTCATGGGGCGTGATCTCCGGTGATTTGAGGGCAATGTTTAGGGTGCGGTGAATGCAGAGGCAATCACCCGCGTAATTGTGCCTAAAAATTAAGCAAGTGATGATTTTGCGGGCTTGATGGTCGCCGATTTGTTGTTCATATGCGCTCAATTCGATATCACAGCCGCAACTGCCCAAGGATTAAGCACGTTGACTCTGCAACTCGCTGACAAAGCCCTGAACCCGCCAGTACTGCTGGCTCCAATGGCCGGAATCACCGACCGGCCATTCCGCGATCTGGTGATGCGCTTTGGCGCGGGCATGGTCGTGAGCGAGATGGTCGCCAGTCAGGAGATGGTGCAGGCCAAGCCCGGCGTGCGCGAACGGGCCGAATTGTCGGCAGATGTGGAGAACACCGCCGTGCAATTGGCCGGTCGCGAGGCACACTGGATGGCCGAGGCTGCTCGTCAGGTCGCCGACCGCGGCGCGCGGGTGATCGACATCAACATGGGCTGTCCGGCAAAAAAAGTGACCAACGGCTATTCCGGGTCCGCCTTGCTGAAAACGCCGGACCACGCGCTGACTTTGATCGAAGCGGTGGTTGAGGCCGTGGATGTTCCGGTCACTCTGAAAACCCGGTTGGGCTGGGATGACAATCTGCTGAACGCGCCCGATGTCGCGCGCAGAGCCCAGGACGCGGGCATTCGTATGGTCACGATCCACGGCCGGACCCGGTGCCAGTTTTACAAGGGTAGTGCTGACTGGCAGGCGATCCGGGCCGTAAAAGAGGCGGTCTCGATTCCAGTTATCGCCAATGGAGATATCGTGGATTCGACTGTGGCCCGCACCGCGTTGGACCAATCCGGTGCAGACGGGGTAATGGTCGGACGTGGCGCGCAGGGCAAGCCGTGGCTGTTGGCGCAGATTTGCCATGACCTTTACGGCGAAGTCGAACCCAAAATTCCGGTGGGTAATGAGCTGACCGAAATGGTGCGCGCGCATTATCAGGCGATGCTGGAGTTCTACGGCACGGACCTCGGTCTGCGCGTCGCGCGCAAACATCTGGGTTGGTACATGGATGAGGCCGGAACGCCCGCAGCCCTGCGCCGCGCCGTTTTGACCTCACGCGATACTGCTGAGGTGCTGCGCCTGTTGGGCGATGCGCTGACGCCGGGCGCAGAGGTGGCCGCATGACCTCGGATCAAAGCATCTGGACCTCGCTGCCGGTTCCCGCCTTCATTATTGATGCCAACGATCGGATTTCCGATGTGAATTCCGCGGGTGAGGGGTTTTTGAACGCCTCACGCAAGGCCGTAATTGGGCATCCGGTCTGGGATCAGATCGCGGTGGATGCCCCGCTAGAGGAAGCCTTTGAGCGCGCAAGGGAACAGGGAACGCCGCTGTTCGTCAACGATGTGGATGCCGGATCGGGTAACCGTGCACCGCTGCAATGCGCGCTGCAAATTGCACCGCTGGTTGGGCATCCGGGGTCGATGATCATGATCATCTCGCCGCGCGAACTGGCAGGACGAATGACGCGCGGCAACACGGTGAAATCGGCAGCGCAATCGGCGATTGGCATGGCTGAAATGCTGGCGCATGAGATCAAGAACCCGCTGGCTGGGATCACTGGGGCCGCGCAGCTTCTGAGCATGAATATCCCGCCGCAAGACCTTGAACTTACTGATCTCATCGTGGCTGAAAGCCGTCGCATCGTGAAGCTTCTGGAGCAGGTTGAACAGTTCGGCAACCTGTCGCAGCCCGATTTCAAACCGGTCAACATCCACGACGTTCTGGACCGCGCGCGCCGTTCGGCGCTGCTGGGGTTTGGGGCGCATATGACGATCATCGAGGATTACGATCCGTCGCTGCCGCTGGCCTATGGCGACCCGGATCAGTTCCTACAGGTGGTTCTGAACCTGCTCAAGAACGCCTCAGAAGCTGCAGACCCCAAAGGTGGGACCATTCGCCTGCGGACCTACTTCGAACATTCCTTCCGCTTGCGCCGCAGTGACGGTTCGGGTCATTCGCTGCCGTTGCAGATCGAGATCATCGACGACGGTCCTGGCCTGCCCGAGAAAATCCGCAGCGACATCTTCGACCCGTTCGTATCGGGCAAGGAAAATGGCACCGGCCTAGGGCTGGCGCTGGTGAGCAAGATCATCTCGGACCATGACGGCTGGATTTCCGCCGACTCGGTTCCGGGCCGCACGGTGTTCCGCATCTCGCTGAGGCGAGCACCAAAAGACGCAACTTAAACAGCCGATAAGAGCACGAAAATAAGGAGAGCACCCGATGGATGGCACTGTACTGGTCGCAGATGACGACCGCACGATCCGCACCGTTCTGACTCAGGCCCTGACGCGGGCGGGGTGCAAAGTTCACGCCACATCCTCGCTGACCACGCTGATGCGCTGGGTTGGTGAGGGCAAGGGTGACGTGGTGATCTCGGACGTGGTGATGCCGGACGGGAATGGGTTAGAGATGCTGCCCAAGATTGCACAGGATCGGCCGGGTTTGCCGGTCATCGTAATCTCGGCCCAGAATACGATTATGACGGCCATTCAGGCGGCTGAGGCCGATGCCTATGATTATCTGCCCAAACCCTTCGATCTGCCCGATCTGATGAAGCGGACGGCGCGCGCGCTGGAACAAAAGCAACGCGTGCAGAACGAAGTGGGCGAAACGACAGAAGAACGCCCCGAAGAGCTGCCGCTGGTCGGGCGTACACCGGTCATGCAAGCGCTGTATCGGTTGGTCGCGCGGGTGATGAACACCGATCTGTCTGTGATCATCTCTGGGGAAAGCGGGACGGGCAAGTCTCTGATTGCGCGCGCTATTCACGATTTCTCGGACCGGCGCACATTGCCGTTTGTTACCGTAACGGCGGCTGATTTACGCGATTTGGAGGGACCGGCTCGGGTTATGGCGCGGGTGCGTGGCGGGACCCTTCTGATCGACGAGATTGCTGATATCGAGGACGAGTTGCAGGCCCGTATCGTGCGGATGATGGATACGCCCGGCGACCACATGCCCCGGTTCATGGCCACCAGCCAGACCGACCTGACCGAAGCGATGGAGAGCGGGCGGGTGCGTCAGGATCTGTATTACCGCCTTTGCGGGGCGACGGTGCATGTCCCCGCGCTGCGCGAACGGGTGGACGATATCACGCTGCTAGCCGATCACTTTCTGTCGCGGGAAGAGCGGGAACACGGCACCAAACGCTGGCTTAGCGCGGATGCGGTGGAACTGGTCCGGCGCTATTCGTGGCCCGGCAACGTGCGGCAATTGGAAAACGCCATTCGCCGCCTTGGCCTGACCAGCCGCGCAGATGAGATATCGAAAACCGAGGTCGAAGCCGTTCTGGGCAGCCAGCCCGAGGCCGAACCGGTTCTGGGCGGCGGGGAACGCGAAAAACTGTCGGCCTCAGTTGCCCGCCATTTGCGCCGGTATTTCGACCTGCATGGCAATCTTTTGCCGCCTCCGGGCCTGTATCAGCGTATCCTGCGCGAGGTTGAGGCACCTCTGATCGAAATCGCCCTGGATGCAACCGGCGGAAATCAGGCAAAATGTGCTGATCTTCTGGGGATTAACCGGAATACGCTGCGGAAAAAGATCACGGACCTCGATATTCAGGTGACACGCCGCCGCAAACTGATGTAATATCGCCACACAAAGCGTGGCATCCGGGTTCGCACTCGGGAAAGACCACAAAATACGGCGGTAAGCCGCGCAAGCGGCACATCAGAATGAGGGCAGACGGTGGCAACCCGAGCACAGAGCGGGCTGGTTCTTTCCATCAATCGGTGGCGGAAATCCCGAAAACTGCGCAATTTCGGCACCTTGGGGCTGGTTCTTCTTGGGCCAGCGCTGGCGCTTGCCACCTATCTTGTCATCGGTCCGTTTGATCTTGGGGCAACCGCGCCAACGCTGCGGCTGATCCTGCTTGCTGATCTTGTCTATGTGCTGGTCGTTGCGGCGCTTGTTCTGGGGCAAGTCTTTAACCTGATCGCCGCACGCCGGGCGAAATCGGCAGGGTCCCGTCTGCACCTTCGTCTGATCGGTGCCTTCACCTTACTGGCACTGGTGCCCACGGTGACGGTTGCGATCTTCGCCGGGCTGACAGTGAATATCGGCCTTGAAGGTTGGTTCTCGGACCGGGTGCGTCAGGTGGTGGGGTCATCCCTGACAGCGGCGGAAGCGTACGAACAAGAACACCGCGAGGGCCTGACACAGGATGCGGTTGTGCTGGCGCGTTTCCTCGATGCTGCGCGGTCGCGGGACTATTTCGTCTCTGACGCAGAATTGCGCGAGGTTCTGGCGCAAGGACAGGGACAGATTCAACGCGGCCTGCGTGAGGCATATGTCATTGATGGTAGTGGAGAAATCCGGTCACGTGGGGATCGGTCCTATTTGTTCAACTATGAAGCCCCGACGCCGGACCAGATGATAGAGGCGGCGGATAGCGGCCTGCTGATCATCGCGGATTGGCAGAATAGTGAGTTCCGCGCCCTCGTTCCGTTGCAGGCTTATCTGGACAGGTACCTGTATGTCAGCCGAGAAGTCGACGGTCAGCTGCTGACCCTGCTGGATGACACCAAGGAAACGGCGCAGTTCTACCAGCAATTGGAAAGCGACCGAGGCAGGGTGCTGTTTGAATTTGGTCTGCTCTATCTGGGATTTGCGGTGATCCTGATTCTGGCGGCGATGTCGCTGGGCATGTGGTTCGCCGAGCGCCTCTCGCGTCCGGTTGGGCGGTTGACGACAGCGGCGCAGCGCGTCGGTGCGGGCGATCTGAGCGTACAGGTGATCGAAGAGGCCAGCGATGACGAGATCGCGATGTTAGGCCGTTATTTCAACCAGATGACACGACAACTTAAAGGGCAGCGCGATACTCTGTTGCAGAACACCCGCCAGATTGAACGCCGTCGACGCCTGTTTGATTCGGTTCTCAGCTCGGTAACGTCCGGCGTGGTCGGGGTGGACCCGGATGGCTGCGTAACGTTCGTGAACCGTTCGGCCGAGCGGCTTCTGGACTGGTCGCACGCCGATGAGCAACTGGCCATCGGTATCGCGGTGCCGGAATTCCTGCCTCTGTTTGAAAGTCTCAAGGACAGCGGGCAAGAGGCCGTGCAGGGCGAGATTAAAGTCACCCGCAAGGGGCGGGCAGAGAACCTGCTGGTGCGGATGGCCACCCGACGGGGCGAGGATGGCGGGCTTGAGGGCTATGTGGTGGCCTTTGACGATGTGACCGATCTGGTCAGCGCGCAGCGTATGGCCGCGTGGGGTGACGTCGCCCGCCGGATTGCGCATGAGATCAAGAACCCGCTGACCCCGATCCAGCTGAGCGCGGAACGGATAAAGCGCAAGTTCTCTCGCAAGCTGGATGAAGAGGATTGCGATAGCCTGGAATCCATGACCGACGTGATTGTGCGGCAGACCAATGACCTGCGCCGGATCGTCGACGAATTCTCGAAATTCGCGCGGATGCCAGAACCGGACCGCCACGAAGAGGATGTGGTTGGATTGGTGCGCGAGGCGGTGCTGTTACAGCAGGCCGGGCAGCCGGACGTTCAGATTGAAGCAACGCTTCCGGATCAACCGATCCTGGCGGATGTCGATGCAACCATGTTGAATCAGGCGCTGACCAACCTGATCAAGAATGCCGGTGAGGCCATTGAAACGCTGAAACAGAAAGGCCCACCTGAAAACCTGAAGCCACAGATCAATGTGGACGTGACCAGCGATGACGCGGGTACGGTTATCACCATCGCAGACAACGGCATCGGCCTGCCTGAAGACAGGGCACGGCTGTTCGAGCCGTATGTGACCACACGGGACGAGGGCACCGGTCTTGGCCTGCCCATCGTCAAGAAGATTATCGAAGAACATGGCGGAGCGCTCACGCTTGAAGATGCGCCCGTCTTTGCCGGACAGGACCATTTTGGCGCAATGGCCGTGATCCGCTTGCCGGGGGCGAATTTATCCCCAACCGCAGCGCCACAAAAGCAGGCAATTCAAACCAATAAACTGAAAGCAGGCCAAAGATGAGCGACATTCTGATCGTAGATGACGAACGCGATATTCGCGAGCTTGTGTCCGATATTCTGGAGGACGAAGGCTATTCCACCCGGCTGGCGGCAAACTCGGACGAGTGCATGTCGTCGATCAACTCGGAACCGCCGGGGCTGTTGATTCTGGACATATGGCTGAAGGACAGCCGCATGGACGGGATCGACATTCTGAAGGCAGTAAAACGCGACAACCCGGATGTTCCGGTGGTGATCATTTCCGGCCATGGCAACATTGAAATTGCGGTGGCGGCGATCAAGCAGGGGGCATACGACTTTATCGAAAAGCCCTTTAACATCGACCAGCTGATGGTGGTGATCCGCCGCGCGATGGAGACCTCTCGCTTGCGCCGCGAGAATGCCTCGCTGAAGCGCAAAGAGGTCACCAGTTCCGACATGATCGGTAAGTCCGCCGCCTTTCGTGCGATGCAGAGCCACTTGGACAAGGTCACCAAATCCAATGGCCGCGTGATGCTGAGCGGCCCGGCTGGGTCGGGCAAGGAAATCGCCGCCCGGTATATTCACGCCCATTCGAACCGCGCCAACGCGCCCTTCGTCACGGTGAACTGCGCCGGGATCGAGCCCGAGCGGGTCGAAGAGGTTCTGTTCGGGCGCGAATCCTCGGAACGCGGTATCGAGTCTGGCCTGCTGGAAGAGGCGCATGGCGGCGTGATCTATTTCGACGAAGTGGCCGACATGCCGCTGGGAACGCAGTCCAAGATCCTGCGTGTGCTGGTTGACCAGCAGTTCCAGCGCGTGGGCGGTTCGGACAAGGTGCGGGTCGATCTGCGGGTGATTTCATCGACCAACCGCGATCTGGAGGAGGAAATCGCCGCCGACCGTTTCCGTGAAGAGCTGTACCATCGTCTGAACGTGGTGCCGATTGCGGTTCCGTCTCTGGAAGAACGGCGCGAGGATATCCCGGTACTGGCGCAGCATTTCATTGAGATGTGTAATGAGACGCAGGGTCTAACGATGCGCGAAATCTCGGAAGAGGCGGTCGCGCTGTTGCAGACAATGACCTGGCCCGGCAACGTCCGTCAGTTGAAGAACCTGATCGAACGTGTGCTGATCCTCGGCGACGGCTCTGGCCCGATTGAGGCGCGGGAACTTCCGGCAGAAGAGGAAAAAGCCGACGAATCCGGCCGCGTGGTCCTGTCCGGTGCCTTGGCGACCCTGCCTCTGCGCGAGGCGCGCGAGGCGTTCGAGCGCGAATACCTGCTGACCCAGATCAATCGCTTTGGCGGCAATATCAGCCGTACCGCCAGCTTTGTCGGGATGGAGCGCAGCGCGCTGCACCGCAAACTGAAATCCCTGGGGGTTGTGACTTCGAACAAATCGGGCGCTCGGGTCGCGCAGTTGGACGAACCGGAACCGGCGGAATAATCCGCCGGGCCTTTACCCGGGCTGACCGGGGTTGAGTATCTGGATCGCGCCGCTGTCGAGTTTCACATAGCACGACTGGGTGGTCAGCGGCGGTAAGGTCGTTGTCGCTACAGCGGGTGCCTGTGATCTGACGCTTTGCTTGCAGGGCGGCAGGCTGATCGGGCGATAGCCTTTTTGGGCCATGCACTGGGTCTCGACCTCATTTCGCAAGCCCTGGTTGACGTCCACGGTATAGACCCGTCCGGGCTGCCACCATCCGGGTGAGCGATAGCAATGGCCGCGACCGTCGCAATAGGTGCGGCCGGGCCAGTAGGTGGGCGGGCTTTGCCGCACCTGATTGGCCACCGGCACCTGGTTGGCCGCGTTCACCTGACACTGCGTTGTCTCGGTCTGAAGACGCGAAACGCTTTCGCCCTCGCGGTAATACAGCGACAGCGGACCCTCGCACGCGGACAGGACCATCACGGGAAGTAGCAAACGAAGCACTGTTTTCATGCACTTATCTTGCCCCAGCTGCGCGGGGATGACAAATCAATTGACCGCTTTGGGGGCATCTGTCATTCAAACCATTCAGGCAGAAGGGCCAGGAACATGAAGGTCATCATATGCGGTGCCGGTCAGGTTGGCTGGCAGATTGCGCGGCACTTGTCGGGCGAACTGAACGACGTGACAGTGGTGGACAACAACCCCGATCTGGTGCGCCGCGCGACCGAGACGCTGGATGTACAGGGCATTGCCGGGTTCGCCAGCTATCCCGACGTGCTGGACCGGGCAGGGGCGCGGGATGCCGACATGATCATCGCAGCGACCCATTCGGATGAGGTGAACATGGTCACCTGTCAGATGGCCCATTCGGTGTTCGCCATTCAGCGTAAGATCGCGCGGTTGCGGTCGAAATCCTATCTTCAGGCGATCCACTCGGACCTGTTCCGGCGCGATCACCTGCCCATCGACGTTGTGATCAGCCCCGAACGCGAAGTGGCTGCGGCCGCCATGCGCCGCCTGTCTGCGCCCGCGGCCTTTGACACCGAGATGTTTATGGACGGCAAGGCGCAGCTTTTGGGTATTCGCATCGAAGAAGACTGCCCCATCGTGAACACGCCCCTGCGGCAACTGACCGACCTTTTCTCGACGCTCAGCGCGATCGTGGTGGGGGTGCGGCGCGAAGGCAGCCTGTTTGCGCCGGAATCCGAAGATCAGCTGTTTGTCGGGGACGAATGCTATGTCTTTAGTGGTGTTCAGGACGTTGCCCGCACCATGGAGGTCTTTGGCAAGGTTCAGAAGAAGCAGGATCGCGTGGTGATCGTCGGTGGCGGCAATGTCGGGCTTGAAGTCGCGCGCACGCTGGAAGAACGCGAAAGCCGGGTTCGCGCCAAGATCATCGAACGCGACCGCCAATGCGCCGAACAGGCAGCCGAGTCGCTGGAACGCACGATTGTTCTGAATGGCGACGGGCTGGATGCTGCGCTGTTGCGCGAGGCCGGGATCGAACGCGCCGATGCGATGCTGGCCGTCACTGATGATGACCGTGCCAATATGCTGGCTGCAGTCCGGGCCAAGGCCGAGGGCTGCGCGTTGGCGATTGCGCTGATCAACGATCCGAGCATGGTGGCGCTGATGGGGCCGCTTGGTATCGACGCCTATATCAACCCGCGCGCCACCACCGTCAGCTCGATCCTGCGTCATATTCGTCATGGGCGCGTGCGGCAGGTTTACTCTATCGGCGATGCCGAGGCCGAAGTGATCGAGGCCGAGGTCCTGTCGACTTCGCCCATGGCCGGGCAGCGGCTGCGCGACATTGACTTTCCCGAAGGTGTTCTGGTCGGGGCGGTTCTGAAAGGTGACGAGCTGCTGCGTCCGACAGGTAGTCTTCGGATCGAAGAGAAGGACGTTGTGTCGATCTTTGCCATGGCCAAGGACGTGCCCGAGGTCGAGCGGTTGATGCAGGTCTCGATAGATTTCTTCTGATGATGCGAGCGGGAACACAACGGATCGGGCTGATGCGACGGTTGCCACTGTTCCTGCTGATCTGGGCGGTGTTTGCTCTGTCGATGTGGATACCGGCGATCTATGCGCTGGCGCTGGACGACCACGCAGCCTCGCGCTCGTTTTTCTATTCGGGGCTGTTGGGGCTGTTTGTGGTGGCCTCAATTGCGTTGGCATCCTCGAACCGGGTGCCGCGCCGGGGCACGCTGGGTCAGTTGGCGGTTCTGTTGGGTTGCTTTACCGTTTTGCCGCTGTTTCTGGCCCTTCCCCTGCATGATGCGCTGGGGAACACCATCTTTCTGAATGCCTATTTCGATATGGTCAGCGCGTTGACGACCACGGGCGCAGATATCTTTCCCGACCCTGACCGGCTGACAGCTCCGTTGCATCTGTGGCGTGCGTTGGTGGGTTGGATGGGCGGCTTGTTGATGTGGATATCCGCCGCCGCGATTCTGGCGCCGCTGTCGCTGGGCGGGTTTGAGGTCACCGCGCGCGGACAACCCGGGCGCCCGGTATCCGGTGCCGCGCAAAGTGAACTGGTCGATCCGCGCGGGCGTTTGATCCGCGTGGCCCGAACACTAACGCCGGTTTATGCGGGGTTGACGGCGGTGATCTGGTTGCTGCTGCTGATCGCGGGAGAGCAGGGCCTGACTGCTATCTGTCACGCCATGTCCACCATGGCCACTTCCGGCATCTCTCCGGTCGGCGGGCTTGAAGGCGCGCAGGCGGGAATCACGGGTGAGGCGATCCTGTTTCTGTTCCTGTTCTTCGCCCTGTCACGGCTGACCTTTTCGGCAGACACCGCGACCACCGGCTATTCGCGGCTGGACAAAGACCCCGAATTCAGGATCGGTCTGATGATCGTGATCGCCGTGGCGGCGCTGTTGTTCTTCCGGGTGCTGGCCGGGGTGAATGAGATCGGAGGAACAGTGCAGCCGCTGGAGGCGGTGCATGTGGCCTGGGGGATGGTGTTCACGGTGCTCTCATTCCTTACGACTGCCGGGTTTGAAAGCGCCAACTGGAACGATGCGCAGCAACTGTCGGGACTAGGGACACCGGGTCTGATCCTGATGGGGCTGGCCCTGATTGGTGGCGGAGTTGCCACCACGGCGGGTGGGGTCAAACTGTTGCGTGTTTTTGCCCTGTATCTGAACGGCGCGCGCGAGATTGATCGGCTGATCTACCCCTCATCGGTCAGTGGTGTGGGAGGCGGCAATCGGCGTATTCAAAGCGACGGGGCGTTCATTGCGTGGATCTTTTTGATGATGTTCGCGCTGACGGCAGCCTTGTTCAACTTGCTCTTGGCGATGATGGGGGCGGGGTTCGAGCAGGCCATGGTGTTGACCGTCGCAGCGCTAAGCACGACAGGCCCGCTGATCGAACTGGCCACGGATATTCCGATCCGGATCGTGGATTTGTCTGGCAGCGCCAAGCTGACTCTGTGTGCGGCGATGGTGATCGGGCGGTTGGAAACTCTGGCGATTATCGCGCTGATCACGCCAAGCCTCTGGCGCGACTGAGATTCAACACATGCCGAATGACTTATTTTTAATCTGGAAACTCGGTTAATACCGCTCCATACTCTGCCGGAGGGAGCGCGTTGGTCCGCAGCGCGTAGCAAGAACAATGGCGAGATTATAGAAATATGGCTTCGGACAGACAGAATCTACAGGACGCGTTCCTGAACAATGTACGGAAAGCAAAGGTCCCGGTCACAATTTTCCTGATCAACGGTGTGAAATTGCAGGGTGTGATCACCTGGTTCGACAATTTCTGCGTATTGTTGCGCCGCGACGGACAGTCGCAGCTGGTCTACAAACACGCGATTTCGACAATCATGCCGTCGCAGCCGATCAGCCTGTATGAGGGCGAAGACGCCTCTTGATGGAACATGACAGGACGCGCACCCGGGCCTGGGTGCTGCATCCGGAAATCAAATCAGATGAACAGCGCCGTGTCCCGGAACCAGCGCTGGAAGAGGCGGTGGCGTTGGCTGCCGCTTTGCCCGATCTGGATGTGATCGGGTCGGAAATCGTGCGCCTGCAACGCGCTCACCCGGGGTTGCTGTTCGGCAGTGGCAAGATCGAGGAACTGGCCGAACGTCTGCATGACGCTGAGATCGAACTGGTTCTGATCGACGGGCCGGTGACACCAGTTCAGCAACGTAACTTGGAGAAGGCGTGGAAGGTTAAGATCCTCGACCGGACCGGTCTGATCCTTGAGATTTTCAGCGACCGCGCCCGCACCCGAGAGGGTGTGTTGCAGGTCGAGATGGCCGCGCTGAGCTACCAGCGCACGCGTTTGGTGCGGGCCTGGACCCACCTTGAGCGCCAGCGGGGCGGTTTGGGGTTTGTTGGCGGTCCGGGCGAAACACAGATCGAGGCCGACCGTCGTGCCATCGACGAACAGCTGGTACGCCTGCGCCGTCAGCTTCAGAAAGTGGTCAAGACCCGCACACTGCACCGCGCCGCACGGGCCAAGGTGCCGTATCCAATTGTCGCTTTGGTTGGCTACACCAACGCGGGCAAATCCACGCTGTTCAACCGGCTAACCGGGGCCGAGGTTATGGCCAAGGACATGCTGTTCGCCACGCTTGACCCCACCATGCGCCGGGTTGAATTGCCCGATGGCCCCGAAGTGATCCTGTCAGACACAGTGGGGTTCATCTCGAACCTTCCGACGGAACTGGTCGCCGCATTCCGAGCCACGCTCGAAGAGGTTCTGGGCGCGGATATCGTCGTCCATGTGCGCGATATCAGCCATGAGGAAACCGACGCGCAGGCGCAGGATGTTGAGGCGATTCTGACCTCGCTGGGCGTGGATGATGAACGGCCCCGACTGGAAGTTTGGAACAAGATTGATCTGCTGAACGAGGACGAACGTGAGGCCGCATTCAAACGCGCGGACCGGGATCCGTCGATCTTTGCCATCTCGGCAGTGACGGGCGAGGGGGTCGAGCCGCTGTTGGCCGAGATTGCCACCAAGTTGCAAGGCGTCCGTCGCGAAGAGACCCTGGCCCTGAGCTTTGCCGAAGGCGACAAACGCGCCTGGCTGTTCCGGCAGGATGTGGTTCGGTCTGAAAATCAAACGGACGACGGTTTTGAGATCACCGTGCTTTGGACCGACAAGCAGGCGGCACAGTTTTCCGGGCTTTAACCATCAGGCCCCGTCGATTTGCCGCTGCATGTCCTCGGTATCAAACCAGCCCTGCGATGATAGAACCTTGTGATCTTCGTTCAGGTCCCATTCTTCCCATCCGCGTGTGAGAACGTGGTTGCCGGTTTTGGCGTGATGGCCTTCGAACGTCCAGACAAAGATGGCATGGCTGCCTGCCCATCGCATCATGTCGCAACGCAGCTCCAGATCGGGAAAGTCGGCTTGAAACCCGCGTGCCATCTCTGCAATGGCCGCGCGTCCTTGCAGAGTGTCCTTTCGGTTCATGATCATCTGCCCATCAGGCGCAAAGAACTCGGCCACCGCGTTTGGGTCGCCTGAGCTCCAGGCGATTGCGTAATCGCGTGCGAGATTGTTCAGAATGTCACGAATGCTCGCCATCTGTGCCCCCGGTCCCAAGTCTTTGGCTTGCAGATCGTAGGCGAAAACGGACACCTCCGTCCACGACCGCGCAAAAAAGGGGCGAGGTCTTGCCGAAACCTTGCGATCATCGCGGGATCAGGTTGGTCACGCCAACGGCCGCAGCGCGGGCCAGATCGAGGTCCAGCGACATGGGAATATACTCGCCCCGACGCCACAGCTGCGCCTGATCGTCGTAGTAGCGCGACAGGAAATGGCCCGATTGGCCGGTGGCGGTGATAAAGACCGAACTGTCCGGGTCGGCGAAATCATACACGCCGCGATAGCCCGCGCCGTGGACGTTCTGAAACGGATCCTTGCCTTCGCCAGACGTGCGTCCGCGCAGCAGAGTGTTGTCTCCGCCGCTGGTCGACTGGCGGATATTGACGAAGAAGCGCAGCACCGGGACCGTCCCCAGAACCGGGTGGTCATGGGTGGCCTGATGCGCGTCGCCCCAACGCAGGGATTCCAGCGCGGTGCCGTAGTTCTCGGAAATCCAGATGATGGCGTCGTCCAAAGCCAGCCGCGCCATGTCGGTGCAGGTCTCGGTTGGGGCGCTCTGGCGCACGTCACACCAGACCGACGCGCCGTCAATGTCGCGATAGACACGTTCGATGAACAGCGGTTCGACATGTTTGTATTCTGCCGCCAGCGGTCCCAGATCGTCCGAAATCAGGCGGATTTGCAGCGCCCGCAGCCAAGCCGCATAGATCAGCGGCTCGGGCAGATGTTCGTTCATCTCGCCATTCCATTCTGCCAGAAGGGACAAGGCGATTTGGCGCTGGCGCTCAGGCGTGCCTTCGGGTGCAGAGGCCCCGGTAAACCAAAGGTCCGCGCCGATCAGCGGCAGCAGCGAGCGGGCGGTGAAGCTGACGGTGTCCAACTGCGCTTCGATAAAGCTGTCGCGGGTGTGGACCTCGCGCGATTGCATCAGGCGTTCCCAGCGATGCACGCGCTGGGTATCGCCCCATTCATACGAGACATGTTCAGGGAATGGACGGTCGATGATCTTGTTATTGGTATTGCCCAGAATGCCGCCCGCAGGAGCCACGAATTCAGGGTTGTCTTCATAGGGCAGGCGGCCCTGCCAAAGGTTCTCGGCCAGCCAACCGGGCGTTGGGATACGCCCCCGGCTTTGGTTGCGCAGGTCGCGTTTGGGCATGGCGCCAATCAGCTTCATGCCAATTGTGTCCTTGTCGACCAGCGACAGGTTTTGCGAGGGCGATATGAACTTCTCGGCTGCCGTAATCGCCTGACGGACATTGTCGGCGTTCATCAGGGCCATGGAAGCCGACATCGACGTGTCACGAGGGCTGAGCGCGGTCCATGACAGTGACGCCACATGACCCGGTGGTGTGATCGTTTCCAGATCATAGTCGCTGCCGGGCAGGACGGGACCATTTTCCGTCCAGCGCAGGGTCAGGGTGATGGGGGCTTCGTCCTTGATCTCGATGATCGAAGGGCGCGAACGGAACTTTTTGTACCCGTCTGGTGTCAGATATTCCTCGGGGTTATCGGGGTTCAGTTTTTCGATATGGACGTCTTGATCATCCAGATAGGACGAGGTCAGGCCCCAGCCCAGACGATCGCTGCGTCCGGTCATCACGGCGGGGATGCCGGGAATGGTGGCTCCGATCACGCCACCTTTGGCCAGTTCCAGCCGGGCCAGATACCAGACACCCGGTGCGGTGAAGCCCAAGTGGGGGTCATTGGCCAGCAATGTACTCCCGCTGGCCGAGCGTGAGGGCGCGGCGGTCCATGCGTTGGACGCTCCGGCCAACCCGCGTTTTGGGATCGGCGACAGTGGCGATTCAAGCGTCGGTGTGCCGTGCGCATAACGGGGAAGGCCGGGAAACAGTGTCGCATATTCGGGCAGGGCGGCGATGCCTGCGCCCGGCACGTCTGGCAAGATGTCAGCCAGCCGCGCGGGGTCGTTCAAAATCAGAGAAGTGCGGGCGCGCAGCACTTCATCTTGCAGATGCCCCGAAAGTTGCAGGCCCATCAGTTTGATCACCGCGATGCTGTCACCGGGCTGCCACGGGGAAACCGGCGCGTTGAACAGGAACATTTCGGGTGCGCCGCGGCCCAGTGCGGCCTCGTTAATCTCATCCAGCCGTGCATTCACCCCGGCGGCATAGGCGCGCAGCGCGGCTTTGGTGTAGTCGTCCTGCACGTCAACCGAGCGGTGCGCCAGCCCATACAGATCCAGACGGCGCAGCAGCTTGTCGATATGCACGGTGCGTGCGCCAAAGACTTCGGACAGGCGGCCCTGCGCGGTGCGGCGCATGACTGTCATCTGCCAAAGACGATCCTGCGCATGTGCATAGCCCAAACCGAAGAACAAGTCTGGGTCATTCTGGGCCAGAACATGAGGTACGTTAGCAGTGTCACGAACGATCTCGACCGGGGCGCTCAGCCCTTTGACTTCGACAGTTTGGTCGTAGTCGGGCAGCGACTGACTGGCCAGAAAATACACCAGTACCACAGCGCCCAAAGCCAGCAGGATCAGGCCCGAGGTAATACGCACAAGCCAGCGAAACACAAATCCCATTTACCGCCCACAATCCTGTCTAATCCCTGTTTCGGCAAGATTAGAGGATGGCCGGTCCGACCGAAAGAGGAACAGCGCGGGAATATCCGTGTTTCCAGCGGTATAAATGAAAAGCCCCGCCACACTTGGATGACGGGGCCGTTTCAGAGGGGGGTAATTCTGAATTACGGAATGATCCGGGTGTATTTTGTGCCTTCGACGGTGGCTCCGATCTGAAGCCCAGCCTGACCGAACACAGCCGCCAGAACAGGGCTGCGCAGCGTAGTCGTGTCAGTCGAAAGCGAGTCACCCTGATCGCTGACCACGTAGCCGATATCGGCGCCGGCGGTCCAACCGCTGGAGCGGCGGAAATCGTTCAGCGCGTCTTGCGTCATGAAGAACAGAACGTGGGCATATTGCTGCGCGCCAATCTGCAACCCGGCGGTGCCTTTCACGGCCGAGTAGTAATCGACGGTTGCCCCATTGATCCGCAGCGCGCCACGACCATAGCCACCGCCAAAGACAAACCCTGCTTCGGTGATCAGCGGCATGACCAGCATACCGTTGGCCTTTTCCGCGATCTCAACCGTGTTGGGATAGCGCGAATACATTTCAGTAAGGGTGGCATCGACACGCGCGTCGATGGTGGCCGCGTTGGAATTGCCGACACCATTGCCGCAAGCGGCGGTCAGTGTCAGCCCGGCCATGCCAAAAGCAAAGCCACGACGATTCAGTCGGGGAGAATTGGAACTGCTCATGTGTTTTTTCTCTGTATAACTGCCTGATATGTCGGGTGTTCCCGATCTTATGTGCAAGAATACGCCGATTGCGGCCTCGTGTCACGGGAAAGCTGCGCAGACACGGACCACAATCGGCGAAAAATTGCGACAATTGGTGGTTTTAGCCCTGAAGGATACGCGCGACTTCCGGGGCGAAATAGGTGAGGATGCCGTCGCAACCCGCGCGCTTGAATGCCAGCAGGCTTTCCAACATCACCTTTTCGCCATCAATCCAGCCGTTCTGCGCCGCCGCCTGGATCATCGCGTATTCACCTGACACCTGATAGGCGTATGTCGGCGCGCCGAAGGTGTCTTTCACCCGACGGCAGATGTCCAGATAGGGCATCCCGGGCTTGATCATCACCATATCTGCGCCTTCGGTCAGGTCGCGTTCGATCAGCCGCAGCGCCTCGTTCGAATTGGCCGGGTCCATCTGATAGGTCTTCTTGTCCCCGGTCAGCGCGCCGGATGCACCCACTGCGTCACGAAAAGGTCCATAAAACGCGCTGGCGTATTTCGCGGCATAGCTGAGGATCATCACGTTCTGATGCCCCGCCGATTCCAGAGCCTTGCGCATCTCACCAATTCGGCCATCCATCATGTCAGAGGGGCCGATGATATCCGCCCCGGCCTCGGCCTGCGCGAGCGTCATTTTGACCAGCGCCTCGACGGTTCGGTCGTTCACAATCTCGCCATCGACCACATAGCCGTCATGGCCGTTGATGTTGTACGGGTCCAGCGCGACGTCGGTCATCACGGCGATGTCCGGCGCGGCGGCCTTGATCGCTCGGATCGCACGGTTCGACAGGTTGTCGGGGTTCCACGCCTCGGCGCAGTCCTCGGTCTTTAAGCTTGGATCGGTGTAGGGAAAGATGCAAATCGCCGGAATTCCCAGCGCCTGAGCCTCAACCGCGGCCTTTTCGATCAGATCGACAGACCGGCGCATCACACCGGGCATTGAAGGTACAGGCTCTTCCACACCCTCGCCATCACGCACGAAAACCGGCCAGATCAGATCATCCGTGGTAAGCGTGTTTTCCCGCACAAGCCCGCGCACGGCCTGTGATTGCCTTGCCCTGCGAAAGCGGGTCAGGGGATAGGGGGCGATGGTCGGTTTCATGGCGCGCTCTCCTTGAATATTCCCGCATTGGGTGGCATGAATTCCACAAGGTCTCAAGGGTAACGATGGACGCGGCTGCGCAAAGAAAGCCCCTAAGGACAGTGAACAAAGGGCTGACGCTTGGACTTATACTCATCGGTTTTCGAAATCATCGACATGCGCAGCTTTTCGAATCTGTGGTATTGGATCGGTTTGGCTGTTCTTTGGTCTTCTGCCAGTCACTGGGCGATGGGCGTTCCGTATGATCTGGTGGTGCGCGCGCGCCGAAACGGGGGGCAGGCCGAACAAGACTTGCTGGACATCGTGCGTATCAACGGAAATCGGTTGCTGTATATCGTTGATGTGTCCGGTCTGGCCATTCTGGCGCTGGGGTGTTTCTTTTTTACCGGCCTTGCGACGCTTGGGTTTTATTACGGTGTCGAGTTTGCTCAGGCCGTGTTTTTGTTGTTGTTCCCAGTGGGGTTGGTCATGCTGATTAACATCCGCGCGGCGCGCAAGCTGCAAAAGGGTGAGCCAACGCTAGAGTTTGTCGGCAAGGTTTTAACCCGTTGTCGGATTTACACGCAGATTATTGGTATGATCTCGATCTTGATCACCTCGCTCTGGGGCATGTATCAGAACTTTTCGATCGGCGTCCTGGGCTAGGGATTTCAGAAAGGCGAGGCGATGACGGCTCCGAACCACGTAACTGTTGGCGGCGCCCCTGAGGGGTTTGACGCACAGCTTGTCCTGAACGAGATCACGCGTTCGGGCGGTCCGGTGTGTCACGTCGCGCGCGACGACAAGCGGATGGAGGCGATGCGCGCTGCGCTGGCCTTTTTTGCGCCTGACATGCCTGTGTTCGTGTTCCCGGGCTGGGATTGTTTGCCCTATGATCGGGTCTCGCCTAATGCCGATATTGCAGCGGCCCGAGTGGCAACCTTGGCGGCGCTGGTGCATCAGATGCCGGATCGGTTCGTGCTGCTGACCACGTTGAACGCCGCGACCCAGCGGGTGCCCGCGCGGGATGTGCTGCGCGAGGCCGCATTCACCGCCCGTGTGAACCATCGCGTGGACGAGGACGCATTGCGCAAGTTTCTGGTGCGGATGGGCTTTACCCAAAGCCCCACGGTGATGGAACCCGGCGACTATGCGATCCGGGGCGGGATCATCGACATTTTCCCTCCGGGCGAATCCGGCCCTGTTCGTCTGGATCTGTTCGGAGACGTTCTGGACGGCGCGCGCCGGTTCGATCCTGTTTCGCAGCGTACGACCGAAAAGCTGGATGTGGTCGAACTCGCCCCTGTGTCAGAGGTCATTCTGGATGAGGCCGCCATCACCCGGTTCCGCCAGAACTATCGCATCGAATTCGGCGCGGCGGGCACCGATGATCCGCTTTACGAAGCGGTCAGCGCAGGTCGCAAACACCAAGGCGTCGAGCATTGGTTGCCGTTCTTCCACGAAAAGCTGGAGACGCTGTTCGACTACCTGCCGGGGGCGACGATCTCTCTGGACGATCAGGTTACGCCTGCGCGTCTGGCCCGGTGGGAGTCGATCGCGGATCAGTATGAAACCCGTCGTCTGGCGCTCGAGAACCGCTCTCGCATGGACACGGTTTATAAGCCGACACCGCCCGGATTGCTGTATCTGGACGATACCGCTTGGAATGAGGCAGTCGGCGACCGGCGGGTGCTTCAGTTCAGCCCTCTGCCACAGGCCAGCGGGCCGGGTGTGATCGACGCAGGCGGCCGGATCGGGCGCAATTTTGCGCCCGAGCGGCAGCAGGAAAGCATTAGCCTGTTTGGTGCGCTTGCCAGCCATATCACCGATAAGATGACCAAAGGTCCGGTGCTGATCGCGTCTTATTCCGAAGGCGCCAGGGAACGTCTGACCGGGCTGATCGAGGATGAAGGTCTGGCCGAGGCCATTCCCGTCACCGACGGCACCCGCGTCGGAAAACGCGGGCTGCATCTGGCCGTCTGGGCCTTGGAACATGGGTTTGAAACCCCTGATCTGACCGTCATCGCCGAACAGGATGTCCTGGGCGACCGCCTGATCCGCCAGCCCAAGAAACGCCGCAAGGCAGAGAACTTCTTGACCGAGACTCAATCTCTGTCACCCGGTGATCTGGTGGTGCACGTGGATCATGGCATCGGTCGCTATATAGGGATGGAGGTCGTCACGGCGGCGGGTGCGGCCCATGAATGCCTGCTGCTGGAATACGCCGAGCAATCAAAGCTTTATCTTCCGGTCGAGAACATCGAGCTGCTGTCCAAATACGGCCATGACGAGGGTCTGCTAGACCGTCTGGGCGGCGGCGCGTGGCAGGCCAAGAAGGCCAAGCTGAAAGAGCGCATCCGCGAGATGGCGGACAAGCTGATCCGCATCGCCGCTGAGCGTGCCTTGCGCAAAGCCCCAGTCATGGACCCGCCGCCCAATGCGTGGGACGAATTCAGCGCGCGCTTCCCATATCAGGAGACCGACGACCAAATGCGGGCGATTTCCGAGGTGATGGAGGACATGCACTCCGGCGCGCCAATGGATCGCCTGATCTGCGGTGACGTGGGTTTCGGCAAGACCGAGGTCGCCATGCGCGCAGCCTTTGTCGCCGCCATGTCGGGCGTGCAGGTGGCGGTGGTTGCGCCAACCACATTGCTGGCTCGTCAGCACGCCGCGTCGTTCAAGGAACGGTTCCGAGGGTTCCCTCTGGAGGTCCGGCAGCTGTCGCGCTTTGTTTCTGCAAAGGAAGCGCAACAGACCCGAGACGGGTTGGCGCGCGGGACAGTCGATATTGTGATTGGCACTCATGCTCTGTTGGCCAAAGGGATACGGTTCAACAACCTCGGCCTACTGATCATCGACGAGGAGCAGCATTTCGGCGTCGGTCACAAGGAACGCCTGAAACAGTTGCGCAGCGATATCCACGTGCTGACCCTAACGGCAACGCCAATCCCGCGCACGCTGCAACTGTCGCTGACCGGCGTGCGAGACCTGTCGATCATCGGCACCCCACCCATAGACCGACTAGCGATCCGCACCTATGTCAGCGAGTTCGACGCGGTCACCATTCGCGAGGCGCTGCTGCGCGAGCACTATCGTGGCGGGCAGAGTTTCTATGTGGTCCCGCGCATCTCGGATCTGCCGGAAATCGAGGAATTCCTGAAGGAGCAACTGCCCGAGCTGACCTATGTGGTGGCGCACGGCCAGATGGCGGCAGGCGAACTCGACGACCGCATGAACGCCTTCTATGACGGCAAGTACGACGTGCTGCTGGCGACGACGATTGTGGAAAGCGGGCTGGATATCCCGACCGCCAATACGATGGTCGTGCATCGGGCAGATATGTTCGGTCTCGCACAGTTGTACCAAATCCGGGGCCGTGTTGGGCGATCCAAGACCCGCGCCTATGCCTATCTGACCACGAAACCGCGCCAGAAGCTGACCGCCACGGCCCAGAAACGCCTGCGGGTTCTTGGCTCGTTGGACACGCTGGGGGCGGGTTTTACCTTAGCCAGCCAAGACCTCGATATTCGTGGCGCAGGCAACCTGCTGGGTGAGGAACAGTCCGGCCAGATGCGCGACGTGGGCTACGAGCTTTACCAGTCGATGCTGGAAGAGGCGATTGCCAAGATCAAAGCCGGGGAGATGGAGGGGCTGTCGGATGCCGACGACCAATGGGCACCGCAGATCAACCTGGGCGTCCCGGTCCTTATCCCCGAGGATTACGTGCCCGATCTGGACGTGCGTCTGGGTCTCTACCGCCGTCTGTCGTCGCTTTCGACCAAGGTGGAACTGGAAGGCTTCGCCGCCGAACTGATCGACCGCTTCGGCAAACTGCCGAAAGAGGTGAACACCCTGATGCTGGTCGTGCGGATCAAAGCAATGTGCAAACGGGCTGGTATTGCCAAGCTGGACGGAGGACCGAAGGGCGCTACGATCCAGTTCCACAATGACAAATACGCCTCGCCTCAGGGGCTGGTCGAGTTCATCCAGAACCAGCGTGGGCTGGCCAAGGTCAAAGAAAACAAGATCGTTGTACGGCGGGATTGGAAGAAGGACAGCGACAAGATCAAAGGAGCCTTCGCCATAGCTCGCGATCTGGCCGAGAAGCTGATGGCCGAGAAGAAAAAGGCGAAGGCCTAGTCACCGCTGACAAACGTACACAATTGCCAGCCTCCCGCATCCGATTTAACGAACGCGGCGCGGTGGCCGGTCATGGGCCACAGAAAGTCGCTGTGCATGTATCCCTGCGTTCCGTCAGTTAGCAGAACACGCTGATATTCGGCGCTGCTCTGGTGATCGCGCAGGATGACGACCTCATGACTGATCCGTGTGATCAAAGGCGCGTCTCGGTTTGGTTGCTGGCGTAGCGATACGTTCTGTCCCGTCACAAAGTACGCCAGATGCGCATCCAGCGAGGCGGGTAGGGTGATTTGCCACTGATGTGGCATCCAGAACTCGCCCTCATCGTCGAAATAGCCGGGTTGCGATAGGGTGTTTTCCAGATCGGTCCAATACTGCTCGCGCATCGCATCGGCGTCTTCGCGGTATTCTTCAGAGAGGGTCTGAGGATCGAGAACCAGATTGGCGCGCAGCTCCTCGGGGCCGCCGTCGCCGCCATGGCTCAGGTAGATATCGGGGCAGGCCAGGGCGACAATGGTATCGACATCCCGTGCTGCGATCTTGGCCAATAGGGTTTCGCGAAACTCCACCAATGAGGGGTCACGGTCCGCTTCGTCGACCGGCGGGAAGGATTGGCGGTCGGCCAGAGCGGGACCGCAAAGAAACGCGGCCAGCAGCAAAGCAGTTCTCATTCAGCGGCCCTCATCGCAGCTTGAGCGCAGAAGCACGACGCACCTACCGCGCGGTCAGCGCGCGCAAGGGCTAGGTCAAGTCGTTGCTTAATTTGAACGATTTCAACAGCTTCACCGCGTGCTTTCAGGCAAAGGTGCAAGCCCTTGAGGCTCCAGACGTTGTCAGGATGGATCGAGGCACGGCTGAGGTCGCCGCCCAGCCCCAGATCCTCGCGATAGACCGCTTCGGCCTCGGTCACGTGTCCTTGTTCGAACAGCAGCGCCCCCAGAGCGTGGCGGGTGGGCTGCATCCAGCCCCAGGGTTCATCATAGGGTAGCGTGTCGTCCAGTTCGACCGAGCGGCGAAGGTGGGCAAAGGCGATGTCAAAATTGCCCTTGCGGTATTCGATCTCGCCACGCAGCATTTCTGTTGCGATTTCAAGCAAGTCGATGACGCGGTTATTGTGCAACCTGCGGGTTTCAGGGACGCAGGTCTTGGCGGCAAGAAACAGGTTTTCTTCGACCTCGGCCTGCGCCACATCTCCGGTCGCCGCATGGGCAACGGCGCGGGCGTAGTGCGTCGTTGCTGTCAGCGTTCGATAGAGATCCGGGTCCGAGGGCAGCTCAAGCGCTTTTGCCTCCTCCCACCGACCAAAGCGGATCAGGATATGCGGCCCCATAGACATGTAGCTTTCGAAGTAGTCCGCCATAGGCGGACTTTCGATGCGCAGCATCTCTTCGGGTGTGGTGTCCCACAGCCCCTGATTGGCGCGCAGGGCGGGTTCCATCTGGCCCAGAAACAACGCGCCGTAGATGGCGAAGTGATAGTTGTGCTGCCGATAGCCGGTGTAGATGTTGAATGCGCCCTCACGCTCGAAATACTTCAGATCAGCGACCGTGGCCTTTTCGTTCCAGTGAACGACGTTGTGATAGTGACCACACAGCACGTCGATATGTGTCGGCATATGCACCAGATGGCCCGCGTCGGGGACCAGTGTGCGCAGGATATCCCCGGCTTTCAGGGCTTTTTCCGGGGTCGGTGACATCTCCATCAAGTGAACATAGAGGTGCAGCAGGCCTGGGTGGGACATCGCGGCGGGATCGCCGGCCATCGCGTCTTCCAGCGCCTTTTGTGCCTCTTGCGTGGCGGCGCCTTCGGCAGGTTGGCCGGATTTCAGGTCCCACATCTGCCAGGGTGTCAAGTTCATCAGCGCTTCGACATAGATGGTGCGCAGGTCCAGATTGTCCGGTTGGTCGGCAAAGGCCGTACGCATGGCGTCGGCATAGTCATAGTCCCAGCCGTGCATCTCAGGGATCGGATCGCGTTGTGGGTATCGTGCGGGCAAGGCGCGGATCAAAGCCTGCTCGACCGGGTTGCAGCCATCCAGTAAAGCCAAAGCTTGCTGCGTGGCGTCATAGGCCTGCGCCAGCGCCTTTTGTTGGCCATTCTCGTCTCGTAAATCCCAAGGCAGGTTGTAGTTCGGACCAGCGGCATATGCGATGCCCCAAAAGGCCATGGCGCAGTTCGGATCATGCTCGGCCGCGCGCTGGAAACAGACGACGGCTTCGTCATGGTTATAACCGTAGGTCCATGCTAGTCCGCGATCGAACCAAAGCTGTGCTTCGGACGAGGACGTGCTGACCGCACAGGAATATGTACCCAGATCGTAGTCGTATCTCATTGCAACCCCCTCAGTTCGACCCCAACGTCCAAACTCTGGGAGTTTGCTTTGTCTGCTCCCTGAATTGAACAACATAGACGGATATTGCGAAAATCGCGAGAAACACCAAGAAGTTCACACTCAATGCCCTGACGATGCCGCGACGATAAATGCGCCCTTTCCAAGTACCTTTAAACTCGTTTGGTTTGCGTGATCTTGGATTGGGGTGTTCAAATTTCTTTGGCATATCTGCACCTCAAACTGAGGGCAGGATAATAGGATTCGTGCAGGCTGCACAGATCAGGCGGGTACTCTGTTTTCGATCCGCCCCATATGCAGCATCAGGCCAAACCCCGTCAGGCTCATGACCAGAATGCCGGTGGTCAGAGGGGTCAGGGACCCGTCGAACAGCAACCCGATTGGTCCAGCGATGACTGCGGCAAGCACGGTGGATACTGCGCCGATGACAGACGCGGCCATGCCGGCGATATGACCCATCGGCTCCATCGCGATGGCGTTCAGGTTGCCCATGGTCATGCCCGCCATGAAGAAGATCGAGGTCTGCCAAAAGACGAACATCGCAAAGGAAAGGTTCGCCGAAAGCGGCATCATATCCAGAACGATAACGCCCGTTGTGATAACGATCTGCGCGCCAAGGGCCCAGGTCACCAGCCGCCGCATCCCTACGCGGATCACAAGTGCTGCGTTCAACAGACTGGCCGAGCCTGCCATCAGGGCCACGAAGCCGAACCAAAAGGGGAAACTGTCTGCACTGTCATGGATCACGTCATAGACCGGCTGCACCATGGTCAGCATGGTGAACAGCATTCCCAGGCACAATGTCTGAACAAAGATCGACACGCGCACGGTCGGATGCGCGAACATCTCACGCGCGGCCGAGGCCATCAGGGGCAGGCGCAGCGGTCGGCGATTTTCGGGCTTCAACGGCTCCGGCAGGCGGAGGCCCATCCAGACCATCGTGATCACCGAGAACAACATGAACGACACGAAAATGCTGCGCCATCCTGCGATTGCAATCACTCCGGCCCCCAGCATCGGGGCTACGGCTGGCACGAGCGTAAAGATCATCATGGCGATGGACACGATCCGCGCCATTTCGCGGCCCGAGTACAGGTCTCGGATGATGGCCATAGCGACCACGCGCGGCGCAGCGCAACCGACGCCCTGCGCAATTCGGGCCATCAGCAACAGTTCCAGCGAAGAACTCGCCCAAGCCACGGCCGCCGCGCCGATATAGAGCGCTGAGCCCACATAGATCACCGGCTTGCGTCCGAAGGCGTCTGACAAAGGCCCGACGAAAAATGTGCCGATCCCCATGCCCAAAACGAAAGAGGTGAGGATCAGCTGCGCCCGGTTGACGTCATCGGGGCTGAGCTGCGCGCCGATCTCGGGCAGGGCCGGCAGCATCGAGTCGATGGAAAACGCGATTGTCGCAAACATCATTGCGACAAGTGCGACGAACTCTCCTGAAGACATGCGACTGGCCATACCGCCCCTCCTGACCTGTTCGCGCTATCACGACAGGGCGGGCGACGCTAGGCATCAATGCGCACAGGGGGCTGTGCTAATTTGCAGGGGAGGCCTCAATCTGAGACATGATCTCGCCGATCACTTTTTCCCACATTTCAGGCGGTTGCGCGCCGGGAACGGCGTGTTGATTAGCGACAATGTAGGTCGGGACGGAATTCACGCCCATCTGCCGCGAATGGGTGTCGCGGGTGCGAATATCCTCGCGGTCGGCGTCAGAATTCAACAATTTCAGCACCACCGCCGCGTCCATACCAACACCGTCGGCGATATCGGCCAGAACTTCGTGATCACCGATATCGCGCGCCTGCGCGAAATACGCGTCGAACAGGGCGTCCACGACCTCATTTTGTTTGCCCTCAATCCCGGCCCAGTGGATCAGGCGGTGGGCGTCCAGCGTGTTGGGAGTGCGTTTCATGCCCTCGAAATCAATGCTCAACCCTGCGTTCTCGGCATGTTCGACCACAGGGGCATAGGCGCGAACGGCGCCGTCCTTGCCACCGAATTTACGCTCAAGATATTCACGGCGGTCCATACCCTGATCCGGCATGTCGGGATTCAATTGGAAAGGATGCCATTCGATGACAAAAGGATGGTCCGGGATGGCGGCCAGCGCCTTGTCTAGATGGGTTTTGCCGATATAGCACCACGGGCAGATCGGGTCTGACATGATGTCGAGTTTGACGGTCTGGGTCATGGTGTCGTCGCCTTGAAATAGGCCGGCAGCGCCCGGCGCAGGAGTTTGCCGTTTCCGCCGGTGGGCAGTTCGGGCAGGTGGATAAACGCGCGCGGTTGTTTGTATCGCGCCAGATTGTCCTCGACATAGGTGCGCAGGGCGACCTCGTCCAGCTTTTCCGGCCCGGTATAGAAGGCCGCTATCACGAATGTGTCCTGTTTGACCTCGACCGCTGCCGCGCCCACCTGCGTGATGCCGGGGTATTTGGACAGCGCGGCCTCGACCTCGACCGGAGAGACGCGGTAGCCGCCTGCGTTCATCATATCGTCGTCGCGGCCCAGATAGGTGATCTGACCATCCACAGCCATTGCACCCTGATCTCCGGTAAGGAACCAGTCGCCTTGCATCCGTGCCTCGGCCTCAGCGGGGGCGTTCAGATAGGTCAGCATCAGGCCTGGGTCCGAGCGGTGGATGGCGATGGTGCCTTCTTGTCCTTGTGGCACCGGTCCGTCCGGCCCAAGGATGGCCACGCGGCGACCCGGCTGCGGTTGTCCCAGCGCCTCGCCGCGCGCGGGATGGGCGGGGCTGGATGAGATGAAGGTCGAGCATTCGGACATACCGAAGGCCTCATACAACTCGGTCCCGGTTGTATCAGCCCATTGCGCCTGCAGGTGGCGCGAGAGTTTCTCACCAGCACACAGCCCATGACGAAGGTCCGGCAGACGCAGACCGTTCGGAGTTTTCAGAAGTTTGCGGAATACACCCGGTGCCGCGGCGAAGATTGTGGCGCGGTGCTGGCGCAGCAGGGCAGGCAGCGCGTCCGGGTCGGTACCCGGTTCTGGTATTAGGGCCGTTGCGCCGATGGTCCAGGGATCCATAAGCCCGGTACCCAGCGTATAGGTCCAGTTGAACGCCCCCGCGTGACACAGACGATCCGAGTCTCGCAGCCCGTACCAACCATCCACCATCATCTGCCGCGCCCAGATGGCACGATGCGCGTGCGCCACAGCGCGCGGCTTGCCCGAGGTGCCAGAGGTATAGACTACGTAGGCCAACCGGTTCGGATCGCCGAATTGAAACTTGGCCGGGGGCAGGGTGCGCATCTGCGCCAGTTCGTCCAGCGTGATCTGGACCGGATGCTCGGCGCAGGCGACTTTGGGGTCTCTCAGGATCGCGGCTGGGTTCAGATCCGCGATCATCCGCGCGGTTTCGGGTTCGGTCAGTTGCGATGAGGTGGGAACAGGAATGATACCGACAGCAATCGCCCCGAGATAAGCAATCGGAAAGTCTACCGTGTTCCCCAATCGCATCAATGCGATGTCGCCCGGCTTTAATCCGGCGCTCAGCAATCCCGAGGCCGTGCCCAGAATGGCAGACTTCAGCGCGCGATATGTCCAGTCCTCGGTCCCATCCGGGCGCAGCACGGACAGCGCAACCTTGTCAGAGTCTGCGTCCGCCTGGCGCAAAACATGAGCTGCCAGATTGAACGGTTCGGGGCAGGTCGGGGGCGGCCCCTGATCGAAAACAGAAAGCATGGCAACTGGCTAACGTGCCACCTGCCGCGTTGCAAGCGGGACGGGCTGGGCCTATAGAGTTGCGCATGACCACGAACGAACAGCCCTCTCTGATCCGCATCGCCCGCGACTCGGGTGAGAATACCGAGCTTGAACCGCTGGACCTTGGCGCGCGCGTGCGCCAGCTGCGCAAGGCGCGGAACTGGACACTGGAACAGGCAGCCTCACAGGCGGGGTTGGCGCGGTCCACGCTCAGTAAGATCGAAAACGGGCAGATGTCGCCGACCTATGAGGCGTTAAAGAAGCTGGCCACCGGTCTTGAGATTTCGGTGCCGCAATTGTTCACCCCACCGCAGCGGGAGCAGGTCATTGGCCGCATGGCGGTGACGCGAATGGGAGAAGGCTCGGCGCATCCGACGGTCACATATGAGCATGAGTTGCTGGCTGATACGCTGACTAAAAAACAAATGCTGCCGTACCGCGCCCGGGTGCGGGCGCGCTCAATGGACGAGTTCGACGGCTGGGTGCGCCATGATGGCGAGGAATTCCTGTATGTGCTGACCGGAGTGGTGAAGCTGTATACCGAGTTCTACGAGCCTGTCGAAATGCGCCGTGGAGACACCGCATACTACGATGCCAGCATGGGACATAACGTTATTTCCGTCAGTGACGAGGATGCGACGATCCTTTGGATCACGTCACTTGCTTAATGCTCTGCTGAATTCGCGGTTCAGACCTTCTGTGAACAGAAAATCCTCAAGCTCTTCGTGTGCTTCGGTGACGGTCAGGTGATGGCGTTCGGCCAGATACGCTTCAAACCCTTTTCGATCTTTACTCAGCCGTACCTTGTCCTGATCCAACAGGTTTGGAAAACGCCGTTTGGCGCGCGAATACATGGCATCCCAGTCTTGCGTCAGGTCGGTCCAGTTCAACATCAGTCAGCTTCCGTAGTTTTGGTTGGCTCAGTTCGTAAATCGTATGCAAGCTTCACGTTTCTGATATGATCTTGGGAAAATCGAGGAGGTATTGACAGTGGATCACAAGCAGTTTCAGGAGTGGTTATCCCGCATAGACGGTCTCAGTCTGGCGCAGAGGCAGCAAGCACAGGCTGTGTTGCTGGGGGAAACTGAGCCATCCGCTTCGCTGGCAGCGATCGAAGCGCGCGTCGCCGAGGACCGTGAGTGCCCGCATTGTGGCACGCCTGGCGCGGTTTCGCGGGGCAAAGCCCGAGGGCTACAGCGGTATCAATGCAAGGCCTGCAACAAGACTTTCAACGCGGCAACGGGCACGGCTTTACAGGGCCTGCACAAGAAGGACAGATGGCTCGCCTTTGGGGGCTGCCTTGCGGATGGGCTGACCGTTCGCGCGTCTGCAAAGCGCTGTAATTTTGCCGTCTCTACGGCGTTTCGTTGGCGGCACCGATTTTTAGGCACGAAGGACCAGGACCCTCCAAAACTCAAGGGCATTGTCGAAGCCGACGAGACCTATGTTCTCAAGAGCCGCAAGGGCGATCGCAAACTTGATCGCAAGGCGCGCCGCAGGGGCGGCAAGGCCAGCAAGCGCGGTCTGTCAGACGAACAGGTTCCGATATTGGTTGCCGTGGACCGAGGCGGCACAACGGCGTGTTCCGTCCTTCCATCTGTCACAGCTGACAGCATACACAGCGTTCTGGAACCCCGGATTGATGATGACATCCTTCTGGTCACTGATGGAAACAACGTTTACCCGCCCTGCGCCAAGTCACTTGGGGTCAGACACGAAGCATTGAACCAGTCCGCCGGTGAACGGGTGCGTGGGGTGGCTCACATACAAACAGCCAACAATCGGCACAGTGGGTTGAAGGACTTCCTGCGCCGCTATCGCGGCGTTTCGAGCAAATACCTCGAAAACTACCTGCGATGGTTCGAACGGTGTGACCTGCTGAAATCATCGGCCAGATCCTGTCTCGCGACCGCGATTGGGACCTCATGCACACAATTTGCGAACTGAGCCTTTTGGTTACTCGGTTGCTCTCCCCTTGATCAGGGTACGGACCGCACCGGTATCCACGCGCATGACAAAATGTCGCACTCTGAGAGAGGGTGACTTAAGGTCAAAAAGCCCGTTGCGAGGTTTCCGCAACGGGCTGACGGACCTGAGATTGGAGTGAGTGGAGGCCGGTCCGCAAATTCCTGACGTACCGGGCCGCTTTCCAGGCTATCCAGCGAATTTCACAGAATTTTTCTGATCAAACAGCACGGTACAATAGCTACAACGTACAGGGCAGGACGGTCATCCGTAAAGCCCCTTGTGCCAGTTTTTTCCGCTGCGCCTGAAAATAGACATCCACCGCATTTGTAGCGGAGTCGCCATGTTGATGCACAATATAGGGTATTGTTTTACGGCTGTGCTAATTTCCGCCGACGACCAAAGCGTTCCAATCAACTGAACCGCAGAATGGGCATTTCAAATGCAGCAAATCCTGTTCTGGTTGATGCAGGGCTTTTCAGCCCTGTGTTTTCATTCCTCGTACCACCAAACCTGCGGCATATATTCTGGCCCGTCGCCATAGATCGGCAAGGTCTGTGGTTGCCGCAACTCCTTGGCGTGGGCAATACGCCCTACGTCGAAATTCCACAGTGGAATGACATAGCGTCCGGCGGTCAGAACCCTGTCCAGCGCGCGGGTGGCGGCGACGAAATCCTCATGGCTTTCCGAGGCCAGCATGGCGTCGATCATCCCGTCAACAGCGGGCGAAGAAACACCCATCAGGTTACGGGTGCCGGGGGTGTCGGCATTTCCGCTGCCCCAGTAGAGCCGTTGTTCATTGCCGGGTGACAGGGACATGGCGCGGCGGAAAAACGTCATGTCGAAATCCAGTTCGGCTTTGCGGCCGGTGAATTGCGCGTTGTCCACCTGCTCGACATTGACCTGAATGCCCAAACGCTCCAACGCGCGGGTATAGATTTCAATCGCCGTCTGGCCTTCGGTATCGCCCTGTTGCAGCAGAACTGTGATCGCAAAATCCTCACCGTCCTGATTGCGCAAGACGCCGTCCTGCACGGTCCATCCAGCCTCAGCCAGCAGGGCGTTGGCCTTGCGGATATTGGCGCGATTACGGGCGGACCCGTCGCCTATGGGCAGCTCGTAGCCCTCCAGCGCGCCAGGCGGCAGATCGTCGGCATAGGGCTGCAACAGGTCCGAGACCCGACCAGAGGCAGGGCCGGGCTGCATCCCCAGATCCGAGCCCGAGAAATACGAGGTGATCCGGGGCTGTACGCCACCAGTAATCGTGTCGTTGATGAATTCAAAGTTGAAGGCCAGCATCAACGCCTCGCGCACACGCCAGTCATCGAACGGAGCCTTTCGGGTATTCATAACGAACCCGGTCATGCCCGAAGGTTTACCGTGCGGGATCTCAGTCTTGACCACATCACCGCGCTGAACGGCCGGGAAGTTGTATTGGGTGTCCCATTTGTCCGCGTTGAACTCACGCACGGCGGTCAGTTCCCCAGCTTTGAACGCCTCGAACAGGACGGTGCCGTCGCCGTAGAACTCGATCCGTATCTCGTCCAAATTCATGGTGCCACGGCGGAAGGGGATATCCGCACCCCAATAATCCGGGTTGCGGCGCAGGTTCACGTAACGACCAGCCTCATAGCTGTCGATCACATATGGGCCTGTTCCGATCGGAATGTCATGCAGGGCGGCGTTGGCGAAGTCTTTACCCTCCCACTGCGCCTTTTGCAGGATCGGACGCAGCGCGGCGATCAGCGCCAATTCCCTGTCGGGTTCGTTGAACGAAATGCGAACCGAGCGAGGGCCGGTCTGCTCGATACTGTCAATCTTGTCCCAAAGCCCGCGATAGCGCAGATGCCCCTCAGTCCCCAACGTCTCATACGACCAGATGACATCGTCAACCGTCACCGGGTTGCCATCGGAAAACTGGGCGTCTTCACGAAGGGTAAATTCTACCCAAGACCGGTCCGGTGCAGTCTCAACTGATTCGGCTAACAACCCGTAAAGAGTGAAAGGTTCGTCCCAGGATCGGCCCATAAGGCTCTCATGGGTCCAAAATCTTAGCTGCCAGGGCGAGGTGCCTTTTTGCACAAACGGGTTCAAACTGTTATAGCCGCCGGTATTTCCAAAAACGACCTGTCCGCCTTTGGGCGCGTCGGGATTGGCATAGGGCAGAGACACAAAATCCGGTGGTAGGGCCGGGTCTCCGTACATAGCTATGCCATGGGCCGATTCTGCATGGACCATTGAGGCGGCAAAAACCGAGGCGATTCCCACGATCAGAGAACGAACGGGGCGTAGAAAATCGGTACGCATTTTGGAAACAATCCTGCTCAGGCCTTATTTTGTTGGGATTCACCGTACCGATGATTTTTCTTATTTTCAAACTTTTAGCTTGGACGGATGCAAGGAATTGCGTATAAAGGTTGCACTGCTCGATAGGTTTCTTGCCTGTATGAAACCTGCCTCAATAACTTAACGCCCGCTTCGTGCGGGCGTTTTTTTTGGCGTTTTTTCCCGGTGATATCGAAGCCTGTTGTTTCCCCGTTCACTTTGCAGGTGCAGCATGGCACTGTGCGGCCAAAGCGGATTTTGAGGGAGAGAGCCAATGAGCCTGTCAGGAAAAACGGCAATTATCACGGGGTCGAATTCAGGGATCGGACTAGGGGTCGCACGCGAGCTGGCAAAGGCTGGGGCAGATGTGGTTCTGAACTCGTTCACCGACCGGGATGAGGATCACGCGCTGGCAGCTGAAATCTCGAATGAGACGGGAACCAACGCGCGCTACATCAAAGCCGACATGTCCAAAGGTGACGAATGCCGGGCTTTGATTGAAAAGGCGGGCGCCTGTGACATTCTCGTGAACAACGCGGGCATTCAGCATGTCGCACCGATTGATCAGTTCCCGGTCGACAAGTGGGACGCGATTATCGCGATTAACATGAACTCGGCCTATCACACGATGGCGGCAGCTCTGCCGATGATGCGCAAGGCCGGATGGGGCCGCATCGTGAATATTGCTTCGGCGCATGGTCTGACGGCATCGCCCTTCAAGGCCGCATATATCGCAGCGAAACACGGCGTGGTCGGAATGACCAAAACCGTGGCGCTGGAAACCGCACAGGAGCCAATCACCTGCAATGCCATCTGTCCGGGTTATGTTCTGACACCTCTGGTCGAAGCACAGATTCCGAACACGATGAAGGAATACAACATGAGCCGTGAGGACGTTGTGAAGAACGTTCTGCTGGAGCGTCAGCCTTCGAAAGAATTCGCAACGGTCGAGCAATTGGGCGGCACGACAATCTTCCTGTGCTCGGACGCTGCGGCGCAGATTACGGGGACGACGATTTCCGTGGATGGGGGCTGGACGGCTCTTTAAGTTCCGATGGTTTATTTGGACCTTGGAGTTTTCGTGAAAGGGAAATCAACTGAATGAGAAACACTGAATTTCGCTACTTCAAGTTGGTTGATGAGAATGCGGTATCGACCCCATGCTTGCAGTACTTCAGAATTTCTAATGAAGGTGCGGTTTTAGAAAGCATAAATCACTATCCACCTACCTCACCAAAAAGAATCTCCAGCCCTGAAGTCTTAAGTGTAAGCGAGAATAATCTCATAGGATCGCTGTCGATTGATCCAGAACCTCCAGATGAGTTCGAAGAGGAATGGGAAGGTGGTTATTCCATAGAGATTTCAAGAGACGAATATGAGAATGCTCTGGATGCTGCTCTCAAAAATGAATGACGGAGGCCGCAAGTGAAACGGATAAATCTGGCTTTGCAGGGTGGAGGCGCGCACGGCGCGTTTACCTGGGGCGTTCTGGATCGTCTGTTGGATGAAGATGACGTTGAGGTCGCGGCGATCACCGGGACCTCTGCCGGGGCGCTCAACGGGGCTGCGTTCAAGTCGGGCATGGTCCACAACGGACGTGATGGCGCACGGGCCAATCTGAACGGGCTGTGGGAGCGTATGGGCGCGGTCGGGGACATGCGCCTCGCCAACTGGATGCAGGCGATGGAGCCTGCGCAGATCGCCCATGCAATGGAGTATTCCTTACCGTTTTCCGTGGGGGATGCTTGGTCGCGGCTGGTGTCGCCCTATGCCTATGGTCCGTTTTATCGCAATCCTTTGGAATCGGTGGTGGATCGGTTCAATTTCGACGAAATCTGTGCCGACCAAGGGCCGCGTCTGTTTGTCTGCGCCACCTGTGTGCGCAGCGGCAAGATCCGGGTGTTTACGGGCGAAGAGGTCTCAACCAACGCAATCCTAGCGTCGGCTTGTTTGCCGAACCTGTTTCAGGCCGTTGAGATTTTCGATCCGAAATCCGGCCGGACCGAGGCGTATTGGGATGGCGGCTATACTGGAAATCCGGCGCTTTACCCACTGTTCAACAGCGACTTGCCAGAAGATGTGGTGATCGTGAACATCAATCCGCTGGAACGGGATGAAGTGCCCAAGACGCCTCAGCAAATTCAGAACCGGATCAATGAGATCAGCTTTAACTCTTCGTTGTTCCGCGAGCTGCGCGCGATAAGTTTCGTGCAGCGCCTGCTGGATGAAGGTAAGCTGAAAGCCGGTGAGATGAGCCGGGTTCTGGTTCACATGATTGCCGACGACGAACTGATGAACGATCTGTCGGTTGCAACAAAGACGGTACCAAACCCTGTGATTCTGCATAAGCTGAAAGAGGCCGGGCGCGCGGCGGCGCACCGTTTCCTCAATGATCACAAGTCGGATTTGGGCAAAACCAGTACGGTCAATCTGCCCGTAATGTTCGGCTGATTACTCGGGCGGTTGCGTCGGGTCTTTTTCGTTGGGGTAAACCAGTCCTGCCGAAATCACCAGCTTGGCGGCGTCTTCGATGCTCATGTCCAGCAGGATCACGTCTTCGGCGGGGAAGAACAGCAAAAAGCCCGAAGTTGGGTTTGGTGTGGTCGGGATGAACACGCTCAGCAGGTCGCCCGCGGTTTCGGCGCGTGTACTGACTTCGCCCTTGGCTGTGGTCGACACAAACCCGATGGCCCAGATGCCCCGGCGGGGGTACTGCACAAGGCAAGCTTTCTCGAATGACCGTTCCGTCTGCGCAAAGACCGTTTCCGAAATTTGCTTGATCCCGGAATAGATCGAGCGGACGACTGGCATCCGGTCGACGAGGCTTTCGGTGAACGAGATGAACGAGCGGCCCAGAATACCCTTGGCCACCCAACCAACGAGAACGGTGAACACCAGAAAGATGATGACACCGACGCCGCGCAGGTTGATGCCCACGTATTGTTCCGGCTGAAACTGCTGTGGGATCAGAGGCAGGACCGCGCTGTCGATCCAGCCGACGACGGACCAGATCAGCCAGATCGTCAGCCAGACAGGGGCAATGACCACAATACCCGTCAGGAACGATGCGCGCAGCCGGGAAAACAGGCCGGGGCGGCGATGGGGTTCTTCGTCAAACGGAGTGTTCATTGCGATCCTGAGTGGTTTGCCGATTTAAGTAAGCAGTCCCGGGGTTTGGTACAATAGGGTAATCCTACGCCTGTCGCGTCAGTGCAATTGCGATACCAGCAGCAAGGCGGGCATTGTTGCGTACCAGCGCGATGTTGGCGGTGAGAGAGCGGCCCTCGGTCTGTTCGTAAATGCGCTGCAACAGATAGGGTGTTACGCCCTTGCCAGTGATCCGATGCGTGTCCGCGTCGGCCTGGGCAGAGGCGATGATAGGCGCCAGTTCCTCAGCCGGGATTTGGTCCTCGGTGGGGATCGGGTTGGCGATCAGCTGGCCGCCGGGTAGACCAAGCGCGCGGCGGGTGGCGTGGGCCTTGGCGATATCCTCGGCGTTGTCCATCCGCAAAGGCGCGGCATAGGGCGACTTGGCCGACCAGAAGGCGGGGAATTCGTCCTGCCCATGCGCGATGACGGGGACGCCGAGCGTTTCCAATACCTCAAGCGTTTTGGCCAGATCGAGGATGGCTTTCGCGCCCGCGGCGACGACAGTCACAGGGGTCTGTGCCAACTCATGCAGGTCGGCAGAAATGTCGAATGAGGTCTCGGCCCCCTGATGGACGCCACCGATGCCGCCCGTGGCAAACACGGCGATCCCGGCGTAATGCGCGGCGATCATCGTGGCGGCAACCGTGGTCGCCCCGGTGCCGCCGGTGGCGATGCAGGCGGCCATGTCCGCGCGGGACAGTTTGGCGACGCCTTGCGCCTGACCCAGTGACTTCAGCTCATCGGCTTCCAGACCCACGTGCAGTTGACCGTCGATCACTGCAATGGTGGCCGGTATGGCGCCTGCATCGCGGATATCCTGTTCGACCTGTGCTGCGACTTCGATGTTCTGAGGGTAGGGCATCCCATGCGTAATGATGGTGCTTTCCAGCGCAACGATGGGCTGGCGTGCGTCTTTGGCGGCGCGGACCTCGGCTGAGTATTGAATGTCGATCACAGTGGGGTTTCTCCGGAAACGTATGTTGCTGCGGCGTGCAGGGCGCGGCTCAGGGCCTCGTGGCTGGATGCTCCGCCGGATTCTGAGGCGATATGGGCCGCCATGAAGGTGTCACCTGCGCCGGTCACGCGGGTGACCAGAACAGGCGGGGGTGTTTGGGTGAGGATTTCATCCGCGTTGCCCACCGTGGCCGAGTTGCCTCCGTCCGTGACCAGCACGCGCAGCGCCCCACGATCCAGCAGCCCTTTGGCAGCGCTCTCGGAGTCGGTGAACTCGCGTTGGCACAGGATACCGGCCTCTTCGAGGTTCACATATAGCGTTGCGCGGGCATGTTTGAGAAACGGCAACAGGCGCTCGGCCTTACCGGGCGAAGCCGGTGCCACGCGCAAATCCGCCTTGGCAAATGCCGGGCTGCGCGCGATCTCCTCAAGCAGGTCCAACGTCAGGTTGCCGTCCAATGCAATCGGGCCTTCATACGGGGTGTTTTCACAGCCCAAAGGCCCGTGCATCAGCGGGCGCAGAATCTTGGCCCCTGCGGCCTCGAGCGAATGCGCGTCGGCAATGGCGGCGATCAGTCCGTTGGCCCCTTCGACGGCCATATAACGGTCGGTCGGCAAATCCTGCGAGCGATAGATGTGGTCCGTGACCATCCCCAACCGTGCGCAGGCATTGACCAATTCATCGCCTTCGGGGTCGCGGCCAATGGCGGTCAGCAGGGTCGGCGTCATGCCGAACCGGACCAATGTCATGGCGATGTTCATGGCCACACCGCCGGGCAGGCGGGTGATCCGCCCCGGCACGTCCGAGCCCTGCCGCATCGCGCTGGCCGAGCGTCCGATTACGTCCCAAAGGACCGAACCAATACACAGGATTTCGCTGTTCTGAGTCATGCGAAACTCATGCCGCAGCCCCGGCGCGTGCGCAAGGGTTAACGCTCACATCGCGTCGGTCAGAGTTTTCAACGCGGCCAACGGGTCATCCTGCGACCAGATTTCATCTCCGATGCCGAAGAAATCGGTGTGAGGGGCAAGGTCCCGGATCAGATCGGAGGTCAGGCCACCTTCGGCCACGACCGGAACCTCGATCATCTCGGACCACCACTGGAACAGGTCCTTTTTTGCTGTTGTTCCATCACCCAAAGCCGACGCGCCGACGGGGCCGAACGCGACATAATCCACGCCGGCCTCGCCTGCGGTCATGCCGTCATGGCTGGAGGCTCCGCAGAAGCTGCCGACGATAGCATCTGCGCCCAACTCTTTGCGCGCAGCCCGGACCGAGCGTGCCGCGTCGTCCAGATGCACCCCATCCAGCCCCAGCCGTTGCGCCAGCAGCACGTGGTTCGAGATCACCAGCGCCACGTCGCGCGCATGGGCAACCTCGCGGCAGGCATCGGCGGCGCGGGCGATGGCGTCCTCATCCGCTCCGGCCAGCGCCAACCGGATACAGGCGATCTCAGCCCCGTCCAGGACGCGGCCCAGTTGCTCGGGGAATGTGCTCAGGGTGATCGAGGGTGGGGTGATCAGGTAAATCTGCGGTTGCTCGGGGGTGTCCATGGGCGCGTCCTTCGCTTTCAGTCTTTGGCGCGGTTTAGCGGATTGCGCGGGGGAAGCAAACTTTTATGCCTGCCGAGCGGGTATTTGGGGCCGGAAGGAGCGGATCGGGTTGCTCTGCTGCATCTTGGGGATTAGAGCGGGCGAAGATTTTCGGAGACAGCCATGCCCAGCGATACATCTCAGCCTTCCTTCGTGCTCGTGCGCCCTCAGATGGGGGAAAACATCGGTGCCGCTGCGCGGGCGATGTGGAATTTCGGGCTGGATCGAATGCGGATCGTGGCCCCGCGCGACGGATGGCCGAACCCCAAGGCCGTGGCGATGTCCAGCGGCGCGGGGCGGTTACTGGACGAAGCGCAGTTGTTCGACGATTTGGCCGGGTCTTTGGCTGATAGTACCTTTGTCTTCGCAACCACAGCGCGGCAGCGTGGCTTGACCAAGCCAGTATATAGCCCCGAACGCGCGATGAAGCTCGCGGCCGAGAAGGTTGCTGCGGGTGAGAAGGTGGCCGTTCTGTTCGGGCCGGAACGGGCAGGGCTTGAGAACGAGGATATCGCCAAGGCCAATGCCATCATTTCGGTTCCGGTAAATCCCGAATACGCCTCGCTGAACCTTGGTCAATGCGTTTTGCTGACCGCCTACGAGTGGATGCGCCAAACCGGAGATGTGGTGCATGAGGCCACCGATCTGGGCAAGGGCGACTGGGCGACGGGGATCGAGGTCGAAAAACTGGTCGAGCATTACGAGGACCGGCTGGACGAGGCGGGCTTTTTCTACCCGCCCGAAAAAGCCGAAGGGATGAAGACCAATCTGCGCAACTTGTGGTCGCGGATGCGGATGACGCGGGCGGACGTGCAGATGCTGCACGGGATCATGCGTCAGATGGTCCGCTGGAAGGAGAAGGGCTGAGGCTGGACCTCGGCCTCCCATAGCCCTAGCTTGCGGACAAATCAAAGACATGAGGACGGCATGAGCGGTAAGCGCAGCATCTTCCAAGAGGTCTCGGACACCGAAAAACAACAGGCGGTGCAGCCGGGCATGATCGACCGGGGCCGGGGCGGCGCACGCAAGGCGATCCGCATCTGGTTGATGATCCTGTTCGCTCTGGTCGAGATAATGATCGCCGTGGGTGGCCTTACCCGCCTGACCGACAGCGGATTGTCGATCACCGAATGGCGGCCGATCACCGGAGCCATCCCGCCAATGAACGAAGCCGATTGGCAGGCGGAGTTCGACAAGTACAAAGAGATCGACCAGTGGCGCATCCAGAACCAGTGGATGGAACTGAATGATTTCAAATTCATCTACTGGTGGGAATGGGGCCACCGCCAACTGGGCCGCGTGATCGGTCTGGTCTGGGCGGTTGGGTTCTTTGGTTTCCTTGTGGCGCGGAAAATCCCAACAGGTTGGACCAGTAAGCTGCTGATCCCCGGTGCATTGGGGGGCGTGCAAGGCGCGGTCGGCTGGTGGATGGTCGCCTCGGGCGTCACGCAGGGCGAGGGGATGACTGCGGTCGCCAGCTATCGCCTAGCCGTACATCTGGGGCTGGCCTTCGTGATCCTGGGTTTCCTCGCATGGTATATCTTTGAGCTGGGCCGTGAGGAACGTGACCTTATGCAGGCCCGACGTGCGAAAGAGCCGAAACTGTTCTCGCTTTCGACTGGGCTGCTGCACTTTACCTTTTTGCAAATACTCATCGGCGCGCTTGTCGCCGGGATCGACGCTGGGCGCTCTTACACCGACTGGCCGCTGATTGGCGGGCAACTGCTGCCGCCTGATGCAACCATGCTGGAACCGCTGTGGCGCAATTTCTTTGAAAGCCCCGGTCTGGTTCAGTTCATCCATCGTTGTGTGGGCTATCTGCTGTTCATCTTCGCCATCATCGTTTGGCGACGCGGCAGCGCCAGCGCGCACCCGCAGACACGATTTGCCTTCAACGCGGCCTTTGCGGCTGTGTCGCTGCAAGTGGTGATCGGCATCGTGACGGTGGTTTACGCCGCCCCGTGGCAGATTGCTATCGTCCACCAGCTCATGGCTGTTGTTGTCTGGACCCTGATCCTGCGCGCTCGTTTCCTGACCGCATACCCAATCGCCACCTCAATCCGCGGAGCTTAATCCTGATGACCGCTTATGATGACCTGATGGCCTTTCAACGTGAAACCTCGGCCCTCGGGCAGATTGCCGGGCGGTTGGGCTGGGATCAGGAAACGGTGATGCCGCGCGGTGCCGCACCTCAACGCGCCGAGGAAATGGCCGCGATCGAGGCGGTTCTGCACGCCCGCCGCAGCGATCCGCGTGTAGCTGAGTGGCTGGAACACGCGGCGCCTCAGGATGAGGTCGGCATGGCCCAATTGCGCGAAATCCGCCGCGCTTACGAGCGCGCGGTTAAGGTGCCTGCGGATCTGGCGACAGCGATTGCCCGCGTGACCTCGTCCGCTCAGGGCACATGGGCGCAGGCGCGTGCTGATGAGGATGTCTCGGCCTTCTTGCCGGTGCTTGAAGAGGTTGTCTCGCTAAAACGGCAGGAGGGAGAGGCCCTTGCGCAAGGCGGAGACGTCTATGACGCGATGGTCGAGGATTACGAACCCTACACGACCGGTGTCCAGATCGGAGCAATATTCGATGCGATGCGCCCGCGGTTGGTGGCCTTGCGCGCAGCGGTTCTAGACCGGCCCGAGCCTGCCGCGTTGAGCGGAAATTTCGATGAAACCATCCAGATGCGCCTGTCGCAAAAGCTGGCTGAGATTTTTGGCTATGACCTAAGCCATGGCCGGGTCGACAAGGCGGTACATCCGTTCAGCTCGGGTAGCGGTCTGGACGTGCGGATCACCACCCGGACCAGCGAAACCGACCCGTTCAACTGCTTTTACTCGACCGTTCATGAGGTCGGGCATGCCGCTTATGAGCAGGGGATTAGTCGTGATTATCTGTTGACCCCACTGGGACAGGGTGCGTCCATGGGCGTTCACGAAAGCCAAAGCCGGATCTATGAAAATCAGCTTGGCCGCTCGCGCGCCTTTACCGGGTGGCTTTACGGCGAGATGACCGAGGCCTTTGGGGATTTCGGAATTGCCGATGCAGATGCGTTTTACGCCACGGTGAACCGCGTCCACAACGGCTATATCCGGACCGAGGCGGATGAGGTGCAGTATAACCTCCATATCATGCTGCGCTTTGATCTTGAGAGGGCGCTGATGGCGGGTGATCTTCAGGTCCGCGATCTTGAGGCGGCGTGGAACGACCGATTCAAAGCTGATTTTGGATACGCGGTGGACACGCCGTCGAACGGATGTTTGCAGGATGTTCACTGGTCGGTCGGCCTGTTTGGATATTTCCCGACCTATGCGCTGGGGAATGTCTATGCCGGTTGCCTTTATCAGGCGCTGCGCGCCGCCGTGTCCGATCTGGACGCGCAACTGGCCGAAGGGAATACGTCTGGCGCGACTGGATGGCTGCGTGAAAACCTTCAGCGTCACGGGGGGCTATACGCTCCGCGCGAGAGTATACGTCGCGCGAGCGATATGGAACCGGGGCCAGAACCGTTGCTGGACTATCTGGAACAGAAGTTCGGGGGTATCTACGGCTTATGATCCGCCGCCGTGGCATCAGAATACTATCCATTTCGGTGGCGGCACTTGCGCTTGTTCTGGCGTTCAAACCAGAGCGTGAAACAGATCCGCTGGCACATCTGAAGCAGGACACAGAGTGTGGTGGTGTTGGCTTGCCGTGCAAAATCGCCGACCGGGAATACAACGTTCTGATCCCCAAGGGGACAGGACCATTTCCGGCCGTTGTCTTTTTTCACGGCTCAGGTGGTTCGGGGTCGCAAGTCATTCAAAACCTTAACCTCGTTCGTCCTATGCTAGAACGTGGCTATGCAGTCATCGCGCCAACCGCCTTGGAGATTCAATACAGAAACGGCCCGGGAACCGGATGGGTGTGGGACACGCAGCGCAATGAAAGGGATGACTTTGGGTTTGTAGCGGACATGCTCGGCGATGCGCTTAACCGCTTTTCGATCGAACCAACCCGGATCGTCACTGCGGGCCATTCCCGAGGCGGGTCGTTTTCGTGGTATCTGGCATGCGCGGATGTGGACGACCGGTTACAGGCCTTTGCTCCAATCGGCGGGACCCTGTTGCGAGAACAGCCCGGCGCGTGTGGATCATCACCGCTCGATTTCGATATGTTCTACAGCCATGGCTACTCCGACACCGTGATTCCGTTTCAGGGTATCGGGTCGTGGTTGGGAGGTTCTGGCTATATGGGCGCGATAGAGATTGCGATACGGTTTGCGCATGAGGCCGGGTGTCAGGCGGATGAGCTGATTGCGGCAGAGGGCTATGACAAGCGAATTATGAGTGATTGCCCGTCCGGATTAAGCCTGTCGGTAATCGGCTATCAGGGCGGGCACGGTATACCGGTCGGCTGGAGCAACCTGATGTTGGATTGGTTTGAAGAAGTGACAGGGTCAAACCCGAGCAGTTCATGAAAAAGCCCCGCCGGACGCCAGCAGGGCTTTTCATTCGATCTATTCTTCGGCGTCGACCTCTTCATCGCCCTGATCAGCGATCCAGGCGACTGAGACGACCTCTTCCCCTTTGCCGGTGTTGAACACCCGCACACCGCCCGCGCTGCGGGACCGGAAGGAAATGCCATCGACCGGAACCCGGATCGACTGGCCTTTCGAGGTTGCCAGCATGATCTGGTCGTCGATCTCAACCGGGAACGAGGCCACAAGTTCCCCGCCACGCATTGCCTTGTCCATTGCGGCCACGCCCATGCCGCCACGCCCGCGCACCGGATAGTCATGGCTGGAGCTGAGCTTGCCTGCGCCGCCAGAGGTGATCGTCAGGATCAGGTTCTCGGCCGCCGACATCTCGGCATAGCGCTCCTGCGTGATCGAGCCCGGGGCTGCTTCGTCTTCGTCGGTCTCGCCATCATCCGCGATACCAGCCACGGCGCGCCGCATTTTAAGATAGGCGGCGCGCTCATCGGGGTCGGCCTCGAAGTGACGGATCACCGACATCGAAACCACGCGGTCGCCGTTGGTCAGCTTGATGCCGCGCACACCGGTGGATTCGCGCGAGTTAAAGACCCGCACATCGGTGGTGCGGAAGCGGATTGCGCGGCCTGAATTGGTGACCAGCATCACGTCCTCGTCTTCCGAGCAGATGCGGGCGTTTACCAGTTCGACGTCCTCTGGCAGTTTCATCGCGATCTTGCCGTTGCGGCGGACATTGGTGAAGTCCGACAGGCGGTTGCGCCGAACATCGCCCGCGCTGGTGGCGAAAACGATTTGCAGGTTTTCCCACTCTTCATCCGGTACATCCACGGGCATGATTGCTGCGATGGAAACCCCGGTTGGGATCGGCAGGATGTTGACGATTGCCTTGCCCTTGCCGGTCCGGCTGGACTGTGGCAGGCGCCAGGTCTTGAGTTTGTAGACCATGCCTTCTGTGGTGAAGAACAGCAGCTGGGTATGCGTGTTCGCCACAAAGAGGTTGGTGACCACGTCCTCTTCCTTGGTCTGCATCCCCGACAGCCCCTTGCCGCCACGCTTTTGCGCCCGGAAATCGGCCAATGGTGTCCGCTTGATGTAACCGCCTGAGGTAACGGTGACGACCATATCTTCCCGCTCGATCAGGTCTTCATCTTCCATGTCGCCGGACCAGTCGACGATCTCGGTGCGACGGGGGACGGCGAACTGTTCGCGGACGCTGCGCAGCTCATCACCGATGATCGACATGATCCGCTCACGCGAAGACAGAATATCCAGGTATTCCTTGATCTTAGCCGCCAATTCTTCCAGCTCGTCCGTAACCTCTTTGACGCCCAATTGGGTCAGACGTTGCAGACGCAGGTCAAGGATGGCGCGGGCCTGAACTTCGGTCAGGTTGTAAGTGCCATCGTCGTTCATCTTGGACAGAGGATCGTCGATTAGACGCAGATAGCCTTCGATCTCAGACGCGGGCCAGCGGCGAGTCATCAGCTTTTCGCGCGCCTCGGCAGCGTCCGCCGACGAGCGGATAGTGGCGACCACTTCGTCCACGTTCGAAACAGCCACAGCCAGCCCGCACAGGATGTGGCTGCGCTCACGCGCCTTGCGCAGGTCATAAGCGGTGCGGCGGGCAACAACATCCTCGCGGAAGTCGATGAACGAAGTCAGGAACCGGCGCAGGGTCAGCTGCTCGGGGCGGCCACCATTCAGGGCCAGCATGTTGCAGCCGAACGACGTTTGCATCGGTGAGAAACGATAAAGCTGGTTCAGGACCACCTCGGGCGTCGCATCGCGTTTCAGTTCGACTACCACGCGCACGCCGTTGCGGTCGGATTCGTCCTGCACATGGGCCACGCCTTCGATCCGCTTTTCACGCACCGCTTCGGCGATCTTTTCGATCATCGAGGCCTTGTTCACCTGATAGGGGATCTCATCCACGACGATGGCGTAGCGGTCCTTGCGGAGTTCTTCGACACGGGTCTTGGCGCGGATGATGACGCTGCCACGGCCTTCCAGATAGGCTTTGCGGGCACCAGATCGGCCCAGCATCACGCCGCCAGTCGGGAAGTCGGGACCGGGCACGTATTCGATCAGTTGCTCGGATGTCAGGTCCGGGTCGTCAATCAGCGCCAGCGTGGCATCGACCACTTCGCCCAGATTGTGCGGTGGAATATTGGTTGCCATACCCACGGCGATACCACCGGCACCGTTCACCAGCATGTTCGGGAAACGAGCGGGCAGTACGGTTGGTTCCCTGTCTTTGCCGTCGTAGTTGTCCTGAAAATCGACCGTTTCTTTTTCGATATCGGCCAACAGGGACGCAGCGGGCTTGTCCATGCGCACTTCGGTATATCGCATAGCCGCCGGGTTATCGCCGTCCATTGAACCAAAGTTGCCCTGACCATCCAGCAACGGCAGCGACATCGAGAAATCTTGCGCCATACGCACCAGCGCATCGTAGATCGCGCTGTCGCCATGGGGGTGGTATTTACCCATCACATCGCCAACAGGGCGGGCCGACTTGCGGTACGCTTTGTCATGCGTGTTACCGGTTTCGTGCATCGCATACAGAATGCGCCGGTGGACCGGTTTCAGCCCATCACGCAGATCGGGGATCGCGCGGGACACGATGACCGACATGGCATAGTCCAGATAGGACGTGCGCATCTCGGATTCGATGGACACCGTCGGGCCGTCGTAAACGGGGCGCTCGGGCGGGGTTTCATCCATGTTTTCTGGGGTTTCTGGCGTATCGCTCACGTAAACTGCCCGTATTTTGTGCTGGGTCTATATCTTGTGGATACACCTTATCAGACCCGGCACATAAGGTGCAAGCAAGCAACGATTTTGCACGCGAAAAACCGTCGTAACACCTGAGTAACATATTGTTAACCAAGGGTTGGGAGGTTTTTGTGCTACCATAAAGAGACCTTGCAACAAATTTGGAGGTCTGCATGGAGCAAAGCGAAACCGAATTGATGCTCAAAGGATACGGGCTGACGACGGCGGAATTCTTCTACCACATGCCCGACTACATCCACGTTCTGAACACGTTCATCTGGCAGGATTACGATCTAGCGCCAGATCATCCCAAACTATTCGATTTCATCGACTTCTGGCAGCGCGAGATCGAAGGACCATTGCATTCGGTCCGGTTCACGCATCGCAAGATGATCGCGCCCGGAGAATGGCGCAATGTCGTGGGTGAGTTCCGCGTAAACTGAGTGTCGGGCCGTATTTTCGGCCAGTAACGATTGAGATGTGTTTAATTCATTGGTGCTTGGGTTAAGGTGTCGGCCAAGTCATGTGGTCACATATGGAATCGCTTTATGCCCCGAGCTTTGTTTCTTGCCGCCGCTCTGATCATTGGTGGCCCCGCCGCTTCTGAGGGCGTTCTCAATAAAATCAAAAAGGGTGCGGCGAACACAGCTGACGCCATTGGGCAGGGCGTAGAAACCGTCGGCCAAACAATCGGAAAAGGCGCGGATGCGGTTGACGAGACCATTACTTCGACCACCGACCTTGTGACGAACGAAGCCACCCCTGAAGAAACACGCGCGAAACTGGACGTTATGGCCAGCGACGTTCTCACCCAGCTTTTGGCAGAGAACCCGGACGCCGATGCGCTTTATGCCATCAGCGCGGGCTATGCGGTGTTCGACTCGCGCAAGGTTACGGTCTTTCCGGTTTCTGCCGGATATGGGCGCGGTGTGGCCGTTTCGAAGGATACCGGGCAGCACACCTACATGAACATGGGAACGGGGGGCGTCGGCGCTGCCATTGGAATCGGCGGGTTCGAGACAAAATTTGTGATCCTGTTCGAAACGCAGGCCGATTTGGAAAAATTCATCGCACATGGATATGACGCAACCGCCGAGACAGGTGCGATGTACGGGGAAGACAGCACAAGTGAAACCGTGCGCTTTACGGATGGCCGGTCGTTCTTTGTGTTGTCCAAAAAGGGCTGGCGTGTGTCTGCCGGTGCCTCAGGAACAAAGTTCTGGAAGTCCCCGGAACTGAACTGATCAGCCCGAGCAGCTCGCCCCGCCCAAAACGCAGAACTTGGCGCAATGCGGGTGCTTGAGGTGGACGTCCGCCTCGGCCTCGGCCAGAGTGTGGCCCATCTCGAACTCAGGCGCGTAGGGCAGAAGCGTGCAGGCCAGAACAGCGGGGCGTTCAGCCCCTTTGCGTTTGACCACCATGCGGGCGCTGGCACACATCACTGCGTCGGGTGACTTGTTCAGAATACCCCAGCAAGCCGTTGTGATTTCAGGAACTTCGACGGTTTCATCCATCTCGGGGAACAGAACCGTTTTGCCCGGATTCTGTGCGTCGATGTCGAACCCATGCTCAGCGAAAAACGCCGCATATCCGGCGCGGCTTTCAGTGTCGCTGTCGCCCCAGACGGTGCGCCCTGCAATGGCCATGTTGAAACCATTATCGCGCAGCCATTCCATCCCGGTGACAGTCTTGGCAAAGCTGCCTTTGCCTCGTTCTTCGTCATGCAATTCGGGTCGGTAATGATCGACCGAGATCCGCAGGGTCAGCTTGTCACCATAGTCGCGCTGCAACTCCAGCAGCCCTTCGCGCATCTTGCGGCGCATCATCGGCAGCATCGCGTTGGTCAGGATCAGAACCTTATAGCCACGCTCCAGCGCAGCGCGGGTCATGTCGATCATTTCGGGGTTCATGAAAGGCTCACCGCCGGTAAACCCGATCTCGCGCACCGGCCATTTCCGAGCCTCGATCTGATCCAGATAGTCGCGCACCTCATCCGCGGTGATATAGACCAGCGCATCGTTCGTCGGGCTGCTTTCGATATAGCAGTTGACGCATTCGATGTTGCACAAGGTACCGGTATTGAACCACAACGTCTCGGGGTTGCTGAGAGTCACGGTTGCCCGCGTTTGCCCGTCAGCTGTCACCAATTTGTCCTGAAACTTGCCGATATTGGCGCTCTGAGAGGCGTTGTCTTTCATTCCGGTATCCGGTTCTTTGAAGTCTTCAGGATGACTTAGCCTTTCAGACCCGGTTAGTTAAGTGCGACGCGCCTGATCTGACAGAGTTTTGATGACGGGAAAAAATCCACGTATGCTTGCGCTAACATTAGACATGACCGCAGGGGTAAGGTAGGGGAAACGCATGGTTTCTCGTGTCATACCCGTTGACCCGTTCGATCTGGTCATCTTTGGCAGCACCGGCGATCTTGCGCAGCGCAAGATCCTTCCGGCGCTGTTTCGGCGGTTTTGCGCGGGGCAATGGCCAGGGGATGTGCAGATCATCGGTGCCGCGCGGGCCGAATACGACCGGGAAGCGTTCCGTCAGATCGTCTCCGAATCGTTGCTTATACATGCGCCTGACCAGAGTCAGGATGCTGCCGCGCTAGAGGCGTTTCTGCGTCGGGTCGATTATGTCTCGCTGGATGCGCTGTCTTCGGTTGGGTGGGATCAACTTGCGGCGAAGCTGACTGTCGACCGGGTGCGGGCGTTTTATTTCTCGGTCGGGCCGCGCCTGTTCGGGCCGCTGGCCGAGCGGATCAAGGCCCATGATCTGGCGACCGGGAAGACCCGGATCGTGGTCGAAAAGCCGTTCGGTCATGATCTGGAAAGCGCACGGGCGCTGAACGCCACATTGGCCGAACATTTCCAAGAGGGGCAAATTTACCGGATCGACCATTATCTGGGCAAGGAAACGGTTCAGAACCTGATGGCTGTCCGTTTTGGCAACATGCTGTTCGAGCCGCTGTGGAACAGCCAGTATGTCGATCACATCCAGATCACGGTTGCCGAATCCGTTGGTATTGACGGGCGCGAGGAATATTATGAGCGCGCAGGCGCCATGCGGGACATGGTGCAGAACCATTTGATGCAACTGCTCTGCCTGATCGCGATGGAGCCTCCGGCCAAGTTCGATCCGGACGCCGTGCGGGACGAAAAGCTGAAGGTGATCCGCGCGCTGGACCCGGTTGAGCCGCACCATATCGTGCGCGGTCAGTTCGAGGGCGACGGCCCGAGCTATCGCCAGACCGTCGGCAACCCACGTTCGACGACGGAAAGCTATGTCGCGCTCAAGGCGCATGTCAGCAATTGGCGATGGGCGGGGACTCCGTTCTATCTGCGCACGGGCAAGCGGCTGGTCGCGCGGTCCTCGGTGATCAATGTCATGTTCAAGGACGCCCCGCATTCGATCTTCGGTGCGGATGCCGGGCGGCACGCCAATGTGCTTTCGATCCGGTTGCAACCAAACGAAGGCATCACTCTGAAGGTGACGATCAAGGAACCGGGACCGGGCGGTATGCGTCTGGTCGAGGTTCCGCTGGACATGAGCTTTGCCGAAGCACTGGGACCGGAAAATCAAAACCCACCGGACGCCTATGAGCGGCTGGTGATGGACGTGATCCGCGGCAACCAGACCCTGTTCATGCGCGGGGATGAGGTCGAGGCCGCCTGGGCCTGGACCGACCCGATCATCGCGGGCTGGGAGGCGCGTGGTGACGTACCCAAACCATATGAAAGCGGCAGCACCGGACCGGGCGACGCCGAGCTGCTGATGAAACGAGACGGTCGCCGTTGGCAAGGGATAAACCCATGAATATAATGGAATACGCCGACCGGGACATGCTGGCCATCGACGTTGCAAACGTGCTGGCGGGCGAGTTGGAATCTGCCTTGCTGCATCATGATGTGGTTTCGCTGGCCGTTCCGGGCGGTACCACGCCGGGACCAGTCTTTGACGTGCTATGCGCGGCAGATCTTGAATGGGACCGGGTGCGGGTTCTGCCCACCGACGAACGCTGTGTGCCGGGCGATCACGAGCGGTCGAACGAACGCCTGATCCGCGAGCGGTTGCTCACCAACCGCGCCTCATCCGCTCAGTATATCCCGCTATATGTGTCGGGTAAGCAGCCTGAGGATGTGCTGCCCGAGTTGGAAAGCCTGATCACGCCGATTCGGCCTCTGTCGGTGCTGGTATTGGGGATGGGAGACGACATGCACACGGCGTCTCTGTTCCCCGGTATGGACGGGCTGGAGGCTGCTTTGGACAGTCACGCTTCGCCTCTGGCCGTTGCCCGACCCGAAACTCAGCCCGAAGCCCGCATTACGCTGACCGCGCCGGTTCTGGATGGTGCCTTGTCCAAACACCTGATTATCTTCGGTGCCGCCAAACGCGAGGCGTTGGAACGCGCCATGTCCTTGCCGCCTGAAGAGGCGCCCATCGCGGCGGTTCTTGGTGGTATGACGGTCCATTGGGCGGAGTGAGCGTAATGCAGTTGGACACCCTAAACGCCCTTGCCGCTGCGCGGAAAGACCAAACCATCCTTGATCTGTTCGGCAACGATGCGAACCGGGCTCAGGCGTTTTCGGCCGCGACCGGTGATCTGTTGTTCGATTATTCCAAAACCCTAATCGACGCAGAAATCCGCGAAGCCCTGACCGACCTCTGCAACGCCGCCGGGCTGGCTGAGCGGCGCGAAGCGATGTTCTCGGGCGCGAAGATCAATGAAACCGAAGGGCGCGCTGTGCTGCATACCGCATTGCGCAATCTGGATGGTGGTCCGGTTGAGGTCGATGGTTTGGATGTCATGCCCGAAGTGCTGGATACCCTGCACCGGATGCGCGTCTTTGCCGAAGAAGTGCGCGGCGGCGCAATCTCGGGGGTAGGGGGCAGCTTTACCGATGTGGTCAATATCGGCATCGGTGGCTCGGATCTTGGCCCGGTGATGGCGACCTACGCGCTGGCCCCGTATCACGATGGACCGCGGCTGCACTACGTCTCGAACGTCGACGGCGCGCATATCGCCGATACACTGCGCCAGCTTGATCCGACGCGGACGCTGGTGATCGTTGCGTCGAAGACCTTTACCACCATCGAAACCATGACCAACGCCCGCACCGCGCGGGCGTGGATGGCGGACGGTGGCGGCGATCCGACCCAACAATTCGCCGCCGTATCCAGCGCCGTGGATAAGACACAGGCGTTCGGCATTCCGTCAGAGCGTGTGTTCGGTTTCGCCGATTGGGTTGGTGGGCGCTATTCGGTCTGGGGGCCTGTGGGCCTGCCGGTGATGATCGCAGTTGGTTCGAATGCCTTTGACGCTTTCCTGCGCGGCGCTCAGGCGATGGACGTGCATTTTCGCGCCGCTGATTGGGCGGAAAACACGCCGGTAATGCTGGCGCTGGTCGGTGTCTGGCATCGTCAGGTGCTTGGCCACGCCAGCCGCGCGGTTCTGCCTTATGATCAACGACTTTTGCGCCTTCCGGCCTATTTTCAGCAGTTGGAAATGGAATCGAACGGTAAATCCGTGGCGATGGACGGCAGTGCGCTGACCATGCCGTCCGGACCCGTTGTGTGGGGCGAACCGGGCACGAACGGTCAACATGCGTTCTACCAGTTGATCCATCAGGGCACAGACGTAATCCCCTGCGAATTCATGGTTGCAGCCGAGGGCCACGAACCCGAACTGACCCATCATCACCGCCTATTGCTGGCGAATTGCCTGGCCCAATCCGAGGCGCTAATGCGTGGCAGATCACTGGACGAGGCGCGTCAACGCATGGCCGACAAGGGGCTGACCGGTGACGAGTTGGATCGTCAGGCCCGCCATCGCGTGTTCCCGGGCAACCGACCGTCTTCGACCTTGATCTATCCGAAACTCACGCCTTTTGTGCTGGGCCAGATCATCGCCCTCTATGAACATCGGGTCTTTGTCGAAGGAGTTCTGCTAGGCATCAACTCATTCGACCAATGGGGCGTGGAACTGGGTAAGGAACTTGCGACCTCACTTGGCCCTATCGTGGACGGTGAAGAAGGTGCAGAGGGCAAAGATGGCTCGACCGCTGCGTTGGTGGCCTATGCGATGCGGCACCGTGATTAAGCCAGGCTGAATTTGCGGGCTTTCCTTGCGGTAAGCCGCATTCTTTTATTGTCAGACAATTAAATGATTGGCAGGGTTCTTCCCAAGGAATAGCCATAAAGCCCGGCTTGTGCCGGCGTCGAAAATGGCACCACCAAAGGGAGGACACCCATGCTGGGACAGATGATGACGCAGCCCTTGCTGATTTCGTCACTGATAAATCACGCAGATCGCTATCACGGTCAAACCGAGATTTACTCGGTCGAAACCGATGGCACGGTGACCGAGACCAGTTGGAGACAAGTGGCAGAAAACGCACGCAAGCTGGCGTCAGCGTTGACTAAACTGGGGCTAGAGCCGCAGGCCCGTATCGGCACGTTGGCTTGGAACAACCGGCGACATCTTGAGATCTACTATGGCACGTCCGGGGCCGGGTTCGTCTGCCATACGGTCAACCCGCGCCTGTTCCCCGAGCAAATGTCCTTTATTATCAACCACGCTCAGGACCGGGTGTTGTTCTTCGACGCAACCTTCATTCCTCTGGTCGCGGCGCTGCGCGAGCATCTGCCGGATGTGCAGCATTTTGTTCTGATGGGCGCGCGGGACGAGGACGCCATTGCCCAAATTCCCGGCGTGCAATTCTATGACGAATTGATCGCAACCGGTGATGCAAACTTTGAATGGCCCGTTTTTGACGAAAACACTGCCTCAAGCCTGTGCTACACGTCCGGGACGACCGGTAATCCTAAGGGCGTGCTGTATTCGCATCGCTCGACAGTGCTGCATAGCTTCGGCTCGAACACCCGCGATGTGATCGGGTTTTCGGCAATGGATGTGGTGATGCCGGTGGTGCCGATGTTTCACGTCAACGCATGGGGCTCTCCCTACGCCTGTGCCATGTCCGGGTCTCGGATGGTTTTGCCGGGACCGGGGTTGCATGGTGAGGCGCTGGTCAATCTGATCGACACATATGGGGTTACTCTGGCCATGGGCGTGCCGACGATCTGGCAAGGTTTGCTGGCCCATGCGGAACAGTCGGGCAGCCAGCTGACCAGCTTGCAACGCACTGTCATTGGGGGCGCGGCATGCCCGCCGTCGATGATTGAAACCTTCCGCGAAACTTACGGCGTAGACACGATACACGCCTGGGGTATGAGCGAGATGAGTCCGCTGGGGACGGCGAACCACCCGTTGGCCAAGCACAAGGACTTGCCGGTGCAAGAGCAGCACAGGTTGCGCGAAAGCCAGGGGCGGCCTTGTTACGGTGTCGAACTCAAGATTGTGGACGATGACGGCAATGATCTGCCGCATGACGGAGAGACTCAGGGCGATCTTCTGGTGCGGGGATATTGGGTGTTGGACAGCTACTTCCAGATGCAGGATGAGGCGTTGTTACAGGACGGCTGGTTTGCCACTGGCGACGTGGCAACGGTGGATGCAGATGGATTTATGACGATCAGGGACCGATCCAAAGACATCATCAAATCCGGTGGTGAATGGATCAGTTCGGTCGAGTTAGAGAACATTGCCGTGGCCCATCCCAAGCTGGCCACTGCCGCAGTGATAGGGGTGCCGCATCCAAAATGGGACGAGCGCCCGCTGCTGGTTGCCGTCAAATCAGAGGGTGAAGACCCGAGCGAAGCCGAACTGCTGGAGTTCTTTGACGGCAAGATTGCCAAATGGCAGGTGCCGGACAAGGTGGTGTTTGTCGAGGCGTTGCCGTTGAACGCAACCGGCAAGGTTCTAAAGCGCAAATTGCGCGCGGATTTTGAAAACGCGCTTAGCGGCTGAAGGGAAGTATGGCTCCGGCGGTAGGGATCGAACCTACGACCAATTGATTAACAGTCAACTGCTCTACCGCTGAGCTACGCCGGAACGGTTCGCGCCGTATAGCAACCCGCACCTACGGCGTCCAGAGGGTGCAGAATATTTTTCGACGAAAAATCTTGCACCACAATCTGCACAATAAGTCTGCGCTACGGGTGGCCGCAATATAGGGGATTTTGGCTCCGGCGGTAGGGATCGAACCTACGACCAATTGATTAACAGTCAACTGCTCTACCGCTGAGCTACGCCGGAACTGAGGGGCGTATAACAATCCGAATTTTCCCCGTCCAGAGGGGAATGTTACGTTTTCGCAAAAAAGTTTTCCGGGTTCAGCCTTGCGGGTAAAAGCGGCTGTCCCACGACAAAGCACCTTTTGCCGTGACCATGGATTTCCCAGAAAGATCAACCAGATGCGCAAGGACGTTCCGTTCTGCTGCGGGCAGCAACGCTGCCGGGGTTTCCACATAGATTCTTTCGGCCAGTTCCCGGGCAGTGCCGGGGCGTTCTCTTAAAGCTCCCAGAATCTGCGTCTCGCGGGTTAGGCGGTGTGAGATCAGCCAGTCCAGCCTTGCAGCAGGCTCTGTCATCGGCGCCCCGTGCCCGGCATGAAACACCTTCCAGTCGCGTGCGCGCAGGCGTTGGCAAGACGCCATGAAATCCGTCAGGTCTCCATCGGGTGGTGAGACCAGTGAACTGGCCCAGCCCATCACATGATCTCCGGTGAAACAGGTATTACCCCAACCCAGTGCGATGTGGTTGCCCAGATGCCCAGGAGTGTGAATCACCTCAAGCTGCCAACCTTCGCCAATGATGTGCTCGCCGTCGGACAGCTCGACATCCGGGGCGAAATCTATGTCGATGCCTTCACCGCCGCCTGCCATCCCGTGTCGCGCCAACGTCGTCATGACAGCACTGCGCCCAGCCTCGGGGCCGCCAAAGGCCAGCATGGGTGCGCCGGTGCGGTCCGCCAGTGGCCTTGCCAGCGGCGAGTGATCCAGATGGCTGTGCGTCACGATAATGTGGCTGATGCGCTGTCCCGGCTGCACGGCGTCCAGAATTGCCGCAAGATGCGCATCGCTCAGCGGACCGGGGTCGATGACGGCAAGTTCGTTGGTTCCCAGCAGGTATGTATTCGTCCCACGATACGTCATCGGCGAGGCATTCGGGGCCACGATTCGCCTCAGACCCGGTTGCAGCGTAATGGCTGGGCCGATAGGCGGATCGAAATCGTCGGGGGGCTGCATTCTGCGGTCTTTCTCTTGTCGGTTCAGCCCGTTAGGTTTAGCGCATGTCCGCACAATGGCTCAAACCCTATATGCCGCGCAGCCTCTATGCCCGTGCTGCGTTGATCCTGATTCTGCCGGTGGTGGTTCTGCTGCTGGTGTTGGGCGTCGCGTTTCTGCAAAAGCACCTAGAGGATGTGACCGCGCAGATGACCCGGGCGGCCTCGCGTGAAGTGACGCTGGTCGTTGAAACCATGGATGGGTACGAGACCCAGCAACAGGCGCTGGCGGCAGTGCGGCCTGATTTGCAAGCGCTTGAGATGAAGGCGCGGTTTCTGGGTATCAGCGAAGAGCCAATGAATGGCGCCCGCCGCTGGTACGATTTCATCGCGCCACAAGTTGAGGCGGATCTGCACGCGCGTTTGCCCGAGCTCGAAGTCGTCGCCTTGCCCAGCGGGCAGGAGGCGCGGTTGTATCTGCGAACCGATCTTGGGCTGTTGCAACTGACATTCGACCGGCGTCGGTTATCGCCGGTTGCGCCGCATCAGTTGATTGTGACGATGGTGTTTTTTGCGATTGTGATGACGTCGATTTCCTTCTTGTACATGCGCAATCAGCTGCGGCCGATCACCCGTTTGGCCGAGGCGGCACAGGCCTTTGGCCGTGGACGCGTTGTGCCGTATTCGCCAGGCGGGGCCATCGAAGTACGCGCTGCAGGAAGTGCCTTTCTGGATATGCGCGCACGGATCGAACGCCAGATGGAACAGCGCACAATGATGCTGTCCGGGGTCAGTCATGACCTCAGGACGCCTCTGACACGCTTGAAGCTGGGTCTGTCCATGCTGCCCGAAGACGAAGCGGTCCCATTGCAACGGGACGTTGATGAGATGCAGCTGCTGCTGGATGCCTTTCTGGAGTTTTCACGCGGGGCATCGGAAGGCGCGCCCGAGGTCGTTAACCCTCAGGCCCTGCTGGAACAGATCGTCAAAGACGCGCGCCGCGCCGGGCATGAGGTTGACCTTGTCAGCATGGAGGGTGAAGGGACCGTCATGCTGCGGCCAACTGCCATTCGCCGTGCGGTCGAGAACCTGATCGGAAATGCCATGCGGTATGGGCAGCACGCGGATGTCAGCCTGTCCGTCACACCCAAATCCCTGCGTATTCGGGTTGAGGATGATGGTCCCGGCATCCCGCCGGATCAGCGTGCTGAGGCCGTAAAGCCCTTTTCGCGCCTTGATCCCGCGCGGAACCAGAATCAGGGAACCGGCGTTGGTCTGGGGCTTGCAATCGTATCGGACATCGCACGTGCGCATGGCGGAGTGTTGCGGCTGGGCAAAAGCGAACGCCTTGGCGGCCTTTGCGCCGACATCATTATCGGTCGTTAACGCGCGACCAGAACAAGGATTTCTGGCGCGAGAGTGACACAGAACATCGCGTTATGGTGGCTGCCTGCGATCAGCGAAAAGGCTGCCGTCCAGCAAGAGGGCTGGAAGTTTTGGGTTAAACGGAGGTCGATTGACAGTGCAATTTGCGTCATCTTCAATAGAACGACGCTTCAGGTTCCGAACTAGTTCGGTTCGACCCGTGTCTGGCGAGTTGCCGAATCGACTGCGGCCGTAGTCAACGTTGTCGCGGTGCCGAGCGTCGGCTGCATCAAATTGCATATCGCGATGGCGCATAGACACTGATGTCTGTGTTCGGGGTTCGCCCGGTGACCATCTGCGACAAAAGACGCCCGGTTTTTGGCCCGCCGGTCAGGCCGATGTGATGGTGGCCAAATCCCATGTAAGCACCGCGAATGCCTGGAACCTCTCCGATCACGGGGATTGAATCCGCAGGCGCGGGTCGGTGTCCCATCCACTCCAGCTCTTCCTTCCACGTCACGCCCGGAAAGGTCTCTCGGGCATTTTTGCGCATCAGTTCAAATGGCGCCCGCGAGGGCGGTGCATCCAGCCCGCCGAATTCTACGATCCCGGCCAGCCTAATGCGCCCATCCATCGGTGTGGCAACAAATTTGCCTGAGGCCACCATCACCGGACTTCTGAGCGTCACGGAAGGCTCCACCAGCTCAAGATGGTATCCGCGCTCGGTTTCCAGCGGAACGGATATGCCCAGTTTGCGGGCCAGAGGGCCGGACCACACGCCCGCCGTCACAATCGCCGTATCGCAGGGAATGGTCTCGCCACCCGCCCGCACACCTGTCACAGCGCCGTTTTCGCGCACCACGTCATCCACGGCGGCGCGGATTATCTGGCCACCTTTCGCTTCGACATGCGCGGCAAGGTCTTTGACATAACGCCCGGGATCAGCAATGTCGCCGTGATCCGAGAGTTTGGCTGCGAAACCGAGCCTTTCGCTGAAAATCGGGTCATAGCTACGCAGCGCCTGACCCTCCAGTTCGTCCCATTCAAAACCGTGTTTGCGCCGGATGCCCCAGCCAAAGGCATCGCCTTCAAAATGTTGCCGGTTTTCATACAGAAACAGGTAATCGGACGCGTTCAGCCACTTTTCGGCCCCGGTTCCCTGTGCAAGAGTCTGATGATCGCTCAGGCTGTCTCCGATGATGGGCATCAGGGCGGCAGCGATGCGTTCAACGTCAGCCGCATTGGCGTGTTTCAGATAGCGTACCAGCCACGGCATCAGTTTGGGCAGATAGCTCCATTTCAGGAATAGCGGCTGAGAAGGACTGAACAGCATCCGCGGCGCTTTTTTCAGCAATCCTGGCACTGTGACGGGAATGATAGAGCACGAGGCCAGAACCCCGCCATTGCCATAAGACGTCCCTTCGCCGGGTCCTGCTTTGTCGATCAGGGTGACCTTGTGACCGTCGCGTTGCAGCCAGACAGCTGCCGAAACTCCGACAATTCCGGCCCCTATTATTGCGATGGTCTTAGAGGCGCTCATGCAGCTACGTCCTTTGCGACCGTATAATGGTCGAGTTTGCCTGCGTCCGGGCGGCCGCCCAATCCGGGCCTATCTGGAACGACAACCTGTCCGTTTTCAACACGGAACGGTTCTTCGAGGATGTCTTCTTTCAGGAAGTATGAGGCCTGATAGAATTCACATCCCAGCGTGATTTCCGGCGTTGCAGCAATCATGTGTACTCCCGCCAGATGCGCTAGGCCAGATTCGAACATATCGCCTCCATAAGCGCTGAGCCCGTGCGCCGCGGCGATGCGGGCGACGGTCTGACCGCGGCTTAGCCCACCAGATTTCATGATCTTGACCGAGACACCATCGCAGATACCTTCGCGCGCTGCACGCTCCATATCTTCGGGGCCGAAAACGCTTTCGTCCGCCAGCAGAGGCAGGTCGATTTGCGCCCGCAATCGCGCCATCATCCCATAGTGATGCGCCCGAACGGGTTGTTCGATGAAATCCGGTTTGAATTGCGCCACATCGCGCACTTGTGCCGGGGCGTCGTCAATCGACAGGCCCTGATTATAGTCTACACGGACTGAGAATTCGGGGTAGTGCTGTGCCAGATGCTCCAGCCGCATGATGTCAAAGGCGTGGTCTTTGAAGCCGGTCTTGAGCTTGACAATTCGGACGCCATCTTCGCGCAGTTGCTCTAACAGCTTGATGTCCTGCGCGAAATCGGGGTCGGCGATTGAGCAGCTCAGTGGGATGGAATCGCGGCACTTGCCGCCTAACAGCGACCAAACAGGCGCGCCCATAATGTGCCCGGCGAGGTCGAGCAGAGCGGCCTCCAACGCCGCCTTGGCCTCGGTGCAATGGGCGACGGCATAGGCTGCCTTGGCCATGATCGCCGCACGGTCTGATACCCGAGATCCAACAACCAGCGGCCGGATATAGCGATTCAGCGCTGCATAGGTCGCCTCGGGCGTTCCGGTAAAGACGGACCACGGTGACGCTTCGCCGAATCCTTGCGAGCCATCCTCGGAGGTCAGGCGCAGGACGACGACCTCGCAGGTTCCTTCGACCGACCCAATTCCGTGGTCGCGTCGCGATGTAACAGGCAGTTCAAGATGCCAAAGATCAAAACCGGTGATGGTTTGGTGTAAATCGGTCATTGGTCCTCCAATCGTTGGCGGGAACCGTGCCGTGTCGAGTGTATCATTTCAAATACTATATTATACAAAGGGCATCATAAAAAATGATGAGGTGAGTCGATGTCTCTGCGGTTCCGGCAATTGCAGGCCTTTCACGCGATTATGGAGACGGGGACGGTGACCGGGGCCGCCTCGGTTCTTGGGATTTCGCAGCCCGGCATCAGTAATTTGCTGTCTCAGCTGGAACGCGAAGCGCGCCTGTCTCTGTTCGAGCGCAACAAGGGGCGCTTGCTACCAACCCCCGAGGCCGAGCTGCTGTTTCGTGAGGTGGATACCGTGGTTCGTGGGCTGGATCACGTGGCGCAGGTGGTCACGGACCTGCAAAACAAACACCCCGGTCAGCTACAGGTCGCGGCACCATATTTGCTGTCCTTTCGCTTCATGCCCCGAGAGATTACGCGGTTCGCAGCCAGTCGTCCGAATCTTTCGGTCAGTTTTCAATCTCAATATTCGTCGAAAATTCAGGAATGGGTGAACTCGGGTCTGTTCGAGATCGGCATCGTCGAAACGCCGATTTTGCATGAAACGCTGAACTTTCAGGTATTCCAGTTCGAAACTTTGGCAACATTTGCCAAAGGAAGCCATCTGGCGCAGCACGACGTGTTGACCCCGGAACTGCTTGAGAATGAGCCCTTCATCGTGATGGGGCCCGAGCACCAGACTTACCACCGAACCCGCGATATTTTTCAGGCGGCGGGGCGGGTTTGGCGGACTCAGGTTCACACGCATCTGTCCGAAAACCTACTCAGCTTTGTCAAACAAGGCATGGGTGTTGCGTTGATCGACCCCTTTACGGTGAACTTCGATGACGAAAGCGGCTATGAAACCCGTCCGTTCCGCCCGGCGGTGACGCTGGACCTTGCCATCATCACCGCCAAGGGGCGTCCGCTGTCAGCCATCGCACAAGAGTTTCTGGAGCAACTGACGCCTTCAATCGCGTCTTATGCCACCCATTCCGAAACCGGCGCGGCGGCTTCGTGAAGTTGTTGCGAGTGGATGTCCACCAAGGTCGGTCCGTCATGTTCAACGGCTTCTTTCAGCACCCGGCGCAGGTCAGCAGGGTCTTTGACCGTCCATGATTTGACCCCAAAGGCCGAGGCCACAGCGGCGTGGTCCGTGCGGTTGAAGTCGACGTTGTAATACCGCTGACCAAACCCGGAGTCCTGACCGGCCTTGATCCAGCCGTAAACCGAGTTCGAGAAGACGATCGAGGTGATGGGCATCTTGTGCCGCACCATGGTTTCGAATTCGCCACAAGTAAATCCGAACGATCCGTCCCCCATAACAGCCAGTGTTTTGACTGAGGGGCGACCGACATGCGCGCCCATCGCGGCGCCCAGCGAATACCCCAACGCGCCATGTGCGCGGTTTGTGATGAATTGTCGCCCGGGTTTCTGCCAGCGGTAATGCGCGCTGAAATAGGGGCAGGGCGTGCCGGGGTCGGCCACCACAATGGCATCGTCGTCCAGAATATCCATCAACGCGGCCATGACGGCTTCGGGTCGGATCGGAGTGTCCTGACTTGCTGCCAACGGAGCGTACGCGGCCAGTTTTGCGTCCCATGCGGCCTTGGCCTTGGCTGCACCGCCTTGTGCAGCCAGGTCGCTGCGCGCCTCCAAGGCATCCGCCAGAGCCTCTAGCGCGAGGCGGGCGTCGGCGCAGATTGCAACCTCGGTCTGATAATTCGCGCCGATCACCATCGGATCGCTGTCGATATGGATGACGGTCACGTCGCGCGTCGGGCTGCGCCAACGCTCGGTTGTGACCGACCCGGCGCGGCAGCCGATGAACAGGATCACATCCGCTGCATCCACCACCGCGCGGGTGGCCGGAACACCTCCGTTCGAGCCGACGACGCCCAGTGCCAATGGGTCTGTTTCGGCGATCGAACCCTGACCGGATACCGTTGTCGCGACAGGCATATCAAGCAATGCAGCAACTTTGCGAAGTGCATCGGTTGCGCCGGACAGAACAGGGCCGCCGCCGCAGATTACGACGGCTGACTTCGCCTTGGCCAACACCTCGGCCGCGGCGTCGATGTCTGACTGATCAGGACCAGCCCGTTCCGCCGGGAAACTGCGGTGACGGGCATCGGCCCAGATTTCGGCCTCATCCACCTGCGCTTTCTGGGTGTCAAAGGGCAGGGCGAGGTGAGTCGCGCCCGGCGTGCCGGTGGTCATCGCGCGGAACGCGGCACGCACCATTGCGGGCAGGCGCGTGGCGTCGTCCAGCGAGGTGTTCCACTTGGAGAGCGGCTTGAACAGCGACGCCTGATCCAGCTCGGTCAGCGGGTATTTACCCCGGCTCGACGTCGCTACGTCCGAAGTGATTGCCAGAATCGGGACCGAGCTTTCGTTGGCCTCGATCACACCTGGCAAAATATAGGTCGCGCCGCCACCCGATGGTCCTTCGCACACGCCGGGCCTGCCGGTCACGCGGGCGTACCCGTCCGCCATATAGGCAGCGTGACGTTCATCGCGGGTCAGGATGTGCTGAATGCCGTGATCCATGCGGGCCAGCGCATCATAGAAGGGCAAGGTGGTATCGCCGCACAGGCCGAACATATGCTTTACGCCATGCGCTTCGAGCATACGCACCATCGCTTCGGCCCCAGTGAGGTAATTTGTTCCCGACATTGCTTGCCACTCCCGTTCAATATCTGTGCGCAGAGCTGTATACAGTTTTGTATATTGATTTCAAGCGTCGTCTATGGCACCTCTGCTGAAAAGTGGAAAAGGCGGTCAAATGGCGGGTCCCCGGGTCGACGAAATCTATGAACAGGTCAAAGCGATGGCCGTGTCCTTCCGCTTGCGGCCGGGTGATCGGTTGAACGAGGTCGCGCTGTCCAAAGAGCTGGGCGTCAGCCGAACCCCGCTGCGCGAGGCGTTGAACCGGTTGGTGGCCGAAAGGTTGTTCGACTTTCGCCCCGGACAGGGGTTCTTTTGCCGACCACTGGATGCGCAGAGCGTGTTTGACCTGTTCGAACTGCGTCAGATCATCGAAATCGCGGCGGTCCGTGCGGCCTGCCAAAAGGCGACGGACGCCGAGTTGCAGGCGCTGCATGACGAGCTTTATGCGACCGGTATCGACATTACCGGCCTGACGGTTGCAGAGGCGGTCAGCCGCGATGAGGCTTTTCACCTTGGTATTGCCCAACTGTCCGGCAACGCCGAGTTGTTGGAGACCCTTCGGCGGATCAATGAACGTATCCGCTATATCCGTTGGATTTCGATGAGTCCGGATCGGGTGCGGCAGTCAAAGCAGGAGCACAAGCAGGTGATGCAGGCACTGCTGGAGCGTGACGCTGAAACCGCCGCCACGACAATGAACACGCATATCGCCAAGCGGATGGATCAGGTTCAGGATGCGGTCCGTCAGGGGATTTCGACGATTTACATGGAAGGGTCCGAGGGTATCTCGACCCGGATCATAGAAGAGGCTTAAGGCATGATCGCGACAGGCGGCAAAACAATCTATGGCGCATCGGTGGGTATACTGATGCTGGACGCGCGGTTTCCCCGCATTCCGGGCGATATGGGCAACGCGCTGTCATGGCCGTTCCCGGTGCAATACCGCATTGTTCGAGACGCTTCACCCGACCTGATCGTGCGCCGTGGCGCCGAAGGCACGCTGGGCGCCTTCATCGACGCGGCCCGAGAGCTGGTCGCTGATGGGGTCGACGGGATCACCACCAATTGCGGCTTCCTGTCTTTGTTCCAAGAGGAACTGTCTGAAGCAGTTCCTGTTCCAGTCGTAACCTCGTCGCTGATGCAGGTGGAAATGGTGAACCGGATTTTGCCAGCAGGCAAACGGGCAGGGGTGCTGACAATTTCCGCCTCGACCCTGACCGAGGCGCATCTGCGCGGCGCACGGGTGCCTGAGGGAACGCCTATTGGTTCAACTGAAGGCGGTCAGGAGTTCACGCGGGCGATCCTCGATAATGAGTTGACGCTGGATGTGGAAAAAGCCCGCGCCGATAATGTCGAGGCCGCGCTGGCGATGAAAGAGGCGCATCCCGATCTTGGCGCTCTGGTGTTGGAATGCACGAACATGCCGCCCTATGCCGCCGATATTCAACGGGCGACCGGGCTGCCGGTCTATTCCATTCTCTCTCTGGTCAGCTGGTTTCAGGCCGGTCTGCGACCGCCGACTTTCTAAACGCCCAACCCGGTGTTGGCCGTCAATTGCCGGGTTCGGTCTCTATCGGATAATGAGCATCCGAAACAGAAAGTACACTCCGACCAAACCAAGCAAGACAAGCGCAGGGTTGCTTTCCAGAAAATTCATCCAAGACGAAAAGCTAGCCCCACCTCTGCCGGAGCCCAAATAACCCGAGGCGCTTCCGCCCCCGGTGACGATTCCGTATTCAGCTAACATGATTACCCCCTAAACAAACGAAACGCGGGTCGCAGTATGCCACAAATTGCTTCGCAAATCCAAAACGGGGCCGCGGGTTTGATTTTGAGGGGCAGTGTGACGATGCCAACCTATGGTGGGCGCCGAGTCGGGTTTGACCCGGAACAAAAGGCTGAATTGGCCTGGAATGGCGCTGAAAACGGTCTGTAACAGGGGATGTGGTAGGCCCGGCAGGACTTGAACCCGCAACCAAAGCGTTATGAGCGCTCTGCTCTAACCAATTGAGCTACAGGCCCGCCTGAGCGCTTTGAGTATCACGGTGAACGCCCGCGTCAAGCCTGACCGTTGCAACATGCCCAACAATCGACTAACCCGCGCGGGAACCATTCATAAGGGGCTGGCCATGACGACGGGCAAGAACGGAATCACCTATGCCGATGCAGGCGTTGATATTGATGCGGGAAACGCTCTGGTCGACCGGATCAAGCCTGCGGCCAAGCGGACAAACCGCTCGGGCGTGATGAGCGGGCTGGGGGGCTTTGGAGCCTTGTTCGATCTGAAGGATGCCGGTTATCAGGATCCGATTCTGGTCGGCGCGACCGATGGAGTGGGCACCAAGCTGCGGATTGCGATTGATACCGGTGTCGTCGATGGCGTGGGCATCGACCTGGTGGCGATGTGCGTCAACGACCTGATCTGTCAGGGTGCCGAGCCTCTGTTCTTCCTCGACTACTTCGCCACCGGCAAGCTGGACACCGACACCGCTGCGCGGATCATCGAAGGTATCGCCGAGGGTTGTGTGCAGTCCGGTTGTGCTCTGATCGGCGGTGAGACGGCTGAGATGCCGGGCATGTATCCTGACGGCGATTTCGATCTGGCCGGGTTCTCGGTCGGCGCGATGGAGCGGGGCGCGCATTTGCCCGCCGATGTGCAAAAGGGTGATGTGCTGCTGGGTCTGGCCTCGAACGGGGTGCATTCCAACGGCTATTCGCTGGTGCGGAAACTGGTCGAAATGTCGGGGCTGGGCTGGGATGCCGAGTCACCCTTTGGTGACGGTTCGCTGGGCGAGACGCTGCTGACGCCGACTCGGTTGTATGTCAAACCCGCGTTGCAGGCGATCCGGGCAGGGGGCGTGCACGCGCTGGCCCATATCACCGGTGGCGGACTGACGGAAAACCTGCCACGCGTGCTGCCCGAAGAGCTGGGCGCGCAGATCGACCTGAACGCATGGGATCTGCCGCCCGTCTTCCGTTGGATGGCTGAAACCGGTGGCATTGCCGAGGCCGAGATGCTAAAAACCTTCAACTGCGGCATTGGCATGATCGTGGTCTGCGCCGAGGATCACGCTGACGAGCTGGCCGCGCTGCTGACCGAGGCGGGCGAGGCGGTCTCGCGTCTGGGCACCGTTACCGACACACCCGGCATGGCCTATTCGGGCAACCTGTTGTGAGCCACAAGCGCGTCGCCATCCTGATTTCCGGGGGTGGGTCCAATATGGTGTCGCTGGTCGACAGTATGGTTGGCGACCACCCGGCGCGGCCCTGTTTGGTCCTGTCAAATGACGCCGAAGCCGGAGGCCTGAAAAAGGCCGCCGATCGTGGCATACAGACGGCCTCGGTGGATCATCGCCCGTTCAAAGGCGACCGCGCGGCGTTTGAAGCCGAGTTGCTGAAACCTCTGGAAGAGGCGCAGCCGGACATTGTTTGCCTTGCCGGATTCATGCGGGTTCTGACCGGGGATTTTGTCTCGCGGTTTCAGGGGCGGATGCTGAACATCCACCCGTCGCTGCTGCCGAAGTACAAGGGCCTGAATACCCATGCCCGTGCCATTGAGGCCGGGGATGCCGAGCATGGGTGTTCGGTGCATGAGGTCACGGCGGCACTTGATGATGGCCCGATCCTGGGCCAGGCGCGGATTGCTGTTGAGCCAGGTGACACGCCCGAAGCTCTGGCCGCCCGGGTGCTGGAGTGGGAGCATAAACTCTACCCCGCAGTGTTGCGCCGTTACGCCAGTGAGGATCGGACTCCGGTGTTGCTGCCCTGAACGCCTCAGGGAGATTTACAGGCGTGTCATAATCGGCCTATGGTCTGCACTACGGCCAGGTACGGACAAGACGATCGGCCGAATAAAACAAGAGCAAGAACAGCACGGCGCATGAAAACCCTGACAACGACGCAAGAGCTGGCCGATTTCTGCAAGGCCGCGGCGGAATATGACTATGTCACCGTAGATACCGAGTTTCTGCGCGAACGGACTTACTATTCCAAACTCTGCCTTGTGCAGTTGGCGGTTCCGTCCGAAACAGAGGACAGCGCCGTTCTGGTCGATCCGCTGGCTGACGGTTTGTCTTTGGACCCGCTGTATGAGCTGTTCAAAAATGAGAAAGTGGTCAAGGTCTTCCACGCTGCCCGTCAGGACCTTGAGATTTTCTGGGTCGAGGCGGGTGTCTTTCCCAAGCCACTGTTCGACACTCAGGTTGCAGCCATGGTCTGTGGCTTCGGTGAACAGGTCGGGTATGAGACGCTTGTGCGCAAGATTTGCAAGCAGGGGGTCGACAAGACCTCGCGCTTTACCGACTGGTCCCGGCGGCCCTTGTCCGAAGCGCAAAAGACCTATGCCTTAGCGGACGTAACTCATCTGCGCCAGATTTACGAACATCTCGCGGCCCAGCTGAAGAAGACGCAGCGCAGCCATTGGGTGGCCGAAGAGCTGCGGACGCTGACCCAGTCCGAGACCTATGACATTCGCCCCGAAGACGCGTGGAAACGTGTGAAAACGCGGACGAACTCGGCCAAATTCCTCGCCGTGGTGCGGGAACTTGCGAAGTTCCGTGAGGGCTATGCGCAACAAAACAACGTTCCCCGCAGCCGGGTGTTCAAGGATGACGCGCTGATCGAGTTGGCCTCGACCAAGCCAAAATCGCCATCCGATCTGGGGGGGGCGCGCCTGTTGCTGCGCGAGGCGCGCAAGGGAGCGATTGCTGATGGGATTTTGGCCGCCGTCAAGAAAGGCGTGAACTGTCCCGCCGATGAGTTACCGCGCGTCGACACCAGCCGAGACAAGCTAAAGGTGAACCCTGCGCTGGCCGATCTGTTGCGGGTGCTGTTGAAATCGAAAACCGAAAGCTCGGGTGTGGCGGCCAAGCTGATCGCCACCAGCTCGGAGTTGGATCAGATCGCCGCAGGCGAGCGGGAACTGCCCGCGATGTCCGGTTGGCGGTTTGAAGTGTTTGGTGAGGACGCGCTGAAACTCTGTGAAGGCAAGATCGCGTTGGCCGCAAAGGGCCAGACGGTCAAGGTCGTGTCGCTGTAAGCTGCCTCAACGACGTCGCGATTCCAGCGCGTTCTGCTGACCCGTTACCCGCACCAGACGGACGCTTTGCAGATCGTCCCGACTGACGTTGATGGCGTCCGACACCATCCGCGACCGTTCAGTCCCCTGATTGGTTGCACGATTGGGATAGTTGACGCGGAAGGTGAACTCCAGAACGCCGTTCTTCTGATTCTCTTCGCTTTCTACTGGCACAAGCTGCGCGTTATACGCGCCTTGGCGGGCGGCGGTGCCTGAGACATATACGATCGCCCCTGCGGGCGTCGGGTCGATCCGCAGCTCATCAATACGCGCAATCGGAACACTGGTGTCTTCGGCCTCGGGGCGGGTGAAGAGACCTCCGCCTTCGGTTTGCTCGGGTACAAGGGCGTTGGGGTCGTAAGCCGCCGTTTCGGTTGGCGCCGCCGGAGTGCTGGATCCGAACCAGTTGGACGGGTTCACTCGGGACTCGCGCCAGCCGCTACAGGCGGTCAGGCCAAGTGTGGCAACCAAAAGAACGGTAAATGATTTTTTCATGGTCCCCACGTCCACATCAGTAATTCCAGCAATGGGTTATCGCAATTTCCTGCTTTTGAAAAGCCACGCAGGGGGGTGGACAGGCCCGGTTCCGCGGCATAGTTCACAATTGTGAATGCAACGAAAGGACTGCCGCACATGGCCACGCCTGCCTTTGAAGAAATCGTCGAAGACTTCGAGTTTCTGGAGGACTGGGAAGACCGGTACCGCCATGTCATCGACCAGGGCAAAGCGATGGAGCCTCTGGACGATGCGCTCAAGGTTCCGGCCACCAAGGTCAATGGCTGTGCCAGTCAGGTCTGGTTGCATCCGATCATTGAAAGCGGAGTTTTTCGGTTCGACGGCGACAGCGACGCGCTGATCGTGCGCGGGCTAATCGCGGTGCTGCGGTCCCTGTATAACGGTCTGCCGGTCAGTGAGGTTCCCAAAGTTGATGCAGGCGGAGAGCTGGCGCGTTTGGGGCTGAACGACCACCTGTCGGCGCAGCGGTCGAACGGATTGCGGGCGATGATCGAGCGTATCCGTGACGTCGCACAGGAAAACGCCTGATACGCTTTTCGCTTATGGTTTGCGGTTGGCCCAATCCGTTAGCGTGGTTTCCAGATCGCCATAGCCGGTAAAGCGGCGCTCGAACTCCAGCCCCATTTTCTCGGCGCAGTCGCGGGCGCGGGCCGTCAGATCGGGATCGTCGATCTGTGCCTGATAGATCAGCTTAGTGTAATTGCCGAAGTACATGTCGCGCAGCTCTGGGTGGCGATCCAGACCCAGAGGTTTCCAAACGAAAGCGTCGAACTGTCGGGCCAGAAAATCGGTCAGGTAAAAGGCTGTGGTTTCGTCTTCGCCGCGCGCCTCAAACGCTTGATTTCCTTCGAAGAAGGAATAGCAATGCGGGCCCTTCACCATCTCGACCCCAAGCTCCTCGCACGCTTTTTGCAGCAACCCACCGGTGCCGCAATCCGCATAGACGACATAGATCTGGTCATAATCATCGCGGTGCTTGGCGACGGCATCCTGAACGGCCTGAGTTATTTTCTCTGGGTGAATATGCAGAATCGCAGGCAAACATGTCAGAGCCATATGATCCCAGCCGTTGCGCCTCTTTAAATCCAGAATCTCGCGGGCGAGGGCGCCACAGGCCAGCAGCAGGATTTGGCCCTGCGTATCGGACTCGTATCCTTTGGTGGTCAGGCTGGCATCGTCTGGCAGGTGATCCGGCTGCATTGAGTGCCTCTTTGAATTTGTTCTGTGGGTGAAACCAAAAAGGGCCGCCCGATTACCGGACGGCCCCTGAACAATCTATGTGTCCGGTTAGCCGGCCAGTTGGTTATGCTTGCGCGACACAAAATCTTTGGCTGTTTCAACTGCCACAGCCGCGTCACGGCAATAGGCGTCTGCGCCGATGGCTTTGCCGAATTCTTCGTTCAAAGGCGCGCCGCCCACCAGAACGATATAGTCTTCGCGCAGGCCTTGTTCGACCAATGTGTCGATCACGACCTTCATGTATGGCATTGTCGTGGTCAGCAGGGCCGACATGCCGAGAATGTCGGGCTGTTCGGTTTCCAGCGCTTCCAGGTAGTTTTCGACAGGGTTGTTGATGCCGATATCGACAACCTCAAAGCCTGCGCCTTCCATCATCATCGACACAAGGTTCTTGCCGATGTCATGGATGTCGCCCTTCACGGTGCCGATAACCATCTTGCCGACGCGCGGAGCACCGGTTTCGGCCAGCAGCGGCTTCAGGATGAACATACCACCCTTCATCGCATTGGCGGCCAGCAAAACCTCAGGCACGAACAGGATGCCGTCGCGGAAGTCGTGGCCAACGATCGTCATGCCGCCGACCAGAGCTTTGGTCAGGATGTCGTAAGGGGCCCATCCGCGTTCCAGCAGGATGTTCACACCTTCTTCGATCTCTTCCTTCAGGCCGTCATAAAGATCGTCGAACATCTGTTCGACAAGTTCGTCGTCATTCAGTTCGGACAGGACGATGTCGTCTTCTTCAGACATGGGGCGTTTCCCTGAGCTGTGCGGACCATCGGTCCGTGGTGGCATTTTTCCCGTTTTGGCCAAAACGTCGCAGTTTGACTGTGACGATTGCGACCTCAGTGGTTTCGGGACCGACCTATAGGCCAGATTTTCCCGGCGCTCGATAGAAAATTCTGCATGATGATCGTTCATTTTATTCAACAGGTTCTGCTGCGACGGTTTGCACGCAAATATTTGAATTGTCTTTGGGTGGTTGCCCCATCACCCGGTGTTCCTTATATCTAGCGCAAGAACATAAGGCGAACAAAAGTGAAAATCCCAAACGTCAAAGGCCGAGGGGCCACGACCAACTCAGCGGGACGGTTCGAGCAATTCGAAACTGTTGCCTGCGATGATGGCTGGGATATCGAAGAGGACCTGCCACCTCTGCGCACGGATGTCCGGGATGAGGTCGCGCGCAGTGTCATCAATTATAACCGCTCGCCTGATCTGCCATTTGACCGTTCGATCAACCCGTATCGCGGATGCGAGCATGGGTGTGTCTATTGTTTCGCGCGCCCGTCCCACGCGTATCTAGGGCTGTCCCCGGGCTTGGACTTTGAGACCCGTCTGATCGCACGTCCAAATGCGCCACAGGTCCTGCGCAAAGAGTTGTCGTCCAAGGGGTACAAAGTGGCGACCATTGCCTTGGGTACGAACACAGACCCGTATCAACCGATTGAGAAAGTGCGCGGTATAACAAGGGGCTGCTTGTCCGTTCTGCAAGAATTCAACCACCCCATCGGCATTGTCACCAAGGGGGCGCTGATCGAACGCGACGTGGATATTCTGGCTCCGATGGCGGAAAAGGGGTTGGTGCGGGTCGGGATTTCCTTGACCACATTAGACGCTGACCTGTCCCGCAGGATGGAGCCGCGCGCGCCGTCTCCGCAACGGCGGCTGGCTATTATCCGGCGCCTGACCGGGGCAGGGGTGCCAGTGCGGGTCATGACCTCTCCGGTGGTGCCAGGATTGACGGATCATGAACTGGAAAACCTGCTTGAGGCGGGTGCCGAGGCCGGGGCGGATGCGGCCAGTTGGATCATGCTGCGCCTGCCGCGCGAGGTGTCGGAGCTCTGGCAGGGCTGGGTTCGGGATCATGAACCTGCCCGCGCTGACAAAATCATGTCCAAGCTGCGTGAGATGCACGGCGGCAGGGATTATGACCCACGTTGGGGGCATCGTATGCGGGGAGAAGGTGAATATGCGGGGCTGATTGCCAAACGGTTCCAACTGGCGGTGAAACGGCTGGGTCTTGCGACAAGAACGCCGCAGCTGAGATGCGACCTGTTTGAACGCCCAACCCAGATCGGCGATCAGTTGACCCTGTTATAAGAAAAGCCCCGGATTTTGGTCCGGGGCTTTTTTGATTGGTCACGGTGATCAGCGCTTTTCGATATCCACATAGTCGCGCGTCGTCTCACCCAGATACAGCTGACGCGGACGGCCGATCTTGTTCTGCGGATCGGCGATCATCTCTTTCCACTGGCTGACCCAACCCACGGTGCGCGACAGCGCAAAGATCGGGGTGAACATCGAGGTGGGGAAGCCCATCGCCTCAAGGATGATGCCCGAATAGAAGTCCACGTTCGGGAACAGTTTCTTCTCGGCGAAATACGGGTCTTCCAGCGCTTCGCGTTCCAGTTCCTTGGCGACCTGAAGCTTTGGATTGTCGTCGATGCCCAGTAGATCCAACACTTCGTCTGCCGATTGCTTCATCACCTTGGCGCGCGGATCGAAGTTCTTGTAGACGCGGTGGCCAAAGCCCATCAGGCGGAACGGATCGTTCTTGTCCTTGGCGCGGGCGATGAATTCAGGAATACGGTCAACGGTGCCGATTTCTTCCAGCATCTCCAGACACGCCTGGTTGGCACCACCATGCGCCGGACCCCACAGACAGGCGATACCAGCGGCGATACAGGCGAACGGGTTCGCGCCCGAAGACGACGCCAGACGCACGGTCGAGGTCGAGGCGTTCTGCTCGTGATCTGCGTGCAGGGTAAAGATACGGTCCATCGCACGGCTGAGGATCGGGTTGACCTCATATTCTTCGGCCGGAACGCTGAAGCACATGCGCAGGAAGTTCGACGCATAGTCCAGATCATTGCGCGGATACACGAAGGGCTGGCCGGTGTGGTACTTGAAGGCCCATGCCGCAATAGTCGGCATTTTTGCGATCAGGCGGTGCGAGGCGACCTCACGCTGATGTGGGTCCGAGATATCGGTAGAGTCGTGATAGAAGGCCGACATCGCGCCAACCACACCGACCATGATCGCCATGGGGTGCGCGTCACGGCGGAAGCCACGATAGAAATACTGCATCTGCTCGTGCAGCATGGTGTGACGGGTGATCGTGGTTTCGAACTTTTCCAGATCCTTGGCGGCCGGCAGCTCTCCGTACAGCAGCAGGTAGCAGACTTCGAGGAAGTGCGATTTCTCAGCCAGCTGATCAATCGGGTACCCCCGGTGCAGCAGCTCGCCTTTTTCACCGTCGATATAGGTGATTGTGCTGTCGCAGCTGGCGGTTGAGGTAAAGCCCGGATCGTATGTGAACACACCCGCCTGACCGTACAGCTTGCGGATATCAATTACGTCGGGTCCTGCGGTCGGCGAATAAACCGGCAACTCATAGGTTTCACCATGAACAGTCAGAGTGGCTGGTTTTTTGTTGTCGGTCATCTTGTCCCTTCCTCATTCAGGTGCACGCCGGTTGAGTGTCCGGCCCTGCTGTCATCCGGTCATGCACCAAAGTGCTGACCGGGTCATAGCGAAGCAGCGTTACCTGAATATGAAGTCAGGACTAATTTGCTGCGTCGGAAAGCCGCGCCAGGGTTTCATCGCGCCCCAGCACAAGCATCATGTCAAACACCGAAGGTGTTACTGCCCGGCCTGCCAATGCTGCCCGCAGGGGGCCAGCCAGTTTGCCGAACTTGATACCCTTCTCCTCAGCAAAGGTGTTGAGGGCTTCCTCCAGTTCGTTCCGCGTCCAGCTAGCATTTTGCACGTGCGGCGTCAATTCATTCAGTATACCATCGGATGCAGTTTGTAGCGCCTTAGTTGCTTTTTCATCCGGCTCAATCGGTCGGGATGCCAACGCAAAGTGAGCTTTTTCAAGCAGTTCCGGGAAAGTTCGGGCGCGATCTTTCAAGCAATACATCGCGCGTTCAAGATCACCGGATTGTGTCTCGGTCAACGCGGGCAGTTCTGCGGCGGCCAGATAGGCTTGGATTTCCTGCCGCAGTGCGGCGTCATCGGCGATCGCGATATGCTGACCGCAGAGGTTTTCCAGCTTTTTCAGGTCAAAACGGGCAGGGCTTTTGCCAATTCCACCCAGATCGAACCATTCCTTGGCCTGTTCGTCGGTAAAGAACTCATCGTCGCCATGGCTCCAGCCCAGCCGCGCCAGATAGTTTCGCATACCAGCGGCGGGGTACCCCATGGCCTGATACTCCTGAGCACCCAATGCACCGTGGCGTTTCGACAGTTTCTTGCCGTCGGGGCCGTGAATCAGCGGGATATGTGCCCAGACCGGCACGTCCCAGCCCATTGCCTCGTAGATCATCATCTGGCGGGCGGCGTTGTTCAGATGGTCATCGCCCCTGATCACATGCGTGACGCCCATGTCATGGTCGTCCACCACCACGGCCAGCATGTAAACGGGTGTTCCGTCCGAACGCAGCAGAATCATGTCGTCCAGCTGATCGTTGCGAATGGTCACATCACCCTGCACCTGATCGCGGATCACGGTCGCGCCGTCCTGCGGGGCCTTGATGCGGATCACAAAAGGCGCATCCGGGTGGGTCGACGGGTCCGCGTCGCGCCATGGGCTGCGGAACAAGGTCGATTTGCCCTCTGCCTTGGCCTGTTCACGGAATGCGGCGATTTCATCCTGAGTGGCGAAACACTTGTACGCCTTGCCCTCGGCCAGCAGCTGATGCGCGACCTCGGCGTGACGCGCAGCGCCCTCAAACTGGCTGATCACATCGCCATCGTGATCCAGGCCCAGCCACGCCATACCTTGCAGAATCGCTGCTGTCGCCTCGGGGGTCGAGCGCTCGCGGTCGGTGTCCTCGATCCGCAGCAGGAACTTGCCGCCACGTCCGCGGGCATAAAGCCAGTTGAACAGAGCGGTGCGCGCGCCGCCAATGTGCAGAAAACCAGTAGGCGAAGGGGCGAAACGGGTGACGACCTGATCGGACATGGGGGTGATTAACCTTTTAGTAACCGTGGCGGGCATAGATTTGCGTCTGTCTAACGAGCCGGAAGGACGGGGGCAACCATGCGTGTTCTGGCACGGGTCGAGGCCGCATTGCTGAACCAGACGGGCTATTTGTTTCAGTGGTCTCCGGTGTGTCTGGCGATTGGGATTGGTCTGTACTTTAGTCTTCGGTTTGAACCGGGAGGGCCGGTCTATGTCTGCTTGCTGGTCTTGGCCGCGGTTCTGGCCCTGATCGGACGCCGGGCGCGTACAGGATGGGCTGCGTTGGCAATGGGGATTGCGCTGATTGCCGCCGGGTTTGTTCTGGCTGGCGCGCGCGCCCATTCGGTCGCGGAGCCGGTCTTGTCATGGCGTTACTACGGCCCGATCGAGGGGCGGGTCGTTGCCATAGATCGCTCTGCGTCGGACGCGTTGCGGGTGACGCTGGACCGGGTGCGTCTAGAGGATGTACCCGATGACCGCCGACCGCAGCGCGTCCGGCTTTCCCTGCATGGCGGGGACAGTCCATTGGTCCCTGGGCAGAGGGTCATGACAACAGGGCATTTGTCTCCGCCCCAAGGACCGGTCGAGCCGGGTGGGTTCGATTTTCGCCGTCACGCTTGGTTTCAACGCTTGGGTGCTGTTGGCTATACCCGGGTGCCGGTGATGACCGTTGCACCGCCTGACGCCGCGACCGAAGGAGTGCGGATCACGGCGTGGCGCATGGCGATCTCGGACCGGGTGCGGGCGATTCTGCCCGGTGAAACAGGCGGTTTCGCGGCGGCTGTCACGACCGGAGACCGCAGTGGAATGGGGCAGGAGACCCTGAAATCCCTGCGCGCCTCGAATCTTGCGCATCTGCTGGCGATATCGGGCCTGCATATGGGGCTTTTGACCGGCTTCGTGTTTCTGGTGTTCCGGGTAGGTCTATCAGCCATCCCGTTCGTCGCGCTGCGCCTGCCTGTTCGCAAACTGGCGGCGGTTGGGGCGCTGATTGCAGCTGTGATTTATTTGATGCTTTCGGGGGGGAACGTCGCCACGGAACGGGCCTTTGTGATGGCCAGCGTCATGCTTGGGGCAATTCTGATTGACCGTCGTGCAATATCGCTCCGCGCTGTTGCTGTGGCGGCGCTGATCGTACTGATTCTGCGCCCTGAATCCCTGTTAAGCCCGGGCTTTCAGATGTCTTTTGCAGCCACCACCGCGCTTGTCGCGGTGTTTGGAGCGTTACGGGACTATGGACCGCTGCCCGGCCCGAAATGGGTGAAGCCTGTGGCAGGCTTGCTGATGTCATCTGCTATCGCCGGACTGGCGACCGCGCCGATTGGGGCGGCTCATTTCAACACCATGTCCCACTATGGGTTACTGGCCAACATGCTGTCGGTTCCTGTGATGGGAACAATCGTTGTCCCTGCCGCCTTTGTGGCTGCGGTGCTGGCGACCGTCGGGTTGGAGGCAACAGCGCTGCACGTCATGGGTATAGGGCTGGATTGGATTCTGTTCGTTTCGGACCGTGTGTCCAAGTTGGACGGCGCACAGGGTTACGTCTCCAGCCCGCCGTCATATGTGCTGCCGATGTTTGCCCTAGGCGCTGTGTGGCTGGCGTTGTGGAAGGGGCATGCGAAATGGGTGGGACTTGTTCCTGTCGTGGCGTCCTTTCTGCTCTGGGGGCAGGGAAGCCGACCCGAGGTTTTGATCGCCGACTCCGGCGGGCTTGTGGGCATCATGACCGAAGATGGCCGCGCGCTGAGCAAGGAAAAAGGCAGCGGGTTCGTTGCGACAGTGTGGCTCGAGAATGACGGCGACGGCGTGGATCAGGCCACAGCGGCTGGCCGCTGGCCGCAACAGGCAAACGGTGTCCGCCGTAATGTCTGGCGGGGTAAAGAGCTGGTGCATATCACCGGCAAACGCGCGGCAGCGGGGTTTACGGAATGCAAAGAGGATCAGATCGTTGTGTCCTCGGTCGCATTAAGTTTGAAAGGAGAGTGCGGAGTGTTCGACCTCGACCGATTGACACAGACCGGCAGTCTGGCTTTGTCCGAGGGCAAAATAAGAACCAGCCGAGCAGCCATCGGACACAGGTTGTGGTCCCCGGCACTGGCCGCGAACCACAGAGCTAAGCGGGGTCAATAGCTGCGGATCAATCCGACCAACCGCCCCTGAACTTTGACCTTGTCTTCGGGCAGAACGCGGGTTTCGTAGGCTGGGTTTGCCGCCTCCAGCGCGATGGCGTTGCCCCGGCGGAAAAAGCGTTTCAGCGTGGCTTCCTGATCTTCGACCAGCGCGACGACGATATCGCCATTGTCAGCGACCCGGGTCTCACGGATCACCACAACGTCACCGTCATTGATGCCTGCGTCGATCATCGAATCCCCGCGTACTTCAAGCGCGTAATGTTCGCCTTTGCCCGATACCATGCTGCCCGGCACCGCCACACGATGCGACACGTGGCTGATCGCCTCAATCGGCACGCCAGCCGCAATGCGGCCCATCACAGGTAGCTCTAGTGCGTCTACGGTAACCGGTTCAAAATTGGCAGGGCGCGGGCCTTCGGGCTTGTCCCCGTCGATCACGCGCGGCTTGAATGCGGCCGTAGGCTCACCGCCCAGACTTTCCGGCAGCTTTACGATCTCGATCGCCCGGGCACGATGTGCCAGACGGCGAATAAACCCGCGTTCTTCCAAAGCGGTAATCAGGCGGTGGATGCCGGATTTGGATCGCAAATCCAGGGCGGCCTTCATTTCATCGAAACTGGGTGGAACCCCATCCGCCTGAACGCGTTTGTGGATGAATTCCAACAAATCCAACTGTTTTTTGGTCAGCATTGCTCACACCTCGTCGGTCATGCGTTTTCTTTTGTTCTACGCATGTTCACGTTTTGTGTCAATGGATTTGAGCGCTCAGATCGGCAGGTACAGAACCTCGTCCCCCTTGGCGCGGGCCGGATCATGGGGGTCGCGCACCAAAAGAGCGTTGGCTTGCGCCAGAACACTAAGCAACGAACTGTCCTGATCGGCGCAGGCGCGAATACCGTCTTCGCTTAGGACAGCGCGCATGTAGTGTTCCCGCGGTCCGTTCTTGTCGATGGGTTCGGCCAGCTGAGCCCGTTGGAACGGCATCAGAACCTGTTCAATTCCAAGCATCCGGCGCACCATGGGGAGCAAGAATAAATACCCGCAAACCATTGCGCTGACAGGGTTTCCCGGCAATCCGACCATCGCCGTCTGACCCAATCGACCGGCCATAAGCGGTTTGCCTGGTCGCATGCGGATTTTGTAGAATGACCGCTCCATCCCCAAGGCTTGAGACACATCGGCAACCAGATCATATTCTCCAACCGAGGCACCGCCGATCGTCACCACCAGATCGGCCCCCGCGGCGAGGCCGAACGCGGCTTCAAGCGAGGCGACAGTATCCTTAGCGATTGGAAGAATACGGACCTGCGCGCCCGCGCTTTCCAGCATCGCTTTCAGACCAAACGTGTTTGAGGCGATAATCTGGTCGGGGCCGGGTTCGTCGCCGGGCATCACCAGTTCGTCGCCGGTTGAGATCAGGGCTACCACGGGTTTGCGCGCAACAGGTACGGTCGGGATATTCATCGCGGCCATTAACGCGACATCTTCGGGACGTATGATGCGCGGTGCTTGGATCGTTGTGCCAGCGGTAAAGTCGATGCCCGCCGGACGGATGTTGGTTTTTGGTCCGGGCTCTTCGGTAATAGTGATCAGATCACCGCGCCGGTCCGTATCCTCTTGAATGACAACGAAATCAGCGCCCTCAGGGATCGGCGCACCTGTGAAGATCCGCACGGCCTGACCGGCACCGACTCTCCCTTCGAACCGTCGTCCGGCCGCAGATTCGCCGATGACCTTGAACATGGCATGCAGCTCGACCTCGGCCGACTTCAGGGCGTATCCATCCATGGACGAGGCCGCGAAGGGCGGCTGATCTCTTGTTGCACTGACATCCCGAGCCAGTACTCGGCCTGCGGCGTCGGTCAACGGGACCTCTTCTGACGCAAGAGGCGAAACGAGGTCAAACAGCAGCGCGCGCGCCTCTTCTACGGTAATCATTGCGCCTCGTAACGGCCTGATTTTCCGCCGTCTTTCAGCAAAACTCGAATGCCGCCGATCTCCATCGCTTTGTCGACCGCTTTGGTCATGTCATAGACCGTCAGGGCTGCGGTTGAGGCCGCTGTAAGCGCCTCCATCTCAACCCCGGTCTGTCCCGAAGTTTTGACCGTAGCCTCAATCTGAACGCCGGGAAGCTCGGGGTCCAGTGTCAGTTCAACGGCGACCTTTGTCACCGGCAACGGGTGGCACAGTGGGATCAGGTCAGGCGTCTTTTTTGCCCCCATAATGCCCGCAAGACGTGCAACACCCAGAACGTCCCCCTTTTTGGCGCGGCCTTCTGAAATTAAATCAAAGGTTTCTGGTGCCATCTTGATGTATGCGGCGGCCACCGCCACGCGGTCTGTGACGGCCTTTTCCGAGACATCGACCATATGCGCCTGTCCCTGAGCATCAAAATGGGTCAGCGGCATCACATCACTCCGGGGATCAGGGGGTTTGAAAGGATGTGCTGTGTTGCGGCGGTGACGTCATCCTGTCGCATCAGGCTTTCACCAATCAGGAAGCACCGCGCGCCATAGCGGGCGATATCGGCCAGATCTTCAGGAGAGTTCAAACCGCTTTCGCACACGATGGTCCGGTCCTCGGGTACCAATTTTGACAGACGCCGGGTCGTATCAAGTGTGGTCTCGAAGGTCTTGAGATTACGGTTGTTTATCCCAAGCAGAGGGCTTTTCAGATGGGTTGCACGCTCTAACTCGGCCTCATCATGAACTTCGATAAGAACATCCATGCCCCAGTCAAATGCGGTTTGTTCCAGTTCCGCCGCCTGACCATCTTCGACCGAAGCCATAATGATCAGAATGCAATCCGCACCCAAGGCACGGGCTTCGACCACCTGATAAGGGTCGTACATGAAATCCTTACGCAGTGCAGGCAGCGACGTCGCGGCGCGCGCTGCGGCCAGATATTCTTTTGCGCCCTGAAAACTGGGCGTGTCAGTCAGCACGGACAGGCATGTTGCGCCTCCGTCCTCATAGGCTTTGGCCAGCGCTGGCGGATCGAAATCCGGGCGGATCAAACCTTTGGACGGGCTGGCTTTCTTGACCTCTGCGATCAGGCCGTATCCTTTGCGTGTAGCCGAATGCAGTGCGTTGGCAAAGCCGCGCACCTCTGAGGCCTGCCGCGCCTCACTTTCCAGCGTTTCCAAGGACTTCTGCGTCTTGTCGAATGCGACTTCTTCCAGCTTATAGGCTTTGATTCTGTCCAGTACCGTCTCTGTCATGCGGCCTCCTGAGTCTTTCGGGCCAATGCGGCGATTTTTTCTTTGGCTTTCCCGCTGTCGATGCTTTCGACGGCTTTGGCGACCCCGTCCTTGAGGTCGCTGGCGGCATCAGCAACAACCAGCGCTGCCGCGGCATTCAACAGAACCGCGTCGCGATAGGCGGACGGTTCACCGTCCAGCAATGCGCGGAAGGCGACCGCGTTTTCTTCGGGCGTGCCGCCGAGGATATCTTCGAAGGGATGTATCGGCAGACCCGCATCTTCTGGATGCAGTTCGACCTCTTTAACCATGCCATCCTCAAGTGCGGCCACCCAGCTGATGCCGGTTATGGTCAGTTCATCGGTGCCGTCCGAACCATGCACAAGCCACGCGCGATCCGATCCAAGCAGACCCAGCGTTTCCGCCATGGGTCGGATCAGGTCCCGACTGAACGCGCCGGTCAGCTGGCGTTTAACGCCTGCGGGGTTGGTCAGGGGGCCAAGGATGTTGAAAATCGTGCGGGTCCCAAGTTCTTGCCGGGACGGCATGACATGGGCGATGGCCGGGTGATGCATCGGGGCCATCATGAAGCCGATACCGACCTCATTCAAAGCGTTTTCAACCACGTCCGGGCCAACCATTACGTTGATTCCCAACTGCCCCAGAGCGTCCGCCGCCCCGGATTTCGAGCTGAGATTGCGGTTGCCGTGCTTGGCCACGGTCACCCCGGCACCTGCAACCACAAAGGCTGTGGCGGTCGAGATGTTCAGCGTGCCTTTCCCGTCCCCTCCGGTGCCGACGATGTCCATCGCGCCAGCGGGCGCTTTGACCGCGTTGCATTTGGCGCGCATCACAGCGGCGGCGGCTGCGTATTCGTCGACCGTTTCACCACGGGTGCGCATCGCCATCAGCAAGCCGCCAATCTGGCTGGGCGTGGCTTCGCCGTCGAACAGGATGGCAAAGGCCTGCTCGGCTTCGGCACGGGTCAAAGGCCGGTCGGCGGCTGCTCCGATCAGCGGTTTCAGAGCGTCGCTCATGCGGGGACTTTCATCTCGGACAGGAAGTTCTTGAGCAGGGCGTGACCATGCTCGGATGCAATGGATTCGGGGTGAAATTGCACGCCGTGAATGGGCAATTCTTTGTGTTGCAGGCCCATGATGGTGCCGTCTTCCAACTCGGCCGTAATCTCAAGGCAGTCGGGCAGGGTGGCGCGGTCAACCACCAACGAGTGATAGCGGGTCGCCTCGAATGGCGATGGCAGCCCTGCAAATACGCCTTTGCCGGTGTGCTTCATCGTACCCATCTTACCGTGCACGATCTCGTGACAGCGGATGACGTCACCACCAAAGGCCTGCCCAATGGTTTGGTGGCCGAGGCACACACCCAGAAGGGGTATCTTCGTCTCAGCTGCCGCTTCGGTCAGAGCAAGGCAGATTCCAGCCTGATCCGGGTCGCAGGGGCCGGGGCTAAGAAGGATGCCTGATGGGTTCATGGCCATGGCTTCCTGCACATCCAAGGCGTCATTCCGCCGAATGACCATCTCGGCGCCAAGTTCGCCTAAATAGTGGACCAGATTGTATGTAAACGAGTCGTAGTTGTCGATCAGCAGCAGCATTTGGGCACTTGTCTCGTATTGGGCATTTCGGGCTGGCGATACAGCCCCGAGCCGCGATATAATGTTGGCACATACATGCTCAGGCTTGCGCGGCAGCGTCAAGAGGACATCCCGTTCCTTGCGCTGCGGTAAGTGAATGCCGCATCAGACGGCGTACATGCGATCGAAGCAGGACTAAGACGAGAGGCGATAGTAATGAGCGGATTTGTCAGTGGTATGATCGTGGGCACAGGTGTTGTCCTGGGCTTGGGGGCCGCGTTGTCCCTGACTTTGCCTCTGAATAGCAAGCCAAATGTTGTGGTCGCCGTAGCTGAACCTAAACCGGCTGAAATCCCAGAGGTGCAAGCCGAGGCGACGGATGCCGTCGGCGATGCGGACTTGGTGGAGCTGGCACCTACAACTCCGGAATCGTCGGAAGATCAGACAGACACTTTGGCTGAATTGGCGGATGTTGAGATCCAGCCAGATTCGCTACCGGAGATTCAGGACAATTCGGTTGAGGTCAGCGCACCCACCAATGTCGAAGCGTCCGAAGTCTCAGTGTCCGCAGTAGCGCCGGTTGCGCCGCAAGCACCGCCGTTGGAGCAGGAAACGCCGAATGTTGAGGTTCTGCCCGAGGTGTCTTTGGATGTTCCGGCACCGCAACCGGAGCCTTCCGCCGAACCGCAGCCTGCACCGGTCACAGAAGCCATTCCACAGCCCGAACCAGCGCCCGAGCCAAATACCGAAGTGGCCGCGCTGGAAGAGGAAGTTGAAGAAAACCCCTTTGAAGACAGCCCTATTGCCGTTGAAGGTGATGAGGATACTGCGCCGCGCAAACTTCCCCGCATTGCATCTGTACCGCAGATCGGAGCAGCGGATGAGGGCGCAGAAAACCGCACCGTTGGCACCCGTGTTGTCCCTCTGACCGAGCGGGATGATGCGCCCGAAACACCCACGGACACCGCGACCCCGGTTGCTTTGGGTAAACCGATCGAGGCATATGCCGCTGTTTTCGACAACCCAGAAGCCAAGCCGCTGATGTCGATCATTCTGATTGACGACGAAGGCGCATTCGGGGCCGAAGCGCTCAGGGATTTTCCTTATCCGCTGAGCATCGCCGTCAGCCCGTCTGACCCTGAGGCGGTGGAAAAGATGGCGCGCCATCGCGATGCGGGTTTCGAGGTTCTGGCTATGGCAGACCTGCCCGAAGCCGCCAGCGCGCAGGATGCCGAAGTTTCTTTGGCCGTCTGGCTGGAAACTCTGCCGGAAACGGTTGGTATCCTCGAAGGTGTGCAGTCCGGGATTCAGGGCAACCGCAAATTGGCCGATCAGGTGGCCGCCATTGCCGCTGGAACCGGACGCGGGTTGATCACGCAAGACAATGGCCTCAACACCGTGCAAAAGCTGGCCGCCCGCAACGGGGTGCCGTCAGGTGTGATCTTCCGAGACATTGACGGTGCGCGGCAGGACCCCAAGATCATGCGCCGTTTTCTGGATCAGGCCGCATTCCGGGCCGGGCAGGAAGGCACTGTGGTGATGCTGGGCCGTCTGCGCCCAGACACAATCTCGGCCTTGCTGCTATGGGGGCTTGAGGATCGCGGTGGTCGGGTCGCCATGGCCCCGATCTCGGCCGTGATGATGAAAGAAGTTCAGTAAAATCTGAAGGCAAGATGGGATGCCCATGCGGGGCAACCCATTTTTTAGCTGTTACCTGTACCAGTAAACCGCGCCGCGTCTGCGGCCGCACGCCGGATGGCGTTCGATTTGTGAACGGTCTCCATATATTCGTATTCGGGGTCGCTGTCGTATACGACGCCGCCACCGGCCTGAATATAGAGCTTCTGATCCTTCACAATCGCCGTCCGCAAGGCAATGCACATATCCATGTCGCCGCCAGCGCTGAAATAGCCCACACCACCGCCGTAAACGCCGCGCTTTTCGGGCTCTAGCTCGTCGATGATCTCCATCGCGCGCACTTTCGGCGCGCCCGAGACGGTACCGGCAGGCATCCCGGCAAAGAACGCATCCAGCGCGTCCTTGTCTTCGGCCAGTTCTCCGACCACGTTCGAGACGATGTGCATAACGTGGCTGTAGCGTTCGATTATGAACTCTTCAGTCGGACGCACGGTACCGATCTTGGCGACACGACCTGTGTCGTTACGACCCAGATCCAGCAGCATCAGATGCTCGGCCAGTTCTTTCTTGTCGGCCAGCAAATCGACCTCGTTGGCCTTGTCTTCTTCGGGCGTCGCACCGCGCGGGCGGGTGCCGGCGATAGGACGGATCGTCACCTCATCCCCAAAGACACGCACGAGAATCTCGGGGCTGGCACCCACGACCTGAAAGCCGCCGAAATTGAAATAGAACATGAACGGCGACGGGTTCGTGCGCCGCAAGGACCGATAGAGCGCAAACGGAGGTTGCGGAAAATCCTGCGTCCAGCGCTGCGCCGGGACGACCTGAAAGATATCGCCCGCGCGGATGTATTCCTTGGCCTTCTCAACCGCTTCCATGTAGCCGGATTTGGTAAAATTCGACACCGGAGGTGCGACCTCGGATGCGTCGCCCAGATCGCGGGTTTCGGCAGGCATGGCGCGTTCCAGATCACGCACCGCATCCATAACGCGTTCTGCGGCCTGCGCATAAGCGGCTTTGGCCGACTGACCCTCGGCGACCCAGGCGGGGGAAACGACTGTGACTTCACCCTTCACGCCGTCCAAAACGGCGATGACCGAGGGGCGCAGCATGATCGCATCCGGCAAGCCCAGCGGATCCGGGTTCACATCCGGAAGATATTCCACCAGCCGCACCATGTCATAGCCCAGATAGCCGAACAGCCCGGCAGCGGCCTGAGGCAGGTCGTCGGGCAGCGCGATGCGGCTTTCGGCTAGCAGTTCGCGCAGATTGTCCATCGGGTTGCCGTCCTGCGGCTCGAACGCTTCGGTATCAAACCGTGCTGAACGGTTCAGCTCGGACGTCTCACCCCGGCAACGCCAGATCAGGTCCGGCTTCATCCCGATGATCGAATAGCGCCCACGCACCTCGCCTCCGGTCACGGATTCCAGCATGAAGGCGTCTTTCTGCGCGCCCGTCAGCTTGAGCATCAGCGAGACAGGCGTGTCCAGATCGGCTGCAAGCCGCGTGTAAACGACCTGATTTTCGCCTGCCTCATAGGCACGCGCGAAACTGTCGAACTCGGGGGTCAGTGCCATTTTCGGTCTCTTTTAATAGCTCGACTGCACGGCGTTCAGCGCGCGTTGGTCAATCACAGGGCGGGCGCGGGTCTGCGCGTCGCGCACGTAGGCGTCAAAGATGTTCTGTGCCAGCGCCTGATTCAGCTGCGCCTGACGCAGTTCGTCGGTTTCGGCGGGTGGCAGCAACTCGTCCAAACGCACGATAAAGGCGGAGCCGGCACCGGGAATAACGCGCAGCTCACCGGGCTCCATCTCGAACACCTGAGTCATGAACTCGGTCGGCACATCGTCAAGAAACGCGGTGCGGGTCAGGGCGTTTTCCACACGGAAAGGCAGGCCCGTTTCGGTGAAATCGCTGTCGGCGTTCAGGCTTTCCAGAACGGAAGCGGCCTGTTCTTCAAGCGCTTTGTTGGTTTCCGCCTGAGTCCACGCCGCAGCCACCCGTTCACGTGCGGTTTCCAGAGGTTCGGGGCGACGGGGCAGAACTTCGTTCAGACGCAGCGCAAAGATCGAGCCATCTTCAAGGAACGCAACCTCGGGGAAGTCACCTTCGTTTACAGCTTCGGCGGCTGAGCGGAAGCCGTCATAAGCGGCGACGCCATCGTCGCTCTGACGGGTCCAGTCGATCAGGCCCAGTTCCATCTCGGTTTCACCGACCAGCTCTTCCAGCGTGGTGCCACCGGCCAGCAGGTCGTTGATGTCTTCAGCCTGTGCCTCGATTTGACGGCGGGCGCGTTCGGCGGCCAGTTCCTCACGCAGGGCAGGCTCGGCATCCTCAAACGGCGTGTTGTTTTCCGCCAGCGAGCCGTTGATGCGGAACAGCGCGGGGCCGAAGGTCGACGGCAGTGGTCCGACGACAGTGTCCAGATCAGCGGCAAAAACGGCATCAGCAGCCTCGCCCAAATCTTCGCGGGTCACATCACCAAGGTCGATATCGCTGAGTTCCAGCTGACGGTCACGGACCAGCTGTTCAAACGTGGTGCCGCCAACCTCAAGCTGCGCTTTGGCGCTTTCTGCGGCTTCCTGGTTCGGGTAGGTCAGGCGCTCAACCAGACGGCGTTCGGGTTGATAGAACTCTGAGGCGCGCTGATCATAGAGACGGCGCACTGTCTCTTCATCGACCTCAACGCTGTCCAACAGCATTTCGGGAGACAGGATGGCATAGGTCAACTGCTTGGTGCGGGGCAGGGTAAACTGATCCTGGTTCTCATCGTAATATGTCTGGATTTGGTCATCCGTGGGCGCAGCAACCGGCGCGGGCAGGGCGTCCGGCCCGACGGTGGCAACGGTAAAGCTGCGGCGCGCGCCGACATAGTCGGTCAGCACCTGAGTCAGGGTCGCTGGCATCTCGACACCGCTGACCACGGCATTCTGAACGATGGTGCGCGCGGATTCCTTGCGCAGGTCCGATTCGAACTCAGTATCGGTCATGCCGACCTGATCCAGCTGAAACTGATAGGCTTCGCGGTCAAATGTGCCGTTGACGCCTTGAAACGCAGGGATAGCGACTATCTCTTTTTGCAGGTTTTCGTCCCCGATCGAGATACCCAGCTCAGCAACTTCGTTGTCCAGCGCGGCCAGAGCGGTCAGGCGCGAGAGGGCCAGTTGATCCAGCCCGAATTCATGTGCCTGCGAGATTTGCAGTGGCTGACCGGTCTGTTGTTCGACGGCGCGGATTTCGCGCTGCAACTCGCGGACATACTCGTTGATCGAGATATCTTCGTTGCCGACCTGCGCGACGGTCCGCACGGTGCCGGTCAGGCTGGTTGCGCCAAAGCCCGCAAGGCCCAGCATCAATAGGCCCATGAGAATCCAGACAAAGGTCTTCGATAGGTTTTTCATGCCTGCGGCCATGGTGCCCTCTTATTCTGTGGCAAAAACTGCCCTGTCGGTTGCGGCCCTGAATACGACGCACACCGCCGGGGGGCAAGCTCAGAAGGACAGGGAGTGCAAGCGGTCGAACAATTGGGCGATTCCCGCGCGGTCGAGGTTGGCAAAAGCGATGCGGACCTGACGTTTTCCAGCCGGATCGCCTTTGGGCATGAACATCGTGCCGGGAAGCAGCAGAACACCGGCCTCGGGCACCAATCTGCGGGCCAATTCATCCGAGGGAATGTCGAACGGATGCTCAAAATAGGCGAAATACGCGCCCAGCCCCAACAGGCGCCAGCCCTTATCCTTCAGACGCGGGACCTGTTCCTGTATCGCGGCGCGGCGATCAAGGATTTCGTCGCGCTCGCCTGCCACCCACTGAGACAGGTTCTGCAAGCCCCAGTGGGCCGCAAACTGGCCGATTTGACCGGGACAAATCGCAACGGTGTCGAGGAATTTCTCAATCTCGGACAGCAGATCAGGGTGGGTCGCGATTGCGCCAACGCGGTGGCCGGTCAGGCGATAGGCTTTGGAAAAGGAATACAGGTGAACCAGCGTCTCGTCCCAGCCCGGTTGCTGAAACAGTTCATGCGGAGGGCAGCTGCGGCTGTCGAAATCTCGATAGGTCTCATCGACCAGCAGGCGCAGTCCGGTTTCGCGCGCCAGATCATAGAAGGCCCGGACAAGCTCTGCCGGGTATTCCACGCCGCCGGGATTGTTCGGCGTCACCAATGCGATGGCACGGGTCTTTTCAGTGATCAGCGCGCGGGCGGTGTCCACATCAGGCAATAGGTGGTCGTTGGTTTTCAGATCGACAGCGCGCACCCCCGTCATGTCCAGCCACATTTTATGATTGAAATACCATGGGGTTGGCAGGATGACCTCATCCCCTTCATCGGTAATGGCCGATATCGCAGCGGCGAAGGCCTGATTGCAACCGGAAGTGATCGCAACCTGATCTGGCGCAACATTTGCGTCGTAGTGAGAGCCGATCTGAGCTGCCAGTTCAGCGCGTAGCTCGGGGTTGCCAAGAACCGGCCCGTAAAGGTGCGCATGATCTTCGTTAATGGCGAACTCTGCCATCGCTTCCCGCAACGCCAGTGGCGGTGGATCGACCGGAGCGGCCTGACTGACGTTGATCAGCGGCCGATCTTCAGGAAAGTTCACGCCTTCCAGCCAACGCCGCGCCTCCATCACCGGAGGTGCGAAGGTGGCGGCGGTGCGGGTCCGGGTCATACGTGGTCCTAGATTTTGCGCTGAGTATCAGTCGGTGCCGCGATAGGGCTCGACATATTGCAGTGCCATATCCCAGGGGAAGAAGATCCAGGTGTCCTGACTGACCTCAGTGATGAAAGTATCCACCATCGGACGGCCCTTGGGTTTGGCGTAGACGGTCGCGAAATGCGCCTTGGGGTACATGTCGCGCACCAGTTCCAACGTTTTGCCGCTGTCGACCAGATCGTCGATGATCAGAACGCCTTCGCCATCGCCCATCAGATCGGCGTCTGGGGCTTTGAGAACTTCAGCTTTGCCCTGTTCCTGATGATGGTAAGAACGCACGCTGATCGTATCCACGGTGCGAATGTCCAATTCGCGGCTGACGATCATCGCCGGAGCCATGCCGCCGCGAGTGATCGCAACAACGGCGCGCCACGCGCCGTCGTCAGGGCCCTGACCGTCCAGGCGCCACGCCAAAGCACGCGAGTCGCGGTGAATCTGGTCCCAGCTGATGTGAAAGCCTTTTTCGTGGGGCAGGCGGTCCTTGGCGCTCATGGTCTTAACCTTTTTCAACGTCTGGGGCGTCGACGGCTTTCATGCCGACGATGTGATAGCCCGAATCCACGTGCAGGTTCTCACCCGTGACGCCGCTGCTGAGATCGGACAGCAGGTACAGAGCCGAATTGCCCACATCGTCGATGGTCACGTTGCGGCGCAGGGGCGAGTTATACTCGTTCCACTTCATGATATAGCGGAAGTCGCCGATGCCGCTGGCGGCCAGCGTTTTGATCGGACCGGCCGAGATCGAGTTCACGCGGATACCATCCTTGCCCAAATCCTCGGCCAGATATTTCACCGACGCCTCAAGCGCGGCTTTGGCGACACCCATCACATTATAGTGTGGCATCACTTGCTCGGCACCGTAATAGGTCAGGGTGACAGCGCTGCCGCCTTCTGACATCATCTTTTCGGCGCGCTGCATCACTGCCGTGAAGGAATAGACAGACACGTCCATGGTCAGTTTGAAATTCGCACGGCTGGTGTCGACGTAACGACCGCGCAGTTCGTTCTTGTCAGAGAAACCAATGGCGTGAACGACAAAGTCCAGCTTGCCCCATTTCTCTTCCAGCGACGTGAACAGGGCGTCAATCGAAGCCTCGTCACTCACATCGCAAGGCAGAACAATCTCACTACCCAGTTGCGCGGCCAGCGGGTCGACCCGTTTCTTCAGCGCATCGCCCTGATAGGAAAAGGCCAGTTCGGCCCCGGCCTCGGACAAAGCCCGGGCGATTCCCCATGCGATGGATTTATCATTGGCCAGTCCCATGATGAGGCCGCGCTTTCCGGCCATCAACTGATTTGACATGTTCGGTTCTCCGCCTGTCTTCGCGTTAAGTTGGCTTGGTTTATGCCATTGGGTGCGCTGCATCAAGGCCGCGAACCCTTGCCCGTGGCGGGTTCTCGCCCTAGGGTGGTGAACAAAGGTTTCCGGGGGATGGAAATGACTGAGCGCGACGGCATATTCGCCGGGGCCGATCCGTTTGAAATTGCGGCTCGGTGGCTGGATGACGCCAAAGACAGCGAGCCGAACGATCCGAACGCGATTGCGCTGGCAACCGTGGATTCGGACGGTTTGCCGAACGTGCGCATGGTGCTTTTGAAAGAAATCGAAGCAGGCGCTTTTGTCTTTTATACCAACTACGAAAGCGCCAAAGCGGCTGAGCTGGACAGTGCGGGCAAGGCGGCTTTTGTGATTCATTGGAAATCATTGCGGCGACAAATCCGTGTTCGTGGTACAATCACCCGAGAAGACGGGCCGCAAGCAGACGAATATTTCGCGTCACGTTCGCTGAAAAGCCGTTTAGGGGCCTGGGCCTCGAAGCAATCTCAGCCTCTCAGCAGCCGGGCTGCGTTGATGGCAGAGGTTGCAAAGGTTACGGCGAAACAGGGTCCTAACCCTTCGCGGCCACCGTTTTGGGGCGGTTACAGGCTGGAACCGTTGGAGATCGAGTTTTGGGCCGATGGGGCATTCCGCCTGCATGACCGGTTTCAGTGGCGACGGGATCAGGTGGGCTCTGCTTGGCAAGTGCAAAGGTTGAATCCATGACGTTCGCGTATCGTGAAATGCAACACACAGAAACCAAAGGGTTTTTTCAGCTTGAATTTGCGCGCCATTCCCATACACATCGGACCCTTAACGGATTGTTAATTTTCGCGATGGGAAAACCGTGCCAGAAGATCTGAACAATATGTATCGCGTTCGTGGACACGTAAAATGGTTCGATCCCGCCAAGGGGTACGGATTTGTTGTGTCTGACGAAGGCGGCCCGGATATTCTGTTGCACGTGAACGTCTTGCGTAACTTTGGTCAAAGCTCGGTCGCGGATGGTGCCGGAATCGAGATCATGACGCATCGCACTGACCGTGGTGTTCAGGCGGTTGAGGTCGTCAGTATTGATCCGCCCGAGCGGGCCGACTCAATGCTGCTGGCGGATTTTGCCGAGCTTGATCCGGTGATGATTGCGCAGGCACCGTTAGAAGCGGCGCGGGTGAAGTGGTTCGACAAAGGCAAGGGCTTTGGTTTTGCGAACGTCTTTGGGCGTGGCGAAGATGTCTTCCTGCATATTGAGGTTCTGCGGCGTTCCGGTCTGGCCGATCTGCAACCGGGCGAAGCTCTTGCGATGCGAGTCATTGACGGCAAGCGCGGGCGTATGGCGGCTCAGGTATTGGCCTGGGAATCTGCATTGGACGACTGACCCGGAATGATCGGACTGCGCGCGGCTATTGCTTGTTTGATGGTCCTTTGGACTGGTGAGGCTGTTGCCGCGTGTCGTGATGATCGGGTCAATCTGCGCAACGACAAATCTCAGATCAGTTTCAACGTTGAACTGGCGATCAGCCCGCAAGAACGCGCACGTGGTTTGATGTTCCGTGAAACGATGCCGCAGCGATCCGGCATGTTATTTGTGTTCGACCCACCACAGCCTGTGGCGTTCTGGATGAAGAATACTCTGATTCCACTGGATATCATTTTCCTGGACCGTGAAGGCACCGTTGTTCATGTGCATGAAAACGCGATTCCGGGGGATGAGTCCCTGATCGAAGGGGGCGATTCGATCTATGCCGTTCTGGAAATCAACGCCGGGTTGGCCGCGCGTTACCTGATTTCCCCCGGCACTGAGATGCAGCACAAAGTTTTTTCACAAGGTCCTGCAATTTGGCCCTGTTAGGGCTTTTCAAATCAGAACAGCATCGTTAGGAAGGCGCACGGTCCGGGGCGTGGCGCAGTCTGGTAGCGCACCTGTTTTGGGTACAGGGGGTCGTAGGTTCGAATCCTGCCGCCCCGACCACTTCTCTCCACTATGTTGGTGATCCACCCATATGCTGATAGAGCGCACTGAGCGCTTTATCGAGCGTTTTACTTTCCACCGGAACCTTAACGTCCTGACCGGTTTTCTGCGGCACGTTAAAATACAGTTCAGCGTCCACCCGATATCCGGCGGTGTTTTTTGTTGTGGTCATGCGCATAACGCTTTTGGGCAAGTCCTGCGGGTAGCCGTCATAATTTAGAATCAGGAAGGCGGTGGTTTCGGGCGGCAGAAATTCGGTGCATTGAAAAACCCGATTCCCGATGCTTTCAAATTTCTCGCCCGGGCCCGCGCATTGCGTCTCAAACGTGTCGATCAGCCGTTTCGGAAAGGCATCGAACTGCGCGCTGCGGGACGGCTGGGGCACATCTTGTGGTGTACAGGCCGCGACAAACACCACTGCCGGGAGCATACGGAACACCAACATACGCCTTACCTCCCTCAATCTGAACGGCCAAGTGCATACAACGCACAGTGTCGGCCCCTCGCTGATTCTGATTCTTCACGTCCATCTTAGCTCTGGTTTACGAAATGCCGATAACTGTGCTGAAAAAAACAGTTAATCCCGATGCGTAAACTCGGGCCCGTGAATGGGTCTCCGTGGATGAACCTGTGGAGGAATCGGTTTTCTGGGGTCGAGGGGTTTCGATAACTTTCAGGTCAACAAAAAAGATTACAAAAATGGCTGAAAAAGGTCGTTGACGTTGTATGGGTGAATACGTCAAGTTGTATGGGCCGAATGTGGTGCCACTAAATCTGGTAGCAAATCCAGAGTAAGGCACAGGGCGAGGGTCGGAAAGCACATCATTTGAACGTGCAACCGTTTGATCGGTTCTGCGCTGTCATAGGCAGCGTCCGGTCCCATTCGCCCTCATTTGCAGGCACGGCGGTAGGTTCGCGTATTCGAACCTGATGCCATCGGACAAGTTGATTGAATCTAGGGCGTGCGGACATGAAGATTGACAGGAAGTTTACCAAACCGGGGCAGGACGCTTACGCAGATCTGGACTTTGTCTCTGCGACATCTGAAATCCGAAACCCGGACGGTACCATCGTTTTCCGTTTGGACGAGATCGAAGTTCCCGCAAAGTGGAGCCAGGTGGCAAGCGACGTCATCGCGCAGAAATACTTCCGCAAGGCCGGCGTTCCGTCCGCTTTGAAAAAGGTGAAGGAAAAGGACGTTCCTGAGTTCCTATGGCGCTCGGTTCCTGCTGACGGCGCCGAATTCAGCGGAGAAACCTCGTCCAAGCAAGTGTTCGACCGTCTGGCCGGCGCATGGGCTTATTGGGGTTGGAAGGGCAGCTACTTCTCGACCGAGGAAGACGCGCGCGCCTATTTTGACGAGATGCGCTATATGCTGGCGACCCAACGGGCCGCACCGAACAGCCCTCAGTGGTTCAACACCGGTCTGCACTGGGCCTATGGGATCGACGGCCCGGCGCAGGGGCACCACTATGTCGATTACAAAACCGGCAAGCTGACCAAATCGAAATCCGCCTACGAACATCCGCAGCCGCATGCGTGCTTCATCCAGTCCGTCGATGACGATCTGGTGAATGAAGGCGGCATCATGGATCTGTGGGTGCGTGAGGCGCGCCTGTTTAAATACGGCTCGGGCACCGGGACCAACTTCAGCCATCTGCGTGCAGAAGGCGAGGCGCTGTCGGGTGGCGGCAAGTCCTCGGGCCTGATGGGCTTTCTCAAGATCGGCGACCGCGCCGCTGGCGCGATCAAATCAGGCGGCACAACCCGTCGAGCAGCAAAGATGGTAATCGTCGATGCTGATCACCCCGACATCGAGCAATTCATCGAATGGAAGGTGATCGAAGAGCAGAAGGTGGCCTCGATCGTTGCCGGATCGAAGATGCACGAGAAGATGCTGAACGGCATTTTCGAGGCCATCCGAAGCTGGGACGGCGCGCAAGACGACGCGTATGACCCCAACAAGAATGACAGCCTGAAGAAAGCGGTGCGCGAGGCGAAAAAAGTCGCGATCCCAGAGACTTACATCAAGCGTGTGCTGGATTATGCGCGGCAGGGGCACGACAGCATTGAGTTCCCGACCTACGACACGGATTGGGATTCGGAAGCCTATAGCTCGGTCTCGGGTCAGAACTCGAACAACTCGATCCGCGTGACCAACGCGTTCCTGACTGCCGTTGAGAAAGACGCCGATTGGGAGCTGATCAACCGTACCGACGGCAAGGTCGCTCGCACCGTAAAGGCGCGCGATCTGTGGGAAAAGGTTGGCCACGCCGCTTGGGCCTGCGCCGATCCGGGCATCCAGTTCCACGACACCGTGAACGAGTGGCACACATGCCCCGAAGATGGTGAGATTCGCGGCTCGAACCCGTGCTCGGAATACATGTTCCTCGATGACACGGCTTGTAACCTGGCGTCGATGAACCTGCTGACCTTCCTCAAGGATGGTGAGTTCCAGGCGGCAGACTACATGCATGCCTCGCGTCTGTGGACCCTGACGCTGGAAATCTCGGTGACAATGGCGCAGTTCCCGTCGAAGGAAATCGCGCAACTGTCCTATGACTTCCGCACGCTGGGTCTGGGCTATGCCAATATCGGCGGCCTGCTGATGAACATGGGCTACAGCTATGACTCGGACGAAGGTCGGGCGATCTGTGGCGCGCTGACCGCGATCATGACCGGCGTGGCCTATGCAACCTCGGCTGAGATCGCCGGTGAGCTGGGACCGTTCAAGGGGTACGAACGGAACGCAGACCACATGCTGCGCGTCATCCGCAACCACCGCCGTGCGTCGCAAGGTGTGACCGACGGTTATGAGAAACTGGCCGTGAAGCCGGTCCCCTTGGATCATAACAACTGCCCGGACAAACGTCTGGTCGATCTGGCCATGTCGGCTTGGGATGAGGCGCTGAGCCTGGGTGAGAAGAACGGCTACCGCAACGCGCAGGCCACTGTTATCGCGCCCACCGGCACCATCGGTCTGGTGATGGATTGCGATACAACCGGGATCGAGCCGGACTTTGCATTGGTCAAGTTCAAGAAGCTTGCCGGTGGCGGTTACTTCAAGATCATCAACCGTTCGGTGCCGTCAGCGCTTGAGAAGCTGGGCTATTCCTCGTCTCAGATCGAAGAGATCGTGGGCTACGCCGTTGGTCATGGCACCATCGGTAACGCGCCGGGGATCAATCATACCTCGCTGACCGGTCACGGCTTTGGCCCGAATGAGCTGGCCAAAGTGGACGCTGCGCTGGAAAGCGCCTTTGATATCCGGTTCGTCTTCAACCAGTGGACGCTGGGTGAGGATTTCTGCACCGGCGTTCTGGGCATCCCGGCGACCAAGCTGAATGACCCGACCTTCGATCTTCTGCGGCATCTGGGCTTTACCCGCGCGGATATCGACGCGGCCAACGATCACGTCTGTGGAACCATGACGTTGGAAGGCGCGCCGCATCTGAAGGAAGAGCACTATTCGATCTTCGACTGCGCCAACCCTTGCGGTAAGAAAGGCAAGCGTTTCCTTGGGGTTGATAGCCACATCACCATGATGGCGGCGGCGCAAAGCTTCATCTCAGGCGCGATTTCGAAGACGATTAACATGCCGAATGACGCGACCATCGAGGATTGCCAGAAGGCCTATGAACTGTCGTGGTCTCTGGGTGTGAAGGCCAATGCGCTCTATCGTGACGGCTCGAAACTGTCGCAGCCTCTGGCGGCGGCGCTGGTCGAGGATGACGACGAAGCGGCGGAAGTGCTTGAAAGCGGTTCGACGCAGGAAAAAGCTGTCGTTCTGGCCGAGAAGGTGATCGAGAAGGTTGTGGTCAAGGAGATGATCCGCAGTCATCGCGAGAAACTGCCGCATCGCCGTAAGGGCTATACCCAGAAGGCAATCGTCGGCGGCCACAAGGTTTACCTGCGCACCGGTGAGTTCGAAGACGGCAAGTTGGGTGAGATTTTCATCGACATGCACAAGGAAGGCGCTGGCTTCCGGGCGATGATGAACAACTTTGCCATCGCGGTCTCGGTCGGCCTGCAATACGGCGTGCCGCTGGAGGAGTTCGTGGATGCGTTCACCTTCACCAAGTTCGAACCGGCGGGGATGGTGCAGGGCAACGACTCGATTAAGAACGCGACGTCGATCCTGGATTACATCTTCCGCGAACTGGCCGTGTCCTATCTGGACCGCACCGATCTGGCCCATGTGAAACCCGAAGGCGCAACCTTCGACGATCTGGGCCGTGGCGAGGAAGAGGGCGTCGCGAACGTCTCTGAGATCAGCGACAGTGCGGCCAGCAAGTCATTGGAAGTGCTGAAACAAATTAGCTCGACCGGGTACCTCCGTAAACGTCTGCCGCAGGACCTGATGGTCTTCAACGGTGGTCAGGCCGAAGCGAACGGGATGGCCGAAGCAGCGCCGACATTCGAAGCGCCAGCAGCAGAAACTGCCGTCGCGACTAGCATGGATGCACGGACCAAAGCCAAGATGCAGGGCTATGAGGGCGACCCCTGCGGCGAATGCGGAAACTACACGCTGGTACGCAACGGCACCTGCATGAAGTGCAACACTTGCGGTGCCACCAGCGGGTGTAGCTGAGGATTAACGCCCCGGCACCCCGGGGCGTAGGGGTCGGACGCTGCCCAAGGTAACCGACCCCGACGAATACGGAGAAAGGACGCAAGACTTACCTGATGACCTTTCTCCACTCGGCCGACATGCCCGTGTTGGCCGGGAATAGGGTGGGGCGGAATATTTGCTCTTTCCCACTCTTTCACGGGGCGGGTGCGCTCGCCCCATGCGCAGTCCAGGCCGCAGGCAAAAAAACACCGGGCGGTCAACGAAATGAGCCTGGAAGGCGAAACTGACAGGGGGCTTCGGCCCCCTTTCTTTTTTCCACAATGATATTTGCGAATTTGAGCCAATCCTTGCCGGATAGTCGCATCAGCGTCGGGCAAGAACCGCCGAGGGCCGATGGGGGAATTTTGCCCAGCGATTGATTGCAGATGCGACTCTGCCAAACACGCGGAGATTGGCGCGAAACCCGCCGGTTCTGGCATTCCGGGTGACAGGGGGCTGGGTTGCGGTGTTTGTGATGCGTGTCCGGACAGAAAACTAAAAAACTCAATCAGGAGGCATCACAATGAAACCGCAAAAACTGGCCGCTGTTACCGCCATTACCCTTGCACTACCAGCGTTGGCCGTCGCGCAATCTGCGGCTGATACGAATGGGGACGGTGTTTTGACCATCGAAGAAGTGCAGGCTGTCATGCCTGACGTGGATGCTGAGGGCTTCTCGGCGATGGATGCCAATGGAGACGGCGCTTTGGACGCGGATGAGATTGCCGTGGCGCAAGAGGCAGGACTGTTGCCGCCGACCAACGGCTAACACCGACCGGGAAGGCGGCCAGAAGTATTCTGGCCGCTTTTCTAAACTGTTATGTGTTGAGGTGAATGTTGAATCTATTGCGGATATCAGCATCCAAAAGCGGGTCGAACCGGGCCGGAGACGGCGTGGACAGGATCTCTTCCTTCCGTTTGATCGCCTTTTCGATCAGGTCCGGCTTACCCAGCTCAACCCATTCTTTGGGCGACGAGCGGTCCCCAAAAACCGGATAGACGTAATCAGCCTGCATCCGGCTGAGCGTGGCATCGGTACCCAGATAATGACCGGGGCCACCCATGCAGACCTCAGCAATCTGATCCAGCGCCAGCGTCTCGTCCGAAACCTCGATCCCACGCACACAGCGTTGCGCTTGTCCGATCAGGTCGTCGCTGAGGATCAGGCTTTCATGGCAGAACCCCAGCAGAGAGGCATGCATACCCGCTGCCTCATACACCATGTTCAGGCCAGAGAGGCCCGCCATCACGTTGGAACACATCTGTTCCCACCCGGCCTGCATGTCGGGTAGTTTCGAATCTGAGGCGCCAGCGGCGGCACCGCCCGGCAGATCGTAGAAACGGTGCATCTGAGCGCAACCTGCCGTTAGCAGGGCCTGCTCGCCGGACCCAATTGACATTGCGCCCGTGCGCAAGTCCAACCCGAAGGGCCAAGTGCCAAAAATGGCGGGTGCGCCAGGGCTTACGGCGTTTACGTAAACCAACCCCGCCAGACATTCTGCCGTTGCCTGAGTGATCGCTCCGGCAATAGTAGAGGGCGCAGTGGCCCCGGCCATCCCGGCAGACAGCAGCAAGACGGGCATCCCGGCCTTGATACACTCCTCCATAACTTCGCAGCTTTCCGTGGCGAATTTCATCGGCGGCACCACGAAGCAGTTCGAGTTGGAAACGAATGGCCGCTCGCGATATTTGTCTTCGCCACCTGCGATCATGTGCAGCATTTCCATCGCCGGGGCGACATGGCTGGGTTCGGTGAAAGAAGTACCGATATGTTTGAACGTACCCGAACAGGCGGCGTAGATCGTGTTCAGATCCATCTCGAGGTTATCGGCGATGTCGCGACACACCATGGGGCGCTGAACAAAGTGTATGTTTTCAAGCTGTTCGCAAATTCGCGACGCGTCGTGCAGGTCTTGTACAGTTGAATCGCGATATTCCTGACCGTGAACGTCGACCATGCTGACCGCCGCGCCTGCGGTGCCGTAATGAACCTTGGTCCCCGATAACTCCAGATCGGTTTTCCCATCCCGGCTGTGCAAGGTGACAGAGCGGTTTGCCTTGGCAATTGTGTCTTCAACAAGGGCGCGAGGGAATCGAATGCGGCCATCGTCGCCCAGGATGCAGCCAGCGCCGACCAGATAGTCGATGCCGCTCTGCGGTGCGTCCGCAAGTCCGATGGTTTCAAGCGCGGTCAGGGCGGCCTGATGAATGCGTTCGATCTGTGCCTGTGTCAGGACGTTCAGAGTACCGCCCTCCATGCCGGGGCGGACGGGGCGTAGATGCTCTGGCAGGGCGGATGCGCGGGCAGCACGACGGGCGGCGCGTCCGCCGCTGCGTGATGAGTTACGGGTTTGTTCGTTCATTGTTTGGAATCCGGTCGTAGTGATGTGAGCAGAATGGCTGAGGTCACATCGCCCGGGGTCGCCCCCGCGCGGCACGGCCACGATCAGCACCGATAGTGCGGCTGATCAGTCGTACTTTCCAAACATCGTTCTGCATAGGGTTCCTCAGATTCTTGCAGCTTAGTATTCAAATGTGCACTGCAAGGGTCTGTCCTGTTTGCGACCTCGGCACCCAAAAGCGAAGCATTCCGGCATCACATACGCGCTTTTGCCTTGATTGGTCGAGATTTTTTCCCTGACGTAGCGGAAACCTGTTATCGTAACTTCACTTATTTAAGAGCGATCTGTGATCTCAATTGAATATTAACAGTTGGGGTCCATGTGTTTGAGTTACGATACCCTGAACGATCCCAACCCCGGCGCAAGGTTTGTTTGGAGACATTTATGAAAGCCCTGAATGCCCTCATAGTCACATTGGTGACGACCATGGCCGCTCCGGCAATGGCTGAGGATTGGACAGGGGTCTATGGCGGTTTCAGCTTTGGTTATACAGACGCCGATGGGCCAAACGGCAGCAGTGGCGATGATTTCAGTTTCGGTCCCCATATCGGATATGACCGTGACTTCGGGAACTTTGTTCTGGGGGGCGAGCTGGAATATAATCGCCTGTCTCTAAACCTCGGTCAGGGCGAAGGCAGCCTTGACAGCATGACCCGCCTCAAGTTCCGCGGCGGTTATGATTTTGGGTCGGCGCTTGGCTATGTGGTGGTTGGTGCTGCGCGGGTGGACAGCTCGGTCGACAATGACACAGCGGCGGTTTACGGGATCGGCGTGGCTTATCCCGTCACGGACAACTTCATCATCAGCGGCGAAGCCCTGCGGCAGGATTTTGATGATGTGACCCGCACGGATGGCGGGCTGGATTCGAACGTCTTTAACCTGCGGACAACCTTCCGATTCTGATTCTTCTATTCAGCGGCGCGCCTATCGGCCAGTTCGGCCGCGAAGGTGCAGATCGTGCTGAGGGCCGACGAAAACCTGTCATCGTCAATCGTCATTGCGACGCGGATATGACCCGCCGCTGCTTTGCCAAAGCTTTCCCCGGGCATGACGGCAATGTCCTGCGTGTCCAGCAGCGCATTGGCAAACTCATTCCCGCTTAGCGCGGTCGCTCGGATATCCAGCATCAGATACATCGCCCCCTGAGCCGGGATCAGCCTGATCGTGTTCTGCGCGTTCAGGATCTCGACGGCCAGAGAACGCCGTCTGCGGAACGGCGCGGCCACATCTTCTTCGAGCGCCGGACCTGCGTTCAAAGCAAAACTGGCAGCATCCTGAATGAATCCCGGCACCCCATAGGTCGTGTGGGTCGACAGGTTGATAAGATGAGAAATGACGTGTTCCGGTCCCACAACCCAACCGCATCGCGACCCCGTCATCGCGTGGGATTTGGACATCGAACCCACGACCAGACTGCGCTCGGCCATGTTCGGAAGCATGCGTGGCGAAATATGTGTGCCGTCCCATACCTGCGTGTCGTAGACCTCGTCCGAAATCAGCCAAAGGTCGCGCTTTTGGCATATGTCGGCGATCTGGTTCAGGGTCTCGGGGGAATAGACGGCGCCGGTCGGATTGTTCGGCGTGTTGATCAACAGCGATACGGCCCCATCGGCGGCGGCGTCAATCTGAGAAGCCCTTGGTTGAAACGCGTGTTCGGCAGAAGTTTGGATCGTGCGCGCGACTGCCCCAGCGGCGCGGATCGTGCCGGGGTAGGTGGCGTAGTAGGGGTCAAGGTACAACGCCACATCCCCGGGATTGCAAACGGCGACATGCGCGGCAAACAGTGCGGCCTGACCGCCAGACGTGATCACGACGTTGTCGCGCCGGGTCGGAACGCCCGTGCGCGCCTCAACGCGCGCTGCAACTGTATCGCGCAGCAGATCCGTTCCCGGAACCATCGCATAACCCGTGTGGCCTTGCCGTGCCGACAGGTCCATGGCTGCAAGTATTGTTGGATCGGTGCGGATGTCATGCTCGCCAATGGTCAGTTCGGTAATGGCACGCCCGTCACTGATCATCTGGCGCGCGCGGTAGAACACATCCCAGCCATCATTGCCGTCTTCGATAAGGTGGGCGAGACGATCCGACACTTTCATGAACTGCTCCTGACTGGCCTGCTGCGCCCGACTGGGCCAGAGGCGTTGTGAAAAGTCAATCAGCAGCGTGGCGGAAGAGTGGCCTGTACCTTTTTGGTTAACGATTCCCGAACCAGATCGTATGAGGCGTTCAGGCGGTGATGCAATTCATCCGGGGCGCAGTCATAGGGCAGCCGAATCCAGCTGCGGTGGAAATAGGGTGCTTTTACACCCACACCGGCATCGATCAGCATCTGAGCCGTTTCGATATCCGGGGTTTTGACTGAGACGCCGTCGTCAGCCGTGCCGATGCAGGCAAACATCTTGCCGCCAACTTTCCATGCGTCATGGCCACCGCCCCAGGGGTCCGACCACTCGGCCCCGGGCAGCGTTTTGCAGATGGCGTTCACGGTTTCACGTGTCATGGTTTTGATCCTGCGCGGTGACCCGGCGAAACTCAAGGCTTGGCGCATCGCGCCTGCCGTGGTAGGAGACGGTCATGAAACCGATGACCTGCATCATTATTTGCTGCATTACCTGCTGATCCTTCAAGCGGGCCGGTTTCTTTCGTTTTCATCCCTGAGACAAGTTGCTAAGCCCGCGTCAACGCGACACGACATGCTGTCTTTAGGAGCCGACCGATGACGACAATCAAACTGCACAACACCCGGACGCGGACGAAAGAGGATTTCGTGCCGATCAAGGCTGACGATGTGCGGATGTATGTCTGTGGCCCGACTGTCTACGATCGCGCTCACCTGGGCAACGCGCGCCCTGTGGTCGTGTTTGATGTGCTCTATCGATTGCTGCGGCAGGTCTATGGCGTGGATCATGTGACCTATGTGCGCAATTTCACCGACGTGGATGACAAGATCAACGCGACCGCGTTGGCGCGAAAAAAGGCCGGGGCAGCGGGTACGTTGGAGCAGCTGGTTCAGGAGCGCTCGGACGAGACGATCAGCTGGTATCTCCATGATATGGGGGCGCTTGGGGCTTTGGAACCCAATGAAATGCCGCGTGCGACTCAGTATATCGATCAGATGATCGAGATGATCGAGGGCCTGATTGAGAAAGGTCACGCCTACGCGGCCGAGGGCCATGCGCTGTTCGCGGTGGACAGTTGGAAAGAGCAATATGGAGCGCTTTCGGGTCGATCCGTGGATGACATGATTGCAGGTGCGCGAGTCGAGGTCGCGCCCTACAAGAAGAACCCGATGGATTTTGTGCTTTGGAAGCCGTCGACCGATGAGCTGCCGGGCTGGGACAGCCCTTGGGGCCGCGGGCGTCCTGGGTGGCATATCGAATGCTCGGCCATGGCGTATGAGCTGTTGGGAGAGAGTTTCGACATCCACGGTGGTGGCAACGACCTGATGTTCCCGCACCATGAGAACGAGATTGCCCAAAGCTGCTGCGCGCACCCCGAGGGCGAGTTCGCTCGGATCTGGTTGCACAATGAGATGTTGCAGGTGGAAGGCAAGAAGATGTCCAAATCGCTGGGCAATTTCTTCACCGTCCATGATCTGCTGGAGCAGGGCGTGCCGGGTGAGGTGATCCGCTTTGTCTTTTTGCAAACCCATTATCGCAAGCCGATGGACTGGACCGAGAAAAAGGCGCGCGAGGCCGAGGCAACGCTGCGCAAATGGCGGGCGCTGACAACGGGCATCGAGCCCGCCGCCAGCGCGGCGCCCTCGGTCATCGCTGCGCTGAGTGATGATCTCAACACAGCGGGCGCATTGGCCGAGCTTTACCGTTTAGCGGCAGATGGAGATGCTGCCGGGTTGCTGGCGGGTGCACAACTGCTTGGCCTGTTGAATCCCGAAATGGGGAGCTGGGCGGATACGACTGCGGTTGATCTGTCTGCACACGCGGACCGCTTGGCGACTGCGCGAGCCGTTGCGATGCAGAGCAAGGATTTCTCGGAAGTAGACCGTCTTAAAACGGCCTACATCGCCGCCGGTCTCGAGGTTCGCATGAGCAAGGACGGGGTAGAACTGGTACCGGGTGCCGGGTTCGATGCCGCCAAGCTGGAGGAGGTGTGATGCAGAAGGAGCGCCTGTATCTGTACGATACGACCCTGCGCGACGGGCAGCAAACCCAAGGGGTTCAGTTCTCGACCGCCGAAAAGGTGCAGATCGCGCAGGCTCTGGATGAGCTGGGTGTGGACTACATCGAAGGTGGCTGGCCAGGGGCGAACCCGACGGACAGCGCCTTTTTCGAGGCTGCCCCAAAGACATCTGCGCGCTTGACGGCGTTTGGCATGACCAAACGCGCGGGGCGGTCCGCAGAGAATGACGATGTCCTCGCGGCGGTCATGAACGCCGGGACGCAGGCAGTCTGTCTGGTTGGTAAATCGCATGACTACCATGTAACCCACGCTCTTGGGGTTTCGCTGGAAAAGAATGTCGAGAACGTCCGCGCCTCGGTCGCGCATATCGTGGCGCAGGGGCGCGAGGCGTTGTTTGATGCCGAGCATTTCTTTGACGGGTACAAGGACAATCCAGACTACGCGCTAGAGGTCTGCCGGGCGGCGCTGGACGCGGGCGCGCGTTGGGTCGTTCTGTGCGATACAAATGGCGGTGCCTTGCCTGCTGAGGTGGCACGGATCGTGTCCGAAGTGATCGCAGCCGGATTGCAAGGGGATCGTCTGGGCATTCACACGCATAACGATACCGAAAACGCGGTCGCCTGTTCGCTGGCCGCGGTCGATGCGGGCGCACGACAGATTCAGGGCACGCTGAATGGGTTGGGGGAACGCTGCGGCAATGCGAACCTGACCGCTCTGATCCCGACCTTGTTACTGAAAGAACCTTATGCTTCGTCCTTTGAAGTTGGTGTCAGCGCCGGGGCATTGGCCGGTCTGACCCGCATTAGCCGGATGCTGGACGATATCCTGAACCGGGTTCCCAGCAAACAGTCGGCCTATGTGGGTGCGTCGGCTTTTGCTCATAAGGCGGGGCTGCATGCCAGTGCGATCCTCAAAGACCCGTCGACTTATGAGCATGTCGATCCGGGGTCAGTCGGGAACGCGCGGATCATTCCAATGTCAAACCAAGCCGGGCAGTCGAACCTGCGCAAACGCCTGACCGAGGCCGGACTGGTCGTGGAAAAGGGCGACCCGGCCTTGGGGCGCATTCTGGACCGCATCAAGCAGCGCGAAGCTGAGGGGTATTCCTACGACACCGCTCAGGCCAGTTTTGAACTGCTGGCGCGGGACGAACTGGGGCAGCTGACCGAGTTCTTTGAGGTCAAGCGCTACAAGGTCACGGTTGAGCGGCGCAAGAACAAGTACAACAAAATGGTCAGCCTGTCCGAGGCGGTCGTTGTCGTGAAGGTCGACGGGGAAAAGAAACTGTCAGTCAGTGAATCTCTGGACGAGGATGGCAGCGACCGGGGGCCGGTCAACGCGCTGTCCAAGGCGCTGGCCAAGGATCTGGGGCAGTATTCTCAGGTTCTGTCCGATATGAAGCTGGTCGACTTTAAGGTGCGTATCACTCAGGGCGGGACCGAAGCCGTAACGCGCGTGATCATTGACAGCGAAGACGGGCAGGGGCGCCACTGGTCCACCGTGGGGGTCAGCGCGAACATAGTCGACGCCTCGTTTGAGGCGCTGTTAGAGGCGATCCAATGGAAACTGGTGCGCGACTGTGGGCCGCAGGCCGTGGTGGCCGAGTGACCTTGGAATTCGACGACGACGTAAAATCCTGCGCGGCGCTTGTGCATCGTGCCGATCCTGATCGCTTTATGGCGGTCATGGCCGCGCCAGTTGCCGTGCGGCCCGTGCTGTTCCCACTTTATGCTCTGAATGTCGAGGTGGCGCGCGCGCCCTGGGTCACGCAAGAGGCGATGATTGCCGAGATGCGCCTGCAATGGTGGCGTGACGCCTTGCAGGAGATCGCTGAAGGTCAGACTGTACGCAGGCACGAGGTCGTGACGCCTCTTTCCCAGGTGCTGACGCCTGAATTGGCGGCTATGATGGATGAGTATGTGGCCGTAAGGCGTTGGGATATATACCGCGATCCGTTTGAGGATGAGGCACATTTCGACGCTTACATCGACCACAGCGCGGGGTCTTTGATGGTCGCGGCGGCGCAGGCGTTGGGGGCGGCAGACAAAGATGTGGTGCGGGATTTCGGATATGGAGTCGGAGTCGCGAATTGGTTGCGGGCGATTCCTGATCTGGAAGCGCGCGGTCGGATACCTTTGTTGGACGGCACTCCCGAAGGTGTGCGGGCGCTGGCACAAAAGGCGATGGAAAGGCTACAACGCGCCCGATCCACTGCGTCATCGGTTTCGTCGGAGGCCCGTCCCGCGTTGTTCTCAGGGTGGCAGGCAGAGTGGGTTCTGAGACGCGCAGTAGCGCGCCCGGATCGTGTTGCTGCCGGTGATCTGGCGCAGGGCGAAATACGACGCCGCCTGTCATTGATGTGGGCAGTCACCCGCGGGCGCTGGTAGGCGTCAGGCGGTTTCCGGCTCGGACGGTTTCAGGACCAGCCACAAAAGCGCGCCGCCTGCCAAAGTCAGCAGTGGGATCATGGCTAGGTTCACAGCTGTCCAGCCTTCGACCGGTGAGCCGCCGGAGCAGTTCATCAGCCCGCCCGAGGCCAGCGATGCAACCGTCACTCCTCCGAACACCAGCAGGTCATTCAGACCCTGCATGCGCCCGCGTTCATTCACATCATGCGATGCGGCCAGCATGGTGGTGGCGCCGATAAAGCCAAAGTTCCAGCCGATGCCCAACAGGATGAGGGCGATAAAGAAGTTCCCAAGCTCGACCCCTTGCAGGGCGACCACGCCCGCTCCGGCCAGAATGGCGAGGCCGAGGGCGACGATCTTCTCCACGCCGAACCTTGCGATCAGCTGGCCGGTGAAAAAGCTGGGAATGTACATCGCCAGAACGTGGCTGGTGACAACATCGGCGGCGTCATTGGCGGTAAATCCGCAACCCACAACGGCCAGCGGTGTGGACGTCATCACCAAATTCATCAGCGCATATGAGACCATGGCACAGATAATCGCCACTGCAATACGCGGAGTTTTGAGCATTTCCAGACGTGTCCGGCCTTTAGGCGCATCCTCGCGGGGCTTTTCGGGCGTCGGAATATCAAGAAAGAAAAACAGTACTGAGCCGATTATGTTCACTGCAATCACGGCCAGATAGGTGCCGAGGAAGGGGATGACATAGGCAGTTGAGGTCAGTTTAACGATCTGCGGCCCGATGATGGCCGCAGCCAGGCCACCCGCCATAACGTAGGAAATCGCCTTGGGGCGGAACGCATCAGATGCCGTGTCTGCGGCTGCAAAGCGGTAGAACCCGTGAGCGCTCATGTATATGCCTGTCAGCAGGCTGCCCAAGAGGAAAACCGGGAAGGACCCAAGGAACAGGCCATAAGCGCCAACGATCCCTCCGCAGGCACCCGCGGTTGCGCCGACCAGAAAGCCTGCGCGGCGGCCCCAGCGCTGCATAATCGCCGAGATTGGCGTAGCCGCCAGCATCGAACCCAGAACGATCAGGGAAATGGGCAGTGTGGCCAGACAGGGGTTTGATGCCAGTGATTGCCCGGCCAACCCTCCGACGATGAAGATCATCGGCATCTGCGCACCCAGCACAGCCTGAGCCGCAACCAAAACCGCAACGTTGCGTTTGGCTTGTCTGTTGTCCCGGGTGGTGGCGGTCATCGTCATGGGCTCATGCGTATCCGTGAAAGGCCAGTCATACAAGCGGGTTGCATCTGCGACAAAGCAACCTAACGTGAGCGCATTGCCAACCGCTCCGGAGCGCTCATGTCCGTTGGACGCATCATAGAAACTCCTGATTGCGTCGCCGAGGGGGCCACGTGGCTGGCCGGGGCTTGTCCGCGCATGGCTTGGGCGATGGAGCAGACCGGGCCGCTGCCGTTGCGCCGCCGCCCGGACGGGTTTGCCCAGCTTCTCAGCGCCATTGTCAGCCAGCAGGTTAGCGTGGCCTCGGCCAATGCGATCTGGAAGCGGTTGCAGGAGGCAAAACTGACCGGACCGCGCAAGATCATGCGGGCGACGGATGAGGATTTGCGCGCCGCGGGCCTGAGTCGTCAGAAGATCCGCTATGCCCGTGCGCTGGCCGAAGCACGCATTGATTACAAAGCTTTACGTGATGCAACGAATGCAGATGTTGTCAGCACTTTGACCGAAGTTCCGGGTATCGGGGTCTGGACGGCTGAAATCTACGCCATGTTCTCTCTGGGCCGCGCCGACGTGATAGCGCCCGGCGATCTGGCACTGCAAGAGGCGGCGCGAATCCTCTATGACCTGCCCAAACGTCCCACCGACAAGGAGTTGCGGCAGATGGCCGAGGCCTGGTCGCCATGGCGGTCGGTTGCGGCGCGGGTTTTGTGGGCCTATTACCGGGTGGCCAAAGAACGAGAAGGGATCAGATGACACGGGTTTTGAATGCGCTCAGGAAAGAGCCGGTTTCGGGCGATACGCGCTCGGTCGTGGTGTTCGTGCATGGCTATGGGGCCAACGGGGCCGATCTTCTAGGGCTGGCTGATCCGCTCGGTGAACACCTGCCGGATACGTTGTTTGTCGCCCCTGATGCGCCCGAGCAAATCCCCGGTATGCCCAATGGGTTCCAGTGGTTTCCTATCCCGTGGATCGACGGCTCGTCCGAGGAAGAAGCCCGACGCGGTATGGAAATGGCGGTTGAGGATTTCAACGCTTTCCTCGACGCGCTGATGGTGGACGAGGACGTTTTGCCGGAACAAGTTGTGCTGTTCGGGTTTTCCCAAGGCACGATGATGAGTCTGCATGTTGCTCCGCGGCGCGAGGATCCCGTGGCGGGTATCGTCGCCTTCTCGGGTCGGCTGCTGGAGCCTGACTTGCTACCGGATGAAACTGTCAGCCGAATGCCGGTGCTGCTGGTGCATGGCGATGCCGACGACGTCGTGCCGCCGCAATCTTTGCCCGAGGCGGCAGAAGCGCTGCAAGCGGCTGATTTTAAAGAAGTCTACGCACATGTCATGAAGGGCACCGGCCACGGTATCGCGCCGGACGGTCTGAGCGTCGCGCTGGCATTCATGCGCGACAAGTTGAGCCTTTAAGCGATGATCGCGGTCCGCCCCATGATGCCAGAGGATGTGGCCACAGCCTGCCGCATCCTCAATGATATCATCGAGATTGGAGGCTCGACCGCGTTTGAAATCCCTTTTTCTGAGGCGTTGTTCGCGCAGATTTATCTGGACGGGGCCGACAAAATCTGCTGCCACGTTGCCCTCGATGAACAGGGCGAGGTGGCGGGTTTTCAATGGCTGGGTATTCACGAAGACTTGCCGACCGACTGCGCCGACATCGCCACCTTCACCCGGCGTGAGCCGGTCTTGAAAGGGGCAGGGCGGGCATTGTTCGCGGAAACCTCTAAACACGCGGCGGCACTGGGGTTTGCTCAGATCAACGCAACGATCCGCGCGGATAACCGGATGGGGTTGAGCTATTATGACAAGATGGGGTTTCGCGACTACGCGGTCGATTACGGTAGGCCGCTGCGCGACGGAACGCCTGTGGATAGAATCACCAAACGGTTTGATCTGAGGAAAGGTGAGACATGCTGATCGTAACGGGAACGGTTGAGATCGCGCCGGAAGGTGTTGAAAAAGCAGCCAAAGCGGCACAGCAGATGGTCGCTGAAACCGTCAGGGAACCGGGCTGTCTGGTCTATGAGTTCAGTCAGATTCTGGACCACCCCAACCGCTTTCGTGTTTATGAAGAGTGGCAGGATCAAGCCGCACTCGAAGCGCATTTTGGTGCTCCGCATATGGCAGCGTTTCAGGCGGCGCTGGCTGAGGTTGGGGTTGTATCGTCCGACATCTACCGTGTGGTCGGCGGTGAAAAGCAACCGTTGCGCTGAGCGTCACGCCCACAAATGTCCTTCAGCGAACTCGACGGAATTCCCGGATGGGTCCCGGATGTAAAGTGATCTCACACCGTTGGGCCAGTCAAACTCGGCATCAATCGGGATGTTCCAGTCCAGCAGATGTTTGCGCATCACGGCGATTTCGTCGCGGGTTAACACAAGGCAGACATGTCCGGGGCCGCGCGCCCCGTGGGGCGGAACGGGAAGGTCAGGATTGCCCGGTGGTTTTTCGGTCTCACTTGCATTAAACAAAAGCAAGACTGAGCCGCCGATCCGGTAGAAAACATGTCGGTCGGCCATCCGCTGGATTTTCTCCAACGCTAGGATCTCACCATAAAACCGCTCGGCCGCGTCCAGATCATCAACGTAGAGAGCGGCTTCGAGAATACCTTGTGGGGCCGGGATGTCTGGCGTGACTTTCATGACCTAAGCCTATCACAACACGCGGTTTTTGTCACCGCCGGGTGCGGCGGTCCCGTTTGCGCTGTGGGGCGGCATTCAATGTCGGTGCCGGTAAGCTGTCCCATTGGCCCGGCTCCAACCCGTCCAGTGCCCAGTCGCCGATCCGCGCGCGGATCAGGCGCAGGGTTGGGTGGCCTACGGCTGCCGTCATACGTCGAACTTGCCGGTTGCGGCCTTCGCGTAGGGTCAGTTCGACCCAGCAATCGGGAACCGTCTGACGCACCCGGATCGGAGGATTGCGGGGCCATAACCCCTCGGGTTCATCCATCAGCCGTGCTTTGGCGGGGCGGGTCAGACCGTCCTTCAATTCGATCCCGTCGCGCAGGGCCTTTAGGACAGCGGCATCAGGAAGCCCTTCAACCTGAACCCAATAAGTTTTGGCCATCTTGTGTTTGGGGTCGGAAATCTGCGCCTGCAACCGCCCGTTATCGGTCAGCAACATCAGCCCTTCGCTGTCCCGGTCCAACCGACCGGCGGGATAGACGCCCGGCAGGTCAATGTAATCCGACAGTGTACTGCGCGGCGAATCCGCATTGGCGCGGTCGGTGAACTGCGGCAGCACGTCGTAGGGTTTGTTGAATCGGATGAACCAGCTCATGACTTCCGCCATAGCTCGCAGGCCACATGGGCGCAAGCTGTGGATAAGTGTCACGATGCTGTTACGGATTCGGCTTAACCAATCCCCGAGATATTGTGGAAACTCAGGGCTTGTCAGAGTTTTAACACGATATATAGTTAAGTTAAGGCCGGGGCGGGTGTTCCCCGCTCTGATGTCAAAAACGGGCAGAGCAGAGCGAGGAGCGATTCTGATATGGACGGAGAATTCAGGACCGAATTTGTCAGGGAACCCGGTGCGCTAAAGCATCATCCGGCATTGGTTTTGAACGCCGACTATCGCCCCTTGTCCTACTACCCCTTGTCCCTTTGGCCGTGGCAAGAGGCGATCAAGGCGGCCTGGCTGGACAGGGTGGACATTGTGGCCGAATACGATGAGGTCGTCCGAAGCCCGAGTACCGAGATACGAATACCGTCGGTCGTTGTTCTCAAAGACTATGTAAAACCCAGAAAGCGCGTGGCCTTCACGCGCTTTAATTTATTTCTGAGAGATGAATTCCGCTGCCAATACTGCGGTTGCCGCGATAACCTGACCTTTGATCATGTCGTGCCACGCGCCGCCGGTGGCGTGACCAGTTGGCAGAACGTGGTGGCTGCATGCAGCCCGTGCAACCTGAGGAAGGGATCGAAATCGCTGCGGCAGGCTGGGATGAGTTTGCGCAAGCCTCCGCGTCAGCCGGATGCCGAAGCGTTGCGCAATATTGGCCGAAAGTTCCCGCCGAACCACCTGCATGACAGCTGGATCGACTTCCTCTACTGGGATGCGGAACTGGACGAGTTCTAACGACCCGCCCGCCACGCGGCGAGCCAAACCAAAACCAGCACGCCGGACAGCACGGCGTTCCATCCGGCCATAGACAGGCCGAACATCTGCCATGGAATATCGTCGCACCGAACCAGCGGTGCCGACATGATCTGGTCCATCAGTTCCTGCGTTGAAAGTCCTCCGATATCGCCGGACGTGCAGCTGGTGGGGCCTTCCCACCATGCCCACTCGACCCCGGTGTGGAACACGCCAATTGCGGCTGTAGCCAATGCAGCTAACGCGCCCAGAAGTGGCAGTAGGTTCACCCGCGGCAAAGCCAGAGCCATGGCTCCGATCACAACGGCTGCACCGTGCGGGTACCGCTGCCAGATGCACATTTTGCAGGGGGCAAGGCCGCCAAGGTATTGAAATCCCCAGGCCCCCAGAAGCAGGGCGGCGGATCCTCCGGCGGCGATCAGAACCAACGTGGATTTGCGTGTCATAGGAATTTCACCACGTAAACGCCGCCGAATAGCAGGATGATAAACAGGGTGAACATCAGGCCCAGACGCTTTTCAATGAAGTCCCGGATCGGCTCACCAAATTTCCACAGCAGCCCGGCCACCAGAAAAAACCGCAACGCCCGCGCCAGGATCGAGGTTGCAACAAATGTGGCAAGAGGCATCCCGGTCCAGCCGGACATGATCGTGATGACCTTGTAGGGAAAAGGTGTAACCCCTGCGGCCAGAACAGCCCAAAAACCGAAATCGTTGAATCGGGTGTTGAACTCTTCCATGGCATGGGCCTTGCCCATCGCTTCTAGCACCGGCTGGCCGATACTGTCGTAAAAGAACGCCCCGATCGCATAGCCCAGCAACCCGCCTAGAACCGATGCCACAAGGGCAACTGTTGCAATAAGCCAGGCGCGGGATGGGCGCGCCAGGATCATTGGAATCATCAGGACATCTGGTGGGATTGGAAAGAACGAACTTTCGATAAATGCCACAACAGCCAGCGCCCACAGGGCATGCGGATGTTCGGCCAGACGGATGGTCCAGTCATAAAGCGAGCGCAACATTAGGTGCTAAAATCCCATTCCTTCGTTGAGAAAGGCAAATCACGCGTCTGGCGAGGCGTCAACCACTGCTATCAAAACATTCTGGAATTGGGTTGGTTTTTGCCTCTGGACCTTCCCGGTCATGGACGCTAATCACAGTTCCTGTGGCCCAAGTGGCGGAATGGTAGACGCAGGGGATTCAAAATCCCCCGATGGCAACATCGTGAGAGTTCGAGTCTCTCCTTGGGCACCACACCTTCTTCATCAAATAGAAGAATTCCACCTGAATGAATGCCTGGGGCATCGGTTGTGGCTACTTTGCACACGCCTCGATTGCGTTGACTTGAAGTGCATCCCGCTTGGCGGTAGCAATTGGCAGGCATTTATTTCAGGCTGAGGCATTTCATGAATTCGGATCAAAATTCCTTTCAGGATCGGGTGGCACGCATTCAGTCGCGCGCAGATGAGGCAGCGCAGAACGCACCGCGTTTGAAAAAAGAAAGCATCTGGCGGCGGCTTGGCTATCCTTTGGCCTTCTTTGGGGCCTTTGCCTTGGGGGTGATCGCGGTTTTCATCACGCGCTACATTCAAGTTCAGATGGTCGGGGTACCAGGAGCGGGTGAATTCGGCGTTCAGGAAATTATTGGCGTCGTCATGGCAAGTGCCGCTGGCTTTGTCATTTCGCTGTTTCTGAAAGACCGGCAAAAAGAATTTGCAACAGCCTGCACCGTTGGTGTGATGGCGACGACCTTCAGTTACCACAATCTGGTCTGGGCATATCCAGGCAGCTTTGAAGTGATTTATGGCGAGGATTGGGTGGAGTTCGTGCAAAAGATCACCGAACCATCAAGCCTGTATTTGTTCGGAAACTCTATCGTCTTCAGCTAAATCCCCGGCGATCACTCTCAGACGCGCGGATTTGGCGCGTTCGGGGGGAAAGTTTCAGGTTTTTCGTCAGAAATGCGGCTTGGCGACCTCGATATGCGCACAGGGGTTGACAAGATGAGTATCTGAATGAAACGTCGAATATGTTGGGAGATTTTTAGAATTCAAGCGCTTGGACCGGTTGCAAGACGGGTTCGCATTGCGTACTGGCGGGCCCCGTGGTGGGAGCGCTACCAGTCTCCCATGCAAAAAAGAATTGGGAGTTCACAAACATGAAACACAGCAGCAAGCTTAGCCTCGGCGCGGTTGTCACCGCGGCCCTTATGGCTCCGGCAGCGTATGCGGAAGAGTTTATTACAATCGGCACCGGCGGCGTAACCGGCGTTTATTATCCGACCGGTGGCGCGATCTGCCGTCTGGTGAACAAGGGTCGCAAAGAGCACGGCGTGCGCTGCTCGGTCGAGTCGACTGGTGGTTCGGTTTACAACATCAACACCATTCGCGAAGGCGAGCTGGAGTTCGGCGTTGCGCAATCCGACTGGCAGTACCACGCCTATAACGGCAGCTCGAAATTCGAGGAAAATGGCCCGTTTGAAAACCTGCGCGCCGTGTTCTCGGTACACCCCGAGCCGTTTACCGTTGTGGCCCGTGCCGATTCCGGCATCACCAACTTCGAGGACCTGAAAGGCAAGCGCGTCAATATTGGCAACCCCGGTTCCGGTCAGCGTGGCACCATGGAGGTTCTGCTGGGTGAAATGGGCTGGACCACCGGCGATTTTGAACTGGCGACCGAGCTGAAGGCGGCTGAACAGTCGGCAGCCCTGTGCGACAACCAGATCGACGCAATGGTTTACACCGTGGGTCACCCGTCGGGTTCGATTCAAGAAGCGACCACAGCATGTGACTCGGTTCTGGTGAACGTCAGCGGCGACGCCGTGGACAAGCTGGTCAACGACAACTCGTTCTACCGCACCGCTACCATCCCCGGTGGCATGTATCGCGGTTCGGACGGTGACACCGCGACCTTTGGTGTTGGCGCGACCTTCGTGACCTCGGCTGACGTCTCGGATGACGCGGTTTATGCGGTCGTAAGCTCGGTCTTCGAGAACTTCGACGACTTCAAAAAGCTGCACCCGGCATTTGCCAACCTCAAGCCTGAAGAGATGATCGCCGACGGCCTGTCGGCTCCGCTGCATCCGGGCGCTGAGAAGTACTACAAAGAAAAAGGCTGGATTCAGTAAGCCAGACCTAAAGCAGGGTGCCTACGGGCGCCCTGCATCAAACCCGTAGCAAACGGGTGTTTCAGAAGGCCGAAAAAAGGCCACGACGGGGAGACATTTTTATGAGTTCCGACACACAATCCAATCGTCCGCTATCCGAAGAAGAGCTACAGGAGCTTGTAGCCTCATCCGATGCAGGCGGGCGCAATCCGATCGGCAATGTCGGGATTTTTCTGGCCATTGTGGCGGCTATCTGGTCGATTTTTCAGGTGGTTCTGGCCTCACCGTTGTCCAACTATATTTTGCCGGGCAGCGTGGTGAACAACTCGCGGCAATTCCATCTGGCCTTTGCGATGTTTCTGGCGTTTGCCGCCTATCCGGCACTGAAATCCAGCCCCCGCGACTATATCCCCGTCCAGGATTGGATCATGGGGATTCTGGGCGCGTTTGTCGCGCTTTACGGATATTTCTTCTATCAGAAAATCGTCGATGCCGGCGGGCTTGCGGACGACACTGATAAATGGGTCGCGCTGGTCGGCCTGCTGCTGCTGTTCGAGGCCGCGCGGCGTGCGCTTGGCCCGGCCATGGCGATCATTGCTACGATCTTTTTAGCCTACGTGTTCTTTGGCTCATCCGAATGGGTGCCTGAAGTTATCCGCTGGAAAGGCGCAAGTCTGAAAAAGGCGATGAGCCACATGTGGATCACGTCCGAGGGCGTGTTTGGCATCGCCTTGGGCGTCTCGACGAAATTCGTCTTCCTCTTCGTTTTGTTCGGGGCCTTGCTGGATAAGGCCGGGGCAGGGAATTACTTTATCAAGATGGCCTTTGGTGCCCTCGGCCACCTGCGTGGGGGCCCAGCCAAGGCAGCTGTTGTGGGTTCGGCGGCAACCGGTCTTATCTCGGGTTCGTCGATTGCGAACGTTGTGACCACGGGAACGTTCACCATTCCGCTGATGAAACGTGTAGGCTTTAGCAGTGAACAGGCCGGTTCGGTCGAAGTTGCATCCTCGGTCAATGGCCAGATCATGCCACCCGTCATGGGTGCCGCGGCTTTCCTGATGGTGGAATATGTGGGCATCTCATACGTCGAGGTCATCACCCACGCTTTCCTGCCTGCTGCGATTTCCTACATCGCGCTGGTCTATATCGTGCATCTTGAAGCGGTGAAGCGGAACATGCCCACGCTGGGCGACCGCGACGTACATTTGGCGCGCACGGTTGTTGGCATGCTGTCCTTCTTCCTGGTCTTTGCTGGCCTCTGCTATGGCTCGCAATTCCCGGTCGAGGCCGTCACCAGTTGGACACCGTCCTCAGCGGGTCTGATCCTCAGCCTTGTGGTCTGCGCCATCTATGTCGCGCTGCTGTATCTCGCCGCTCAGGTGCCGGATCTGGAACCCGATGACCCGAACGCCAAGGAAGTTCAACTGCCGGTCATCGCAGAGATCTACAAGGCCGGTCTGCATTATCTGCTGCCGATCATCGTGCTGGTCTACTTCCTGATGATCGAGCAGAAATCGCCGGGTCTGTCGGCCTTCTGGGCGACCGCATTGCTGTTCGTGATCCTGTTGACCCAGAAACCGCTCAAGGCGATCTTCCGGGGGCAAAGCCACGTTTATAACAGCTTCATCGACGGTGTTGCCGACCTGTGGCAGGGCCTGATTGACGGCGCGCGGAACATGATCGGAATCGCCTTGGCCACGGCCACGGCGGGCGTGATCGTTGGTACGGTGACCCTGACTGGTGTTGGCCAGGTGATGGCCGATCTGGTCGAGTTCCTTTCGGGCGGCAATCTAATCCTGATGTTGGTCATGGTCGGTATCCTCAGCCTGATCCTTGGGATGGGTCTGCCGACCACGGCGAACTACATTGTTGTCAGCTCGCTAATGGCCGGAGTGGTGGTCGAACTGGGCGCGCAAAGCGGTCTGATCGTACCGCTGATCGCTGTCCACCTGTTCGTGTTTTACTTTGGCATCATGGCGGACGTGACGCCTCCGGTCGGATTGGCCAGCTTTGCGGCGGCGGCGGTGTCGGGCGGCGACGCGATTAAAACCGGATTCACGGCGTTCTTCTATTCCTTGCGCACCGTGGCGCTGCCGTTTGTATTCATCTTTAACACCGACCTGCTGTTGATTGATGTAACTTGGGTCGAAGGAATAATCGTCGCCATATTCGCTACCATAGCGATCCTTGTTTTTACCGCAGGAACGATGGGTTACTTCCTGACCCACAGCCGCATCTATGAAAGCATCGCGCTGATCTTTGTGGCCTTTGCACTGTTCCGGCCGGACTACTTCATGGACCGTATCGCACCACCCTTCGAGTCGGTCGAACCTGCCGCCTTTGTGGAGACCATAGGGCAAACGCCACCGGGGTCCGAAGTGCGTCTGGTCATCAGTGGCCCCGACTTCGACACGCTGGAGATGACAGATACCACTGTTGTTGTAACCGTCGGCGATGAAGAAGGTGGTGAGTCGAGGGTCGACGCCATGGGCCTGCTGCTTTTCGAAGAGGACGGTCTGGTCAAACTGGAAGAGCCGCTCTTTGGCTCGCCAGTGGCCGACAAGCTGGGCAACTTTGACTATTACGGGGACGAGGCCGTGCGTCTGACGTCGGTCAGCCTGCCGTCCAGCCAGCCGCCGAAACAGTTGGTCTATATCCCGGCAATGATCCTGTTGGGTCTGATCGCATTCCTGCAACGCGGCCGCGCCGCCAGACAAGAAGAGGTGCCCGCATGACAAACTCGGTTCTCTGCGCCGTCGATATCAGCAACGGCGATCTGGACGTAGATGTGTTGAAAACCGCAGCGCGTCTGGCCGATCAGGATAACGCGCAGCTGGATGTCGTGACTGTGTTGCCGGATTTCGGGGAAAGCTGGGTGTCCGGCTTTTTCCAGCCGGATTTTCACGAAAAGGCTCTGGATGAGGCGCACGAAAAACTGGTTGAACTTTGTACGGCAACGCTGGGGGCGGATCGCAATGCAAAGATCCGCCATGTGGTTGCCACCGGTACAGCCTATCTCGAGATCCTGAAAACCGCGGAAAGCGCAAAGAGCGATCTGATCGTGATCGGGGCGCATAAGCCGGATTTGAAGGACTACCTGCTGGGCCCAAACGCCTCGCGGGTTGTGCGGCATTCAACGGTTTCGGTCTACGTGGTGCGCTAGGGTCAGTACCCCGTCATCTCAAGGTATCCTCGGCCCTTGTGGCTGCCGGATACCGTGACGGGGCCTTCCCAGTATTCAAACCGGGTGGCCATCCAGGCTTCGGGCGTTAGGGCCGAGACTTCGACATCCAGATCGCGGTCAGGCAGCATGACGCGCCATGTTACCGGAATGTTCCGCCCCGCAACTTGGGCCGTGTTCAGCGGTGTGAATGATGCCGAGCCGTCGGGCAAGGGCGTCGCGGTTCCGTCGGGGCTGATCCATGTGGCGGCTGTGAAGTCTCCGCGCCCGCCACGCAGGCGGAAAGCCATCAGCTTGTCGCCATCATCAAAGCTGAGCGAAAACCAGTCCCAGCCGCTCTGATCCGCCGCCAGAGGTTGCGACGACCACTCGCGGTCCAACCAACCCTGACCCGTGACTGCGACATCGCCATCAGGCAGGCGCAAGGTGCCTGAGACCTCGTAGAAAGGTTGAGAATAGTAGTAGCTCGCCTGTCCATCCGCTGATTTGACCGAGTATCCGGCGTTTCCGTGGAAGACGAACGGTCCTTGAGCAGTCAAGCTCAGGTCATAAGCAAAATCGGGGCCGCTGGCAGACAGGGAGATCGTGCTGGGGTCAGGGCCGCGCATGTGCCATTCGTCGATCCACGCCTCAAACGGCTGGGCCGTGACCCCGGCCTGTCCGATTCCGCCGCGCGACAGGCGTTCGGCGAAGAAATGAGTCTCGGGCGTGGTAACGGCAGCGTGGCCCAGCCAAAGCTGTGGGCTCTGCCAGCCGTCGGTTTCGGTGGGTTTCAGGGCGGATCGGAACAGGGTCCACTGAATACCGTAATCGCGCCCGTTTTCGCCAATCAGGTTGGCGGTCAGATACCACCATTCGATCCGGTAGGTCGGGTGCGGACCATGATCGCGGGGGAATTCAAACCGATAACCGGGTTGAGGGACATCAAACCCCTCGGCCGATCCGCCCAGCCCGGCATACCCTTGCGCGTGCAGCGTACAGGGTACAAGCAGGAACAAAGCGAAAAACCAGACTTTAACGTTCATTGGCAAACACCCTCAACAGATCAGCCGGAGGCAGGCGCAGCAGCCGCAACGCGGGCAGGGCGGCGGCGAAAAAGGCCGCCAGCAGGGTCAGAACGAGCAAATAGGCCCAATCCGCCGGGAACAGAAACATCGGCAGTCGCCAGCCAAAGGCCTGCACGTTGATCACCGCCAGCAGAGTCCATGCGAGGATAAGACCAAGAGGCAGCGCCAGAACTGCGGTAAGCGCGGCCAGCAAGACGCTGCGCAACAGCTCCAGCCGCGCCAGCCGCGCTCGCGTCAGTCCCAAGGCCCAGACCGGCGCGATTTGGGGCAGGCGTTGGGTCCAAAGGGTCAGCAGGCTGGTCAGAATGGCGAACCCAGCGACCCCCAGAGTCAGCACGTTCAGCGCAGATGTCACCACAAAGGTTTTTTCAAAAATCGCAAGGGATTGCGCCTTCATTGCGGCCTGCTGAACAACCGCCTGACGCGGCAGGTCAAACTGGTCCCGCAACGCCTGAGCCAACTCGGTGGCCCGGTCAGGCGCGATGCGGATACCGAACCGTCGGGTGTCGGCACCGGGCGCGATGCGGTCCAGCTGTGCCATCGCCACGATGGCTTGACCGGTCGGGTTGCCATAGTCCGAATAAACCCCAGCAATAGGCAGCGTATGATCTGCCCTCAACGTCAGGGTGTCACCGGGCCAAAGGTCCTCTCGCCGCGCGAGCTGTTCGTTGATCAGCACGGCCTCACCAGCCATGACCTGTTCCCAGACCCTCTCCGCGCTTGCAATGATCGGCCAGTGATCGCGATAGGTTTGGTGATTTTCGATTCCATACAGGAATAGCGGCCCGGTCTCATGCGCCAGCTCAACACTGCGGATCGGCAGCACTGCGTCCACTTGCGGCGACAGCCATCGGGCGATGTCTTGCCCTTGTTGATTGTCAGCGGCCGTCACGTAGAGTTCCGACGTCAGACGCTGATCCAGCCAACCTGTAAAGGTCAGCCGGAAGCTGGAAACCATTGTACCCACTCCGATATTTGCCGCCAACGCCAGCAGCAGCGCCATCAGAGCCAGCGACAGCCCGGGCAATTGCGCGCGCATATCCGCCCAGACCCATTGTGCCACTGGTCCCCGCGCTTGGCTTTGGAAGAAGGTCAGAGCCTGGGCCAGCAGGAAGGGTAATATCAGCGCCGTGCCGGTGAGCAGGCCAGCAACCATAGTGAACCCAAAGATCAGACCGTCAAATGCGACCCCGACGCATGAGCCGAGGACGACCAATACCAGCCCGACACAGGCCGCTGCACGACTGCCCGAAGCCGCACCGCGCCAGGCCTGTACACCTGCGCCCGACAGCAGAGGCATCGTGGACAACCGGTAAAGCGCCTGGCCGCTGGCCAGCAACGTTCCTGCCAATGCCATTGCCAGCCCGGACAGCGCCCATTCGGGGCGCAAGGTCATCTGTCCGCCGACTGGCGCGCCGTATAGGCCGCGCAGCGTTGCCGCGACGTCCGGCAAAAGGGCTCCGGCCAGAAAGAACCCGAGGATCAGCCCCAGTGTGCCGCCTATGATCGCCAGAAGCGCAAGCTCAGCCGTGATCATCCAGACCAATCGCCGCATCGGGACACCCAATGCCCGCAGGGTTCGGATCATCGCGCGACGTTGGGCAAAGGCCAGCCCGACGGTACCATGGACGATGAACAGCCCAACGGCAAAGGACAGCAGGCCAAAGGCGGTCAGATTCAGGTGAAAGCTGTCGGTCAATTGCGCGGTGTCCAACTGCTCCGACGGCTGCACGCGCTCAAGTTCGGGCGCGATGTCGGACAGGGGCGGTATGTCCAGCGGTTGCCCCGGCAGCACTAAAAGGCGCGAGATTTGCCCCGGTTGTTCAAGCAAGGTTTCGGCAACACCGATATCGGTCAGGATCAGGTCGGGGGGCAGCGCCTCCGAGGCAATGACCGGCGGCAGATCTTGTTGAGCGTTCAGGACCTGCGCAGGTTCGGGCGCGGCAAGCAACCGGCCAGGGACGGTCAGCATGTCGGCCGGGTCTGGGGGTGTTTCGCTTTGTTCAACCGCTGTCACAGCAGGCAAGGCCGGATAGGCGACCAAGTCGACGCCCATCAGTTGAACCCTACGGTCGCCTAGGCGCAACGGCCCCTCAAGCACCGCAGCCACTTGCCACCCGGCGCGGCGCAGATCGACATAGCGGTTAAGCGGGATTGCGCCCGAGGGCGCGCGCAGCGTGTCAAATCGGCCCAGCGCAAGTTGATCGCTGGCGCGCTGATAACTGGCGCGCGCCTCGGCGTTAATTGCCTGTACCGCTGACCACAGACCGGTTGCCAATGCGATACCGATCAGCAACGTCGCAAGTTGCAGCCAATGCCGCCGCCAATGCGACAGCAAGGCCTGTATCACTGGGCCTGTCATGCGACGTGACCACGGGCCAGATGCGCATGGCGGTCCAGCCGCGCGGCGATGTCCTGCGAGTGTGTCACCAGCAGCAGCGCAGCGCCAGTGTCGGCCACCAGCGACAGCATCAAATCCAGAACATTGGTGCTGGCAGTTTCGTCCAGATTGCCGGTCGGCTCATCCGCCAGCAACAGTTTGGGGCGGGCAGCCACGGCGCGACCGATGGCCACGCGCTGTTGCTGGCCGCCGGACAGATTCTCGGGGTAGCGTGTCATCAGGTCAGACAGGCCCAGCCGTTCGGCCAGTTGCTTGGTCCAGCTTTGGTCTTCGCGACCTGACAGGCGGGCATGAAACGACAGGTTCTGTGCTACGGTCAGCGACGGGATCAGGTTGAACTGCTGAAACACCAATGAAACCTTGTCACGCCGCAAAGCCGCACGGCCTCGATCATCCAGCTGCGACATGGCAGTGCCGTCTAGCGTAATCTCGCCGCCATCAAAGCTGTCCAACGCTGAGGCGAGGTTCAACAGCGTGCTTTTGCCGCTGCCGCTTTCGCCTGTCAGGGCCAGCGTTTGTCCGTGATCGAGGGTCAGCGAAACATCCCGCAGAACCGGACGCCCTCCGGGATAGGATTTCTGGACCTTGTCGATCTCCAGCAGCATTCGAAACCTCCTGAATCTTGCCCGCAACAATGTGCAGCGGCGACGGGCAGAGTCCAGCGCGCCAGCGCAATCGTTTCCATTCGTCGCAGCCTTGTCCTTTGTCGGTTAAGTCGCCATTGTAGAAGAACTTCTCCGGGCCGGGACACGAATGCATGACACTGACTGAGCAGATCATTTGGGGCAGTATCTATCTGGGCATCTGCTTCCTGATCGAGATCATCTTTCTGACTTGGTGTACGCAGATGGTCCGACAGATGTCGCTACGCTTGGAGAACAGCAAAAAGTTCGTCTCGATTGCTGCTCCGATCTGCATCGCGCTGGGTTTTATCGTTGCGATCCACACGTTTCAGGTCTGGCTCTGGGCGATTGTCTGGGTGTTGGGTGATGTTCTGCCGGACTGGAATTCAGCGCTGTACTTCTCACTGGTCACGTTCACGACGCTGGGTTACGGCGATATCGTTTTGGGTGAGCAGCTGCGGATATTCGCCGCCTTTGCGTCGGTGACAGGGTTGCTGGCCTTCGGGCTTTCCACCGCCTTTATGGTCGCGCTGATGACGCAGGTGTTCAAGGAAGAACTGATTTCCTAGAGGATCGGCGCAAACAGCCGCGCCAACGGTGCGCCGAACCGAACATAGGTGCGCTGATCAGAGAGGTTGCGCGTCAGCTCATAGCTTTTCTCAAAATCGGCCCGCAGCATTTCCTCGACCGACCCGGCGGCGCGTTGGTCAAAGAACAGGGCCATCGCCTCGAAATTCAGGCGGAAGGATCGGTTGTCCAGATTGGTCGTGCCAACGGCGGCCAACGTATCGTCGACGACAAACACCTTCTGGTGCATGAACCCGTTGGTATAGCAAAACACCCGCGCACCGCAGTCGCGGATTTCATCGAAATAGGCAAAGGCCGCCAACCAGGGCAAGCGGTGGTCCACCACTTCTGGGACAAGGATGCGGACATCTACGCCACGCAGTGCGGCATGTTGCAGCGCCGTCATGATGTCGATGTCCGGCACAAAATAGGGCGATGCGATCCACAGCCGTTCCTTAGCCTCGGCAATCGCGGCAAAGAACATCATCGCACCGGTCTCTGTATCGTCCCCTGGTCCGGTGGCGACGAGCAGCGCATTCATGTCCTGATTGGATTCCGACCCGGCCCAGTCCAGTTGGTCGATCAGATCCTCTTCATGGGCCCAGTGCCAGTCTTCGGTGAAGATCAGCTGCAATTGACGCACAATATGGCCGGTCATCCTGATATGCGTGTCGCGCCAATGGCCGAAATGCGAGTTTTGCCCCAGATACTCTACGCCAACGTTATGGCCGCCGATAAACCCTGTTTCTCCGTCGATGATCACTGTTTTGCGGTGATTGCGATAATTGAGTTGAAACCGGTATTGCGGGCCGCGCCGGTCGCGCGGGTTGGCAATTTCGATCCCAGCAGCGCGCAGGGTTTCCAGATACGCGGTCGGCAGACCATAGCTGCCAACGGAGTCTGTCATAAAGCGCACGGTGACGCCGCGTTTGGCTGCGGCAATCAGCTTGGCTTGCAATTGCTTGCCCAGCGCATCGTCCCGCACGATGTAGAACTGGATCAGGATATAACTTTGCGCCGCGTCGATGGCCTCAAAAATCGCATCGAATGTGGCCTGACCATCGACCAGCAACTCGGCCCCGTTCCCGCGCGACACCGGCATATGGGCCAGTGTCTCGAACGGGCGGGGGTTGATCTGCATGGTCGCCGGGTCGGGGGTGGAGAAATCAGCGAAGCTCTTGATACCTTCGACCACACGCTCACTGTGTTTGCGCGCGATGCGATAGCCCCGAAACCGGTGGTGTCCCAGAAACAGGTAAAGCGGGACGCCAAAGAACGGGGCAGAGATCAGAAATACCACCCATCCAACCGCGCCCTGCGGCGTGCGAGCGGTTTGGGCGGCGCGTATCGCAAAGACCGCGGCCGTCACGTACAGGCAAAAGACGAGCGCGGAAACTAGTAATGTCCACATGGGGTTATTGGTCTCTGAGTGGCTTATTCGCCCCCAGTGTAAATGCGATCCCAGTCTCGCGCCATATCAACAATCACCCAGCCCATATCGGGACCTTTGTCCAGCCCGTCGACCAGTTTTCCGATCGGGCTTTCACGGTCATAGGCCCATTCACGTTCGGCATCCGTGTGGTGGATCAGAACGCCCAGACGCGGGCCATCGCCAGCGGTGGTCCATTCCAGCATGGCGAAATCCCCGTCCGAGTTCCCGGCGGCCAGAATTGGACGGCGTCCGATGGTGCGTTCGATATTGATGGGCTTGCCTTCCTTGTCGTCGACAAAGGCAATACCCGGGGCCTTGGTGATCACGGGCGTGCCGTTCGAACTGTCATAGGTGGTGTCCGCATATGTTCCCAAAATCTGCTCGGGCGGAATACCATAGGCGTCCTCGGCAAAGACGCGCATGAAATGCAGGCCGCCGCCTGAGACAATGTAAGTGCGGAACCCTTCGTCTCTGAGATAGCGCAGCAATTCTACCATCGGCTGATAGGTCATCTGGTTATAGGGCAGGCCGGTATCGGGGTGCCGTGCGGTCTCTAGCCAATCTGCGACGGAGGTCTGGAAATCTTCGACGCTGGTTCCGGCGTGTGAGGCATTCAGAACCTCAATCAACGCGTCATGACCGCCTTCAGCAATGGCCTGTAAATCGCCCTTCGAGGCGGCCTCGAGCGTTGGGGTGGTCAGGATCGAGGGATCGGCCTTGGCCATCTCGGCCAAACGATCCAAGGCAAAGGTCAGTTGGAAATAGACCGGCTGTTCAGCCCAGAGTGTTCCGTCATTGTCGAACACTGCAATGCGTTCGTCGGGCGTGACATAAGCCGCATTATTGGGGTCGGTGACGTTTTCGACAAAGGTTATGATCCTTTCCTTAGAGGCCGATTGGTTCCAACTGGGCAGCGGATCAGCGAACAGTGAGAGCGGAGTCATCAACACGACAGCGGCGAGAAGAGCGGCCTTCATGAGAAATACCTTTTCTTTTCAATTCATAAAGGGCCGCCGTTGAACCGGCGACCCTTCGTTTTGAGGGGGTAGTGCTTAGTTGTTGGTCGGTGAGGACAACTTCTCCATCACCTGATCCAGGTTAAAGCTGGCCGCTTTCTGGCGTGGCGGGAATTCCTGGAAGGTTTCCAGGAAAGTCCCGACATATTGCTGCGCGGGCACCAGGAAATAGGCCCGGTCCAGCAGCCAGTCGTAATACGTGTTGGACGTCCGATAGGCGCGCTCATACGGATCGCGACGCAGATTGACGATCAGCGGGATACGCAACTCGGTCCAGGGTTCGATCCAGGCACGCAGGGTTGCCCACGCCTTTTGCTCAAGGAAAATCAGCTTCCAGACGTCAAAGCGCAGCGCCGTCAAATCACCGTCATCCGAGAAATAGAAGATCTCACGACGGGGGCTTTCCGTGGCTTCACCAGTCAGCAGCGGCAGGATGTTGTAGCCATCCAAGTGCACCTTGTAGTCGCGGCCCATGCCCGAAGAGCTATAGCCAGCTTTCAGTTTTTCCTTGATGTCAGGATCGCCCGCCACCGCAAGATAGGTCGGCAACCAATCCATGTGGTGCACGATCTCGTTCGTGACCGATCCGGCCTCGATCTGACCGGGCCAACGCACCATAGACGGAACGCGCCATCCGCCCTCCCAGTTGGTGTTCTTTTCACCCCAGAACGGTGTCATGGCAGCGTCGGGCCACGTGTTCATATGCGGTCCGTTGTCGGTGGAATAATGAACGATCGTGTTGTCAGCGATGCCCAGCTCATCCAGCAGATCAAGCAACTGGCCCACATGCATGTCATGTTCGATCATGCCGGCGGTGTATTCGTCAGCAACGCCGCCAACGATGTCATTCGCCTGCGCGCGCATCTCATCCTTAACATGCGTCCGGAAATGCATCCGTGTCCCGTTCCACCACACATAGAAGGGCTGGCCTTGCTCGTGCGCGCGTTTGATGAAGTCAATGGCCGCTGCAACGGTTTCGTCATCCACCGTTTCCATACGTTTACGGGTCAGAGGGCCGGTGTCCTCAATCGTGCCGTCGGCCTTGGATTTGATCACACCACGCGGACCATAAGCCTCGCGGAAGGTGCGCCCATCCGCCAGAACCGCGTCGCCGGGGTAGTCTTCGTTTTCAGGTTCTTCTTCGGCATTCAGGTGATAAAGGTTGCCAAAAAACTCATCGAATCCGTGGTTTGTCGGAAGGTGTTCATCCTTGTCACCAAGGTGGTTCTTGCCGAATTGACCCGTGGCATAGCCGTGGTCCTTCAAAAGACCAGCGATGGTTGGATCTTCGACCTGCATACCCAGATCGGCACCGGGCAGACCCACTTTGGACAGGCCCGTCCTGTATACCGATTGCCCCATGATGTACGACGAACGTCCGGCGGTACAGGACTGCTCACCATAATAATCGGTGAAAATCATCCCCTCTTTGGCAACGCGGTCGATGTTTGGGGTTCGATATCCCATCAGGCCCATCGTGTAGGCTGAGATATTCGACTGTCCGATATCATCACCCCAAATGACCAGGATGTTGGGTTTCTGATCCTGCGCCCAGGCTGGGATGGCCAACGCCACGGCGACAGTCGCCACGGCGACACTGCGCAAGCTTCTGCGCCATCTGTCTGCAATCAAACGAGGTGGTGACATGATGTGCTCCTGATCTGAAAGGGTTTCTGGAACCCATAGAATTGAATTGAATCTGCGGTCGGCTATTTCAGTCAAAAAGCCGCCTGAAAAAAATCCGATCCAGAACAACGAAGTTTTCGTCGTTTCAGGAATCGAATGCATTCATTTTAGGCTATGATTGGTTCTGAAAACTCATCATATGATGATATTGGAAATTACTAATGTTTGATAAAGCGAATAATATGAAGCTCTTGCGAGAAACAGGATGGTTCAGCAACCGCCCCGAGGCTTTTCAACGTGATCTACTTGAATGTGGCAGCGCAAAGTCTTTTGAAGCAGGGGAAACTCTGTATCACCACGGCGATGCATCAAACGGGATATTTGCGGTCCTCAGCGGGGGCGTGCAAATCACTGCACCAGCAGATGACGGGCAGGAGTTCGTCTTGCACCGAGAAGGTGCCGGGTTTTGGGTCGGAGATTTGGCGCTGTTTGCGGATGCGCCGAGGTTGGTCAGCGTCGTCACGACACGAGACACCAAGACGCTGTTTTTTCCCACCGCGCGCATCACCACGCTTGTTCAGAAAAACCCGGCGTATATTCGGGACTTTTATGCTCTGTCTCATGAAAACATGCAGACGGCCCTGCGCATCATGGCAAATCTGGCCGTGAATGGAAGCGAGAAGCGGCTTGTTCTAAGGCTGTTGCATCTGGAGGAAGGTACATCGAAATCCGATGACTGGATATTGGTGTCGCAAGAAGAATTGGCTCAGATGATTGCAGTTTCGCAGCCAACTTTACACCGCAGTCTTCATCGTCTTGCCGATTTAGGGCTGATTGAACTTGGATACAGTCGGGTGCGGCTCAAGGATAAGCGGGCGCTGATCGCGAGTTGCCAGACCTGACGATCAGGGGTTCAGTGGTGGCAGTGGGTGCGGCCGCGTATCCGGTGCCGTCACAAGTGAATCCAACGCTGACAATGCCGCCGACCAGTCCGGGGTATTGCCGGGAGAGGCCTCGCCGTAGACCGCTGCTCCGACTTTTATCAATTGCGCTTCAAGCGCAGCAAACCCAGCCGGATTACTGCAACGGCTTTTCCACGTTTCCAGCGCTGTATAAGCATCCGACAGATCATGATCCCGCAAAGCCTGTTTCAATTGCTTGAGGGCAAAATCCGGTGAAGCGTGGTAGGCGCGCTGGCGAGCGTCCTGCCAAACCCGGTAGCGCGGTGTAGTCCACCTTGCGAAAAACCATGCAGCTAAAGCCACGACGCCAGCCCAGATCACGTATTTGATCAGTTCTTCCGTGGTCGGGGGTTTGGGTCTCGGAGCAGCCAGCTGTAAGTCAACCGCCTCAGCTTCTGCGGTTTCGACCGCGTTGGTCGTCAGGTTGTACCACTGGATTGATACCGGTGGCAGCTGGGTGTCGCCTCCATCCTGTGCGAGATAAACGGTTTCTTCTGCACGTTGCCCGGAAAGAATACCCCGATCTTCCGTCTCGGTGAAACGCGGTTCTTTAGGGTAGGGTCGGAGCAGAGGGTCCTGATTTTCCGGTATTAATGGCGGTATCAAAAGCGGACTCGTACCAGTGATACGCGCCGTTAGACGCCGTGTAATTGCGTCTCCAGCTTGCAGTTCAGTATTACCTTCGACTTCCTGTTCCAGATCAAAGCCGTTTGCAATGATAAGCGGGTCCAGATCGCGCGCACCTTCGGGGATAACGGCATTGATCGTGATCGGCTGAAGTGGTACTGAGACCTGTGTAGGTGCATTTGTCTCGGGGTCGGCAAACGTGACCGTGACGTTGTTTGCACCAAATTCTATTGCCCCTGAAATCAGTGGATAAAGGCGGTAGCTGCGTTGAACCCCTGACCATGTCTCGCCGTCCACAGTTTCGCTGACGGGGCCAGAGGCGCGTTCCGGCAAGCGAACCAGAAGGTTTTCCTGTTCCAGGGACGGAAAAACCGGCGGCGATGGCATGAAAGTCGGGACCAGAACCTTTATGCGGAGTATGGTAGATTGCCCGACGATCACGTCTTCGCTGGGCGCTTCAACGATGACCTGTGGTTGGATCGTCGCAGTGCTCTGAGCCTGCAAGACACTTGGGGTCAGGAACGCGATCAGGAAGAATAAGTGTCTCATTGCTGTTGCACCTGATTTTCCAGCAGGAAGCGGTTTCGCAGAAAATCCTGCATGTCTGTATCAATGGCGCTGATCCATTGGTCCGCTGACAAAGGTTTAGCACCTTCTGTTTGGGCCTGAATGGTTGTGTTTTCACCCCTGCCAGACTCGTTGTCGAACACCGTATCATCCGCCCCGATCCCGGCTTCTTCGCCCGTATCTGATTGTTCGCGCGTGGTTTCCACATAGTCGAGTATGGCAGTCGCGACCTCAAGATTATGCTGCGCTTCCGGCCAGTTAGGGCGGCGACTTAAGGCCGTTTCAAACGCGGAAATAGCTGGTCGGTACTCACGATTGCGGATACGCGACATACCTTCGGCGAATGCGGCTTCGGGTGTGTTGATTTCCGCAAAGATCGCTGCGGCCTCAGGGTATTGGCCCGCTTTTAGGCGCGCGTAACCTTCATGGTATGGGTCTTCGAACAATTCCGCAGCGTCGGCGTATCTCTTTTGATTCATCGCGATTTGACCCTGTTGATCCGGGGTCAAGAACCAGTCTCTCCAACCTTGCGCATTGGCTGGCCCGGCGGGCTGTACGAGAAACAGCCCCAACAACGCCCATCTGATGACCCAGCCGCGCCTGAACCAAAGCAAAGACAGCAAGGCTGCAGGCCAAGCCAGCAACCACCCCTGGTCATTCCAATCCAGACGATCCTGGTCATCAAGGGCATTCTCATAGGCTGTTTGGATTTGCCTCTGCAACTTTGCGACATCGCGATCATCATTAGAAAAGGGAACAACGGTTGTGTTCTTTAGAGAGTTCAGCTGAACAATCTCGTCCCCCTGCGGAAGCATAGTCAAAAAGAACACCTGTGACGTCGCGTCTTGAAACTGGGTGAGCTGCGACGGGTCGATATCATCAAGGACAAACAGAACCGCGCCCGGCACGCCGCTTTCGCTCAATATGCTCTCGGCCAAACTCAGGGCGTCCCCCGCGGCATCTCCTTGTTTTGGCATCACGGCGGGCGTGAGACCCTCCAACAATGGACGCAGGATATTTGCATCTTCTGTTAGCGGGGCCACGCGGTGCGGTGTGCCTGCGTAGGCCACGAGTGCGGTGCGGGCTGGAACACGCGCGTTGATCAGATCCGTAACCTTCATTTTGGCACGCTCTAACCGAGAAGGGGGGAGGTCGGTGTTCTCCATGCTTTCCGTGACCTTCAAGGCGATCACCAATGGCGCTTTATCAGCAACCAATGGGTTGGTGGCCCGTGACCATGTCGGGCCGGCCGTCGCGATGGCGACCAGAGCTGCGGCAACCATCGCAACATCAATTGGATAGATGCGGCGCTGTTCATCCGCCCCCAACGTCAAAGCTTCGGCAAGGTGAGGTGCAATGCCTAAGGGCAGATCCGATTTACCGGAACGCTTTGGTCGGATCAGCCACCACAGTCCACAAATGGGGATTAGAAACAGTAGGTAAGCCGTTCGGATAAAATGAAATTCAGCCAGCGCGTCGATCATGGAGCACTCCTGCGACGCTGCACGAAATGGAAACCAGCTGAACTGATCAAAACCAAGATCAGCGCGGCAGACAAAGGGAAATGAGTCAGACTTTCACGCGGACGGTAGCTTTGCGTTTCGACAATCCTCGGGTTTTGCTCATCAATCCGCTGATACGTTTGCGCGAGAGCGGCTTCGTCATTGGCAAAGAAGTACTGACCACCCGTTCTGTCAGCGATGGCTTTCAGCGCGTCCAAATCAACCCGATCTTCTCCCGAGGCATTGGGATCGCCGACGCCAATCGTGTAGATGACAACGCTTTTTTCTGCTGCAATTGCCGCAGCATTCGTCGGGGTCATCCGGCTGGAGGTGTCTGCTCCGTCGCTCAGAACGATCATCAAGCGTTGATCCACGTCGCTTGACTCGAAGGTACGTATGCCAAGGCCAATTGCGTCACCCAAGGCAGTATTTGGCCCCGCCATGCCAACTTCAGTTTGGTCAAGGAACCCATTCAAACTGTTGAGGTCTTCGGTAAAGGGGGCTTGAACAAATGCGCGGGTTCCAAAGATAACAAGGGCCATTCGGTCGCCCTGACGCTCTGCTATGAAACTGCGCAAAACGTCTTTAACAGCGGCCAGTCGTTGTTTGGGAGCCCCATCGTTGGACTGAAAATCGCGCTGGTCCATTGACCCCGAGATATCCAGGGCCAACACAACGTCTCTGGCAGACTTTTCGACAACAATCGGCTTAGCCAGCCTTTCAGGTCGGGCGAGCGCTGTCACCAGAAGCAACCAAATGAAGATAACCACAATGGTCTGCAAATTCGAACGATGTGGAATGATCGAGCCGGATTTTGGCTCGACCCCAGCAGCCTGTGCAACATGGCGAAAGAACGGAATGCGGATCGAACTGGTCTTTTCTCTGTGCGCAGGCACAAACCAATACACAAGCGCGGGCAGTGGCAGAAGAAAGAAAGCCCATGGCGCAGCGAATGAGATCATTGACGCGCACCATCGGGTTTGTGGGTTTTGATCCACGTCCGCGCGAGGTTTGAAACCTCAGAATCTGTAATGGCGCCACGATAGGGAGCTTCAAGAAGCGTTTTCGCGGAGGATTCAGAAATAGACAATTTTTCAGATGATTGCTTGAGGAAATTAATCCAATTCTGACCGTATAGCCCGGCTACACGCTCGCGCGGATATGCGGCGAGCGCTGTGCGTCGGAGGATCTCGGCTATTTGGGCGGCATCGTCACCCGCGCGTTCTAAATCTGCCAGCGCGGCGTGTCTGTACGCGTTGGCCAGTCGGTGACGTCGAAGCAGATAGAAAGCAATAGCCAATGTCGCGACCAAAAGAAGCGCCAACACTGCCCATCCCCATGTCTGTGGTGCCATCGGAATAGGCACTGGAACCGGGGCAGGTTCGAGCATGTCCAGCAATTCAACCAGAGATTTGCCTTCGACATCGACGCTCATCGGTGCCCCCCACGATGACCAAACTGCCATAACAATTGATCCAAGGCTGGTTCAGAAGTGGTCATTGGAACAATCGGGAACCCGTATCGGCGTGACCAAATCTGTAATTTCTCCAATCTATGCTCCAACGTGGTTTTGATGCGATCGGACAGGTTCGGATCAGAGCTGTCGAGTTCAATTTGCTTGGACCCGCCTGAGACTGTCATCTTCAATCCGGGCGCAAGTTCACGTGAACTGGGGTCAGAGATATTGAATAAAATCAGATCGTTTGATTGGGCCAACCTACTCAACAGGCCTTCCGATACCTCATCCAGACCATCGAAGTCCGAAAACACACACACCAGTGCGTTTGTTTTAGCCATATGAGATGCCTGTTTCAGCACATCATTCAGTGCAACAGTTGGCTCCGGTCGCAAAGCCGCGTTCAAGCTGCAATTCATGGCGGCGACGGAAGACAAAAACCGGGTCAGCGAAGTGGCGCGTCGCTGCGGACGATGCTCGGCCAGATCGGTGTCGCCGAAGACAATTCCTCCGACACGGTCGCCTTGTCCCAACACGCGGTGCGCAGCAATGGCTGCGGCTTCTGCGGCAATGACCGATTTCATGTAAACGTCGGTTCCAAAAAACATCGAAACACGTTGATCAACCAGCAACAGGGCAGGGCGATCTCGTTCTTCGGTATAGACCCTAACGTGGGGTTCTCCGGTGCGCGCGGTAACTTTCCAGTCGATTGTTCGGATGTCGTCGCCGGGCAGATAGCTGCGCAATTCTTCAAAGTTCAAACCGCGTCCGCGTAGGCGCGAGGCGTGCCGTCCGTTCAGGATTGATCGGGCCGGCTGCCGAGGCAAAAGACTGATTGCGCGGGACTTTGCACCAAGCCGCAGAAGATGATCCGCATCCACATAAATGCGTGGGTCATCGGAATATGTGGCGGTCTGGGCCACTGGCGTTTATTCCTTTCAACTACGGCAAAGCGACAAGGCGCAGGATTTCCGAGATCACATCATCTGCCGTTTTCGCATTTCCCTGTGCCTCAAAACTAAGCGTGACGCGGTGGCGGAAGACGTCATGGGCGATAGCCCGGATATCGGCTGGGTCGACATAATCACGCTTGTTCATCCAGGCGTGCGCACGCCCGCATTTGTCCAGCGCCAGAGAGGCCCGCGGGCTGGCACCGATTTCGATCCAACTTGCCAGTTCTTCGCCGTACTTCTCAGGCGTTCTGGTCGCCTGCACCAGATCTGCCATGTATCGGTCCATCGCGTCAGAGACGTGGATCTGTCCGATTTCTTTGCGCGCCTGAAACATGGCGTCCTGCGGGATTGGGGGTGGTCTTTCTCCGGATGAACCGGTGCCGGCCGCAATTTCCTCATTCCGGACCAGACGAATGACTTCAACCTCGTCCTCAACCGGCGGATAGGTGATCTGAACGTGCATCAGGAAACGGTCCATCTGAGCCTCGGGCAGGGGGTAGGTGCCTTCCTGCTCAATAGGGTTCTGGGTGGCCATGACGATGAACAGTGGTTCCATCTTGTGGGTCGTGCCCGAAACGGTGACCTGGCGTTCTTCCATCGCCTCCAGCAACGCGGCCTGAACTTTGGCAGGTGCGCGGTTAATCTCGTCGGCCAATACGATGTTCGCAAAGATCGGGCCTGCGTCAAAGCTGAACGTACCCCCGGCGTCGGTTTGCTGAAACACTTCGGTTCCGGTCACGTCGGATGGCAGTAGGTCAGGGGTGAACTGTATTCGGCTGAAGCTTGCATCAAGATTGCGGGCCATCGCCTTGACGGCACGTGTTTTTGCTAAACCCGGCAGACCTTCGATCAACAGGTTGCCGTTCGCCAGCAACCCAATGAGCAGCCGGTCGATCACCTCGGTTTGCCCGATGATTGTCTGCCCCATGCGGGCTTTGAGTTCATTTATCTGATTAAGTGCATTCATTTGGCGGGTCCAATCGGGGCAAGGCGTCTGCTGGTAAAACGGCTAGTTGCGCCAAAGCGTGATGATCAAGAATATTCTGTAATGATCGCAAGTTAGCAGTCTTGGACCCCTTGATCTACCTTCAAATACGCTGCGCAATGTGTTTCAAGTCAGCCCGCAGATCAGCACGAATTTCGCCATGGTTTGGCTCGTCCCGCAGTGTATCTAACCAGTGGCCCGGCGGGTTCTTTCCAGCGGCCCGGTTCCAAGATAGATCACCCAGAATGCCCTGTGATTGGGCGTTCAAAACGTCAGGAATCTCGGTCCGGTTCAAGGTCGCCCATACACCGCTCCACAGCCGCGCGACGGACCAGGGGTTATATCCACCGCCGCCCAGAACCAGCAGCCTTGGGGCCATATCGCGTAGGCTTGCCACTGCACGCCAATGGGCGTTGTTCGACAATGTGAGACGAGACAAGGGATCCTCTGCCACCGCGTCAGCACCGCATTGCAAAACGATGGCTTGCGGCTTGAACGCCGCCGTAGCAGGCAGGATCAGTTGGTCGAGGATGGCATAGAACTCATCATCATTGAGATTGCGTTCCACCGGGAAATTGAACGCAGCCCCGCCTGCATCGTCGTCAAGCGTGCCGCTAAATGGCCAGCGGCGCGTTTCGTGCATTGAGATCGTACGCACTTTGGTTGAACCCCGAAAGGCGAGCTCGACCCCGTCGCAATGGTGCGCGTCAATGTCGATATAGACGATACGATCGAGCCCGGCGCTCAGCATCGTGAGGATCGCCAGAACCGGGTCGTTCAAGTAGCAAAACCCGTTTGCGCGGTCTGCAAGGCCGTGATGAGTGCCTCCGGCAGGGCTGTAGACTATACCACCATCACGGATCAGTTCGGCCCCCAGCATTGAGCCGCCAGCAGCTGTGGCCGGGCGCCGGTACATCTCGGCGAAAACGGGGTTCGACAGCGTGCCCAGCGCATGCCGTTCCCGTATTTCATCGGACACAGACTGTTCTTTTTCGGCCTGTTGCAGGGCCGCGATGTAGTCTTGCGTGTGGAATCGGGTGAGAGCCGAGGGTTTCGCACAGGGGCTGACGCGGTAATTCGCGGGCGTTAACCACCCTTCGGCCCGGCACAGGTCAATAACAGTGGAAACGCGCGGAATTGCCAGAGGGTGTTTCGAACCATAGGTCGACCTGCGGTAGATTTCCGATCCAATGAACAGAGGGTCTTGCATCGGTCAGCTTGCGGCGCTTGGGCGGTTCTCTTCGCCCAGTCTGCCATCAAGAGACATGAGGATGGCAACCGGTCTCAACGCCGGGATATGGCTGAACACAATCAGGATGCATACGGTCAGGGGTACGCTGAGGAAGGCTCCGATCAGGCCCCAGATTGTGGTCCAGAACATCAGGGCTAGTATGACCAGAAACGTGGACATGTTCAGCGAACGCCCCAGCAAGGCGGGGTCCAGGAAATTACCGATCAGGAACTGAATAGTGCCGCAGCCCAGAACGATGATCAGAAACGGCCCGATGCTTTCGAATTGCACCAGTGCAATCAGAGACGGGAACACCACCGCGATGATTGAGCCGATAGATGGGATAAAGTTCAGCGCAAAGGTCAGCACGGCCCAGGTTTCAGCAAATTCAAGCCCCAACACCTTGAACACCGTGTAACTGATGCCCGCCGTAATCAGGCTGATAAAGGTCTTCACACCGACATAGCGTTGCAGGCTGAATGTGATCGCATCGAGGATAGAAGCGAACTCGGCCCCGGTTTTGGGGTCACCGGCGGCCAAACGTATCTTTTTGCGAAAGGCCAGCCGCTCGGCCATCAGGAAGGCGACGTAAAGACTGATCAAAAAGAACTGGTTTAGCAAAGAGGTGGCACTACCCAGCAGGACACGCGCGATATAGGACATGTCGATGTTGATCAGGTTGTCTCGAATAAACTTGGTCACGTCATTGCCGACCAGACCGGTGACGCGATTGACCGTGTCGTCAAACTGATCTTCATAGGTTCCTATGGTGCGGGCAAACTGGGTCGCCTGACTGCCCAAAATATACATGATTACGAACAAACCGGCCAACACCACGGTGACGCCCGCGACATTGGCCAGCCAGACCGGCATGCGGGTCAAGGCGATGATCCTGTCGCTCAGCGCGATGATCAGCACATTGACCAACAGTGCCATCGTCAGCGGGATCAGAAATGCAGATCCCGCATAAAGACCCAGAACAGACAGCGTCGCCACAATCGCCACGTCCCTCACGACGGAGAGTTTCAGCTTTGTCGGCGTCTCGATGTCGTTTGTGTCCAAAGTCATTGGTCGGCCCATTTCAGGATTAGCGCGCAGCGCGTGTTTCTGATCCTGCACAGCTAATTGGGATTATGCAATGCGACCAGATATTTGTATGGGATTATTTGCATTTCATGTGCAATTGCCGGTTCTGCGGATTGGGTAGGCAGGCTAGGCTTTGAGAATGAACGCAAATGTGATTCCTTATATCGGTCGCCCGGTTCAGGCCCTTTGGCTGGCCATCGTCCGTTTCGACGCCAAAAGCGGCTTTGTCATGAGCAGCCACGTCGCCATGTCGCTGATGCTGGCGCTGTTTCCCTTTGCGTTGTTCACGGTGGCTTTGGCGGGGTCTCTGTCGCAGGATTACGTAACCAACGAATTGATTGACCTGATTTTCGGTGCATGGCCCAGCGATGTAGCTGGTCCGATCGTGGCGGAACTGCGCTCGGTTCTGGACGAGTCCGGCTCGGGTGTCATCACGCTGGGCGGTTTGCTTGCGGTATTTTTCGCCTCAAACGGCGTGGTGGCCGTGCGCAAGGCCATGAACCAAGCCTACCACGACAAGGACAGCTGGCCATTCTGGAAAACCCGATTGTTGTGTTTCGGGCTGGTTATCGTGGGCGGAATAACCATCATGATCATCGCTGCAGTCGAGGTGGTTCTGCCGGTTTACACCCAGCTTGTTTCCGAGAAGACAGATGTGAACGTCTCTGATTGGCTGTCGGTAGATCGCCTGCGCTGGACGTTTACCGTAGGCGTGCCGATTGGCGTTGTCGTGTTGGCGCATTTGATCTTGCCGACTGGGCGGCACAATCTTCGGCAAATCCTGCCGGGTGTGGTGTTGACGCTGGCCCTGTGGTCTTTGGGCGGGTGGGGATTTTCGGTCTATATCGCCCAGTTCGCCTCATACAGCGCCACCTATGCCGGTCTGGCAGGAGCAATGGCTGCTTTGATCTTTCTGTACCTCTGCGCCGCAATCCTCATCCTCGGGGCGGAATTTAACGGCGCGCTGATGGATCTGCGCAACGGCGCAGACGGGCAGGCGCTGTGAAGCTGAGGGGCCTCTTCCTGCTTGCGCTTTTGCCCGGTTTTGCCGCGGCTCAGACGCCAGCATATGTGGGCTCAGGGCAATGCGTAGACTGCCATTCTGAACAGTCGGCGGCTTGGGAAGGATCCCATCACGATCTGGCCTGGACGCAAGTAGAAGACGACCACGTTGCCGCCAATTTTGACGGCACCGAGTTCTCGCATGATGGGATGACGGTCGAATTCAGCCAATCTGGCGACACCTTACAGGCCAATGTGACCGAAAAGGATGGCATGACCTCTGCCTACGGTGTGCATTCTGTCGTCGGGATCAAGCCCTTGCAGCAATACCTGTTCGAGACCGAACCTGGTCGATTGCAGAGCTTCGATGTGGTCTGGGATACCGAGAACCGGAATTGGTATCACCTCTATCCCGATCAGGATCTGCCGCCGGATGACGGGTTGCACTGGACTGGCCCTTACAAGAACTGGAATGCGCGATGTGCGGATTGCCATGCGACCGGGTTCGAAAAGAACTATGACGTTCAGACGCGCCAATACAGCTCGGTTCAGGCTGAGATCGGGGTAGGGTGCGAAGCCTGCCATGGGCCAGCTTCGGCACATATCGGCTGGACGCAGGGACAAAGCGTGCCTGCTGATCTGAACGATTACGGGTTTTCGATGAATTGGGGGCAAACAGAGACCGCGATCCAGCAATGTGCCGGGTGTCATTCCCGACGCGAAGCACATGGTGACGGCAACCCGTTACCCGGAACCCCATATCATGACGCCTACAATCTGGCGGTTTTACGCCCCGGTCTTTATCATCCGGACGGGCAGATATTGGACGAGGTCTACGTTTACGGCTCGTTTCTGCAATCCAAAATGTACGCACAAGGCGTGGGCTGCATGAATTGCCACGACCCTCATACTGCCGAGCTGCGGGCAGAGGGTAACGGCGTCTGTACGCAATGTCATTCACCGGCGGGCAATCCGGATTTTCCAACGCTGTCCGCCAAAGACTATGACACGCCGTTGCATAATCATCACCCGGAAAGCAGTGATGGTGCGCAGTGTGTGTCCTGCCACATGATCGAGCGTGTTTATATGGGCGTTGACGGTCGGCGCGATCACAGTTTCCGCATCCCGCGTCCCGATCTTGGTTTGGGGCAGGACGCCTGCACCGACTGTCATCAGTCCGAGTATCAAGCCTGGGCCGCGGAAAAGATAGAGGTGTGGTTTCCGGCCTCTGCACATCGAGGACCGCATTATGGAACTGCGTTTCAGACGGCGTTGGACGGGCGCGCCGATGGGCCAGACGACTTGCTTGGCATCGCCATGGACATGGAACAGCCCGGCATCGTCCGCGCCACGGCGGCGTATCTGCTGCAACCTTTCGGGTCGGCTGACATTGCGGCGAGGACAGCCGCGTTGTTGACGGACGCCGATCCCTTGGTGCGCGCCAATGCGGTGGCTTTGCAGCGTCAGGCGTTGCTGCCCGATCAGGTTGAACGGTTGGAGCCTTTGCTTACAGACCCGACGCGCAATGTCCGTATTTCAGCGGCCAAAGAATTCCTGAATATTCCAGGCCGATCTCTGTCTCCGGAGCAGCAGGCACGGGTCGGACGGAGTATGGGGGAATGGCAGCAGGCGCTGTCGAACCGGCTGGATTTTCCCGAAACCCATCTTGTTCTCGGGGGGATGGCTCTGACGTTTCGGAACGCTCCGGCGGCTGAGCGCGCTTTTCAGGAGGTCGTGGTGCTGGACCCGCAGCGCGCCGAGGCCTGGCCCATACTGGTGCAATTGGCGCAGATCAACCGCGGTACAGAGGCCGCGCGCGACGTGCTGCGTCAGGCGTTGGATGCAATACCAAATGACCCGGAATTGCTGGACCTCAAGACCCAGCTTGATCCCTGAGTCGGCACGGCAGGGCCGGGTTTGCGCCATGATACCGGCAAATTTCATCGCTAATCTCTCAGACACGGAAGAAACTCCACCCGGCAGTCAGGTGACCCATGTCCGAGAAACTGATCTACACATCCAAGTTGCAGCGCCCGGTGCCGCTGAGCCAGCGGATCGCCGAGCTTCAGGCCAGAAAACCGGAATACATCAGTCGCGGAGAGGCTTTGCTGTTGCAGCGCACAGCCGCTGATTCCCTGCGCGAACAGTTTCTGCCCGGTGATCGGAGCTGGTTGGAGGACTAACCTCAGCCGCGAAAGCCCGTGGCGACCACGAATTTCTCGGAACTGTCTGAACGCGACGCGGGCGGCTTTACGTTGGCCACTTTTTCAAACTTCTGTTTCAGCAGCTTTTGCAGATCACCCTCAGCGCCTCCGGCCAGAACTTTGGCGACAAAGGTGCCGCCTTCTTCCAGCACGTCAAAGGCGAAATAGGCGGCCGTTTCGCACAGGGCCATGATCCGCAAATGGTCGGTCTGCTTGTGGCCCGAGGACGCGGCGGCCATGTCTGACATCACCACATCTGCCTTGCCGCCGAGCCAGTCTTTGACCTTCTTGTCGGCATCATCTTCCATGAAGTCCAGCACATGAGCTGTCGCACCTGCGACGGGTTCGACCTCTTGCAGATCAACACCCAACACCGTGCCGATCCGCTTACCTGATCGTTCGCCCAGCGCGTTCACTCGCTTGACCGCAACCTGAAGCCAGCCTCCGGGCGCACAGCCCAGATCGACGACGCGGGCGCCGGGGACGAGAAAGCGGAACTTGTCGTCCAGCTCCAGAATCTTGTAAGCCGCGCGCCCGCGGTATCCGTCGGCCTGCGCGCGCTTTACATACGGGTCGTTCAACTGCCGCTCGAGCCAGCGGGTCGAGCTGAGCTTGCGCCCGCGCGCTGTTTTCACCTTTACCTTCAGGTCGCGCTGCCCACGGCCTGAGTTGTTTTTTCCACTCGGTGTTTTCGCCATCAGAACGGTCCGTCTTCCAATACACCGTCCGCACTCATCTGCGCATATAGCAGACCTTCGCGCAGCCCACGGTCCGCCACGGAAAGGCGGTCGGTGGGCCAGCAGCGAAGCAATGCCTGCAAAATGGCCGAGCCGGACATGATCAGGGCCTGCCGGTCATCGCCGATACGCGGATCTCGCCGCCGCCCCAGTGGACCGAGTTCTAAGTATCCCCGTATGACTTTGTCAATCTGATCGCTGGTCATGCGCAGACCGTCCACCTTGGTCCGGTCATAGCGCTTCAGCCCCAGATGTGAGGCCGCCACCGTCGTCACCGTGCCGCTGGTGCCAACGATCTGAAACCCTTCGCGGGCTTGCTCGTCTTTATACGGGGCGAAATCGGCAAGGTTTTCTTCGAAGAACCAACTCATAAGGGCAAAACGGGCCGAGTCATCCTGAACATCGTGGAACTGATCGCGCAGGGTCGCGACGCCCAGCGGAACGCTGATCCAATCCACCACTTTGGCGGCGGGGAAGGGGCTGTCCGAAGTGTGGAACCCGTTATGCAGCCGCATGATCGCTGCCGGACGGTCGCGGCGCGGCACGGAAGAGATGTCGATCCACACCAATTCGGTTGAGCCGCCGCCAATATCAACCACCAGCAACTGTTCAGTCTTGGTCGAGACCAGCGGGGCACAAGAGATCACGGCCAGACGCGCCTCTTCTTCGGGCTGGATAATCTCAAGCGTCAGGCCGGTTTCGCGTTTCACCTGCCGGATGAAATCGCGCGAGTTTTTGGCGCGTCGGCATGCCTCGGTTGCGACCAGACGCATGCGTCTGACCTTATTGCGTTTCAGCTTTTGCTGACAGATGCGCAGCGCCTGAATGGTGCGCGACATCGAAGACCGGGACAGCCGTCCGGTCCGTTCCAAACCCGCGCCCAACTGCACGGATTTCGAGAAACTGTCCACCACATGAAACCCGCTGCCCTTGGGCTGGGCTATCAACATGCGACAGCTATTTGTCCCCAAATCCAGAGCCGCATAGAGTGCATCCGGATCGGGTCTTGCCGGCGCGGGGCTTTCGACCGCCTTCGGGAACGCGCCCGCACCTTTGGGACGCTTGGGCGCCATTCGTCACGCCCTCCGATTTTCGAGTTGATTTGACCCTAGGCGGCGTATCGCCGACGCGCAAGTGATTTCAATTTTGAATTTCTCGTGATTGTCACACAGCATTCACAGAGACGTGCGAGGTCCGGGTCCGATCCCGAAAAGGGGATTCTCTACAAGCTCTTTGCCAGATACGGAGATGGAAATGGCCACGGTACACGACGCTTCTTGAAACGAGGGGCGAAAAGGATTCGAATTGAAGATTCTTCACTACAAGGATCTTCAGGATGTTCGGATTTCTCCTCACCCCTCTGATGACAACGCTAAGCCCACATTTTGATCTGAGCAAGACGCGATTGGAGACCCTGGCCATAATGCTGATTGGTCTGGCAAACGGTCGAACTGTGAACCTTGGTCATCTGGCGAGTCAGTTCCCCGGCAGCGCTCTTCATGCATCGAGTTATCGCCGCCTTCAGCGCTTCTTCCAGCATGTTCGATTGGATGGAGATGTGGTTGCGCGGTTGATTATCTGCCTGCTTGATCTGAAGGGTCCAAAGCTCCTTGCGCTGGACCGGACCAACTGGAAGTTGGGCAAGACCGATATCAACTTTCTGGTTCTGGCGATCGTGACACGCCGCTTCAAGGTGCCTCTGATGTGGTCGCTTCTGGGTAACAGCGGTAATAGCTCAACGCGGCAACGCAAGAAGTTGATCCGACGATATCTTCGAGTGTTCGGGGCATCTTCCATTGAGGCTCTGCTGGCAGACCGGGAGTTCATTGGGGATAAGTGGTTGGATTTTCTCGCTGAAAACAACGTTCCATTCGTCGTCCGCTTACGCGAAAACATGCACATCCACACCGAAGACGGACGCCGGTTCCAGTTGCGTTCGCTGCTGCGCAAACGCCGCAAGGGCCAATGGAAAGGCTGGCTGGGCGGCATGGCGCACACGCCCAAGAACCTATTTCGCTTTCAGGGGAAACGGATCAAAGGTGGCGAGTTGATTTGGGTCGCAACAAACATCGACGCCCCAAAAAACCCACTCAAACTCTATCGCAAAAGGTGGGGCATTGAATGCCTCTTCGCAGATGCCAAAACTCGTGGCTTCAATATCGAAGACACTCACATCACCGACCCGCACAAGCTTGCGACACTCCTTACGATCGTTGCGCTGGCCATGACCTGGGCATACCGATGCGCAAGTCAGGCGATGGGCCGACAGGGGATCCCGAAAAAAGCCCACAAGCGGCGGGCAACGTCATGGTTCAGGGTCGGGTTCGACGCGCTCCGACGTTGGATCTTATATAACCCGGAAAAGGCTCTTCAGGCCTGGCGACGAACCTGCCCAAAGCGGTCGCTTTCAAGCCCCAAAATGGAGCGCGTTTGGCCATGAGTCGTGTACCATGGGAAATGGCTGATAAGCGCAAGCTGTCCTTTGACGAATATGATGAATTGGTGAACCCTCGCCCTGAGGAATGCGATTTTGACCGCGTTGTGGAAAGCGCGTTGTCGCGCCGCGGCTTTATGGGTGGGGTTCTGGCCATGGGCAGCTTTGCCGCGCTGGGAGGCTCGATTTTGCCGACCGGTGTAAAGGCAGCGGCGAACCGTTTTGCGTTCGATGCTATTCCGATCTCGACCGAAGATGATTTGATCGTTCCCGCTGGCTACAAAGCCGACATCGTGGTGCGCTGGGGCGATCCGCTGTTTGCTGATGGCACAGAGTTTGACCACGCAACCCGTGGTACTGCCGCCACCCAGGAAAAGGCGTTCGGTGACAACAATGACGGCATGGATGTCTTCGTTCACGACGGCAAGATGCTGCTGGTTGCGAACAACGAATACACCAACCGCGAAATCCTGTCGGTCAGTGGTGACAACACTCTGACAGATCAGGACGAAATCGCCAAAGGCATGATGGCCCATGGTGTTTCGATCATGGAAATCGCGCAGATCGACGGTAGGTGGCAGATCGTTAAGGACAGCCCCTATAACCGCCGCATCACACCGCAGACAGATATGGCGCTGACGGGTCCGGCTGCTGGCCATGACCTGATGAAAACCGCAGCAGACGCCACCGGTACCACCTCGAAAGGGACATGGAACAACTGCGGCAACGGTATGACGCCGTGGGGTACCTATCTGGCCTGCGAAGAGAACTTTAACGGCTATTTCTCGGCCGAAGATGAAAACCACGAAGTCAGCGATGAGCTGAAGCGCTATGGCGTGTCAGCCGAGGATTGGGGTTATAGCTGGGCCAAGGTCGACGATCGCTTCGACGTTGCGAAAAACCCGAACGAACCGAACCGCGCCGGTTATGTGGTTGAGATCGACCCGACCGATCCGACTTCGACTCCGCGCAAACTGACCGCTCTGGGTCGCTTCAAGCACGAAAACGCCGAGGCCGTTGTGAACAACGATGGTCGCGTTGTGGTCTATATGGGCGATGATGAGCGTGGTGAGTTCATGTACCGCTTTGTGTCCGAAGGTGTTTACGCGCCGGGCGCCGATACCAGCGAACTGCTGGAAAAAGGCACCCTGTCTGTTGCCAAGTTCAACGACGACGGCACGGGTGAGTGGTTGGACCTGACCCCGGAAACCACGGGAATGGCCAGCCAAGCCGAGGTTTGCATCCACGCTCGCCAGGCTGGCTCCAAGGTTGGTGCGACCACCATGGACCGCCCCGAGTGGATCACTGCCAACCCGAACAAGGCCGAGGTCTACTGCGCGCTGACCAACAACAAGAATCGTGGCATCAAACCGAATAAAGGTGGCGACGAAACTCCGGTTGGAGGTCCGAACCCGCGTGAGGCCAACAACTATGGTCAGATCGTGCGCTGGTGGCCGAATGACGAAGATCACGGCGCATCGGGCTTTACCTGGGATCTGTATGTGCTGGCGGGCAACCCGACCGTGCATGACGATGCCAACGCCGGGTCCGAAAACGTGAACAAGGACAACATGTTCAACTCGCCCGACGGCATCAAGTTTGACAGCAACGGCCTGCTGTGGATCCAGACTGATGGCAAATACTCGAACGAGGGCGACTTTGCTGGCCAGGGCAACAACCAGATGTTGGCCGGTGATCCGGTAACTGGTGAAATCCGCCGCTTCCTGGTTGGTCCGAAAGAGTGTGAGATCACCGGTCTGACTTGGTCGCCGGATCGTCGCACCATGTTCGTCGGCGTTCAGCACCCGGGTGAGGATGGCAACAGCCACTGGCCTGAAGGCGGTAACGCAGTTCCGCGTTCGGCGATTATCGCTGTGACTCGCGAAGATGGCGGTCTGGTCGGCTAACACCGATTTTTGACCTGAATTGACCCCGGATGGCCCAAGCTGTCCGGGGTCTTTTGTTTTTATGCAGGGTTTTCATAGAGACATTGAGAATTTTGATATGCGCTTTGGCTGGGGATTTCGCTAAAAGCGCTGTATCCCGTCACGGGCAAAAACGTCGCTGGAAAAGCGTTTGGTGTCGAAATTCGACCGACCCGGCCCCAGATTGAAGTTTAGAACCGGTCCATCGGGTTAGGAGGAATCACAGCAATGCCTGACGTCACCATCGTATACTGGCGCGACATTCCCGCTCAGGTCATCGTCGGCAAAGGCCGTCGTGGCGCAAAGCGGCAGTTGGAAGAACGGTTCGAGCAAGCCATCGACCGCGCCGCAATGAAGGTGAATGCCAAGGACAGTGATGCCTACCTGGCCGAATGGCGCAAGGCCGAACCTTTCGCGGTTGAGGGCGAGCCGTCCGAAATTGCCGAGGCGCAGGCCCTGCGTCTGGAAACTGAGTACGATCAGGACCGCATCAAAGCGCTGATCGCCAATGACGGTTGGGCTTAAGCCCTGATCTATGTGGGAGGCCGCAATGGCTTTGCTGAACTTCAAGAAACGTGATGCGGTCGAAACCGGGCCGGTTAATCCGACCGTCGAAGCCTTTTTGCAGGGCTATTCGATCGAGGTGATGCCCCGCACCGCCGAAAAGGTCGAAGATTTCCGCGCGCTGCTGCCCGAAGGCACCCGTGTCTACATCGCCCATATCGAGGGCACACCCATCGAGGACATGGTCAAGACCGCGAAACGCATCGCGGCCGAGGGTTATCCGGTGATGCCGCACTTCCCGGCGCGGATCATCAAGGACGCGGCGACGCTGGAGAACTGGATCTCGATGTATCAGGGCGAAGCGGGCGTTGAGCAGGCGCTGCTGCTGGCCGGTGGCGTCGCGAACCCGCATGGCGATTTCGACAGCTCGATGCAGTTGCTTGAGACTGGCCTGTTCGACAAGGCGGGCTTCAAACGCTTGCACGTTGCCGGCCACCCCGAGGGGAACAAGGACATTGACCCCGACGGATCGACCAAGAACGTGGACGACGCGCTGCGTTGGAAGCAGAAATTCTCGGAAACGACGGACGCCGAAATGGCCTTGGCAACTCAGTTTGCCTTCGACGCCAAGCCGATCATCGCCTGGGCCGACAGCCTGAAAGAGGCGGGCATCGACCTGCCGATCCACATCGGCATTGCTGGCCCGGCCAAGCTGCAAACCCTGATCAAGTTCGCCATCGCATGCGGCGTTGGCCCTTCGCTGAAGGTTCTGCAAAAGCGCGCTATGGATGTGTCCAAGCTGCTGTTGCCCTATGAGCCGACCGATGTTGTCACCGAACTGGCCAATCACAAAGCGGCCAACCCTGATTTCAACATCACCAACGTCCACTTCTTCCCGCTGGGCGGGATCAAGACCAACGCCAACTGGGCGATCAATAACGGCGGCGCTTCGGCAAAGCCTGTAAACTCCTAAGGAACGGACATGACCCGTACAGTCGTAGAATCAAAAACAAAAACTGCCGTTCTAGGCTTTGACGAACCGTTCTGCGTGATCGGCGAGCGGATCAACCCGACCGGCCGCAAGAAGCTGGCCGCTGAACTGGAAGCGGGCGATTTCTCGACCGTCGAGAAAGACGCGCTGGCACAGGTCGCGGCAGGCGCGACCGTTCTGGATATCAACGCGGGCGTTGTCTACAATTCGAACCCCAACCCGAACGAAACCGAGCCGCCGCTGATGACCAAGATCGTTGAGCTGGTTCAGGGGCTGGTCGATGTGCCGCTGTGCATCGACTCGTCGGTTCCGGGTGCTCTGGAAGCCGGTCTTGCGGCGGCCGAAGGTCGTCCGCTGCTGAACTCGGTCACCGGTGAGGAAGAGCGTCTGGAGATGGTTCTGCCGCTGGTCAAGAAATACAACGTTCCGGTTGTTGCGATCTCGAACGACGACACCGGTATCTCGGAAGACCCGGACGTACGCTTTGCCGTTGCCAAGACCATCGTGGAACGCGCCGCAGACTATGGCATTCCGGCGCATGACATCGTGGTTGACCCGCTGGTTATGCCGATCGGTGCGATGGCAACGGCTGGCCAGCAGGTGTTTGCGCTCGTCCGTCGTCTGCGTGAGGAACTGGGCGTGAACACCACCTGTGGTGCGTCCAACATCTCGTTCGGTCTGCCGAACCGTCACGGCATCAACAACGCCTTCCTGCCGATGGCAATGGGCGCTGGCATGACCTCGGCGATCATGAACCCGGTGGCTTTGCCGGTGACGCAGAAGAAAATAGCCGAGAAAAAAGAGGCCGTTGCCGCCGCTGGCATCATCCTGCCCGAAGGTATGGACGACGAAACCTTTGTTCAGATGTTCGGACTGGGCTCGACCCTGCCACGCGCCGGCAAGGAGATGGAGGCCATCCGCGCTGCCAACCTGCTGACCAACAATGACCCACATGGCGGAGAATGGATTCGCTTTAACAAAGCACCAGAAGCCGCTGGCGCCGAGGGCGAAGGTCGCGGTCGTCGCGGTGGTGGACGCCGCCGCCGCGCCTAATCTGCGGGTTTCAGAAACGATAAGGCCGAGCCCTGTGCCGGCCTTTTTCGTTTTTTGACACTGATCAAGGCTTGGGGCGTGTCTTCGGTTCAGAGTGGCGGGGTCAGATGAACAGGGACCGGCGCGCATATGAAAAGACATCACCCTCCTAAACTCGCAGACGCGGATCTTAGCCAGAAGCTGGGTAAGCAGGCGTATTTCGATAAGCTGGCAAAATTGCAGGCGCAACTTGCTCTGATCCAACAGGCATTCTTGTTCCACGGCACCAAAGGCGTGATTGTGTTCGAGGGCTGGGACGCAGCAGGCAAGGGCGGCACGATCCGACGCATCAGTCAGGCACTGGACCCGCGCAGCTTTAAGGTTTGGCCGATCGGAGCGCCGCGGAACTACTACTTGAACCGGCACTACCTTTTGCGTTTTTGGGAAAGACTACCGCCCGAAGGCGCGATTTCAGCCTTTGATCGCAGCTGGTACGGTCGGGTGCTGGTCGAAAGGATCGAAAACTTCACACCAGAAGACCGCTGGCGCGCGGCCTATCGTGAAATCAATGACTTTGAGCGTATGCTGATTGACGACGGCACCCGCATCGTAAAGCTGTTTTTTCACATCTCGCAGGAAGAGCAGATGGAGCGCTTCACAGAACGCCTGCGTAACCCGATGAAGCGGTGGAAACTGACCTATGAAGATTTCCGCAACCGCGAGCGTTGGGACGAAGCCGAGGTGGCCGTGGATGAGATGCTGGCCCGAACATCGACGGAGATTGCGCCGTGGCATGTGATCCCAGCGAACAACAAGAAGTTTGCGCGAATCAATGCGATACAAGCAATAGTTGATGCTTTTTCGAAAGATATCGACTTGAACCCGCAGCATCTGGACAAACGCACATTGGACGCAGCGTGCGAGGCGTTGGACGTGGATCAATCCCTGATCGACAGTCTGAGGTCCCGGACCGAGTAAGGGCCGAACCTTCGCGAAAGGCGCTTGCGGATCATCTGCGCGCGGTGCTATCCAGTGCTGCGCGGCGGGTATGATGTAATGGTAGCCTGTCAGCTTCCCAAGCTGAACGCGCGGGTTCGATTCCCGCTACCCGCTCCAATCATTCAGATCGACGTGCTTGAAGCAGGTTAATGACGGCCGGTACCGCCGTGCCTTGCGGCGTGTGGTAATCGGCAAATTCCTGGGCAACCGTGTCGATAATGGCGCGAACATCTTCGTCCGTGCCGTTGAAATGAGCGATGACACGGGCAGCTGGGCCGACGCGGGTACACAGTAGCGCCGCATCCTCGACAGCTTTGGGGCCGGTCAGGTTCAATTGAACAGGTGTGACCGAGACATCGGTCAGACCCGCCGCGGTCATCAGGCCAGCAACCCTATCCCTGTCATGAAAGGCGAGCGGGCCGGGCGCGTTGCGATCTACTTTGGGGGGCTGACCCAGTCGTTTGGTGGCAGCGATGTGCGGAACTCTGAACCATGGATTGTCTGACAGGCCGCCCCAGGCCGCGAATGTCAGCGTGCCTCCGGGTTTCAGCGCGCGTCCGATATTGGTCAGGGCGGCTGTTGGGTCCTCAAAGAACATCACGCCAAACCGAGAGATAACCGCGTCAAATGCGCCATCTTCGAAGGGCTCGATCTGCGCATCGGCCTTGTGAAATCGCACATTGCGAGCGTTCAACTGATCCGCTCGATCCTTCGCGCGCGCCAGAAACGGGTCCGAAATATCGACACCCAGTATTTCGCCACTTGCACCTACGCGCTCTGCTGCGGCCAAGGCGCTTGCCCCTGTTCCGCACCCGATGTCCAGAACTTTCATCCCGTCCGATAGGCCGGCACGCTCCAACACCAGCTGCAAAACCGGTTGGAATAGGTGATCAAGCTGATCCTCAAAGGTCAGCCAGCGGGCTCCCATCTCGGATTTGCCCCAGAAATCAGCCTGATCGCCATTGATGTGCAGCATGTCACAGCCTCCTAAATGGAGATACTATGACCTTCTGCGGCGGCGTCGACCAGACTTTTCCTCGTCCCCGCCGGTGTTGAATGAGGGCGAGGGTAGGGTGACCACCTGCGCCAGTTCCGGGAACGGATCAGTTTTGTGCGGGATCGCGTTGGCGGCCACGAAGTGATCCTGAAACTTGGGCTCGATGGCAGTTTCCACCTTGGTGATCTCACGCACAACGCGTTCGATTTCCCGGCGTGAACCGATGTTGCAAAGGGCGATCCGCGCGCCGGTCCCGGCGGCGTTACCCGCGCTGGACACCTTGTCCAATGGGGCATCCGGGATCATGCCCAGCACCATCGCGTGTTTGGTCGAGATATGGGCACCGAAGGCACCAGCCAGTACCACGCGGTCAACGCGGTCGACCTCCATCTCGTCCATCAATAGTCGCGCACCTGCATAAAGCGCCGATTTCGCCAGCTGGATGGCGCGGATGTCGCCTTGGGTCACAGTGATGCGCGGGCCGCCCTCGGCGCTGGCGTCGTGGATCAGATAGGCGTGGGTGCGACCCTCGGGAACGCAGCGCGGGGTGCCGGTCTGCGCCGCCGAGCCGATCAGCCCGCTTTCGTCCAGCAAGCCCGCGATCCGCATCTCGGCCACAGCCTCGATAATACCCGAGCCACAAATGCCGGTAATGCCGGTGGTGGCGACGTCCTGATCAAAGCCTTCTTCGTTCGACCACTTGTCCGAGCCGATGACGCGGAAACGGGGTTCCTTGGTGATCGGGTCGATCTCGATCCGTTCGATGGCTCCGGGCGCCGCCCGCTGGCCGGAACTGATCTGCGCGCCTTCAAACGCCGGGCCGGTGGGTGAGGAACAGGCCAGCACGCGGGTGGTGTTGCCCAGCAGAATCTCGGCATTGGTGCCGACATCGACGATCAGCACGAGGTCTTCGGACTTTCCCGGCTCTTCGGACAGCGCGACCGCGGCGCAGTCCGCACCCACGTGGCCGGCGATACAGGGCAGGATATAGACCTGCGCACGGGGGTTCATCTTGGTCAAATCCATCTCGCGTGCGGGCAGAGACATGCTTTCCGATGTCGCCAGCGCGAATGGAGCCTGACCCAGTTCGACCGGGTCTAGCCCTAGCAGCAAGTGGTGCATGACCGGGTTGCAGACGAACACCGTCTCAACGATCAGGGACGCATCAATCCCGGCCTCATCCGCAATGGAAACGGTCAGATCATTGATCGCCTCACGCACGGCTTTGGTCATTTCCTTATCGCCGCCGGGATTCATCATCGAATAAGACACGCGGCTCATGAGGTCTTCGCCGAACCGAATCTGTGGGTTCATCAGGCCCGAAGATGCTTTGACCTCTCCGGTTTCAAGATCGGTCAGATGGGCTGCGATGGTGGTCGATCCGAGGTCGATGGCCAGACCATAAAGCCCGTGTTCATGCAGGCCGGGCCAGATTTCGACGATCTTCGCGACCTCATCCTTGTGGCCTTTGTGGACAGCGACTGTGACCTCCCATTTGCCCTTGCGCAGCACCGGTTGCAGCTTGGACATCAGCGACAGATCGGCGGTGACGGCCTCGATTTGCCATTGCTCGCGCAGGGCACGTTCCAGCCGCTCCAGATCGCCGGTGGGCGAGTGCATGTCGGGTTCTTCAACAACCACGAAGTACAGCCGCGTTGCCGGGTCCATAGTGATGGCGCGCGCGGCGGCGGCCTTGCGAACGACCTGACGGTGGACCTGAGATTCGGGCGGTACGTCGATCACGATGTCGCCCTGAACCGTCGCCTGACAGCCCAGACGGCGACCGGGTTTCAGCCCGCGCTTGTCGTCGTATCGTTGCTCGACCGCGTTCCATTCGCTCAGCGCGTCTTCGGATACGGTGACGCCGTGCTTGGGAAACTCACCATAGCTGGGCGTGATCTGACATTTCGAGCAAATCCCCCGTCCGCCGCAGACCGAATCCAGATCCACGCCCAATTGCCGGGCGGCGGTCAAAACCGGAGTGCCAACGGGGAAATGCCCGCGTTTGCCCGAGGGGGTGAAGACAACAAGAGGGTCGGTGGTCATGTCTGGCCTGCCTATTTGTATTCGCGCGTATGCCGCGCAAGATATGGGTTTATACGCAAAGGGAAAGGCCATTCAGCGGCACGTTTTGAACGTCTTGCGTCGTTTTATGGCGCGGCATTGGCCCGCAGGGGGCAACAAGTTGGGGGCGGGGGCTTTTCCTTGGGGTAAATCCATGTAATAGGGTCACCGCCAAACGGGCTTTTGCATGAGGTTAGAAGATGCAGATTCGTGAGGCACTCACCTTTGACGACGTACTCTTGGTTCCGGGGGCATCGACGGTGCTGCCTGCGACCGCGGACACGACCACGCGCGTGACCCGCGAGATCAGCATGAACATCCCGCTGCTCAGCTCAGCGATGGACACAGTGACCGAAGCGCGCATGGCCATTGCGATGGCGCAGGCGGGTGGCATCGGGGTGATCCACAAAAACCTTTCGGTCGAGGAGCAAGCCCGCGAAGTGCGTCGGGTCAAGCGGTTCGAATCCGGTATCGTCTATAACCCGGTCACGCTGCGGGCGGATCAGACGCTGGCCGACGCGCAGGCGCTGGTGCAGCGCTATAACTTCACCGGCTTCCCGGTCGTGGATGACGAAGGTCGCGTCGTTGGCATTGTCACCAACCGTGACATGCGCTTTGCCACTTCGGACGATACGCCGATCCACGCGATGATGACGTCGGACAATCTGGCGATGTTGCAGGAACCGGCCGATCTGGAAGAGGCCAAAAGCCTGATGCGCGCGCGCCGGATTGAGAAACTGCTGGTGGTTGATGGACAGGGCAAACTGACCGGCCTGTTGACGCTGAAAGACACCGAACAGGCCGTGCTGAACCCGACCGCCTGTAAGGACCGGCTGGGCCGTCTGCGCGTTGCGGCGGCGACCTCCGTCGGTGATGCCGGGTTTGAACGATCCGAGCAGCTTGTGGATTCGGGTGTCGATATCATCGTCGTCGACACGGCACATGGGCATTCGCAGGGCGTGCTGGACGCGGTGAAGCGGGTGAAGACGCTGTCGAACGAGGTGCAGATCATCGCGGGCAATGTGGCGACGGGTGAGGCGACCACGGCGCTGATCGACGCCGGAGCGGACGCAATCAAGGTGGGAATCGGGCCGGGCTCGATCTGTACTACGCGGATGGTGGCCGGGGTCGGTGTGCCTCAGCTGACGGCGATCATGGATTGCGCCTCGGCAGCCGGAGACGTGCCGGTCATTGCTGATGGGGGCATCAAATTCTCGGGCGATTTTGCCAAGGCAATTGCAGCGGGTGCATCCTGCGCCATGGTTGGTTCGATGATCGCTGGGACAGATGAAAGCCCGGGTGAGGTGATCCTGTATCAGGGCCGCTCGTTCAAATCCTATCGCGGTATGGGCAGCCTTGGCGCGATGGCGCGCGGCTCGGCAGATCGGTATTTCCAGAAGGACGCGGCGAACGACAAGCTGGTGCCTGAAGGTATCGAGGGGCAGGTGCCGTACAAAGGTTCAGCCAGCGCGGTTGTTCATCAGTTGGTCGGTGGTCTGCGGGCCGCGATGGGCTATACCGGGTGTGCTACTGTCGAAGAAATGCGCAAGAACTGCAACTTCGTCAAAATCACCGGCGCGGGCCTGAAGGAAAGCCATGTCCATGACGTGCAGATCACCCGCGAAAGCCCGAACTATCGGATCATGTGATCCAACAGCCTGTTTAGTGGCGGCGCCCTGACAGGGGCGCCGTTTTGCGTTTCACCATAGCTCGTAACCAGAATCGGATTCGGTAATGACACCTGCCGCACGTGTTCAGGCCTCGATAGAAATTCTTGATGCGATTTTGGCAGGCGCACCGGTCGAAAAGGCGCTGACAAACTGGGCGCGTCGTAGCCGGTTTGCTGGCTCTAAGGACCGGGCGGCGGTTCGGGATCACGTGTTTGCAGCATTGCGGTGCAAGCGATCCTTTGCGGCGCTTGGTGGGGCCGAAACCGGGCGTGGCCTGATGATCGGGGCCGTACGCGCGAGCGAGGATGAGCTGGGCCACCTGTTTTCTGGCGAACGCCACGCGCCGTCACCTGTGGCAGAAGACGAAAGCAGTCGGGCCTTCTCTTCGGATGCTGAGCGTTTTGACATTCCGGAATGGTTGTGGCCCCGGTTTCAGGCGTCACTGGGGGATCAGGCTGCAACCGTCGCCGAGGCCTTGCAAAGCCGCGCGCCGGTCCATCTGCGGGTCAATTTGCTTAAATCAGACGTGGAAAATGCCATCGCCGCCTTGGAAGCAGAGGGTATTCGCGCCGTTGCGCATCCAGCGTGCGACACGGCGCTTGAGGTCACTGAGGGCGCTCGCAAAATTTCCAAAAGCCGGGCTTACGCTGACGGTCTGGTTGAACTTCAGGATGCGGCCAGTCAGGCCGTGGTTGCCGCGGTAAGGCTAACACCGGGTATGCGTGTGCTGGACTATTGCGCGGGCGGCGGCGGCAAATCACTGGCTTTGGCGGCTACCGAAGGTGTCGATGTGTTCGCGCATGATGTGAACGCCGCTCGGATGCGAGACTTGCCTAACCGGGCCGAGCGCGCGGGCGCACGTGTCAGTATTCTGTCAACGAACGAGCTGTCCAAACAGGGACCATTCGACATCGTCCTTGCAGACGCCCCTTGTTCCGGCAGCGGGTCTTGGCGCCGCGCCCCGGCAGGCAAATGGGCCTTGACCGAAGCGCGACTGAACGAATTGACTGACATTCAGACCGGTATCCTGTCGTCGATTTCAGGGCTTGTTAGTACAGGCGGCATTTTGGCTTACGCGACCTGTTCGATGTTGGCTGATGAGAACGGCGCCGTGGTGGATGCCTTTCTGAAAGACAACCCGAACTGGTCCGAACGTTTTCGCAAGACGTGGCTGGTTTCCCACGGCACAGACGGTTTCTTTACGTCACACTTGACGCGGTAGCACGTCAGATAATAGCAACCTAAGGTAGAGTGTCTGATTTCTTTAAGCAGGCCTTAACTTTATTTGGGTTGATTGCGACAAACGCCCGCGAATTCGAGTTGTTTATGTCAGACGTAACGGAAGTATTCTCTGATCCGTCCTTTCAAAAATCTCCGGCCGGCCCACGATTGGCCTTCCTGATCTTCGTCGGAACATTGCTGAGCTTGGCGCCTGTCACAGGTGTCCTGCCGCACAGCTGGCACACAGGCCTTGCTGTGGCCGGGATATCGTTGCTGGCCGCTTCATTCCTTGTAGTGCTCAGGGGAAAGATCGCCGATCACGTGGCACGTCAGTCGGTCAAGGCAATGGCTGTCTTTGCCGAGCAAGATTTGTTCCCCAGTGTGATCGCCAATGCTCAGGGCGATATCCTCAGCTCCAATTCGGAAGCTCGGACAAAGTTTCAGGCTTTTCCCGGCGGTCGGTTGGAAACCTGTCTTCGGTCGGTCTTTGCAAATCCTCCGGCGGTCTTGCTGCGCCTGCAATCAAAGGCCGAGATATACGGAAAGGCGCATGAAGACATTGTCACCGTTGCTTCAACCATACCGATTTCGGTTTTTGACGTTGGTCAGGGCAGGTTTTGTTGGCGATTCCATCTGGAAACGCCGGGCCTGTGGGACGAAGTGGCCGTGCCGGTCGTCACAGAAGGACGCAACAACGTATTGCTGCGCGCGAATGCTGCGGCTGAACATTTGTTTGGGCAAAACTCTGATCTTTTGAACCAGCTGGCCAGCAACGACCAAATTGGCTCGGGCGAAGTCGTGCAAGTGCAGACGCCGCAAGGCCCTGTGACGGCCGCTGTTTGTGAGCTTGGCCGATCCGGTACCGTTCGCGATCTGCTTGTCCTGCCTCTGGAAACGGCTGGCCCGGTTGGCAGCCGCGCGTCCTTTGCGGACCTGCCGGTCCCTATCATGTGTCTTTCTCCGGACGGTAGTATTTTAGAGGCGAACCGCTTGGCCGCAAAGCTGATCGGAGAGGTTGAGCCCGGAGAAACCAATGTCGACCAAATTATGGAGGGGCTGGGCTATCCCATTCTGGACTGGTTGGCCCGCACCGCTGCGCAAGAGCCTGCGATGAGGTCGGAATTCCTGCGTTTGACCCGTCAGGACAAAGAGGTGTTCGTGCAGGTCACGCTGAACCGCATGGTCGATAACGGTCAGGTTTGTTTGATCGCGGTTCTCAACGACGCGACGGAACTGAAGACGCTCGAAGCGCAGTTTGTGCAGGGGCAAAAGATGCAGGCCGTCGGCCAGTTGGCTGGTGGTGTCGCGCATGATTTCAACAACCTGCTGACTGCGATATCAGGGCATTGCGATCTGCTGTTGTTGCGGCACGATCAGAACGATCCGAATTATGGAGACCTCGTCCAGATCAACCAGAACGCCAATCGGGCGGCCGCTTTGGTCAGCCAGCTTCTGGCGTTTTCCCGCAAGCAGACCTTGCAGCCCGAGGTTCTGGACCTTCGGGATACAATCTCGGATCTGATTCATCTGTTAAACCGTCTGGTAGGTGAAAAAGTACGCCTGATCCTCAGCCACGATCCGGTTTTGAAACCCGTGCGAGCCGACAAACGGCAGCTTGAGCAAGTGTTGATGAACCTCGTCGTTAATGCGCGTGATGCCATGCCAGATGGCGGCGAGATACGGATTGAAACTGAGGTCGTTGTTCTGAGTAATCCTCTATCCCGCGACCGTGCAACGGTTCAGCCCGGCGAATACGTTACGGTCAAGGTGATCGACAGTGGAGTCGGGATTCCCGCTGACAAGCTGCAAAAGGTCTTTGAACCTTTCTATACGACGAAACGGACGGGCGAGGGGACAGGTTTGGGGTTGTCGACGGTCTACGGCATCGTCAAACAGACCGGTGGATTTATCTTTGTCGACAGTGCCCCGGGGCACGGGACGGAATTCACTGTGTATTTGCCAGTTTCCGCATCCCCGCAACCGGTTCCTATCGAGGCAGCGCCAGCACCGGACGTTCAGTCTGCCCGTCAGGGTGAGGGCGTTGTGTTGCTGGTAGAAGATGAAGCTCCGGTACGAGCCTTTGCAACGCGGGCGCTGCGGCTCAAGGGATATACCGTGCTTGAGGCGGAATCCGCCGAAGAGGCATTACGTTTGCTTGAGGACGGATCGCTGAACGTAGACGCCTTTGTCACCGATGTCGTTATGCCGGGCATGGATGGTCCCACATGGGTACGCAAAGCGATGAAGACGCGCCCGGACGTCCGTGTCATCTTTATGTCGGGCTACACCGAGGGGGCATTCGGAGATTCAGGGCCGGAAATCGCGAATTCAACGTTTCTGCCCAAGCCATTTTCGCTGAACCAACTCACTGAGGCGGTGTTTCAGCAGCTGAACTAAAGTGCGGCGTCGTGACAGGCAAATTCCGCAGCATGTCGCTTGCGAAATTTCTGTTCTGTTTCAGGGGATAGGATCAAGTCGCGAGGGGGCGACACGTTTTCCTGTTTTAACTCGATCTGCATGTTCAGTCGGGTTTGTAGAAAGTCGAGAATCTTGTCCTGATTTTCGTACTTGAACACGTGGCGCGCGCCGCGCCCGTTGCTTCGGGTCCGAAAGAACTGACTTTGGCTGCCCACATCTGCAAACTCTGCTCGGGGGGACTGCATATATGCCTGAACGAACTCGTCAAAGCTCATATCACGTGTGGAATGCGGATGGCCGATGCGGTCGTCTCGGCTTCGGAATTTATACCAACTGCCCAACCAGTCGATCGGTTCGCGTACCACGGCCATGATTTCCATCTCGGTGTCGTACATTTTCCGAAAAATGTTCTGAAAAAACCGGTCATAGCGACGGACGGGGGCATGTTTCAGGTCCGGTGGGTCGGTCACGACGAAATCGGCACGTTCACACAAGGCGGTGTGATAGGCCGTGCTGCCTGTTTTGGGAACTGCCAGAAACGCGAGGCGTTCCTTATAGAAAACAAGCATTTATTTGCCCTTTGCCGTATTTTGTTACGGTCGCAGATTGGCGTAAACGACTCTTTAACACAATTGCTCAAAAGTAAGTTCTGTAAGTTTTAGTTGAAATGTTCTCTTTTTGGTCCCATAAGGAACAAGAGGCGAACAAAGCAGCGATTGCCGCCCGTTCAAGGGTGTGACAAAAGGGAAGGCGACAGGACAATGGCGGATCTTCTGACGATGAGCGACAAGAAAAACGCAGACAAGCAAAAGGCGCTCGACAGCGCGCTGGCACAGATCGAACGTCAGTTCGGCAAGGGCTCGATCATGAAGCTGGGCGAAGATGCCAAGCAGGATATCGACGCAAGCTCGACCGGTTCTCTGGGGTTGGATATTGCGCTGGGGATTGGCGGTTTGCCGATGGGGCGAATTGTTGAGATTTACGGGCCGGAAAGTTCAGGTAAGACGACGCTGACGCTGCACTGCATTGCAGAACAGCAGAAACGCGGCGGTGTTTGTGCATTCGTGGACGCGGAACACGCGCTGGACCCGCAATATGCCCGCAAGCTGGGGGTTGATCTGGATGAGCTGCTGATCTCGCAGCCCGATACCGGCGAGCAGGCGTTGGAAATCACCGATACGCTTGTACGCTCGGGCGCTGTGAACATGGTCGTTGTCGACTCGGTGGCGGCGCTAACGCCGAAATCCGAGCTTGAGGGCGACATGGGTGACAGCAATGTCGGTGTTCAAGCCCGTCTGATGAGCCAGGCGATGCGCAAGCTGACCGGCTCAATCAGCCGCTCAAACTGCATGGTAATCTTTATCAACCAAATCCGGATGAAGATCGGCGTGATGTTCGGCAGCCCTGAAACGACGACCGGTGGTAACGCTCTGAAATTCTATAGCTCGGTCCGTCTGGATATCCGCCGCATTGGTGCGATCAAAGACCGCGACGAAGTGGTCGGGAACCAAACCCGCGTCAAAGTCGTCAAGAACAAGGTGGCACCACCGTTCAAGCAGGTGGAATTCGACATCATGTATGGCGAAGGCATCAGCAAGATGGGCGAGTTGCTGGATCTGGGCGTCAAGGCCGGTGTGGTTGAGAAATCGGGGTCTTGGTTCAGCTATGGCGATGAACGGATCGGGCAGGGGCGTGAGAACGCCAAACAATACCTGCGTGATAACAGCCGCGCCGCGCTTGAGATCGAAGACAAGATCCGTGCCGCGCACGGTCTGGATTTCGACATGCCTCCGGGTGCAGCCGAGGATGACGATATCCTCGAAGCCTGACGGTCTCTGACGGGAACAACAGAAATCCCCCCGCATCCGGTTGGTGCCGAGAATATCTGGAGCAGGGCGGTCCGCTGGGCCGCCTTGTTTCGTTCAGATTGCCGTTCCTTCGAAACTTTCCCTTATACTTGGTCACAACTCTCATCAGGCATACTCGGCTATCCTTTGGGATATCTGCCTATCCTTGTGGACTATCCCCGGGGACAAGGATAAACCGTTTTCAACACATTATGACTGCGCGCTGAGAGAGCCTTATGCCCACGCTGAACGATATCCGATCGACCTTTCTGAACTACTTTGCCAAACAAGGGCATGAAGTTGTGCCGTCCAGCCCACTGGTGCCGCGCAATGACCCGACCCTGATGTTCGTGAACTCAGGCATGGTTCAGTTCAAGAACCTGTTCACCGGCGTTGAAACCCGGGACTATCAGCGCGCAACAACGGCGCAAAAATGTGTCCGCGCAGGGGGCAAGCACAACGATCTGGACAATGTGGGGTACACGGCGCGTCACCACACATTCTTTGAGATGTTGGGGAACTTCTCATTCGGCAATTACTTCAAACCCGAGGCGATTCCCTTTGCGTGGGAGTTGATCACCAAGGAATTCGGCATCGACAAGAACCGTTTGCTGACAACGGTTTATCATACAGATGACGAGGCGTTCGAGATCTGGAAAAAGGTCGGCGTGCCCGAAGACCGGATCATCCGCATCGCGACCAGCGACAATTTCTGGCAAATGGGGCCCACCGGGCCTTGTGGCCCTTGCACCGAGATTTTCTATGACCACGGCGACCACATCTGGGGCGGCCCTCCGGGTTCGGCTGAGGAAGATGGCGATCGCTTCATCGAAATCTGGAACATCGTTTTCATGCAGAACGAGCAGTTTGAAGACGGCTCAATGGTGGAACTCGACATGCAGTCGATCGACACCGGCATGGGGCTGGAGCGGATTGGCGCGTTGTTGCAGGGTAGCCACGACAACTATGACACCGATCTGTTCAAAACGCTGATCGAAGCGTCGGCGGATGCGACTGGCGTTGATCCTTATGGCGACCAGAATGTACATCACCGGGTTATCGCGGATCACCTGCGGTCAACCTCGTTCCTGATCGCGGATGGCGTGATGCCTTCGAATGACGGTCGCGGCTATGTGCTGCGCCGGATCATGCGCCGTGCGATGCGGCACGCGCATCTTCTGGGCGCAAAGGATCCCGTCATGCACCGTCTGGTGCCGTCGCTGGTGCAGTTGATGGGCGCGCAATATTCCGAACTGGGTCAGGCGCAGGCTCTGATCGAAGAGACTCTGCTGTTGGAGGAAACCCGGTTCAAGCAAACATTGGACCGTGGCCTGAAGCTGCTGGACGACGAAGTGTCGGGCCTGGCCGAGGGCGCGGCACTGCCTGGCGACGCGGCGTTCAAGCTGTATGACACCTATGGGTTCCCGCTGGACCTGACGCAGGATGCGTTGCGCGAAAAAGGCCTGACGGTGGACACGGACGGTTTCGACGCCGCGATGGTAGAACAAAAAGCCAAGGCGCGCGCGGCTTGGGCCGGTTCGGGCGAAGCGGCGGATCAGGCCGTTTGGTTCGATGTTCTGGACACCGCCGGGGCGACCGACTTCCTGGGCTATGACACCGAAAAGGCCGAAGGGCAGGTGGCTGCTCTGGTCGTTGACGGTGCCTTGGTCGACAAGATTGACCAAGGCGGTTCGGGCTGGGTCATCGTGAACCAGACCCCGTTTTATGGTGAGGCCGGTGGCCAGGTTGGTGATACCGGCGAAATTCGCCGTCTTGAAAACCTGCAAGATGTGGCCAAGGTCGAAGACACGCGCAAGTTTGCCGAAGGCAAGGTCTATGCGCATCGAGTGACAGTAAGCCAAGGGGCGTTGTCCAAAGGCGACGGGGTCGAGCTTGAGGTCGATCATGCGCGGCGGACGGCGATCCGGGCCAATCACTCGGCAACGCACCTGCTGCACGAGGCCTTGCGCGAAACGCTGGGCGATCACGTGGCACAGCGGGGATCGCTGAACGCGGCAGATCGGTTGCGTTTCGATTTCAGCCACTCAAAGGCGTTGAGCCCCGAGGAAATTCAGAAGGTCGAGCGTGAGGTGAATGAGTTCATCCGCCAGAACTCGACCGTTGAGACCCGGATCATGACGCCCGACGATGCGCGGGAACTAGGCGCGCAGGCGCTGTTCGGTGAGAAGTACGGTGACGAAGTGCGCGTAGTCTCGATGGGCAAAGCGGCCACGGGCAAAGGGCATGACGGCGACACATGGTCGATCGAACTGTGCGGCGGTACTCATGTGCGCCAAACCGGCGATATCGGCACCTTTGTCGTGTTGGGCGACAGCGCCAGCAGCGCGGGCGTGCGCCGGATTGAGGCGCTGACCGGGAACGAGGCCTTCCGCCACTTGTCCGCGCAGGATCAGCGTTTGGGTCAAATCGCCTCGGAACTGAAAGCACAGCCGGACGACGTGGTTGCGCGGGTGAAGTCTCTGCTGGACGAACGCAAGGCATTGCAGAACGAGGTGGCGCAACTGCGTCGCGATCTGGCCATGGCGGGTGGCTCGGGGCAGGGCGGCACCGAAGCGCGTGACGTGAATGGCGTCTCTTTCCTGGCGCAGGCTTTGACCGGTGTGTCCGGCAAGGACCTGCCCGCGCTGATCGACGAACACAAAAGCCGTTTGGGTTCAGGCGCTGTGTTGCTGATCGCGGATACGGGCGGCAAGGCGGCCGTGGCCGCTGGCGTTACGCCGGACCTGACAGAAAAAGTCTCGGCCGTTGATCTGGTTCGGGCCGCGGTGGCCGAGCTGGGCGGCAAGGGCGGTGGCGGACGACCCGACATGGCGCAGGGTGGCGGCAAGGATGCGGCCAACGCAGATGAGGCCATCAGGGCGGCTGAAAAACTATTGGGAGGATAAGAGATGGCAGCACTCTGGATTGCACATGTGACGGTCACAGACGCCGAGGCTTATGGCAAGTATGCAGAGCTGGCCGGACCGGCAATCGCGGCGCATGGCGGGACGTTTATCGCCCGCGCAGCCCGGTTCGTTCAGTTGGAAGGTAAAGAGCGTCCGCGCAATGTTGTCGCGCGCTTTCCTTCCGTTGAAGCCGCCGTCGAGTGTTACAATTCCGCTCAGTACCAAGCGGCGCTGGATCATGCGCGTGGCGCAAGTGAGCGTGAATTGGTGGTCGTTGAGATCACCGAATAGAGCGTCGGTGCGCGTCGCGAACTCCACTTCCAGCCGAATGAGCGGAAATTAGCCAATGAAAAAGCCGGGCTGTCGCAGATGACGTCCGGCTTTTGCGTTTGTTGTTGGGCAATTATATTTTTCAGGTACTTAAAACGTATTCCTTAAGTGAAATATGAAGTCTTCACCCTCAGATTGTGGCAGGCAGCTCATAATTCTAGCGTGAAATGGTCATATTGCGGCTCAAATTTCCGCCTCTTTTCCCTTGCAGCTTTAGCCCTGATTGCGCAAGCGGCCCCGTCTACGGATAGTTAAGCTACTCGAAGTACGGTCCGGATTGCGCGTGGAAACTGGACTGGGGAAAAGGCATGGATGCGTTGAGCAATAACCTCAAAGCTGGCGTAATACGGTTGACTTCTGCTGCGGCAACGGCGTCTGCCGTTTTCGTTTTGGCGTTGAGTGGTTCGTTTTTCGGGTCCGCTGCCCACGCCAGCGAGGGGCGATTCATTCCAAGTGTTGCGGTTTCGCCGCCGCCGTCGGGCGCGCGCCAACTGTGCCGTCAATATTCGTGGGCATGTTCGACCAAGGCTTCGGTCGCGATGTCGACTCAGCAAGAGATGCTGATCATTCAGCGCATCAACCGTCGGGTAAATGCCTCGACACGGTCGGTGACGGATCAGTCGCAATACCGAACGGCTGAAAGATGGGCCTTGCCCACATCCCGCGGCGGGGATTGCGAAGACTTTGCGCTGTTGAAGAAAAGAGATCTGATCCGCGCAGGTGTCGACCCCAGCAAATTGTTGATTGCAACTGTTCTGGATACGCGGCGCAATTCCCACGCGGTACTTGTATACCGATCTGCGGCAGGTGACTTGGTGTTGGACAACCTAACCAACAAGATCAAACCGTGGTCTTCAACGCGTTACCTGTTCCTGCGTATGCAGAATCCGCAAAAACCTAGTGGTTGGGTGGGCGTTTACGGTCGGAGTTAACGGCCAGTATTAGAGCACGTCTAACCAGGCGCTATGTTATCTAAACGAGAAAGGGCGACGCATGGGTCGCCCTTTTTGTTGTTTAACAGCCTATTCAGTTTCCCCCAAATTACGGCTGGGGATTCGCAGGTGGCTGTGATTTGAGGCGGCAAGCTTAGTTGAAAGTGCCTCCTTGGCCGGGGCCGTTGGAATTGCCACCTCCGACACCACCATTGCTGCCACCATTACCGGCTCCGCCGCCGCCACCGCCGCCGCCTTGGCCGTTATTGCTGCCACCATTACCGGTGCCAGGGCCAGCGCCGCCGTTGTTGCCGCCGCCGTTACCGGGGTTACCCCCATTACCATTGCCGTTTCCGGGACCACCGGTGTTGCCACCGCCGTTATTGCCGCCGTTTCCAGTGCCACCGCCGCCAGTGCCACCGCCGCCGGTTCCGCCGCCGCCAGTGCCACCACCGCCGGTTCCGCCGCCGCCGGTTCCGCCACCGCCAGTGCCACCACCGCCGGTTCCGCCGCCGCCAGTGCCACCACCGCCGGTTCCGCCGCCGCCGGTTCCGCCACCGCCGGTTCCGCCACCGCCGCCGGTTCCGCCGCCGCCAGTGCCACCACCGCCGGTTCCGCCGCCGCCGGTTCCGCCGCCGCCGGTTCCGCCACCGCCGGTTCCGCCACCGCCAGTGCCACCACCGCCGGTTCCGCCGCCGCCGGTTCCGCCACCGCCAGTGCCACCACCGCCGGTTCCGCCACCGCCGGTTCCGCCACCGCCAGTGCCACCACCGCCGGTTCCGCCGCCGCCAGTGCCACCACCGCCGGTTCCACCACCGCCAGTGCCACCGCCGCCGGTTCCGCCACCGCCAGTGCCACCACCGCCGCCGAATCCGCCGTCACCATCGTCGTCGCCATTATTCCCTGATGAAGACGTGTTGGTTGTCGCGGTTGGTAAGTCAGTCAAGACGGCTGCAAAGGCCGGGCAGCTGTCCAATGTTCGGGCCAGAATATCCTCAAAATCAGCGCGGCGCTGGATGTAGCGCAACATGCGCTTGTCGACGACCGTACAACCGCACAAGGTGTCGGTTGAAACGGATTGCCGGGCTGTATTGATATTACATTTTTCCGCCTGGGCCGCAGTGGCTGAAATCAACGGAAATGTTGCTGATACAAAAACTAAAGACAATAAACGGGACCTTACGCGCATCGCGCCTACCTCCGAAACTCGTTACACACTGCTCTTCGCACTCATATGTCGGTGCGACACGTTTTAGGTACAACTTTCGTGCCACACTTCAACCACAATTACACCGATTTCGCGTCACATTTTCAAGGGCTGTTAAAGTTAAATTAATTTTAGACAAAGGCCGAAAACCAATAAAATAACCATAAAACAAAGAGAAAGCCCGCCGAATTGGCGGGCTTCTTCAATTTTTCGGCATCCGCAATGGAAGCAAATTTGTCACAATCGTGGCATTGTCGCCAAACTGTGAACTATGTCACTGCATTGATCAGGCAGATTTTGCCATACGTTTGCGTTCGTGCGGGTCAAGAAAGCGTTTGCGCAGGCGCACCGCGTTGGGTGTGACCTCGACCAGTTCGTCATCGTCGATATAGGCAATCGCCTCTTCCAACGAGAACTGAACATGCGGCGTCAGCCGGACTGCATCGTCCGAGCCGCTGGCGCGGACGTTGGTCAGTTTCTTGCCCTTCAGCGGGTTCACTTCCAGATCGTTGTCGCGGGAATGCTCGCCGATCACCATGCCTTGATACACGTCCGTTTGAGGGGCCACGAACATCCGGCCGCGCTCTTCAAGGTTCCACAGGGCGTAGGCCACCGCCTGACCGTTTTCCATCGAGATCAGAACCCCGGCGCGACGACCCGGGATCGGGCCTTTATGCGCGGCCCAGCCGTGGAACACGCGGTTCAGAACGCCGGTGCCGCGGGTGTCGGTCAGGAACTCGCCGTGATAGCCGATCAATCCGCGCGACGGGACGTGAGCGATGATACGGGTCTTGCCGACGCCAGCGGGGCGCATTTCAGCCAGTTCGCCTTTGCGTGCGCCTGTGATTTTCTCAATCACCGCGCCCGAGTATTCGTCATCCACGTCGATGGTGACTTCTTCGATGGGCTCCATGCGCTGACCGTTCTCGTCACGGAACAGAACCTGCGGGCGCGAGATGCTGAGCTCAAACCCTTCGCGACGCATGTTTTCGATCAGAACACCCATCTGAAGCTCACCACGGCCTGCAACCTCGAACGCCTCGCCGCCCGGTGTGTCGGTGATGCGTATGGCGACATTCGATTCCGCCTCTTTCATCAGACGGTCACGGATAACACGAGACTGAACCTTTTTGCCGTCACGACCGGCCAGGGGCGAGTCGTTGATACCGAAGGTTACGGTGATGGTCGGCGGGTCGATGGGCTGGGCGGGCAGGGCCTCTTCGACTTGCGGTGCGACCAGCGAGTCAGCGACAGTGGCTTTGCTCATACCTGCAATTGTGACGATGTCGCCGGCTTCGGCCACGTCGATGGGTTGTTGCGCCAGGCCACGGAAGGCGAGGATTTTTGTGGCGCGGAAGTTCTCGATCACCGCGCCGTCGCGGCTGAGCGCTTTGAGGCTATCGCCCGCCTTCAGCGTGCCGCTTTCAACGCGACCGGTCAGGATGCGGCCGATGAACGGGTCGCTGCCCAACGTGGTGGCCAGCATGCGGAACGGCTCTTCCTTGCGCTCGGCCTGTTTCGGCGCGGGAACGTGATCGACGATCAGGTCGAACAGAGCGGTCAGGTCTTTACGGGGGCCGTCCAGCTCCATGTCGGCCCAGCCAGACCGGCCCGACGCGTACATAGACGGGAAGTCCAGCTGATCGTCGTCGGCGCCGAGGTTAGCGAACAGGTCAAAGCATTCATCCAGCGCACGATCGGGCTCGGCATCAGGTTTATCGACCTTGTTCAGCACAACGATCGGACGCAGGCCCAGCGCCAGCGCCTTCGAGGTAACGAACTTGGTCTGCGGCATCGGACCTTCGGCGGCGTCGACCAGCAGAACAACTCCGTCAACCATGCTGAGAATGCGCTCAACTTCGCCGCCGAAATCGGCGTGGCCGGGTGTGTCGACGATGTTGATGCGGGTGTCTTTCCATTCAACGCTGGTCGCTTTGGCGAGGATGGTGATCCCGCGCTCGCGTTCCAGATCGTTGCTGTCCATGGCACGCTCAGCCACGGCCTGATTTTCCCGGAATGCACCGGATTGTTTGAGCAGCTCATCCACCAGGGTCGTTTTGCCGTGGTCCACGTGAGCGATGATTGCGATATTGCGCAGGTCCATGAGAGGTCAGCCTTTGAACGGGAAGTTGCCGCGCGCATAGCGTGGTTTTCGCAAATAGGCCAGCCCTAACCGCCGGTCCGTCTGCGAAGACCATGGGAAATGGGTTAACAAGGTCGCAATCGGTCGCGAACCGCTTTGTTGGAGCACTGTCCGGAGTGTTCAGGGGTCAGGATAACCTGACTACAAAATTCAATGAACTTCCGGGTATAATATTCCCATATTAATGAGTTTTTATTTTTCGGTGATTTCAATGACGAAGTTTTCTGTAACCGTCATCTTTGTTTCGGCAATGATTGCGGCGCTGGGGTGGCTTGCTGACGGGGGGTCCGTTGACAAAAATGCAGCCAGTTTTGTTGATCGGTTAAAAAGTTCTGAGGTTTAGGCGTCCGCCGAAACACTGGGAAAAAGAGGCCTTCGTGCCTCTTTTTCTTTTGATCTCTATGTCGTTGCTTCCGTTGTGAAAAACGCGTCCAACTGCGGTAACAGCCACGTCCACAATTCAGGGGCGCCCCGTTTGATTGGAGTGCCAACGCGCTGTTCAATCTGGGCAAAGCTGACGTTGTAATCGACCCATGACCCACCTCCTGTCTCCAGATTCCCGACCGGAGCCTGAAAGCGATCTATTGCCTTGGCAAAGCGGGCATCAGGAGTGTCAGCGTCTTCAAACTCTCGCCACAGGACGCGTAGGGCCGAGTTCTGATCTTTTGGCAGCAGGCCGAACAACCGATCCGCTGCTGCTTGTTCTTCGGCCTCTTGCGCAGCGTGATCGACCTGACCGTGGATTGGGTTGTCTCCGGCGTCGATCTCAACAATGTCATGCAGCAATAGCATCTGCAAAACCCGGTCAATCTTGACATCCGGGGCCGCGTATTCGGCCAGAACCCAAGCATAGAGCATGATGTGCCAGGAATGCTCGGCGGAATTTTCAAACCTCTCTACGTCCAGCAAACGCGAGGCGCGATAGACCGATTTCAACTGGTCCGTCTCGGCCAGAAAGGGAAGGCGCGTTGTGAACGCCGTCTCCGCCGGGCGCGTTTCGTTCAGCAGGGACCTTGCCGCCAAATAGGCCTCAGGGAATTCGTCCTTCAGGTACGCCGCGCGCCCGCCGTTGAGGTTATCGCGGACGATCTGCACATGATCCTGTTTGGGGGCCGGTGCGCAGAGAACCTGAAACATTGGCTGGCAGCGATCGAGATATTTGGCGAATTTCGCATCCAGTGTCGCGTCGGCCTCGAATTCCTGCCATAAGGCCATGTACTCGGTCGCTTGATCTTCCGGTAACAGTCCGAACAGTTCCGCCGCCGCGGCCTGCTCGGCGACCTCCAGCGTCTGCAAGTCAGTTTCCAGATGGATGGGATGGTCGCCCACGATGATCTCAACCAGATCATGCAGCAGCAACATGCGGATCACCCGGTCAATATTGACCTCAGGGTCGGCCAGAGGACGCAGCACCAATGCCCACAGCGCCAGCTGCCAGCTATGCTCAGCTGCGTTTTCCGGGCGGGACTGATCCAGAAGGAAATTTGCGCGATCAACCGATTTCAGCTTGTCCGCGCGTTTCAGGAATTCGATTTGCGCGGACAGCCGTTCGGTCATTGTTTTTCTATCGCTTTCATTTTCGATCGGTGTTCGGCCAGTCGCTGAATTACGAACTTGCGCGCTTTGCGCTCGGCCAATCGCACCCGGATTTCGGTCAGGAACGCCTCTTCCAACGTCTGTGAGGACGCGCCCAGCATCTCGCCGACTTCGACATAGAACCGATCATTGCCGGTCTCATCCATCACTTTCATCGTGTCCTCGGCAAGTTTCGAGGCAAGGGTGGTGATGGTATCGGACATTAGCGCGTGTTCTCGGTCAGGCGGCGTTTAACATAATCGCTGACATCAGTAATCAACGTGTCCATGTGGCGATCCTGGAAGAAGTGATCGGCACCTTCAACCTCATTATGGGTGATGGTGATGCCCTTTTGCTCATGCAGCTTATTCACCAGCGAAGTGGTATCTGCCGGTGGCGCCACGCGGTCAGACGACCCATTGATAATCAGGCCCGAGGACGGGCAGGGCGCCAGGAACGAAAAGTCGTACATGTTCGCCGGGGGCGATACGCTGATAAAGCCGGTGATCTCGGGGCGGCGCATCAGTAGCTGCATGCCGATCCATGCACCAAACGAAAACCCTGCGACCCAGCAGTGTTTCGAGTTGTTGTTCATCGACTGGAGGTAGTCCAGCGCCGAGGCGGCATCGCTCAGCTCACCCACGCCCTGATCGTATTCGCCTTGGCTGCGGCCGACACCGCGGAAATTGAACCGCAACACGGTGAAGCCCATGTTGTAGAACGCGTAATGCAGGTTATAGACCACCTTGTTGTTCATGGTCCCGCCAAATTGAGGATGCGGGTGAAGCACGATGGCGATCGGTGCGTCTTTTTCCTTTTGCGGGTGGTAACGGCCTTCCAGGCGGCCTTCGGGTCCGGGAAAAATCACCTCGGGCATGTGTGCTTTGGTCCTGTCTTTTTCTTCAGGGTGCCGGGATATACTTGACGGTTATCGTCAGGCACCTTAGAACGGTTCTAATTATGTTGCGATGCGCAATGCGCTGCCCGTCGGAGATACGCACTGGCGGCGGCGGCGTCAATGATTTCGCGCGGAACTCGGCAAGAGGAGCAGAATATGAAGCTATCGACGAAGGGTCGTTATGCAATGGTCGCTCTGGCCGATATTGCGCTACAGCCTGGTGATACCCTTGTGACTCTCAGTGAAATTTCTGAACGTCAGGACATTTCCCTGCCTTATCTTGAGCAGCTTTTTGTCAAGTTGCGCCGGGCCGATCTTGTCGCATCCGTGCGAGGGCCGGGGGGCGGATATCGGTTGTCGCGTCCTGCGTCGGATATTCGTGTTGTCGAAGTTCTGGCCGCCGTGGACGAAACCGTCGATGCCCTGCAAAAAGGCGCAGGCGCTTCGGGTGCCTCGTCAGGCAGTCGGGCGCAATCTCTGACCAACCGCTTGTGGGAGGGCCTGAGCGCTCATGTCTACGTTTTCCTGCATCAGACGCGGTTGTCGGATGTGATCAAGAACGATCTTGCACCGTGTCCTGCCGTCCCCAACCTCTTTGCAGTGGTGGACGCAGAATGAGTTTGCTGCGAGACATGCAGATCGAACCGGTTAAGCCCGAATACGGATCACTCACCGCATTGGCGCATTCGCTGGGTCGAGCGAACCCTTGGGTGCGGTTCGGGGCCAAGCTGTCGAACGTGGCGGACAAGGTCTACATGACCACTGACCATTGCATCTTGTACCTGTCGCGAAAAGTGGCGGATGCTGAGATTGCCCGCCGTCGGGATCGGTCGGTTCTGGGGCGTTTGATGAATAAAATGCTTGGAGCAAATCCTAACTTCATCATGCTGTCTGGGGCTGTGATTGCCGGGACATTGGAATATTTGTGCGAACCTGTTCCAGAAGACTTCGACCGGGGTCAGGACTACAGAGTAAGTTTTGGCGCGGCTGAAAAGGTGCATCGTAAGTTTATCAATAAAGCCCGTCAGGAAGGTTTGATCCGATGACTCGGGTTTATCTGGATCATAATGCAACCACGCCACTGCGCCCTGAAGCGAGGGATGCGATGATTGCTGCCATGGATGTGTGTGGAAATCCGTCTTCTGTGCATGCCGAAGGACGGGCTGCGAAGGCGCTGATCGAGCGTGCCCGCGGCCAGATAGCCGCCGCATTTGGGGCCGATGGGGCCGATATCGTTTTCACCTCTGGGTCGACTGAAGGCGCTGCGCTGACGTTAGCGGGGCGCGGGTTGCATGGAGCGGCCGTTGAACATGACGCCGTAAGGTCATGGATAACAGAGGATTTGCCGGTTTCGCCCTCTGGTCAGGTTGAAGTGGGCGCGCCCGAACAATCAACGCTGCAACTGGCGAACTCGGAAACCGGGATTGTTCAGTCCTTGCCCGCGGGTTTGGCGGTAACGGATGCGACGCAGGCGTTTGGGAAACTGCCGGTGGCATTTAATTGGCTGGAAACCCGGATGGCGTTAATCTCGGCCCATAAACTGGGTGGTCCCAAGGGGATCGGCGCGGTTGTTATGAAGCGCGGCACGGATTTACCTGCCCAGATCAAGGGCGGTGGGCAAGAGATGGGCCGGAGGTCCGGAACGGAAAATGTCATAGGAATCGCGGGGTTCGGGGCGGCAGCTGAAGCGGCAGCGCGGGATTTGGCCAATGGCGTTTGGGATCAGGTGAAAGAATTTAGAAATATTCTAGAAAAGGCTCTTGAGGCTGGTTCTAAATCTACTATTTTTGTCGGGAAAGATCAGGAACGCCTGCCAAACACTCTGTGTTTCGCCACCCCGGGTTGGAAGGGTGAGACGCAGGTGATGCAGATGGATCTGGCGGGTTTTGCGATCAGTGCGGGTTCTGCCTGCTCAAGCGGCAAGGTTCGTGCCAGCGCGGTGTTGACCGCAATGGGCTATGACGAGGTGACAGCAGCCAGCGCGATCCGCGTTTCGCTGGGGCCTCGGACAACGGAAGAAGATGTGCTGCGTTTCGTCGAGACGTGGCTTGAGAAAGAGAAAAAGCATCGCGCGCGTGCCGCGTGATCTGACGGAGGGTGTCTTAATGGCCGCTTTGGACCAGACCCAGGTAAAAGAGGGTGTCGATCAGGAAACCGTAGACGCGGTACGCGAGGTCGGAACCTATAAATATGGCTGGGAAACCGAGATCGAAATGGAGTACGCGCCGAAGGGCGTGAACCCCGACATCGTCCGGCTTATTTCCGAAAAGAACGAAGAGCCCGAGTGGATGACCGAATGGCGTCTGTCGGCCTTCGAACGCTGGACCAAGATGGAAGAACCGACATGGGCGATGGTGCACTATCCGCCAATCGACTTTCAGGACCAGTATTACTATGCCCGTCCCAAGTCGATGGAAGAAAAGCCCAAGTCGCTGGATGAGGTCGATCCCAAGCTTCTGGCTACTTACGAAAAACTGGGTATCCCGCTGAAAGAACAGATGATTCTGGCCGGTGTCGAAGGCGCTGAGGATATGCCCGCCGAAGGCCGCAAAGTCGCGGTAGATGCTGTGTTTGACTCGGTATCCGTTGGCACGACATTCCAAGACGAACTGGCCAAGCATGGCGTGATTTTCTGTTCGATCTCCGAGGCGATCAAAGAGCATCCGGAGCTGGTTAAGAAGTACCTCGGCACGGTCGTTCCGGTTTCAGATAACTTCTATGCCACGCTGAACTCGGCTGTGTTCTCGGACGGGTCTTTCGTCTATATCCCGCCAGGCGTCCGCTGCCCGATGGAGCTGAGCACCTACTTCCGTATCAACGCGGAGAACACCGGCCAGTTCGAGCGTACTCTGATCATCGCCGACAAAGGCTCTTACGTGTCCTATCTGGAAGGCTGCACCGCGCCTCAGCGTGACACCGCTCAACTGCACGCGGCTGTGGTTGAGATCATCGTCGAGGAAGATGCCGAGGTAAAATACTCGACCGTTCAGAACTGGTTCCCCGGGGATGAGAACGGCAAGGGCGGCATCTATAACTTCGTCACCAAGCGCGCCGATTGCCGTGGGGATCGGTCCAAGGTGATGTGGACGCAGGTTGAAACCGGCTCGGCCGTGACCTGGAAATACCCGTCCTGCATCCTGCGCGGCAATGAAAGCCAGGGTGAGTTCTACTCGATCGCAATTGCCAACAACTATCAGCAGGCCGATACCGGCACCAAGATGGTTCATCTGGGTAAGAACACCAAGTCGCGCATCGTGTCCAAAGGCATCAGCGCGGGTAAAGCACAGAACACCTACCGTGGTCTGGTCTCGATGCACCCGAAGGCTAAGGACAGCCGCAACTATACTCAGTGTGACAGCTTGCTGATCGGCGACAAATGCGGGGCGCATACGGTTCCGTATATCGAGGTCAAGAACAACTCGTCCCGCGTTGAACACGAGGCGACGACCTCCAAGGTGGACGACGATCAGCTGTTCTACTGCCGTCAGCGCGGCATGGACGAAGAAGAGGCCGTGGCCTTGGTTGTCAACGGGTTCTGCAAGGACGTGTTGCAGGCTCTGCCGATGGAATTTGCGATGGAGGCTCAACAACTGGTCGCCATTTCGCTTGAGGGTTCTGTGGGCTGATCGTCTCAACCTTTGTGTTGGCTGAAAAAGGGTAGTTCCGGGTGGAAACGCGAGCGGACTTTCAAAAGTGGATAAGGCGATCCCGGCGGTCTGGCGTTTTCAGATCGGCAGATGCGCAGGTTGTGCGCGCGCGTGTCCATGATCAGTCAGTTCTGTTTTCGGTCGGAAACCCTGCGGACTCGATACAGAAACATCACTTCAACGGGTCGTTTTACGAAGTCGAAGAACTCAGAATGATTTCGCAACACTTCCCCGTTGGCGGCCGGTTTCTGGACATCGGTGCAAATGTTGGAAATCACAGCCTGTACCTCGCGCTGTTCCTGCACGCGTCGCTTGTTGTCCCTGTCGAGCCTAACCCGGTTGCGGCAAAGCTGTTGATCAGCAATCTGCATCTGAACGGTGTGGAAGGTAAGGTCGACTTCAATTGGGTGGGCTACGGCGTGTCAAACGAGGCGCGCTCGGATCTGGGTATTTCCTGGCCGGAGAAAAATCTGGGCGGCGCGAAGCTGGCGGAAAATCAGGGTGCTATTCCGGTGATCCCGGCGTCGGATTTGGTGGAAAACCAGACCTTCGATTTGATCAAGATCGACGTTGAGGGAATGGAGATTTCCGTACTTGAAAGCCTGTTGCCCGGTCTGGGGGAAAACCGGCCCGTGATGTTTGTCGAAGTAGATGATGTCAACGCAGATGCTTTCAAAGCGTTGGTGGCGCTTCACGGCTATGAGATTGTCGACCGCTTCAAGCGATACCGAAGAAATGAAAACTACCTGATAAGGCCAAGCGAAGAGACACAGGAAATCTCAAAATCCGCTTAGCCATCCGGACAAAACTGAAACTGAAATACGGCGTCAGATAAACTGACTGGCGCGAGATGAGGGTAAAACATGCTGGAAATCAAGAACCTGCACGTGCAGCTTGAAGAAGAAGATAAGCAAATTCTCAAAGGTGTGAACCTGACGGTTGAGGCCGGCAAAGTACATGCCATCATGGGGCCGAACGGCTCGGGCAAGTCGACGCTCAGCTATGTTCTGTCGGGCCGCGACGGTTATGAAGTAACCGACGGGTCGGCCACGCTGGATGGCGAAGATCTGCTTGAGATGGAGCCGGAAGAGCGCGCCGCAGCCGGTGTCTTTCTGGCGTTCCAATACCCGGTTGAGATCCCGGGCGTGGGCAACATGACTTTCCTGCGCACTGCCGTTAACGCGCAGCGCAAGGCGCGCGGCCAAGAGGAACTGTCGGCGGCAGACTTCCTGAAAGAAGTGCGCGCCAAGGCTAAAACCCTGAAGATTGACGCGGACATGCTGAAACGCCCGGTCAATGTTGGCTTTTCCGGCGGTGAGAAGAAGCGCAACGAAATCCTTCAGATGGCGATGCTTGAGCCGAAGATGTGCATCATGGACGAGACAGACTCGGGTCTGGACGTCGATGCGATGAAGCTGGTGTCCGAAGGCGTGAACGCGCTGCGTGATGAGGGTCGTGGGTTCCTGGTCATCACCCACTATCAGCGCCTGCTGGATCACATCAAACCAGACGTTGTGCACATCATGGCCGATGGCCGTATCGTGAAAACCGGTGGCCCCGAGCTGGCGCTGGAAGTTGAAAACAACGGTTATGCCGACATCCTGGCCGAGGTGAACTGATGGCTTTGCCGCAAGCAAAACAGACCGCAACCGAGGCGCGTCTGGCGTCTCTGACCATGCCCGATCCCGGTTGTACAAAAGCCGCGCGTGAGGGAGCTCTGGCGCGCGTGCGCGAGATGGGCTTGCCCGGTCGTCGTGATGAATACTGGAAATACACCCAGCCCGACACGCTGATCTCTCCGGATGCGCCGCAGGCGGCCGTGTTCGACGCGGGTGAGCCTCTGGTTTTCAGTGATGTGGATCGCCTGAGCATCGTCTTCGTTGACGGCGTCTTCAGCCCCGAAGATTCCGACGATCTGACGCTGGAAGGTGTCAAGATCGACCGGCTTGAGGATATCTGCTGCAAGGATATTCACTGGGCGAAAGAGCTGTATGGCAAGCTGGAAGAGCGCGGCCAAACTCCGGTTCAGCGACCGCTGGCAGCACTGAACACGGCCTTTGCGTCGGATGGCGTCGCCATTCACGTAACGGGCAAACCGTCCAAACCGATTAACCTTGTTTATCGCCATGAATCGGAAAACTCGGATGCGATCCTGCACCACGTGATCCGCGTTGAAAGCGAGGCCGAGGTGACGATTCTGGAAACCGGTCCGGCAGCGTCTCGCTTCAACAAATGCATGGAGATCGACATCGCCGACCACGGCTCGCTGCACCACATCCGGGCGCAGGGTCGGGATCACGAGCGGCGCGCGGTTACTCATATGTTCACGCGTCTGGGGCAAGAGTCGACCTATAAGTCGTTCACTCTGACTGCGAATGGCGTTCTGACTCGCAACGAGCAGGTCGTTGAGCTGACCGGTGACGATGCGGTGGCGCACGTGGCCGGTGCGTGCGTTGGCGATGGCGACTTTCATCACGACGACACCGTCTTTGTCACTCATGATGCGGTGAATTGCGAAAGCCGTCAGGTGTTCAAGAAAGTGCTGCGCAACGGTGCGACCGGTGTGTTTCAGGGCAAAATCCTCGTGAAGGAAGGCGCTCAGAAAACCGATGGGTACCAGATTAGCCAATCCCTGCTGCTGGACGACGACAGCCAATTTCTCGCCAAACCCGAACTTGAGATTTATGCCGACGACGTTGCTTGTTCGCACGGCTCGACCTCTGGTGCGATTGACGAGACTGCTTTGTTCTACCTGCGCTCACGCGGGGTTCCGGTCAAAGATGCGACCAACATGCTGACTCTGGCATTTCTGGCCGAGGCCGTGGATGAGATCGAGGACAAAGATCTGGCCGACGCGATCGTGACCCGTCTGGAAGGCTGGTTGGCGCGGCGCAGCTGATGCCTGTCACCTCGGATATCGTGGCCACCTATCGGGGGCCGGGGCGCGTGGTGCGTCGACTTCTGGATCTGGGCGAACGCGAAGACCGCGCGCTGGTCTTCGTCATGGGCTTTTGCGTGGTGTCATTCATTGCGCAGTTGCCCAGCCTGGCCCGCCGGGCGCATCTGGAAGGGGTTGAGCTGAACATGCTGATGGGCGGTGCCTTGTTGGGTACCGTCATTATTCTGCCGCTGTTCTTCTATGCTCTGGCCTTTCTGTCCTATGGTGTGGCCCGTCTCGCAGGCGGGCGTGGATCGGCCTATGGGGCGCGGGTTGCCCTGTTCTGGGCTTTGCTGTCGTCGACGCCTCTGGTGTTGTTGAATGGTCTTGTCGCCGGTTTCATTGGCCCCGGTCCGGCACTGACTCTGGTCGGAGCCTTTTGGTTCGGCGTGTTCATCTGGTTTTGGGTGGCTGGCCTCAGACAAGCGCAAAGGCAGGCAGAATGAATATCGCAACCTTCGGCAACCTTGCGGTCCAGACCGTAACAAATCCGGCGGATACCGCCCGCTACCTTCTTTCGGTCCGTCCAAAGCGCGAGGTTCTTTGGCTCGCTTTCTTCCTTGCTGTAGTTCTGCGCTGTTTGCTTCAGGTGCTGATGTCGCAGATTCTTCCGGGGCCTGCTGGCAGCACCGCATCAGGGCCGGACTCAATTGCATTGAGCCTGGTGTGGTTCGCCGGAATTATGTTGTTCAGCATTGTGGCCTTTTTTCTGTTTGGCCGTCTGCTGAGGGGCGTTGCCTCTTTTGACGACGTTTTCGCCCTGATGATCTGGGTGCAGTTCTTGCAGATCGCGGTTCTGTTGCCGACGATTATCCTGGCAGCCATCGTGCCCGCCTTATTTCTGATGATTGCGCTCGCAACTGCCGTTCTAAGCTTTTACGTCACGCTCCATTTCCTTAATGAGGCGCATAAATTCGGTACGCTCTGGAAATCATTCGGGGTCATTTTGCTGTCTGCCTTTGCGGCGATGCCATTTGTCTTCGCCTTCACGCCCAGCGGCCCGGTATAGGGAAGAAATACGATGTATGACGTAGAAAAAATCCGTTCAGACTTTCCGATCTTGTCCCGAGAGGTGAATGGCAAGCCGCTGACCTATCTGGATAATGGTGCGTCCGCACAGAAACCTCAGGTGGTGATCGACGCGGTAACGCGGGCCTATGCCGAAGAATATTCGAACGTTCATCGTGGCCTGCATTACCTGTCGAATCTTGCGACTGAGAAATACGAGGCCGTACGCGGAACCATCGCCAAATTCCTGGGCGCGGCGAGCGAGGATGAAATTGTCCTGAACTCAGGCACGACCGAAGGGATCAATCTGGTCGCCTATGGCTGGGCCATGCCGCGGCTTGAGGCGGGGGATGAGATCGTCCTGAGCGTCATGGAGCATCACGCCAACATCGTTCCTTGGCATTTTCTGCGCGAACGTCAGGGCGTGGTCCTGAAATGGGTGGATATCGATGCGGATGGCGGGCTGGACCCGCAGGCCGTGATCGACGCGATCGGTCCGAAAACCAAGCTGGTTGCGGTGACGCAATGTTCGAACGTCACCGGGACCGTTGTGGATGTGAAGGCCATTACGCAAGGCGCGCATGCCAAGGGCGTGCCGGTTCTGGTTGATGGCAGCCAGGGCTCGGTGCATATGCCGGTGAACGTGCAGGACATCGGATGCGATTTCTACGCGATTACGGGACACAAGCTCTATGGTCCGTCCGGATCGGGCGCGATCTATATCAAATCCGAACGCATGGCCGAGATGCGCCCCTTTATCGGCGGCGGCGACATGATCAAAGAGGTCAGCAAGGATCAGGTGATCTACAATGACCCGCCAATGAAGTTCGAAGCGGGAACCCCCGGCATCGTGCAAACCATCGGGCTGGGCGTGGCGCTGGATTACATGATGAATCTGGGGATGGAGAACATCGCCGCTCATGAAGGTGCGCTTCGTGATTATGCGTTGAAAAAACTGACGGGTCTGAACTGGGTGCAGGTTCAGGGTACGCGCCCAGACAAGGCCGCGATCTTCAGCTTTACACTGGACGGGGCAGGGCATGCGCATGACGTGTCCACGATTCTGGACAAAAAGGGCGTTGCCGTCCGTGCCGGTCATCACTGCGCCGGACCCTTGATGGACTTCTTCGGTGTAACCGCAACCTGCCGCGCCAGTTTTGGTCTCTATAACACCAAGGACGAGGTCGACACGCTGGTCGACGCGTTGGAACTGGCGCACGATTTGTTTGCCTGAATGATGTTCGATCCGGGCAGATTTACAGTTGCACCCAGATCGGATCAAGGATAGCTAACGGCCAAGGCACCTGTAGCTCAGCTGGATAGAGCGCTGCCCTCCGAAGGCAGAGGCCAGAGGTTCGAATCCTCTCAGGTGCGCCATAATCCCTTGTTCCCATTGCATCAGCCCGAACGCCAAAGGCGTTGGTTCTGCATCGAATTGTTCAAAAAACAAAGAGCGCCCAAGGGCGCTCGTCGTTTGCAGGATGTTTGGGTCAGGCGTTAACCGCCCCAGCTGCGTACTTCACCGCAATCCATATGGACGAAGTTTGATCGCGAGTATTTGCCCACACCGCCAGCGCGGCATGAAATTGCGGCCCGTGCCATCTGCGACACGGAACGGGACGACAGGCGCAGATCGGCGGCCTGACCTTTCATGTGCAGCGAGTTCTTGGCGACGCGACGCGACCGGGACCGCAGCATCGCGTTGGTCTGCGGCGAGCGATAGCCCGACAGCAGCATGTACGGTTCGCTTGCGTCCAGCAGGTTGTGAGAGGCGGCCATGATGTCGATGGTGCGCAGGTCCATGTCTTTGACCTGATCGGTACGCCAGTCACGCATGAAGTGATTCACTTCTTTGACAGCGTCCTTGATGTATTTCCCGTCGACCCAATATATCATGTCTATCCGTTCGCCCGTGCGACCGGAATACATGCGAATACGCCGAATGTCTCCTCCGCCACGAAGGAACCCTGCTGCGTTGGAATAAGTCGGTGCTGCTACGACTGCGGTGGCGGCGAATGCACCCAATAGGGCACGCCGGGTCAGACCCGAGGTACTGCTCATCGTCATTTTGGTTTCGTCCCGTACTGTTCCTGCCTGCACACGATGTTACGCGCGCGTTCTTAATTTTTTCCCATCCCAGATGCGGGATTTATGACACAGACGTAAAACTCCGCCAAGAAGTCTTTCAAAAACACCTTTTCAAGGGGGAATTTTCGGCAGTTTTTTGCGCAGGTGAGGTATTTATGTATAATTATGAGACAACTAGATGCGGAAATCCGCTCGGCGATGCAAACCGGCATCATGCGCGAAAAGAAGCATTGAATTGATAAATTTGTGAATAGACAAGTTGCTGATGGCACACCGATACTTGTTCGGCGCGCCAGTCGGCGGCACTAAATATTGAATAATCAAGGCCATCCTATGTTCTCAGTTTTTCGGTCGCGTACAGGTATCTTTTGCACCGCATGTTTTCTGGCTTCGGCGTCGTTGCTTCACGCGGAAACCAGCCCGGGGACGGCGTATCAAATGGCCGTGGCTGAATTTGCACCGGCTGGGACTGGGATTGCTGAGTTTTACCGCGACAATGGGTTTGCACCGGTTTGGGTCGGAGACACTCCGCAGCACGCGCAACGGCGCGCCCGGCTGATACAGGCGCTGTCGACGACGGATATGCACGGGCTGCCGCAGGGGGCTCGCAGTGTTCAGGCGCTGATTGATCAGATGGAGGCGGCCAAGACCACGCGCGATTTGGGCGCCGTCGAAGTCGCGCTGAGCCGCGCTTTTGTCGATTATGCCAGCGATCTGCAATCCGGGGCCTTGCGCCCTGCGGAAATCGACGACGGGTTGGTTCGCAAAGTCGAAACGACCTCGGCCAAAGAACATTTGCAGGGCCTGATTACCTCTGATGGCGGGGCTTACTTTGATAATTTGGCCCCGAATACAACGCAGTACCGGGCGTTGATGAAGCAAAAAATGGCGTTGGAAAACCTGATCCGACAGGGCGGCTGGGGCGCGATAGTTCCGGTGTCAAAACTGGAATACGGCGATAGCGGGCCTAATGTAATTAAGTTGCGTAATAGACTGGTTTCCTTGGGTTATCTCAAGCCAACCGCCAGCCCGGAATTTGATGCAACTCTGCTGACGGCGGTACAGGCGTTCCAGACTGATCATGGTCTGGCCCCAGACGGCGTGGCCGGTCAGGGAACGATCACCGAACTGAACCGCAGCGCCTCCGAACGGCTCAAGGCTGTTTACGTGGCGCTGGAACGGGAACGCTGGTTGCCGCGTGAGCGCGGTGAGCGGCACATTCTGGTGAACCAAGCCGATTTCTCAGCCAAAATCGTCGATGACGGGTTGGTCACGTTCGAAACCCGTGCAGTGATCGGCAAAAACACTCATGACCGGCGCAGCCCCGAATTCTCGGATGAGATGGAGCATATGGTCATCAACCCCAGTTGGTACGTGCCGCGCTCGATCATCACCAAGGAATATCTGCCCAAGCTGCAATCCAATCCGAACGCCGTTGGACATATCGAGATCACCGATCGCAGTGGTCGTCAGGTCAATCGTGGAGCTGTGGATTTCACCCAGTTCACCGCCCGGAACTTCCCGTTTGCGATGCGGCAACCCCCCAGCAAAAGCAACGCATTGGGGTTAGTGAAGTTCATGTTCCCCAATCAGTACAACATCTACCTGCATGATACGCCGCAAAAAAGCCTATTCTCACGTGAGGTGCGGGCGTTCTCGCACGGGTGCATCCGACTGGCTGACCCGTTTGACTTCGCCTATGCGCTGCTGGCCAAGCAAGAGGAAAATCCCAAGGCGTTTTTCCATCGCATTCTGAACTCGGGCAAGGAAACGACGGTTCATCTGGAACAACATGTGCCGGTTCACCTGATCTACCGCACGGCCTATATCGGGCCGAAAGGCGAGGTGCAGTATCGCCGCGACGTCTATGACCGCGACCGGAAAATCTGGGACGCATTGCAGAAAGCAGGGGTGGCCCTGCCGGACGTTCAGGGGTAATCAGCAGGGCAGGTCCTTAATCCGGGAAGCCCGACATGCACTATACCATTCAGCAAATCGCCGACGCTCTGGGCGCGGAAAGCCAGGGCGATACCAGCCTGATTATCGAACGCGCGGCTGAACCGACGGATGCCGGGCCTGTGGATCTGGCGATGGCAATGTCACCGAAATATGCTGAAGCGCTGAGCGGTGGATCTGCTCGGGCGGCAGTCCTGTGGGAAGGTGCGGACTGGCAAGCGCTTGGCTTGGAGGCTGCTATCTTTGTGCCTCGCCCCCGAATGGCGATGGCGGGCATTACGTCGATGCTGGACCGCGGGCAGGGCGTTGCACCGGGCATTCACCCGTCGGCCGTAATCGACCCGACCGCCGAGTTGGCCGAGGGTGTTTCAGTCGGGCCGTTGGCGGTGATCGGGGCGCGGGTGCGCGTCGGCAAGGGCTCGGTTATCGGCCCTCATTGCGTGATCGGAATGGATGCTGTTTTGGGCGAAAACGCCGTGCTGCGTGAGATGGTCAGCATCGGAGCGCGCGCGCAGATCGGAGATCGCTTTATCGCTCAACCCGGCGCACGGATCGGAGGGGACGGATTCAGCTTTGTCACCCCCGAGGTCTCGGGTGCCGAAAACGCGCGCAAGACAATGGGCGATCAGGGTGACGCGCGGGCGCAAAGCTGGCTACGCATCCACTCGCTGGGTGCGGTGGAAATCGGTGACGATGTTGAAGTTGGCGCGAATTGCACCGTTGATAACGGCACCATCCGTAACACCTGCATCGGCGATGGATCGAAACTGGATAACCTTGTCCATGTCGGCCACAACACCCGTGTCGGTCGCGATTGCCTTCTGTGCGGGCAGACCGGGGTTTCGGGGTCCGTTGAGATCGGAAACAACGTCGTTCTGGGTGGTCAGACCGGCGTCGTCGACAATATCTTTATCGGCGACGGGGTGATCGCGGGCGGCGGCACGAAAATTCTGTCGAATGTCCCAAAGGGCCGGGTGATCATGGGATACCCCGGCATCAAAATGGATACTCATACCGAAGTGTACAAAGCGCAACGTCGCCTGCCGCGTATGGCCCGTGACGTAGAGGCGTTGAAAAAGGCTGTTTTCAAACAGCCCCCGAGCGATTAAATCATCCGCAACGGGATAATCAGAGGACCGACATGAGCATCACCGACCGCGTCATCGCAATCATTGCTGAGCAGGCCGTGCTGGAGCCTTCGGACGTCACGCCCGAAAGTACGCTGGAAGATCTGGGGATCGACAGCCTTGGGCTTGTCGAAAGCATCTTCGCCATCGAGGAAGAATTCGACATCTCTGTGCCGTTCAATGCCAATGAACCTACGGCCAGCGATTTCGACATTTCAAACGTCGCTGCCATCATCGCCGGTATCGAAAAGCTTGTTTCGGAAAAGGTCTGACCTAAGACCATGAAACGCGTTGTTATTACCGGGGCCGGGACGATCAACTCGCTGGGTCACTCCGTCCCCGATACGCTTGAGGCCATGCGCGAAGGGCGTTGTGGTATCTCTGAGCTTGAGTTCCGCGACGTTGAACGCCTTGCCATCAAGATCGGTGGGCAGGTGCGCGGGTTTGAGGCTGAAGGACGGTTCAATCGCCAGCAGATGAGCCTCTATGATCGCTTCACCCAATTTACCCTGACCGCCGCGAAAGAGGCGATTGATCAGTCGGGGATCGAATTTCACGGTGATCTCGCGGCCCGCTCTGGTGTTGTTCTGGGCACGGCCGGGGGCGGTGTTTCAACGTGGGATGACAATTACCGCTCGGTCTACGAGGACGGGAAGAACCGGGTTCATCCGTTTGTTGTGCCAAAGCTGATGAACAATGCGGCGGCCAGCCACGTCTCGATGGAGCATAACCTCAAAGGCCCCAGCTTTACCGTTTCAACCGCCTGTGCTTCGTCGAACCACGCGATGGCGCTGGCGTTTCAGATGGTACGCAGTGGGGCGGCTCCGGCAATGGTAACTGGCGGATCGGAATCCATGCTGTGTTTTGGCGGGGTGAAGGCTTGGGAGGGACTGCGTGTCATGTCCAAAGACGCCTGCCGCCCGTTCAGCGCCAATCGAAACGGGATGGTGCAAGGCGAAGGCGCCGGCATCTTTGTTTTTGAAGAGTATGAGCACGCCCGCGCCCGGGGCGCCGACATCATGTGCGAAGTGGTCGGCTTTGCCATGTCTTCAGACGCCGCAGACATCGTGATGCCCAGCAAACAAGGGGCTGCGAGAGCCATGGCTGGGGCGCTGGCAGATGCGCGTCTGAATGCGGATCAGGTCTGCTATATCAATGCACACGGCACCGGCACGGCTGCCAATGATAAAACCGAATGCGCAGCGGTGGCGGATGTATTCGGCCCACACGCGGACGATCTGATGATCTCGTCCACCAAGTCCATGCACGGACATCTGATCGGCGGCACCGGAGCGGTCGAGCTCTTGGCCTGTATCATGGCGCTGCGCGATGGGGTGATAGCCCCGACAATCGGATATGAAGAGCCTGACCCCGAATGCGCGCTGGATGTCGTTCCCAATGATGCGCGCGAGGCCAAGATTGATGTCGCGCTCAGCAACGCCTTTGCGTTTGGCGGCCTGAACGCGGTTTTGGCGCTAAAACGGATCTGAGACACTAAAGCCGCCGGATCGACCCGGCGGCTTTATTGCGATCAAGGTTTGGACTTAGTTTGCGCTCAGCGTGTCGAACCCGGCGGTGAAACCCGACAGCGACATCTCCATTTCGATCAATTGAGTTGGCGCGAGCGCCGAAACCATCGACATCTTTGCCTTGCTGCCGGCTTTCATCGCGTCGACATCACCTTGCGTGAAGCCCAGCTGGGCAACGCAGCCGACCGGGTTACAGGTGTGATAGTTGTACCGTTTGCCGGGTGCTCCATCTATCGAAAACGCCAGTTGCGCTTGCAGCAGTACTTCTAGGGGGACAATGACCGTCGCTCCTGCGGCAGCGGCGGCGTTTTCGGGCAGTTTTTCAATTGTTACTTCCGCAATGGGCTGGCGTTGCGGTCCCAGCAGTACCTGACGCAAGGCGCAAGGGTCATTGTTGGTTTCGGTCTTAATGCAGGCAATCGTCCAGTCCCCGGCCTTTTCTTTGACATATTGCTCGCCCACGCGCGGACCGCTTTCCCCCAGGTCCAGCCCGGTGCTTGCATCGGTCTGAGGGGCCTGGGCCTGGGACTGCTCGTCCTGAGTTGCTTCTTGTGCGTAGACCGCACCACTCAGCAGCGCGGTGGACAGAATGCTGAAAGCCAGAGTGTTCTTGAACATGAATGCCTCGACAGAGTGATTGTGCTTTTTTTCGGGTTTATCACCCCTGCACCACGGTGTCAGTCACTAAGCCGCATTGGCAGTAGGAAGTCATCGAATTTTGATGGAAGTCGGCGGCAGATTGCTTGTTTTTGCCAATGAAAAAGGGAGCCGGTGGAGCGGCTCCCTTCCAAAAATTTTCTCCCCGTCGGACTGGCCGACTTAGTTATGCGCAGACGTTACGAAAGGCAGACGCAGCGGTCAACTGCTAACCTGAATTTTTAATGCTAGATCCATTGATCTTTTAAAAAAACCGCGCCCGAAGGCGCGGTCAGTCGACAGGGAGGAAGTCTGCCGCCCTCCCTCATCATCGGGACGGCGGCAAATTGACTATCGCAGTCAAAGGTTAACTTTGTATGCTGGGCGCAGATCGGTGGAAATTAAGGCCTTACATACATGGACAAGAGTATTTTTCTGGGCGGCGGCGGTGAAAACTATGGCCAACCTCAGACGCTGTCGCTGAAATACGCAAACCGTCATGGTTTGATTGCCGGAGCGACGGGGACTGGGAAAACCGTAACGCTTCAAATTCTGGCCGAAGGGTTCTCGGCTGCCGGGGTGCCGGTATTTCTGTCTGACGTCAAAGGTGATTTATCCGGGTTGGCGAAACCGGGCAGCGAAACGCACAAGCTGCATCAGGCTTTTCAAGACCGCGCGGAACGTATCGGATTTGCCGATTACGCCTATGCCGCGTGTCCGGTCACATTCTGGGACCTGTTTGGCGAACAGGGGCATCCCGTCCGCACCACCGTATCCGAAATGGGGCCGTTGCTGCTATCACGATTGATGGATCTGAGTGAAGCGCAAGAGGGAATTTTGAACATCGCCTTTCGTGTGGCGGACGAAGAAGGCATGCCGCTTCTGGATCTCAAAGACCTTCAAGCTTTGCTGGTTTGGATTGGTGAGAACCGCACGCAACTTTCATTGCGCTATGGTAACGTTTCTACTGCTTCGATCGGCGCCATTCAGCGGCGGTTGCTGGTGTTGGAAAATCAGGGGGGGACGAACCTGTTTGGTGAGCCCGCCTTGGAATTGGCCGATCTGATGCGAACCGACGCGAGCGGGCAGGGGATGGTGAACATTCTGGCCTCGGACAAACTGATGGGTTCTCCGCGGCTTTATGCGACGTTCCTGCTTTGGTTGCTGAGTGAGTTGTTCGAGGAACTGCCCGAAGTCGGTGATCCCGAGAAGCCCAAACTGGTGTTTTTCTTCGACGAGGCACATTTGCTGTTCGAGGACGCGCCCAAGGTTCTGGTAGACAAGGTGGAACAGGTCGCGCGGTTGATCCGTTCCAAAGGGGTGGGTGTTTATTTCATCTCACAGAACCCGGCTGACATCCCAGAGGATATTCTGGGGCAGTTGGGCAACCGGGTGCAGCACGCCCTGCGCGCCTTTACCGCCCGGGATCGCAAAAACCTGCGACTGGCGGCGGAGACCTATCGCGAAAACCCTGCATTCGACACCGAAGCCGCAATCCGAGAGGTCGGCGTGGGTGAAGCCGTTACCTCGATGCTGCAAAAAAAGGGCGTTCCGGGGATTGTTGAGCGCACTTTGATCCGGCCGCCGGGATCTCAGCTTGGGCCGATCACCGCGGCTGAGCGTCAGGCGGTGATTGATAGTTCTGCAATGCAGGTCAAATACGGCAAGTTGATTGATCGAAAATCGGCCTTCGAAATCCTGCAAGCACGCGCCGATGCTGCGGCACAAGCAGCGGCTGAAGCGGAAGAACAGGAAGAATCCCAGACTGTGGCAGAGCGCGAATTCGCGACCGCGCGCCGGTATTCTGGCAGCAGGGTCGGGCGGTCATCCTCGCGTGCGACGCGGCAGAAAGACACTTTTGCCACGGCCATGAGCGAGGCTGTCATCAAAGAGCTGAAAGGCACCACAGGCCGGCGCATCGTGCGCGGAATTCTGGGCGGACTGTTTCGGAACAGATAAACGACGAGCGCCGGGGCGTAGAACAACGCCCCGGCACCTGATGCGTTATGATTTCAGACGACGCTGACCTTCCTGACGGCAATAGGCATCAGCTTCGGGTACGGACATTTTGTCGGCAGGGAAGTTGATGGCGCGGTCCCAGGTCACCCGGTCATGACGGTACAGCTGACAGGTCACTTGACCCTTTGGGGTCTGAACCTTGACCGGCTCGGTCTCAAGGTCTTCGGGCGAGGGGATACATGCGGCGAGGCTGATAACAACTGGCAGCAGCAGGATTTTCGGAACGAGCGAAGTTTTCATGTGGTGTCTTTTTTTCTTTCGAGGGGCTGTCACTAATATCACGGTCGATTGACTAATTTACCGTAAAGGCGACCCGCATTCTGGTGGTTTTTTGTCCATCGGTAATACCGTCTATTAAGGTTCCGTTCATGAATCAAGAAACCGCGCCCAATATGAGGCGCGGTTTCCGAAAATTCCCCGTATTTGAACTATTTCTCGGGAATAAGTCCTCTTGGACTGAATCTGAGAACAATAAGCAGGATCAGGCCCATGGTGAACAGACGCATATGGGCTGCGCTTCCGATCAGATGCGCCTTGAGCGCGCTTCCATCAGGCAACCCGGCTGTGATCAGGTTCATCAGCCACAGACCGATGGGTTCGACCTGAACCCACAGGAACCAGATCAAAAACGCCCCCAACACTGCGCCGAAATTATTGCCCGAGCCGCCGACGATCACCATCACCCAGACCAGAAACGTAAACCGCAACGGCTGATAGGCGCTGGGTGTCAATTGCCCGTCCAGCGTAGTCATCATGGCACCTGCGATCCCGCAGATGGCCGAGCCCAGAACAAAAATTTGCAGGTGGCGGCGGGTGACATCCTTGCCCATCGCCTCAGCGGCGACCTCATTGTCTCGAATGGCGCGCATCATTCGGCCCCAAGGGCTGCGCAGTGCCATCTGAGCCATCCAGAGCAACGCCAGCAAGACGATCAGGAACAGCAGGGAGTATCCGAGTTTGACGGACAAGGTCGACGCTGTGACCGGATCCAGCCCAAGCCATTCCGCGCGGGCAAGGAAACTCGGGTCCTGCTGCAACTCAACCTCATACCCGACAACCGGAGCGGGGCGAGGGATGCCGTAGACATTCTTGACCCCGCGGGCCAGCCAGTCCTCATTCTTCATGACGGCGATAATGATCTCAGCGATCCCGAGCGTCGCAATCGCAAGATAATCCGAACGCAGGCCCAAAGCGGTTTTACCGATCAGCCAAGCCGCACCGGCAGCCAGCAATCCTCCCGCGGGCCAGGCCAAAAGAACAGGCAGGTTGAGGCCACCAAGATTGCCCGCGATCGCAGGATCAATAGCTTCGACTCCGGCGACATTGGGGTCGAACACAGTGCGGTAGAGGAAGAATCCGACGATCAGAACGGCGATTATTGTCACGGTCTGCACACGGCCCTTAGGCATTTTCTGCGCCACCAGAACCGCCGCCACAACGGTTGCTGCGCCTAAAAGCAACGCCAGCACAATGCCATAACCGCCTGCTGACCAGGCTCCCGGCGTTGGCGGAGTCGAGATCAGCACAACTGCAAGACCGCCCAACGCGACAAAGCCCATGACCCCGACATTAAAGAGACCGGCAAAGCCCCATTGAAGGTTTACTCCAATTGCCATGATGGCCGAGATCAGCCCCATGTTCAGGATCAGGATGGCGGCGTTCCAGCTTTGCGTAAATCCGGTCAGCAGGATCAGGCAGCCTACAACAACGAATAGCAGTGTATTTTTGACGGTCTCAGTCATACCGCTTTCCCCTTGAACAGACCTGTCGGTTTAAACAGAAGAACGATCAGCAGGATGACAAAGCTGACGGCGAATTTGTAATCTGTGGACAGGAACTGCACCAATCCCGATGGGGCAAGGCTCTCTGGCGCGATGTAGGTCAACACTTTCTTCCACGCATAGGTAATTGTTACCTCGGAAAAGGCGATTACGAACCCGCCAGCAATGGCGCCCAGCGGATTGCCGAGCCCGCCCACAATGGCCGATGCGAAGATCGGCAGCAAAAGCTGGAAGTAGACGAAGGGTTTAAAGCTCTTGTCCAGCCCGTACAGTACACCAGCCGTGGTCGCGAGGGCCGCGACAATGATCCAGGTAATCATGACCACACGCTCGGGGTTGATACCGGAGAGCAGGGCCAGATCCTCATTGTCGGAATAGGCGCGCATTGACTTGCCGGTGCGTGTCTTGTTGAGGAACCAGAACAGAAGAACCACGGCGATAACGGCCACGATCACGGTAAGGCCCTGAGAGGTCTTGATTGCCAGCCCCTCACGCAGTCCGGTCATGGCTTTGAAATCCCGCGCGGATATGATGAAACGCGCACCATCGGAAAAGCGTTGATCATCCGGCCCGATGATAAAGCGTACCAGCCCGTTCATGATGAACATCACGCCCATAGACACGATCACCAGAATGACGGGCTTGGCCTTTTGTTCACGATAAAAGCGATAGACCAGTCGGTCGGTGATGAGCACCAGCAGGATACAGCCCAGAATGGCGAAGGGCAGGGCCAGCAAGGCGGTCGGCAACGGCCCGAAGCTGATCCCAGCGGCCTGAAGCCCCCATGTCAGCAACACAGCGATCATCGCGCCAAAGGCCATCGTATCGCCATGGGCGAAGTTGGAAAACCGCAGGATGCCGTATATCAACGTCACCCCAAGTGCGCCCAGCGCCAACTGACTGCCATAGGCGATAGCAGGCACCAATACAAAATTCGCTAGCGCAACCAGCGCGTTGAGTAAGTCCATGAATTCTTCTCACTGTCCGGGTGCGACCTTATGGCACGACGAAAGGAAGGGACACAACAAGTTGTGCCCCTTTTTCCCGGATTGCAGTAAGTTTTTGGGGTCGTTAAAGCTTTTCGAGCAAAGTTTGAATCGGCAGGGTTCCCCTGAGGTTTGATTTGTGATTCACCCTTTTTGGGAGGATCAGGAATATGCCAGCACCGTTGCCAAAGGAACTACGAGATCGTTTTGCGCGCTTGATCGAAGAAGGGCTGTCAGGGAGGGAGGCGTCGCGCCGTCTTCAGGTGTCCGCCGCGACCGGTGCGCGTTGGAGACGCCAGATACACGCGTCTGGCGCGGCCCAAATTGCCCCGATGGGGCGTCCACCGGGCAGCGGAAAGTTGGCACCCCATGTCGGGTTCTTCCGCGAGTTGTTAGCTCAAGACCCCGACATTACCCTTTTCGAGTTGCGCGATGCGCTTGCCGATGCTGTGGGGATCACTGTTCATCATTCGGCCATTGCCGGATTGTTGAAGCGCCTTGGCTTCACTCACAAAAAAAGTCGCTGGTGGCCACCGAACGCCGTCGCGCCAAGGTAAGACGACAGCGCGACGATTGGTCTGCTTATCGTTCGCCAGCCATCGCCCGAATGCCGGACCGCGTGGTGTTCATCGACGAAACGGCGGTAAAGACGAACCTCACCCGGCTCCGTGGCTGGGCACCTCAAGGAGAACGGCTGACCATGGACGCGCCGTTTGGCAGTTGGGGTACACAGACGCTGATCGCGGGGCTGACTCAGGACGCGTTGATCGCGCCGTGGGTCATCAAGGGCGCAATGGATGGCCCGGCATTCGCCGCCTACATCCGAGAAGTCCTCGTCAAGGAAATAGCGCCCGGCACTGTCGTCATCCTCGACAACCTAGCCACGCACCGGAACAAAGAGGCAGCACAGGCCCTGCGTGACCATGGATGTTGGTTTCTCTACCTGCCACCATACTCGCCCGACCTGAACCCCATCGAACTAGCTTTCTCAAAACTGAAAGCCCATTTGAGACGGATCGGGGCGAGAACCTTCACCGAAGTCTTCGAGGCTATCGGATCAATCTGCGATCTCTACGATCCAACAGAGTGCTGGAACTACTTCAAGGCCGCAGGATATGTTGCAAACTAATCTCGAAAGGCTTTAGTACTACAGTTGCGCATTGAGGCGGGACTTTCGATGGGCTCTGGCAGCAGCGGCCTGATGTGTTCTTCGCCAGAGGGACCATCCGAGAATGAAGGCGTCAGAAGGGGGCGTTGGGAGAATGAGGCGCGCGATCAATCTGAGGATTTCAACGGTCGAAAGAAAGCTTGGCGTAGTATATATCTCGGTTCGCAGAAAGCCTATGCGCTGCGGCCCGTTGCCGGACTCGTTTTGTTCACTTTCCCGAATGCATTGCGGCGCTGGTCCGCGCTGAGCTTTGCCAGAAATGCGGCGGTGGCCATCACAAGGCTCATATGCCGGTGCCAGCCATGCCAGGACCGGGCCTCGCAATGGTCCAGGCCCAGATCATCCTTTGCCCTGAGAAAACACTCTTCAATAGTCCAGCGCAGCCCGGCCGCAGCGGCCAGTTCCGCCAAGGTGGTATTGGCGGGCGCATAAGCGAAGTAATAGGCTATGGAAGCGCGATCATGACGGCTCCTGCGCGCCAGAACCCATTTGATAAACCCGTCTTTGGTCTGTTTACCGATGGGCAGACGCGCCCACTCGTAAAGGCGCGGTCCTTTCGCGCCCTCTCCGGCGGCAAGAGGTCGCCAGGCTTCGGGGCCCAGTTCTCCGGTCAGGGTGGCGGGATCGGTCTGGATGAGGTGATCGTCTTCGACAAGACGCAGTGTATGCGTGGACTTCACCGCCAATACATAGGACTGCCCGCGCTGCTCCAGCATGCGCCGGAACCCGCTGTCGGACCCGTAAACAGCATCGGCCAGCACAAAGGCGCAGGGGACACCTTCATCAAGGAGACGGGAAACCATCGCGCGAGCCATCTGCGGCTTGGTGGCAAATCCCACCTCCTGCGGGACATGAGCTTTGGCACGGCGATCCGGATCCTCCGCCCACGCCTTCGGCAGATAGAGTTGCCGATCGATCAGCGCATGACCCCAGCGGCTCGCATAAGCGGCAAATACCCCGATCTGACAGTTCTCTACCCGCCCCGCTGTACCCGAATACTGTCGGGCAACCCCAACCGAATGCTCGCCCTTCTTCAAAAAACCGGTCTCGTCCACAACAAGAACACCTTCAGGATCGCCAAGAATGTCAACGGCATATTTGCGAACAAGGTCACACAGCGCATCGGCGGACCAGGAAGAGCGCCCCAGCAGCGACTGTATCCGATACGGCTTGTCAAAACCGGCTTCTTCCGAAAGCATCCAGCCCGTCTTGCGTTCAGCCCCCGACAGCAAGCCGTCTATGAAGGCACCCGCTGTCCGGCGCTGTTCAATACGCCGGAAGGCCGGGGCAACAAAAGACTTCAATTCTTCCAGAGACTTGCGCCAGTCAACAAGCGTTTCCCTCCAGACCGAAACCGCCATCTCCAAAACCTCCCAATTACCAGATCACCAGTAATGAATCAGAGATCAAGTCAATGCGCAACTGTAGTATTAGCTGCTCGGCTCGTCGCAGGTCCCGCGATCATGAGCTGCATGTTGTCCTTTGACCGCCATATCGTAACTCAGATCGTCAAAATCGACCACAAAGGTCACGACATCTCCGTCCATGATGTGAAGAAAGGTCAACGAATTGATGCCGGAGAGGATCTTGGCCTCTCCGCGGATCGAATCTGTAACGATGAAACCGGCATCAGTGGCGCCTGATCTGGCCAGAGTAACAGCACCGCCGTTATGGTCCGAAACGCATGTTACCACGAAATCAGCACCGTCAAGAGGCCCGGGGCTGGCGGCAAAGCCAAGGGATGGAAGGCCGAAGGTCAGTGTCAATGCGATCAGATTTTTCATACGGGTGCCTTATTTGGTTCTGCTCGCCCAGTGCAGAAAATCTCTGGGGCCAAGCGATGTATTTTCAGATCACAGTCGCCGGTTGCCCGGCCTGTTATCCCATACCTAGCCAGAGATTTTGGATGGTGAAGAGGTACAGGCACCCCCTCACATCCTGTTGATTTAACGTGAAAGATTGCTCTTTCCGTAACCGTGCGGCAACAAAGACCGTTTGTGTCAGGCGGCGACTTCCTGACAGGTTCCGTGATCATTTCCTGCATGAGGCCCCTGGACCGAAAGATCGTAGGTCATGCTGTCAAAGTGTACGACAAACGTCATGACATCCTGATTTTCGATATGAAGGAACGTCATGCTTCCGACGCCTTTAAATACCGTTGCACTTCCCGAAACCTTTGCCGTTGCGATGCTTCCCTTGTCACCGTTGGCATCTCTGTTGAGGCGGACCTCGCTGCCGTCACGATCCGAGACACAAACAAAATGGCGCTCTTCCGCCACTGCAATTGTCGCCAGCAGTGAAGCCGCCGCCGCATAGATCCATTTCTTCATGTTCTTGTCCTGATTGAATATTTTGTTCTGGTTCAAAAGACCCTTTGCGCCGCGCGTGTACCCTTGGGCCAGCAGGTGTTGGGGGGATCTTCTGAGCAGCCGCGTTAGGGGGAGATTGTGACCGGATTACAGCCGATTGGTGGCATTCGTGCGGTGGCCGGGATCAATTATGGTTGCGACAATGATTACGCGGCTCATCATCATTTGCGACGGCAAAGAAAACGTGAGCCAGGTGTGCGAAGAGTTTCTGTTTAACTGAAGTCTTCGTGGAGAAAGTATCTTATCGTCTTCGAAAGCATCTGGCTTGAGGCAGCCGAAGTTAAATTGGCTTAACGCTGATGAAACAAAAGTCAATCTGTTGCGAATTCCAAAGGCGCATTAAGTAGCCACTTCCATGAGCAAGATGAAATTGCGAAGCGCCACAAAGGCGTTGAGGAAATGGATTGCACCTACTGGCTCAATGGGCAGAGAACTTCGTATGTTCGATACCGAGTGATGTCTTGGAATTTCTTTTCGCAGACTTTGATATGCAATTTACCTGAAATATCAGATTTTTCTTCCAGCAAGACAAACGCTAACTCATGGGAGTCGTAAGGAGATACTTGAGAGCCAGACAGCCAATCATCCAAACGAAACTCAATAGGATCTCCAACTTCTTGCTGGGCTTCAAGTTGGTACCAAACAGGAAGCGGAACTCGGATCGTCGGATGTGCGAAGTCGATCCAAGCGACAGACTCAACATCTTTCACGAGTTCCCAAGGCTGGCCGGAGTATTCGATTGAGAACGGTTCTTCGTACACAAGTTGTGAGATAATGATTTCGGTTTGCTCATTTGTTTTTTCACATAGTTTCTGGAAATCGCATTTCTCGGTAATTACGCAGTCAAGTTTTTCCAGGTAGCTAAATGGGCCCGAGTAGGCTGCTGCCGAAACTGGGATCAATGAGAACCCCAACGCCCAAAATGAGTTAAACATCTTCACCCCCCCAGGAAACTCTTACGCACCTCAGGATCGGCCAGCAACTCCTTGCCCGTTCCGCTATAGGCATTCCGCCCCTGCACCAGAACATACCCTTTGTCAGCGATCTCCAACGCCTGACGGGCATTCTGTTCGACCATCAGGATCGGCAGCCCGGTACGCGAAACCTCGATAATCCGGTCAAACAATTCGTCCATCACAATAGGTGATACTCCGGCGGTGGGTTCATCCAGCATCAGCACCTTTGGCTGAGTCATCAGCGCTCGACCCACGGCTACCTGTTGACGTTGACCGCCAGACAATTCTCCGGCGGCCTGGCTGCGCTTGTCGCGCAGGATGGGGAACAAGTCATACACCTGCTCCATCGTCTGGCTGATATCGTCACGCCGGATGAAGGCACCCATCTCAAGGTTCTCTTCCACCGTCATTGAAGTGAAAATATTCTGCGTCTGCGGCACGAAACCCATGCCTTTGTTGACGCGATCCTGAGGCGAAAGAGTGGTAATGTCTTCACCGTCCAGACGCACCGATCCCGCGCGAACGTCCAGCATCCCAAACACGGCCTTCATCGCAGTGGATTTCCCGGCACCGTTCGGGCCTACAATCACTGCGATCTCACCGCGATCAACGGCAATGGTGCAGTCATGCAGAATGTCCGGCCCTTTGCCATAGCCGCCAGTCATTGTGTCGCCGATCAGAAAGGGCTCAGCCATACAGGGATTCCTTGTTCATCTGGCCAAAAATACCTCGGGGGTTTTGGGGGCAAAGCCCCCGACCGAAACATTCAAGCGCGCCGAAGGCGCTCAACTGGATCACGGAACTCATCTTCCGGCCTCCAGCTTGTCTTTGTTCTTCAGCCCGGTGCCAAGATAAGCCTCTATCACATGCTCATTGGCCTTGATCTCGTCCAGAGTTCCCTCGGCCAGTACCTTGCCTTCGGCCATACAAATGACCGGGTCGCAGATCTTGCCGATGAAATCCATGTCATGCTCGATCACGACAAACGTATAGCCGCGCTCTTTGTTCAGGCGCAGGATCGTGTCGGCGATTGTCATCAGCAGGGTGCGGTTCACACCCGCACCAACTTCGTCCAGAAACACGATCTTTGCGTCGACCATCATGGTCCGACCAAGCTCCAGCAGTTTCTTCTGCCCGCCCGAGACCTGACCGGCCTTGTGATCGGCTAGATGTTCGGTGGTCAGAAACTCCAGCACTTCATCGGCCTTGGCTTTCAGCGCGCGCTCTTCGTCTGCAATGCGCTTGCGGCCGAACCAAGTGTTCCACAGTGATTCACCTGATTGCGATCCGGGGACCATCATCAGGTTCTCGCGGCATGTCATTGATGAGAACTCATGCGCAATCTGGAACGTTCGTAGCAGGCCCTTGTGGAACAGATCGTGCGGGGGCAGGCCGGTGATATCTTCACCATCCATGAACACCCTGCCGCTTGTTGGCGGCAATACACCGGCGATCACATTGAACAAAGTGGTCTTACCGGCCCCGTTCGGCCCGATCAGACCCGTAATCGAGCCTTTTTGGATTTCCAGCGATGCACCATCCACCGCGTGAAAACCACCGAAATGCTTGTGCACGTCCTCGACGACGATCATCTTTTCCCCTAGCCGCCGTTTAAGGCGATATTGTCCTGTCCCTATGAACTGGGTGCGACCTTTTTCATTGAAACAGCCCGGACTCAAGGCCCGGGCTGCTTATTCGTGTAACCTTCTTCGCCAGATTAGCGGAAGTTAACGGTTTTGTTTTCGCCGTCGGTCACTTCGATCTCGCGATAGGAACCTGCGCTTTCACCGGGGCCGATCAGCTCAACGCCCGATGCGCCGACATAGTCGATGTCCTGACCCGCTGCCAGCAACTCCAGTCCCTTAGCCAGTTCACCGGGATAGATTTTCTCACCCGGTTCGTTGGCGACGTCCATGATTTTCGCGCCGTAGTCTGCGGGGTTTGTCGAACCCGCTGCCTGCATAGCCAGCATGAATAGCGCAGCAGCGTCATAAGACTCAGGCGAGTAGGGCGACGAACCATCAAAACCAGCGGCTTCGGCCATCGCAAAGTACTTTTCAGCGCCTTCACCACCCGAACCGGCGATCTGACCAAACGAGCCGTTCAGGTCAGGACCGACGTTCTCAGGCAGCGAGTCACCGATCATGCCGCCCGGCAGGCCGAACGTATCAAAGGCACCGCTGTCCAGAGCCGACTGGATAATGCCCAGACCACCCTGGTCCAGATAGCCCGCAACGACCAGAATATCGCCACCAGCCGATGCCAGCGCGCCGACTTCAGCCGAGTAATCAGCTTTGCCGTCTTCGTGTGCGGCAACGATGGTCACTTCACCGCCCGCCGCTTCGAATGACGACTGGATCGCGTCTGCCAGACCTTTGCCATAGTCGTTGTTGGTGTAGGTCAGAGCAATCGAGCTGATGCCGCGATCATTCAGAATGTCCGCCATCACCTGACCTTCACGCGCATCCGACGGAGCGGTGCGGAAGAACAGGCCGTTGTCTTCCATGGTCGACAAGCCGGGCGAGGTCGCCGACGGCGAGATCATGACCATGCCGTTTGGAATCGCGACGTTTTGCAGGATCGCACCGGTCACGCCCGAGCAATCCCCACCGATAATCCCCGCGACGCCATCCGCGATCATGCGTTCGCCGTTCGAGGTGGCCAGACCGTTGTCGATACAGCCGGTGTCAGCGCGTGACGCAGTGACCGTGGTACCATCCAGAAGTTTGCCGGATTCGGTGACTTCAGAGCCTGACCGAAAAGTAGTTGAAGGATATCATCGGGTTATGATTCTCTGAATTTTGCTGGCAAACGGAGGATCAGATGCCCTGGAATGATATCGCTCGCGCTCAACATACACGCAAAACGGACCGCTATCCAAGTGACATGTCAGACGATGAATGGTCGCTGGTCGAGCCAATGATTCCACCGGCACGGTCTGGCGGTCGTCCTCGAACGACGGATATGCGGGAAGTGATGAATGCGATTTTCTACATCGGATCGACAGGCTGCCAGTGGCGCGCTTTGCCGACAGACTTTCCTCCCATGACGACTGTACAGGGATATTTCTATAATTGGCGGAACGCGGGCTTGCTGGCGGCAATGAGTGATTTGCTGGTTGCTGCCGCTCGTGAATTGGAGGGCCGCGCTGCCGAGCCTACGGCGGGTGTGATTGATAGCCAAAGTGTGAAAACTACAGAAAGTGGAGGCATTTGCGGATATGACGCCGGCAAAAAGACCAAGGGGCGCAAGCGTCATATTGTGACGGACGTCCTTGGGCTTCTGCTGATTATCATCGTTCATGCCGCCAACATCCAGGACCGTGACGGCGCTCCCGATCTGCTCAAAGCGGTCGGCAAAAAATTCCCTTGTTTGCGCCATATTTTCGCCGATGGTGGGTATGCGGGGGATAAGCTCCGACAAGCCATGGGTGATGAGTGGACACTGGAAATAGTCAAGCGACCTAACAAGGCAAAAGGCTTCGTTCTTCTGCCCAAGCGATGGGTCGTTGAGCGCACTTTTGCATGGCTGGGAAGGTGTCGACGGTTGGCCAAAGACTGGGAACGCACAATCGAAAGCTCAACAGCCTGGGCGCTCGTTGCCAATATCCGCCTCCTGACACGCAGACTGGCAAGGCACTGCTATGCAACGTAAAACTTTAGATTCAGGCTCTCAGCTATTGCAAGCTCGGCACCGGACCCCATTGCAGGGGCCAGCGATTCAATTGGGCCGGTAAAGCCGAGCAAAACGCCCAGTTTCACATCTTCCGCCATTGCGGTTCCGGCCAGCAGTGCGGTTGCTGCGGTAGCAGTCAGCAGCTTTTTCATATGGTTACTCCCTGTTTTGAACGTCTTCGTTCTGGACACGACCCTAGGCAAGCCACTCAGAAAAGAAAAGTCCTAACGGAATTGTGTTTTTTGACCCGGCTGCTCTAACTGTTTGATAGCGCGACACTGCAACCGGAGAGCAATATGCTGAGATTGGCCGCCATTCTTGCCTTGACCGTCTGCGCGACGGGTGGAAACGCGGATGTCCTGCAAACGTCTTCTGGCCCTGTGCAAGTGACACAGGTGATCTCAGGGCTGGATACCCCATGGGCCGTAGGTATCCTGCCGGATCAGAGTTTTCTGGTGACAGAACGTGACGGAGAGTTGCTGTATGTTCAGGGTGGCAAGGCGAAGCACGTTTCCGGTCTGCCCAAAGTGGCAGCGAACGGGCAGGGAGGGTTGCTTGATGTCACCATCGCCCGTGACTTTGCGCAGAGCCGCGAAGTTTTTCTGACCTTTTCGAAACCGCAATCAAACGGTGCCGGAACAGCGCTGTCCGTCGCGCGCCTGTCTGAAAACGGCACCCGCCTGACGAACCTCCGCGTGATATTCGAGGCCGTGCCAGGCGGCGATACAGGCCGCCATTTCGGATCGCGCGTTGTCGAGGCCGAAGACGGCACTCTGTTCGTGACGATCGGAGACCGTGGCGACCGACCCTCAGCGCAGGACCGGTCGAATCATATGGGGTCCGTGATACGGGTGAACCGGGATGGCTCTGTCCCTGCGGACAATCCTTTTCTGGGGCAAGAAGGGATACGCCCCGAGTTATGGTCTTATGGTCATCGCAACCCGCAGGGGGCCGGGCTGGACGCGCGCGGCAATTTGTGGGTGTCAGAACATGGCGCGCGCGGTGGAGATGAGGTCAATCTCGTTCAGCCCGGTCTGAACTATGGCTGGCCCGTGATTTCATATGGTGTCCATTACTCCGGCCAAAAGATCGGAGAAGGGAACTCAAAACCCGGCATGGAGCAGCCCGAGCACTACTGGGACCCGTCCATCGCGCCCTCGGGGTTAATGGTCTATTCCGGCAAGCTGTGGCCCCAGTGGAAGGGCGACATTTTTGTCGGTTCTCTGAAATTCGACTATATTGCCCGGCTTGCGGGTTCGCCCCTGCGTGAGGTTGAGCAGATCAAAGGCCCAGAGACTGAGCGTGTTCGGGACATTGTCGAAGCCTCGGACGGGGCCATCTGGTTCATCTCGGTGGGGCAAGGCGCGGTTTACAGGATGATTCCGGACAGCTGAGCCTCAGACCGACAAACGCCCGCTTTGCGCGCCACGTTCCCGATACGGGGTCGTGTTGTAATGCGCCCGGTAGCATTTCGAGAAATGCGAAGGGCTGGCAAAGCCACAGGCCAGCGCCACGTTGATGACGCTCATATCCGTCTGCATCAGTAGATTTCGCGCCTTGTGCAGACGCAACTCCATATAATAGCGCTTGGGTGACCGGCTGAGATAACGGCGGAAGAGGCGCTCGAGCTGGCGGGTCGACATGCCGACCTCTTTGGCCAGTATCGACGGAGAAATCGGCTCTTCGATGTTTTTCTCCATCATCAGGATGACCTGACTCAGCTTGGGATGTCGCACGCCGATCCGGGTGGGCGTCGATAGGCGCTGTGTATCCTGATCGGTGCGTATCGAGGAATAGATCATCTGATCGGCCACGGCGTTCGCAAGGTCTTCGCCAAAATCGTCGGCGATGATCTTGAGCATCAAGTCGATCGAAGACGTACCGCCCGCAGTGGTCATTCGGTTGCCATCAACCTGAAAAACCGATTTCGTCAGTTCCACCTCATCGAATTCTTCAACAAAGCTGTCAGAGTTTTCCCAATGGATAGTAGCGCGTTTGCCGTCCATCAAACCAGCCTTGGCCAGTGTGTAAGCGGCGGTACACAAACCGCCGATACGCAGACCCCGCCGGGCCTCTCGCCGGACCCAGTTCAGCACCTTTTTGGTCGTCGCTGCCTGCACGTCGACACCGCCACAAATCATTACGACATCATCGCGTTGAAGTTCGACCAGATCCGAATCCAACTGGAACGTCGTACCCGCCGAGCAGCTAACTATCTCACCGCCTTCGCCGACAAGGGTCCACGTATACAGCGTCTTGTCGGCCATTCGGTTGGCAATACGCAGACTGTCCAGCGCCGAGGCGAAAGACAGCAGCGAAAACTTGTCCAAAAGCACAAAAACAAAATTGCGGGGGCTGGCCGCAGCGTCTTCCACCGTGACAACTTGGCGTTGCTCTTGCATGGCGAGGTGTCCTTGATTCGGCGCCCGGCGACATTGTGTCCGGCGTCAGATTTGGCAGCCACCATGACCAAAGCTTGTTTGCTGCGTCAAGAGGCCCAAATCGCATATGGTCACTCTTCAATGCATTTTGTATAGAGACCACCTGAATACTTCAGCGGAGATCAAAGCTATGACTGAATGGCAAAAAACGAACTGGCGCAACAAGCCCCGGGTTCAGATGCCAGACTATACCGACGCGGCCGCGCTGGCCAAGGTCGAGGCTCAGCTTTCGCAGTATCCCCCGCTGGTCTTTGCGGGCGAAGCGCGGCGTCTGAAGCAACATTTGGCTGCTGCTGGTCGCGGCGAGGCTTTCCTGTTGCAGGGTGGGGATTGTGCTGAAAGCTTTGAACAATTCAGCGCGGACGCGATCCGCGATACGTTCAAGGTGATGCTGCAAATGGCGATGGTACTGACCTACGGTGCCAAGGTGCCCGTGGTCAAAGTTGGCCGTATGGCGGGCCAGTTTGCCAAACCCCGCAGCGCCCCGACCGAGGTGGTGGATGGTGTTGAGCTGCCCAGCTACCGTGGTGACATTATCAACGAACTGGCGTTCACGCCCGAGGCGCGGATACCGAATCCTCAGAAGATGTTGCAGGCCTACACACAGGCAGCCGCGACCTTGAACCTGCTGCGCGCTTTCTCGACCGGCGGTTTCGCGGATATGACCCGCGTGCATTCCTGGACCTTGGGCTTCACCGATGAACAGGACGTGCAGAAATATTCCGAGATTGCTGACCGCATTCAGGACTCGATCGACTTTATGGGCGCGGCCGGGATTACGGCGGAAACCACGCATGAGTTCTCGACCGTCGAATTCTACACCAGCCACGAAGGTCTGTTGCTGGAGTATGAAGAGGCGCTGACGCGTCTGGACTCGACATCGGGCAACTGGTTGGCAGGCTCGGGTCACATGATCTGGATCGGCGACCGTACCCGTCAGCCCGATGGTGCACATGTGGAATTCTGCCGCGGTGTTCAGAACCCGATTGGTCTGAAATGTGGTCCGACGACCACTGCCGAAGACCTGAAGGTTCTGATGGCCAAGCTGAACCCCGAAAACGAAGAGGGTCGCCTGACCCTGATCGCGCGCTTCGGCGCGGGTAAAGCGGGCGAGCATCTGCCGCGTCTGGTCAAGGCTGTGAAAGAAGAGGGCGCCAATGTCACCTGGGTCTGCGACCCGATGCACGGCAATACCATCAAATCGGCCACGGGCTACAAAACCCGCCCGTTCGATTCGGTTCTGCGTGAGGTGCGTGACTTCTTTGGTGTTCATCAGGCCGAGGGCACCATCCCCGGCGGTGTGCATTTCGAGATGACCGGTCTGGACGTGACCGAATGCACCGGCGGTGTGCGCGCCGTGACCGAAGAGGATCTGTCAGATCGCTACCACACGGCTTGCGACCCGCGTCTGAACGCATCGCAATCGCTGGAGCTGGCCTTCCTTGTTGCGGAAGAACTGACCAACCTGCGCCGTAATGGCAGCAAACGTGCCGTCAGCTGATCCGGTGTAAAACCAAATAGAAAAGGCGGGCTCTGACCCGCCTTTTTTGTGTCAGTCGTCGCGGGACGACACCAACCTCAGATGCGAGCCGGGGCGCTTGAACTCGGCTTGATCTTCCGCAAACTCAGCCACAGTGGGTTGGGTTTTCCTATGCGCAGCCTGAACCTCGGCCACCGCGCGCAGCCGTGTATCGGGGATTGTAAAGCGTCTGGGGGTCGCGCCGATCGCGCCGTCACTCACCATAACTCCCAGAATGCGACTGACATCGCCAAGATCGCTTTTCAAAGGCAGCAGAATCATGCGCGCCTGTAATTGCGTACGCCCCAATTTCCCCGCCGAGGCCAATCCAATCTCGGCAATGGCAGGTTGCGCAAACACCTGCTCCAGAACGTCCGAGACCTGCTTGCGCGCACTGGGTTCGAAAAAGGCGGTCAGGGGCATGCCGCGCACCTCCATTCCCGCCAGCTTGTTCAGGTGACTTCCGGCCAGACGGAACCGGGCCAGTCCGGGGGCGATACGTTCAAGGATGAAAGTGTATTCCAGAATGTTCTCAAGCCCGCGCGGATCGACCTGAGCGCGCATGGGTACGCCGTCGCCGTTCAGCAACGCTGTCCAATACGCCTCGGCCTGCCGGATGGGCGAGAGGCTGCGCCCACTGTCAAAACGATCCATTGCGACGATCTTTCCAAAATTTGACCCGGTACCGTTCCCGAAAAAGGTTTTCATTTTCATCACCCTAGCGTCAGTCGACCGTCATTTTCCTAAAATGCCAGACATCGGGACGATCAACTCTGGACCAGTCCCCGGCTGAGGTCAGATTGACACGGGTTAATTCAATTTTGGAGGAATTCTTTAACGAATGGTTAACTTCCAAGGCCAATACGCAAACTCAGCAAACTCTTGCCCTGCGCCCGCCGATGGCTTTAGGTGCGGCAGACGAGCAGACAGGGACAGCCAGAATGATCAGATCCATGACCGGTTTCGCCTCGGGCAAGGGGGCGTTTGGGCCTCATAGCTGGACGTGGGAGCTGCGCAGCGTCAACGGCAAGGGATTGGACATGCGCCTGCGTATGCCTGAATGGCTGACCGGCCTTGAGGCCGCGCTGCGGGGGCAGATGTCCAAGGCGCTGAGCCGGGGCAATGTCACGCTGTCCTTGCGGCTCAGCCGAGAGGAAACCGCACCCGATCTGGTGCTGAACGAAACCGCAATGGTCGCAGCGCTGACCGCCTTGGCCCGCACACAAGAGCTGGCCGAGGCAAAGGGCGTCGCGCTTGCGCCGTCCGCGGCGGCCGACCTCATCGCGCTGAAAGGTATGCTTGAGGCGGGCAGTGACGTGGATGATCCGGCACCGCTGGTTGAGCAGTTGACCCATGAGTTTGCTGAACTCCTGGCCGCTTTTGTCGAAATGCGCGAATCCGAAGGGCAGGCGCTGTCGGAAATTCTCGATGGGCAGCTCAAACAGGTTGCTGAACTGACCGAACAGGCCGCCGTTTTGGCGGAACAGCGCAAAGACAAAACCGCAGATGCGCTGCGTGATACCCTTGCACGGGTATTGGACAACGCACAGGGCGCGGACCCGGATCGCGTGGCGCAGGAACTGGCGCTGATCGCGGTCAAATCGGATATCACCGAAGAAATCGACCGCCTGAAAGCGCATGTGGTTGCCGCGCGGGATCTGTTGTCACAGGACGCCGCAGTGGGCCGCAAGCTGGATTTTCTGATGCAGGAGTTCAACCGTGAGGCCAATACGCTGTGTTCCAAAGCCCAAAGCGCCGATCTGACATCGGTAGGGCTTGAGTTGAAGGCCGTAATAGACCAGATGCGCGAGCAGGTGCAGAATATCGAATGAACATGGGAACGACTGACATGGCAGACCGCCGCGGGCTACTTATCATCCTGTCTTCGCCTTCGGGCGCAGGGAAATCCACTCTGGCCCGACGGCTGATGGCCTGGGATGACGGTTTGGAATTCTCGATCTCGGCCACGACCCGCGCGCCGCGTCCGGGTGAAGAGCATGGGCGCGAGTACTACTTCTTGTCCGAGGATGAGTTCAAGCAGCAGGTCGCCGAGGGACAAATGCTGGAACACGCCCACGTCTTCGGCAACTTCTATGGATCACCAGCGGGTCCGGTGCGCGAGTCGATCAATGCCGGTCGGGACGTGCTGTTCGACGTGGATTGGCAGGGCGAGGTGCAGATCCGCAACTCGGATCTGGGTAAACATGCACTGTCGATTTTCATTCTGCCGCCTTCGATTCCTGAACTGCGCCGGCGTCTGGAAACCCGTGGTCAAGACAGCGAAGACGTGATCGCTAAACGGATGCTGAAAAGCTGGGACGAGATCAGCCACTGGGGCTATTACGACTATGTGCTGGTGAACGACGATCTGGATGCCACCGAAGAAAAGCTGAAAACCATCGTTAGCGCCGAGCGGATGCGCCGTATCCAGCAGCCCAGCCTGCAAAACCATGTCCGCACTCTGCAAAATGAATTCGAGGGCCTGTCATGACCATCTACGCCCTGGGAGATCACGCTCCGCAAATTCACGAGGATACATGGGTCGCGCCCGATGCGAATCTGGTCGGCAAGGTGGTGCTGGAGCAGGGGGCCTCGGTCTGGTTTGGCTGCACGATCCGCGCCGATCATGAAGAGATCCGGGTGGGCGAGGGCAGCAATGTGCAGGAAAACTGCGTGATGCATATCGATGCCGGATACCCTCTGACCATCGGTAAGAATTGCACGATTGGGCATAAAGTGATGCTGCACGGCTGTACGATTGGGGACAATACTCTGATCGGGATGGGTGCGATTGTTCTGAACGGGGCAAAGATCGGAAAGAACTGTCTGATTGGGGCAGGGGCCTTGATTACGGAAAACAAGGAAATTCCCGACAATTCGCTGGTCATGGGATCGCCGGGTAAGGTTGTGCGTCAACTGGATGAGGCGGCCGCGCAAAGGATCACGTTGAGCGCGCTGCATTATCAGGAAAACATGCGCAGGTTCCGGGATCAGATGAAACCCGTCTCCTGACGCGCCGGGAAAGATCAAGAAAATGCCAGACGTCCTGCTTGCCGAATTTGTCTCGGCCATTCCGATGCCGGCTTTGATGGTCGACCAGACGGAACGGATCATCGCGGCCAATACTGACGCGAAAACTCTGTTAGGGCAAAATATCGTCGACCGGCATTTTGCGACGATCCTCAGGCAACCTCAGGTCATAGACGCGATGGAGCAGAGCCTGCGCAACAAGGGTCCGGCCAAGACCCGCCATCTGTCAAATGACGGCGCGCAGGATACGACCTTTGAGGTTGAGTTTCGGTACATGACCGGTGTCGGTGCAGTGCAGGGCGGTGCGGTGCTGGCGACCTTTCAGGACATTACGCATGTTGAACAGGCCAGTCAGATGCGTCGCGACTTTGTAGCCAATGTCAGCCACGAACTGAGAACGCCCCTGACGGCCCTGATGGGGTTCATCGAAACACTGCGCGGCCCTGCGCGTGAGGATGCCGCCGCGCGGGAACGATTCCTTCAGATCATGACGGATGAGGCCAACCGAATGAACCGGCTGGTCGGCGATCTATTGTCACTGAACCGTGTCGAAAGCGAAGAGCGTGTCCGGCCGAAAGAAAAACTGGAACTAACGGGCCTTCTGGAATCGACCCTCAACACGCTGGCTCCGCTGGCCAAAGACGCCAAGGTGGAACTCACTCTGGCTGTACCGGAAGGACCGGTTTCATTGACTGGTGACAGTGATCAGTTGCGTCAGGTGTTCACCAACCTGATCGAGAACGGGATCAAGTACGGCGGCAGCGGAGGTAGCGTTGAGGTCCGTGTGCAGTCCTCAGAGCGGGATACCGCCATGCGTGGGCCCGCGGTTCGGGTGCAGATCATCGACAAAGGGCCAGGAATCGACTCGGTTCACCTGCCGCGCCTGACTGAGCGATTCTATCGCGCCGACAGCCACAGATCGCGGCAACTGGGTGGAACCGGTTTGGGTTTGGCGATTGTGAAACACATCATAAACCGCCACCGTGGACGGCTGCGCGTTGAAAGTGATCTGGGCAAGGGGACTACTTTTACAGTTATTCTCCCGCTTTAGCGGGGCAGCGGCGCGAACGATATGTAAACAATGCATGGCAGCTTTGCGTTACGGAAACCTGATTTCTCTTCGACTGTCATAAAGCTGTTACAAACCTGTCACAAAAGGCTTACGCAGGACCCGTAGAGGTGCGCCCAAGATCATCATGGGGGTGATCAAATTCTACTTTTCTCAAGGAGACTGAGATGTCCTTTGTAAAACTGTCGGCTTCTGCGCTGGCTATCGCTGCCGTCTCGGCAACCACCGCTGCTGCGCGTGACAACGTTCAGGTTGCTGGTTCGTCGACCGTGCTGCCCTACGCCTCGATCGTTGCGGAACTGTTTGGTGAAAACACCGACTTCCCGACTCCTGTTGTTGAATCCGGCGGTTCCTCGGCTGGCCTGAAGCGTTTCTGTGAAGGTGTTGGCGAAAACACCATCGACGTTGCAAACGCATCGCGCGCCATCCGCGAAAAAGAGATCAAAGCCTGTGCCGAAAACGGCGTGACCGACATCATGGAAGTCCGCATTGGTTATGACGGCATCGTATTTGCAAGCCAGCAGTCGGGCCCGGCCTTCACCGCGTTCCAGCCTGCCGACATCTACAACGCCATCGGTTCCAAGGTCATGAAAGATGGCGCGCTGGTCGACAACAGCTTTAACAGCTGGGTCGAGTTCAACGCCGACCTGCCGGACGTTGAGATCGCAATGTTCATCCCCGGCACCAAGCACGGCACCCGTGAAGTGTTCGAAGACAAAGTTCTGCTGGCAGGTTGTGAAGCAACCGGCGCCATGGAAGCCATGGTCGCAGGCGGCATGAGCGAAGATGACGCTGAAGACGCATGCCTGGACGTACGCACCGACGGCAAATCGGTCGACATCGACGGCGACTACACCGAAACTCTGGCCCGCATCGACACCAACCCGAACGGCATCGGCGTGTTTGGTCTGGCGTTCTATGAGAACAACACCGACAAGCTGAAAGTGGCCACTATGGGCGGCGTTGCTCCGTCGACCGAGACCATCGCGTCGGGTGAATACCCTGTTTCGCGCCCGCTGTTCTTCTACGTCAAGAAAGCGCATATCGGCGTGATCCCCGGCCTGAAAGAATACGCTCAGTTCTTCACCCATGACGAAATCGCAGGTGGTTCCGGCCCGCTGGCCAACTATGGCCTGGTTGCTGACCCTGAGCTGGCAAAGACTCAGGACGCCATCGCAAACGAAGTCACCATGGGTTCGGGCAGCTAATCCCGCTTTTGGGCTGAATGACCGGGGGCGGCGCAACGTGCCGCCCCCACACTTGTTTCACGCAATTCCCAACCAAGACCAAACGGGGGTAACATGCCGATACTTTGGCTTATTCTGATCGTACTTGCGATCGCCGCAGTCGGTTATGTGTCAGGGCGGATGCGCGCCTTGAAAAGTGCCGGAGGTGACAGTCGAAACCTCCATTCGTTGCCTTCGTTTTATGGCGCAAACGTAGCTCTGAAGACAGTTGTTCCCGCGTTTGGGTTGCTGGTTATCTGGCTACTGGCGCAACCGTTTTACGTGAATTCTCAGGTGTCGGGAACGATCCCGGACTCGGCGATCAAAGACGGATCGTCCCGTAGCCTGGTCATGGCTGAGGTACGCCGCACCGCAACGGGTCTGGACAACGCTGTGGCGGCGGGTGTGATCAGCGAAGGCGTCGCCCAGAACGCCCGCGCCGATGTCACCGATATCACCGCGCGCCTGAAAGAGGCCGGACAGGTCGTGACTTCGGACATCACGCAGCCGGTGCTGCGAGCCGCACAGAGCTATCGGGTCATGAATGCGGCCGGGTATTCGGTCATGACTGTTGCCGTAATCCTTGTGGCATTGGCCGGAGCGGCGTTCAGCTGGTTTCAGACACATTCCGAATACCGCGCCCGCAACGTGGTCGAGCAGGGCATTCGCGTTCTTCTTCTGGCCGCAGCCTCCATCGCGATCCTGACGACAATCGGCATTGTCCTGTCGCTGGTCTTCAACACGTGGGAGTTCTTCAAGCTCTACCCCGCGTCCGAGTTCTTTTTTGGCACCACCTGGGCACCCAGTTTCTCGGGCCGTGGCGGTGCGTCCGATCTGGGAATCATCCCACTGTTGTGGGGCACGCTTTATATCTCGGTCGTGGCGCTGCTGGTCGCGGTCCCCATCGGGCTTTTTGCCGCGATTTACCTCAGTGAATATGCCTCGCCTCGGGTGCGCTCGATTGCCAAACCATTGCTTGAGGTTCTGGCTGGTATCCCCACCATCGTTTACGGCCTGTTTGCGCTGCTGACTGTCGGCCCGTTACTGCTGGACGTGTTCGGAGATAACGGTCTGGGCTGGATGAAGGCCGGTACTGCCGTGATGACCGCCGGTCTGGTCATGGGCATTATGCTCATCCCGTTCGTCTCGTCGCTGTCCGACGACATCATCAACGCTGTACCGCAGGCGATGCGTGATGGCTCTTATGGGTTGGGTGCCACGCAATCCGAGACCATCCGTCAGGTGGTTCTGCCTGCTGCTCTGCCTGGGATCGTGGGTGCAATCCTGCTGGCCGCGTCGCGTGCCATTGGTGAGACCATGATCGTGGTGCTGGGGGCAGGGGCCGCAGCCCGGCTGAGCCTGAACCCCTTCGAGGCTATGACCACCGTTACCGCCAAGATCGTAAGCCAGTTGACCGGCGACGCCGACTTCGCCTCGCCTGAGGCCCTCGTGGCCTTTGCCCTTGGCATGACCCTTTTCATCCTAACGCTGGGGCTGAACGTCTTCGCCCTGTACATCGTGCGTAAGTATCGGGAGCAGTACGAATGACCGACGCCAGCATGCAAAGCCCCGAAACGGGCCGCCACGCAGTTTCCCTGACAGCCACCGACGCGCGCACGAAAAAGCGCGCCAATGCTGAGAAACGTTTTCGGGCCTATGGAATCGTCGCAATTGCGACCGGACTTTTGTTCCTGATCATCCTGTTCGCCTCGATCCTGTCGCAGGGCATTCCCGCTTTTCAGCGCACTGTGGTCAGCGTTGAGTTTACCCTCAGCCCGGCGCAGCGCGACGAAGCAGAAGGCACGTTGTTCAAGACCAAAGCCTATTCCAATCTGTTCATCGCCGCATTGAACAAGGAACTGACCGATAGCGGGATCGAAGTTGATTTCGACGAAGCCGCCATCGAACGGCTTTTGGGTAAAGTCGGCGGCACGATCCGCACGTTCTATGCCGAGAACCCGGACAAGCTGGGCGAGCCGATTGAATTTGATCTGGCTGCCTCAAGCCGTGTGGACGGATATTTCAAAGGGCGTGTCTCGCGCGATACACTACAGGACAGCCGCTTTCTGCAACTCAGCGATCTGGATTTGGTCGACGCGCTGAAAGAGGCAGGCATCATCAAGCAAGCCTTCAACTGGCCGTTCATCACAGGTGCGGATTCGGGCGTGGATAACCCCGGTGGCGCAGGTATCGGTGCCTCGGTTGTGGGCTCGTTTTTTATGATGCTGGTGGTTCTGTGCCTGTCGCTGCCCATCGGTGTCGCCGCGTCGATCTATCTCGAAGAATTCGCGCCGCAAAACAAGTTCACGGACTTGATTGAGGTGAACATCTCGAATCTGGCCGCTGTGCCGTCCATTGTGTTCGGTATCCTTGGCCTGGCCGTATTCATCCAGTTCATGCACCTGCCGCAATCGGCCCCACTGGTTGGTGGTCTGGTGCTGACGCTGATGACGTTGCCAACAATCATCATCTCGACCCGCGCATCTCTGAAGGCGGTTCCGCCGTCGATCCGGGACGCGGCACTTGGGGTAGGGGCCTCGAAAATGCAGGCGGTGTTTCACCATGTTCTGCCGCTGGCCGCGCCCGGTATCCTGACCGGCACCATCATCGGTCTGGCGCAGGCGCTGGGGGAAACTGCTCCGCTGCTGCTGATCGGGATGGTGGGCTTTGTAGCCCGCGGCTATCCCGACGGATTTCTTGCCGGATTTACCGAGGCAAACTCGGCCATGCCTGCACAGATCTACACCTGGGCTGCACGCGCCGATGTTGGTTTTTATGAAAAAGCCTGGGGCGGCATTATCATCCTTTTGATGTTCCTGCTGACCATGAATATCATCGCAATCATCCTGCGCCGCCGCTTTGAACGCCGCTGGTAAAAGGGGGCTACTATGAACGACATGACACGAGTGGAGAGAGCCGTGGACTCCAAAGAAATCAAAATCAACGCCAAGAATGTTCAGGTATTCTACGGCGACACTCATGCCATCAAGGACGTTGATGTTGAGATCGAAGACAAGAAAGTCACGGCTTTCATCGGCCCGTCGGGCTGCGGTAAGTCGACCTTTCTGCGCTGCCTGAACCGGATGAACGACACGATCGACATCTGCCGGGTGCAGGGCGACATCCTGCTGGACGGTGAAGACATCTATGACAAGCGTGTCGACCCGGTTCAGCTGCGTGCCAAGGTGGGGATGGTGTTCCAGAAGCCGAACCCGTTCCCTAAGTCGATCTATGACAACGTGGCCTATGGCCCGCGTATCCACGGTCTTGCCAAGAACAAGGCAGAACTGGATGAAATCGTTGAGAAATCCCTGCGTCGCGGCGCGATTTGGGATGAGGTCAAAGACCGTCTGGATGCGCCGGGCACCGGTCTGTCGGGCGGACAGCAACAGCGTCTGTGCATTGCGCGTGCCGTTGCAACCGAACCCGAGGTTCTGCTGATGGACGAACCATGTTCGGCGCTTGACCCGATCGCTACCGCTCAGGTCGAGGAACTGATCGACGAACTGCGCTCGCGCTATTCGGTGGTGATCGTGACCCACTCGATGCAACAGGCCGCGCGGGTCAGTCAGAAAACGGCGTTCTTCCATCTGGGCAATCTGGTTGAATTCGGTGAAACCGGCCAGATTTTCACCAACCCCGAAGACCCGCGCACCGAAAGCTACATTACCGGCCGGATCGGCTGAACACAGGTATTTGAATATGAGCGAACAACATATTGCATCCGCATTTGACCGCGACCTCGAAGCCATTCAGGCCCATATCATGAAGATGGGTGGTTTGGTCGAAGCCGCCATCATGGACGCCGCGCGTTCGCTTGAGACGCGCGACGAGGAACTGGCACAGCGGGTCCGCCACGGCGACAAGGCTATCGACGCACTGGAGGAGCTGATCGACGAGGAAACCGCGCGCCTGATCGCGTTGCGCGCGCCAACCGCAAGCGATTTGCGTCTGGTTCTGTCAGTGCTGAAAGTGTCCGGCAACCTCGAGCGGATCGGGGATTACTCGAAGAATATCGCCAAACGGACGACAGTTCTGGTCAACACGGGCGAGATCAACGGCAGTGCCGCGGCCCTGCGCCGTATGGCACGCGAGGTTGAGCGGATGCTGCGTGACGCGCTCGACGCCTATATCCAACGCGATGCCGAACTGGCCACCGATGTCATCAACCGCGATGAAGAGGTCGACCAGATGTACAACGGCCTGTTCCGCGAGTTCCTGACCTTTATGGCCGAAGATCCGCGCAACATTTCATCCTGTATGCACCTGCATTTCATTGCAAAAAACATTGAGCGCATGGGTGATCATGTCACCGCGATTGCCGAGCAGGTGGTCTATCTTGTCACTGGTGAGCGCCCGGCTGAGGCTCGGCCCAAGGCCGATATCACCTCGCAATCCGTCTAGGAGTTTGTTCTGATGTCCGCAGATCAGCCAACAGTACTGGTTGTTGAGGATGAGCTGGCCCAGCGTGAAGTGCTGGCCTACAACCTCGAAGCTGAAGGGTTCCGTGTATCCAAGGCCGCAAGTGGTGACGAGGCCATGCTGCTGGTGGAAGAAGATCACCCGGATATCATCGTGCTGGATTGGATGATGCCAAATCTCAGCGGGATCGAGGTTTGCCGACGGCTGAAATCACGGCCCGACACGCGCTCAATCCCGATCATCATGTTGTCGGCCCGGACGGAAGAGGTCGACAAGGTGCGCGGCCTGGAAACCGGGGCTGATGATTACGTGGTCAAACCGTATTCGGTGGTAGAACTGATGGCACGCGTACGCACACAGCTGCGCCGGGTTCGGCCCGCGACGGTTGGCATCCGTCTGGAATTCGATGACATCGTTCTGGATTCAGAAACGCACAAAGTCAGCCGTGGCAGCAAACCGTTGAAACTCGGCCCAACAGAATTTCGTCTGCTGAGCACGTTCATGGAAAAGCCGGGCAGGGTCTGGAGCCGCGAGCAACTGCTGGACCGTGTTTGGGGTCGGGACATCTATGTCGACACGCGCACCGTTGATGTTCATATCGGGCGCTTACGCAAAGCGCTGACGCAACACGGCGGGGAAGATCCGGTGCGCACAGTGCGTGGTGCCGGATACGCTTTGGGCTGATTTCAGCACCAGCATCGATCCGTTATGCGCCAACCCACTAATCGTGTAATTGGTATTATGGTAAAAATTCGATGACAACACGGGTCGTTTAGATTTATCCGTAACAACCCGGAAAAAGGTCAAAGTAACTATAGACCAATGGCTTAGCGAAACTAGCTAAGGTTTTCGCCGAGCCTTACGCATCAGTCCTTCCTGCGCAACTGACGCGACAAGGGTTCCGTCTTCGGCATAAACCGACCCGCGGTTAAAGTTACGACCGTGGCCACTCCATGGGGAATCCATTGAATACAGATGCCAGTTTTCGAAATGAACTGGCGCATGGAACCACAATGAGTGATCCAGACTGGCACCGTTAACTTCTCCGGTGTACCAGCTCAGACCATGGGGTCTCATGCCGGATGTCATAAGATACATGTCCGACGCATAAGCCAGAATAAGGTGTTGAGTTACAGGATCAGTTCCGGCGGCCGCATTCATTTTAAACCATATCTGGTTGGCATCATTACTTTTTCCGGGCGAAAATGGATTCTGGTGATCAACTTCGCGAACTTCTATAGGCCGATCTCGCAGCAGCTCTCCGCGCCAGCCTTCGGGCACCTGATCAACGTATCTCTGCCGCAAATCCGCTCGCGCAGGATAAGTTTCCGGAGCGTCCATTTTGGGCATCGCGTGGTGATGGTCCCAACCGTCGTCTTGTACATGAAACGAGGCTGACATGTTTAGGATTTGATTCCCATGCTGAATCGCAACCACGCGGCGGGTCGTCAATGAACCTCCATCTCGTGCTCTATCGACTTGAAAAATAACGGGAATAGATGGATCGCCTGCACGGATGAAATAGGCGTGCAGCGAATGACACATGCGGTTTTCTACGGTCCTGTAGGCCGCAGCCAAAGCCTGAGCGACAACCTGGCCGCCGAAAATGCGTGTCGGCGTTTCGCCACCCGAACCTGTACCGCGAAACAGGTCGACCTCAAGCCTTTCGATGTCCAAAAGGTCAAGAAGGATGCGTTCTGCTTCGGTCATGCGGCGTACTCCGGTTACTTGTCCGAGGATTGGGTATCAGCCGTTGCGCGGTCATTCAATCGTCGCGCCAAGGACCAGAGCTTTTAACTCGGCTCGGGCTGGGTATGAACTGGACGGCGAAAGCTGAGTGAAGAACACGGTTGTCAGTTCATTGACCCGGTCAATCCAGAAATAGGTCGAGGCCATACCGCCCCAGCTGAAGTCACCCACAGAGCCCGGCACCCGGGTTCTACCGGGGTTAATCACCACTGCACCGCCCAGGCCAAAGCCGGTGCCTTCCATTGGCTGTTCGGCAAAACTCTGTGGCCCCATCGAGGCAATGTCGCCCGGTAAGTGGTTGCTCAGCATATAGTCTACGGTCTTGGGGCTTAGTAGTCGGCCAGACTTGCCCTGCCCGCGCATCCTCAGCATCTCGGCAAAGCGCGCATAGTCGTCAATAGTACCGACCAATCCGCCACCGCCTGAAAATGTGGTTGTATTTTCAAACGGTGAATCTCCGGCTTGATCGATCAGCCGCAATGTCTCGTCGCCGGTTTCCGCAGAATTCAGGGCCATCGCATCCCCGGCCAGCGGGGTGTAGAGCGACGCAAACCGATCCCCTGCCCCGGCCGGCACCGAAAACCCGGTTTCCTGCATGCCAAGCGGCTCAAAAATCTCTTCCCTGAAGAACTGATCGAGTGACCGGCCAGAGACCACCTCGATCACGCGGCCAAGTACGTCGATACCGACCGAATACTCCCATCTGGATCCTGGCTGAAAGGCCAGAGGCAGCCGGGACAGCGTGGTGACACGATCGGCCAATGACCCCTGATCCGGTCCGAATATCAGGTCCAGCTCATCCATGGCGTTTGGCAAGAGCCCCGGATTGAACGGATAGCTGAACCCGCTGGTGTGAGTCAGCAACTGGTGCAGCGTCGGACTTGGAGCATCTTCTGTTTGATCAAGTCGTTCAGCCCCTGGAATCAGCGCCAGCATATCGCCGAATTCCGATATAAAGTCAGAGAGTTGTGCGTCGAGGTGAAACAACCCACGTTCGACCAAGATCATCAAAGCGACCGTGGTTATTGGCTTCGTCATGGAATAGATGCGCGCGACCGTATCACGCTGAAATGGCAGAGCGTTCTCGACACTTCGTTGGCCGCAGGAGTGAAAGATCACCTCGGCCCCCTGATGTTTGACCAGCACCGAACTGCCTGCGTATTTTCGCTGATCAACATATCGTTGCACCCAGTCGGCTATGCGGTTCAATCGATTTGGGTCGAAACTCGCCATATGAATTAGGTCTCTTGTGGTTATTTGATCCGGTTTTGACGGGTTATTTGCCAAATTGGCACTGTTATTCCAGCTTAGCCCCGTTCACGCAATCTCAACACGATAGGGCCAATTATTGCAGCCTGTGTGGAGGTATGAGTACTCCAACCTTTTTACCGTAAGGTTGCCGTGTAACACACTATTTTTATTGGGTTGTACCCACCATCTCCATACCGGAAAACGCACATGGGTCGTGACCTGTGTAACACTCAGCTGTGTCCCCTCGCCTCAAACGTGAACTGGCAGGTGGACATTTCCACCTTTTCACGTCTATGAACCTGTCAGGGGAACAGTGAAATTATGCAAAAAGCTTTGATATTGAACGGCCCAAACCTCAACTTGCTGGGCACACGACAGCCCGAGGTCTACGGCAGCACTACACTGAAAATGGTCGAGGACTTGTGCCAGTCGCATGGTGCGTCTTTGGGCATTGATATCACATGCTTTCAGTCCAATCACGAAGGCGCCCTGATTGACGCGATCCACGCAGCAAAAGGCGTGCATGACGGGATCGTCCTGAATGCCGGGGCCTATACACACACCTCGATTGCCTTGATGGATGCGATCGCCTCGGTCGAACTGCCAATGATCGAAGTGCATCTGTCCAACATCCATGCACGTGAGGAATTCCGGCACGTCTCCTATATTTCACGCGTGGCCCTAGGCCAGATCTGTGGTTTTGGCGCGCAAGGGTATGTGATGGCGCTCGATGCCTTGGCGGCACATCTGAAAGGTGGATCAACCGCATGAAGCTGAGCGAATATCTTCACTTTCTCAGCTACACAAAGACTCTGGAAGAGCTGTGGGACACTCATTGCCGTCAGATGGCCAAGTTCGGCTTTGACCGCCTGATTTACGGTCACACGCAATACCGTACTGAGACGTCCTTGGGTGACCCCGAAGATTTCGTGATCCTGACAAATCACGAAAAGCCCTATCTGGACGGCTTCTTGCGGGGCGGACTTTATTTTCACGCTCCGATGTTGAAATGGGCGCTGCATAATGAAGGTGCTGCCAGCTGGAACTTCGCGCAGGACATGGTCGCAGACGGCACGCTGACCCAAGAGGAACGGGACGTTCTAGAGTTCAACAAAACGCATGGCGTGGTCCATGGCTACACGGTCAGTTTCACGTCTGTCTCGATGCGATCAAAGGGTGCGATTTCCCTGTCGGCCGGCGCGGCGGAAAGCCAGGCCGAGGTCAATGCTATGTGGGCCGAACATGGCGACGACATACTGCTGATGAACAATGTCGCGCATCTTAAGATTCTCACCCTGCCCTATAACGCGCCGAACCGCGCCTTGACCAAACGCCAGCGCGAGGCCCTGCAATGGGTTGGGGACGGTAAGACAACGCAGGATATTGCCCTTCTGATGGGGCTGACTTCGGCTACGGTAGAAAAGCATCTGCGCCTCGCGCGTGAGGCTTTGTCGGTCGAAACAACAGCGCAGGCCGTACTTAAAGCTTCGCTTCAGAACCAAATGTTCATTATGGAGGCATAATTCGCCTTAAAGTGACGCCAAATTGCGTCAATTTACCCTAGGTAAGGAAAACATGACTTTCCGAATCTGGGGCCCTGAATGCAAAGTGATACTGTTCCGTGAGTGGTGGCTTTAGCCAGGGAACATTTGGTTGGATCTTTGCAATAGGAAAGCTCTCCAATCGCTCTGACATAAGGGCGCCTATTCGTCCGCGTCTCTTAGTCGGAAATTTGAGGGGCCTCGACCATCCCCATCATGCGGGGCCCCTCATTTCATTTTAATCGGATGCGGGACGCTGTAGCGCCCTTTTTTTGTTTCAGAACGCAGTCATGTCATGACCAAAAAACCGGCCACGCTGTGCGTGACCGGCCTTTTTGTGTCTCCCGGCTCCTCAGGGTGCCGGGAATATTTGCTTAGCCCTGAGCGGCTTTGGCAACTTCGGCTGCAAAGTCTTCTTTTTCGACGACGATACCTTCGCCAACTTCCAGACGGATAAAGCCGGTGATGGTTGCGCCCGCTTCTTTGGCCGCTGCTTCGACGGTCAGGTCAGGGTTCACAACGAACGACTGGTTCAGCAGAGTCGATTCCGCGACGAATTTCTTCATGCGGCCTTCGATCATCTTCTCGATCACCTGCTCCGGCTTGCCGGATTCGCGGGCGATGTCCATCTGAACCTGCTTTTCTTTCTCGACAACTGCCGGGTCCATGTCGGCCTCGGACAGAGCTGCCGGGTTCACAGCCGCGATGTGCATCGCAACCTGCTTGCCGATTGCTTCGTCGCCACCGGTCAGAGCAACCAGAACGCCGATTTTACCCATGCCATTGGTGGCCGCGTTGTGGACATAGGACACAACAGTGTCGCCCGACAGTTTGGCCATGCGGCGCACCGACATGTTTTCACCGATGGTGGCGATCTTGTCAGTCAGGGTGTCGGCAACGTTCTTGCCGCCCAGATCGGCTGCCAGCAGTGCGTCGACGTCTGCAACGCCTTCTGCGGCATATGCGATCTTGCCAACCATTTCCTGGAACTCGGCGTTTTTCGCAACGAAGTCGGTTTCCGAGTTCACTTCGACAGCAACACCGTTGCCACCGTTGACGTGAACAGCAACCAGACCTTCTGCTGCGGTACGGCCCGATTTCTTGGCCGCTTTGGCCAGACCTTTGGTACGCAGCCAGTCAACGGCTTCGTCCATGTTGCCGCCGGTTTCGGTCAGCGCTTTTTTTGCGTCCATCATGCCTGCGCCGGTCGAGTCGCGCAGTTCTTTAACCATTGCTGCTGTGATTGCCATCTTTTGGCTCTCCTCAATTCAAACGGAATTGGGGCAGGTCATACCCTGCCCCATATGTCATTTACGTGACGGGCAGCTTACGCTTCGGCAGGTGTTTCTGCTTCGGCGGGGGCTTCTTCTGCAACGACTTCTTCAACCGGTGCTTCTTCGAATGCACCCAGGTCAACGCCTGCTGCACCCATCTGAGCGGTCATACCGTCCAGAGCGGCGCGTGCGGCCAGATCGCAGTACAGCGAGATAGCGCGGGCTGCGTCGTCGTTGCCGGGGATGATGTAGTCAACGCCGTCGGGCGAGCAGTTGGTGTCGACAACAGCCACAACCGGGATACCCAGTTTGTTGGCTTCGGCGATGGCCAGCGCTTCTTTCTTGACGTCGATGACGAACAGCAGGTCAGGAACGCCGCCCATTTCGCGGATACCGCCCAGCGAGGCCTGCAGTTTGCCCTGGTCACGCTCCATGCCCAGACGCTCTTTCTTGGTCAGGCCTTCTGCGCCCGATTCCATGGCTTCGTCGATCTGGTTCAGACGGTTGATCGACTGGGAAACGGTTTTCCAGTTGGTCAGCGTGCCGCCCAGCCAGCGGTGGTTCATGTAGTACTGAGCCGACTTTTCAGCCGCTTCAGCGATCGGGCCAGCAGCCTGACGCTTGGTGCCAACGAACAGAACGCGGCCACCTTTTGCGACGGTGTCACGAACAGCCTGCAGAGCCTGATCCAGCATCGGAACGGTCTGGGTCAGGTCCATGATGTGGATGCCATTGCGCGAGCCGTAGATGAACGGGCCCATGCGGGGATTCCAACGCTGTGTCTGGTGACCAAAGTGAACGCCAGCTTCCAGCAGCTGACGCATGGAGAACTCGGGAAGAGCCATGCTATTTTCCTTTTCCGGTTTACGCCTGGGCGGGGGTGAAAGAAGCGGATGCTCCAACCGGCGGTCTTGATGAGGATGTCTCCCTCAAAAAGCCCAAACCCCGCCTGCGGGTTTGAATGGCGCGCGTATACGGCAGGTTTTGAGGCAGTGCAAGGGCCTTTTGCCCTTATTTTTCGAGCCGGGCCAAGCTGTGCGCGTGACGCACGGCTTCTTCACAATGCGCTGCCAGCGCCTTGCGGTTTTCAAAATCGCTGACTTTGGCTGGCGCGTGATAGATCAGCTCAACTCTGCCCTGCCGCCGCGCCCCGAGTGTCTTGAGCAGATGCGGGCCGAACTCCATGTCTCCCCACCAGCCGTAGAACCGTTCAGGCTGACCTGCGGGCGCATGGAACACGACCGAAACCGGCTGCACATACATGAAATCCCGCAACCCATCTGCGAAGAACGCTGCAAAGAGCGTTGTTTTAAATGGCAAAACCCGAAGTCCATCGGTCGAAGTCCCTTCGGGGAAAAACAGCAGCTTGTGTCCGGCTTTCAGCCGTGTCTCAAACACCTGCGTTTGTTCCCGCGCCTTCTTGCGGTCGCGTTCGATGAACACCGTGCCGGTAGCCCGCGCCAGCCAACCGATGCCGGGCCAATTGGCAACTTCGGCTTTCGATACAAAATAGACCCTCTTGCGCGCGTTCAGGGCAAAGATATCAAGCCATGAGGTATGGTTCGCAACCACTGCACCCCGCTGCTGCATCAGCGCGCCCGAAGTCTGAAACCCGATCCCGAGTATCCGAAACGCGGTGCGGCAGACAAACTGGGTGATGAATGGTGTGATCGGGCGGCGGACACCGAACAAGGGGATCTCGAACAGACGGATGATCAGCAATACGATCAACCCTCCGAAGACCAACACTGCCAGAGGCAGACCGCGCAATACGACCAGCACCCATCCAATCAAGCCCAGATCAATCGGGTCAGGCGCGTCCTCGCTGTTCCACAACGGCTCATTCACCAGATTACGCCCCGCCATAGATGCGCCTTTGTCGTTCATTCATGCGGGCGGTGTCGAGGATCAGGCACACATCCGTCGTGTTAAAGGCGTGGTCGATGAACGCCCCCTCGCCCACAAATCCGCCAAGACGCAGATAGGCTTTGATCAAAGCTGGAACCTGCACCATCGCGGCCCTGCGATCCAGCTGATCCGGCGAAACCAGATTCATCGTCTGAAACACGTCAGGCTGGGCCCGCACCCGTATGTCCGGCGGTGCCAGATGGTTGTGGTGCAGCATCGACAAAGGCTGTGCCAAAGCCTGAACATCCGTGCCGTGAAAGCTGGCGACGCCGAATAGAACTTCGATCTCACGTTCCAGAACGTATGCCGACAAACCGTTCCATAGGTGGTACATTGCCGTACCGCCACGATAGTCTGGGTGCAGGCAGGATCGACCAAGCTCTAGCAGTTTGCGCCCACCGTTTTTCAGCACGGTCAGATCGTATTCATCTTCCGAATAGAACTGCCCCAAATCTACTGCACGTTCGCCCGGTAACAGCCTGTAAACGCCTATAGTTTCCCCGGTGCGATCATCAATGGCAAGCATGTGGTCAAAGTATGGATCGAACTTGTCCCGCTCTAACCCAGCCTCATGATCGACCATCTCTCCGCCACCGCCTAACTCGCGCACGAAGACGTCGTAGCGAAGCCGTTGCGCTGCACGGAGTTCATCTTCGGTCTCGGCAAGTTTGACAGTAAAGGAAGGGCCTGCGTCCGGCATTGTGGTTCCGTTCTTGTTTGCCCGCTGATACCGCAGTTTCCGGGGGGATGGCAATAAAGGCCAAATCGTGCGGCGTTAACCTTTCCTAAACCAGTTTCACGGATCAAAGACCGGCATCAGGGCGATGCGCGTTCCGTCAATCACCACTTTCCCCTGCTCGCGGAAATTCACGGTGATTTTGCCGCCGATGTTGGACTGTACCTGCCCAACGCCCCAGTCGGGGAAATCGGGGTGGCGGACGAACATGCCCGGTGCAAGAATAGCATTGAGGTCTGTCATGGTTGGGCTCCGGTCCAGCGGCAGATGCAGCAGGAGGTACGCATGAGCGACACCAACGTCAACCTGGCCGAGTTGATCGGGTCCCGGATCTGTCACGACCTGATCAGCCCGATCGGGGCGATCACCAATGGCCTGGAATTGCTTGAGATGGTCGGCGCGGTAGAAGGCCCCGAGATGGAGCTGATCTCGGGCAGCGTTGGCAGCGCAGGTGCGCGCATCCGGTTTTTTCGCGTAGCCTTTGGATCGGCCAGCGATCAGCCTCTGGGGCGGGCTGAAGTGTCGGAGTTGCTGAAAGATGTCGAACGCGCCGGTCGTGTCCGCGTGACATGGCACCTGACCGAGGCTGTGCCTCGCAATCAGGTCAAACTGGCCTTTCTGGCCCTGATGTGCTGCGAAAGCGCGATGCCTTTTGGGGGTGAGGTCTCAATTGACCAATTCGGTGACAGCTGGACGGTCACCGGGTCGGCAGACAAGCTGAACGTCGACAATGACCTTTGGAGCAACCTTCCCAGAGGACGCTTTGCGAACAAAGTCACCCCTGCGCAGGTGCAATTCGCCCTGCTGCCCGAAACCGCATCTTCTCTGGGACGGCGGGTTGCGGCAGAGACCACCTCAACCCGCGTAGTGATCCGTTTTTAAGATCGGGTCGTCCCGTTCCCGCGCACCAGATATTTGAAGCTGGTCAGCTGAGCGGCACCGACCGGGCCACGCGCATGCATCTTGCCAGTAGCAATACCGATCTCGGCGCCCATCCCGAACTCACCGCCATCGGCGAACTGGGTTGAGGCATTGTGCATCAGGATCGCGCTGTCCAGCCGCTCAAAAAAGAGCGCGGCGACGGCTTCGTCTTCGGTCAGGATGCAGTCGGTGTGGTTCGAGCCAAATTGGCGGATATGGGCGATGGCTGCGTCAATATCCGAAACCGGCTTGGCTGCGATGATGCTGTCGAGGAATTCCTTGCCCCAATCCTCCTCCGTCGCGGGAACGGTTCCTTTATTGGTCAAGGTACCCTCGGCGTGAACCTCGACACCTGCGGCTTGCAAGGCAGCGATTACGTCACGCCCAAGTGTCTCAGCCACGTCCTGATGGATCAACAGGCACTCGGCGGACCCGCAAATGCCTGTACGGCGCGTCTTGGCGTTCAGCACCACATCCAGCGTTTTCTGCGGATCGGCGGCTTTGTCGATATAGATATGCACGATGCCTTCGAGATGGGCGAATACCGGCACACGCGCCTCGCGCTGCACCAGCCCGACTAGCCCTTTGCCCCCGCGCGGCACGATAACGTCCACATAGGCGGTCATCGTCAGCAATTCCTGCACCGCCGCGCGGTCGCGTGTCGGCACGAGCTGAATTGCATCTTCGGGCAGGTTTGCGGCCTTCAGCCCCTGAACCAGACAGGCATGGATGGCGCCAGAGGAATGAAAGCTCTCGGACCCGCCGCGCAGGATCACAGCGTTCCCGGATTTCAGGCACAGCGCGCCCGCATCCGCAGTCACATTCGGGCGGCTTTCATAGATCACACCGATCACCCCTAAAGGTGTGCGCACGCGCTGGATGTTCAGGCCCGAGGCCATATCCCACTCTGCCAGCACTTCGCCCACAGGATCGGCCTGATCGGCGACAGTACGCAGACCGTCAACCATGCCCTGAATCCGGGATTCATCCAGCATCAGACGGTCCATCATCGCCGGGCTCAGGCCCTTTTCGCGACCGAACTCGAGGTCCTTTTTGTTCGCTTCGATAATATCGGCCCGGTTGGCCCAAACCGCATCCGCGGCCGCGATCAGAGCGGCGTGTTTACGTTCCGCGCTGGCGAATGCCAGATCGGCCGAGGCCGCTTTGGCACGTTTTCCAAGATCGGCCATCAGGCTGGGAATGCTGTCGAAATCCTTCATCTCATGTGCCTTTCAGAGGGTCTTTATCTATTACAGGGCCAGATCATCGCGGTGGATCAGCACCGCCCGGCCCGGATATCCTAGCGTGGCCTCGATCTCAGAGGATTTGCGCCCTTTGATTGCGTCGGCTTCCTGCGCGGTATAGCGGCTGAGGCCTTGCGCCAGAGGGCGAGAGGACGGGTCCAAAATTGCCACGGGATCGCCGCGACCAAACTCACCCGTAACCTCCACGATACCGGCAGGCAGCAGGCTTTTGCCATTGGAAAGAGCCTTGGCTGCGCCATTGTCGACCACAATCTCACCGCGGGGCTTCATCGCAGAAATCCAGCGTTTCCGTGCAGCATGCGGATCCAGTTTCGCAGTGAACCAGGTGCAATTGGCCCCTTTTTCCAAAGATTTCAGCGGGTTCAGGGGCGACCCTTCAGTAATCGCCATAGCGCATCCCGCAGCAGTTGCCATCTTGGCGGCCAACAGCTTGGTCTTCATCCCACCCTTTGACAGACCCGAACCGGCATCCCCGGCCATGGCCTCAATCTCGGGTGTAATCCTGTCGATCTGAGAATATCTGGTGGCCGTCGGGTCTTCGACCGGGTTGCCGGTATAGAACCCATCCACATCGGACAGAAGGATCAACTGATCCGCACCCACGGTCACGGCGATCTGTGCGGCCAGACGATCATTGTCGCCATATCGAATTTCATCGGTCGCAACCGTGTCGTTTTCGTTGACAATCGGGACCACGCCTAGCCCTAACAGCGTCTCAAGCGTCGCGCGAGAGTTCAGATAGCGCCGCCGATCCTCGCTGTCCTCCAGCGTCACCAGTACCTGTGCCGTGGTGATATTGTGCGGCGTCAGCGCCTCTTCATAAGCGCGGGCCAGACGGATTTGACCAACTGCAGCCGCCGCTTGGGACTGTTCTAGCGGCAATGCTGCCATGGGCAAGCCAAGCACGCCGCGACCCAAGGCAATAGAGCCGGAGGACACCAGAATCACACCCGTCCCCTGCCCCTTAAGCCATGCAACATCCTGCGCCAAAGATTGCAGCCAGTCCGAGCGCAACAAACCTGTATCCCGGTCCACCAACAGAGCGGACCCGATCTTGACCACCAGTCGCTTGGCTGAGGTCAGGGATGCCACGTCTTCGCCTCCTCAACGGGCTTTTGCCGCAGGCGGTTTTCGTCAATCTGAGCCCGAAGGGCGCGCAACACCTCGGTGACGCCCAGATGGGCCACGCCGGACATGGTCATGACGGGACCGCCAACAGCCTCTTCCAGCTCGGATTTGGCGAAATCGCGTTCTTCGTCATCCAGTGCGTCAACCTTGTTCAACACTGTGATGCGGGGCTTATCGGCCAATTCACCGCCATACGCCTCAAGCTCATGAATGATGGTCCGGTAGTCCTCGGCCACGGTTTCCGAGGTGCCGTCGACCAGATGCAGCAACACAGCGCAGCGCTCGACATGGCCCAGAAAACGATCTCCGATCCCGCGACCTTCATGCGCGCCTTCGATCAGGCCGGGAATGTCGGCCACAACAAATTCTACGTTGTCGACGCCAACAACACCCAGATTTGGATGCAAGGTAGTGAATGGATAGTCTGCGATTTTCGGCCGCGCATTCGACGTGGCGGCCAGAAAGGTCGATTTGCCTGCATTCGGCATGCCTAGCAGACCGACATCAGCGATCAGTTTCAGCCGCAGCCAGATAGTCCGGTCGATCCCGGCCAGCCCCGGATTCGCGCGACGCGGCGCTTGGTTGGTGGCAGATTTGAAATGCAGGTTACCGAATCCGCCATTGCCGCCTTTGGCCAGCAACACGCGCTGCCCAACCTCAGTCAGGTCACAGATAACGGTCTCTTCATCCTCGTCGAGGATTTCGGTACCGACGGGAACGCGCAGAACAATGTCGTCGCCGTCTTTGCCGGTTCGTTGCTGACCGCGCCCCGGCTGACCGTTCTTGGCGAAGAAATGCTGCTGATAGCGGAAGTCGATCAGCGTGTTCAGCCCGTCCACGACCTCAGCCCAGACCGAGCCTCCCTTACCGCCGTCCCCGCCATCGGGACCGCCGTATTCGATGTATTTTTCGCGTCGGAAGCTGACGCACCCGCCACCTCCGGCCCCGGACCGGATGTAGACCTTCGCAAGATCGAGAAATTTCATGTGTGTCCCCTACTGCAAAGGCCCCATCGGCCACAAGTCAGAGTTTTTTACTATAGGTCCAGGTGGGCACGTTTGCGTCTCGCGCCACCGAGTAGCTCTCGGCGTCACCCAGATATTCAAAGCCGCAATGGGTCAGAACCCGCGCCGAGGCCGGATTGTCCTGAAACACGCTGGCAAACATTGTCGCGTTCTCCAACGGGTTGGAGGTTACAAGCGTTTCCACCGCCAGAGACGCGATCCCGGTATTCCAATAGACCGGCGCGACCCAATAGCCGACTTCGGACTGGTTCCGATCCAGTCGCGTCAGCGAGATCAAACCGATCAGCTCGGGGCCACCGTCCTTGGTGGCATCCATCGCCCAAACATCCTCATCCCGGTCTTCGGCCATCGAGCGGGTTACAAACGCTTCGATCGAGCCGGGCGGCAAAGGATGCGGGATAGACGTGGTCATACGCGCCACGCGCTCATCGCCTGCATAATGCTCAATGAGACCCATATCCGACCGCCGCAACGGGCGCAGGTCGAACCGCTCGGTTTCGATGACCGGCTGGTTTATTATTGCCTCAAGTTTCATGGGTGTGTTCCTCCTCCGAACAACACGTAAATTACGGACACAAATGCTAAACTCACTAACGTCCACATCAGATATTTGCGGCCCAGACGATCTTCAACCGCATGGGCGATCCGTCCCTCAAACAGGGGCGGTATTGTGCTTGCTGCGTGTGTCATCGGGGTCATAGATCAAAACTGTGTTAAAAACGAGAAAGGGGACCGGCATTTTCTGCCGGTCCCCTATTTATTTCTAAACCTTTAGGGTTTCGGCTTACTCTGCGGCCTCCGCCACTGGCAGGACCGAAATAAAGGTGCGGTTTTTGAGTCCCTTGTGGAACTTCACGGCGCCATCAACAGTTGCAAAGATGGTGTGATCTTTGCCCATGCCTACGCCTTCGCCCGGCCAGAACTTGGTGCCGCGCTGACGCACGATGATGTTGCCTGCGATGGCTGCCTGGCCACCATACAGTTTCACGCCAAGGCGGCGACCAGCTGAGTCGCGACCGTTACGGGAGGAACCGCCAGCTTTTTTATGTGCCATTCTCTCTCTCCTTAGCCTTGAGCCAGCTCTTTGGCTTGCTCAACCCATTCGGGTTTCACTTTGATGGTGTCGATAGCAGCAATCTGCTCGTCCGACAAGGCGGCCAGAGCGGCAAAGCTCTCGATACCGGCTTCGGCCAGCTTCTTGGCAGCGGCAGGACCGACACCGTTCAGCTTGGTCAGATCGTCAGCGGCAGCCGCAGCGGCGGGTGCCTCTGCTTTGGCTTCAGCTTTCTTAGCAGCAGGCTTTTTCGCTGCCGGAGCAGCTTCGCCAGCCGGAGCCGAACCGGTTGCAGCTTTGATGCCCGACTTGTCAGCGCCCGACGACAGGATGTCGGTGATTTTGACCAGAGTCAGTTTCTGACGGTGGCCAACGGTACGCTTCGAGCTGTGCTTACGACGGCGCTTGACGAACTTGATGACCTTGTCACCTTTGACCTGTTCGATCACTTCGGCCTGTACGCCTGCGCCTTCAACGAAAGGCGCGCCAACAACCGGAGCGTCGCCGCCCAGCATCAGAACATCGTTGAATTGAACTTTTTCACCTGCGTCGGCAGCCAGTTTTTCAACGCGGAGCACGTCGCCCGCCTGAACCTTGTACTGCTTGCCGCCAGTCTTGAGGACCGCAAACATGCGTCTTTCCTTTTCATACCCGCGTTCTGTGGTCCCCGTATGGGTGTTTCTGGCCCCAAGAAACTTGAAAGCCACCTCGAACAGCGCGCCCTTTTCGGGCTGTGTGACGACCCAAGGACATACGCCCGATAGGTCAATAATAACGAGACCCGGCGCGGAGATTCCGGCCGGGATGCGCGCTTATCCATAGATTGCAGCGGAAAGTCAACACGCAATGCAGACCTAAAGCTCGGAACTCTTTAGAACCCCTGCCACTGCCTGACCCAATTGGAAGTATATAACATCAAACATCCGGTCAAAGCTTTCGAACAGGGCATGATTGATCGCCTTGCCCGTTTCGGTCCGCGAAAACGCGATATTCTCGCGCATCTCAGCATCCTCCAAGGGCCTATAGGCTAGAAGAAAGAAGGAATAGAGCCAGGTTTCCGTGTCTTCTGTGATGCGGTCTTTCTGATCCAGCAATTGCGCCAGCAGTTCCTCTTCATCGGCACCGATCCCCTGACTCATGCCGCGAAAGAAGTGAAAATCGGCACTGATGGAGTTCTTGACGTTTTCGTCTACCAGATTGTTGATCTGAATATACTCGTCGACCAGACGGTAAGTTTCACTGCTCCGGTCGCCATTCTTATAGGCGTCCTCGGCCATTTCTTCGATCGTTTCATCAGCAAGGGCGGCGCGAGCCGAAATCTCTAGCGACGTGATTGTCTGCCCCAGATCGCTTTCAAAAAACAAAATGGCGCGGTCCAGTTGGGTTTCGGTCAGAGTGTCCTGAAAAACATCCCGGATCTGATCGTGCATAAACTCTGCGTCATAAATCCGCTCGACCTCTGCCAGAAAGACCGGGCCGCCTTTGTTCTCAAGAAAGACCTCCTGCACATCCGCACCCAGCGTGGTGCCTTCGTCTTGCAAGATGTCAATGACCTGATCCAGCTGTAGTGCCCGAAGCAAGCGATCCACCTTTTCTTCGGCCTGTACCGGCAAGACCCATAGGCACAGGGCAAGTAACCCGGCGAGCCAGCGCATCAAATGTCCTGAGCCGGATGCAGTTCGGCCATCCGGGTCGCAAGTATTTCAAACTTCATCGCCATGATTTCATATTGAATGGCGTTCAGCAGTTCATAAACCTGCTGCATCAGCGGTTGCTCCAACGCTTCGGTATAGGCCAACACCTCGTCATCCGAGAAAGCCTGATAGGTGTACGCCGCCCCGGCCAGCCCCGACAGTTGCAGTGCCTGACGCATGCCCGTTTCATTCTGCTTCATGGTCTCGCGCAATTCATCCGCGTTCATGCGAAGCTCGATCACGCCCGAGGCACTGGCGGCCAGCAAGAATCGTACCTGAATTTCCTGCCATGCGCGCAACGCGGTATCGCTGGCGTCAATCGCCGCATTCATCCGTTTCAGGGTTTCGACACGGTGCGAGCCTTTCTGGATCAGCGCGGCCACGATCTCCTGTCCTTCTTGCCGTCTGGCCTCATCGTCCTCGATCATATGAGAGGCGTTCTCGGCCTCGACCAGACGCTGCCCCAGATCAGAGGCGTAAAACTCTACCGCATGGGTCAATGCCTCGTCGCTGAGCGTCTCTTCCAGAATCGAAACGGCGATTTCGCGCATCTCTTCGGTGTCAAACACCTCTTCGGTCAGACGCGTCCAGTCGGATCCGAACCCATCAGGATCGATTCCCAGCATCTGCGGGGCCGAGGCCGAAGCCAGCGCAATGCTTTCCAGCGCTACGTCAAACCCGGTGGTGATCAGAAATGCTTCGATCCGGTCGCGATTGGCCGCTTGGGACGGCGCGGACAAGAAAGACACCGATAAAAGCGCTAGGAAGACTGAAAGGACGATGTTGCGTGCAAGATATGTCATATCCGAAAGCCTAGGTGTTTTGTGCCGTCTGGCAATGGAAAATCCCATCATAGTGAAAATCGCGAATTTTCTGCTTGCACCCCTGCGCGTTCCTCACTAAATCCCCCCCTCACAGACCCCCGCGGAGAGGTGCCGGAGTGGTCGAACGGGGCGGTCTCGAAAACCGTTGTGGGTGCAAGCCCACCCAGGGTTCGAATCCCTGTCTCTCCGCCACTAACTTTCCCATTCGGCTTTGTTGATGTGCGGCATGTGTGACGCGTTACGGCGTGAAATCGCCATTTACATGCGCTGAATTGGCATGGCTCGGCTCAATCTCTGGTTTTGCAGAGAACTTCCGGGAATTCCCCTTTGAAATCAGATAAGCTTAACCCATCTCGGCGACACATTTTCTAAGGAGAAACACATGTCGCGTACACTCATTTTGGCCGTGGTAGCAGCAGGCATCGGGGCCGGAGCTTACTATTACCTCACGCAACCGGAACCCACCCCGGCAGAACAGCTTCAATCTGCGGCGCAGGAGGCTGGTGATGCGGTCAGCGATGCGGCCAGTTCCGTAGCCGAACAGGCAAATGACGCCGCATCTTCACTGACCGATCAGGTAAATGAAGCGGCCGAACAGGCCAGCGACGCAGCAACCGATCTGGCCAATCAGGCCGGAGAAGACGTTGCGGCTTTGGCCTCTCAGGGGCAGGACCTTGTGAATTCGTGGATTGAAGACGGCGCGCTGTCGGTTCAGAACTTCGACTATGACAAGATGGTGGCCTCAGTTCAGGAAAGCACTCTGGCGCAGGACATCAAAACTCAAGCCATTAAGATTCTGGATGACATCAAAGCCTCGCCAGAGACCATTGCCTTGAAAATTCAGGAACTTCAGCAGCTTCTGACCGGTCAATAAACAATGCGGGTCGCCCGGACTTCGGGCGGCCTTCTCCCCAGGTAATGTGCTGGTTCCACCCACGTCAGGGGCTGGTTTGATTGACGTGTTGCACCTCATTTGATTGGCTGCAAACACGCCGGACGCAAACTCAATTTCCTTTTCGCAGCGCCTGAAGCAACGACAGGCAACGCTTGGGTTTCGCGTTCATTACCCACTGTTCAGCCACAAGGAACGCTCATGACCGCCCTCCCCTCGACCATGTTCGCAACCATTCTCAAACATGACGGTTACGCCGATGCGGCGACCGGCCCCTTTATCGAGGATGCGTCCGACTGGTTGGCCGAGGCGGACCTGCCCGTTCCCGAACCCGGCCCCGGGCAGGTTTTGATCAAGCTGCGTGCAGCCTCGGTCAATCCATCGGATATTCACTTTATCAAAGGCGAGTACGGGCAACCCAGGGTCAAAGGCGCAGCGGCGGGTTTTGAAGGGTGCGGGGACGTTGTGGCAACCGGCAAAGGGGCCGAAGCGTTGCAGGATCAGCGCGTTGCCTTCATCACAGCCGGTTCCGGGGCATGGGCAGAATATGTCCTGGCCCCAGCAATGATGTGCATCCCCTTGCGCCCAGAGATTTCTGACGCAGACGGCGCGGCACAGATTGTGAATCCTTTGACCGCTATGGCGATGGTCGATATCGCGCGAAACGCAGGGGATGCCTTTGTCATCTCAGCAGCGACCAGTCAGTTGGGCAAACTGATGTGTGGGCTTGGGCGTGATCTCGGGCTGAAACCGATCGCTCTGGTACGGCGGGGCGAAACGGCAGAAACGCTCAGACAACTTGGAGCGGCTGAGGTGTTAGTCACGACCGATGACGCGATGGTGCAGAAATTTGCCGACATCAGCAAAGCCCTGAAGCCCCGCGTATTTTTGGACGCAGTGGCCGACCATATATCCGAACAGGTATTCTGCGCCATGCCCAATAAGGCCCGCTGGATTTGTTATGGCAAGCTCAGCCCCGAACTGCCGACCCTGACACAAACCGGGCAGCTGATCTTTATGGGCAAGCAGATTGAGGGCTTTTGGCTGACCAATTGGGTCATGTCCACCCCGCCCGAAGATCAGGCACGAGTGGTGGCCGAGGTACAGGCCCGGTTCGCCGATGGGCGCTGGAAAACGGATATTTCAGAACGGCTTGCGCTGCGTGATCTTGTGCCAAATCTGGCCGATGCGCTGAAAAAGAGTGACGGAAAGGTACTTATCACGCCATAGTAGAGCCAAGCCCCGTCCGTACGCGGAAATCCGGGGCAACCAAAACGCCGGATCCACCGGCATGGGAGGGTGAGTTTGGATAACGCGCAGCTGCTGATCAGCGGGCTCGCGAATGGCTGTGTATACGGCCTGATCGCTCTTGGCTTTGTGTTGATTTACAAAGCGACCGAGGCGGTGAATTTCGCGCAGGGCGATTTCATGATGCTGGGCGCGTTTGTCACCATCGGGCTTACAAATACCGAATATATGGGCCTGCCGTTCTGGATGGCGCTGCCGATTTCTTTGGGGATCATGGGGGCGCTGGGATATCTTCTGGATCGGCTGATCATCCGCCGCCTGTTCGGCGAGAGCCAGACAGCGGTCGTAATCCTGACTATCGCCTTGGGGTTTGTGATCCGCTTTGTGGCCGGGCTGATCTGGGGACATGAACCCCAGACGTTACAGAACCCGCTGGCCGGGTTGGACATGCGCTTTGGCGGTCTGGTTCTGGGCGCCGAAGATGTGGCCGTGATCGTTGTCACCATTCTGTTGACCTTCGGCCTTTACATCTTTTTCAGCCGCACGAAACTGGGATTGGCGATGCAGGGCGCGTCGCAGAACCAATTGGCGGCCTATTACATGGGCATACCCGTCAAGCGCGTTCAGGGTTTTATCTGGGCGCTGGCCGGAGTCGTAGCCGGTATCGCGGGCATACTCTTTGCCGCCAAGGGCTCGGTCGATCCCACCACTGGCCTGCTGGGTATCAAAGCTTTCGCGGCCGCTGTGATCGGTGGTTTCGGCAGCCTGCCCGGTGCCTTGGCCGGAGGGCTGATCGTCGGCGTCATCGAACCCTTCGCCAGCCGTTATATCGCCGCAGGTTACAGCCAGATTGCGCCCTATGCGTTGCTTCTGGCGGTACTGATCTTCCGCCCCAACGGGCTGTTCAGTCAGGTCCGGGTCAAGAAGGTCTAGCCGCATGAGAATCGTGTTCAAAACCGACTATATGCAGGATATCCGACCGTGGAAGGACCGCTATCAGCTGAGCCTCTACCTGATCTTGCTATGCATCGTTGTCGCCGCGCCGTGGTGGCTGGATGATTTCTATTTGGGTGAGCTGACAAACGTTCTGATCTGGGCCATCGCCGGGTTGGGTCTGATGGTGCTAACCGGCCATACCGGTCAGGTCAGCCTTGGCCATGCGGCGTTTCTGGCCTTTGGCTGCTATGCAAACGTCATTCTGATTGAGGCCGGAGTGCCATTTCTGGTCGCCTTCCCTCTGGCCGGTATCCTGACGGGTATCGCCGGGGTTACGGTGGCCATCCCTGCCCTGCGCCTGCACGGTATCTATCTTGCGATCTTCACCATGGCCCTGTCGATCCTGATGGACGACGTCATCGTATTGGCAGAACCCCTGACCGGAGGTGTTACGGGTAAATACCTTGGCGGTGTTGAAATTTTCGGGCACCTGGTCGATCGCTGGGCGACCCCGGATCAGTTCTTTTGGTTGGTTCTGGCTGTGGCCGTTCTGGTCACGCTCGGCTACATCAACCTGCTGCGCGCGCCGCTGGGGCGCGCGTTCATCGCGGTGCGCGATTCCGAGGTCTCGGCTCAGGCGATGGGCGTCGATATCTCGCGTACCAAGATGATCTCATTCGCGCTGTCCTGCGCTGTCACAGGTTGGGCGGGCGCGCTGATGGGCATGTATTCCGGCGCGTTCAATAATGAGACGTTCAGCGTTCTGATCTCAATCCAGTTGCTGATGATGATCGTAATCGGCGGGCTGGGTTCGATCCACGGCGCGTTTCTGGGGGCCATCGTGATCGGGTTCCTGCCACAGTTCCTGTCGATCTCGAAAGAGTATGTTGGCGCTCTGTTCGGCGGCAATACGGTCGCGATACCGGGGCTGGAGTTCGGCATCTTCGGCATGATTCTGGTCGGCTTCATCCTGTTCGAACCAATGGGGTTGTATGGGCGTTGGCTGAAAATCCGTACCTGGTTCGAGTTGTTCCCCTTCTACCGGAAAGACATGTTCAAACGCCAAAAATCCTACCTCAAGACGGAACGCCTAAGATGAGCCTGCTTGCGTTCGAAAACGTCACCCTGAAATTCGGCGGCCTGACCGCGGTGAACGATCTTTCGTTCACTGTTGAGGAAGGAGAAGTTCTAGCCATCGTCGGCCCCAATGGCGCTGGAAAATCTACCGTATTCAACCTGATCTCGCGGTTTTACGATCCTTTCGCCGGGTCGATCCGCTTTGATGGCCACGACTTGCTACAGGTTAAGCCTTCTGGTGTGGCCACTTATGGCGTGGCGCGGACCTTCCAGAATATCGAGTTGTTCGAGCATGCCACCGTCCTGCAAAACCTGCTGGTCGGGCGGCACCGGCATCGTAAAACTCACCTGCTGTCTGAATTGCTGTTTCTGCCATCGGCGCGTCGGCAAGAGGTCGAAAACCGCGAGAAGGTTGAAGAGATCATCGACTTCCTCGACCTGCAAGCCTATCGCGACAAGATGATCTCGGGCCTGCCTTACGGGGTGCGCAAGGTGGTCGAGGTCGCCCGCGCGCTTGCCACAGAACCAAAGCTGCTGTTACTGGACGAACCCGCATCCGGCCTGTCGGTTGAAGAAACCACGGACATGCGCTGGTGGATAGACGATATCCGGCGGCAAATGGGCATCACGGTGCTGATGGTCGAACATGATATGGGGCTGGTCTCAGGAGTCTCTGACCGGGTGCTGGCCATGGCTGACGGGGCCAAACTGGCCATGGGAACACCTGCAGAGGTTCAGTCCCACCCTGCGGTGATCGAGGCCTATCTGGGGAAAGCCTCATGAATGCTCCCATCCTCTCAGTTCGCAATGTCGAAAGCTTCTACGGCCCCATCATGGCGATCCGGGGTGTGTCACTGGATGTGCATCCGGGCCAGATTGTAACGATCCTTGGCGCGAACGGTGCGGGGAAGACGACGCTTTTGAAAACGGTCTCGGGAGTGATGGACCCCGAAAAGGGTAAAATCACCTTTGATGGCGTCGAAATTCAGGGATCCGAGCCGCACAAGGTCGTGCAAAAAGGCATCGTTCACATCCCCGAGGGGCGCGAGGTCTTTCCCCTTCTGACGGTTGATGAAAACCTCAACCTCGGGGCCTATACGTCTACGGAAAAAGGACAAATCGACCACGACCGCGAACTGGTATTTTCCTATTTCCCAATCCTGAAAGAGCGTCGCACACAAGAGGCCGGTACACTTTCGGGTGGTCAGCAGCAGATGCTGGCAATCGGGCGCGGGCTGATGGCGAATCCAAAAATCATGCTGCTTGACGAACCGTCTTTGGGTCTGTCGCCGCTGCTGGTCCAAGAGATTTTCGGCATCCTGAGGCGCCTGAACGACGAGCAGAACATGACCATGATGCTGGTCGAACAGAATGCCAACGCGGCGCTTGAACTGGCTCACCATGGCTATGTGATGGAGGTCGGACGCCTTGTCATGGACGGCGCAGCAGATGTTCTGATGCAATCCGAGGATATCCGGAACTTTTATCTGGGCGTGCAGGAAGAAGGCGCGCGGGAAGCCCGCCGCTGGAAACGCAAAAAGACGTGGAGGTAAGCCTTGAATATCAGCACCCTGCCCCCTCAGACCAAGATCAACGGCGTCCAGTACAACGCAACTGTTGGGCAGAGACCGGTCCATGTGGATGAGTGCACCACGGTCACCCAATTGTTCCAGAAACGTTGCGCTGCGCTTGGCGACCGCACGGCACATCGGGAAAAAGATCTTGGCATCTGGAAAGCCTATTCCTGGACCGATTACTGGCAACAGGCCAAATGGATCGGGCTGGCGCTGCGGAAACTCGGTCTGAAACGGGGTGAGGTCGTCTCGATCCTGTCCGAGGATCGCAAGGAATGGGCGTGGTTCGACATGGGCATTCAGGCCGTCGGAGGGATCGCGTCGGGCGTCTACACGACGGATTCCTCCAGCCAACTGAGTTACCTGATCAATGACAGCGACAGCCGGTTCCTGATTGTCGAGAATGAAGAGCAACTGGACAAGTTTTTTGAAGTCGAAGCCGACATGCCCGGTTTGCTGAAGGTTGTCATCCTGGAAGACGAAGGCCTGCATGATCTGGACCACCCTCGTTGTATGATGATCGACGCGCTTTACGCGCTGGGACAGCAGGCCGAAACTGAAGAACCGACGCGGTTCGAGGTCGAGATCGCCCTGGCCTCACCACAAGATACGGCATTGCTGATCTATACGTCCGGCACGACCGGACCGCCCAAGGGGGCCATGCTCAGCCATGAAAATATCCTTGCAGCCATCGAAAGCGGCGCGCGTGCCCTGCCCGCTTACGACAGCGATGAGCAGCTGTGTTTCCTGCCGCTCTGCCACATACTTGAGCGCGCAGTGTCGATCTATTTCCCTTTGGCCGCGAAATGCGTCGTGAACTTCGCGGAAAGCCCCGAGACGGTTTTCGCGAACCTGCAAGAGGTCTCTCCCACCACTTTCACCGCAGTACCGCGCGTGTGGGAGAAGATCTATTCCCAGGTCCAGATCATGGCGCAGGACGCTACGCCCGCAGGTCGCGCCGCCTTTGGAATGGCGCTGAAAGCCGGTCAAGCGCGGGCCGAATATCTGTGTGCAGGGCAGACCGTTCCGGCGGGCGTGGCCGCCCGGTTCTGGCTGTGGGATCGTCTGGTGCTGCGCAATCTTCGGCGGATGCTGGGCATGGACAAACTGCGCCGGGGCGGTTCAGGCGCGGCTCCGATCTCGGCTGATCTTCTGAAATGGTACTGGTCAATCGGGGTGCCGCTGGTCGAGGGGTTCGGCATGACGGAAACCTCTGGTCTTGCCACCATAAACACTATCGAAAACAACAAGATCGGGACCATAGGTCAGGCTATACCCAGCAATGATCTTCGGATCTCGGACGAAGGTGAAATTCAGTTGAAGGGCCTGAACATCTTTCAGGGGTATTGGCGCAACAACGCCAAGACTGCTGAGACCTTTACGGCTGACGGCTGGCTGCGGACCGGTGATCTGGGGCATGTGGACGAACAGGGATTTGTCACCATCACCGGGCGACTGAAAGACATCATCATCACAGCGGGCGGCAAGAATGTCTCACCAGCTGAAATCGAAAGCCGCCTGAAGTTCAGCCCTTTTATTTCAGACGCGGTTATTGTTGGCGACGAACGGAAATACCTGACCGCCCTTATTATGATCGACCATGAAAACGTTGAGAAGTTCGCACAGGATCGAAAAATACCCTTTTCGAATTTCGCATCGCTGTGTGCAGCACCCCAAGTGCGGGATCAGATTGCGACCGAGGTCAACGCGGTAAACAGGGACTTCGCCCGGGTCGAACAGATCAAGGATTTTCGCCTGATAGACGTCATGCTGACTGCGGATGACGATGAACTGACGGCTACGATGAAACTGAAACGCAGTTTTGTGGAACAGAAATACCAACATCTCATTGAAGACATGTACACATAGTTTGGGAGGAGACGTTATGAGGACTGTAATCAAAGGGCTGGCCACAGCCGCCGCCTTTACGGCATCCGCTACGCTTGCGGCGGCGGAAACGCAGGGTGTGACGGATGATGAGATCGTCATTGGCTCGGTCAGCGATCTGAGCGGCATTTTCGCCGCTGTCGGAGTTCCGGCGACAAAGGGCGCGAATGTGGTTTTTGACCGGGTCAATGCCGACGGTGGCGTGCATGGCCGTACCATCCGCTACGTGGTCGAGGACAACGGCTATCAGATGCCGCGTGCGATGCAGGGCTATAACAAGCTGCTGAACCGCGACAAGGTGTTTGCCATGCTGCAATCGTTGGGAACGCCCATGAACATGGCCGGTTTCAAGTTGCTCGATCCCAAGGGCATCCCGAATGTGGCCCCTCTGACCGCGGCACGGCAGATGCTGCAAGAGCCGATGGAGAACAAGTTCACCTCATTCTCAACCTATTTCGACCAGAGCCGTGTTGGCGTGAAATATCTGGCGGACACGTTTGGATCTCAGGCGGTGTGCACCATGTATCTGCCCACGGATTTCGGTAAGGAAATACTTGAGGGCAGCCAGGCCGGCGCAGAAGAGGCCGGAATCAGCTTTGTCGCCGAAACCACTCATAAACCTGACGAAACGGACTTCGTGGGCTCTTTGAGTAAGTTAAAAGAGGAAGGCTGCGACATCGTCACAATCGCACTGGGTGTGCGTCAGGCGATTACTGTTGTGGGGACCGCCAAGAAAATGGGGCTGGAGGACATGAAGTTCATGGGCACCTCAGCCAGCTTCCTGACCGTGGTTGCTCAGGTGCCGGGTGGTGTGACTGATGGGTTTTACGCTGCCGCCTCTTGGCAGGACCTGTGGGCCCGCGCCGATGAACCCGCACCTGCTGCGTTCATCGAGGAATACAAGGCAGCAACCGGAGAGGACCCGGTCGGCTTTGCAATGCTAGGCTATTCCGCAGCCGAGATGATGGTCAAAGCGTTGGAGGCCGCTGGTCCCGATCTGACCCATGACAGCTTCATCGCCGCAATGGAGTCTCTGGACTACACCGACGACCTGATCGGCAACCACTTGGACTACGGTCCTGACGACCATCAGGGAGCGGATGTAGTGTATGTGAGCGTGGTCGAAAACGGTGCCTGGAAAAAGGTCTACGAAGAATAAACGAAAAAGGGCTCGCAAACGCGAGCCCTTCTGCATTTCGATGTTCTGTAGCAATTAACGCTTCGAGAACTGGAACGAACGACGCGCTTTGCGTTTACCGTATTTCTTACGTTCCACAACGCGGCTGTCGCGGGTCAGGAAGCCAGCGGCTTTCAGGGCGCCACGCAGGCTGGGATCGTACAGTTGCAGCGCTTTCGAGATGCCGTGCTTGACCGCACCGGCCTGACCGGTCAGGCCACCGCCTTTGACGGTTGCAACAACGTCGAACTCACCTTCCACACCGGCAACCTGGAACGGCTGGCGCAGGATCAACTGCAGAACCGGGCGAGCGAAGTACTTGTCTTGGTCTTTGCCGTTCACGGTGACCTTGCCGGAACCCGGCTTGATCCAAACGCGGGCAACAGCGTCTTTACGCTTGCCGGTGGCGTACGAACGGCCCAGTTCGTCACGTACGGGTTCACGTACGATGACTTCTTCGGCCACGGTTTCAACGCCTGCGACGGCGCTCAGCTCTTCGAGAGTATTGATCTGATCAGCCATCGGTCATTAGCTCCGGGTGTTTTTCTTGTTCATGGACTTAACGTCCAGAACTTCGGGGGCCTGAGCTTCGTGCGGGTGCTCGGCACCGGCATAAACGCGCAGGTTGGTCATTTGCTGACGCGCCAGACGGTTGCCCGGCAGCATGCGCTTGACCGCCTGGGTCACGACGCGCTCGGGGTGTGCGCCCTCGAGGATCTGCTGCTTGGTGCGCGACTTGATGCCGCCCGGGTGACCCGTGTGCCAGTAGAAGTTCTCTTCGCGCTTCTTGCCGGTCATCTGGATTTTGTCAGCGTTGATCACGATGACATTGTCGCCCATGTCCATGTTCGGGGTGAACGACGCTTTGTGCTTGCCACGCAGGCGCATGGCGACGATCGAGGCAAGACGGCCCAGAACAACGCCCTCGGCGTCGATCAGGATCCATTTCTTGTCGATGTCTGCAGGTGTTGCAGAAAAGGTTTTCATGGCAGGATAGTCCTGTTTGATGTGAAAGATCGCCCCAAAACAGAGCGGCCCGAATTCGATGGAGCGTATTTAGAGGGGTGTGCGGCGCAGGTCAACTGCGTCAAACGCCTTTAAATATTGTGTTTTCAATAGCTTATAAAATAGGTATTATTTTACCCCACATCTGAGGCGAATTTTGCGCACCAATTTCCTGCCCTTGCTACACTCGCACCACCCGTTCTTTTGGCCAAGAGGGAAAAACCATGCCGGATTCGCACCAAACCATCGCCGATTACGGGGCCGCGTGGCAAGAAACCGACGCGCCAAAGCGGTTGGCTTTGTTGGAGCGCTGTTTTGCCGAAAATGGACGCTATACTGACCCCACTGCCGACGTCCACGGCCGCGCTCATCTGGCCACTCATATCGGAGAGGTTTTAAGCAGTGCCGGAGGTCGCGTGGAATTGACCAGTAAACCAACCCAACACCATGATGTCGCGCATTTCACATGGCATATGGTCGCGTCGGACGGGTCTATTGTGGTTTCAGGTCATGATTTCGCGCGTTTCGACACCGATGGCCGGATCGTACAACTGGCTGGGTTCTTTGGGCATCCGGCCCCTTTGAGTTAGTCGCTTAGACGCTGATCTGTTCCGGCGGGTTGTCCAGCAACCGCCGCAAACGCTGCATCGCATCCTCAAACCGTTCCAGCGACACATGCCCATTCATTGCAATACGCACCGCATTCGGCGCGCGCCCGTCTCGGAGTGCAAATTCATCGGCAGAACGGAGTTGTATTCCGTCGCGCTCAGCGGCTCGACTGAAGGCCGCGGCGCGCCACCCTGACGGCAGGTGCAGCCAGACAAAGGGAACATCCGGTGCCCAGTTGAGGTCGAACCCGCCCAAGGCGTTGACTGTGACGCGCACGTATTCACCCATCTTGGCCCGAACATCCTGCGCAATCTTGCGCGTTCTGGGATCTGACAGCATTAATCGGGTCAACTCGGCCAGTGGCTGGGCAAGACCGAAATACCCATATTCGGCCGAGCGCCTCAAATCGACGCTTCTTTCCCGTGGGGCGATGGCAAAGCCAACACGCAATGCAGGTGTCAGCGTCTTGGAGATCGAGGACACATGCCAACCCCGTTCGGGCGCAAGGGCGCGAAAGCTGGGTTCGCGCGCATCGCCCATGCGATAGCAATCATCCTCGACTATCTGCACATCAAACCGACGAGCCACCTCAACAATCTCTTTTCGGCGCTCCAAGGGTGTGTGCGCCCCGGTGGGGTTCTGAACTTCGGGCGAAACGCAAACAGCTTGCGCCGGGGTTTGACGCAGAACATGCTCCATCGCATGCGGGTCGATACCCCACTTGTCCATTTTGACGCCAATGACGTCAGCACGCATCAACTCTCCGGCCCGGCGGAACCCGGCATAGGACAGGTCTTCGACCAGAACGACGGGTTTGGCCCCGCGTAAAATCGTCTGAAACACAAGACACAGGCCATTCTGACCGCCATGCGTCAGTACAATATCGTCATGAGAAATCGCCCCCAGGGGCAGATCTGACAACCAATCGACCACGGCTTGTCGCATCGGTTGGTACGCATCCCGGGTCGGGTAATTCATGAACAGACCTGGATCGGCCTCGGACACTTTTTTCATACATTCGCGGATCAGGGCCACCTGCCCCACATCTGCAAGACGAGGGCTGAACAGGCTGACATTGGCGTTGTATTTGTCATCACGCAGATACAATTGCCGCGCCCACACATCATCCAGAATAGGCGATTTCGGAGGCGCCACGAATGTACCACGCCCGACCTCAGCTTGTAACAACCCCTCATCCGTCAGAATCGTATAAGCGCGTGCGACTGTGCCGGGTGTGATTTGTAACCGATACGCCAATTCCCGCACCGGAGGCAGTTTCGAGCCTACCGCCAGCATCTTGTTATCAATCGCTTTTCGGATCGTGTCCGCGACCAGAGTGTACTTGGGTCCCTTAGATTTCGGCAGCGCCTCCGGCCAAATTGTATCCATTACAATTCTTCCTTTGCTTTTGACACAATCCTGAATGTATCAAATACAAATACCGAACATATTACGTTTGTGTCAATACAATTTGAAAGGATACCCACTATGACACGCGCAATGCACAACCCCGCCCTCTTGCTGCTGAACGACAGTCCCCGGCTGCCGCTGATCGCCGCGCTGGCCGTGCGGTTTGCAGCGACTGTCACAAAGTGGGAACGCCAACGCCGCAGTCGTGTCAATTTGTCCAATCTGGATGACAGGCTGCTCAAGGATGTCGGCCTGACCAGGTATCAGGCCCGTCAGGAGAGCGCCCGCTACTTCTGGCAGAACTAGAATATCCCCAGTCCCTTAACGGGACCTCTTCCTGGCCGGGCTCTGCCCGGCCTTTTTTATCCGAAAGCAGCTGCCGCAGACCCTTCGGGTGGAATCGAATATGTCATAGTGGCGCGCGCGACAGGCTTATCGGACCCATCCGAGAACATCAGAACATCGCCCACAGCCAGATTTCGCCCCAGTTTCAACAGGCGGCAATGGGCTACCAGATCACGCCCACCCTCAGGCTTGCGCAGGAAATCAAGCGAGCTGTTGGTCGTCACGGCAAGCGATTGCCGGCCCTTGCGGGCCAGTATCATTGCATAAACGCAGATATCGGCCAGACCGAACATCGAAGGCCCGGACACCGTCCCCCCGGGCCGCAGATGGTGTTCTCTGACGACAAGCCGCATCACGATTGTCTCCTCGCTCAGGTCCTCAATGACAAAATCCTGTATCACCTGCGGAAAAATCTGCGCCATGTATTCAGTCAGCTCTTCGCGGCACATTGCCAATGACATGCTTCCCCTCCTCGATTTGCCGACCTAGAGTTGGCCCGACATCTAAACGGAGGGCAAGATGGCAATTTTGGAACGTAACGACACAGGCGCGATTGCCACTTTGACAATGAACGCGCCCGAGCGTCTGAATGCCCTGAGCGATGAGATGCTGGCAGCCCTTCAGGCCGAATTCGACGCCCTGCGCGATGACACGTCGATCCGGGCGGTGATCCTCAAGGGCGCGGGCAAGGCGTTCTGCGCGGGGCATGACTTGAAACAGATGACTGCGGGGCGGCAAGCCGAGGATGGTGGACAAGCTTATTTTCAGGATTTGTTCAGCAGATGTGCGCAGATGATGCTGTCGATCCGATCCCTGTCCCAACCCGTAATTGCTCAGGTCCACGGCATTGCTACGGCCGCAGGGTGCCAACTGGTGGCGACCTGTGATCTGGCAGTTGCCGCCGAGGGTACGCGATTTGGCGTAAACGGTGTGAATATCGGGTTGTTCTGCTCGACCCCCATGGTCGCCCTCAGCCGCAACATCCCGCGCAAACAGGCCTTTGAGATGCTGACGACCGGAGACTTTATAGCCGCGGAAAAGGCAGTAGAGTTGGGATTGATCAACCGTGTGGTGCCGGAAATGTTGCTGGAACACGAAGCCGCCACTCTGGCTGAGCAACTGGCTGCCAAGCTGGGTTCGGCCGTTAAGATCGGCAAGCAAGCCTTTTACCAGCAACTGGAAATGCCGATTGAGCAGGCCTACAAATACACCGGAGAGGTAATGGCACAGAATATGCTGCATCGGGATACCGAAGAAGGAATATCTGCATTTATCGAAAAAAGAGCGCCAAATTGGCACCAATAACGCGATTGTAATCAACATTTTTCGCCACTGTTCGCATTTTTGCACTTTTCAAAAGGGCGACACTGTGGCAATGCTGAGACAGAGCTTAGTCTCTGAAGACTCTTTTTGGGTCGCCGTGGGCGGAAGGTCCCTCCAGCTGGTTTCTCTCACCGGCATCGACATTCCCGCAGCGGCGACCCCAAAATCACCTAACAGCTGTGAACCGTTTAGCGCATGTTGCGTTGCGCTGTGCTCTGCCCTATTTGGCAGCGCATGACACAGAAATTGCATATCGTGGGCGGCGGCATGGCCGGGTCCGAGGCCGCCTGGCAGGCGGCGGAAATGGGCGTGGATGTGGTAATCCACGAAATGCGGCCCAAAGTGGGCACTTTTGCGCATCAGACCGGCAATCTGGCCGAGATGGTTTGCTCGAACTCATTTCGCTCCGATGATGACGAACAAAACGCCGTTGGCCTGCTGCATTGGGAGATGCGGGCTGCAAACGGGCTGATCATGACAACTGCCGACGCGCATCGCCTGCCCGCTGGTGGCGCGCTGGCCGTCGATCGCGATCCATTTGCGGAATCCGTGACCGCCAAACTGCGCGACCACCCCCGCGTCGAAGTCACTGGGGAAGAAGTCACCGCCCTGCCCGATGATGGCCACTGGATCATTGCAACCGGTCCTTTGACGTCCTCGGCGTTGGGCGAAGCCATCAGCACGGAAACCGGCGCGGAATCGCTGGCGTTTTTCGACGCCATTGCGCCCATCGTCTATGCCGACAGCATCGACATGAGAAAAGCGTGGATGCAGTCGCGCTATGACAAGGGTGAGACCGAAGAGGAACGGACCGCCTATCTGAACTGTCCGATGGATCGCGACCAGTACGAAGCCTTCATCGACGCCCTGCTGGCCGCCGACAAGACCGAGTTTCACGAGGGTGAAATGGCGGGCTATTTCGATGGTTGCCTGCCCATCGAGGTCATGTCGGAACGCGGGCGTGAAACTCTGCGTCATGGACCGATGAAACCGGTCGGGCTGACAAACCCGCACCAGCCCGACGTCAAACCGCATGCAGTGGTACAACTTCGCCGCGACAATGCTCTTGGCACTCTGTTCAACATTGTCGGTTTCCAGACCAAGATGAAATACGGCGCCCAGACCGAAGTTTTCCGCATGATCCCCGGGCTGGAAAATGCCAGCTTCGCGCGTCTCGGGGGGATTCACCGAAACACGTTCATCAACTCTCCGACGTTGCTGGACGCGCAGATGCGGCTGAAATCGCGCCCCAATATCCGCTTTGCCGGTCAGATCACCGGGGTTGAGGGTTACGTTGAAAGCGCAGCGATGGGTCTGCTGGCCGGTCGGTTGGCCGCTGCTGAGATACTGGGCCACACCCTACCTGAGGTGCCGCAAGACAGCGCCATGGGCGCTTTGATCCACCACATTACCGGTGGGGCCGAAGCCAAGACCTTTCAGCCCATGAACGTCAACTTTGGCCTGTTCCGCCCGGTGGACGGGCTAAAAGGCGGGCGCCGGGGCCGCAAAGATCGCTACAAAGCTTATACGGATCGGGCCAAAGCCGAATGGACCAGGTGGCTCGCGCAAAGCTGACTGGACGCATAGGGTCCGCGCGGCGTAACATCGGTGTATGAGCGATAAATTCCTCAAAGACACCTACGACCTGGAAACGCCTCAGGATACCCGCGCGCACTATCAGAAATGGGCTTCGTCTTACGATGCTGAGGTTGGCGCAAATGGCTATGCTACACCGGGGCGCGTGGCCGAGGCGTTGTGGTCGAAATTGCCGGAACCCCAGACGCCAATTCTGGACTATGGCTGCGGCACCGGCCTTTCCGGCGAGGCCCTGCACACGGTTGGGTTTCAGATCATCGACGGTGTCGATCCAACCCCACTGATGTTGGAAGGCGCCAAGGCCAAAGGTATTTACCGCACGCTCTCCACCTTTGAGATTACGGACCCAAACCCGTTGAAAAAAGGCGCATACAAGGCGATTACGGCCATTGGCGTCATCGGTACCGGGGCCGCTCCGCCTCAGGTTTTTGACATGCTGATGCACGCCTTGCCTAGGGGTGGGATGCTGGGCTTTTCCTTTAACGATCATACGCTTGACGACGTATCTTACACCTCACGCCTGAATGACTGGCTGGACATGGGGGCCGCCCGACTGCTATTTCGCGAACACGGCCCACACCTGCCGGGAATGGACCTGAAATCTGACGTGTATATTGTTGAAAAAGCGTGACTTTCAAAACCCGATTTGCGCCTTCACCGACCGGCCCTTTGCATCTTGGGCATGCCTATTCGGCAATTCTGGCGCATGATCTGGCTGCGTCCCGAAACGGGCAATTCCTATTGCGGATTGAAGATATCGACCGCTCTCGCTCACGCCCACATTGGGAAGAGCAGATCTATGATGATCTGAATTGGCTTGGCCTTTCATGGGCCGAACCTGTGATGCGTCAGTCAGAACGTCCACACATCTATAATCAGGCGTTGGATCAGCTGTGGTCGCAGGGCTTACTGTATCCCTGCACCTGCAACCGCCGAGACATCGCGGCTGCGGTCAGCGCCCCGCAGGAAGGCGCACCGTTGCTTGGTCCGGACGGTATCGTCTACCCTGGGACATGCCGCAAGCGTACGGACCGCACAGGGTCGCGCCCCCAGGACGTTCCCTTACGGATGGACATGGCCGCTGCGGGTCAAAAACTGCTGGGTGAGGCCAAGGCCACCAAAACGGTCGGCGCTTTTCACGAGTCTGGCGCAGGTCCAAATGGCGAGGCCGGGACGATAGAATTCACCCTGTCCGATTTGACGGACACAATCGGAGATGTCGTTCTGTCCCGCAGAGATATGGGTACTTCCTATCATTTATCGGTCGTTTTGGACGACGCCGCGCAAGGAATAACCCATGTTGTGCGCGGTCAGGATTTGTTCGAGGCCACCCGCATTCACGTCGTGTTGCAAGCCTTGCTGGGGCTGGCAACGCCACATTACATTCACCACGAGCTGATCCGTGACGAATCCGGCAAACGTTTGGCCAAGCGCGACGATGCGCGTGCCGTCGCTAAATACCGCAATGACGGCGCTTCACCTTCTGACATTCGCGCTATGGTCGGGCTGTAACCGGCTTATTCCATGGGCTTCATTAGTTCGATTTCAGCCCCATCGCGAACAGCTGTGTAAAAACAGGTTCTGCGGTTCGTGTGACAGGCCGCACCCGTCTGACGCACCATCACCAGAATGCAATCCCGGTCACAATCAAACCGAAAATCGACCAATTCCTGCACATGGCCCGAGGTCTCGCCCTTGATCCAGAAGGACTGCCGGGAGCGCGACCAATAAGTAACGCGCCCGGTTTCCAGTGTCTTCTCAATGGCTTGAACATTCATCCACGCCATCATCAATACCTCGCCCGTGCTTTCATCCTGCGCGATGGCAGGGATCAGACCAGCTTCGTTGAATTTCAGTTGCGACGGATCAAACGTGACAGTGGCGGACATGAGAAAAACCTTTTGCATCCCGGTGGATGCTCACTATGTATGGGGAACAGTCAACGAGGGAAACCCATGTCCGGCGAGAACGACCTGATAAAGCTCTATTCCGGCCGCATTCTTGCGCTTGCTGCGGATATTCCGCATCTCGACCGGCTTGAGAACCCTGATGCCACGGTGAAAAAACGCTCGCCCCTGTGTGGATCGACGGTGACCGTGGACGTTAAGATGCAGGACGGCAAAGTTGCCGAGTTTGGTCAGGACGTCAAAGCCTGTGCGCTGGGTCAGGCTTCGGCCTCGGTTGTGGGTAGCGCGATCATCGGTGCCACTCGGGCGCAGGTTGAGGCCGCGCGCGATCAACTTTCCGCCATGCTCAAAAAAGACGGACCTGCACCGGATGCGCCCTTTGATGGGCTTGAGGTTCTGATCCCCGCCCGGGATTACAAGAACCGCCATGCCTCAATCCTGTTGTCGCTTGAGGCCGCGGCTGACGCGATGGAGCAGGCAGAGCAAGCCAACTGCGCATAAAAATGGAATTTTCAGGCAATTCGGTTTAACCACTCTTAGGGATGTCGGGGGGATTGGATTGGAAAAATTGCTTGAACATTTTGTCACGCTTTGGGTCGTAATCGACCCGATTGGAACCATCCCCGTTTTCATCGCCGTTACTGCGGGGCTTTCGGTGTCCTCCCGCCGCAAGACTGCGCTGTTGGCTGCGTTGGTTAGCGCAGGCGTTTTGTTGTTCTTCCTGATTTTCGGTCAGTTGCTGATCGAGGCACTGGATATCGGGCTAAACTCGTTCCAGGTCGCTGGCGGCATCATCCTGTTTCTTTTTGCCCTGACGATGATTTTTGGCGAAAGCAAACAGGTCGTCGAACAGCATGAGGCCGAAGAAGAGATATCAGCCAACCGGCCCAACCCCGCAATTTTCCCGCTGGCGGTGCCGTCTTTGGCCTCACCAGGTGCGATGCTGGCGATCGTCATTCTGACCGACAATAACCGGTATAGTGTCGCAGATCAGGGGATTACGGCGCTTGTGATGCTGTCGGTCATTCTGATCTCATTCGTATTGATGCTGCTGGCTGACCCGATCATACGACTAATTCGGCATTCGGGTGCGGCGATCATCAGCCGCGTTATGGGCATGATCCTGGCCTCAGTCGCGGTGAATTCTGTTTTGTCCGCCCTTCTTGAGATCATGAAGACCGGACAACTCTAAGAAAAAAACCGCCGCACCTTCCGGGCGGAAAGGGCGGCGGCAGGTTGTGCGTTTCTCGTGTGGGATCCGGATAGCCACGCGGGGCCGAGGCAGGCCCCTCAAGGGAAATGGGACAGGCAGGTCACCCTTGACTGAAATGGGGATGACAGCGCGGTTTTGTCGGCACGAGATCGCAGGCAGAAAGGGTCAGAACGCGCCCGGCAGGTGTAGTGCAACCATCAGCATGACCACCAAAGACACGGCCCCGGCAGCGTCCTGCAAAATCGTCGATTGCGAACGGGTCAGGGCGGTCTTGATCTGGGTCAGCATGGTCTCACCTCCGGTCGAGTTTTAATCCTTTGTTGACCTTTTGTTCTCATATTTTACCGAGTCGGTAAAGAACTTTTTAAGAACATTTGTGAACTTACGGGAACAAAACCCCTAACCCACTGAAATCAAACGGATCGCCTGATCCTGTTTCATAAGCCACAGCAGAACGCGCGCGGCCTTGCCCCTTTCGGATTGCAACTGCGGGTCCACGGACAGCAACGCGCGCGCATCCGTCTGAGCTGTCGCCATCAATCCTGCCTGCCGCTCAAGATCGGCAATGCGGAATTTCGGCAAACCGGACTGGGCTGTTCCGATCAGGTCGCCCGCTCCACGCATTTGCAGATCGGTTTCCGAGATACGAAAACCATCCTCGGTCTCGCGAAGCACCTCCAACCGCCTGCGCCCTCCCTCGCTGAGCGGAGGCTGATACATCAGCAAACACGTCGAGTCCGCCTCGCCCCGCCCCACGCGGCCACGCAGCTGATGCAACTGAGCCAATCCAAAGATTTCGGCCCGTTCGATCACCATGATTGAGGCGTTCGGCACATTGACCCCCACCTCGATCACGGTGGTCGCAACCAAGACCTTGGTCTGCCCGTTCTGAAACGCTTTCATCGCGGCATCTTTGTCAGCGGGCGGCATCTGGCCATGCACCAAACCGACTGCATCATCCCCCAGAATGGCGCGCAGTCGTTTGAACCGTTCCTCAGCCGCGGTCAGATCCGACACTTCAGATTCATCGACCAGAGGACACACCCAGTAACATTGCCGCCCTTCATCAATCGCATGACGCAGATGCGAAACGACCTCGTCAATGCGTTCGGTACTGACAATCGCCGTCTTGATTGGCTTACGACCCGGAGGTTTCTCGTCCAGCACAGACACATCCATATCGCCATATTGTGCCAGCGCCAGACTGCGCGGAATCGGCGTGGCGGTCATAACCAGAACATCCGCGCCCTTGCCCTTTTCCGACAACTCCATCCGCTGTCGCACGCCAAATCTGTGCTGCTCATCCACGATCGCAAGACGAAGCGCATCGAACTCAACATCGCTCTGGAACACGGCATGAGTGCCTACAAGAATCTGAATGTCGCCATTTTTCAACGCGGCCAACTTGGCGCGCCGCTCGGCCCCTTTGTCGCGCCCGGTCAGGATTTCCAGAACCACGCCGGCCTCTTCTGCCAGCGGACGCAACCCTTCCAGATGTTGACGGGCCAAAATCTCAGTCGGAGCCATCATGACGCCCTGCCCTCCGGCCTCAACCGCGATCAGCAACGCCATGAGCGCAACCAGAGTTTTTCCGGCCCCCACATCCCCTTGCAACAACCTATTCATGCGCGCATCCGAGGCCATATCGCCTGCGATCTCATCAATAGCCCGTATCTGTGCGCCGGTCGGTTTATACGGCAGGCTGGAAAGGACCTTGGCCTGCAAAGCACCGGTACCGATGCTGGTGATACCCTTGGCCTTTCTTTCTCGCAGTCGCGCCAATGCCAAGGTTAGCTGATGCGCAAACAACTCATCATAGGCCAGACGTTCCCGCGCGGGTGCATGGGTTGAAACATCATCCGCACCCAACGGATTATGGGCCGCTGAAATGGCGTCATGCCAACTTACCCAGCCCTGTTTCGCGACCAGTTCACCATCAACCCACTCAGTTAGCTCGGGGGCACGCGCCAGCGCACTTCGGGCCGCTTTGAAGGCGGTCTTTTGCGTAATCCCCTGCGTCAGATGATAAACAGGTTCAAACTCCGGGATGTCCTGCGCGTCTTCTACCGACAGCATGTGATCGGGATGGACCATCTGCGCCATTCCATCGAACAATTCCAGCTTGCCCGAGATCACCCTGCGCGAGCCTTCCGGTATCACCCGTTTCAAATAGTCCCCGCGCGCATGGAAAAAGACCAGTTGGAAATCCGACTGGCTGTCCTCTACGTGAACGCGGTAAGCCCCACCCTTGTTGCGCGGCGGTCTATGCGCGCCGACCGTCACCTCGACGGTCAGGGTGGCGGGCAGATCAACGCCCTTGATCGTATCGCGACGGCGGCGGTCAATCACCGCATAAGGCAGGCTGAACAGGACATCCCGAGGCGACTCGGTTCCCGCCTGCATCAAAACCTGCGCCGTTTTCGGCCCCACCCCTTCGAGTGTCTCCAGGCCCGCAAACAGCGGAAACAAAAGCTCGGGGCGGCCGCTCATAGGCTTCCGATCAGTTGGAGCCAGCCATCTTCGTCCAGCGTTTCGATGCCAAGTTCTGCGGCCTTCTTGGCCTTGGATCCAGCGCCCGGACCCGCGACGAGCAAATCGGTTTTCTTACTGACCGAACCCGAGACCTTTGCCCCCAACGCCTCAGCGCGCGCTTTGGCCTCGGCACGGGTCATCTTTTCCAGCGTGCCGGTGAAAACAACCGTCTTTCCGGCAACCGGGCTGCCTGAAGTATCGGGGCGTTTGGCCTCCTGCACATTCAGTTGTGCCACAAGCGCGTCGATACTGGCCCGCTCAGCGTCCTGCGCAAAGGCAGAGACCAGCGCACGTGCCATGACCTCTCCTACCCCATCGACGCCCAGAAGGTCGTCCCATTCGGGGCCTTCAAACCCGGCAGCAGCAGTAACCGAACGTTCAAATTCCGCCCAAGTTCCATAGTGATTTGCTATCAGGTTCGAGGCAGCCTCCCCCATGTGCCGAATGCCCAGTGCAAACAGAAGCCGTCCAAACGGAATGTCCCGTTTTTCGTCGATGGCAGCCCAAAGGTTGCCCGAACTCTGCGCACCCCACCCCTTGCGGTTTGCCAATTTGTTGAGATTGCTGGCATCGCGTTGATGCAGCGTGAATATGTCGACTGGCGTTTTGATGGGCAAATCAGGATCGTCGTAAAACATCTCAATTTGTTTTGCGCCAAGCCCTTCGATGTCAAACGCCTTGCGCGAGACGAAATGCTTTAACTTCTCAACGGCTTGTGCGGGACAAATCACGCCTCCGGTACAGCGTCTGACAGCGTCTCCCTCTTCGCGGATCGCATCGCTGCCACATTTGGGGCAGGTCGTGGGAAACTCGAACGGAGTCGCCGATGCAGGGCGTTTTGAAACATCCACGTCCGCGATTTTCGGGATGACGTCACCTGCGCGGTAGACCTGCACCCAATCGCCTTCGCGAATGTCTTTGCCATCGCGAATATCGCCACCCTTGGCGTCCCGCCCGGCGATGTAATCCTCGTTGTGCAATGTGGCATTTGATACAACGACGCCCCCCACCGTGACCGGATGAAGGCGTGCAACAGGGCTGAGCGCTCCGGTCCGTCCAACCTGAATGTCAATCTCTTCGAGCCGGGTCCAGGCCAGTTCAGCGGGGAATTTATGAGCGATCGCCCAGCGAGGCGTTGTGGATCGGAACCCCAAACGCGCCTGCAACGCCAGATCGTTTACTTTGTAGACGACGCCGTCGATGTCATAGCCAAGCGTCGCGCGTTGCGCCTCGATCTGCCGGTAGTGGTCTAGGATTTGACCGGTATTCTCGCACAGTCGGGTCAGAGGATTCGTCGCGAATCCAAGGGAAGCCAAACGCTCAATTGCCCCAATCTGGGTCGTTGATAGGGGCTCTGACACTTCCCCCCACGCATAGGCGAAGAACTTGAGAGGGCGAGACCGCGTGATGCTGGAATCCAATTGCCGCAACGACCCCGCAGCCGCGTTTCTGGGGTTGGCGAAGGGTTTCTCGCCGGCTTCCTCCTGCCGCGCGTTCAGATCTTCGAAATCTTTGTGCGACATGTAGACTTCGCCGCGCACCTCCAGAATATCAGGCGCATTCTCCAAAACCTGCGGGATGTTGGCAATTGTCCGGGCATTCGCTGTGACGTTTTCCCCAACTTCACCGTCCCCACGGGTCGCCGCCTGAATCAGCTTGCCGTGTTCATAGCGCAGCGACAGCGACAAGCCGTCAATCTTGGGTTCGGCCGTAAAGGACAGAGGGTCATCCCTCTCCTTCCCAAGGTATTTCCGAATTGAGCGATCAAAGTCCTGTACGTCATCATCATCAAAGGCGTTGCCCAGAGACAGCATCCGCACCGAATGCGTGACCTTGGAAAACCCCTCAGCCGGGCGCGTACCTACCTGCTCCGAGGGGCTATCCGTGCGTTTCAGATGCGGAAACCGTTCCTCGATCTCTGCATTTCTGCGTTTGAGAGCGTCAAAGTCGGCGTCGGAAATTTCTGGCGCATCCTCGCCATGATACAAGTCATTTGCCCGCGCCAACTGCTGCGCCAATTGCGCAAGTTCTGCGCGCGCGGCGTCCTCTGTCAGGTCAGATACCGGAATCAATTTGCTCATGGCCTCGCCCTGTCACGTATTCTTGGATCTCAGTGATAGGGCGAGGCCATGGTCAGGTCCAGACGTGCTGTTCAGTGAGTGAGAGTGATCGCCCCGGACCGCAGGCGACCGTGTTTCGTTCAGGCGCCGATCGCCATCCGTGTTTCATCAAGCGTATTGCTTTGCGGATCACGAAGGACATAGCCCCTGCCCCAGACGGTCTCGATGTAATTTTCGCCGCCTGTTGCGTTGCTGAGTTTTTTGCGAAGCTTGCAGATGAACACGTCGATAATCTTCAATTCGGGTTCATCCATGCCACCATAGAGATGGTTCAGGAACATTTCCTTGGTCAGCGTCGTCCCCTTCCGCAGGCTCAGCAGCTCCAGCATCTGGTATTCCTTACCGGTCAAATGAACCGCCTTACCCTCAACCTCGACCGTTTTGGCGTCCAGATTTACGGCGACGCGGCCGGTGTGGATGATGGACTGAGAATGCCCCTTGGACCGGCGAATGATGGCGTGGATGCGGGCCACAAGCTCTTCGCGATGGAACGGTTTGGTCATGTAGTCATCGGCACCGAACCCAAAGCCTTTGATCTTGCTTTCGGTATCGTCGGCCCCCGACAGGATCAGGATCGGCGTTTCAACCCGCGCGATGCGCAGCTGGCGCAAAACCTCATGCCCGTTCATATCCGGCAGGTTTAGGTCAAGAAGGATCAGGTCGTAATCGTAAAGCTTCGCCAGGTCGATGCCTTCCTCGCCAAGGTCCGTCGCATAGACGTTAAGGTTGGCGTGCGTCAGCATAAGTTCAATGCTTTTGGACGTGGTTGGATCATCCTCGACAAGTAGTATACGCATTTACTGCTCCAATTCGGGTCAATTTACCAATTTCAAATTGAGCCTGATCAAAAATGGTTAATCTGACGTTACCGTTGAATCATTTATTCACTTTCATCTTTAGGTTGTCGATATTTTTTTAATGCGGTCACTTTCAACGCGTCGGTCCCATGCTCGGCAACTGCTGAAACCCATGAATTGAATTCCTCATCGCTCAACCCATATCGCTTCTTGGCATCGGATAGGGAAATTAGCCCGTACAGCACCCCCCGCACCACGATAATTTTTCGGGATGCAACCCATCTGGTCGTGTCCTCGGGCGGCAGGTCGGCGCGCGATAAAACCGTGCCATCCGGTAAGGTTACGGACCTTGGCCCCTCGACTTTGTGCAAAAACATCTCTTAACCCTCTTCGTGCTGCGACAAAGCTGACCCCAGCCTACTTAATGTCGCGTGAAACCGCCCCTTGAGAGTGTGTAGAATTTTCCTATATTCTGCCGGTCTTTCTTAACCCGGACTGGAATCGCCATGGCCCTCGCCGCCGAGACCCAAATCAATTCGCTTGGCTTTGCCAAACCGCCCTCGGAAACGCGGGTGGTTGTTGCCATGTCCGGTGGCGTGGACAGCTCTGTTGTGGCCGCCCATCTGGCCGATCAGGGATATGATGTGGTGGGCGTGACCCTCCAGCTGTATGACCACGGCGCGGCGCTTGCCAAAAAGGGGGCGTGCTGCGCCGGGATCGACATTCATGATGCGCGGCGCGTGGCCGAAGAACGTGGGTTTCCGCACTACGTTCTGGACTATGAGAACATCTTTAAGGATGCCGTGATTGACGAGTTCGCCGACAGCTATCTGGCGGGTGCGACTCCGGTTCCGTGTATCCGTTGCAATGAGCGGGTGAAGTTCAAAGACCTGCTGGAAACGGCCAAGGACCTTGAGGCTGACTGTATGGCAACCGGCCATTACATCCAGCGCAAGATGGGTCCGAACGGGCCAGAACTGCATAGCGCCGAGGATGCCAACCGCGATCAGTCTTACTTCCTGTTCTCGACCACGCCCGAGCAGCTGGATTACCTGCGCTTTCCGCTGGGCCACCTGCCCTCAAAGGACGCAACGCGCGAGATGGCGGCACAGTACGGGCTGGCGGTCGCAGACAAACCCGACAGTCAGGATATCTGTTTCGTGCCCAACGGCAACTATGCCAGCGTGATTGAGAAACTACGCCCCGGCGCTGCGGAACTAGGTGAGATCGTTCATGCCGACGGTCGCGTTCTGGCGCAGCATAACGGCGTAATCCACTACACCATCGGTCAGCGCCGTGGACTGGGCATCGGCGGCCTCAACGACCCGCTTTACGTGGTTAAGCTGGACGTGGACAAAAAGCAGGTCGTGGTCGGCCCCAAGGAAATGCTGGCCACCCGCGTCGTTCCTGTGCGCGAGATCAACTGGCTGGGTGATGAACCCTTCACCTCACGCAGTGAATGGCACCTGTCGGTCAAGGTCCGATCGACCCGCCCGCCGCGTGAGGCGATCATCAGGCCGCAGTCCGATACGACCGCTGAGGTTGAATTGCTGACCCCCGAAGAAGGCATCTCACCGGGTCAGGCCTGTGTGTTCTATGCCAGCGAAGGCAGCCGCATTTTCGGTGGCGGCTGGATCTGGCGCGGATACTAAGCTGAGACCGGGTCGACCTCAGGCTCAATCTGGATCTGCAATGCGTCGTTGAACCGATTGAACGCGCCGCACAGGGCGATGCGCCATGTCAGCTCAACGATCTGAGCATCGCTGAACCACTCTCGCAGGTCCGAGACCTCGGCATCTCGCATCCGGCCCGATCGGATCGTCACCGCCTCTGCGTACCGTACAACCGCCTTATCACAGCCATCCAGTTCGGGGTGATCGTCGACATCTGGCAAACGGGCAGCGCCTTCGGCGCTCAGCCCTGCCACGGTTAACAACGGGGTATGATGAGACACGCAGTAGTCGCAGGCATTCAGCTTGGACACCGTGACCATCGCCAGTTCCAGCGCGCGGCGCGGCAAGGTGGCTTGCGCCCGCAGGTTGGTCAACATGCCGCTCACATGCTCCAGTACCGGTGGGCAATGGGCGGCCACCCGGGCCCAGTTGTCGAAGGGTCCGTATGCCCCCAGCTCAGTATGTGCGGCACGAGCAGAAGGCGTCATCTGTTCATCGGTCAGCGGAGGGATACGGGACATCAAAGCTCTCCTTTTCCATATCTGGTTTCAGCGAAACCGATAACTGTGTTTCATAACAGCCCGTCGGTTGGCGAGTTAAGCAAAATGTAAAGACCAGCGCAGACCATGACATAAGGCGCAATCCGGTCCAGTCGCGCAACGCGCGGGCCGAGGATTTTCGCACGAGGCGCACCCCACGTCGCAATCAGAGCCAGACTGACAGAGGCGCAGGCTGCCCCAACCAATGCGGTCAGCCGGAACGCGGGCGCAGAGTCGGCCAGCAGCGGCGTCATCAGGGCAAAACTGTCGACCGATAGGCTGAGAAACAACGCAACGACTGAGGTTACATCACCTTTGATCTCTCCCTCAGCTTGATCGGCCGTGGTGAATTGCCGCCAGATGCCACGCAGCCCCAACACCAAAGGGATCAGTCCCAGGTACCCAATCCATGCCGGCAATCCGGTTTGGCTCAGCCCTGTTGCCACTCCTAGCGCCAAAGCCAGTACAATCGCCTGAGCCACCGCAAATCCGGCAACCGCGCGCCGATTATCCATGACCAGCATCAGGCCCAGCAGCACCGCCAGATTATCCAGATTGGTCGATACCATGGCGACCCCAGCGGATATGGCGAAAAGCAGATGCTCAACCATCTCAGGCAGACATTCGTTGTAGCACAGCGTTGGCCGCGCGCAGACCCGGAGCTTCGCCGCCGCGACCAAGGCGGTCCATCGTGAGCTCCATCGCACGTTGCTGCGAGTCCGGTGCAGCCGCGACCTGCGTCAGAGCGGCGGCAATCTTGCCGGGCTCGCACTCATCCAACAGGCATTCCGGCACCGCCCGCGTCTCGGACACAAGATTGACCAGAGTGACGGTATCCAGCTTGACCATCCGTTCGGCCATCTTTTGCGTCAGCCAGCTGAGCCGATATGCAATCACCATCGGTGTCGCCTGTGCGGCCAGCTCCAACGACACCGTTCCGGATGCCGCCAGAGCGAGGTCCGCGGCAGCGAATGCGGCGCGTTTCTGCTGAGCCGCCTGATCCGCAGACAGTGCGCGCGGATCAACGACAACCGGGTTTCCGGGCCACGACTTCACGTGGCCAAGCACGGTGTCCACCATATGCGCAACCGCAGGCACCACCACTCGGGCCTCGGGCTTGTCCTTGAGGTACAGATGCAGAGCATCACCGAACACTGGGGCCAGACGCTCGATCTCTCCGCCACGAGATCCCGGCAGGGCAAGAACGATCGGCGCATCCCCAAGGCTATGTGCTGTACGGAACGCGTGAATATCGCTTTCGGTGGCCGCGGGTTCACTGGCAACAGGATGGCCGACGAAATCGCATTCCATCCCGGCGCGTTCCATATAGGGCGGCTCAAAGGGCAATAGGGCCAGAACGTGATCAATCACTTTGGCCATTTTGTCCGCCCGCCCCGGTCGCCAGGCCCACACACTAGGGGCCACGTAATGTACCGTGCGAATATTGCTAGAGGCTTTCACCAGCTTCGCAACCCGCAACGAAAAATCAGGGCTGTCGATGGTGATCAGCACATCGGGCTGTGTGTCCAGAACCGCCTGTGCCGTCTCGGTGATCCGGCGTTTGAGGTGAAAGAACTTAGGAAGAACCTCTACCAGACCCATCACCGACAGTTCGGACATCGGGAACCGGCTGTCCAGACCCTGCGCCTGCATCAGCGGCCCACCGACTCCGTCGAACCGAATGTCCGGTACAAGGCTGCGTAGCCCCTCCATCAACGCGCCGCCCAGACGGTCGCCCGAAGGTTCACCGGCGACCAAAAAGACCCGCATTAGCTGAGCCGCTCGCGCACATGCAGGAACAGTCCCAGACGGTTGCATTCGTCGACCACCCGGTCCTGCTGCAACACGATCACGCCACCCTTTTCGATGACGATTCCAGCCAGACCAGCGGCCACCGCGGCGGACACGGTATCCGGCCCAATCGTTGGCAAATCGGCGCGGCGATCCTGATCGGGTTTGGGGGCCTTGAACAGAACCCCTCCGCCCGCATCCGGGCGCTGGGTCAGCGACTGAAGCATCCAGTCGGTACCAAAGATGCTTTCGACCGCCAGTGCCTGCCCTTTCGAAACAGCGCAGGCTTGCCCGATATCCGCCGCACCCATCGCCCGCAATATCCCAGCTGCGCGCTCGGCATCGGCGAGGTCAGACCCGGACGGTTGCGCCTCGGTCAGGCACCCAAGCTGAGGCAGTAGCGCAGGCGCGATCTCATGCGCGGCGCGAACGGTCAGGCCGGCATCCTCAAAAATACCGATCACCGCGCGCAAAGCTCCGTCATCACCGGACATCATCGCCTGTTGCAACACCGGAACCAGAGGCATCGTCGCCGCGTCAATCCGCGCGGGATCAATGGCCGGACGGCGCACGGCACCGGCCATGCAAACCTCGGTCACGCCGCGCGTCTTTAGGTCTGCTATGAAGCTGCCCAATTGTTCCAGCGGGAAAGTTACATCGGCGGTCAGCGTGTCGGGTACGAACCCTTCCATCGCGCAAACTAACGGACGGTCGGCAAGGCGGTCGACCACCTCACCCGGTAATGCGCCAGTTCCGGCAATCAACGCCAGCATCGGCTTACTTCCCGGGTGTGAGGAATGAGCGGTCAGAGTGACCGGTGACGAAATCGACGATCCGCTGGACGTATTCACTCTGGTTGTCTGCGCCGACCCGATGGGCGCGTTCCATGAACGTACCATCGCCCGTCGACAGCTCGCGGAATGCGGCTCGCAGCGCCGAGATATCCTCACGCGAGACGCCCTTGCGCTTTAGCCCGACAAGATTCAACCCGTCCAATTCCCCACGGGGTGCCTGAACCAGACCGTAAGGGATGACATCATTCGGAACCATGGTCAGAGCGCCAATAATAGCACCGCGGCCAACGCGCACCCATTGATGCAGGCCCGAGATACCGCCCACGATTACGTCGTCTTCGATCACGCAATGCCCGGCCGCCCCGGCATGGTTGACCATGATCACCCGGTTGCCGATCTGCACGTCATGCGCCACGTGAACGCCCGCCATCAGCAGGCAATCATCGCCGATCCGAGTCACACCACCGCCGCCTTCTGTTCCGGTATTCACCGTCACATGCTCGCGGATGCGGTTGCGCTTGCCGATCTCCAGCCGCGTATCCTCGCCGCCGAATTTCAGGTCCTGTGGGATTTCCCCGATGACTGAGAAGTTGAAAATGACCGTCTCGTCACCAACCGAAGTATCACCGGTCACAACCACATGCGATTTCAGCTCGACCCGATCGCCCAACTTGACCTGAGCGCCGACATAGCAAAACGGCCCGATGATGCAGCCCTCACCGATCTGCGCACCTTCTTCGATGATTGCGCTTGGGTGAATGCCGCTCATGTCGTTTTTTCCATATCCCAGTCGACATAGGCCGAGAATTCAGCCTCGGCCGCGACCTCACCATCAACGGTGGCACGACCGCTGAATTTGAAGATCTTGCCGCCTTTTTTGCCGCGCACGGTTTCAACGTGCATTTCAAGCACATCACCCGGGATCACCTTGCGGCGGAACTTACATTTGTCGATGTTCATGAAATAGATCAGCAGCTCGCTGTCGATCACGTCCATGCCAACGCCCAGCATCACGCCCGCCGTCTGCGCCATCGCCTCAACAATGGTGACGCCCGGCATGATCGGAGTGCCGGGGAAATGGCCCTGGAAATGCGGCTCGTTCATGGTGACATTCTTGATGCCGACCGCCGACTGATAGCCCGAGATGTCGACAACCTTGTCGACCAACAGAAACGGATAGCGATGCGGCAATATCCGCTGGATCAGCTGAATGTCGGCGCTCTTGGTTTCCGTGCTCATAATGTCGTCGTCCCGTTCTGGATTTCTGTTTGCGGCGTGGTTAGCAATACCGCGCGCCAAGGGCAAGCAAACCTATTGGTCAGGTGCGTTTTCAAGGTCGCTGCCATCACCAATCTCCGCATCGATGCGGGCAATAGCTGCGTCAGTAATGTCAGTCCTGTCCGAGCTGAGAAGTACGCTGGATCGCTCGATGATGATCGACGCGCCTGTCTCTCGCAGCAGGTCAATCAAAACCGGCTGTACTAATTCGACAAACCGCTGCCGTGCCTCTTCGCTGCGGCGCGCCAACGCGTCCAGCTTGGCCCGCTGACCTTCGCGATGCGATTGAACTTTGCTGTCAAAGGCTTCGGCCAATGGGCGAAACTCATCTGCTGTCATGGTCGAGCGTTTTTCGGTCAGTTCCTTTTCTTCACGACTCAGCTCTTCGACGATCCGTTCGTTTTCGTCGCCCAGAAGTATTCCCTCGGCCTCGATCTCGCGCAGGATTCTTTGGCCAAACTCCGAATTGGTAAACAGACGTTCACTGGAGACCGTCAGAACACTGCTTTGCGGTTCGCCCAGTTGCTGAGAATGCAGTGTTCCGCCCGTTAGCAGCAGGATCAAAACACACAGGGCCCGCAACGGGCCCTGCATTTTCGTGATCGCAAACATCGGCATTGAAGATCAGAACCTTGCCTGAATGGTAAAGTCAAAGTTCTGCTCTTTGTCGAAGCTTTCCTTTTTCAGCGGCTGCGAGAAGTTAAAGCGCAGCGGGCCAAACGGGGTATCCCATAGCACCGCAACCCCGATCACATGCCGGATAGAGCCGTCGGCGCCGACAATGTTGGCGCCGGTCGTGTCTACATCATCAATGTTGTAGAGGTTGCCAACGTCATAGAAAACGCCGCCACGCAGTCCCAATTCCTCGGGCAGGCCCAGTGGGAAATCGGATTCGAACCGCGCGACCCAGTAATAGTTTCCGCCGATCGCGTCGTCCTGACCATTCGAAAGGTCGCGCGGGCCAATACCGGCTGGTTCAAATCCACGAAACACGCTGGGTCCAAGAACAAAGCGGTCAAGGGTCCGGCTGAAGTCATCGCCCTGCCAGCTGAGTGCGCCAAGTTCCAGAGTTGCGCGCAGGACGACTTCTTCGTTCCAGACGCGGGTTTGCGCGATACCACGTGCGGTGGTCTGGAAGTATTCGTTGTCACCGCCAAGCCCGGCAGCATCTACGCCAACTTCAAACAGGACACCGGCGTTCGGGTTCAGCCCCCCAAGACGGCTATCATAGACATAGGATACTCCGATTGCGCTGGTTGACCGTTCCCCCTGTGCGATTTCCGAAGCAATCACGGCACCGTTGACCAGGTTATCCTGCTGGGTCATCTCGCTGTTTTCCCAGCTATACCGCAGGCGCAGCGAGGACAATTCGCCAATCGCATAGCTCAACTGCGGCCGGAAGAACAAAGTTTCGGTGTCAAAGCTTGCAAAGCTAGAGTTTGTGGACGACAGCCCCAGCCCCACGTCAAAGCGCAGCCTGCGGCCAAGCAGATAGGGTTCGGAGAAGCTCAACGTGTATTGCTCAGAGTCTTGCGCCGTCGACAGGTTCAAAGCGACCGTCTGACCCCGCCCCAGAAAGTTGGATTCGCTCAAACCAACGGCAAGGCCAAAACCATCCGAGACCGAGAAGCTACCACCCAGGCTCAGCGAGCCGGTCGGCTGTTCCTCGACATCAACATCCACGATTACCTGGCTGGGCGTCGACCCTTCACGCGGCTCGACATCAGCCACAGCGAAGAAACCCAGCGCACGGATGCGCTCGGCCGCCTGACGGATTTCGCGCGGGTTGAACGGGTCGCCTTCGACGGTGTCGAATTGACGGCGGATCACGCGGTCCAGTGTCGTTGTGTTGCCTTCAATGTCGATGCGCTCAACAAAAATACGCGGACCGCGGGTCAACACGAATTCAACGTCCAGCGTCAGATCCCGTGCATTGCGGGTGACACGCGGTTCTACCCGCAGAAAGTCTACACCTTGCCGAATACCCAAACGCTCCATCCGGGCAATCGAGTTTTCAACCAGAGATGGTGTATAGGTTACGCCAGGCTTGATTTTGAGCGCATCCTGATAGGCCGCAGGATCAACGCTCGGAATTTCACTGACGGTCGTGATCTTGCCGAATGAGAACTTTTGCCCCTCGGTGATGTTCATAACCAGGAAAAAGGCGTCTCGTTCGCGGGTAAACTCGACGTTGGCGCTGTTGACGCGGAAATCGACATATCCGCGGGACAGATAGAAATCGCGGATCACCTGCTTGTCGAACTCAATCCTGTCGGCGATGAACGTGTCGCCCCGCAGGAACGTCCGCAGGAAGTTCGCCTGCTTGGTCTCAAGAACACGGCGCAGGCGACGGTCGGAATAAGCGCGGTTGCCCACAAAGCTGACACGCTCAACCTCAATGGTGGTGCCTTCTGCCACTTCGAACACCAAGTCTACGCGATTGTCGCTCCGGCGAATGATGCGCGGAATAACTGTCGCCGATACACGGCCCTGCGACGAGTAGATCTCGGCGATAAGATCGGCATCCGCTTCGGCCACCTCAGCGGTAAAGACGCGACGTGGTTCGGATGAGATTGCGTCCAGCAGAACGTCGTCCTTGACGCGGCGATTTCCTTCGATGCTGATCTGGTTGATCGTCGGGTATTCCTCAACCTCGATCACAAGCGTACTGCCGCGTGGGGTCAGCTCAACTGTTTCAAAAACACCACTGTCAAGCAAACGCTGGAACGCATCATTCAACTCACCTGCGGTCACAGTTTGCCCCGGTTCAATGCCTGTCCGGGCAATGATCGTCGAGGTTTCGATGCGCCGGTTCCCTTCAACTTCGAACGAGTTGATCACGAACGGCTGCGCCACCGCGGCTTGTGGAACGGCCACTAAGCTTACGGCGGCAAAAAGGAAAATAAACGTTAGTGACTGCCACAAAATGTTGGTCTTCGACTGCTGACCTCCGCAGGATGTACCCGCGCCTCGCCTGTAAATCATTTTTCACTACCCGGCATTTTTTTGGACTTTAATGCTGAGTACCGGGATTATTTATTCTTGTCAAAAGACGAAAACACAAAGCGGCCACAAGGGCCGCTGAAAGTCATTTTCACATTTGGGGCAGAATCACATGGTGATCAGGTAAGCCCATCCGGCCATGGCACAGGCCGTCGCACCAAAGAACAAGAGCGCGTCCCAGTTCAGCACGAACAAGAAGCCAAAGCTTTTGACCGATTTTTTAAGTGCCTTTGTCATCGCACCCTCTGACGCAACGTAAAATTCACTCCCAAAGATATCGGTAAATTGGGGCGGAATTGGGGCATTGCTGTGAATGCCCCGCCACAATCAGCAGAACAGGTCGTTGGACACCGAGAAAATCATCAACCCGAGGATCAACGAGACCCCCACCCCCATCAGTACCCGCAAAACCCCGTCGCTGGGCGGTTTTCCGGCAACGGCCTCATAGGCGTAAAACACCAGATGCCCACCATCCAGCGCGGGGATTGGGAACAGGTTCAGCAAGCCCACAGCCGTGGACAGAACGGCGATGAAGAAGATGAAATTCTGCGCTCCCTGGCTCGCCATCGCACCCGAGGTCTCGGCGATTCCGATAGGCCCTGACATGTTGCAGGTGCTGATCGCCCCCGTCACCATGTGCCAAATACCGGAAAGCGAGCCGTCGATTATCCGCATTGTCTGCCGAACGCCGCCGGTCAAAGATTCCATGACGCCCGCCGGTTCGGTTGCTGGTTCCAAAACCATCCCGCCGACAATACCGATGCGCCAATGGGTCACAAACCCGCCATCTGGCTGTGGTTCATCCGTGCGGCGCGGCGCCAGAGCAAATTCCAGCTCGGCCCCGTCACGCCAGACATCCAGCAGAAGTACTTTTCCATCCGAGCTTTCAACGTGCTCTTTGAGCTGTTCGAACGCAAAGATCGGGTCGCCGTTGACTGCAGTGATGACATCACCCTGTTTCAGGTCGATATCCATAGCGGCACTGCGCGGCGCGACCTGCTGGATCAGCGGCGGATACAGCCAGGGACCGCTGACATCCAGCGTCTGACCATCTCTGATCACAGTATAGTCCAGCGTGGATTCTACCGGCAAAGCGTCCGAAAAATCGGCCCACGCGCCCTGCTGATCAAAATCAGGTACCTGTACGCCCCCTATGGCAACGATCTCATCCCCGTCCTGAAGCTCTTGCACTGTTCCGGGCAAAGGGAAAAGCTTTCCAACGGTCAGGGGCTCTTTTGTGACACCCTGAGACAGGAAGATCAGGCCAAATACCAGTATAGACATGACAAAGTTGAACGCAGGCCCGGCGGCCACCGTGGCTGCCCGCGCCCAAAGCGGCGCGCCGTGCATCGTGCGGCGCAATTCTTCGGGGCTTTGCTCGATAATTTCCTGCATTGCCTCTTCGTCTTTGCCCGACGCGGCGTTGGCATCGCCCAAAAACTTGACATATCCCCCAAACGGCAGGGCCGCGATCTGCCAGCGGGTGCCGCGCTTGTCGGTGCGGCTCCACAGCACCGGGCCAAACCCGATCGAGAACACCTCGGCATGGATACCGGACCAGCGACCGACGATGTAATGGCCGTATTCATGCACCGCGACGATCACGGACAGGGCGATCACAAAGGCAACGATGGTGTAGATCAAATTGCCGAATTGCGGGATCAGAGAGAGTACGTCCAAGTTTTTATCCTGTTTTCTGCATGACGGAGTCGTCGGCCCACTTACGTGCCAGATGGTCCGTTTGCAGCACGTTATCAAGGTTTAGCGGGGCATCAAGAAGGCCATTCTGCGCCTCGAATTTCTCAAGCACAGCTTCAACGACCCCTGCCATTTCAAGAAATCGAATCCGGCGCGCGATGAAATGATCCAGCGCACGCTCTTTTGCAGCGTTGAATACAGCACCCGACAGACCGCCCCGTTCCATCACGTTGCGTGCCAGACGCAAGGCCGGATAGCGTGCCTCATCTGGTTCGTGAAAATTAAGCTGCCTCAGTTTTGCAAGGTTCAGACGCTCAACTGGCAATGTTTGCCGATCGGGCCAGTGCAGCGCATACCCGATAGCATGGCGCATATCCGGAGCGCCGAGATGCGCCATGACAGCTCCATCCTTGAATCCGACCAGCGAATGCACGATGGATTCCGGGTGAACGATGACCTCGATCTGATCTGGCGCGACGCCAAAGAATTCTTTGGTTTCTATCACTTCCAGCGCCTTATTGAACATTGAGGCGCTGTCGATGGTAATCCGCTGACCCATGTTCCAGTTCGGATGGCTCGAGGCTTGTTCGACCGTGGCATTAGCCAGATCACTCAGTGGCCAGTCCCGGAACGCGCCACCGCTGGCAGTAATGATGATCCGCTCGACCGCGTCAATATCCTCACCCACCAGCGCCTGAAAAATCGCCGAATGTTCGCTGTCGACGGGCAAAAGACGCGCACTGTGCGCGCGCGCTGTTTCAAGCACCAGCGGCCCGGCACAAACCAGCGTTTCCTTGTTCGCCAAAGCCAATGTTGCGCCCTGTTTCAGGGCCTCAAGCCCGGGCGGCAACCCTGCGGCACCGACGATAGCGGACATGACCCAGTCTGCGGGCCGCGCCGCCGCCTCGGTCAAAGCTGTCTGACCCGCCGCGACCTCAACCTGAGTACCTGCAAGCGCGTCACGCAGGTCATCCAGCCGATCCTCATGCGCGGTCACGGCGATGTCCGCGTTCAGACGCCGCGCATCCTTAGCCAGTTGTTCGATATTGGCACCGCCGGTCAGCGCCACCACATCATAGGCCGATGGGTCGCGGTCAATCAGGTCAATGGTGTTTTGCCCGATTGACCCGGTCGCACCAAACACTGAAACTTTGCGCATTACATGCCTCCGGGTGCGTAGATCAGCCCCGCGATCAGGACGAACAACGCTGCCCCCATCATTCCGTCAAACCGGTCCAGAAACCCGCCATGGCCTGGTATCAGGTTTGAGCTGTCCTTGACCCCGAATTTCCGCTTGGTTGCGCTCTCCACAATATCCCCAGCCTGACTGGCCATGGACGCAAAGACCGAGATCAGGACGAACAGTAGCCCAAAACCCGCGTGAACGGCGAAACCTGCGCCAATCACAGCAGCGGCAGCCCAGCCCCCGGCCGTACCCGACCAGGTTTTCTTGGGGCTAACTTTAGGCCAGAATTTCGGTCCGCCAATGGCCTTGCCAACGAAATATCCCGCCACATCCGTCGCCACCACGACCGAGATCAGCCACACCATCCAGCCGAACCCCATATTCTCGCGGATCGAGATAAAGCCCAACCCAGCTGCGGCGATCCAGATGGCGAACAGGGCGTAGATCCCCTTGGACCGGCTCACCTGCCCTGCCCCAACCAGCGATGGCGCCAGCAGAATGGGCAGTTTGAACAAAGGCGGCACATGATAACTGAGGATGACCGCCCCGCCCGTCAGAATGGCAAGCTGAACGGCCACTCCCGGCTTGTCCGGGTCGATCATCCGCACCAGTTCCCAAGTCATCAGGCCACAGGCGATGGCGATGAACGCCTCAAACCACAGCCCGCCCAGCCAGACCTCGACCGAACCGACGGCAATAAGCACAACAGCCGACACTACCCGGGCTGTCAGGTCAGACCATCGGCCATCGCTCATACTGGAACGGCCCCAAAGCGGCGGTCACGCGCGCCATAGCTGCGGCACAGACGCTCAAGCTCGGCCGCAGTGAAATCCGGCCAAAGCGTGTCGATGAATTCGTATTCCGAATAAGCGGACTGCCATAGCAAGAAGTTCGAAATACGCGCCTCGCCACTGGTGCGGATGACCAGATCCGGATCGGGAAGAACACGCGTATCCAAATACTTTGGCAGCGTTTCTTCATTCACGTCTTCCGGGCGCAGCTTTCCCTTGGCCACATCGCAGGCCAGACGTTTGGTGGCACGCGCAACCTCGTCCCTTCCGCCATAGTTCAGGGCAACTGTCAGATGAACCAGATCATTGTTCTTGGTTTCTTCTTCCAGCGTATCCATCAGCGCCGTCAACTTGGAATCCAGCCGCACCCGGTCGCCGATAAAGCGCACCCGGATACCGTTTTCCTTCAACGTCCGGGTTTCCTTGATGATATAGCGGCGAAACAGGCTCATCAGACCGGCAACTTCGGCCTGGGTGCGTTTCCAATTCTCGGTCGAAAACGCAAACACCGTCAGATATTTAATCCCCAATCCCGGGCAGGCCTCAACGACCTCGCGCACTCGACGCGCGCCTGCATGATGACCAAACAGCCGCGGCCGACCGCGTGCCTGCGCCCAGCGACCGTTACCGTCCATGATGATGGCGACATGACGCGGCCCAAGCGCGGGATCGGTATGCGGGGTGTTGAGCATAATCTGGTCTCAGACCTGCATGATCTCGGCCTGCTTGGTCTCAAGCGCGGCGTCTACGGCTTTAATCATCGCGTCGGTCAGGTCCTGAACTTCGCTTTCCCAGAACTTCTGGTCATCCTCGGACATACCATCCGATTTGGCCTTTTTGATCTGATCCATCCCGTCCCGACGTACATTCCGAATCGAGACCCGCGCGCTTTCGGCATATTGGCCTGCAACCTTGCCCAACTCGCGGCGACGTTCTTCGTTCAGTTCCGGGATCGGCAACATAATAATCGTGCCGTTCAGCTGAGGGTTAATGCCCAGACCACTTTCCCGAATGGCCTTTTCGACCTTGCCGACCAGACCTTTGTCCCAGACATTGACCGTCACCATGCGCGGTTCGGGGACGTTGACCGTGCCCACCTGATTGATCGGCGTCATCGAGCCATAGGCATCCACCATCACCGGCTCCAGCATCGAGGCCGAGGCCCGCCCGGTTCGCAAAGAGGCAAATTCGGTTCTGAGATTGCCCATGGCGCCTTCCATGCGCCGTTTCAGATCATCGGTGTCCAGTTCAAAATCATCAGACATTCTGCTCACTCCCCGTCTTCAGGTGCTGTTGCATTGGCTCATAAGCCATCACAATCGGGATGTATAGCAATCATGATGTGGAATTGCGCCAATGACCAGAGGTGTTTCCGGCATTTTCTGGACGTTTTCAGGAAACACAGACCAGTCAGCCCAAACGCCAACCGGTCTGTCCAATGCTTGTCAGATCAAGCGTTTACGTCAACGACCACGCGCCCTTTGACCTGACCTTTCAGGATATCAGCGCCCAATTGTGGCAAGTCGCTGAGCGTCGCGGGCTGAACCATCGCCTCAAGCTTGTCCATCGGTAAATCCGTGGCGATGCGCTGCCACGCGCGAACGCGATTGTCATAGGGCTGCATCACGCTGTCGATGCCCAGCAGATTGACCCCGCGCAGCAAGAACGGAATGACTGTGGCAGGCAGGGCCGCGCCGCCCGCCAATCCTACAGCAGCGACCGAGGCGCCGTATTTCATCTGCCCCAAAACCCGCGCCAGCATCTCGCCACCGACCGCATCAACACAACCGGACCAGGTCTCGCTCTCCAGCGGGCGTTTGGTGGTTTCGTTTAATTCCTCGCGAGGAACGATTGTGGTGGCACCCAGCGATTTCAGATAGTCCCCGGTTTCAGGACGCCCCGTGACCGCTGCGACCTCGTATCCCAGCTTGCCCAAAATAGCCGTCGCAACCGAGCCAACGCCGCCCGCCGCACCTGTCACCAGAACCGGTCCCTGCCCCGGTTTCAGCCCGTGATCCTCCAGCGCCATAACCGCCAGCATCGCGGTAAACCCGGCCGTCCCAACAGCCATCGCCTGCCGGGCATCCAGCCCGTCCGGCAACGGCACCAGCCAGTCTGCCAAAGCGTTTGCCTTCTGCGAATAGCCACCCCAATGGGCCTCACCCACGCGCCAGCCTGTCAGAACCACCTTATCACCCGGCTTGTAGCGATCATCCGAAGACGCCTCGACCGTGCCGGCGTAATCGATGCCCGGAATATGCGGATAGTTACGCACCAAACCGCCGCCCTTGGCCGACAGGCACAAACCATCCTTGTAGTTCACTGTCGAGAATTCAACCGCCACTGTGACCTCACCGTGCGGCAGGTCATCCACTGACATTTGCTGCACTGAGGGACTGGCTAACCCGCTCTCGTCATCCCGGTTCATAACCAACGCATTAAACATCTGATTTCCTTTCGTTTCTCAAATGCCAGGCCCTGTACTTCACCCGGCTAAAAATACCTTGGGGGAGTCGCAAAGCGACAGGGGCAGAGCCCCCAGCCCCGCCCTTCAAATCCAGAACCGCTCCTGCACCGTAGCGCGGCGCATGCCGTCTGACGTTTCAACTTCAACCTCGGTCCCAGCATCCCAATGGCTGAGGCGCAGCATTCCCACCGCCACGTTGGTCGAGAAATCCGGGGACCATGCGGCAGATGTTACCTGCCCCACGCGCTTACCATCGGCAAAGACAGACCAGGGCCGATCACAGGGCGGAACTGCGTCCCCGTCAATTGCGACCGGGCGAATCTGCTGCACCGGCCCTTCTTTGGCCACGCGCAGCAAGGCGTCCCGTCCGATACAGCCGATGGCCGTATGCGTGTTGCAAAACTTGCCCAACCCACATTCATGGGGCGTGTTGTCGTCGGTCATATCGTTGCCATAAGACAACAACCCGCCCTCGATACGCTCGATCAAATTCGGACATCCCGCCCGAACTTTCAGGTCTTCGCCCGCTGCAAACAAGGCATTCCACAGAGGCATCCCGATCTCGGATCCTTCGACATAGATTTCAAATCCACCTTGCTTGGAATATCCTGACCGGGCCACCGCCAAATCCCGGCCCTCAAACTCGAACATATCGAATTTGAAGAACCGGATGTCCCGCACGCGGTCGCCGAAGACCCGCGCCATCAGCTCATCCGCCTTGGGTCCTTGAACGGCCAAGGGCGACACGTCCGGCTCATCCACCAGCACATCCAACCGATATCCGCTGGCAATCCCTTTAACCCACAGCAACAAATCGCTGTCGGCTATTGAAATCCACCAGCGATCATCCGAGAGCTTCACCGCAACCGGATCATTCAGCATACCGCCGGTTTCATCGACAATTGGCACGTAATAGCACTGCCCCGGCAGCATCCCCCGCAGATCACGCGGCGTCAGCATCTGCATCAGCTTCGCGGCATCCGGTCCACGCAGTTCCACCTGACGCTCACAGGACACGTCCCAGACCTGAACGTGGGTCTTCAAGTGCCTGTAATCGGCCTCAACACTTTCAAATACTGTGGGCAATAACATACGGTTATAGACCGTATATCCCTTGACCCCTGCGGCCTCGACCCCATCTGAAAACGGCGTGCGCCGCAACCGGCGAGACAAAGAAATCTGCGGCATTCAGAACTCCTTGGGCATAAACACCAAATCGCTGACGGGTGCGGCAGAGCCGGTTTCAGTCAGCATCTGATGCAATTGCCCGCGATGATGGGTTTGGTGGTTGAACATGTGGATTACGCATTGCGCGTAAGGCAATGTAACATCAGCCTCTTTTGCCGCTGAGAACCACGTAAAATTGCCAGTCAAAGGCGTATCCCCCAGCGTTTCGGCCCATACCGAGATACGGCTGTCAATTTCACGACAGAGCGGGACCCACTCGTCCAGACCGGCGCACAGAGACACGCTTTCGGGGATCCCACCACCCGGTCCCTGACCTTTGTCAAAGCGCGAGATCCAGATCCAGTTGCCCCACAGAAGATGGTTCGCCGTCCCCATGATCGAGCCAAAAAACGCACCCCGTTCCTTGGTCAGGTCCGCCGGTGAAAGAGCTTGCAGAAACCCAGACAACTGACTGTTCTGCCAGTGATTATACCGCGCCATCTCTCGCGCGTAGGCGCCGGTGATCATCACTTTGGCCCGTGCCAGTCGATCGGACAAATCTCAGCCGACTTGCCTCCGAAATCCCAGATACGGCCATAATCCCGCACCTTGGATTTTGTTCCGCGCGCGACAATGATGTCCGGCCCCATCCAGTATTTCGAGTTCGTGACCATCACCGGATGATCGGCATCCTTGCCGCCCAGCATCTCGATTTCGCCCTGAATCTTGCGCCCAATAACGATGCGACGCTTGGTGCCGTCACGCTCAATGACGACCGGAGCCCGTTCCGCCCCGATGATCTCACTCACCAGCATTGTGAACAGACCCGTGGTCCCACCCGCCTGGCCGCTGAAGATTTGGAGCAAGCCATTATACGCCTTGCCGCTGGCACGCTCGTCTACATAGGCGGCGACCTTCCATTGCCCTTCGCCCATGCGACCGGGAATATCGACCAGCAAGCCAACGTTCAGGCCCGACAGGTCTTCGCCTTCGTAGTGACCTTCGTCGATGATCACGCCCATCCATGCGTGGCAATGCCCCTCGGTCGGAGGATGCGCGCCCAGCGATACAACGCAGGGACAGAACACATCGCACGAGCAGTTGAGGATCAACTCGCCTTTTATGGCCCATTCCGTCGGGCTCATCTCTCGCCGTTTGGGATTAGGCATACGGCTGTCGATGCGCTGGCTAATCGGCAGCTTATCCGCCTCAGGTTTTCTGTTTTTTGCCATATACTTATCCTCCGAAAATAAAGGGATAGATCAGCAGGGTCAGTCCACCTGCAATCAGTACGAACCCCATCGGCCGCGTCACTGCGTGACCGATCTGAGGTAGTTTCTCGAGAACCATGAACAGCGTCGCCAGACCCATCCACAACAGGCTCATGACTCCGCCTACAAAGCCTAGCGCCATGAAGCCCCAACAACAGCCGACGCAGAACGCGCCCAGCCCCAACCCCATGCGCAAGCCACCCGTAAAGCCGGTTTTCCAGTGGCCAAGAAAATAGGTCATCGGTGCGTGACAAACGCCGTGGCAGACTTCTTTCGCGCGGGTGAACTGAAAGGCACCAACTGCGATCAGCAGGCCCCCGGCGAACCAGCCGGACTTGGAGATACCCAGCATGTCGATGACACCGCCGAACAATAACCCCAACTGGATCGCGGTGATCAGCGTCGCGAACCCGACCCAGACGATGAAATACCCACACAGAACGCCCAACCAGCCTGCGCGCGTCCCATTGGCGCTTCGGATCAGGTCGTCATAGCTGCGCAGGGTCGGCACCAGAGTCGGCAGCATCATCGCCGCCATCATAATCGCCCACATCCAGAACAGAGGGCCAAACTCGGCCATGGGCATATACATGTCCATGCGCGGGTCCATCGCCGCCATTGCCTGCCCCATTGGGCCGGGCCGACCGATCCAATCCAAATCCATGTCGCGGCTCATGGTGAACATCATCCACCACGCCCACAGGATCAGGATGTAAAATCCCAGCCACAATCCGCTGCGTAGAACTGCGCGACTCATGCGCCCCTCCCGACTCAGTCCTTGCTTTTCAAATGTCAGACTTTTAAATGTCAGACAAATAAAAATTGTCAGGTGACCCTGAATTATGAAAATCGACCCCCAAAAACCGGCTGATTTGTCCGCTCAGATCGCTCAGGCCATTCGTGACGCCATTATTTCGGGTCAGCTGATCGTAGATGAACGCCTGCCCTCTGAGGCTGAGCTGTCCGACCAGTTTCAGGTGTCGCGCCCCACGGTGCGCGAGGCGTTGAAACGGCTTGCCGCACAATCGCTGATCCGGACACAGCGCGGGGCCAGCGGCGGAGCTTTTGTAAATCGGATCAGCTTTCAGGACGCCTATGCGCAACAAGTCACCACCTCGACCCTGTTGCTGTCGATGAACGCGGTCAGTTTCGACACCGCGTGCGAGGCCCGCTTTGCGCTGGAACGCGCCTGTGCGCCCTTGTCAGCGCAGCGCCGGACTGCGGATCAACTGGCGACAATGCGCGCCGAGATTTTTCGGCAAGCGCAGCCGGGCCTGACGGATGAAGCCTTTTGTGCCTCGGACGTAGCGTTTCACCGTGCATTGGTCGATGGCGCTGGCAATCCGGTTCTGTCCTATCAGCTGGCCGGAGCGGTCGAGGCCATGCAGCCCCTGATGAACATGATCACCTTCACCGCCCGGTCGCGCGAAGAAATCATCGCACTGCACAACCAGATCGCCGACGCGCTTGAGGCGCGGGATGCTGAAAAAGTAGATAAAACACTGGTTGAGCTGGAAAACTATACGCGTAAGCTGGCCCGGGATGTGGCCCAGCGACGTCGCAAACCTGCATGATGAGGCAAATATGGTTCCGGCACTGAATGTAATAGCTGCGTTGTTGACCATCGGCTTTGGCCTGTTCGGTTTTCTAGCGCCGTCCTACACCGCAAACGCACTGGATCTGGCACCAACCAACAGCAATATGGGCCTAAGCGAACTGCGCGCGTCGGTTGGCGGTTTGTTCGTTGTGACCGGGCTTGCTTGCCTGGTGATGAATTCTCCAACGGCTTATTTCATGCTGGGCATCGTTTACGCAGGCACGGCGCTTGGTCGGTTCGTTTCGGTTGTTCTCGACAACCCACCACTGGTCAAAGCGGTGACGTTCGGAGGAATCGAACTGGTCCTTGCCTTATGGTTGATCATAGTGAACTTCAACAGACCCGCGTAAGCGTCTGATTCTATTCTGAACATGGAAGAAAATTCCCGGTTTGCATCCGCGCGCGCGCTCACCTATATAAGGTATGTCCTTCGGGACTATGGACATAAACGCGCTCGTAATAAGCGGATCGGACCCGGGGGCGGTACCCGGCGGCTCCACCAAAATCCTTCGTTTGGGGATCATGGGGCCGAAACAGGATCGACGAACGTCTAAAGGGGTTAGCTTTGTCTCGGCTGTCTGCCACCGTTACCGGCGAAAATAGTACAATTGCAAACGACAATCGTGCTCCGGTTGCAGTTGCTGCGTAAGCAGTAGCAAGACCGAAACTTAAGCCCTTGCGCCTAGCCGCGTAAGGCGGGGTTCGCAGGTACCTGGCAACAGAAACCTGCATTTTCCCTTACATGTCTGCGTTTAAGCTCTGTTCTTGTTCACGTTCAGATTTTTTTCACGCTTTTGTCTCAAGCTGACCCCGACAGGAAAAGGAGAGCTGGGATGTCACACGCAGATATCGTCAGAGGATGGTATTCCGAGGTTTGGGAAAACGGGAACCTGGACGCGATCGACCAATATTTCGCGGCCGACACGATGGCTGAGGGGCTTATCCCCGAAATGCAGGTCGGGGCCGATGATTTTCGTGATCTGGTCATGGCATTTCGCCATGTCCTAGGTGACATCAAGGTCGAATTGCCCAAGATTATTGAAGAAGACGATTGGGTCTCCGCAATTCTGCATGTCAGCACAACCCGCGCTGACAATGGGGCCCCGCTCAAAGCCACTGGCAGCGTCATTGCGCGCGTCAAGGATGGACGCATGGTCGAGGCGTACAACCAATTCGACTTCGTTTCCCTATTCGAACAACTCGGGCAATTCCCGCAGGACACCCTGCCCGTCTGCATGACCGGCCAGCGGCTGGATTGGGCCTGAGAAGGATCTCGCAATCTTGACCCTCTGCGCGCTTAGCCGTAAGCAAAGCGCATGGGGTAAGATTGCGAACGCCCCGTGAGGCGCCAGCCCAAGTTTCGCATGTATCCGCTTGAAACAGGAGACATGCTATGCCTGCGCCCAATTCAATCACGCCGAAACAGTTGATGCGTCTAGTCGGAACGCCTGAGGCCCCGGTTTTGATCGACATTTGTATCGACGCAGATTTTGAGGCTGACCCGTATCTGATCCCCGGCTCGGTCCGTCATCCCGCCACGGATATTGACGGCATAGCCGACAGGATTGGCGGCCACTCTGCTGTCATGATCTGCCAGAAGGGAAAGAAGCTGAGTCAGGGGGTTGTGTCCTGGCTGCGCAGTAAAGGCCTGAGCGCTGAATATCTGGATGGTGGCATGCATGGTTGGAGGGATATGCCCGGCGCGCCGCGGATTCCGGCCTCGGCAGTGCCGCGACGCCCCGATGGCTATTCCCTCTGGGTCACGCGTCACCGCCCCAAGATCGACCGGATTGCCTGTCCGTGGCTGATCCGGCGCTTCGTGGATCCGAAGGCTCAGTTCCTGTTCGTGGCCCCATCTGAAGTCGAAGCGACGGCTGCCGCCTTTTGCGCAAATGCGTTCGATATCGAGGGGGTCTTCTGGTCGCACCGTCAGGATCGCTGCACGTTTGACACCATGCTGGACGAGTTCCAGCTGCACATACCTGCGCTGGACCGCCTTGCAACCGTCATTCGGGCCGCCGACACCAATCGTCACGATCTGGCGCCAGAATCCGCCGGGCTGCTGGCGGTCTCGGTTGGCTTGTCGCGGCAGTACCGTGACGACCACCAAAACCTCGAAGCCGGCTTGCACCTGTATGACGCGCTCTACCGTTGGGCGCGCGATGGGTTTGATGAAGGGCATGACTGGCCCACGGGTCGAACATCATGACGCCCAGCCTACAAGAAATGATGCGCGTTTTCGGCCGCATCGGTCTGTTGTCGTTCGGAGGACCAGCGGCACAGATTTCGCTTATGCATCAGGAACTGGTCGAGAAACGCCCGTGGCTGGACGAACAGACCTATCTCAGGGCCTTGTCGCTGTGCATGTTGTTACCCGGTCCCGAAGCGATGCAGTTGGCAACTTATGCTGGCTGGCGCTTGCGCGGCGTAACTGGCGGATTGATCGCCGGCGGCCTCTTCGTCCTGCCCGGCGCCTTCGTCATTGCTGCGCTTGTTGGACTTTATGCCACATTCGGTAACCTGCCCGTGGTGCAGGCTGGGTTTTTGGGGGTCAAGGCAACTGTGATCGTTATCGTGCTTCAGGCCCTCAGAAACCTGTCGCGCAAGGCTTTGACCGATAAGCAGCATCGTGCGATCGCTGCGCTGGCGTTTGTAGCCATTTTCGCCTTGAACCTGCCGTTCCCCCTGATCATCCTGATCGCCGCCATATGGGGTTTCATGGTCTTTGACGGTGCGCCCGCGGCGACCGAGACGCCCGCACCGCCGAACCCCATGGGCCTGCTCAAAACCACGGCAATCTGGGGGGTGTTGTGGCTGGGGCCGCTTTTGGCTTTGACCCTATCCGGGCAAAAACTGCTTAGCGATCTTGGCTGGTTTTTTGCCCGTCTCGCCGTTGTCACCTTTGGCGGTGCCTATGCAGTTCTGGCCTACATGACCCAAACGGTTGTGACCAAATACCAATGGGTCACGACGGACCAGATGATTGACGCGCTGGGCCTGGCCGAGACGACTCCGGGTCCGTTGATACTGGTGACCCAGTTTGTCGCCATGCTAACGGGGCAGCTCGAAGGTGGCGCATCTTTGGCCGTCGCCGCCGGAGCGGTCGCGTTGTGGGCCACGTTTGTGCCATGCTTCCTTTGGATATTCCTCGCTGCCCCCTATCTGGACCAGTTGGCAGCCCGCCCGAGATTGTCCGCAGCCCTGCACGGGATCACCGCCTCGGTTGTGGGCGTGATTCTCAACCTTTCGGTGTGGTTCAGCTTGAATGTTCTGTTTCACAACGCGCCAGTGAATTCCTGGGGCCCGGTTTCCATCCCAGTCCCTGATCTGGGCAGTCTAAACCTGACGGCATTTATGCTTACAGGCCTCGCGGGGCTATTGATTTTCAAGTTTAAATTTGGGATGGCAGCCACGTTGGGCATCATGGCCGGACTAGGAACCGCACTACATTTCCTTTGAACAATCCTCGTATACCCGGTCTTTCGTTTCCGTCGAAATCCCTTATGCTGAGGATAGCCACTTTTGAGGATGAAACATGTCGCAAGACATCGACTATGGAAACCTGATGCACACCGCCATGCGCGGGCTCATCAAGACCGTTCTGACCAGCGTTTCCGAAAACGGCCTACCCGGGGCGCATCATTTCTTTATCACTTTCGACACGCGTCAGGATGGCGTCGAATTGGCCAATTGGCTGCGGGATCGCTACCCCGAAGAAATGACGATCGTCATGCAGCACTGGTTTGAAAACCTTGAGGTCGGCGACGACGGGTTCGCCATCACGCTGAATTTCGGAGACGCGCCCGAGCCGCTGTACATCCCCTATGGGGCGATCAAAACCTTCGTCGATCCGTCGGTCGAGTTTGGCTTGCGTTTTGAAAGCCCCGATGATGAGGACGAAATCGAACCCATCGTCGAAGAGGCGATTGAAATCGAAGAAGAACCCGATCAACACGACGCCGAGGTCGTGTCTCTGGACAGCTTCCGCAAATAGGCTCCGCCCTACTGCTTTTGCAGGAACGTCTCGACCGAGCGCGACTTCACCCCGTTGCGGAACCGCGAGAATGACAGGTCGAGGCCGCCCTCTGCCAGAGTGCGGTCGTATTGTTGCAATTCGTAATCTCCGGTTTCCCCGATAAAAAGGGAAAACACGGTCATCGTGTCACCTTCGATCCGGCCCCAGACAAACGGTTCACCCTGCATCGGGTCCAGCGGCACTTCATGTCCGAAAACATTGCGTTTCATCGCTGCCGAAAACACATCGCTGCGCTCAGATGGCAAAAAATCAACCGAAAACTTTTGTTCTTTGACCCGGCCATCGCCTCTGTAAGTGGTCGTGGTCCAGCTTACGTTGAAACCGTTTTTCAACTCTTTGATCGAAACGCTCATGTCCCGAGGCGTTTCGGTGCCGTCCTTTTCGACCAGGTTCGCGGATCCGATATAGTCACCGACAAAAGGCGCAATATCCGCGGCCCGGACCTGAAGCGTAGCGAATGCTGTCCAAAGCAGGAGTGCCATTGAAAACAGGACAAAATTCAGGGATCGGGTACGAACCAGTGTGCTCACCTTGGCCTCCAACATGGATATCCTTCTATTTTAGCTCAGGCGTGGACGCGCACAATGCGATTCATAAGAAATTTCATACGCCTTAGCGCCTATACCTCAGTCGCCCATAAGTTTAAGGTGCGCGCAACTGGCCGATTGCACCCCGGCACCGCTGCGGGTAAACGGCATGCAACAGTATACACGACGGAGTGACAGATGTCTCAGACCCGCACCGAATCCGACAGCTTTGGCCCGTTGGAAGTACCTTCCAACAAGTATTGGGGTGCGCAGACGCAGCGCTCGATCATGAACTTTCCCATCGGCTGGGAAAAGCAGCCTGTCGCCATCGTGCGCGCGCTGGGCGTGATCAAAAAAGCCTGCGCCATGGAGAATAAGTCCATTGGCAAACTGGATGCAAAAATTGCGGATGCCGTTATTCAGGCTGCTGGTGAGGTGATCGAGGGCAAGTTCGACGACAACTTCCCTCTGGTCGTGTGGCAAACCGGTTCGGGCACCCAGTCGAACATGAACTCGAACGAGGTGATCGCCAACCGTGCGATTGAGATTCTGGGCGGTGTGATCGGTTCGAAAGACCCGGTTCACCCGAATGATCACTGCAATATGGGCCAATCTTCGAACGACACGTTCCCAACCGCCATGCACATCGCCACCGCGATGAGCGTGCGCGATGTCCTGATGCCGGGCCTTGAGAAATTCGCATCTGCGTTGGAAGCCAAGGCAAAGGAGTTCGCAGGCATCATCAAGATCGGCCGTACGCATACGCAGGACGCCACTCCGCTAACGCTAGAACAGGAATTCGGCGGTTACGCGCATCAAATCCGTCAGGGTATCGCCCGGGTCGAAGCCGCAATGCCCGGCATCTATGAGCTGGCACAAGGTGGCACCGCTGTTGGTACCGGCCTGAACACACATAACGGCTGGGACGAGGCCGTGGCCAAGAACATGGCAGAGATCACCGACCTGCCCTTCGTCACCGCACCCAACAAATTCGAGGCGCTAGCCGCCCATGACGCAATGGTGTTCCTGTCGGGCGCTTTGGCGACCATTGCCGGTTCCTGCTACAAAATCGCCAACGATATCCGCCTGCTGGGTTCGGGCCCACGCTCGGGTCTGGGTGAACTGATCCTGCCGGAAAATGAGCCCGGATCGTCGATCATGCCCGGCAAAGTCAACCCGACACAGGCCGAGGCGCTGACGCAGGTTGCCGCGCATGTGATGGGCAATGACGCCGCGATGAAGTTCGCTGGCTCGCAAGGCCACTTCCAGCTGAATGTCTACAACCCGATGATGTCGTACAACCTGCTGCAGTCGATCCAACTGCTGGGCGACGCCACCGACAGCTTTACCGAGCGTATGCTGCTGGGTATCAAGGCAAATGAGCCGCGCATTGAAAAGCTGATGAAGGAATCGCTGATGCTGGTGACCGCTCTGGCGCCGACCATCGGTTATGACAACGCCACGACCGTGGCCAAGACGGCGCATAAGAACGGCACCACCCTCAAGGAAGAGGCCATCGCGCTAGGCTTTGTGGATGAAGAGACCTTTGATGCAGTAGTTCGGCCTGAGCATATGATTGGCCCCAAGGGCTGATGGGCAAGCCGGTCAACCTGAACCGGTACCGAAAAGAAAAAGCGCGGGCTGAGAAAAAGGCCCGCGCTGACCAAAACGCTGTGAAATTCGGCCGCAGTAAGGTTGAAAAGCTCGAAACCAAGTTCGAGCAGGACAAGCAGAAACGCGATCTCGACAATCACGAGTTGGATGAATGAGCGGCCGCCCGGTCAAACGCTCTCTGACCCTCAAGGGGCATCGCACTTCGGTTTCCCTTGAGGATGAGTTTTGGCAGGCCTTTCGCGAGATTGCCAAGACCAAAGGCATTGCAATCAATGCCTTGGCGGCCGAAATTGATGTCCAGCGAGACCCTGAGATCGGGCTGGCCTCAGCCATTCGGGTTTTCATTCTGGACTGGTACAGAAACTGACAAACGCTTGCGCTTTGTGTTTTAGTGCGTTTACCCTGGCGGGAACAAAAGGGGTACATCCATGAACAAAACCGTTTCCGGACCTGACGGCCAACCGCGATGTGCATGGTGCCAATCCGCACCCGAATTCTTTGATTACCATGATCAGGAATGGGGATACCCGGTTGCCGACGACCAACGACTGTTCGAGAAGCTTTGCCTTGAAAGCTTTCAATCCGGTCTGAGCTGGCGCACCATTCTGGCCAAGCGCGATAACTTTAGAAAGGCGTTTAAGCACTTTGATTTCAATGCTGTAGCCGCGTTCACTGAAGCGGATGTTGAACGTTTATTACAGGATGCGGGCATCATTCGCCATCGCGGGAAAATCGAAGCGGTGATCAACAACGCCCGTCGCGCGCAAGAGCTTGTGGTCGCTGAGGGGTCATTGGCGGCTTACGTCTGGCGATATGAGGCGGACAACCCGCCGGTGCCGCAGACTGCGTCGACGTCGCCAGAATCCATTGCCATGTCCAAGGATTTAAAGAAACGCGGCTGGAAATTTGTCGGACCTACCACGGTATTTGCCTTCATGCAGGCGATGGGGTTGGTCAATGATCACGCTGAGGGGTGCGCAATGCGGGAAAAAGCGACGCGATTGCGCCGCGATTTCCAAAAGCCGGAATAACGCCCCTTAGACAGAGGCGCGGAAGATCTTGTCGATATTGCCACCCAGCGCGACGTTGAATTCAGCATCCGATTGCTGTTTCGACAGCCCCTCGGTCAATGCTCGCGAGAAAGATGCAATCATTTTGCCGTTCTGATTCAGCAAATCGCAGGCTTCTTCGGTCGAATAGCCACCCGACAAAGCGACCACGCGCAGAACACGCGGATGATCGGCGACCGCATCATACAGGTTCGCCTGTGACGGAATGGTCAGCTTCAGCATGATGTCCTGACCTTCGTCCAACTGATCGAGATTTTTCAGGATTTCGGCGTTCAGAATATCTTCGGCCTCCGCTTTGGTGGACGAATTGATGTTCACCTCAGGCTCGACAATCGGCACCATCCCGGCCGCAACAACCTCACGCGCGACGTCGAACTGCTGTGCGACAACAGCGGCGATGCCTTCTGCATTGGCCTCATGGATGACCGAGCGTTCCTTGGTGCCAAACACGCCTTGCGCCTTGGCCAGAGTGTCCGCCAGCCCAGGGATCGGTTTCATCATCTGAACGCCGTTGGCCTGCTCTTCCAGACCTTTGTCGATCTTAAGGAAAGGCACGATGCCTTTGACATTCCACAGAAAGCTGGCGACCTTCTGGCCGTCAATTTCTTCGTTCAGAGTGCGCTCAAACAGGATCGCACCGATCACTTTTTCCTTTGTGAAATCGTCGGCCAGAATGATGCGCGCCCGCATTTTCTGAATCTCGCCGAACATCTCTTCATCGGAACTGTAATCCGAGGCCTCAACCCCATACAGTGCCAGCGCCTTGGGTGTGGACCCACCGCTTTGATCCAGGGCCGCAATGAAACCCGCGCCGTTGGACATCTGATCGCGCTGTTCTGATTTGGACATAAGACTTTCCCGTTCAGTAATGATTCCGCTTTTTTCAACCGCATACAGCAAGGTGCGTGACGATGGTAGTTTGTTAGCGCTCAACCACGCGCAACCAAATGCCATCTTTGGATCGAACAGTCAGATGCGCCACTGGAACCGGCGTGCGGCCTTCGACCAGCTCAAACCGGAAATGGCGCAACAAGGTCGACAACACCAACGGCCCTTCGACCATGGCAAACCCCGCCCCGGTACACACGCGCGGACCGGCAGAGAATGGGATATAGGCGTTACGTTGACAGGCCTTTCCGTTTTCAGTGCCCCAGCGGGTCGGGTCGAAATCGTCAGGATTGTCCCATAGCCGCTCTTGCCGGTGCAGGTGCCACGGACTGATGACAATCTGCGACCCTTTGGCGATGCCGCGGTCCCGGAACGTCTCGGGACACGCCGCCTCGCGCACCATCATCGGCACCGGAGGATACAGGCGCAGCGCCTCGCGAAACACATCGCGGCTAAGGCGTAATTTGGACATTGATCCAAAGCTCGGTTCGCCCACTGCCTGAGCCTCAGCGCAGAGTTTTTCCTGCCAATCGGGATAGAGCGCCATCAGGTACAGGGTCCAGGCCAGCGCCGAAGCGCTGGTCTCATGCCCGGCCAAAAAGAATATGGCTACCTGATCCACCATTTCCTGCGTGTTGAAACGGCTGCCAGTTTCGGGATCACGTGTTGTCATGATCTTGGTGGCAAGATCGTCTGGGGCCTGCCCATTGGCGATCAGCTCGGCGCGCTCGGCTGTCAGACGCGTGATCAACGCCCTGATATCCTTGGCGTTCCGACGCGTCTTGCGCGCATGCAAACGCGGCACCCAGCGTGGCACCGGCACAAACGCGGCCAGGTTCAACAGCGGTTGCTGCCGCTGATACGCCCGAAACTTGTCAAAGACCTGCGCGGCCACATCATGCTCGATCGGAACCGAGAACAGGGTTCGAAAAATCACATCAGCCGCCACGTGGCTGGTAAGTTCTTCACATTCGACTACGGTTCCCGCCTGCCCTCGTAGTCTGTCAACACTGGCCTGCACGGCCTCTGACATGGCGGGGAACGTATCTTTCAGTCGCCCGCCTTCGAAGGCCGGGTCAATGATGCGACGTTGCCGTTTCCATGTCTCGGCGTTGGTCAGAAAGACCGAATCCCCCAGTAACGGGCGCAACCCTTCGCTTATCCGATCCGATTTGGGAAAATCCTCGGGCCGCTGTTTCAGGACGGTATCTACAAGCTCGGGTTGGTTGATCATGAAAGATCGGAAAAACGGCGTGCGAAACTCGGCCATCCACGCGCGATAGAGCCGCTGCGGCTGCGCAGACAACAAATCCTTGCGGAACAGCTTGAGGTAGCGCCAAAGCGAGACCTTATCCGGACGCGGTATCGGCTTGGGCGGTTTCATAAGCGGACAGACCTGTTTTTAGCCACCGGTTGATCCAGCCGGGATTTCGACGGAGCGCGTCCGTAAAACCTCTGGCCCAATGTCAGCGGGCCGGCGGTGATGCGGAAGTAATCATAGTCACCGGGTCGGTCAAAGGCGCAGAGATACTGGAAATGCAGCCGGAAAAAACGCCAGCGCAACTCTTGCCAGCGTTCTGGCGACAGGGTCTGCGTAAAGGCCGCAGACAGGACCAGCGGCCAGCGTTTCTGATCCGTGGCCACTCCGGTCACCCCGACAGGGTCGCACAGCGCAAACGCGCAGCCGTCTCCTGGGGCGGATACGTCGATCCAGGTGACATCGGGGTGTTCGGATAGGAATTGCAGATCGGTACGCAACTCCTCCGCGTCTGGCAGGAAGGAGACCATCGGCATCACCTGTCCCAATGTCAGAAACGAAAAGGTCGGACCAGCCTCGGTTAGACCACCCGAGCGGATCAGATCCGCCAATACCGACACACCCAGATGCGCGCCCGAGGAGTGGCCCACGACCAGCACCTCATCCACGTCGGACATCAGCGCCTGCCGGATTTGCGCGGTGAACCCCGCCAGACGCGCCTTTAACTCGGCAGGCAAGGCACCGTTCAACCTCGCCGAATAGGCGTAGTCATGCATCAGGTAATAGGCAAACAGACGATTGTCGATTTTGCGGAACCAGCGCAGCAAAGCATATGCGAGCAAAAACGCCGGCCCCCAGGAAACCCAACCTAGAAAAGGCCAGATCAGCGCTTTGGCCACCATAGCCGTGCCAAGGGCGACAGCCAGTTGCACCATCAGCATCCCAACCGGGTAAAGGGCCGCAATCACTGGGCCTTTGCGCAGGCGCATCAACTGCCACAGCACTCCTGAGCCAATGTAAATCCATGCGGTGCGCAACAGTTGCAGATAGGTTCCCGGGATCGAGTTGGACATGCTTTCGCGCACGATATCCGACCAGACCAGAACCTCGATATCGGTGTCGACATCCGCCCCATCCTGATTGGAGCGGACATGCCACCCGTAAGGCCCCTCACCCGACTTTGGCGAAATCGCAATCTCATACCCGGAAACATCCGCCTGCGCGCGGCTTTCTGTCCGGTACAGCTCGCGATAGCGGCGCGGGTGAATCGGGTCATAGCCGGGGATGTAGAACACCCGACGCCTGCGCACCTGCGGCTGATTTGTGTTACTGCTCATGCTCTTACCTTCTGCTGCGCAGGTTAGCGCAGCGTTACTGCGAAGGTAAGTCAGATCAACAGATCAACCGAAATTGGCGAGGACAGGGAAAGCCTCAAGCAGCCACCAGCTGAATTCGGTGAACAAGCCCGTGATCAGCATGATTCCAACGAACAGCAGCAGACCGCCCATGACCTTTTCAATCGTGGCCATATGGGGCTTGATCCGGTTCATGACCGACATCGACCGGTTCAGGAACATGGCCGCCAGAAGGAACGGAATGCCCAGACCTGCCGCGTAAATCCCCAACAGCAGCGTGCCACGCGCCACCGAAGCCTCGGATGCCGCCAGAGACAGAATCGCACCCAACTGCGGGCCGATGCACGGGGTCCAGCCAAAGGCGAATGCCAGCCCCAGAATATAAGCTCCGAAAACCGAACCGCCTGAGTCCCCGGCCTCAATCCGGGCCTCGCGGTCAAGAAAAGGAATGCGGAAAACGTTCAGGAAATGCAGACCAAAGACGATGACCACCGCGCCCGACAGTTTCGCGAACAGAACCTGATTCTGAAGAACAAACGCACCGAAAGCAGACGCGGTGAACCCCAGCAGCAGAAACACCGTTGACAGGCCCAGAACAAAAAACAGCGCCGACAGGGTCGCCTTGCGCCGCGCCCTCGCCTCGTCCTGCATCTCATTGATCGTGACGCCGCTCATGTAGGCCAGATAAGGTGGCACGATAGGCAGAACGCAGGGTGACAGAAAGCTGATCAACCCGCCAAGCATGGCGATGAACATGGCAGGTAGCAGGCCCGCGTCTATGATATCAATTCCGAACATGTTTCAGCACATATGGTATCAAATCCGCCGCGTCACGGGGCCATTCAGTCACATCCTCGTGCTTGTGTGCTGGACAGCACAGCGCGTTGGAAATATCTGAACCTCATGACAAACGCCACAGAAACGCTCGACGCGCTTGGGTTATTGTGTCCTCTGCCCGTCCTAAAAGCCCGCAAACGCCTTAAATCCATGCCTAGTGGAGCCGTTCTGCGTGTTCTGGCTGACGACCCGGCCGCCATCATCGACGTTCCGCATTTCTGCGCCGAAAGCGGACATCACCTGATCGCACAAGAGGACGCGGATGGGCATCAGGTCTACCTCATTCAAAAAGCGGGCTGACGCAAAGGCTTAGAAAACGAAAAAGGCGGGTACTGAGACCCGCCTTTTCTATTTACTGACCCAAGGACCACCAACCGCGCCGCTTTGGCTTGGCGGGCTGTTCGGGTTCTTCGGCCACAACCTCCAGAACCGGCTCAGGCGTTTCCTCGACCGGTTCTTCGGCAACCGGCGGATCAACGTCTTCAGTCACCGGCTCGGCCGCTTCGACTGGCTCAGGAGCCTCTTCCACCTCGGACGCAATGGGTTCCTCGCTGGCAGTCTCTTCAGCGGGTTCGGCAACAGCCTCTTCTGGCGCTGCCTCCTGCGGCTCAGCCTCGGCCTCAGGGTCCTGCGCGGCAGGTTCCTCAACCGGCTTAGCGGGCGCTGCCTCTGCACTCTCAGCCTCCGCCACTTCTGCTGGCTCAGCAGCTTCGACATCCTTCTTCTTGCGGCGAGGCGCGCGGCGACGCTTGGGCTTTTCAGCCTTTTCTTCCTGCGCCACTTCTTCACCCTCAGCGTTAGCAGCGGTATCTTCGCTTGCCTCTGCCTCGGTGGCCTCAGTGCTGTCGCCTTCACCCTCAGGCGTTTCAGACCCACCGTTGCCCTTCTTCCGACGCCGGCGACGACGCTTGCGCTTGGGCTTACTCTCTTCTTCGGCCTGAACCGCTTCTTCGGTGACGGCCTCCTCTTCGTCAGCGTCCACCATATCCATCAACGAGGCGTCCACGGACACGACCGGAGCACTTGCCTCGGGCACGATACGGCTCGCAGTTTTAAACTTCTCGATTGAGAAGTCGGGGCTGACAAGATGCACGTCGCCTTCGACGCGAACTGACAGACCATAGCGTGCTTCGATCTGGGCGATATGTTCCCGCTTCTGGTTCATCAGGAAGTTGGCGATGCTGACCGGGCAACGCACCAGAACCTCGCGCGAGCGGCGGCGGGTGCCTTCCTCTTCAATCTGACGCAGAATGGTCAGCGCCATGTTGTCGTCCGAGCGGATCAGACCAGTTCCATGGCAGGACGGGCATGGCTGCGTGGTCGCCTCCAACATACCGGGACGCAAACGCTGGCGGCTCATCTCCATCAGGCCAAAACCGGAAATCCGGCCGACCTGAATGCGTGCGCGATCTGTCTTTAACTTGTCTTTCAGACGCTTTTCGACGGCCGAGTTATTCTTGCGCTCGTCCATGTCGATAAAGTCGATGACGATCAGGCCCGCAAGGTCGCGCAGTCGCAACTGACGCGCCACCTCTTCAGCTGCCTCAAGGTTGGTCTTGAGCGCGGTCTCCTCGATCGAGCCTTCCTTGGTCGCCCGACCCGAGTTCACGTCGATCGCCACCAGCGCTTCGGTCACACCGATCACGATATAGCCGCCGGATTTCAGCTGCACTGTCGGGTTGAACATGCCCGTCAGATAGCTTTCCACCTGATAGCGCGCGAACAGAGGCAACGCGTCCTCATACCGTTTCACGTTCTTCGCGTGGGACGGCATGATCATCTTCATGAAGTCTTTGGCGATGCGATAGCCGCCCTCGCCCTCAACCAGAACCTCGTCGATATCGCGATTATACAGGTCGCGGATCGAGCGTTTGATCAGGTCGCCTTCTTCATAGATCTTCGCGGGCGCAATGGATTTTAGTGTCAGTTCGCGGATCTGCTCCCACATACGCTGAAGATATTCATAGTCGCGCTTGATCTCGGATTTCGTGCGTTTGGCGCCAGCGGTCCGAATGATCAGCCCGGCACCGGTTGGGACATCAATATCCGCGGCAATCTCTTTCAGCTTCTTTCGGTCCGGCGCGTTGGTGATCTTGCGGCTGATCCCGCCGCCACGTGCGGTGTTGGGCATCAGGACGCAATAGCGACCCGCCAGCGACAAATAGGTGGTCAGGGCGGCGCCCTTGTTGCCGCGCTCTTCCTTCACGACCTGCACCAGCAGAACCTGACGGACCTTGATCACTTCCTGGATTTTATAGCGGCGCGGGCGAGGCTTACGCGGCGGACGAATGTCCTCGCTGTCATCCTCATCCGCTACCGATTCAATGCTGTCGTCCTTGGCGGAAGCATCGGCACGGGCCTCGGCCTCATCACCATCGGCGTCGTCCTTGGATTCTTCTTCCGACGGCGCGTCAGCTTCATCGACCGCCACTTCCTCGGTCGATTCCTCAGAAACTGTATCGTCCGTGGACTCTGTCCCATCGGCTTCGACCACTTCAGGCGCATCGCCTTCTTCGGTCGCGGCATCATCTTCAACCGAGGCCTCAGCTTCGGTTACATCATCCGCTTCCGCAACAGCTTGCTCTTCTACTTCCTCGGCTGCCTCAGCAGCAGGCGCTTCGGCCTGTTCTTCTGCCTCATCCACGGGTTCCTCAACGGGCGTTTCCGCAACCAAATCAACCGGAGAAGTGCCTTCAGGAACCGCAACATCGGCCCCTTCTTCGCCTTCATCCAAATCAATCGTTTCCATACCGGTGGGTTCCGAGGACACCTCGATTGATTCAACAGCATCGTCAGACTTCACATCCGCAGCCTTGGTCCGCGACCGCGAGCGGCGCTTTTTCGGCTTGGATTCTTCCGCCTCGTCGCGCGCTTTCATCGCCTCGGCATAAGCACGCTCTTCTTCCATCAGCGCTTCGCGGTCGGCGACGGGGATCTGATAGTAGTCGGGGTGAATCTCGGAAAACGCCAGGAATCCATGCCGGTTCCCACCGTAATCAACAAAGGCCGCCTGAAGAGACGGCTCAACCCGAGTGACTTTTGCTAGATAGATATTGCCAGCAAGCTGACGTTTGTTTTCGGACTCAAAATCGAACTCTTCGACCTTGTTTCCGTCAACCACCACGACGCGGGTTTCCTCCGCGTGGGTGGCATCGATAAGCATTTTCTTAGCCATGTGTCCTTGGTGCACCGCGCCAAACGCGTTGTCCTTACCCGTCCGGGGGGACAGGCGCTTTTGGGGTGGTGTCTTGTACGGGCGATTTCGTACGGCGCGCGGCAGGGTCCGGCGCTATGGCCCCCTGCCCGTATACTCAGTCGTTGCGCGCGCGTCATCGCGGTTCTTCTCCGACAGGCGCAGAGTGCCGCACCTGCCCATTTATTCCTTTCGCCCGCTCTTGCGGGCTCAGGCGTTCAACTGCCCCAAGCCGGGGCACAATCGGTCTGCGTCGCCATGTGGGAGTGTTCACCACCTGCGGCATCGCAGCGAAACTCAAAGATTCGGGGCTTAAGTGCGCGAAAAACGGCCCTGCCCGTTCGGACACAATAAAAGCAGTCCTGTGGAAAAGACAATGGGCAAACTGCACAACCATGCGTTCTGGCGTGCGGCCACCCCTTCTTCTGTTCAAAAACACTTCGGCGGCGAATTGAGCCAAAGGCTCAAGAGGGGGCGGACCCCCTCTCTGTTAGTCACAAATAATCCGACCGCTGCAGGCCGTATTTGGCCATTTTCTCATTCAGAGTCCGGCGCGGCAGACACAGCTCATCCATCACCGACGCGATCGAGCCCTTGTGACGGCGCATCGTGTTGTCGATCAGCATCCGCTCGAACGCTTCAACGTATTCCTTGAGCGGCTTGCCCTCGGTCGTCATGACCGGCTGCATTTCCTCATGATCGGACATCAGCAGCGAGGCAATCGTTCCAGACCCTCGACGAGACTGCAAAACGGCACGCTCGGCGATATTGATCAACTGACGCACATTGCCCGGCCACGGCGCCTGCAACAGCTGCGCGGCTTCCTGCGCACTGACCTGCGGCGCTTCGCACCCATATTCCTCGGCGAACTGCTCGCTGAGGCGGGTAAACAGCGTCAGAATATCCTCTCCACGCTGGCGCAGCGGCGGCATGGTGATCCGCAAGGCGGCCAAACGATAGAACAGGTCCGGGCGCAGAACATCTTCGCTGGTCTTGCCAGCTTCTTGCAGGTTGGAGATCGCAACGATGCGGGTTTCAGCCGGTGTCCCCTGATCGTTCATAACGCTCAGCAACCGCGCCTGAAGTGTGTCACTCAGCGCTTCGACATCTTCCAAGACCAGAGTCCCGCCCCTTGCCTCTTCAATAGCAGGCAACTGCGTGTCTTCCGGCAACATCGGCCCGAACAGACGCTTCGAAAGCGCCTCTTCCTCAAGCGCCGCGCACGAGATCAAAACGAATTTCTTACCTGCCCGACTGCCCACGGCGTGCAGCGCATGCGCAACCAGTGTCTTACCGGTGCCGGTCTCGCCGTCGATTAACACGTGACCATCCGCCTGACCCAAATCCAGAATGTCTTCGCGCAGACGCTCCATCACCGGGCTCGCGCCGATCAGCTTGTTCATGATCTGAGTACCGCCGGACAGCTCACGCCGCAGCGCGCGGTTGTCCAGCGTCAGACGCCGCGCATTGCTGGCGCGTTTGGCCAGTTCAGACATACGGTCTGGGTTAAACGGCTTCTCAAGGAAATCGAACGCACCCACACGCATCGCCTCAACCGCCATTGGCACGTCGCCGTGGCCAGTGATCATGATAACCGGCAGAGTGCTGTCGGCCCCCATCAGCTTTTTCAGTAGCTGAATGCCGTCCATCCCCGGCATCTTGATGTCCGAGATCACAATGCCTGGATAGTCTGGCCCCAACACTTTCAACGCGTCCTCAGCGCTCGAGAACGTTTCGGTGTCGTATCCCGACAGTGCAAGCCATTGGCTGATCGACTGGCGCATGTCCTGTTCGTCATCCACAATGGCGATCTTCATGGCCTGTGCCATAGTCATTCCTTCGTCATTCCGCGGCCTCAAGGCCGTCACGTCCCAATATGGGCAGTTGCATCTCAAACACCGCGCCGCCGTGCTGGCTGTTGCGTGCGGTCAGCCGTCCACCATGGTCGTTCACGATACCGGAGGAGATGGCAAGACCCAACCCGACCCCATCGCCCGGCTGCTTGGTGGTGTAGAACGGTTCAAACAGGTTCTCGATATCTTCGATCCCGTGCCCATTGTCGCGCACGGTCAACACCGCAGTGTCACCCGCCGCCAGAATGATTTCCACATCCGGCTCCGATACAGATTTGGTGGCGTCCAGCGCATTGCGCAAGAGGTTCACCATGACCTGCTCGATCCGCATCCGATCCCCCATAACAGTGACGGGTTCTTCGGGCAGGATCTGAGTGATTTTCACATGGCGTTGACGCAGTTGCGGTTCCATCATTGACAGGGATGAAGCCAGCGCTTCGCCAAGATTCACAGGGGAAAACGCATCCGCACCCTTGCGCGCATAGGATTTGAGCTGCCGTGTGATCGCTCCCATCCTCTCGATCAACCCATCAATACGGCCAAAGCTGGCCAGAGCCTCTTCGGGACGATTGCGACGCAACAACAGACGCGCACCTGCCAGATAGGTTTTCATTGCAGCCAGAGGTTGATTCAACTCGTGACTGACCGCAGCTGACATCTCACCCAATGCAGCCAGTTTCGAACTTTGAGCAAGCGTTTGCTCGGCAACTTCCAGCGTCTTTTCAACCCGTTCCCGCTCAGCGATTTCCCGCTGTAGTCGCGTGTTCAATGCGCGAAGCTCTGCCGACTCGCGCTGGAACAACGCCATCCGCAACGTGGCCCTGCGGCTGAGTGCATAGAAGGCCAGCGCCAGAAGAATCGCAAAGCCCATGATCTCAAGCGCGAGAACGCTGTTCACCCTTTCGCGGATCGAGGCATAGGTGGTGTAGGACGTCATCTGCCAGCCGCGGAAGGGAATGCGCGTGTCCATCCGCATCACCGCCTCGCCCTGCAGATAGGCGTCAGGCGGCAGTGCGGTCCAATCTGTCGTCGCCCGTATAGCGCGCTGAATCGCACCCTCAGGGGGTTGGCGCAGCATGGCGGCCTCTTCATCCAGACCGCGCCATTGCGGTTCGGTGGACAGAATGATGGTGCCAGTGCTGTCCGTTACCATCACCGCGTCCGAAATCCCCGACCAAGCGCGTTCGAACTTGTGCAGGTCGACTTCCACAACGATGACGCCCAAAATCTCGGCGTTCGCCTCAATCCGGCGTGAGTACACAAAGCTATACCCGCCGGATTCCGTTTCGATGACGGTGAAAATCGTCGCGTTCGAGCGCACCGCGTCGATGAAATAAGGAGAGCTGCGATGCGCCTCGCCCAGCCGGTTCCGATCGGTGGCTGCCCGGGTCAGACCATCCCCATCCAACAGCATCAGCGAGGCCGCTCCGATCTCTTCCACGAAGGAAATCAGCCGCTGGCTGGACAATGTATAGTCGCTTGATTGCAGCGCCGAAATCAGCGTCGGGTCGCGCGCCAAAAGCTGCGGCACAATGGCGTTTCGGCGCAGCTCGCTCAGCAGGTTGCCAGAATACAGCGCCAGCCGCACTTCGGCGCGGTTCCGAGTCGACTCGGTGAACCGGTCCATCAGCAGACTATTGGTGATCCAGACCGTCGCCGCCGTCGCCAGCAACAGCAGGAAAACCGCCACGCGCAACGGCCATCCCAAAGGGGCACCGCGGAACGGTTTTATGAAATTGGACCAGCCGGAACGAACTTCTGAACTCATCCGGGAAAATTACGCGGGCTTTGGCGCAACCTCAAGTCACGCCGGTGCGAGCACACCTGACAATGCGCGGAACAACGCCGTCCCGTCGGTGCCACCATGGCCTTCGTCCGCCGCTCGCTCGGGGTGTGGCATCATCCCAAGAACCCTGCGGTTTTCCGACAGGATGCCCGCAATGTCGCCAACTGAGCCGTTCGGATTCTCGGTATAGGTGAATGCGATCCGGTCTTGATCTCGCAACGTGGACAATGTGGCATCATCCGCAAAATAGTTGCCATCATGGTGCGCAATCGGAATGCCGATCACGTCGCCTGCGTTGTAACCTTCTGTGAAGGCGCTGTCGCTGGTTGCAACCTTCAGACCGACGGTTTTACAGATGTATTTCAAACCTGCGTTCCGCAGCAGCGCGCCAGGCAGGATGCCGGTTTCGGTCAGGATTTGGAAACCGTTGCAGACACCCACGGCATAGCCGCCGCGATTGGTATGCTCGACCACGGCCTTGCAGATCGGAGATTGCGCTGCAATCGCACCGCAACGCAGGTAGTCGCCATACGAAAAGCCGCCGGGTACGCCGACAATATCAATGCCCTCGGGCAAAGCGGCGTCCTTGTGCCAGACCATGTCGACCTGAAACCCGGCCTGTTCAAAAGCGACGGCAAGGTCCCGGTCACAGTTGGATCCGGGGAATACGATGACAGCTGCGCGCATGGCGGGGCCTCCGGAGTAAGGGTCAGACCAGTTCGATTTCGTAGCGTTCGATGACCGTGTTGGCCAACAGCTTCTCGCACATCTCGGTGATGTCGGCCTCGGTCGCGCCCTCGGCCAGTTCCAGGTCGATCACCTTGCCCTGACGCACGCCTTCGACCTGATCGAAGCCCATCGCGCCCAACGCGTGCCGCACGGCCTCACCCTGCGGGTCGAGGACCCCGTTCTTCAGCATCACATGCACCCGTGCTTTCATTCCTGCAACTCCAGCTGAGGGCCTCGGTTCCCGGCCCGTTCCGTTGCGCGGGGGATACCCTGCGAAATGGCATTCGACAACCCTTGTTGGCACGCAGTTTGCCGCAGGTGGCGCATCATGTGCGTCTGATTACGTTCAGCAATGAAAATTACGCAGATCATGGGCACAAAAGGCTCCGTGCCGCACGCCGACAAAAAACGCCGCATCTTGCGATACGGCGCTTTTATTGAATGCGGTGCAAGCGGGCGATCAGTTGATCAATGTCGGCTTGCTGACATTGCTTTGGGGCAGAACGCCCAGACGCCGTGCGACCTCGGAATAGGCGTCCGTCAAGCTACCCAGATCACGGCGGAAAACGTCCTTGTCCAGCTTCTGGCCGGTCTCGATATCCCACAGACGGCAGCTGTCCGGGCTGATCTCATCCGCGATGATCAAACGCTGAAAGTCGCCATCATAGACCCGGCCGATCTCGATCTTGAAGTCCACCAGACGAATGCCCACGGCCAGCATCACACCGCTGAGAAAGTCATTCACCCGCAGGGCAAGGCTGAGGATGTCTTCCATATCCTGCTGGCTGGCCCATCCAAAAGCGGCAATGTGCTCTTCGGTGACCAGTGGATCACCCAGCGCGTCGTCTTTGTAGCAATATTCCACGATCGGACGCGGCAGCTGAGTACCTTCGGCGATGCCAAGGCGTTTCGACATCGAACCCGCGGCATAGTTTCGCACGATCACTTCCAGCGGCACAATCTCGCAGCTACGCACCAGTTGCTCGCGCATATTCAGGCGGCGGATGAAATGGGTCGGCACGCCGATCTGCGCCAGACCATTCATGAAGAACTCGCTCAGGCGGTTGTTCAGCACACCCTTGCCGTCGATCACGTCTTTTTTCTCGGCGTTGAACGCGGTGGCGTCATCCTTGAAATACTGCACGATGGTGCCCGGTTCGGGGCCTTCATACAGAATCTTGGCCTTACCTTCGTAGATTTTCTTGCGACGCGCCATCGGGGCCCCTTCCATATCGGCAATACGCGATTACCGCGCAGTTGCGGCCCTCATAGTGCAGCGCGCCGCAACCCGCAAGTTATCAGGCGTCGCGACTGCCCCGCATGAGGCGTTTGAAGAAACCCGTCTTGGACCGGACCTGAACCTCCTGCCCCGGTGGCGGCGGGCTGCTGGTCATAACGCCGAGTTCTTCTTCGTGGTCAAAAGGGCTTTGCGGATGGACCAGAACCCACGCATCGCAGAATGAACCATTGGTCCCCTTGGGCGCAAACCGTATGCGCATCGAGTCTTCACGAGATTGCCCCTCATGGCCCAAAGTATCGCCGTCATTGAAGTTGTGACCATAGGCCGCCAGCATCGCCGCAGTGGTGCTGAGGGTGGCTGCCGCGTTTTCCAGATCAAGCGGCGCTGCCGCGAGACTGACCTCGAACCCTTTCAACGGTTTCAGACCGTTGGTTACTCCGCCAAAAAGCTGTTTGCCATTGTTCTTGGTCCCTTGCAGACGCAGTCCGACCCATTGCTCAATCGGGATTTCGTCCGAGATCGCCTTGTCCGCCATCGCCACAACGTCCGACGGACGCAGGAAGTGGTCGGCGCTTTCCCAATATACTGCCAGTGCAACCGGCAACTTGGCAAAAATGGCCGCCACGCATGAACACAGCCGCGCAGCCCGAAACGCCTGAATTTCATCGCCAGCTTCGGCCCCTGTGGTCACGCAGATATAGGACTTATTGTATTGAAACGCCTGCGTGACTTCGGGAAAGGGCAACCTTTGCCACGGTGTCAGTTGCTCTGGGTCCCATGTGCCATAACCCGGCAAGCGGATAAGCGTGGCTATGGTGCTGTCCGCCCCCGTGGCACCCAACAAGATCGGTGTGGTTATGAACTGGTCCGTGTCACAATCCTGGTTCATCCCGAACCCGGTTTCGGTCCGCAGGTCTAACGAAGGATAATCCTCAAGCAGCGCCTGCTCAATCTCGGATGAGTTAAACTGAATGGCCTCGGACAGCAGAATGTAGGCGCTGAAGCCCACGCGATCCTCGGCCTTTTCCTGATCGGTCATTTATGCCGCCGCCGATCTCTGCATCATGGTGACGACCTGAATGATGCTGTCAAAGGACTCCTGGCTCAGCTGCATGCGCGACGCGGTTCCGGACAGCACGTTCTTTTCCGACTCTTCCAGAACGCCATCGGCCATCGCCACGCGCATCGCAAAACAAAACGCCGTTTCCCGCAAAGCCGGAGACAGTGTCTGCGCGCTTTCAGTAATCACCTTGTCCGGGCCGCTTTTTTGCAGGTCTTTCAGAACCGCCTTGATCATGTCGCCGGTCGCTTTGCCGCCCAGTGGAAGGAAGATCGGGCTGAACGCCAGCATATTGGTCAATTGAACAACTTCGGCCTCGTCGATTCGACCGTCCGCCGCCATCGTCAGAACCGCCGGAGCCAAAACAACCCGAATTCCGGATAAGGTCATGTCACGTTGGGAATGCTTCGAATGACGTCTGGGACGACAACTTTCCCCATTTTGACCTTCGGCTGCGCCAGAACGTAGGCCACAACGCAGGAGAGCACGTGAACGAAGGCATTGGTTGGTGATCGGTGCCGCGTGTGTTCCAATCCCATGCCAGACTTGAGCTTGTCGAACAGGGTTTCGATGATGAACCTTTTGCGCAGCAGGATCTTGTCCAAGAGCGGCAGCAGGTAGTTTTTCATGTTGCGGCGAATGCCGGTGATCAGATGCAGGCCGCGCTGCCACAAACGCCGAAAAAGCGCTTTTGATATGTAGCCTTTGTCGGCGAACATTTTGCCGTCCAGTTCGGCAACCATAGCCTCAAACGGCTTGCGATCATCGGTGTTTCCGGCTGTGATCTTCACAGCCATAACTGGGCCCTTGCTATTGATGACCATGTGCAGCTTGAAGCCGAAGAACCAGCCCATGGTGCTACGCCCGCGTTTGGCCAGTCCTTTGAACACCTTGTTGCGGCTGATCCGGGCGTTATGGCAAACCGCCAGCTTGGTGCTGTCGGCAAAATAGAGTCCGGTCTCTTCTCCACGGAAACAATGCAGCAGCACGCAAAATGGCACGAGCAGGCGTGGCATCAGTGTGACGAACCGGCCATAGCTTGGCAAATCGCCAAAGCAGTCCCGGTATTCGATCTCCACCCCATAAAGCCAGAAATGCTTGAAATCCTTGTAAGCTGAGCCGTGAAACAGAACCATGATGAACAACATCTCGCTGAGCGAGAGTTTCCCGGACCGCAGCCGCTGGCGGCCTGTGTCGATCAGGCGATGCTTTTCCCAATCTTCGAAGGTTTTTGCAAAATCATCGATACAGCAAAACAAAGCAGTGATAGAGGTGTTCACGAGGGGCATTCCTATCCGTTGGTTTCGGTTACGGATAATGAATCAGGCCACGCCAGATTTGGGAATCCCCTCACCCTCGCTTAAGCAGAATCGGGGTTTGTTAGGTCGCTTGACTATTTCCAGTGTCCACTCATCACCCATGGCTTGTCGGAGCTTATCCCCCGCATACCCACCATCGGCGAAAATATGGAGCAAACAAGGGAATTTTTTGCCGACCGCTTTGAGCAGATCGGGAGCGCCGTCACGGTCCTGGATGTTGGCGGCATGAACGATGATAATCAGCAGAAGCCCAAGGACGTCCGTCACAATATGACGCTTGCGCCCCTTGGTCTTTTTGCCGGCGTCATATCCGCAAATGCCTCCACTTTCTGTAGTTTTCACACTTTGGCTATCAATCACACCCGCCGTAGGCTCGGCAGCGCGGCCCTCCAATTCACGAGCGGCAGCAACCAGCAAATCACTCATTGCCGCCAGCAAGCCCGCGTTCCGCCAATTATAGAAGGCTCAGTTCGCAAATTGTGTGCATGAGGTCCCAATCGCGGTCGCGAGACAGGATCTGGCCGATGATTTCAGCAGGTCACACCGTTCGAACCATCGCAGGTAGTTTTCGAGGTATTTGCTCGAAACGCCGCGATAGCGGCGCAGGAAGTCCTTCAACCCACTGTGCCGATTGTTGGCTGTTTGTATGTGAGCCACCCCACGCACCCGTTCACCGGCGGACTGGTTCAATGCTTCGTGTCTGACCCCAAGTGACTTGGCGCAGGGCGGGTAAACGTTGTTTCCATCAGTGACCAGAAGGATGTCATCATCAATCCGGGGTTCCAGAACGCTGTGTATGCTGTCAGCTGTGACAGATGGAAGGACGGAACACGCCGTTGTGCCGCCTCGGTCCACGGCAACCAATATCGGAACCTGT
>NZ_CBDCRS010000005.1:0-302742 GCF_965221235.1 Ruegeria sp.
GACCGAAATCCATGCGCTGTGTGAGGCCTTTCAGAAACACGGCATTCAAATGCACATCCATACCAACGGGGATGAAGCCTCATCCGTGGTTCTGGACGCGCTGGAGGCGGCAGCGCAAAAACACCCGTGGCCCGGCGCGCGCCACGTTTTGCAGCATGGGCAGATGATGGGCCCGGATCAGTTCCATCGCTGCGCCGAGCAGGGTGTTTGCGTCAATCTATTCTCGAACCACATCTGGTATTTTGGGGATCAACACGTCCAGCAGACTATCGGCGAAGACCGTGCTGCACGTATGAACGCCGCACGAGCGGCGCTGGATCACGGGGTTCAGGTCGCCATCCACTCGGATGCACCAATTACGCCGATGGCTCCGCTGTTCACCGCTTGGTGTGCGGTGAACCGGCAAACCATGTCGGGGAGAACTCTGGGTTCGGCGCAGTGTATCACGGTCGATGAGGCGCTGTATGCGATCACTCTGGGTGCCGCTTATACGTTGAAACTGGACCGAGAGGTCGGGTCAATCGAAACCGGCAAAGCGGCGGATTTCGCGATTTTGGGAGAAGACCCAACAGCGATTGATCCCATGGCTCTAAAGGATGTCCCGGTTCTGGGAACCGTGTCCGGCGGCCATGTGAGCCTGTTATGAGCCGTATCCCTCTGAGCGTCATAAGTGGTTACCTGGGAGCCGGGAAAACCACATTGATCAACCGGCTCTTGGCCGAAGACCACGGGCTGAAACTGTTGGTCATGGTCAACGACTTTGGCGCAATCAATATCGACGAAGCCCTCATTGCCCAAACCGGGGAAGACTCGATCGCGCTGACCAACGGGTGCATCTGCTGTTCGATGGGTGCGGATCTGTATCTTGCCCTCGGGGACATCCTGCAACGCGATCAGAGACCGGACCATATCGTGATCGAGGCGAGCGGTGTCGCTGATCCGGCCGCTATCGCCAATGCGGCAAAGGCCGAGCCGCAATTATCCTACGCCGGGATCATCACGTTGATTGACGGGCTGAACGCCGCGAACGTTTTGACCGATGCGCTCGTTGCGCCTCAGATCGCACAACAGATCCGCGTGGCCGATCTGACGCTGTTGACCAAAACTCAAGAACTCGCGACGGGCCTGTCTGAACAATTGGGTGAACTCGGCTTCGAACATCCAATGGCTCTGCCCGAGAGTGGTCCGCTTGCCCCGTTGTTGTTTGGTGTTACGCCCTTGCCGGGAAACACGCCCGCAGCACCGCATCCGGGGTATACACATTGGCATCGTCGGGACCTGCCAGTGATGACCAGGGATCAACTGATGGCTAAAATGCAGGTCAGGCCGGAAGGCTTGTATCGTATCAAGGGCTTTGTTCCAGCACCTGACGGAATGCTGGAATTGCACGTCGTGGGTTCGTATGTGGAAACGCGCGCGTCCCAGACGACCGAGCCGGGGCTTGTAGCGCTTGGCCTGCAACACCGCATCAAGCCAGAACAGATCGAGCAGTGGTGGAAGGGATGAATGTCCGGCTGACAATGGCAGGGCTGACTCAAAGTAAGGCCATTTGTTCATGCACAAGGCATTTACTAAATGAACAGGCCCGCCATTATCTACCTGTATCCGGGCAGAAATCAGAAACGCAGGGCAGGTGGAAATGAATGTGAGGTCAAGCTCGGTTGTCACATATCGGTGGATCACTTTCCTGCTGGCAGCGGGCTATGTGATTTATCAATTCACGACTTCGGATTGGTCCAAGCCGGGCGGGCCGCTTCGGTTTCTGACCATCTGGGCGCTTGTGTTCTCGACCTTTTCTGCGTGGTTGATGCTCTGCATCAGCCGTGGGAAGACCGAAAACCGGTATGAGGTGCCGGCGATGACGGCAGCCGTCACGAACGTCATGGTCGTTTTTCTGTACTGGAAGCTATTCCTGACGGACCCTTCACTGGTGAATGGTGGCGGTCCGATCATATGGCATCAGGAATATTACCTGCACGCACTTGGACCAGCCCTTCAGCTGATAGATGCCATGTTCATAGGGCGCGTGTTCAACAGAATCTGGCGCGGGATCGTGGCGCTGGTCATCCTCATCCCCGCCTATGTGGCGTGGGCTGAACTGTTTGTCAGCCCTTTGAACAGCACCCCGGCGGGCCGCGTGACCTCTGGGTTGCCTTACCCGTTTCTAAACAACATGGAATGGGTCGACCGGGCAGAGTTCTACTTTATTTATGGAGTTGCGGCGGCCGTTACCTTGGTTGTCCTGAGCGCGATCCAAAGGGCGCCGGATATCCTATCTCGCCCAGCCCTTAGGCGAGAATGAGTCAGACGGTTTCCAAGGGGTGAGATTTGGACCCGACTTTAAGACCTTTTGGGCCAACAGACGTGGTCTTCAATCTGTCGATGCAAGCTTGGTTTGGATGACGAACTGCGTTACCGGATCAACTTCTTCATTTTGCAACAAATCCGCAAGTTGAGCGTCCAGGCGCGTTTCATTCCAATTGCGCATGGCAATCACGATCTCCAACGCTGATGAGCTGTCCAACTCTAATTCGCGGGCAAAGATGTTGATGATCTGGCTTTTCAGAGCAGGTGATACCGTACCCGCGTCGGCCAGCGCGCGAATGAGGGATCGTTTGTGCTCCTTTTTAACCTTTGCCGCCGTCAACACGGCGTCAATGCTTTCAACCGCATCTGCATCGTCCATGGCTATCCCGGCCAGTGCCCACTCATAGGTATACGCCGAACCCCGGACGATTGATTTGGGATACCGGGATCGAACGATGTGTTGGGCCATTTCATCGCTGTCTTGCAGACCCAGCAACCGGATCGCGACCGGAAGAAAACTCATCCGTGTGATGCCGTCGAATTCTCGCAGCAAATCGTCTGTTGAAACTGCATTGCGCAGCATCTGGATGCTGCCATAGGGCGCACGGTCGATTTCGATCAGGGCGGTGTCTCGCAATACCTGATCCTCATGTGACAGGTATTGCGCGAAAAACGCTACGCGCGCTTCGGCGGTTTCTTTGCTCTGCCAGTGTATCCCCGCCGCCCCTAGGGCTTGCAGGAACTGATCCCGTTCCGGGGTTAGCGTGAATATCCTTGTCCATTTTCGCGAAAAGCCGCGCCCGGCGCCATCCTTGGCAACAGTTCCATAGGTCAGCAGTACAGTCATCTGGGGATTTGCGCGAAAGGCTGCGCGGGTCGTACTGTCTATGAGAAAGGGGATTTCCGGAATTCTTTCAAGGTCGCTTGGCGTGCCCTTGATTTGCTGTTTTGGGGCGAATTTGAACGGGTTGTCCGGCGCAGGCGCGGCCAGGACGATGACGTCGGCGGAAATCAAATGATCAGCGAGTGAGGCTTCGGGCAATGTGATGCAGACTTGGCACGCGAAAGCCGGTCGCGGTCCGAGCATGCTGAAACACAGCATCGCAAGAATGAAGAAGACCCCAGATACACCCAAGGGCCGCCAATCCCGAAACGGGCGGCTATAAGGAGGGTCAGTGCGCATCACTCGATTCCTCGACCACACGTTGCAGCCCGTCCAAATCGACTAAGACGGTGCGCCCGTACTCCAGACGTATCAGGCCTTCTTTCGCCATTTCTCCTAAATACACCGAAATTTTCGACAAAGCGATGTTCGACAAGTCGGCAAGTTCCTGTTGGCTGGCAACGACCGTGTCGGTGGCTTTGGCGCCCTGCAAAGCGCCACGCCATCCGCCCAATCGCAAAAGAGCGACGGCGATGCGCTTCGGGTGTTTCGCTGCGCAAGATCGTTGGCCGCAGACATGGCCAGCAGATGGTTCCACCAGCGAACGGGTCTATGACATTTCCTGTGGTGGCCGCGAGGTCGCGGATGGCCAATGCCGCGCGCCGGTTGGAAACTCGGTAGATGCCGAGGCGGCGACCTACACCAACGACATCGGTCAGGCCATCCTTGGCGGCTATTGGGAAGATCCAGACTTCGACCCTGCGCAGAGCGCCTTCTATTACGTTCGGGTGTTGGAAATCCCAACCCCGCGCTGGACGACCTATGATCGCAAGTTCTTTGGGGTCGAACTGCCAGAAGGCGCGCCCGAATCCATTCAGGACCGGGCCTATACATCGCCGATTTGGTACACGCCCTGACCCCACACCGTATCAATCAATCCCCGCAAGAAGGGACAGCGCGAAAACGCGTGAATTCGTCTGAACGAGGTGACTATATGTACAGTTTTCTGCGCGGCACGCGTCCCATTTTGGGTGCAATGATCCTTGCGGCCACGACGGTTTTACCGGTCAAACCCGCCATTGCCGTAGAAGGTGGGATCGGAGCCTATTTCATAGGCACGCGTGATACTTTTGCCGGGTTTGTTCCAGAAGCAGGAACATACACCGCCCTTACCTTCGATCATCTGAACGGTAGCGTCCAAGGGCTATCCCTTGGCGGTTTGCCAATCGCGGCGGATGCGGATGTTCAGCTTAACCTCTGGCGCTTGAACGTGACCCAGGTGTTCGATGCGCAGGTCTTTGGTGGCACACCGGCCATCGACATCACGCTGCCTTATGTCATCGGAGACTTGTCCTTCACCGCAATCCGACCACCGCTTCAGGGGGCCAGCATCAGCGATACCGCATCCGGGCTTACTGATGTTACCGTCACCGGTCTTGTGGGGTGGCATCGTGGCAACCTGCATTTCAGCACCGGGTTGTCCGTCTTTGTCCCGACCGGAGATTACCAGACGGCCTCAATCAACGTGGCAAACCGCACGATCAACGCTTTGTCGGTTGGCAAAAACGTCTGGTCATTTCAACCCTATCTGGCGGCGACTTGGTTCGTTCCGGAACGTGGTTTTGAGGCTTCCGGCGCGATCAGCCTTCTGGTCAGCGAGAAAAATGACGCCACAGATTATCAGACCGCCCCCGCGTTGCAGTTGGAAGGTGCCGTGCTACAGCGTTTTCGGTCTGGTTGGGGGGTCGGGCTTGCGGGATACACCTATCAACAGCTTGACGACGACAGCGGCCGCGGGGCCGACGCTCTGAAGATTGCTCTGGGTGCCAGCAGCTTAAAGGCCCGGGTCAGCGGTATTGGGCCAATCGTCACCTATTCGGGTGGGACGTTGTTGGGCGCTGAGGCGTCGATCAAGTTGAAATATACGCATGAGTTCTCGGCAAAGCGGCGGCTGGAAAGCGACATCGTGACAGCACAGCTTTCGCTGGCATTCTGAGCGGCGGGACCTTCCCCATGTTGATGAAAAACATATTGTGGGTGATCTTTGGTGTTCTGGTTCCCGCAGGGGTTCATGCGCAGGGGCAGTCAGAATCTCTGCAAACGGCCGCCAATGATCCGACGGCCTCTATCATGTCGTTTCAGGTGCAAGGATTTCACTCGTTCAATCTGCACAATTCGCCAGAGGATAGCAGCTTGGTTCAATTCCGGGCCGCAATCCCGTTTACGTTGGGGTCGACCAACCACATTGCGCGATTGACACTGCCCTATGCGACAGACAGCAACACCGGGCAGTCGGGGCTGAGCGACACAACCCTGTTTGACCTCGTGACCTTTGACCGGTCCTGGGGTCGCTTCGGTGTCGGCGCAGTGGCCTTATTGCCGACCGGTGAGGATGGCTTGAGCGCCGAAAAATGGGCGCTGGGGCCAGCAGCGGGCTTTGCGAAGCAGCAAAAATGGGGTCTTTGGGGTGTCTTCAACCAGAACCTGTTTACCGTTGCAGGCGACGACAACAGACCCGATGTCAACCTGTCCACGATCCAGCCGGTCTTCAACTACAATCTCGGCAAGGGTTGGTCCGCCGGAACATCCGAGATGGTGTTTGTTTACGATTGGGAGGCTGGCGATTTCAGCAGCCTGCCGCTGGGGGTCAAAGTGTCCAAGCTGAACCGTGGCAACGGTCTGCCATGGCAATGGTCTTTGTCCTACGAGCACAATTTTTACGACAACGCGATTTTTTCAGCCGACACATTCAGTTTTATGATTAAGATATTGGTACCCAAAGGCAGCTGAAAAGATGAGCGAATCCCTCATGAATGTGCACTGGAAGACGACAAATCCTCCGCGCGGGTCAATGCCGACGGCAAGCAAACAGAGCCTGTTCCGGCGAATTGTTACGGAACCGTTTGTGCAATTTGCGGTTCTCAGCCTTGCCATCTTTGGCTGGTTCAAACTGGCGCAACCGGACGAGTGGGCCGTTGATCCGGATGCCCGGGTTATCATCATAGATCAGCGGCAGGTCGAGCTTCTGGCCGGTCAGTTTGAGTCCACCTGGCGACGCCCTCCGACGGCCGAGGAGCTGGCAAAACTCAAAGAGGATTGGCTGAACCGCGAAGTTCTCTACCGCGAAGCATTGGCGCTGGGGCTGGATGGCAATGATGAGATCATCCGCAACCGGTTGGTGCAGAAGATGAACTTCCTTTTGACCTCCGAGGCAGGCGCGGCGCGACCCGAGGATGAAGTGCTGCAAACTTACCTGTCCGACAACGCCGACGCATTCACGACCCCCGCGCGGCTTGCAGCCAGCCTTGTTTATCTGGGGCAAACCCCAAGCGAGACATTCGTTGAACAGACGCGGACGCGTTTGGCCGCCGGCGAAGATCACCGCCAATTGGGTCAGGCGTCATTGCTTCCAACAGGATTTGAACTCAGCTCGCGCACTTTGGTTGATGGCAACTTCGGAACGGGTTTCTTTGACCAATTGGAACCCCTGCCGTTGGGGGAATGGAGCGGACCTGTTCAATCGTCCTTCGGGCTTCATATGGTTCGTCTCGACGATAAATGGGACCCCGTCTTGCCGCCGTTCGGGGCGATCCGGGATCGCGTCTTGGCGGATTGGCGCGAGAAGCAAGCCGAACGAGCGACTGAGGTTTTTATAGAAAATCTGCGATCCACCTATGTGATCGAGGACGCCGGAGAAGCTGACCCAACTGCGGGTGAATCATGAGGTATCTTCTGGCTTTGATTGCGCTGTTGACGGGGATTCTGGCACCCGCCTTTGCCCATGCCCATGCGCTGGAACCGGGTTATCTGGAAATCTCGCAGGAAACCGACAGCGATTGGTATGTGTTCTGGCGCAAGCCGGATGTTCAGGGCGCACCGATGGATATCGACGTTGCGCTTCCTGATAGCTGTAACGCGCCCACATTCGATGCTCCGGTCTTTGACGGTCGTGCCTGGACGCAGGTCTGGCGCATGACCTGCGCCGAAGACCTGCGCGGCAACACGATCACGATCGACAAGCTGGACGCACAACGAACGGATGTCCTGCTGCGGGTAGGGTATTTGGACACGGTGAACATGGCGACCTTTCGCCTGACACCGGATGCACCCGCTGTGACGCTACCCGCGCAACAGGGGCTGGTACAGACGCTGTGGCAGTACGGCGTTCTGGGCTTTGAACACATCCTCGAAGGCTGGGATCACCTGCTGTTCGTCTTTGCCCTGCTGGTGCTGATCCGCAATCTGCGACAGCTGATCTGGGCCGTGACTGCCTTCACCGTCGCGCATTCCATCACCTTGGGTTTGGCGACATTCGGAGTGCTGAACGTGCCCGGTCCCCCGGTCGAGGCCGTCATAGCCCTGTCGATCGTCTTCCTGGCCACCGAGGTGCTGCGGTCTGACGACAAACCAAAGACTCTGGCGAGCCGCTTTCCATGGGTGATTTCCTTTGGATTTGGTCTGTTGCACGGTTTGGGTTTCGCCGGGGCTTTGGCCGAGATCGGCCTGCCAGAACAAGCCATCCCCGCGGCCTTGCTGGCCTTTAATCTCGGCGTTGAGGCGGGACAGCTGGCGTTCATCTTTGCCGTGCTGGGTGTCTTCTTAACGCTGAAAAAGACACTGCAAATGGTCTGGGGATGGTCGATGGCACATGGCCCGTCGCGCCAGGTTCTTGGATATCCGATCGGATGTGTTGCCGCCTTTTGGTTGGCCGAACGGCTGGCCGGATTTTGAATAAAGCAAAGGGATAGGAACAAGCATGAAAACACTTGGAGGCGTAATGCTGATCGCCGTAGTCGCGCTTGCTGGCTGCGACGTGGTCGATCCGGACTGCACGCCGGAGAAGGCCGCGAAACGCCAAGTTCAGCAGGCAACGATTGGCGTCAGCAACCGCTGCACACCAGCTGAGACCGCTCGCGATACCGCCGGTATCGACGGTTGAAGAATTCGGAGATCCAAGGCGCTGAGCGCGCTGTGAATGGTGACAAAGTGACACCCGATATCGTCCATCAGTAACGGTTGTCACTGCCTCAGGCTTTGGAAATCCGGATCGGTTCCCCGCTCAATCCTCGTAGGGTGGGGAACCGTCAGATATTTGTTTTAGTGCCTGTTCGGGTCCGAGCCCACACTCCCTGGAAAGGGCCACATAAATGCCAAAACTCTCAACCGGACGGTGCTGTCTGTGCGCAAAATCCACGCATGAGAAGTAGAAGTGCTAAGGTGTACCGGGAAGTGAGAACGTTTGACCCCTGAGGTCAGTGACGAGGGAAAAAAGATGATGCCGGGAAAACTACTATGGGTCTTGCTGGGATTGATCGCCCTGACGGCCTGTTCAACGGGTCCTCGGGACTTTGTTCAAAACCCGTCACGGGCAGTTGAGAGCCCATCGAACAGCAGGCTGACAACGGCGGTGCGCAGGTTGGGTGATCCTCGTGATGGGCGGTCTGGCGTCAAGCTGATCAGCAACGGCGAAGAGGCGCTGGCCGCGCGGCTGGTGCTGGCGACGCAGGCGGATGTGTCGATTGATGCGCAATATTACCTTCTGCATAACGATCTAACCGGGCAATTGTTCGCTCAGAGCTTGCTGGACGCGGCGGACCGGGGCGTTCGGGTTCGGCTGCTGCTGGATGACATGGACACATCTGGCTATGATGCGATGACGGCGGCGCTGGATTCCCATGAAAATATCGAAATCCGCCTGTTCAACCCGTTCTGGCGGGATCAGAGCCTGCTGGTTGCGGGTCTGACCGATTTCAAACGCATCAATCGTCGGATGCACAATAAGTCCATTACGGCAGACAACACCGTTTCTATCGTCGGTGGCCGCAATGTGGGGGACGAGTATTTTCTGGCCAAGGAAGAGATGAATTATGCTGATCTGGACATCCTTGTCGCCGGGCCGGTGGTGAATGAGGTCTCAGATAATTTCGACGAATACTGGAACAGTGAATTTGCGGTTCCCGCCCGTGCTGTGATCGGCGAGCCTGAGACTCTGGGATTGGCAGACGCCCGCGTTCGTCTGAATGCGCTGGTCGAAGAATCCCTGAAAACGCCGTATGCTGCAGCCGTCAAAAAAGCGGCGCAAGAGAACTTTACCCTCAGCACGCTCAGGCTGAGCTGGGTGCCGGCCAAACTCTATTCGGACCCGCCGTCCAAGGCGGCTGGGGAAGACAACAATCAACCCATTCTGGCGTCGCAAATTGTGCCGTATTTTCAAAAAGCCGAAAGCTCGGTCAACATAATCTCGGCCTATTTTGTTCCGCGAAAAAGGGGGGTGCAGTGGCTAAGTGACCTTGAGGATCGCGGGGTCGAAGTACGCGTTGTCACCAATTCGCTGGCGTCAAACGATGTGGCACCGGTTTATGCCCATTACGCCAAGGAGCGGCGCGCACTGCTGGACGGCGGCGTCGAATTGTTCGAACTGCGCCCAGACTCGGACAGGGTCAATCAGCGGGGGGTGAATTGGGGGCAGTCCCGCGCGGGCCTGCATACCAAGGCCTTTACGATTGATAACCGTTATCTGTTTGTGGGCTCGTTCAACTGGGATCCCCGATCAGTCAACATCAACACGGAAATGGGCGTTCTTGTGGACTCTCGGGATTTGACAAGTCAGGCCATTGTCGTGCTGGATGAAGCTTTGAAGGAAAACACTTTTTCGGTCCAGTATGACGAGGACGACCGCGTCACCTGGAAATCCCAGCGCGAGGATGGCGCGATCCTGTTGTATCGGTACGAACCGACCGGCAGCTTTTTTGACCACGTCAAAGCCGGGTTTTTAGCCATTCTGCCCATTGGGTCGCAGCTGTAGGGCTGACCGAAAAAGAACGGGGTTACTTTACGAGGAAGAAATTTAGATGGATTTTTTTGTTGATGGTCTGAACGGTTTTCTTTGGAATTATGTGCTTGTTTACGGCCTGCTAGGGGCGGGTCTTTATTTCACCATCCGGTTGGGTGCCCCACAGTTCCTGCATTTTGGCGAGATGCTTCGCGTCATCACGGCTGCGCCCAGCACCGACAAGCGCGGGATCACGCCGTTTCAGGCCCTGACCGTGAGCCTTGCGTCTCGCGTTGGGACCGGGAACTTAGCCGGTGTCGCGGTGGCACTGACTCTGGGTGGCCCCGGCGCGATCTTTTGGATGTGGATGGTGGCGCTGGTCGGCATGGCGACCGCCTATTCCGAAAGCACACTGGCGCAGCTTTACAAGGTGACCACCAAGAATGGCGACTATCGTGGTGGGCCAGCCTTCTACATCTCAAAGGGATTGAACGCGCCCTGGGCCGGAGCCTTGTTTTCGGTCTGCCTGATCCTGAGCTTTGGTCTGATCTTTGTTGCCGTTCAGTCCAACTCGATTGCCGAGGCGCTGAACGGCGCGTTTGGCTTCGAGAAGCTGTGGGTGGGTGTCATCGTCGCTGCTGGCGCGGCAATCGTGATCTTTGGCGGGATCAAGGCCATCGCGCGGGTCGCAGAAATTCTGGTGCCGTTCATGGCGGGCGGCTACCTTTTGATAGCCATTATCGTGATGATCCTCAACATCACCGAAGTGCCGGGTTTGCTGTGGCTGATCGTGTCGAGCGCCCTGGGCCTGCAAGAGGCCGCAGGCGGTGTCGCCGGTGGCGTTATGGCCGCGATGCTGAACGGCATCAAACGCGGGTTGTTTTCAAACGAAGCGGGCATGGGGTCGGCCCCGAATATTGCTGCCGTTGCAACCCCGTCGCCGCATCATCCTTCAAGTCAGGGATTGGTTCAGGCGTTTGGATGCTTTGTCGACACGATCCTCGTCTGCACGGCAACTGCGCTGCTGATCCTGTTGTCCGGAGTCATTGACGGTGAGATCACCGGTATGCAGCTGACTCAAAACGCACTGGACGTTCATCTGGGACCGGTCGGCACATATTTCATTGCCATTGCGATCATCTTCTTCGCCTTCACATCCATCCTCGGAAACTACTCCTACGCCGAAAACGCCATGGTCTTTCTGGGGCTCGAGGGCAGGGCGGCGATAACTGCCCTGCGCGCGGCATGTCTGGCAATGGTCGTGTGGGGCGCGCTGCAAACCGTCACAACGGTCTTCAATTTCGCAGACGCCGCGATGGGCCTGATGGCCGTTATTAACCTGACTGCTATTCTGCTGCTGTCCGGGACCGTGTATCGGCTGACCAAAGACTATTTCGGCCAGAGAAAGGCGGGGCAAGAGCCGACTTTCGTTCTGGAGGATTTCGAAGGCGCGACCGAAGGTGTTTCCCACAAAATCTGGAACGAAGATGCCCAATCAACCTGATGGAACTGAAATCCAGAGCGTTCTGGACGATATCGCAATCCGGATGGCGGGCGAGGCTGATCGGGGTGAGGTTGCCAGCTATATCCCGGAACTGGCCCGCGTCCCACTGAACCGGTTTGGCATTGCCGTCGCGCCGCTGCACGGAGAACCGATCATCGCAGGTGACGCCGAGATGCCGTTTTCCATCCAGAGCATCTCGAAAGTCTTCGCTCTGGTAGTGGCGTTAGGTCATGTTGGCGCGAGCTTGTGGCGACGCGTCGGTCGCGAGCCATCCGGGGATCCGTTCAACTCGATCGTTCAGCTTGAGTTCGAACGCGGCAAACCGCGAAACCCGTTCATAAACCCCGGCGCAATTGTCGTCTCGGACGTGATACTTGAACACCAATCTGACGAGGCTGATCCGCATCCGGTTCTTGACTTGTGTCAGCGTCTCGCGGACGCCCCGGATATCACGGTCGACGAAGATGTATTTGCTTCAGAGGTCGCAACAGGGGACCGCAATCGGGCGCTGGCGTACTTTATGCTGGCCGAAGGAAATATCCGAGGCGATGCAACCAAAGTTACCGAACGCTATTTCCGCCAATGCAGTATCGAGATGAGCTGCCGTCAGCTTGCCGCGGCCACGCGGTTTCTGGCAACCGGAGGCGAGGGAGCCGATGCAGATATTGCCGGCGTCACGCCGGAGCGCGTGCGCCGCCTGAACGCGCTGATGATGACCTGTGGCTGCTATGACGCTTCGGGCGAAGTGGCCTTTCGGATCGGACTGCCCTGCAAAAGCGGGGTCGGCGGAGGGCTTGTGGCCATTGTTCCCGGCGTTGGGTCCATTGTAGCCTGGAGCCCGGGGTTGGACAAAAAAGGCAACTCTGTTCTGGCTCTCAAAGCAATCGAAGACTTGGCGCATCGGCTCGGCTGGTCTGTGTTCTGAGCCTGATCAATCGGCGTGCCTCACTTAGGTCGGCCGCGTCCTGCGCCACCAAAGACTATTGCAAGTGATGACGCCAACCCCACCCAATAACCATTGGTCACCAACTTTGGGCTGGCCTTCGGAGCGAATGGCTCAAGACGCATCACCTGCGTAAAGGTCAGCCAGAAAAGATCAGAAAAATTTTACGCTCGTTTTAGAGACGCCATTTTTTTATCTCAATGAGTTCTGACGCCAAGATCGCTGAACAGGGTTTGCCGATTTTCATGCCGGTTCGGAACGGTATTCACTCGCAATGACGTGGGAAAGTTCTGCGTCATTCGAAAATTCATCCTAAGGTAGAAATAAACCTCCGATTTGACTCGTGCAATGAGCAGGCGGCAAGGGTCAAATGCGCATCATGTATCGTGATGATACTAATGTGTGATATTTCGGCCATGAATGACGCCAAACCACATTTGAGTGAACTTCGTCACATCAATCTCTTTAAAATTGCGCGTATCTTTCACGGAATGGTGATGGGGTTGCCTCGGATTGTAGGCCGCTGTTCTTCGGGCAGTGCTCGGTTGCTGTGTGTTTAAATTTTGTCGGTAACGAGGTCCGGGCGTGAAAAAGAAATCAAATCTGCTGCTGAAGGTTTCAATTTGTATTTTGATTTCAACATCATTGGCAGCGGCACCGACGGCCACGTCGAAAGTGGGCGATACGGTCACGAACCCCGTAACCGGTCTGGATACCACCGTCAGTGCGCTGATTGTTGACCCGGCTTCGACGCCCACGGCAGGGACAACGGCCTTTGTGGAAACCGCCGATGGCTATGTCTTTCTGGTCAAAAGCGCGGGCGACACGATTTACAACTCAGACAATCCTCCGCTTGCCTTCAATATTGTTTCCATCAGCGGAACGACAGCTCAGATCAGCAACTCTGGGGCGACTGGGACCTCGGCGCTGTCGACGCAGCTGACGCTGTCTCAGTATAACAACAACTTCAACAGCTCGGGCACGCCGGGCTCAGTAACGCCGCCCGTCAATGTTTCGGGACCGAACGGCGTGAACCAGGTTGTCTATGGTCAGGATGGCAGCAACGGGCGCGATGGCGCTTTGTTTGTTCCGCCCAGCTCGGGTGGGAACGGGGCCACTGGCCCGACGCAGACCCAATCCCTCAGCAGTGATGTCAACGCCACAAGCAATGTCGGATGGGAGATCGGCAGCGTCGGCGGTGACGGCGGCAATGGTGGTGACTCCTACGCCAGTTTCTGGAGCGGCCGAGACGGCGGCGATGGCGGCAAGGGCGGTACGGTTAACGCAACGCAAAATGCCAGCAGCACGATCCAGACGTCGGGCAGTAACAATGAAGGTATTTTTGCGTTCAGCCGAAGCGGTGAGGCCGGCAATGGCGGCAGCGGATTTGCCGCTCCGGGCGGTGGCACCGGCGGGCATTCGGCGGATGGGGGCGATGTGACCGTCACCCAGCGCGGGACGATCTCGACATCCGGGGAATCGGCGGACGGTATCTACGCGCTGAGTGTTTCGAACAATGGCGGCAATGGCGGCTCGCAATGGGGTCTCGTCGGAACCTCGGGCGACGGCGGGTTTGGCGGCAGCGGTGGGACGGTGATCGTCAACACGACATCAACCGGCAGCATCCTGACCACGGGCGATTATGCAAACGGGATCTATGCCCAATCCATCGGCGGCTCGGGCGGGTCTGCGGGGACCAGCGGCAACCTGCTGGTGTCGCTGATCGGTGGCGCGGATAATGGCGGTAATGGGGGACAGGTTTTTGTCTCGCATGGCGGGGCCATCGAAACGCAAGGGGATTTCTCGCGCGGGATCGTGGCACAGTCCATTGGCGGCGGTGGCGGTTCAGGCGGAGCCGGGGGTGGCCTGGTGTCGCTGTCTCTGGGCGGCGTCGGGTCCAATGGCGGCAGCGGCAGCGCGGTCAGCGTCACAGTGCAGGGGACGGGCAGCATTCTGACCTCGGGCGCGGGCGCTGACGGGGTGATGGCGCAATCCATTGGCGGCAGCGGTGGCACAGGGGCGAATTCTTACGGTCTGGTCGCTATTGGCGGTACCGGGTCCAAAGGCGGAACCGGTGCCGCGGTCAGCGTCAGCAACTATGGCCGTATCGTCACCGGCGGTGACGGAGCCCGCGGGATCATCGCGCAATCCATCGGTGGCGGTGGCGGCGATGGCGGCTCATCCGGTGGCATGGTGTCGGTCGGCGGCAATGGCAGCGGCGGTGGTAGTGGCTCGACTGTCACTATCGTGAATGACGGGATCATCACCACTTCTGGCGATGATGCTATGGGTATTTTGGCTCAATCCATTGGCGGCGGTGGCGGCAATGGTGGCTCGTCCGGAGCTGTCGGAGCATTTGTCGGCGTGGCCATTGGCGGCGATGGCGGTTCAGGTGGCACCGGCGGAGACGTCAACGTCACACTTTCCAATACAGATGGCAGTCAGCCCTCGGCGATCCAGACATCGGGCGACCGTTCGGCCGGTGTGTTTGCGCAGTCAGTCGGCGGCGGCGGTGGCAACGGCGGCGGCGCCGTCTCGGTCGCTGTTGGAGCCTTTGGCGCGGCTTCGGTTTCAGTCGGTGGATCGGCGGGCAATGGCGGCGATGGCGGAGACGTTACGCTGAGCGGCAGCGGCTCGGCTTCGGTGCAGACCGGAGGGGATGATTCCACAGGCATCCTGCTGCAATCCGTTGGCGGCGGTGGCGGAAACGGTGGATATGCCGTTTCGGTTGCGGTCTCGGGCGGACCGGTCTCGGGCTCATTGGCTGTGGGCGTTGGCGGCGATGGCAGCTCTGGCCGTTGCAGCAACTGGTGGTGCGTCGGCGCTGTTTTCCGGCAATGTGTCCGTTGGGATCGGCGGGCAGGCGGGCAGCGCGGGCAATGGGGGCCTTGTTCAGGTCTACACCAATGCGGATGTGACGACGACGGGTACGAATTCCAGCGCAATCATTGCGCAGTCGGTCGGCGGTGGCGGTGGTAATGGCGGCGGCAGCATCGCCGCCGGGATCAGCGCCAGCGGTGTGGCCGCGGTTGGCGTCAATGTCAGCGTGGGCGGTGACGGCGGCGGAGCCGGGATTGGGGGCGATGTTACGCTGATCGCGGGCGGTAATTCTATCGACACCAGCGGTGCGTTCTCCAGCGGTGTGGTGGCGCAATCTGTTGGCGGCGGCGGCGGTAACGGAGGTTACGCTGTCGGAGCCAGCGCCGATATCGGCGGCGCGGCAGCCGGGTCTGTCAGCGTGGGTCTTGGCGGCAAGGCCGGCGGCGGCGGTAATGGCGGGATCGTAACCGCCCAGGTCGATGCGGATGTAACAACCCGCGGGGATGATTCCGGCGCTGTGGTCGTGCAGTCCATCGGCGGCGGCGGCGGTAATGGCGGCTTCAGCGTCGCGGCGGGTCTGGCCGCCGGGGGCGCAGGGGCCGGGACCATTGGTGTTGGTCTGGGTGGAGACGGCGGCAGCGGTGGCGCTGGCGGAACCGTCACAGGCGTGCGCGTCAATGGCGATGTGCGGACCGAGGGGCTGCGGTCCACGGGCGTGGTAATCCAGTCTATCGGCGGCGGTGGTGGCAACGGTGGCTTTAACGTCACCGCAGGTGTCGCGGCTGCAGGGGCTGGTGCCGGTTCGATCGGCGTTGGGCTGGGTGGCAACGGTGACACAGGCGGCGACGGCGGCGTGGTTGAAGGCCAGGTGGCGGGCAACGTCACGACCCTGTCCGACAATTCCAGTGGCGTGGTATTCCAGTCCATTGGCGGCGGTGGCGGTAATGGCGGTTTCAACATCACGGCAGGAATCGCAGGGGCTGGTGCGGGCGGCGGAGCCGTTACGGTTGGCCTTGGCGGCGGTGGCGATGGCGGTGGCATCGGCAGATCGGTCACCGGCAGCGTGTCCGGCGCTGTCAGCACGAGCGGCGCGGATTCGACGGCCGTACTGGCGCAATCCGTTGGCGGCGGCGGCGGCAATGGCGGCTTCAACGTCAGTGCCTCTCTGGCGGGCGCGGGCGTTGCCAGCGGAGCGGTTTCGGTCGGTCTTGGCGGTGACGGCGGTACCGGGGCGACGGGTGGGTCGGTCAACCTGACCACAGGCAATTCAATTGTCACAGCCGGAGATCGGTCTTCGGGCGTGGTGGCGCAGTCCATCGGCGGCGGTGGCGGCAATGGCGGCTTTAACATCTCGGGTACCGGCGCAGGTGCAGGCACGGCGAGCGGCGCGGTCAGCGTTGGTTTGGGTGGCACTGGCGATGGCGGTGGCGATGGCGGCGCGGTGACGCTGACCTCAAACGGTACGATCCTGACTCGGGGCGAGTCAGCCACGGCGTTTCTAGCGCAATCCATTGGTGGCGGCGGCGGCAATGGCGGCTTTGACGTCAGTGCAGCAGTGCAGGGGTCCGGCACAGCCGGAGCAGGCGTGTCCGTTGGTCTGGGCGGCGATGGCGCAGGCGGCGGAGACGGCAACACCGTTATCGCCACGTCCAATGACGCAGTTGAGACGCAGGGCGACAATTCCTCGGGCGTGGTGGCGCAGTCCATCGGTGGCGGCGGCGGTAATGGCGGCTTTAACGTGGCCCCGGTTCTGTCGGGCGCAGGTACAGCCAGCGGTGCGGTCAGCGTTGGCCTTGGCGGTTCAGGTGACACGGGCGGCGATGGTGGTGCGGTCACGCTGACCTCGAACGGGACCATCTTGACCGACGGTTTTGCATCCAGCGGCTTCGTTGCGCAGTCTCTGGGCGGCGGCGGCGGCAATGGTGGGTTCAACGTCTCGCCGACGGTGTCGGGCGCAGGCACAGGGGCCGGTTCGGTATCCGTTGGTCTTGGCGGCTCGGGTGACGGCGGCGGTGACGGCAATCAGGTCATCGCCACCACCACCGCAGACGTCGTGACCAGAGGTGATGCCTCGGTTGGCATTCTGGCCCAATCCGTTGGCGGCGGCGGCGGCAATGGCGGCTTTAACGTGTCTCCGGCGCTGGCGGGTGCTGGCACCGGGTCGGGCGCGATCAGTGTCGGGCTGGGCGGTTCCGGCGGCAGCGGAGGCACCGGCGGTATCGTCGGCCTGACCGTGACAAACAACGTCCAAACCCAAGGCGCAGACTCCAGCGCGGTCGTTGCCCAATCCATCGGTGGCGGCGGCGGCAATGGCGGCTTCAACGTTTCGGCCTCGGTTGGTGGCGCTGGCACCGGAGCAGGCGCGGCAGCCGTTGGTCTGGGCGGTCGCGGGACCGGAGGTGGAGACGCCTCGGCAGTCACGGCGAATGTGACAGGAAATTTGGCGACAGCGGGGAACAGTTCGACCGGCTTGCTGGCACAGTCCGTTGGCGGCGGCGGTGGTAATGGCGGCATGAACATCTCGGTCGCGGTCGCGGCAGCGGGAACCGGAGCGGGCGGCGCATCTGTCGGCCTTGGCGGCGCGTCCGGCACTGGTGGCGATGGCGGCACGGCTGAGGCTACTCTGACCGGTGACGTCTCGACCCAAGGCAAAGACTCCACTGGGGTCGTGGTGCAGAGCCTCGGCGGCGGTGGTGGCAATGGCGGCGTGAACGTCTCGGCCACAGTTACTGTTGCCGGAAAAGGCAGCGGCGGTGCATCGGTCGGTCTTGGCGGCAGCGGCGGCAGCGGCGGTGATGCAAACACGGCCAATGGCACGGTGGTTGGCGATGTAACCACGGCGGGCGACAACTCGGGCGGTGTTCTGGTGCAATCGGCTGCGGGCGGCGGCGGCAATGGTGGACTGAGTGTCTCGGCTGCCGTCAACATCTCGGGTACCGGCGGCGGCGCGATCGGCGTCGGTATCGGCGGGTCCGGCGGCAGCGGCGGTGACGCAAGCGCTGCGACTGGGTCGGTCACTGGCGATGTTACCACATCCGGCGAAAATGCGACCGGCGTGCTGGTGCAGTCTGTCGGTGGCGGCGGCGGCAATGGCGGCGTCAACATCTCGGGTGCGTTAAGCATTGCACGTACGGGATCAGGTGCTGCAGGTATTGGTGTCGGTGGATTCGGCGGCAGCGGCGGCACCAGCGGCGTGGTCAATAGCACCTTTGCGGGCAATGTCAGTACAGCCGGCGCGCAATCGGCGGGTGTTGTCGCGCAGAGCCTCGGCGGCGGCGGTGGTAACGGGGCCACCAATGTCTCGGGCGCGATTTCGGTGGCGAGCAACTATTCTGGCGCTCTTGGCATCGGCGTTGGCGGCTTTGGCGGCAGCGGTGGTTCGGCAGAGAACGTCACCCAGCAGGTCACAGGCAATGTCACCACGGCAGGTAACGACTCGGTTGGGATTCTGACGCAGAGCCTTGGCGGCGGCGGCGGTAACGGCGGGACGAATATCTCGGCGGCCCTGTCCTTGTCTCGGTCGGCCAATGCGGCAGTCGGGATCGGTGTCGGCGGCTTTGGCGGCGGCGGTGCGGATGCCGGTTCGCTGGTGCAATCGACCGTTACCGGCGGCGTGCGCACCGGCGGGGACCGCAGCACGGCGGTCCTGACACAGAGCCTTGGCGGGGGCGGCGGTAATGGCGGCACCAATATCTCGGCCTCGCTGGGCATCAGCCAGCAAAATGGCGGGGCGATCAGCCTGGGCGTTGGCGGGTTCGGCGGCAGTGCTGGCAACGCAGGTGATGTGATCAGCACGCTGCGCTCCAGCACGGGCAGCAGCGGGTCCAGCTCGGTCGTTACCACTGGTGCGGATAGCATCGGCGTCATGGCCCAATCGGTCGGCGGCGGTGGCGGCAATGGTGGCCTGAACGTGTCCGGCGCGGTGAACCTGACCGGCAAATCCGGCGCAGCAGTGGGTCTGGGTCTGGGCGGTTTTGGCGGTGGTGGCGGTGACGCCGGAGCCGTGACGCTGGACGTTCAAAGCGACGTCGTGACCGCCGGCGACGGCTCGCACGGCTTGTTCGCGCAAAGCCTTGGTGGCGGTGGCGGCACCGGCGGCGTGAATATCTCGGGCAGCCTGGCGCTGACCAAACCATCTGGGTCGGACACGATCTTTTCGGTCGCGGCAGGTGTCGGCGGATTTGGCGGCGCGGGCGGCGACGCAAGCGCGGTCGATCTGGATTACACCGGAAACCTTCAGGCGGTGCCGATGGTGCAACAGCCTGACGGCACATTTGCCGTCGATCAAAGCAAAGGCGCCAGCGGCATCATCGCGCAATCGCTGGGCGGCGGTGGCGGCAATGGCGGCACCAACGTGTCCGGCGGTATTGCGATCAGCGGTAAACCCGGCGCGGGGCAGACCGACAGCAGCAAATCCTATGCGGTTGTCGTAGGTGTCGGCGGCTTTGGCGGCGGTGGCGGTGATGCCGGAGATGTCGACGTCAATATCGGCGCGGGCAGCACAATTATGGCGCATGGCACCGGGCAATCCGGTCTGCTGGCCCAATCCGTCGGCGGCGGCGGTGGCAATGGTGGGCTGAACGTCTCGGGCGGCATCGTGTCCGACAGCTCTCTGATCGTGGGTGTCGGCGGGTTCGCGGGCAATGGCGGTCAGGCCGGGGACGTCACGGTCACGTCGCAGGCGGATATCACCGTGTCGACCAACCCGGATGATATCTCGATCCCGAACACCACCACGTTTGAAGACAAACTGCGAGATTTCCTGGGTGACACCATCGTGGACGACACGCAGGAGCTGGCCTCGAACTTTGGGCTGGAGCGTCTGTTCATCGACATGGGAGTGTTCAACGAGGACAAGCCGGACACTGACGGCTCGGCCGGTCTGTTGGCGCAATCCATCGGCGGTGGCGGCGGCAATGGCGGCCTGAACGTGTCGGGCGGCATCGCGCTGAGCAAGGACGGCAAGATCCCGTCTGTGACCTTCGGCGTCGGCGGTTTTGGCGGCAATGGCAATATCTCGGGTGACGTCAGCGTGGATCACGCAGGCTCAGTGACGGTTGCGGGCAACTGGAAGCACGGCGTGCTGGCGCAGTCCATCGCGGGCGGCGGCGGCAACGGTGCACTGAACGTGACCGGGCAGCTGAACTATGGCGATTCCAACAATTCCGACGGCAAGACTGATCTGAGCATTGTCGGAGGTCTGGGTGGCCATGGCGGCACCGGCGCGGATGCCGGAGATGTCTCGGTCGTGCAAACCGGCACCATCACGACAAACGGCTATCACGCCCGGGGTATCTTTGCCCAAAGCATCGGCGGCGGCGGTGGCACCGGCGGCATCAATGCGACCTTTGTCGGCACCAAGGACAGCTCACCCATTGCGATGGGGATCGGCGGCTTTGGCGGCGGCGGCGGCGACGCGGGGGATGTCAGCGTGACGCGCGGCACCGCCGTTGCGGCGGCGGGCACCATCACCACTGATGGTGTCGGTTCCCACGGGATCGAGGCGTCCAGCATCGGTGGCGGCGGCGGCGACGCCGGTATCAATGCAGTGGTGGGCATCAGCAAGACCACCGGCAGCAACAGCAATGGCGGTACCGGAGATTCAACCGACCGCAAGACGCCCACCAATACCGGCGTCGATGACTCGGTCATCGCCAATTACAACGCGGTTCTGGATGAGCTGGAAGGCAAGGTGAATCCGGCGGATAGCTCGGGCAACAAGACCGGTGTGTCGGCAGTCGTCGCCATCGGCGGTAGCGCCGGGACCGCAGGCGATGGCGGTACGGTGGATATCGACCATTACGGCGATGTCATCACGTTGCAGGACAGCAGCCATGGTATCTTTGGTCAGTCCATCGGCGGCGGCGGCGGTAACGCGGCGCTGAACCTGGGCATGACCTACGAGCTCGCTTCGGACGCAACCAATAAAGGCTTTGGGATTGCCGTTGGCGGCGGCACCGGGGATGGCGGCATCGGCGGTTCGGTCGATGTGCGCAATACTGGCGACATCACCACGTCGGGCGCGAGCTCGCACGGTCTGTTCGCTCAATCCGTGGGCGGCGGCGGCGGCAATGCCGGGTATAACTCGGCTTCGACCTCGGTAGATGGCGGCAACGTCAACATCCAGATCGGCCGGACCGGTGGCACGGGCGGGGCAGGCGGTGACGTTTTTGCCAGCTCGGACGGGATCATCAGCACGTCGGGCAACAGCTCTTATGGGTTCTTTGCCCAGTCCATTGGCAATGGCGGCGGCAACTCGTCTTCGACCTCGGTCAGTATCGGCACGCCGAAAACCGGCGACAGCAAAGGCAACAAAGCCAGCCTGTCGGTGGGGCTTGACGGCGGTACAGGCGGCGAAGCGGGTGATGTCACCACGGTCGTGGCCGGCACGGTGGTCACGCAGGGTACCGATGCCCATGCGGTTTTCGCACAGTCGGTCGGCGGTGGCGGCGGCAATGGCGGCAAGGCCAGCAACTCGGCCGGTAAGGGCATTTCGGTTGCGCTGTCGATTGGCGGCACAGGCGGCACCGGAGGGCTTGGCGGCAAGGTCGACGTGACCAGCACGGCGCGGATTGCAACGTTCGGAGACCGCTCGGTCGGCCTGATGGCGCAGTCCATCGGCGGCGCGGGCGGTACCGGCGGTATGGTGCAGGCCGGTCAGTCGAATCTCGATACCATCAAAGCGGTGGTCAATCCGTCAACCGTGGGAACCACTGCATCGGTCAATATCGGTGGCACCGGTGGTGACGGCATGACCTCGGACACCGTGACTGTGGACAGCGACGGGATCATCACGACCGACGGAACGATGTCGCATGGTATCTTCGCCCAGTCTGTCGGCGGCGGCGGCGGTATGGGTGGTGTGGTTGAAAACCGCATCATCAGCCTGCGCAAGGACATCGGCAACACGGCGACTCTGTCCATCGGTGGTAATGGTGGCACCGGGGCCACCTCGGCCGCGGTCTCGGTCACGAACCGTGACCTGATTCAGACGCTCGGAGACAAGTCGGTCGGCATCTATGCTCAATCCGTTGGTGGTGGCGGTGGTGACGCGCAGCAGGTGCGCAATATCATCCTGGGCAGGTCCTCGGACGGGGCAACGACCAACGCCATCCTGATCGGTGGCACCGGCGGAACCGGCGGCGCGGGCAGCACCGTGACCGTTGCGAACACGGTCGACGGTACAATTCTGACTTCGGGCAAGGAAAGCCACGGCATCTTTGCGCAATCCGTGGGCGGCGGCGGCGGCAATGGCGGCTCGACCATCTCGGTCGACGGGCGCTATGGCGGGGCCGAAGCCAGCACACGACGGGCCTTGCAGTTCGGCCTTGGCGGTGCGGGCGGTACCGGAGGTATTGGCGGCAACGTGGCCGTGACCAACGACGGCACCATCATGACGGCGGGCGAGGGCGCGCATGGCATCTTTGCCCAATCCGTCGGCGGCGGCGGCGGCAATGGCGGCAGCTCGATCACCGGAACGCTGCGGCTGAAAACCGGGGACAGCAGCTCACCCACCGCGCAGCTGAACATTGGTGGATCGGGCGGCAGCGGAAATGTTGCAGGCAACGTGCTCGTAACTAACACCGGTGATATTCAGGTGGATGGCGCCAGCGCCTATGGCATCTTCGCGCAATCTGTCGGCGGCGGCGGCGGCAATGGCGGTTTGGCCGTTGCGATGGATGTCAACGACCTCAAGAACACCATGACCGGCAAGTCCTACTCCAAGATCGCCATTGGCGGCTCGGGTGGCTCGGGCGCGGATGGCGGAGACGTCACGGTCAACCATACTGGTACAATCGTTGTGAATGCCGAGAATGGGTACGGCATTTATGCCCAGTCCGTTGGTGGCGGCGGCGGTAACGCAGGCTATTCGGTCTCTTCGCCGCTGGTTTCGGCGCTGGATTACACGATCTCGCAGGTATTGGGAGCGCGCACGGGCTCGACCGGTTCGGTTGGCACTGTGACGGTGAACTCGAGCGGCGATATTCTGGTCAATGGCGCTGGCAGCGAGGCGGTGTTTGCCCAGTCTGTCAATGGTGGCGGCGGCAATGTCGACACTTCAGTCAATTTCACTACGACGACCTCTGGCGCGACCGGCAGCGTTGTCAGCAGCGATATCGCGCTGGGTGGGGATGATGTGTCGGGCATGGCGGGCAATCAGGTCTCGCAAGCGCATACCGGCAACATTGCCACAACCAGTGATCGTTCAACCGCCCTGATGGTGCAGAGCGTTGGTGGTGGCGGCGGAACCTCAACCACGACGGTGGATGTTGAGGATGGCGATGGCATCGACATTACCGCGCGTCTGGGCGCAATCAACACCGATGACGCCAGCGGCGGCGATGTCGACAGCAGCCGGACCGGCGATGTTGGCACCGATGGGGCGTTCTCGTCGGCGGGTTCGGCGCAATCCATCGGCGGCGGTGGTGGTAAGCTGGTGCTGAACAGCAATGGCACCGGCGTCGCCGGAACCGAAAAGGCCGCGTCGGTGATCCTGGGCTCTGACCCCAGCTTCAACAATGATGGTGGTGCAATTGACCTGTCGCTGGACGGTGACGTGTTCACAAGCGGCGACCGGTCTTATGGCCAAAGCGTTCAGAGCATCGGCGCAGGCGGTGGTGAAGTTGTCATCGCAGGACTTGGGCAGGCGAATGTTACGCTGGGCGCGCAGGACGGATCGACGGGCGATGGCGGAGACATTGATTTCGCCAATATCGGCGACATGATCACCAGCGGCGAAGGCTCGCACGGTTTCGTCATCCAGAGCATCGGCGGCGGTGGCGGTCTGGTTTCGACGGATATGGCTGAAAGCCGTATCACTGTTGATTTGTCTGCTGACAACGGCGGTGACGGGGGCGATATCGACTTTGCCCAAAGCGGGCATGTCGTGACAACGGGTGAAAACGCTATCGGCGTTGTGGCGCAGTCGCTGGGTGGCGGCGGTGGTCTGGTGGACTCGGTCTTCCGCGGCTCGGCGGGCGGCGCAGGGTCCGGCGGTGCCATCGATCTGGCGCTGACGGGCAATGTTATGTCAGTTGGCGAGGGCGGCATCGGCGTTCTGGCGCAATCCGAAGGGCGCGACGGGGCCGGAGCCATTGCGCTTGGGCTGGACGGCGTGGTTCTGGGCGGTACGGGGCAGGCAGACGCTGTCGCCTCCATCATCTTCGAGGGTGGCACGGATAACGTGCTGAACCTGTCCGCTGACAGCCTGCTGATTGCCGGAAACGACCAACTGGTGAATGGCGGTAACGGCAATGAACAGATCTCGCTGGCTGGTGCGGCGCTTGGCAACCTGAACCTCGGTGCGGGCACAAACGGCCTGACGGTCGAGGACGGGGCTGCTTTCTATGCGCTGGACTCGGTCAATCTGGGTACAGCCGGGCATATGCAGGTGAATGGCGACTTCGTGCTGGGGGCTACGCTGGGTCTGGATACCGACCTGACCGCGACCGTGCAGGCAAGCGACTTTACCTTTGCAGGCAATGTCAGCCAGACCACGGACCTGACCGGAAGCCTGGCTTTTGGTTCCACGGCCACGTCGACCTTTGACGTGTATTTCCTGACCTCAGGCGCGTCGGGTGGTGCGAGCGATCTGATCAATGTGACCGGCAACGCCTCGATGGGCGGTACGCTGACACCGGTGCTGAACAGGTTGGAACGGGCCTTGCCGCTGGTGATCATCAACCCCGATGGCACCGCGTCCGATGCGGGGACGACCATTCAGGACACCGTGGTTCTGGACTATTCCATCGGTCTGAACGGTTCGACATCTGACGGCAGCTCGATTGATCTGGTGATCACGCCGGACTACTCGACCCAAGGCATGAACGCCAATCAGGCGGCCATTGGCGACTATATCAATCAGGTCCTGAACGGGCAGGGGTCGGCCGAACAGGGCGCGTTCCTTGCGCTGGTCGGTAACATGCAGTCCGAGGCCGACGTGATTGCGGCCATCGACAGCCTGTCGACGTCGGATTACGCAGCCGACGCGGTGGACGCGTTCTATGGCACACGGGTGTTTGCCGACACACTGCATAATTGCGAGCGGTTCACCAGCTATCAGGCGGGTGATGATGAACGCAACTGCGTCTGGTTCTCGGGCGGGCGGTCGTTCTTTGATCGTGAGCAGACCGGCATCTATGACGAGTTGGACATCAACAGCACCAACTTGTCCGCCGGTGTCCGCATGCCGGTCGGGAATGAGCTGTTTGCCGGGTTCGCAGTGGGTCATGACAACATGAGCCTACGGGACGGGTCGAATTACAACGCGACCGGTGATCGGTTCAACCTAGGTGCCTCGCTGACCAAATATTCCGGCGCTTGGGAATTCGCGGCCATGCTGTCTGCGGGGTGGTCGGATTATGACACGCTGCGCGCGGGCGGTGTTACCGGCGTCCTGCCTGACGGAACGGTTGTGAACACAGCCGGGGTCAGCGCGCTTACGCATAAGATGAAACACGAGAACCTGCGGCTGAGCTTTGCTTATGACCACAGATTCGACGGCGGCAATACCTATCTGCGCCCCGAGATTGCGGTTGATGCCACCCGTCTGGCAACCGAAAGCAATGGTCAGGCCACGCTGTCGGGCATTGTTCTGCAAGACGATAGCGAGATGATCTACTCGCTGGTGCCGTCGCTGGAGTTTGGAACCGAACAGACCCTGAGCGCCCGCCAGAAACTGCGCGCCAGCCTGCGGGCCGGGGCCATAATCTCGTCCGATGACACCGTGTCGGTCAGTGCCGGGTTCTCGGATGCAAGCTCGGCCGATGGCGGGTTCTCGAACACCAGCTATATCGGCGACGCGCATGGTCTGATCTCGGCTCAGCTGGGGCTGTTTGCACTGGATGACAGCCGCTTTATCAATCTGAGCGTCGACCATATGTTCGGAGATTCAACCGAGGCCTTGCAGGTGGGAATTGGCCTTGGACTACAATTCTAATCAATGAGGAACAGCAGAATGAAAACGTGGATTGGCGCTTTGGGAATGTCATTGGCTCTGGCGCAACCGCTTGCGGCGCAGGACAGTACTGCTCCGCTGTGGTCGGTCAATTGCAGCAATCAGGTCAACGGAGCCGAGCTGATCTGTGAAATGACCCAGGCAATTGTTCTGACCGAAAGCAATCAGCGGCTGACCGCGATCGCGTTTGTGAAAGCCGCCGGAAAGGATGAGACCGAAACCGTTCTAACCTTGCCCTTCGGTCTGCTGTTCTCGGAAGGCCTGACGGCAACGGTCGACGGCACCGAGGTCGCAAAGCTGGAGTTTCTGACCTGTGAGGCGCAGGGCTGTTTTGCCCGTTCGCCGGTGTCGCAGGACTGGATGTCAGCCATGCGTGCGGGCAATCAATTGCAGATCGAAGCTGTGAACAGGGTCGGCGACCCGATCTCGTTTGGGTTTGATCTGACCGGGTTCAGCAAAGTCTCGGACCTGTTGCCCTAACGGTTTCGCACGTCTTAAGGGGCTCCAGCCTATGATAGAGACAGGCTGGAGTTTTCACTATTTGGTCCGGACTTACGCTGCCGCAAACAGGTTTTGCTTCAGGTCCAGATCCATCTGGGTATCGCTGTCGATCAAGGCTTTGATGGCCGGACGTGACAGAACCCGCTGGCGGTAGGCCTCAAGGTTGGGATACCGGGAATGATCCACCTGCGCATAGCCTGACAGGACAAAGAACCATGTCAGATAGGCATCAGCCGCAGTAAACCGCGAACCCAACAGATAGTCGCGCCCCTTGAGGTGGGAGTCGAGAAGTTCAAACCGCAAGGGCGCAAGCGCCCGCACCCTGTCTTTCACCTCGTCGGTCGCCTCTTGGTAAAACACAACGCGGAACAGACCTTTGTGAAGCTCGGTCGCGCAGAACGCCAGCCAGCGCAGCATTTGAAAGTAATCCGGGTCCGAAGGATCGACCCGGAAGTCTTCATTGGCCGATTGCGACTGCACCCAATTGATCACAGTCGAGGTCTCGGTCAGTTTCGTCCCGTCATCCAGCGCCAGCACCGAGACTTGCCCCAAGGGGTTGATTTCGTAAAGCGAGCCCCCGGCTGCCAGTTCCTTGGTCGCCAGATTGACGGGCGCAATATCCAGTGGAACGCCCCCTTCAGCCGCAGCAAATCGCGCGGCCAGCGAGCATGTGAGCGGGGCGTGATAAAGAATAGCCATGTTTGTGTCCTGTGGTGACCGTTTATGCACCGGCCAGATAGTCAGAGGTGCTCACGACAGTAGCATAGGCAAAGGACAAGGCGGACATATAGGCCTTGTGTACCTGTTCGGCCGGGATGACATCCCCGTTGAATTCCAGATCGCGCGAGGAACACGCATCTTCGACAACGGTCACATTCAGGCCGATATCCGCTGCGTTCCGGGCCGCTGCGTCGATACACATATGGCTCATGTCTCCGGCGATTGTCACGTCGCTGACGTCGTGGTCGGCCAGCAGGGCCTGAAGGTTGGTTTCCCGAAAGGCGTTCGCATAGTGCTTGAGTACTTTGTGTTCACCGTCTTTTGGGGCCACTGAGGTGTGGATGTCCGCACCCGGCGTGCCGGGCGCAAAGAAAGGCGGGTTTTCGGCCTTAAACTCATGATGCACATGGACGATCATCTGCCCTGCGGCGCGGGCCTGCTCAAGCAATCGCGCCGCATTTCGAGCGCTGTCTTCGATCTTGTGCAGCTCCCATTTGCCGCCGGGGAAATAATCGTTCTGGATGTCGATCAGGATCAATGCGGATTTTGCCATCTTGGCCTCCGTTCTGGTGTTTCGCAGGGGCAATATAGGGTGCGGATCGCCGGAACTTGATTGGCGCATCGGACATAATTCGCGTTAGATAGGACAAATGACAGATGCGAATACACAGATCACAATTGGACTTGCAGCCTATCCTGACGCACAGGATTCCGCGATTTACGGGTTGCGGGACCTGTTTGCCGTCGCCAACCGGTTACAGCGGGACAAGTCGGATCATCCACATTCAATTGAGGTGGAAGTCATCAAGGAGTTCATCCCCAGCGACCGATCACTCGACACGGTAATCCTGCCGCCATCGCTTGGGTCCCGGCCTGAGGCGCGTCAGGAAGAAGCCTTGGCGAACTGGGTGCTGCACCATCACCAGCAGGGTGCGCTTGTCTGCTCGGTGTGTGCGGGTGCGTTTCCGCTGGCAGCCTCGGGGTTGCTGGACGGGCGGCAGGCGACGACGCATTGGGCGCTGTCCGAAGAATTTGAGACGCGGTTTCCAAAGGTCCACCTGCAATCGGAACGTCTGCTGGTCGATGACGGAGACATCATAACAGCCGGTGGATTGATGGCCTGGACCGATCTGGGCCTGAGCCTGATCGCGCGGTTCATGGGGCCTTCGGCGATGCTCGACGTGGCGCGATTTTTTCTGATTGATCCGGGTGAAAGGGCGCAAAGCTTTTATAGCTCGTTCCTGCCAAAACTCGGTCATGGCGACACGGCGATTTTGCGCGTGCAACACTGGGTTCAGGAACACTACCCGGACCCGATTGCGGTCTCGGAGATGGCGGGCAAAGCCCGACTGGAACTCCGGACATTTGGCCGCCGGTTTCAGTCTGCCACCGGGCTCAGCCCGTCGGAATACCTGCAGCAATTGCGCATCTCAAAAGCCAAGGAGCGGTTGGAGCTGTCACCAGAGAGTGTTGAGACCATAGCCCGCGATGTGGGGTATATGGATATCTCAGCCTTTCGGCGGATGTTTCACAAGGTCGTTGGGCTGTCACCGGTCGAGTATCGCAGGCGTTTTTCGTCCACGCGCACCCAAGTTTAGCAGCGCCTGTGTGGGAAGGGATCAGGACGTCGATGTCTGCGGTCGCGTCGGCTGGTTCAATTCATGCAGCAGCGCCGTAACATAGGGCTGTTTGACCCGCCCGGCCGTGCGCGTGGCGCAGTATCCGAAGGGCAGGCGCAGCCGATCCTGCCCGAGTCGCATAAGCTTGCCGGTTGCCAGCTCTGACCCCGCCAGATGCAGGGGTGCCAGCATCACTCCGGCCCCCTGAGCTGCCAGTTCGATCCCGATACCCGTTCCCCCAACGCGCAAACCTTTCGAGGTGTTCGGGTCTCGGGCGATGTCAAAATGACGAAACCATCCCGCCCATGTGGGGTATGAGCTGTAGGATTCGCCCCAATCCACGTGGATCAGTTGTGAATCGTCAACGTCTGACAGGTCTGCGGCAAAGCCCGGGGCGCAAACCGGGGCCACATGATCGCGCACCAGTTGTTGGCTGACAAAGCCTTGGCCGTGATGCGGGTGGAAGGAAATGCGCAGATCAACTGGCGTGCGTCTTGGGTCGAACGGATCCGGGGTCCATCTGAATCGACAGGCCGATCTGCGGGTGGGCCTGTCGAAACCGGGCAGCGGCAGGGATCACCCATCGTTCTGACAAAGACTGAATTGTGCTGATCACCAGATGCGAGCGCATCTCTTGTTCCAGAAACCGTTCGGTGATCTCAGACAATTGCGTCAGCGCCTGCGCAACCTGCGGATACAGCATCTGCCCGGCGTCAGTCAGGGTCAGGTTGTTATTTCCGCGCAGAAAAAGCTTCTTTCCCATATAGGATTCGGCTTTGGCCACCTGAAGGCTGACGGCAGCGGATGTGACGCCAAGCTCGGTCGACGCTGCTGTAAAGCCGCCGCAGCGCGCGGTGGCCTCAAAGGCCTTGATGGCATTCAGGGGCGGTAATTTCATGTCAATTCTGTAGCATAAGAAAAACTTTCCCAAAAGCCAGCATTCCTGGGATCACATCGCAAGAGAGTTCGCTGTACCCTGCGCGGACACAGCAAGGGACACGCGCATGGCACAGATGATGATCGAATACCTCGGCAAACCAGAGATTGATGCGCTGGCGTTGACCAAGGATGAAATCCTGAGTGCGGTCGAACAAGGGTTGGTTGCCGCTGGCAGGGGCCAAACCGTGATCGAGCCACGTATGCACCTGACCCCTGATCCCAGCTTCAACGGCCATTTCAACGTGCTGCGCGGCTACGTGGCACCTCTGGATTATGCTGGCGTCAAGATCGTGGGAGACTTTGTCGACAATTACAAACAGGGTCTGCCCAGCGAACTGGCCTTGCTGAACCTATTCTGCCCCCGAACCGGCGCACCCCGAGCGGTGATAGATGCGGCGGGTATCACCGATATGCGCACCGGCGCGCTGACCGCGCTTGGCGCGAAATGGCTGGGTCCGAAAAAGCCCAAGGTTCTGGGCCATCTGGGTGCGCGCGGCACCTCTTACTGGAATGTCGCGCTGTTGGATCACCTGTTCGACTTTGAGGAAATCCGCGTGCATTCCCGCCGCCCCGAAAGCCGCGAGGCCTTTGCCGACAAGCTGAGCCGCGACCTCGGCAAGAAAATCGTAGTGACCGAGGATTGGGAATCCTGCCTCAAGGATGCCGACATTCTGGTCGAGGCGACGCGTCTGAACGAACCTACTCCGATGTTCGACCGCTCTTGGGTCAAAAAGGGCGCGTTCGTGGTGCCCTATGGCACGATGAGCACGCTGCCATTGAACTTTGTTGAAGGGATCGACAAGTTTGTGATGGACGATCTGGGGCAGATGCGGGCCGGGCATCTTGGGGCGCTGCGGCCTCATATCGCCGCCGGGCTGATCACCGAGGACAGCTTCTATGCCGAGATAGGGGAAATCGCGGCGGGGCTGAAACCAGGGCGCGAAAGCGATGACGAAACCATCCTGTTCTGGCATCGCGGCATGTCTACCAGCGATATCGCCCTTGGCGCGGCTATCCTTGAAAAGGCGCGGGCGGGGGGCATCGTGCAGGATTTGGTCTATCGGAACGAATGATGCCGGTTCTGACACTGACTGGGGCTGGCCTGAGTGCCGATGATCTGGCACAGGCGGCCCGAGGCGACCTTCAAATTGCTCTGTGCCCCGACGGCTTGACGCGCATGGCGAAATCGCGCGCTCTGGTCGATCAGGTCATCGCCGATGGGATGCCGGTTTACGGTGTAACAACCGGGCTGGGCGCGCGGTCGACCGAGGCGCTGGACGCCGAAACCTTACAGGCGTTTTCGGTACAGACGTTGCGCGGACGGGCGCAAGCGCTGGGGCCGCCCGAGGCCCCCGAGGTGCTGCGCGCCGCCATGATCGTGCGCGCGAATACGATGTTGAGCGGCTGTAGCGGCGCGCATCCACGGGTGGCAGAGCATCTAGTGACTTGCCTCAATGCCGGGTTGACGCCGATTGTTGGTCAGCTTGGGTCAATCGGCGCGGCGGATCTGGTGATCAATGCGACGCTGGGCCTGTCTCTGATCGGCGAAGGCCGTATGCAGGACCGGACCGGTCAGGTTGGTGACAGCGAAGAGATGATGCAGGCCCATGGCATCGCCCCTTTGCAGCTGGGGCCGCGGGATGGTTTGGCCCTTGCCAATCACACCGGCTATGTCGCCGGGGCGGGGGCGCTGGTGATCCGCGCGGCTGACCGCGCGTTTGAAGCGTTGCAGACCGCCTCGGCGCTGTCGATGGAGGCGTTTCGCGCCAATCTGACGCCACTGGACCCTGGGATTCTTGCGGTGAAACCTCTGCCCGGTCAGGCTATTGCTGCCACTGGTCTGACCACCCGTCTGAGGGGCAGTGCTTTGTGGGACAGCGCACATGCGCGTCGTATGCAGGACCCGCTTTCGATCCGAAATGTTGCGCAGATTCATGGCACCTTGGCGCAGGCGCTGTCGGTTGCGGAAGACCTGATCGAGATCGAGATCAACGGCGTCAGCGACAATCCGGTCGCTCTGGTGGACGAGGCCCGAATGATCTCGGGAGGGAATTATTATTCGGCCGAATTGTGCCATGTGATTGAGGGCGTCAGTCGGGCCTTTGTGCCGGTGGCCATGGCGCAGTTGGCGCGGTTTTCCAAGCTGTTGACCCCGGCGTTCAGCGACCTGCCTGCCTTTCTGGCGCAGGAGCACAGCGCCTCGAACGGCTTTGCCCCGGTGATGAAACCGGCTGAGGCGCTGGCGGCGAGCCTGACGCAGGCGGCCCAGCCGGTGCCGGTCTGGCCCAGTATCAACGCCAACGGGATCGAAGATTGCCTGCCCAACACACCCGTTGCCATTCGTGGCCTCGAAACTGTGGTCGAGTGCAGCCGCCATTTGACCGCGATCGAACTGTTGGTGGCCGCACGCGGGATTGAGCTGCGCGGTTGTCAGGCAGACATCGCGCCGTTCCTTGGCGCGGCACTTGTCGAGCTGCGCCGGATTGCTCCGGCCATGACCGTAGACCGTTCAGTCAGCGCTGATATTGGCAAGCTGGCGGCTGAGATCGCGCAGGGCGAAAACCGGGCCTTCTTTCCCGGCTAATGGGGCCGCGCAAGGGGTTGAGCGGCTTATGCCGCCGGCCACTCGGTGATATCGTTTTTTAGTTTGATAAAAATAAATTTTGATCTTCTCCACACAATCCTATTGAATGACCTGCACTTTCCGAACCGCAGGAGACCGCGAATGCAAGCCCCGACTGAGCGTGCAAAATCCAAGCAGAAGGGTAAGCCGACCGAGCTGGGGCAGGCCATCCGTCGGCGGCGCAAAGCGATGGGCAAAACGCTGGATCAGGTCGCCAAATCCGCCGAACTGACCACCGGTTTCCTGTCTCAGGTCGAGCGGGGCCTCAGCTCTCCTTCGTTGACGTCGCTGATGTCGATTGCGGCGGCCTTGCAGACCAGTATCGAGCAATTATTAAGCGTGCCCGAGGTGTTTTCGCAATATGTCGCGCGGGACAATCGCCAGACATACTCGCTTGGAACGCGGGGGCGGTACTATGAAAAGCTGGGGCCGGGATTCGGTGGCGCGTTGTTTCACCCGCAGATCGTTCACCGCCCGCCGGGCCATGTATCCGAGCGGATGTGCCACACCGGCGAGGCGTTTTGTTACCTGCTGTCCGGGCAGCTGGAATACCATCTGGGCGATCAGGTTTTCACCCTGTCTCCGGGCGATGTGATTCACCACGATACGTCAACGCTGCACTATTCCATCGTGCTGGGCGAGACTGAAGCGGTTGAGCTTTGGGTGACGACCTCACCTATCAGTAGTGCTGGCGATCAGGATGCGGGTGGGTGAAAAATTTTTTCGCCTATACTAAAAAAAACTTTAGTAATGTTAAAAAATGATTATTCTGCCTCCGCATGAAGCAAATGCTTTTGCGGGAGGAGAAGAGAATGCAACTGAAATCGGTACTGGGACTGGTAGTTGCCACGACGTTGGCAGTGCCGGCGCTGGCGCAAGAGCGGGGCGGGACGCTGAATTTCGCCCGGTATGACGGATCGCGGCTGATTGATCCGATCTATGCGGATCGCAACCCTGATATCTGGATGGTCGGCAGCCTGTTCGACACGCTGCTGCGCGGCAGCGCTGATGGGAACTCGGTCGAGCCGGGTCTGGCCGAGGCGTTCTCGGTATCCGACGACGGCAAGACCGTGTCGCTGACCCTGCGCGAGGGTGTTTTGTTCGCCGATGGATCACCGATGACCGGTGACGATGTGGTGTTCTCTCTGGACCGGGCGCGCAACCCAGACCTTAGCCCATGGGCGGGTCTGCTGGGGTCGATTGACACGGTGGCAGCCGACGGCAACGCGATTACGATTACGCTGACTGACCCGGACCCGACCATTCTGTCGATGTTGGCCACGTTCAACACTGCCATCGTCTCTAAGGCGGCCTTTGATGCGGCAGCCGGTGAGACGGATCAGGACAAATCCGCCGCGATCTTTGCATCGACGTCGGCCGGTGTGGGTTCTGGCCCGTTCTATCTGTGCGGGTTCGAGCAGGGTGCCTCGATGGATTTCTGCGCCAACGAAAACTACTGGCGCATGGGTGCAGACGGCAAGCCGCTGCCCTATCTGTACGGTGTGCATTTCGAGATCATCCCGGACGACGCCACCCGTATCTTGAGCTTGCAGGCCGGAGAAGTGGATGCCGCCGAGTTTATTCCGTTCAGCCGCGTTGCTGAGCTGGAAGGTGATCCGAACATCAACATGCAGCTCTACCCGTCGACGCGGATCATCTATTCGCCGATTAACACGCGCGACACCCGTGCCGATGGCTCGCCCAACCCGCTGGCCGATGCCCGCGTGCGACAGGCGCTGAATTACGGCACCAACAAGGACGCCCTAATCGGGGTGGTTCTGCATGGGGCAGGGCAGCCGATGAGCTCGCCCTTGATGGCGAAGGCCACACAATATGCCGCCGATCTGAGCCCGCTCTATTCCTATGATCTGGACAAGGCCAAAGCGCTTGTTGCCGAGGCTGGTCTGGAGCCGGGCACTGAGGTCACGCTGACCACGTTGGCCGGTTCTGCGGATGACGCGACGATCTTTGCCGCACTGCAACAGATGTGGGGCGAGTTGGGCATCGAACTGGTGGTCGAGCAGGTGGACGGCGCGACGCGCGGGGCCAAGAACCGCTCGGGCGAGTTCGACATTCACACCTATGGCTGGGTCAACGATGTGAACGACCCAAGTCAGGTTGTCGGCTGGCTGGGTTATACCCCGACCGCCAAGGCCGTTGGCACCGGTTGGGAAAACGCCGAGTTCAACACCCTGTTCGAAGAGGCCGCCAAGGAAATGGACCCTGAGGCGCGCAAGGCCAAGTTCGCCAAGATGCAAGAGCTTTACGCCGATGCCGCACCGCTGCTGTTCATGTACGAGACCCCCTTTGCAGTGGCGTTGGGAACGGCGGTTGAGGGCTATGTTCAGACGCCCTTGGGCAATAACATCTTCGATGAAGCAACAGTCAGCCGGTAAGAGCTGATGCCCCTTGCCCCGCCGTACCCTGGCGGCGGGGCCTTTTGTCGGAGCGCGGATGTGTCCAGCCTGAACTATATCTTCAAGCGCCTGCTGATGATGGTGCCGACCTTCTTTCTGGTCATGGTCATCATCTTCCTGCTGGTGCGTATGTTGCCGGGTGATCCGGCCATTGCAATGGCGGGTGATCGGGCCTCGGATGCCGACATTCAGGCGATCCGAGAACGGCTGGGCCTGACCGAGCCGATGCTGGTGCAATTCTGGCTGTTTCTATCCAACACGGTGCAGGGGGATCTTGGACGCTCGATCCTGATGCGGACGGACGTGATGGATGTGATCGCCGACCGTCTGCCGATCACGGTTTTTCTGACCGTCTATTCTGTCGTTCTGTCGCTGTTGATTGCCGGGCCGCTGGCCTTTGTCGCCGCGCTCAATCGCGGGCGCTGGCCGGATGCGGTGATCCGCACGGTATTCCAGATCGGCCTGTCGATGCCGGTTTTCTATATCGGTCTGGTTTTGCTGACCTTTCTGGCCGCGCAGCTGCGGTTGTTCCCTGTGGGCGGCTATGGCGACACGTTCACGGAAAAGCTCTACCACCTGTTTTTGCCGTCGGTGACCGTGGCGCTTTACACCTCGGCCATCATCATGCGGAACCCGCGCAGCGCGATTATCGAGGTGCTGGACGCCGAATATGTGCAGTTCGCCCGCGCCAAGGGGTTGCCGTCGCGCCTGATCCTTGGGCGGCATGTGCTGCGCAATGCGCTGATTTCGACTGTTACGCTGCTGGGCCTGTCTATCGGCAACCTGATGAGCGGAACGCTTGTGACCGAGACGGTGTTTGCCGTACCGGGAATGGGACGGTTGATGCTTGAGGCGATTTTTGCCCGCGACTATCCGCTGATTCAGGGCCTGACCCTGACCTTTGCGGTGCTGGTGTCGGTGGTGTTCCTGATGACGGACCTGTTCCAAAGCCGCCTTGACCCGAGGATGCGCCTGCAATGAGTGATGTGACCTTTACCTCTGATCGTCCCTCGTTCATGCGTCTGGCGTTGCGCAAACCGGGCTTTGTGGCCGGGCTGCTGATCATTGGCTTTTCAATCCTGCTGGCGATCTTTCCGGGTTTCTTCGCACCTTATGACCCCAATGCGATTGACTACAATGCGATCCGGCAGCCGCCTTCATGGGCGCATCCGTTCGGCACCGATCTGTTGGGTCGAGACAGTCTGTCGCGTGTGATCTGGGCCTATCAGGTGAACATGCAGATGGCTGTATTTGGAACCGTGTTTGCACTGGTAACTGGCGTCATCATCGGGGCGATGGTTGGCTATTACCGAGGCATTGGCGACCTAATCTTCGGCCGCATTGTCGATGCGGTCATCACTTTCCCGTTTCTGGTTTTGGTCATCGCCGTGGTCGCGGTACTGGGGCCGGGTTTGGTCAATATGTATATCGCCATCTCGGTGGTCTACTGGGTCTATTACGCGCGCCTTATGCGGGCCGAGGTGATTGCGCAAATGGGCAATGACTATGCCGCCGCCGGGGTCGTCATGGGCTATTCCGACCGACGTATCATATTCCGCCACCTGCTGCCGAATGCGATCACTCCGGTCATTGTGTATTGGATGACCGATATGGCGCTGGTGATCCTGTTGGGCTCATCCCTTGGCTATCTGGGGTTGGGCGCGCAGCCGCCACAGGCGGAATGGGGCGTGCTGATTGCCGAAGGGCGCAACTTTATCTCGACCGCATGGTGGCTGAGCCTGATGCCGGGCCTTGCCATCGTTCTGACCGGGCTGGGCTTTTCGCTGTTGGGCGATGGGCTGGCCGATCTGCTGAGACCGAGAGGGTAGGGGATGGACCAAGACGAGCCGATCCTTCAGGTTGACGGGCTGAACACGACCTTCCACCGCAATGGCCGTGCCTTGCCCGCGCTGCGCGACGTCTCGTTCTCGGTCGCGCGGGGCGAAGTGCTGGGTCTGGTCGGCGAAAGCGGCTCGGGCAAAAGCGTTACCTTGCGGTCGATTATCGGGCTGGCGCGCCGCTACGGGGAGGTAACAGGGACGGTGCGCTGGCAGGGGCGCGATCTGGTCGGGATGGCAGATCGCGCCTTGCGTCAGATCCAGGGCCGCGAAATCGCGATGATCTTTCAGGAACCGATGACCTCGCTGAACCCGTTGCTCACGGTTGGTCTGCAGCTTGAGGAAACCCTGCGGGCGCATACCGATCTGTCGCGCGCTGCGCGCCGGGACCGCGCGATCCAGATGCTGGATCTGGTTGGTATCCCGTCAGCGGCGCAGCGGCTAAAGGACTACCCACATCAGTTCTCGGGCGGGATGCGGCAACGGGTGATGATCGCCATCGCGCTGGCCGCGAACCCCAAGCTGCTTTTGGCGGATGAGCCGACCACGGCGCTGGATGTGACCATTCAGGCGCAAATCCTCGACCTGATCCTGCGGCTGGCGCAGGACATGGATATGGGCGTGCTTCTGGTCACCCATGATTTGGGCGTCGTGGCGCAGACCTGTGACAACGTCGCGGTGATGTATGCCGGACGGATTGTCGAGCAGGGTCCGGTACGGGACGTGCTGCGCGAGCCACGCCATCCTTACACGGTTGGCCTTATGCGTTCGGTGCCCGAGAACTTGCCGCCGCGCACGCCGCTGTATTCGGTGCCCGGTGTGCCGCCGGGGTTGGACGCCTTACCGCCGGGTTGTGCCTTTGCCCCGCGCTGCGCGGCGTGTAGCGCTCCGTGCCTTGAAGACCGGCCTCCATTGTCCCTGATCACCGAAGGGCGGCAGGTTGCCTGTTTCAATCCGATCGCCAAGTCTCAGGGGAATGCCGCATGAGAGCGACAGTGATGGAAATCCGCGATCTGTATCTGCGTTTTCCGTTGGGACGCAGCCCGTCTGATTTTGTAACCGGTCGTCCGGGGCGTGTCGTCAATGCGCTGAACGGTGTCAGCCTGGACCTGATCCGCGGCGAAACGCTGGGCGTCGTGGGCGAATCCGGCTGTGGCAAGTCCACGCTGGCCCGCTGTATTGTGCGTCTCTACGAACCCAGTGAGGGCGAAATCCGATTTGACGGGCATAATGTCTTCGACGCCGAACGGCGCGCCGACAGGGCCTATAATCGTCGCGTCCAGATGATGTTTCAGGACCCATATTCTTCACTTAACCCCCGTATGACCACAGGCCAGATTCTGGCCGAGGCGCTGCGTGTGCATGAGATGCGCCCCGAGGCGGACATCCCCGCCCGCGTGGCCGAGCTGCTGGAACTGGTGCGCCTGCCGCAGGATGCACAGCACAAACTGCCGCACGAGTTCTCGGGCGGTCAGCGCCAACGCATCGCCATCGCCCGCGCGCTGGCCGTGGAACCAGAGGTTCTGATCGCGGATGAGCTGGTCTCGGCGCTGGACGTTTCGGTTCAGGCGCAGGTGGTCAATCTGCTGCTGGAATTGCAGGACAATCTGGGCCTGACCATCCTGTTCGTCGCTCATGATCTGCGGCTGGTTCGCCATGTGTCGAACCGGGTTGCGGTGATCTATCTTGGCCGGATTGTTGAGATTGGTGACAGCGAGACGCTGTTCTCGGCACCCTCTCACCCCTACAGTCAGGCGCTATTGTCGGCGGCACCGTCTCTGAACCCAGATGATCGGGGCAGGGCGGTGAAATTGGAGGGCGAGCTGCCCTCACCCCTGAACATGCCGTCCGGTTGCCCGTTCCATGTGCGCTGCCCGCACGCCACCGATGTTTGCAGGTCAACTTTGCCTGCCCTGAACCCGTTCCAAGACCGGGGCGAGGTCGCCTGCCATCATGTTGAAGAGATCAACGCCCATGTCTGACACAGACAAAGCCCGGATCGTCGCCGCCCTGCGGGCTGAGCTGTCGGCGCGTGGTCTGGATGCATTTATCCTGCCGCGATATGACGCCCATCAGGCCGAATATGTGGCCCCGCATGACGAACGGCTGGCTTATGTAACGGGTTTCACCGGGTCGGCGGGTTTGGCAATTGTCACCATGAACACGGTCGCGCTTTTTGTCGACGGACATTATGTTGTTCAGGCGACGAACCAATGCCCCCCTTCGTTGGTGACGCATCATCATCTGCACAATGATCCGCCCGAGTTTTGGGTGGCCGATGTTGCGCAAACCGGCTGGCGTATCGGGTTCGACCCCATGCACATCCCATCCGCGCTGTTTGATCGCTTTGGGCAGGCACTGGGACAGGGTGAACTGGTGGCGGTTGAAAGTAACCCGGTCGACGCCATCTGGGCCGATCAGCCCGAGCCTCCTTTGGGGCAGGCTGACGCGCTGCCCGTTCAGATTTCCGGCCAGTCGGCGCGTGAGAAAATCGACAAACTGGCAGGCGATCTGAGGGCCAGTGGTGCTGAACTATGTGTCGAGACCCAGCCCGACAATATCGCGTGGTTGCTGAATGTCCGGGGCGCCGATGTCGCGTTCAACCCGGTTGCGAACTCTTTCGCCCTGATTGATGCTGCGGGGCAGGTGCTGTGGTTCGTGGCTTCGCAAAAGCTGAGCCGGGATGTTACGGATTTCCTGCCAGAAGCGGTCCGTATCTGCGCGCCGGATGAGTTTCTGCCGAAACTGGATGAGCGGACCAGACCGGGATTGAGTGTTCTGTTCGACCCCGAATTCTCGCCGGTTGCCGTCCGTTTGGCGATTGAGAAAGCAGGCGGGGCCGCGTTGCCTCAGGCAAACCTTCTGACCGCCAGAAAGGCCCATAAGAACCCGGTTGAGCTTGCCGGGATGCGGACCTGCCATATCGAAGACGGCATCGCTTGGGTCGAATTCTGCGCTTGGCTAAATGACACCGTCTCGCACCGCGGATCAGACGGCAATCCCGTCACCGAACGTGAGGCTGAACAGGCCATGCTGCGCTTTCGTCAAGCCCAGCCGGGGTTTCTGGAACCCAGTTTCAACCCAATTTCGGCCGCGGATGGCAATGCCGCGATGTGCCACTATGCTACGCAAGCGGACAACGCTGTGCCGATCCGCACCGACGGCACGTATCTGCTGGACTCAGGTGGCCAATATGTCACCGGCACCACGGATGCGACGCGCAGTTTTGCCTTCGGAACCCAACGCCCGGATGGATATGACCGGGCCTATACGGTTGTGTTCAAAGCGTTTCACGCCATCGCCACGCTGCGCTTTCCCTCTGGCACGCAAGGCCATCACATTGACGCAATCTGTCGGCGTCCGCTGTGGGATTTTGGGTTGGACTACGATCACGGCACGGGCCACGGCGTCGGCCATCGCCTGTCGGTCCACGAGCATCCTCAGCGTATCGGTAAACCCTATAATCCCGTCGATCTTGCCCCCGGAATGATCCTGTCGCTTGAACCGGGCTATTACGAGCAGGATCGCTTTGGCATTCGGATCGAAAACCTGTTTGAAGTCGTGCTGGATGCGGACGGATTCATGGCGTTTTCCAACCTGACATGGTGTCCGATCCAGACGGCTATGCTGGTGCCTGAGATGTTGTCTGAGGCCGAGCGTGACTGGTTGAACGCCTATCATGCAGATGTTCTGGAGCACCTGAGCCCCGGCCTGTCACCCGGCGCTTTGGCCTGGGCAAAAGCGGCCTGCGCGCCAATCTAGCGGCAGTCGACCTGCAGCCATGGGGCCAGTCACTCAGCCTTCATCCGCGATACCGAACATTCGCGACTATTTGGACGCGCCCTGTTCCCAATTGCGTTTGAGCAGGAACTGGTTCTTGAAATTCTTCAGGCCCAGCATGACCTCGGCATCGACAATGTCTTCGACCCCGTGGATATGGTCCTCGAGAAACAGCGCAAGGTCATCCGGCTCGTCACAGACCAATTCGACCATCAGATCAAACCGTCCCGTGACCCAAAGGATGTAAACCACGCTGGAGACTGCACTCAGCCTCTCTGCCACCTTTTGCGGAGTGATACCGGGCGCCACCTTCAGGCAGACCATCGCATCTGCTTTGTATTCCGAGGCCGCCGGATCGGCGATGGCCACGATCCGAAGCAGCCCTGCCTCTTTCATCGCATTCACGCGATTACGCACGGTGCCTTCGGACACACCCAGTTTTTGTGCGATCTCAGAGAACGGCATCCGGCCATCCATTTCAAGCATCTGAACGATTTCGCTGTTCAAACGCTCTTCGACCGAGTGCGTACCACGCTGACGCGCCGTTTTATCTGCCTCTGGTTTCCGCGATAAGTTCACGCCGGTTCCTTCTTGTTTTTGCAGACGCGGGTCGCGCGCCTGACCCCGGATCATAAAGGCGAAACGCAGGGAAACAACATGGTTCCTTCGAACGGAGGTGTCGTTTGGGCCGCAAATTTGTTCCGTCCTAGTTCTCTTGCCAGCTTATTCCTGCAATAGCTCGCGGATACCTGCGTCAAGCGCCGCTGTGCACCTCGGATCATTGCCCGGATTGGTTTGTGTTCAGGTTCAATCCGGTATTGCGGTTGCCACCGGATCTTTCGTGAAATAGGCGATCCGTTCTGACAAAATACCTCTGTCATCAAACCGGATCAAAGCCGATCCCTGCAAATCAGTTCCCGTCACACACCACCAGCACCACGCTGTTGACGGCGTGCCTTCGCATATCGAAAGGTCAGAATATTGCAAGAATGGTGACGGCACGCGCCCGCCAGACAATTCCGCACCAGCTGCTTTGAAATCCTCGACGAAACCGATGAAATTTTCTCGCGTGACGCGTCCTGTTGCCGGGTCATCATAAAAGAAGATCTCAGAGGTTGCCTGCAGGGATTTTTCAGCATCCCCGGTTCGCCATCCGTCGAGATAGCTGTCCAACCATTGGCGTGCTTTCATCGTTCCCTCCAGTCCTGCGTTTTTGCCCCGGACAATGGCCTGAGCCTCACAAAGCCTCGATATGCATCTCCGCGTGCATTCTGTCGCCTGAGTTACCGTTTCAGCCAGCTAGTGACCATTTATTGCTCTATTATACAATCACATCGCTATTTATGTGTCGAAAAGCAATATTTTTGTTCTCAAAGATACGAAATCATCATAACATCGAGCTAAGGGCTGCGAGATCAGCAGATTTATGCCCCATGGGAACAAGGATGGTTTTGTGAGCGAGCTTGTTAACAAACCGTTGTCGCCTGCCAATGCGGCGCAAGCAGGTTCTGGAACGCTAAACTCAAAGCGTCGCACGCGGGTGTTCGAATTCAAGAAGGATATTCCGGTTAAATGGTCCATCGGCTTGGGCATCCTGGTTTGGGTTTTGTTCTTCGGTCTGTGGGAAGCTGCTGTTCTGATGCAGTGGACGAACCCCATTTTGCTGCCCGGGCCGGGAAAAGTTCTGTCCGCTCTTTATACTTTGTTTGCAGAGGATGCCTTTCTTCACGACGTCCTCGTTAGCATCTGGCGCGTCGTCTTCAGCTTTGCTTTAGCCTGCGCGGTTGCGATCCCTTTGGGTATGCTTATGGGCACATTCAAAGTGGTCGAGGCCTTCTTCAGCCCCTTTGTCTCAGCCTGGCGCTACCTGCCCGCCCCGTCCTTCATTCCGCTGTTGCTCATGTGGTTTGGGGCAGGCGACATGCAGAAACTTTCATTGCTGTTTATCGGGGTGGTCTGGTTTCTAATCACTCTGATCACCGATCACGTCAAAGCTGTCCCATCTGATCTGATCCGCACTGCTATGACGCTTGGCGGGTCGCGCGTGCAGATCTTGCGAACGGTGGTCGTGCCGGCTTCGCTGCCCAATATCATGATCGCCATGCGGCAGATGCTGGCGGTCAGCTGGACCTATCTGGTGATCGCAGAAATCACTGCCGCCGATGCCGGTATCGGAGCCATGATGATGCGCGCCAAACGGTTCCTGCATGTCGATCAGATCATGGCCGGAATTCTGGTGATCGGCATTCTCGGCCTGCTGTTCGATTTTCTGCTGAGACAGCTGTATCGCGTCGCTTTCCCATACCTCGAGGAGAAGACCTGACACCTTTCGCATCATCCCCAATGCGCAAAAGACGCAGGGGCTGGCCCACCAACAGGAGAAGGAGAATACGATGAGTTTCACAGGATTTCGCCACGCCGTCGCGGGGGCTGTCATGGCGCTGGCGCCCACGGCTTCCCTGGCTGCCGAAGACGTCAAGATTTCCGGCTTTACCTGGCCGGGCTACGGGTTCTGGCACATCGCTATCGAAAAGGGATTGGCACCAGATCTGAACATTGACTACCAGGCCATCGAAGACCCCTATGAAAGCTTCAATCTGGTGGCTGCGGGCCAGATGGATGTGGTCAGCTCCACGGTCGAATTCACCCCAGTTGGCATTGAAAGCGGATTGCCGATCAAGCTGGTGGCCTTTGGAAACCTGTCTTACGGAACCGACAAAATCGTCGCTGCCCCGGGCATCAGCAGCGCTGAGGATCTGGTCGGGAAAGAGGTCGCTGTTCTGGAAGGCGGCTTGTCGCAGATTTTTGTGGCTATGTGGCTCGAGCAGAACGGGGTGCAATTTGATTCTGTCACCTATCGCAACATCATTGCCGATGACGCCTTTGCCGCGATGATCGGCGGCTCGGTTGCGGCATCCGAGTTCTGGGAGCCCTATGGCGCAAACACGCTGAAAGCACTGGAAGGCTCAAGCGTTCTTGCGCAGTCGCGCGAGCCTTACTGGCTGCAACAGGGCGTGATCGCGGACGGCCTCTACATGAGCGACGCTTTTGTCACCGACCGCCGCGAAACCGCAAAGAAAACGCTACAAGCGCTCTATGATGCGATCGCGTGGTGGCAGGAGAACCCGACCGAAGGCAACCAGATCATTGCCGATGGCATGAAGATGAGCGTGGCCGATGTCGAACTGGTGCTGGGCAAAGACGGCAGTCGCACGGATGGCGGATTGTACGTTTATGACTTCATGGAAGCCGCACAGTTCTGCGGCGCGGCACCGGGCAATCCCCCGTTTGATCAGTCGAATGGACAGATGGCCGACCACTGGAACCTTGTCAGCGAATGGTGGGTCAAGTTCGACCTGATCGAACAGATCAACCCACCGGAAACCGGGATCGAATGTGATCTGCACCGTGAACTTTACGAAGCCGGCTATCGCGGCTGACGCGATGCACCGCCGGGCGGCAGATGTCGCCCGGATCACAGCAACGACGGGGACTGACATGCCGTTAGACGACACAATCCTGACCGCTAACAGTGTCTGCAAAACCTTTGGCGGCAAACGCCACGCGGTCGAGGCTTTGCGGAATGTGACATTCTCGGTCGAACGCAACGAACTGTGCGTTTTGCTGGGGCCATCGGGATGCGGGAAGTCCACATTGCTGAACATCGTGGCGGGGCTTGAAGAGCCCACAAGCGGCACCGTGCAGCTGGATGGGCACGAGGTTCTGGGCCCCGCGCGCGAGCGCGGCATGGTGTTCCAAAGCTACACCTCCTTCCCATGGCTGACCGTCATCCAGAACATCGAGTACGGGATGAAACTGAACGGCGTGCCCAAAGAAGAAAGGCGCGCAAAAGCTGAAAAATTTCTGGCATTGGTGCATTTGACCCGATTTCGCGATGCCTATCCCAAAACTCTGTCCGGCGGCATGAAACAACGGGTGGCCATAGCGCGGACCTTGGCCAATGAACCCGAAATTCTGCTGATGGACGAACCGTTTGGTGCGTTGGACGCCGAGACCCGCTGGCACATGCAGGAAATGTTGCTTGAGATTGTCGAAACAACGCATACAACCATCCTGCTGGTCACCCATGACATACAAGAGGCTATCTTTCTCGCCGACAAGATCGTCTTTCTGTCGGCCAACCCGGGACGTTTGAAAACCGTACTGAATCTGGAGTTCAAGAAAGGGATCGAACTTCACAGCAAAGAGGACCTGATCGCCCTGCCTGGCTATCTCGACTGCGAGCGCGAGATCACGGCCCTGATGCGCGCCGAAGCCGCGAATGATCCGGATTTGTTGTAGAGCAGCGCTCTCAGGGTTTACGCCTTGAGCTGACCGTGTTCCCAGTTGCGCTTCAGCAGGAACTGGTTCTTGAAGTTCCGCAAACCCAGCATCACTTCGGAGTCCACGATATCCTCGACGCCATGGATATGTTCCTCAAGAAAAGTTGCAAGATCGTCCGGCTCGTCGCAGACCAGCTCGACCATCAGATCAAAGCGTCCTGTGACCCAAAGGATGTAGACCACGCTCGACACCGCACCCAGCCGATCAGCTACCGCCTGGGGTGTCATGTCGGGCGCAACTTTCAGGCAAACCATTGCGTCGGCTTTATATTCCGACGCGGAAGGATCAGCGATTGCGACGATCCGCAGAAGCCTTGCATCCTTCATCGCATTCACCCGGTTGCGCACAGTGCCTTCAGATACGCTCAGTTTCTGGGCGATTTCGGAAAACGGCATCCGCCCGTCGACCTCAAGCATCCGGATGATTTCACTGTTCAAACGTTCTTCGACCGAATGAGTACCCCGCGCCCGGGTGTGTTTTTCCAGCTCTGGTTTTCGAAGCGTATTCACAGCTCATCCTCATGTCGTGTTTGGGACGGATTTGTCCGACCCCGTATTGAGCATTGATCCTAGGGACTGTCCGAAAGCAATTTCAAACTAAGGCTACTTTCCGGAGCGCTTCATCTTTTGCTGTCTTCTGATCAACGAGAGTAAAGATGCGCCGCGCCGAAGTTCCATTGAACATGTCGATATTCTTCATCGCAGATACACCGTTTTGATTTACGCCTGCAAAAGCTCGCGGATGCCTGCGTCAAGCGCCGCTGTGAACCCCGGATCATTGCCCGGATTGGCGGCACAATGGCCCCATGCAGAGTCGTAGGGGCGGAAGTCTGCGTTCGGCATGTGCTGCGCCTCGATCGCGTTGTCTTCGGGCGGGAAATACAGGTCCTGAGTGCAGGGCATCAGGATCGCGCGGGCTTTGATCGCGCCAAGGGCAGCTTTGAAATCACCGTTATACAGTGGTCCGGCCGAGATGTCGCCAGCTTGCCATGTTGCCAGTTTGGCCAGCAGATTGTTGGCGTCCCAGCCCTCGACATGATCGACTTCCCAATCCAGCAGCAGGTCTTCGACGGTCTCAAACCCAAGCTGTTTGTACAAACCCTCGCGATAGAAGGTCTGTGAGAATGCCCATCCGGCGTAAACCCGTCCGAAAGCTTTCAAGCCGGCGATCGGAGGGCTGTCGTAGTTGCCGCCATTCCAGCTCTGATCAGCGCAGAGCGCGGCTTTGACCCCTTCAAGGAACACAAAGTTATGCGGTGAGGTTTTGGCCGAGGCGCAAAACGGCAGGATCGCCTGCACCATATCTGGGTATTGCGCGGCCCATTGGTAGGACTGACACCCGGCCATTGACCAGCCCGCGACCAAGGCGATCCGGTCAATGCCCAAATGATCATGGACCAACCGGTGCTGGGCCGCGATGTTGTCCCACATTTGAATCAGAGGAAAGCGCGGACCGTCCTGCGGGGCCGGTGTATTCGACGGTGAGGACGACCGGCCATTGCCAAACAGGTTGGGGCTGACAATGAAATGCCGCGCCGGATCAATCGCTCGGCCCGGCCCGAAGAAGCCTTCATTGCGAGAATTGGTGCCTGTGTAGAAAGTGGGCAGGACAATCACATTGTCCCGCGCGGGCGACAGGGTGCCATAGGTCTGATAGGCCAGCTTTGCATCTTGCAGGACCTCACCCGACAACAACTGAAAATCACCTAGCTCGAATATCTGGAAGTCCTGCGCCATCATTTGCCCTGCTGTTCAAAGAAATTCGGCCCCGACGCATGCCGGGGCCGTGTGGTTTTTAGGTTAGTAGAGCCGCAGGTATTCCTGCACTTCCCAGTCTGTGACCGACTGGTGATAACGTTCCCATTCGTCATTTTTGTACTCGAGGTAGGATTTGCGCATCACTGGCCCCATCACATGCTCAGCCATGTCATCATGGCGCAGGGCCTCGATGGCGTTGTACAGAGTGCGGGGCAGGCGGCGGATGCCCAGCTCGACCAGTTCGGCCTCGGTTTTCGCGTACAGATCGAAGTCGGTCGGCTTGCCCGGATCGATCTTGTTCTTGATCCCTTTCAGCGCGCAGCTCAGGTGCATCGCCATCGCCAGATAGACGTTCATGGTCATATCGCAGGCGCGGTTTTCGATGCAGTGACGGCTTTGCGGCAGGCGGAACTGAGCCGAGCGGTTGTTGAACCCGTAGGTGATATTGGTCGGGGCCCAGGTGACAGTGCCGCCTTCGAACCCGCCAACGCGCGGGACCAGACCGTTATACGAGTTCACGGTCGGACAGGTGATCGCAGTGATCGCCTCGGCATGCTGCATCAGGCCACCGACAGCCCAGCGGCTTTCATCCGACCAGTCGCTGCCATCTTCGGTTTCAAAGATGTTCTGACCCGGACGGCTTTCATGCTGCATCGACATGTTGATATGCGCGCCCGAGCGCCAGTCGCCCACGGTGGGCTTCGGCATGAAGGTGACGAACATGCCGTGTTTCTTGGCGACCTCTTTCAAAACGATGCGCAGGAACGCCAGGCGGTCGGACATTTCCAGCATGTTGGTATAGTGGAAATCAAGCTCGAACTGCGAATAGGCACCCTCGGCGACCACATCATGCAGGTTCCAGCCCAGCCCCTCGATGATGTCGATCATATCCTTGAGGAAGGGCATCGAGTCGACCGAGTATTCCACGTCGTAGCCAAAGGCCTGACGGCGCGGTCGCAGACCCTCTGCAGGGTCATCGTCGAACGCTTTCACCGGCTGACCGGCCTCGTCGTATTTCATGACGATGAATTCGGGCTCGACCCCGGCAAAGCCGGTATACCCTTCCTGCGCGGCCTCATGCATCGCGCGTTTCAGCGCCTGTCGGGGGCAGACATTGTAAGGTGCGTCTTCCCAGTAGAGGTCCGAGAAGATGATCGCCATCGATGTGTCCCACGGGCAGATATAGACCGCATCCAGATCGGGCACGACGACCTGATCGCTGTCGGCGGGGCTGAGTTCGGGGACGAAGGAAATCGAATGCACCGCGAATTGCGGGCCTTTGCCCAGACACAGCGCCTCAAAGTCGCTCATCGGGACGGGCTTCGTCTTGGGGATGCCGTGCAAATCGATCCAGGCCCCCATGACGTATTTGACGCCTGCCTCTTCCAGCCGTTTCTTCACCTCGGGGATCTTCGGCCGGTTGCGTTCCACCGCGTCGTGAAAGCTCTCGTAGTAGATTTTGCTGTTCGCGTTGTCCTTGGGCATGAGGTGTCCTCCTGTCAGGGTGCCACCCGTCGTTTCATCGTGGCCGGGCAGTCTGGAATGTGGGCGTTTGTTTGCCGTTAAGGGAAAGCAGGCACCCCGATTGTTGGGAGAGCATATAGGGTGCCTGCCTTCAGGTCGCAGCGGTGCATCAGCCCGCTACAAAATCATCCGGATCGATGCCGGGCACCTTGGTGATACCGGCCAGTTGCTTCCAGTTGTGGGGATAGGCGGCGTAGAAGATCACGCAGCGATCATCCGCCTCGTATGAGATGTGGTTGTCCTTGGGGATATAGAGAACATCGCCGCGGTCGCAGATGTAGGTTTCACCATCGCAGACCAGCCGAAAGGTGCCTTCCAGAACATAGATGATCTCGTCACAGGTCAGGTCCCACGGCACCTTGATGTTCTTCAGAACATTGATGCCGCCGCACATGGTCTTGGAAAACTCGCTGGTGACCATCGGTTTGATGTAGGTGTCACTATCCTTGTCGCCGATCTGGTTGTAGCGATCATCGACAAGGTCCCATTTCATCAGTCTCGGTTTTTCGCCCATGGATCAGGACCCTTCCTTGGCCAGATGTTTCAGAATGCTTTCGTTCAGCTCGACCTTGTAGCCGTCCGGGTCTTCGCAGAACGCGATCACGCGGGTGCCGTTCTTCATTGGCCCCGGCGGGCGGGTGATGTTCACACCAGCGGCGGCCAGATCTTCGCAGGCTTTGTAGACATCGGGGGTCTCGATACAGATGTGCCCCCAGCCGTTGCCCTTGTCATAGGGTTCTTCCTGATCCCAGTTCGCGGTCAGCTCCAGCGTCGGCGACTCCGCCTCGGGGCCGTAGCCGATGAAGGTGTTGGTGAATTTTCCTTCGGGATAATCCGTGCGGCGAAGGACCTGCATTCCCAGAATCCCGCAGTAGAATTCCAGCGATTTTTCCATGTCCGTCACGCGCATCATCGTATGGGCAAGGCGGAAGCCGCTGCTTAAGCTGTCCGTCACATCAGTCTCCTTAACTCAGTGTGTTTCGGTCGCGGTCACATCCCGCGCCACCATTTCCTGAAACGCGCGCACGCTGTCTTCCCACGCGGGGGACAGTACGCCGCCTGCCTCTGCGACGGTCGAGGCCCGTCCCAGTTGCAACCTTTCGGTCATTTCATGATCTTCTTTATGGACGTCCCACCACAATTTCTTCAGGCCTTCGACCTCGTCCGCTGTCAGGTTCTGGCCTTCGGTGGTGTAAAGCGCGCGTTTCTGCATCATCGTGCCGGGGCCTGTGGGGATGTTCAGGTAAACTCCCAGCTGATCTGGGAAATACCGGCCCAGAATAAAGTTCGGGTACAGCGTCAGATACCGCGAGCTGACTGCCAGACTGCCGGATGTTCCGACCTCTTCGTCAAGATCGACCGCGCTGCCCAGACAGTTGCCGTCGATAATGGTATAGTGATCTTCAAGCGGCTGATCGGTGGTCGAGGAATGCACAAACTGCACATGATAGGGCTCGATGAAGTTCTCCATGATGAACTTCCAGTTGCAGGCCACCTCGCCGAAATCGAGCGTTCCGATACATTCCAACTTGTCCCAATCCATACCATCAAGGCGGCCTTGAATCGTGGCTGAGTATTCGTCGAATTCTGGCGCTTGCCCGTCGAGGTTGACAAAAATCCAATCATTCCAGACATGGCTGCGCACCGGCACCAGACTGTTTTCCGCCTTGTCAAACCCGTCCGCCTTGTGATCGTTCGCGCCGCCGAAATGGGGTGCCGCCCGTAACTGCCCGTCCAGATCATAGGCCCAGGCGTGATAGGGGCAGCGGATCAGCTTGCCCACATTCTTTGGTGCATCCACCAGAGTCAGGCAGCGATGGCGGCATATATTGTGGAACGCTTTGATCTCACCTGCGGTATTGCGCACCAGCAGCAAGGGGTGTTCGGCCAGCGTGACCGGCACTGCATCTCCGGCGGCCTGCAGCTCATGTGCAAATCCCACGCAAACCCAGTTGCGTGTAAAGACCGAGGCGCATTCGGCCCGCCAGAATTCAGCGTCTTTATAGGCCGCTGCCGGCAAGCCGCGTTTCAGGGTGGATTCTTCGTAGAAAGACTCAAGCAACGAATGGAGTGGCTTCATCGTTCAAGTTCCTGACTTAGGGTTTCAAGGTCGATGTCGCGACATGGTTCGGGTTTCCGTGACTCAGCGCTTGATCGTCAGTGAACTGCGAAAAACGCACCGTGTCTACATAAATTTACGAAATCAACACCAAAATGTTAAAGAATCTGCAATCAACTGATGCTGGTGCTGAGTTTACTTGATGGTTTCGCAGTCAGTGAGCGTCTCCTGAGGGCTGTCGTCTTCTCAGCAACCCGATTCAGTTCATGTATCCGACCTCAGTACACCAGTCGGTTCGTATCTGGTGTTGGACCGCACGCAGATCACCGGATGACTTTGCGCTGTGCATGGACCATCAGGCGGCTGGCCTTTTGGTCCATCTGGGCAAGTATCTCGTCGACCGATGGAACATCTCGGATCACGCCGATTCCTTCGCTGGCGGGACTCTCGGGCGATCCGTTGTGCAGTGTGCGTATAGCCGCGTGATCGGGCCAATCCGCATCCGCAGTCAATTTTGTGTCGTCGCCGGATGCGCGCAGGACATGGCGGGCGTGATGATCCGCGCCCAACCCTTCGCGGCTGGCCCACAGCCGGGTACCCATGACGACACCGTCCGCGCCCATCACCAGACTGGCGGCCAGCCCGCGAGAGTCGGTGATACCCCCCGCAGCCAGCAGCAGTGTATCGTGGGCTTCGCGGTGCAGAAAATCAGCCACTTCCGGCAGCAACGTAAATGTTGAGCGCGCGCCAGAGTGTCCCGCCGCCGCATTACCCTGCGCAACGATCACGTCAGCACCCGCTTCGACGGCAAGGGCCGCGCCGTGCAGGTCCTGTACCTGACAGATCAGCCGGGTTTTGGCCTGTGCGATGCGCGGCGCAAAGGGGCGGGGATCGCCATGGGTCAAAAAGATCGCGCGCGGACGCCGGGCCAACACACGGTCCAGCAGTTCTGGTGTCTGTGCCAAGCGCCAGGTGACAAAGCCGCAGCCGACCGCCTCGCGCCCGGCTTCACGAAACTGTGTCTCGATCCAGTTCGCGTCGCAGCCCCCACCGCCAATTATGCCGAGCCCTCCGGCCTGTGCCACTGCTGAGGCGAGGCGGCCATCGGCCAGCCCCGGCATCGGGCTCAGGACCACGGGGCAAGTCAATCCGAACAGGCGGGTTAGTCGGGTGTCAATCACGTATCACCTCAGGCCAGTTGCTGTATTGAAACATGGGCGCCCGGGCGCGACGAACGCCCGGGCGACACGAAAGGTTGGAACACGACAGTCGGGATCAGATATCCAGCGTGTGCTGTTGCTCCCACCGCGAGAAATGGCTGACGAACGAGTTCCATTCCTGATGTTTCAGCTTCAGATAGGCGGCCGAGAACTCTGCGCCCATTGCCGCTTTCAATTCCGTGTCCCTGTCGTATTCGCGCAGCGCGTCCAGCATGTTGAGCGGCAGTTTCGGTGCATCTTTGACAGTGTGGCCATCGGCGTACATGTCAATGTCATGGCGTTGTCCCGGATCAGCCTTGGAACGGATGCCCGACAGGCCCGCCGCGATAATCACAGCTTGCAGCAGGTACGGGTTGGCCGCGCCATCCGGCAGACGCAGCTCGAACCGGCCGGGGCCGGGGACCCGCACCATATGGGTACGGTTGTTGCCGGTCCATGTCACCGTGTTCGGAGCCCATGTCGCGCCCGACATGGTGCGCGGCGCGTTGATGCGTTTGTAGGAGTTCACCGTCGGGTTGGTGATTGCGGCCAGCGCGCTGGCGTGTTTCATGATCCCGCCCAAGAAGTGCTTACCCTGTTCGGCCAGGCCCAATTCGCCGGTTGGGCCGTCGCCTTCGCCCGCAAAGACGTTGGTTTTTGCATCCGCCCCCGGCGCATCCCAAACCGAGATATGGGCATGGCATCCATTGCCCGTCAGCCCTTCGACCGGTTTGGGCATGAAGGTGGCGCGGAAGCCGTGCTTTTCGGCCACCGATTTGGTCATAAATTTGAAGAAGGAATGCTTGTCGGCGGTGCGGAGGGCATCGTCGAACTCCCAGTTCATCTCGAACTGGCCGTTGGCATCCTCGTGGTCGTTCTGGTACGGACCCCAGCCCAGTTCCAGCATGTAATCGCAAATCTCGCGCACCACATCATAGCGGCGCATCACCGCCTGCTGGTCGTAACACGGCTTTTCGGCGGTATCGAACGGGTCGCTGATCTGCTCGCCATCCGGGGTCAGAAGGAAGAACTCGGCCTCGATGCCGGTTTTCACATGCATGCCTTCGGCGGCGGCCTCGTCAATCAGGCGACGCAGCACGTTGCGCGGGGCCTGGGCGACATCCTCGCCCTCCATCACGCAATTGCCCGCAACCCAGGCGACCTCGGGCTTCCATGGCAGTTGGATTACCGAAGACGGGTCCGGCACGGCCAGCATGTCCGGGTGCGCGGGCGTCATATCGAGATAGGTGGCAAAACCCGCGAAACCCGCGCCGTCCTCCTGCATGTCGGCAATCGCTTGCGCGGGGACCAGTTTGGCCCGTTGTCCACCGAACAGGTCGGTGAACGAAATCATGAAGTATTTGACGCCTTTTTCTTTGGCGAAAGCTGCCAGATCTGTCGTCATGGTCGGCTTTCCTTTCCCTGTTGGTTCAAAAGAAGAAAAGCGCCGCCCTTTCGGGGCCGCGCCTTGGTGTCATGTGTCGATCAGAACCCGGCTTTGCCCGGATACCAGTCGGTGCCTGCCAGCGGCACTTTGGCCATTGCGGCGGCCTCCATGGTCAGGGCGCAGAGGTCCTCGGGTTCCAGATTGTGCAGGTGGTTGTGGCCACAAGCGCGCGCGATGGTCTGCGCCTCAAGCGTCATCACCTTCAGGTAGTTGCGCAACCGGCGGCCCGCTTCGATCGGGTCAAGGCGTGCGGCCAGTTCCGGGTCCTGCGTGGTGATGCCTGCCGGGTCCTGACCTTCGTGCCAGTCGTCATAGGCCCCGGTGGTGGTGCCCAGCTTCTGATACTCGGATTCCCATTTGGGGTCGTTGTCACCCAAAGCGATCAGAGCCGCCGTGCCAATGGCCACCGCATCCGCGCCCAGGGCCATTGCCTTGGCTACATCAGCCCCGGTGCGGATACCGCCCGAGATCACCAGTTGCACTTCGCGATGCACGCCCAGATCCTGCAGGGCCTGAACGGCGGGGCGAATGCACGCGAGTGTCGGAATGCCGACATGTTCGATGAACACGTCCTGCGTCGCGGCGGTGCCGCCCTGCATCCCGTCCATCACCACAACATCGGCCCCGGCTTTCACTGCAAGCGCGGTGTCATAGTAAGGCCGGGTTGCGCCAACTTTGACGTAGATCGGCACCTGCCAGTCGGTGATCTCGCGCAATTCGAGGATTTTGATCTCCAGATCATCCGGCCCGGTCCAGTCCGGGTGGCGACAAGCCGAGCGCTGGTCGATGCCCTTGGGCAGTGTGCGCATCTCGGCCACGCGGTCGCTGATCTTTTGACCCAGCAGCATGCCGCCGCCACCGGGCTTCGCGCCTTGCCCTACCACAATCTCAATCGCGTCGGCCTTGCGAAGATCGTTAGGGTTCATGCCATAGCGAGACGGCAGGTACTGATAGACCAGCTTCGACGAATGGCCGCGTTCTTCGGGCGTCATACCGCCGTCACCGGTGGTGGTGGAGGTGCCCGCCGCCGATGCGCCACGGCCCAGAGCCTCTTTCGCCGGACCGGACAGAGCGCCAAAGCTCATGCCCGCGATGGTCACCGGAATGTCCAACTCGATAGGCTTCTTGGCAAAACGCGTACCCAGCGTCACCGAGGTATCGCAGCGCTCACGGTACCCTTCCAGCGGATAGCGCGAGACCGAGGCGCCCAGAAACAGCAGGTCGTCGAAATGCGGCACCTTGCGTTTGGCACCGCCACCGCGAATGTCATAGATGCCGGTCGCCGCAGCGCGCCGAATTTCGGCGTTGATCGGGTTTGTAAACGTCGCCGACTGAATCGGCATGGTGCGGGGGATGGTCTGATCCATATCTTTCATACCCTTCATCCTCAGTAAGCGGCTGCGTTGTCGACGTCGAAATTGTAAAGCTGACGGGCCGAGCCGTAGCGCTTGAACTCTTCCGGCTTGGCGTCCGAGCCCGCGCGTTCCAGCAGGTCGGTCAGAATTTCGATATGCTCAGGCCGCATCTCTTTCTCGATGCAATCCGCGCCCAGGCTTTTAACCGAGCCGCGCACAAACAGCCGCGCCTCATAAAGCGAGTCGCCAAGCGCATCACCCGCATCGCCGCAAACAACCAGATTGCCCGCCTGCGCCATGAACGCCGACATGTGGCCGATATTGCCATGCACGACAATGTCGATGCCCTTCATCGAAATCCCGCAGCGCGAGCTGGCATTTCCCTTAATCACCAGCAACCCACCATGGCCGGTCGCACCGGCATATTGGCTGGCATCGCCGTCGACGACCACGGTACCCGACATCATGTTCTCGGCCACGCCCGGACCCACCGAGCCTTCGACCTTGATGGTCGCCTGCTGGTTCATCCCCGCGCAGTAATAGCCGGTCGAACCTTTGACGGTGACCTCAATCGGTGCGTCCAGACCCACGGCGATGGCATGGCTGCCCTTGGGGTTCTGAACTTCCCAATTGGTCTGGTTGGTCTCGGCACTTTGCGCCTGCAGGGTCGAGTTCAAACCGCGCAGGCCGTTTTCTGCAACATCATACGTCTGCATCTTAATGGCTCCAGAAATAAACGGTCGAGGGTTCGGGTTCCCAGACCTTGGCATCTTCGATGCCCGGAAGGTTCACCAGCGCACGGTATTCGCTGCCGAACGCTACGTATTGATCGGTCTCGGCCATCACTGCCGGTTTGCAGGCGATCGGGTCGCGGACCACGCCGAACCCATCCTTGGTGCCGACCACGAACGTAAAGAACCCGTCCAGATCCTCCAGGCTGCTTTCCAGTGCCTCGCCCAGCGTGGCTCCGTTTTGCATCTTCCAGGTCAGGTAAGCCGCGCCTACTTCGGTGTCGTTCATCGATTCAACCCGCACACCTTCGCGCTTAAGCTTGCGGCGTAGCGAGTTGTGGTTCGATAGCGACCCGTTATGAACCAGACACTGGTCCGAACCGGTGTTGAACGGGTGTGCGCCCTCAGTCGTCACCGCGGATTCCGTTGCCATTCGTGTATGACCGATCCCGTGGCTGCCGCCCATGGTCGACAGCTTGAAGCGATCTGCCACGTCTTTGGGCAGGCCAACCTCTTTGTATATCTCAATCGTCTCGCCGTCCGACATCACGCGCAATTCGGGGCGCAACTCTCGCACGGCTTGACGTGCCTGGTCGACTTTCGAGGCGTCCAGTTCCAGCACGGCGTGCGTATCGTTTGACCGCAAGGAAACCTCAGTTCCTATCGCTGCCCCTAGATCAGCCGCCAGTGTCGCAAAGTCCTGATCCGGAGAATCCGACTGCACCGTTAGCTTGGCGGCACCATCCGACTCTGCGCCGTAAATTGCGATACCTGCGCTGTCCGGGCCGCGGTCGGTCATTGTGACCAGCATGTCCGTCAGCATTGAGCCTAATTCAGGCTCCAAAGTCTTGTCCTTAAGAAACAGACCGACAATTCCACACATCAGCTTTTGCCCTCTGAAATTTCGTCATCGGGACGCTAGCAGCCCTAATTCGGAAAAACAACAAAAAGAAAAAAATATTCCTAGAGGGAAACACGCTTCACAACAATCAGACGCAATTCGAATGCCCGTCAGGCGTGTTTGCCTGCGGGCTGAAAGAAATCAGAGGGTTAGACGCTAGTTGCTTTGCGGATACGAGATCACAGACAGGTAGCGCGCAGGAAGTTTCACCAGGTCTTCTGGGCCGTGGGGCGCGTCTGCATCAAAGAAAAGTGTATCCCCGGGTTCAAGCGAATAGACCGAGTCGCCGTGGCGGTATTCGACTTTACCCTCAAGCATGTACAGCATTTCTATCCCGCCATGCTGAAAGGTGGGAAACCGGTCGGATTCTTCGGTCAGAGTGATCAGGTAAGGTTCGACCACCACGCCGCTGGCATTTGCCCCCAGATGGCCCAGAAGGTTGTACTGATGCCCGGCGCGCGTTCCGGCGCGTTCCGTTTCAACCCCTTTACCCGCTTTGGTATGCACCGCGTTCCGGGTTTCCTCATAACCCCGAAAGAACGAGGTAATGGGCGCGCTTAAGGCGTTGGCCAGCAGTTGCAGCGTAGTCAATGACGCCGAGGTCGCGCCGTTTTCGATCTTGGACAACATGCTGATCGAAAGGCCGGTTGACGCCGACAATTCCGCAATCGTAACAGATTGCTGAAGGCGCAGGGCTTTGATTTCGCGACCAATAGCGACCTCAAGGTTCTTCTCGCCGATGTCCCGAACCTTGTGAGGATCCTGCGACAGGGCTGTTGGCTTTTTGTTTTTCGTTGTCCGCGCCATCAGGGTCCTCTGTCGTGTATTAGGTGGTCCTGTCTGACCTTGACACAGGTTGGGCCGTTTTGGGTAGTGGTCCTGCAAGGAAATATTCTTTCCCGACAGGGAAGCTCTTGTTGGGCGACGGGAGAGCAGACTCTCAGGACTCAGAATCGTCCTGTCGGCGTTCTGCGTCACAACTGCGCCCTGTCAGGGTCATTTCAAACTGCTCTGGCAAGTATATTGCGTGGACATATTCCCCTGATGTGGCATGTAATACGACAATACCTAACGTGGATGTGACCGAAGAGCCACGGCTGTTGTCAGCTTAAAATTGTGATCTGCAAAGCACTTCTCTGCCTTAGGCAGGTGTGATTTAACTTTGCTGGTGGGGGCGAAGCATTGGAAAATGGTCTATGACCTGATGTGGAGCGGTAGTTGATTGAGTATAATACCTTTAAAACTATTTCGGAGGACTCAAGATCGCAGCCCGGACAAGGGTAGGGTACGCGCAGGAGAGTTGTTCATGTTTCCATTCTCACCACAAATCGTGTGCCATTTGGACCGTTTACCAAGCGCCGAATAGTTCAAAACTCAAAGTTACGCAGAGGCTGCTCTCTTTTTTAGGCCGATGCATCTAAAATTGGCTAGAATACCGATCGCGACAGCGGACATCGCGACCCAAGCATTCAGGACGAAAATATGATCTCCTACTCACCTCAACCGCCATCATCGTCGCCCGTTAGCGCAATCCAGGGTGCCTGGGCTTATGGTGACGGTGACCCTGCAACGACCACAACCATCACCTACAGTTTCGCACAACAGCCCGGCACGCAGGCTTGGACAGAAGCCTACAGGAGTGATTTTCGCGCCGCTTTGGCTGCCATCGAGTCCGTTGCAAATATCCGCTTTGTCGAGGTGGCAAATCCGTCATCGGCTGATCTGGTGGAATACATCGCGCCCAGCTCGTACTTCGGTTCCAACACCACGCTGGGTTATCATTATACCCCTTCCAGCCGCCCGTCCGAGGGGGCGTTCAACACCGACTTCTGGAATGCCGGGGCCAATGGTGATCCGGGCGGGTTCTTCTTCACCACGATTCTGCACGAACTGGGACACGCTCTCGGGCTGGGGCATCCGCATGATGACGGTCTGAATACAACTGTCATGCAGGGCGTGACCAGTCCGTTTAACTCCTTTGGCGTCGGCAATCTGAATCAGGGCGTTTACACCGTGATGTCATATAATGACGGCTGGACGTCGCGCGATGGCTTCCTTCCGTCGTCGGCGACATTTGGTGGCTCGACCGGCTTGGGCGCTTTGGACATTGCCGCGCTTCAGGCTATGTATGGTGCAAACACGACGACCAATGGCGGCAACAACACCTATAGTCTCGCGTCTTCAAACGCGCCCGGGGTCGGGTATCAGGCGATCTGGGATACAGGTGGCATCGACACGCTGCGCCATACCGGCAGCCAGAATGCTGTACTTGATTTGCGGCCCGCCACACTGGATTACTCGGTGCGCGGCGGTGGCGGCGTTTCTTATGCCGCAGGTGTAAAAGGTGGCTATACCATCGCAGCTGGCGTCGTAATCGAGAACGCATCCGGCGGGTCCGGTAACGACACCATCTTTGGAAACGAGGCGGTCAACACCCTTCGAGGCAATGATGGCAACGACACAATTAATTCACGTTCAGACGGGTCCAACAATAATACAATCTACGGCGGAAACGGGCATGACACAATCCGGCTGGCTGGTGGATTCGGCGCAGATACGGTTTATGGTGGCGAGGGCGATGATACTGCCATTATAAGAAATAATTCAGGGTCTTTCTTTGGTGGCAGCGGGTTTGACACGGCTTCCTTTATAGGCGCAACAAGCGGCTTCCTGTTTTCAGTTGTTGGCGGAAACTACACTTTCTTCAACGTAGTGGCGCGAATAACCTTTACGGTAGGTGCAGATGTTGAACGCTTTATGTTTGGGGATGGCGAGGAGCAGTTTGACGCCAACCAGCTTATCGCGGCGACGCGCATCAGAGATATCGAGGTGACAGGAACTGCGCTGCAACATGCCGCGCAGGGGATTTACTTGCTGGATGGGGCTACATCCAACATTGCTATTGTTCGAAATGGAGCCGCGGTTGGCGAGTCAACATATGCGAACTGGAGCGCAATTCAGGCCGAAGCGTCGGGAAGCGACTATCGCATCCTGTGGCTGAATACCAACGGTCAGTATTCCGAGTGGACCGTCAACGGCCTAGGAAGGTTTCAAAGCGCCGCCGATATCAACAACGTCGTGGATGTAGAGACGTTCTACAACGCCGATCTCAACAATGATGGCGCGATCGGGCATACGACAACGGCTGTGGAGTCGGATGGTACGACGACGCTTGAAGATTCGACGCACGGTTACTACTTGCTTGGCGGCAGTGTATCACTGTCGCGGAATGGTGATGACATCGGGTCCAGCAGCTATACAAATTGGAAGGCCGTTCAAGCTGAGGCTGATGGCGCTGGATACCGGATGCTTTGGGTTAGCACCAACGGCCAGTATTCGGAATGGAGTGTCAACAGTCTGGGACAGTTCCAAAGCGCCGCTGTCATTGACAACGTCGTAGATGTCGAGGTGTTTTATGATGCCGACCTCAACAATGACGGAACGATCGGGCATACGACAACGACTTTGGAAACGGAAGGCACGACGACTCTGGGATCGTCCACGCACGGCTATTACCTGCTTGGCGGCAGTGTATCACTGTCGCGGAATGGCGATGACATCGGGTCCGAAACCTATGCGAATTGGCAGGCCATTCAGGCCGAGGCCGATGGTGGCGGCTACCGGCTGCTGTGGGTCAACACCAACGGCCAGTATTCGGAATGGACCACCAACGGTCAGGGCCAGTTCCTGAGCAGCACCAATATCGGCAGTGTTGTGGATGTTGAGGCGTTCTATAACACCGATCTCAACAATGACGGCGCGATCGGGCATACGACAACGACCATTGAATCCGATGGCACGTCAACTCTGGAGGCGTCCACGCAGGGTCATTACCTGCTGGGTGGCAGCGTCGTGCTATCGCTGAACGGCAACGATGTCGGGCCGGATAGCTATGCGAACTGGCAGGCCGTTCAGGCCGAAGCTGATGGCGCTACCGGCGGCTACCGGGTGCTGTGGGTCAACACCAACGGCAAATACTCGGAATGGACCGTCAACAGTCAGGGCCAGTTTCAGAGCGCGGCCAACATCGACAATGTCGTGGATGTTGAGGTGTTTTATGACGCCGATCTCAATAATGACGGCACAACCGGGCATTGTACGCCGTCAACCATTTTGTCCGGTAGCGACAACCTCGTTGTCCGGTTTTAGCCGCAGTTCATGACGTGTTTATGGTCTGGTTTGCTTCTCCTTCAGGTTTTGGCTTTTCCGGTGGATTTTTGTTTTGGCCGACGTTGATTTTCAGCTGAGCGTCGCCTGTAGCTTTCGAAGTTCATCTCGAGGATCGTGGCGTGATGAACCAACCTGTCGATGGCTGCGACGGTAACAGCTTGGTCGGGGAAGATTTTGCCCCATGCACTGAATGGCTGGTTGGCAGCGATCGCAAGGCTTCGGTTTTCATAGCGCCGTGCGATAAGTTCGAAGAGAACAGAGCTTTCGGCGTGGTCTTTCTGGGCATATGTGATGTCGTCCAGAATGACGAGATCGAATTTGTCGAGTTTGGCCAGTGCAGTTTCCAACACGAGATCTCGCCGGGCAGCCTGAAGTTTCTGTACCAGATCGGTTGTTCGCGTGTAGAGGACGCGATTCCCGGCTTCGATCAGAGCATGTCCTATGGCGCAAAGAATATGCGTCTTGCCCGCGCCGGAGTTTCCGATGGCGATCAGATTGGCGCCGGTTTCAACCCAGTCGCCTGCTGCGAGCGCCTCGATCCGGGCTTGTGACAGCTCAGGTACGGCTTTGAACTCGAATGTGGCCAGGGTTTTTCCGCCGGGCAGGCCCGATTGGCCCAGGTGGCGTCGAATGCGGCGTTCCTCGCGCTCAGCCAATTCGATCTCGGCTAGAGTGGCCAGCAACCTGGCTGCAGGCCAGTTCTCGGTATCGGCCTGTTGCGCGAAGCGCTCCCAGTGGTGCTGGAAGCTGGGCAGACGCAAAGCGGTGAACAGGGCGGGCAAGGCGTGCACATCGACAGTTTGTGGTTTGGACACCTGTGTCATGTGCGCACCTCCAGCAAGCGATCGAAGCTGGACAGATCCGTCAGTCTGACCTTTCGGTCTTCCGGCAATTCCGTGCGTGACCCAAGGAGTTGTTTCCGCAGGGTTTTGGCATCTGGCAATGCGCCATTTGCAAAGTCCCCGGCGATCAGCGCGGCCAGGTCTGCCTCGCAGTTCTCGCTATGGGCCAGCCAGAGCAGATCGACCATGCGTTTGCAAGCCTCTTTGCGGGGCAAAACCTCGGAGAGGCGGTTCCAGGCCTCAGCGTATTCGGACCTGGGGAAGAGATTGTCGCGATAGACGGAATTTGCCAAAGCCTGAGGCTTGCGACGCAGGGCATGGATGACATGCCGGTAATTGATGCTATGGATACGTTTACCGTCCTTGCGCCCGCGCATGCGGGGATGGGAGACCACATGCGTGGCCCCGAGATAGGCTTCGATCCGGTCGTCATAGACGTGAACGCGCAAGCGCTGGCCGATGAACTGCGAGGGCACGGAATAGAACACGCTGTGGACCAGGAAACCTCCGGTCCTGACAACACGCACGACAAGTTCGGTGAAGTCGGTGGTGCGCTGCGTGGGCAGCGGCTTGAGGTGTTGCAACTCGACTTTTATCTTGTCCTCACGGCGGCGGTTGCGGCGGGCGACAACTTCGTCGACAAACCGGCGCCAGGCATCGATGTCGGGAAAGTCCCGCGATCCCCGCAGGATCAGAGCCTGATCCAAAGCCACCTTGAGATGATTGTTGTGTGCTTCGATCGCGCCATTCTCATGGGCTTCGCCGGGATTATTGCGGCTCGCGACCATCCCATAGTGCCGACAGAACGCCTCATAACGTTCGGTGACATCCCTGGTCGCATCCTTGTCGAGATTGCGATACGCGGCCGACAGGCTGTCGGTTCTGCTCTCCTGCGGCACGCCCCCAAGTGTCCAGAGCGCATTCTGAAGGTTTTCAGCCAGTGCCGTGAAACTCTCCCCGCCCAGAACCGGCGCGGCATGCTCCCAGCCGCTGTAGGCGAGAACAAAGTGGAAAAGCCGATGAAGCAGCAAATGACCGGCGATTGTCACGCCGAGTTCAGTCGCATCGGTGAAGTCCGACAGTCCCATACGCCCTGGCTCCGGGGACTGGCGAAAGATCACGTCGCGCTCGGGGCCATGCAGGGCGCGCCACTCCCGAACCCGTCGTTCCAGCGTCCGCCGGACCCGATCATCGGGGAAGCCGTCAGGATCCAGCATCTGCAAATGACGGAGCAACGTCACAGCTTGCACGGAAGAATCCCGTTCGAGGAGCGGGATCAGGATAGGCTGCCACACAGCCTCCAAAGGATCAGGGACGGTGCGACCACGGACTGGTTTGCGCTGCGAAGGCAGTACCGGGTTTGCTTCAATCCTGCGCCCGGTGCGTTCGCTGAAACCGGCACGGGCTGCGGCAACACGTTGGTTATGAAAGGGTCGGTCGGACATGTACAATCTCATTTGCTGGTCGGTGACGGGTTTCCCCGGCATTCGGAACCTCCGTATTCACGTTCAGAGGTCTCCAACCTACCGGGCCACAGCGGCCAGCACCTACCCCGTACCCCTCCCAAAAGGGCCGATCCGGTGGCTCAAACCTCCAATCGGGCTCCGCCCTCATTCCGGTTCAAGCCACCGGCCAACTTGGCTGTCGGTGCCGGTCAACTTGGTTGTCGCTCATCACGGACCAATGCCGTCGCGAGTCCAGTAGTTAAGGAAAACCGACACAGGGGTGGTCATGGAGTTCATTCTGGCGGCATTGAGAGCTGAAATCAATTACAGATGATAACTCCATTTCGCTGTCGCTGAACGGCAACGATATCGGACCGGACAGCTATTCAAACTGGCAGGCCATCCATGCCGAAGCCGACGGCGGCGGCTACCGGGTGCTGTGGGTCAACACCAACGGCAAATACTCCGAATGGACCGTCAACAGCCAGGGCGAATACGTCAGCAGCGTACCGGTTCCAGATGTCATAGACGTCGAGAGCTTCTATGGCTACGACATCGACGGCAGCGGGACAGTTGGCTATGCACAGCCTAAACAGCTCAAGTCTACGGCGCCCGAGGTGGCCGCGCAGGACGTATTGCCTGACCAGTTCGAGTTTAACGCACCGGACCACGATCACGCCGAAACCGATGCGTATGAAGACTTGGGGCAACTGGCTGAACAGCTTGATGACGCATCGGGGCATTTCTACGCCGCTGTGCAGGACGCGCTGGACGAAATTCAGGATGACGACGGTCAAGAGCATGACCGGCTGGACATTGCCAGCTATCTGGAAGACGACGTCTTTTCGCACTGATCCGCTGGAAACATTGATCAGGAGGCCCCGAACCCGCACGGCTTTGGGGCTTCTTTTGTTTTGGGTCGCACTGCGTTTCACAGTGTTGATCAGAGTCCGGGCGCGGTGGCGGCAATCCGGATGAGGTTTGAGCGGGTATTATTCCCCTTGAGTCCTTTTGGATGCCAAGTTACCGACGCTCTGAGCAGGGCATTGCTGAGGTCGGCAAGGCGTCTCTTGAATTCAGGGCTGGATACCAGCAGTTTTAGGCAAGTTTTGAGGGTCTGAGGCCGAAAGGTGAGATGGATCCGGGAAAATAGTAGTAGAATTGAGGCCGATGAAATCATGAAAAATCGCAAAGGCATTATTCTGGCCGGTGGGTCGGGAACGCGGCTTTATCCCATAACGATTGGCGTCTCGAAACAGCTACTGCCGATCTATGACAAGCCGATGATCTACTATCCGATCAGCGTGTTGATGCTGGCCGGCATTCGGGAAATCGCGATCATTACAACGCCGCACGATCAGGCGCAGTTCAAACGGGTTCTGGGCGACGGTGCCGACTGGGGCCTGTCTTTCACCTATATCGAACAACCCAGTCCCGATGGGCTGGCGCAGGCCTATCTGCTGGCTGAGGAGTTTCTAGACGGCGCGCCTTCGGCATTGGTACTGGGTGACAACCTGTTTTTCGGGCACGGCCTGCCGGACCTGCTGGTTGCGGCCGACGCACAAGAACAGGGCGGCACGGTGTTTGGTTACAGGGTCGGCGACCCGCAGCGATATGGCGTTGTGGGATACGATGCCAACGGTCGCGTGACCGAAATCATCGAAAAGCCCGAGGTTCCGCCGTCTAACTATGCCGTCACGGGGCTGTATTTCATGGACGGCACTGCGCCCGACCGGGCGCGCAAGGTTCAGCCCTCTGCCCGGGGCGAGCTGGAAATCGCCGATGTCCTGCAAAGTTATCTTGACGACGGCACGCTGGACGTTCAGCAGATGGGCCGCGGGTTCGCATGGCTGGATACCGGCACCCATGGCAGTTTGCTGGATGCGGGAAACTTTGTACGCACCCTGTCCGAACGGCAGGGCCAGCAGGTTGGCAGCCCCGAAGAGATTGCATTCAGCAAGGGCTGGATCACCGCATCACAGCTCAAAGAGCTTGCTACAAAGCTGAAGGGAAATTCTTATGCGAAATATCTTTTTGAGATCTCTGGGGTTGCGATACAGATTGACCCCACTGACGGAGCAAGGTGAACGCGCTGTTTTGCACATGATCAAGTGGGGCTGTCTCTGTACTAGGCAAATTGGCTAAACCACCAGAGAATCTGTTTTATTGATACATGAAATGGCTTTCAGAGTATCAAGATTCCAACCGTTCAATTGAGTCACTATTTCCGGGGTAGTTGGCAGAATACTGTTTCCGCAACGCATCAGCTGCCTCATTACCGATATAGAAAGAAAGCGCATCTACTTTCGGTAGATTTTTACTCATCGCTATGAGTTGTCTTTTGCGGCTTGACCTTCGGGCGTGTCAGGCAGGCCGCGATAGCTATTCGATAGCCAGGGGTGGACACCGGCTCCAACGCGTTTTGCGACGGTCGGCGCGTTGCTTTCGTATCCCAGGGCATAGCAAAAATCGGCAGCAGCATTCGTCGAGTATTGGCGAACACGAATCTTCTCGGGTCCGACAATTGATGCCCAAAGGTCCAAAATTCGAGAGAATTCGCCAAAACTTGGAATGGCATTCTCCAAGAAATCTTTGAACGCTTCTTTGGTTCGACCATTGAGAACGCCGTGATGATAGCGTGAGACGGCTTGATCTAAAGGATCTCGAACATAGGCGATCACACGCAGATCGTATCCTTTGAACCACTCACACAACTCTTCGACTTGCGGGCGCGGCATCAGCGAGAAATCTTCGCTGGAAACCACGAAGTCTCTGCCGTTCGAATTCGTCAATTTTTTGCGGAAATAGTCGCGGACGAGTATTGGGTCGTAATCCTTGTTTCTCCATCCAGCGCGTTCTCCGAGGAAGCACCAAGCTGCTTCACCGTGAGAGTCATACCCACACAACGGCATCGGGTAATCCAGACCTTCTTCGAGTAGTTCGCTACGCGAGTTTAGCAAAAAGGACTGAATTGCCGAACTTCCGGTCTTATGAAACCCGATGTGTAACCAAACGCGCATTAGTGAACCTCCGCATTGCACTGGGCTTCCGGAAAACTCAGATTGGCCAAACTGGTTAGAGAAAACCGGGTTGTTGTTTTTATTTCTTGAGCCATTGCTTTGATTTACCTGTTCGTTTGGCTTGTTTGAAACACACAGCCGTTCTGAAGCCTACGTTTTTTGTGCTAACGCAGAAAGACCTTTTGAGAGAGTAAAGTAGAGACTACCCACTGCAGCTTCAGGGTTGGTAAGAAAAACCGTCTCTTTCTCGGGTGCGGGATGATCTGGTTTGGCCAATGCAAAAGAAATATACCTTTGCGGCGAAAGGCCATTCATAAAGACGACTTTAAGGCCGAGCTCACGTGCAAGCCAAGTGATGTTTGACTCGCTGTGAAAAAATCGATGAGCAGGGAAGACATACTCTGGGTTGAGCATAGGGCCCTGGCATATCAATATACCATCCGGAGCGAGGTGTTGAGTGATCTCCCAGAGGATATCCATTGGCCTCTCAAAATGCTCGATGACGTGCCAAAGAAAAACGGTATCCACGGATCCTTGCTGGTCTTTGCGCTGCGCAAGGAAATTGCTAGCTGAAGTGGTCATCAGGCGATTGCCAGGGAGGTTATAGGCGGTCCGGGCTTTTGTGCTCAATTCTGTCGATGGCTCGCACCCGAACGCATCATAACCTTTTCGGAGCAGCGCGGCCAATAAGTTGCCCCGACCTGAGCCTATGTCGTAGACTGTCCCTCCCGCTGTTGGATCCTTAAGGACGTCTTTGTAAAAATCGATGACTGCTTCCATCCCCTCTACGAGTTCAAATAGAGAGCCCTGAGTTTCTTCTTTCCAGAGGCATTCATGGAATTCCGTTTGACGAACAACTTCGTCTTCCACGTACTCATCATATTCTGGGCATAGTGCTGCGCAGTTTCTACAGTGAAAAATCCGAACGGGAGCGCCTGCTGCGTCAGGAGCTCTTAGTATTGGGACAATGTCTTTGGAGGAGCAACAGTTGCATACCTGCAGTTTACTTTCGAACATTCTTGATTTCTTTCGGTCAGGTACTCAGCTTAGAGTGAAGGGATTTCTTTGAGTTACCAGGACAGTGGGCCCTTTTACCCCGGTGAGGCACAATCGCATATCAACTGTGAAGCCCCGGAAGCAAATATTCATTTATTTTGCTCAATCAGTTTTTGGTAGAGGCTGATGTAAGATTTGCAAACGTCATTGTAATCATGCCCGTTTACGGCTGCTTTGCGACAAGCGACCCGCGTGGTTGACAACTTTTCTGGTGACAGGTTGCGTAGGTAGCGCGCAACAGGCTCGATGTCGCCGTTGGACAGCACACCGGTAACGCCGTTCTCTACCAGCTCTGGAATGCCGCCACTTGCGAAGCCAGCAATTGGTGTACCCGACGCGAGACATTCGAGAACAATCAGCGGACAGTTTTCTTCCTTTGAAAAGACGAAAGTAGCATCGCACAAGCTGTACAACTCCGCGCGGGTTTCATCATCTTTGACGAAACCAGCATGCACAATGTTCAAACCCTCAAATAGATCTGCCGCGAGAGAAGAATAGCGCCCGACCAACACAATCGTTGGGTTCTTGTCTTTCAGCTGGTTGGCAATTTCGGCGACGGTTTTTGGCCCTTTGCGGCTATCTCCGAGATGGCTCGCGGAGAACAAATAAACAGGGCGTCCATCATCGGGAATGCCATGTTTGGCACGTAATTCCGTTACTGCACGTGGGCGAAATATTTCCAGATCGACACCGTTCGTGATGAAATGTGCCTTTTCTTCGGGCCAGCCTGCGGACTTATACTGCTCAAGCATCCAATGGCTCGGCGCAGAAAAATGAACGTTGGAGTTTTGTAGTTTCTTACGCCTGGTATGCAGCGTCTTCACCCTGTTTTTTCGAGTTTGTAGCGGCCAGTCACCCAAGCGCGGGCAGTATTGGCAGGTAGAATGAAATTGTGTGCAATCCCCGGGGTATAGGCACCCCGCAGTGAAAGGAGAACAATCATGGAGTGTCCACAAAACCGGAGTTTTCCGAGCGATCCAGCTGACTGTTTCGTGTGACAGAGTGGTGGACAGATCGTGCATATGGACGATATCAAAATCTTGCCTCAACTTCCGCACCGTTGAAGACAACAACTCGAAAGCATTGTGGTCGCGATAGCCGCGTTTTCCTTCGATTTTCTTCAATCTACGGATGAGGCTTCCGGCATTGCCGTAGAGCGGATGCTCAGCACCGTCTTCAGCATTAAAGTGACTAGCCGAGTACCCCCGCTTGGCAAGATGCCTCGTTATCTCAGCTGCAACGGCGCTTGCTCCTCCCCCGCGAACGTCGCTTTTACTGACTAAAGCTACCTTCAATTTTTGACCTCCGGTATCAAATTTTGGGGAGTTTCTTTTTTTTCCTGACAAAATTTACACGCATACGGGTAAACCTTCCAAGACTGGCGGAATAAGCCTCTGGCCATCTGCTACTTTTGACATTCCTATGATGAGAGTTTTTTTCACCAATCATAGTCAGGCTTTCACCGATGTCATCACCGATGCCTGAGAAGACACGAACCTTGGCAAAACGCGCAGCGTCCTGCTTAGATGGTTTTTTCAGAAATTCCCAGACATCTTCACCGTTATAAGCTCTGGCAAGGTTTTTGATGTCTTCGTAAGATAGTTTCTCCATTAAACTCTTGATGGCCTGGATCGCACCTTTTTGAATAAACTGCGCAGTTTCAATTGCGGAGCTTTCTGCGTCGGACAGATCAAAGCTTAACCACTTGTAGTTATCCCCGCTCTTCGCCACTGAATAAACGCTGCCGTGATCCGCAGAGAAAAAGAACTCCAAAATGTCGCGAAATCGACCAATCATTTCGGCTTGGTGTGATTCCATCCCGTTCATACAAGTAAAGGCTTCGTGAGTGTGCCCTCTACGCTCAAGAATATCGATCGCGTCCCAACTCGTGCCCACGTAGAAACCCACTAATTCGCTTCGGTCTCCTAGGCAATCCTTGATGGCAGCTTGAAGGCTTCCGCGCCAACCCAGATCTACCAAGCCGGTCTTCCGATCCGGTGGGAATGCACTCTCATAGTAATCGGCGATAATTTCGCGCTCTTGCTCAAACGAACGCAGGAGAGGGCCGGAGTTTTCGGAAAGGCTTTGAAGGAATTTGCGGCGGGATCGCCGGTCTAGTTTTTTATCCGGGTCAAAGCCCAAAGTGGACATGTGTTTTTCGATGTGAGCGGAAGTTCTAAGCTTCGCAAAAAAGCCTGAAATTGTATCAGAGCTATCCAGAGTAGTGTGCAAGAAATTCTTGATGACCTCCGGCCGTAGTAAAGTGAATGGCAAGGTCGTCATGCGCCTAGAAGCCGCAACGTATGAAGTGTTCCACCCGTTGGGGTGTAATATGTCAAAGACCTTTTGAACAAACTGCCCATCCCGCGCTAAAAATGCGAGATCCCTGATCTCGTGTTTGCTAGCATTGTCGGCCAGCCAGAGGCAGAACGCGGTGGCGAATGGTGCCAGGACGGTTGCGCCAATCATTTCAAAATAGCGCTCGTCACTGAAATCACTGATTTCTGCGCTTTCCCGGCTGTAGCACTCCGCTTCCAAATATTGTGCCGAAAATGCCTGCGAAAGAGGGTGACTGCCAAAAAAGGCAAACGTGTTGTTCCTTGGTTTTTTTACCTTTGACATCAATGAGTTGCTGGGCGTGACGCGGTAGGTTGTAAGGCCCCGCATTTCAGCCATGCGGATGTCTGGATACCAGTTATCCCCAATATGCATAATCTCCGATGGGTCAGTCTGGAAGTGATCGATTACAAGATCATAAGCACTGCCGTGATGTTTTGACTTTTGCGTTGCGCTTGACAGGAACAGTTTTTCATATCCAGTTACGCCTACATTCTTGAGAATGTCTTCGATTACGCTCTGTGGTAAGTACATGTCCGAAGTCACTACAAAGCGTCCCCCGGTCGTTTTCATATGCTCGAGGAATTCCTGCCCAAAAACTGAGAGTTTGATAGCTCGCATTTCAGCAGCAATTTCTTTCTGAATCAAAATGTTTGTTTCTTCTGCAGAGCATCGACAAAGCAAGCGAAAACACTCGTAAATCTCACTCAAGGAGGTTTCTTCTCGCCCATCTGAAGACGCACCATGTCGAGCAAGTGCTTCTGCTTGCACTCTGTAGTCTCGGAACGCTTTGGTGGTTTTCTTTACGTCGGGATCATATTCCATCCCTTCAAATACATCGATTGGTGTTTTGGCGAGGCGGAAGACAAGCGTATCAAATACGTCAACTGAATAGAGCTTGATATTGGAGTTTGCCGAAAACACAGATGCGAGCCTATTTTATAAGTGCTTGGTTTACGGTTGCATATCGCATGAAAGATGAAGGGAGCCAACTCGAATCTGTTGGTTTGCGTCGCAACGTGTCGTCTGTCGTTTTTGGAGTTTATACATTTCGACATAGGCGCCTAAAGTACGCCTTTGGCTGTCCTGTCTGAATACTTCGCCGCAAGCCCAAAAAAAAGAAACAGCCGCGCATATCTCGAAATGAAAAATAGCAGGGCAATTCGGATGTCTCGTTGGTTTGCTGCGAGCAGATGGGCGGATACTTGCTCATCTTTTAGGCAAAGACCGTAACGCGCGCAATTGGCAATGACCTGCCCCGGTGCCTCCCTGAATCATGGAAACGACCCACGGGTTTAGGATTTACTCTATTAATCATCAGTTTGTTTAAGCGCGCAGCGCATTTATCCTTCAATGCGCCAAAGCGTCCGATGGTTCTCCACGGTCGGATGTGTAGAATCTCTCAGGTAGAGGTACGGAGCCAGTGTTTGTGACATGGGCTCACCTGTTTAAGGCGCTTCAGATGCGCAACCTTTTGCGACCTCTTGTGGCTCCATTGGCTTCCAGCTCGGCATTCACTCGAAGATTGTTGCGAACATCCTTGTTCGCCTAGAATGTCTGTCCGATGGCGTGAGAGTTCTCTTAATTTAGCGGTTTCGTTACCGCCATATTGGCCACGTCACAGTTAGGAGCTCTGCTCGACCGTTTGGTCCTTTCGGACCGTTTCGCAATCCGCTGAAACTTAGCGAAATTGTATTGGATATTTTGCTTGCACCCCACTGTGAAGTTCCTATCTTTCTAAGCTAAACGACGCGTCTATACCATGAAGCATTTGGCAACAACGCGGTGTGCGTCTGCGCAAGATGCCAATGGGACTCGCGTTTCAGATACCGCTTTCAAACCCAAAGCTTAAAGAACTGATACAAAAAACGGCTTCAGACTGTCCCCGTCGGATATCGCCTTTAGCACGGCCCCCGCCGTATTCAGTGACTCGCGGATTGTCACATCCATATCCAGATAGCGATATGTCCCCAAACGTCCGACAAATGTGACATTCTCTGCCGTTTCAGCCAGCGCGACGTACTTGCCCAGCAGAGCCTTTTCCTTCACCTGCCGGATCGGGTAATATGGGATGTCGCCCGGCTCTGCCGCGCGCGAGTACTCGCGATAACACACCGAACCCTGATGCGTTTCCCAAGGGGAGAAATGTTTGTGCTCGGTTATCCGGGTGTACGGAACCTGTTCCTCGCCGTAGTTCATCACCGCGCAGCCCTGATAGTCGCCGTCATAGGTGAAGCGTTCGAAATCCAGCGTGCGATAGCCCAACCGCCCAAGTTCATAGTCGAAATAGCCATCCAGCGGGCCAGAGTAAAAGACGTGATCAAAACCGTCCACCATGGCTCGGCTAAAGGTGGTCGACAGCTGCACCGTAATACCAGGGTGATCCAGAATACCAGCAATCATCTCGGTATAGCCGTTTTCAGGCATGCCCTGAAACTTGTGGAAAAAGTAGTTGTCGTCGTAGTTGAAACGAACCGGCAATCGCTTGAGGATCGACGCGGGCAGGTCAGAGGGGTGACAGCCCCATTGTTTGATCGTGTAGCCTTTGAAAAAGGCCTCATACAGATCACGGCCGACAAAGCGCATGGCCTGCTCTTCAAAGCTCTGCGGGTCGATGATCGAGGTATCGGCCTGTTTTTCCGTGATAAAACGGCGCGCTTCGTCCGGGCGCAGGGTCGTCCCGAAGAACTGGTTGATCGTATGCAGATTGATCGGCAGCGAAAAGACCTGCCCGCGTGAGGTCGCTTTGACCCGGTTCTTGTAAGGCAGGAAATTTGCGTAGCGGTTCACATAATTCCAAACGTCTTCGTCATCCGTATGAAAGATGTGCGGCCCGTAGACATGGACCATGACACCGGTATCCGTATCCCGTTCAGTGTGACAATTGCCGCCGATATGGTCCCGGCTGTCCATCACCGTGACGTCGTGCCCCTGTTCTGCCAGCTCGCGGCCGATGACCGCCCCTGACAAACCTGCGCCGACCATCAAGAATCTCATCGGTTTCATTCAGAGCCCATCCTGCCTGAGGGCAATCGTCGTCATATCCAGCGGTTTGATCAATTGACGTCGGGCGATCTTGAATATCCCGGACCGGGCTTCGCTGGCACTGCGGAAATTAGCCAGAACCGACAGCCAGGCGCGGCACATCCGCCAACCGACAGGAATACGGCCCGATATCGGTTGCCCGCCCTGCACGACGGCAGCAAAAACAATGGGCACGGTGCGACGGGACAGATCGAACATCTGTTTCAGAACCGCTTCTTCCTCTTCGGAACTGAGGTTGTCGGACTCCGCCATGGCAACTTTCAGGTTCTTTCCGATCGGCCGTGTATGGTGCATCGCGATCTGGTCCAGAATGGCGGTTCTAAAGGCTCCGGCCTCGGCCCAGCGACACCAGATATAGTCCAGCCCATAGCCGCTCATCGTGCCTTGGAACAGTGGCAGCGCTTTTTTCAGGACATCCAGATGCAGACACGGAGCCATGATTTCGATGTAATTCGTATACCGGAGTTCAAATCCCGGGCATTGGCTGAACACGAAATGTGAAAAATAGCTTTCGGGGCTGAGCGAAGGTTGGGCAATGCGCAACCCGTAGAATTCCATGCTGTCAAACAGGGAATTCACATCTTCCGCACTGATATCCAGATCATCGTCGGGCAGCCAATAATAGTCATATTGATCCAGATCCCGGTCCATAAGTGTTTTGTAAAGACCATCCCACTTGCCACCTTTGACCAGTACGGCCTCGACCCCCGGTTCCGGCACAAACTGCTCGAAAGCCTCGTCCGAAAAGAAGCTGATCAGCAGATCGTATCTGCGCTGTTCATAGGGAATGTCCTGCCACCGATGGTGCAATGACTTGCTGCCCGCTCGGACAACCACAAGATTTCTCTTCATATACGGTTCCTGGCCTGACCATCGGCCCGCAACAAGGGCCCCAGCCCTTCGATCATGTTTGGGTTCAGAGGATGGCTGAGCCGTCCATGCGTATATTTGGCCTGATAAACCAGGTTGCGCGCAAACCGGGTCAGGGGCGATCCCCGCTTGGCCCGATTTCGGCAAGGCTCGATTGTGCTGTCGACCTCATCGCGTTCGGCAACCATCTTCGCGCCCAAGGTCAGGATGGGTACGTTGTGTTCCCAGTAGAATTTCAGGTCGATATCAATCGGACGCGCAATCGGTTTGGTCGCCTCCAGCAGGCGCGCGGCAGCGCGGCGGCCGATGATATAACCGGTTGTTCTGGGCGGCAGATGATCGGACAGAATAAGGTCCTGATCGGCCATGGATGCGATGACCTGACCTGTGTTTCTTGAAACACCGTCCAGCTTGATCATGACGTCTTCAAAACACTCACCACATTGAAAGAGTTCGTCAAAAAACGGTCTGGGATCCTGAACGAATGTGGCATCATCTTCCAAAACAAGGCTGATGGGGTCCGGAGAATTCGCGATTTCCTGCCACATCTGCCGATGCCCCAATGTGCAGGCAACTTCGTTGCGGCTGAGGGGGCGTTTGAACTTTGACCGGTTCATATCCGCGTCGTAGAGATCGCCCAACCCGGACTTGTCCAGCTGGTCGCCCGGGATTGCATCGAAAAACCTGTGGTGCAGGCCGAGACGCTCAAGCTCTTTCTCGCAGAAACGGCGCCGCTCTACGTCTTTTGGCAAACTCAGAATGACCGTCTTTATCGACACTTATCTATGACCAACAGTTAATTTACGCGTTACTATTCACCGCGATTACCAACCACAAGGGTAAAAGGCCGCCTCGCGAAACCATGCAGCAGCAGGGTGTTCTATTGGCGAAGAACCGCTCACAATCCACTTATAGTGTCACAATAAGACGATCCGCTCACAGGGGAAACAGTTTTTACCCCGGTATCAATGCCCCTTTCTGAAAACACGGGGAGAGTTTTTCGGGATTTCCCCCAGTTATCCGATAACGCTGATTCCATTTACCCGAATGGGTCACTTTCACACCAAGCCATTGAAATTGATACATTTCAATCATGCCACACCTTGCGCTGAGACCTGTTGCTACCTTCAGTCCCCGTCGCCTAGAACATATTCACATTTTATATTTCATATTCCTATACTTGCACAGCCCGGCGTCAGAACTTATCTGGCTGAGGCCCTGAACAGATGTTGAAATGGGCAACACTGTCGCGTCGCTTGATCTGCCCTTTAGACAGGAACGATAATAGGCTATCTGAGCGAGCGCATGGTTTCACGATTTGGAGAATGCAATGATTAAGCGCGCCTGGACTGAATGGCGATCCGGCTATATGGGCCGCCTTCTCAGCGAGAGCTTTTTTTCTCTGGGCCATCTCTATGCTATTGCCATCGTTGCCATGATCGCTGTTGCGGCGACCACCGCTGGCTCTGCCTTTATGATGGAATACATCGTCGATGCCATGACCAGCCCTGACATGAGGGACTGGGCCGTCTTCATCGCTTTGGGCGTGATACTCCTGTTTTTGACCAAGGCCCTCGCCTCTTACGTGCAGGCCATCTACCTGGCCCGTGCGGGTAACCGCATCGTCGCTACACAACAGGACCGTGTTTACCGCAAGCTGCTGCGTCACGGTGTGTCATTCTTTTCCCAGAATGAATCCTCGGACCTGCTGATGCGCACCACAAATGGTGCGCAGGCAGCGCGCAGGCTGATTGATGTCATTGTGACTGGGTTTGTCCGCGATGCTCTGACGCTGGTGGGCCTTGTGATTGTCATGGTCTATCAGCAACCCGTGCTGTCAGTAATGTTCTTTGTTGTCGGGCCAGTGGCTCTGCTGGGCGTGCGGTATCTGCTGAAAAGCGTTCGCGCTATCATGCAGGCAGAGTTCAAGTCGCTGGCCGAAATCATCCGAGTCCTGCAAGAAACATCCGCGGGTATCAAGGTGATCAAAGTGTTCTCGCTTGAAGACCGGATGATCAACCGAATGGAAACCGCGATCCACAAGGTTGAAGAGCGGGCGAACGAAATTGCCCGTCTGCAATCCATCGCCAGCCCGTTGATGGAATTTTTGGCTGGTCTTGCTGTGGCCGGTGTTTTGATTGTCAGCACTCTTGGGATCGCAGGAACCGAGCAACCCACTGCCGGTCAGTTGATGTCCTTTATCACCGCGCTGCTGATGGCGTATGAGCCCGCCAAACGCCTGTCGAAAATGCGCGTTCAGATCGAGGCTGCAATGGTCGGCGTGGGCTTGCTGTTTGGCCTGCTGGACCAAAAGGACACGATGCAGGAAGACCCCGAGGCCCGCGACTTGCTTGACGGCCCAGGCGAGATTGCACTGCGCAATGTCACCTTTGGCTACAACGGTTCTGTGTCGGTCATTGAGGACATGAATGTGACCTTTGAAGCCGGGAAAACAACCGCTCTGGTTGGCCAGTCCGGAGGCGGCAAGTCGACGATCTTTGGCCTGATCATGCGGTTCTATGACCCCGACTCAGGTAGTGTGGAAATAGATGGTCAAAACCTTCAAGAGGCCAGCTTTTCGTCGCTCCGGCGCAAAATCTCTTATGTGGGTCAGGACACATTCCTATTTTCGGCCAGTGTGAAAGAGAACCTACGCTGTTCGGCACCGGACGCAACGGATGAAGAAATCATCGCCGCCGCCAAGGCAGCGCATGCACATGAATTCATCTGCGATCTGCCCAATGGCTATAACACTAATGTCGGCGAAAACGGCGCGTTCCTGTCCGGCGGCCAAAAGCAACGTATCGCCATCGCCCGCGCAATTCTGCGCAATGCCGAGATTTTGCTGTTGGACGAAGCAACCAGCGCTCTGGATGCGGAATCCGAGGCTCTGGTGAAATCGGCTTTGGATGCGCTGACCAAGGATATGACAACAATCGTGATCGCGCACCGTCTGTCCACGATCCTTGAGGCCGACAAGATCATGGTCGTGCAGGATGGCAGCGTTGTCGAACAGGGCAATCTGGATGAGCTGATGGAGATGAACGGCCAATTCCGCCACCTGTTCGACCAGCAGTTCAAAAAACGCGAAACTGAAACCGCCGAGTAAATCGGCAGACACGGGGCGCGCGGACAGCGTCAAACAAGCCAAACCGGGGCAGCGTAGCAGCGTACATGGGCAAGCGGCAATATCAGGTTGTGTTGGACTATATCAAATCGCGCCTCACAGGGCCGGACCTGATCTCTCTGAGTGAGCCGATTTTGATTTGTCTGGCATTTAATTGAAATTTCGATCTCCACACCGATGTGATGCCGTTGTCTGCGACACATCCGGCTGAAATCCATGTGCTTTAAGTGGTCGTTATTAGTGTGAGAAGACCAGCCACAAAACCACTGAAAATTTCTGTGCTGAAAGTACTCTTGAGAAACGCGATTTTTGTCGCGTCTGATGAGCGACAACCAAGTTGACCGGCACCGACAGCCAAGTTGGCCGGTGGCTTGAACCGGAATGAGGGCGGAGCCCGATTGGAGGTTTGAGCCACCGGATCGGCCCTTTTGGGAGGGGTACGGGGTAGGTGCTGGCCGCTGTGGCCCGGTAGGTTGGAGACCTCTGAACGTGAATACGGAGGTTCCGAATGCCGGGGAAACCCGTCACCGACCAGCAAATGAGATTGTACATGTCCGACCGACCCTTTCATAACCAACGTGTTGCCGCAGCCCGTGCCGGTTTCAGCGAACGCACCGGGCGCAGGATTGAAGCAAACCCGGTACTGCCTTCGCAGCGCAAACCAGTCCGTGGTCGCACCGTCCCTGATCCTTTGGAGGCTGTGTGGCAGCCTATCCTGATCCCGCTCCTCGAACGGGATTCTTCCGTGCAAGCTGTGACGTTGCTCCGTCATTTGCAGATGCTGGATCCTGACGGCTTCCCCGATGATCGGGTCCGGCGGACGCTGGAACGACGGGTTCGGGAGTGGCGCGCCCTGCATGGCCCCGAGCGCGACGTGATCTTTCGCCAGTCCCCGGAGCCAGGGCGTATGGGACTGTCGGACTTCACCGATGCGACTGAACTCGGCGTGACAATCGCCGGTCATTTGCTGCTTCATCGGCTTTTCCACTTTGTTCTCGCCTACAGCGGCTGGGAGCATGCCGCGCCGGTTCTGGGCGGGGAGAGTTTCACGGCACTGGCTGAAAACCTTCAGAATGCGCTCTGGGCACTTGGGGGCGTGCCGCAGGAGAGCAGAACCGACAGCCTGTCGGCCGCGTATCGCAATCTCGACAAGGATGCGACCAGGGATGTCACCGAACGTTATGAGGCGTTCTGTCGGCACTATGGGATGGTCGCGAGCCGCAATAATCCCGGCGAAGCCCATGAGAATGGCGCGATCGAAGCACACAACAATCATCTCAAGGTGGCTTTGGATCAGGCTCTGATCCTGCGGGGATCGCGGGACTTTCCCGACATCGATGCCTGGCGCCGGTTTGTCGACGAAGTTGTCGCCCGCCGCAACCGCCGCCGTGAGGACAAGATAAAAGTCGAGTTGCAACACCTCAAGCCGCTGCCCACGCAGCGCACCACCGACTTCACCGAACTTGTCGTGCGTGTTGTCAGGACCGGAGGTTTCCTGGTCCACAGCGTGTTCTATTCCGTGCCCTCGCAGTTCATCGGCCAGCGCTTGCGCGTTCACGTCTATGACGACCGGATCGAAGCCTATCTCGGGGCCACGCATGTGGTCTCCCATCCCCGCATGCGCGGGCGCAAGGACGGTAAACGTATCCATAGCATCAATTACCGGCATGTCATCCATGCCCTGCGTCGCAAGCCTCAGGCTTTGGCAAATTCCGTCTATCGCGACAATCTCTTCCCCAGGTCCGAATACGCTGAGGCCTGGAACCGCCTCTCCGAGGTTTTGCCCCGCAAAGAGGCTTGCAAACGCATGGTCGATCTGCTCTGGCTGGCCCATAGCGAGAACTGCGAGGCAGACCTGGCCGCGCTGATCGCCGGGGACTTTGCAAATGGCGCATTGCCAGATGCCAAAACCCTGCGGAAACAACTCCTTGGGTCACGCACGGAATTGCCGGAAGACCGAAAGGTCAGACTGACGGATCTGTCCAGCTTCGATCGCTTGCTGGAGGTGCGCACATGACACAGGTGTCCAAACCACAAACTGTCGATGTGCACGCCTTGCCCGCCCTGTTCACCGCTTTGCGTCTGCCCAGCTTCCAGCACCACTGGGAGCGCTTCGCGCAACAGGCCGATACCGAGAACTGGCCTGCAGCCAGGTTGCTGGCCACTCTAGCCGAGATCGAATTGGCTGAGCGCGAGGAACGCCGCATTCGACGCCACCTGGGCCAATCGGGCCTGCCCGGCGGAAAAACCCTGGCCACATTCGAGTTCAAAGCCGTACCTGAGCTGTCACAAGCCCGGATCGAGGCGCTCGCAGCAGGCGACTGGGTTGAAACCGGCGCCAATCTGATCGCCATCGGAAACTCCGGCGCGGGCAAGACGCATATTCTTTGCGCCATAGGACATGCTCTGATCGAAGCCGGGAATCGCGTCCTCTACACGCGAACAACCGATCTGGTACAGAAACTTCAGGCTGCCCGGCGAGATCTCGTGTTGGAAACTGCACTGGCCAAACTCGACAAATTCGATCTCGTCATTCTGGACGACATCACATATGCCCAGAAAGACCACGCCGAAAGCTCTGTTCTCTTCGAACTTATCGCACGGCGCTATGAAAACCGAAGCCTTGCGATCGCTGCCAACCAGCCATTCAGTGCATGGGGCAAAATCTTCCCCGACCAAGCTGTTACCGTCGCAGCCATCGACAGGTTGGTTCATCACGCCACGATCCTCGAGATGAACTTCGAAAGCTACAGGCGACGCTCAGCTGAAAATCAACGTCGGCCAAAACAAAAATCCACCGGAAAAGCCAAAACCTGAAGGAGAAGCAAACCAGACCATAAACACGTCATGAACTGCGGCTAAAACCGGACAACGAGGTTGTCGCTACCGGACAAAATGGTTGACGGCGTACACGCGTCTTTGGCTGAACTTCGCAAAGTAGAAGTTGATGCGCACTGCAACCTAAAGTGTAAAGCACACGAATTGATCTGACATTTCTGCTCTCTTTGGAGCGCAACAAGGTGTGTCGATCAGTGACAAGCATTCATGAACAGATCATCAAACCGAAACTCGGACTGTTGGAACTGGCCAAGCCGCTCGACAGCGTGAGTCAGGCGCGCAAGGTCATGGGCTATTCTCGGGACAGCTTTTACCGGTTCAGGGAATTGTACGAACAGGGCGGTGCGGGGGCGCTGATGGACTTAAGCGGCAAGAAATCGGTCCCGAAGAACCGCGTGCCAGAGCACGTGGAAAAGGCCGTGATCGAATTGGCTATTGAGAACCCGGCTCTTGGGCAGAAACGCGCCTCCTGGGAGCTTCAACAGCAGGGCATCCTAGTTTAGTCGTCGGGGTGCGGTCGAATTGGTTGGGCAATGACCGGGAGTGTGAACGATAATTGAAGCGCGATTCCTATTGACGAGCAGGGTAGGGTTGTCGACCCATTTCCTCCATCATCTTTTCCCTGAACACCTCGGCGGGTGTCGTCGATCCCAGACATTTTCAGGGCGTTGCGTTGAGGCGGTCACAGATCATTTTCAATTCATGATCTGAGATCGCCGTGATGTCGCGCTTACGGGGAAGCCAGCGTCCGACCCTGCGATTGGTGTTTTCGATAGTTCCTTTTTGCCATGGAGAAGATGGGTCGCAGAACCACGTTTGCGTTCCGATCTCGGCTTGAAGGTGCGGCCAACTGACAAATTCGGTTCCGCGGTCGAAGGTGATCGATTTGCGCGCCAGGTGGGGCAAGTCGCGGACGGCTTTCATGATCTTGCCCATCACGGGTTTGGTGCGCTTGTTTGGCTTCTTCTGAAGCACCATGAACCGGCTGACGCGCTCGACAAGCGACGTGACATTTGATTGTCCAAAGCGTTGTTTGAACAGAACAAGATCAGCCTCCCAGTGGCCGAACTGACGGCGATGAGCAACGTCGTCGGGGCGAAACAGGATGCTGACGTCGCGGTCAAACTTGGGCGCTTGGCGCTTTCTTGCCCGCCGGGGGCGACGAGACTTGCGATGCTCGGGCAGATACCACCAGAGCTCCTGGGCCATGCCTTCCTTAGAATAGATGTATTGGTAGATCCTTTCCTGACAAACGCGCAGCTTTGCACCTTCGTAGATCATCCGGTTGCCGATCTGCTCAGGTGTCCAACCTTGCTTTATCCGTGCCACGACGTTCTAACAGAGATCAGGATGACGGATCAGTTTGCGTTGTACAGATCGGCGTTTCTGCGTCTGTTGATGTTCCGCATGACGAAGTAGCCCGCGTACATTTTGGCAAACGCATCATCATCCCAGAAATTGCGTTTTAATACTACAGTTGCGCATTGAGGCGGGACTTTCGATGGGCTCTGGCAGCAGCGGCCTGATGTGTTCTTCGCCAGAGGGACCATCCGAGAATGAAGGCGTCAGAAGGGGGCGTTGGGAGAATGAGGCGCGCGATCAATCTGAGGATTTCAACGGTCGAAAGAAAGCTTGGCGTAGTATATATCTCGGTTCGCAGAAAGCCTATGCGCTGCGGCCCGTTGCCGGACTCGTTTTGTTCACTTTCCCGAATGCATTGCGGCGCTGGTCCGCGCTGAGCTTTGCCAGAAATGCGGCGGTGGCCATCACAAGGCTCATATGCCGGTGCCAGCCATGCCAGGACCGGGCCTCGCAATGGTCCAGGCCCAGATCATCCTTTGCCCTGAGAAAACACTCTTCAATAGTCCAGCGCAGCCCGGCCGCAGCGGCCAGTTCCGCCAAGGTGGTATTGGCGGGCGCATAAGCGAAGTAATAGGCTATGGAAGCGCGATCATGACGGCTCCTGCGCGCCAGAACCCATTTGATAAACCCGTCTTTGGTCTGTTTACCGATGGGCAGACGCGCCCACTCGTAAAGGCGCGGTCCTTTCGCGCCCTCTCCGGCGGCAAGAGGTCGCCAGGCTTCGGGGCCCAGTTCTCCGGTCAGGGTGGCGGGATCGGTCTGGATGAGGTGATCGTCTTCGACAAGACGCAGTGTATGCGTGGACTTCACCGCCAATACATAGGACTGCCCGCGCTGCTCCAGCATGCGCCGGAACCCGCTGTCGGACCCGTAAACAGCATCGGCCAGCACAAAGGCGCAGGGGACACCTTCATCAAGGAGACGGGAAACCATCGCGCGAGCCATCTGCGGCTTGGTGGCAAATCCCACCTCCTGCGGGACATGAGCTTTGGCACGGCGATCCGGATCCTCCGCCCACGCCTTCGGCAGATAGAGTTGCCGATCGATCAGCGCATGACCCCAGCGGCTCGCATAAGCGGCAAATACCCCGATCTGACAGTTCTCTACCCGCCCCGCTGTACCCGAATACTGTCGGGCAACCCCAACCGAATGCTCGCCCTTCTTCAAAAAACCGGTCTCGTCCACAACAAGAACACCTTCAGGATCGCCAAGAATGTCAACGGCATATTTGCGAACAAGGTCACACAGCGCATCGGCGGACCAGGAAGAGCGCCCCAGCAGCGACTGTATCCGATATGGCTTGTCAAAACCGGCTTCTTCCGAAAGCATCCAGCCCGTCTTGCGTTCAGCCCCCGACAGCAAGCCGTCTATGAAGGCACCCGCTGTCCGGCGCTGTTCAATACGCCGGAAGGCCGGGGCAACAAAAGACTTCAATTCTTCCAGAGACTTGCGCCAGTCAACAAGCGTTTCCCTCCAGACCGACCCCGCCATCTCCAAAACCTCCCAATTACCAGATCACCAGTAATGAATCAGAGATCAAGTCAATGCGCAACTGTAGTATTAAAGCCTTTCGAGATTAGTTTGCAACATATCCTGCGGCCTTGAAGTAGTTCCAGCACTCTGTTGGATCGTAGAGATCGCAGATTGATCCGATAGCCTCGAAGACTTCGGTGAAGGTTCTCGCCCCGATCCGTCTCAAATGGGCTTTCAGTTTTGAGAAAGCTAGTTCGATGGGGTTCAGGTCGGGCGAGTATGGTGGCAGGTAGAGAAACCAACATCCATGGTCACGCAGGGCCTGTGCTGCCTCTTTGTTCCGGTGCGTGGCTAGGTTGTCGAGGATGACGACAGTGCCGGGCGCTATTTCCTTGACGAGGACTTCTCGGATGTAGGCGGCGAATGCCGGGCCATCCATTGCGCCCTTGATGACCCACGGCGCGATCAACGCGTCCTGAGTCAGCCCCGCGATCAGCGTCTGTGTACCCCAACTGCCAAACGGCGCGTCCATGGTCAGCCGTTCTCCTTGAGGTGCCCAGCCACGGAGCCGGGTGAGGTTCGTCTTTACCGCCGTTTCGTCGATGAACACCACGCGGTCCGGCATTCGGGCGATGGCTGGCGAACGATAAGCAGACCAATCGTCGCGCTGTCGTCTTACCTTGGCGCGACGGCGTTCGGTGGCCACCAGCGACTTTTTTTGTGAGTGAAGCCAAGGCGCTTCAACAATCCGGCAATGGCCGAATGATGAACAGTGATCCCCACAGCATCGGCAAGCGCATCGCGCAACTCGAAAAGGGTAATGTCGGGGTCTTGAGCTAACAACTCGCGGAAGAACCCGACATGGGGTGCCAACTTTCCGCTGCCCGGTGGACGCCCCATCGGGGCAATTTGGGCCGCGCCAGACGCGTGTATCTGGCGTCTCCAACGCGCACCGGTCGCGGCGGACACCTGAAGACGGCGCGACGCCTCCCTCCCTGACAGCCCTTCTTCGATCAAGCGCGCAAAACGATCTCGTAGTTCCTTTGGCAACGGTGCTGGCATATTCCTGATCCTCCCAAAAAGGGTGAATCACAAATCAAACCTCAGGGGAACCCTGCCGATTCAAACTTTGCTCGAAAAGCTTTAGCTCGCAAAAGATCGTTGATTTGTGACGCTTCAGAACCCGCGCCATCTCGGCGACAGAGACTTTGGCGTGGCACCAGCCCTCTATTTGGCGATGTTTCTGGAGGGATAGTTGCGTGTAACGACGCACATGGCATGATCTCTCACTAGATAACATTTTGTTTTCTAACAAGAGTCGCACTTCAGAGTGGCGCGTTCCAAGCATTTGCAAGTGTTGCAACCAAGTAGAAATGTCACTGGTTTTGCAAAGCAGGAATGTCACCATAATGCGCGACGGTAGCAAGGCTTAGCAGCTCGGAGACCTCAAATACCGCAGGGCTGAAAAGCCTTGCGGGATTAGTCGTCGGAACTGTCGTAGATATCGAAGTCTATTGTCAGGCAGCGCGCGGCCAGTTCCTCCAGGGTCTCGCTTGACAGGCTGATACCTTCATTGCCTTCCGCCATGAACAAGCCGCAAAAAATGTCTGCGCGGAATCGTGTGGTAAGCTTTTTCCATATTTCTGTGTCGTCAGTGAGCTGGTCCAGAATTTCGGATATCTGGGCATCCAAGTCACCAGGTTCCAGACGCTCTGCGCGCAATCGCCAAACACCTGTTCGCGCTATTCTCTTTCATCCTGTGACCTTACCAATAATCTCTTCGCCCATCCTCTCCGAATTGGACGGCTTGCAACCAAGAAGTTTTGTAATCTCATCCGATTCCAGATCGGCGCCGAAGATACGCAAATATGCCGCCGAAGCGCTCAATACAGCCATGGACTATTTCTCTCGCAGGAAATATCGCAACACAAATTAGCTATTCCGCTGCCCGCACAATTGCCTTTTTAGGGCGCGTTCTCGGTGGCCGACCGGGGCTCCGACCATTGGGCTTGTAACCCATCTTCTCTGAATTGGTCCTCACCCTGGGCTTTGGTGGAGCTTGTTCCTGCATCCCCTTGATATGCGCCAGCACAGCCCCCAGCGTTTGTTCTCCGTGACCGCGGCGTGGGTAACGCGCTGGTCCATATCGAAGATCCGATAGGGCAGGGACTGGCCTTTCCAGCGCACCTCGAACGGGCCATCGACAAAGGCATAGGTTTCCACGAATTTACCAACCAGGCCGAGTGACGTCTCAATTCCTTGATGAGTTGATCCTGAAGCGTGCGGTTGGCACGTTCGATACGACCTTTGGCCTGCGAGCTGTTCGCGCACAGAATCTCAATGTTTAGCTCGTTCAGGGCACGGCCGAATTGGGTCATGCCAGCGCCGCCTTTGGCATCTTCCTTGGCCACACGAAACACCGTGTGTTTGTCGCTGTAGAACGCTACCGGCCGACCATGTTTATGAAGATAGCTCTCAAGCGCTTCGAAGTAGCTTAAGGTGCTTTCCGCCTTCACAAAGCGAAGCTCCATCAAGGTGCTGGTGGCGTCATCGACGAAGATGAGCAGGGTGCAGGGATCGCCTCGATCCTCAAACCAGCGGTGGTCGGAGCCGTCAATCTGGATCAATTCCCCGTAGCATTCCCGCCGCAGGCGCGGCTGATGGAATGTTCGGCGCTGCTTGCGAGATAGCCAGGTTCGATCTTCCACCATCCATTTGCGCAAAGTCTCACGCGAAACCTTGAAGCCGTGATGCTCAGCTAACTTCTCTGCGGCCAATGTCGGCCCGAAATCGGAATAACTCTCTTTGACCAACGCCAAGACGTAATCGCGCTTCGCTCTGTGAATCGGATTGTTAGGAGGTTTGCCGCGGGCCTTGTGCTGGATCGCAGTTGCGCCGACCAAAACGTTAGCGCTTCAGTAGCCGAAACACCTGGCGCCGCGTCAAGTCCAGCAGGTTCGCAGCATTATCTACCATCAAGCGGCCATCATCGACCTGTGCCATTACTTCCACACGATTCAATTCGAGCTCGCTCATCATCACCCAACCCATGCTCGATCTTCCTAGTTTTGTTATAAGAGGAGAGTGACATTCCTGAATTGCTCATGGGTGACACTTTAGCTTTGCGGTCACAGCAAGATATCTTATAATCTTAATTATGTTAAATATATATCGCTAAGACCAGTTCAGATACTTCCGCCCAAAGCCTGCCTTAACATCCAGATCATGCGGAGGAATCTTAGGCGAAACAGGGTTTTGACCGCTCTTAGCGTTTCACCAGTTGAGTTCAATTTCTGACTGGCCAGAACTTTTGGCGTATGCACCACAGCGCTTGCGGGCATAGCCAGAGCACGCAGCGCCCAACGCATGCGGTCCGTAAGGCCGGTCCCGTTAAGTTGATATGCCTCTTGCGTGGTGCGACGCCACTTCGCCTTCAGCGCCGGCCAGTCCTGACGAGATGGATGGCTGACCCGAAGGCGATCTTCGTAGATCAGGCTATAGCCCTTTGCTACGGCACGCATGGTCCATTCCCTGTCTTCCGACACGCCGTTGATAAAGCCGCCGATCGCGTCGAAAATGTCCCGTCTGGTCAGAAGATTACCAGCGCCTGAAAAGCCCTGAACTTCGATGTACTTCTTGAAATTGAACGCAAAAACGGTCTCAAAAGCTTCGGCGCCGCTGCGGGGTGGCGGGGTTTCGTCGAAAACATCGACACGCCCGCCGATCAAGTCTGCCTGCGCGGATATCTCTCGGCCCACAGCCAACCAGTCAGGACCGGGAACGCAATCGGCATCAATGAAGAACAGTCGTTGCGCGCCGGTTTCGGACACGCCGCGATTGCGCGCATGCGCTGCCCCCTTTTGGTGTTCGACAATGAAACGCACTGTTGGGAAAGCGCAGCGCACATGCTCCAACGACACCGGAGACGCATTGTCGACCACAACAACCTCTGTACCGGACAGATCATTCTCCATTAGCGCTTGCAAGCAGCGCTTTAGCCTCGGAATGTCGTTGTAGTGCGGAATGATGACCGCGTCGGTCACGGGCCTGTCAGTAATAGCCTTGTTCATTACCAAAGGCTCCGCTGATATAGCGGCATTTGTTCAGGACAATGCCCATGACCTGCGTAAGCTCGGACAATTGCCGCTCGGCCACGTCTATGTCGTCAAGGCTGGTCTCTTCGGCTGCGGCCATCAGCAAAGCGCAATCCACATTCTTGAGGAACCCGTGGCTGTCGTCGCTTACCAAAAGCGGTGCCGTGTCGAACAGAACGATATCGGGTTTGAATTCCTCTTCGATTTGCTCAAGCATTTCGATCGCCAACCGGCTTTGCAGAGTTTCCGCGGGATTGCTTGTCGGGGTATAGTTCAGCCCGAAAATCACGTTCTCGCCATAGCGCCGTGCGTGATCCCGAAATGGCACCGATCCCTGCAGAACATCGGCCATATTGTGGTTGCCCGTCTGCTTGAGTATCTCGGCCAGCCCCCTGCGGCGCATGTCCAGATCAATGACGATCGTGCGCAGTTCCGCCTGACGTCCAAGGCTGAAGGCCAGATTGGCGGCCGCTGTGCTTTTGCCACATCCGCTATGCGGAGATGTCAGCGCCACACGCCGCCAGCCGTTCGACAGAACCTGCTGCATCATCTTTGTGCGCAGCATGTCATAAGGCGTCGCGTCAGGTCCGCTGGTGTAGGAACTCAGGCGTTTGCTTGCGACCAATGAGGGATCGATGCTGATCTGAGGAAGCGCGCTCCAGGCTTCGTCTGGCTCGACCGAGGGGCTTGGCGCATTGGGCTGCTGGGTATGGGACAGCACGACCGCGGGGTCGCTCTGACGGGTCGCGCGTTCCTCACGGGCTTTCTGGATGGCGGCCTGAAGACGGTCCATTACACCTTCCTCAAATTGTAAGGAGTATAAATCACCAGTAGACCTCCAACTTTTCGATGACCTGATCGGCGATCAAGTCCAGCGGCAAATAGTACATGTGAACGGCCCAGATGGCGGCAGGTATAGAAATCACTATTGCCAGAATCGCTACGGACCACGCCATCCGTGCCCGGATCACTTCACTGCGTGAGCGTACATAGGGAATCGCGGCGATAGGCCAGACTTCCAGCTTGTTGATCAAATCCTCGGGGCGGCGCACGGACCGGTTCAGAAGTTCCAGCAGGATGATCAGACCAATCCCCAATGCCATGCCAAAGAACGTTCCGCCACCGGCAACCGCCATCCGGTTTGGCTTGGTCGGAGAGCTGGGGACCGACGGATATTCGATCACCGAAATACGCTGACCCTGCGAAGTCACTTCGATCCGTTCCCCGGTCGATGCGGCGGCCAGGCGACCCACTGCATTGTTATACTGCGATTGAATATTGTCATGGTCCCGCTGCAATTCGTCCAGCGCGATTGCGTTTGCGGGTGTCTGGTCGATCGTCAGTGTCAGCTTTGTCAGCCGATCCTGCAGCAAGGCCCGCTGATCCTCGACCGACTCAATCTGACTGTCGAGCTGGGCCAGTTGCAAATCAAGCGCGGAATTCCCCGTCTGCTGGTTGGTCGCATCCACATTGGCGGCCTGCTCGGCGGCGACCGTTTCCTCCAGCTTGGAAATTCTGGCGCGCAGGATTTTGATCTGCGGGTTACTCTCGGAATAAATCGCCCGCTGTGCATCAAGCTGGTTTCGCAACTGGTCGAGTTGCTGCTGAGCCTGAGATTTGTTCTGCTGAGGAACGCCTACGATCTGACCCGTCGTTCCGTAGATCTCAAGCAGCTTCTCGCGCTGGCTCTTGAGCGAGAAGATTTGCTGATCCATCTGTTGCAGATTGGCCTGCTGCGCCCCTTGCTGCGCCAGCCGGAACTGAAGGCTGCTGGGCAGAGCGCCCGAGTTCTCTCGTTTGAACTCAAGGATTCGGGCGCTGCGCGTATCAAGCTCTTTGCCCAGGCGTTCGACTTCGTTTTCAAAGAAGCTCAGCGTGTCGGATGCGCGGTTTTTGCGGTAGGACACGTCCAGTTTCTGAATCTCAGTCAGATATTCATTCAGCACCCCGGCAGCGATCTGACCGCTTCGGGCGTCAAAGGTTATTGTCATCAGGCTCGCCTGGTTTTGCCCTGCACTGATCCGCACCTTTGTATTGACCCGCATGGCATCGACGATCTGATCCGGGCTTGCGGCTTCCAGATCAGGTAGGACCGCGTGCTTTCGCGCGATATCCAGCAGCACAGGGCGTGTCAGCAGCCGTTGTTCGATGATCTGAAGCTGTTCTCCGGCAGTGGTGTTGACCGTGCTGGACGCCAGATTGCCCGGGATCTGCGGTGATTCAACGATCAGCCGCATCTGTGACACGTAGGTTGGCGGCAAATTCAGGGCGATCGTGACGGAGGCGGCCGACACTATAACGGCCACGATCAGGAAATAAGGCAGACGCCGCAGAAAAATGGAAATGTAATAGCGAACCAGGCCCATCTCAGATCGTCACCTCCTGTTCAAGTGAGTTGCCGCCAAAAAAGACACCATCCTCAATCACCTGATTTACAATGTTTGCGTCGACCTTGTCTGTTTCGTTGGTCCAGGCATAGAGCAATGCGAAATCGCAGAACTGGTTTACCAGACGGGGTACGCCGCGGGTCTGCCGGAAGATCATCGCACAGGCTTCGTCGGTGAATTCATCGCCCGAGCCACCGGCTATCTGCATTCTGTGTCTGACATAGGCCGCGACCGATGCTTCGTCCATCCGTTCCAGATGGAAGCTTGCGGCTACCCTTTGCGTCAGCTGCCGCATCTTGGGGTCCATGACCAGATCGCGCAGCTCGGGCTGGCCGACCAGAACAAGCTGTATCAGCTCATCTGTGTTCGCGTTGATATTGGTCAGCATACGGATCTCTTCCAACCCTTCGACCGTCAGGTTCTGTGCCTCGTCGAATATCAGAACCACCCTCCGGCCTGCGGCGTATTCCGAGACCAGAAAGTCCTGAAGCGCCCGGAACAGCTGCACATAGGTGGCATCTTTGTCGATCGGCAAACCCAATGCATGCAGCACCCATTGCAGCAGCTCGCCGCGTCCACCTTGTGCGTTTGAGACCAGCCCAACGGTGATCTGCTGCTCCATCTCGCTCAGAAGGTGTTGAACAAGGGTGGTCTTCCCTGCCCCGATTTCGCCCGTCAGCAGCGTGATGGGCGCGCAACTCATGACCCCGAATTGCAGCACCGAGTAGCCGCGCTTGTGCAACGGCGACCAATACATGAACCCCGGGTCCGGAAGCAACGTGAAGGGTCGGCGATCCAGCCCGAAGAACTCCAGATAAAACCCGTCACTGGACGCCATTGCACCCCGATTGCCCTCGGCCTTGTCAAAGTTCGTCTCGGATTCTCGGAAACTATTCAAACGTGCACCCTGAACCACCAGAAAACCCTTGTACAATACAAATACTTTACATCAGCCAAAACATGCTTGGCCTCTACTGTGCCATAAAATCAAGGTAGGGCGTATCACTAAATTTTTCAGGCGCTCAATTGATCAAAAAATGCCGCCAATCACGGAGCAACTTGATGATTGTTTCCCCTTTTGTCGCCGATAGATGGTCTGAAAAACTAGCGTCGCAGAAGGGAAAGGCCGCTGGGCATTGGAGGCCGATACGGGCCAAAATTGGGTAAAAACCAGCGCTTTAAAGCCATAAACAAGAGGATAACGACGCGTTATGAGGAACCTGCGGGTGATGAAAACTTAGGCAACTTGTTCCTGCACCTTGTGATTTCGCTTGGATGAGGCTGCGCAGAAAGGGAATATTGTTTTGCAAATATGGCAGGAATTTGTTAACACTCTTCCGGTGGTGGCAGATGTAAAGTGTATGAGGCCAGCACGGGCAAAGACATAATAATATAATATTTTTACTACACAATATTGAGGTTGAGCGTAGTTCGGTTCCTGAGTTGGGTAAGTGGTTGCTAGGTTTTGGTGTGTGTTGGGGGTTTGTATTGTGACAAGTCATTCGGAAGAGGTGGCCAACGCTGGCGCGGGCTACCCTAATATGTCTGTTGTTTCAACCTCGACGCCGAGTCGAGGGCTTTACAGAACGACCGGAAAGCGCGTCCTTGATGTCGCCTTCGTCCTGTTGACGGCGCCCTTTGTTGTGCCTCTGATCATTGGTCTGGCCGTGCTGCTGGTATGTCAGGGCGTTACCCCGTTTTACCGTCAGGAGCGGGTGGGCAAGAACGGCAAGGTTTTTAAGCTGTTGAAATTGCGCACAATGGTCAATGATGCCGAAATGGTTCTGAAAGAGCACCTGGCAAGCAATCCCGAGGCCCGCGAAGAATGGAACCGCAACCAAAAGCTGCGCAATGATCCGCGCATCATCAGGTTTGGCTCGATCCTGCGTAAAACTTCGATGGATGAGCTGCCGCAGTTCTGGAATGTGCTGGTGGGTGAAATGTCTGTGATCGGCCCGCGTCCGATGATGGTAAATCAGCAGGATCTGTATCCCAGCAAGACCTATTATTCGATGTTGCCCGGCATTACCGGGCAGTGGCAGGTGTCCAGACGCAACAATTCTTCCTTTGCCGAGCGGGCTCAGCACGATACCGAGTATTGGGAGAACATGTCTTTCAGCTCGGATGTTTCCATTCTGATGCGGACCGTGTCCGTTGTTTTGCGCTGCACCGGTTGCTGACCCCGGGCCACGCAAGCAGGCGTGGCCGTGTCAAACAGCCCGTTTATCGTTGCTGGTCTCATCGAACATGGCAGGAATGGTCGCACTAGGAAAAACTCTTTTTTCGACGGGCAATCGCCTGAGGATTGTCCTGTTTTCTCTGTGCTTGTTGCTGGCCGCATGTGACTCGGCCGAAGAACGGGCCGAGGCGCATTTCCAGGCCGGTATGGCGCATCTCGAGGAAGGTGACGTCGAACGGGCGCTGATCGAATTCAAGAACGTGTTCAAACTGAACGGCAAACACAAGGAAGCGCGCCTGACATTTGCCCGGCTAGAACGTGAGCGTGGAAACATCAGCACTGCCTACAGCCAGTATCTGCTGCTGATCGAACAATATCCTGACAATCTGGAAGGACATCGCGCGCTGGCGGAAATGGCTTTGCAGCTGAACAACATGGACGATGTGCGCCGTTTCGTCACCGTGGCTTCGTCACTGGCGCCAGAGGATGTAGAGGTTTGGGCTATCAACAACACGCTTGCCTATTCGGACGCACTTGAAGCCGATAGCCCGCAGGTCGCGGAAAAGGCCGTAGCCACCGCGCGAGACATCCTAAACGGCCGTCCCGAATTGCTTACCGCAAGGCGGATCATCATTGATAATCAATTGCGGAACCAGAACTGGGACGCGCTGTTGGATGAGGTCGACACCGCCCTGACGTTTGCGCCGGAACAGAGCAGCCTTTATGCCATCCGGCTTCAGGCGTTGGCCGAGCTGGATCGGGTTGCTGACATTGAAGCGCAGCTCAGGAATATGAGAGAAGTGTTTCCCGAAGATTCGGGCGTGGTTCAGATGTTGTTTGAACATTACGTGACACAGCAAAACTTGGACGCAGCCGAACAGATTTTGCGCGAAGAAACCGACCTCAGTGTTGAAGACTCGGCTACTCTGGAGCGGCTGGTGGCGTTTCTGAACGCATATCGCGGGCGTGAGGTCGCGATTTCAGAGTTGGATTCGATCATCGCATCGGACGGCCCGAATGCGCCGCGCGCTAAAGCAATGCGGGCTTCGATGAAATTCCTGACGGGGGATACACAAGGTGCCCTGTCCGAGATGCAAGCGCTGCTTGAGAATGCGCCGCGCACTACGCAAACACGCGAAAATGAGGTCGAATATGCCCGCATGCTGTTTGCGACGGAACAGCCGGACGAAGCGCGCAGTCTGATCGAGACTGTGTTGGCGGAAGACCCGACACAGACGGATGCCGTTAAGCTCACGGCGGCGTGGCAGATCGAAGAGGACCGCATCGGTGATGCTATCCTGCTATTGCGTGAAGCGCTCAGCGCGGCCCCCCGAGATTCGGGACTGATGCTGCTGATGGCGCAGGCGCATGAGCGCAATGGAGACAGGCAACTGGCGGGCGAAATGCTGGCGCTTGCGGTTGAAGTGTCGCAAAGCGCTCCGGGTGAGGTTTTGCGATATGTGAGTTTCCTGGCGCAGACGGATGATCTGGAGATCGCTGAAAGCATTCTGGTCGAAGCCGTGCGTCAGAACCCAGGCAACCCGGTCCTGTTGCTTCAACTGGGTCAGATCTATCTGAACATGCAGAATTGGGTGCGATTGGAAACAGTGTTGACCGCGGTTCAAGATATTGGGGATGATAGCGCAGCGTTGCAGGCAAATGAATTGCGGGCGCAAATGCTGGCGACTCAGAAAAGAACGCAAGACCTGTCGGATTTCCTGAACGAGTTGGCCAGTGATCCCGAATTCGGTTTGCCAGCTGATATTGCGCTGATCCGGTTGATGCTGACACAAGGCGATATTGCCGGGGCTAACGCGCATTTGGAACAGCTCCTGTCCGAAGACCCCGACTCCCTGATCCTGCGATTTGTCAAAGCCCGCGCGCTGACCAGCGAAGGGCAGCTGGACGAGGCGGAACGGGTCTATCGGGACATCTTGCGCAGCCATCCGGACTCAGCTCGGGGTTGGCTGGCGCTGTATCTGCTGCTGATGCAACACGATCAGCCTGATGAGGCCCGAGTCGTTCTAAAAGATGCCCTGATCGAACATCCCGATAACCCGGATTTCCTGATGCTGGAAGCTGGCGAGTATGAACGTGCGGGGGATCTGGATCAGGCGATTGCGGCCTATGAAAAACTGTACCCCCTCAGCAACCGATCCGAGATTGTCGCCAATAACCTTGCCAGCCTGCTGACAACGCATCGTAATGACGATGAAAGCCTTCAAACCGCACAAAGGTTGGTGCGGCGGTTGCGCGGTACACGGGTTCCGGCCTTTCAGGACACATACGGTTGGGTCGCATTTCGGCTTGGCAACATAGAAGAGGCGATTTCTTACCTCGAACCGGCAGCTCAGGCTTTGCCTGATCACCCGCAGGTTCTTTTCCATCTGGGTAAAGCTTATGCGGCAGCAGGCCGCGCAGAAGAGGCCCTGCTGACGTTCAGGGCAGCTCAGGCAACGGGGGCCGGTTCTGAAATGGCCCCGAAATTGGAGGCAGAGATAAAACGGTTGAGTGCAACAGACACCTCCGGGCAGTGAAGTCACCCGCGGCATTTCTGCCGCATCTCGTTTCCACCGCAGCAGCGGTGGCTTGTTTGAAAAGCTAAAAAAAGGCATAAGGGGGAAAATATGAGAGATTTGAATATGCGGATAGTAATCGGATCTTTAGCCGCTTTCGTGATGTCCCTGATTATGGGAACTGTCGCATTGGCGCAGTCTTATCAAATCCAACCGGGCGATGCGCTACGGGTTGAAGTGCTTGAAGATCCGACGCTTAACCGAACCATTCTGGTTCTGCCGGATGGCTCAGTTACCTTCCCGTTGGTCGGATCGTTGCGTGCATCGGGCCAGTCGACGGATGCGTTGGGCAGATCGCTGTCCTCCGCGTTGTCTTCCAACTTCAATGCACCTCCGACGGTTTTCGTTTCGATCGCTTCGCTGGCACCGCAATTGCAGGCCGGTACCCTGCAAACCGGTCCGACGATCGAGGTGTTTGTCATGGGAGAGGTTGGTGTTCCCGGAAAGCATATTGCGACCGAGGGGACAACGATCCTTCAGGTTCTGGCTCAGGTCGGTGGCCTGACCAACTTCGCGGCCCGCAAGCGCATCGAATTGCGCAGGGCTGATACTAAAACAGGCGTGATGAACAAATACACATATAACTACAACGGCACGGGCGCGGGCATTAAAGGCAATACTGTTCTCAAAGCCGGAGATGTTGTGGTCGTTCCACCACGCCGCTTGTTCGAATAGGGGCAAATACAGGTGGGAAAATCCGGATTAAGGCGGGTCTCGGCAATTGGGGGCGGGGTAGCTTTTCTTGTTTCTCTTTCGCCAGCGATGGGGCAACAAACTGCGACAACGCAACAGACGCTCAGTTCAACTCAGCAAACGACGGTGCAGCAAACGACTGCGCCGTCGTCTCAAATTCAGCAAGCACCCAGCCTGCAACTTATTACCCAGCAGGGGCAGCGTAACCCTGCCCGCCGGGTTGGGTTGCCGAATTCAACGCTGCCAGCCGGCACCGGATCCGGTCTGACCGTTACCCTGGATTACCTGTCATCGCTTAGGCATGACGACAACCTGCGTCTGACCGATCCGTCGCTGGGCTCGACCACCTGGTGGGAGAACACGCTGGCGCTGAACGTACAGAGACAGACACCGGATTCCCTTCTGGATTTCGATTTGTCTGGGCTTTATCGGATCGCCAACGAGCCGATCATTGGCACTGAGTCCAGCTTCTCCGACCCGCTTTCGCGATTGTCGTACCAGCGGACCCGCGCCAACAGCCAGCTAAGCCTGCTGGCCGAATATCGGGAACGCGATCTGGCCTTCAACCGCAGCCTAACCGATATCAACCTAGACGGCGTCATTGATGCCTCGGATGTGATTGGAACGGTTGGTGACCAGGTTAACACGCGTGGAAACCTGGATTGGGAAACCGGTCTGAATGACCCCATCGGGTTCCGGTTCAACTATAACCGCCGTGAACGGAGATATTCCAACACCATCGACCCGAACCTTTTTGAAAACAGTTCCGATGACTACGCCGCAACCACGTTGTTTCGGTTCTCCCCGGTTCTGCAAGGCAACCTGCGCCTCAGCTATCGGGACTTTCAGGCCGAGGACAGCTCGCGCACGGATCGGCAGACAACGGTAGCCTCGACAGGCGTGACCTATGATGTTTCCTCCATCACTTCCGTCTCGGCGAATGTCGGCTACAGCCGTGTGGACGACACACAGCGCACCAACAACATTAACAACGTGACCGAGGATTTTGTCTGGAGCTTTGGCTGGGACAAAATTCTGCCGGATGGCTCAGCAAACGCACAGATTGACCAAACCTTCGGCGTAAACGGCTCACGGATCAACGCAACAGTTGGTCGGGATTACCAGCGCTCGGGCGGTTTCTTTGGGTTCAACGTCGGGTTTACACGCGGACCTTTCGATGAAGTCACTCCGATCGGTCAGATCAACTATCGCTATCAGCTGGCCAGCTCGCAGATTGGCGCGACAATCCAGCGCCGGGTCGGCACCAGTACGCAAAGCGTCGAGACCCGGCAGACGCTGGCGTTCCTGACCTATGACTATTTCATCAATCAGGTGTCCGCCCTGTCGTTCAGCGCCAGCTTCATCGACCAAGAGGATGAAGGGACAGGCACTGCAAATCCGCGCCAGCGTGGTACCTTCAACGCGGCATATTCCCGTGCGATCACAAAAGACTGGGCCATGACCTTTGGTTATCAGTATGAGATGGATGACCAGAACGGGTTTGACGCCAGTTCAAATGCATTCTCGTTGACACTCGGGCGGCGTTTCACACTTAAACCCTGATCTGGCAAAGGGATAGCTGTTTGCGTTTCTGTTCAAGAACGATGCCAAATGTGCATTATGAACAGTGATGCAACGTCTCGAATCGAAAGACAGCCGCGGCCTGACGCTTGACGCGGCACGAACTGCCCTGCCGAGGATTAACGCGACGGGGCTGTTCTGGTTCGGGCTTTTGTTGCTGGGTTCGATCCCCGTCTTCTGGATCGGGATCGTTTCTCTGGGCGCGGCCTGGGGAACACCGGAATACAGCCATGGCCCCCTGATCCCCGTCATCTCACTGTATCTGTTCCTGCGCGAGCTTCGGAATTATCCCCCGCCCAATCCGGTTGTCCACGATCGCTGGCCCGGCGTGGCGGTGGTCGCGGTCGCATTGGCCGTCGCGATCCTGGGCAACCTGGCCCGCATCCCCGACATCGTCACCTATGCCATGATAATCTGGACCGGCGGCGTGGTGCTGACCGTGTTCGGCTGGCAGCGCGGGATTTATCACCAACTGCCCGTGATCCATCTGGTGTTCATGCTGCCGCTGCCCCAGTTCATTTACTGGAAGCTGACGATCTTCCTGCAATGGGTCTCGTCCGAACTTGGGGTCTGGTTCGTGCAGCTGGCCGGAGTTTCGGTCTTTATCGAAGGCAACATCATTGATCTGGGCGTCTACAAGTTGCAGGTGGCCGAGGCGTGCGCCGGTCTGCGCTATTTGTTCCCGATCCTGAGCTTCTCTTACCTCTTTGCCCTGCTGTATCGCGGCCCGATCTGGCACAAGGTGGTTCTGATGCTGTCCGCCGCGCCCCTGACGGTGCTGATGAATTCGGTCCGAATTGGCGTGATCGGTGTTCTGGTCGATCATCACGGCATCGAACAGGCCGAAGGGTTCATGCATTTCTTCGAAGGCTGGGTCGTCTTCCTGATCTGCGTAGGGCTCCTGTTTCTGATGGCGATTGGATTGCAGCGCCTGACCCGTGACCCGAAACCCTTTGCCGAGACCATAGATCTGGATACCGAAGGCTTTGTCCCCGTGGCGCTGCGCATCTTTGGGATCAAAGCGTCGGTGGCACTGGCTGCTGCAGCACTTCTGACGCTTGCTGTTTCAACAGCATGGGTTCTGCGCCCGGCCTCCGAGGTCAAACCGGTGGAGCGTGACCCCTTTGTCCTGTATCCCCGGCAACTTGGTCATTGGTCCGGCTCCACCACCAGTCTGGACCCGCAGGTCGAAGAGGTGCTGGGCGCAAGTGACTACCTGAACACCACATATATCGACTCGGGTTCCGGTGAATACGTGAACATGTTCGTCGCCTTCTACGCCAAGCAGACCGAGGGCGACGGCATCCATTCTCCCGAAGTTTGTTTGCCGGTCGGCGGCTGGGAAATTTTCAGCCTTGAACCTTATGAGGTCAATCCGGGCAACACCCCCTACGGCAGTTTTACCGTGAACCGCGCGGTCATCCAGAAAGAGCTGTCAAAACAACTGGTCTATTATTGGCTTGAACAGCGCGGCAAGCGTATGGTCAACGATTTTCGCGCCAAGCTGAGCGTGATTCAGGACGGGTTCACCATGGGCCGCACCGATGGTGCGCTGGTCCGGTTTGTGACGCCCATCCGACCCGGCGAAACCGAATCGGATGCGGATGCCCGGCTGCAACGGTTCATGGAGCCCAGCCTGAACCGGCTGCCTCAGTTTGTGCCGTTTTAGATCGTGGACTCTCTGACACGTGAGAATGAAATTTCCCCTTGCGTGTTGAAGGGAATGGAACGAACTGACAGGGTAAGCAGAGTTCCGAAATACAGTAGACAACGTGCCAGTTCCCGATCTTGAAAATGCAGCACAGCGCAGTCGCCGAAATTCGGTTCTGGCCTCGGTCCTGTTTCTCAGCCTAATTCCGCTTTTGCTGACACCCGTCCTGCCTCTGACGGATTTTTATGCGCATGTCGGCAGGTACTATATTCTGACGCATTTGTCTGAGAGCCTGAATCTAAAGTTTTACGTTGCATAGCAGTGCCTTGCCAGTCTGCGTGTCAGGAGGCGGATATTGGCAACGAGCGCCCAGGCTGTTGAGCTTTCGATTGTGCGTTCCCAGTCTTTGGCCAACCGTCGACACCTTCCCAGCCATGCAAAAGTGCGCTCAACGACCCATCGCTTGGGCAGAAGAACGAAGCCTTTTGCCTTGTTAGGTCGCTTGACTATTTCCAGTGTCCACTCATCACCCATGGCTTGTCGGAGCTTATCCCCCGCATACCCACCATCGGCGAAAATATGGCGCAAACAAGGGAATTTTTTGCCGACCGCTTTGAGCAGATCGGGAGCGCCGTCACGGTCCTGGATGTTGGCGGCATGAACGATGATAATCAGCAGAAGCCCAAGGACGTCCGTCACAATATGACGCTTGCGCCCCTTGGTCTTTTTGCCGGCGTCATATCCGCAAATGCCTCCACTTTCTGTAGTTTTCACACTTTGGCTATCAATCACACCCGCCGTAGGCTCGGCAGCGCGGCCCTCCAATTCACGAGCGGCAGCAACCAGCAAATCACTCATTGCCGCCAGCAAGCCCGCGTTCCGCCAATTATAGAAATATCCCTGTACAGTCGTCATGGGAGGAAAGTCTGTCGGCAAAGCGCGCCACTGGCAGCCTGTCGATCCGATGTAGAAAATCGCATTCATCACTTCCCGCATATCCGTCGTTCGAGGACGACCGCCAGACCGTGCCGGTGGAATCATTGGCTCGACCAGCGACCATTCATCGTCTGACATGTCACTTGGATAGCGGTCCGTTTTGCGTGTATGTTGAGCGCGAGCGATATCATTCCAGGGCATCTGATCCTCCGTTTGCCAGCAAAATTCAGAGAATCATAACCCGATGATATCCTTCAACTACTTTTCGGTCAGGCTCTGAATGGCCCGCATTGCAACAGAATTATGAGGTTGCATGGCAGTTGTTGCCCAATCTGGGCCTTGATATTCTGGGCGTCGGGATCATGCAGGTTGTTGAGCCGTTGCTTGGTGCCAAGCTCATCGGTGGGCTGGTCGTTTTTGCCCCGTTTGCCGGTGTCCTTTACCTGGCACATGCTCTGCATGGCCGGATAACAGTTCTGAACGTGCTGATGGCCGGATTTGTGGCCTATAGCCATATTCTGATCTGGGGGTTTTCCAATTTTCTGCTTGGGCTTGGTGTCCTGCTGGCGGCTACCGGGTACTGGATCGCGTCACAGGACAGGCCTGCGCGGCAATTGCTGGTCACAGTCGGATTGGGGCTTGTGCTGTTTCTGATCCACGGGCTGGCCTTTGCGCTGTGGGGTCTATTGCTGGGCCTGATCGAACTGTCACTCGCGTTTCAATCGGGGAAAACTAGCGTCGCAAATATCGCGCGCCGCATGGGCAGGTTGTTGCTAATTGCCGTTGTGCCGGTTCTGCTGTTCTTGCAGACCAACACTGCGGGTGGCGGCGCTATGACGTCGATTTCGAACCTTTTTGCTCATGCCGAAAGCGGAACTCTGGCCGCGCGCCTCAATACCGAGGTTTCCCTGCGGCTCGATAGTATTCTGCGGGTCGCGGAATCCACCTGGCGCCTGGCGGATTACGGCATTGGGTTCCTGTTGTGGGGCGGGCTGATCGCCGGGTTTATGGCCGGGATTTGGCAGATCGACAGGCGCTTGAGACTTGCCGTCATGGTCTGTGTCGTTCTGGTCTTTATCTTTCCGCCAAACTTGTTTGGAGTAGGACATCTCAGAGAGCGCATACCGCTGCTGTTGCTGGCCCTGTTGGCGGCTAGCCTTTCATTTAAGCCGGGCATAAACCCAAAGTATCAGACGGCCGCGCTTGCAGCGGTCGCGATCCTGCTGCTGGTTCGGAATCTGGTGCTTAGCGTGAGTTGGTATCAAGACGGCCAGGTCTATTCCTCTTATCTGGAGGCGTTGAGCCGACACGAGACAGGCTTCTTGGGCGCGGCGTTTTTTACTGAGGGCACCGAAAACCCGGGTGTTGTTGCCACAAGCTGCATGCCCCTGCCCTTTCTTATGACTTTTGATGGCACGGCTGTGCCGACCTTTGCCAACGCCACCCAACAGCCAATCCGCATCATCGGCGCGCTGAGCGGTGTTCAGACCGCAGCGCAACAGATTGTGGTTGAGGGTGATCATACCGTTCCATCCGCTTTGGCCAAATTGGCCGAGGTGCAGACGGACACGGTGATTGTCTGTTCAGTTGACTCGTTCCGAATGCCGGTTCCGGGGTTCAACATCCTTGCGGCTGACGCGCCATGGACTTTGTATCAGCGCATCGGCTCACAATAGACGCCTACCCTTTCCAGATCCGTTGGTACGCCGCGATCAGGGCAGGCACCTGATGAGGCCAGGCCATTTCCGCCTCGACCCGCGCGCGACCTGAGCTACCCATGGTGGCGCGGCGCTCTTCGTCCGCCAGTAACTCGGTGATCTTGGCCGCCATATCGACGGGATCATTGGCCTTGGCGTACAGCGAGGCTTCTTGCGCTGAGAACCGTCCCTCGGTTACGTCAAACTGAACGATCGGTTTCTCGAACGCCATGTATTCGAGGATCTTGTTCATGGTGGATTTGTCGTTCATTTCGTTCACCCGGTCCGGGTTCACGCAGACATCTGCGGTCGACAGGATCTCGAACAGATCCCGATCGGGGGCGCGGCCGGTGAAGGTGACGTAATCCGACAGGCCCATCTCTGCCGATTGTGCCTGTAGCTTGTCCAGACTGGGGCCGCCGCCCACAAGGCAGAACTGGATATCCTCGCGGCCCTGAACTTGCACCAGATGCGCCACGGATTCCAGCAACAGGTCGATGCCTTCCTGATCGCCCATCACGCCGACATAACCCACCATATACTTGCGCCCGTTGCGCCATTCCGGGTTCGGTGGCAGGTGTTGCAGGCGGCTGAGGTCGGGGCCGGAGCGGACGACAAAGACATCCTCGGGCGCCATGCCGCCGCGTTCGATGGCGATCTTGCGATAGCTTTCATTGGTCGCAATCGACACTCGCGCCGAGGCGAAGGTCAGCCGCTCGAACGTCTTCATCAGCTTCCAGAAGAAGCCGCGCTTGTCGAACTTGGCCTCGTAAAGTTCGGGATTGATGTCGTGGTGATCAAACAGATAGCGCACGCCGAACAGCTTGAAGGGCAGCGCCACCAGAAAGATCAGATCGGGCGGGTTGCAGCCATGGATGACGTGAAAGCCGCGCGTCAGTTTGATCTTCAGCGCCAGCCAGCTTTCCCAGAATAGCGCCGCGCCATATTCCAGCAGATACCCCAGCGCCCCGCTAGCATCCAACGGCAGAGGGTGGCGATAGACCTTGATCCCCTCATCCTCCCACACGCGTTCCTCGTGACCCTTGCCGGAGGGGCAGATGACCGAGACCAGCGCGCCTGCGGCGGCCAACGTGCGGGCCTCCATCCAGACGCGGCGGTCGAAAGGCACGGGCAGGTTTTCGACCACGATCAGAACCTTTAGCCCTTTCAGGGGCTGGCTTTGGCGCAGTTCCTCGAACGAAATTGGCTGAACGGCGGGCGGTGGGCTAGTCATATTCATAGGTTCTTAGCACCTCTGCATCGCCAAGGTTCAGATCATTCACGATCCGGTTCGATCCGATCACCAGATCCCACGGCCCAGTTTCGGCCGTGGTGCGATCCACAAGCAGGCTGCCCACATTGGGCAGGTGGGCAAATGCATAGCCCAGATTCTGCCCCCGCAGATCAGCCGGTTCAATCGCCGGATCATAGACCGACAGCTGATAGCCTCCGTCCAGCAGCCGCCGGGCGATATCGACATTGGGGCTTTCACGCAGGTCGTCTGTTCCGGCCTTGAAGGCCAGCCCCGCCATCAGCACCCTGCCGCCCTCGGGCAGACGGGCCGTAATGTCCTGCACCTGATAGGTCTTATGCGCATCATTGGTGCGCAGCAGGCTGTCAATCAGATGGGTATGCGCGCCCACCTCTCCGGCAATGTGTTGCAACGCACGGACATCCTTGGGCAGGCAGGACCCACCAAACGCGCCCCCCGGACGGGTATAATAAGGCGAGATGTTCAGCTTGGTGTCCGAGACGAAAATCTCATGCATGGTTTTGGCTGAGACACCCATCCGGTGACAGATCCGGCCGACCTCATTGGCAAAGGCCACCTTGGTCGCGTGCCATGTGTTGTCGACGAATTTGGTGATCTCGGCCTCTTCAAAGGCTGTGTAGAAAACGGGCGCGTCCAGACCCTCGTGCAAGGCGTCCATGACGTCCGAGCCGTTTCCGTCCGCCGTGCCCACCACGATCTTGGGCGGGTTGAAATAGTCGTCCACCGCCGACACTTCGCGCAGAAATTCCGGGTTATAAACGATCTCGACCGCCTGCGCCGTGCGGTCGCCCAGATGGCTGCGGAAGATCGGCTCGATCAGCTGGCGCACCGTGCCGGGCCGAAAGGTCGAGCGATACGCCACCGTTAAAGGCCGCGCCCGGTCGGGCGATACGGTCTCGGCAATCTGGCGCGTCACCTCGGCCACAAACCCCATGTTATGCGAGCCATCGGTGGAACTGGGCGTGCCGACACAAACAATGGCCAGATCGACATCGGACAGGTCCGGCCTCTCGACCACGGCGCGCATCAGCTTTCGGCTCAGCGCCTCGGTCAGCAGGTCTCCGACCTTGGGTTCCTTGATCGGGGGCTGGCCTGCGTTGATCTCAGCAACTTTATCGGCGCTTACGTCAACACCGATCACCTCATGCCCCTGATGGGTCAGACAGCACGCAGCGGTGAAGCCCACATATCCCAGCCCGAAAATCGCGATCTTCATACCATTACACCATTCTGAAACCTGATACCCAAAAACCGGGTCGAGATCGAATAACCTGAAAACGTCCACATGCTTGGCATTATCGCGCAATTAGTGTCCAATTCATGATACCGATTGAAATTACACTTTGGCGCAAAATTCAACGTGTAGAGTTCGGATAATGGTAGCCTTTGACAAAAGGAGCAAAACTGTAGCGAACCAGTTGTAAAATAGCCCTGTTCGGGGGGCAAATGGCGTCCCGGATTGGCCTTTGGGCTCTTATTTGTCGGCTTATTCAAGCGGTGTTGTTGGGTGCGATTTGGAAACACTGTTGTAGAAAAGCGTTGTTTGTTGTGAGTATGGAAAGTTAAAAATCTTGAAACAGCCAACTGATCCTGCGCGGAACGGCGGCGCCTCCTCCCGCAGCGCGGCTCTTGCCGTTGGGGCCACGACTTTGCTGGCCTCCAGCCTGTTTCGTCAGGTGCTTGGACTGGTCACACTGGTGATCACTGCGCGTCTGCTGACGCCCACGGATTTCGGTATCGCTGCATATTTCCTGGTGGCCACAGCCTTTCTTGAAATGATGCAGCGGCAAATTGCGAATGTGCTGATCCGGCTTGAAGACGCCACGCATCAGCATCTTGAGACGGTGTTTACCTTTCAGGTGATCCTTGGCGTTGCGGCGGGGCTGCTGTTCCTCGCCTCTCGACCATTCGTTGAATTCATCGGCCTGCCCGAACTGGCACCGCTGACCCCGCTGCTCTTTGTCCTGTCGCTGATCATTGCCCTGAAAAGCCCCCGGTTCGTGTTGTATGAGCGCAATCTGCGCTTTGGTTTCGCCGCCGGAGAAGAAACCCTGAGCCGGATCATCTATTCGATCATTGCCATAAGCCTGGCATGGTACTGGAGAGACTTCTGGGCCATTGTCTTGGCCAATTTCTTCGCTCTGACGACCCGGTCGATCTGGACTTTCAGTTTCGCTCCGATGGCGCCGCGGTTATCGCTGTCACGCTGGCAGGATTGTTTTTCCTTCTCGCTCTGGTCTACCGGAGCGCTGGTCGCACAGTTCTTTTCCAGAAACATGCCGCAGCTTATCGTCGGCGCGACACTGGGGCTTGCGGATGCAGGGGTGTTCCGTCTGGGCAGCCGCCTGAGCACGCTTGTCACGACTCAGCTGTTCGCACCGCTACAGCGCGTGTTGTATCCCGGACTTGCGGACATCTCGCGCAACACCGACCGGCAGGATGAAACGTTCAACCGGCTCAACGAATTGCTGCTGGCCATCGTGCTTCCTGTTTCGGTTGGCATGGCGCTTGTAGCCAATCACGTGGTGATCGTGGTGCTGGGGCCGCAATGGTTGGGGGCGGCCCAGGTTATATGGGTTCTGGCCCCGCTCAAGGCGCTGGAAACGTTGCAGGAGAATGTTCAGTCGGCCTCGTACGTCGAAGGATCGACCAGAATTCTACTGATCCGCAACACGTTCCTGCTGATCCTTGTGTGCCTGTTGATGTGGGTTGGGGTGCAATATGGATTCACCGGCGCATTGGCAGGCGCGGGCGCAGGCAGTGCCGCAGCGATTGTCACCACGCTGTGGCTGGCGAAACGCTATGGCAAGCGTACGTTAATCGGTCCTCTGACCGTGGCGTGGCGATCCTTTGCTTCGACATTGGTCATGATTGCCGCCGTCCTGTTTGTTGGTAGCGCCTATGGCAGCACCGAAGTGATCGGCTGGGCTTATGAGTCATTCGATGACCTGCCCCTTTTGCGGGTTCGCTTCATCGTCAAGGTGCTAGTGGGAGCGGCTGCGTATATCGGGACGCATTTGCTGTTGTGGCACCTGTCTAAGCGGCCCGAAGGGGTTGAAAGTGCGGTCTTCAGTCTTGCTGGGAAAGTGCGCAGGCATGTGTTTCACTGACGGAAAAAGCGAAAGGCGCGGGCAATGACACAGACCGCGACAGTCCAGTTGGACCTCAGCGTCATCATTGTGAACTATAGGACCAGTGACGTGACATCAAAGGCGGTTCAGTCGGTTCTGGATCACGCAGGTTCCCTGTCGCTTGAGGTGATCGTGGTCGACAATGATTCTGGCGATGGCAGTGTCGAGGCGCTGCGCACGGCTTTTCCACAAATAACCGTGCTAGATGCGGGGCATAACGGCGGCTACGCATGGGGCAACAACCTGGGTATCCGGCAGGCCAAAGGGCGATATCTGCTGGTGCTTAACCCCGATGCGCTGGTCTACGATGGTACGCTCGAACGTGCAGTGTCATATATGCAGGACAATCCCGATGTTGGCATTCTGGGCGGGCATGTATCGCTTGAAAACGGAAGCCAGCAGCCGACTCTGTTTCGCGAACTGTCGCTCAGTAAACTGTTCTGGGGCCTTGTGGTGCCAAACCGCATTCTGCGGCGTAGCCGGTTGTTTGGGGATCAGCGCTATGCCTCTCTGGCGCGCGACACCGAGCAGGATGTCGATGTCGTTGCGGGATGCTTCATGATGATCGCGCGCGCGGTAGTAGAGCAGGTCGGTATGATGGATGATCGGTTCTTTATGTATAGCGAGGAATCCGAGTGGTGTTGGCGAGTGCGGCAGGCTGGTCTGAAGGTGCGGTACAATCCGGACGTGCGCCTTACGCATTATGGGGCTGTGTCCACCGGCCAGACCTCGCCATGGAAATCGGTCGAAATCGCGAAGGGGCAAATCCTGTTCCTGCGGTTTACACGAGGGCCGGCAATCGCCTGGCTGGGAACGTGCCTCATGGCGCTGGCAGATCTTTTGCGCGCCGTTTGGTTCCTGCCCATCAGCCTGATCCGGCCAAGCCACAAAGGCGCTGAGGCCTGGCGCGCCCGGTTCACGTTCCTGCTGGGCGCGTTGGTACAACAGCCCAAGGGGCAGACCCCACCGCAGCCTGATACCGGGATGGTGGCATGAAAACCGCAGCCAAATCCGCCATTCGCGCAACTGTCCACGCGGCGCTTGCCCCGGTCGAGGCGCGATTGCTTGCGCATCAGCCACAGGCGAAATGGCCACATATCTTCATTCTGGGTGCGCCGCGTTCCGGAACTTCGTTGTTTTATGAGCTGATGGTCACGCAATTTCGGCTGGCCTATTTCACCAATCTGGCGCACCGGTTCTACAAAACGCCATTGGCGGTCACAAAGCTGGGCACGCCATTCATGGCCCGCCACAAACCGGCATACCACAGCGATTACGGCCATATTTCCGGCTGGGCCGCGCCAAACGAAGGCGGCTGGATATGGCAGCGCTGGCTGGAGGACGGACCTTGGGCGGATGAAAGCTCAGTTGAGAAGCTACCGGCGGATGAAATCAGATCGACATTGGCGGGGATGTCGCGGCTGTCTGCGGCCCCATTCATCAACAAGAATGTCATGCACTCGAACCGTGTGCGGCTTTTGAACGCCCTGTTTCCCGGCTGCCTGTTTCTTGAGGTCCGGCGCGATGCAGCTGATACCGCCAGGTCTATTATTAGGGCGCAAAGGCGGAACAAAGGGCCGCAGCCGGATCAGCAGGAATGGTGGTCCGTACGTCCGTCAAACGCCGGGGGCAACACTGATATTGAGCGCGCCTGCCGTCAGGTTTCGGGCGTGGAACAGGATATCGAACGTGATTGCGCGCATATCGGCGCGGACCGGCATCTGAGGGTCGACTACGCCGATATATGCGCCGACCCGAAAACTGCCTTGTCAAAGGTCGCCCGCTTTCTCGAAGGGCATATCGTGCCAATGCAGCACCTGAACCAGTTCCCTGTCCCACAGCGTTTTGAGCTGCATCCGTCCAAACCGCTTTCGCATGAGGATGAGGCAGCCTTGGGTGATCTGCTGGCCGATACCGCGGCCGAGGTATCCATCTGATGTCGACCGGTGCGCTGTCCATCCGCCCTGTCGCGCCTGAGAACTGGCCGCTGATCAGTGGCCTGTTTTCCGATCTGACCTATGAACAAAGCCTTACCTACGCACAGGCGGCCGCCCGCCGGATTGGCGCTACGGCTGAGTTCGTCGCCGTTTATGACCCACAAGACAGGCCTATCGCTGCCGCTTGTATCAGGATCAAGAAAGTACCGTTGCTGAACCGGGGCATCGCTTGGATTGCAGCCGGGCCTTTGACAAAAATAATAGGGCAGTCTGAGCCTGAGCCAGCGTTACTCAGCTCTGTCCTCGTCGCGCTTCGGGATCACTTGAATGCGGCGGGTCATATCCTGCGTCTGAGGTTTCCGGTGCAGGTCACGGCGACCGAAGACGCCATCACGCATGCCGGGTTTTCGACGTGCCAGCGCTCTGCGCCGTACCGAACGGTTCTGATCGACCCCGGTCAGGACGACGATAGCCTGATGCGGGCGTTGCATGGCAAATGGCGCAATCCGCTGCGCAACGCGCTGAAAGCTGGGATCGAGCTTGAAACCGGCCCGATCCACGATCTCTCGGATCGGTTTTCCTTGCTGTACACACAGGTTCAGGATGCCAAAGGATTTCAGCCCGACATCCCGCCCGAGTTTTACTATGGGTTGCATGGGCCGGATTTCGACCATGACGTGCTGATCGCGCACAAGGATGGCGAAGACATCGGAGCAATGACGATTGGCACATCCGGTCCGAACGCCACCTATCTGTTCGGCGCCACGTCCGAGGCCGGACGGCGGTTGAATGCGGGGCATTTTTTGATGTGGCAGGCGATGTTGTATTGCCGAAACCGGGGCGCAACATGCTTTGATCTTGGCGGGATAGACGCCGACGCCAACCCGAGTGTTACCCGGTTCAAACTGCGGACTGGTGGGTCGAACAAAGCCGCATCCGGCCCGTATCAGGCCACTCCGGACGGAATAGGTGCGCGCGTCGTTACGCTTGCTGAAAGCCTGCACAGAAGGTTGAAATCCTGATATGGTACGGCGGATCGGTCTCAACTTTCACGGAATTGGTACTCCGACCCGCACGCTGGAGGAAGGCGAAAGCCCCTATTGGCTGTCTGAGGCTCAGTTCAACGAGATCCTGGACCGGGTGGTGGCCAGCCCCGATCCAGCCGCCTTTGTTCTGACTTTTGATGACGGCAACCAGTCGGATTTTGATATTGCCCGGCCCGCCCTTATGGCGCGCGGGCTGACAGCGCGTTTTTTTGTTCTGACCGACAGGTTGGACGCGCCCGGATCTCTGACACGCGATCAAGTGACTGGCCTGCTGGCGGCTGGGATGCGGATCGGCAGCCACGGCGCGGCTCATGTCGCCTGGACCGAACAGGAGGCAGAAGGGCTGGAGCGTGAAATCTTCCGTTCGCGCGACATTTTGCAAACGTTGTGTGGTGAACCGTTGACCGAGGCCGGAATACCTTTTGGAATGTACAACGCCCGCGTTTTGCGCGCGTTAAAACGCGCCGGCTATCAGACGGTGTTCTCAAGCGACGCAGGATACATGGACGATAGCGCTTTTCTGCGCCCGCGCACGTCGTTGCGCGGGGACATGAGTCAGACTGAAATCGAAGCGGTTTTAGCCGGGCATATGCCCCCTGCCCGCCGTTTGCGCCGCGCTGTCGGAATGTTCAGAAAGCGTCTTTTTCCACTTAGGTGACGCTGATTATCCCTGCGCCGAGGATCGGTCATAGCCGAACTTGTCTAGGATATGTCCTAGCTCCTGCTCGATATACGCAATGTGCTGTGGCTCTAGCTCATTCTTCCATTGTCCGCTGCGCCCGCTGCGAATATGCGCACGTTCATTGGTCTTGGTGTCTGATATCCTGCTGCGCTTTCCGGCCTCAAACAGGCGCATCAGGCGGACGCTTAACTCATGCGCTTTGCCGCTGAGGCCCAGAAAGGCGAACATCTCGGCATAGAGCGCATCGCGCTGATCACCCATCAGGGCGTCATAGGATACCTCGAGGATATCGGGGTCATCCAGATCCCAATTCTCCAGCGTTTCGCGACTGAAAAAGATGAAATGCCGGATGGCCATAAATAGCCCCTCGGTTTTATCCGCCGCCAGCAGCTTTTCCTGATAGGTTTGCCCGTTTTCATCCGGCACATGCGCCCAACGTTCGTTCGTCCACAGGTGGTAATGGTACGAAGAAACGATCATGTCACGCGGATCACGCATGATATGAATGCCTTTGTAGGGGCCGATTTCGGACAGCGGCGTCTGGCTGTGTATCGACAGAAAAACCTGCGTGTTCGGCTTTGGCACCTGCTGCGAGATATCCTCGAACTTTTCACCCAAACCAAAAGCCAGCAACTTGAGGACGGCTTTGAAATAGGTCGTCATCGCCTTGTGGTGGGTTCCCACGAAAATCCTGTGCCGCAGCTTTCCCGCGCCTTTGGCACTGCGCCTGCATGCCAGAAACAACGGGATCATCCGCCAAAGTTCGGGGTTCTTCAAAAGTCCGTAATTCTTGCGAAACGAGATGGGAACCTGAGTGACAGCCTGCCGAATGCCCGACCGCTTTGGTTTGCGGCCGATACCCGCATCCGTCATGATCTTTTCTGGCTGTGCTGACACGCGTCGATTTTCCCTAATACAGTTTTACGCGCACGGGGCGCGATTGATTGAGCCTTTTGATCTGGCTGAGTTTCCTGAGGTCCGAAGCGCGTATATCTAATTTTCCGAGGCCGCCCGCCGCGATCGCCTGCGGCAGGCTGATCTGCGTCATCCTCGGCATTCAGCATCCAAAGGCCGGCCCCCAGCATGAACATCAAAAGGCAAAAAGTTGCCTCCCACAGATGCACCGAAATGGCTGCGATACTGAATCCGGTCAACGCAAAGAAATAGCCCAGCCGATAGCTTGCCAGCCGGCCGGAGAGCTGTACCCTGCCAACCTTGACGTAGATCACCACAAGTATCGCAACAAGCAAGATGAGCGCGGGTAAACCGTAACGCAGTGCTACAACCATCCAGAAATTGTCCAGACTACCCACCATCCAGGCCGGGCGGCTGAACGGGTTAATGCCAATCCCGAAGATGGGGTTGTTCAGAACGTCATCCGAAGCATTATTGAAAATGTGAATCCTATACCATGCCGACCTGCTGTTGAGGGTCATGTAAGCCGCAAACAGCTGCACGGGCGGACGGGTGGCTACGATATCAACCAAAAGGTAGAAACCGGCAAATAGATAGAGCAACAGGTTCCACTTTATCCGGATGGCGTTAAAGACGACCTTCCATAACATCAGAGCAATCTGCACAGCAACCGACAGCCACGCGCCCGATGACAAAGAGGTGAAGGTCGCGGCAAGTACAACACCGATCCGTGGGATTTTGTGTCCCAGGTTCTTATTATAGCCCAGCACGTACCAGGTCAGCGAAAAACCGACGCTGCAGAAAATGCCAAACAGGATCGGATGGGGCATCGACCCTTGCGCCCGGTACAGGCCCAGACGCGGTTCATCATATACAACCTTGGCGACCTTGCCGATCTTGGCAAAGAAATCAAGGATCAGGGATTTGTCCATCAGCGACTGGTAGATGCTGAAGGGCAGCATGAAGAGGATCAGAATGAACATCCAAACGGCAAAAGTGCGGAACGCATCCGCATCCCGGATCATCCAACGGGCGATGAAATAGGGGCCAAGTGTCTCTACTATGACAATGCCGATAAACTCCCACCGGGCGAAGCCGTGATTGTATAACAGCGCAAGACTGCCCCACAGCGCATAAATTAGCATCATGTAGTCGGGTGCGTAAAAACCGCCCGAGCCATCCAGCCACCGCACCATTGCAGGGATGATGAATATCAGCAGAACCAGCCGGTATGTTCCGATCTCAAGCCCGGCTACATCGAAATAAAACGGCAAGACGAACCCAAGAAACAGCAGCGGAATGACAAACGGCGTGCGCTTTACCCCGGCGCGGCGGCCGGGGGTAGGCACTGCTTTGGTTGTCTCCGCCGATGTTGCCACTGCGCTTGTCTGTCCTTTTGCACTCTTTCCTGACACGCGGGCCATGCGTCCTTGTTCGAATGGCCCGCGAAACTGGCCCCTACTTTAGCTGACCTGCATAGGTTTTCACCCAATATCTCTGACTTTGAGAGCTGTTGTGAATGGTCGACGCCAGCCATACAGGGGATTGACCGCCCGACATGCACGTTTTTTGCCTCGACGGGCCCAAAGTGCCGCGCCTGCACATGAAAAAAGAAGGGGCGCCCGATTGTGCGCCCCTGCTCAACATTTTGCCTGTAAGGCTGTTATTGCCGCGAATTCCGCATCAGGCGATCATCGCATCATCGGGAACCCAAGTGTCGACAAACTGAACGTCGTCATCAATCGCGAAAGCGGTGATTTCACCGTCAACATCACGACCCCATGCGGTTCCAAGCGTCCAAGCACGGTCGCGACCACCCGAGAAGTCAAAGTCGACGCTGGTTTCGTCAATGACAACCTCACCGTCCACAAGCACCTGAAGGCGATCTGCGTCTTCATCAACCAAAACGGTGATCGTGTGAGATTCGGTGTCGTTCAGCCCGATATCTCCGCTTGCAAAGCCCTTGTGGAACTTGACGTCATCAGAGCCCACATGTGCGATCAACCCGTCTCCGGTAATCGTCAGGCCAACCTTCGTGTGGTTCCAGACCAGGCGCTGGCTGCTGCCATCGGCCTCGTCCCGGGAATACTCGACGGTAAAGGCAATCTGACCTGAATCACCGAATTCAGGAAGCTTGCCGATATTGACGTAGTCATCCTTACCATCGAACTGAAGCGCCGGACCCGATCCTGTATCCGCGACAAACGTGTCCCCTTTCAATGAGGCCTGATCGTTTCCGGGCAGGCCCGCGATATCCAGAACAAAGTCGTCAAAGACCATTGTTTCAGGCTGCTCGGCTGTTGTGCCGGACGTGTCGTCGCCGCTATCGGGATTTGTCGTGCTTGGGAGCGGGCTGACAGAGCCAGTATCCGTGTCCGGGCTGGTTGTCGTGGTATCCGTTCCACCGGTATCCGGACTAGAACTGGACGATCCGGTATCGGTTGTGTCCGTGCCCGAAGTATCTGTGTTCGTAGTATCGGTGCTCGGCGCGGTCCCACTGGTGTCGGGGTTGGTCGTTCCCGTGTCGGGGCTTGTGGTTGAGGTGTTTGAGCCCGTCGACCCGGTCGTGCTGGTGCCGACCCAGCTGTCGTAGGACAGTGGGAATTGGTAGGCCAGATCCGAACCCGCTCCGGTCGTGTCAATGATGCTGCCAGGCTGGACGCCAAACTGATTATACCCGTCTTGTGCACCGGTGGCATGGAAAATGAACAGATCACCGTAGTAGTTCGGCCCGCTTGGGTTTGTGTTCTGGACATAGACATTGCCGGTGAGGTTCCAGCTGGACTGACCGCTATATCCGATAATGTCCGACGTGACGTTATGATCAATCGTGACGTTCTGCGACGTGCCGCCAACCCGGATTGCCGGGATCGAAACACCGCCGGTCAACAGGCCGGGTACGGCCAGCACCGTGTTGTTGCTGATGTTTACATCCTGCGCGCTGCCAAGGGAAATCCCGTGCGTATGCGCGTTGTAGATCATGTTATCTTCGATCAGAACGTTGGTATAGAACAGGTTCGGATCGTTGGGGTCTGTGCCTGCGTTGCCCAAAAAGATGGCCTGCGCATAGTCACCCGAACCCATGTCGATAACGTTCTCGCGGATCGTGATGTCGCTGCTTGGGCCGTTGATCTTCGAGAACTGGATGAAGTCTGCATGATCACCCGAGTTGAGCGAGCGGTTAAAGTCGTGCAGATAGTTACCTTCGATCAAAATGCCCTTGTTGGCGTCGATGAAGATTCCGTCCGCCCGGATCGAATGGATATTGTTGCCTGTGATCGCAACATCCTGACTGATGCCGGATGCAATGCCGATGCGCCAGTTGTAGAACTCATTGTTGTCTACGGTCACGCTCGAGCTGCCGCGGATATACAATCCGTAACCCGTCCCATAGCCATCGGCGGTCGACGACACACCCGAGGCCAGATCCCCATCAAAGGTCGAGTTCTTGATTGTGATGTTTGAGCTGTTCTGAATCTGGAACGGCCGGTAGCTCTGCGGCTCTCCGTTAAACGTGTAATCGAAGGTCACATCTTCAAATGTAACATTCGACGCACCATTCACCCTGAGTTCCGAAATTTCGGCGGGCGCGTTCGGGTCCGCTGATTTGATTGTGACGTTGGATGCGTATTGAGTGTTGATGTTCAGGCGGCCATAGTCCCCCGCCTGTAACAGGATCGTTTCCCCACCTTGTGCCTGAGACAAAGCCTGGTCCAGCTCTGCCTTCGAGGTAACAATAATTGTCGTCGACATATTTCACCTTTGTTGCATAGGCGCTGTGAGTGGCAGCGCACAGGATTTCCGCTCACCCAGGGCAGAGGGAACAGCCGCACAAAGGCGACAGAGGGGCCGGAATATGGCTATGTTTGGAAATTGTTGCCTGTTTCGGCACAATCGTGCCGCTTTGCCTTCATTTCCGAGTGAACTCGATACTCGATACCGGGAATTGTTCCCCTTCCCTTGGTGGTATTGCCATGTTTGTTGAATTGATTCTGTGGGCGCAACAATGGACACAGAAATGCCACTTTTCAGGCATCCACCCGCGTATTCGGGTTGAGTATCGGCGGTTAATTGCTCGCTGACCTGAAATCTCCTGATCAATTGCAAAGATTGTGTCTGCCCGGATCGCCCGATGGACAAGGCTTTTGCTTGCCCGTAGGCTTCTTCCGTTACCAGTTTCATCGCGAGGGGTTGCCCATGCGACGCATTTTTTCGCCTCTTGGCCTGCTACTATGCGCCGGTTTTGTATTGTTTGCGTTGGCAATGCCGATGCGAGCGGGGGCTGCCTGTGGTGGGATAAACATCGCGGCACAGCTGCCGCAGGCCAAAGACGGCCAGACCATTCGCACCGGACAAGAATTGGCCAAAGCTCTAAAAACCGCACGCGGGGGTGAGACTTTTCTGTTGGCCAGCGGTAACTACGGAGCGGTGCGCATTCAGCAAACGTTCAAGAAGCCGGTGACGATCCGGTCGGCAAGCCCGCAATCCCCCGCCTGTTTGTCCGAACTGCGCTTGTCTCGCGCCAGCAATATCACATTCGACGGGATCGTGTTCGACTACACGTTCAAGACCGGTGACAAGAACCACGTTATCAAGTTCGAGATCAGAAACAGCCACGGTATCACGATCACCAATTCGGTTTTCGACGGAGCGCACAGTAACGGGATCGGTCACGGCCGCGGCCTGTTTATCCGCGACAGTTCCAAGGTCACGATATCCGACAGCACGTTCAGCAAGTGGATGCGCGCGATCACTGCGGTGAACTGCACGCATCTTAACATTCAGCGAAATCAGATTTATGACATCCGCGCCGACGGCATGGCCTTCAGCGGCATTGACCATATGCTGATCGAGGACAACCGTTTGCACAATTTCCGGGCCAGCACCGGCAAGGATCACCGGGACATGATTCAGGTGACGCGGACCTCGAACAAAGGCAGCAGCGATATCGTGATCCGCAACAATGTATTCGACATCGGAGCGGGCGACTTCACCCAAACGATTTTCATGGGCCGCAGCGGCAAGAATACAAGCGATCCGCTTTTGCGCCACCGCAACATCCTGATCGAAAATAACGTCATCTATAATGCCCACCTGCACGGCATTTCCATTTATGCAGTGGATGGCCTGTCGATCCGAAAGAACTCGATCATCCGGGTGCCATTGCGCAAAGGGGGTTCGGGCAACGGCAAAGTGATGATCCCGCGGATCAATGTCAACGCGTCGACCTCGGTTGTGATCGAACAGAATGCTGTCAGCGAAATCAACGGATACAAGAACCAGAGCGACTGGGTCGTCCTGAACAACGCTATGATTCAGGATCAATCCCCGTCGGCCCGCGGGTTCTATGACCGCGAGTTCGTGGTTTATGCAACCGGCAAGGCAGATGGGTATCATGAATACGGAGTTCGTCCGGGCAGTGAGATAGATCGCCTTGGCGCCGGATCGACGCTTGTTAAGAGCTACCCGAGCCGCCGTTAAAGCCATGACACTTGGGACCCGGCACCGCCGTGATATCTGACCTCAAAGATAAACGCCTACTGCTGAGATTTCTCGCTATCAGCGCCTTGGGGACAGTGGCGGACTATTTGCTCGCGCTGCTGTTGGCCGGTCTTTTGTCAGCACCCTATGCAATCGCCTCGACGCTGGGCTTTATTCTGGGGTCTGTCATCAATTACTTCGGTCACAATATCTTCAGCTATGAGCATACCAGCCGGAACACGATCTCGCTGAAAGGGTATGGCAAGTATTTTCTGGCCGTCCTGTCCTCATTGGTGATCCGCCTCGCGGTGGTAGAGGGTCTGGCCTTTACCACCGCACTGCCGTTCTGGATCATCCTGCTGGTGGCAATCGGAGCGTCCTTTGTCGCCAATTACGTGATCTCGACACTCTGGGTGTTTCGCAGGCCCGGCTAAGAGATGCCCGACCCCGTGCCCCTGCGCCTTGCGCGAAACCCGTAGATCAATGCAACAAACAGACCGATCACGGTCAGGACGGCACCGGCCTTTTCGCTCCAGTGCAAGGGTAGCAGGATTTTGACATCCGTTGCGGTGGGGTCAACGCGCAGCAATCCAGTCTGCGGATCCGGGCTCAGGGTCACGGGCAAACCTTCGGCAGTCTCCGCCCTCATATGGGTCCAGTACATCAACGCGACGCGTTGCGGTTGATCCTGCGCTGACGCAGAGGCAGGCAACAGCCATTGGCGCGGGCCTTCCGGAATTGGTTTTGCGAACCCCAAGGCAGGGGTCTGGATCTTGTCCACGACGTTTAGAAAATGTTGGGGTACGGCCCAAATCGGATCGCCGGCCGTGCGGGTTTGTTCGGCCAGCGGGTCAAAGACTGCAGGTGGCAGATATTCCGGCGCGCCAATCATGGCCACGGGCTGACCCCGCGCGGCGATACCCCGGGCAATTCGGTCGGGAACAAGGCTCGCCACCGCGGCCCATGGGATCAAAAGGCAGACGGCCGCGAAAATGGCCCACCGCCTTGCGCATTGCCCGGACATCAGCGCGCTGCTGATCGCCCCCGCTGACAGTGCCAAGGCCAAATCGGACATTACGGTCAGCCGGTAGGGGAACTGAACACGCGCAATGATCCAATTGTTCCACAGCGCTTCTGAGAGCGTGCTATTGAGGCCAAGCACCAACCATGCGGGCAGCAAAGCCCAGATGATGAGCTGCCGCCTGTTGTCACCCCGCGAAGCGACGACTGCCAGCACGGCAAGGATGCAGGCCGCCGCCTGACACAGCAGCAGGGCCAGCCGGAATCTGCTGTCCGGCAGTGTATCCACGCCGATCAGGAACCAATGCGCGGGGACCAGTTCGGGGGTATAGAGCCCCTGCGGTGAGACATCCCCAAGCAGCACAAGCGCAGGTAACCAATAGAGGGCCGAGATCGCCAGCCCCGCGCTGCCCATGACCGTCAGAACCAGCAGCGCAGGTACAACGCGCGCGCGTTGCACCAAAAGCCGGGCGACAACGACAATCGCCAGCACATGCGCAACCAAAAGAAGGGTCGGAAGATGGCAGAATCCCAACCCGGCCAATCCCACGGGCAGGGACCATGCGGCGCGGTGATCGCGCAAGGCAAGGCAGACGCCATGACAGACCAGCGGTACAAAGACATACCCTGCAAATTCCCCCGCCGCCTGACGAACCACCCAGTCAATGCCCAGATGATAAGGAGCCAAGGCCCAGACCACAGCGGCGATTGCAGCGGACTTCATAGGTAAGAATTGCCGGGCAAAGACCCAGAATGCCAGCCCCGACAGCCAGCACAGCAGCCCTCCGGCCAAACCGAACTGAACCTGCGGGCTGCACTCGGGGCACAGCCATTGGGCAGGCCCGGCAGCAACGTAGAAAGGTAGCGGCGCGTAAAAAAAGAAATCAAACCCACCAATGCCGTCCCACAGGGCGGGCAGAAACCGGGGATAGGGCGTGCCAAGACCAACAGCTTCGGAAAACGCGATGGTCCAGCTTAGGTTGAAGCCGAACGAATGCCCCATCGGAGTGCCAATCGCCGCAAAGACAAGAACGCCAACGACCAGAGCGGCACATGCAATCAATCCCGCCCACAGTTTATCTGCCACTGGTTCCCTCCTGTCTTTTGACATCACCATCACGGTCCCAGTGCATTCAGTCGCCCGACAGAATGTGCGCGAGGTGTTGGTTCAGAAGCGTAGACACAAGCAATCGCGCGCCTGCCTGATTGAGATGATCTTCGTCCAGATAAATAGGATCACCGTTTTCAAGGACGCGGCAAGAGCTTTCACACAGATCATCCACCGGTCTTGCCAGGATTGTGCCGAATTTTCGGCTGCCTTCTAACAGGATCGCGCAGGCAGGCTCATTTCCGCGGTCGAACTCTTCTCGCGTCGGCAGAGCGCGCAATCGCGTCCCAAAGGTAAAGCTTGCGGCATGGGCATCAGGGACATTGAGGCCGGCTTCCGGGATGCTGCCAACGACCACAACATCGACTTTGCGGTCATTTAACCGCTGAAGCAGTCGTTCGACACCCTGTTTGACGTGAATGGGATTGTTCCTGATACCTGTCGGGGCCTCACCGGCTGCGGCCATTTCGGCGCGGCGGACACCCATCAAAGGCGGGCAGCCCAGTTTGACAATAGCCACCCCCGGAATATCGCTGCTCTTGCAGCCAGGCATCAAAACCGGGCAGCAAAGCGCTCGCATGGGAATCCCCCCACACGATGATTTGGCCCACCGCCGGACCATTCGATGTGGCGCCGATCCGGCAGGGTTCTTTTTCTGTTGACCACCCGGCCATACTGTACCCGCGCCGCGACCAGAACGGGCCAATGCCACAGATTCAAGGAGTATGAGATCAACCCGATCCAAACCACGGGGCGCAGGGTCAGAAATCTGGCTATCATCGACCGGCCATACATCCCGGCCCAGATTAGAAACGCGGCTCCCAAGCAGGGCGGGATCGCCGTTATGCCCGGAAACGGCGTATGATCCGAGATCAACAGAATGCTGCCTATAATCAGGACTGCGCCGATCAGCGCCACCGCTTCCACAGCAGCCGGGCGACGCAATGCCGGAAAAGCGCCCACCGCCAACAAAGCGCCGATCCCAAGTTCCCAGATCCGGGTTGGGGTCAGATAAAAATTGGCAACGGGATGCGCTGTCGTCGCATACATGGAGAGCGCAAGCGAAACCAAAGAGATCAGCACAATTACCCTAATCCAGACCCGCATCGAGGCTCTGGACAACGCCCAAAGCAAGAGCGGAAAGAACAGATAAAATTGCTCTTCCACGGCCAGAGACCAAGTGTGCAGTAGCGGCGCAAATTCGATTCCATGGCCAAAATAGTCTCCGGCATCCATCCAGAACCAGATATTGGAGGCAAAAAGCAGGGTCGCCCCCACTGACACTGCCAGATTGCCATACTGGTTCGGCAGCAACAGGAACCAACCAACCGCGAGACAGGCGGCTAGAACCACAAACAAGGCCGGCAAAATGCGTCTGGCCCGACGTTCATAAAAAGACAGAATCGAAAATTGTCCGTCCCGGATTTCGCGAGCCAGAATGGTCGTGATCAGAAAACCCGAGATGACAAAGAATATGTCTACGCCAACAAACCCACCGGGAACCCCGGCGAAACCGGCATGGTGCAGAACCACGGGAACAACGGCAACAGCGCGGAGCCCGTCGATGTCTGGTCTGTAAAAACCTTTAGACACAACACTCACACAAAAACTAAATCTATATATTTTGTTACTGCCGTTCCTGCCGCCGATCAAGGCAACCCGGCTTGGGTCGCAACGCCGGACAGGCCGTTTTCAGAGCGTTGCAAGCCTTAATTCACAGTTCTGTCGCAGGCGGGGCATCCCAGCGAAGGAAACAATTCCGCTCAATCGGCGAGACTATCCGTTAGAGAGGTTACTCCCCCCTGCATTCACCCGCTTTTTGCCGCAAAACAAAGGAAACCGGGGATGTGCAATATTTCTTCTTCGGCAATCAGCAAGTTTCGTGTAGCTTTGAACTGTTATTTTACCAAGTACAGGCGCTTATTTTCGATCGGAATTTGCATTTTGGCCGTTTGTTGAAAGTGCCTGCCTATGAGCAGGGAGATGTTGCGAATGGGTGTTACACAGAAGACGGCCAAAAGTGCCGGGTGCGCTGATGAACGCGTCTGATTTTGACCCCAATGACATGAACCTCAACGCCAAACGGGTTTTGGTGACGGGCGGAGCCGGTTTTCTGGGCTCGCACCTGTGTGCAGCCTTGCTTGAACAGGGACACGAGGTTCTGTGCGTCGATAACTTCTTCACCGGGCGGCGGGGCAACCTGCGATACCTTCTGAACAACCCCCGGTTCGAGGTCATGCGCCATGACGTGACCTTTCCGCTTTATGTCGAGGTGGACGAGATTTACAATCTGGCCTGCCCGGCCTCGCCCTTCCATTATCAGCACGATCCGGTGCAGACGACCAAAACAGCGGTGCATGGGGCGATCAATATGCTGGGGCTGGCCAAACGCCTTGGCGCGCGGATTCTTCAGGCGTCGACGTCTGAAATCTATGGCGATCCGCAAATCCATCCGCAGACCGAGGATTATGTGGGTCACGTCAATCCGATTGGTCCGCGCTCGTGCTATGACGAGGGCAAGCGCTGCGCCGAGACCTTGTTCTTTGACTATTACCGTCAGCATAACCTGCCGATCAAAGTGGCGCGGATCTTCAACACCTATGGGCCGCATATGCACCCCGATGACGGGCGTGTGGTGTCCAATTTCATCATGCAGGCCCTGAACGGGGACCCCATCACCATCTACGGCGATGGCAGTCAGACCCGGTCTTTCTGTTTCGTGTCCGATCTGATCGATGGTCTGATCAAGCTGATGGAATCCCCTGATGACGTCACCGGGCCGATCAATTTGGGCAATCCGGTTGAGCTGAGCATCCGTGAACTGGCGGACTCGGTCATTCGCCTGACCGGCTCGAAATCTGAACTGGTGCAGCGACCGCTGCCGCAGGACGATCCGATCCAGCGTCAGCCGGATATCACCCGTGCCCGCGAACAGCTGGGCTGGTCGCCCCAGGTGGCGCTTGAGGACGGGCTGAAGGCGACAATTGGATATTTTCAGCGCACGGCAGTCACCGCCGAGAAAGCCGCCGGGCAAGTATGAGCATATCAGTTCCCTCGGATAAACACTCCTCGAGGGTCAGAGCGCTGCTTCTTTTTGCTCTGGCCGTTCTTGCTTGTTTGTCTGTGGTGCTGATCAATGGCGAGGCGCTCTATTACTTCGACACTGGCAGCTATATCCGGCAGGGCAGTGTCGCACTGAACACGATCCTGCCCCCGGTGTATGAAGGCAGCGTATCCGGTGGAACTTACGCCGCAGATCAGGACAGTACAGCCACCGGATCGCGGTCGCTGATCTATGGCCTGATCATGGCGTCGTTCTTCCGTGCAAATGCGCTGTTCGCTATGCCGGTTCTGCACCTTGCCGTCGTGTTGCTAACGGCGTGGCTGTTGGCGCGGACGGTCAGCCGGTATCTGGATGGCGATTACGGAACACCGGTGATTACCGCTGTGCCGCTGCTAGCGGCGGCCTGTACCTCAATGCCATTCTACGTCGCTTTCATGATGCCCGATATCTTTGCGCCGGTGCTGCTGATTGGGATTGCAGCGCTGACAGCGTTTGGACGCGTGATGCAAATCTGGGAGATGGTGCTGATTTCTGGCCTGGCCCTGTTCAGCATCCTTCTACACCCCTCGCATCTGGCCGTGGCGGGCCTGATGATCCCCTTTGTCTTACTGGTTGCGCTGTGCCGCAGAACACCGGGCAAGTGGCGCCCGGTCATTATTATGATTGTGATCCTGACCCTTGCCCTGGCCGAACGCAAAGCGTTTCAGGTCACAGTCGAAAGCACGACGAACAAAGAGGTTGTCTATACCCCTCATATTACCGCACGGTTGATCGTCGACGGGCCAGGAATGGATTACCTCAACGAGGTCTGCCCTAACACAGACATCCCGACCTGCGCCCTGCACGAAGCGCTGTCCTGGTCGGATGATCCCTACAGGATGACACCATCCCACATTATTTTCGAACGCTCTGATCGGTTGGGTTCGTTCCGGCTGATGACTCCTGAAAATCAGAAACGGGTTGCGCTGGCACAGCGTGATTTTGCACAGGCGGTGTTCCTGTCGCGTCCGATCTCGACATCGCTGGCGCTGGCCGAAAACGGGTATCGCCAGGTTCTGCGCTATAGCATCACTATGACGATCCCGTCTGACGTCGAGATCAACAACGCCCGCAATCTGGCGCGCCTCAACCCATCACAGCTGCACCTGATCCAGAGCGGCGTCCTGTCCGAAGAACGGGTCTGGATCGAAACCGCTGATGTCCTGCACGGCATAATCTATGCGGCCTCGTTTGTCTTTATTGTGGTCGTATTGCTCAGGCCACGCAGCGTACCGACAGACGTGAAACTGTTTGCCCTGTTTATTCTGATCGGAATTGCGGTGAATGCGCTCGTTTGCGGTGGCGTTTCCCAACCTGCAGACCGCTATGGCGCGCGGGTGATGTGGCTGCTGCCCTTTACGGCGGCCCTTCTTTATCTTGTTCAGCGGTCTCACGCACCGCGCAATGCGACCGGAGACCTCGTGTGATGTCTGAACAATCCCTCTCAATCAGCGTGATCATGCCGGCCTATAACGCCGAGCATCTGCTGCCCCGCGTCCTGTCTCCGCTAATTGAGATGCTGAACAACGGTCTGGTGCAGCAGGTTCTGGTAGTAGATGACCAGTCCCCCGACGGCACCGCAGCGCTGGCGCGAGAAATGGGGGCCACGGTGCTGACCACCCCGGTCAATGGCGGGCCGGGGGCGGCGCGCAATCTGGCCGCCCAGCAGGCCACCGGTGACATCCTGTGGTTTGTTGATTCCGACGTCATCGCCTGGCCGGACGGGCCGGACCATATCCGCAGTGCGATGTCCGAAGACAATGTCGCCGCCGTATTCGGATCCTACGACGATGCGCCAGATGGTCAGGCCTGGTTCTCGCGCTACAAGAACCTATTGCATCGGTACCACCATCAGCGGGCCAAGCGGGAAGCGCGCACCTTCTGGGCCGGGTGCGGGGCCATCCGCCGGGACGTGTTCAATGAGGTCGGTGGGTTTGACGTGAAAACCTATGAGGTACCCTCGATCGAAGATATTGAGCTGGGCTACCGGATCGCAGCCACCGGCCGCCGCATTCTGGTTGAGCCTCAGTTGCAAGGGAAACATCTGAAAGTCTGGACCATCCGCAACAGCCTGAGCACGGATATCTACTGCCGCGCCCTGCCCTGGGCCCGGCTGATGATCTCGCGCGAGGGGCTGACCGACGACCTTAACACCTCAACCGCCGAGCGGTTGCGGGCCGGAATTGCGGGTTTGTTGCTGCTGTCGATCCTGGCGCTGCCATTCTGGCCTGGGGCTTGGCCCCTGCCCCTGATGTTACTGGCAGCGGCCTTAGTCGCCAATTTCGATCTGGTGCGCGCCATGTCCGGGCATGGCGGGCCGTGGTTTGCGTTCAAATGCCTGCTGTATCATCAGATTTATTACGTCTATTCCGCCAGCGTCTATGTTTGGTGCCTGTTCGAGTATCATGTGCTGGGGCAAAAGCAGAAACTTCATGTCACACGCAATTGATGCCCTGTCCAAGCTGCGGCTGCCCGACTTTTTGATGATCGGTGCGGCGCGCGCGGGAACCACCGCGCTTTACAGCTATTTGCGGCAGAACCCGAGCATCTTCATGCCCACCTCCAAAGAGCCGAATTTCTTCGCCTTTGAAGGCGAAACGCTGACCTATACCGGCCCCGGAGCAGACTACGTCAACAACTCGGTCACAGATGTCGAGGCCTATGGCGCTCTGTTCGCCGAAGCCCCGGAACACTCTGTCTGTGGCGAGGCGTCGCCGCTTTACCTTTACGCCTCCAAGGCGCCCGAGCGGATTCACCGCCACATCCCAAAGGTGCGCATGGTTGTCATTTTGCGCAATCCGATTGATCAGGCGATGTCGCATTACATGTATGCGGTAAAACAACGGATTGAACCGCTGGAAGATTTCACTGCCGCGTTGGAGGCCGAAGAGGAAAGACTGGCCGCCGGGTGGCAACCCCTGTTCGGCTATTCCCGCTATCCGCTGTATGCGCAGCAATTGACCCGGTACTTCGACATATTCGACCGGGATCAGTTCCTGATCCGCACGTATGAAGAGTTTCAGGCCGACCCACAGACTGTCATCGACGACATTACGGGATTTGTGGGTGCAAAACCCGGTTTCAGCCCGGATATGACGGGGCGGGTCAATGCGGGCGGTGTTCCGCGCAGCCGCATCTTTCAGGATTTTCTGATGAAGCCGAACCCGATCACCGGGATGATTGCCCGTGTAATGCCGCTGGAAACCCGCCGCAGAATCCGGGATCGCCTGTCGGAAATGAACCTTAAACGCGAAACGAACATGCCTGCAAGGGCGCGTGAAATTCTACAAGACCGGCTTGTCCCCGAGATCGAAAATCTTGAGCAACTTCTGGATCGCGACCTGAGCGCCTGGAAACACTGACGCTCAGACCCGCGGCGAGACCGCGTTTATGCGATCTTGTTTGCTTTGCCGCCAAACATCTTTTTCTTCTCGGGCTTGACCTCGAATTCTTCGTGGTACGAGCGTTCGACATTCACGTCCCAGATATCGTTCTCTTCGCCCAGAATGTTGCGCGCAGCATACATCGCCGACAGCATCGAATGGTCCTGATTGTTGTAACGATGCAGGCCGTTTCGGCCAACGGTCTGGAAATTTTCGAACGTCTTCAGCCAGTCGCTGACCGTTCCCAGCGCGTCCTTGTATTCGGTATCGTATACCGGATAGGCCTTGGGCTGACGAATGACCGCAAAGTCAACGACGTCGCTGGCCTTGGCCAGACCAAGCTGTTCCAGCTCTTCACTGGCGAGCTTTCTGAGGTCTTCGTTTGAGGATGACCATAACCCGTCATCCTTCTGGCAGAAATATTCCATGCCGATCGACGCGGTGTTCTGGTCCGGCAGCATTTCCTTTGACCACGCCCGGAAATTCTGAATACGGCCCACTTTGACCTTGGGACTGTGGATATAGATCCAGTTGTCCGGGAACGGATCGGCGTGATCCAGGATCAACGTCACGATCAGGAAGTCGCGATAGCGTAGGCGATCAGCGGCCTCAAGCACCTCGGGCGGTGGGGGCGGATCAAACGCGTGGATCAGGTCACGCACCGCCATAGAGTTGATGAATTCAGCCCCCTCAACCCGTTCGATATGTCTTTCGCCTTCTTCGGTCCAATGGCGAACGTCGATTGAGGTTACGCGGTTGCCATCGCGGTTCACCTTCACCACTTTGGACCGGGTTTCGACGCTGCCGCCCTTTTCCCGGATCAGATCGCGGGTTTTTTCCCACATCATGCCGGGACCCAGGCGCGGATACTGGAATTCCTCAATCAGGCTGGCGGTGTCATTGGCCCCCGAAATCGCATTCCAGACGGCCTTGGGCAGGGACAGGTTCTTGATCCGCTGCGCGGCCCAGTCTGCTTGGATTTCCTTGGGTGAAATCCCCCAGACCTTTTGCGTGTAGCTATGGAAGAAGTGCATGTACAGCCGCCCGCCGAAGCGGTTGATCACCCATTCCTCAAACGTATCTTCCTGCGGTTTGGGCCGGATCTTCCATTTGATGAAGCTGCCGATGATCTTGTAGGTTTCATAAGGACCGATATTGCCCAGGGCGTTGAAGATGCGCAGCGGGTAATCGTAGAACTTGTTGCGATAGAAGATGCGGCTCAGGCGCTGAACAGTGATGAAATCGTCGCCCATCACCTCATGCCACATGTCCTCGACTTCACCGACCTTGGTGAAAAACCGGTGGCCTCCGATGTCAAAGCGATAGCCATTATGCGTTTCGGTCCGCGAGATGCCACCCACCATGTCTGAGGCCTCATAGACTTGAGGGACATGTGCATCGCTCAGTTTTTGGAGTTCATATGCTGCGGTCAGGCCAGCTGGGCCGCCACCAATTACGACGACTGGTACAATATCGTTTTTCAAATCACTAACATCCATACTAAAACCCTTACCTCAGGCTACTAAAGGTTGCCGTCGATTCACACCAAAATCTACGGAACCCGGAAAAACCCGCCATCTCAAGGGCTGCATTTCATCCATGCGCCCTCATTGCGCTTTATCTACCCGCCCGTGATTTCACCTATGTGACAGTGGAGACGTAAGTGAGTAGCGGCCTGATTTAGCTGTCGTGGACCTCAGACCAGGCGGGGCATCTGTTCGTCTCCTGTTGTCTGGCTCAAACCGATTAAACTATTGAATCATGGCTTTTTACGCCACGCAGGCTGAATGCATTGATCATTTGTCCTGCAGCATCTCGTGCCGCGCTGGTCGCCATGTGACATGTCCTGAAATTTCATTGATTGAAACCGACGTGCCGCACTGGAAGCCTAAGATATGTGCGTGCTTTGGCCGGATGTGCGTTTTCTCGCCCCAGGGGCAACAATCCACCTCAACCCAATGAATTGTTCGCGCTTTCACACAGCCGCCGAGGCCGGTTTTCCCTCTGGCAAAGCGCGCGACAATGAATCTTGACATGTGTCCGGGGCTGCCATCCTACTATACGTGTGTTTGATTGTAACAAGGTTGCTTAACTGAGGCTCGTGGTCGGCAAAAGTCGGCCCCGATTGCGTCTGAGGAGCTGGTTTTATGAAGTGCGTTATTCTGGCCGGGGGTCTTGGGACCCGGCTGAGCGAAGAAACCATCCGGATTCCAAAACCGATGGTCGAGATCGGCGGAAAGCCGATTATCTGGCACATCATGAAAATCTATGCCGCACATGGCGTGACCGATTTCATCGTATGCCTGGGCTACAAGGGCTATGTGATCAAGGAATATTTCGCGAATTTTTTTCTGCACAGCTCGGATGTCACGATTGATCTGTCCACCGGTAGCCTTGAAATTGCCAACAGCAAATCCGAACCCTGGCGCGTGACGTTGGTTGATACCGGCGAAAACAGCCAAACCGGTGGGCGGTTGGGGCGAGTTATGCCGCTGTTGCAGGATGAAGAGGCCTTTTGCCTGACCTACGGGGATGGTGTTGGCGATATTGATGTTGGTGCCAGCATCGCGTTTCACCGCAGCCACGGCAAGCTTGCAACTGTCACCGCCGTGCCGCCACCCCGGCGGTTCGGCAAGCTGGAACGGGACGGTGGCCGGGTTGTTAGCTTCACGGAAAAGCCCGTGGGTGACGGCGGCGTGATCAACGGCGGATTTTTCGTCCTGTCGCCGGAGGTCAAGAAATACCTCGGCAATGACAAAATGGCGTGGGAACGTGAACCCCTGACCGGTTTGGCCCGCGACGGTGAGCTGATGGCCTTTGAACACAAGGGGTTCTGGCAGCCGATGGATACGATCCGCGAACGTCACGAGCTTGAGGAATACTGGGCCAGCGGCGAGGCCCCATGGAAGATCTGGGAATGACGGCGGCCTTTTTTGCAGGGCGACGGGTTCTGGTGACAGGTCATACCGGGTTCAAAGGCGCATGGCTGTCGGCATGGCTGTCTTCGGCGGGGGCAGATGTAACCGGGTATGCTTTGCCACCGGAAGGGCAGCCCAACCTGTGGTCCTTGCTTGATGTGTCGGGCATGCGCTCGATAAACGGTGATCTCAATGACCGCGAGACACTAGATCGGGTCATCGCCGAAACACGTCCGGAGTTTGTGTTTCACCTGGCCGCACAGTCCTTAGTGCGCAGGTCCTATCGCGAACCCGTCGAAACCTTTGCCAGCAATGTGCTTGGCACGGTTCAGCTGCTGGACGCGCTGCGCGCCGCGCCCGATCTTCGGGCCGTGGTCGTCGCCACCTCGGACAAGGCGTATGAAAACGCCGAGCAAATCTGGGGCTACCGCGAGACCGATCCGATGGGCGGTCAGGATCCCTATTCCGCCTCGAAAGGTGCGACCGAGATTGCAACGGCCGCCATGCGCCGCAGCTTCTTTTCAGAGAATGCAGCGGGGGCGCATCCGGCGCAGGTTGCGACCGCACGTGCGGGGAATGTCATCGGTGGTGGCGACTGGGCTGAAGATCGGCTGGTGCCGGACATCGTGCGCGGCTGTCTGGGTGAGGACGGCTGCGTCCACCTGCGCCATCCCAACGCCATTCGCCCATGGCAGCATGTGCTTGAGCCGCTGCGCGGATACCTGATGCTGGCGCAGGCACTCGACGGCAACGCGGACTTCGCCAGCGGTTGGAATTTCGGCCCCGATCGCGATGACGAACGCCCGGTTGTTGATGTTGCGAACGCGATCGTGGCGGCACTGGGGCAAGGTCGGATCAAGACTGACCCGAACGCAGCGACGGTACACGAAGCCACAATGCTGAGGCTGGATGTGTCGAAGGCCCGGACCGGTTTGGGCTGGTATCCGGCTCTCAGTTTTGAAGACACCGTGGCCTTTACCGCAGACTGGTACGCTGGTTGGTCTCGGGGGGAGCTAGCGGCAGAGCTGTGCCGGACTCAGATCAGCGCTTACGAAACACTGCTTCAGAGACAGGGATAGGACCTATGCCGCAACCGCGCTGCCGCCATTGCGATGCTCTGCTGACACTGACCCTTGTGGATCTGGGGCAATCACCTCTGGCCAACTCCTATGTCCCGCCGGAACAGGCGGACATCCCAGACGCGACCTATCCGCTGCACACGCGGGTTTGCACTCAATGCTGGCTGGCGCAGGTGGATGATGCCGTTCCGCCGGAAGAGATATTTTCGAACAACTACGCGTATTTCTCATCGTTTTCTGACAGCTGGCTTGCCCATTGCAAAACCTACGCCGAAAACATGATACAGCGCTTCGATCTGGGACCGGACAGTCTGGTGGTCGAGATTGCGTCGAACGATGGCTACCTGCTGCAATATTTCGTGGAGCGCGGAGTGCCGGTTTTGGGGATCGAGCCCTCGGCCAATGTGGCACAAGTTGCCGAGCAGAAGAATGTGCCGACCCTTGTAGAGTTCTTTGGTCAATCCCTTGCTGAACGACTAACGCAGGAAGGAAAGCGCCCTGATCTGATTGCCTCGGCCAATGTTCTGGCGCATGTGCCGGATATCAATGATTTCGTCGACGGAGTGGCGACACTACTGCACGAGGATGCGGTCTATACGGTTGAGTTTCCGCATCTTCTGAACCTGATTAAACAGGTACAGTTCGATACAATCTACCACGAGCACTATTCCTATCTTTCGCTGCTGACGGTCGAAAAAATCTTTGCCCGCGCCGGGCTGCGGGTTTTTGATGTCGAAGAGCTGCAAACCCATGGCGGATCGCTCAGGGTATTTGCTTGCCTGAACGAGGCCAGCCACAGCGAGGGCCCGGGGCTGGCCAAGGTGCGCGCCGACGAGACAGCAGCACAGCTGGACCGGGCGGAAGGGTACATGAACTTCACTGCTCGGGTTGAGCAGGTGCGTGACGGGTTGCTGACCTTTCTGAACACGGCAAAAGCCGAGGGGAAAACCGTTGCGGCCTATGGGGCTGCGGCCAAGGGGAACACGCTGCTGAATTATGCGGGGATTGGCCCGGACCTGATCGCATATTGCGTCGATCGCAATCCCGCCAAGCAGAACACGCTTTTGCCCGGCAGTCGGATTCCGGTGCGGCCAGTTGGTGCGCTGCGGGCTGATCCGCCGGACTATGTGGTGATCCTGCCGTGGAATATCCGCGACGAAGTCATCAACCAGCTGTCGGACCTGCGCGACCATGGCACGCGCTGGGTAACAGCTGTGCCGGAGATCAGGGTCAGCTGATGGCACGGGTTCTTCTGACCGGAGCCACTGGCCTGACGGGGCGCGCAACCTTAGAATGCCTGATGCAGGCCGGACATGAGGTGATAGCGCTTACACGTAAAGGCCGCGTGGCGGCTGCGGACCGGACCCTCACCTGCGATCTATTGGACCCCGCGGAAGCCTCAGCCGCCTTGCGCGCTGCCGATGCGACAAATCTGGTGCATCTTGCTTGGCATGACGATCCGCAAGATCGATGGGTTTCCCCGGTCAACCTCGACTGGATGGCCGCGACGCTGCAACTGGTTCGCGAATTCGCGCGACAGGGCGGGCAAAGGGTGGTGTGTGCTGGTAGCTGCGCAGAATACGACTGGTCCGGGTCCGAGTTGACTGAAGCCACGCCGTTGCGCCCTGCAACACCCTATGGGGCGGCCAAGGCTGGCACCGGACTGGCCTTATGTGCAGCGGCACATGATCTGGGATTGTCCCTCGCCTGGGCGCGGATTTTCTTTGTCTATGGTCCTTACGAGCCCGCCGGTCGTTTGCTGGGTGACTTGATCGGCAATTTGCGCCGGGGCAAAGCCGTGGACTGCACAGATGGCACGCAAAAGCGCGACTTTCTGCATGTGGACGATCTTGCCCGCGCCCTTACGCAGCTATTGGCGTCGGATGTAACCGGAGCCATCAATGTCGCCAGCGGCACCACGCTGGCAGTGCGTGACTTGATCGACGAGGTGGCAACGCAGCTAGATGGCTCTGATCTGGTGCGTCTGGGGGCAATTCCCCGCAGCGCACAGGACCCGGATTGTTTGGCCGCCGACGTTACACGCTTGCGCGATGAGGTTGGATTTGTTCCCGAACATGACGTTGCTTCGGGGGTTGCTGCGGTGATTGCGGCAACGGCAAAAAGATGAAGCCTCTATTGTCCGATCCCAAATGGGCATTCCTGCGCTTTTTAGTTGTGGGTGTCGTTAACACGGGCTTTGGATATCTGCTGTTCGCCCTGTTGCTTGCCGCAGGCTTGTCCGCGCAGCCCGCGCTGGCCTTGGCGTTTGCGGGTGGCGTTTTGTGGAACTATGTCACCCATGCCCGATTGGTCTTTGGCACCGGCGGCGTAGCCCGACTGCCAGTCTATGTGCTGGCCTATCTGGGTCTTTACGGCATCAACGCGTTGGGTCTGCAAGCACTGCTTTCAGCTGGTCTGCCCCCTATTGTGGCACAAGGAGTGTTAGTGCTGCCCATCGCCGTGCTGGCTTATATCGTGATTGGGCGGGTGCTGACGGGTCGCTTTCCTTGGAGCCGCGGTGCAGGATGATCCTCAGCCGTCGACGGTGACATAGATCAGCTCGCGTCCGGGAAAGGCCGCGATTGTTGCCTGATTGGCCTCGGACCCCAGATCGCGGACGTAAATCGGACGGTCGGACGAAAGGAACGGATCAAGCCGATAAAAGGCCAAGCCGATGTCGCCGGAGGTCGCGACAAACACAAGCGCATTTGTCAGGTTCTCGCGCTGTTCAAGGTCCCGGATTTCTGACGTATAGCCCAGATACCCATGATACTTTGCGACCCCCCGCCAGGGCGTGAACACCATCAGGGATACGGCGCACAGAAACAGCAATACGACGGAAAAGCGTTGTTGCCCGGTCTCGGACAATCGCAGCCTGACCTCCAACAGACCCGCCGCAGATAAGGTAAGGAACGGCAGCAGCGCGACGTACCAATAGCGCGGACCAATGAAGAAGGTTCCGGTATACCAGTAAAAGAACATGACGCCGATGACGACGACCAACAGGGCCAACATGGCCTTGTCAAAACCTGTCGGATGGCGGAACCACAGCACTGCAGCCCACAGTGCGGTCAGCGATCCGAAGGTCCAGCCGAGAAATTCGAAGTTCATAAATGCGAACCCGTTGAGCGTGTTCAACAGCCCTTCGGCCGGGCTATGCCCGGGCCAGATGTCCAGCGCCAGCCAATCTCCGGCTGGCGGGCCAATGTCAGGGCCGAACCCAAAGGTGTTGCCCGCACCGGGCCACAGACGGTTGATATAGTCCGCCTGCGGTGTCAGCAGCAGATCCCCCGTTGTGGCAAGGTTGAACAGGAAAAAGGTGGACCCTGCTGCAAAGCAGCCCAACCCGTAAAGGATAATCCGGGCGATGTTGCCCCGGAAATCGAGCAACAGCCAAAGCCCTGTCAAGCCGCCGATCAAGATACCCTCCAACGGGCGGGTGGTGAACAGCCACCCCATCGCAAGACCCGCGCCAAAGGCTAAAACCGCTGCCTTGCCCGACCTGTCCGTGACTGGTCGCAGCAGCAGCCACCAGCCCAGCAACGCCAGAAAGAGCCCAGCCGCATGGGCCATCATCGACGCGCCAATAGCCAGTACCCAAGGCGAACTTGCCATCAACAGGCCGACCACATCGGCGCGGGTTGTGCCGACCGTGTTGCGAAGAATGCCATGGGCCAGCCAGACAGATGCCCCGGTCAGCGCTGGGTTCACGATCCACGGCATGCCGATCAGAACCCCAAGGCTCAGAATACCGGGCCAGCCCGGGGCAACGACCGACAACCAGCGATCGCCACGAATATCCAGCAGGTAATATTCCAACGCGGGTTGCGCTTCGACCGGCGGGGCCGGAACGGTCAAAGCGCCTCCGGCAAAGGTGCGGGCCTGAAACAGATAGGCCACTTCATCCTCGACATGCGGCACGCGCTCAAAGGCAAACCAGGCCAGAAGCGCGCTGGCGACAAAGGCGAAAATCGCCAGTCCCAGTGGCGGCACTCTGGGAACATGCGAGGGCCCCGCCACCAGAAACATGGCCATCACCGTGGCCAGCTGCATCGTGGATATCAAACCGCCTGCTAGGGTCTGTTTGAGATAGGGAAAATAATGGCCAAATGCGACGTAATTGGTGGGTGAGACAGTAAACACTGTGACCAGTACAAGCAGGATCAGTATTCGGCCATACCCAAAATCTCTCAGACCTTGCCACGCCGCGGCGGGCCAGCGGGTGACCAGTACATACCCGGTCAGCACGGTTTGCGCCCCCAGAATACCCAGCATCATCAGCGTTGCGGTGTCTGTGGACAGGTCCAGTTTCGGAAACCACAAGGGCTGTGTCATCCACAACCGCGCTGCGCTGCCCAGCAAAAACAGCGCGGCCAGAGCAGCAAACAGCCCATAGCCCCGCATCGCGAACCCGACGAAGACCATCAGGCTGACACCCGTCAGGATACCCATCCAGGCCATCATCTCATCCTGCGTTGCATTGGTTTGCATGGCGCTGGTTGCATCTGCGCAAAACGCAAAAGCTACCGTCAGCAGTGACAGGCGCAGGAAGGTCGGGCCGATCATGCCGAAGATTTGGCCTCTGAGGTGTCCGGGGTGTCGATATTGATCTTTTCCTGCTCGATCACGATCGGACCGCCGCGTACCTGATTGTGGATCGAGGTGATGTATTCCCCCAACATCCCAATGAACAGAAGCTGCACGCCAGACAGGAAAAACAACGAGACAATGATGGTCATGGTCCCGCGCGGTGCTTGATCAGGAGAGACCAGATACGCGATCACCGAGAAGATCGAGAACAGGATACAGCAGATGGCAATCACCAGCCCGCTCAGGGTGCAGAACCGCATCGGCGCGCGGGTGAATGCAAAGATGGCGTTCAGCGCCTGATCCGTCAGCGCACCCATATTGTGTTTGGACAGGCCACGTTTTCGCGCCTTCCACGTGTAAGGCACAATAACCCGGCGGAACCCGCAGGAGGCGATGATCCCGCGGATATACGGATAGTGATCGTTATGCGCCAGAACCGCATCCAGAACACGCCGGTCGACCAGCTGGAACTCTCCGACGTTTGGTTCCATCTCGACATCCGACAAGCTGTTGATGGTGCGGTAAAAGAACTTCCGCGCGGTTCTGAAAAAGAATCCTTCTTCGCGGGTGTTTCGCGCCCCGGCCACCACGTCATAACCGTTTTCCCAAAGCTGGACGAATTCGGGGATCATCTCGGGCGGGTCCTGCAAATCTACGGGCAGCAAAACCACGATGGCATCGCCCGTCGCATACCGCAGCCCGTTAAAGGTGGATCGGAACACGCCGAAATTGCGGGCATTGACGACAATTTTGACGTTCGGATCTTGTTCGGCGATCCCGCGCAAGACCTCTACCGTGCCATCGTTTGACGCGTTGTCGATGAAAATATGCTCATAGTTGTAATCAGGCAGCTCGTTTTCGAATAGCGCTTTCACCGTGTCGTAGCAAACAGCGACATTGTCTTCTTCATTGTAGCACGGCGATACGACGGAAATGGTTTTCATGACACAATCTGGAAGGGAACTCAGGACACACTCAAAGGAAATTCAGACAGTCTACAACCAATGTAGCTGAAACCCGTTTGCCGCGGAAGCACTTGCATCACAGCCATCCATGCTTTGATGGCGTGGTGCGGCTTTTGCGCCGTATCTGCCTAGGTACGGCAACTGGATCTGATCAAATTTCTGGACAGTCTTTGGTTTTCGGCCCTTTTGTTGGCGCAATTTCCATACTTCAGGATTAGGCCTTGCAGGTCTTTGCAATAATAATTTGCGCATGTTTAGCTGCACACATCTTCATCAATAACCACAAAGCCACAGCTAAACGGTTTTACATGGCGCCAGATCCAGCTTTTATACCGGCACGCACGCGGACCAGCCCCCGATACCTCTGGTTTCCAGTCGCATCCCTTCCTCTTGCGCCAATGCAATTGCGATCCGGCCCCTCTTCGTTTTTACCTAGTTCAGAAGTTACTATGAAAACATTATCCATTCTGTCAGGACTTCTGCTGCTTTTGATTTTAGCCTTCACCGCTGGCATGTAGACAACGCACAAAGGCTGGAAACCTTATCAGGCGCTTGTTGAGACCCGCAATGTCTGGAGGTCGATGAAGGCCACGGGAATGGTCCTGCCCGAGGGCTCGGTCCGCAAACGTCCGAACTGGGCTGTCGATGCACGTTATGTCGTCACCGCACCCGACAAGATGGCCCCCGGCTTTCTGGTTGTAACCCGATTTTCTACGGACAAACACGGCTATGTCTTTGACTTGATGAACGAAGATGAAGATATCCTGCATCCCAATAACGTCGAGCCCTTGCCCGCAGCCCGGGCCGACGCTTTTTCCATGTTCGAAGCCGGGGATCTTCTGGTCAGCCTTAGGAACATCGACCTTGTCGCCGTGATCGACCGGGACACGCACGAGATTATCTGGGCCCGCTACGGCCCTTGGCGCTACCAGCATGATGCGGACTGGCAACCGGATGGCACCATCACTGTCTATTCAAACAACATCCACAGATTCCGGACCACCATTGTCGAAGTCAATCCACTCACCGGTAAGGCTCGTGACCTGTTTCATGGCACTGGCTTCAAGTTTGATTCTTTCATCATGCGTCAGCACCATCGCCTTTCAAATGGCAGCTGGCTGATCGTATCACCGATGGAAGGCGGCGTCATAGAGGTCACCGCGACCGGTGAACCCGTTCGGGAGTTCAACAACTACCTCGACGAAAACTACAACAAGGTCGTAACCCACGCAGAAGTGCTGCCCCCGGATTATTTCGACACAATGCCACAATGCGCGCAGTAAACAGGCACTTTATTGCGCCAAATGTAGGAACAAAGCTGAAAGAGTGTTCCCTCTCATAAGCCGTCGACGCAATGCCGGGTACTGATTGCCATCGTAACCGCCGGGCACAGCTTCAGCGCTCCTGCGCAAGTAGCTGCAGACTTTGCCGGTTATGCTGGCGCTGCCCATCCAGAAGGTTGTCAAAGTCGATGTTTTCAATCGGGCGGGTGGTGATCCGCCCGAGTTCGTCTACCAGCCTGTCGGCATGAGGCGAGTCCCGACGCACATAAAGGAAATGCGTGTACTCCTCCAGAGAAGGGTAAGGATAGGGAATCTCCCCGACTGCAATCCAGCGGTCGCGCAGTTCGCGCATCCGGACATGCAACATCTCGAGCCGTTCGTCGTAGGTCATCTTGCCCATGAAGCGTTCGTATGAGGCAAAGATCACCGGCTGCAGCAGGATATTCTGCGCGTATTCGCTCTGCACCAGCGGGTCGTCGCGGCCACTCTCCGCACCCGCGCTTGCTGCCGGCACCGGGCCGAGATAAACGTCCGGATCGGACCCCCAGATATACTGTTCACGCTCCATCGGCGTAATCGGCTCGCGCCCGGACAATACGTTGTCCGTCAACCCGATCGGATCGATCAGCGAGAACCCGCTAACATACGGAATATAACCGGCTGAATCAAAGACAAGCGTCCCGTCGGACCCCGCCTCGGAGCGCGCGAGCGCTTCGGCAATCGGCTCATAGTGCAGTATCTGTATCCCGCTGAACCACTTCCAATGGCGCGAGCGGTCGAATTCAAATTGGACCGCCAAAGCACAGAGTAACACACTGGTAACCAGAACCCGTCCGCCAGTTGATCCGAGTGCTCTTCCGGCAAACTCTTGCATCCGCTCGGTGGAACGACCCGATGAGAGCAGCCAACTCAGCCCGATCCAGAAGAACACGGCCGTGGGATATTCGAACCGATTGAAGAAGCCAACAAGATGAAGCGTGGTCGTGTAGTATGCCAGAAAGGCGGCAACAGGAACGACGAGCAGTGCGATGCGAGCGGGTACTTGATTGACGTGGTTGTCCCGAAAACGCCAGTCAACGAATATCAGCAGCGGGACTAATAGCCCTATGCGCCAAAACATATCGCCGAGGAATCTCTTGACCGGTGAAATGCCATTAAACGCCAGAGGATCCGATGCCTTCACATAAAATGAATTGGGCAGGACATATCCGAAATAGCTGTACTTCCACGCCAGGAAGGTCAGTCCCATTGCGACCAGCACCGCAAATGAGACGGCAAGCTGCCGAATGAAGAGTGTGTTCGCCTGCGTCAGCCAGGTCCGCAGCGCAACGATGCCCAAAACAAGCCCTTGGCCCATGATGAACGGCGCCGCATCCGGTCGGCACAAGAGACAAAAGAAATTCACCACCGCCAGCCCCAAAGCTGCGGTCCAGGTTCGACGATTTAGCAAGATCAAGCTGGTCAGGAAGCTGGCGGAAATCAGAGTCAGAAAAATCAGCGTCTCCATCCCCGAGTTCAAGTGGACAGTGAAGGCCACGCCGGAAAAGAACATCGCGAGCGGAAGCGCAGCCGCCACGTCAAAACGACCGGTCAGGTTCTTGATCGTGAAGTAAAGGATGACGACGAGGGCCGCGAGGCCAAGGGTGTTCATGGCATAAGAACTGATGGCGGGGGACAGGCCGAGTTTGAAGGCCGCCGCATAGAGCAATGTCTGCAGGAAAGAAGTGGAGCCTTCCACTGGAGGTCCGTCAACATTCCACACGATCCCCAGGCCCTGACTGAGGTGTTCGGCAAAGCGGATCGTTATGTAGGCATCGTCTGGGAAATAGCCGCCGAAGCGCACTGAGCGAAAGGCGGCAAGTAGTAGCGCCCCAACAATTAGCAGCCACGGGGCGAATTTTCGGAACGCGTGCAACGCCTCGGCTCTTGCTTCTTCACGCATGGTTATATCCTCAGCCTCTTGAAAACCGGCTCTGGAATATTCCGGATGATCAGCATAATCAGCCGCCAGATCGGGCGAAAATAGATCACGTCCTTCCTGCCTGCGACAGCACGCGCGATGGCATCCGCGACCTCGCCTGGTTCGGCGGTCAGCTTGGCCGGCAGGTCCATGCCTTCGGTCATTTGGGTTGAGACAAAGCCCGGAAGGACCGTCACGACATGAACCCCGCGTTTGGCGAGACGATTTCGCAGGCCTGACAAGAAGGCCGTGAAGCCTGCCTTTGCTGAGCCATAAACGTAGTTCGTCGCCCGGCCACGGTCCCCTGCGACCGAACTGATGCCGACGAGGGTGCCGCTGCCGCGCGCCTCGAAGCTGTTGGCAAGGACCGTCAGGATGCTCGCCGGACCTTCGTAATTGCTGCGCATTACACGGCAAGCCGCCCGTATATCGCGCTCGTTTTCCGCTTGTTGGCCCATAAGGCCGACGACACAGACCGCGACTTGGGGCAGCTGTGGAAGTTCCGCAACGAAGGCGTCGTGGGTTTCAGTCGCCAGCGCATCGAATTCGTGCAGGGTCACCGAAACCCCGTGGCGCAACTCCATATCAGTTTTGTCGGCTTCAAGGGCGGAGGCGTTGCGGGCGGCCAATTGGACGGGATTGCCAAGCGCGGCAAAATTGTGGGCGACAGCCTTGCCGATGTCGGATCCAGCGCCGAGGATGAGTACGGGAAGCTTTGTCACAGGGCCAGCCTTTCGGATTGGGCCGATCTGAACCGGCTTGTGTACCCATGGCTGTCGCGGTGGGCGCGGAAATCAGCGGCGCGTATGTCTGAGGCGCGCAGCGTTTCGGTACGCATCCGGCTATCTTTTGCCAGGTAAAAGCGGCCGCCGTTTTCGATGGTGATCTGGTCCAGTTGCTCCAGCAGCGCGAGGGTTTTCCTCGTGACCGAAAAGTCCAGCGCGAGCGTGTAGCCATCCATCGGGAAAGAGAAAGCGCTTTCCTGCTTGCCAAAGCGTTTCAACACCGCAAGGAAGGATCCGGAACCGGCCTTGGCAATCTCGGCCAATAGTGCTGTCAGCCCGGCCTCGGATTGGTCCAGCGGTAAAGCGCATTGGAACTGGACAAAGCCTTTGCGGCCATAGATGCGGTTCCAGCCCAAGATCGCGTCGAGCGGGTAGAAGTAGCTGTCCCAATCTACGAGGTGCTCTGCTGTCTTTCGCGCGCCGGCCCAGTAGTAGAGGGCGTTGAAGGCACGCACGGTCAGGCTGTTCAGCGCAAAGGCCGGGAAGTCGATCGGGACCGAGAGTTTCCTTTTAGTCTTGGTCCGGAAAGGGGCCAGCGCCTTACCCGTCGGCAGATCGCGGAGGGTCGCATGCTCTCCGAGCATCACCAGGGATCGACCAAGATTGCCGCGGGTGCCGAGGCAATCGATCCAGGCCACGGAATAGGTCGCGTCCTGCGTTGCCTCGAAAGCGGCCATCGCGGCCTTGAGATTGGGTGCGGCGATGGTTTTCTGGCGAATCCAGGCGGTTTCAATTGACCGCAGACGGATGGCGGCGCGCAGGATGACGCCGGTCAGCCCCATGCCTCCCAAAGTGTGGTCGAACATTGCTGCATCGTCGTGTGGGGAGCAACGGCGGATTTCACCATCGGGGCCCATGACATCGATCCAATCGACGCAGTATCGGAAGCTCCCGTCCTTGTGGTGGTTCTTGCCATGGACGTCCGCCGCGATGGCACCGCCCAGCGTGACGAACTTGGTCCCGGGCGTGACCATCGGGAACCAGCCGCGGGGCAGAAAGGCGGCAATGATGTCGCCCAGCAGTACCCCGGCTTCCGCGACCAACTGACCGGAGGCGGGATCGAAGGCGATCATTCGGTTGATGTGTCGCGTCTCAATCGTGGCGGACGTGTTGATGGCGCTGTCGCCATAGGCGCGGCCATTGCCACGGGCGATAAGGTTCGGCTCGGAGAGGACCAGATTCCGCAATGCGTCCACGCTGCGCGGCCGATGGGTCCTTGCCTCCAGCACAGGATATCGCCCCCATCCCGACAGCATCATGCCGACACTGCCATTTGCCGATCGGCGAACACGAAGCGCCGATCGAGTTTGTACTTCACGACATAGCCGACCGAAAGCCCCAGGATCGCGCCCAACTCGCGCGTCATGTCCGTCTGCCAGATCAGCCAGAACGCTGTTTCGGCACCCCAGAAGATCGCCGTTGTGATGAGCCCCATGGACGTATAGAGAGAGAACTTCCGACCATGGTTTTTCGCGCCGGTCTCAACGTCGTAGAAGATCCAGCGCTTGTCGAGGACATACTTGATTACGAGGCCAACGATGGTTCCCCCGCGCACGGCGGCAGCGAAATAGCCACTGGTATCCCCAAACTGCAGGACCAAACGCTGGGTGGTAAGGTTGGCAATTATTGCCGCAAGGGCGAAGGCCGCGTATCTCAAGATGAGCGTCTGCAGTGTCATGCCAGCGCCCCCCCGAGAACAAAGCCCAGAATAATCAGTAGGCACATCTGGCTGATGCGGTCCTTTGCCGCGTAAACCACGGGATCGTCATGCATGTGGCCTCGGTGCGCGACCATCACTGCCCGGGTGATCCAGTACAGCAGGACGGCGCAGACGCCCCACAGGGCTTCTGGATGCGCGTAAAGTTCGACCACAGCGGGCGAATTGACGTAAAGCATCATCACCAGCACGGAAACGTACCCGGAGCCGATCGCGATCATCGATATGATCGGCAGGTCGTCCACGTGGTATCCCCGTCTGCTGGCCTTGAGGCAGCCGCGATCGGCGCTGTCGATGAGCTCGGTTTGGCGTTTGACCGCGGCCAGCGACAGGAAGAAAAACACCGAGAATGCGAGCAGCCAGACAGACAGCGGAATGCCGGTGGCGACCCCGCCCACAATGATCCGGGTCGTGTAGAGGCCCGCCAGGACGCAGATGTCGATGACGATTTTGCGTTTGAGATACAGGGAATACGCGGTGGTCAGCAGGTAATAGGCCACCATCACCAGCAGGAATGACAGGCTGATGCTGATTGCAAGCAGGCCGCCGAGGCTAAGCAGCCCCGCCGCCATCCATGTGCCGTGGGCAATCGGGATACTGCCAGAAGCAAACGGGCGGTTCTTTTTGTGCGGGTGGGCTCGGTCCGCTGCGAGATCAAGCAAGTCGTTCAGCACATAGACGCTCGACGCCACCAGGTTGAAGCAGACGAAGGCGAGCAATGACAGGAGGAAGGTCTGACTGTCCAGCTGATGCGCTGCCAGCATTGGCAAGAAGACAAGCACGTTTTTTAGCCACTGGTGGGGCCGCAGCGCATTGATGTAGGATCTGACCGATTTTGTGTCGGTGACGAGATGTTCGACGTTTTCACAGACGCTCTCAGCTTCCCGGCGCAATGCGGCAGTGGCATTCACGGTGATAGCCTTGGCGGCCCGCTCCCAGACTGGCAGATCGGCTTTGGCATCCCCCATATAGGCGAAGCCCTTTGACCCGAACCGATTTGCTAGGAATTGCCCCTTGTGGTCGCCCTTCAGGTTCAATTTGCCATCAGAGCCATGCACCTCGTCAAAGATGCCCAGATGCCTAGAGATTGCTTCAGCAAAATCACGATCACTGGCTGTGACGAGTGCCGTTTTTCCTCCAGACTCTCGCCAGGCTTCAACAAAGGCTATCACCTTGACGTCATAAGGAAGGGTAGCGGTGTCGACTGCCGAAGCTGCGGCCAGATGGCGCTTGAGATATGCCCGCCCACGAGCCAGCGCCGCAACGGAGAGGAAGGGGCTGCGCCAGTCCCGACCAAAGGCCGACCAGAAGCTCTCATGGAGTAAGTCGCTTCGCAGGAGCGTTCCGTCAAGGTCGACCACCAACATGCCTGGAGCGGAAGCATCAAGGGTATTAAACAATACTGCTGTCACGTGCTACTCCGATAACCTTGGCTTAGCTTAGCACCCTATTCTGCACTCGGCCGGACTCGACCCCGTAGTGCTCTGGGTTACCGCCCGCCCCAGAAGCCATATTCCAGATGGACTGGAGGCCAGTAATGCGCGGGCAATCAAATTGAACCACTCAGGTGAGGCTGATCGACAAAAAAACCGCCATTGATCAGTCCGCTATCTCCGACAGGCTGTTCGGAAAAGTTAAGAACCTGGTTGTCCTGCACCTCAAGCTTACCAAAGCAGCGCAGCGACGGGACCGTCGCGAGTGTGCTATAAACCCGGATGTCTATATTCCCAACCTCATCGCCATGGGTCAGGCAGAATGCCTCTTCATCTTTGAGGCGGGGCATAACCTGCTTAAACCGCCCACCGGTCAGGCTGCATTTACCCGTATCAACCAGCGTTACGCGCCAGGGTTCGGATTTACCGTTTGCGACTTGCAGGCTGCCGCTGGCAAGGAAAACGTAATTCATAAAATTGCTCCGTCGTTAACCACGAAGACAGTCACTAGTTAATTGGCCTATAACCTAGACCTGATGTGGCCCTCTCTCTCCAAACACTCAGGAGTAGTAGGGCGGAAGCGTCACGCACCTGTCAAGATTCACGATGTTAAGAGTTGTTATGCAATAAAATTTCGGACACTCTCACGCCAAAAAGTATACAATATGCTTGGTGAGGCGTCATTGTTGACTTTTCCGCAAATGTTGGAAGGGCATTCGAAGCACACCGTCCGCAATACCTCAAATCAAGGCAAAACAGATCGGATAGTTTGCCTCTGCCATGAAAGTGCCCAGAATTTCCTTCGGCCGTCCGGCAGCCATGAGGGCGGCCTGTGTCGTGTCGGAATACATCAATTTTTCAAATTTTTAGCTTGAAATCCCCCTTTCTATCAAAGGTGAAAGCTGTTGGTTTTCCGCAGAACCTGTTCCCAGGGCGCAAAGCCGGGTTTGGATATTGGTTCATGCGTCAGATTAAACCGCGATTTCCGGGCCGCGACCCAACACTCACTTGTAGATCAAAGAAAACGGCCGCGTGGACGGGACTACATTTGCTGCGGGGCAACATGATTTTGTTGTGAATCTCAGGCGTCCTCCTGTAACCTGACGACAGTGTTATTAGTGAGGATGTTAGTCAATTGAAAAAAGGTATTGTTCTCGTAGTTATCATTGGTGGTGGCCCGGCTGGGTTAACAGCGGCTTATGAAATCCAAAATTGAGTGTTACGAGAGTTGAGAGATATGCATGTTCCTCAGGTCTGCGAGGCCCCGGACATGGTCGGCCGAATTTCCCGCACCGAAACCCATAAAGGCTATCGCTTTGATATCGGTGGCCACCGGTTTTACACGAAAGTACGCGAAGTCGAAGACATTTGGCATGAGGTGATGGGCGATGATTACATCACCGTGCAAGGCCTGAGCCGTATCTTCTATCGCAACAATTTCTACGGCTACCTGCTGCGCATCTTCAATGCTTTGGGCAATATCGGCCCCTATGAGACCTACAAGACCATCGGCAGCTTCATCAAGTGGACGATCCAGCCCAAACCGCAGGAAGATACATTTGAGGAATGGGTGATCAATCGCTTTGGCAGGCGGCTCTGTATGCACTTCTTTCACAGCTACACCAAAAAGGTCTGGAATGCGTTTTCCGGCGCCTATCACACCGTCTGCCTGATTGAGGAATTTCAGTATCCCCGCCCGGGCCCCGGCATGATGAGGAAACCATGTTGAAGCATCTGGACAAGATCGCGTTTTTCGTAGCACTGCCTCTGCTGGTCGTAGGCCTGGCCTTCGGGGCCGGGATGTATTCGGGTTTGAAAAAGAACTTCGCCTACAAATCGGTCAAACAATTCAAAGAGAACATGTTCCTGGTTTTTGATGAGCGCGAGAACTGGGTGCCTGGTGGTCGACCGATTCATTTTCTGCAACCTGCGCGAAACCCGGGAAGTGAGGTGACCGTCAACGAGCGTCAGAATGATGGAAACCTGATCTTCATTTCCGGTTTTTTTGGCGACGGCAACGAATTACGGCTCATACAGCGCGACGGAACACTGATGGCTCGTTGGCCAGTTCGGTTTTCCGACCATTTCCCTGACACCTCCCATATCGAGAATCCACCGGCGACGGACCACAACATCGACACACACGGAGCGCTCATCCTTCCGGATGGATCGGTCGTCTTTAACTACGACTATGGCGGCACGGTCAAACTCTCGCGTTGCGGAGAGGTTGTGTGGACACTTGCGCATCCGACGCATCATTCGATCGAAGTGGCCGAAGGGGGCGGGTTCTGGGCCCCCGGACGCCACTATCTAAGACCCCCGGAATATGATCGCTTCTGGCCTATGACTCGCCCGGGTCCGGGTAAATACTTCCTGGAAGACCTGGTTTTGAAAATGTCGGATGACGGAGAGATTGTAATCCAGAAGTCTGTTCCCGAGATCCTCTTTGAGAACGGGCTCGATGCGCTGCTGACAGCGACAGGCTACAGTTTTGGCCACGGAACCGACCGCGACGCCGAGCTCGTCCACGTAAACAAGATCGAAGAACTTCCCGCAGCGTATGCCGACAGTTTTCCGGAGTTCGAGGCCGGCGATCTGCTGCTGTCGCTTCGGACCTACAACCTTCTGTTCGTCGTCGATCCGGATACCTGGAAGGTGAAATGGCATCAGACCGGTCCGTGGCGGCGCCAGCACGATCCCGAGTTCGATGCGGATGGCACCTTCTCAGTATTCAACAACAATACCTATCAGCTGGATTATCTTCCAGATGACTCGATCGATCTGGATGCCCCGCTGGTTGGCAATATCCTGAGAGTGGACCCGTCACACGGAACAACGTCGGTCGCATTCGGTGACCGCGAAGGTGAAGAGTTTGGCACCGTCGTTAGGGGCAAGCATGAGATCACTGGCGACGGCGGGTACCTGATAACCGAGTTCGAGGCGGGCCGCATCTTTGAGACCGATGCGGATCGCAGGATCGTCTGGGAATATGTAAACAGGTATGACGAGGACGAGGTTCTGGAGGTGACCGAGGCCCGGCTCTATCCCGCCTCGTATTTCGCGACGGATACCTGGGCTTGTCCGTAGGCGCGGCCTAACGGAATATGTGTTGCGTGGTTATGAGGAGCGTCAAGCTCTTCGACGGAATTCTGAATTGGGGTTGCAATGTTCGACTTCCGCTTACGTATACCAAGCTGGCACCGGTTGCACTCCTTTCTCGGGTTGGGTGCGTCTTTGTTCTTCACCTTCCTGTTTCTTACCGGCACGCTCTTGGTGTTCGCGCCAGAGCTGGACTGGCTACGATACTCTGAAGTTCGCGCATCGCCGCAGGGTAGTGCGAAACTGAGCTTGGGAACGATCTACGACGCGGCTGCCAGGGCCCGGCCCGATTGGGACATTGTAGCGCTCGATCGGTCAGAGGGCGCGCGGTTTGCCGACCAGGTTACGGGCATCCGGCCTGAAGGCCGCGATGCGTTTATTTGGGTCGATCCCTACACCGGTCAGGTGAATGGCGAGACGTCCTCATTTACCATCCATGCCGCTCTGTTGCGATTGCACGAAGCCCTATTCATCCCCGGGAACCAGGGCAAGCTTGTCGTAACATTCTTTGGCATTCCCCTGACCGCCACAGTTATCGCCGGCCTGTTTCTCTACCGCCGGTTCTGGACCGGTTTTTTCCGCTGGCCACGTTTTTCGAGTCGCTCCCGGGCCTGGCTCAGCGATCTGCATCGGCTAATCGCAGTCTGGTCGCTCGTCTTTTTCGTACCCCTGGTGGTGACCAGCCTTTGGTATTTTGTTGAAACCGTCGGACTCGATGCGCCCGCTACGCCAGCGAACCGTACTGTCACCCGCGACCGACTCCTCCCGCCGGATTTCGACGGTGCGCGTCTCGATGCCGCCAGCGCAATCGCCACGGCGACATTGCCGGGCCTAGAGGTTCGGAAAGTGATATTGCCCCGCCGACCCGCACAACCAATCGTTTTCCAAGGGGATCATACGGCGGTTCTGGTTCGTCCTCGGGCAAACTCAGTCTATTTCCACCCGGAAACGCTCGAGGTGCTCGGTGCGCATCGCGGCGAGGACCTGTCGCTGCACCAGCGCATTGCGGAAGCCGCCGATCCGATACATTTCGGCACTTGGGGCGGGCTGCCGACGCGAATTCTCTGGGGCCTGTTTGGTGTGGGACTATCGGCCTTGACGATAATCGGGATGATAATACACGCCAAGCGCGTCGGGATCATACAGCAAAAGACCACCGGCGCACCGGCGCGTTCCGGCTTCGCCCGGGTCTGGCGCGGGATGGGCCCGTGGGGACTTGGAGGCTGGATTTCGTTGGGGTTGGTGGTGACAGGGCTGGCTCTGTTAACGCGCAACTTCCTGGGGGCCTAAAGCGTTTCGGTATTACTTTGAGACATACCCAACAGCGTTGAAGAAATGTACTGCAAAGTGTGGGGTAGTGGCGTATTTCGATTTGATGGTGCCAGAGATTCTGAAAGTTGTCCGCTTCAAAAGTCTTTCAGCTGAAAGCCCGCCTCTTGGGGAAAGGTCCAATGATCTGGCGGCAGGTTTAGGTTCCGGCTTTGACGACTCTGCGCGAATTGCAAGGCATTGTGCCGGTGACCATGGGCTGGAAAGGTTTTAGCTTTTTCTCTTCGATGTTCGCGCAGGGCGGCACGGATCGTTTGAATTGCATGCTGCATTTGGCGTTGGACCGACTTGGGCTTCGGGAGAGCGAGCGGTTCTCGTATGTCTAAGTTAAGGATGGTCACTGGGAGCACAAGTTTTGCATCTCGATCATCGTCACGACCAACCTAGCCGTCGGCAAATGGTCGATTCTGTTGAAAAACACCGTGTTGTGATCGCGAAAAGTAACGCATTGAACGGAGTGCGAACGGCTTTCTTATCAGAACCATTCGCGTTTGCTGCGGTGCAGGAAAGACCTATGCCAGTCTCCAGAGATATGGACGGTGGAGGCGAGGAATAATGCACGGAGCACATGGCGGGAAAACGCCTTACGAAACTCTCAGGGAAAAGCTAAAAGAAAAGCAGCAGATGCCGCGCTGAAACGCCCACGTTACAATCTTTTCCATGGCTCCGACCTCACGTTCGATGCCTTCATAATGGGTCACCACCAGCGCCTTCCCAACGGCAACTGGCTGATTATTTCCTCTACGGAGGGTCGGGTTATTGAAGTCACCGCGACGGGGGAGCCCGTCCGAGGATTCAACAACTACCTTGATGAAGAACACAATACGATCGCCTCACATACGGAAATCCTGCCCCCGATTATTTTGAGACAATGCTCCAATGTGCCCAGTAAAAAGGCACCTGATTAAGCCAAATGTAGAAACAAAACGGAAATTATCTATACTTTGTGCGGACGACATAAGGTGTGATCCGGGAAACTGGACAGATGGCGGGTTGGTACAATAGCCTTTTCCCGTCGACCTGAGTCACGCCGTATCTGGTAATTAGTTTTGCGACATAAGGGTTTTTAGATGCGTATTTACCTAGCCGATTTGGGCCATAATCTTGTGACCGCCACATCAGACACCTACCCTTTAGGTGTCGGAAACCTCGCGACCTATGCCAAGGCTTACGCCAAATCGAAGACGCCTGTTGAGGCACAGATATTTCGTGATCCGCAAGAGTTGAAGGCGGCAATTGACGCTGCTGCGCCGGATGTGATCGGGTTTTCCAGCTATTCCTGGAACCACCATCTGGCTCTTTCTTTCGCCGATTATGCAAAGCTGGCCAACCCCAATGCCCTGACGCTGATGGGCGGCCCCAACTTTCCGCTGACCGAAGACGAGCAGGACAGCTGGATCAGGACGATGCCACAGATCGACATGCACGTGCGCGGACCGACTTACGAGGGCGAGCGCGCCTTATTAAGCACGCTGCAACGGTTCATCGACGTCGGCACCCGCCGCGAAGGGATGTGGGACGAAGCGATTGACGGCGCGCTGTTCGTGCATCCCCAAACCGGCGAAATCCTGCGCGGTGGAGAACTGCCCCGCATCCGCGATCTGGATGAAATTCCCTCACCCTATCTGGCCGGGCTGATGGATAAATTCTTTGACACCGGCCTGTTTGCGCTGATGCAACTGGCCCGCGGCTGCCCGTTCACCTGCGCGTTCTGCAACTCGGCAGTCAAATCGAACTCGAAAGTTTTCCGCCATTCGTTCGAGCGGACCAAGGCGGATCTCGATTACATCGTGGCGCGGATCAACCACGCCAGCCCGCTATGCTTTGCCGACGACAATTTCGGCATGTATGTGCAAGATGAAGAGGTGGCTGACTATCTGGGCCATTTGATGGAGAAATACGACTGGCCGAAATATATCCGCACGACGACCGGTAAGAACCGCGGTGACCGGATCATCAAGGTCATGCGCAAGGCCAAGGGCCGGTTACCGATGACCTCGTCGGTTCAGTCGCTGAACCCGACCGTTCTGAAAAACATCAAACGCGACAACATCAGTCTGGATACCTATGCCGAGGTCCAGCAAGAGCTGCACTCAAAAGGGATGCAATCCTATGGCGAACTGATCCTGTGCATGCCGGGTGAGACCAAGGAATCGTTCATGGATGCGGTCGACAAGCTGATTGAAACCGGCGTCAGCCGGGTCGCCGCGCATCAGCTGATGCTGTTGCATGGTGCGCCCTTGGCCAACCCCGAAAGCCGCGAGGAATTCGGCTTCAAAACCCGCCACCGCGTGGTTGCCCGCTGTCTGGGCAAATATACCGGCGATACTGTGGTTGAGACCGAAGAGATGGTTGTCGAATCCGAACATTTCTCGTTCCAGGACTATCTGGACACACGGGTGTTCCACCTTCTGCTGACAATCTTCTATTATGAGGATAATTTCGATGAAGCATTCCGGCTGGCCAAGGCCAATGGCATTCGGCCATTTCAAGTGGTCAAATATATGCAGGAAATCCTCGACGAGGCCCCGCAGGAATTACGCGATGCAGTCTCGGGCTATCTTGAAGAAAACCAGGCCGAACTGTTTGAAACCCGCGCCGATTGCGCGGCATGGGCCAAAGAGAACTACGACGATCTGATCAGCGGAGAGCTGGGCGGAAATCTTCTGAGCAAATATTCCATGATCGGGCGTTTCATTGTCCTGAACGAGGCGCTGGGTTTCCTCAAACGCGCGATTTCCGACCTTCTGGGTCCTGACAATCAAAATGCGCAAGCTATGTTGGAATCCATCATCGGTTATTACGATGCGGTGATGCTGCATGTGCCGTTCGCGGAAAATCTTGAACGCGAGCCGGTCTGGACATCGCAATTCGATGTCGAGGGATGGCGCGCTGATGGCTATTCAGGATCGCTCAGCGATTACAGGTTTGATGCGCCGCGTGATTTCCAGACTCAGGTCGATACGCGCATCAAGTCGACGCTGTTGTCGCGGATTGAAACCTTTGGCGAGCACGCGTCCGGATTGGGTCGCTTTACGCGGACGATGTTTGCCAATGATTTCCGCCGCAAACTCGACAGCACCTCACAGAGCCATGCCGCCGAATGAATCCGGGCCGGGGCCTGCATCTGACATCCTGTAAGGTTGACAGGCCGCTGGTCGGCAAGGATTTTATGTTTGGCAACAACAGGTGCGCGTGCGTATGGGTCGTCAGTTTCGCAGTTTGACATTCACGGTCCATAAGTGGCTGGGGTTGCACCTGTCCCTTTTCATGGCGTTCTTGTTTCTGACCGGCTCTGTTCTTGTGGTGGCCAGCGAACTTGAGCTTGTATTCCGCCCGAATGTCTGGACCACCGTTCAGGATCAGGAAAGAACCGCAAGCTTTGGCACCATCTACGATACGGTTAAATCCACAGACTCGGTGCGGGCGATCAACGTGATCGAAAAATATCCTGGCGCTTGGCTGACCGACAAGGTCTATGTCGCCACGTCCGAGGGGCCAAAGGTTATGTGGACAGACCCTACAAGCGGTGCTGTTGTCGACACGACCCAAGTGGTTGGCTTTCGATCGGTTCTCAGGGATCTGCATGACAATCTCCTGTTGGATCATCGCGTTGGCTACCTGCTGGTTTCAGGGATCTCAATCCTGATGCTGGGGCTAATTGTGTCGGGGCTGATCAGTTACCGGCGGTTCTGGAAGGGGTTCCTGCGCCGCCCTTCTGATCGCGCGGGCCGAAGGGGCTATCTTGGTGGCCTGCACCGGCTGCTTGCCGTCTGGTCCGGGGTCCTGATGCTGCTGATTGCCGTCAGCAGCTTTGTGTTCTTTCTGGGCGGTCTGGGCATCAGCGGCAAAACAGCCGCCCCCGGCCCTGCGCAGGAACGGACCGAAGTGTTGCCCGCTGATTTCGCCGGGGCGCGCATTGATCAGGCCGAAGCCATCGCCCGCACCGCCCTGCCCGGCTTTGAGCCTTCTGTCATGGTGCCGCCCCGCAATCCGCGCGGCGGTATCGTCTTTTCCGGATCGTGGGATGGCGGCCCGCCCCTGCTGGGCGCGGCGCGGGTCGTCATTGATCCGGTGACGATGGAGGTGATGGCCGCTCTGACACCGTCCGACAACACCGGCATTGCGCGCCTAAAGCCGTTGATCGACAAACTGCATTTCGGAACCTGGGGTGGGTTGTTTTCCAAACTGCTCTGGCTTGGGTTTGGTCTGGCAGGCTTTGGTGTCGCCCTCAGCGGTATGATGACCTTTGCCGCCCGTCAGTCGGGCCCGCTATCGGGCGATGCAGGTGTAATGCGGCAGGTCTGGTCAGGGCTTGGCCTGTTTCGATGGGTCTATGCCCTTTTGGCATTAGGCATTTTTGCAGCCGCGAGTTATCACTACGCGTTGTAATTCAGCCATCGCTGCCAGGCCGGAGTTGAGTATTATTTTTGGTGAAGCGATAAGATAGCGATGTCATTTGAACGGAAATTCACCAAAGGCGTCGCCTGGATGTCGGCAGGCGGCTGGGTCGAACAAGCCATTAACTTTGCCATACTCGCCGTGCTTGCCCGTCTTCTGGGCGTCGAGACATTCGGCATTCTTGCAATGGCCGCAGCCCTTGTCCTGCTTGTGGAATTTTTGGTGCGCGAATCTGTGTCTGAGATATTGCTGACACAAGACACGTTGTCACCACAGCGCCTAAACTCCGTATTCTGGCTGTTGGTGGCATTTGGTGCGGGGCTGGCAGGTTTGCTGTTTATCGCATCAAATCCGATTGCGACCTTCTATGGCGAAGCGCAGGTTGCCCCGCTTATTGTTGCGCTATCGCCAACCGTACCCATGATTGCGCTGGCGGCGGTTCCCGTGGCATTGCTACGGCGCGAAATGCGATTTCGTGCATTAGCTCTGCGGGCGGTATGTGGCGTCATTGCAGGTGGGGTGGTCGGGATCGGCATGGCACTTTCAGGCTTTGGTGTCTGGAGCCTGGCAGGGCAGCGTGTCACCCAAGTTGGCGTGAACGCAATCATGGCCTGGGCTGCGGTCTCGTGGCGACCGGGCTTGAGCGTATCCTTTACCCATATCGGCGAGGTTTTGCATTTCGGCCACCGCATCATCGGCCTGCGCGCGGCTGAACTAGTTGCAGTTCAGATGCCCTCGGTCATCATCGGAGCCACGCTTGGTCCCATACAAGCTGGGTTGTTTTCGATCGCATGGCGGGCGGTCGAGATTGCTTCTTTTCTGGTAACAACACCTTTGCGCATGGTGGCCCATCCCGCACTCAGTCAAGTCATGCGCGACGGTGCAAACGCCACTGCGCTGCTGCTAGATATCATGCGCATCACGGGGCTTGTGGCCTTTCCTGCCTTTGCCGGTCTGGCGCTGCTGTCCGAACCGGCACTAACCGTTCTGTTCGGACAGAAATGGGCTGCAGCAGCACCTGTCCTGAGTATTCTGTCAGTCTTCGGACTGTATCTATGCATCGAGAAGGTACAGCAAACCTACTGTCTGGCTGCAGGTCGGGTGGGTATTCTGGCCTTGCTGGCCTGGTGCGAAGTCGGGTTGAGCATCACCCTGATCTATCTCACCGTTCCTTTCGGACTTCCGGCTGTCACTGCGGGCTTTGTGGTCGCATTTCTGGTTCTGTGGCCACTGCGTTTTCGCAATCTTGCCGCCATCGCCAACCTCAAAGCTGGTACGCTCATGCGCCTGCACATCGCACCCTTTTTTCTAGCAGCCATCATGGCGGCCGGCGTTTACCTGGTAAGCCACCAACTGGCCGAAACGTCTGGGCTGATCGTGCTTGTTACCGGCACTCTGAGCGGCCTGGTCCTGTTTGCAGGGCTGGCATTTTTTTTCCTGCGCGACAGGTTGGAAGTATTGCGCTCGTTCATTCGCCAAAAGGTTCCGGCGTCTAAACCACGGTACACGACGCTTCTTGAAACGAGGGGCGAAAAGGATTCGAATTGAAGATTCTTCACTACAAGGATCTTCAGGATGTTCGGATTTCTCCTCACCCCTCTGATGACAACGCTAAGCCCACATTTTGATCTGAGCAAGACGCGATTGGAGACCCTGGCCATAATGCTGATTGGTCTGGCAAACGGTCGAACTGTGAACCTTGGTCATCTGGCGAGTCAGTTCCCCGGCAGCGCTCTTCATGCATCGAGTTATCGCCGCCTTCAGCGCTTCTTCCAGCATGTTCGATTGGATGGAGATGTGGTTGCGCGGTTGATTATCTGCCTGCTTGATCTGAAGGGTCCAAAGCTCCTTGCGCTGGACCGGACCAACTGGAAGTTGGGCAAGACCGATATCAACTTTCTGGTTCTGGCGATCGTGACACGCCGCTTCAAGGTGCCTCTGATGTGGTCGCTTCTGGGTAACAGCGGTAATAGCTCAACGCGGCAACGCAAGAAGTTGATCCGACGATATCTTCGAGTGTTCGGGGCATCTTCCATTGAGGCTCTGCTGGCAGACCGGGAGTTCATTGGGGATAAGTGGTTGGATTTTCTCGCTGAAAACAACGTTCCATTCGTCGTCCGCTTACGCGAAAACATGCACATCCACACCGAAGACGGACGCCGGTTCCAGTTGCGTTCGCTGCTGCGCAAACGCCGCAAGGGCCAATGGAAAGGCTGGCTGGGCGGCATGGCGCACACGCCCAAGAACCTATTTCGCTTTCAGGGGAAACGGATCAAAGGTGGCGAGTTGATTTGGGTCGCAACAAACATCGACGCCCCAAAAAACCCACTCAAACTCTATCGCAAAAGGTGGGGCATTGAATGCCTCTTCGCAGATGCCAAAACTCGTGGCTTCAATATCGAAGACACTCACATCACCGACCCGCACAAGCTTGCGACACTCCTTACGATCGTTGCGCTGGCCATGACCTGGGCATACCGATGCGCAAGTCAGGCGATGGGCCGACAGGGGATCCCGAAAAAAGCCCACAAGCGGCGGGCAACGTCATGGTTCAGGGTCGGGTTCGACGCGCTCCGACGTTGGATCTTATATAACCCGGAAAAGGCTCTTCAGGCCTGGCGACGAACCTGCCCAAAGCGGTCGCTTTCAAGCCCCAAAATGGAGCGCGTTTGGCCATGAGTCGTGTACCATGCGTCTAAACAGTCTTCATGATGTACGTCGCTGCAAAATCAGGCAAAATGCCTGCAATTGTTTCCCGATCAATCACAGAATGCAGATCCAAATTCCATTCGTTCACTACATACGATCCGGGAATATAGATGCGTTCCGGGCGACGTGTTATAATCAGGGCAATTGGTTATTCTTAGTAGGTCTGGCGAGTACAAATGCATATTCTGATTACCGGTGGTGCCGGTTTTATTGGCTCACATCTTTCTGAACGCTTGATCCAGAATGGCCATGACGTCACGGTTCTGGATGATCTTTCCACCGGACAGATATCCAACCTTGCCGCGATTGCAGATCACTCTGCGTTTCGTTTCGTAGAAGGCAGCATTCTGGACCGCGCTCTGGTTGCCAAACTGGTCACAGCCGCCGACGTGGTATTCCACCTGGCTGCAGCAGTCGGGGTCAAACTGATAATGGATGAGCCCAGCCAATCGATGCTGACGAATGTTGCTGGTACCGAAAACGTTCTGGACGCGGCCCTGCAGAACGGAGCGCACACATTCATCGCATCCAGCTCGGAAGTCTACGGGAAAGCAACAAAATTCCCGTTCCAAGAAGAAGACGATCTGACAATCGGGGCAACAAAAAACCTGCGGTGGTCTTATGCCTGCGCCAAAACTCTGGATGAGTTTCTGGCACTGGCCCATGCCCGGGAATCCGGCCTGCCGGTCACCATTCTGAGGTTTTTCAACACCACCGGGCCGCGTCAAACCGGACGCTATGGCATGGTTCTGCCCAATTTTGTGAAATCCGCGCTCGAGAATGCTCCGTTGATCGTACACGGCACTGGCAAACAATCACGCTGCTTTGGGCATGTCGCAGATGTTGTCGAGGCCATGTGCCGGCTGATGAACACGCCGGCAGCCCGCGGCGAGGTTTTCAATATTGGCACAGATCAGGAAGTCACGATCCATGGGCTGGCCGAACAGATCATCAAGGCGGTTGGGTCTGACTCTGACATACAACTCGTGCCGTACGAGCAGGTTTACCCCGAGGGGTTCGAAGACATGCAGCGCCGCCTGCCTGATGTTTCGAAACTCGAGCGCATCACCGGGTTCCGCCCGATGCTACCTCTGAGCCAGATCATTGACGATATTGCCAATGAAATGCGCCTTCCGCTAACGGCATAGATTACAGCTATGCAGTACACCGTGCTCAGGTCTGTCGATTATTTCTTGCTGGCGGCCATTCTGGCACTGGCCATCGTGTTGCGCCTAATCGGCCTGAATGCACCGCTGTGGTATGATGAGATCGTCACCATCCAGTCCTATGTGCGCGGCCCATGGTCCGACATCATGCAGGGCTATTCGATGAACAACCACTATCTGTTCACCTTGCAATCCAAACTTTCCACATCTGTGTTTGGCGACCACATCTGGGCGTACCGCCTTCCGGCAGTGTTGTTCGGAACTGGCACTGTCCTTGCCATCTGGTGGCTTGCCCGGGATGTGGCCGGGGTGGCCGTAGCACATGTCTCGGCGCTGTTGATCGCCCTGTCCTATCATCAGGTCTGGTTCTCTCAGAACGCTCGTGGCTATACCGAGCTGGCATTCTGGAGCACCCTCGGTATGATCTTTTTCCTGCGTGGGGTAAATGCACCAAAGCGCGGCACATGGGTTGCCTATGGTCTGGTTCTGGCCGCAGCCGTCTTTACACATCTGACCGGGGCGTTTTTCTTTGCCGCACAAGGGCTCGTCTGGCTTGTCCTTGTCATTGCCCTTGCCCTGAAAGGGCAGTTACCGCGCGATCTGCTTCTGTCCCCGCTGATCGGTGCCACTGTTGGATTGCTGTCGCTCGCCGCGTTCTATGCACCTGTGATCCCCGATGTTCTGAACACCGTAGGGTCAGTATCCGAAACATCCGCAGTCGATCTGATGCAAGAGTATCAAAACCCGATCTGGACCGTGTTCGAAGGGGTTCGGACCGCGATTGGCACGGCCGGTGCTTTGCCCTTGCTGGTGGCATTGGCCGTGGTGGCGGTCTCTTGCATCGGAACCGCGACATTGCATGGGCGGGCACCGCTTTTTGCTCCCATGGTACTGGCGCATATCCTGCTGATGCTGGTTCTGTTGCTGGCTCTGGGCATGCGCGTCTGGCCCCGGTTTTTCTTCACGGATATTGGCTTTATCCTGATTCTGATCGTGGTTGGTGTCTCTGCCACTACACGGTTTGCAGGGCGCCTTGTGGGGCGGCCCACGCTTGGGCGATATCTGTTCATTGCCGCATCGGCGGCGATGGTGTTGATCTCAATTGCCCTGATCCAGAGAAACTACTCGGCCCCGAAACAGGATATGGCGGGCGCATATGAAATGGCAGAAAGCATCAGGACAGCCGAACAGACGTATATTCCGTAGGCCATAGCGGCCCCTTGTTTGCCGGGTTTTTCGGAGCCGACTGGGGGAATCTGATGTCACAGAAGGACTATGACAAGGCTCTGGCCGAGCCCCGGCCGGTCGTTCTCGTCGTACCGTTCCCAGCGCGGTCGCACAGGATGATCCCGACCTTGCGCAACGATATCGGGCCTGTTTTTGAATTGGTCCACCACTTCCCTGGAACCCTTGGGGACGGAGATATCCTTATTCTGAAACGCCACGGGTATGACTGATCTAATTATTGGGTCTGGCCCATCTGGGGCCTCGGTCGCTGCGGCCTTGCTGGCGCGGGGGCGGCAGGTGCTGATGCTGGATGGGGGACAAATTCCAAATCAAAAGGCCACAGCGCTGCGCACAGAAATGGCCAGCATGCCACCGGATGAATGGTCACAGGACATGCGCGCCAATTGGCAGGCTCCGCAGTTCCAGACGCCACCGGGGCAAATCCGCCGGTTCGGTTCTGACTTCGCGATGGAGCCTGCCTCCGAGACCCTGACCAGGACAGAGGGGTTCGGATTACGGGCCTCGCGCGCGGAAGGGGGGCTGTCAAATCTGTGGGGCTCAGCTGTTCTGCCCAACCGGGCTGAAGACATATCGGACTGGCCGATTAGTGCTAGCGATCTCGCCCCTCATTACAAGGCGGTGGCAGAGTTCATGCCGATCAGCGGTCAGAGCGATGATCTGGAAGCCCTTCTGCCTGTCTTTTCCATGCAAGGTCGAACCGCGCTGAATTCATCCCCTCAGGCCGCTGTATTGCTTAAAAAGCTGAGCCAAAGGAAAGCGAACCTCGCAAAATTGGGCGTTCATGCCGGTGCTGCCCGGTTGGCCGTAGATCCGGCCTGCCAATATTGCGGTCAGTGCCTGCATGGCTGCCCGTGGGGTTATATCTGGTCGGCCAGACAGACGCTTGCCGATCTGCGCAACCGACCGGGTTTCAGCCATCAGTCTGGCGTTGTCCGCCGCTTCGAGGAAACCGCAGACGGCGTAATCCTGACGCTGGATGGCGGTGAAACCCTGCAGGTCGACCGTGTCTTTATCGCCGCAGGTGTACTGGAAACAGCGCGGCTGATTTTGACCTCGGACCCCGACCGCAGCCGGGTTTTGACTCTCAAGGACAGCCAGCATTTTTTTCTGCCCAGCCTGCACAGATGGCGTGCGCCGCGCCAGCCGGACCGGATGCCATTTCACACGCTGCCTCAGGCCTTTGTGGAAATCGCTGATCCGACTATTTCCCAGCGTCTGGTTCATGCACAGATCTACACCTGGAACGAATTCTACGCCCATGATTTAAATTCGACCTATGGTTCCAAACTGCCCGGCTCGGCCCCACTGTGGCGTGCCTTGGCGAAGCGGCTGATCGTAGCACAGGCATTTTTGCATTCCGACCATTCGGCCCGGATTGACCTGTCGCTTGCGGCAGACGGGCGTCTAACCCCTTCGGTTGTCCAGAATCCTGACACCGATCACATCATGACTGCTGTCAAAGCCCGATTGGCCAAAGCCCTGAACACGGTGGGGCTTTCGACACTGACCTTTGCCGCTCGCCGTGGAGAGCCGGGTTCGGGTTTTCATGTGGGTGGGTCGGTTCCGATGTCGTCTGATCCCGGCCCCGGCGGCACGGATATTCTGGGCCGGCCCAAAGGATTGTCCCGCGTTCATGTCGTTGACGCCTCAAGCCTGCCCAGCATTCCGGCCACGACCATTACATTCTCGGTTATGGCCAACGCTCATCGGATCGGGACATTGGCGGGTTGAGATCCACTCTCAAACGCCCCAGCCTCAAGTGCTTTGGCCAGCGTCCGGTCACCTTTTCCCTGCGCCGCGCGGGCTAGGGCAGCTCCATATGCTTGAAGCACCGGTGTTTCGTGCCAGATATCCAGAAACGCATTGCGTGCAGCTGCACCCTGCTCGTCGCGCCGGTCGGGCCGATTCTGCAGATCACGCATCGCGGCGATCAGATCATCTTCGGTCTCGAACAGCGATCCACCGCCTGCCCGCTCGACGATTTCAGGGAAGGGCCCCAGTCGCCGGGCGATCACCGGCGTGCCCAGCCGAAAGCTTTCGATCAGGATGATGCCGAAGGTCTCATAACACACGGACGGCACGATCAGCCCAATGGCGCCCCGGTAATAGGCGTTGAGTTCTTCCAGCGTCTTGCGACCCAGGAATTTGATCCGTTCATTACCTGCGGCCTGTTTCTTCAAGTCATCAGCATAGCCGCCATCGCCTAGGATTAATAAGTCAGCATCCGGATAGCGGTCAAAGGCCGGGAACACATCCTGCAGCCCTTTGATCTTTTCCAGCCGTCCAACGAACAGGAAATAGGGGCGTTCATGCACGGCCGGTTCCGGCAAGGCGTCCTGATCCAGATCGGGCAGGAAATAGGGCAATACCTGCATCTCTTGCCGCAGGCCAAATTCACGATGCTTGGCGCGGCTGAATTCACTTTTGGCGATGATCAGATCCATGTGATCCAGCGCCCGGTCCAGCGCCCCGGTATACCGCCAGAGCTGAGGCGGGCGTTTGTAGTTCATCATGCAGCGCAGGCATTGGCGGTCGTCACACAGCTCGCGCCCATGCCGCCACAGTACATGGGTGGGACAAACCAGCCAGTGTTCATGGGCCTCATAGATTTTAAGTCCCTCGCCCATCGGTAAAAGGCCGGGGCCGCCAATCAGAGAGGTATTGTTATGCCAGATGATATTCGGCTTCCGCTCGGCCAGAATCTCGCGGATACGTCCCGCGTGCACCACCGGGCGGCCCAACTGCTGGGTCAGCAGGTTCGACATCATGCCATTTCGGCTGCGCAGCCCGATCCGCCGCACACCGTTGGGGTCGGCCTCGGGCTGGGGCTGCCCACCAAGAATCAGATAACTGTCCTCATCATGCACCACCGTCACGTCGTGACCGCGCGCCACCAGCGCCTGCGCCATGCGTTGAATGCCCACGGCATCACCACCGAAGGAATAGGGCGGATAAAATGTGGTGAACATCAGAATGCGCAATGACTGCATGCGGATTTTACCGGGCTACTAATAACTGACCGTTATTAGACACAATCCATATGGCAATCTAAAGTCCGAACCAGTGTGATCTGCGGGTTCTTACCTTGTGTTGCGGACATGCTGCAAAGGCACACGTTCTGAAAGGATCGGCCATCCTGACATAGGCAAATTATGCCCGCGTGTTATGATCGCCCGATTGTTGAAAAATTTGGCTCCGACCTAAATCAAATGCAGACTACCCCGTCTTCAAATCCCCTTCATGTCGTCGAAATGGGTTCCCAGTTTGGCATGGGCGGCATCACCCGGCATATCCTCGGGCTGAGCGACTGGCTGGAAGCCAGAAACCACCGCATCACGCTGGCTGGCACTGCTGACATCTGGGCCGGTCCGAACCGGGGTGATGGATTTCTGAATCTGCCTACACGCTATGTTGCGGGCGAAGGGGGCAGCATGGTCAACCGGTTGCGTCACACGGCCAGCGCAGCCTGGCGTTTGAGGCGCTGGCTGGCGGACAACCCTGCCGATCTGATCCATTGCCACGAATCCGCGCCCGCTCTGGTCGCCAATCTTGCCCGCACCGGTCGCCGCATTCCGGTCGCCGTCACCTATCACGGGTCTGAACCGGAACGCATTGCCGCCTTTGGCCGGATTGCCGCCAAATGTGATCTGGTGATCACGCCCAGCCATCGGTCTGCCGAAGATCTGGCCATCATCGGCAATGTGCCGAAGGACAAGTTGAAGGTGATCGGTCTGGGCGTGTCCCCTCCGCCCGAAGACAGCGCCGAGGAGGTCGCCAAACTAAGGGCAAAACTGCTTGGGGATGGCGAGCGGTTGATCCTTACATTGGCCCGCCTGCAGCCGCAGAAAGGGATCGACATCCTGATCGATTGTGTCATCCGGATGAAGCAGACCCACCCCGGTTACCGCTTTGTCGTAGCGGGCGACGGGCCGGACGAGGCGAAGCTGCACGCCCTGGCGCAGGAAAAAGGGGTTGGCAAGCATCTGAAATTCATCGGTCGGACGGACAAACCGATCCGTCATCTGCGCGCGGCTGACCTATTCCTGCTGACCTCACGTTGGGAGGCGTTGCCATTTACGATCGCCGAGGCTTTTCAGGCGGGAACACCCGCCGTGGCCACTGCCTGTTCCGGCGTGGTCGAATTGATTGATGACAGCGTTGGCGCAGTGGTGCCAATTGGTGACATCGATGCGATCTGCACCGCTGTGGCAGATGTCCTGTCGGAAGAAAGACGTCTGAAAACGCTGGCGGACAATGCCCTGAAACGCAGCCACGAAAACCGCTTTGACCCGGATTGGGTGCACCGCCAATTTGAAAAAGCTTATTACGATCTAGCGAGGCGGTAACGCAGCTAACCTAACAGAAAGGTTCAGACACACTCATCGACTGCATCGCACAGTTACAACATGTGTTCGGGCCGTTGCGCGGCCTTCGCACTTGCCCCTGGCCAGTATGGCGTTAGCAGATCACGCCCAATTCAGAACGACATGCTCGGAGCACTCTGGCGCAACCTAGATTTCCTGACCCAACCCGCCGTTGCAACCGCCTGTTCCGGCGTGTTTTAATTAATCGATGACGCCGTAGGGGTGATTGCGGCCATTGAAGGCACAGCCGTGAAGGTCAGTTCGATCTCGACTTTCAGCATCTCAGGCTCGAGAGGGCTTATCTCGATCTGATCGGGTGTTAATTCGCAGGGGAGGCCATCTCGCGTACCAGGCGGATAGCAAACCCCTCATCCCGGTTGTAATAATGCGGGCCAACCCGGAAAGCCGAGCGCGCACTTGGGGCAATATCCAGCGCGCCACCGCCGCGAATGGTGCGGAATTCGCAGTTTTCATCGGGCACATGCGGCGCGGCGGACTCTTTCACGGCATCATGGTAGGGCTCAAAACAATCTTCGACCCATTCGTACCCATTTCCGTTCATGTCATGTAAACCGAACCCGTTGGCCGGGAACTGACCCACTGCGCTGATCCGTGTATCGCCAAAGGCGTCCCAACATCCGATACAAGCCGCATTGTTCTGCCCGATCTCATTACCCCATGGGTAGCGGGTAACAGTTCCGGCGCGCGCGGCATATTCCCATTCAGCATCCGTCGGCAGACGATACGTCTGACCGGTTTTTGCACTGAGATACGCTGCCAAAGCCTGGGCATCCTGCCAGTCAAGTTGGAGCGCCGGCTGATCCCCCCGATAATCCTCGCCAAGCGCTGGCATATACGGCGGACGTCCGGTGATCGCCTGCCAGTCCGGGTCATCCTGAGCTTGTTGCCACTGATCAAACGTGACCTCATAGCGCGAAAAGGCCAATGGCCGGGCGATATGGACCAGACGCCGTGGTCCTTCCCGGTTTGCAAATTTCAGCTGCCGCCGGATCGGTGGGCGGCTGAAGACATGCAGATAGCGGTCCTCTTCAAACGCGGGAGAACCAAGCAGGAAGTAGCCGGGCTGCACCACGACCATCTCCGGACACCCCTCGCAATCGCTGAACACCTGACCCTCGGCAATCAGATCGGCTCCGGGCTGGCGCAGGGGCAGAATCTGTGACGCCCCGAACAAAGCGGCCTGCTGTAAGGCCGACAACTCGGGCGCTGGCAGTACGTCTTGACCTTGTGAGGCGGCCAAAGCGGCATCAAGATCGTTCAAGGCCGAGCGCGCGATCATGAGCATCCCTCCGAACGCCAGCGCGCAACCAAAAAGAAGCACGGCCATAATACGAAGGAACTTGGCCAGTTTCCCGCGTCGCCTGGTTGGTCCGTGTACACGCGTCATAAGCCGTGCCCCTTTTCTGCGGTGACCTTCTCGGCGATCCGCGCGCCTGCGCGGGCGGACAGGGCCATGATGGTCAGGCCGGGATTCTGGAACGGATTGGTCGGAAACGCAGCCGAGTCCGTGACATGGACATTGGGGCAGTCATAGACTTCAAGATCCCTGTTTAGAACATGCCGGTTGGGATCATCACCCATGCATGCCCCTCCGGTTTCATGGATTGAAGAGCCCGGCTGCAAGGCCCCGTCCGGGGTGTAAACCAATGGTCCGGCCATCTTGTAGGCCAGTTTGGAAATCAGGCTTTCGCGCCCCAAAAGATCATCAGGCAAGCCAAAGGTCTCAGACACATCCTTCAGCGTATCCTTCATGTCCTGCACCATGGCGCGTTCATTCTCGGAATGGCGTAGTGTGACCTTTGGTACCGGAATACCCCATGCGTCGCGCCTGTTCGCATCCAGTTCAATCCGGTTTTCGGCGCGCGGCAGAACCTCTCCGATCGCCATGAAGAACCAACCTGGTTCGATCCGCCCAACTGACCCCAGCAAGGAATAGCTACGCAGAAAGCCGCAGTCATCGGGCCCGCCACGATTGCGGAAGCCGGGAATATAGATGCCAGACTGGGCGCCGAAATCATACGGATCATGGCTTGGCCCCAACCCTTCGACCTGAGGCAGAGTGCCAGCACGAAAGACCATCAGGTGATCCGACAGGTAGCGCCCCAGATTGCCGGACGAATTGCCCAGCCCCTGCGCATGCCGCGGCCCGTGGGAATTCAGCAAAAGCCGCACCGACTCAATTGTTGAGGCGCAGACCGCAATCACCCGCGCGGTCACGCTGTGTTCGTGCCCGCTGGAGGCGTCGATGTAGCGGACGCCAGTGGCCAGACCTGTCTTTGCATTGGTTTCGATCTTTGACACCACCGCCCCGCTGCGCAGTTCGAAATTCCCGCTGGCTTGCGCAGCTGTCAGTGGCAGCGGTGTCCGTGCAGGCACGTGGCGAATGATCCGGCAGGTGGTTGCGGGGCGATCCGGCCATTTCTGCGCCAACTCGTCCATGAGGTTGCGCTCGGCCCCGGTCAGCGGGTGCGGGGCGTCATAGAGACCATCAGGCAGGTTTTCGATCTGTGCCGCCTCGCCCGCGACTCCCAGAAACTGCTCCACCCGTCCATACCACGGGTCGAGATCGGCATAAGAAATCGGCCAGCTGTCTCCGAAACCGTCTTGATCGGCGGCCTTGAATTCCTGATCTGACAGGCGCAGCGCATTGCGTCCCCACAGATGCAATCGCCCACCGACCTGACGGGAGCGGAACCAGTTGAAGTGGCCGTCCCGTGGCGTGGTGTAGGGGTTCTGCCGGTCATTGACGAACAGATGCCCGGTCAGCGGCGTGAAGGACATGCATCGCGCCTGCACATGCTGCCCCCGCAGGATCGCCATAACACGGCTGAGGATACTGACCCGAGATCCACCCGCGCGGTCACTGTCGGGGAAGTCATCTTTGGGGTCCAGCGCGCGCCCGGCCTCTAGCATCAATGTCCGGCAACCGCGCTCGCTGGTCTCTTTTGCGACCCAACCCCCGGCAGCGCCCGAGCCAATGACGATGACGTCGTATTCTGGACCGGGTGTCTGCATCGTTCAGGGCCTGCGTGTGATGTAGCCCCAGACCTCGCCACAGGTCCAGGCAATAGTCAGGATGATAATATACGGCAGTGCTGTCAGGTATCGCAAAAGCCGCCCCTTGCCGGCCTGTGTCAGACCGTGACGCACCCACAGGACCGGTGGTATCAGCGGGCTGGACAGGATATAGGCCAACCTCTTCGGGCCGCTCATATGCGTGGCCCGGATATGGCCGAACAGGCGACCCCAGTGAAACCGCTCGGGCAGCAACTGCCTCAGCCGGGCTGGAGGGCGCACATGGTCGACCACCAGCTCATTGGACAACAGCAGCTCTTCGCCCTGTTCGATCAGGAACCAGTGGACAACCGGCTCGCGGAACCGGTCCTTCCACAGATGGCAGGTCGCCTCCAATGCCTTCCGGCTATAGGTCACGTTCACATCCGAGACCCATTCCGCCGGACCGCTATCGAAGGGCAGGCCATAGCGCCCGAAGTCGGTCACGTAAAACGCCCAGTTCAGCAGCGAGACGGGTTCCTTGCAGTCGATGGCCCCGCCGATGACGTTCTTGCCGGTTTCTGCATGCAGACGCATGACGGTCCGCGCCCAATCCGGGTGTGGGTGGCCGCGGTCTTCCAGGATCGCAATCACATCGCCGGTCGCGGCGGCCAGTCCTGCGGCTCGGCGTCGGTCAAACAACTCGTGCTGGCCCGCCTCGGACGTGATCGGACGGGCGGGTGTGATGGGTCCAAGGTCAAGAAACTTCACATCCGGGAACTCGACCGCGTAATCGGTGACGTCCAAAACGCTCGCATCATATGGCACGATCAATTCAAGGGGCGGAGGGTTCTCGAACGCAGCGACCGACACCAGAAAGTCGCGTAGGTAAGAGCCGCCATCGACAATCGTCACGACTATGGAAAGCGTTGGATGATCTGTCACCGCAAGCTCCTGCAACTGGAAAAATCCTGCCTCTTCAACGCAGATACTGACAAGGCCCGGTGGGGATGCCAAGCATCCTGTGCAAACTGATCCAAGCTCATGCGGCCATATCCCCCAGAGCCTTCAGCGTGACCGGCTGCCCGGTCGCACCGCTTTCGCGCACGGCATCGGCGACCTCGATCGCCCGCAGTGCGGCGTAGCCGTCGGAAATACGCAACCCGGTCTGCCCTGCACATAGTCCGACAAAGTCTCGCATCTCATCGGCGAAGGACAGCAGCGCGGTGGTTTTCCACGATTTCACCTTTTCCCGCAGCATGATCCCGGGATAGCGGCGATGCTGACGCGAGGGCTTGCCACCCGGGCGATCCGTTGTGATCAGCAATGTCTCCATCGGCGCATAGGCACCGCGTACCATGCCCTTGGTGCCATAAACCTCGATCTGGCTTTTGTAGCCTTTCCAATCCGACCACGTGGCCTGATAGATCGCGGGAATACCTTCGGGATTCTTGAAGATTGCCATCGCATTGTCCTCGGAGCCCGGTTCGTTCCAGACTTTTTCCGTGGCGATGCCGTAAACGCTGGTGATCTCGCCCATCATATGGCGGGCCATGTCGGTCATGTGAATCCCAACATCCCACAGCGCGCCCCCGCCTGAGATGTCGGACTTGTATTCCCAGTCATACACGAACTTCGTCAGACCTTCGTGCCCACCATAGATGCGCAGATGATCGACCTCTCCGATCTGGCCCGAGCCGATGACGTCTTTCACATACGAAAAGGCCGGGTAATAGCGCATGTTGAACCCGCCGCCCAAAGCCTTGCCTGCCGTCTGCGCCGCGGCGACGATCCTGCGGCTGGCTTCGACCGTGGTGGCCAGCGGCTTTTCTGCCAACACATGCAATCCCCGGTCAAACGCGGCAATGCACAGCGGTTCGCGCACATGGGCCGGGGTCGAAATGACAACCGCGTCCATATCAATGTCAAAAAACCTGTCTGTATCGGTAAAGGCTGGCGCATCTCCGGCAACAGCCTCGGCGCGATCCATTTTGGTATCCATGACGGCGGCCAGAGTGGTGTCGGGATTGTCGATAATGGTCTGCACGCGCATCTGACCAATCTTGCCAGCCGCACCAATCACGCCGATCCTCATAAAATTCCTCACTCAAAACCTTGGGGAAATACACCCCGAACATCTATAACATCAGATCATCTGTTAGCGGAGTAGCACGCGAAATCGCCCTGCGCTAGGTTTCTGGCGCGCAACGATTTCAACGCAATGGTTTTAATTGGTGAAGGATTGGCAACAGTGAGTTTAACCGGATCAAAAAATTTGCAGGGGCAAGCGGTGTTTGTCACCGGCGCGACAGGATTCCTGGGGGCGCGTCTGGTTCCGGCCCTTCTGAACAACGGCGGGCAGGTCACAGCCTTGCTGCGCAGCCGTCATGGCGCGAAAGACCTTGAGGCAAAAGGCGTCACAGTTGTCACCGGTCCCCTCGGTGATCAGGGGGCACTTACTAAGGCTCTGCGCGGCCACGACATGCTGATCCATCTGGCCTATGACGTGCGGGCCACCGCCGAGCGGAATCTGACGGACTTTGGCGCGCTGCTCGGTGCCGCGCAGGAGGCCGGGATCGGTAGGATCATCCACACCAGCTCAATCGTTGTCTATGACGATTGGCCCAATGCGGATCTGGACGAGACTAGCCCGATGCAGCGCCCCGGCGGCAGCCCGTATCGGCAAGCCAAGATCAAAATGGAGGCGCAGCTGATGGCCGGGTCAATTCCAGCCGCAATCCTGCAACCCACCCTGATTTATGGGCCGGGCAGTGCCTTGTGGACCGATCAGTTGACGGAAAACCTTGTGGCTGGAACTCAGATCCTGCCCCAACCCGAAGGCCTGTGTAACGCCGTCTATGTCGACGACGTGGTTCAGGCCATTCTCAGGGCGGCGGCTCTGGAGGATCTGGGGCAGGAGCGATTCGTCATCTCCGGCCCGGAACCCGCAAGCTGGTCTGAATTGCTGTCAGGCTATTCCCAGATCGTCGGCAAGGGCGACATCCGATTTGAACGACACGAAACCCTGTTGCAGCGCCTTGGGCCAGAACCTGACCACGACGCCGCCGCCGAGACCTTGTCGACCGCGGCCCGGATCAGCGCGCTTGGCCGCACGGTGCTGGGGCGAAATCGGTTTGAGGCTCTGGTGCGTGCCGTCAAACGGCGCGTGGCGTCGGGTGATGGCGTGGCCTATCCCGACCGGCATCTGCTGGACCTTTTTGCAGCCCGGGGCCGGTGCAGCATCGCCTTGGCGCAGGATCGACTGGGATACCGGCCTGACTATTCCCTTGAAAAAGGTCTGGAGGCGACAGCAGACTATTTGCGGGGCCGATTTGGCTGAAGCCGCCCCATGATTTGAAACGTAATCGCAGGCCCTCCGTATTTCTTGGGCCGCCATCAGGGCAAGACCATGCTGCATATCGGTGTCGACGCAAGCTCTTGGGAAAATGAACGGGGCTTCGGGCGTTTCACCCGCAACCTGATCCCGGCGCTGGCGGCGCGGCATTCGGGCTTTCGCTATACGCTGCTGTTCGATCAGGCCCCCACGCGCCCTGTTCCCGACGGCGTCGACGTCCGGGTTGCGGGGTCAGACAAGTCTATGTCCGAGGCTTCTTCCGGCGCATCGGCGCGCGGCGGGGCCGATCTGATGACCATGGCGCGAACCGCACGGCAGATGAACTGTGATCTGTTCTTTTACCCCGCCGTCTATTCCTATTTCCCGCAGCTGACCCGGCGGCCCTCGGTCGTGTGTTACCACGATACCATCCCCGAACGGTTTCCGGACCTGATATTCCCTAAGAAATTGAATTTCCGCCTGTGGCAGGCAAAATGCTGGCTGGCGAAGAAACAGGCCACGCGGATCATGACCATCTCACAGGCATCGGCGGATGATCTGGACCGCATCTTGCGCATACCCGCCGGTCGCACCGACATTATAACCGAAGGCGCCGAACCGGTCTTTCGACCCATCCACGATAAACAGCTTCTGGTGCAGACCCGTCAAAGATACGGGATTCCGACGGATGCGCCTTTGCTGGTTTATGTGGGCGGATTCAACCGGCACAAAAACGTGCTGCGCCTGATCGAAGCCATGCCCGACATTCTGGCGCGGGTCCCTAACGCGCGGCTGGCCATCGTGGGACGCACGACTGGTGCCCGCTTCTGGGACAACATCGAAGACCTGAAAGCCAGCGCCGCCGCCGATGCGGCCCGATCCGAAAGCATCGTGTTCACGGGTGAGATCGACGACGAGGAACTGGCCGCCTTGCTGAACACATCTGACGCGCTGGTCTTTCCGTCGCTGTGGGAGGGGTTCGGCCTGCCCGCGCTTGAGGCGATGTCCTGCGGCACGCCGGTTCTGTCCTCGGACCGCGGCAGCCTGCCCGAAGTGGTCGGGGATGGTGGGCTCTATTTTGATCCGCTGTCCAGTCAGGCTGTGTCGGATCAAGCCGTCCGGTTGCTGAGCGAACCGGGTCTGCGTGATGCGCTGTCGCAAAAGGCACTGACGCAGGCGGCCAGGTTCAGCTGGGACAAAGGTGCAGAACTGGCCGAGGCAAGTTTCAGGAAAGCATTGGGTCATGTGTGATGCGACAAGGCGATCCAAACCCAATGTGATCACGGCTTTGTTGCCGTTTCAGCCACGCCTTGGGCAAATTTCACCGAACAGATGCACTTATTCTGGACTTCGCACCGGGAAAACCCAGAATACGACCGTGTTCGGTATTGTTCAAATTTTGCCAAATTCCCGGGTTATGTTTAATTTTAATTGGTTTGAGAAAAGGGATGGTTCACCTCGATGAACAAAGTGACTGATACAAACGCTTCAAACAGCACTGCCGCCGAAGACCTGACAGGGACCGCGGGCATGGAGCTGAGCGTGGTGATCCCAGCCTATAATGAGGAAAACGCTGTACTCAGCACGGTTGACGACGTGCGTGCGCATCTTGAGCCGCTTGGCATTCCCTTTGAAATCATCGTGGTTGACGACGCCAGTCAGGATGCCACCCGCGCCCGCGCCAAGGAAAGCGGGGCCATTGTCACCTATAACGACGTCAATTCCGGCTATGGCGCCAGCCTCAAGCGCGGGATCAGAATGACGCAGTACGAATATGTCGCCATCCTTGATGCTGATGGTACCTATCCGGCACGGTTTCTGCCGGAAATGCTGAGCTTGTGCCGGGAGCAGGACATGGTTGTGGGGGATCGCGGGTCGGCAATGAAAAACGTGCCGCTGCTGCGCCGTCCGGCCAAGAAGTTCCTCTTTGCCTTCGCCTCGTTCCTGGCCGAGCGTAAAATCAACGATCTCAATTCAGGAATGCGGGTGTTTCGCAGGTCTGAACTGATCCCTTTTCTGCCTCTTCTGCCGCAGAATTTCTCGTTCACCACCACGATCACGCTGTGCATGACATCGAATGGCAAGCGGATGATCTATACGCCGATCGAATATGGCAAACGCGTTGGCAAGTCGAAAATCCGGCCTATCGACTTTCTGAATTTCATCATTCTGATCCTGCGCATCAGCACGTTGTTCAACCCGCTGCGCGTGTTCATTCCTTTGGGTCTGGTCTTTTTCGGCCTTGGCTTTTTCAAGACGCTATACGATCTGACGCAATGGAACCTGAGCGAAACGGCCGTCTTCTCGTTTCTGGCCGCAATCATGATCTGGTCGCTTGGGCTGATTGCAGACATGATTTCGCGGCTGCATCTCAGGCCCTGACATGAGCGCGCCTGCCACTCGTGCAAAGATCCGGCGCGGCTGGGTCATACGGGCCGCAGGCTCATTACTCATGCTGGCCATCCTGTTCTGGCTGCTTCCGTTCGATCACATCCGGCAGGCGTTTGAGGCAATCCCGCTGAGAGTGTTCCTGCTGGTGCTGCTCCTGTTTCTTCTGGCGCATGTAGCCGCGGCGCTGAAATGGTGGCTTTTGCTGGACCGGGCCCTGCCGCCGCTGGCAGCCATTCGCGCGCATTTTGCTGGGCTTGCAGCCAATCTGTGCCTGCCTGGCGCAATTGGGGGCGACGCGGTACGTGCCGGTCTGGCGCAAGCATCGGTCAAAGACGGCGCCCGTGTGGTTGCCGTTGCAGCCGCCGACCGGCTGATCGACATGCTGGCCCTGTTGGCAGTGTCGGGCGTTGGTCTGGTGCTGTCTCGGCATGCCGGGGCCGACAGCGGGATGGTTTTTCAGGTTGCGTTGTTCCTGGCCGTTCTGGTCGCAGGCGTCATTGCGCTGCCACATCTTCTGCCCCTGCCATGGCGATTGGCCCCTTCCCTGCCCGGGCGTGGATTTGCCGAGCGACTGGCCGCAGCTTTTTCCGATCTTAGCCAGAAGCCTGCCCTGCTTGCGCTCGCCTTTGTCGCCTCGACCGCGATTCAGTGCCTTTTGGCTACGCTCGCATGGTGGCTCGCTGTGGCCGCCGGAACCGGAGTTGATATTGGCCATTGGCTGTTTGCCTGGCCGTTGGCCAAGATTGTCGCGGTGCTACCGGTTTCGCTGAACGGGCTTGGGCTGCGCGAGGCGACTTTGGCCGTCTTTCTGTCCCCGTTCGGGGCGGACCCGTCTGTTATCGTCGCGGCTGGCCTGATGTGGCAGGCCGTCCTGTTTGTTGCCGGGGGGCTTGGCGGGTTGGTACTCAGCCTCTCGGGGTTAAAACTCGGCTCATCCCCTGCCGGAAAGAAAGAGTATAAGTGATGGATGTTTCCCAAAGCGATGCGGGCCAGGACAAGCCCCACATTATCATTCTGGGCGCTGGACCGGCGGGTCTGGCGGCAGCGCATACGCTGACCCGCAATGGTCAGGCGCGTGTCACCGTGATTGAATGGGCGGGTCAGGCCGGCGGAAACTCGGCGTCATTCCCGGTTGAGGGGGTGATCTGCGACTACGGCTCGCACCGGTTCCACCCGGCGGCCGAGCCCGAAGTGCTCGCCGATGTGAAAGAGCTGTTGGGCGACGACCTGCTTTTGCGACCCCGGCACGGGCGCATCCGGTTGGGTGGTAAATGGATTCACTTTCCGCTCAAGCTGACGGATGCGTTGATGCGGCTGCCCAAACCCTTTGCGCTGTCGCTGATTGGTGACATGGCCCTGAAGCCGTTCCGCAAGAAAAGTCAGGGGCCTGAGACTTTTTCGTCAGTACTGTATGACGGGTTGGGGCCGACGATTTCCGAGAACTTTTATTTCCCCTATGTACGCAAGCTCTGGGGACTGGACCCGGATAAACTGGCGGTCACGCTGGCCGAGCGGCGCGTTGGCAGCGGTTCGGTCGGGAAAATTCTGATGAAGATGCTGCGTCTGATGCCTGGTCTGCGCAGCGAGACTGCCGGACGATTTTATTATCCCCGTCAGGGATTTGGCCAGATTTCGGATGCCATGCTGGACAGCGCCCGTCAAAACGGTGCCGAATTCCTGTTTGAGACCGAGATCACCCGCATCGAACGCGATGGCAACCGGATCACAGGGCTGACCCTGCAAACAGAGAATGGGGAAACGCGGCTGGATGGCGATCTGATCCTGTCGACGATCCCGCTGACCGGGCTAACCCGCTTGATTGACGAGCCGCCGGCGGATGTCGTCGAAGCGGCCCGCACGATCCGGTTCCGCGGCATGATTTTGTTGTATCTTGTTCTGGAAACCGACCAGTTCACCGAATTCGACGCGCATTACTTCCCGGAAACGTCAATTCCCATTAGCCGGATGTCAGAACCCAAGAACTATTCAGCCAGTGCTGATCCTAAGGGTGTCACTGTCCTATGTGCCGAGCTACCCTGTGATCCCGGCGAAAAATGGTGGGACATGTCGGACGAGGATCTGGGGCGCGCTTTCACCGAATGGCTGGGGCAGCTGGGTCTGCCTGTCACCGTGCCGGTGCGGCGTTGCGAAACCCGCAGGTTGGGCCATGCTTATCCAGTGTACGATGTCGATTACCAAAGCCGTTTCGACACGGTGGATCAGTGGCTGCTTGGGTTGGACGGCCTGCTGGTCTTTGGAAGGCAGGGGTTGTTTGCGCATGATAATACGCACCACGCCTTTGCCATGGCCTATGCTGCCGCGGATTGCATCGGCCCGGACGGACAGGTGGACCGGGCCAAGTGGAATGAATATCGCGACATCTTCGCCACCCATATAGTCGAGGACTGATCCGTGGCAGCCCCGCAGCTTGATATTCTGATGTATCATTCGATCTCGGATGCGCCGGGGCCAACTTCGATCTCACCGCAGGTATTTGCCGCGCAAATGCAGGCCTTGGCCGTATCCGGCGTACCGGTTGTCTCGCCGGATGCCATGGCCCAACCACCCGCGGATCGGGCGGTCGTCATCACCTTTGATGACGGATTTGCCGACTTTGACACGACCGCCTGGCCAATCCTGCGCGACCATGGGTTTCGGCCAATCGTCTACCTGCCCTCAGATCTGATGGGCCAGTCCGAAAACTGGGCGGGCTGCAATACTCCTGCCCGGCCTTTGATGAACTGGGACCGGATCGAATCTCTGGCGACCGAGGGCGTCTGCTTCGGCGCTCATAGCCTCAGCCACCCCGATCTGACCACCCTGCCCGCCGACAGGCTGGAGACAGAGGTGGCGCAGTCAGGCCAGGACATCTCGGCCCGGCTTGGCCAACCGATCCACCACTTTGCGCCTCCTTACGGTGCTTCTTCACCCGCTGTGCGCCGCTGCATCGCGCAGCATTATACCACGTCGGTCGGCACCAGACTGGGCGTGGCCAAAGCCGGATCTGACCTTCATGACCTGCCCCGGCTTGAGATGTTCTATTTCACCGACATCGCCCGCTGGCGGGCACACTTGGCGGGGCGTGGACGAGGCTATCTGGCCCTTCGACAAACTCTGCGGCAATTGCGCAGCATCGTCAGGACCGGTAAGGAGACACCTGCGCCACCCCGCCAATAACCGGGCCCTCTTTCGAGGAAAACAGTAACAGAGCATTGAAAATGGGCAGATTGTCTCAAATCACCAGACAGACCCGTGCTGCCGAAGCGATTCCCAACAAATCTGTTGGCTTTGCGCGCCATCCCCGGCATTCTGTTGTCCGGGGCGCGTCTGGTATTATGGGCGAACCGTCCGTTATTTTCAGTGTGACTTTGTGTAATCTGGGTAAGTTATGAATTTCGAGACCTCGCACCATCAATCCCTCAAGCAACGCATCGCTGCCCGCGAGGCACGGATTGCTGTCGTAGGGTTGGGCTATGTCGGCCTGCCGCTGGCGCTGACCGCCTATGATGAAGGGTTCGACACGACCGGAGTTGACCTTAACCCCGACCGGGTGGCGCGGATCAACCAAGGCGATCAGGTGATCTCGTACCTGGCGCAGGACCGGATTGCAAAGGCGGTGGACAGCGGCAAGTTCCGCGCAACACAGGATGTCGCGGCGCTGGAAGGGGCCGATATCATCCTGATCTGCGTGCCGACCCCGCTGAACGATGCGCAGGACCCGGATATGCGCTTTGTCGCCGCTGCCGCACAAACCATCGCGCGGCATCTGCGCCCCGGTCAGATGGTGGTGCTGGAAAGCAGCGTCTGGCCCGGAGCCACAACAACGCTTGTGCAACCGATCCTAGAGGCCGGCGGTCTGCGCGCGGGCAGCGATTTCTTCCTGGCCTTCTCGCCGGAACGCGAAGATCCCGGCAATGACAAATTCGACACGCATAGCATCCCGAAAGTGGTAGGCGCCGACGATCCGCTGTCGCTGCAATTGGTCGAGGATTTCTATCGCGCCATCGTCACCAGTGCGGTACCAGTCAGCTCGGCCGCAACTGCCGAAGCGGTCAAACTAGTCGAAAACAGCTTTCGCACTGTCAATATTGCGCTGGTCAACGAGTTGAAAACCGCTCTCGGCGCAATGGATGTCGATGTCTGGGAAGTGATCGAGGCGGCGGCGACCAAGCCCTTTGGCTTCATGCCCTTCTATCCCGGTCCCGGTATCGGTGGGGCCTGCATTCCGGTCTCGCCCGCTTATCTGGCATGGCGTGCGGCGGACGCGGGATCAGACACGCCGATCATCAATCTGGCGCGGTCCAGCAACGATGCGGTTCCGTCCATGCTGGCGGCACGGATGGCGGCAGAACTGGCGGCGCGCAATGGTTCAGCGCTGGTGGAAACCGGGCAGCCGCTGACGGGTCAATGCATCCTGCTGATGGGCATCGCCTATAAGCGCGATGTGGAGGACACCCGCCGCAGTCCCGCTCTGGTCCTGTTGGACGAGCTGGAAAAGCTGGGGGCCGAAGTCGATTACCACGACCCGTATTTTCCCCGCCTGCCCGAAGGCGGCGAATACCCGCATCTGGCAGGTCGCGAGTCGGTTCCGCTGACGTCAGACACTGTGAAACGCTATGCCGCCGTGGCCGTCATCACCGATCACAGCGCCCCTGATTACGCGCTGGTTGCGCGTGAGGCCGCGCTGGTCATCGACACTCGGAATGTGTTTGAAAAGCAGGGGATCAAGGTCACGGACGGACGGCTGGTCAAGATGTGACTCTGTCGCGAACTGTCAGTTTTTGATCCTTTCTCGATAAATGTTGACAGGTATTCCCCGCATCAGGACACTTTCAGAAGCAACCCTTTGCTGGTCCAGGAGCGTGAATTGCAGGTTCCATCGTCTGCCACATCTCAAACTAAATCGCCGCCTCTGCAATTGCGCGGAGAGTATCTGATCAGCATTGCCATACTGGCCAAGGGCGATATTGCCGAGACCGAGCGGACAACCCGCGAAGCGCTGGAATTTCTGGAAAATACGGCTGAGTTCTTTGAGATTCTTCTGCTTGTGTCCACAACGGATTACGACCGCAACCGTGAAGTTTTCGACCGCTTATTCAGGCTTCGCAACTTGCGCAGCCTGATCCTGCGAGAAGGAACCGGGGAATACCGCGCTGCTGTTGTTGCGGCAACGGAAACAATTGGCGACTTTGCGATCATTGTATCTCCAACTGAGCGCAATCTCATTGACCTTCAGAAAATCTTCGACATTATGACCGGCTCTGGCGCGTCGGTCCGGTTGCGAAGCCCCCGCCGCGTTGCGCTGCCGGCGCGCGCGTCGGCGCGTCTGCTCAGCCTGATCTCAGGCTACGAGGTTGACCCGCAAATCCTGCGGACGGCAGCATTCCACCGGTCTCATATCGGGTGGATCGCCTCACGCGCTGACCGAGAAATCGCCCTGCGCTTTATGCCCCGCAGCGGTGGACATTCCGAAGACATCACGACGCTGGATGTTGATCCGGACAAAGATGTGCGCAACGGGCGTTCATTGCTCGGCCGATTTGGGATGGCGGTCGAGATTCTGGCCAATTCGCCGCCCAGCATTCTGCGCTTTCTTGCAATGTTGAGCTTTTTTGTGTCGTTCTGCTCGGTCTTGTTTTTCATTTACGCAATCTGCCTGTTTGTTTTGGGCGTTGCGCTGGAACCGGGCTGGTTCACAACCAGCCTTGCCATCAGCGGTTCAACCGCGCTGACCGGGCTGCTGTTCGGCGCGATTGCCACGGCGCTGTATCAAATTCTCAGCCGATTGCAGAACAATACGGGGGACGAGATCATCCGGGAAATGAACAACGCCGATTTCTTTACAAATTTTCAACGGGTCAATGTCGAGACCATGTCCCCGGATTGATTGGCTGATCCGCCGAAATGAATACCACTGATCCCACTGGCTCTGGTGAATTCGACGTCGTCATAATTGGAGGCGGGTTCTTTGGCTGCGCGCTCAGCCTGCTGTTTCGCAGCATTACGGATCGGGTTCTGGTGGTTGAGCGTGGTGCCGAACTGATGACCCGGGCCTCTGCGGTCAATCAGGCGCGAGTGCATTCCGGGCTGCATTATCCCCGAAATTTTGTCACGGCGCAGCGCTCGCTCAAGAATTTTCCGGTCTTCACACAGGCATTCCGAAACTGCGTTCAGGACGATTTCGAGATGCTTTACGCCATCTCAAGACGCAGGTCTCATGTGCAGGCCAACCGGTTCGAGGCGATGTTTAATCTGATGGGCGCCCCTATTCAGCGCGCCAGCCCATCGCAAAGCGCCCTGTTCGACCCGGCCCAGATCGAGGCGGTGTTCACGTGTAAGGAATACGCGTTCGACTGGACCCGGCTACGCCAGCACTTTCACCGCCGAATGTCCGAGCATGAGGTCCCAGTGTGGTTCGACACCGACGCGCACCGGGTTCGCAAAACCACGAGCGGGCGTCTTGAGGTCGAGCTGTCCAACGGCGCGACGATTGCGGCGAAAACGGTGTTCAACGTGGGATATGCGCAGCTCAATACACTGCTGCGCAACAGCGGTCTGGATCTTTACCCGCTCAAACATGAACTGGTCGAGATTGCGCTTGTGAAACAACCGACAGAGCTGAATCAGCTTGGCGTGACGGTCATGGACGGGCCTTTCTTTTCGATCATGCCCTTTCCCGCCGAAGGGGCGTTTTCGTTGTCACATGTCCGCTATACGCCGCAGGCATCCTGGATCGATACAGCCACCGGTCCCTCTGCCTATGAGCAATTTGACCGGTTGAAACAGCAGCACCTGCACAGCCGCTGGCGGCATATGGTCAATGATGCGACCCGCTATATGCCTTGCATGGCTGATACGGAGTGGGTGCGATCCTTGTTTGACGTCAAAACCGTGCTATTGCGCAATGAATTCGATGATGGACGGCCCATCCTGATGGATGAACACGCGCAACTGCCGGGGTTGTTCTCGATCCTCGGCGGGAAGATCGATAACATTTTCGACCTGTTCGCGTTTCTCAAGGCCAGACGCCCGGACTGGACTGCGCTGTCGTCACATCTGGTGACGGAGTCCTGATGCGCTTTCTTCGCTTTACTGCCATCAGCGGGCTGGGCCTAGTGGTCGATATCGCGGTTGCGCTGTTCCTGCATCGGGTGGTTGGCCTGCCCTTGTGGCTGTCGGCAACAGTCAGTTTTGTGGCCGTCGGGATCTGCAATTATCTGATCTTTGAATTCTGGCTGTTTCGGGCCGATGGCAGCGCCGTTTCCCTTCGCCGTCTGGGTGGTGTTCTGCTGAGTGCCGCAATTGCCGGAGGCGCGCGCATCACAACCATCCTGTTCATCGAAGCCTATGCTGGCGAGGCACCGACGCCCAGTGCATTAAGGGACGCTCTGACCTTGCTGGCGGGGGCCGGAGTGTCACTGATCGTGAATTTTGTCATAAATTCCCGCATTGTTTTCCGGCGGAATATGCAAGGATCACACCCAGAGGATTTGTGAACCGGGTGTGCATGTCAACGAGTGTCAGAGGAAAAGGTGATGGATAGTCTTGTTGGATATTCTGGGTTTGTTGGCGGCAATCTGACCGGTCAGCACGGGTTTACCGGGCTATTCAATTCATCGAATATTGATCAGGTGGTCGGGCATGAGTGTGACACTCTGGTGGTGTCGGCAGTTCCGGCCACAATGTGGCTGGCCAACCAGAACCCCGATGCAGATCGGGCCAATATTCTGGGCTTGTTTGACAAGCTGCGTCAGGTTCGCGCGGCCCATGTGGTTCTGATCTCGACCATCGCCGTCTATCGCGATCCGTCTCAGCCGGTGACGGAAGACAGTGACGATTTTGAAACAGACCTCGCCTATGGCCGTCATCGTCGCGAGTTTGAAACCCTGATTGCGGATCACTTCCCCAGCCGGCTTATTCTGCGCTTGCCGGCATTGTTTGGGCATGGCCTGAAAAAGAATTTTCTGTTCGACTGTATGAACCCGGTGCCGTCCTTTCTGAAAGCCGAGATCTATGAGCGTCTGCACTCTACCGCCAGCGAGGCCGACCAGCGGGTGATTGAACGTGGCTTTAGTTGGGATGAAACGGCGAATATGTGGCGCTGCAACCGGGATGCAATCGTGGGCACCCCGTTGCGTGACATCTGCGAACAGGCCGGAGTGACCGCTTTGGCCTTCACCCACGCAGACAGCATGTTTCAGTTCTACGACCTGTCCAGATTGTGGCATGACATCACCATCGCGCGCGAGAATGACGTGGCTGTGTTGAACCTTGCCACCCGACCCCTCAGCGCGGGGGGGCTTTACAAGGACCTCACGGGAAAGGATTTTCCGTATCGTGACGCGCCAAAGGTCACGCAGGATATGCGCAGCCGACATTCCGATCTCTGGGGGCATGAGAACGGATATCTGCTGGGGCGTGACGCCATCCTGTCAGGCATCCGGACGTTCACGGGGTTGGGTCAATGAAGCTGTCGGTCTCGAATATCGCCTGGCCGTCCGAACAAAGGGGCGCGGCCTATGATCTGCTGCGCGATCACGGGGTGAGCGGGCTGGAATTCGCACCGGGCCTGCTGTTTCCCGGGCATGACGCACCACTTGGGGCAACGGCGCAGGACTGCAACGAGGTCATTGCCGAACTCTCAGCCTATGGGCTGCGCCCTTCGTCGATGCAGTCGTTGCTGTTCGGTGTCCCAGACGCCCATCTTTTCGGGCCGCCGAAAGCGCAGCAGACTTTGCAGGACACGATGCAGGCTGCAATTGGGCTTGCCGCGCGCCTGAACTGCCGGAACCTTGTCTTCGGCTCGCCTGCGAACCGATTGATCCCAGACGAAATGAGCCCGATCCAAGCCCAGACTATCTGGCACGACAGTTTCCAAAGGTTGGGGGATATGGCCGCATCCCGAGAGGTTGTTGTCGCTCTGGAAACAAACCCGGTGCAATATGGTACAAATTTTATGACCACTATTGCCGAGACCCTGGCGGTGGTCAGAGCCGTCGATCATCCTGCAGTCCAAATGAACCTTGACCTTGGCGCCGCTATCCTGACCGGTGAGATCGAGACAGTCGATGACTGGCTTGCCCCCGCTTTGGACGCATCGCACCACGTGCACCTCAGCGCCCCTGATCTGGCCCCGCTGTCAACGCAGGCGGCAATGGTCCGGCGTATCTGTGCGGCGTTGGATGCAGCGGGCTGGAACGGCTGGGTTTCGGTTGAAATGCGCGGCGGGCTTGAGGCGCTGTCAGAGTCCCTTACTGCCTGTTTCGGGCCGCAATCGGAGCGCGCCGAATGACTGAACCTGTACCCGCCCGGCAGGTGCCCACTTATGAAAGTCAGGTGTTTAAGCCCCGTGGATCATCGGCTGTGCTGATCATTCCTGTCATCAACGAAGGCGAACGGTTGCTGGGCCAGCTGGACGCCATAGCGGCGCTCGATCCGCCAGTGGATGTGGTGATTGCAGATGGTGGCTCGGCTGACGGGTCGACGGATTCCGCTCGGCTTGAACCCCGGCGGGTGCGGGCCTGCCTTACAAAGACCGGTCCCGGCAAGCTAAGCGCGCAATTGCGGATGGCGTATGCCTGGGCACTGGATCAGGGCTATGACGCGATCCTTACGATGGATGGAAATGGCAAGGATGGCGTGGATGGTATTCTGAGCATCCTCGACAAGCTTGAGGAAGGGTATGGCTATGTTCAGGGCTCGCGCTATGCCCACGGGGGGCGGGCCATCAACACACCGCTGTCCCGCTGGATCGCTGGCCGGCTGATCCACGCCCCCCTGATCAGCTTTGCCGCGCGTCACTGGTTCACCGACACCACCAACGGGTTCCGGGGCTATTCCCGCGCCTTTCTGGACGATCCCAGCACCCGCCCGTTCCGAGATATTTTCATCAAGTATAACCTGCTGTTCTACCTGTCTGTCCGTGCCTCGCAACTTGGCTATAAAGTCACCGAAGTTGGAGTTACTCGCACTTATCCGGACAGCGGCAAAGTGCCGACAAAAATCACTGGGCTGAGTGGCAAGCTGGACTTGCTGGCCGAGCTGTTTGGCGCCGTCATCGGGCTTTATCATCCGAAGGATGACGCCAAAAACCGGCCCTGAAAACGGCTTGCTTGCGCAACAGGTGGCGCCCGGACTGCCGCAGGCGACATTGCCTGATAACCCCTCAATAAGGTATAATCGGGCAATCGGTTCGATGAATTTAACTTTGCACGGTTTACCAGTTCAGGTGTTGTAACGATTGTGACGCGCTTTACAGAAGAAAAACCCACCATGGCCGCTTCGCCCGGTCCGCGCACTCTGGCGGATCAGTTTGATCTGTATAACGGGCGCACAACCGGCTTCGACTATTTACGCATCACGCTTGCGATTGGCGTTCTGGCCTGGCACTCGTTTGGCGTGACCTACGGACGCGAAGCGCTGGACGCTTTCTTTCGCGATGTAGCACTTGCCCCGGCAGTGCGTATGATCCTGCCGATGTTCTTTGCACTCAGCGGATTTCTGGTAACGGCCAGCCTGTACCGATCGGACAGTCTGAAGGTTTATCTGATCTTTCGCGGTCTGCGCCTGTTTCCAGCCCTTACGGTCGAGGTGGCGCTTGCCGCCGTGATCCTTGGCCCCATCGTAACATCACTGACCTTGGGCGAGTATTTCACGGCAGGTGGGTTCTATTCCTATTTCCTGAACATTCTCGGCCTCGTCCATTATGAGCTGCCTGGCGTTTTCCACGGCATCCCGTATCCAAGGGTCGTGAACGGCTCACTCTGGACAGTTCCATACGAACTGGAATGCTATTTCTATCTGGCGCTGTTCTTTGTGCTGGGCGTATTCCGCAATCGCTGGTTCGTGCTGCTGGTCTTTATCGGCCTCACTATCATGAGCGTGGCTTTGGGGGCCTCCAGCGCCAAGGGTGTGGTCATCGTTTTGAAAAATATGCTGATCGCCACTCCCGAAGGTCTGGAACCCAACCTGCAACAGGCGGTGGACGACCGGATTCAGCTGGCGCGTATTTTGGTTGTCAGCTTCTTCGCCGGTGCCAGCCTCTATGCGTGGCGCGACAAAGTTCCGCTGAACGCCCCACTGGCCGCAATTTGCGCTGTCATCTCGTTCCTGTGCCTCGGCTCCTCCAGTCTTTATTTCTATGCGCCGATGTTTGCCACTTATCTGACCGTTTGGCTGGGCCTGCAAAACCCGACCCTGTGGGGCGTGCTGAAAACCGGCGATTACTCCTATGGCATTTACCTCTATGCCTTTCCGATCCAGCAGGCGCTGATGCTGACCGGGTGGTTCGATCAGCAATACCTGTTCCATTTGGTGGTGACGCTGGCCGTAGTGTCCTTGTTTGCGGCGTTCTCATGGCATGTGATTGAAAAGCCCAGCCTGAAAGCCAAATCCTATTTTCTGCCGTCAAAAGTCTCGTGAATTTTCGTCGATTGTTTGCGAATGAAAGCAATGTGATCCGCGGAAATACCCGGGAACGTATTGGGAAGCCGCAAATTTCTTGGCAAGCCCGTATGGATGGGGTCAAGATATCAGGATTGTTCCAAAGCATTATCGGTACGTGTCTCCCGATCAGGACGAGGGTATAGATGCACACACATACCTACCCCAACTGGCGCAGTATTGGTTTCGCGCTGATCTCGTTTCTTGTGGTCCTGCCGCTGATCGAATGGCTTCCGCAGATGTTTGGCCATGCGCCCGGAGTCATCAGCACGGCGCAGGCTGAAGGTTATAACAACCGGGCTGCGCATCTGATTACCATTCTTTGGATCGCCGTTACTGTGGCTGGCGTCTGGGGCCTGTCGCGCGGAGCGGATCCTCTGCCGCTTGCCGCCGAACCGTCTCGGGCAAAACCCGGATGGGCCTCGACCCTGCTGCTGCCGTTTCTGGTCTGCGTTGCGATCGCATTTGTCTATTTCCCGCCCGCCCTTGCGCCCAGCGGGCCGTATTTTGAGGAATCCATCCACCTGACAACCATCCATCGGATGCTGAACGGCGATGTTCCCTATCAGGATTTCGAGTTCCTGTACGGGCCGCTTATGCTCTATCCGGCCTATTGGTGGACCAAGCTGACCTCATTTTCACTGACCCCGTTCTACAGCTATGTGCTGATGCTGGAACTGCTGGTTATGCTGGCGCTACTGATCGCCATTCAGGTCCATATCGCCTCGTTTTGGGGGCGTCTGGGCGCGTTTCTTCTGCTCTCCAGTCTGTATTTCAACACTATGCTCGGCCCAAACCAGAACGGGTTGCGCAAGCTGGCCGGAGTTCTGATCCTAATCAGCGTGGCCCACCGCCCGTTTCATACTGGGTTGAACGTTCTGCATGGCGTAGGTCTGGGGCTGTTGCTCAGCTATTCTCAGGATTTCGGAGCTGCGACCGCCATTGGCATCTTTGCCATCTACGCGTCCCTCTTTATCAAACTCCGGGACAGGCGCGCCATCCGCGCGCTTATGTTGACGGCTGGTACATCTTTTGTCGTTTGGCTCGGATGCCTGTGGCTGCTGCTTGGCCCCGCCATCGGAGACTATTTTTCCGTCGTACGTTATCTGACCGGCCAGTTTGACTCGGGCGAGGCCGCATTCCGCTTTTATTGGACCGCGTCGGGCCTAGCCGTGTTTGCTTTGGTCCTGATCGCTGTCTGGCTAACCGGCTCGGCTTTGGGCCGGAGATGGACGGCAGTGCCGGGACCGTCCGATCTGTTGATCATTGGCGCTTTGGCCTATGCTGCCATATTGCTGAAAAGCGGGCTCAGCCGTGCAGATCAATGGCATCTGGTCCCTGCCGTTCTGCCCATCGCGTTCTGCATGGTGCTGCCGTTTCGGGCCGCCTATGCCCCCGTCCCCATTACAGTGCGGAGTTGCGGAATTGTCCTGACCGTGATCCTGGCGCTGACCTATACCTTTGGTCAGTTCACAATCGCCCGATATGTCTTCCGCACCGGCCTTCTGTCCAATTATCAGGCAATGATCTCAGGGCAATTGACGCAACCCGATACGGTCGTCGACTCTGTCCTGCCCAACCTTCTGCGCGAAAACAGCGACCCTGATGAAAACACGGTTGCGCTGTCCCGCTTTCTGGCCGAGCCGCCACAACGCGACAAGCCGGTTTTCGCCTATGACAGGCTGTGGTCCCTGCCCGCCCGGTTGGGCGTATCAAAGGTTGGGTTCCTGACGGACAATTACATTTATGGCGACGCGCGGGGACATTCTTTGCTTGCCACGCTTCAGGATCATCCGGATGCTCTTGTGATTGTCGATCGCGAAAGTTTCGACTGGTTGTCAACGACGCCAAAGGATGCCCCGCCGCCCTCTGGCAACCATTGGGTCAGTTCCGGTAAATATGGCCAATTGCGTGCAATATTGGCATCAGTCCACGTGCCTGCCGTCCCGCTTGAGGCGGCACAGATGCGCCTGCGCTGGCGACGGCTGGTTGGGAATTACGTGATGGATTACTATGCGCCTATCTTTGACAACGACCGCTTTGTTGTTCTGGAGCGCATAGACGGCACTGCGTCGGATTGAACCATTCCTGCTGGGCCGCGGACAGCCCGGCCTGCATTCAATTCGCAACATATAAGCAGCAAGTCGCTCAAAATCCGAAAAACCTGTTCCAACCGATTTTCAGTAACCATATTTTAACCTAAGGGCTTCCATAATTTTGCCGTGATTGTGTCACGGAATATTCAAAGGAACCTTGCTCAGCGATACTGCCAGCCCTGATAACAGGGGCAGCAGTGATCGAGGCCAATGTCGGAGAGTGTGCTTCAATGCCGGGAATTTTAGGAGTGACCATTCTAGTAGGCTTCATCGCCGCCGGAGTGGCCTTGTTTTCCGGGTATTCCCTGCTGACGGCCTTTGGGTTCTACGTTTTGTTTGGCTGGCTTTTCATACTCTGCTCAGGGCTGGCAATCTTCACCTTTAAAGCGCTGAAAAAGCGGATTTACAAACAGCGCCATCCGGTAATCTCATAACAAACTGACCGCGTATGCGTTCTGAGGATTTCCACCTGTGTTGTAATGCCGTGTGAGACAACTCGCGCGGACGTGGCTTTGTTCAGACGCTGCACCGTTTTTATTGCGTATGTTCAAGGAACTCTTTGAACCGGGCTGCAAAGCGTGGTCACTTAGACATGATCGACAAAACAGACAATCGCAATGACGCCACAGACCATGAGCACGCTCACATCTCCGCATCGGGTCACGACCTCTGCCACAGGCGGACCGACGCTCAGTATCGTTATCCCCATGTTCAACGAAGAAGATGTTCTGCCCGTTCTGTTCGAACGGCTTTGTTCGGTGCTCGACTCCCTTGGCGAAAGCTATGAGATTATCTGCGTCAACGATGGCAGCACCGATGGAACTGCCCAAATGCTTGCTAAGGCGCACGACGACAACGAGCGGGTGAAAGTCGTGAATTTTTCGCGCAATTTTGGCAAGGAAATCGCCATGACGGCTGGCCTCGACCTTGCTTCGGGGCAGGCAGTGGTGCCAATCGACGCCGATTTGCAGGACCCGCCAGAGCTGATTGGCGCATTTTTGGAAAAATGGCGTGAAGGGTTTGATGTTGTCTACGCAGTACGACGTCAACGGGACTCGGACACCAAAATGAAGCGCTGGACGGCGGCAAGATTCTATCGGGTCATCAACACGATGTCCGGGGTGCCGATACCCGCCAACAGCGGCGACTTTCGCTTAATGGACCAACGTGTGGTCCGTGCGGTTGTACAGTTACGTGAACAGAACCGTTTTATGAAAGGGTTATTCGCCTGGGTCGGTTTCCGCCATGCCGAGGTCCCCTATGACCGACCCGTGCGCGCCGCCGGGAAATCCAAGTTCAACTACTGGCGGCTGTGGAATTTCGCTATCGACGGCATCACCGGTTTCAGCACCGTTCCTTTGCGGGTCGCGGGTTATGTCGGCATACTGACTGCTCTTGGCGCGATTGTTTATGGCATTTACCTGATCATGCGCACGCTGATTCACGGGGTGGATGTCCCTGGCTATGCCTCGTTGATGGTCGCAGTGTTGCTGATCGGCGGGCTTCAGCTGGTCGTGCTTGGCGTGATCGGAGAATATCTGGGACGGCTATATGAAGAAGCCCGAAAGCGGCCACTTTATATCGTCGAAAGCAGCCTGGGCTTTGACGAGACGTCCCCTTGAACACCGTAGTCAGTGCGTGGTTTTCAGGTCGCTGACAATATCGCTCAACCCCTGTTGCCAGTCTGGACGCGTGATGCCGAAGGTTGTCTCCAACGTGCTGCAATCCAGCCGCGAATTCAGCGGTCGCTGAGCGGGGGTGGGATAGTCCGCAGAGGGGATATCCTGCACCTGACATTCGATCCCGGCCTCTGTAAAAATCGCGCGCGCGAACCCGGCCCAGCTGACATTCGGAGCACCGCCAAAGTGATAGACACCAGCCTTGCCCGCATCTTCGGCCAATTGCCGCGCCATGGTCAGGCACGCCGCCGCGATGTCCCGCGCCGGTGTCGGGCCGCCGATCTGATCGGCCACGATGGACAGCCGGTCCCGCTCAACACCCAGCCGCAGCATTGTTTTGACAAAGTTATTGCCATGGGCTGACACCACCCAGGACGTCCGCAAGATGCCGTAAGCTCCTCCGGCACTGGCAATCCCTTGCTCACCCGCCAGTTTGGAGCGGCCATACGCCCCCAGCGGACCGGTCGCATCGTCGGGTTTCCATGGGGCTTCGCCCGACCCGTCAAACACGTAATCCGTTGAAATTGAGACGAACGGGATGCCCAATGCCGCACATTCCCGCGCCATTGCGGCGGGGGCGTCCGCGTTGATCACGTTGGCCAACGTTTCTTCGTCCTCGGCCTGATCAACGGCTGTATAGGCAGCGGCGTTGATCACCGCTGTTGGGGAAGCCGCGCGAATGGCGGCAGCACAGGATTGAGGCTGCGCCAGATCCGCCTGAAACCGGTCAAGGCACGTGACACCCGCGTGCACCGCAAGCTCTTGCGCTACTTGTCCGGTCCGGCCAAAGACGAGAATGGTCATGCCTTTGTTCCCAGCCGTTCGCCGACGCCCTCGCGGTTTTGCAGCGCCTGCCACCAGCTTTCATTGTCCAGATACCAGCGGACGGTGCGCTCCAACCCTTCTTCGACGCTGACCGAGGGTCGCCAGCCCAGCTCATCCCGGATACGGGTGGGGTCAATGGCATAGCGCGCATCATGGCCGGGCCGGTCCGTGACAAAAGTGATCAGGTCCGCATACGGCTCTGCACCCGGGCGCAGGCGGTCCAGAATCCCGCAAAGCATCTGCACCAGTTGCAGGTTCGAACATTCATTCTCACCACCAATGTTGTAGCTACGGCCGAGCTCACCCTTCTGAGCCACCAGCAGCAGCGCTTCGGCGTGATCTTCTACGAACAACCAGTCCCGCACGTTCGAGCCATCGCCGTAAATCGGCAGCGGCTTGCCCGCGAGCGCGTTCAGGATAATGACCGGGATCAGCTTTTCCGGAAAATGGTAGGGACCGTAATTGTTTGAACAATTCGTCAGCACCACCGGCAACCCATAGGTCTCGCCCCAGGCGCGCACCAGATGGTCACTGGCGGCTTTGCTGGCGGAATAGGGTGAGCGCGGATCATAGGGCGTTTCTTCCGTAAACTGCCCGATTGGCCCAAGTGAGCCATAGACCTCATCCGTCGAAATGTGGTGGAACCGGAAGCTGTCTGGTCGTCCTTGTCTGTCCCAATACACTCGGGCAGCCTCAAGCAGGTTATAAGTTCCGGTCACGTTGGTTTCGACAAAAGCGCCGGGCCCGTCGATGGACCGGTCCACATGGCTTTCGGCGGCCAAGTGCATGATGACGTCAGGCGCATGGTCAGCCAACGCCTGATCCAGCGCAGGGCGATCGCGGATATCGGCTTTCAAGAAATTGTAATTGGGATCATTCGCCACCTCGGCCACATTTTCGAGGCACGCTGCATATGTCAGCGCATCCAGATTGACCACCTGGTGCCCGTCCCGGATCGCCCGCCGAACAACAGCCGAGCCAATGAAACCCGCGCCACCCGTTACCAGAATTTTCACGAAATGCTCTCCCATTCAAACGGGCTGTTAAATTCGGCCAATGCCGGTGCTACCTTGTCCTTGTCCGACAGCACCGGGTCGCTCGTCAGCCCCCAATCCACACCGCAACTGTCCCAGCGGACTGCGCCGTCACAGTCCGGCGCGTAATAATCGGTGCATTTGTAACAAATCTCGGTATCCGCTTCTCGCGTGACAAAGCCATGCAGAAAGCCCTTTGGCACCAAAAGCTGTTTTCCGTTCTGCGCACTCAGTTCAACGCCCAGCCATTGGCCAAAGGTGGGCGAGCCCTTGCGGATATCGACCACTACGTCAAAGAACGCACCCTGCCCGCAGCGCACCAGCTTGTCCTGAGCATGCGGCGGCGACTGATAATGCAGACCCCGCAATGTGCCGACGCTGGTTGAAACCGAATGATTGTCCTGCACAAAATCCAGATCGATCCCATGCGTCTGCATGGTCTTGCGGTTCCAGCTTTCCGAAAAAAAGCCTCGCTCATCGCCAAACCGCTGTGGCGTCAGGATCAGGATGCCCGGCAGGGCGGTTTCTTCAATCTGCATATGGTCAAAACCCGAATTGGCGCCGGAGCGTCTTAGCAACTGATGATGAGCGTGTCACAGAGCGGATGTAAAGAAGCCGGATCATTCTGTGACCGTTTAAGAATCTGCTTGTTTGGGGAAATTGTACTGAATTTGGAAACGCCGCGAAACGAAGGGCCAGGCTTTCTATCAAGGTGGATTTCCGCGCATCTTTTAACATTGCTCGTTCATTTGGTCGGCGACTGAGTTCAAGGCCAGATACGCTTTCGATATTAGAGTTGCAATGGATGACGTCTTTGGTCACGCTGATCAGCGATGACGCGTTCTGGGAAAGCTATAGTTTAATGAAATTTTCGGATTTCATGCGAAAAATGGATTTATCGTTTTTAGCCTTCGCAGTCTGCGGGCTGATATTGGCATTCATATTGGGCGTTACGTTCGGCCACTTCCGGCTTCCACCGCAACCACAGTTAGAAGTCGGGATAAAAACGCTCAAGACCGTGCGCAAAGAAGGGTTGGCCATGCTGGGCATCCGCCCGGTTCAGCATATGGAGGCGATGACCTTCCCCCAGGACCACGTGGCGCGGATTGACGCTAATAATATGCAGCCCGGTGTCACGATGCTGGTCAGCGTTTTTGATGGCAGGTTGACCGCGCGGCTTTATGGGATGGACGGGGCCGTCCTGCACGAATGGCCAGTCGATTTCTTTGAATTGGCGCAGGGGAACGCGGCGCACAGGTTTCATGCTCTGATCCATGGCGCGCAGCTTTTGCCCAACGGGGACCTGCTGGCCAATCTGGACGGGCAAGGCACCTACCGGATTTCGCCCTGCGGCGAGGTGATCTGGAAAAACGACAGCCGCGCGCATCATGCGCTGACGCTGGATGGCTCGGGCGGGTTCTGGGTGCCGATATATGTAGACAAATACACGGCCGATACGCTGGTGCCTTATGGCGATGGCTATCATTTCGACGCCATTGCCCGGTTCGATCTGGAAACCGGCCAGCAAACGGATTTTGTCGATCTCGTTCAGGTGCTGACCGATAACGGACTCGAAGGCATGATGGCCATTCGGCAAACGCCGGATGACGTGGCCCATTTGAACGACGTCGATATCCTGAGTTCAGAGATGGCGGATGCTTTCCCAGATTTTGATGCCGGTGATCTGCTGTTGAGTTTTCGGAAATTCAACCAGATTTGGGTTCTGGATGGGGAAAGCCATCAGCTGAAATGGTATATCACCGGGCCGATGATCGGCCAGCATGACCCCGATTTCCAATCGGACGGAACCATCACGCTGTTTGACAACCGCTCGGGCGGGAAACCCGATGCGGCATACGGGTTTCGTGGCAACCGGGGCGGCAGCCGGATATTGCGGATCGATCCTGTCTCACGTGATGTAACCACGGTGTTTGACGGATCGGGGGAAGAGGCGTTCTACTCTCTGTACCGCGGCAAGCATCAGATCCTTGAGAACGGCAATATCCTGTTGGCCGAAACCGATCGCGGCCGCGCGTTTGAAGTCACGCCTGATGGCAATGTCGTCTGGGAAGTCATCAACGGGTATGACGACGAGGCGGTTTTCTGGATGATGGATGCCCTGCGCTATCCCTTGTCTTATGGGGATTTCGTCGATCAGGGCTGTTCCTGAGGCCTGCTGCTGTTCGGCAATCTCTCTGACGGGTTACGACGCACCCGGATGAAGTATTGCAGGTAGATAAAATTCTTCAGTAAGCCCATGGTCAACCAGTTCACCAACCGCTTGCGCCGCCCGTAGAACTGACCCTCTATATGTTCCAGCTCAAGCCCGGTTCCAGTCATCAGCTGTATCGCCGTATCCCGCACGAACCATCGCAAATGTGTGCGGTCCAGAATGCCCTTTTCCGTATACTCAAAGCGCCCCTTGAACACCAAAGGGATTACCAGCCTGTGGTTTCTGGCATTTGGAATGCTCGCCACGATCACACCGCCGGGCTTGAGCATGGCGTGGCAGGCCTCGATCACAGACCAGGGATCAGTCAGATGCTCAAGAACATCCAGACACAGAATGACATCGAAGACCCCCTGCTCGGCCTCGATCCGTTGCAATAGCGCCGGGTCCTCAAGATTGCCGGAATACGCCGCGTCTACGCTGGCATGTTTTGCGTCCGCAACCAGATCAACGACAACATATCGCTCGGCCTTGTCCACCTCTTTGAGATACCCTGCCGAGGCGCCGATACCCCCGCCAATGTCCAGAACCGCATTTCGGCCATCCGGCACAAGATCAAGGACATCCTTGCGCACCAAGGCGTGATAATCGTCACGGACATCTGTGTTTTTCATTTTTATCAACAAGTTACCGGCTAAAACGAGAAAACCATACCCCCGCGGCCTGAGGAAAACAATACTCGTGGCCCGAACCCCCGTCAGAAGGTCGAATCCCCTTGCTTTCAGCCGCTAATTGCCGGGCGTGCGGCCGGATTGTTCGCTATATCGACAGAGGCTCTATCATCCAATCCGGGTACTTGTGTTCCCGGCCACTCTCGTCAGTAGAAAATCTGAGCCAATTCCTGCTCAATCCGTACATATCAACGCTGTACACTGAGGGAAATCGACAGTTTTCGGTTATACGGCGGTCAAGGTGAATGGGAGCTTTCGACATGAAAGACAAACTTTCACTTGGGTTCTTCTTTGCTGCCTGCGCAATAGCGATGTTTCTGATCGGCGTTTTTACGGCGCGGTACCACTTGCCTCCTTACAGATATATCGTCTCTGCGATTTCCGAAGTGAAGACCGCATTTGCCTATCATCAAGAGCGGCTGGGATGGCAGTATTTCAGGTATGACGATGCACCCGAAACACCCGATACCTTGCATGCTCCGAACCTGCGCGCTCTGGGCGCGACCCTGGTTTCAGGGTTCAGTTCGGATCCGGACATCCATCAGGTCAGGATCGTCGATGCCCATGGGGACATCATTCAGGAATGAGCGCTGAGATGGGATGATTTGTGGCCAGATACCCCGACCCACATCCCGAAACCTGTTCTGAACCGCAAACAGCACCACCTGCACGGTATAGCGCTGCTCGAGGATGGGGACATCGTATTTAACTTCACCGAGCTGGCCACGCTCAGGGTCGACCCCTGCGGGCAGGTTGTCTGGCGGCTTGACCGCCGCGGCCACCACTCAGTCGACGTCAGTTCCGACGGATCGCTTTGGATACCTAGCCTTGTGACCCATTATGAGCCCGTGGAAAGCCTGCCCAACCACGCCCCCCCGTTCGAAGAGTTCTGGGTGATGCACGTGTCCGCAAGTGGCGAGGTTATTGATGAGTTTTCGTTGAACCAGGCCCTGATAGACAATGGCTATTCCGGTCTGCTTTACGGATCAACGCTTGACGAATTCCGCCCCATCGTGTCCCGCGACACGCTTCACCTGAACGATGTTGAGGTCTTTGATATCGACATGAAAGAAGGCGTCGCGCAACATGGCGACATTCTTGTGTCGCTGCGCAATATCAACTCGATCATTCTGATGGACCCCACAGATCGGCGCATCAAATTCATTTCAACCGGTCGGGTTATGCGCCAGCACGACGCCGATTTTGTCGACGGAAACACGATCTCGGTATTTAACAACAACAACCTGTTGCCGGAATGGCTGGACAATGCCTCGGGTCAGCGGGGTGTTCAGAACCAAAGCAGTTCAGTCGATACGATATCGCTGGTATCCGGCGACATCCTGCACTCAATCGCGGATGCAGGCGGCGAAGCATTCTTTACCGACGTTATGGGCATGCATCAGCGTTTGGACAATGGCAACCTGCTGGTCGCCGAAGCGCGAGCGGGGCGTGTTCTGGAACGATCACCCGACGGTCGAACGGTTTGGGAGTATTACAATCTGATCGAAGACAATCTTTTGGGCGGAGTCACTTATGCCGAGCGGCTGGACCCTAAATTTGACGGTCATCTGTTTGAAACCGCGCGGCAAAACTGTTCGGAAAAACTAGGGTCTGTTGACAATCAGCGTGCGGCGACGAGCATAGCGCAGAGGTGCCAGTTAGCAGCGTAACTGATGTCGGTCTTGTCGTATCGCGTTGCTATACCTCTGAATTCCTTGATCTTTGCGAAGTAATTTTCAATCAGATGACGCCACTTGTACATGTGGGTATCGTAGTCTCTCAGCATTTTTCGGTTCGATTTTGGCGGGATAACAGCAGTAGCGCCGCGCTCATCAAGGTCTTTCAGAAGCCAATCAGAATCGAAGGCTTTGTCGGCCAGCAAAGCTCCGAAGGAGACATCCTGGATCAGGGGAGCAACTCCTTTCATGTCGTGTGCTTGCCCCGGTAGAAGCAGAAAACGGAACAAGTTGCCGAGCGCATCGACCAGGGCCACAATCTTGGTCGTCAGCCCGCCGCGAGAGCGTCCGATGGCTTGATGCTGAGTCCCCCTTTTGCGCCCGACGCCTTCTGATGGACTTGCACAATTGTTCCGTCGATCAGAGCGTATTCGAGGTCGGGCTCTCTGCTTATAGCATTGAAAAGACTCTCAAACACACCGGCTTTGGCCCATCGACGAAAGCGTTTGAAAACCGAATTCCAGTTACCGAAATCCTTGGGTAGGTCACGCCATGGCGCGCCTGTTCGTACGCGCCAAAGTACCGCTTCCATGAACCGTCGATTATCCTGACCCGTCGCCCCCGGGTCACCGGCCTTGCCGGGCAGGAGCAGCGCCATCTTCTCCCAAAGATCATCCGAAATCACAAAACGGTTTTCGTCCATTCAAACCTCCATTTTGGAAACTTGAATCAGAGTTCAGACAAATTGTGAATCCCAAATGTCAACAGACCCTAGCTCAGCAATGATAATTTTCCGGGTTTTTGCGGGGCAGCACCTGTCACATGGCGATCTTCGCTTGTCCTAACTGCGCGTAATCCTGCACCGCCGCGTAGAGGTCCTGCGCTTGCTGCAAACGCTCGGGCGTAAAAGCCTCGGTCTCAGTCACATCGGGTTGGGAATGGAAATAGGAAGGAAAATCCTGATCTCCTGCCGACAGGCCAAGGTTTTTATACAAAGCCATCATCGTGGCCTGTGGCGTGCTGCGCAGATCGTCCTGTAGAACGAAAATACAACTCTCTTTGTACCTGAGAATTTCCTGAAAGGCGCATGTCCAGTAATCCAGCCAATAATCGGGCTGGTGCGCGTCAAGCGCCCCCTGGCTCAGATCTGGAAACAGGAAGGGTTTGTGCAGGTTGCCAAACTCGTAATGGCCGATATCCGCCATGTAACGGGTCACAAAGCTGTCGTCGTTCTGGAGTGAGCTAAAATTCAAATGTTGCCGCAAAAGCGACATGGCGTGGCATTCCGGTCGCCGGATCGGTACAACAATTCGACAATCGGGAAACGCTTTCAGTAGATAGGGAATGCGGGCGATATTGGCGTTATTCTTCGAGCAATAGCGGGTTTTCGACTGTGTGCCCGGCGGCGCCTGTACGTTGCGCGCGCGGATAATGCTGGCCATGTGATCGTGCAAAAACCGGTTCGCCTGCGGCACCTGATCCTCGGCTTTCCATAAGGGGATCGTGGCCCCTGTGTAGTTCTGCGGCCAGAACATTTTCCAGACGACCTCTTCCAGCGCCTCTGCGCTGTTCAGGTCGATCTGCATACCGTCGCCATGGGCTCGCGCCTGTCGTCGAACACTGCGCTTTTGACCGCCCGCCAATTTGTTCCACATAACCGGAGCCGTCACAAACGGCATGTCCCGATAGATATGCGTGGCAATCTCGGGCGCGTCGTGCAGCGCATTCAAAACTGCCGTTGTTCCGCCGCGTGCCAGAGACGTCACAAAGATCGGCTGCGAGATTGCGGGCCGAGACGATTTTGCCGTCAAACCACCCTCAACTCGCGCGGCAAATTTAAGAATGGCCGGGCTGGCAAAGGCAAAATTGTGAACAAACTGGTCAACGGGCGAATACAGAGGATCTTTGGTCTGTTGAGGTGCGACAGGTTTGCGGAGCCGACCGGCCCCTTTGACCACGACAATGGCCAGAACAGACACGATGACGATGTAGTCCACCCGCAGCATGACATCCAGCACTGCGCCGCCCGCCACGAAACCGACCCGATCCGCAAGCCAGATCGGCAACCCAGCAAGGGCCAGCGCCAGTGCGATGCGCCATGCGATATTGCCGCCCCCGATCAACAGCCGAATACCCGCCTGCCGCGCAGCGCGTTCCTTTTCCCGATCCGAAAGCTGATTGTCGAACAGGGACGACACCCCTGTCAGGCTTGCCGTGATGACGGTCCGGGCGACACCCGCTATGTTCGTCCACCACAGCGCGCAGATAAAACCCGCGACCGCAAAAAGTGAAACAAGAACGGCCTGCATCATTGGGCCGCGTCGGACCCACTGCCTTCGTCAGCTTGATCTTTCGACCCGCGCAGTAACCGTTTCAGGGGAAACCATAGCAATCCTACGAACAGAAACAGAACACCTAGCAAAACGGCGACGGTCACTGCGATTGCCCCCAACCCAGCACCGGGGCCGATATAAGCATGCGCCGGATCAGGCAGCATCATAAGCAGGGCTGCTACAAACACTGCCAACCTGCTGTACGGTTCATATTTATTCCACAATTTCATTTGCGTACATTCTCCCAACACTCACACTCAAAACTCTTCGACTTTGTCGAAACACATTAATTACGTCATGGGCGATAGCCAAAAGGCGACGCGTAACCTTGAAACTAAACCGAATTCAGCAAAATTTGCAGAGCCAAAAGTTTATTCACCCAAGTTTTCGGAATAATACCATCAAAAGCTGCTGATTGTCGTCATTGCCTGAACTTGGACGCTCATATCAGCAGAATGCCGCATCTGACACGCCGCAATACCCCCAAGGAAAGAAGGCGTGCTTTCAATACTGTTCGCACTTTTGCACAGGGGAACGGGTCAGGCTTAGAGGCTTCCTCGGGCATTTCCCACGGCCGATAGTTTGCCAACACAGCGCGGCAATCGACGCCGGTACGCTCGGCGAAAAATAGAGCGCCATGTGGATCTTCTTTCTCCAGACAGCGGCTCAGCGCGAATTTGGGCCGAACGAAGTCGCGCGCTCTGTTTTACGCTCTCTCTTGCCAACAGATGGTGACGCCGAGCCAAGATACCGCAACAACCGGTTCAGGACCGGTTCCAGCTTTTGCGTAACTAGCTGCGCCGAGCCCGCAATCATTACCGAGCCAAGCAGGGTTGCCACAAACATGGACGTGTTTGACCACCGTTCATCCGGCGGTCCTTGACCAAAGCGCTGAACGACGGCCAGCACAAATGGATGAAAGAGGTATATGAACAGGGTCAAGCTGGCCAGGTAAGTGGTGGCAGAGGCCACCACAGGTTTCAGATGCACTTTGAAACCAAACAGAATGCCGATCGAACCAATCGAAATGAACATCAATGCCAGGGGCGCCGCGTCATGCCAATGTGTCGCCAGCAAAGCGACGACAACGAAGGACAGCACTATCTTGCTGTCTTTTGTGGTCGCAAAAAACAGGCACCATCCCAACGCCGCCAGCTGGAAGGCTCCGATTGTGTGACGCAGCCTGTGTGCGGCCTCTACATCCATCACCCCTGCGTATTCAAAGGCAAGTGATGCGCTGATCAGGATGACTGCTCCGCCGGCAAGAGGAGAGCCCGATGCCCATTTGCGAACCTTTGGTATGAGGAACGGGATACATGCCAGAACAACAACCTGAACCAGGGCCGAGATGTACCAATAGAAGTTGATCTTTGTGCGTTCGTTGCCGGTTTCGTCGTAGTTGCCCAACAGAAACCACCAGTCAGCCTTGACCGGGGTCCAGGTAAAATGCACGAAGATGAGGATCAGGTAATACCAGATCAGCACCTTGCCGACCGACCGCAGTGCGACGCGCAGCACCTCACCCTTGAACAAGGACGCACTTTGGAATCTGGCAATGGAATAACCGCTGAGAACAAGCAGGAAATACGCCCCACCGCCCAGATAAAACCGGGTCGAATGATTGGCCAGAATTGCAACAATTGCCGCGATCCGAAACAGCAGTTCCATCGGCACGACGCGGGTTGTCGGGCCGTCAGCAGGCCTTTCGTCGTTCTCAAGCCGAAGCAGGTCTCTGATCGGTATGCGCTCCCAACCTTCTGGAACATCGCGGCCTGAGTTGCTCAGGAACAGCTCCACCTCAAGATAGGCCAGACTGTCACCGCCGTAGTCACTGAAAGATTGCGACAGATCAATGTGTTCTACCCCAAGCGCCTGCCGCAAAACGGAAAGGAGATCGTCGGATTTTCCGGCCGGGGCAGCAGGTTGCGCCGCCGCCATCTCCCGAAGGGATCGATAGTCTACTTTTCCCGATGGCAGGGTTGGAACCTGATCCAGGTAGGAAACTTTCACCTGATTGGTCCCAAGCTTGAACTTTTCTTTCAGGTCAGTTTCCAGAGAGCCCATGATCGGGATCCCGACCACAAACACCGCCAGCAAATCATCCGTGCCACTACAATAGCCAGTGACTTGATTACGCCGCAGATAGGCTTCTATTTCATCGAGGTTGAGTCTGAGCCCGTTCGGTTTGATAAAACGGGACTTGCGCCCGACGATCCTAAAAAGGCCGCTTGCGGTCAGTTCCGCAATATCGCCAGTGTTGAGCGCTGAAAGCTGATGCGCATTGCGCAGATCATCGCGTGTTGTTGCATACCCCATCATGACATTGGGGCCGCGATAGACCAATTCACCGGGAATACCGGCCTGGGAAATTGTGTTGCGGTCTTCGTCCACGATCGTCAGCTCTCCGCCCGGGATCGCCTGTCCAATCGTGTCGATATCATCCAGTGACGCATCGACCGGAACATAGGATATGCGTGGGGACGCTTCGGTCTGCCCGTACATCGGTACAAAGTCCCAACCTTCGCGATCAGAAACCGTCTTGAAGGCACGGGCGACGTTTTTGGGGACCTTCCCCCTCACTTGTAGCACCATGCGCAAGCTCGGCAATTGATCTCTGCTAAAGCCCGACTTCTCAAGCAGTTCCACCTGCAAAGGCACCAGTGGCAGAACCGACACTCGCCATTGCCGGGCCAATTCCCAGAATTCAGTTGCTGTCGTTGGATGGTCCGCCAGGACGAATGTACCGCCAACGGCCAACTGCGTATTAAGCACTGACATGCCGTATGAATAGAACCACGGCAGAGAAGATATCCCGGTATCCTCAGCCGTCAGAGACAGGTAGGACACAATCGCTCCGGTATTCGAGCTGATGTTCTTTTCCGACAAGCGCACCAACTTGGCCGAGCCAGTGGTCCCGGATGTCGACAACAAAATCCGAAGCTCCGGGGACATCTCGACAGGTCGTGTGCAAGCGACCTCTTTCTCAAGGTCACGGCCGTTGCACCGGACAATCAAGTTGGGTTCAAAAGCCTGCCGCACCCCGGCCAGGAACGCTGCGCGACCCGGCTCGGTCAGAATGACTGGCCAGTTTTGCCGCAATGCGCCCAGATAGGCAACGATCGCCATTGGCTGATTGGATGCTTCAAGCAGGACAAGAGGCCGCTCCATCCCAACCGAGCGTTTCGTTTCGGTGGCCCAGTTATCAGCCCGGCGCGCCAGATCCTGATAGGTAATACGCTCAGCACCGTGAACAAGGGCGGTTTTTGCGCCAAAGGATTCCAGCTCAGTCCAAAAACACAATTCACGCCGTGCGCCGGTCATAAAACGCAAACCTCGAAATCAAAATGTACAGCGAGGTCAAAAATTCAGCAGCGACCCGCGACGTACCGAACAGCTCGGTTCCGAGCGATAAGTCCGGAAAAAACAATGCAATGTTAAACTAGCGTTAACTTACGCTTTCACTGCTGTCACTGAATCCGTCACTTTTCCAGTTGTTTCACGCACAATCAAAAAGTCAGCGCGACAGTGTTTCACTTTGGCAAACAATTTGAGGCGAGCTCATCCCACCTTAAGGTCAGAGGCTGTACCAATTGGCAGCACAAGCGATCAAATGGACTCCCCTGGGCTTTGGGGTCCCGATGCCAAAGAGCCGGACGCGCTGATTGCCAACCTTGTGCTCGAAGAAGTTCTGGTGCGCTCAGCGAGATTGGCCTGCCGCAGCCCACATCCGCACCGAACCAAAAGCTCTGCCGGATTTCATAGCCAGTTACGCGATCAGTGTAGTGGCATCTTTTAGGCTTGTGGGGCGAGTCGTGGGGTCTGGGAGCTGAAGGCTGCCGACATCGTGCGACCCCAGCCATACAAAGCACCAAGAAAACCGGGCCAAGAACTCACCCGCCGCGGCCCATGATCTGAGGAACTTCCCCGCGTCAGTCGGCATGCGTCAGGAAAGAGGTGTGACAGCCAGCCTCGCTATCATGTTCCGTTTAATACAATTTATTGATGCCAGGCGTTGAGGTAATTCAATCCGGGCGCTTTCACTCAGGTTTTTCTCATCATTCCTGTCATTGTGAAGCGCCGCAAGTGAATCAGTATATCTTGCGGTCCGCAGGTTAATCATAGACGGTCGTTAAGCAGACTTAATGAGGAAATACGGGAAAGGTCGGTGTATGGTCGCTTCAACCATTTTGCCAAGGGGCACTTGGGCGGATGCGCAAAGATACTACAAATTATGCGCTAATTTACAATTCAGGAATGCGCAGAGGCCTTTAAATGAGTGTTGAGGAGAAATTGCCTAGACACGACTACGACACTCAACAAAGCTTTAGTGCAAACTTTAGCTGCCGGGGGTAATATCAGCGTTGTCTTTCTGAGCGCCAAATGATGCAAAAGTTCACAATGAATTTTTTGGATTTTGGATACGATCTGATCTATAGAGGCCGAACCTGCCTCTCGAAGGAGATTACTTGATCAACGTCGATACACTTCTTTTGCCGCTCAGCACGTGGACATTTGTGTTGTGAGACCTTTGAATATCCACTGGGCGAGAAGTTAAGTTACCGTCGAATCAGAAACCAACGAGGAAGCTAGGGTCTGTTGACATTTGGGATTCACAATTTGTCTGAACTCTGATTCAAGTTTCCAAAATGGAGGTTTGAATGGACGAAAACCGTTTTGTGATTTCGGATGATCTTTGGGAGAAGATGGCGCTGCTCCTGCCCGGCAAGGCCGGTGACCCGGGGGCGACGGGTCAGGATAATCGACGGTTCATGGAAGCGGTACTTTGGCGCGTACGAACAGGCGCGCCATGGCGTGACCTACCCAAGGATTTCGGTAACTGGAATTCGGTTTTCAAACGCTTTCGTCGATGGGCCAAAGCCGGTGTGTTTGAGAGTCTTTTCAATGCTATAAGCAGAGAGCCCGACCTCGAATACGCTCTGATCGACGGAACAATTGTGCAAGTCCATCAGAAGGCGTCGGGCGCAAAAGGGGGACTCAGCATCAAGCCATCGGACGCTCTCGCGGCGGGCTGACGACCAAGATTGTGGCCCTGGTCGATGCGCTCGGCAACTTGTTCCGTTTTCTGCTTCTACCGGGGCAAGCACACGACATGAAAGGAGTTGCTCCCCTGATCCAGGATGTCTCCTTCGGAGCTTTGCTGGCCGACAAAGCCTTCGATTCTGATTGGCTTCTGAAAGACCTTGATGAGCGCGGCGCTACTGCTGTTATCCCGCCAAAATCGAACCGAAAAATGCTGAGAGACTACGATACCCACATGTACAAGTGGCGTCATCTGATTGAAAATTACTTCGCAAAGATCAAGGAATTCAGAGGTATAGCAACGCGATACGACAAGACCGACATCAGTTACGCTGCTAACTGGCACCTCTGCGCTATGCTCGTCGCCGCACGCTGATTGTCAACAGACCCTAGTCATATAGCTCCGAAGAACAACAGCCTTCACAACATGGAGAAGTACCTATGAAGACCCTTCTGAAAACCGTCGCCGCCAGCGCGCTTGCCCTGCAGCTTGCTGCACCTGCTTTCGCCGAAGACATGAAGCTTCGCTTCGCAGGCGTGTTCCCGATTGATCACCAGGGCACCAAAATGATGGAACAGGTTGCGGCCGATGTGGCAGCAGCAGATGTTGGCCTGACCATCGAAGTTTTCCCGGCGAACCAGCTGGGTTCCGGTGAAGCTCTGTTCGAAGACGTTGCCCGCGGTAACATCGACCTGGCGGCGGCGTTCATCTATGCCGACACCGACCCGCGCCTGGAATTCCTGTCGATGCCCTTCCTGCTGAGCGGCTGGGACGAAATGGACAGCGTTGCGCGGAACATGGACTCCGAGTTCAACACGATCCTGCAAGAGATCACCGATGAGTACGGCGTGCGCGTGATGGCTCAGAACCCCGAAGGGTTTGTCGGCATCGTGGCCACGCAGAAGCCCGACAACTGGAACAACTTTGACGACAAAGGCGTTAACATTCGCGTTTGGTCCTCGCCGGTCATCAAGTCCATGGTAGAGTCCCTGGGCTATCAAGCCACCACCATGGCTTGGGGCGACATCTTCCCTGCGCTTCAGTCCGGCATCGTCGATGGCGCCATCTGCTGCACCAAGACAGCAACCTACTCGATCTTCGCCAAGTCCGATGTCGGCAAATACTTCGTCGAGTATAATTCGGCCATCGAACTGACGACTTACTACGCCTCGCAGCGTACCCTGGATAAGTTGAACGATGAGCAAGTCGCGGCACTCGAAGCTGCCATGACCAAAGCATCCAACGATTTCTTCCAGTACAACCGTGACAACGACGCGGCCTTTGGTGAGAAGCTGGTTGAAAGCGGCTATGAAATCCTCACGCTGAGCCCTGAAGAGCAGGCTGCAATGGCCGCGCACGTTCAGGAGAACGTCTGGCCGAAAATGTCCGCAAATGTTGGTCAGGACGTCATCGACCGCCTGCTGGCAAGCAAAAACTAAGACCCATATGAATCAGGAGGGGCCGGCTGCACAGTCGGCCCTTTCTCTACGCAACAATAAGCTCTACGCAACAATAAGAAATCGGGGGGACTAACATGTCGAATGACGCTCACAATCCGTCAGTGATTCCGACCGACGAAGACATCGCAAAACCGCAGAAAATTACCGACGAGCTTCCACCTATCATCGGCTACCCCATGAAACTGATCGCCTTTGTCATGAGGCAGATTGTCATGTTTTGCGGGTTCCTGATGGCCTTCACCTTTGGTGCCGTTGTTGTCATTCGATACGGTTTCAACGGGGACCTTTTCGCATACGAAGAATGGCTCTTGGGCTTCAGCATTGTCGGCTTTTTTGCCGGAGCCGTTTTGGCTTCTGCGCGGAACCTGCATATCAATGCGGACATCCTTGGCATCATGATCTCAGATCCCAAGAAGATCTGGTGGCGCAACCTCATCGTTCTGGTGATTGAATTGGTCGTCATCCTGTTCATGTTCTACGCCTGCTACGTCTCTTTGCTGGACGACTTTTCCTTCCCGCGTCTGCGTTCAACACCTGTGTTGCGCATTCCGTTCGTTACCTGGCGCATCGCAATCATGTGTGCGTTTGGTTTCATGGCTATGTTCACTGCGGCATACCTCTATGTGCACATCCGTAAGGGGCTTGGACTTCCCCTGAGATCCGAGACCCTTAAAGGAGCCGCAAAATGATCATTGCCGGAAGTCTCATCATCGTCTGCGTCATGCTGTTGCTTGGCGTAAGCGTATACATCGCGTTTGGCGCCGTTCTGATCTTTATCGCTTTGATCGGCGATATCTCGATGACGGGCTTTTTGCCGACGGGTGCCACGGGCATTCGATCGCTGGTTCTGCTCGCGATTCCGCTCTTCATGATTGCCGGTGGCGTCATGGAGAAAGGGAAGATCGCCGCTCCACTTGTCGCGCTGGCTGAGATGTTCATCGGCCACGTCAAAGGTGGACTGAACGCGGCATCCGTTCTGGCCTGCGGCGTGTTCGGCTCGATCTCGGGCAGTGCAAACGCGACGCTGACCTGCATCGGCGGTATCATGATGCCGCACCTGAAGAAGGCGAACTACCCGGGCGGGCAGTCGGCAGCATTGATTGTTTCGGCGGCACCTCTCGGACTGCTGATCCCACCAAGCGCATCGCATATTCTGTATGGCTGGGTGGCTCAGCAACACGTGCTTAAGTGCTTTTTGTCGACAGTCATTCCGGCAATCATCCTGATCAGCCTACTGATCGTCACCAACCAGTTCATGCTGCGCAAGTATCATGACATCAAGCTGACCGAACGCCCTGATCCCTTTATGCCAGCATTGCTGGGCAAAGGACGTTTGGCCGGTCCTGCATTGATGATGCCGGTGATCATTCTGGGTGGCATCTATGGTGGTGTCATGACACCGACCGAGGCCGCAGGCATCGCCGTGTGTTATGCGATCCCAGTTGCGATCTACTTCTACCGTGGTCTCACATGGAAGACGCTGGCTCAGACCATTCAGACTTCCGGTGTGACCATCGGCGTCGTTATGCTGATGATCTTCATGGTTCTGATCGTCTCGGACAACCTGATCGCACAAGGCGCGCCGCAACTGGCAAAAGACATGGTCTACTCGGTTTCGGAAAACCCGATTGTGATCCTGCTGATGATCAACGTCGTGATGATCCTGATCGGGATGCTGATGGACGATATCTCGGGCCTGCTGCTGGCAACGCCGATCCTGCTGCCGATCGCACAGAGCGTTGGCGTGGATCCGATCCACTTTGCAGCAATCATCGGTGTGAACCTTGGCATGGCCAACATTACACCGCCGACAGCTCCGTTGCTGTATCTTGGCGCCCAGATCTGTGACACGCCGGTTTCGCGCATGCTGTGGCCCACGCTGGTCTTCATCGTGTTCGCATGGCTGCCGACGCTGATGTTGACCACGTTTGTACCTCAGCTGTCGCTGTGGCTGCCTGACCTGCTGCTTGGCAAGTAAGACACGCGGAATAAAAAGCGAAAGGCGCCCGAAAATCGGGCGCCTTTTTCGTTTTTGGCCGGAGCCGGCCCTAGTGGCTAGGGCCTCCCCTGCAATGACTTTTCCTTAAGCCCCGCTGCGGCGCTTAGAGAATATAAAGCCACGAATGCAGAGCAACAAATGCTCCGGTAACCGCTACGACAGTTGCGATGCCCAAAGTGTCTTTTACAACGTTGTTCATTGTCCTGATCCTTTACAGGAGTTGATGTTACAAGTTGCCATTTAAGGGTTTTTTTCAGGCGTGAGTACTACCTATTCCTGCATTACGGCCCTGCAGGCCTTGCATAACATTGCTCGCACATGTTCACGCCTGCCTGGCTCTTGAGTGACGACGGCTGATCATCTCAACTTCTTGCGACCGCATGTACATAAACACCGGACGCCTTGCTTTCCCGTTCGGGCCACTCTATTGGATACAATATCCAAACAGGTTACGAAAAGCGAGGCTGAGATGAGCTTTACCCCCCATGGGAAACACCTCATTGCGGGAAACTGGGTTTCGGGCAGTGCAAGTTTTGCCTCCCAACCCGCAGTTGGTTCCGGACATACGTTTTCGTCCGGAAACGCAGAAGACGTGAATGCCGCAGTACAGGCTGCTGAGGACGCATTCTGGGAGTATGGTTATTCCTCTAGACAATCCCGCGCGGCCTTCCTGAACGCTATCGCCGATGAAATCGAAGCGCGCGCTGAGGCGATCACCGATATTGGCTCAAGGGAAACCGGCCTGCCTCAGGCCCGTCTTGAAGGCGAGCGTGGACGAACAACCATGCAGTTGCGCTTGTTTGCCTCTCACATTCTCGAAGGCGACTATCTGGACCACCGTCACGATGCCGCCCTGCCGGACCGGCAACCCCTGCCCCGCCCCGAGCTGACGACCTTCCAGCGTCCGATTGGTCCGGTCGCCGTGTTTGGGGCGTCGAACTTCCCGTTGGCGTTCTCCACCGCTGGCGGTGACACCGCTGCGGCGCTTGCCGCCGGATGCCCTGTTGTCGTCAAAGGGCACGCGGCCCATCCCGGAACCGGTGAAATCATTGCCGAAGCCATCGCTGCCGCGATCAGGACTTGCGGCGTTCACCCCGGCACCTTCAGCCTGATACAGGGCGAAACACAGGCTGTAGGCGCGGCTCTGGTTCAGCACCCACTGATCAAGGCCGTTGGGTTTACCGGCTCACTCGCAGGCGGGCGCGCGCTGTTCGATCTGTGCGCGGCACGCCCCGAGCCCATTCCGTTCTTTGGTGAACTGGGATCGGTCAACCCGATGTTCATTCTAGACAGCGCGCTGACGGCACGGGGTGAGGACGTCGCCAAAGGCTGGGCTGCCTCTCTGACCATGGGTGTGGGGCAGTTCTGCACAAACCCGGGCATTGCAATCGTGCGCTCGGGTGAAGCGGCAGAGGCATTTGCGGCCACAGCAAGCCAAGCTCTTGCCGACGTGGCATCCCAGACGATGCTGACCGACGGAATTGCGGCGGCCTATCGCAATGGCCAAAAACGGATCGCGGAAACGACCGGCGTGCAGGAACTGCTGACATCGATGTGCGACCAGCGCGACGCCTCCCCGTTCCTCTATCAGACCACCGCCAAAAACTGGCTGGCGAATGAGGAGCTGGCAGAAGAGGTGTTCGGGCCTTTGGGCATCATCGTCGTGGCCGAGTCCGACGCCGAGATGCGAGAGATTGCGCTGAGCCTGCAAGGTCAGCTGACCTGCACTCTGCATATGGACGCTGAGGATATGCCCGCGGCGCAAGCCTTGATGCCCATTCTGGAACGCAAGGCAGGCCGCATTCTGGCCAACGGTTTCCCAACCGGTGTCGAGGTCTGCGACGCGATGGTCCACGGCGGGCCATACCCCGCATCGACGAACTTTGGCGCAACTTCGGTCGGCACCTTGGCGATCCGTCGCTTCCTGCGCCCGGTATGCTATCAGAACCTGCCTGCTGAACTGATACCTCAGGGCTAAGCTGAAGCCGTCTCAAAACCTTGCAGGAAGGCGTGTAGATTGTCGCCAAGCGCGTCACATAAATACCCGCCTTCCTGAACAATCACTGTTGGCAGATCGAGCGCTGCCAGCATTCTGGCAATCTCAGCGAAGCCAGGCGTCGAAACGCTGAGCCCCCCGAACGGATCACCTTCGTAGGCGTCGAGGCCAAGCGCGATGACGATGGCACCGGGCGCAAACTGTTCGACCTGTACCAACCCCTCGCGCAGACCTTTGAGGAACCCCTCGTCACCGGTGCCGCGCGGCAGCGGGATGTTCAGGTTATATCCGAGACCTGCACCCTCACCCGTTTCATGCGCATGGCCCCAGAAAAACGGGTAAAACCGTGCGGGGTCTGCGTGGATGGACAGTGTGAACACGTCATCCCGCTCATAAAATATCCCCTGTGTCCCGTTTCCATGGTGCAGGTCAACATCAATAATCACCACGCGGTCATGGATTCGCCGCATAAGCTGTGCAGCGATGGCGCTGTTGTTCAGGTAACAGAACCCTCCGGCGAGATCGCTGAAACAATGGTGGCCCGGAGGGCGGCACAGCGCATATGCCATCCGGTCGCCATCAAGCACGGCCTGAGCGGCGGACACGGCACAGTTCGCAGACCAACGCGCGGCCTCCCACGTATATGCGCCGATGGGGCATGACATGTCGGTGATATGAAAACCCGCTTGCGCCACCGCGGAGAGCGGATAGCTGGCTGTGCGTTTGTCCGGGTGTACGTTCGGAAAAATCTCTGGGGCGGCGTCCGGGATACGGGACCAGCGTTCATAGACCGTGGACAAGAATTTCAAATAGGCTGGGCTGTGAATAGCTGCGATTGGCGACAGGCCATGATCCTCGGGCGCATGGACCTCGTGACCACCCGCGGCGACTCCGGCCAACAAGCGGTCCAACCGCTCGGGCGTTTCGGGGTTGGGCTGCATGACGCCGTTTACCAAAAAGCCGCTGGGATTGTGTTGGCCTTGTCGGTCCTGATCACAAAACACTTTCATTCGTCAAAACCCCACCTTGTCTGCACCCTTGAGACCCAGTATCGCGCGGGTCTCGGCGGGCGTTGCGATGTCATATCCCAGCTCTTCCAGAATTCTGCGGATTTTCCTGACCTGCTCGGCATTGCTTGTGGCCAATTGCCCCCGGTTGATCATCAAACTGTCCTCAAGACCCACACGCACATGCCCGCCCAGAATGGTGCTCATGGTGCCAAGCGCCATCTGCTGCCGTCCGGCGGCAAGGGTGGAAAACTCGAACGCGTCACCCAGCAACCGGTCTGCCGTTTCCTTGAGATACATCAGGCTGTGCGGGCTGGCGTCGATCCCCCCCAGCACGCCCATGACGAATTGAAGAAACACCGGCGGCACAATCTGTTTCTGCTTCAAGTAAAAAGCGATTGTCTGGATATGGCCCACATCATAGCATTCGCACTCAAACCGCGCCCCGGCCTCGTCTCCCAGCATCCGAAACACGGTTTCTATGTCGTGAAACGTGTTCTTAAAGACTGTGTCACGGGTGTTTTCCAGAAATTGTTCTTCCCAATCATGGGTCCAGTCGGAATACCGCTCTTTCATCGGGAACAGGCCAAAGTTGATCGACCCCATGTTGAGCGAACACATCTCGGGCGCAAGCTCTGCCGGGGCCGACAGACGCTGTTCGACACTCATCTGCGAGCTGCCACCAGTGGTCAGATTGATGACCGCGTCCGTGGAGTCCTTGATCCGGGGCAGGAACTGACGAAAGACATTGATATCCGCACTGGGATGCCCGGTTTCCGGGTCACGCGCATGCAGGTGCAGAACCGAGGCCCCTGCTTCGGCCGCTTCGATGGCGGAGGTGGCGATTTGTTCTGGCGTTACCGGCAAATAAGGGCTCATGCTCGGTGTGTGGATCGAGCCTGTTACGGCACATGTAAGGATGATCTTGCGGGCCACGTCAGTGCTCCAATCCAAATTCGCGGGCAAAGGCAGATAGACTATCATCGAGGATGGACACGATCTCATCAATCTGAGGTTTGGTGACGATCATCGGCGGGCAGACAAGGAAATGGTCGCCTTCGACCCCACCCCGCGTTCGGCGTGAGTAGGTGATCAGGTTGCGGTCGTAGCACAGTTCGACGAACCGCTCATACGCGTTCCACGTTTTTGGCAAAGGCGCCATTGTTTCGCGGTCTGAGACCAGTTCGAATGCGGTCAGCAGACCCTTACCACGGGCATCCCCGATAAAGGCGTACCGGTCCATCAAGCCTTCGAGCCCGGCCATCAGGACATCCCCCATGGCTCGCGCGTTCGCCATCAGATCAAGCCGGTCAATTTCTTGCAGAACCGCCAGTCCCGCCGAGCAGGCAAGCGGATTGCCCGCGTAGGTGTGACCATGGGCAAACCCACCCGCGTTGAGGACGGTGTCGACCATCGCCTCATCGGCGATCATCGCCCCAAGCGGCGCATACCCCGCGCCAAACCCTTTCGAGAGCGCAACAAGATCCGGCCTGACCGCCCAATGGTCTGAGGCCAGAAACGCACCGGTTCGCCCGGCACCGGACATCACTTCGTCCATGATCAGAAGAACGCCGAATTCATCGCAAATCTCGCGCACCCTGCCGTAATAGCTGTCCGGCGCGACCAGTGCCCCGGTCGAGGCCCCGCCAACAGGCTCCATCGCAAAGGCAAGAACCGTCTCGGGGCCTTGCGCGATGATCTCGTCGCGCAGCATCTCGGCATATTTCAGCCCCCGGTCGTGATCCGAGAGGTTGTCGCGGTCCAGGTAACACGTCGGCGCCGGGATTTTCGGCATCTCCTTGTAAAGCGGTGCGAACGCATCTGTCAGCGGCCCATAGCCGGTGATAGCCAATGCCCCCAGAGTTGACCCGTGATAGGACGGAAAGCGCGAGATCACTTTCCATCGGCTGTCATTGCCCGAAGCAACCGCCCATTGCCGGGCAAACTTTACACAAGATTCAACCGCCTCTGACCCGCCGGACACGAAGAACACCTTGTTCAATCCCTCGGGCGTGCGCTCGGCTATCGCCGTGGCAAGGTTTTCCGCTGGGGCGTTTTCGAAATGCAGCCGATAGGCAAAGGTCGCGCTGTCCATTTGCGCCTTCATCGCGGCAAGAACCTGAGGGTTGGAATGACCGATATTACTGACCATCGCGCCCGAAGACCCGTCGATAAAACGCTGGCCGGACTTGTCCCAGATATAGATCCCTTCGGCGCGTTCGACCTCGGGTCGGCGCGCGCGGCTCTGGTAGAACAGATTTGATGTCCTCACGGGTCTTCTCGCTTTGATATCCGAAAGTGGGGGGTGTTTTGCAAAGACTGTGTTAGAACGCGCCATGGATCAAATAGATAATATGAGCGTGTGTTATTGATGAAATCAATGAAACCGATAGCTGATCAGGACGAAGTGATCCGGCAACTGGACTGGAACCTGCTGCGCACGTTCATGTTTGTAGTTCAGGACGGCAGCATCACACTTGCCGCGAAACGGCTGATGCGGCGTCAACCTTCCGTCAGTCAGGCGCTTCAACGGTTAGAGGCGCAAATCGGCACCGTGCTCATAGATCGCAGCCCATCGCATTTTCGCGTCACTCCGGCGGGACAGGCTTTGTATCAGGAGTGTCTTGAGACCTTCGGCAGTCTGGCGCGCGCCATCCAGACAGCGCAAGGCACCGAGGATACAGTGACCGGCACAGTCAGGCTTGCCTTGCTCAGCCGTGTCGAAAACGCGTTCTTTGACGACGTGCTGGCAGAATTTCACCGCCAGTTCCCCGAAGTCCAGTTTGACATTGAGGTCATGTCGAGCAAGGGCGTGCGCGAGGCTGTATTGGCCAAAACCGCATCCCTCGGGGTGTGCCTTGTGAATGATGCGCAACCCAATCTGGAAACTGACATTCTGTACCGGACCTACTTTGGCTTCTATTGCGGCCCCAGTCACCCATTGTTCGGAAAAGACAGCTTATCGCTGGACGACTTGCGGGATCACACATCGGTTTCGTTTCGCACCGACCATTTATGGGATGCCTTGCGCCCCGTGGCCTTGCTGCGCGCGCAGCACAAATTGGACAACATGGTGATCGGCTATACGTCAGATCTGGACGAGGCCCGACGGATGATCACCGCGGGGCTTGGGTTCGGACCCCTGCCCGTTCATATTGCCGAGAAACATGTCGCCACCGGCAAGCTCTGGCGGTTGCCGCCCTACGAAAACAGTCTTGCAATAGATATTCACTTGGTTCACCACAGAACGGCGCGCCTCAGCCGGGCTGAGAGCGCGCTTTTGAACCTGTTCCAGACACGGCTAAACGCGACCTCGCTCGCCGAACGCAGCAACACGCCCGATCTGGATAACTGAAGACCAAACCGCGTTTCCGCGATAGAAGGCAAGACAATGAACTCGGATGACACCCTGTCCCTGTTGGCGTGCCAAATTGACATTCCAGCCACTGAATCTGCTGCCGCGCGGGATGAACATCTTGCAGACTCCAGCCGGAAAGTGCGCGCCCAGCTCAGCGCACAACCTGCCGATCTTGTGGTTCTGCCCGAGCTGTCCAGCACCGACTACTCGCGTGCGGCGTTTGACCGTCTGGATGAAATTGCGGAACCGTTGGATGGGGCTTCTTTCCAGACATGGCGTGCTGTCGCCATGGAGCATCGGTGCCATGTGTCTTACAGCTTTGCGCGTCAGGGACAGGCGGGTACTCATATCTCGATTGCCGTCGTCGCGCCGGATGGCAGCCTTGTGGGACACTACGACAAACTTCACCTCTGCCAGTATGGCGCATCTATGGAGAAGGAGTATTTCGTAGCGGGCGATCATATTTTTACGTTCAATATCAAGAGTTTCAAGATTTCCCCAATCATTTGTTACGATATTCGGATACCGGAAATGTCCCGCTCGCTGACCCTGAAACACGGCGTCGATCTCATACTGCACTGTGGGGCCTATTATCGGGACGAATCCTTTGAGACGTGGCACAGCTTTGCGACAACCCCCGCGATGGAGAACCAGACTTTCTTCCTGTCCCTGAACCGCGCGGGACCCACTTGGGGCAATTCGATATTCTGTGAGCCCTGGATGGATGAAAACACGCAACCCGTCCGATTTGCGGAAACGGCCGAGGATTTCCGCCGTCTGACAGTCACCAAGGACAGGCTACAGCAGGCCAGAGAGTCCTATTCATTCCTGACAGACCGTTTGCCAGATTACGATGTGCTTTAAGGATGGAATACGCATCGCCAACCAAACAGAAACGCCCCAAAACTAAGTCCGCCAACTCCGCTTGTATTTTGACGGCGAGATTCCATATTTCCTTTTAAAATGCGCAGAAAAAGACGCCGAATTTCCGAACCCCGTTGCAGTGGCAATGTCGATGAGCCGCATATTTGAGATTGACAGCAACTTGCTTGCCCGGGCCAGTCGGATGTCATTGTAAACCTTCGCCGGGGGCTTGCCGGCGTATCGGTTGAACAATCGCTCTAACTGACGAATAGAAACTCCGACCCTTTCTGCAATCTCTTTGGTGGAAAGCGGGTTTTCCACCTCGGCTTCCATGATGTCAACTGCGTGGGAAATGAAGGTATTTCTGCTCTCGGATACACTGGAGAATACCGTTCTCTGAGGCGTGTCATCACTGTTCACACGCAGATGCAGGCACATATCCGCAACGATACTGGCCAAGCGCGTGCCGTGGTCCCGCTCGATCATGTTCAGTATCATGTCGGTTGCGGCAACCCCTCCGCCGCATGTCATCAGGGTCCCGTCGATTTCATACAGGTTTGAGGTCGGGCTCAGATCATGAAACAGCTCGCGGAAAACGCCCTGGTATTCCCAATGCAGCGTAAAGTTCTTGTCGTCCAATAACCCGGCACTAGCCAAAGCGAACGCGCCAGTGCAAATCCCGCCGATCTTACAACCACGTGTCACCTGTCGACTGATCCAGGCGATCACATCCTTGCTGATGTTGTTTTGCGGTTCATTGCCCGAGCAGATGAAAACCTGACTTCCTGCGCGGGCATCAACCCGGCCAAAATTGGGGGTGATCGGCACCCCGTTCGAGCACAAGACCGGCGTGTCTTCTTCTGCGACTGTGACCCAATTGTATAGCTGTTTCCCGGTGATCTGGTTGGCAATTCGCAACGGTTCAATCGCCGAGCTAAAAGCGAGCATGGTCAGGTTCGGCAGCAAGAAGAAGTACACGTCTTTCGGCTCATCGTCATAGATGATTGGAAAAATTGCCGGTGTCTCTACATGTCTTGCATTGTCTTGCACTTGCCAGCAGTCCTTTGTTGCGTTCCCTAACAGCGACTACGAAACACGGTCGGCAAACCGCCGCGATTTCATCATGGCGATGAAACACCCATAGGCTTGGAGCGGCGTGCAATTCATTGGGAGGGGAGAGGGAATTGCACGCCGCCAAAGGTCTGGGGCGACCTTTTCAGCTTCTGATCAGAGCCCCAGAAACAGTTCCAACGGCAAATGTTAAGCCCGCGGAATGTAGGTGGTGATCAGTAGTCTCGGAGTCCACGCGATTACGATCATGAACCAGTCATTTCAGTTTTTACGATGATCCTCCTCATCGGGTCAGGCGGAGTATCGTTTCATTGTGATGGTTCATTTAAGACAGAACGCGGGACTGTAGATATTACGATTCCGCAGCTACCGTGTAAATTTGCGCAAAGCTCTTTCTGTCAACTCAGCATTCAGGAAGGTTGACCGCCAACCCTCCCAGCGACGTTTCCTTGTAGCGGTTGCTCATGTCCAAACCGGTCTGGCGCATTGTCTCGATGCAGTTGTCCAGCGGCATGAAATGGCTGCCATCGCCGCGCAAGGCCAGGGATGCCGCCGACACAGCCTTGATCGCACCCATTGCGTTGCGTTCAATGCACGGGACCTGAACCAGCCCGGCAACCGGGTCACAGGTCATACCCAGATGATGCTCCAACGCGATTTCGGCGGCGTTCTCGATCTGCTCATTAGTCCCGCCCAAAGCAGCACACAAACCGGCCGCTGCCATCGACGAGGCCGAACCGACCTCACCCTGACAGCCAACCTCGGCCCCGCTGATCGAGGCGTTCAGTTTGATCAGCGCCCCGATGGCGGAGGCGGTCAGCAGAAAGTCGCGCTCACCTTCTTGTGTAGCGCCAACACAGTGTTCGCGATAGTAGCGCAGAACCGCAGGGACCACGCCCGCCGCGCCATTCGTCGGCGACGTGACCACACGACCACCGGCTGCGTTCTCTTCGTTCACAGCCAGCGCATAGACCGACATCCATTCATTTGCGGTGTGCGGTTGTTTGAGGTTGCTGTCGCGTTCAGCAATCAGCTTTTCGTGCAGATCAGCCGCGCGGCGTTTGACGTCCAAACCACCGGGTAGGATGCCTCGTTCTGTCAGGCCGCGGTCAATGCAGCTGTCCATGGCTGCGATGACGTCGTCGATCTGCTGGTCAACCGCCTCTTGGCTCAGATGCGCGACCTCGTTGTCGTATTTCATCTGCGCGATGGTTTTGCCGGACCGCTTCCCCATCTCCAGCATGTCCGCCGCATGAATGAACGGATGCGGATAATGCCATTCCTTCGGAATCTCTGGCGCGGAGTCGCCTTCCTCGGCACGTTGTGCCTCAAGCTCGGCCTCGGTCAGGACAAAGCCACCGCCGATTGAGTAATAGACCTCAGAAAACACAGTATTGCCATCGGCATCCTCCGCCCAGAGGCGCATCCCGTTGGCGTGACCGGGCAGGTTTTCGTCATAGTCAAAGATCACATCCTGATCGGGTGCGAATTGCACCCGGCCCAGATGATCGTTGAATATGGTCCCTTCGGCCTGAATACGCGCCAGTTCGCGTTCTGCCTGATCCGGGTCAAGCGTGGCCGGAACGAAACCGGCCAACCCAAGGATGACCGCACGGTCAGTCGCGTGGCCTTTGCCGGTGAACGCCAAGGACCCGTGCAGCGAGGATCGTAAACGATGCACCTCGCCTTTTTCAACGCGCCCGGACAGCTGTTGCAGAAACTCTGCCGCCGCTGTCATCGGACCCATTGTATGAGAGCTCGACGGGCCGATGCCGATCTTGAAGATGTCGAAGATACTCAGAAACATTTCTATCTCCTGTCAGTTCAGACGCATCAGCCCCGGCACGGGTTACCCGTAGATCGGGAACCGGGCGCAGAGCGCGTTGACCTCGGCGCGGACGCTGGCCTCGATCTGCGGATCGCCTTCGCCAGCCGTCTCCGCCAGCCCGTCGATTACGCGCAGTACCATGGTGCCGATCTGGCGGAACTCGTCTTCGCCAAAGCCACGGGTGGTTCCCGCCGACGAACCCAGACGGATGCCCGAGGTGACGAATGGTTTTTCCGGATCGAACGGGATCGAGTTCTTGTTGCAGGTCAGACCTGCGCGCTCCAGCGCCGCTTCAGCCGCCTTACCGGTCACGCCTTTGGGGCGCAGGTCGACCAGAACCATATGCGTGTCGGTGCCGCCGGAAACGATGCCCAGCTGACCGTCGATCAAAACATCGCTCAGCGCGCGGGCGTTGGCAATGACATTCGCGCAGTAGGTCTTGAACTCGGGCTGAAGCGCCTCGCCAAAGGCCACCGCCTTGGCGGCGATAACGTGCATGAGGGGGCCACCCTGATTTCCCGGGAACACGGCCGAATTGAATTTCTTGGCCAGTGCCTCGTCATTGGTCAGGATGATCCCGCCACGGGGTCCGCGCAGAGTTTTGTGCGTGGTCGAGGTCACAACATGCGCGTGCGGTACAGGGTTGGGGTACTCACCAGTTGCAACCAGACCGGCATAGTGGGCCATGTCGACCATCAGATAAGCACCAACCTCATCGGCAATGGCGCGGAAGGCGGCAAAGTCGATCGGGCGCGGATAGGCCGACGCACCAGCCAGGATCAGCTTGGGCTTGGTTTCCAGCGCCTTGGCGCGGACTTGCTCCATGTCGATCAGATGGGTTTCAGGATCAACCTCATAACTGACCGGGTTGAACCACTTGCCCGACATGGTCACGGGGGAGCCGTGGGTCAGGTGACCGCCATGAGCCAGCGACATGCCCAGGAAAGTGTCGCCCGGTTGCAGCAGCGCCAGAAACACCGCCTGGTTCGCCTGTACCCCGGAATGAGGCTGAACATTTGCGTAACCCGCGCCGAACAATTCTTTCAGGCGGTTCACGGCCAGATCTTCGACCGTATCAACATGCTCGCACCCGCCATAGTAGCGGCGGCCGGAATAGCCTTCGGCGTATTTGTTGGTCAGGACGGACCCCTGAGCCTTCAGAACAGCCTCGGACACGATGTTTTCGGAGGCAATCAGTTCGATCTGATCCATCTGGCGGGTCAGTTCAGCGTTGATCGCTTCTTCAATTTCGGAGTCGCTGGGAATCGAGACAGCAATAGACATATCGGGGGCCTCCCAATTGTAAGTTTCAGTCGATTTTAGGGGTGTGCCGAGGGTCAGAGACCCACGGCAAGTTCGGTTTCGCCGACGCTCAGCAACTGGCGCACATGCGGGTAGAACGAACGCCACACATAAATGCGGAACGCGTTCTCACCCTCGCGCAGCAGCACGACCTGAGCGGTGTCGAACACTGTCCGCGTGCCACGGCCAACCGCAATGGCGCTCAGATCACGTGGGCAGGAGGTGTTGATCAGCGCGGCAGCGTCTGCACCCGAGATCGACAGACCAAGTTCGCGGAACGACACGTCGACAAGGCTGTGGATCGCGGCCTCATAGACGTCTTCGCCCGCTTTGCGGATCGCGGGGCGATCTTCGTCAGAACAGAAGATCGTCCATTCGTCCGGGCCAAGGCAGATCGCCTTGCGGCCACCGGCCTCGACCACATCACCGATGCGGGTCGGCAGGTCCAACGCCAGCGCTTTGCCAACAGCAGCCAGATTGTCCGAGCGGCAACGCAGGCTGAATTTGCCTTCAAAGGGCAGATCCTGCACCTGCAGGTCCGATTTTTGATTGAGCTGAGTCATATCTTCTGCCCTTCTCAGAGATTGATCCGCGATCCGTCAGGATCGTAGAAATTGGTTCCGGTGACTTTCGCGGTGAAGGTCTTGCCGGGCATCGGGATGTCGACGGTTTTGCCGTCACGCCCAAAGCCGCCCTCGACAACTGCCATGGCAATCGACCGGTTCAGCGCCGCGCTCCAATAGGACGAGGTGACGTGACCGATCATCTTGGCCGGGATCGCGGTGTCGCCATGCTCGACGATCTGCGCGCCCTCTTCCAGAACGGTATTCGGGTCGTCGGTCAGCAGGCCAATCAGCTGTTTGCGGTTCTCGACCAGCATGTCAGGACGATCCAGCGAGCGTTTGCCGACGAAGTCCGGTTTCTTCTTGCCGATAGCCCAAGTCAGACCGGCATCCGCAGGGGTGACCGTGCCGTCAGTGTCCTGACCGACAATGATATAACCCTTCTCGGCCCGCAGAACGTGCATGGTTTCAGTGCCATAGACGCAGACGTCGTATTTCTGACCTTCTGCATGCAGCTTCTCCCACAGTGCGCGACCATGCTGAGCTGGTACGTTGACTTCAAAGCCCAACTCGCCGGTAAAGCTGATGCGGAACAGACGCGCTTCGAACCCTGCGACGGTGCATTCCGACACCGACATATGCGGGAACGCTTCGCCCGAGATGTCCATGCCTTCGACAAACGGCTCAAGCACTTTGCGCGCGTTGGGGCCGTTCAGAGCGATGGTTGCCCATTGCTCGGTCGTCGAGGTCAGCCAGACGTTGAGGTCAGGCCATTCGGTTTGCAGGTAATGCTCCATCATGGTCAGAACACGCGCCGCGCCACCGGTGGTGGTGGTGACGTGGAAGCAATCCTGGCTCATGCGGCCGATTACACCATCGTCACGGATGAACCCGTCTTCGCCCAGCAGCAGGCCATAGCGGCAGCGGCCGATGCCCAGCTTGGTCCAGGGGTTGGTGTACATCCGGTTCATGAACTCGGCGGCATCGGGGCCAACGACCTCAATCTTACCCAGCGTCGACGCGTCGAACATACCCAGCGAGTTCCGCGTTGCCGCGCATTCGCGGGCCACGGCGGCGTGCATATCCTCGCCCTTCTGCGGGTAATACCAAGCACGGCGCCACAGCGCGACCGGCTCGAACTCTGCGCCGTTTTCTTCGGCCCAGCTGTCGATGGGGGTCTTACGGGTCACTTCGAACAGGCCCTCTTTGTGGTAACCTGCAAAGGTGCCGAAGGTGGTGGGCGTGTAAGGCGGACGGAAGGTGGTCAGACCAACCTTGGGGGCCGGGCGGTCAAGCTGGTCAGCAGCCACTTTCAGGCCGTTCATATTTGCCATCTTGCCCTGATCGGTCGCCATACCATTGGTGGTAAAGCGCTTGATGTGCTCGATTGAGCGCATCCCGTGTTTTACGGCCAGACGAATGTCCTTGGCGGTCACGTCGTTCTGGAAGTCAGTAAACGCACGCGCCGTTGCAGCATTGGCATCGGTCGGCAGTTCCTTGACTGCAAGCCCAGTGCCCGGACGATCCTTGGCAACGGTAAAGGCTGCCTCTTGCGCACCCAGACCCAACGAAGTCAGTGCAGCATTGGCCGCAGCAACACCGTCATCAACCGCGCTCTGCTGACCCCAGTGGCCGCGACCGGCCCCTGCGATGTGGCATCTCTCGGTCATTTCGCCGGGCAGGAAGACGCCCTGCTGTTCGTCCCACACAAGGCTACCCTTGGTGTGCGAGAACAGGTGCAGCGAGGGGGTCCAACCGCCGCTCATCAGTACTGCGTCACAATCGACAACCTTTGCCCCGGTGGGTTTGCCCGCACCGTTCTGCTTGGCAATCCGCAGACCTTTGACGCGCAGACGGCCTTTGGCGTGGGTGACGGTGTGGTCCAGATAGACGTCGATATTGCGCTGTTTAGCAGCCTCGACCAAGGCGGCGTCTACGGCGGCGCGTACATCAACAATGGCAGAGACCTTGGCACCGGCATCGGCCATGTCAAACGCGGCGTACCAGGCGGAGTCGTGGCTGGTGGCAACAGCAACATTGCGACCAACCAGAACGCCGTAACGGTTCAGATAGGTCTGCGCCGAACCGGCCAGCAGAACGCCGGGGCGGTCATTGCCGTCGAACATCAACGGACGTTCCAGCGCGCCCTGCGCCAACACGACTTCTTTCGACCGTACACGCCACATCCGTTCGCGCGGAGCGTCTTTTGGGACGTCGGCCAGGTGGTCGGTCAGCTTTTGCGCCAGCGCGACCATGTTCTCATGGTAATAGCCAATCGCAGTGGTCCGGGTCAGGATCTGGACGTTGGATTTGCCCTCCAGCTCGGCACGGGCCTTTTCGACCCACTCACCTACAGCAACGCCGTCGATCTCGATCGCGTCCTCGGTCAGCAGCGATCCACCCAATTCCGGGTTCTCGTCGACCAGCACAACCTGCGCACCGCTGCGCGCAGCAGTCAGTGCAGCGGCCAGACCAGCGGCACCCGAGCCGACGATCAGCACGTCGCAATGCGAATAGCGCGAGGCATAGGTGTCGGGGTCAATCTCGGTCGGCGAAACGCCAAGACCGGCAGCACCGCGAATGAACGGCTCATAAACTTTATCCCAGAAGGATTTCGGCCACATGAAGGTTTTGTAGTAGAAGCCCGCCGCGAAGAATTTATACAGCTTGTCGTTCACCTCACCAATGTCAAAGGCCAGCGAGGGCCATTTGTTCTGGCTGGTGGTTTGCAGACCGTCATAGATTTCCTGCACGGTTGCGCGGGTGTTCGGTTCGAACTGATCTTTGGTGCCGCGAGAGGTGCCTATCAGGGCGTTGGGCTCTTCCGAACCCGCAGTGACCGGGCCACGCGGGCGGTGGTATTTGAACGACCGGCCCATCAGGTGGACGCCATGCGCCAGCAAGGCGGACGCAACGGTATCGCCTTCAAAGCCGCTATAGGTCTTACCATCAAAGGTGAAGTTGACGGTTTTCTGACGGTTGATCCGTCCTTTGTTTGCGACGCGGAACTCAGCCATTGATCTTTTCCTCGTTCAGGTCCACGGGGCAAGGTTCGCCCATCTTGTAGGTCGCGATGATTTTGTCGGTGACGGTGTCGCGCACGACATTGAAGTACCGACCACAGCCATGGGCATGACGCCATTGTTCAGCATGAAGACCGCGCACGTTGCGGCGGGTGAAAAGGTAGTCCTTCCACTCACCATCATTCAGCGTCGAGGGGTCCTCGGGGCGCTCAAGGTGCGCCTCGCCTGCGTATTCGAACTCGAGTTCGGGGAAGTATTCGTCGCAATAGGGGCAGCGAATCAAAAGCATGTCACACCTCTTAGTGGGCAACAGCCGCAGCGGCGGCTTCATCAATCAGGCGTCCGGTTTCAAACCGCGACAGCGAGAACGGGGCGTTGATCGGGTGTGGTTCATCCCGCGCAACGGTATGGGCAAAGGTGTGCGCCGCACCCGGCGTCGCCTTGAAGCCACCTGTGCCCCAACCGGCGTTCAGATACAGGCCACCAACGGGGGTCTTGCTGACAATGGCCGAACGGTCGGGGGTCACGTCGACGACACCACCCCATTTGCGCAGCATCCGCATCCGGCGGAAAATCGGGAAGACCTCGCAGATCGCAGCCAGAGTGTGTTCGATCAGCGGCAGACCACCACGCTGCGAATACGAAACATACTGGTCCGTACCCGAACCAATCACCAGCTCGCCCTTGTCGGACTGGCTGAGATAGGCGTGAACCGCGTTCGACATCACAACGCCGGGGAAGATCGGTTTGATCGGCTCGCTGACCAGCGCTTGCAGCGGGTAGCTTTCCAGCGGCAGACGTACGCCTGCGGTCTCCATGATCGGTGTGGTGTTGCCAGCAACCGAGACAGCAACTTTCTTGGCGCGCACGAAACCACGAGCGGTTTGGACACCCATGACATTACCATTGGCATCGCGGCGAATTTCAGTAACCGGGCAGTTCTGAACGATATCCACACCACGCGACGCAGCGGCACGGGCATAACCCCAAGCCACGGCGTCGTGGCGCGCAGTACCCGCGCGTTGCTGGAAGGCCGCGCCCATCACCGGGTAACGCGCGTTTTTCGAAATGTTCAGCGGCTCACATTTGGCCTTGGCCTCTTCCGGGGTCAGCCAGACGTTGTCGACACCGTTCAGACGGTTGGCGTGGACGTGGCGCTTGAAGCTTTGGACGTCATGCACGTTATGTGCCAGCATCATCACGCCGCGCTGCGAGAACATCAGGTTATAGTTCAGTTCCTGGCTCAGCCCATCCCACAGGTCCAGCGCGTGATCGAACATCCGTGCGCTTTCGTCATACAGGTAGTTCGAGCGGATGATGGTGGTGTTCCGGCCAGTGTTGCCGCCACCCAGCCAGCCTTTTTCGATCACCGCAACATTGGTGATGCCATGTTCCTTGGCCAGATAATAAGCCGTGCCAAGGCCATGCCCACCGGCACCGATGACCACAACGTCATAGCTGTCCTTCAGTTCGGCATCAGGCCACTGCGGCTGAACATTGCGATACCCGGTAAGGGCATCACGAACGATTGATAGAGCGGAATACTTTTGCACGGCTGCCTCCTAGATCAGATGGTTGCCTAATCCAAAACGAGCTTTTAACCTTGTAAAGTTGCGCAGCACTCGTGGTATTTTTGCGCACGCAAGCGGTAAGGATCTCATGGCGGACGGACAGACCCCATCAAACCGGCAGCTTTCCATCGGCTTCATCCTGGCCGATCGCTTCACGCTGACCGCATTTTCCAGCTTTGTGGATGTGCTGCGACTCGCGGCAGATGCGGGCGACAGCAGTCGCCCGATCCGGTGTAAGTGGCGCATCCTGTCCCCCGATCTTGAACCGGTCCACGCCAGTTGCGGCCTACGTATTTATCCGGAAGACCGCTTTGGCGATCCCAAGGATTTTGACTACATCGTCGTGGTCGGCGGGCTGGTTGAACATATCGAATCCAAGAACATCGAGTTCAACAAGTTCCTGCAAAAGGCGGCCGCGGCGCGCGTCCCTTTGGTGGGGCTGTGTACCGGCAGTTTCATTCTGCACGATGCGGGATTGATGGACGGCTATAAATGCTGCGTCAGCTGGTTTCACAGAGCGGATTTTCTGGAACGTTTTGAAGGGCTTGAGCCGGTCTCGGATCGAATATACGTCGTGGATCGAGATCGGCTGACCTGTTCAGGTGGCAGCAGTGCGGCACATCTGGCGGCCTTTATTGTCGAAAAACACATCGGTCGAAGGTATGCCCGAAAAAGTCTGAGCATCCTGATCGTCGATGAGGTGTATGACGGCGGCAAGGCGCAACCCAATCTGCCCCTGCAACTGTCCACGCAAGACAACCTTTTGCAGCGCGCTTTGGTCATCATGCAGCAAAACCTTGAGAACGGCATCAAAATCTCAGACCTGGCGAGCACGCTCAGGATGAGCCGTCGGACACTGGAAGGGCGATTCAAAAAAGAACTCGGGCTGACGCCGTATGAGGTGATGAACCTGATCCGGGTCGAAAAGGCCAAGGACCTGCTGATCAACACACAAGATTCCGTGTCCGAGATATCCCTCAGCACGGGCTTCTGCGATTCGTCTCACATGTACAAGGTCTTTATGCAGCGCGAAGGCCGCCCGCCATCGGCTTTCCGCAAACAGGCGTCGTGATCTTGTATACTCAAACCGAGCCGCTTCGGTCGTGAACACAGATCAGGTAGCAGAGTTCCCGGAAAGGCGAATTGATTCTTCGACCCGACATTCGTACAGCGCATTGAAAATCAATGCACCCTGACCCTAGGCCACTTCGAAAAAGCCGGGCTGATAATAGTTTTGAAAATCATCGCTTATTCGCGTGATCGGCAAGTCGGTCCAATGGCCATGATCCTTCAGATAACTCATCCGAAGATTTCTCTCAGCATCGTATTCCTGCAACAATGCGTTGGACTGCCCGTCAAACTCGGTCGGGGCTGCGCCCATCTTTTCGCAAAGCTCTTTGTTAAAGGCCGGAACTGCTTTGACCCATTTACCATTTAGGAACATCGTCGCATAGCCGTGATGCATGAACACATTTCGCCCTTGCATGGCCTGCTCCATCTTCGGTGTTGTGAAATGGTTGACCACATCGCTGGTGCCGATGACCGCCGGGATTCCGACCCCACGCAAACACGCCACCAACAGCGAAGCCTTGGGAATGCAAAAGGCCGCCTTTCGCGCCACCACATCACTGGCGCGAAAGCGGTCCGGGTCGATGGAAACACCGTACATATCATACCGAACCTGATCGCGGACAGCGTAGAATAGGCGGATGGCCTGCTGAACCGGATCCGTTTCCCCCCCGACCGCATCTTTGGTGAATTGCTCCACCTCTGGATGGTCGAAGTCGAAGAATGACGTCGGATGAAGGGCTTCATCCGACAGTTCAGGGTCTCCGTATGGCATGTATCTCATGTTATTGCGCCTTTCTCAGGGCTACAGCAGCAGCTCCTCGTGCAGATCGCCAAGGATGCCTTCGCCACATGCGATGACCTGCTCCAGGGCAAACACCTCGCTCAGCAATGTGTTTGCAAAGAAACACAGATCGGTACGGAACCGGCGATGATGCGGTGCGGTTTGCCCTTTTGCAGCCAACGTTACTTTGCCAAGATAGGCGCAACCTGCAACCAGCGAGAATTGACGCAGAGCCGCAGTGGCGATGGACTGGCTCGCCAGACCTCGATTGGACAAACGGTATTCCGCGATCTTGATCTGTGACCGTTCGAGCGCGGCAACCGCATCCGTCAGCTGACGCCCGGCACGGGCTACGACTTCTGTATCCGATTGGCTCAGATCCTTCGCGACATCCGAGAAGCTGCGGACAAGGCCGATGATCTCTTCATCAGGGATGATTGCCAGCTTGCGCCCGACGAAATCGAGCGCCTGAATTCCGTTGGTGCCCTCATAAATCGTGGTCACACGCGCATCACGCCAGACCTGAGAGATGCCTGTTTCCTCGACCACGCCCATGCCGCCATGGATCTGAATGCCAAGGCTGCCGGATTGGATACCGCTGTCGGTACAGAACGCCTTGGCGACCGGGGTCAGCAGATCGGCTTTCGCCTGCGCACTGGCATTACCTGCGCGCGCTTGGTCGATGGCATCGCCCAGTTCCAGCGTTATGCAGCGCCCCGCACTGGCCAATGCGCGCATGGTCAGCAGCATGTTCTGCACGTCTGGATGGGCGATGATGCCCGGCTCATGCGCCAACGGTCCAGAGCCTTTGCCCTGCTTGCGTTCTTTCGCGAACTCAAGCGACTTTTGAAAGGCCCATTCAGACGCGCCGACACCTTGCGTTGCCACCGCCATCCTTGCGTTGTTCATCATGGTGAACATCGCCATCAGACCCTTATGAGGCTGACCGATCAGCCAGCCCCGGCTGTCACCGCCTTCGCCAAACTGCATGACGCAGGTGGGCGAGGCGTGCAGACCGACCTTTTCCTCGATGCCAACGCATTTGACGTTGTTCGGAGTCAGGCCACCATTTTCGGGCACGTTCTTCGGCACCACAAACAGCGACAAGCCGCGTGACCCGTCGGGCGCATCCGGCAGGCGCGCCAGCACCAGATGCACGATGTTCTCGGCCAGATCGTGATCGCCGTAAGAGATAAATATCTTGGTGCCGGACACGGCGTAAGACTCATCACCCAGCGGCACGGCCTTGGTCTTCACCCCACCCAGATCGGACCCCGAGGCAGGCTCGGTCAGCGCCATGGTCGCGGTCCATTGACCCGAGACCAGTGGCGGCAGGTAGGTTTGCTGCAATTCCTCCGAGGCATGGGCCTCGATGGTTTCCGCGGCGCCCACGGTCAGCAGGTTGCCCATGACAAAGCCCAGCGATCCGGTGTGCCAGAACTCCAGTGCCGCTGAATACAGCGCGGAAGGCAAGCCCTGACCGCCCCACTTCTCGGGCAGGTTCAAGCCAACCCAACCGTCTTCGATAAACTTGTCGAACGCGGCTTTGTGGCCGGGTCCGGTGATGACTCCGCTGCCATCATGGCGCGCACCATTCTGGTCCAGTTCGCCATTCAGCGGCACCAGAATCTCGGACGCATAGCGCCCGGCCTCGGTCAGGATGGCCTGGGCAAGGTCACGATCGACCCCGCCCTCGGCCTCATCCCCGATGAGGCTGGTGCAATGCTCAAGATAGAAAAGCGCGTCCTCGACCGGAGGCGTATAGTTCCAGCTCATGTCAGCCCTCAGTTCTTTAGCGGTTTGTTGGTGGCCAGCATGTGCTTGAGGCGGGCCTGAGTCGTCTCTTGCTGCGCCAAGGCCAGCATCGCGCGACGCTCCAGCGCCATATAGGCCAGTTCATCGCAGCCCGCGCCCTGCGGCAGGTTCATCCCGGCCACAACAGCTGCGATCTCGCGGCAGATTTTCAGATCGGTGGCAGAGAACTCACCTTTGTCCACGCGGCTTTGGGCAAAGGCCACAAGCAGCTCATAAAGCGAGCTTCCACCAGCCGAGATCGTGGCCCGAACCGGTGCGGTATAGCCCTTGCTTAGTTCGATTGCTTTGGCCTTGGCCGCCGACAGCAATCGGTCGCGGTTCATCACGATGGTATCGGTCTGGCGCAGCAGACCGAGATCGCGGGCCTGCAAAGCGGAGCCGGATGTCTGGCAGCCGATCACAGCCTTGAACGCATCCTCGGCTCCCGCCATTGCATCGCCGCTGCGCTGCTGATGGCGCAGCACCAGTTGCGTGACACCGCCCCAACCGGGCAGAATGCCCACATTGCGCTCGGGCAGACCGGCATACAGCTCGGAATGGGCCACAACATGATCGGTGTGAATCGAGAACTCGGCACCACCGCCCAAAGCCAGCCCCCCGGCTGCGGCAACCACCGGGAAATCGGCGTATTTCAGATTGTGCAGCGCCTGCTGGCCCGAGGCGACAAAGCCATCCAGACCGTCCCAATCCTGACGGTCCACGAACTCCACAAACACATCCAGACGTGCGCCCGCCGAGAAGGCACGGGCATTGTCGTTGCCGATCACCAGACCGTTGAAGCCCGACTTCACCACGTCGATGGCCTGCGCCATCATGGCCGTTGCATCCGGGTCCAGCGCGTTCATCTTGGTGTGAACCTCTAGGCAGGCGATGCCGTCGCCCAGATCCCAGATCGAGGCCGAGCCATTGCCCGCAACCTTGTCCGAACCCTTCTTGATCGAAGCCAGCGTCAGCACGCCATCAGCCGGTTTCACGGCCTGCAGACCGCCACCGGCTTTCTGCATCTGACCCTCAGCCGGGTAGAAACCGCCATTTTTCGCCGCCTGACGCAGCAGGGCGGGAATGGCGCGGCCTTCGGATTCCATCCGTTCCACGATCCATGCCGCCCCAACCTGATCAGCCAGCGCAAACGGGCCTTTCTTCCAGTTGTAGCCAAGCTGCATCGCCAGATCGATATCACCGATGTTTTCGGCAATCTCACCGGCGATCTCAGCCGAGTATGCGACGAAGTTCGACAGAACCGACCACGCATATTGCGCGCCCTTGTCGTCATGGCTGCACAGCGCCTTCAGGTCCTTCCAATCGGCCAGACAGGGCAGATCGGCGGTGCCTGCCGCGCGATATTCGACGGTGTTCAGGTCCAGAACCTCATTCACCCGCTCGCCCGCTGCGTTCTTGCGGCGATAGAAGCCGCCGGGTCCAAAGCGACCGGTCAGGCCCTTGTCCAGCATCGCCGCAAAAGTCTTGTCCTGCGTAATGTCAAAATTGCGATGATCGTCCGCAGCCGGCAGAGTCTTCATGAAGCTGCCCCAGACCAGCGGCACCAGTTGGACGCCGACAAAGTCGAACAGGCCAAAGATACCAGTGCGCGGGATGCCGAACGGGCGGCTCATTACGGCGTCGGTCTCCTCGACAGTCAGGCCCAGTCGGAATGCCTCCATCGACGCGACGGACATCCAGTAGTTGCCAACACGGTTGGCGATGAAACCCGGCGTGTCGAAGCACATGATGTTCGACTTGCCTAGCAGGTGGTCGTTGATCGCATCAATCCGCGCTACAACCGCCGGATCGGTGTTTTCGTTCGAGACGATCTCGAGCAGTTTCATGATCCGCGGCGGGTTGAAGAAGTGCGTGACCACGAAGTCGCGCGCAAACCGCTCGCCCTGCCCTTCGGTCAGATCAGCGAGCGGAATGGTCGAGGTGTTCGAGGACACGATTGACCCATCCTTGCGGGCGGTCTCAACACGCGCATAGAGATCGCGTTTGATCTGCAAATCTTCGAACACAGCTTCGACAATCCAATCCGCCTCAGCGATGCGGTCGAAGTTATCCTCGACATTGCCGGTGCGAACGCGCGCGGTCAGATCGGGATGCATGAAGCCACCCGATTTCAACTGACGCTCAACACCGATCTTGGCCAGCTTGTCGCGGTCATCTGCGCCTTCGGGCACGATATCCAGCAGATCAACCTCGATCCCGGCATTGGCAAGATGCGCCGCAATGCCCGAACCCATCGAGCCCGCGCCGATCACGGCCGCGCGCTTGAGGCCCAGAGTTTCAGCCCTGTTTGCCATTTTAATAGGGTCCTGTGCTGTCATCTCTCAGCCCTCCACGTTCGCAAGGTTTTCGATGACCAGCGCGATGCCCTGACCGCCGCCGATGCACATGGTGACCAGGCCATACCGACCGCCGGTACGCTTGAGTTCGTACAGCGCCTTGGTGGTCAGGATCGCTCCAGTCGCGCCCAGCGGGTGACCTAGAGCAACCGCGCCTCCATTCGGGTTCAGTTTGTCTTCGGGGAAGCTGAGCCCATCGGCGACCGAGATCGCCTGCGCCGCAAAAGCTTCGTTCGATTCAATGATGTCCATGTCGTCCAGCGTCAGGCCCGCACGCTCCAGCGCAATCGGAACCGCCTTGACCGGGCCAATGCCCATGATCTCGGCAGGCACACCAGCCAAACCCCAGCTCAGCACTTTGCCGATGGGGGCCAGATTACGCTCTTCGACAACCTCGCCCGAGGCCAGCACAACACATGCGCCGCCATCATTGATGCCCGAAGCGTTGCCCGCAGTCACCGAGCCTTCTTTGCGGAAGGCGGGTTTCAGACCGGCAAGAACCTCCAGCGAAGTGTCAGGCTTGGGGTATTCATCGCGCGCGAAAGTTACCGTGCCCTTACGGGTTTTGACCTCGACCGGTACGATCTGCTCGTCAAACCGGCCCGCCTCAATCGCGGCGCAGGCTTTGTTTTGGGAGTTCAGGGCGTATTCATCCTGACGCTCACGGGTGATCTGGTATTTCTCGGCGACGTTTTCGGCGGTGTCGCCCATCGCGCCGTGACCAAACGGGTCGGCCAGCGTGTTGGTCAGCCAGTCATAGACATAGCCGTTGCCCATTTTCTTGCCGAACCGCATGCCCTCAACGGCCAACGGCGCGCGGCTCATGGCCTCCGCCCCACCTGCGATGGAGATCTTGCTCTCACCGTTCTGAATCATGGTTGCAGCAGTCGCAATGGCCTGCGCGCCCGAGCCGCACAGACGGTTGACCGTCAAACCCAGCGCCTCATCTGGGCAGCCTGCCTCTTTGACCACGGTACGACCCAGAAACAGGTCGGGCGCTTCGGTCGGGATCACTGTACCAAAGACCGAGTTGTCGACATCCGCAGGTTCCAGCCCCGCGCGTTCAATTGCCGCCTTTGCTGCGAAAGTACCCAGTTCGGTCGGCGTAAAGCCGGACAGGCTGCCGCCGAATGAGCCAATAGCGGTACGGGCCGCACTGAGGATATAGATATCAGTCATGATCAGTTCCGTTTCATCTGTCTGGATGTAAGAAGCACCCCACCGAACCGGTGTTCGGAGAGGCATCAGTTAGAAAAACCCAAGGATCACAGGGCGCACGGCGGACGGCTTTGATCTGCCGACTGTCGCGCCACACAAGCGAAGTACTGTTTGGTTGTGCAACAGTTGCGAACCGCACTCCGGCCCCCTTTCTCCTCCACGCACAAGTCTAGTTGTGCAATTGCAATATTAGATAACGTTATTATCTTTTTCTGGCAACCCGCTTGTTGAATCGCAACGAAATAAGGTAGGTTCGCACAAGTGACCCCGTCACACGCGCAAGGGAATCGCATGAAAGACGCCGCAAACTCAAACCGCTACCGCTCGGCGGCACGATCTCATGATCCGGCCAACATGGCCTATTTGGAAAGCACGCTGGGCTATCGAATAAAGCTTGGGCTGGTGGCGTTGTACCGCGAGATCTACGAATCGCTGGGCGATACGGACCTGACCTTGGTTCAGTTTTCCGTCCTCTGTATCGCGCTGGACAATCCGGGAATTGCGCAGTCTGAGATTGCAAGTGCATTGGGTGTGGAAAGGCCGCGGTTGGTTCCGATCATCGACAGCCTTGAGCAACGCGATTTGGCCGAGCGCCGCCCCAACCCCATCGACCGCAGGTCGCGGATGATCTTTCTGACACCAAAGGGGGAAACCTGCGTTAAGTCTCTCAAGAAAAACTTCGATGCCCATCAGGCGCAATTGCGGTCCCGGATGGGGGGCGATAAGTTCGACAGCCTGATGGACGCCCTGGATTGGATTGTGAAAAACACGCAGAAATGACACTGAACGCCAGCCCAGACGAAAAACAAAAAACTGCACGCCCTGTCGTGCTTGAGCGGCATTGCTCGGTCCGGCGCACGGTCGAGATCGTTTTGGACAGCTGGAGCTTTCTGATCCTGCGAGAATCCTTCTTTGGCGTGAAGCGGTTCGATAAATTTCAGACCCGCCTGGGCATCCCCCGCCAAACCCTTTCGAACCGCCTGAGCAAACTGGTTGAAAACGGCATTCTGTCAACGGGCACCCGCCCAAATGAGCGCGGCAAGCAGTATTTCTTCACCGCGCGTGGCAAGGACCTGTTTCCAACCATGCTTTCGCTGATGGAGTTCGGGGACAAGTGGCTGGCTGGCGACGAGCTGCCCCCGCTGCAATTGACCCACAAACGCTGCGGCAAGGAATGCCGCCCTATCACTGTCTGTTCGGAGTGCAAAACGCCCGTAAACGCCTGGGATGTTGCCCATCGCGACGGTCCCGGGGCAGGTTATTCCCCGCCCGAACTGCGCAAATCCACCCGACGCAACTCCGATCCAAAGCTGCTGCAAAGGGTGCGCCCATGCTCGGTTGCGCGCAGCCTGTCGATCATTGGCGACCGCTGGAGCTTTCTCATCCTGCGCGAAGGCTGGTTCGGCGTGCGCAGGTTCGATGAAATGCGCGAGAATTTGGGGATCGCCACCAACATCCTGACCGACCGATTGAATCATCTGGTTGAAACGGGTGTGCTCCGCAAGGTGCCCTACAACGCCGCCGGTGATCGTTACGAATATCGCTTCACGAAAATGGGCATCGACCTGTACAAGCCGATGCTGGCGATGATGGCCTGGGGCGACCGCTGGCTGAGCGATGGCAACCCGCCGCTGAAGCTGCGCCACAAAGCCTGCGGGCAGGACTTCCATGCGCAGGTTGTTTGCAGTGAATGTCTGGAACCTATCGACGCGTCGGCCACCACGCACAGGCTTAGGTATACTCTGGACGAGTGATTAGCCGATTCTGAAATGCCGGCGCTCTTCCGGCCCTAGCTGAACTTATCGCTAAATCACGCTGGGCAAGAATTTCCTTTCGGCTGCCTTGCGACAGGCTCGGCCAACCCCTTTGCAGAACGGGTTTTTTGAACCCCGCCCCCAAATCCCACATTGAGACCTTTCGCTGGCAAAGGGAATTTTACAGCTGAGGCTTGACTGCTGCCCCTTCTTTAGTCTAGTTACGCAAGTTATTAATTGGAGAAGGAACGCACAAGTAGGCCCATTTCTAACTATTTTCATTGTCGGCTTGCCGAAGAATCAAGTCTTCTACTGAAAGTGCGTGGGTTTATCAGAAGGCGCTAAGAATTCGGTCGACAGCCCGAAAATTTCCTTTTCCACAGAAACGACGATCCTGATCGGCCCGCCGGTCAAACCCGTGAACAGGAGCCGACATGGAACTGAACGACGCCATCACCATCCCCGCCGGGCGCGAGGCCGTCTGGAAGGCCCTCAACGATGTTGATGTTCTGCGCCAGTGCATTCCCGGCTGCGAAGAACTGACGCAGGACAGCCCGACCGACATGGCCGCGAAAGTCACGCTGAAGGTTGGCCCGATCAAGGCGAAGTTCGCGGGTGAAGTGACACTCAGCGACATCAACGCGCCCGAAGGCTATGTTTTGTCCGGCGAAGGCAAAGGCGGCGTCGCCGGTTTCGCCAAGGGCTCGGCCACGGTGCGGTTGGAAGAGGTTTCGGCCAACGAGACCATCCTGCACTACGACGCCAAGGCCGACGTTGGCGGCAAGATCGCTCAGCTTGGGGCGCGTCTGCTGAACAGCACCGCCAAGAAGCTGGCCAAGAAATTCTTCGACGACTTCAACACAGTTGTCACCGAGTCTGTCACCTAACCCTTCTAGTCAGGAAGCCTGAACGCCACCATGTCCGACATTCTGGTTAAAAACGAAAACGGTGTCGCCACCGTAACGATCAATCGCCCGCAAATACGTAATACTGTTACCTATGACATGTGGAACGGGTTTGCGGAAATCTTTGACGCGCTGTCCGCCGACAAATCTGTGCGGTCGGTCATCCTGACTGGCGCGGGCGGGGATTTCTCGGCCGGGGCTGATATCAGCGAGTTCGGCAAAACCCGCGAGAATCTGGAAAAGGCCAAAGAGTACGAGGTTGCGGTCGACAAAGGCTGCGCCGCGATCATGCACTGCGCCAAGCCGGTCATTGCCGTGAACTTCGGCTACACACTGGGCGGCGGCGCGCATTTGGCGATGTCTGCTGACTTCCGCTATGCGCATACCGAGGCCAAGTTCGGCATCCCAGCAGCCAACCTGTCCATCGTTTACGGCGTGCAGGCCACGCGCAAACTGCTCGCTCTGGTCGGTCTGACCGAGGCCAAGCGCATCCTCTATTCCGCGCAGCGCTTCAATGCCGAACACGCCCATAGGATCGGTTTCGTGGATCACGTCTCCGAAGCTCCGATGGCCGCAGCGGTTGAATTTGCCGGTGCGCTGGCCGCGAAGGCTCCGCTGACGCAGGGCGGCGCGAAATACATCCTCAACAGCGTTGCGCTTCAGGAATTTGATACGCACAAGGCGGACGCTTTGATCGACGGTGCCGCCGCCAGCTTTGACTATTCCGAAGGTCGCAACGCCTTTGCCGAAAAGCGCTCACCGGCGTTTCGGGGGGAATAGATGAAGCCCGCCGCATTCGAATATGTCCGGCCTGAAACGCTGTCTGAGGCGGTTGAGGCGTTGGACCATGACGACGCCAAAATCATTGCGGGCGGGCAGAGCCTGGTGCCGATGATGAACTTCCGCCTGGTGCAGCCCGAACGTCTGGTCGACATCAACCGCATCGCTGAACTCAGCCAGATCGAAAAGACCGAGACCGGCATCCGCATCGGCGCTCTGGTACGTCACGCCGAAGCCGCGCAAAGTGAGCTGCTGGCCGACCACCTGCCGATCATTCGTGAAGCAATGGCGCATGTGGCCCATGTCGCCATCCGCAACCGAGGCACTATCGCAGGCAGTCTATGCCACGCGGACCCTTCAGCGGAATGGCCGCTGCTGGTGACTTTGCTGGACGGTGAGATCGAAATTCTGGGCGGCGACGGTCCCCGCACGGCAGAACCGGATGAGTTCTTCCTGGCCCCGCTGGTCACTGACATCGAAGAGACCGAACTGGTCACCAGCATCCACCTGCCCCTGCCCGACGCGCCCTGCGGCATGGCCTTTGATGAGGTCGCGCAGCGCGCAGGCGATTTTGCCGTGGTCGCAGCCGGAGCGGTTGTGCGCGTCGAAGATGGGCAATTCGCCGAGGTGCGACTGGGGCTGGGCGGCGTCTTTGACACCTCGGTCCGCGCCACCGCGCTGGAAGAAGCCCTGACCGGCCAACCCGCCACGGCCGAGGCCATCGAGGCCGCGTTGCCGCTGGCCATAGAAGACCTTGAACCAAACGATGACCTGCACGCCTCGGCCGCTTACCGGCTGAGCCTTGTGCCGGTTCTGGCGCGCCGGGTCCTGACCCGCGCTATGAGCGAGGCCACAGCATGACCGGCAAGACACAAATCTCTCTGACCGTGAATGGCGAAGCGTTCGACGCCTATGTCGAACCCCGGATGCTGGCCGCCGATTTCCTGCGGGACGAGCTGGGCCTGACCGGCACCCATGTCGGCTGCGAACACGGTGTCTGCGGCGCATGCACCATCACTCTGAACGGCGTTTCCGCCCGGTCCTGCCTGATGCTGGCCGTGCAACTGGAAGGCATGGATGTGCAAACGGTCGAGGGCCTTGGCACCACCCGCAAAATGCACCGCATTCAAGAGGCGTTCCGCGAACATCACGCCCTGCAATGCGGCTTCTGCACGCCCGGATTCCTGATGACCGTGCGCGACATTCTGGACACCCTGCCCCTGCGCAATGACGAAGAAATCCGCGACGCGCTGTCGGGCAATATCTGCCGCTGCACCGGCTATGACCATATCGTCAAAGCCGTCCGCACGCTGGTCAATGAACGAGACGGAGTACCCAACCTATGAAGATGCACATTCTCGATGCGGGCCGTCTGGCCATGAAAAAGCGGATCTACGTGCCCGAATGCACCGACAAGACCGAGATGATCGAACTGCCGGTCATGGCTGTTCTGCTGCGTCACAAGGATGCCAATATCCTGTTTGACACAGGCTATCACACGCAGGTCATCACCGATGCCGAAGGTCGCTGGGGTCCGCTGGCGCGCGCGATGCAGGTGATCGGAACGCCCGAGAATAACGTGATCGACAGCCTCAAGGCCGTTGGCCTAGCGCCGGAAGACATAGACATCGTGGTGAATTCCCATTTCCACCCCGACCACGCGGGCTGCAACGAGTTCTTCACCAATGCCCGCGTTGTTGTGCATGAAAAGGAATTGGCCGCTGCGCGCAGCGAAGAAGGTGCAGCGCTGGGTCTGATGCCCGAAGACTGGGATCATCCGATGCCGATGGAGACGGTGACCGAAGGTCATGACCTGATGGGCGACGGCTCGATCATCACCATCGACCTACCCGGCCACACCCCCGGCCTGATGGGTCTGAAGGTGCAGCTGGAAAACACTGGCACGGTGCTGCTGGTCTCGGACGCCGTAAACCTGCGCCGCAACCTGGACAATGACGAAGTTCCAAAAAACGCATGGGATGCGGATGCGGTGTTGGCCTCGTATGAAAAGGTCCGCAAGCTTGAGGCTGAAGGCGGCACGCTCATCTGTTGTCACGATGACGAGCAATATAACGCCCTGAAAAAAGGCGCGGATGCCTATGACTGACGCCACCGCCTATACGCGTCCCAAATATGTGGGCAAACCGGTGCAGCGGCTGGAGGACCCGCGTCTTCTGACAGGTCGCGGCCGCTACACAGCGGATATCCAGCTGCCGCGCATGGCGCATCTGGCCTTTATCCGCTCGGATCAGGCCTATGCCCGGATCAAGGGCATTGATGCGGATGAGGCCCGCGCCCTGCCCGGTGTGATCGGCATATATACTGCCGATGATTTTGACCATATCCCCGAAATCAAAGCGCCCTCGAAAATGAAGAACTACCATGCCACCGCCTGTTCGGTTCTGGCTAAGGACGTGGTACGCTTCGTGGGTGAGCCTGTTGTGGCCATCGTCGCCTCCAGCCGTTACGTGGCCGAGGACGCTGCCGCGCTGGTCGAGATTGACTATGATCCGCTTGACGTCGCCGTCACCGCACGTGACGCAGTCGCCGAGGGCGCGCCGAAGCTGCATGACACGCTGACCTCGAACGTCATTCTGGAACGCACCTTTGCGACCGGCGACGCACCAGCCGAGATCGCCAACGCGCCCCACAAGGTTTCGGGCCGCTTCAACCTAACCCGCAAGACCTCGATGTCGACCGAGCCACGCGCCTATCTGGCCGACTACGACGCGGGCAAGGATGAACTGACGCTGTATGACTCGACCAACATCCCCGGCATTATTCGGGATGAGTTGGGGCGTCTGTTGAACCTGAACGGCAACCAGATCCGCGTGATCGCGCCGGATGTCGGTGGGTCGTTTGGGGGCAAAGGCTCTCTCTATCCCGAAGAGGTCATTGTCGCCGATCTGGCCCGCCAGCTGGAACGCCCGGTGAAATACGTGGCCGACCGGTTGGAGGAACTGACCTCTAGTTCGCAAGCTTTCGGTGAAGAGGTCGAGGCCACGCTGGCCTTCGATGCCGAGGGTCATTTCCTGGCGCTCAACGCCGAGATTATCGGTGATATCGGAGCCTATTCGATCTATCCGTGGACCGCAGCCCTGGAACCGGTTCAGGTCGCCAGCTTCCTGCCCGGCCCCTACAAAACACCGGCCTATCGCGGACGTGTGCGCGGGGTGTGCACTCCGAAACCGCCCACCGGACCCTATCGTGGTGTTGGGCGTCCGATGGCGGTGTTTGCCATGGAACGGCTCGTCGATCTGGCGGCAGCAGAGCTGGGCATATCCCCGGTTGAAATTCGTCGCCGCAACCTCGCCGAGGCACAGGATTTCCCGCATCGCATCGGCTCGGGCCTGATCTGGGATCGCTCGGGTTTTCAGGAATGTCTGGCCGCAGCAGAAAACGCCATCGACCTGACCGCTTTGCAGACGGAAAAACAGCAAAGCGACAAGTGGATCGGCGTCGGGTTTGCCTCTTACGCTGAACTCAGTGGCATTGGATCTCGCATTGCTGTGGCGCCGGGTATGCCGATGAACACCGGCGCAGAAACTGCGTCTGTGCGTATTGACGCCACCGGCGCAATCACCGCTAAATTCGGCATCGCGTCGCATGGTCAAAGCCTTGAGACGACACTGGCCCAGATCGTGGCCGAAGAGCTGGGCGTCAAGCCGCAGGACGTGCGCGTGATCCATGGGGACACCAAGGAAACGCCACATGGCACTGGCACCTATGCCAGCCGCTCGGCAGTTTTGGGCGGAGGGGCCGCGATCAAGACCACACAGGCGCTGCTGACCAAGGTCAAGCGCGTGGCAGCAACGCTGTTCGATGTTGACGCCGATCAGGTGGAAACCGGCGACGGGCGCATCTTTGTGCGCGACACCAACCACTCAATCGACTTCAAGGAACTGGCCCGCGTCGTTTATGCCGACATGACCACCCTGCCGATGGAGAAACGCGAAGCGCTTGAGGCGCAAGAGACCTTTGATCCTTTCCTCGGCACCACCACATCCTCGACCCATGTGGCTGTGGTCGAGATCGATCCGGAGACGCTAGCGATTAAGCTGCGCTCAGTCGTCGTGGCTGAGGATTGCGGCAGGCTGATCAATCCTCTGGTTGTTGATGGTCAGGTCCATGGTGGCGTGGCGCAAGGCGTCGGTGCGGCACTGTTGGAAGAGTTGAAGTTCGACGAAACCGGCCAGCCTATCACTGCGACCTTGGCGGACTATCTCGTGCCCACCTCGGCAGAAATGCCCGAGATGGATGTGCTGCACATCGAAACAGAACTACCGAACAACCCCGGAGGTTTCCGCGGCATGGGCGAAGGCGGCACCATCGGTGCCCCTGCCGCCATCGCTAACGCGGTGGCCGACGCTGTTTCTCATCTGGGCATCGGGATCAATTCGCTGCCCATCACACCAAACAAGCTGCATGCGCTGATCGCGGCGGCATCCGAACAGAACGAACAGGAGTAAGACATGGACCTCAACCTGAAAGGTAAAGTGGCGTTGGTCACCGGTGGTGGTCGCGATACCGGCGGTCAGATCGCTGAAACACTGGCCGCCGAGGGCGCAATCGTCGCTGTGAACTACCGCAAGTCAAAGGACGAGGCCGAAGCGGTTGTGAAATCCATCGAAGCGGCTGGCGGTCAGGCCAAGGCCTATCAGGCCGATATCGGCCACTATGATCAGGTCACCGCGATGGTCGATCAGATCGTTGCCGATTTTGGCCGCGTGGACATTCTGGTGAACAATGCCGGTTACGTCGTCTACAAGAAGTTTGTCGACACCACGCCCGAGCAGTGGAAAGCGCAGATCGACACCTGCCTCTATGGCGCGATCCATTGCTGCCACGCGGTTGCTCCGTACATGGAAAAGCAGAACGGTGGCCGTATCATTTCGTTGGTGGGTGACAGCTCTCGCATCGGCGAAGCCAATCTGGCGCTGGCGGCTGCCGCGCGCGGTGGCACCATCGCTCTGGGCAAATCGTTGGCGCGTGAACTGGGAAGGTTCAACGTCTGCGTGAACACCGTTTCGCTCGGTCTGGTGCAGACCGCGCATTCGGACGCTGCGTTCCTGGAAAAGCACATGGAAAAGATCGTCAAAGCCTACCCGGTGCGCCGCATCGGCAATCCGAACGACATCGCACCGATGGTGGCCTTCCTGTCGTCTGACGAGGCGTCGTGGATTACCGGTCAGGTGATCTCGGTCAACGGCGGGTTCTCGATGGTCTGACGTCATCGCGGCGCGCAGCATGGGAACGAAGATCTCATGCTGCGCACCGATCTGATCGCTCTGAACCCGGACCCTGTGGCGCGGCAGAACAAGGCCGCGCCAGAGAGGCTTGCGGATGGGGCGGCCAACCGCAAAATTACCTTTGTATGACAACGCGGTTCAAACTGAACGATCTGTTCGAAGCCAAAGCGTGACCCACAACCCAAGGACAAGGACATGACTCCCTTTACCTTCAACACCACCAAATCGCTGGTTTTCGAGACCGGCGCTGCCGCGCGTCTGGCCGAGGTCGCAGGTAAAACGCTGGGCAACACCGTCCTGCTGATTACGGACCCGGGCCTGCGCCAGCTGGGTCTGGCTGATCCCGCCATCGCTTCGTTGGAGGCAGCCGGCCATACTGTCGCGATCTTTGACAGCGTCGAGGCCGACCCCTCACGCGAAACCCTTATGACAGCGGTCGAATTCGGGCGTGACGCAGGCGCGACAGGGGTTCTGGGCTTCGGCGGTGGTTCTTCATTGGACGTGGCCAAACTGGTGGCGCTGCTGCTGGGGTCGGGAGAAGATCTGGACGAAGCTTGGGGCGTCGCCATGGCCAAAGGCCCGCGCCTGCCCCTCGTGCTGGTGCCGACCACGGCCGGAACAGGGTCCGAGGTCACGCCGGTCTCGATCATCACCGTCGGGGCTGAGGAAAAACGCGGTGTGTCCTCGCCCGTAATCCTGCCTGACATCGCCATACTGGACGCTGACCTGACCGTGGGCCTGCCTGCTCATATCACCGCAGCCACCGGCGTTGATGCGATGGTGCATGCAATTGAGGCCTATGCCTCAAAATCTGCCAACAACAACCCGCTGTCCAAGATGTTGGCGCGCGAGGCTCTGCGTCTGCTGGGGGCCAATATCGAAACCGCCGTCTTCAATGGTCAGGACAAGGACGCGCGCGGCGCGATGCTGCTGGGCTCGATGCTGGCCGGACAGGCGTTTGCGAACTCACCGGTTGCCGCTGTTCACGCGCTGGCCTACCCGATCGGCGGCACGTTCCACATTCCGCACGGGCTGTCGAACGCGTTGGTCCTGCCGCATGTGCTCCGCTTCAACGCACCTGATGCACATGGTCTCTACTCTGAGATCGCAGCGGACGCCTTCCCGCATCTGGCGCAGGTCGAGGGTTCTCAGGCCCGATGCGCCGCGTTCATCGACGCGCTGGCCGATCTGTCCTCGAAACTGGGCATGCAAACCCGCTTGCGCGATGTGAACATCCCCGAAGACGCCATCGGCAAAATGGCCTCGGACTCGATGCTTCAGCAGCGGCTGCTGGTGAACAACCCGCGCGAGGTTTCGGAACAAGACGCATTCAACATCTACAAGGCAGCCTGGTAATGGGTGAGAAAAAACCAATCACAACCCGCGCGGATTATGCGGATTTCTACCCTCTGCAAACGCGCTGGATGGACAACGACATCTATGGCCACATGAACAACGTGGTCCATTATTCATTGTTCGACACTGCCGTGAATGGCTGGCTGGTCGAACGAGGCCTTCTGGACCCGCGCAGCAGCGAAACTTACGGTCTGGTGGTCGAAACCGGCTGCAAATACCATGCCGAGATGGGCTTTCCTGACCGCGTGACCGCGGGTCTGCGTGTGGCGAAACTGGGCAATAGCTCGGTCCGTTATGAGGTCGCCCTGTTCCGCAATGACGATGACAGCGCTGCTGCCGAAGGGTTCTTTACCCATGTCTATGTCAACCGCAAAACGCACCGACCTTCGCCCATCGAAGAGGCCCGCCGCACCGCGTTCCAAAGCCTGATGAAAGAAAAAACCTGAAATGACCCTGAAGCTTTCCGACCCGTCCCTGCTGAGTACCAAGGCTTTGATCGGCGGCCAGTGGCTGCCCGCTGTCGACGGCAAAGAGCTTGTGGTAACCAACCCGTCGACCGGGGCAGAGCTGGCACGTGTTCCATCAGTGTCAGCGGACGAGGTCAAAACCGCGATCAAAGCAGCAGATGCGGCACAAAAAGACTGGGCTGCACGAACCGGCAAGGACCGCGCCGCCATTCTGCGGCGGTGGTTCGAACTGCTGCGCGAAAACCGCGAAGATCTGGGGCGTATTCTGACGGCAGAACAGGGTAAACCACTGGCCGAGGCCATTGGAGAGATCGACTATGCCGCAAGTTTCATCGAATGGTTCGGTGAAGAAGCCAAACGTGTTTATGGCGACACCATTCCCGGACATCAGCCTGACAAACGTATCGTGGTCATGAAGCAGCCCGTCGGCGTGACCGCTTGTGTAACCCCATGGAACTTCCCGGCGGCGATGATCACACGCAAGGCGGGGCCAGCGCTTGCGGCCGGGTGCTCTATGATCATCAAACCGGCAAGCCAGACACCTCTGTCTGCGCTGGCGCTGTGCATTCTGGCAGAGCGCGCGGGCGTTCCGGCAGGGGTTTTGTCTTGCGTCACCGGCTCTGCCCGCGTCATCGGTGCAGAGCTGACGTCCAACCCGATCATCCGCAAACTGTCCTTCACCGGCTCCACCGAAGTCGGCAAAGAGCTGATCAAGCAATGCGCGGATACGGTCAAGCGCACCTCGATGGAGCTGGGCGGCAATGCGCCTTTCATCGTCTTTGATGACGCTGATCTTGACGCAGCCGTCGAAGGCGCAATCGCCTCAAAATACCGCAATGCCGGTCAGACCTGTGTCTGCGCCAACCGATTTTTCGTACAGGCCGGTATCCACGACGCGTTTGTTGAGGCTCTGACCAAACGGGTTAAAGAACTGACCGTAGGCGACGGCTTCTCTGACGGCGTACAGATCGGTCCGATGATCGACATGCCAGCGGTCGAGAAAGTCGAAGAGCTGCTGGCCGACGCGGCAACACGAGGCGGTCAAACCTTGGTCGGCGGCAAACGCCACGCGCTTGGGCAAAGCTTTTTTGAACCAACCGTCGTGACGGGTGTGACATCCGATTTCCAGATCTTCAACGAAGAGATTTTCGGCCCTGTCGCGGCGATTGTTAAGTTCCAAGACCCCGAAGATATGTATGAGATGGCCAATGATACACCCTTTGGCCTTGCCGCCTATTTCTATGGGCAGAACCTGAGCCGGGTCTGGCGCACAGCCGAAGCTTTGGATTTCGGCATCGTAGGCGCAAACACCGGCATCATTTCAACCGAAGTGGCACCTTTCGGCGGCATGAAAGAAAGCGGCAACGGTCGCGAAGGATCAAAATATGGAATCGAAGATTACTTGGAGATCAAGTACTTATGCCTGTCTGTCTGAACAGGCTCTGGTTTGAACTTCAACACGACGCAGACCCAACGGCGCCCTTACAACAACCGGCACAATAGAAAGTTAACCACATGAACACAGCCTTGGCATACCTTATCGCGGTCATTCTCATTGGCGGAGGGGCCGGGCATCTGTTGCAGCCGGACTTCTTTATCGGATTTGTTCCAAGTTGGCTTCCGGGACCTCAGGTGGTGTTTCTGACCGGGTTGATGCAGATCGCGTTGGGCGTCATCACATTGTTGCCGAAAGCCCGTCCTTTCGGAGGCCTGCTGTTCGCCCTTTTGTGCCTGGGCTATATGCCGCTGCACGTTTGGGATCTGTTCCGGGACGATCCGGTTATTGCGCCGCTATGGGTCGCTGCTGTCCGAATCCTGTTTCAAATCGGATTTATTTGGGCCGGTTATCGGGTGTGGTCCGGATACAAAGCTTCTTCCGCACGGTGATCGGCCGCAAAGTCTGGTATCCGGAGGGCCCATTCTGCCATCTGATCGCCAAGGGCGTCGGAAGCGAAGACCTCAAGGAAAAAATACGTAAAAAGAACGGCTTACGAACATCTAACGGCCTGATACGGTTTAAGGAAACGCGCGATTTTTTGGATGTAATAATAAGGAGCGACCCTTGCTTGGTTTCTTACGTAAAAAATCTGCCCCGATTGCGGCGCCGCTTGTCTCTTCAACGGGCAAACCGCCGCGGTTTCCGATTACTCAGAACGAAATCGCCCGGCAAGTTCACATCTTCTACGCCTATGTGCAGGCGGATCACGAGTTATCGGACGTGCTGAACCGCTATATCGAAGACTGGAACGCGCATGAGAAAAAACTTCGGGCGTTCTGGGCCAAGGTCCTGCTGCACGAGCCCGGCTACGAAGGCGCAATGAACCGTGCACATGACGGGGTGGCCGAGTTGTCGCCCGACCTTTTGGAACGGTGGCTAGAGCACTTTCACGACGCCGCTCATGAGGTTCTGCCCGCTGACAGCGCAGACGAATGGGTGCGGATTGCACGGCAACTGGGCAAAAGCGTGATGGCAAATGCTCCGACGCCGGTTCAGGGCGCTGAAACCTGATCCGCGCGCTGATTTTACACAATAAAGAGGGGGCGATTTCACGGCCCCCTCTCTATCGCGTTTGACGCGAAACTGGTCTTGAGCGGCTAACGCGCACCGACAGCGGATCGTCTGAATCAGCCAACTAATAGCAATGCATCAGCACGCATTTGTTAGTATCGACAAAGCTTGGAAAACTTACGGGCGGAGCGAACCGAGAGCGTTAGACGCTCCGCCCGAAGCCCGGATCTCAGGGAAGGAGTGGCGAGAGTCCGGGTGGGAGACGTAATAGGTCTTGCGATTACTGCTTGGTCCAGTTCTGCGACCGGCAAATAATGCCGCCCAGAACGCAGCCTGCGACTTTGAGCTGACCGTTGCTTTTCAGCTCAAGATTGCCGTTGTACCATCTTTCGGTATCCGGTGCGTAGATTTTGCCGCCGCTGAATTCGTTTTCCCCGTCAGAAACCATGTCCTTGATGATCTGCGTGCCAACTGGGGCGCCGTCCTCGGCGTTAGTTTCGGTCATACTACCGCAAAATCCCGCGCCACAGGGCTGGATGTCGACAATGATATAAAGGCCCTCATCATTGGCTTCACTTTTCCACTTGCCGGTGATGTCGGCCAGTGCGGGCATTGCACTTAGCCCCAGGACGGCAGCAGTTGTCAGAATGCGCTTCATGGTGTGATCCTCCCTAGATCAGTTTGGTTATTTGCGGCGTTCATCAAGACCGAGGCTGCGACCGATGATTTCCTTCATGATCTCTGACGTGCCTGCATAGATGCGGTCGATGCGGGCATCCGCGTACAGGCGACAGATCTCATATTCCTCCATGTATCCGGCGCCTCCGTGCAGCTGGACACATTCATCGACGACCCAGCCCTCGACCTCGGAGGTATAGAGCTTGGCCTGGCTGGCCAGTTCGGCGGTCAGCTGTCCGTCGACGGCTTCCATCACGCAGTGATCCACCAGCGTCCAGCAGGTGTCGATCCTGGTGCGCGCGTCGGCCAGCTTGAAGCGCGAGTTTTGGAAGGTGCCGATCGGGCGGCCAAAGGCCTTGCGTTCCTGCACGAAGTCCAGCGTCAGACCAAAGGCCCGTTCGGCGCGCGCGGTGAAGCACCCGGCCGAGACCAGACGTTCTTCGGCCAGGTTCGTCATCAGTGCCTTGAAGCCTTGCGTAGGATTGCCCAGCACGTTCTCTTTCGGGATTTTGACATCCTCAAAGAACAGCTCGGCAGTGTCCTGACTGTGCAGGCCCATTTTCTTCAGCTTGCGGCCGCGCTTGAACCCTTCCATGCCCTCTTCGACCAGAAACAGGCCGACGGCATAGGGGTTTTCGGGGTCGGTCTTGGCCGCCACGATGCACAGGTCCGAGATGATCCCGTTCGAGATATAGGTTTTTGATCCGTTCAGAACCCAGTGGTCGCCCTTGTCGACCGCCCGCGCCTTCATCCCCGCCAGATCCGAGCCCGTCCCCGGTTCGGTCATGGCAATCGACAGGATGGTCTCGCCCGAGGTGACCTTGGGCAGGAACCGCGCCTTTTGTTCGTCATTGGCCAGCATCTTCAGATAGGGGCCGACGATGCGGTTGTGCAGCGGCAGGAAAAAGCCGGGCTCGATCCCCGCCATTTCCTCGATCAGAACCTGATCAAAGCGGAAATCGTCGATCCCCAGCCCGCCATGGTCTTCTTCGGCCCACATGCACAAAAAGCCCTGCTCGCCCGCGGATTTCCAGACATCCTTGGACACGAACCCCTGCGCGCGGAACTCTTCGGTCCGGGGTGCAAGCTCGGCCTGCACCCACTTTTGAACCGAATCCCGAAAGAGGGTGTGTTCCTCTTCGAAGAGGCGACGGCGGATCATTCTGCCGCCACCTGGATTGCGCCGCGCATCTTGTCCAGTTGCGCGTCAGTGATGCGGAAGCGGTCGCCGTATTTCTCGGCCAGCTCATCGGCGCGGGCCTTGAAGGCCTCAAAGCCAACGCCGCGGATGAACTGCAACGCACCGCCGGTATGGGCCGGGAAGCCGATGGCGAAGATCGAGCCGATATTGCCCTCGACCTCGGTGTTCAGCACCCCTTCGTCCAGACAGCGCAGGGTCTCGATGGCCTGACGGTAAAGGATACGGTCTTCGGCATCCTGCATGGACACGTTCAGGTCACGCTCCTTGAACTGGCTCAGCCCGTCCCACAGCGACTTGGAGCCGTCTTCGTGGTAGGTGTAGAAGCCTGCCTTGTCCCAGTTGCGGCCCGCGCGCTTCAGCTCGATCATCTTGTCGCCAACCGCGCGGGTTGCAGTCATATCGACCGGGTAACCATTTTCGACGCCCAGACGTTCATCCAGCGCTTTGTGCGTCTCATAGACCTTGCGCGACAGAACCATCGACACTTCGTCATGCACGGCCAGCGGGCCGACTGGCATGCCGACTTTCCACGCAGCGCGTTCCACGGCAACGGCGCTCAGGCCGTCCTGCAACAGGGCCTGACCTTCATCCATGAAAGTGCCGAACACGCGCGAGGTAAAGAAGCCGCGGCTGTCATTCACGACGATCGGCAGATAGCCGATCTGCTGGACGTAATCATAGGCCTTGCGCAGGGTTTCCTGGCTGGTCTGTTCCCCCATGATGATCTCGACGATCTTCATCTTGTCGACGGGCGAGAAGAAGTGCAGGCCGATGAACCGGCTGGGATCGGGGCAGCTTTCGGCCAGCAGGCTGATCGGCAGGGTCGAGGTGTTCGAGCCATAGATGCCGTCATCGGCCAGTTTCGCGAAGGTGGCCGGGATGACCTTTTCCTTCAGGGCGATGTCTTCGAACACCGCCTCGACGATCAGGTCGGTGCCGGCATAGGTGTCGTCATCATCGGTGGGGGTGATGCACTCCAGCAGCGCCTGCGCCTTGGCGTCGTCCATGCGGCCGCGCGATTTGGCCTTCTCGGTCAGTTTCACCGAATAGCCTTTGCCTTTCTCGGCATTCTCCAGCGACAGATCCTTCAGCGCGGTTTTCAGGCCCCGCGCACCATGGGCATAGGCAATGCCCGCACCCATCATGCCCGCGCCCAGAACGGCCGAGCTGCTGGCCTTCCACTGCTCGTCTTCGGGGCGGACCTTGCCGGATTTGATGCCCTGCATGCCGAAGAAGAAGGTGCTGATCGCAGCCTTGCATTCCGGCGTCTGCATCAACTCGACAATCCCGCGGGTCTCAACCCGCAACGCGCTGTCAAAGCCCATCCGCATCGAGTTGATGGCGATGTCCATGATCTTGGCCGGAGCAGGCAGCAGACCGCGCGTCTTGGCATACAGCATCGTCGGGGCCATCTGCGCCACCTGACGGATGTTCGGATCGGTCGCCTGACCGCCGGGATATGTGAAGCCACGCACGTCCCAGGGCTGGGTCGCCGCTTCGGGGTTGGCCTTGATCCAGGCTTTCGCAGTTGGGATCAGGGCGTCGGCCTCTTCGACCAGCGCATCCACCAGACCGGATTTCAGCGCGGCCGCCGGTTTCAGCTGCTTGCCTTCAACCAACAGCGGCAGCGCCTTTTCCAGACCAATCGTGGCCACCAGACGCACCACGCCACCGGCGCCGGGCAGCAGGCCCAGCGTGGCTTCGGGCAGACCGACAACCGCCTTGGGCGTGTTCAGCACAACGCGATGGTTGCAGGCCAGGCACAGCTCGTACCCGCCGCCCAACGCCGCGCCGTTGATGGCCGCAACCGCCGGAACCGGCAGTTTGTCCAGGCGGCGGAACGGTGCCTTGGTGCGCTCAACATCCGCAAACAGCTCGGCCGAGGTGGCGGTGGCGTTCAGGATCTCGCCCAGATCACCGCCGGCAAAAAAGGTCTTCTTGGCCGAGGCAAACACCACCCCGGTCAGCCCCTCTTCGGCCTCAAGGCGATCCATGATCTCGGTCATGGCGGCCTTCCACGCGGCATTCATGGTGTTGGCCGACTGGCCCTGCGCGTCAAAGGTAACGGTTACGATGCCGTCGGCATCCTTGTCGTAGATATATTCAGCCATTTTCTTATCCCTCACACGCGTTCGATGATGCTGGCGATGCCCATGCCGCCCGCGACACACATGGTGATCAGCGCACGTTTCAGATTGCGGCGTTCCAGCTCGTCAATCATGGTGCCCACCAGCATGCCACCGGTCGCGCCCAGCGGGTGACCCATCGCAATCGCACCACCCACGACGTTCAATTTCTCGTCCGGCACATCCAGATCGCGCTGCAAACGCATCGCGACCGAGGCGAAAGCTTCGTTAATCTCCACCAGATCAATGTCGTCGATGGTCAGACCCGCCTTTTCCAACGCTTTCTTCGACGCCGGTCCGGGGCCGGTCAGCATGATGGTCGGCTCCGACGCGGTCAGCGCCACCGAGATCACACGGGCACGCGGGGTCAGGCCCAGCTCTTTTCCGATCTTTTCATTGCCAACCATGACCAGCGAAGCACCGTCCACGATGCCCGAGCTGTTGCCGGGGGTGTGGACATGGTTGATCCGTTCAATCTCGGGGTAGCGCGACAGGGCCACCGCATCAAAGCCGAACTGACCCGGCTTGACGAAGCTCGCCTTGAGCCCGCCCAGAGTCTGCATATCAGTGTTGGGCTTGATGAAGTCGTCGCGCTCCAGAATGGTCAGGCCGTTGTCGTCCTTGACCGGCACCACCGATTTGTCGAACCAGCCATTGTCGCGGGCATGGGCCGCGCGGCGCTGGCTTTCAACGGCAAAGGCGTCCACGTCGTCGCGGCTCCAGCCTTCGACGGTTGCGATCAGGTCGGCCCCGATGCCCTGCGGCACGAACCCGGTTTGCTGAACGGTTTCCGGGTCTTCCATGAACGGGCCGCCATCCGATCCCATTGGAACGCGGCTCATGCTTTCATAGCCACCGGCGCAGATCAGATCTTCCCAACCCGACGCGACGCGGGCAGCCGCCGCATTGAACGTGTCCAGGCCCGAGGCACAGAACCGGTTCAGCTGCGCACCGGCAACCTTTTCGTCCCAGCCCGCCTTTTGCAGCGCGATCTTGGGCAGCACCGCGCCCTGTTCGGCCACCGGACCCACACAGCCCAGCACCACGTCATCGACGCGGGCGGTGTCCAGATCGTGACGGCCCTGCATTTCATCCAGCAGAGTGGTTACAAGGTTGATCGGTTTCACTTCGTTCAGCGCACCATCGGCTTTGCCCTTGGAGCGCGGTGTCCGGATCGCGTCATATACGAATGCGGCTTCGGTCATCGGAAGTCCTGTATGTTGGATTTGGATTGAGAACCGGCAGCGCGGGCCGCCGGTGGGAATATTTAGGAAATGCCCCGGTCATGCCCTTCCCAGAAGGGCGCGCGCAGCTCGTTCTTGAGCACTTTGTTCATCGCGGACAGGGGCAGCGCGTCGATCAAGGAAATCGAGCGCGGGCATTTGTATCCGGCGATTTTGTCATGCGCATAGGCGCGCACATCGTCAAATGTGGGTTCTTTCCCTTCGGCCGGTACGATCACCGCGTGAACGGCCTCGCCAAACTGCTCATCCGGGATACCGATCACGGCAACCTGAGCGATCTCGGGGTGGGTCGACAGCGCGCTTTCAACCTCGGCCGAATAGACGTTTTCGCCACCCGAAATGATCATGTCCTTGGCCCGATCTTTCAGTGATAGAACGCCATTTTCGTCCAGAACGCCCACGTCACCGGTGCGATAGCCGCCGTTGCGGCGCACTTCGGCGGTTTGCTCGGGGTCGTTGTAATAGCGGCTCATGATGCCCGGGCTATAGAGGACGATTTCCCCGACCTCTCCGGCCGGCAGCGCGGTGCCGTTGTCGTCCTCAATCGCGATGCGCAGCATGGGCGAGCCGGACTGACCAGCCGCCGCGGGATTGGCCAGCGGACCGGTATGGAACTGATGGCCCAGAAAGATGCCGATGCCCGCTTCGGTCATACCGTAAGCTTGCGTCATCTGAACATGCGGCAGGGTCTCAAGGAACTGATCCAGCAAACCCTTCGAGATCGGGGACGCACCGTAGATCTGTTGCTCCAACCCCGAGAAGTCGTCCGCGTCAAAGGCCGGATCGTTCAGATACATCTGGATCATCACCGGCGCCATGCCGATGGACCCGATGTTGTATTTCTTGATCAGCGCCCCGATCAGATCCGGGCGGAAGGCAGGCATCAAAACCATCGGCTGGTTTTGCAGAAGCCGGGAAAACAACAACCCGAAGCCCGCGATGTGGAACAATGGCATCACATTGATGTAAGTCCGTGTCGCAATCGGGAAGTTGTTCGACGCTTGAATCAGCGACGATGCCAAGAGCGAGCGATGGGTGTGCACCACCCCTTTCGGAAAGCCAGTTGTGCCGCCGGTGTAAGAGATCAGGCAGTCGGTCTCGGGGTCACGATCCAGTTGCAGGTCGACGGGATCACCCAGCAGGCTTTCATAGGCGATCGACCCCTCGGGCGCTTCTTTCTGACCGGCATAGATCGAAATCTTCAGCGTCTTCGCCTGATCCTTGATGGCCGCGACGGCGGGCGCAAAGACATCATCGAACACGATCGCTTCGATGCCCGAATGATCCATGGCATAAATCAACTCGGCCGGAGACCAGCGGATGTTCAGCGGAACAGTGACCATTCCGGCCAGCATCGTGCCAAGCATACCCTCAACATATTCCAGCGAGTTCAGGCTGAGGATCGCAACCCGCGCACCCTGCTCCAGGCCCAAACCCTGAAGGCCACCCGCCAGCTTTCGGCTGCGCAGCACGAATTCTTGGGCAGTTTGCGCGCGATCCGTTGTCTCGGTCAGAAGATTGAAGCCGGTAACACTATTATCCAAATGCGCGGCAAGCATGTCCAGATTCATGGACAACGCCATTCCAGAGTTCTGGGCCTCGAGATTCGACATGCTTTCCTCCCTTCAAGCATATGATCCAAACATCGAACGCGGACGGCACCAAGCGGTGGTGCGGCTCGCTATGTTAGTTGATGGCTGTTTAGCAAATAAAACTCAAGCTGCCAATACGGAATTTCACCCCAACGTTGCGGCAGTCGCTTTTACGAGCCCTTGGCGGGCCTCGGCAGCAGTTGGTAAGCACCTGATTTAAGGCTGCTAATCGGTATCGTTTGGTGGAGACGATGCTGAACGGCAGCACCCAGAAGATAGCTGCCAATCATGATCGCAGCAGGAATCGGCTCGATCTCAGGGCTGAATTCACCGCTGTCGATTCCCTCTTGGATGAACCGTGCGATGATGTCGCGAACAAATTCGTGCGCCTCGATCACCGAATCTTTCAACAAAGGCGTATCGGTCAGACTCCCCGCCACCAGAACGAAGTAGGCATTATAACCCGGGTCATTTTGCAGGTCGTCGAAATGAACATCGACATATGTCCGCAGAGCCTGTTCTCGGCTCATGTTATCATTGATAGCGCTTTTGAGTTTATCCAGCTGCGCATCTTTCAAGCGCTGAATCAGCTTCGCGAACATTTCGTCCCGCCGACCCAGCCGCGTTGTTGTCAGTCCTCGACTATACCCCGCCTGCGTCGCGATGTTTTCACATGTCGCCGCCGCGATCCCCTCATCAATGATGATGTTGATCAACGCGTCGAACAGCTTGCGCTCGGACTCTTCGCGGCGCTCTACTTGCTTTCGCGGACGTTTCTGAGCCACTGTCGATGCCACCATGTCTTCCTCCGATACAACCCTGCATAGCAAGTGGTTAGGGATACTTCAAAAACCTTCTACAACATTTCGATTTAACTTAGTAGATGGACATTTAACAAACTTCTTGATATTTACCCTGCGAGGACTTGCTGACTCGCGGCCTTCACCGCCAGAGTCGGGTTTAGAGGAGGAGAAACATGTCCGTTAGCCAACCTGCCGGTGCCAACGTTGCGTTCAAACAGATGAATTTTGAACATCCCGATGGTCCCGAATATGCGCGTCCGCGTGGTCGAGGACAGAATCCCGCCGTCCAAAAAGAGATCGAGTCGCTGGATCCGGTCAAGGATTGTCAGCGCATTGCGTACCTAATGGTGGCCTATGAGTTCCCTCAGGAAATCAACCATGCGCTCAGCATGGCCTACTTCGGCTCGGGCGCGACCAAAGCGGTTGCTGATATCCTGGGCCGTTCGGATTTTCGCGCCGACCCGGTCAAACGTTTCGAAGACACCAAGTTCCTGATCTGGAAGTTCATGGAAAGCGGCTGGGACAATGATCAGGGCCTTCGCGCGATCCAGCATATGAACAAGATACACGGGCATTACAAAATCCGGAATGAAAACTTCCGGCAGGCCCTGTGCGCGTTTATCACCGCCCCCGTCCAATGGATTGACAACTTTGGGTGGCGCAAACTGACCGAGAATGAGCGTCAGGGGTGGCTGAATTTCTGGGTGCGCGTTGGTGAGCTGATGGAAATTGAGGATATCGTCAAATCTCATGAAGAATCCGCTGCCCTCTTGGACTCATATTTCACCGGTGATGAAGAGCTGTCAGAGTACAGCCCCGAGATCGGCGAAACGCAGTTCCAGGCCTTTGTTCAGTTTGCACCGTGGTACAAGAAACCGTTCGAGCGCTATCGCATCAGGGCATTGATGACCCCGGGTCTGGCGCGGGCATATGATCTGAAATACATACCTTTGCCCGGAAAGCTGCCTGTCGTCTTTTACTACAAGCTGAACGCTGTGGCGCGTCGGTATTTCTCGAAATTCGCCTATCCCTACAACATTGACGCTGACCGTGGGCTGCTGACCTATCCGGAACAGCCTCCGATCGTCGAGGACGCAGGCCCGACCTACATCGTCAACAGAATCAAAAAGAAAGCGGCGGAAGCGACGGCAGCTCAGTAAGAGCTGCCTCCGGCACCAGCAAGCGATGGAAAAATCATGAAGATTCAGAACGACTTCACCCGCAAACTGGGTATCGAAAAGCCCATCGTCCAGGGCGGCATGATGTGGGTTGGCCGAGCCGAGCTTGCCTCGGCCGTGTCCAACGCGGGCGGTCTTGGGCTGTTGACCGCCCTGACCTTCCCAACACCGGATGATCTGGCAGCGGAGATTAAACACTGCCGGACGATGACCGACAAACCGTTCGGGGTGAACCTGACCATTCTGCCCTCTGCTTCACCGCCGCCTTATGATGAATACCGTCAGGCCATCATCGACAGCGGTGTGAAGATTGTGGAAACCGCCGGAAGCAATCCCGGACCCCATATCGAAGCCTTCAAATCCGCGGATATCACCGTGCTGCACAAATGCACATCGGTCCGCCACGCGCGGTCTGCCGAGCGTATGGGCGTGGACGTCATCTCGATCGACGGGTTCGAATGTGCGGGCCATCCGGGTGAAGACGACGTACCGGGGCTGATCCTGATCCCGGCAGCCGTGGACGCCGTCAATATCCCCGTGATCGGATCGGGCGGATTTGGCGACGGGCGCGGTCTGGCCGCGGCGCTGACGCTGGGCGCACAGGGCATCAACATGGGCACCCGCTTCTGCGCGACGGTCGAGGCCCCCATTCACGACAACGTCAAACAGCACATCGTTTCGACCGATGAGCGTGGCACCAACCTGATCTTCCGCAACCTGCACAACACCGCCCGTGTCTCAAAAACCGGAGTGTCGGATGAGGTTGTGGAATTGCTCGCCCAGCCGGATGCAACCTTCGAGAACGTGGCCCATCTGGTGCGTGGCTACAAAGGTCGCGAGGCGCTTGAAACAGGTGATCTGTCCGCGGGCCTGGTCTGGGCCGGTCAGGTGCAGGGTCTGATCCACGACATCCCAACCTGCGCTGAACTGCTGGATCGTATCATCTGTGACGCAGGCGAGATTCTGAAGCGCCAAGCGGCACTGGTTGCCTGACAACGCTGACCGTTCCCCGCCTTAACTCTGCAAGGCAGCACAGAACTAAAACCAAACAGCCCGGCATGATCTGTGCCGGGCTGTTTGGTTCTGTGCACGCGATCAGAAGTAACCGCGTCAGGCCACGTTCTGATACCGTGAAACAAATTCTTTCTGCTGATGGTTTTCCGGGATAAACGCGGCTGCCTCAGGTCTGATATCCGGTGCAATCTGCTCGGGCAGCAAATTTCTGACTTGCTCGACATGTGCCTCAGAAAGCGTATTCAAAGCCTCTGGCCCCAGAAACAGGCTTTCGCTCGGCGCTCCGTTGGCAATGACAACCTCGTGGCTGTCCAGCAGGACATGGAAATACTCCACCTCTTTCACGCTATCGTCGACAAAAACGCCGGGCAATGCGGTCAGCTTGATCGCAGAGATCAATACGTCCTCAACTCCGAACATGGTTCTGGCAATATCAGAACTGATCAGCATCCTGTGTTGACGGGACACCAGCAAGTCGCTGACGGGTAAGTTGTTGCCCAATGCGCCTGCCGTTATTCGGATCGGGCGCAGCTTGTGGTTTTCCTCCAACTCTGCGGCGCTGATCGCAGTCCGACCGATCCAGCGCAGGGGCCGTGCCTCACCGCTGATGGTCACAACTTGATCGGCATTCGCTGGGTACGAACAGGATGGTCTCAGATCTTCGACCTTCTTCACGCCTTCAGTGGTCTCGATCAGAGTACCGGAACAGAAACACACGACCGACGTCGTGGGCGTAGGCGGTTCATCAACGCGATTCCCGAAAAAGTCGAACTGAACGCTTGAGCCGGTCGGAGCTGGCGGAATGGTTGTCGTGGTCAGCCCATCCGCCGCACCGCCGACGGCCGTAATGTTTGAAGTCGACGAAACGCCGTCAATCTCAAAAAACGAAATTACGTCACCGCCAGGGCCGGTGTCCGTCAAGGCGTATGCCTCGACCGGGCCCCCGCCATTGTCCGGTCCGGTCAAAAAGCTGGTACCACCTTGCACGATCCCGGCAGGAACGTCAGACACCCCAACCTGAAAGATCACAAATCCGGGCGACGTGGGATGTGGAAACGAGGTGACGGTATCAAGCGAAACCTCGGCGGCCAGCGATCCATCCGCCTGATACAGGGAAACGACAAAATCGGACGATCGCGCGGCTTCATCCACGCTCAGCGTCACTTCGAGGAATTCGGGTTCTCCTCCCGGCGCCAAACTGATGAAGTCCTGATAGTGAATTTCTGAGATGAACGCCATTTCGTTTTCCGCAGTCCGAGTTTGCACGGTACACGACGCTTCTTGAAACGAGGGGCGAAAAGGATTCGAATTGAAGATTCTTCACTACAAGGATCTTCAGGATGTTCGGATTTCTCCTCACCCCTCTGATGACAACGCTAAGCCCACATTTTGATCTGAGCAAGACGCGATTGGAGACCCTGGCCATAATGCTGATTGGTCTGGCAAACGGTCGAACTGTGAACCTTGGTCATCTGGCGAGTCAGTTCCCCGGCAGCGCTCTTCATGCATCGAGTTATCGCCGCCTTCAGCGCTTCTTCCAGCATGTTCGATTGGATGGAGATGTGGTTGCGCGGTTGATTATCTGCCTGCTTGATCTGAAGGGTCCAAAGCTCCTTGCGCTGGACCGGACCAACTGGAAGTTGGGCAAGACCGATATCAACTTTCTGGTTCTGGCGATCGTGACACGCCGCTTCAAGGTGCCTCTGATGTGGTCGCTTCTGGGTAACAGCGGTAATAGCTCAACGCGGCAACGCAAGAAGTTGATCCGACGATATCTTCGAGTGTTCGGGGCATCTTCCATTGAGGCTCTGCTGGCAGACCGGGAGTTCATTGGGGATAAGTGGTTGGATTTTCTCGCTGAAAACAACGTTCCATTCGTCGTCCGCTTACGCGAAAACATGCACATCCACACCGAAGACGGACGCCGGTTCCAGTTGCGTTCGCTGCTGCGCAAACGCCGCAAGGGCCAATGGAAAGGCTGGCTGGGCGGCATGGCGCACACGCCCAAGAACCTATTTCGCTTTCAGGGGAAACGGATCAAAGGTGGCGAGTTGATTTGGGTCGCAACAAACATCGACGCCCCAAAAAACCCACTCAAACTCTATCGCAAAAGGTGGGGCATTGAATGCCTCTTCGCAGATGCCAAAACTCGTGGCTTCAATATCGAAGACACTCACATCACCGACCCGCACAAGCTTGCGACACTCCTTACGATCGTTGCGCTGGCCATGACCTGGGCATACCGATGCGCAAGTCAGGCGATGGGCCGACAGGGGATCCCGAAAAAAGCCCACAAGCGGCGGGCAACGTCATGGTTCAGGGTCGGGTTCGACGCGCTCCGACGTTGGATCTTATATAACCCGGAAAAGGCTCTTCAGGCCTGGCGACGAACCTGCCCAAAGCGGTCGCTTTCAAGCCCCAAAATGGAGCGCGTTTGGCCATGAGTCGTGTACCATGCCGAGTTTGGGAGATATGGTAGTAAGTAGCTTATTTTAATTGGTTTCTTAGGGTTAGCCTTATCAGGTAAATTCACAGCAATGTAATATCCCTTGTTCGCTGTACCGCCGTGATTTGCAGTTTTTTGCTGACCACGCGCATTGCTTACCAAAACAGTTATTTTCCCGGATCGTCTCTATGGACGAATGTTTGCCCGTCCCTTTCCAATAGGGTCTGATCAACAGATTGCGCCATTTATTGGTTTCCGGCAGGCGACCAGGAATTGGCACTTTGATCGTGGCGGGGGTTGGCTCTCATGTCTGAAATGCTTCTCAACACTGCCGACGGTGCAGTCTCACGGGTGCGCATGATTACCAGCCGCCGCAGTTTAACCGAGATCAAAGCATCCTGTAGCTGACAAGGACAAACACATGAAAACGCGTTTCACCGAAATGTTTGGCATCGAGCACCCGATCGTGCAGGGCGGCATGATGTGGGTCGGCACGGCCGAGCTTGTCGCCCCCGTAGCCGAGTCCGGTGCGCTGGGATTCCTGACGGCGCTGACGCAGCCAACGCCCGAGATGCTGGCCAAAGAGATCGCCCGCTGCCGTGATATGACGGACAAGCCCTTTGGCGTGAACCTGACGATCCTGCCCTCGCTGACACCCCCGCCTTACGAGGAATACCGGGCGGCCATTATCGAAAGCGGCGTGCGCATTGTTGAAACGGCGGGGTACAAACCGGCGGAACATATCGAGGATTTCAAATCCCACGGGGTGAAGGTTATCCACAAATGCACCGCCGTGCGCCATGCCCTGTCAGCTGAGCGTATGGGCGCCGATGCCATTTCCATCGACGGGTTTGAATGCGCAGGCCATCCGGGGGAAGACGATATTCCCGGTCTCGTGCTGATCCCCGCCGCCGCCAACAAAGTCTCGATCCCGATGCTCGCCAGTGGCGGGTTCGGCGACGGGCGCGGTCTGGTCGCGGCCCTCGCGCTTGGCGCAGACGGGATCAACATGGGCACCCGGTTCTGTGCCACGAAAGAGGCCCCCATTCACGAGAACTTCAAGCAGGCGCTTGTCGATGGCGATGAAACCGCCACCGATCTGATTTTCCGCTCATACCGCAACACCGCCCGTGTCGCGCGCAACCCGATCAGTCAGGAGGTCCTGAAGCTCGAAGCCGAGGGTCGCCCGTTCGAGGACGTCGCCCATCTGGTCAAGGGCGCGCGTGGGCGTGAAGGTCTGGAAACCGGCGACACGTCTCATGGCATTTGGACGGCGGGGACTGTTCAGGGGATCATCAACGACATCCCCTCAGTGCAGACCCTTGTCTCTCGCATCATTCAAGAGGCCGAAGAGATCATTTCCGGCAGGCTGGACGCGACGCTGGGATAAGACCGCGCGCGCATCCGCCTGTGGTTACTGCAACAGCCCGATCTTTCGCCCGATTGCGACGGCCTGACCGCGGCTGGACACGTCCATTTTGGAGTTGATATTGCGCAAATGCGTGCGAACGGTGCTGTTTGAAACAGAAAGCGCGTCGCTGATATCCGAATTGGAAAACCCTTGATTCAGCAACTCGAGGATTTCCAGCTCTTTCGGTGTCAGCGGCTCTAGCGGCAGGCCCAAGTCTTCTTGCGTCGCGACCGGCGGGGTTGGGAACAATGTCAGCAACTCTTGCAGCCAGTCCACAAACAAAGGGTCTCGCATAGCGCGATTTCCTTGCAGCGCGCCCTGAGCATAAGCCTGAATTGCCTCGGCCACGGCCGGGCCTTCGTCCAGAATGATCCGCAGATAGCCTTCACTGGCGCATTGGTGCAACAACCGCTCCAGCTTGGGCTTGGCCTCGGCCAGATTGCCCATCCGGTTCAACGCCGCGCAGTCAAGCAGGCCCAGAACCAACGCACGACGGAGGCGGTTCTGTTCCCGGCACTGACGCAGATGCGGTTCAATCATGTCTCGCGCGGTTTGCGGGTCTCCGTCCAAAAGCTCGACCCGAATTTGATGCAACGCCGGGGTTTCCAGATCGCTGGCGATGAGATGCTCGCCTTCTACCCGCTTCCACAAGTCGTCATCCGCGGTATTGACGATTTCCTTGCGTGCCAGATCATACTGGGCGAGCCGCATGTAAATCCGAGCCCGTTCCAGCCGCGCCCCATGGGACACGCGGGTCAAGCCTTGCCGCAGACCCAGTTCTTCAAGCTCGGCAAGGTAGTAGAAAGTCTGATCCAGATCACCGTTTACGAATGCGATCCGCGCCAGCATGACATAACACAGCACAAGGTGGTCAATCGGACCGACTTCACGAACAAAAGGCAGATGAAACCGCAGTTGCGTTTCCGCGCGTTGAAGATCGTTGGCTTCGTAGTAACAACAGGCCAGCGGAATACCGGCCATCAGGTTGCCGTTGGTTTTATGACGCGCACCTGACCGCGTCGTTCCTGCTGCCACCCGAAAGCGCGCGGTTGCTTCACGCAGCCGACTTTCCATCAGGTCGATCAATCCCTGTACGGATTCCGCGAACATCACATTGAAAACATCGTCATCTTCGGGGTTCAGAGACCGCGCCTGCTGAAGTGTTTTGCGCGTCGCAACGTAACGCCCTTTGATAAAGTAGGCATAGCCCAGAGCGTTCAGAAACACCGTTGCGACATAGCTATCGACCTCATCCACATCGGGCAAAGCCTGCACGCCGACCTCGATGGCACTGTCAAAATCATCCATGAAGGACAACAATTGCATACGCAGGCACAAAGCTTCGACATTCATAGAGCTGGAGTGTGTCCAAACTTGATTGTCGATCAAACTGTGCGCTTTTTTGGGGCCTTCCGAAAACAGAACTGCCCAGGCTTGCTGAAGCATCAGATCAGGCTGCGCGTTGATCATCTCTTTTGGCAAAGCCCCAAAGCATTGGTTCAGCAGACGGAACCGACCCTGGCGCAAAAGGGCTCGGCCGACGCGAGACAACAGACTGATCGCTGACTCAGTGTCGCCACCCCTGATCGCGTGATCTATCGCCCGAACCTCGCGACCCTGTTCGATGTGCCATTCCATGGCCGCACGATGTAGGCCTGCAATGAGATCGGGGTGGTCTCGCTTCGCGCGATCTTTCAAATAGCGCAGAAACAACCCGTGATACCGATACAAAAGTCCGTCGGCCCCTTCGATCTGCGATACAAAGACGTTCTTTCGCATCAGATCGAGGAGGATTTCAGCACTGTTGCCCGGTTCATAAATCCGGTCACAGAGTTCGGGATTCAGATCCTTCAGAACCGAAGTGCGCAACAGAAAATCCTGAATCTCAGAAGACTGCGCATCGAAGACCTCATTCGCCAGAAACTCGGACAAAGCCGAGTTGCTGCCCGTGAGTTGAGGCAACACCTTGCCCAGATCGGTCCCGCGCTCGATCAGCATACGCACAAGGCGCAAGGCCAGCGGCCATCCTTCCGTGCGGTCGTTGATTTTCTGCACGTCAACAACCGACAATGCTGATTGCTGACCTTTGCTGAGAAACTCCAACGTTTCGTCGACCGAAAACTGCAGATCTGTCTGGTTCAGTTCCAGCAGTTTCCCCCGCGCACGCAGCATCGGAAGCCTGAGTTCCGGCAGGCTGCGTGTCGCAAGAATGATACGGCCATGTGACGGCAGAACGTCTACCAGCTCCCTGAGAAATTCAAGCACCGGCCATTCGGTCAGGTGTTCCCCTTCATCCAGAAAAATGGCGAAGGGTTCTGAGGCACGACCAACCGTTTCAAGCAAAGCCGCCGCTTTTTCTTCATCAGTTCCGAACCCGGTCTGCCCGGCTGTTTGTCCGGTTTCGACCAATCGCTGCATACATTCGTTCAAGCACGTCAGAAACCGGCCCAGATCGTTGTCAGCTGAATCCAGCGTCAGCCATGCAACCCGCGTGCCGCGCTGACTCAATCGGCGGCAGCAATCCGACAGGATCGACGTTTTTCCGTACCCTGACGGAGCAAACACCACCGTCAACGGGGCCCAATGCCCTTCGTTGATGCGGCGCACAACTTCGGGTCGTGTGATCTGATCCGCCGACGAACGCGGCATCTCAAGCTTCGAGCGGATTTGCGACCGAATTCCGCTGTCACTGATTTGACGGGGGTCCTTGGTCACAGTTTGCATTTGGCAGTCCTACAGCTTTTGAGCCCCACCATACGCAAGATTTTGGCGGTCTGCATCCACCGCAACGTGGCGAGTTCGTCCAAAGCGACGAAGCCCAAAGGGGTAAGCCATCCTATAAACACGTGAATCGCGCGCCAGCAAGGGGGGAGAGCTTTGCAACTGACGCACAGTCTCAGGACCGTACCGCTAACACCGCTTTTGTCGTCGGTGCGCAGAAATTCATCCGCGAATTCGATCAATTGACCCTCAATCGAAATGATCAACTGCTGGAGGCCAAGCTCACGCCTTCGCTCGGTCGGCTCAAACACTGATCGAAAGCCATTCCATACACAGGAGGAGATTTTATGAAAAACTCAATTAAAGCGGCACTCGCAGGCGCGTCGATTGCCTGCGCCAGCATGGCCAGCGCGGCTGATCTGAACTTTGCGGGGGGTTGGCCGCCAAATTCCGGCCCGACAAAAGCCATCGAAGGCTTTGCAGAGGCCGTAGGTGAATACAGCAACGGCGAAGTCAACGTTCGGGTATTCCCGCTCTCCCTGCTCAGCTTTGGCGAGATCAATGGCGGATTGCAGGACGGCATCGCCGATATGGCCGTGAACCTGACGCCCTATTTCCCGGCAGAGTTCCCCAACCTGAACATGCTGGCGGAATACGCGATGCTGACCGAGTTGGAAGAGTTTTCGGGCGAGCTTGCGGCGGCCGCCTATTCCGGCGCGATCACCGAATATATCATAACGAACTGCCCGGACTGCATGAATGAAGTCGCAGCCCAGAACCAGGTTTATATGGGGTCGGCGTCAAGCTCGGTCTATGCGCTGCAATGTGTTGTGCCGCTTGAAACGGTTGACGATCTCAAGGGCAAACGCATCCGCGCGGCGGGCGCATACTGGGCGCGTTGGGCAGAAACTGTTGGCGCGGTTCCGGTTTCGATGTCGATCAACGAAACACTGGAAGGTCTGAACCAGGGTGTTGTCGATTGTACCGCTAGCAACACGGCCGACTTCCTGAACTTCGGCTTTGTCGACGTTGTTGACCACGTCTATCTCGGCCTGCCGGGTTCTCTGTTCATCGCGCCTTTCTCGATGAACAAGGACACATGGAACGGGCTGTCGGCTTCGGAAAAAACAGCGCTGATCAAAGGCAACGCCAAGCTGATGGCCGACATGACCTGGGTTTTCGTGGAAGAAGGTCGCGCCGGACGTGAGAAGGCCGAAGAAAAGGGGATCACGTATGAGACCGCATCCCCTGAACTGGTCGCTCTGAACCGGGAATTCGTGGCCAATGACAAAGATGGCGTGGCCGCGATCTACAAGGAACGGTTCGGCATCGAAGGCGGCTCGGACGCGCTGGCTGCCATGACCGAGTTGCTGGGCAAGTGGACGGCCCTCGTCTCTGACGCGACCGGCCCAGAAGACCTGAGCGAGATCTACTGGAACGAGATTTTCGCCAAGATGGATGTCGCGAACTACGGCAAATAAAGCCCGTTCGAACAAAACCACTCAGGCGCGCATGGTCAGCGCCTGAGTGATCAGATTTTGGAGGCCACAAATGTACATGATCGGGCGGTTTCTCTCGCTGCTGTCGAAATCCGCGTCGATGATCGGAGCCGTTTGCGTGGTCCTGATGATGCTGCATGTGACCGCAGATGTTGTCGGACGATATGTATTCAACGCGCCTTTGCCCGGCACAATCGTCATCGTGGCGAATTACTACATGATCATCCTCGCCTTCATCGCTCTTGGCGTGACCGAGGAAAAGCGCGGCCATGTTTCGGTTGATATCTTCTACAACCTGTTTCCGAAAAAGGCCCAGACCGGCCTCAGCGTTTTGGGCGGGCTGTTTACGGTGGCGGTCATTGGTGCCTTGATGATTGCGGGCTGGTCAGAGGCGGTCAAGAAGACCAAGGCCCAGACCACCATGGAACAGGGATCGAGCCTGATCGAAGTCTGGCAAAGCTATTGGGCGATCCCCATCGGCGCGGGCCTGATGCTGCTGATCGCGGCCTATCATCTCATCACAACACTCACAGGTGCGCGCAGCGGCCTGGATGATACTGACGCAGAAGAGACTTTCATCAATGACTGATGTTGGAATTGGCCTGACGGGCCTTGCAACCCTGATTGCGTTGATTGCAGCACGGGTGCCGATTGGGGTGGCCCTGATTGGTGTCTCGTTTGGCGGGTTGTGGATTCTGGTCGGGCCGCGGGTTGCGTGGGGCGCGCTCAGCCTCGTGCCGTATAAATTTACGTCAAGCTGGATTCTCAGCTCTGTCCCGATGTTCCTGTTTCTGGGCTTCATCAGCTATCACACCCAGCTGACGCGTGGTATGTTCAACGCCGCCCGGATTTGGCTGTCGAGCCTACCCGGCGGGCTGGCCATCGCCTCGATCTTTGGCTCGGCCGGTTTTGCGGCAGTATCTGGGTCGTCCATCGCCTGCTCGGCCGCCATGGGTCGGATCGCGATCCCGGAAATGATGAAGCACAAATATCACCCCGAACTGGCCACTGGCACAGTGGCGGTCGCGGGTACGATCGGAGCCATGATCCCTCCGTCCATCATCCTGATCCTCTACGGGGTGATCGCGCAGGTGTCGGTGTCCAAGCTGTTTCTTGGCGGCATTGTGGCCGGTTTGATGACCGCGTTTGGCTATACGATGGTGGTGCTGATCCGAGTCTGGTTGAACCCGTCTCTGGCCCCCGAACGTGATCCCAGCGTGGGATTTGCCGAAAAGATCGCTGCGCTCAAGGAAACCTGGCCCATTCTTCTGATCATGGTCGGGATATTTGGCGGCTTGTTCGGCGGCATCTTCACCCCAACCGAAGCAGGCGCGGTCGGCGCTTTCCTTGCCTGCCTCGTGGCGATTTTCACCCGGGAAATGACCTGGGGCAGGTTTTCACAAGCCATCCGGGAAACACTTGTGACCACCTCTGCCCTGTTGCTGATCGCCGTTGGCGCAAGTTTGCTGACCCGCTTTCTGGCGCTTTCGGGCGCGGGCGATTTCCTGTCCGGCAGCATCCTGTCCTTGACGTCAAATCCCGTACTTCTGCTGGTCGGGATCGTCTGCGTTTACCTGCTGATCGGCATGTTCCTGGAACCGATCGGAGCGATGCTGCTGACCCTGCCGATTGTCCTTCCGATTGTGGATTCCTCAGGCTGGAGCTTGCTTTGGTTCGGCGTCGTGCTGACCAAGCTTCTTGAGATCGGCATGATCACAGCGCCCATCGGCATGAACGTCTTTGTCATCAAAAGCGTGGTGGGGAACCTTGTCTCGACCTCAGCGATCTTCCGGGGCGTGGCCTGGTTCATCGTCATGGACCTCATCCTTGTCGCCATACTCTGCGCCTTTCCGCAACTGGTGCTCTGGCTACCGACACTGGTCGGATAGGACGTTCGATGCCGCATCAAACACTGACACAGAGGCTACGCCTCGAACCCGAGAAAGGAAACGCGCGTGTCTATCAATGAATTCATGACGACCATCGCGGCGCCATTGATTTTGGCCAGCGTGATGTTCTCGCTTGGGCTTGAACTTAAACTCGCCGACTTCACGCGCCTGCTGCGACAGCCCAAAGCCGTCCTTGTCGGCCTTGGCAATCAGATGCTGCTGCTGCCTGTCGTGGCCTTCGCTTTGTGCTACGCGTTCAAGCTTCAGCCGGAACTGGCGGTTGGCCTTATGATCATCGCGCTGTGTCCCGGAGGGTCCACGACCAACGTGCTCTCCAAACTTGCAGGTGGCAACGTGGCGCTGTCGGTGTCTCTTACGGCATTGGCGTCTCTGCTGGCCTTCCTGACCGTGTCGCTGCTGGCCAGTTTTTCGGTGGTGCATTTCATGGGGGTTGATCCCGGTGAAATTGACACGGCGAAGCTGACATTCAGCCTGTTCCTCATGTCGTTCTTTCCGATTGTTCTGGGCATGGGGCTGACGCATTTTCTGCCGCGTGCAGGAACGGCTTTGGCAAGGTTCATGATGCCCGTTTCGCTGCTGTTGCTGCTGCTTCTCGTGGTCGGGATTCTGTCGCGGAATACCCACCTTCTGGTCGAATGGGGCGGCATTCTGCTGGCACCGATCTGCCTCATGATCGCGGTCATGCTGGCACTCGGCCTGCTAAGCGCCAAGGTGACGGGACTTGAATCCCGGGACGCCACGACAATCTCTATTGAATCTGGCATTCAGAACGGAACCATGGCCATCGCCGTCGCGGTAATCCTGAATGCGCAGGTCCTCGGCACCCCTCAGGGCGCGGAAACGGCGTTTATGATGCCCGCTGCCATCTACACCTTTGTCATGTACGGAATGAGCATTCCGTTCGTAATGTGGCGTCGCAAATATCATGCCGCGCAACGGCCCGGCGGCCTCGAAAGCCAGTCCGCCTGATCGGACCATCAAGGGCCAAATGAACCATATCAGGCTGGGAATCACCCGGGCTGATTGCTTGTCGGCCTTTGCGATAGGTTCAGGACTACCGCGTGTCACCCCGTACAAACCTATATTTTTCTGGCGTCCGCCGAAAATTTGCGGCGTTGAGCCCTCGCCTCGTCTCTTGCGACGATGCCGTTCATGTTCCGCTGGACTAGGTTTCTTCAGCTTCGTTTCGTCCGAGGAAGGAATGGCGCTATCGCAAATGCAGGGGGCAGCGGGCCATGAGCCGGTTCAAGCATATCATCTATGGCGTGGAGGCGCGGATCGCGACGATAACGATCAATCGCGCTGAGCACATGAACACGATTTCCGTGCCCGTCATGTATGAGATGATTGATGCCTTGGACAAGGCCGATGCGGATGACGATGTCCGCGTGGTGATCTTCACCGGGGCCGGTGACCGCGCCTTTTGTGCAGGCGCCGACCTGTCGGGCGGGTCAGACTCGTTCGATCTTGAAGGCGGTGAATCTAAGGTAGACCTGCCGAAGATCGACGGGGTTTATCGCGATTGGGGCGGGATGCTCACAACGCGCCTGTTTCGATGTCTCAAGCCGGTGATTGCAGTCGTGAACGGAGCCTCTGCCGGGATCGGCGCAACGATGCAGGCCGCGATGGATATCCGGATCGCATCGAACAAAGCCAAATACGTCTTTCCGTTCACCCGTCGCGGGATCGTGCCGGATGCTGCCTCGTCGTGGTTTCTGACACAGATTGTTGGCCTTCCAACCGCGCTGGACTGGACGATGACCGGTCGTGTTGTGCCGCCTGAGGAAGCGTTGGAAAAAGGCATGGTCAGCGCCCTGCACGCGCCCGAGGACCTGATGCCCGCAGCTTTGAAGATCGCCCGCGAGATCGTGGAGAACACCTCGCCCGTTGCGGTCGCGCAAACCCGCCAGATGATGTGGCACTTTGCAACCGCCGACCACCCGATGGCGGTGCATATCGCCGACAGTCGCGCCTTGCAGATGCGGGGCGCAAGTGCCGACACCCGCGAAGGCATCGCAGCCTTCCTGGAAAAGCGCCACCCCGATTTCCCTGACAAAGTTTCCGACGGGTTGCCCTTGACCTTCCCGGATCGGAGCCCTTCGAATGAGCCCGTTCAAACCTAAAGATACACACGCACCGCACTGACGGCGCGACCAAGAAGACCAAAGGACCTATCTCTCATGCCCGGACCACTTAGCGGCTTGAAAATTATCGAAATGAACGGCCTAGGCCCTTGCCCTCTGGCGGGCCAGCTGTTGGCGGATCAGGGTGCTGAGGTCATCGTGATCGACCGAGCCTCGGCCAAGGCGGATCCGACGGATGTGAACCGTCGCGGCAAGCGGTCCGTTGCCCTGAACCTGAAGTCCGAGGCCGGAAAACAAGCGGCACGTCGCTTGATTGCCAGCGCGGATATCCTGATCGAAGGATTCCGTCCCGGCGTCATGGAGAAGCTGGGTCTGGGGCCCGAGGCCTTTCAAGCCGACAATCCGGGCCTGATCTATGGCCGCATGACCGGCTGGGGTCAGACCGGACCGTTGGCGCAGACGGCAGGTCACGACATCAATTACCTGTCGCTGTCCGGTGCCATGCACGCCATCGGGACAGCGGAACAGCCGGTACCACCGCTGAATCTGGCTGCTGACTACGGCGGCGGAACCATGTTCCTGATCTTCGGGATTCTGTCCGCGCTGTATGAACGCGGCCAATCCGGCAAGGGCCAAGTGGTCGACGCGGCCATGGTCGATTGCGTCCCCGCGATGATGGGCCTGCTTCACAGCTTCCTTGCACGTGGCTGGTGGAATGAAACCCGCGGCGACAACATTCTGGACGGGGCCGCACCGTTCTATCGCTGCTATGAAACCGCAGATGGCAAGTTCATCTCGGCCGGACCGATCGAGCCGCAGTTCTTTGCGATCATGGTTGAAAAGGCGGGACTGCCCGCAGACGATCTGAAACGCCAGAACAACAAAGCCGACTGGGCGGACATGTCAGCCAGCTATGCCGCGATCTTCCGGCAGAAAACCCGCGACGAATGGGTGGAGATCTTTGACGGGACCGACGCTTGCATCGCTCCGGTTCTGACATTCTCCGAGGCTGAAACTCACCCCCACAACCAGGCACGCGGCATCTTCACCCGTGTCGGAGATGTCATGCAGGCCGCCCCTGCCCCGCGCTTTGACCGGACCGCACCGGATGCGCCGCAACCCCCACATGCTCCGGGTGCCGACAGCGCCGATGTGCTGGCCGAGGCCGGGCTGACCCAAGACGAAATCGCCACCATGCGCGAAAACGGAGACCTGACATGAGCGAGCAAACCGTTCTGCTGACCACCGCAAACGCGGTTGCAATCATCACGCTGAACCGACCAAAGCAGGCCAATGCGTTCAACGCTGCCATGCGCGCCGAGCTGCTGGACGCCGTCACCAAGGCCAACGCTGACGCCTCGGTTCGGGTTGTTGTGATCAAGGCGGCAGGCTCGGTCTTCTGTGCGGGTGCCGATCTGGCCGAGCCGCCGGTTGTTCCGATCTCAAAGCAGATCGAGGGCGAGTACAAACCGATCCTCTCGGCCATTGCCGACAGCGAAAAACTGTATATCGCGCAGGTCCAAGGCTCGGCCGCCGGGATCGGGGCAGCACTGGCCATGACCTGCGATTTTGCCACTATGAGCGCGTCTGCAAACATCTACATGGCCTTTGCCGCGATTGCTCTCGTACCGGATGGCGGGGCCTCTTGGCTGCTGGAGCAAGCGCTGGGTCCGCGTCGGGCGCTGGAGATGATCGTCGAAGCCCAACGTCTGAAAGCCGACGAATGCCTCGCCAATGGTCTGGCGAACAAGGTCTTTGGCGATGACGATCTGGACAAGGAAACGCTGGCCTGGGCGCATTCGCTCAGCCAGCGCGCGCCGCTGGCCATGGCCCATGCCAAGGCACTGGTCCGTAACGCCAATCAGATGACGCGTGACGAGGCGATCAGCGCCGAGGCTGCCGCGCAGGATAAGCTGACGATTTCCAATGATTTCCGCCGCGGTGTGCAGGCCTTCATGGCCCGCGAGAAACCAGTTTTCGAAGGCAACTGACGACCTGCGACGGGCTAAGGGAGGACACCTTATGAACGACATGACACAGACCGATATCGGATTGACCGGAACTCTGGCCGCCATGCGCAAAGCGCACAGTGAAGCGCCCGAGGTCAGTCTCGCCACCCGCAAGGATCGGCTGAACCGTCTGGAACAGGCGTTGCTGGAGTGGGAGCCGAAACTGATCGAGGCAATCTCGGCCGATTTCTCGTACCGCAACCCGGCCGAAAGCGCCAATTTCGACATCACTCTGCCGATCGGAGCGATCCGTCATACCCGCCGCAATCTGCGCAAGTGGATGAAGCCGCAAAAGGTGCATGTGCCAATGCACATGATGCCTGCGAAGGGGCGGATTTATCCGCAGCCTCTGGGGGTGATCGGTGTCATCTCACCGTGGAACTTCCCGGTCAATCTGGCGATCATCCCCTCGGCCGAGGCGCTGGCCGCCGGCAACCGGGTGATGTTGAAACCGTCGGAACTGACGCCCAGAACTTCGGAAGTACTAGCCGAAATGGTGGCCAGCACGTTTGATCCTTTGGAATTTACGGTGATCAATGGCGGCCTCGATGTGGCAGCCGAGTTCTCGGCCCTGCCATTCGATCACCTGTTGTTTACCGGTTCGACCAATGTCGGCCGTATCGTGGCCGAGACCGCCGCGCGCAACCTGACGCCTGTTACGCTGGAACTGGGTGGTAAATCCCCGGTCATTCTGGGCGAGCATGGCGACATCGCGCGCGCTGCCGAGCGGGTTGTTTTCGGCAAATGCTCGAACGCCGGGCAGATCTGTCTGGCCCCTGACTACGCCTTGGTTCCTCGCGCCAAAATGGCGGAATTTGTCGCGAAAGTGAAAGAAACCATCGACAGTTTCTATCCGGACTTTGGGGCGTCTTCCGATTATGGGGCGCTGATTGATGACCGTCATCTGAACCGCTTGCAAGCCATGGTCGAAGAGGCACGCGCGCAAGGTGCTGAGGTCATTCAGGGCAGCGGCTCCGCCCAAAATGGCGAGCGCAAGATGTCCCCGACGATCATCGTCGACCCGTCGCTGGACTCGGCGGTCATGCAAGAGGAAATCTTTGGCCCGATCCTGCCGGTCATCCCCTATGACAGTGTCGAGCAGGCCCAGCAGCTGGTCAACAGCCGCGCCCGGCCACTTGCCTTGTATGTGTTCTCAAACAGCAAAGCAGAATGGCAAAGCTGGCTGTCGGTCACCACGTCCGGCGGGGCCTGTGTGAATGAAACCCTGTTCCATGCAGCCATGGACACTCTGCCCTTTGGCGGCGTCGGACCGTCCGGCAGCGGTGCGTACCACGGCAAGAAGGGATTCGAGACGTTCAGCCACATGAAATCAGTCATGATTCAGCCAAAACTGAACGGAATGTTCTTGTTCAATCCGCCAAAAACCAAGCTCAAGCGGCTTGTGGGACACACTTTCCGCAAATTGGTGTAACGGGGAGTAATATTTTTGCTGGCTGTTTAACAAAGTGTTAATAGGTTTTTTGTTGGGCATTCAACAAAACATACGGAGCACTCCGAGCAGCCATTTCAGAAGGCAGCTTGTCACACTCAGGACTGCCACTCACGGTTTCGAGACGAGGGAGGAAAATCTATGAATCGAAACACAGCCATCGGAGCCGCTTTTATTGCGGCGACCGCGTCCACAGCAACAGCAGGTGGATTTGACCTGACGGGACAAAGATTGGAGGATCTTTTCCAGACGGGCCGCTACGCATCGGGCCAGATTGTATTCTTCAGCCCTGACATCTCGGGTACGACTGGCCCGTTTGGACCGGTTCCGCAACAAAGCACCGGCGACACGGCCAACAGCGTTTTTGATTACAACCTGTCCTTCAAAGACGACATCAATGACAAGTGGTCCTACCTTGTTTCAACCGGGCAACCTTTCGCTCGTGAGTCCGTCTATTCAGAGGGCTTTTTCACAGGCGGCGCGGCCGAAGTTACAGTCCAAGAGCTGACAGCCCTGCTTCGGTACAAGTTCACCGATCGCATTTCGGTTTACGGCGGACCTCGCTTGTATCGCGGACAAGGCAGCGTCGACTCACCATCGCCATTTGTTCCGGACACTGTTGATCTTGATACGGATTACACCGGCGGGTTTGTCATCGGCGCAGCCTATGAAATTCCGGAATACTTCGCCCGCGTATCGCTGACCTACAGCAGCGACGCAGAGCTGGACATGAATACCACATCGGGCGGCGCGGCATTTGGTGACGGCAACACCGTGGTCGAGATCCCTCAGTCGATCAACTTGGCGGCCCAGGCGCCGATCAACCGCAAAACTCTGCTTTTCGGTGACGTCCGTTGGGTTGAGTGGTCCGAGACCGAAGTGAACCCGGGCGGGGACGGCGACATTGGTCCCATTGGTGAACTGGTCCCCAATATTGTGGACCTGGAAGACACGATTACCTACCGTTTGGGCGCGGCCTACCAGTTCAATGACAAGTTCACCGGCCTCGTCGGCATCAGCTATGAAGATGGCGATGGCGAGGCACTGAACGGGCTGTTCAACCGGGTAGACGGCTACGTTGCGTATTCGATTGGGGGTATCTACTCGCCGACTGAGAACGTCGATATCCGTCTGACCGTCAGCTATGCCAACCTCGGAGATCGCTCCGGTGCGGTGGGTACTCCGCTGGGTCCGGTTCCGACGTCCTTCACCGACAACAGTGCGTATTCCGTTGGTCTGAAAGTCGGCTTCCGGTTCTGATCCGAAAGCAAAAAGCCAACTGATTGGCTCCAAGCAAAATGGCTACACGCAGATACCGGTATTCGGCCTGTCTGCGTGTAGCCCAAGATTGACCAACCCCCACTTACAGTCACATCCGCCCCCTACCCCGGCGGTTTCACGACCGGGGTTGGCAAACACGACCGTTTGCCTTTGGAAGAAAACGGTGTGTAGGAATGTACTCCGACCCCCAAACACAAGTCACAAAAATGGGCAGCCGAAGCTGCCCAAGTTCAGAGGGGAGAATCTTTATTCCAAGTTGGGTACGACCAGTGTCGGAATGGTCGATCTGCGCAAAACCCGCTTCACGACCGTGCCAAGAAACGTGTGCGATGTACCTTGTTCATGGGACCCCATCACGATGAGGTCACAACTCAGCTTTTTGGCACGTTTCAGGATTTCTTCGGCCGGGTGACCATCCACAAGCTCGATCGAGGACACGGCAGAGTATTTCTCCTGATCCTCGACGGAAAGCGATTTCAGGAAGGCCTGCTGATTGTCCTTCAGAAGCCGCTTCACCGCAGCATGCCGGTCTTTAATGGCCTGCTGGCGTGATTTGTCATCCTGAATGAACATGTTCAGCGTGACGATGGCATCCTGCGACAACGGCTCGGTTACGTGCAGCACATGGGTTTTCGCCCCATGTGCTATCGCGATGCTCAGCGCGTGTCGCAGCGCATTGTCGGCGTTTTCGGAGAGGTCCGTCGCGACCAGTATATTGTCGATTTTTGGTAGCATTGTCTTCTTCCTTAATGTCGCCGATCAGTACCCAAAGAACCTTGGGAGCCACAGCGCGATCTCAGGCACGAAAGCGATTATGAAGATCGCCACCGTGTTGATGAAGGCAAACGGCAGAGCCGCCAGCGAGATGCGCTCGATCGAGATGTTGGAGATACCCGAGGCAATGAACAGGTTCTCGCCCAAAGGCGGAGTTTGGAACCCGATGCCCAGCGTACAGACCATTACAACACCGAAGTGAATCGGGTCGATTCCCATGCTGTAGGCCACTGGCAGCATGACCGGAACCAGGATCAGGATCGTTGCCAGCGTCTCCATAAACATGCCCACAAACAGCAGGAACAGGATCACCAAAGTCCAGATGATGTAGATGTTGTCTGTGATCGACAGCATTCCATCGGCAATGATCGCGGGGATCTGGTTTTCAACCAGCAACCGGCCAAACACAGTTGCTGTGAACATGATCAGCAGCACACGACCGGTCAGCCACGTTGTGGTCTCCAGCGAAGTGAACAGCTTCTCCCACGACAGTTCGCGGTAGATGAATGCGCCTACGATCAGCGTGTAGAAGATGGCGACAATCGCAGCTTCGGTCGGGGTGAAAAAGCCTGAATATATCCCGCCCAGAATAACCAGCGGAGCCATCAGCGCCCAGAATCCACGGTACATCTCGCACCAGATTTGACGGGCGGACCAGCCTTCGGTCGTACCTTTGTAGCCGTGCTTACGTGCCAGGATATAGTTCATGATCAACAGGCTTCCGGCAATCAGGAAGGCCGGGAAAAAGCCAGCGATGAACAGTTTCGGGATCGACACGGTCTGGAAGGTGCCGTGCTCAGCAACCGCGTCAGGTGGGGGCGGCATACCCAGCGCCGCGATGCCGAAGATAATCAGCGGAATTGATGGCGGGATCACAATGCCCAGCCCGCCCGACGAGGCGGTGATGGCCGATGCATAATCTCGACTGTAGTTGCGCTGGATCATCGCAGGGATCATCAGCATCCCCACCGCAGCCGTCGTCGCCGGACCGGAACCCGAGATCGCACCGAAGAACAGGCAGGCAAAGACCGCAGCGGCAGACATACCGCCGGTGAAAGGCCCGGCAAAGCTCTCGGCCACGTTGATCAGCCTGCGCGACAGGCCCGAGGCCTCCATCAATGCACCGGCCAGAATAAACGCGGGCAGCGCCATCAGGGGGAACGAACCCACCGAGGTAAAGGCGATCTGAACGAACTTTATCGGGTTTTCATCCAGCACCAGGAACGTGATCATCGTCGACACGCCCAGTGCAACCGTGATCGGCGCCCCTATAAACAGCAGCAGAAGGAAACCGCCAAACAGGATATAGATAATCTCGGTGCCCATTACTTGTTCCCTTCTTCGCCAAGCTCGGCGCGGATTTCTTCAAGGTCGACCTTGTCGGGATCGCGCAATTCCTCGTTCAGAACGAGCCTCTGGTAGTTCACTTGAATGATGCGGAAGGTCATCAGGCTGAAAGCAATGGGAAGAACGATGTAAACCCAGCTTAGGTGGAACCCGAGGGTCTGCGACGACTGGAATTTGTTCATCCGATTGAAAATGAAATCCAGCGCCAGATAGACAAAATACAGGTTGAAGCAGATCCAGAACAGGTCCGCGAACGCCTCGATATACTTGATCGCGCGATCCGGCAGGAACTTGAACTGGAATGTCACCCGGTTGTGGGCGCCCATCTTGGCCGCATAGCTCGCGCCAAAGAAGACGAACCACACGAACATGTAGATAGACAGCTCTTCCACCCAGGAGAACGAGAAATTGAATACTGTCCGCACGACAACCTGAAGGAACAACAAGCAAACAAACGTCGCCAGAAGAAACCGGCAGAGGTAGCTTTCTATGTTGTTGAGGATCCCCAAAAAGGTTTTCATTTGCCCCTCCTTAGAAGTGAGAGAGCGCCGCTTGGGCGCTCTCTGGATCTTCTTTCATTGTTACTGAGAGACCGGCTCACGGCCGATTGCGGCCAGCACGGCGTTGAGTTTTTCAACACCGCCGATGCTGTCATAGAACTTGGGCCAGACCGCGGTGGTCGCCAGTTCGATGAACTCTGCTTCGTCGTTTTCAGGAACGTGGATTTCCATGCCTTTTTCAACCAGCAGTGCTTTGATCTCGGCTTCTTTGTCCCGCAGGAACTGGGCCGAGGCTTGGGTCGCATATTTGCCTGCCTCCAGAACAGCAGCCTGATCTTCGGCGGACAGATCCTGGAACACTTGCTCGGAGATGATCAGCGGTTCAATCGAGAAGATGTAGCGGATTTCGGTGACGTAATCCTGCACTTCGTAGAACTTCATCGCGTTGATGGTGGTGTAGGGGTTGTCCTGACCGTCCACAACTTTGGTCTGCAAACCGGCGAAAGTCTCGGACCAGGCCATCGGGGTCGGGCTGATGCCCCAGGCCTTATAGGTGTCGATCATAATCTCGTTCTTGGGAACGCGGATGACCAGGCCTTCCAGATCGGCCACCGACTTCACTGGTTTCTTCGAGTTCGTCAGAACGCGAAATCCGGTATAGGTCCAGGCGATGATGCGGACACCGGCGTCATTGATAGTGTTCTCGGTCAGCTCAGCGCCGATCGGGCCTTGCGTCAGGGTTTCGGCGTCTTCAAGGCTGAGAATCACGTAAGGCAGCGTGAACACACCCACGGTCGGCGAGAACGGTGTGACGTTGTTGATCGCCAGCAGCGACATGTCCAGCGTGCCGATTGCAGCTTCGTTCACTGTGTCCTGTTCCGATCCAAGCTGACCATTCAGGAACAATGTCGCGGTGTGATTGCCGCCCGATAGCTCTTCCAGCTTTTCCTTGAATGCGAGGCCGGTGGCTTCCTGGCTGGACCCGCCGCTGTCACCGACAGCGATCTTGAAATTCTTGGCGCTAGCCGGCGCAGCCAGTGCCAATGCGCCAAGCGAAGCAACCGCCGCAAATGTTTTGATACCGTTGAGCAGTGTCATAAAACCTCCTCCTCCTGTAGGTTTTTTGGAAAGTGTTCCGACATGAACAAGCGCCCGTCTGGCCCACTTCGCACGAACTCTATGTTGTTTTGACCGTTCGGCTAAGATAAAGTAGTCGACGTAAAGGTGCAGAAAAGTACACGTAAGCCGTGCCAAAGAAAAAAGCCATCACAAGCATTTCTGACGTCGATATTAGGCTTCTTCAGGTCTTCCGTACAGTTGTTTGGTGTGGCGGGTTCACAGCTGCCGAGTTCGAACTGAACATCAGCCGGTCAACGATCAGCAAACATATCGCCGATCTTGAAACCCGGCTGGGCGCGCAATTGTGCCATCGTGGGGCGGCGGGTTTCTCCCTGACATCTGATGGTCAGCATGTGCTCGACTCTTCAAACGAGCTGTTTCTGGCGATCGACAAGTTTCAGAACGGGCTGGGCGATGTGCGGTCGGAATTGACTGGAAAACTGCGTATCGCGTTGTTTGACCATTCTTCTTCCAACGAGGAATCCAACCTCTACGAGACAATCCAAAGGTTCATCGACAAAGCGCCCGGCGTGACGCTGGACATTTCGATGGAGCCGCCGAACGTCATCGAAGAGGGCGTCATCAACGGGCGTTTTAATCTAGGCATTGTGCCGCTTCACCGGCAATCGCCGATGCTGTCCTACTCCGAACTCTACGTAGAAAAGATGCGGTTGTTTTGCGGCCGGGACCACGAGCTGTTCCAGTCGGCGTCGGATGTCATCTCTATTGATCAGCTTCGAAAATACAATTACGCCGGTCTCAGCTTCAATTCGCCCAACATGGCGGTTCACCAAAAGTTGATGCTCAGAAAGTCTGCATTTGTTCAAAACGAAGAGGCTTTGATCCTGTTGGTTCTGTCCGGCCGGTACCTTGGTTTTGTTCCGACACATAAAGCCCGCTCTCTGGTCAGCGACGGTTATCTCAAACAGATCAATTGCTCTGAGGCCCAATTTTCTACGACCATGGCGGCGATTGTCAGAAAAAGCGCGTCCAAAGGGCGAAGGCTAAACTTGTTCTTGGATATTTTACGCTCTGCTCACAACAATCGGATCTAGCGTTGCATTTCCATTCTTATTCGCATGCCCGTTTTCATATTGTGAAATGAGCAAGAAGTTCCGGGACGGCAGAGGCAACCAACGCTTCGTTGTTTAACGGATGGCATCCAGAAACAATCGCACCGTCTGGTTTTCCAGCCTGGCGACGGGAACGACGCTCACATAGTCCTTCTTCATCGGCAGGCGCGTTTGGCTTGGACATAGAAGCGCGCCAGAAGTAATTGACGCTGTGACCAGAGCAGATGGCACAAGCGCCATGCCGGCGCCGCGATGCGCCAGCGCTATGGCCATCGACAGATCGTTGGTCCGAAAACCGGGGTCGGTCCACTGTTTCTCTTTCCATCCAGCTGCTTTGCGCCAGTCGCGCCAGAGCGGCTCGCTTGCGTAGCTTGGACCCCAGTTGTTGTGAATGAGCGTCGCGTCCGGGACATGGCATAACTGACCCTCAGGGTCGGCATACCGTGCCCAGAATTCGGGCGAACAAACTGGAACCGCAACGTCCGAAAACAGAGGCATTTCAACGTGACCAGAGTACATCGTCGATTCATACGTCAAGCGGACATCAATCGCGTCGCGCTCGAACTCTATGGGGTCTTCCTGCACTCTGACATCCAGAGGAATGTTGGTTTGCGCACGGAACGCGATGGCCTTGTCAAGAAACCACCGCTGGGAGAGGGCTGGCAATACGCTGACCACCAGACGGCGCCCCGGCCTTTCATCGCGCGCGATTTGGACCGCATCAGACAGGGCGTGAAAGGCTTCGGCGAGCTTGGGGTACATCATTTCCCCGGCGTCGGTCAGCGAGATCCGGTTGCCTTTGCGCAGAAAAAGCTTCTTGCCCAAGTGGTCCTCAAGGCCTTTGATTTGCAAGCTGACAGCCGCAGAACTGACGCCAAGTTCCTGACCGGCCAGCACAAAACTGCCGCATCTTGAGGCCGCTTCGAAGGCCCGCAGAGCCGTCAGAGGGGGAAGGTTGTGCATGTCATCCTACAGATTTTCTTATGGTACCTAATAATTTTTCTGGTTGGAGTTGTCCATAATTTGCGCTTCATGAGGTCAGGGAGGACATGCCATGAAACATCTGTTGAACCTTGACGCGTATCCCTTGGATCGTCCGAACAGTGCGGAATATGCTGCGCTGGTTCAGAAATGCCGCGCGGATATAGAGGCTGATGGCATGTTCAACCTACCGGGTTTTTTCCAGCCGGGTGTCGCGCAAGCCGCTGCGGATGCGGCCAAGCCTGCAATGGACACCGAGTCTTTCCGCCACGCGCGAAAACACAATATCTACTTCAAGGATAAAGTGCCCGGTATTGACGACACGCATCCGGCAATGACCAAACGACAGACGATCAACCACACTCTGACCGCCGACCAATTGGAGGGGAACCCGGTCATCGAAGTCTATGAATGGCCCCCATTTGCGGATTTCCTCGCTGCAACCATGGGCAAGGACCGTCTGTACCCTATGGATGACGCAATGGCGCGTGTGAATGTGCAGGCGACCCGTGCTGGCGAGGGGCTGAACTGGCACTTTGATCGCTCAGAATTCACCACGACGATCCTGCTGCAAGCCCCTGAAATTGGAGGCGAGCTGGAATATCGTAAAGATTTGCGCACGCCTGGGAATGAGAATTTTGATGGTGTCGCAGCGGTGCTGAATGGCACAGACCCCGAAATCAAACGCATCATGCCCGAGCCCGGCGCGCTGAACGTTTTTCGGGGCGTGAACACGCCGCACCGCGTCGTTCCCGTTCAGGGGCAGACCGAGCGGGTGACCGCCATATTCTGTTACTACGAACGACCCGGCGTCGCCTTTACGGCAGAAGAACAGATAGGGTTCTACGGTCGCGCCATATCGTGAAAACGGCCCTGTAGAAGCACCGCTGTTTTCGCTTTGGCATGGTTGCTCTGGCGATTTGCGAGCCTTGAACACGGGGACATTTTTGAAACGGGCTCAGCCAAAAAAGTGGGGCTCGCCATGTTCATAACTGTCTATTCGCAAGAACCGCCGCTGCTTTTGAGATGCGGCACAAGAACCTGAAGCGGATGTTTCGGTGAAGCACCCGTAAACCGAGCTGTTTGACAGCGACATGAAAAGCCCGTGACCAACACATTCTCAGGCTGGTTGGCGAGTTTTTCGCGCCACGACAGATCAAACAGTTTTTCAGAGACCTCGAGGTTTTGAGCCTCATGCCCAAAGGTCCCGGCCATGCCGCAGCAACCGGTTTTCTGACCCGTCACTTTGATCCCGAAATGCCCAAAAACCCTTTGCCAGGCCTCTTGGCTTGCGGTGCCCGCACTGTTTTCCGAGCAATGGGTAAAGAGTGAGAAAGAGACCTCCGGCGCCGGATCCGCCTTTTGCGCAGTACGTCCTTTCAAAGCATTCGTCAGGAATTCTTCAATCGGTTGAACAGCGGGCAGTTCCTGAGTGATTTCAGAAAACTCGTGCTTGAACATCGAGGTAAACGCGGGCTCGACTGATACCAACATCGCGCCAGATCGCTCAAATTCAGCCAGTTTATTTAGGGTTTTTCGGCCTGCCCGCGAGAATGCCTTTCGATGTCCGATCGTGTAACCGGGCTTGCCAGTCGCAAGGACACCGCTGCGTTGCACCGTGAAACCCAAGCTTTCAAGTGCCTCAGCCGCCGCGTCAAGAACAGCACCGTCGAATGTTCCAAGGAAGAAGTCTTCCACCAGAACAACGCGGGTCTGATCTCCGACTGCTCTGACGTTGCGGGACAAAGGCGATGCAGGGCGCACCTTGGGCAAACCAACCAAACCCAATCGATCAAAAACAGGCCGTAGTATTGAGAACGCCAGATTACTCAGGCGCGGCATAGCCCGCATCAACGGTCCCATCGGTTCAAGCAGGGCAATCAACCGATAGGGGATCGGGCGGGATTTGCGCTGAAAGTAGGATTCAAAGAACCGGCTGCGCATCTTTGGTACGTCGACCTTGACCGGGCATTGGCTGGCGCAGGCTTTGCACCCCAAACAATCCGCCATGATCGGGTAAATCTGGTCTTCAAACCGCTGCAAGGGATCACGCGCGCCGCCCTGATCTGCGACTGTCTTGCGGCGCGCCCATTCTCGGAGCAGGGTGGACCGCCCCTTGGGACTGCGCCTGCGATCTCCGGTCGCTTTGTAGGAGGGACACATAGCATCATCGAAATCACGCCCCATGCACTGGCCGTTGCCATTGCACTTGATCGAGAGCTCGAACTCCACTTGCAACTGATCTGCGATTTGCGCGTCCTTTGGGCCGCGAAATGGCACTGCGTCCAGCGGGTCCAACCGCATATCCGGGTTTGGCGCGGCGATCTTACCGGGGTTCAGTCGGTTTTCCGGGTCAAAGATATTTTTGACCCTGCAAAGTGCGCGATAAAGAACAGGGCCGAAAACATCCGGTACGTATTCTCCTCGAAATCCTTTGCCGTGTTCGCCCCAGATCAAACCGCCATGTTTCTTGGCAAGGGCATTGACCGCATCCGAGACGCCTCGGATCTGATCAGCATCCTCTGACAGGCGCAAGTCGAGCGCCGGGCGCACATGCACGCAGCCCACATCTGCGTGACCAAACATGCCAAAGGACAAGTTTCGCTTCTCCAGCAATTCCGCAAATTCGATCACGAAATCCGCGAGGTTTTCAGGCGGCACCGCTGCGTCTTCGACAAACGGCGTCCCCTGCTTTTTCGGATCCATCCGTCCCAAAAGGCCAACGCATTTGGACCGGAGCCCCCAGATTTCCTGAATCTGCACCGCATTGCGTACGACTTGACTACTTAGGACACAGGCCGGTTGGTTTTGCGACAATCGCTCAAAGGCTTCGATTTTCTCGACCAATTCGCTTTCGGAATGGCCGGAGATTTCGACGAAGTTCAACCCCTTAACGGGGGCGGATTGCTCTGTGCCCAGAACAGGTTCGATCAAGCTCCAAACCGGGTCTTGCTGGGCCAGATCCAGAATCTTGTCGTCGATAAATTCGATGGCGACTGGATCAGCAGTGACCAGCCGCGCCACGTCCCGCAACGCGGATTTCATGTTGTCATAGGCCAGCACAACCAAGGCGCGGTGTGATGGCTTGCGCAGCAATCGAACCGTCAACCGCTTGGTCAGCGCCAATGTGCCTTCGGACCCGCAGAGCAGTTTCACCAGGTTGAGGCCGTCCTCAGCATCCAACTGCTGAAGGTTATAGCCCGTCAGCCGCCGGTTCATTTTTGGGAAGACCCGCTCGATCTCATCCCGGTTCGACTGCACGATGTCGCTTAACTCGGCTCCCAACGCATTAGGCATCTGTGCCGCGCCAGGATCAGAGGTCGCATGCAGTTCCTGCCCATCGGCCAGAACCACATCCATGGATTGCATATGATCCGAGGTCTGGCCGTAAACGCGCGATCCTTTGCCGGACGCATCGGTCGCCGCCATGCCGCCAATTGTGGCGCGCGAAGCGGTCGAGACGGTTGGCGCGAAGAACAGGCCGTGTTTTCCGGCCTCGCGGTTCAATTGATCCAGAATGACGCCGGGTTGAACAACGGCGATGCCCGCCTCTGGGTCGATGGATTCAATCTGCGTAAGATAGCGAGAGCAATCGACCACAACAGCTGAGGTCAGAGATTGCCCGTTGGTTCCGGTTCCGCCCCCGCGCGCTGTCAGCGTCACGCCATGCTTGGCGGCCAGCTGCGCGATGATGTCCAGATCATCCGGATGTTTGGGGAACAGGACGGCTTGCGGCGGCACCTCGTAGATCGAGTTGTCGGTCGAAAAGACCGCAAGTGTCGCTGCATCACAGGCGATCTCGCCCCCAAAGTCGGCGAGAGGAAGGGCCGACAGGAAAGGGGCGAGATCAGAACTGACGGATGTCAGTGTCTCAGGCTGCATCAGGAACCGACAGCAGATGGGTTTGACCCAGCACCTCAAGCGCGGCCACAAGGCTTTCTGTCTGCGCTTTTTCATACAGCGCGACTTCGTCCTGAACGGATGCACCCAGCGCTGTTTCAAACGCGCCCTGGTTTGCTGCCGTGCTATAGTTCGACTGCGCATCGGACCCGAGGTTCGACTGGAAGATGCCCGCAGCGGAAACCGGCAGGAAGTCTTCGTAGGTCTGCGGATCAGCGACCAGGTGGCCTGCGGACAGCAGTTCTTCGATGGACGCAGCCTGCGGCACTGCCTTGTCGGTGGTTGCCCGGTATTGGAAGAACGCAATGTCTTCGCGGCGCAACACGTCGTAGTCATCCGGGAAGCTGGCAAATTGCTTGGCCAGTTCTTCCACGTAGTCCGCCGCACCTTCGCCCGCCGGGCCGACAGATGCGTTGGCACGGGTCTTGTTCAGGGCCTCGTCATACATCGCACGACCTTTGGCGGTCAGCGCTACGCCACGCTGTTCAATCTCACCGAACCGCGCCGTGTGAGTGCCACCATCCGCTTCGGTCTGACCGTAGAAGATCACCGATTCCTCAAGCGCCTTGAACGAGGTCTGGCGAAGGAAGATCGGTGCCTTGCGGCGCGAGGGACCCTCGATAATCGCTTTGGGAGTAATGCCGCGTTTGGGCATGCCTTCCTGAACCGCGTCGATATCCAATGCACGCGGAGTCAGGTGGTTGATATGCGGGCCTTTGAAGCTGACCACATCCGCGATCAGGCGGTGCGCGTCGTGCAGGCGGCCATAGGTGTTGCTGCACACGGTGGCTTCGTTGTGCCAGCGGAATGTCTCCAGCGCCTCGGAGACGAATTCCTTGGCTTCGGCTTCGGTCAGACCGCCATTTGCCTCGGCAACGCCCGCAAGCTCAAGCGCGCGATCGGTAAAGATTTTGCGGTTGGCCAGAACGGATTCAGCCTTGGCCGCCAGTTCCCGGTCTTCCACCAGCTCAAGGCGCAGCAGGGAACAAAACACGCGGAACGGGTTGTTGTTCAGCGATTCCGGGTCAATCGGACGGAAGGCCGTGGAGTGGACGGGGATACCGGCGACGGACAGGTCGTAATATCCGACCGGGAACATACCCATGACGGCAAAGATGCGGCGAATGCCAAACAGTTCCTCGGGCGTGCCAACACGGATCGCTCCGTGGCGTTCGATGCCCAGACGACCCAGTTCGCCGCTGTCTTCCATGCGCTTTTTCAGCTCGGGATCTTTTGCCAGCGTTTCTGCGTTCACGTCATTCACAAGATCAATGAGCGTGCCGTATTGCGGAACTTCCGTGCGGTACATTTCAGACATCGCGCCTGAAAACAGGGTGCGGATCTCATCAGGGTGCAGGAATTGGGTCATCGGTTTGTCCTAAAGGATTGGATAGATGGTCGTTTGTTAGGGGGTAAAAAATGCCCGCCGCCGAAGCGGCGGGCCGAGGGGGGAGGTTAAGGGAGGCTTAGATGTCGAACTTCACGCCCTGCGCCAGAGGCAGCTCGGCCGAGTAGTTCACGGTGCTGGTCTGACGACGCATGTACCCTTTCCAGGCGTCCGAGCCGCTTTCACGACCGCCACCGGTTTCTTTCTCGCCGCCGAAGGCACCGCCAATTTCCGCGCCGGACGGACCGATATTGACGTTTGCGATGCCGCAGTCAGATCCAGCCGCCGAGAGGAAGGTTTCCGCCTCGCGAACGTTCAGGGTGAAGATGCACGACGACAGACCCTGCGGGACGTCGTTTTGCAGCGCAATCGCCTCGTCCAGAGTTTCGTATTCCATCACGTAAAGGATCGGAACGAAAGTCTCGGTTTCGACGGTTTTGGTCTGGCCCGGCATCTCAACCACGGCGGGTTTGACATAGGCACCGCCCGCAACACCGTCATCCGAGGTTTCGCCACCAAAGACCTTACCGCCTTCGGCTTCGGCCGATTTCAGCGCCGCCGCCATCGCATCCTTTGCGCCATGGTCAACCAGCGGGCCGATCAGAGTGCCTTCGACACGCGGGTCGCCGACCGGCAGGTTGGCATAGGCCGATTTGATCTTGGCCACCAGATCATCTTTGATCGACTTGTGGACGATCAGACGGCGCAGCGTGGTGCAGCGCTGACCTGCGGTACCAACAGCCGAGAAGACAATCGCGCGAACAGCCATTTCCAGATCAGCCGAAGGCGCAACGATCATTGCGTTGTTGCCGCCCAGTTCCAGGATCGGACGACCCCAGCGCGCGGATACTTTCGGGCCAACGATGCTGCCCATGCGGGTCGAGCCAGTTGCGGATACGATCGGAACGTCTTTGCTGTCGACCAAGGCCGCGCCGACATCTGCGCCACCGATAACCAGCTGCACCAGACCTTCGGGCGCATCGTCGCCAAAACGGGCCAGCGCTTTTTCCATGATCTTCATCGAAGCAATTGCGGTCAGCGGAGTCTTTTCCGAAGGCTTCCAGATCACCGGATCGCCGCAGACCAGCGCAATCGCAGTGTTCCAGCACCAGACTGCAACTGGGAAGTTGAATGCAGAAATCACGCCAACGGGACCCATCGGCTGCCAGGTTTCGCGCATGGTGTGGCCGGGGCGTTCGGACGCAACGGTCAGACCGTACAGCTGGCGCGACAGACCGACTGCAAAGTCGCAAATGTCGATCATCTCCTGAACTTCGCCCAGACCTTCCGAAGTGATCTTACCGGCTTCCAGCGTAACCAGCGCACCAAGATCGTCTTTGGCCGCGCGCAGTTCTTCGCCCAGCAGACGCACCAGCTCACCACGGCGCGGGGCCGGAACGGTGCGCCACGCTTTGAACGCGGCCTGCGATTTTGCGATCACGGCATCCATGTCAGATGCGGGCGTTTCGGCAATTTTCGCGACTTCTGCGCCGTCGATCGGCGACACAACGGTCAGCGTGCCGCCTGTCAGTTCAGCGTCCGTGAAACCGTTTGCCTTAAGAACCTGTGAATGTTCCATCTTGTTTCCTCTTCTTTCCCTGTCGGGTGTTCGCGTTTAAGATTTTGTGATGTCGGTCATTGCCACTTTGATGCGCGCCACGCCTTCGGTCAGGTCTTCCTGCCCATAGGCGTAAGAAATCCGGGCGTATCCCGGCAGACCAAATGCCCGGCCCGGCACAATCGCGACATGTGCGGTTTTCAACAGCCATTGGCAGAAAGCAGCATCATTTTCCTGACCGCTCAGTTCAATGGCTTTTTCGATGCACGGGAAGGCATAGAACGCGCCGTCCGGTGTGCTGCATTCGAATCCGGGGATGTCATTCAGCGCCGACACGATAAAGTCGCGGCGTTGTTTGAAGGCTTCGTTGCGCTCGGCCAGAACGGTCTTGTCGCCCAACAGGGCTTCGACCGCAGCCGCCTGTGCAACCGAACAGGTGCCAGAGGTCACCTGCCCCTGAACCGCCGTCATCGCTTTGATGATTTCAACGGGGCCAATGCCCCAACCGATGCGCCATCCGGTCATCGCCCAGGCCTTGGACACACCGTTCACCACAACGGTGCGGTCCGCCAGCTCGGGCACAGCTTTAGTGAAACTCTGGAAGTCGCCATAGCTGAGATGCTCATAAATCTCGTCAGAGACCACCCAAACTTGGGGGTGACGCTTCAGAACCTCGGCCAGGGCCTTGTATTCTTCTGCGCTGTAGATCGCACCAGACGGGTTTGACGGGGAGTTTAGCATCACCCATTTGGTGTTCTCAGTGATTGACGCTTCCAGAGTTTCTGGGGAGATCTTGAAACCTTGATCCATCGGGCAAGGCACGGTGATCGCCTTGCCGCCCGCAATCGCCACGATATCGGAATACGTGGTCCAGTACGGGGTCGGAATGATAACTTCATCGCCATCGTTCAAGGTGGCGGTCATGATGTTGCTCAGCACTTGTTTCGCGCCGGTACAAACGATCACGTTTTCGGGTTGAACGCCTGCGGTGTTTGCAATTGCCTTACGCAGCGCTGGGGTACCCGCCGTAGGGGTATAGCTGGTCTGACCCTCCAAGGCCGCCCGATGCGCTGCCTCGATGACCGGAGCTGGTGTGGGGAAGTCGGGCGCGCCGGTCGACAGTGCAACAATATCCTTGCCCTCAGCCCGAAGCTTTGCCGCGTTTTCCGAAATCTGAACGATTTCAGAAACTTCAATGTTCTGAATGCGTTGTGCGCGGGTAAAGGAATGATCATATGGCATGTTGTGCCCTGTTTTCGGTTTTTGAAGAAGACAACCAGAGGAGTCTTCGGATTACGGTATGTCGTGTTGATAAGGTTTTACCATGAGACAATGCACCGTAAAACGCATAGAAAAGGCATTTCTGAATGAGTAAAACTCAAGTATTACTACTCATATGAAAGATCAAAAAACGATTCCCAGCCTGGCTTTGTTGCGTTGCTTTGAGGTTGCGGCGAAGTACCAGAGCTTTTCTGCGGCGGCAGAAGAGCTTGGCCTGTCACAAGGTGCGGTCAGCCGCCATGTCAAAGACCTCGAATCCTTTGTCGGGGCCGCTTTGTTTCAGCGCGAAGGCCGTGGTGTACGCCTGACTTCGGCAGGCGATACCTTGTCGCGAGAGGTCAGCTCAGATCTTGAACGACTGCGCGATACATTCAGCCATGCCATTGCCTCGGGCGCGCATCGCGAGGTCATCCGCTTGTCGGCTCCGCCCACATTTTCCAGCCGCTGGCTCTTACCGCGTTTGCCAGCCTTTCAACGGGACCACCCGGATATCCAATTCGTGGTGAGCAGCCGACAAGGACCGTACGATCTGACCGAAGCGCGTCATCACATCGCCATTCATTTCGGGGCCTGGGACTGGCCGAATGCGCGGCTGTCCCCGCTTTGCCCGGAAAGCCTCATCGTTGTTGCCGCTCCGTCGCTGTTAGAAACCCTGCCGGACACAGACGATATAAATGAAGTCTTGCGTGACCTGCCGCGCCTGCACCTGAGCAGTCGCCCTTATTTATGGGAAAACGTAATGCAGCTGCACGGAATAAAGGCGGAAGCCGTCCGGAGTGGCAGCTACTTTGACCAGTTTGGATTGGTGATCTCTGCGGTTGTCTCAGGCATGGGCGCGGCCATTTTACCTGCCTACCTGATTGAAAGAGAGCTTTCTGCCGGCAGTCTGATCAAGCTGTCCGAGCTTCCCGCAGATGACAGTCGCCGCTATTTCATTGCAACGCCATTAACGGATCAATGGCCGATCATAACCGAGTTCGCACGCTGGCTGCAAAGTCAGGTCTCGGCAAAGGGATAGTTTACTGTTTCGAAGCAACTGCAAGAGGCAGCCGGGTTCACGATACCAGCGTCAGACCCACATGTTTCTTAGGCATGATGCCCGCCCCACGACAGAACTTGGTCGCAAGAATGATCGTGGAATCCACTGATTTTACACCGCGCAATTGCGCAATCTCGGTGATCAGCTCTTCGAGGTCTTCCGAGCACGGAACCTCGACCTGACACATCAGATCGTAGTGACCGGAAACCGAGTTGCAGCTTTGCACTTCGGGCAGGTTCTGCAACCCATCAATCAGGTGCCGCGTCAGGCTGCGCTCGCAGACCAGATGCAACATCGCTTTGGTCGAACTCTCGCCTTCGCTGATACGCACGATCGCTGAATATCCCAGGATAATATCGTTGCGCTCCAGCCTCATGATACGTTCGTTCACGGTTGAACGGGCAACCCCGAGTTTTCGGGCCAGCTCAGCTGTCGAAATCCTCGCGTTCTCCTCCAACAGGGCAAGGAGATTGCGGTCTGTAGCGTCTTTTAAAGCCTTATGCATCGAATCATCCCCTCCGTTGTTGATTAAAAAACTTTAGCCACGATCAACCATGCGGAAAATTCTTGTTTATGGATTGTTTGATGACTAAAACTCATCATAGATGCGCCGCTTTGTTCCCTCTCTCTCTGCTTTGACCGCCTTTGAGGCGGCTGCACAGCATTTGAATTTCACCCGAGCGGCTGGGGATCTGAACCTGACCCAAAGCGGGATCAGCAGGCAGGTGAAACATCTGGAGGACCTGCTTGGCACGCGCCTGTTTGACCGCTTTGGCCCAAGGCTTGTTCTGACCGACGCTGGCACTGCATACGCGAAAGAGGTCAAACGCATTCTGGACGATCTCGAGAAATGCTCGATCGACATCGTGCGGGGCTGGAAGGAAGAAGAGGCAATCCAGATTGGCGCCCTGCCTAGCGTGGCATCCCGTTGGCTTGCGCCTAAAATCAAACGCTTCGCCACGCAGTTTCCGACATCTCTTCTTGAAATCACCACCGTAAACGAAGATGTAAATTTCGAGGAAACTCACCTGGATATTGCGGTGTTACGCGGGCGCGGTGGCTGGACAGCGGCGCATGCCGTCGAGTTGTTCCAAGAGCTGTTTGTTGTTGTCGCCGCACCATCCCTGATCCCGGTCGGGTCTGAGCTGCGCCCGGAACAATTCCGGGACTTCCCGCAATTGCAAAACGCCCAACGCCCCGACAACTGGATGAAGTGGATCAAGGCAACTGGGCAGCAGATGCCGGGTTCCCTGCAAGGGCTGCGCTTTGGAAACACAAGCATCCTGATCAACGCCGCAATCAGCGGAAGCGGGATCGCCGTTGTTCCATCATTCCTGGTTCAGCAGGAAATCAACGACGGCGTTTTACACACTCCGTTTGGACCCAAAATCAAAAGCGGCGAGTCGTATTATGCGGTCTACCCGCAAAGAAAAGCCAATTGGAGCGCGCTTCTGGTGCTGCGCGATTGGCTTGCTTCTGAGAGTGTGGCGCTGAAAACAGAAGCGCGAAATCTGAATTCGTAAATTTTTAAATCGCCTAGATGGCAAGCGGGGCGCCGACGTCTGTGTCAAACTCGCCTGCAAATCTCGCCAAAAATAAGAAAACCTGACCCGTTTTGATACGGATCAGGCTTCGTCAGATGGTGCCGGCAATTGGGCCGACACCTTTAGACTGTTTCGTGCAACGCGGTTGGCAGTTAGGACGCTGCCACCTGCTCCTTGCCCTTAATGGCAAGCCCAAGCGCGATCATCAAGGCAAGCACACCAACGGCAATTCCGAACCGAAGTTCCAAGGCCAGCGGATAGCTGAACGCAAGCCCTACCCCAGCCATAAGTGCCAGCAGCCGCAGAGGAACCATGACGCGTTGCATCCAGAACCCGATCGCTCCGACGCTGATACAGGTGACGGCAACGATATTGATCAGGAAGATCATGATCGTGTCTGTAACCGGCCCTTGCCACATGATCGCTGGTGTAAAGACAAAGCTGAAGGCAACGATCAAACCGCCGATGGACATCTTCCATGCCTCAAAACCGGTGCGCAGCGCATTTGCCTTGGCAATTACCGCTGCCGTATAGGCCGCGATGGACACAGGCGGCGTCGCGTCGGCCATGATGGCAAAGTAGAAGACGAACAGGTGCGCACCCAGCATTGGCGCTCCGAGGTCAATCAGAATGGGGGCACCAACAACCGACACGATCAGATATGCCGGAGTTGTGGGGACGCCCATGCCCAGGAACAGGCTGACCAGCGCCACCATGATCGCCGCAATCCAAAGCTGACCGCCCGAAACGTCAGAGACGATATTGCCAATCGCGATCACCAGACCGGTGGTCGTCAGGCCCGCAACGATCAATCCGGCGGCGGCAACGGCAAGGGCAACGATACAGATCAGCTCACCCGCTTCGCCCAGAGCATAGAATATTTGCTTGGGACCAATCCGGTGGCCGGGTCGCAGCCAGCTGACCACAATCGCGGAACTGATGGCCCAGATCGCGGAATAGGTTGGAGAGAATCCACTCATCAACATCGCAAACAGGATCGTCAGCGGCAGCAGAAGGTGAATGTCTTTCAGAACATCGCGCCAGGACGGTAGTTGATCTTCCGGGATACCGGACAGCTTCAGCCGCTTGGCTTCAAGATGCACCATGATCAGCATGGTCGCATAGTACAGCACCGCACCCAAAGCCGCGCCGACGATGATCGTGCGGTAGGGAATGCCGGTGATTTCAGCCATCAGGAACGAGGCGGCCCCCATAACGGGCGGCATAATCGCACCACCGACACTGGCGGCAGTTTCAACGCCCCCCGCAAACGCCGGGCGATAGCCAAGACGTTTCATCAACGGGATCGTGACAACCCCGGTCGAGGCCACGTTGGACACCGAAGACCCACTCATGGTGCCGAACAGGCCCGAACTGATTACGGCAACCTTGGCCGGACCGCCGGAGTATTTACCGGCAGCAGCCTCACCAATGCGAGAGAACAGGTCTGCTGCACCACTGGCCCGAACAAACGCACCGAAGGTGATGAACACGGCAACCAGCGTCGCCGAAATCCCCATCAGAGGCCCATAAATGCCGCGACCGTTGATCAGCATCATCGTTTCGACGACATGATCTACGCTCATCGCGCGATAGTTCCAGAGGCCGGGCAGATACTGCGCCACGAACATGTAGACGATCACACCGACGGCCAGACCCGCCAGAATGGGGGTCAGCGCGCGGCGTACACCCTCAAGGATCAGCAGGACGGCCAGAATACCAAGATAAAGCTGCGTATCCGTCAGCGGAGTCAGATACTCGGAACGCTGATAGATCGTGGTTGAGTTGAGATACATGTAAAGACTGGGCAAAAGGCTCAGCCCTGCCAGTATCCAGTCCAGCACGGTTGGACGGTTTCGCCAATCGCCGAGATTTACCTTGGGGTTATCCGCGACATCCTCGGGCATCTCAACCGCGCTGCTGGGAACGCGCGCGGGAAACAGCAAAAACACCAACGGCAGGTACAGCATGAAATGCAGAGCCCGCAGCGTCAACGGCTCAGGCCAGCCGGTCACCGCGTAGTAAATATGCAAGGCCGTAGCCCCTGCTGCCCAGGCCTTTATGCCGAGGCCAACCTTTCCTTTGATCGTACGCATTTTCCTACACCCTGCCCTTTCCAGAAAGCTGATGATTTACCGAAAAATCATAGCCAAATCGTTTAAGTGTGACCGGCCACGAGGGCCGATCACAAGCTTCAGTTCGCCAGATGATTACTTGTAGCCCAGCTCTTCATAGGCTTTCAGCGCACCCGGGTGCATCGGGATTGTTGTGTCCCAACCGCTTTCAGGCTTGAAGTTCGCAAGGCTCGAGTGAATGGAACCGAAACGATCCTGGTTCTCAAGCAGTGCCTTGGTCAGCGTGTAAACGGTGTCTTCCGGAACGTCAGACGATGCGATCAGGATTGTGCCCATAACCGGCGCGGCCAGTTCACCATCCTGTACCGAGGCGTCATATGTGCCAGCGGGGATCGAACCTTTGGCATAGCCATAGGTGCTGCTCAGGTGGTCGATGACGTCTTGCGGGAACGGAACCAGTTCCGCGTCACGACGCGATTGGCTGATTTCGATCACAGCTGCACCGGGCAGGCCCAGAGCGATGAACAGATAGTCGATCTGACCGTCTTTAAAGGCGTTTACGAGGTCCGAGTAGCTGCCCTGAACGATCTTGCCGCCACCCTCGCGGATTTTGTCATAGGAAGTTCCATAGTAATCCATGACGCGGGTGAAGGTCAGTTCTTCGGAAGACCCGGTTTTGGTCACGCCGATTCTCAGCCCGTCCGTGGTCAGCGCTTCTTCCAGGCTCAGGGTCTGGTCATCTGCGCGGACAAAGTGGAACGGGTTGTCGGACCAGCCCTTGCCGATTGCCATGACCTTGCCATGTGCATTCGGATAAGGATCGTTGCCGTTCACGGCTGCGAAGGCCAGAAAGTCCAGACCCATGCCGATCTGGCTCAGGCCCGCTTCCAGCTTGGCCGGGTTGTCCTTGCCGCCGCCCGGAACAACTTTGATGTTCAGGTCGGTTTTTTCCATGACCAGAGTCGCGAGACCACCACCCATGCCATACCAGCCGCCGCCAAGCTGACCTGTGGTCCACTCCAGCGATTGTGCCAGTGCTGCGCCGGATTGCAGCGTCAGCGCTGCAACGCCTGCGGCGATCATTGTTTTGAACTTTGTTTTCATTACTTTTTCTCCTGTTGAAGTCTAGTTTCGTGTTTATGCTGCGTTGTGTTTCCATCGCAAGGCGGTGAAACGATCAGGCCCGAACGGGGCCGCATCTATCGGTGGGATTGCCCCTTCCATCAGATCTGCAAGTATCTTAGCCGTACCGGGCGCCGTACTGAAACCAATATGTTGGTGTCCGAATGCCAGCCACAGTTTGCGCGCACCTTTCAGTTCGCCAATGACCGGTCGGCTATCTGGCATCGTGGGCCGACTGCCGAGCCAAGGATCATCCTGAACACATTGCCCCAAGTCAAATGCCTCGCGCGCCGCTTGTTCAGCCAAATCCAACTGAGCGTGATTTGGTTCGGCTGCAACATCTGTCAGCTCGACCCCGGTGGTCAGCCGCAGCCCCTGTTCCATCTGAGACAAAACATATCCGCCACCGATATCATAGATCGGACGGTTGAGCTTTGCATTCCCCAAGTTGCCTTCGAAATGCCGGTGATAGCCACGTTCGAAACCCATCGGCACAGAGACGCCAAATCGTTTCAAAAAGGGTTTGGACCAAGGTCCAAGCGCAACAACAACCTGATCTGCGGACATCGCGCTATCGGCACATTTGACTGTCCAGCCGGATTCGTTCTGCTGCAAATCGCTGACTTCGGACCGCACGATCCTGCCGCCACGGGACAGAAACAGCTTTGAATAGGCCTGAACCACGTGCCCGGGCGAGTCGACTGAAAACGTGTCCTTGATCCAAAGACCTTTGGCAAAGATCGGGTTCAATCCGGGTTCAAGATCCTGAATGTCCTGCTTACCCAGAACCTCAGTGTCCAGACCAAAGCGGTCAAAGGCCTCACGTGTCCGGGCACCGTCTTCAAAGCTTTGCTGGGTGCGATGTAAAAAGATCCAACCGGCCTCGTTGAGGCGGTCCGCTGCATTGGCTTCGGCCAACAGGCTTTTGTGGCCGTCGGCGGAACACTGAATCAGCGCGTTCAGCGCGGTCATTGTCTCATCGCAGGTCTTAGTTCGCGCATTGAGCAGAAAGCCCACAGCCCATTGCAAATTTCTAAGCAGAAACGGCACCGAATACCTGAAACCGGTTCCCCGGTTACTCAGCAATCCCGGGAGGCGTTTCCACAAGCCCGGATTATTGAGCGGCATCAGAGACGATGTGGCCATGACGCCAGCGTTTCCGTAAGACGTCTCTTCACCGGGATCGCGTCGATCGACCAAGGTGACGTCAGCCCCTCTGGACAAAAGCTCAAGCGCCGCGCAGACGCCGACAACTCCTGCCCCCAGAACAATAACTGACTTCCCTGTTACTGACGCCATAGTATCTCCCATTTAACTAGGCTGGCAGGTAATGATGGCGTGACCAACAAGCATTCTGCCGGAGTTGGGCCGGTTAAACCGTTAAAGTGTCGAATTCACCCGAAACGGTTCTAACCGGCCTTACCCTTTGTTCGTTCAAAGGTATTTGACGTCCTGTGCATCCAGGCTCAGCGGGTCTTCGCCACGCTTGGTCAGCCACGAGTACACCGGCGGGACCCGGTCGGCGATGGATTCCACGTGAACGTCGATCAGGCACGGTGCCTGTTTGTGCGCGAAGGCAGCGGCAAGTGCGTCGTCGAACTGATCCGCATTCTTCGCGGTGAAGGCTTTCATGTTGAACGCCTCGGCAATGGCCTGCCCTCGGGGCGGCGTAAAGTCGACACCGAAGGTCTGGTTATGACCTTTCAGACGGTGCAGACTTTTGATCCAGCCAAAATGCCCGTTGTTGAACAGGATCAGGATCGCAGGAACGCCAAGGCGCACCACGGTTTCAAGCTCGCCCACGGTCATGCCGAATGAGCCATCGCCAAACATGCCGATGGGGCGACGGGTCGGATCGGCTCGCCACGAGCCAACCACCGCAGGCAGGGCCGAACCCAGTCCGCCAAAGGCGCGCGGAATGGCCAGCCGTGTCCGCGGATCGTTGATCTTGAGGAAGCGGGTCATATGCGGCGTCGGCGTCCCGGCATCGGAATAGATCAGCGCGGGTTCACCCGATTTCACCAGTGCCTCGTTAAAGCAGCGCACTGCACGCTCGGGGCGCAGCGGGGTGGAATCGTTGTTCAGAAGGACCTGCGCGTTGTCCCAGAAGTTCGACCGCAACGTGTTCAGATGATCAACCCAAGGCTGGGTTTTGGTGGTGTCCACATCTTCGGGGATCACGTCCAGCAGGTCCGACAGAACCAACCGCGCGTCCCCGGCAATCGACAGAACGTTTTCATAGTTGTTGGCCATGATCTCGGGATCAATGTCGATCTGCGCCACACGCTTGTTGAGGGTGAGTTTCGGGAACTTCCAACCAATCGTCACAACCGACCCGACCCGAGAGCCGATGAACAGGACAAAGTCGCTTTCTTCCATCGCGCGGTTGGCATGAGGGTGGAAGCCGTTGTCGCCGATGACGCCAATGGCCAGATCGTGGTTGTCGGGCATGGTGGGCTGACCGGTCATGGTGGTGCAGACCGGGATGTTCAGAGTTTCACCCAACTTCTGCACCAGATCACCGGCGCAGGCACGAACGACACCGCCGCCCGATACGATCAGCGGTCGTTCGGCCGCTTGCAGATTCTCCAGCATCTTTTCCACCAGTCCGGGGGCGGGACGGGTCGGGAAGGCGGGGAAAGTTTTACATTCTTCTTCGACATGCAGCGAGATTGTCTCAGGATCAATCTCTTCCATCAGCATGTCTTCGGGGATTTGCAAGTGAACGGCACCGGGTTTGCCGGATGTCGCAACACGGAATGCGCGGCGAATGATTTCGGGCAGCATGTCGGCGCGTTTGACCTGCACCGAGGATTTGGTCACAGGCTCAAACAGCCGCGCACAATCCAGTTCCGTCAAAACACCGCGGCCCTCGCCACGCAGCGGCACGTCAATCGTCAGCGCAATCACCGGGATGGAGGACGCGTTGCTTTCAGCGATCGGCGGCAGGGTGTACATCGCACCAGCGCCGGACGGGCATTCGACAACAGCGACGCGGTTGGTGAAACGTCCATAGGCATCCGCCATGAACCCGGCAGAACGCTCATCGCGCGCCATCACATGGGTGATTTCATCCGTCTTAACCTGCAACGCTTCGTAAAGCGGAACATTTGTGTCACCAGGGACACCAAAAATCGTATCGACCCCATAGTCGATCAGCATTTGAACCAGGATATCGGCGCCGCGCATAGTGCTCTCCACAAAAAATTCGTTGAGGATAAGCTATTGTGCAGAAGAGGCGGAACCTACCACCACATCGCCGGAAAACCCCGGAGAAAATTGCAAAGTGCCGGGTGGTTGAAACGGTTGTTTGCCTAAATAGCCCAACGCAGGAGGCACAATACACTGCTATTCCCCTGCATCTTGACCATTTCGCGCGGCTAAAAATGCAACGGACAAATCTCGTTTCTTCTCAGAGAGAATGACATTGTGAAACCGGGACGCGCGTCTTCGAAACCTGACAGATCGGTTCTCTGTCGGATCGACTAACTGCCCCAGGTATCCGACAGTCGGAACCCTTCTGGAAACGGATCGCTTGGGTCCAACCCGATCTGGCTGAACCCGTAGATCCAGCACTGCCCGGACACGCGGTTTTGCGTTGCCTCGTAAGGGCCGACCTTGGTGACATTCAAAAGCTCGGTAGTGAACTCACTGCCGATAATCGAGCGCGACACGGCTATGTCGCCCGGCTTGGCCAGCCCTGTTGTGTGGCGCACTGCCATGTTGGCATTCGATCCTGTGCCGCAAGGCGATCTGTCGGCCCGACCCGGGCGCAATGTTGTGCAAGTTCGGACCGCTCCATCCGAGTCGGCAGACCGGAACATGACGTAGGCCAGACCGTTCAGAGCCGGAGTTGTCGGATGCGGCGCATCTTCGGTTTCGGCGATCATGTTGCGTAGGGCAACGCCCTGAGTGGCAAGCTCGCGGGCGTTGTCCGGAGTGATCGTCAAACCGATCTGGTCCACATCGACCAGCGCATAGAACACGCCGCCGAAACACAGATCATAGCGGATCGTTCCCCAGTCCGGGGTCTCGATTTCACAGTCCTTCTTGGCTACAAAAGACGGCGGCATGTCGAGGGAGACTTTAGTCACCTTGCCACCTTCGCAGGCAGCGTGTGCGCGCACGAGGCCAGCCGCCGTGTCCAAGGTCACAACGGTTTCGGGTTCCACCATCGGGATCGCCCCGGTTTCCAGCAAAGCGGTCACTGCGCACATGGCGTTCGAGCCTGACATGGCATGTGCCTGATCCGGTTGCAGAACAATGAACCCAACATCAGCCGCCGGATCGCAGGCGGGCACCAGTAGACAGAACGACCCCGCCGGGGCCGAACGCGGTTCCGAGCACAAAAGCTGGCGCAGGCTGTCATCGACCTTGTTCAGATGATCCAGCTTGTCGGCCATGGTCGCACCGGGAATGTCCAGTACTCCGCCGGTCACGACACGACCGATCTCGCCAGCGCAGTGCACATCGACCGTTTGCAGAGTTCGGGACCAGCGCATGGGTTTGTCCTTTTCGTTTCTTCAGGCCACGGCCTGAGCACCGGTAATTTCCACCACCGAGCCACACAGGTATTGCGCCTCATCCGAGGCCAGAAATGCCACAAGGGCGGCGATCTCATCCGGCTCGCCAATCCGGCCAAATGGCACCAGCGCGTTCAGATCGTCAAGACTGCGGCCCGACCTTGCCAGATTGCTTTCTAGCATGGGCGTTCGGACCTCACCCGGAGCCACGCCATTCACGCGAATGTTGTCCGGCGCATAGTCGCGGGCGAGGTTCTGGGTGAAGGCCACAACAGCGGCCTTCGTGGTGTTATAGGCGATATGGCCGGGGGCCGGGTGCATCCCCCATTGCGACGCCGTGTTGACGATAGCCCCGCCGCCTTGTTCCTGCATTACCGGGATGACCTCCTGACACATATGGAACAGCGCATCGACATTCACGGCGAAAGACTGCTGCCAATCCTCAGGCGAAAGTTCCATCAACGCGCCCCGCCGCATCAGCCCGGCATTGTTGCACAGCACGTCTATCTTGCGCCCTGCGCCGGTCCAGTTTCGGACGAAGCTTCGGATTTCCGCAGGATCGGTCAGGTCGAACGCATGCGCTTCTGCCTGACCACCGGTGGCCCGTATCTTTCCGGCAACCGTTTCCGCCCCGGCGACATCTGCATCAGCGACGCAAACCAAAGCGCCTTCATCGGCAAACCGCTGGCAGATCGCGGTGCCGATCCCGCCTGCTCCGCCGGTGACGACAACAGATTTCCCTTCGAACCGCATCATGACCTCATCTGACTTGCGCCATTTACATCCAGAACCGCACCGGAAAGCGAGGCCTGCGAGGGTCGCAGAACAAAGGCGACAAGCTCGGCAAGTTCTTCCGGCTCGGCCATCTGGCCCAGCGGAATGCCCGACAGGGCCGCAGCCTCGCCATGGGTGCGGATGTAACCCTCGGACATCTCGGTCCGCACCCAACCCGGCGCTATCGCCACTGCCGTGATCCCATCGGCCCCAAAACCCCGCGCGATGCTTTGGGTCAGGTTGATTAGGGCGGCCTTGGTCGCGCCATAAGACATCGCCTCGGCCCGGTAACCCCCCTGCCCCGCGCGCGAAGCCATGTTGACGATCCGCCCACCGGCTTGCGTCCTGAAATGCCGAATGGCTGCGCGGCTCAGATCGGCGGCGGCCATCAGATTGACCTGAAGATCACCCTGCCAAACGCGATGCCACGCCTCCAACGGGTCATCCACGGATGAAGCCGTGAGAATTCCTGCATTGTTGATCAGCGCATCTATGCGGCCCACTTGGACCTCGGCGGCATCCCACAATTCGCTTGGCCCCTTCGGATCGGACAGATCGGCGGCAAGCGCGATTGCTCCTTGCCCGATTTCTGCCGCCAGAGCCTCGGCACGCGCCGCGTTGTTGTTATAGTGCAACAGGACACGCGCGCCCTCGGCCGCCAATTCGCGCGCGATGGCCTGACCAATCGACCCGGTGGCCCCCGTTAACAGAACGGTTTTACCTTGCAGCGCACAGGTCATTCTGCCTTCCCCCCGGACTCTTTGCGCGCATTGCTCAACCGCTGCATAACGCTGTCGAGCCCCGCTTTCAGAGCCTCCGGACCTCCGGCATTTGCAAAGACTTCGAACAGTTGGGCGTTCAGTCCAGCCGGTGTGGAGTGTTCCTCCCGCAGCGTCTCATAAGGTTTGTCGCGATCTTCCATGGTGGTATGCGACAGACCGGAAAAAACCCCACTGAGGTAGCGTTGCGCATCTACCTGCCCGATCCCATTGGATTGCATCCAGTCCGCCGCAGCCCCCAGGACACCAAAATACGTCCCCATCACGGCGCTGGCGGCAGCGAAGGCGTCGAACTCTTCCACAGTTCGGGCGCTGACCACCGTCCCCAGCGGGCCAAACATCGCCTCGCCCACCGGGTCCTGCGGGAACAGAACTGTCACGCCGCGATGATGGGCGACTGAGGGCAAGGGGATCGCGCGGAACAGGTGTACAGGCGTGCCGATCCAGTCTTGCAGGACCTCATGTGTCACTGTGGCGATCAGGCTGCAAACATGCTGACCTTCGGCAAATCGCAACGGCGACAGCACCGCCTGCGCGTCCTGGGGACGGACCGCCAGAAACACCAGATCGGACCCGTCGATAACAGCCTGCGCATTTGCGCAGACCTTCACCTTGTCACTCGCTGCCGCCAAACGCGCCGAGATCGTACGATTGCGTTCCGTGACGCGGATAGCCGTGACATCAACCTCTGCCGCCAGCAATCCCGTCACGACCGCTTCGGTTATGACCCCTGTTCCGATGAAGCCCAGTCGCATACTTACTCCTTGATGTACCAACCCCAGGGTTTGGAGCGGTCATAAGAGGTGATCTGTTTGGTTTCGAGATAGTTGTTCAAGCCCCATACGCCCAGTTCACGCCCAATACCGGATTTCTTGTACCCGCCCCAGGGCGCTTCGGTGAAGGTCGGTTGCGAGCAGTTGATCCAGACGATGCCAGCCTGAAACGCGCGGGCAACCCGCTCGGCGCGGTCGGTATCGGCGGACATGACGGCGGCGGCCAGACCAAATTCCGATGCATTGGCAAGCGCGACCGCTTCGTCTTCTGTGGTGAAGGACCGGACACAGACCACCGGCCCGAAAATCTCTTCGTTCCAGACATGCCCGTCCAGCGGCGCATCGGCAAAGATGGTGGGTTCAACATAGCAGCCCTGCTCGAACCCTTCGGGGACGCCACCGCCACAGACCAGCCGGGCGCCTTCGGCCTTGCCTTTTTCAATCGCGGCCAAAATTTTACCCTGCTGCGCCTTGTTCACCTGCGGGCCAAGCAGCACGCCGTCTTCCAGGCCATGCCCGATCTTGATCTTGCCCGCCTCTTCCGCCAGCCGCGCCATCACCGCGTCATAGATCGGAGCCTCGATCAACACCCGCGAGGTGGCCGAGCAGACCTCGCCCTGGTTCCAGAAGATGCCGAACATGATCCATTCGATCGCCTCTTCGATAGGCGTATCGGCAAACACAACCAATGGCGACTTGCCGCCCAGTTCCAGCGAGATGGTTTTCACATCGCGCGCCGCCGCCGCCATGATGCGCGATCCGGTGGGCACCGATCCGGTAAAGGCCAGCTTGTCCACATCCGGGTGTTCAGTCAGCGGCGCGCCCGCATCCGGGCCCAGACCAGTGACGATGTTCAACGCCCCGGCGGGCAGCCCCGCCTTCAGCGCAATAGCCCCAAGCTCCAGCGCTGTCAGCGGCGTGACCTCTGAGGGTTTCAGCACAACCGTGCAACCTGCCGCCAGCGCCGGGGCCACTTTCCATGAGGCCATCAGCATCGGGAAATTCCATGGGATAATGGCACCCGCAACTCCAACGGGTTCTTTCACCGCCTTCGAGGTAAACCCCTCCATGCCCAGAGCGATCTCTTCCTCGGCATCATTGTCCAGACGTTCCGCCAAATCGGCGTAGAAGTGAAAGACCCCGGCCGTGTCTTCGATGTCCCACACCGCCTCGGGCAGGGGTTTGCCGTTGTCCAACACCTCCATCCGGGCCAGTTCGTCGGTGCGCGCGGCGATCTCATCACCCATCTTGCGCAACACGGCGGCGCGCTCGGCCCCACTCAGCTTTGGCCAAGGGCCGGTGTCAAAGGCTGCACGCGCTGCTTTAACCGCCGCGTCGACATCGGCAGGGCCGGCTTTGGCGACCTTGTGCACGACCGCATTGTTCGACGGATCCACCACGTCGAACACCTCACCAGAGGTGGCGGCAACCCATTCGTTGTTGACAAACAGTTTGTCCTGCATGGTTTTTCCTTACATATGCCTTGTGACGCCGCCATCGACGCGCAGAGATTGGCCGGTGATATAGCTGCTGTCATCGCTCAGCAGAAACGCAGCCGCTTTGGCCTGTTCCTCTGCCCGGGCCAGACGGCCAAGGGCGGACATCTCGGCGAATTTGTGCGGCAGGTCCAGGCTGTCGGTGAAGCCGGGCAACAGGCAGTTCATGCGAATATTCGCAGGGCCGTAACGATCCGAATATTGCTTGGTAAAGCTGGACACCCCAACGCGGTACACGCTGGAGGTTGGGAAGATCAGCGACGGTTCAAAGGCCGAGAACGTGGTGATGTTGACGATCGAGCCACCGCCCTGCGCCTCCATCACCGGGGTCAGCAGTTTGGCCATGCGGATGACCGGCTTCAGCACCATGTCGTGCGCGCGATCCCAGTCCTCTTCGGGGATATCCAGCAGATCGCCCTTGGGCGGGCCGCCCACGTGGATCAGGCAGGCGTCGATGCGGCCATAGGTGGACATGGCCAGATCGAAGGCGGCTTGCGTGTCTTCGGCATTCTCGGCCTTGCCGCGATGGGCGACGCCGTCCAGCTCTTTGGCCAGCAACTCGCAGGAGTCAGACGGTGACATCAGCGCCAGCTTGTACCCCCGCGCGTGCATCTCGCGGGCCGTGGCCGCGCCCATTCCGCGTCCGCCACCAATGATAAGGCATGTTTGTTCGGTCATGGTCCGCTCCTGTTCTCAGAGTTAAAATCGGTCGACCCGATAGGGATGAAGGTCGATCTCGGGTGTCTCACCAGTGATAAGCTGCCCCATCAATTTGGCCGTGGTCGCGGCATAAGTCAGCCCCAAGTGACCGTGGCCGGTGGCATAAAACACCCCCGGAACTTTGGCTGAGGCGGACATGACCGGCACGGTATCCGGGAATGCGGGGCGATGGCCCATCCATTCGCTGGTCTCTTCCAACCGCAGGTTCGGTAGCGCCTTGCGCGCGCGTTTGACGGTGATTTTCGAGCGTCGCCAATCCGGGGCTGCGTCCAGACCGGCCATCTCGACCGTACCCCCGACGCGAATGCCCCCCGCTGTGGGCGAGACCATGAACGCCATGGCCGGCCAGATGATCGAATGATCCAAGGAAATTCCCGGCGCGTTGATCTGCGTGTGATAGCCCCGCTCGGTTTCCAGCGGGATCGGCTCGCCCAGTTGCTTGGACAAGCGACCCGTATAGGCACCGGCGGCCAGAACGACCTGATCCGCCTTGAGTGTTTGTCCATCCTCCAGCGTCACGCCCGTGATACGCTCGGCGCGTTCAAAGCCCGTTACCATGCAATGTTGAACCTGACCGCCCTGCCCCACGAAAGCCTCGGTCAGGCGGGTCACGATGGCATAGGGGTCGCGCACGGTGCGGTTGTCGGGCAGCAGTACCGCCTTTTGAATGACCTCGGCGATCTCGGGTTCCAGATCGTGCAGAGCATCGCGGTCCAGCACATCATAGCCAAAACCGTGGCGGTCCAGCATGTCCAAACGCTCGCGGTCGGCGGCAAACTCGGCCTCGCTGGCATAGAGCGACAGACAGCCCGTACTGCTGAGATCATCAGACAGGCCCAGCTCGTCCATCAACTGCTCGGTATCGGCCAGAGACCGGTGGCAAAGGGCTGCGCCCTGCGCCTCAAGCTGGCGCAGTTTCGACGGTCGCCCGGCCCAGAAGAACCGCGCAAACCACGGGATCAGATACGGGGCATAGCTTGGAGAGACCCGGATCGGGCCTTCGGGATGCAGCACCCAACCGGGGGTTTGCCGCCAGACCGACGGTCGTGAGACCGGCATGAATTCCGTCACCGCAATCGACGCCATATTGCCGTAGGACGCGCTGCGTCCCTTTGCATCTGCGTCAACCAACGTGACCTGTGACCCGCGTTTTTGCAGCTCATACGCGATGGCAGCACCGATGACACCAGCCCCGACGACAACGCAGTGTATTGACTGATCCTGTTGCACCAGATGGCACCTTGAAATGGCAGGGGAAGGCCGGATCCGACCTTCACCCCGCACAGGGTTTAGACGTGTTTACATCGCCAGAATGGGCTGCATGGCCTCGGTGAATTCGGCCTTTTCCGCCTCGGTCAGCGGACCCAGCGGCGCGCGGCATTCTCCAACGTCCAGCCCCTGCAACTCAGCGCCAAACTTGATCTTCTGCACGAACTTGCCGCTCTCAAGAATGTTCATGGCTCGGTACAGTTTTTTCATCAGCTCTTTGGCCGCGACCAGCTCACCGGCCTTATACAGACGGTCCAGTTCGCAGCAGGCTTTGGCCATGCAGTTCGACGGCCCGCAAATCCAGCTTTCGGCACCCCAGAACATGAAGTCCAGCGCGATGTCATCCGAGCCCGAAACCAACTGGATCTTGCCCTCATAGCGCGAGGCGATATCGACCGCCCGCTGCAACACGCCCGAGCTTTCCTTGATCCCGATGACGCGCGGGTTGTCCGCGAAATGGTCCATCAGTTCGAACGAGATATCGGCGCCGTCCTTCAACGGATAGCTGTAGAGTACGATGTTCACGTCGACCTCGGCCAGCACCGTTTCATAGTGCTTGATCAGTTCTTCCTGCGTCGGGCGCGTGTAGAACGGCGGCGCAAGCAGAACGTTGTCATAGCCGATCTCTTTGGCCATCGCGGTCTGTTCAATCACTTCGCGGGTGGCGGGGGCGTTGGTGCCTGCGATCAGGGTCTCATCGTCATTGGCGAAATCCTTGACGAATTGCAGCACCTGACGACGCTCTTCGGTGGATTGGCTGAAATACTCGCCGGTCGAGCCGTTCGGAACCCAGCCGGTCACACCTGCCTCGCGGAAATGGCTCAGCAGACCTTCGAAAGCCGAAAAGTTGATTTTGCCATCTGCCCCAAACGGGGTGACAAGCGCGGGCATCACACCCGAGAGTTTGACGTTATAGCTCATGTGGTAGTCCTCTTATCCCAGTATCGCGTGTATCCGCGTGTTTCGACGGCTGAAAACGCGTCGCCCCGACGGACATAGTTGGTGTTTTGCGTGAGCGGTCGCAGCGTGAAATCCCGAAGACATTGCCGCTTCACATTTGCCGAGAATCTCTTTGTCGACACTGCGTCGACAAGTCAATAAAATTGTTCGGGCGACGAATTGACATTATAGGTTCAGCATTCCGCTCTGGAGAAATTGAGAATGGCCAAAAAACAAGTGGATATGCAGAAGCGCCCCAAAGGTGGCGGGTCGAAATACGTTTACGACACGCTCAAACGCGAGATCCTGTCGCTGGCTCTGCAACCGGGGATGCCGCTGGATGAAACCGGCCTTTCAGAACGATTCGCCATGTCTCGCTCACCGGTGCGCGAAGCGCTCGTCCGGCTGTCTGCCGAAGGGCTGGTGGTCATGCTGTCGAACCGCTCTACCTTGGTCGCACCCATCAATCTGACCGAGTTTCCTCGCTATGTCGAAGCTCTCGATTTCCTGCAAAGGATCAACACCAGACTGGCGGCGCAAAACCGGTCAGACAGCCAGATCGAGGTAATGGAGAAAGAAGCGCACGCCTTTGACCAGGCCTGCATCGCGAACGACTATCTGGCCATGTCCGCCTGCAATCGGGATTTCCATATGACAATCGCTGCAGCGGGCAAAAACACGTATCTCGCGCGCGCATATGGCCAGCTTCTGGATGAAGGTCGCCGCATACTTCATATGCATTTCGAGTACATCCAATCCTCGGCCACCGATACGCTGTTGGGTTCAGAGCATCAGGACATGATCGACGCAATCCGCGACCGAGACGTCGCGCGCGCAGACCGTCTTGCCCATGAGCATACGAGGCAGTTCCACAAGCGGTTCGTGGATTTTCTGAGCGCCCAGTACAACGACGATTTCGATTTTGAGCTGTCTTCTTTGAGCTGATCCTAACCTACGGATACGATCCGCAAACAGGCAAAACATTGGACCGGAACGCTCACAGTCTTCAAAACGCTTCAGCATCCAGCTCGTAAAACAGACCTGCTCCGGCTTTTGCAGCCTGCGAAAGGCCGGATGCCTCGGGCACCATATGATCAAGGAAGTATCGAATGGTAACAGCCTTGGCCTTGCCGAACGCGTCGTCGCCAAGGGATTGCAGCTGTTTCTCAAGCAACCACCCCGCCACTGCAACCGAGAACATCACAAGGAACGGGTAGCTTCCGGCCAAGCGATCGTCCTTTTCACTCTGCAAGAGGTGCTGAGCGACTTTGGTGCAGTCCTGTGCCAACTGTTTCAGCTGATCGTGTTTTACCGATGCCAGTATTTCGGACATCAGCGCATCAAAGGCCTTGCCGCCGTCTGCTCTCAGCTTTCGCTCGACAAGATCCTGCGCCTGAATGCCACTTGTACCCTCGTAGATCGGCGCAATACGGGCGTCGCGCCAATACCGCGCAGCGCCGGTTTCCTCGATATAGCCAAGGCCGCCATGAACCTGGATGCCCAGGCTGGCGACTTCAACGCCTGCTTCAGAGCAATAGGTTTTGGCAAGCGGTGTGATCAGTTGCAGCCGGGCGTCGTCTGCCGCCGACCCTTCCGCCGCGCGGTCAAGGCATCCTGCGGCATAGTAAATCAGCGCGCGCGCGGCCTGCGTTGTTGCTTTCATACGCAAAAGCATGCGCCGGACATCGGGGAATTCAATGATCGAGACTGGCTGCCCGTTTCGCTGACCCTGAACACGGTCCTTTGCATAAGCGACCGCCTTTTGCGTCGCCGCCTCGCACAGTTGAACGCCCTGCAGGCCGACCCCAATCCGGGCGCTGTTCATCATGGCGAACATCGCCTGAAGCCCGGCGTTCTCTTCGCCGATCATTTCGCCGATGCAATCATCCTGCTCACCAAATGCCATGACGCAGGTTGGGGCGGCGTGCATTCCGACCTTTTCTTCGCATGACACGGCCCTGACGTCGTTCTTTACAACAAACGCCCCGTTTTCATCCGCCCTGAATTTGGGAACCAGAAACAGGGATATGCCGCGACTGCCCGCTGGTGATCCCGGCGTTCGGGCCAGAACCAGATGAATGATGTTTTCTGTCAGATCATGATCCCCGAAGGAGATGAAGATTTTTGACCCCTTGATGTTCCACGTTCCATCTTCGCGCGGCGTTGCTTTGGTCCGCAGCGCACCAACATCCGACCCGGCCTGCGGCTCGGTCAGGTTCATCGTTCCGGTCCACGCCCCGGAAATCATCTTGGGCAGGAACCGGGATTTCTGGCTGTCAGTTCCATACACGATCAGAGCGTCAATCGCGCCCATTGTCAGGGTTAGGCAGGACGTCAGCGAAAAGTTAGCCGTCCCCAGCGTTTCAAAAACACTTGTTGCGAGACTGTAGGGCAACCCCTGCCCTTCAAATTCTTCGGCCGCGTGGACCGCACCCCAGCCAGACGCGACAAAGCTTTGGTAGACCTCAGGAAAACCGGCTGGCATTGTGACGCCATCCAGCCCAACACTCACCCCTTCCTTCTCGCCGACTTCCTCTTTTTGCCCCCAATCGCCAGAGGCGAAGGACTGCACGCCATCGAGGATTGAGCCCAGCATCTCATCATCCAGAACAGAAGCGTCGAGCGCTGCGGTGTTCCGTAAAAGCAGTAGCTGTTCGCGAATGTCGGGGAGGTAAGTCATCGGTAGGCTAACTCTCGCTATCTAGGGTGAAATCCGGTTTTCACTTTACGGGGTCATTGGCTTGGCAGGCCGCTGCCACCATCGACGACCTCTTGCGCGCGCCGTGCAAAGCGCACGGCCAAAGGCCCCAAGGTTTCCGCCTCAGAAGATGCAGCACTTCCGGCGCGGGCGCGGTCTGCTATGCCGACGAAGATGACGGCAAAGCGGAACAGGGCAAAGGCGATGTGGAACGGGCGCAGCGGTGATGTAGGCAGGGCATGGGCAAAATAGGTCTCGACGAACGCTTCCATCGTGGGAATGCCGCGATCCTGCCAGCCGGTGCCAAGAATGCCGCCATATTCCTCGGGGTCGCTCAGCCATGGCATGACGCAGAACCCAAGATCAGCCAAAGGATGGCCGAGCGTGGACAATTCCCAATCCAACACGGCGATGACCCGAGGCTCGGTTGGGTGAAACATCATATTGCCCAGACGGAAATCTCCATGGGCAATCGAGACCGCGCCGTCATCCTCGGGCATGTTTTGCGGCAGCCATTCGATCAGTGCGTCCAGCTCGGGGATGCGCGGGCCGGTTGAGCCTTCGTACTGGCTGGACCAGCGCGCGATCTGACGGGCGAAGTAGTTGCCCGGTTTACCGAAGTCACTCAACCCAACTTCTTCAGGGCGCACCGCGTGCATTTTTGCCATCGTGCGTGCCACATCCAGATACATCTCGCGCCGGTCTTCGGGCGAAATATCGGGCAGGGTACAATCCGAGATCACACGCCCGTCCAATCGCTCCATCACGTAGAACGGCGTGCCGAGGATTTCGGCATCCTCCTCCAGCCACAGGACGCGCGGCACCGGAACATCGGTGTCGTTCAGGGCGTTCAGAACACGGAACTCGCGCTCGATCGCATGTGCGCCGCGCAGGATTTCCCCCTCGGGTTTCTTTCGCAGCACCAACCTGTGCGGCCCCCATGTCACAAAGAAAGTGGGGTTGGATTGCCCGCCGCTGATCGGTTCGATCACCAGATCGCCGCCATCGGGAAGACGTTGTGCCAGCCAGGCCTGCAAGGCCGGTGTATCAAGCGCAGTCATGAGTTTTGAACCTACCTGCTTAGTCGCCCTGAACGTCCCATTTCCAGAAGTCACGGTTCTGGTCCTGAAGGTGGCGGTTCAGCACCATCTGGTGCACCTCATCCGCGCCGTCGACCAGACGCGCCTGCCGGGCATAGCGATAGATCCATTCCAGAACCGTATCGGTCGAATAGCCCCGCGCCCCGTTGATCTGGATCGCCACATCCGCAGCCTTGTGCAGCAGATTGGCGACGTGGATCTTGGCCATCGACACCTCTTTGCGGGCAAAGCTGCCCTGATCCAGCGCCCAGGCGGCTTTCATCACCAGTAGGCGCCCCATCTCGATCCCCATCGCCAGATCACCCATCTTGATCTGAATGCTCTCGCGATCCGACAGTCGGATGCCAAACCCGTGGCGATTGGCGGCGTATTCATTGGCAATCTCGGTGCAGCGCTTGGCAAGACCCAGCCAGCGCATGCAGTGGGTCAACCGCGCGGGGCCGAGGCGCATCTGCGTGATCTTCAGGCCCATGCCCTCACCCAGCAGAACCCGATCTGCGGGCAATTCGAGGTTGTCAAACAGCAGCTCACAATGGCCGCCATGTTCTTCGGGGCCCATGATGCCGATGCGCCGCTCGATGCTCCAACCCGGCTCATCTGCGTCAAACAGGAAGGCGGTCAGACCCGACGCGGGTCATCCGAGGTGCGCGCCATCAAGATGAAATGTTTCGCATCTTCGGCACCGGTGATGAACCACTTGCGCCCCTTGATGATGTATTTGTCGCCGTCCTTCTTCGCAGTGGTCAGCATCATCCCCGGATCGGAACCACCGCCCGGATGCGGTTCGGTCATGGCAAAGGCGGACCGCACCTTGCCTTGCACGATCGGCTGCAACCAGCGCTCTTTCTGCGCGTCGGTTGCAGCCTTTTCCAGCACCATCATATTGCCGTCATCCGGCGCGGCCGAGTTGAACACCACGGGGCCAAAGATCGAGCGATTCATTTCCTCGTAGCAGACCGCCATGCCGACTTTACCCAGGCCCCGACCACCGGTCTCAGGTCGAAGTTGCAGGCACCACAGACCTTCGGCACGCGCTTTTTCGCGCAGCGGCTCAAGCCAGTCATGGGCGATATTGCCATGCGCGTCCCAACTGTCGCGGTTCATCTCCACCGGCAGAATCTCATCCTCGACAAAGCGCGAGATCCGTTGGCGGTAGTCTTCGATTTCTGGTGAAATGGTGAAATCCATCGGAATTCCCTTTTAAAGTGATGAGACCAGGTGGCCGCCATCAACCACGATGTCAGTTCCTGTCATGAAACGCCCCAGATCCGAGGCAAGCAGCAATACGGCGCCGTCCAGATCGCTCGGGTCCCCGAGCCGACGCATCGGCACCCGCTTGATCAATGCCTCACCCTGCGGCGAGCTGAAAAACGCGTCATTGAGTTCGGTTTTGACATATCCCGGCGAAAGCGAGTTCACCCGGATGCCGTAGCGCGCCCATTCCAGCGCCAGCGCTTTTGTCAACTGGCACACACCCGCCTTGGACGCAGCATAGGCCGAGGCATGGCCCGCAACCCGGTGACCCAGTATCGAGGCGACATTGACGATTGAGCCGCCCGTGCCTTTTTCCTTCATCGTTTCTGCGGCGGTAGTCGCAACAGCGAAGACGCCTTTGAGGTTGGTGTCGATGATCCGATCCAATGCACTTGCATCATGATCCAGCGCCGAAGCTGAGACAGTGACGCCCGCATTGTTGATCACGATATCAAAGTGACGACCGGCCAGAGTCTCCCGTACCGAGTCGGTGGACGAGACATCCAGCTTCAGCGCCTGAATCGCGCCGCTGTTCTGACTCAGATCAGCACTGTAGCCCTCGATCACCTCGCTGCGACGCGCCGCCGCCGTGACGTTGGCACCCAGGCCCGCGAACAGCTTGGCAAAATGCACCCCCAGCCCGGACGAAGCGCCGGTGACCAAAACCGAAAGGCCCGAGACATCGACCGGCAGGCCCACGCCTGCTTTGGAATTTTCGCTGGATTTCACCTCGGACCCCCCATTCGTTTCCCGTCATGTGTTACGCCAGACATTCGCTGTTGTCAATCGAGCGCTCGCTCGATAATTTGACCTTCAATAGGACGCTGACCAAAACGGAAAGACGGAAATGACACCTCAGACAATCGCTCTTATTGGCGCTGGGACTAAGGCTGGAAGGATAGCCGCCCCTCCGGTCGAAAAGATGCGGCATCTGGGTCGCGACGGTGTCGAAAGCCTGATCGCTCCGCTTACGGAAAACCACGACAAGACGACTCCAAGGGTCGGGTTGGACACCGTTTTTGAACCCGCCTAGTGTGTGACTGCCTACGCCCTAAGCCTGCCGGAGCCCCTGCATGAAGCTAACGTCCGAAGCCCTTTGTCGCGACATGCTCGCCATGAACAAAGACACGATTTCCGTGCAGGCCCCAGAGATTGCGATCAAAAAGCTTGTCGTGATCATCGAAAGCGCGATGCGGCTTTCGAACAAAAAGGGTTTTCAGGCGATGTCGCTGCGCGACCTGTCCAAGGCGTCCGGGGTCTCGATGGGCGGGCTTTATGCGTATTTCGACAGCAAGACTACCTTGCTGAACATGATCATCACGCAGGTGACAAAGACGGTGGAAGCCGTGCTCGGCAACCCGCCCGATGCGGTCACAAACGATCCCGCCGCGCACCTGAGCTGGTTGATCGAAGCCCATATTCGCATGACCGAGAAACTGCTGCCGTGGTTCATTTTTGCCTATATGGAGGCAAAGAACTTTCCCAAGGCCGAGCGGCAGATGGCGATTGACAGCGAAGAGCTGACCGAACGGTATTTCTCGGACGTCATACAGCGCGCAATGGCCGAACAGGTGTTTCGCGCGGATACGTCACCACTGCTTCCGGCGCTGATCAAACCGTTGCTGCAAGACTGGTACGTCAAACGGTCAAAGTACCGACGACGTGGCGTTACGGTTGGGGCCTACATCGAAACAGTTCAGGATTTCGTGTTTAGGGCCTGTCTTCCGGCGGGCGCATTGCAATCAAGTCCACAAATCGATGTGGCCAATAGCACCTAACTGTCTGACACTTAACAGGGAACACAATGACCTCAGTTTACATCACTTCAGGCGTAAGAACCGCAATCGGCTCATTTATGGGCTCTTTGTCATCCAAGTCACCGTGCGAGCTGGGTCATGCCGTCGCCGCCGAGGCGATTGCCCGATCGCATATCAATTAGGTCGCTTCTTCGCGACGGTGCCTACCCCTGCTCATGTGATCTGCCAGAATGACCTAAAACTCGAGGATTCCTGAAAATATGCAGACTTTGGATTGTGTCGCAATCGCTGTTTAATAGCCAGAGACATCATTTTGCTTATCGCACAACCATGCGGTAATCATGTCTGACCCTTTCTGTCTGAGCGCCGAGCAAATGACACGTTTTGCGCCACTCTTTCGAAAGCCTCTCGGCAAGCCACGTGCAGATGATCGACGCGCCCTAACTGAAGGTGCATCGCATAGCATCCAGTCTAAGCGTCAAAAAAATTACGGGCGCCTGCTTGGCCGAACAAAATCTATCACTGAACCAAACAAATGTGATAAGTATCGCTTATCTGGAATAATTGATTTTGCCCGGAATCAGGCACAGAATGGGGCTTATGTGTCGGTTTTCCTTAACTACTGGACTCGCGACGGCATTGGTCCGTAACCCGTAGACTCCTGCCCTGCCCGACACTCTGCTTCTGAAGAATCTGATCGGCGCGCCGCCGCAGCGCTTTTGCTGTGACCGGTTGGCCTTGAGACGTCAAATCTGTGCGGGCTTGCGCAAGGGCCTCCCTTACGCGGTCCTTCAGCCCGTCGAGAACAGAGACCGGCTGCGGAGGTTTTGGTGTCACCATGGCTGTGCGCACCGGTGCGACACGCACCTTACCCTTGGTCGGAGCCGCCTCGCGCGCCGCCAAGACCGGCATATCGGCCAGCACAACGTTTTGTTCCGAGGCCGCGATTGCACAGGCTTCCAAGGCCGCCCGCCAGTCTCGAACAGATGTGCCTGCCGCAATGTGATGTCCGTATTGCCCGGCCAGTTGTCCCAGCGCGGCCCAATCCAGAGCCCCGGTCATCGCCCGGACCCGTGTCCGATCAGGGTCCGACACGATCTTCACGATACGCCGATGGATCGAGGCCAGGCACGCCATTGCCCTGGGATCGACCGGATCAACCGGGGTGACGCGGTAGGGCGTGGCACAGCGGGCACAACAGGTAAGTGGCAGGCCGGTCACAGGCAAGGGCTCCTGGCAGTGGCTGCACGCCCGCTCAAGCCACACGTGATGCGTCAGGCACACCGGACCGCCCATGCGCCAGTGCAGCGGCCATAGCGGCGTGGCCGTGGCCAGGCACAGGGGACAAAAGCGCCGGGTGCCATCTAACAGCCGGAACGGCCCGATCCGCCATGGAGCAGCTGTGACCCGAAGCCGATCCGCAAGCCTGGGCGCCTCCTCGACCCACGGCAACACCATCGCAGATAACCGCGCGACATCGATGCCAGTGCACCGGGCCAGCGCCTCCAGATGGGCGTGATCGGGTCGATCGCTATCCGCGAGGCCGTTTTGCTGGCCCATCCACCACCACATGCGCCGTTCCGTCCCAAAATACAGCGCCTCCAGCTGACTCAACCAGCCCGAAAGGCTTTCTCCGGCCCGAGGCGTAGGGACAAATGGCAATTTGTCAGGCAAGGGCCTGCCATTCCCCCGCAGCTGCGGCTTCGAGACCCTGTAACGTAATACGCTCTTCACCCCCGACCGCTGCTGCCGCAGCCGTCGTCAGCAGATGAAATACATCCCCCGTGATACCGCCCGAAAGGGCCACAAGCGCCCGCATCACAGCCCTGTCCTGCACCGGGCTTGGGGCGCGCAACGGCATTGCAGCCACGATGCTGCACACCAGATCCGCAAATGCCTCATTATCTCGCCAGACCCGCAGGCCATGCTTGTCAAACCGGCTGTCGACTTGGGTATCCAGCTTCAGAACATGCAGGGAGGCATCGGTGCCGAAGGCGATCACGGGCATTTCAAGCTCGTTGGCCAGAAACTTGATCAGGTTCAGCAGCGCCTGAACATCCCGAACCCCTGATGCCCCCACATGGATGACATGCCGGTAATTGATGCTATGGATACGTTTACCGTCCTTGCGCCCGCGCATGCGGGGATGGGAGACCACATGCGTGGCCCCGAGATAGGCTTCGATCCGGTCGTCATAGACGTGAACGCGCAAGCGCTGGCCGATGAACTGCGAGGGCACGGAATAGAACACGCTGTGGACCAGGAAACCTCCGGTCCTGACAACACGCACGACAAGTTCGGTGAAGTCGGTGGTGCGCTGCGTGGGCAGCGGCTTGAGGTGTTGCAACTCGACTTTTATCTTGTCCTCACGGCGGCGGTTGCGGCGGGCGACAACTTCGTCGACAAACCGGCGCCAGGCATCGATGTCGGGAAAGTCCCGCGATCCCCGCAGGATCAGAGCCTGATCCAAAGCCACCTTGAGATGATTGTTGTGTGCTTCGATCGCGCCATTCTCATGGGCTTCGCCGGGATTATTGCGGCTCGCGACCATCCCATAGTGCCGACAGAACGCCTCATAACGTTCGGTGACATCCCTGGTCGCATCCTTGTCGAGATTGCGATACGCGGCCGACAGGCTGTCGGTTCTGCTCTCCTGCGGCACGCCCCCAAGTGATGAGCGACAACCAAGTTGACCGGCACCGACAGCCAAGTTGGCCGGTGGCTTGAACCGGAATGAGGGCGGAGCCCGATTGGAGGTTTGAGCCACCGGATCGGCCCTTTTGGGAGGGGTACGGGGTAGGTGCTGGCCGCTGTGGCCC